>NZ_NKFB01000005.1:0-2124746 GCF_002223255.1 Burkholderia sp. AU17457
GTCGCGTTCATCGACGCGTGGAACAAGATGGTCGTGGCGCTGCGCAGCTACAAGGCGCAGGACGTCAAGGGCGGGCTGGGCCGCGGTGGCCAGCTGCAGGTCAACTGACGTCGCCGGGCCGGCGGGGGCCGCCGGCCGATCCTGATTCGTGATTCGTGATGGTCGGTGCGTGCGGCGTGATCCGCGCGTACGGGCCTCGTTCGTCCTGTTCGTCCTGTTCGTTTGGAAGGTGATCCCGATGAAAGCCGCTGCACTGATTGCATTGACCTGCCTCGCGCTGACCGCTTGCGGCGGCGACGACAATCCCTCACCCGCTTCGTCGGGCGGCTCGGGCACGAGCAACAACGGCGGCAGCGGCGGGACAGGCGGCACGGGTTCGGGCGGAACGGGATCCGGCGGCAGCGGCGGTTCGGGGGGCTCGGGCGGCAGCACGCTGACCTGGCGCTACGAGGCGCAACCTGTCGCGGCCGATCGCGCGAGCTTCCTGACGCTGGTCAACAACGAAGGCGCGAAGGGCTATCGCTATCTGGGCGACTACTTCTACGCGGCGGGCAACGGCGGAACGCAGTCGATCTTCGTGAACGACGGCACCGCGCAGACCTACACGTACCAGTTGCAGACGGCGCCGGCCGACATGACGTCCTTCGTTAATGCGGCCAACGCGCAAGGGGCGAGCGGCTATCGCTACGAAGGACCGCTCACGTACGGCGATCTCTATCGCAAGGATGGCGGTTCGTCCGCCACCTACACGTACACGACGACGGGCCTGCCGGCCGACGCGAATGCGTTCCTCACGCAGGCGAACGGCCAGGGCCAGTCGGGCTACTGGCTCCTCGGCCCGATGATGGTGGGCGCCGTGCAGGCGAACGTGTACATGAAGAACAACGCGTCGAACGCGACCTATACGTACGACGCGCTGGCGCCGACGTCGACCGTCGGCGACTTCATCGCACAGGCCAACAGTGAAGGGGCGAAGGGCTATCGCGCGAAGGGCGGGATGGCATTCGGCACGGCGATCTCGTGGATCTACGTGAAGGACCAGACGCAGTCGCCGACCTTCTCGTACCAGTCGGCCGCGATCCAGTCGACTGGCGCAAGCTTCGTTCAGCAAGCAAACACGTTCGGCGCACAGGGCAGCGCGTATCTGAGCGATCTCGCGCTCGGCTCTCCCACGCCGGTGATGGCGTCGTTCTATTTCACGCCGAAGAACTGCACGGGCTTCCTGTGCACGACGCTGAATCCGCTCACGCAGAACTGAGGGGGCCGGCGCGGCGGAAAGGGACTCCGGCGCGCTGCGTCTACCGTGGATGCGTCTTTTCTGCCGCCGGCTTGCCGGCGGTATTTCGTTTGCGCGGCCGCCCGCCGCGAATCGACGACACGACTCGTCCGATCGGACAGGCTCCCGACCTGATCTCGCGATGAACTTTCGTTCAAGTTCAAAATCATCTCTCGATGGTATCGGATTTGTACTAAAAAGATAATGCAAGACTGATTTTCGCAGTGTCGTTTGGCATGATTGGGACATCGCTACCCCGAATGTACCCATCGTGACGCCCGGTCCGGCAGGGAATCTGCCGCATGCCCGCATCCTCGGGCGCCGTCACGTCGAGCCATGCCATACAGCACACTTCAGTCCATCCGCCGCTACCAGAGCATCTCGATGTTCGGGGGCGGCATCGTCGTCACGGTCCTGATCCTGATTGCCTGCGGGCTCGGGATTACGTCGATCGTTTACGGCTATCTGGACGGCGAGCGGCGCAATTTCCTGAATGGTGTCGAAGAAACCGCCGGCGAGGTCCAGGTGGCCGAGACGTCGTTCAGGAACGGCGTCACGAATACGCAGCTGATCTGGCGCGAACTCGGCCCGGCGCCGGCGGACGTCACGAAGGCGTTCCTCGATAACGGCCAGCAGCTTGCGATCACCCCGTTTCCGTCGCTCGTGGTCGGCGTGCCGGGCGCAACCGCGCAACGCGACGAGGTCGCGCGTTACCTTGCCCTGTCGTTTCTGCTGTCGCGCATCTGCGCGGCGAGTTCGATCAATCGCGGGCGCACGCTCGAGGGCTATCACTACAGCACGCGAACCGGGATGTTCGGGCTCGTGCCGCACCTGTCGCGCGACGACCCGGCGCTCGCGTCGACCGACGCGCGCGCCAAGGTGTTCGATGCGCTGCACGTGGATTTCGACGGTCGGCCGCCCGCGCCGGACGATGGCCGACCGAACGTCCGCTGGTTGCCGCCCTACCTCAATCCGGTCACGGGGCAGGTGCGCATCCGGCTGGCCGCCGAGGCCCGATCCAGCGGCCAGCCGTTCGCGGTGCTGGTCACCGAATACGCGCCCGAATACCTGCTGTCGTGGCTGGCCGAGCGCACGCAGGCTGGCGTGTTCTTCATCGCGTCCGCGGACAACCGGCTCATTGCGGTCGATCCCGGTGTCGAGCGCACGAACGCGCTGACCGAGCGCCTGTTGAGCCTCGACGTCGCCCACGGCGATCGCGCACCCGGCGAACCGCTCTTTCGCGACGGCACGATCGTGTTCCGCGGCAAGCTCGCCGCGACGGGCTGGACGATCGCGTATGCGCTGTCGTGGGCCGACGTGGTGGCCGGCATCGGCGTGCAGGCCGGCTCGCTGGCGGCGGCGACACTCGTCGCGATCGCCGTGATGTGGCTGCTGCTCGTCCGATTCCACCGGCGCGTGCTGGTGCCGGTCTACGCGCGCTCGGCGCGCGTGTTCGACAGCGAGGCGCTCTGCCGCAGCGTGGTCGCGATGGCGCCGGTCGGTATCGGGCTCGTGTCGCTGTCCGACCGGCGCGTGATGCTCGCGAGCGACGCGCTGACGCAGATGTTGCTGCCGCACGGCGGCGATCATCATGCGCTGTCCGCGCAGGTGCTCGAGAAGTATGACGCGTTCGTCGCGCAAGGCGGGGGCGGCCGGACGATGATGACCGAGTTCGTGCTCGATGCACACGGCGATATGCCGCTGCATCTGGAGGTCATCGCGCACAGCGCGCGTTACGAGGGGGAGGACGTGCTGATCGCGGCGTTCGCCGACACGAGCGCGCAGCGCCGTCTCGTGCACCAGCTCGAGGAAGCTGTGCGCGCGGCCGATTCGGCGAATGCGGCCAAATCGTCGTTTCTTGCCGCGACGAGCCACGAGATCCGCACGCCGCTGAACGTGATCCTCGGCAATCTCGAACTGCTCGAACGCACGGCGCTCGATGCGTCGCAGCAGAGCCGCGTGCAAACGCTGCGGGCATCGGCCGAGGGGCTGCTCGCGATCGTCAGCGACATCCTGGATTTCTCGAAGATCGAAGCCGGCGCGATGTCGGTCGAGTCGATCGAGTTCGACGTGATTGCGGTGATCGAGCGCGAGCTCGCGGCGTTCGCGCCGGTTGCGAAGGCGAAAGGATTGCCGCTATTCGCCGATATCGATGCGAGCGGCGCACAGCGCATGCGCGGTGACCCGACGCGGCTCGCGCAGGTGGTCGGCAACCTGTTGAGCAACGCGATCAAGTTCACGAGCGAAGGGCGCATCGTCGCGCGCGTGGCGGTAGGGCGAAACGCGCGCGGTGCGCCCGAGCTTGCGATCGGCATCGAGGATACGGGCATCGGGATCGATCCTGCACACCGGACGAGGTTGTTCAAGCCGTTTTCGCAGGTCGATGCGTCGATCACGCGACGGTACGGCGGCACGGGGCTCGGGCTCGCGCTGTGCGACCGGCTGGTCGCGGTGATGGGCGGGACGATCGCGGTCGATAGCGCGCCGGGCATCGGCAGCGTGTTCACCGTGCGCCTGCCGTTGCGCATGGGGATTGCGCGGAAAGTCCCGATCGGCGCAGGTGCGGGCGCCGGCCGGACGCTGATCGTCGTGTCGCCGGAGGACGCATGGCGCGCGTTCGCGTTCCCGCATCTGCGTGCATGGGGATTCGACGTCGCGATGCATCCGAGTCCGATCGGGATTGCCGCCGGGTGCCTCGCGCGTGCTCACGCGATCGTGCTCTTCGGCGATTCCGACCAATGGCGGCGCGAGGAGCTCGACAGCCTCGGCGGCGGCACGCCAGTTGTACTGGCCACGCCGGACGGCCCGCTGCAGCCGAATGTCGCGGGCCGTACGATCCGCGTGTCGAGCTATTCGCTGAACGGGCTGCGCACGGCGCTCGAGCAGGCGCGGGGCGCCACGGCCGAGTCGACACGCGGGCCGGGTCGCGCTACCCATGGCGGTCTGCCGGCGGTGCCGGGTTCCGGCACGCGTGTGCCACGCGTGCTGGTTGCCGACGATGCATCCGTGAACGGGTCGATCTTCCGCGAGCAACTGGACGTACTCGGCTGTACGGTTCGATGCGTGTCGTCAGGCGGCGCGGCGTTCGATCTGCTCGCGACCGGTGGCTGGGACATGCTGCTGCTGGGTGCGGACTTGCCCGACATGTCGGCCCGCCAACTGGCGGAAGCCGTCCATGCGCGCGCGCTGCCGTGCGACATGATCGTCGTGGCCTCGCATCTGGCGCCCGACGACGCCCGGCGTTATGCGGCGTCGAACGTCGAATGCATATTGACCAAACCCGTGATGCTCGCCGATCTGCGCCGCGCGCTGGTCCGCATCGCGCGGCGGCGCGGGATCGACTTTCCGGCCGGGGCGATGGACAAGCGGCCGGCATTGGATGCCATGCCGGCGGCGGCACACGGGCCGGGGCGATAAGAAAAACGCGGCGCGGCGGCGGCGTAGGCCGCCCGGCGTCAAACGAGGAAGGCAGGCACGCCGCATCGCAGGGTGCCGCGTGATTTCGACTGAAGAAGGAAGGGTAAGGCCGTGCGCTATATGGGAAAGGTGTTCGGGCTGCTGCTTGGATTCGCGACGTTGCCGGAGAAATCCAGACGGGATTTTCTGACGAAGTTGAACGAATTCATCATGATGTCGCCGTCGCAGAAGCGGCGTGTGATCGTCGAGTGGCAGCACGCAGCGGATGACGGTTCGGGTGAATCGGACAAGTCCGTGATCAAACGTTAGGGTAGCTCCAGCTGCCCGGCGGGACAGGATGGATCGACGGCGTTGGGGGACGCCGCCGATCGGGTGTGTGCGGGCGGCGGTCCGTGGGCCGCCGAAGATTCGTGCCGGATGCTGTGTCCGGCGCGTCGGGCCGTTGCGGCTGTCAGCGGCCACGCCGATCGTACCGCCGCGCCCCGGAACCCGTCTATTATCTTAAAATTACGCTGCGCACCGCCCGGTTCGCTCAATACCGCAACGCAAGCGTGTTGCGCGATCGATTCGAATCCCGGCGCGTCGCTCAACATGGCACGTCGGGCCGCGTGTATCGGGAGAAGAATAAAGATGGATGAATTTTTTGTGCGAGTGATGGTGGCGGACGATCATCCTTCGTCCGCGCTCGGGATGTCGCAGGCGCTCGCAGGCAGCAGCACGATCAAGCTGCTCGGCACCGTCTCGAATTCGACTGATCTGGTGGCGATGCTCGACGAGCAGCAGAGCGACGTGCTCGTCGTCGATTACGTGATGCCCGGCGGCAAGTACGGCGACGGCCTGTCGCTGCTGTCGTTCCTCCAGCGCCGCTATCCGGCGCTGCGCCTCGTGACGATCACGATGATCGACAACCCGAGCGTGCTGCTCGCGATTCAGAAGCAGGGCGTCGCGTGCATCCTGAGCAAGTCCGATGCGATTTCGCATCTGGTCGGCGCGGTACATGCGGCGTTCGTCGGGGCGAATTATCTGTCGCCGTTCGTCAAGAAGCTGCTGGAGGACTGCCAGCCGTCGGCCGGCACGCGCTTGCTGACCGCCCGCGAAATCGAGGTCGTGCGCCTTTACGGGGCCGGCCTGACGGTTGGCGAGATCGCCGTCCAGCTTCACCGCAGCAAGCAGACGATCAGTTCGCAGAAATCGAGCGCGATGAAGAAGCTCGGGATCATCCGCGATGCGGACCTGATCCGCTATGCGAGCGAGGGGCAGTTGCCCGATTTGCCGGCAACCGATGCGTAGCCGCCAACCGGCGGCGGTGCCGATCGATCCGGACCGCGCATGAGGCAGCGGCGTGGCCGGGCCGCCTTTGACGACATGTATGCCCGATAGACTGAGAACGCTGATCGCGTACGCGACGTCCACTGCCGCAAGCCGTTCGAGCCCGGGCGCGTCTCGCGTCGGCGGCTGCTGTATGGGAGCAGCGTGGCGATCGAGGTGTTCGTGCTGGGTTGCATGGCGCTTGTCACACGGATCTTCAGGAACCGATTGCGCGGTTCCGGTCGGAGCGCCTCGTCCGCAAGGCCGACCTGCTCGAGGAGATCGAGGTGGTCAGCGCACTTCGGAACCGCTACGTCGAAAACCTCGAAACGATAGCGAGCCATGCCCGGCCGCCTCGCCCGATACCCTCGCGCGTTTTCCTCGGCGATCGCGGCAGGCGGGCTGCGGGCAAGGATTACGCGCGGGTCGTGCCGCTGTCGTCCGCTATGCCGATGAGCAAAATCGCTCCATTGCGCCTGACGGCGATGCGCCGTCGGCGAGACGCATGCGGCACGACTACCCCGGTTCCTAGGAGCCCGATGCGCCTGCACCGGTGAATGACGCGGTATTTCCGGCCAGGAGAGACGAGACCGATATGACATGCCCGCAAAGCTGAAAAGACTTCTCTCGCACGGCACGGCGGCCGTTCGCAAGCCATTCAATCCCGGTCGTATTCGGCGCCAGCAGCAGATCCTGCTGTACGCAAGCGGTGCTGCGATTTCGGTGTTCATGCTACTGTGCGCGACGCTGGTCTTGCGGCTCGACGTGCAGGAATCGCTCGAGCGCTTTCGCGTCGAGTTCACGGGGCGCAGGGCCGAACTCGTGGCCGAGCTGGAAATCATGAGGGCGCTGCGGAACCGCTATGTCGAAGACATGGAGCTGCAGTGGGCCGGCGTTGTCGACGATTCGCCGGTCTTGCCCGGGTTGCTCGCCGGCAAGCACGGCATGCAGACATTCGTCGGACGCATAGGGCGAATCGCGATCGCCGCATTCGCCGACATCCCGCGGGCTGCATCGGCGAACAGCCATTTGCCTTACCTCGCGCGCTATCTCGGGCGGGTCGAGGTGACGGGCGTCCTGCCTCCGCCGCAACCGGCCGATCCGGGCGGCACTTCCTATCTGATCGATCCGGACGGCGATTTCATCGTTACGGCAGGGCATCCGCTGGTGAAACGGGCGCTTGCGCTGCCAGCGGGATTCGACGTAAGGGCGTGGGTCGAGCAACTGCGGCCGACAACGAAAGATACAGCCGTATCGATGGCGCCCGTCGCTCGTCAAAGCACGATTGTGCTCGAGCGGCGATTCGATCCGCTGCTCGGACGCTCCGTGCTGCGGATGGTGCAATGGGTGCTCGGCGCGAACGGCAGGCCAGTCGTCTGGTTCGTTATCAACAGCCCGCCGCTGATAGAGGGGATACTGCGCTCGCCGGGCGCCGGCAGGGAATACGCGCTCGTCGATGCCGATGGAGGTCTCCTGCTCGGCGGGCAGCCCGACAGGGCGATGGTGGCCCGTGCGCTCGAGCAGGCGCGTCTGCAGGCCAGTGGGCGAGCGGTCGTCCATCGCGTCGGCATGAACTTCGTCATCAGCGACCGCGTACCGAGATCGGACCAGGTGGTGATGGCAGCCGTGTCATGGCGTGCCGTTCTGAGCGACATCGCGTGGAGCGCGAGCTTGACGGTCGCACCCGCGCTCTTCGCGATCGGGCTGCTGTGGTTCGCCATCGTGATGTTCGACCGGCGCGCGTTGCGTCCGGCGAATCGGCGCGCGATTCGCTTGATCGAAAGCGAGGCGCTCAACCGAACGCTGATCCGCACGGCGCCGGCCGGGCTCGTGTTGCTGTCGTTCGCCGACGGCGAAACGATCGTACGCAACGACGCGATGACCGCGTACGAGCGCGACATGATCGGCGAGCCGCTCGGCAGACAACTGTGGCTGGCGTACCGGGCCGGCGCGCAGGGCGGCAACGCGCGTACGCGCGTGACGCGAGAGCTGGCCGTCGAGCGCGCGGGACGCGGCACGACCTATCTCGAGGCGCACATCGTGCGCACCAGGTACCGCGGGATCGACGTGCTGCTGTGCACGATGCTCGACATCACGGCGCGCAAGCAGGCCGAGGAGAAGCTGCACGAGGCCCGCGAAGCCGCCGAGCACGCGAACACGGCGAAGTCGACCTTCCTCGCGACGATGAGCCACGAGATCCGCACGCCGCTCAATGCGATCGTCGGCAATCTCGAGTTGATGGAGCGCGCGGCCCTGCCGTCGCAGGAGCGGCGGCGCCTGAAGACGATCATGTCGTCGTCCGATGCGCTGCTGCGCGTGATCAACGACGTGCTCGACCTGTCGAAGGCCGAGTCGAACCAGATGGTGCTCGAAAGCATCCCGTTCGACCTGCGCCGCGTCGTGAACGACGTGGCTACGATTTTCCGTCCGCTCGCGGATGCGAAAAACCTCGCGCTGACGTGCCGGGTTGCCCCGGATCTGGCCGATGGCTACGTGGGCGATTCGACGCGGTTGCGGCAACTGATTTCGAACCTCGTCAGCAATGCGATCAAGTTCACGAAGCGCGGCCGCGTGACGATCGACGTGCGGCTCGCGCACGCGGGTCCGACGGGCAGTGGCGTCGAAATCGCCGTCAGCGATACGGGCATCGGCATTCCCGAAGACAGCATGCCGACACTGTTCGACGTCTATATCCAGACCGACGCGTCGATTTACCGGCGCTTCGGCGGCACGGGGCTCGGGCTGCCGCTGTGCCGGCGCATCGCGACGCTGATGGGCGGCGAGTTGCGTGTCGACAGCCGGCTAGGCGAAGGCACGGTTTTCGTGGCGGCATTGCCGCTGCCCGAAGCGCCGGCCGGGTGGCGGGCCGATGTGCCGGAGTCCGAGACGTTCGCGGATACGGCGCACGAGCACGACGCCGATGCGGCATTCGAGTCGGGCGCGGAAGCTGGCGCAGATGCGCAGGCCGACGATGGCGAGCCGCTGCGCGTGCTTGTCGCCGAGGATCATCCGGCGAGCCGCGCGCTGCTGCGCGACCAGCTCGATGCGTTGGGCTACGACGCCACGATCGTATCCAACGGCGTGGAGGCGATGCGCGCGTTCTTCGAGCGGCAGTACGACGTTGTGCTGACCGATCTCGGCATGCCGGAACTCGACGGCTTCGCGCTCGCGAACTTCCTGCGCGAGCAGGGCGCTCGCGTGCCCGTGATCACGATGACGGCACACGCGACGGACGAGGATCGGCGGCGTTGCGCGCAAGCCGGTGCGGTAGAGGTCGTGCTCAAGCCGCTGTCGATCGAGACGCTCGACGCGGCGTTGCGGCGGCACGCGGGGCGCGATGCGGTATCGTCCGAGCCAGCGCTTGAGCGGCCGCCCGTTGCGCCCGCGATGACTGACGAGGTGCGGCGCACGCTTCACGATGCGACGCTGCAGTCGCTCGATGTGATCAGCAATGCACTCGCGAGTGGCGACGCCGATACGCTGCGCATCGAACTGCATTCGATGCGAGGCGGTTTCGCGCTGGCGGGCGACGTCGAGGCGCGCGACGCGTGCGCAAGCGCGGAGCATGCAATGCGGGACGGCGGGCCGGAAGCATTGAATCGCGTGTGGGAGGCGACCGAGGATGCCGTCAGGCGGGCGTTGGAACGGCTGTGACGGATGATGGGCAGGGTTCGGGGAAGCCGGGGAAATAGTCGTCGACGCATCGATGCCGATCACGCGGTCCGCGCGCACGTCGGCCGCGAAGCCGACGACCATTCCCGCCTGCGTGCTGCCCGCCATCGAGCAGACCACGATGTAATCGAACGGGAAGCCGGGTTCCGCCTCCTGCGCACGCATTTCCTCCGCGAAGCCGACGAACCCGGGCCCGCCGAACCGATGTTCGGAACAGCCGGCCGGAATCGGATACGGCTTGCCGCCCGCCTGTCGCACGCTCTCCATCGCATCTTCCCAACCGTGGCGGATACCGATGTCGAAGCCGTCTCACACGAGTCGCACGTCGCCGCCCATCGTCGTCGACGCCGGCAGCATTCGTCGCCTTCGAGAAAGCCGCGCGGAAGGTATCGGGATGCATCGAGTGTCACGCGGTGACCGGCGAATTCGACTGCTTCATGCGGGTGCGCACGCGCGAACAACGACAGCTTCAACCGCCTGCATGCCGGCAACTGCTGTACCTGCCCGGTGTGCGGCAGGTGCGCTTGTTCATGGTGCTCAAGGAGATCCTGTCGACGGATGCGCTGCCGGTATAGCGCATGGTGGGGTCGGCAGCCTGGCGAGCCCCCGTTCACCTGCGTGCCCGGGTGGGCCCATGCGGCGACGCTCGTCCGACCTGGCCGAAAGGGCGGCCCGGCTGCGCGGACGGGCCCGGCCGAGCTGTCGCGCATGCCGATTGCACCGTCACGACGCCGTTCGACGCGATCGCGTATGCTCGTTCCGTCATCGGCGAAGGCCGCAGGTGCCGGAGCCGGATCAATCGACAATCGATCAACGAGCGAGGGCATCATGGCAAGACAGACGATGGCGGAATACCTGGCAAAGACGCTGGCGGCAGCGGGCGTCGAGCGCATCTGGGGCGTGACGGGCGACAGCCTGAACGGCCTGTCGTTCAGCCTCAGCCAGATCGGCTCGATCCGCTGGATGCACACGCGGCACGAGGAAAGCGCAGCGTTCGCGGCCGGCGCCGATGCCGCGTCGACCGGGCGGCTCGCGGTGTGCGCGGGCAGTTGCGGCCCCGGCAACCTGCACCTGATTAACGGACTGTACGATTGTCACCGCAATCACCAGCCGGTGCTGGCTATCGCCGCGCACATCCCGTCGACCGAGATCGGCCTGGGCTACTTCCAGGAAACCCATCCGCAGGACCTGTTCCGTGAATGCAGCCATTTCGCGGAGCTGGTGACGAACGCGTCGCAGTTTCCACGCGTGCTGGCGCGCGCGATGCGCACCGCGATCGAGGAGCGCGGCGTGGCGGTGATCGTGCTGCCGGGCGACATCGCGCTCGGCGACGGCCCCGACGAAGCGCCCGCGTGGAGCGAATCGGCGCCGCCGTCGATCCTGCCGGCCGATGCCGATCTCGACCGGCTCGCGGCGTTGCTCAACGAATCGGACGCGGTCACGCTGCTGTGCGGCAGCGGCACGCAGGGCGCACACGACGAAGTGGTCGCGCTGGCGGACACGCTCGGCGCGCCGGTCGTGCATGCGTTGCGCGGCAAGCAGTTCGTCGAATGGGACAACCCGTTCGACGTCGGGATGACGGGGCTGATCGGTTTCAGCTCCGGCTATCACGCGATGGAATCGTGCGACACGCTGCTGATGCTCGGCACGGATTTCCCGTACCGGCCGTTCTATCCGACGAATGCGAAGATCGCGCAAATCGACTGGAAGGGTTCGCAACTCGGCCATCGCGCCCCGCTCGCGCTCGGGCTCGTCGGCACCGTGAAGGAGACGATCGCGGCGCTGCTGCCGCGCCTGACGCGCAAGACGCAGCGGCGCTTCCTCGAGAACGCGCTGAAACATTACGCGGCCGCGCGCAAGGGACTCGACGATCTCGCGGTGGCCGAGCCGCCGGGCCGCGCGATCCATCCGCAGTACCTGACGAAGATCGTCGACGAAGTCGCGGCTGAGGACGCGATCTTCACGGCCGACGTCGGCACGCCGACGCTATGGGCCGCGCGTTACCTGACGATGAACGGCAAGCGGCAACTGCACGGTTCGTTCAACCACGGGTCGATGGCGAATGCGATGCCGCAGGCGCTCGGCGCGCAGGGCGCGCATCCGGGGCGGCAGGTCGTGTCGCTGTCGGGCGACGGCGGGCTGTCGATGCTGCTCGGCGATCTGCTGACCGCACGCCAGCTCAAGCTGCCGATCAAGGTCGTCGTGTTCAACAACAGCCTGCTCGGCTTTGTGTCGATGGAGCTGAAGGCGGCTGGCTATCTCGACACGAACGTCGACCTGAGCCCGACCGATTTCGCGGCGATCGCGAAGGGCGCCGGTATCTTCAGCGTGCGCGTCGAGCATTCGGAGAACGTCGAGCAAGCGCTGCGGACGGCGTTCGAGCATGACGGGCCGGCGGTGGTCGACGTCGTCACGTCGAAGTACGAGCTCGCGATGCCGCCGAAGATCGAGATCGCGCATGCGAAGGGCTTCAGCCTGTTCATGCTGCGCGCGATCCTCAGCGGGCGCGGCGACGAGATCGTCGAATTGGCGAGAACCAACTTGCGGTGAAGGGGGGCGCGTGCCGTGTGGCGAGCATGGCGCGCGGTTCAAAGCCCGCTTGCTCGCGCACGGCTTTGGCTGACGACCTCGAGGCGGTGGGCGAGATGATGGTTCGCGGGAGAGAGGCATCGCGCGCCGACGTCCCGACCCCATTTCTGTCGCTGGAGACTGACCGCCGACGATTTCGCGCAGATCCAGACGGCGCCGGGGCAAATCGGATCGTCGGCAAGCGCTATCCCGCGCACGTGCAGCAGCGTGTCGATCGCCGATCCGGCACGAATTGGTCAGGCAAATCAGGGTCAATCTTCACGTCACCTTAAGTTTGCGTTTCCTAGAATCGATTGACCGTCGCGCGTCCTGCGGCGGACCGATTCGCCCAGGAGGATGCGCATGAACCTTGCCCGTATCGCCGTAGCCCTGTCCCGCGCAGTCGTCGGCAACCCGCCGCCCGCCGCCCAAGCGCCGGAGCCCCGCCGGTGATGTGGCCGAACGCGTGGCGTGTCTCGGCACTGTTCGTGCGCGAGTGGGTCGGCCGGCCGGCCGCGGTGGGCGCGTTGTGCCCGAGTTCGCGGCATCTGGCGCGCGAGATGGCCGACACGGTGCCGGACGGCGACGGGCTCGTCGTCGAACTCGGCGGTGGCACCGGCGCGATCACCGCGGCGCTGCTCGAACGCGGCGTGGCGCCGCTGCGCCTCGTCGTGGTCGAACGCTCGCCGGCGTTCGTGCGGCATCTGCGGCGACGCTTTCCCGGTATCTCGATCGTGTCGGGCGACGCACGACAGCTCGAACGGTTGCTGCCGCCTGGCGCCACGGTCGACGCGATCGTGTCGTGCCTGCCGCTGCGCACGCTGCCGCGTGATGACGTGGCGGCGATCGTCGGGCAATGTCATCGCGTGCTGTCGGCCGATGGCGTGATGATTCAATTTACCTACGACCTGCGCCCGCCCGGCCGTCATCCGCTGGGCGATTCGGCATTCGTCGCGTGCGACAGCCGGATCGTCTGGGCCAATCTTCCGCCGGCGCGCATCGTGACCGTGCGCTGCGCTGCCGCATACGCCGGCTGACCGCGGCCGGCTTCTGCGTTGCTCGCCGCCACCCGGAGCAGCTACACGCGCGCGCTGTCCGTCACGTGCACCGGCGGCCGCGACGCAACCCGCTTGATGAAGCGGTCGAGCGGCGCCGCATAGCCGCGTGCAATGACCGCGCTCAATGCCGCCGACAGCGCCAGGTACGCGACGAGCAGCGCCAGCTTGTCGTCGCCATGCGTGGCAGACGGCGCCCAGAACGTGCGCAGCGCGCCGAGCACGATCAGATGGAACAGATACAGCTCGTAGCTGAGCCGGCCGCTCCAGCGCAGCGGCGCGAGCAGGCGGCCGTGAGCGGGTGTGTGTTCGGCATGGGCGCCGATCAGTAGCACGGCCGTGCCGAGCGCCATCGCGGATACGCCGAGCACGTGGCTTTCGGCGATCGGCGACGCGAGATAGAACACCGTCATCGCCGTTGCCACGAGCCATTGCACGGGCACGGCCGCGAGTACCTGCCAGCGGGCGCGTTCGGCCAGTAGCGCGGTGCAGCAGCCGATCGCGATGCCGTCGAAGCATGCGAAGTACGCGTACAGGAAGCCGCCTTCGTCGCCCGAATGCGTGTAGCGATACGCGGGACCGATCGCGGCGGTCATCACCCAGAACGCGAACAGCCGCGTGTCGCGACGCAGCGCGATGCACAGCAGCGGAAACGTCAGGTAGAACACCTCTTCGACCGACAGCGACCACAACACGCCGAGCGCGTAGTTGACCCATCCGTATGCGCCGATCAGCACGTTCATCCAGAACGTGAGCGACGCCAGATTCACGAGCCAGTACGACACGGCGATGCCCTGCGGCGCGTGGTTCGTGAAGATCGGCACGCCGGCCGCCGCGAGGCCGTTGACGAGCGCGAGCAGCAGAAGCAGGCACGGAACGATCCGCGCGACCCGTGACACATAGAATGCGCGCACGCCGAGCGCGCCGAGGCTGCCCCAGCGGCGGCGCGCGTTCGACGCGATCAGGTAGCCCGAGATCGCGAAGAACATCGTCACGCCGTAGTTGCCGTTGCGCACGATCGCATGGATCGTGTCCCAGCCGAGCACGCGCGCGAGCGCGGTGTCGCGCAGCGGATACGCGATGTTGAAGTGATGCAGCAGGACGAGCAGGATCGACACGCCGCGCAGCAGGTCGATGCGGGCATTGCGGGGGCCGGTGCTCATTGCGGCCGGGCCGTTTCGGCGAGCGCCGGCAGCGCCGCGAGGAACGTGTCGCGCGAGCGCAGGCCGGCATTGGGCATTTGCCGCTCGTCGTCCTGGATCAGGTTCGCGAACACCAGCGTGCGTGGCCCCTTCGTCGCCCAGCCGACGAACCAGCCGTACGCGTGCGCAGCATCGTACTTGGAGCCCGGCGAGCCGGTGCCGGTCTTGCCGTGCACGATCCAGCCGCCCGGTTGTGCGTCGATCAGCGTGATGCGCTCGGTCATGTCGTACGCATGCGCACTGATGGGCAGCGTCCGGCGCGCGATCTTGCGCATGAACGCGACTTGTTCGAGCGGCGAGATCCGTAGCGACGAATTGACCCAGGCGCCCATCACGCCGGGGCGTTCGCCCTGCTGGGCAGTGACGTCGGCGTTGCCGTAGCCGAACGCGCTCGTGTACTGCTGGAAGCGTGCCTGCCCGAGCGCCTGCGCGACCTGCTGCGAATACCAGAAGATCGACAGCCTCATCCAGCGCGCCGGGTCGGTCGGTTCGCGCCACGGCGCACCGCCCCAGTCGGGGTAGCCGGCGTGGAAGTCGAGCGTGGGCGTGTGCGCGTCCTTCAGCACGCCGGCGTCGAAGCCCATCAGGCTGATCGCGACCTTGAACGTCGATGCCGGCGTCACGCGGGTCGTGCAGTCGCCGTGCTGCACGAGCAGCTTGCCGGTGGCCGCGTCGGCGACGACGGTGCAGACGGGATGGGCGTGAGAGGACGCGGCGGCCAGCAGGCCGGCGAAGACGAACAGCGTGTCGCGCCAGTGTTTCAAGTGCAGCTCCTTGGCAAGCGTGCGGTCGGTGTGGGGATGGATGGGAAGCCGAAGGCTCGGGCGCGCTCGAAGAAGCGAGGGCCGGCATCGATGACGACGGAGATCGCCGTCGTCGGGACGGCTCACAGTGTATCGACGGATCGCCTGTTGTCGACCTGTCATGGTTGACGGGGACGCGTGCGACCGTCACCGGTTCAGGCGGCGCATGTCGATCGCACGTTCATCGCCAGACGGTCATGGCTGCAGGCGACGCGTGGAAAGCGCCCGGCATATCGCCGCGAGCCCGGCGGGTCGAGTCCGCCAAACGGCTGATCGGCCGTCGCCGTGATTGCCCGACGCCGCAAGCGCGGCGTACGGGGCGCGATCCCGATGCGTGCATGCCGTTTTTTGCACGACCGCCCCGTTTTTTTGCACGGCGTTGATACGGTCTCTTCTAAGCTGGGCACGTGTCGAACAGCCGGGCCGGCCGCCGTCCGCGCCATGACCTTCATTCATCCCTTTCCCGCCTTCGATGTCGCCGGCCGCCGGTTGCGCGGCGGCGCATCCGCCAACGTCGTGCCGTTCCCGCCGCCGCGCCCGCGCCTGCAACTGCCCGTCACGTTGACGGCCGACTCCGTCGACGCCGCGCACGACCGGCTTGCCGCGTTGCTGCATTCCCCGCTCGGCGTGTATGTCGCCAGCGCGCGCGCCGTGCGCAACGTGATTCACGTGCGGTTCGACATCGCGCCGGAAGACCTGGATTTCGCGCTGCACACGCTGATCGCGCAGCAAGTCGACGCGGTGATCGGGCCGGTCGCGCGCCGAATATGCGTCCGGCCCGCCGTCCGTTGAGTCGGGAACGGCGATTGCTCGGCTCATCCGCCGCCGATTCGCCGGCCGCCGTGCTGTCCGCCGGCCGGCGACGACGGCCGTTTGTGCGCTGCGTCGAACGCGGCGCTACCCGTGAACACGGAGGGCCCATGTACCTTACGGAAGAAGTGCGTATTGCGCGCCCGGCTGCCCGTCGCGCGCATACCGCGGCGTTGCCGTCGGGCAGGCAGCTTGCCCGGCAGTTGATGGTGACGGTTCGCGCGGCGGACGTGCTGCTGCGCCAGGCGATTCGCGTGCCCGATCACCATCAGTGGTCGGTCGACGCCGAACGCGTCGATGCGGCCGGCGGGCCGCTGGCCGCGTGGGATTCCCACGTGACGTTCCGCATCGTCAAGGCATTCGCGCCGGCGTTCGATGCGCACGCGTGCGCGGCCGACCCCGATCAGGCGGCGGTCGAGATTCGATTGTTCCTTCCCGAACAGGCTTACGTGGCCGAGCGGCGAATCGGCATCTTCGGCCGGCGGCACGGCCAGCGGTTCAGCGCGACGCTGTCGGTCACGTCAGGCTCGCAGTGGGGCGGTCGGCGCAGCGAGCACGTTCCGCCGGCCGGGCGGTACGTGCACGGCGACACGCTGGAAGCGCTCGTCGATACGGTGGCCGGCATCGTCAATGCGGCGTTGCACGCGGCTGGACATGGGTGACCTCGTGGCGAGCGGCCGCCGGCGGCCTCACGCGTCGCCTGTCTGTCCGGTCTGCCGCTGCAGGTCTTCCATCAACTGTTCCGCGAGGAAGTCGCACGGCGGCCGTTTCGACTTCGTGCTGCGCGCGAGAATCAGCTCGAGCGGCGGCAGGTCGGGCAGCCCGTGCGAGCGGCCGAGCATCGACAGTTGCGCGGGAATCGCGCAGCGGGCGAGCGGCGCGACCGCGAGGCCGGCTTCGACCATGCTGAGCAGCCCGAGCAGGCTCGGGCTTTCATACGACGTGCGGTACGGCACTTTCGCGCGTTCGAGGCTGCGGATCGCGTTCTCGCGCGCGACGCTGCCCGGCATGAACACCGCGATCGGCAGCGGCCGTTCCTCCCAGACGCGCGGCCCGTTCGTCATCGCGGCCCACGCCATCGGCTCGTGGCGGATGAAGTCGCCGGTGAGCCCCTTGATGCGCGTCCCGCACACGAGGTCGACGGTGCCCTCCTTGATCAGCGGCGCGAGCGCGCTGCTCGGCAGCCCCATCACCTGGATCTCGACCTTCGGGTAGGTCGCCGAGAATTTCTTCAGCACCGACGGCAGCAGCGACGACGCATAGTCGTCCGGCACGCCGATCACGACCTTGCCGGTCACTTCCGGCCGCACCACGGCCGCCCAAGCCTCGTCGCGCAGCGCCAGCATTCGCCTGGCGAATCCCAGCAACACCTCGCCCTCGCGTGTCAGCACGATGCTGCGCGGCTTGCGTACGAACAGCGGCCGGCCGATCGCGTCCTCCAGGCTCTTGATCTGCATGCTCACGGCCGACTGCGAGCGGTTCACGGCTTCGGCCGCGCGGGTCATGTTGCCGGTTTCCGCGACGGCGACGACGGTGGCCAGCACGTCGTGATCGAGCATCTTCATAGGTATCAGGAAAACTGAACTTAACGATCAGCATTATGCGTTTTTATTGTTGCAGTGTGTCTGCCATAGTGCGATCACGCTGGCGTTTCGCCCGAGGGTGGCGCGACGCGCGCGCGCAGCTCGCGCGATCCGAGGCGGCGCATGACGGCCCACCCGTGCGTGCGGCGGCGTTGAAGCAGGCTAGCTGGAACATCAACGACATATCAAAGCAAAGGAGTGGAGATGACTTTTTCGCAGAAGCAGGCGGTGTTCCATAGCGGTTTCGATGCGATGTTCGACGAACCGGCCGCGGATGACGCGGGTGCGCCGGAAGAAGCGCGCGTGACCTCGTACCAGGCCGTGCTGCAGGAACCGATGACGTCGCTCGTCGGCCATACGATCGATCGGCCGGATGTCGCGGCCGTGGCGATCCTCGGGTACAACTGACGCGCGTTTCGTTCGCGTCGTTTCGACGTCACGCCGGCGTTTCGTTCGACTGAAACGCCGGACGTCCGCGCGGGACGGTTCGTCTTCCGTTCCGCGTGGCTGCGTTCAGCCGGCCGCCTTTTTGCGCGTTGCACGTGCTCCGCCTTCCCCCTTCGATTTTTCCGCCCCCTGCGCGAGCGCCAGCTCGACGAACGCACGCGCGGCCGCGCTCCGGTACGCGCCCTTGCGCTGCAGCAGCACGGCCGTGCGCCGCAGCCCCGCCGGATCGAGCGTGACCGCGACGAGATCGTCGTGCTCGATCGCGATCGTCACCGGCAGCAGCGTCGCGAGGTTCGTGCGGCGCACGATTTCGATCACCGCGCCGAGCGAATTCGCCTCCATCAGCACGCGTGGCTGTACGTCGTGCGCACGGAAATAGCGGTCGATCTGCGTGCGCGTCGCGAACTCCGCGGTGAGCAGCACGAGCGGCGCGTCGTGCAGCGCGTGCAGGCTGGCCTTGCGTTTGCCGGCGAGTGCGTGCCCGCGGTTCACGACGAGCGCGAGCGTTTCGACCAGCAGCGTTTGCGCGTCGACATCCGCCGCCTGCACCTCGTCGAATGCAATGCCGACATCGAGCTCGCCGTCGCCGAGCAGCGCTTCGATACGCTCCTGCGACATCTCGCGCATCGATAGCGACACGTCCGGGTAGCGGCCGTGAAATGCCTCGACCAGCGGCCCGACGAGATAGCTCGTGAAGGTCGGCGTGACCGCGACGCGCAGGGAGCCGCGGCTCAGATCCTGCACGTCGTGAATCGCTCGCCGGCCTTCCGCCAGATCGTGCAGCGCCTGCCGCGCATAGCGGAAATACACGTCGCCGGCATCGGTCAGCCGCGTGACGCGCGCCGTGCGGTCGAACAACTGCGCGCCGAGCGTGTCCTCGAGCTGGCGGATCTGCTGCGACAGCGCGGGCTGCGACACGTGCAGCGCAGCGGCCGCGCGCGTGAAGCTACGGTGTTCGGCGACGGCCAGGAAGTAGTGGATGTGGCGCAGCAGCATGGCGGTTCCTATAAGTCTTGCTTATCCAGCGGATCATAAATCAGTCTTTTACGTTATCGGAAGCCGGGCGTAACCTGCCCTTCATCGATTCCACCGGCACCGGAGAACACGCGATGAAGGACATCATCGAAGGCTTCCTGAAGTTCCAGCGCGACGCGTATCCGGCGCGCGCCGCGCTGTTTCGCGATCTCGCGCGCAGCCAGCACCCGCGGGCGCTGTTCATCTCGTGCTCGGACAGCCGGCTCGTGCCGGAGCTCGTCACGCAGCGCGAACCGGGCGACCTGTTCGTGATCCGCAACGCGGGCAACATCGTGCCGTCGTACGGCCCGGAGCCGGGCGGCGTGTCGGCGTCGGTCGAATATGCGGTCGCCGCGCTGCGCGTGACCGACGTCGTGATCTGCGGGCATTCCGATTGCGGCGCGATGACCGCGATCGCGACCTGCCAGTGCATGGACCACATGCCGGCGGTCGGCCACTGGCTGCGCTATGCCGATTCGGCGCGGGTCGTGAACGAGGCGCGCACGCATCGCAGCGAGCGCGAGCGGATCGACTCGATGGTGCGCGAGAACGTCGTCGCGCAACTGGCCAACCTGAAGACGCACCCCGCCGTGCGGCTCGCGCTCGAAGAAGGGCGTCTCGCGCTGCACGGGTGGGTCTACGACATCGAATCGGGCTGCATCGACGCCTACGACGGCGCGAGCGGCCGCTTCGTGTCCCTCGCGGACCATCCCGGCGTCCGCGCCACCCCGCGACGCTGCCCGTCGCGGCCTGAGTCGCTCCTGCTCTCACTCCACTACGAGGAATTGCCATGATCCAGTCCCAGCACAGTCAGACGGCGCGTCACGCGCTGGCGGAAACCGTCGTCCTCGCGAAGGCGCGCAAGAACCTGTCGTTCGCGCAGCTTACCGAAGGCACGGGCCTGAGCGAAGCGTTCGTCACGGCCGCGCTGCTCGGCCAGCATGCGCTGCCGGCCGATGCGGCGCGCGTCGTCGCCGACAAGCTCGGCCTCGACGACGACGCGGTGCTGCTGCTGCAGTCGATTCCGCTGCGCGGCAGCATCGACGATCGCGTGCCGACCGACCCGACCATCTACCGTTTCTACGAAATGCTGCAGGTGTACGGCACGACGCTGAAGGCGCTCGTGCACGAGAAGTTCGGCGACGGCATCATCAGCGCGATCAATTTCCGGCTCGACGTGAAGAAGGTCGACGATCCCGAAGGCGGTTCGCGCGCGGTGATCACGCTCGACGGCAAGTACCTGCCGACCAAGCCGTTCTGACGCCTGCACGGCACCGCTGCAACGGTGTCGCGCAGTATCGCCCGACGTGCGCCGGCCGGCGCACGTTCCCGCCATGTCGATTCAACGAGGACACACCCATGGATTTTGTGAAACGCACGATCGATCTCGCGATGAAGAACGTGGAAGAGGGCGGTCGCCCGTTCGCGACGGTGATCGTCCGCGACGGCGAGATCGTCGCCGAGAGCCCGAACCTCGTCGCGCAGACCAGCGACCCGACCGCGCACGCGGAGATCCTCGCGGTGCGCGACGCGTGCCGCAAGCTCGGTACCGAGCACCTGACCGACTGCGAGATCTACATCCTCGCGAGCCCGTGCCCGATGTGCCTCGGCTCGCTGTACTACTGCAGCCCGAAGCGCGTGATCTACGTCACGACGCGCGAGGACTACGCGCCGTTCTATCGCGACGACCGCAAGTACTTCGAACTCGATACGCTTTATGCGGAATACGGGAAGCCGATCGGGGAACGCCGGTTGCCGATGGTGCAGCACAAGCACGACGGCGCGATCGACGTGTACCGGCGCTGGAAGGAATTGAACGCGAAGTGACGGGATGCGCGCGACGGTGGCGCGATTGTCACGGGCTGACGGTGGCGTTCGTTTACGGTGACATGAGCGCATGACAACGCGCTATAGTCGTGCGACGCCCGCCGCGGACACCGCACGCCCGGCGGTCTTTTTACGCACGCGTTCGCCTCGATGACAGCCCATCCCGACGTCACCCTTCAACTGACCGACACCGAGCAGCCGGCCGCCCGCGACTTCATCAGCCGCAAGCTCGGCGAATTCAACCATGCGATGACGGGGCGCGCCGATACGGCCGCGCTCGACGTCTACGTGACCGATCCCGCGACCGGCGAGGTATTGGGCGGCCTCACCGGCCGCACGTCGCTCGGCCTGTTCTTCATCGATCTGTTCTATCTGCCCGAATCGCTGCGCGGCGGCGGTTTCGGCAGCCGGTTGCTGCGCGAGGCCGAAGCGGAAGCGAAGCGGCGCGGTTGCGCGCGTGCGGTGCTGTACACGATCTCGTTCCAGGCACCCGATTTCTATCGGAAGCACGGTTACGAGACGTTCGGCGAAGTGCCATGCGAGCCGGAAGGCGCGGCGCGCGTGTTCATGGTCAAGGTGCTTTGAAGCAGTTCGCGTTGCGCGGCAAGCACGCTCGCGCAGCGCGAAAGTCGGTATCCGGGCGTCGGCATCGGGCGCGGGGCGGCATCGCTGAATGCCCGCTCCGCGCCGGCGGGGACCGGCTCCGTACGAACCCGCACGGGGCGCATGCCACGCGTATCAGCAATGCTCCAGCGCGTACGACAGGTCGGCGATCAGATCGTCCGGATGTTCGAGCCCGACCGACACGCGAATCAACCCTTCCGACACGCCCGCCGCGGCGCGCGCCTCGGCCGCCACGCCCGAATGCGTCGTCGACGCCGGATGGCAGATCAGCGACTCCGTGCCGCCGAGACTGACCGCGGACTTGAAGAGCGTCAGGTGGTTGATGAACCTGAAGGCCTGCTCGCGGCCGCCGTCGAGGATGAACGCGAACGTCGAGCCGGGCCCGCTGCACTGACGCTGGTAGACGGCCTGGTAGGCCGGATCGTCGATGAGCTCGGGGTGCAGCACGCGCACCGGCCGATACGGATTGTCGGCGAGCCAGCGCGCGACGGCGCTGCCGCTGCGCGCGGCCTGCTGCATGCGCAGCACGAGCGTTTCCATCGAGCGCGTGATCATCCACGACGAATGCGGGTCGAGCTGCGAGCCGAGCGTGCTGCGGAACGAGCGGATCTTCGTGATCAGGGCGCGGGTGCCGGTGACGCCGCCGGCGACGAGGTCGCTATGCCCGCCGATGTATTTCGTCAGCGAGTACACGCTCAGGTCGATGCCCTGGCGCGACGGCTTCTGGTACAGCGGCCCGAGCAGCGTGTTGTCGCAGACCGACAGCGGGCGATAGCCGTGGCGAGCCTCGAACGCATCGATCTCGCTGCGCAGCCCTTCGAGGTCGAACAGCGCGTTGGTCGGGTTGGCGGGCGTCTCGATGTAGCACATCCGCACGTGCCCCTTCTGCGCGGCCGCTTCGAGCGCGGCGCGGATCGCACGGGTGGACAGCCCGTCGGCGATTACCTCGGAGCGAATGCCCCACTCGGGCAGGAACTTCGAGATCAGCGTTTCGGTGCCGCCGTACAGCGGCACGGACTGGACGACGCAGTCGCCCGGCCGCAGGAACGTCAGCAGGATCGCGGCGATCGCGGACATGCCGCTCGACGTCACGACGGCGGCTTCGGAATCGTCGAGCAGCGCGAGGCGATCCTCGACGATCTCGAGGTTCGGGTGATTGAACCGGCTGTAGACGAGGCCCGCGCTTTCACCTTCGGGCAAAGGCTTGCGCCCGGCCACGACGTCGAAGAATTCGGCGCCGTCCTCGGCCGTGCGGAACGCGAACGTCGACGTGAGGAACACGGGCGGCTTCACCGACCCTTCCGACAGGAACGGATCGTAACCGTACGACATCATCTGGGTTTCGGGATGGAGTTCCCGGTCTGCAATCTTGCGCTTGTGGTAGTTGCGATAGGCCATGCAGTGCTCCGTGCGGGGTGGTGAGGAACAGCCGTTGCAGCGGCGGCATGACGCGTGCGGCGCCGGGTAGGCACCGGTCGTCGCGACCGCGTGTGGCGATACTACCCCGAAGGCGCTGCTTCGTGACGCACCCCTGACACTATCGTCAGGGTGCGGCCCGCTCGACGATCATGTCGTACAGCGCCCGCGCGGCGGGCGACAGTTGTGCGTTCCGCCGCATGACGAGCACGAGCGTGCGCGACACCGACGGCTCGACGAGCTCGATCGTGCGGATCATCGGATACGCATTCTTCTGGATCGCGAGCTTCGGCACGATGGCCGCGCCGAGCCCTTCCGCGACGAGCCCGAGCGCCGTCGAACTGCGCTGCACCTCGTAGAACGAATGCAGCGACACACCGCTCGTCTTCAGCGCGCCTTCGAGCAGCCCGCGATTGCCGCTCACTTCGCCGGCGAAGATCAGCGGATGCGGCTGCAGCGCCGTCCAGCGGATGCGCCGCCGCTTCGCGAGCGGATGATCGTCGCGGCACACGAGCACATAAGGATCGTGCGTGAGCGGCACGCTGACGAGTTCCGGGTGCTGGTCGCCGGCGATGCTGATGCCGAATTCGGCCTCGCGCCGCAGCACCGCCTGCAGCACCGACGCCGACGCATGATCGAGAATCTTCACGCGATCGTGCGGCCGGTGCCCGGAGAACGCGCGCAGGATGCGCGGCAGGTATTGCACGCCGACCGTCGGCACGCACGCGATCGTGACGTCGCCGCGCTGGCTCAGGCCCGTCTCGCGGATTTCGGTCAATGCGTCGGACAGTTCGTTCAGCAGCCGGCGCGCCTGCGGCAGGAAACGCCGGCCGATCTCGGTCAGCGTGGTGCGGCGCGTCGTGCGTTCGACCAGCGCGACGCCGAGATACGCTTCGAGCTTGCGTAGCCGCTGCGTGATCGCCGTTTGCGTGACGTGCAGCGTATCGGCTGCCTGCCTGAAGCTGCCGCCCTCGGCGATCGCGACGAAAGCCTGGACACCGAGCGTATCGATCTTCATCAGAATTTTGAATCAATCACGATATTAAATTCATTTTACTGAATGTCGCCGGCCGTCGCAGAATGCGCTGCATCGGCGGCCTGCGGCATTCCCTTACGCGGAAGCGCGGCGGCCGCTCATGCCGACAAGGAGATCTATCGTGACGACCCCGCTCGATCAATACGCTAACCAATACGTGCAGTTCGAGGACGAACGCACGCGCCCCGTGCGCGATCTGCTGGCCGCCGTGCCGAATACACCGATCCGCACCGCGATCGATATCGGCTGCGGGCCGGGCAATTCGACGGAAGCGTTGATCGCACGCGCACCGGACGCGACGATCCACGGGATCGATGCGTCGGCGGACATGATCGCGGCCGCGCGCAAGCGCCTGCCGGCGCTGCGTTTCGACCTTGCCGATGTCACGACCTGGGACGACCCGGGCGGCTATGACCTGATCCTGTCGAATGCGGTGCTGCAATGGGTGCCCGCGCACGACACGCTGTTCCCGATGCTCGTCGGCCGCCTCGCGCCGGGTGGCCATCTCGCGGTGCAGATGCCCGACAATCTTGACGAACCGGCGCATCGGCTGATGCGCGAAGTCGCCGCGGCCGGGCCGTGGGCCGACAAGCTGAAAGGCGCGGCGCGCACCGAGCGGTTCGATGCACGCTATTACCATGCGTTGCTCGCGCCGCTGTGTTCGCGCGTGGACGTGTGGCGCACGACCTATTACCACCTGCTGCGCGGCGGCGCGGATGCGGTCGTCGAATGGTTCAAGGGCAGTGCATTGCGGCCGTTCCTCGCGGCGCTCGACGCGTCCGAGCAGCGCGCGTTTGTCGCGCGCTATCGCGATGCGCTGGCCGGGCCGGATGGTTATCCGGTGCAGGACGACGGCGCTGTGCTGCTGCCGTTTCCGCGCCTGTTCATCGTGGCGACGCGCAAGTAACGCGGCAGTGACATTGCGCTGACGCGACGAATGGCGGCGCGTCAGCGCACCGGCTGCACTGATGCCGGGTCGACCGTGCGGCTTCGCGCGGTCTGCCCGTCGCGCAGGTCCTTGTACCAGAACAGCGCGACTTCCCCGGCGTTCTCGCCACCGGCGTACAGGAAGCGGTCGTGGCCGCCGAGCGCGAAGCCCGCGCGCGCATACGTCGAGCACGCCGCGACGTTGTTCGCCTGCGTTTCGAGCCGGATGAAGCTGAACCCGTGGCTGCGCGCCCACGCTTCCGCGGCCGCCAGCAGGAGCTGCCCGATGCCCTGGCGTCGGCAGTGGCGGTCGACGGCCAACTCCGCGATCTCGGCCATGCCGTTCCAGCTTTCCTCGATCGCGACAAACCCGGCGAGCCGCTCGCCGGCCGTCGCGCGAAACAGCGCCGTTCGGCCCGACGCTTCGCTCGCCCAGCCAGCCGGATCGAAGCCGTAGTCCTTGCGCCGCGCTGGCAGCGCGCGAAGATCGAGCAAGTCCTGATACGGCGCATTCAATTCCCACGCGATGTCGAACGAGAAATCGGATTCGTTCAGCTCGTCGGCGGCAAGCGCGAGCGTTGGTTCGATGCTGATGTGTTCGACTCGGTCCATAGGTCGGTGTCCTGTCTTCGGCGGGATGACGTGATGGTATCCGTGATGCGATCGTCGGTGCGATGAATGCGCGCCGTATCGCGTCCTTGTCGTTGCTTCGTTCACTGCGCCGGGACGCCGACGCGGCGGCTCGGGTCAGCGCGGGATGGCCGGCGGTGCGCCGCCGTCGCGCGATCCGGCGGCGGGGAGCACGGCGGTGGCCGAACCCCACGCGGCGAGTTCGCGCTTCGTGCGCACGCCGAGCTTCGCGAATGCGCGCTTCACGTACGACTCGGCCGACGCGACGCGCACGCCGAGAATGCCGGCGGTTTCCGGCACGGTCTTGCCCGAGAGCAGATGCTTGCAGGTTTCGTATTCGCGCTTCGACAGCTTCACGCCGTCGGCCGCGAGACGCGCATCGAACTGCGCGAGCGGATGGAGGTCGGGCGTCGCGTGCGCGATGCGCCGCGCGGCGGTGGTCGACGCATGCAGTTCGAGCAGCGGAAACAGCATGTCGCTGATGCTGCGGAAGCGGTTCATCTCGGCGAGCGTGAACGGCGGCCGGTCGCGGCCGCGCTCCAGCGCGATCGAATGCTGCGAATAGCGGGTGCCGCGTGCGAGCACGCATTCATGCCCGATATGCACGTCGTCGAACAGCCGCTGGCGAAATTCTCCGGGCGGGATTGCCGCGACGTCGCGCACGACGAGCATCGTGCCCGTCTTGCCGCGCAGCCCCGCGAACAGCGGGTCGCTGTCGAGAAAGCGCTCGTAGTAGAGCGTCATCACGTCGGAGATGTCGGTGGCCGCGGCGCCGATGCCGCTGCTGCCGATCCATTCGCAACGATAGCCTGTGGGCATCGTGCCATCGACGCGCGAGCGTTCGACGTGCGCGACGTCGAGCGGTACGACGTCGTTCAGCAGTTGCGTGAGGCGCGGCACGAAGTGCGGCGTGCCGACCGTCTCGATCAGCTCGCCCAATGCCTTGAACGATAGGTTGACACGATCGTCGTCGCGGTGGATGGCGTTCACGTTGAGCAGCATGCGGTTCCCAAGGGCCTGTTCCGCCCGTGACGCGCGTTCCATTGATACGAAAAAAGCATGGGTTCGGCTTGCCGTCGGAAGGGGGCCGCAAGCCCGTTATCAGCGGGGCCGGCCGTTGAAGCGGCTGGATTCCCGCGTTTGCCGCGAAGGACGCCATCAGCGGGAAATGCCGGCAGGCGTCCTGTCGATCCGTTCGCCCCGTAAAACGTCGCGCGTCACCCGGAAGAGGGTATACCGGGGCAGTGTAAACGAGTCGGTGCGCCTGCGCCTTTTTCGTGTGCGTCTATGCGTCGATACGCTCCACCTTGCCGACGAGCAGCCCGTACGACAGGCTACCGGCGAGCGCCATCGCGGCGATGTAGGTGGTCGCGTGCCCCGCCGTGCCGCCCCGCAGCGCGGCGACACAGGGAAGCGGGTGGAATCGCGCGAAGCGTGTCATGAGCGGTTGTCGTGGCGAAGGAGCGCGCGCAGGCGACCGGTCAGCCGTGCGTGCTGTCGTCGCGATAGCCGTTCTTGCCGACGAAGATCTCCTTCAGCGCGGCGCGCAGCGTGACCGGATCGTACTGTCCGGGCGCGAGATGGATCACATAACGCGTCTGGCCGTCGAGGCGCGCGGCGACGCCGGGCTCGATCTCGACGTTGATCGTATCGTCGGTCAGCCGCACCGACAGATCCTTGACGCGTACGTTGAGCTGGTCGCGCACCATCACTTCGATCAGCGTGTCGTCCGGAAAGCGCGACAGCGCAAAGCAATAGTCCTGCTCCGCATCGTGACAGTAGATGTTGGCGAAGCTTTCGTCATCGTCGAGATCGGGCGTGGCCGCGCCGACGGTAGCGTGAAGTTCCCTGAGCATCGATTCCTGCTGAAGGCGTTATTTGTGAGCGTGCATCGTCGTTTCGGTCGCAGCCGTGGCGTCGAGCATCGCGTCGGCCTGTGCGTCGCGCGCCTTCAGCCACAGCCCGAATTCGCGCATCACGTCGACCACCGGCCGCAGCCGGTCGCCGTCCGCGGTCAGATCGTACTCGACGCGCACCGGCACTTCCGGATAGACGGTGCGCCGCACGAGCCCCGCGTCTTCCAGCGCGCGCAGGTCGAGCGTCAGCATGCGCTGCGATATGCCCGGCATGTCGCGCCGCAGGTCGCTGAAGCGGCGCGGCCCGTCGAGCAGATACGACACCAGCAGCAGCCGCCAGCGGCCGCCGAGCAGGCGCATCGCTTCTTCAACGGAACAACCTGTCGCACTCGTTTTCATCGTGCCGAATCCTGGTCGGTAAATTTTTTGTGACTACGGCACAAACGACTGCCGTCTTCCCAGCGCTGCGCCGATGCGAGATATTAGCGCCCGCGTCGCGGCGAATCGATACATGGACAACCCACGGAGGAAACGCTTGAAGCTCTATCACGCTCCCGGCAGCTGTTCGCAGGCTATTTGCATCGTACTGCGCGAAGGCGGATTCGACGCCGAGATCGTCAAGGTCGACGCGCGCAAGCATGTCGTCGACGGCGGCCGCGATTACTACGACGTGACCGAACTCGGCTACGTGCCGCTGCTCGAGCTCGACGACGGCACGATGCTGCGCGAAGGGCCGGTGATCGCCCAGTATCTCGCGGACCAGCGCCCGGCGGCTGCGCTTGCGCCCGCTTACGGCACGCTCGCGCGCTACCGGCTGATGGAATGGCTGAACTTTCTCGGCACCGAGATCCACAAGGGGTTCATCCCGCTGCTGTATGCGGTGCAGGCGGGGAAGTACGTCGAGCCCGTACGGCAGAAGCTCGACGGTCGCTTCGCGTGGATCGACCGCCAGCTCGACGGCAGGACGTTCGTTACCGGCGACACGTTCACGGTCGCCGATGCGTACCTGTTCGCGCTGACCGGCTGGGGCAAGGCCGACTGGATGCGTTCCGTGTACAACGCGGATATCGACCTGAGCCGGCATGCGCATCTGCGTGCGTGGTACGAGCGGGTGCGCGCGCGGCCGGCGGTGCAGCAGGTGCTGGCGGCGGACAACCTGCTGCGATGACGCGCGGCGGCCGTGGCGCGGGAAGGCGCGTCGTTTCGCCGTCGCGACGCAGCGCCATGCCGCTGCGGCCCGCGCTATAATCGCCGCCATGAAACTGTTTCGGACCTTCATCCTGCTGCTGCTGTGCGCGGTGCTGCCCATCACTGGGCTGGCAGCCAGCGGCCTGACCGGTGAATGTCCAATGCAGCACACGATGTCGATGGAGGCGGATACGGGCATGAACATGGCCATGTCCGCCGACATGAACGGCTGCGATTCGATGCAGCCGTCCTCCGCCGATCACGCGAAGGCCAAAGCCAAGGGCACGGCCTGCAAGGTGACGGCCCAATGCCAGTTCGGCAGTCTCTACCACCCGGCCGCCCGCGCCGACGTCAGCCGTCCCGCCGCATTCGCCAGCACGATCGTCTTCCACTACACGCAGTCCGTCCCGGCTCGCGACCCGAACGGGTTGTGGCGCCCGCCACGCATCAGCTGATCCCGATTTGACCGGTTCGCCGCGTACGCGGTGAGGTTCGTCCTGCGCGCAGGACGTGGAATCCCTTTGGGTTCCGATTTGGGGTTACACCATGTCATTCGCTTTCCGCACGCGGCGCATGCCGCGTGCACGTCGGCGCGCGCCCGTACCGTGGGCCGCGCTGCTGGTGGCCGGCGCCGTTCACGCGCAGCAGGCGCCGCTGACGCTGGACGCCGCGCTACAGGCCGCCACCGATCGTTCCGCGTCGATGCAGGCCGCACAGGCTTCCGTGCTCGCGCGTTCCGAAGCGGCCGTCAGGGCCGGGCAGTTGCCGGACCCGATGCTCAAGGCCGGTATCGACAACCTGCCGGTCAACGGCGGGCAGCGCTTCACCGTCGGCCAGGACTTCATGACGATGCGCCGCATCGGCATCGAGCAGGAATGGGTGTCCGGCGACAAGCGGCGGCTGCGTACCGCGCTGGCCGACGAACAGGTCGGCCGCGAGCGCGCCGGCTATCTCGTGCAACTGGCGGCCGTGCGCCGGCAGACCGCGACGGCGTGGCTGGATGCCGTCTATGCGAAGCAGGCGCTCGCGCTTCAGCAGGCGCTGCTCGGTCACATGAACCATGAACTCGACGCGACGCAGGCGTCGTATCGCGGCGCGAAGGCGAGCGCGGGCGACGTCGTGCAGGCCCGCGCGATGCTCGCTCGGACGCAGGACCAGGTGCTCAAGGCGCAGCAGGCGTATCGCACCGCGCTTGTCGCGTTGGGCCGCTGGACGGCGGCGCCCGTGACGGACGTGGCAGGTACGCCGCCCGCGCCCGAATCCTTCGTATCGTCGTTGCCGCCGGACGAGCTGCGCCTGTCGCAGCCGGCACTCGTCGCCGCCGCGAACGATATCGCGGTGGCCGAAGCCGACGCCGCGGTCGCGACCAGCGAGCGCAACCCCAACTGGACATGGGAAATCGCATACCAGCAGCGCGGCGGCGCGTATTCGAACATGGTGTCGATCGGCGTCTCCATTCCGCTGCCGCTCGATCGCAAGAATCGCCAGAACCGCGACGTCGCCGAAAAGGCGGCGCTCGCGACGAAGGCGCGCCTGATGTACGAGGACACGTTGCGCCAGGTACAGGCCGACATCCGCACGCAATCCGACACGCTGGCGAGCGGCCGCGAACGTATCGCGCAGCTGGGCGCCGCGCTGTTGCCGGCCGCCGAGCAGCGCGTGCAGCTCGCGACGGCCGCGTACCGGGCCGGCACGGGGTCGCTCGCCGACACGTTCGCCGCGCGGCGTGCGCAACTCGATGCGCAGTTGCAGGTGCTCGATCTCAGGCGCGAGGTCTCGCAGACCTGGGCGCAGCTCGAATATCAGGTCGTGCCGTCGGCGATGGCCGCCGCGCAGTGAAGGAGACGCTCATGACAAGGCAATCACTGATGCGTGCGGCGCTGATCGCGTCCGCCGGTGCGGCGCTCGCGGGCGCCGGCTATTTCGCGGGCGTTCGCCATGCTGCGGACGACGCGGCGCCGCGCGCCATGCCCGCCGCCGCGCCGTCGGACGCGCCGGCGCAGCAGGCCGCACGCAAGGTGCTGTACTGGCACGACCCGATGGTGCCGAACCAGCACTTCGACAAACCGGGCAAATCGCCGTTCATGGACATGCAGTTGCAGCCGGTCTATGCGGACGAAGGCGGTGCCGCGGCGGGCATCCGGATCGATCCGGGCCTGCAGCAGAACCTCGGCATCCGCTATGCGACCGTGCGTCGGCAGCAGACGGCGGCCGGCTTCGACGCGGTAGGCACCACGCAGTTCGACGAAGCGCGCGCGACGGTCGTGCAGTCGCGTGTGACGGGCTACATCGATCGTCTGTACGCGCGTGCGCCGATGCAGCGCATCGCGAAGGGCGCGCCGGTCGCATCGCTGTTCGTGCCCGACTGGCTCGCGCCGCAGGAGGAGTATCTCGCGCTGAAGCGCGGCGGGATGGACGGCAGCCTGCTCGATGCGGCGCGCGCACGGATGCGGGCGCTGTCGATCCCGGACGGGATGATCGCGGCCCTCGACCGCACCGGCCGCGCGCAGACGCACGTCGTGCTGAGCGCGCCGGAAACCGGCGTCGTCAGCGAGCTGAACGTGCGCGACGGCGCGACGGTCGCGCCCGGTCAGACACTCGTGAAGATCGCCGGGCTGTCGACGCTGTGGCTGATCGTCGAAGTGCCGGAAGCGCTCGCCTTGAACGTGCAGCCGGGGATGTCGGTCGACGCGACGTTCGCGGGCGATCCGGCCCGGCATTTCAGCGGACGCATCCGCGAAGTGCTGCCCGGCATCAGCACGGGCAGCCGGACGCTGCAGGCGCGCGTGGAGATCGACAACGCATCGCTGAAGCTCACGCCCGGCATGCTGATGCGCGTGCGGGTCGCCGCGAACGAGACGGTGTCGCGCCTGCTCGTGCCGTCCGAGGCGGTGATCGCGACCGGCCAGCGCACGATCGTCATCGCGAAGCACGGCGACGGCCGGCTGCAGCCGGTGTCGGTGACGGTCGGCAACGACGTCGGCGGCGACACGGAAGTGCTCGACGGGCTGAACGAAGGCGACACGGTCGTCGCGTCGGGGCAGTTCCTGATCGATTCGGAAGCCAGCCTGAAAAGCGTGTTGCCGCGGCTCGCGCGGGCGGCAGGGGTGAGTTCGGCCGCGTCGTCCGCGACGGCAACCGCGCCGGTCTACGAAACCACCGGCAAGGTGGAGAAGGTCACGGCCGACGACATCACGTTCTCGCATCAGCCGGTGCCGGCGCTTGGCTGGGGCGCGATGACGATGGCGTTCGGCAAGCCGTCGGCGCACGCGTTTCCGGACGTGAAGCCGGGCCAGACCGTGCGCTTCGCGTTCACGCAGGCCGACGACGGCTACCGGCTGACGAAGGTCGAGCCGCAGGGAGGCGAGCGATGATCGCGCGCATCATTCACTGGTCCGTCCATCACCGGTTTCTGGTGCTGCTGGCCACCGTGCTGCTCGCGGCATGGGGCGTGCATTCGCTGCGACAGACGCCGCTCGACGCATTGCCCGACCTGTCGGACACGCAGGTGATCGTGAAGGCGTCGTATCCGGGCAAGGCGCCGCAGGTCGTCGAGGATCAGGTGACCTATCCGCTGACGACGACGCTGCTCGGCGTGCCGGGCGCGAAAACCGTGCGCGCGTACTCGTCGTTCGGCGACGCGTTCGTCTACGTGCTGTTCGACGACCGCACCGATCCGTACTGGGCGCGTTCGCGTGTGCTCGAATACCTGAGCCAGGTGCAGAGCCGGCTGCCGGCGGGCGCGACCGTGTCGCTTGGGCCCGATGCGACCGGCGTCGGCTGGGTATACGAATACGCGCTCGTCGATCGCACCGGCCGTCACGATCTCGGCCAACTGCGCGCGCTCAACGACTGGTTCCTGAAGTTCGAGCTGAAGGCCGTGCCGGACGTATCGGAAGTGGCGAGCATCGGCGGCATGGTGCGCCAGTACCAGGTCGTGCTGGATCCGGACAAGCTGCGCGCGTACGGCATCACGCAGGCGGCGGTCGCGGAGGCGCTGGGCAAGGCCAACCAGGCGTCCGGCGGCTCGGTCGTCGAGCTGGCCGAGTCGGAATACATCGTGCGGTCGTCCGGCTACCTGCGCACGCTAGACGATTTTCGTCACGTCGTGCTGCGCACCGACGACACCGGCACGCCGGTCCTGCTCGGCGACGTCGCGCGCATCCAGGTCGGCCCGGCGATGCGGCGCGGCATCGCGGAACTGAACGGGCAGGGCGAGGTGACGGGCGGCGTCGTCGTGATGCGCTCGGGCAAGAACGCGCTGACGACGATCGACGCGGTGAAGGCGAAGCTCGCCGACCTGAAGCGCTCGCTGCCGCCGGGCGTCGAGATCGTCACGACCTACGACCGTTCGCAACTGATCGTGCGTGCGGTCGACAACCTGACGGACAAGCTGATCGAGGAATTCGTCATCGTCGGCATCGTCTGCGCGGTGTTCCTGTTTCATCTGCGCAGTGCGCTGGTCGCGATCCTGTCGCTGCCGCTCGGCGTGCTGGCCGCGTTCATCGTGATGCGCTACCAGGGCGTGAATGCGAACCTGATGTCGCTCGGCGGGATCGCGATCGCGATCGGTGCGATGATCGACGCGGCGATCGTGATGATCGAGAACGCGCACAAGCATCTGGAAGCGTACGACCGCGCGCATCCCGGCGAGCCGATCACGGCCGCACGCCGCCGGGAACTCGTCGCGGCGTCGGCCGCGGAGGTCGGACCCGCGCTGTTCTTCTCGCTGCTGATCATCACGCTGTCGTTCATTCCGGTGTTTTCGCTGGAAGGGCAGGAGGGCAAGCTGTTCGCGCCGCTTGCGTTCACGAAGACCTACACGATCGCCGCCGCCGCCGGGCTGTCGGTGACGCTGGTGCCGGTGCTGATGGGCTATCTGGTGCGCGGCCGCATTCCGCACGAACACGCGAACCCGATCAACCGCGTGCTGATCCGCCTGTACCGGCCGCTGCTCGAAGCGACGCTGCGGCGCCCGTGGGCCGCGATCGGCGTCGCGGTCGTCGCGCTCGTGCTGACGGCCGTGCCGTTGTCGCGGCTCGGCGGCGAATTCATGCCGCCGCTCGACGAAGGCGATTTGCTGTACATGCCGACCGCGCTGCCGGGCATCTCGGCGGACAAGGCGAGCGAACTGCTGCAGCAGACCGACCGGCTGATCAAGACCGTGCCCGAGGTCGACACGGTGTTCGGCAAGTCGGGCCGCGCCGATTCGGCGACCGACCCGGCGCCGCTCGAGATGTTCGAGACGACGATCCGCTTCAAGCCGCGCAGCGCGTGGCGGCCGGGCATGACGCCGGAGAAGCTCGTCGACGAACTCGACCGGACGGTGAAGGTGCCCGGGCTGTCGAACGTATGGGTGCCGCCGATCCGCAACCGGCTCGACATGCTGTCCACCGGAATCAAGACGCCGGTCGGCGTGAAGATTTCCGGGCCGGACCTCGCGGGAATCGACGCGATCGCGACGCAGGTCGAGGCGGCCGTGAAGCGCGTGCCGGGCGTGACGTCCGCGCTCGCGGAACGGCTGAACGGCGGCCGCTACGTCGACGTCGACGTCGACCGGCTCGCCGCCGCGCGTTACGGGCTGTCGGTGGCCGATATCCAGTCGGTCGTATCGTCGGCGATCGGCGGCGAGGATGTCGGCGAAGTGATCGCCGGGCGCGAGCGCTTCCCCATCAACATCCGCTATCCGCGCGAGATTCGCGATTCGCTCGAGAACCTGCGGCAACTGCCGATCGTCACCGCGCGCGGCGCGCAGATCCGCCTCGGCGACGTCGCGCACGTCGCGATCGCCGACGGGCCGCCGATGATCCGCAGCGAGAACGCACGGCTGTCCGGCTACGTGTACGTCGATCTCCGCGGTACCGACCTGAGCACGGCCGTCCGTGCGATGCAGAAGACCGTCGCGCAACAGGTCGCGTTGCCGCCGGGCTATTCGATCGCGTGGTCGGGGCAGTTCGAGTACCTCGAACGCGCGGCGGCGACGCTGCGCACCGTCGTGCCCGTCACGCTCGTCGTGATCTTCGTGCTGCTGTTCGTCACGTTCGATTCCGCGTCCGACGCGCTGCTGCTGATGTCGACGGTCCCGTTCGCGCTGGTCGGCGGGTTCTGGCTCGTGTGGGCGCTCGGCCATGCGGTGTCCGTCGCGACGTCGGTCGGTTTCATCGCACTGGCGGGCGTGGCCGCCGAATTCGGCGTCGTGATGCTGCTGTACCTGAAGGGCGCGCTGCAGCGCCGGCTCGATGCCGGCGAACCGCTGACCGATGCGTTGCTGCTCGACGCGATTCGCGAAGGCGCGGTGTTGCGCGTGCGGCCGAAGGCGATGACGGTCGCCGTCGTGCTCGCCGGGCTCGTGCCGATCATGCTCGGCCACGGCGCCGGCTCCGAAGTCATGCAGCGCATCGCCGCGCCGATGGTCGGCGGCATGGTCACGGCGCCGCTCCTGTCGATGTTCGTCATTCCCGCCGCGTGGCTTCTGCTTCAACGCCGTCGTGCGCGAAGCGCGGGCCCCACGCGGCATTCCGATGCAGTTCCTTCCGGCACGAACGTGCCATCCCTTCCCACCGGAGAATCACGATGAAGATGAATCAATTGATCGCCACTGCAGCCGCTGTCGTCGCGCTGAGTGCTTTCGCGGTACCGGCGTTTGCCGCCGGCGAGATGTCGGGCATGGACATGTCCGGCATGAAGATGTCGTCGGACGGCGCGGCGGAATCGAACGCCGCGCTGACCGACGCCGAAGTGAAGAAGGTCGATGCCGCGAGCGGCAAGATCACGCTGAAGCACGGCGCGCTGGAGAACGTCGGGATGCCGCCGATGACGATGGCATTCAAGGCGAAGGATGCGGCGATGCTCGCGCAAGCGCATGCGGGCGACAAGGTCAGGGTGCGGATCGAGAAGGTCGACGGCACGTTGACGATCGTCAAACTCGTCAAGGGTTCCTGATCGTCCGGATGCGCGGGCGTTGCCGTCGCCCGCGTCCGGCGCCATGAAACGCGCCGCGCCGACGGGTTCGCCGGCCGGCGCGCCCGACCGGCGTTCAGCGCGTCAGCGTCAGCGCCAGATACCCCGCATAACCCGCACCGTTCGCGAGCAGCGCCCAGATCGCGAGCCCGCGCGTGCGCGCATGGATGCGGAGCCAGGCCGCCGCCGCGAGCGTGACGATCACGCCGGTCAGCACTTCGGGGCGCGGCTCCCACGGCGTCAGCATGATGCCGATCGCCGGCAGCAGCGTGCCCTGGAACACCATCGCGCCGGTGATGTTGCCGAACGCGAGCGTGTCTTTCCCGCGGCGGATCCACAGCACGCTGTTGACCTTCTCCGGCAGTTCCGTCGCGATCGGCACGATGATCAGCGACAGCAGCAGCGCCGACACGCCGAGCGCGTGCGACACGCCTTCCACGCCGTGAATGAAGCCCTTCGCGCCGCCGACCAGCAGCGCGACGCCGATCAGCAGTTGCAGCACGATCGTCGACAGGGTGGTCGGCAGGCCGACGCGCGACAGGAACATCGCGTGCGGCGCCTCGGTGCCGTGCCCGGCGTCGACGAGCCCGGTCGACGCGCGGAACGTCAGCACGACATACATCACGTAGAGGCCGGCCAGCATCGCGGCGAGCAATGCGCGCACGGCCCAGTTGTGATGCGGGACGAACATCGCGACGGTCGCCAGCGAGAATGCGGCGAGAAAGGTGTTCATGTCGCGCACGAAGCCCGTGCGTTCGGGCGCGATCGTGCCGCGCAGCCCGCGCGAGCGGATCACGGCGAGCGCCATCAGGAGCGTGGTGAGCGTCGCGAGCATCAGTGGCGCGCCGAGAATCGCGCCTACGCCGATCTCTTCGTTCACGGCCTGGTTCGACGTGCCGCCGGCCAGCGCGAGCAGCGGCACCATCGTTTCGGGCAGCGCGGTGCCGACGGCCGCGAACAGCGAGCCGGTCACGCCTTCGGAAATCTTCAGGCGTTCGCCGAGATGTTCGAGCGCATTGGTGAAGATTTCGGCGGCGACGAGGATGACGATCAGCATGAACGCCAGTTCGACGAACATGAAGGTCATGCGGCACCTCCGCGGGCGGCGGTGGCGTGAGGGAGGCGAGCGGAAAGGAACATGGGGACTCCGTGGTCGGACGCTGACGAACCATGACACATCCGCCGGCGTCCGACCAGGAACGACGCGATGTGCCGATGGTCTCGCCAAGCCGATCAGGCCGAACGCGCCACGGCCGCGGGCCGAGTGTGTTGACGCGTCCGCTTTCCGGTGACGGAAAGCAGGCTACTCCCCAAAGACGAAAAACAGTCTAGCCGAGCGGTTTTCGTTCGACAAGCGTTCGTCTGGAAAAATATACCCCTCTACCCTATGGGGGAAATCTTCCGGAGATATACTCCCCTACCCTATCCGAGAGCCATCGATGAGTCATACCGTTCGCGAGAAACAGAAGCTGCTGAACCGCGTGCGCCGTATCAAGGGGCAGGTCGAAGCGATCGAGCGCGCGCTGGAGGAAGAGCGTGGCTGCAACGACGTGCTGCAACGGATCACGAGCTGCCGCGGCGCGATGAACGGCCTGCTGGCCGTCGTGCTGGAAGACCACATCCGGTCGCATCTCGTCGATGCGGATACGGCCGACGCACACGAGGGCAGCGCGACCGAGCAGCTCATCGACGTCGTGCACAGCTATTTCAAGTAACCGGACCGCGACATGAACGAATTCAACCGCACGTCGGCCGGCGGCGCGCACAGCCACGCGTTTCTGGGCGCAGCACACGCCCGCAACGAGCGGAAGACGTGGATGGTCATCGGCCTGTGCACGGCGATGATGATCGCCGAGATCGTCGGCGGCACGCTGTTCGGCTCGCTCGCGCTGGTCGCCGACGGGCTGCACATGTCGACGCACGCGGGCGCGATGCTGATCGCCGCGCTGGCCTATACCTATGCGCGCCGGCACGCCGACGATCCGCGCTTCGTGTTCGGCACCGGCAAGCTCGGCGACCTGGCCGGCTTCACGAGCGCGATCGTGCTGGCGATGATTGCGATGCTGATCGGCTATGAGGCGATCGCGCGCTTGCTGGCGCCGGTGCCGATCCACTTCGACGAAGCGATTCCGATCGCCGTGCTGGGGCTTGCCGTGAACCTTGCGAGCGTGTGGCTGCTGAGCGGCGATCACCATCACGGGCATGGTCATCATCATCATGCGCACGACCACGATCATGACCACGGCGACACACACCATGATCACGGTTCGCACTCGGCCGCGCATCGCGACCACAACATCCGGTCGGCCTACGTTCACGTGATCGCCGACGCGGCCGTGTCGGTGCTGGCGATCGTCGGCCTGCTGCTCGCGCGCGCGTTCGGCTGGGTCTGGATGGACCCGCTCGCGGGCATCGTCGGTGCGCTGGTGATCGCCAACTGGGCGTACGGGCTGATGCGCGACACGGGCGGGATCCTGCTCGACGTCAACGTCGATCGCAAGCTGACGGACAACGTGCGCCGTGCGATCGAGGCGCTCGGCGACAAGGTCAACGACCTCCATGTATGGCGCGTGGGCCCCGGGCACATGAGCGCGATCGTGTCGGTCGAATCGGGCGACGCCGCGCGCGACGCGCGTTTCTACCATGCGCTGCTCGCGCGCTTCGACGGCGTGTCGCACGTGACCGTCGAAGTGATGACGCGTGCGAAGGCAGCCTGATCGTGGCCGCGAAATCGCCGTGTATCGACCTGTGCGCGTTCGACGGCCGAACGGGCTTTTGTGTCGGCTGCCTGCGCACGCGCGATGAGGCCCGCGACTGGAAGAAGCGGACCGACCATCGCCGGCACCAGATACTGAACGACCGGTCGCGCCGACAGGCGAAGCTACGGCGCGACGCGGCGCAATAGCAAGCGCGCACGCGCGCCTCGGTCTGCGATCAGGGTCGCGAGCATGCGGTAGCATCACAGGCATTCGGCATCACGATGCCTGAACCGGGAGCGATCCATGCAGACCGACGCATCGACCGGCATTCTTCGGCAGATTCCGCGTAGCGTGTGGGTGCTCGGCTGTGTCAGCCTGCTGATGGACGTGTCGTCCGAAATCATCCACAGCCTGTTGCCGATGTTCCTGATGGCGGGCCTGGGCGCGAGCGCGACGACGATCGGCGTGATCGAAGGGATCGCCGAGGCGACGTCGCCGGTCGTCAAGGTGTTCTCCGGCACGCTGAGCGATTACCTGCGCAATCGGAAATGGCTCGCGGTGGCCGGCTATGCGCTCGGCGCGCTCAGCAAGCCGTTGTTCGCGATCGCGCCGACGATCGGCGTCGTGGTGACCGCGCGGATCGTCGACCGCATCGGCAAGGGGATTCGCGGCGCGCCGCGCGATGCGCTCGTCGCCGACGTCACGCCCGTTCACCTGCGCGGCGCCGCGTACGGGTTGCGCCAGTCGCTCGACACGGTGGGCGCGTTTCTCGGGCCGCTGCTGGCCGTCGTCATCATGCTGGTGTGGCGCGACGATTTCCGCCTCGCGTTCTGGCTGGCCGTGATCCCGGGCGTGCTGGCCGTGGCGCTGCTCGCGTTCGGCATCCAGGAACCGGCTGGTGCGCCGGGCGAGAAGGGCGTGAACCCGATCCGCCGCGCGGTCGTCGCGCAACTCGGCGCCCGCTACTGGTGGGTCGTGGCCGTCGGCGGCGTGTTCGCGCTCGCGCGTTTCAGCGAGGCGTTCCTGGTGCTGCGCGCGATGGGCGGCGGCGTGCCCGTCGCACTCGTGCCGCTCGTGATGGTCGCGATGAACGTCGTGTATGCGTTGTCCGCCTACCCGTTCGGCAAGCTCGCCGATACGACGAGCCACACGAAACTGATGGCGATCGGGCTCGTGCTGCTGATCGCCGCCGACATCGTGCTGGCGCACGGCGCGCACTGGCCGGCCGTGCTCGTCGGCGTCGCGCTGTGGGGGCTCCATATGGGGATGACGCAAGGGCTGCTCGCGACGATGGTCGCGCAGGCCGCGCCGGCCGAATTGAGAGGCACGGCGTTCGGCGTGTTCAACCTGATCAGCGGCATCGTGACGCTCGTCTCGAGCGCCGTCGCGGGCGTGCTGTGGGATCGGGCCGGCGCCGCGGCCACGTTCTACGCGGGGGCCGTATTCAGCGCGGCGACCATCGTGCTGCTCGTGTGCGTTCGCACGTCGTTCGCCGCCGCGCGGAATCGCTAGCGCCGCACGCGGCGGCGCATCGTTCAATTGTCGGTGTCGCGCGGAAAGTGGAGCGCGAACGTCGTGCGCCCGTCGCGGCTCGCGACTTCCACCTTGCCGCGATGCAGCTCCATGATCGACTTCACGATCGCGAGCCCGAGCCCCGCGTTGCGCGCCGCGCCGTGCCGCGACGAATCGATCCGGTAGAAGCGCTCGAAGATCCGCTCGACCTGTTCGGGCGGAATCGCGACGCCGCGATTCGTGACTTCGACGACCGCGTAACCGCGTTGGGTCGACACGGCCAGCTCGATCGTCGATGCGGCTTCCGCGTGTTCGAGCGCATTCGACGCGAGATTGCTGACCGCGCGCCGGAACAGCGTCGCGTCCGCGACGACCGGCGCTTCGCCATGCACGTCGATGCGCACGCCGGCTTCGTCGGCCAGCGCCTGGAAATACGACGCGAGCCGGCGCAATTCGCTGCCCGCGTCGAGTTCGGCGGCTTTCAGGTGCTGCCGCGCATTGTCGGTGCGCGCGAGAAACAGCATGTTCTCGATCATCCGCTGCAGCCGTTCGCATTCCTCGATGTTCGATTCGATCAGCGCTTCGTATTCGTCGGCCGTGCGCGCGCGCGACAGCGTGATCTGCGATGAGCTGATCACGTTCGCGAGCGGCGTGCGCATGTCGTGCGCGAGATCGGACGAGAATTGCGACAGCCGCACGAACGCGCGTTCGAGGCGGTCGAGCATCCGGTTCACCGACGTGGCGAGCTCGCGCAATTCGACCGGGCCGCCGCGTGCGTCGAGGCGTGCGTTCAGGTTGTGCGCCTCGATGCGCGACGTCTGCCGGCCGAGGCTTTCGACCGGGCGCAGGCCGCGCGACGCGACCGCGTAGCCGAGCGCGCCGACCAGCAGCGCGCCGACGGCCGCCGCGAGCCAGATGTCGACGCGATAGCTTTCGAGCAGCGACTGCCGATCGGTCGCCGTGCGTGCGAGGGCGACCTGGATCGTTTCGCCGGACGGCAGCGTTTCGCGTGCGGACACGCAGCGCGACGTGCCGATGCCGGGCGGCGCGCAGGTGAACGGGCCGTCGGTGCTGCGTGACCGATGCGATGCGGCGATCACCGACGCGAGCGTGTTGCCGGCTTCGTCGGAATGCTCGACGAGCGGGCGGTTTTGCGCGTCGTAGATGCCGAGATAGACACCCGGATGCGACAGCAGCACGTCGTGGAACACGGCCGGATCGGCGCGCAGCGCGGCCGTCGATCCGCTGGCGCGTGCGAGCTGCAGAAACTGGTTGAGCTTGCCGGAGATCTCGATGTCGTCGCGTCGCGTCAGCTCGGCGGACAGCGATCGGTACAGATACGCGCCGGTCAGCGCGAACACGAGCGCGGCGACCGCTGCGAACGCGAGCGTCAGGCGCCGCAGCAGCGAATACGAAGCGGCGTGCGCGGTCACGAACGATCCTCGAGCACGTAGCCCATCCCGCGGATCGTGTGGATCAGCTTCGTCTCGTACGCGTTGTCGATCTTCGCGCGCAGGCGCTTGATCGCCGCGTCGACGACGTTCGTGTCGCTGTCGAAATTCATGTCCCAGATCTGCGACGTGATGAAGGTGCGCGTCAGCACCTCGCCCTCGCGTTCCGCGAGCAGCTGCAGCAGCGCGAATTCCTGCGCGGTCAGGTCGATGCGGGTGTCGGCGCGCCGCACGCGGCGCTTGAGCAGGTCGATTTCGAGATCGGCGACGTGCAGGATGTCGCGCACGTTGCGCGGCGCGCGCCGCAGCAGCGAGCGGATGCGCGCGAGGAATTCGGCATACGCGAACGGCTTGAGCAGGTAATCGTCGGCGCCGAGTTCGAGCCCGGCGACCTTGTCCTCGATCGCGTCGCGGGCCGTGAGCAGCAGCACGGGCGTCTGCTTCTGCGCGCGTAGCCGCCTGAGCACCTCGAAGCCGTCCAGCGCCGGCAGCATCACGTCGAGCACGACGAGATCGAAATCCTCGTGCAGCGCGAGGAACAGCCCGTCCTGGCCGTTTTCCGCGACGTCGACCGTGTAGCTCGCCTCCATCAACCCCTTCCGGAGGTACGACGCCATCTTGGGTTCGTCTTCGACTATCAATATCCGCATGGTGAGGCAGGCCGTCCGTGATTCCAGCCGGTCAGTGTAACGCCGGAGCATACGGCGCCGCGCGTGCGCGAACGATGATCGGCGGATGACGGAATTGTCATGAAAGCCCGGTCATGTTTCGGCCATGTCGCCGTCACCGCGGCGGCGATAAGCTGCTGCCGTCTTGTCCCCGGCGCGCCGTCGTGCGACGCGCCGGCCCAACGGTCGCTGTCTGCCCGATTTCGCATCCATGTCGTACTGGCGCACCTTTCTCGTCGTCGTGTTGCTGGCGCTGAGCCTGCCGATCCAGTCGTTCGCGGCTGTTTCAATGCCGTGCGCGGGCGCCGCCGTGCCGCATGAGGACAACGCGCCGCACACGATACCGGCCGCGCAGGACGGCCATCACGATCACGGCGATCGCGCGCGGCATGCGTCGTCATGTGCCGCGTGCGTGTCCTGCTGCATCGGCATGGGCATGGCGGGCGCACCCGCGGCGCCCGTCATGGCGAGCGTGCGCGTCACGACCGTCGCGCGGCCGCGTTCGGCCGGGGGCGTGTCGTTCCTGACCGGCGGCATCGACCGGCCGCCTCGCCGGATACCCGTCTAGTTCCTGGCCGCGGCCGACCCGCCGCGATCCGCTATTTGCTCCGGCCATCGCATCACGCCACGCCGGACGACTTTACGACGAGACATGTTCATGCGATTGATCATTGCGGCGCTATGGGGCGCGGCGGCCCTCGTGCCGTCGCTCGCGCCCGCGCAAACCGCGTTTCCCGATCCGGCGGACGCCGCCGCGTCGGTGCCGGACGTCACCGTGACGTCGGCGTTCGACGACTATCGGCCGTATCGGGACGACGCAGGCCCGGGCTGGAAGCAACTGAACCGGGACGTGACGGAGCGACCCGCGAAAGGGCGCACGAACAGCGGCGCGGCCGGCAACGGCGCCGCTCATTCCACGCACGGAGGGGCCACGCGATGACGACGCTCGCGATATCGCGTCGGATCGGTGCGGCCGCGATCGTGCTGGCGCTCCTCGCGGGCTGCACGACATTTTCGAAGGACGGCGGGTTCGACGCCGTGTCGTCCGTCGCAACCGAGCGAATCGGCAAGGACGCGGTGGTGGTGCGGACCGACGCCGACCGCGAAGCGGTCGACCAGCGGACGCAGGAATTGCTTGCAAAACCGCTGTCGATGGACGACGCGGTGCAAGTCGCGCTGCTGAACAACCGCGGGCTGCAGGCGTCGTACGCGGAACTCGGGCTGTCGGAGGCCGACCTCGTGCAGGCCGGCCGGCTGCCGAACCCGCGCTTCGCGTTCAGCCGCACGCGTGCCGGCGACGGCGAGCTGACGCTCGGCCGCACGTTCTCGGCGAACGTGTTCGCGCTGCTGACGATGCCGCTCGCGACGCACATCGAGCGCCGCCGCTTCGAGCAGACCAAGCTCGAAACGGCCGACGCGATGCTGAAGGTCGCGGCCGACGCGCGCCGGGCGTACGTGGAGGCCGTCGCCGCCGAGCAGGCCGCGAACTATGCGCAGCAGGTGCGCGAGGCTGCGAGCGCGGCGGCCGAACTCGCGCTGCGCATGCGGCAGGCCGGCAACTTCAGCCGGCTCGACTACGCACGCGAACAGGCGTTTCATGCCGACGCGGTCGCGCAGCACGCGAAAGCGCGCCAGCAGGCCGTCGCCGCACGCGAGAAGCTCACGCGCGCGATGGGGCTGTGGGGCGAGCGCACGCGGTACGCGTTGCCCGAACGCTTGCCCGATCTGCCTGAAGCGCGCCCGGACCTGCCGGATCTCGAACGTTTCGCGATGAGCAACCGTCTCGACATCCAGGCCGCGAAGCTGCGGACGCAGGGCGTCGCGTCGTCGCTCGGCCTGAGCAAGGCCACGCGCTTCGTCAACGCGGTCGAACTCGGCTACGTGAACGACTACGAAACCGGCAAGGGCCACGAGCACGGCTACGAGATCAGCGTCGAGATTCCGCTGTTCGACTGGGGCGGCGCCAAGGTCGCGCGTGCCGAGGCGATCTACATGCAGTCCGCGAACCGGCTCGCGAAAACCGCCATCGATGCGCGCTCCGAAGTGCGCGAATCGTATGCGGCTTACGTCACCCGCTACGACGTCGCCACGCACTATCGCGACGAAGTCGTGCCGCTGCGCAAGACGATCTCCGACGAACTGCTGCTGCGCTACAACGGGATGCTCGCGAGCGTGTTCGAGCTGCTGACCGATGCGCGAGAACAGGTTGGCGCGGTCAACGGCTACATCGATGCGCTGAAGGACTACTGGCTCGCCGAAACCGATCTCCAGATGGCGGTCGGCGGCCGGTTGCCGTCGTCGGGCGCCGCGCCACGCGCGACGCACTCCGCCGAATCAGCACCCGAATCCGCTTCGAAAGCCGACGCCGCGCCGCAGCCGGCGTCCATTCCCGCGGCGCCGTCGGCGCCCGCCACGCAACCACATCCGGAAGGTCATTGACATGGTGTCCCGTCGACAATTTCTCAGCGGCTCGGGCGCCGCGCTGCTCGGTGCGGCGATGGTCAGCAAGGCCGGCGCCGCGTCGCTGCCCGAAGCGCCCACGATGGCGAAAGCCGGCACGCAGCCGCCGCTCGTGCCGCCCGACGGCCGCCCGTACACGCCCGTCGCGACGTTGAACGGCTGGTCGCTGCCGTGGCGGATGAAGAACGGCTGGAAGGAATTCCACCTGACGGCCGAGCCCGTCGTGCGCGAGATGGCGCCCGGCATGAACGCGAACCTGTGGGGCTACAACGGCCAGTCGCCGGGTCCGACGATCGAGGCCGTCGAAGGCGACAAGGTCCGCATCTTCGTGACCAACCGGTTGCCCGAGCACACGACGATCCACTGGCACGGGCTGCGGCTGCCGAACGGGATGGACGGCGTCGGCGGCCTGACGCAGCCGCACATTCCGCCCGGCAAGACCTTCGTCTACGAGTTCCGGCTCGAAGCGCACGGCACGTTCATGTATCACCCGCACGCCGACGAGATGGTGCAGATGGCGATGGGGATGATGGGCATGTTCATCGTGCATCCGAAGGCGCGCGGCACGATGCCGGTCGATCGCGATTTCGTGTTCCTGCTCGCCGCGTACGACATCGACCCGGGCAGCTACACGCCGCGCGTGAACGAGATGACCGACTTCAACATGTGGACCTTCAACTCGCGCGTATTCCCGGGCATCGATCCGCTGCCGGTGCGCGCCGGCGACCGCGTGCGGATCCGGTTCGGCAACCTGACGATGACGAACCATCCGATCCACCTGCACGGCTACAGCTTCGAGGTCGCGGGTACCGACGGCGGCTGGATTCCGCCGGCCGCGCGCTGGCCCGAAGTGACGGCCGACGTCGCGGTGGGCCAGATGCGCGCGATCGAGTTCACCGCCGATCGTCCGGGCGACTGGGCGTTCCATTGCCACAAGTCGCATCACACGATGAATGCGATGGGCCACCAGGTGCCGAACCTGATCGGCGTGCCGCAGAAGGATCTCGCGAAGCGCATCGGCAAGCTCGTGCCCGACTACATGGCGATGGGCAGCACGGGCGGCGCGATGGGCGGCATGGAGATGCCGCTGCCCGACAACACGCTGCCGATGATGACCGGCACGGGCCCGTTCGGGCCGCTGGAGATGGGCGGCATGTTCACGGTGCTCAAGGTGCGGCAGGGGCTTGGCCGCAACGACTATCGCGATCCGGGCTGGTTCCGGCATCCGAAGGGCACGGTCGCGTACGAATTCACCGGCGAATTGCCGGATGGCTGAAGCAGCACGCGGCGGCCGCACCGACGCGGCCGCCGGTTTCCATTCACTCACACGGGAGTCGACACGATGAAGAAAGGACTGGTTTTGATGGCGACGGGGTGTGCGCTGGCATTGTCCGCCGCGTCGTACGCGGCCGGCGACATGGCCGGCATGGACATGAGCGGCGGCGCGAGGCAGGGCGCCGCGGCGGCGCAGCGCATGTCGCACGGCGAGATCCGCAAGGTCGACATGGCCGCCGGCAAGCTGACGATCAAGCATGGCCCGCTGGAGAACCTCGGGATGGACGCGATGACGATGGTGTTCAAGGTCAAGGACCCGGCGATGCTGTCGCAGGTGAAGGTGGGCGATACGATCGACTTCGTCGCCGAGGACGTGAACGGCGCGCTGACCGTCGTCGAACTGAAGAAGCCGTGACGCGGAGCGCGAACATGAACAGCACGATTTCCGGACGGCTCGCCGCGCTCGCCGCGGCTGCCGCCCTCTTCGCGATGACACCGGTCGCGGCTTCGGCCCACGGCAAGCTCGAAGGCGCTGTGCCGGCGGCCGGCAGCACGGTCGACGCGGCGCCCGACACGTTGCGGCTCACGTTCAACGAAGACCTCGAACCGGCGTTCAGCTCGGTGACGGTGTCCGACGCGAGCGGCAACGCCGTCACGCGGGACAAGGCGAAGATCGATGCGTCGAACCCGCGCGTGATGACCGTCGCGATACCGAAGCTCGCGGCGGGCGCGTACACGGTGCAGTGGGCGGCGATGACGGCCGACGCGCATCGCACGAAGGGCGCTTATACGTTCCGGGTGAAGGGGTGAACGACGGCATCGTCGGCCTGCTGCGGCTCGTGTCAGTGGCGATCCAGAACGCCGGGTTCGCGGTCGTCGTCGGCGCGTTGCTCGGCCGGCACTGGCTCGCGCGCGGCGCATCGGTGTGGCAACACGACGTCGGGCGGCGGCTCGTCGCGACGCTGCGCAGCGCGTCCGTCGTATCGCTGCTCGCGAGCGTCATCGCGTTCTGGGCGCACTGCGCGCTGATGAGCGAAGTGCCGCTGCTCGACGCGGGGCCGGCGGCTCATTCGATGCTCGCGGGCACCGGGTTCGGCCATGCGTGGCTGGCCGGCACGGTGTTCATGCTCGTCGTCGTGCTGCTGTCGTTCGTCACGCATGCGAACGACACCCGGTTTCCGTTCGCGATGGCGGTCGCGCTCGCCGGTGTCGCGCTCGCGCGCGGCAACGGCGGCCATCCCGTGGATGCGGGCTTGTTCAGCGTGCCGGTGTGGATCGACTGGCTGCATCTGCTGGCGATCAGCGCATGGGTCGGGCTCGTGCTCGTGACGGCGTTCGGCGTGATGCCGCGGCTCGTCCGCATGCCGGCGAGCGAACGCACGACGGGCGCATCGTTCGTGCAGTCGTTGTCCGATGCATCCACTTACGCGCTGGTCGTGCTGTTCGCGACCGGTACGTACAACGGCTGGCGCGGCGTGGGTACGCCCGCCAACCTGCTCGCGTCGACGTACGGGCAGATCCTGCTGCTGAAGCTCGCGCTCGTGCTGATTGCCGCGATGCTCGGCGGACACAACCGGTTCTTCGGGATGCCGAAGCTGCTGGCCGCGTTGAAGGACCCGGCCGCCGCGATGCCGGCCGGCGCGTTGAAACGGTTCGGCACGGTGCTGCGCGTCGAGGCGGTCGTGCTCGGCGGCGTGCTGATGGTGGCGGCCGTGCTCGTGTCAAGCGCACTGCCGGGGACGGTCTAGCGCGGCGGTTTTGTCGGCGCAGGATTCGGCGCATCGGCGACGCCCGGCCGTACGACGCGTGGCGATCCCGGCGTGATGACGACGATGACATCGGCCTGTCTGCCGATTACCAAAAACTGTCACCGAGCGTCGCTAAGCTTTCGCCACCCTCACAACCGGGATTCCCGCCATGCGCTCGACAATCCGCCTGTTTGCCCCGCTATTGCTGCTCCCGATGCTCGCCGCGCCGGTATTCGCCGCCACCGCCGCGCCCGTCAGCGCGAATTGCGGCGGCAGCACGACGCCGATCGCCGATATCCAGGGGACGGGCGCGCCGTCGCCGCTCGCTGGCCAGAACGCGTCGATCGAAGCCGTCGTCACCGCCGATTTCGGCGGCACGGACGGCTTCGGCGGCTTCTTCGTCCAGCAGGCCGATGCGCAGCGCCGCAACCAGCCGGGTGTGTCCGAAGGCCTGTTCGTCTATGCGCCGAAGGTGCGTGCGAAGGCCGGCGATCTCGTGCACGTGACGGGCAGGGTCGACGAGAAATACGGGCAGACGCAGCTCACGCTGGCGGGCGCGATCGCGGTGTGCGCGAACGGCCAGACGGTCACGCCCGCGACGCTCACGCTGCCGGTCGACAGCCCGAACGCGTTCGCCGCGTACGAAGGGATGCTCGTGCGCCTGCCGCAGACGCTGAACGTCACTGACAACTACGAACTCGGGCGCTACGGCAGCGTGATGCTCAGCAACGGCCGGCTGCGTATGCCGACGAGCGTCGTGCCGCCCGCACAGGCGCAGACGCAGATCGACGCGAACGCGCGCAACCGCCTGATCCTCGACGACGGCTCGAACAAGCAGAATCCCGCGACCGTGCCGTATCCGGCGCCGGGCCTGTCGGCCGCGAACACGCTGCGCGCGGGCTACACGGTGCGCGACGTCGAGGGCGTGCTCGAAGTGCGTTACGGCGCATGGCGCGTACAGCCGCTGCCCGGCGCGGCCGCGCCGGTGTTCGACAAGCGCGAGAACCGGCGCACGAACGCACCGGCGCGCGATCCGAAAGCGAACCTGCGCGTCGCGTCGTTCAACGTGCTCAACTACTTCAACGGCAACGGTCTCGGCGGCGGCTTCGACGATCCGAACAATCGCGGCGCGAAGACGTTCCAGGAATTCCAGCGCCAGGAAGCGAAGATCGTCAGCGCGCTGAAGGCCATCGACGCCGACGTGATCGGCCTGATGGAAATCCAGAACAACGGCTACGGCGAACTGAGCGCGGTGCGCCAGCTCGCGGCGAAGCTCGGCAGTCACTGGCGCGTGGTCGATCCGGGCACGTCGCGGCTCGGCGGCGACGCGATCGCGGTCGCGATGATCTACGACAGCCGCAAGGTCGAACCGGTCGGCCGCGCGGCGACGCTCGCGATCGATGACAAGAACCGCCAGCCGCTCGCGCAGTCGTTCCGGCTGCTCGGCGGCAATAAACAGGCGCTGACGGTGGCCGTGAACCACCTGAAGTCGAAGAACTGCCCGGATGCCGCGAACGACGATCTCGACCAGGGCGATGGCCAGGGATGCTGGAACCCGACGCGCACGCGCGCGGCGGCGAAGGTCGCCGACTGGCTGGCCGGCAACCCGACGGGCGTCAAGAGTCAGGGCGTGCTGCTGATCGGCGACTTCAACAGCTACACGTACGAAGACCCGATCCGCACGCTCGAATCGCGCGGCTACCGCAACCTCGTCGCGCGCTGGATCGGTGCGAACGCGTACAGCTACGTTTACAACGGCGAAGCCGGCTATCTCGACCACGCGCTCGCGACGCTGCCGCTCGCGTCGCACGTGAAGGCCGTGCACGAATGGCACATCAACGCGGACGAGCCGCTCGCGCTGCAGTACACGCTCGCGTACAAGTCGGCCGAGCAGCAGAAGACGTTCTATGCGGCCGATGCGTATCGTTCGTCGGATCACGATCCGGTGCTGATCGATATCGCGCTGCCGGGCGGCGGGAAGTGACGATGGCTTGAGGTTTTGCGACAGGCGTGATGTGCGGCAATGCCGGACGTCGCGCTTGTCCCGGAAACCGTTCGAATACCGGGTAAATAATTCCATGAGTAATTAATCGAGCCGGTACTTTATGGATGATGCAGTGCACATCGATGCCGCAATTGAGGAAGGATTGAAGTGAATCGAATCGTCGAATGACCTGTACACGCTGCTGCATCGCGTTAATCGATTGGCGATAATAAAATTGAAAGAATGATCATGCCGATTTGAAGGATTTCTGTCTGCTGCGCCAATACGGGAAAGGATTCTGCATTGCGCGTGAAAAGTAAAATATTCGGCGTGGCATTGCCGCCAAAACACACCTTGCACGAATAATTCCGTTTTCTTTCAAGTTCCAGACACTGTCCGCCCTTCGCATCATTGCGGGATTTTTAATATCCGAATGATCTTTGACAACGCGGCGCAGCACCGCCTATTTTTGTCATGGCCTGAGTTTCAGTCATACAAAAGTTGTCCAAACTGCAGGGGGCGCGTCCGGGCATCATTCTCGCCAGCAGTTTGCTGTGTCTGTATCAAGTTCAGTCTCTTGGAAGTCCTATCCCCAACCGCCGACTGCCGACCGTGCAACGCGAGTGGCGGGTCGGCCTGCGCGTGTCGCGGGCGTTGGCGGCCTTTGTGACGCGGTATCCGAAGCTGAAGGAAAGAGATGAAACCAGACAGGAGCAGTACCGGCAGCCGCCGTGTTCGTCGTGGCCGGCTGGCCGGGCTAGGCGCATTGACCGTCATGACACTGGCGCTCGCGGCATGCGGCGGCGACGATTCGTCGTCCGTCGGCGCGTCGAGCCTCGCGCAGGCCACCGCGAGCCAGCAGGCCAGCGCGCAGGCGGCCGGCACCCAGACGTCTGCCGCCAACCAGTCGTATGTCGACCCGGTCGCGTACTCGATGAACGCGACCGACGGCCTCGCGCCGTCGCAGGTGTCCGAGAAAGCGGCCGTCATGCATTACCAGTGGAAGGGCGGCGGCAAGACGATCGACTACACGACGACCACCGGCCACCTGACCGCGCAGGACGCGAACGGCAACCCGGAAGCGTCGATGTCGTATGTCGCGTACACCGCGCCCAGCACGAACGGCAAGCCGCGCCCGGTCACGTTCGTCTATAACGGCGGGCCCGGCTCGTCGTCGATCTGGCTGCGGCTCGGCTCGTTCGCGCCGACCCGCGTGGCCACGCCCGATCCGCTGTTCGGCAACAACTGGCCGAATTATCCGCTCGTCGACAATGCGGAGAGCCTGATCGACACCACCGACCTCGTGTTCATCGACCCGCCCGGCACCGGGCTGTCGGAAGCCGTGTTGCCGAACACCAACCAGAAGTACTGGGGTTCCGACGCGGACGTGAACATCATGCGCGACTTCATCCAGCGCTACCTGAACGTCAACAGCCGCGGCACGTCGCCGATCTACCTGTACGGCGAATCGTACGGCACGCCGCGTACCGACATGCTCGCGCTCGCGCTCGAATCGGCCGGCGTGCACCTGACGGGGATCGTGCTGCAATCGGCGATCCTGAACTACTTCGCGGATGCGGTGGAAGCGGTGGCGATCACGCAGTCGACCGCAGGGCTGCTGCTCGATACCGATACGGTGGCCGGCTATCTGCCCGGCTACGCGGCGGTCGCGGCGTACTTCAACCAGGTGTCGCCGGCGCCGGTGAACCAGGATCTGTATGCACTCCAGACGGAACTGTTCACGACGCTGATCTACAGCCAGCTGCAGAAGTATTCGCAGTCGTGGGTGTTGAGCCAGCTCGGCATTCCGGACGCGCTCGGCACGCCGGTGTTCCCGAGCGATGCGACGCTCAGGCTGTGGTCGATTCCGTCGAGCCTCACGCAGCAGGCGCTGCGCGACTATTTCAACGCGAATCCGTTCGGCACGAGCCTGGTGCCCGGCACGACGATCGGCCGGTATGACGGGCGCGTGTCGTTGCCGAACTCGGACCCGCGACTGCAGAACGACGGCGATCCGTCCGACATCCTGATCTCGCAACCGTTCACGAACGCGCTCGCGACGCAGATGCCGGACTACCTCGGCTATACGGCCCCGAACGCGACGTACCTGCCGCTGAACGACAACATCATCGGCGTCTGGGACTTCTCGCACGACGGCCAGCCGATGCCGGACACGATTCCCGATCTGCTCGGTGCGCTGCAGCTCAACCCGAAGCTTCGCGTGCTCGCGGAGAACGGCTACCACGATCTCGCGACGCCGTTCTTCAACACCGAGAAGCAGCTCGCGCGGCTGCAGACGGTGAAGGGGCTGCATCCGAAGCTGCAGGTGAATTTCTTCCAGGGCGGTCACATGATCTATCTGGACGACGTCGCCCGTCCGCTGATGAAGCGGGATTTGCAGACGTTCTACAAGGGCGCGCGGATTCCGACGGCGCTGACGCTGCACACGCTGCCGCCGCCGTGGCCGGATGAAAACCCGCCCAGCGTGCCGACCGGCAGCACGCCGGGCGCGACGGCCGCGACGACGCTGGCGGCAGCCCCTTGAGCGACGGAGTCCTTGTCAAAGGAACCCTCTATTCATCCATTGAATGCGAGCGATCATGTCCCTAATCCAATTGATGCGGCGTATGTCTCCGTTGATCGTGCTCGGCGCCGTGATGAGCAGTGCCTACGCGTTGCCGCCGCAGGCGGTGGCGCCGGTGAAGCTGCCGCACGGCGGGCGCGGTGTCGACGGTCCGTTCTTTCCGGCCACGCGCGCGGCGCCGGTGTTGCCGTCGACCGGCGCGGCCTTGCAGCAGCAGGCGCAGCAGCGCGTCGACGCGAGGCTCGGCGGCAATACCGTGCTGAGCAACGGCGCGGCCGTGACGAAGGCGCAGGCGCAAAGCAGCGGGCTCGGCTTCGTGTCGAAGCACTTCGACGAGATCGATGCGAAGCACACCGGCCGCGTGACGATGAGCGATGTGCGGCAGTTCATCCGGCAGCGGCAGGTGCAGGCGCAGCAGGAACAGCAGGACGAGTGACGTAGCGGGCAGGGCGGCGGCCGGCGCGGCTTTCCATCGCGCCGGCCGCCGAATTTCGACGTCTGGGCGTGCGCGATGTGTTGCCTAGGGCGCGATCACCGTCATCCTGAACGGCCCGCCATGTTCGGCCGCATGCGCGACCGCGTCGTTCGCGTCGTCGAGCGCGAAGACCGTCACGTCGAAGTGCCCCAGGTCGAGCAGCCCGCCGCGAACGAGCCCGGTCATCAGCGTCACCGCTTCCGTCGGGTACATCCATTTACCGCGCAGCGTGATGTCGTTGCGCATGAGCCACGGATACGGCAGCTCGAGCCCGGCCCCGCCGAGCATGCCGACGCCGCCCATCAGCACCACGCGCCCGTACGGACGCACGGCCATCACGGCCGCCCGCACCGTCGTCGCCGGCACCGACGGCGGCATCAGGTCGATCACGCAGTCGATCGGCCCCGGCGCGGCGTGCTGCATGCGGATGCGGTCCGCGGTTTCGTCGCCGGTCAGTTCGACCGTGCGCACGCGGTCGCCGAAGCGGCGTTCGAGATCCGCCAGCACGCGCGCATTGCGGCCGGGCGCGACCACGCACCGCGCGCCCATCGCCAGCGCCACCGCGATGCATGCGCTGCCGAAATTGCCGGTCGCGCCGCTGACGAGCAGGATTTCGCCGGCGCGCAGATCGGACGCAAGCAGCCCGCCGTAAGGCACGAGCAGCGTATTGAGCGCGCACCAGCGCGTGGCGTCGGCGGCCGCGATCGCGCCGATGCGCACCGCATTCTCGGTCGGCACGCGCAGCCGCTCCGCGAACGGGCCGTCGTGAAAGTAGCGTTGCAACTGCTTGCCACCTTCGCCGCGCGCGCTCCAGCCTTGCAGCACGATGTCGGGTATCCGTGCGTCGTCGCGCGAACGCACGGTCGGGTCGCAGAACACCCAGTCGCCCGGCTGCAACTGCGTCGCGTCGGGGCCGGTTTGCCGGACCCGGCCGATCGCGCCGCAACCGGGCACCATCGGCAACTCGATCGGATAGCGGCGCTCGCCGCTGAACACTTCACGCGCATAGGACAGAACCGGCGTCGCGACGACGTCCACGACGACTTCGCCGGTGCCGAGCACCGGGTCCGGCATCGTTTCGATCGCGAGCGGCGTGCCCAGCGACTTCAGAATCGCAGCTTTCATGACACTTCCCGAGGGTGAGGACGCGTCGATTCTGGCAGGCTTAGAATCGGCAACAAGGCCCGGCGCGAGCCCAGGATGGGCCGATACCACCCTGCACGGAGCGAACCCGATGACCGCTACCACGCGAACCCCGTTCGGTGATTTCCTGCGCTCGCGGCGCAAGAAGCTGCGCCCGGATGCCGTCGGCCTTCACGACGGCCCGCGCCGGCGCACGCCCGGCCTGCGGCGCGAGGAAGTCGCGGAACTGGCCGGCATCGGCGTCGACTGGTACGTGCGGCTCGAGCAGGGGCGCGACGTCAACCCGTCGGATACGACGCTCGACGCACTGGTGCGCGCGTTGCGGCTCGACAAGGCCGAAGCGGCCCACTTGCGCACGCTCGCGCGGCGCGACGGGTCACCTGCGTTCGTGCCGGAACGCGTGCCGCCGGCCATCGCGCGGCTCGTCGCGCATCTTCAACAGCCCGCCTACGTGACCGGCCGACGCTGGGACATCCTCGCGTGGAATGCGGCCGCGGCCGATCTGCTCGGCTTCGACCGGCTGGCGCCAGCGGATCGCAACATCCTCGTCTACATGTTCGAGGCGCCGTACGCGCGTGCGCTGTTCGCCGCGCGCTGGGCCGACGAGGCGCGCCGGATGATCGCGCTGTTTCGCACGAACCACGATCTCTACGCGAGCGACCCGGCGTTCGTCGCACTGGTCGCGCGCTTGCGCGCCAGTAGCAGCGAATTCTGTCGATGGTGGGATACGCATGACGTGCGCAGCGGCGTGTCGGGCGAGAAGGTGCTCGTGCATGCGCAACGCGGCACGCAGCGCTACGAGTACGCGACGTTCCAGGCGAACGACGATCCCGCGCTGAAGCTGGCGATCTATACGCCGGTGAACGGCGATGAACAGACGTGATGCGGCTGTGACTCGCGCCACCGGCGGCCACGCAGCGAAGCATCGGCTTCATGCGTGAACGCAGGTGGTCGGTCAGGCGTAACGGCGGGGCGGCTTACGCCGTGCGTCGTTCGGACAGCCGATTCCACAGCATGCCGGAGCGGCTGCCGCTGCGGCAATACGCGAGCACCGGCTTCGGCAGCGTGTCGACCAGTGCGCCGAACGCGTCGACTTCCGCGTCGCCGATGCGGTCGCGTTCGACCGGCAGGTAGCGCGCGTCCATGCCCAGTTCGCGCGCGGCGGCGGCGATCTCCTCGAACGCCGGTTGATCCGCGCCTTCGCCATCGGGCCGGTTGCAGATCACCGCACGGAAACCGGCATTGCGGATCGCCTTGAGATCGGCCGGCGTGATCTGCCGCGACGCGGCGAAGCCGGTCGCCGCCGCCGCCCGACATTGCTCGATCGCCCGCGCGAAACAGGCGATCGCGAAGTCGACGTTCTGTTCCGTCGTGAAACGCCCGAAACTGATGCGCACGGTGCGGCCGGCCGCTTCCGCATCGAGGCCGATCGCGGTCAGCACGTGGGACGGCGCGCCGCTGGTCGAATTGCATGCGGAGGTGGACGACACGGCGAGCGCTTCGCCGAGCATGAACGGGAAGAAGCCCGGCGCATGCACCGTCAGGCTCAGCGTGTGCGGGATGCGGCGGGCAGCGGCCGCGTTCTGCGTGACGTCGCCGAGCGCGAACAGCGCGTCGGTGAGCCGCGCGCCGAGCGCCGCGATCCGTTCGGCTTCGCCGTCGAGTTTTTCGGCGGCGAGTTCGCACGCGACGCCCATGCCGACGATCTGATGCGTGGCGAGCGTGCCAGAACGCAGCCCGCGCTCGTGGCCGCCGCCGTGGATCTGCGGCGCGATCCGGCTCGCGATCTCGCGGCGCACGAACAGCGCGCCGATGCCCTTCGGGCCGTACACCTTGTGGGCGGACATCGACATCATGTCGATGCCGAGCGCGCGCACGTCGATCGGTGTCTTGCCGAGCGCCTGCGCGGCGTCGACGTGGAGCAGCGCGCCGGCGGCGTGCACGATGCGGGCGATCGCGCCGATGTCGGTCAGCGTGCCGATCTCGTTGTTCACGAGCATCAGCGACACGAGGCCGGTGTCGGGGCCGATCGCGGCCGCCACGGCGTCGGCGGTGATTTCGCCGTGGGCGTCGGGCGTCAGGAAGGTGACCTGCATGCCATGCTTCGACAGGTTCGCCATCGTGTCGAGAATGGCCTTGTGCTCGAGGCGGCTCGTGATCAGGTGGCGCTTGCCGGTCGCATTTTCCGCATAGCCCTTCAGCGCGAGGTTGTTCGATTCGGTGGCGCCCGACGTCCATACGATCTCGTCGGCGTCCGCGCCGATGAGGGCGGCGACTTGCGCGCGGGCGTGCTCGACCTTGTCTTTTGCGAGTCGGCCGGCGGCGTGCGAGCTGGATGCGGGGTTGCCGAAGATGCCGTCGAAACCGAGGCAGGCCGTCATCGCTTCGATCACGCGGGGATCGGCGGGGGTCGTGGCTGCGTAGTCGAGGTAGTGCAGCGCGGTGGGTTCGCTCATGTCCGTCTCTGGCTGATTGCGTAGTGACGGAGATGATACGGGGGACAGAAGGGAAAAAGGATCCAAAGTTGGCTGAAGATGCGGCTCGAAGTGGAATTACGTTTTCTATGTCTTGGAAATAGGGGAATTAATTTCTCCGTGGCTTCGCTGGCCGGAATCGTCGCGATTACGTCGCCGCGTCGGGGCCGGGTTGGGTCGATAGCCGGTGCGCATCCCGCACCCATGCCAGCAGCGCCTGCTCGTACTTCGACGGAATCGTGACCGTGAGCGTCGTGAGGCGGGCGGCGTTACATGGCAGATCGAGATAGCGTCGCCAGGCTTTTCGCACAAGTTGCGACATCGCGGAGTGCGTCATGCCGAGTTCGGCGGCCAGCGCCCGTTGTGATCGGCCCTTCACGAAAATCTCGTGCAAGGCCCACTGGTTCAGCGGCTTGATCCTCGTATCGTGCATCCGCAACAGCCGGAACTGTTCGTCGGTCATGCGTCGGGTCGTCGGCATTCAGATTCGCCCCGAATGTTGAAGCGACGAGATCAATTCCGCGCCGCACGAAGTCTTGTGGCCGTCGAATGCGACGGGGCGGCCTTCGATGTCGAAGGCCGGGTCGCCTTCAGCGATCGTGCAAGCGCCATGAATCGGACACGAGCACGCGTCGCCGATACGAGCGACCGCGCGCCCCATCACCGTGCTTTTTCGGGCGCCGGATTCGACCCGGCCGCCGTGGGTGTGCGTATCTTCTACCCGGATAATTCCCCGCATGGGATTCCGTCCTCCAAATGGTTTGAGGTCTGACGCGGCGATCACGTTCGGATGAAGCGATTTGCCGCGCTGGTGTGCATCACCATGAATAGCCTTGCATGCCGTAATTTGTATCGTGTCGGCGGCCCGACCACGGCAGGTTGCCCCCGAAGTGATTGATCCGGCCGATGGCGAAACGCAGACGATCCGACCCAATAATTATTGGGCAGCATCCCGACTATTGAATTGGCTCGCAATTCTTTCGATCTTCCTCCGATGGTTCGCGGTGTTGGGCCGCATCCATCCAACCCAGATTAAATTGGGTAGAGCTGTAGTGACATAACAGCGTGGGCTTTCCAGCGACGCTTTTGTCATCGACGGTTAAGGCGTCAAGTGTGAGAGGCACAGAAGGAAATGTAACATCAGCTAACGCGATTTGATCGGCTCTATACTTGATGTTGAACTTTCCAACCCAATATTCCGCCGCCTTGCCTGATACGACACGATAGCCGGTCGGCGCTGTTTTTGGTGAAACATAATACAAGGCCATCGATTGATGTAGCCGCACATCATCGCCCCCCGAAAATCGAAATAGGTCGCTGGGAACAAATAGGTCAGTCGGATAATTCTTTCTTTCATAATTCGGTTTCGGTTGTCTAGCAAAAATCCATTGATGCTCGTCATCGTAAACGACCAACTGAATATCTATAGCCACAGGGCTGGCGAGAGAGTTGTAATCTTCAATCTGCATGTAGCTCGGATCGCGATTCCCTTTATCGGCAACAAGATCATCGGGAATTGCAAACACGATTTCTGGGTAGTTATTGAATGCACCCATGAAACGATATTTGGTGCCGGGTACATAGGCGGAGATCGGGCGGCGCATGGGTAAATTCGTACCTTGAACTTTCCAACTAATCGGACGTGCATCCAGAAGGCTTTTCCAATCGGGTTTTGTTCCGCTCTTCAAGGCGACCAGATTTTGCCATTTACAGTCGCTGCTCCGATCATAGCAACTATTATACAAATAAAGACTGATGCCCTCGTTTTTCAGCGTCAACCACGGACGTGGTTCAGCCGGAAAGCTATAAATTTTCTCGTAAGATTTCGTTGAAAAATGCGGCACAATCATCGGCGGGCAACCGGCTAGCAACACACTTATCGGCAGCGCCACGATCAATTTTATCTTTTTCAAATATTTGGATTTTAATGTCCGGAGCATGCTATTCATACTATTCCGCTATTTTCATATCGTCATTGTTAATCTGGAATCATGGTGGTGACGAAAGGAAACACCATGAGCGCCACCAAACCGGGCGCGATAGCAAATGGCTGCACTCGACTCCTGTTACTAGACGCGGCGGTTACGTTCACATGCAGCGCGCCGCCAAGCCGATGTGCATCACCACGAATAGCCTTGCATGCCGTAATTTGTGTCGTGTCGGCGTCCCCACCACGGCAGGTAGGCGTTGTTTCCGCCGCGTGCGCGGAACCAATCCTTGTCGGGATCGATCGGCGTGAGTTTCGACGGTGGCAGGACGACGACCGCGACCGGATGATCCGGATCGGTCGTGCCGGCGACGAGTGCATTGCCGCCGAAGTGATTGATCCGGCCGATTGCGAGCGCGACGTCGGTCAATGCGCTGCCGGTTCCCATGTCGCCGAGTAGGGCGGCCGTGTTGAACGTCTGCTTACGGTGGTCGTATTCGGGGAGGGTTTCGGTCAAGGTTTGTCCGAGCATCGCAAGACGTGTCGATGATGCGTCGCTGCCTTTACCTGCGTCGTGAACGACGTAGTTGAGGTCAGGGACCACGATGCCGGCATTGCGTGCCGCTTGGTCGATGGTCGCCTTCCACGCCTGCACGGCTCGGGTCGTGCCGACCTTCTGCGGAAAATCATGCGTGTTGCCGGTTGCGGCTTTGCCGATCCAGGAGAGCGGTTCACGCTCGGTGTTGAAGGTTGGGCCAGCGAGGAACAGCACGACAAGGTTCTCGTTGATCTGTGCATCCGTGGGAGGGAAGTTGGGTGCGTCCCAGTTCACTACCCAGACGCTCTTGTCAGGGTTCGCCCGCAAGTAGTCCAGTGCGTTGTTCAGGGATGTGAATCCGGTGTTGGGGCCGCCTTGTGTGGCTTGTACGTCGGGAAGCGTGTTGCGGCTCCACATCGTTGGAAAATACCGATTCCCGATCGAAAACGTCCTTCGAATCGAGTCCTGCAAATAGTTTTGCGATTCGGCCGCGTCGAGTCGTTCCGGAATCGCAAGCTCGACACGGATGCCAGCCAACTCACGCCAGTTCTTTTTATCGTCAGGTTTGACCGTGTAGAAGTATTTCGCATTGCTCGCGTAGCGTGAGTGAAGCAGCAGCGGGAACTTGGTCATGTACTTGCGATAGAACCCTCTGAATGTTTCTGTGCCTTCGTTGCCGTATGCGATACCCGCTACCGACTGGAGCGTCGTAAAGGACTTCGGATCGGTCCGCACCATGTCGTCGTTCTTGTTCGGAGACGCGAGTCCTTGCGTCCACAGCAGTTGCCATTCGGTCGGGTAGTCCATGCGTTGCAACGGATTCAACCAGATCAAACCTACAACCTGCGCGACGAATGGCTTCGCTGCTTCTTCCGCAGAGGGTCCCGCATGCGTTACAGGTTCCGTCGAAGGTGCCGCGTGCGCCGGCCGTACCGTGGCCGTGGTGAACAGAAGCACCATGAGCGCAGCCAGGCTGGGCACGACTAAAAATCGTTTCATCCAATCTCCTATTTCCAGTTGTGTCGGGTCTGGTTGTTCTACGTGCGCCATTAACGACGCCATGAGTACGGCCGTGATCATCCATGCTGCGAGCGCAACAGCGGCACGTCGCGGCCATGTAGCGATTAGTGCCTTCATATCGTGCCCCCGACCTTCAGATAGAACTGACCTTCTCGTTCATTCGTGATGGCGTCCGGCATCTTGCCTTCGCTGCTCTCCGCATGTACCCATTCATGCATCGGAAGTTCGTCAAATTTTCCGCGCACAAAGTACTCTGTGTATTTCTTGTTCGGGTTGTCGTCGGGAATACCGTCTCCCATCCGCCAATCGGCTTCAATCCGTAGCGCTTTCATTTGCTCGGGCGTCAGATAGCAAACCCCGATCGCCACGTCGTACGCAAGTGCCTTTTCGGCGTGCTCCGGATTGGTCATCGTCGTGGAATGGTTCGTCGGGCTGTTGGTCGAGCCACGATCGAGCCAATCCACAATCTGTCTATCGCGCCATTCCTTGTAACCCTCCGGCATTTCGCTCTTGCCGTCCTCGCCGATCACGTGGCCGTCGCCATCGAGCCATTCCGTATTCAGCGTGCGCCGCGCCTCCATCCGCATCAGCGCACGGTCCTCGTAACGCTGTCCGGCTTCGCTCTCTGCCGTCCCTTGCGCGACACTGTCCGCGTTCTTCGCCTCGTACTGATCGTAAGGATCGTCCGCGCGCTTGTCTGCCTCGCTCTTGCTTGCGTCGCGCCATGCGGCCAGCGGATCGTTGCCTTCGTTGAAGTCGCTCACCGCCGCGCCGTCCGTCGTTTTGACCGGTTTGCCGAATCGCTTCGCTTTCGGCGGAAATGGCTCGTCAAGTGGCGGGGCGTCCGCCACGACGGTCCATCCCTGTGGCGGATTGGCATTCACGCGGAACATGTTCAACGCCGAGCTGAACCCGGTCACGACGAACATGAGCGGCGCAGTCGCCAGTGTCGCCGCCACTCCCCAGATGGTTTCATTCCCTTTGAGCGCACCGATGAGATTGAACTTGGCAGGTGGCGAAGGCGGATACCAGAATCCCGACGTCGTTCCCTTTTTGCCATGCCGCCAGTCATCTTCCCAATACTGATAGCGCTCCTGCACGCCAACCTGGAAGCCGGAGGCAAAGACGCGCTGCGTCAGCACGCCGGGGACGTTGATATCGTTCAGCTCGTTCTCGTCGATGCCGCGCCAGCCGATGCCTTGAACCGTGACCGCCGAAATCACCTGGTCGTGTGGACAGCAATACGCGGTGACGCGACCATATGTCGATCCGTTCAGGCCGTGGCGAGCCCGATCCTCTTGTGCCGCATAGGACCGCTTGCTGGTCGGTGATACCCGTTCGTTGGCCATGTCTTCATCGATCTTGCCGGCGGGCAGTTCGTAGGCTTTGCGCGTGCCGATGATCGACAGAAACTTGCCGAACGTTTTCGTGCGGGCGGCGTAGGTCTGCCGTCCGCGACGACCGCTGCCGTCCCTGGTCGCGCGTTGCGACCAGGTATCCATGAACGTATCGGATGGATTCGGGCCGTCCGCGCGCGCAAGGCTGTACGGCGCATTCGCCAGTACGTAGGCATCCGCCACGCACTGCCCGCTACGTCCCCACGGATCTTCGACATCGGGCAGCGCATCGCCGAAAAACGCCGCCGTCAGGCCCACGATGTTGCCCTGGCTATGGCATACGACGGTGATCGGCACGTCGGCCTGCATGCGACGAATCGATTCGATCAGCCTCGCCAGGCGCAACGCCGCGAGCACGCCATATGCGCGGGGCGGCGCGCGATACAGCGGCCGGTTGGTCGGGTTGATCCCCTGGACGGTCAACCACCCGGCCGCGCGGTCGTCGAGGCCGCCGTGCCAGAGATCGGGCAGGCTCGCGCAGCCGTTCGTGAACGGGCCGCCGCCCCAATAGTCCTTCTCGTTCAGGAAGATCTTGTCGCCATACTCTTTCAACTCAGCGGCGGTTGCCCGATAGCCCCATCGGAAGTGAATGACGGGCGAGAAGGACGGATCAGACTTGATGTAGTTGCCGGACCAAAGCTTCGGATTCAAAAACCCGTCCGGCGTCACGCTTTCCGTGTACTTCGCCGGCACCAATTGCCCGGCGTCGATGCCGTGATACATCAATTGATCATCCAGCCGCCCGAGCCGGCGATTCAGGCCATCGCACAGCCCCTGCTCGGCGGCTTCGAACCATTCGCCTTCGGAGTTCACGCCATGGACGAAGATGACGACACCAGGCAACGGCATTTGCTTGATGCAGATCAGCCGGGTGTCTTTCGTCCACATCGAGACGCCGTCGCTCCGACCGACGACGATCTGAGGTGGCTCCGGGCGCGGCGTAGCCGCGTCGGACACGTCGCCCGTCGCGGCGTGCTCGTCGGTGCGTGCGTCCTCTTCCGGCCGAGGATCGAGAGATGAATCAATCATCCGGACTCCTGCGCTTGCGTTAAACATTCTTCTTGGTGAACTGCACCGTCAGCCTCTCGAACCGGTCGGTATCGACCGCCGGCAGTTCCCCGGCCGTGTCGGTCGTCATGTTCGACAGCGTTCCCGATGCCTTTCGAATCTGTCCTTCGAACCCCGGCGCCGCGTTACCGTCCGTTGGGCGAATCAGCTTCGGGACGCGGCCGAGCGGACTTTGATCGAATGTCGGCAGGTCGACGCTCATGCTGGCGGGGCCGTCCCACGCATGACCATTGGATTTCACGGTGAACTTGCCGGGGCAACCCAGTTCGATATCGCTGCCACGCAGCTTGAGATACGCGCCGCCGGATGTGACGAATACGACTTCGTCGCTCGCCGTGCCGGCCAGCTTGCCGTCAGCCGCGGTTAACTGGATGTTTTTGCCGGACTCGATTTGCGTGTCGTCGTTCTGCGATTGCAGGGCCACTTTCCCGTGGTTCGCAATCGCCGATATGCCGTCGCCGTGCGAGAACATCGCGATGCCGCGCCCGGCATGCAGATTGATTCGCTCGCCGCTCGTGATTTGCATGTGTTGCTGCGCAATCTGATCGACGTTCTCGCCCGCATACGTGACGTGCGTTTTCGGCGTGACGTTCAGCGACCCCGCTTGCGCACCGAACGCCATGAACGCGGATGCGTCGCCCGTGGAGTCGGATTCCGACCGGCCGGGTTTCCAGTGACGGAATGCGTTGGCGATGTTGTCCTGGCCGGCCGTGTCGGCGGATTGCCCGCCATGCTGGCCGGCGTAATCGCCGAGCGACTTGAACAGCGCCGCGCATTGATCGAGCAAATGGATCAGTTCATCGCGATCGAGCTGACCGCCGGTTGCGTGCGAACGCGCATAGGTCGTCAACAGCATGCCTTGGGCGGCGCGCAACGCCGCGGCGGCGTCAGTGCGCAGCTCCGCGCCTTCGCCACGATCGTCCCCGTGACCGTCGATGCGGGGTTGCGTCAGATAGCCGAGATTCAACTGGCTATGCGCATGTCCGCTTGCCAACTGCGCGGAGATTTGCGACGGCGTATCGTCCAGCCGAAGCTGGTTGTGCCGACGGCCCCTGATTTCCCGCGTCTTGATCCCGGATACGTAGCGATTGCCCGGCAGCGCGCCGGTATCGCTGAAAGTCGCGGGCGGGTTCGCGCCGTTGCTCAACACGCCGATGATCACCAGACGGTCCGGATCGCCCGACAGGCTCCCCAGCAGGACCTCCATGCCGACACGCGGCAGGAACAGCGCACCGAAGCATTCGCCCGCGAGACTCGCCGCGACGCGAATCGGCGCGCTGTCGCCGGCCAGGCCGTTCGTGCCGGCGCCTTGCGCGTGCGCATGGTCCGCCGGATCCAGCCCGTGAATCTGCACACGCACGCGGCCGGCCTTGTCGCAGAACACCTCTTCGCCCTGCGTGCCGACGATCGTGCCGGTCAGCAGGTGAACCGGCGGCACGTCGATTGCCGGATCGTAGGCCGGCTTGAGCGGCACACCGCGTTGCACGCACGTGAAACTGTTCTCGTAGCGCGTATCCGTTGAACCCGATGCATCGGGCGGCGGGACGATCGGCGTCAGGTTGCGGCTTGCCGCGAATAGCCCGCTTGCGCGGCCCGACAGGTCTTTCGGCAGGTTGTTCCAGATGATGTGTCGAATCGACGTGACGACGAACCGACGACGATCGATCGACTTCATATCCAGCTCGGGGTCGCCCGTCAGCGTGAATCCGTGCCCCACCAGCATGTCGCGCACGGTGCCGATGCCTTCGAAGCGCGCGGTCGCGAACTGATGGGCCAGCATCCGGTCGTGCGCGATGCGCGCGTGATCGTTCCACGAGTCGCCGACGTGCGGGATGTCGACCGCGACGTCGGTCAGCAGGCGCGCAAGATCGTTCCCCGACTCGCCCTGATCGAGGCCGGTGATGGCCTCGAAGTCGTCCATACGAGCGGTCTTGTAATCCCACGACGGGCGGCGGACCTTGCCGGGCGACAGGCTCTGGTCGTACGCAAAGAGGGTGACGGTGTCACGTTGCTCGACGCCGGCGTCGCGCGGATGAAGGCGGACGGTGCCGGCCGGTGCGTCCGGCAGACGATGCGGATCGTCGCAGAACACGAGCGTGTGAATCGGCCGCTCATCGGTCACGCCGCGCCTGCCGTCGACCGGGGCGGCCTTTGCAAAGACCGTGATGCCTTCCCGGCGCAGCAGACGCCGGATGAAGCGTGCGTCGGATTCATTGACTTGCCGCGTCAGCTCGCGTGCCGGATACCGATCGGCCCGCAATGCCGACAGGTCGAAATCGAATGCTCGCGCGAGTGCGGCGCTACGCTGTTTCCACTCGTTCATCAGCGTCGCCAGAATGTCCGGCACGCCGCGCGAGCGGAACAGGCGGGCGTTCGTGCGACGGTCCATCAGCGACAGGGCGTCGCATACGTGCAGCTGATAGACGGTCAGCTCGCCGTCGGATTGACCGGCTCGCACTTCACGCACGATCGCGTTGATCGCCTGGATGTTGCCCCGATCGGTCGTCAGCCGGACCGATACGGGCAAACCGAGAAACAGCGCAGGCGGCAGATGATCGTAGGTCGACACGCAGGTCAGTTGCCCTTCGATGCCCGACATCAGCCCCTCGCGGATATCGGCGTGATGGAGCGCCAGCAGATGTCCGACCGCGCGTTGCGCCTGCCCGAAATGAAGGGAGACTGGACGCTTGTTCAGGTCGACCAGACCCGACGCAAAGTTTCTCAAAGTTGCTGCTATCGACATAACGACAATCTCGTTATTTTTTGTTCCGGATTCGGATGGATTCGAATCTGCCTCTCAGGTGGCAATGCGACGGCGCTTGGAATTTCGGTGCGAAGAATAACAAGATATTTCTATCTTTAAGAAATATTTTTATTTTGAGATGGGAAATTATTGCTTTTGAAACAATGGTTAATGTTTGCGTGGGTTGGGCGGTGTCTTTGTTTAGATATGAATATGCCGAGGCGATTATTGTGGGTTTGTATTTGTCGTGCCTCGTTTTCCATATGGTCGAAATAGGGGCTTTTTTGTCAGGACATGATTGAATTGGAAGTTGGAAATTAGGAATTGTCCCGACTCAAAATGAGCAGCGTTACGTCACATCGATTGAAACCCGTGCGAGCACGCTTGTGCACTGGCGCGTGATGTGTACGCCCGCCGATCGGATGCCGGAGAAAGCATCTTTCAACATACAAATTCGCCGCCGGATCGCTCGGCTGCGCAGGTGAATGGCGGACTGGATTCGGACGAATTCCGCGAGCCAGGTGATGCCGCGCGATGCGTTTGCGGATGCTCGATGAGTGCCGTTGCCTGCTTTCCGTCAGTTGTTGTCGCCACGGCAACACGGTAGTGTTGTGTCGGCCATTGACGTGCCGCCGGGCCGACAAGGAACCTATGACGACGCGTGCCGGCATCGTCGAATTTCGAACGGCGGATGCGTTGCCGATCATTCCAGCCTATAGTGCTCGTCGTTGATCGATCTGGACGCAATCGGGAGTTCGTCGTGTTTCACCGGAAATTCAAATTGGGGTGTTCGCGCTTCGCGTGCATCGTCGCCTTGACGACGATGCTGGCGCCCGTCGCGGCGCATGCAGAGGGGAAGGGCGGCGACGGCTCGACGCACGTCGCGTCGGCTGTCGAGCACGACACGGCCCCGGCACGACCGATTGTCGGCGACGATCCGGTTGCCATCCGGGATGCGCTGCAGAAGGTGCACGCCAGCACGCTCGCACCTTCGTTGCGCGACCGGGTTCGCGGCGCGGTCGCCGGTGCCGCCGGCCGGCACGGCCCGACGAATCCCGACCTGGCGGCCGTCGGTCTGGATCGTGACGTGACGTTCGTGGTGCCGGTGCGGTACGGGCTGAGATACCGGTCGCGGCGGCAGCTGCTGACACTGGATGTCGACCTGTTCGATGCGGAGCGCGACGGCCGGGAAGGCATCCTGCTCAGCAAGGTGACGAAGGGGCCGCGCGGGCGCGGGCTCGTGATCGCACCGGAAGCGAAGGCGAAAGGGTACGTCCAGCACGTCGACATCATCGAGCTCGAGACCGGGCAAGGCAAAAAGACCACGGTTCGGAGCCGCATGCGGCTTTCGCCCGCCGAGTACGCGCAAACGCATGGCGACTTCGCACTGGTTTTTTCCGGGCGGCTGGTTCGGCCTTACTTGAGCGAACAAACCGAACATGCCGATCCGAGTATCGAGGAGCCGACGGACATTTCGACGCGGATCTCCACGTTGCACATGGATCTCCGTGACATCTGGCTGGTGAGTCCGTCGAGCGGCGTCGTGGTGTCGAAGAAGCTGCGGTTGTCGAAGTAACGGGGTTCGGCGGGCGCGTCATGCAGGCGCGCGGAGAGGCCTTGGACGATATTTTTCCTGGTAAGTGAGCGGTAAGTCGACTGGTCCTACAGTAGCCCCCGTTTCGACCGTCGACTCCAGGAAAACGATTGTGAAAATTGCCTCTCGCCGCGCCCGCCCGCTATGGCTGATTGCCGCTTCATTCGCACTTTCATCTGTTTCCGCGTGGGCGGACGACGGCATGAGCCCGCCCGATCCCGATAACTCAGGGCTGACCATACTCAACAACGCGACGAACGTCACGCATTGGGGATTGGGCGCGGGCGTCGGCATCGAACCGTCGGCCTACAAGGGCGACGGCACCCGCGTATTGCCTTTTCCTCTGGTCTACTTCGACAACAAATGGGTGCAGGCCATCGGCACCACGGTCGATCTGAAAATAGGCAACTGGAGCGGTGTCAGTGTCGCGCTGCGTGGCCAGTTCTCGCTGTTCGACGGATACAGTGGCTCGGACGCCCCGATCCTGAACGGCATGGAAAAGCGCAAGGGCGCGTTATGGTACGGGCCTGCACTGTCATGGAGCACCGGCCTCGGCACGTTGTCGGGTAGCTTCCTGCTCGGCGGAAACAAGGGCGCACGCGCGAAAATCGGCTTCGAGAAGGCGTTCTCGTCGGGCGCATTCTCGATCACGCCGCATGTCGGCGCTGAATGGCTGAGCAACAAATACGTCGACTACTATTACGGCGTGCGACCATCGGAAGCACGTGCGTGGCGCGCCCCCTACAGCGCGGGTTCGGCCGTGAACGTGTCGGCCGGCACCCGTTTCGACTATCGGCCGACGAAGCAGCAGACGATTTTTCTGGACGTGGGCGTGTCGCGTCTCGGCGACGGGATCACCGACAGTCCGCTCGTCGGCAGGCGGTTCGTTCCCGACGCCCGGATCGGCTACATGTATCGGTTCAAGTGAGTGCGAGCATGCCAAGAGTGGCGATTGTCGAGGATCACGAGCGCCTGGCCGGCCTGTTGTCTCAGGCCCTGGCCGCGGCGGGAATCGAATCCGATCGGTTTGGCAATACCCGGGAAGCCGCTTACGGTATCGACCGGGCCGATTACGCACTGCTGATCGTCGACCGCGGATTGCCCGACGGAGACGGCCTGACGTTCCTGCGCACGCTGCGCGCGGCGGGCCGCATGATGCCTTGCCTGATGCTGACGGCACGCGACGCGCTGCATGACCGTATCGACGGACTCGAAAGCGGCGCCGACGACTATGTGACCAAGCCGTTCGAAATGAGCGAACTCGTCGCCCGCGTACGCACGCTGATGCGTCGTCCGGCGCTGCTCACGACGCTCGTCGCATCGTTCGCGGATGTGACCGTGGACCCGCCGCAACGCGCGATGCGCTGTGGCGACCGGACGGTGCTGCTGGCGCCGGCCGAGTTGCAGGTCATGCTGTGCCTGATCGAAGCCGCGGGCCGGACCGTCCGGCATGCGGTACTCGAGCATGCCGCATGGGGGTTCGCGGAGGCGGTTACGCCGAACGCGCTCGAGGTGACCGTGCACCGCTTGCGCAAGAAACTGACGGCGATCGGCGCAACGATGCGGCTCACCAATATCCGCGGCGCCGGCTTCGCGCTGCGGGACGCGTGACGATGCTTCGCCGCGTTTCGCCCGTTGCCGCGCTCTGGTAAAAGGACGCCATGTTTCGTCATTGGATCCTGCGCCTGTCGACGCGTCTGTGGGTGACCAACGTCGCCGCGTTCGCCGTCAGCCTCGCGCTGCTGTCCGCGCTTTCCGTCTATTTTCTGGATCGATATCCCGACTTCCTGGGAAGGCGCCAGCAGATGGAGAGCATCCGTCATATCGTGGACGGGATGCGTTTCGATGCGGCCGGGCGCCCGGCATCCGTGCGATTGGGCGAGCATCCGGCGGTGATATTCCGGCTCTTGCCGGCCGACGTGAAGTATCGCGTGCTCGATGCGACGGGGAAGGTGTTGCTGGCGTCGGCGCCTTCGAGCGACGATCGACCGTGGCTGACGGAGGACCTCGCGACGGTGGCCGGCAAGGTGCTGCCCGCTACGATCGACGGCAAGGCGTACGCGGTCGCGACGCAGCGCGCGCTGAACGGGAGCGTCGTCTATTACGTGCAGGTGGCGCACAGCAGGCAACTCGTCGATGCGCTCGTCAGGACGCGGATCGATCCGATACCGAAGACCATCGCTTATGTGCTGGTCATTGCGACCATCATTTTCGGACTGACGCTGCCGTTGACGATCGGTCACGTGCTGAAGCCGTTGCGGGAGGTATCGCGTGCCGCGCGGGAAATCGAGCCGCGCAACCTGAAGACGCGGCTGTCGTCTGCCGGGATTCCCAGCGAGATCAAGCCGCTGATCGATGCGTTCAACGATGCGCTGACCCGGCTCGAGAATGGCTTCGCGGTTCAGCAGCAGTTTCTGGCCGACGCCGCGCACGAGCTGCAGACGCCGCTCACGCTGGTCAGAGGGCAGATCGAGCTGCAGCCCGACATCAGCCATAAGGCGCCTTTGCTTCGCGAGATCGACTTGATGGCCCGGCAGGTGAAGCAGCTGCTGCATCTGGCTGAAGTCAGCGAGGCGCAGAACTTCAGTTTCGGCGACGTGAACGGCGTCGACGTCGCTCGGGACGTCGTGAGCTTGCTGGCCGGCAAGGCCGATGCGAAGCAAGTAACGCTTCATATCGAAGCGCGCGACGCCGCGTCGCCGATACGCGCGGACGGCGGGGCGCTTTTCATCCTGCTCAAGAACATTCTCGAGAATGCGATCAATGCGTCGCCGTCGGGTGGTGTCGTCGTGCTGACCGTGCTCGAGACGGCGATTCATGTTGAAGATGAAGGGCCCGGTATTCGGCGGGAACATCTGCCGCTGCTTTTCGACCGATACTGGCGGGCGCCGGATTCGCGGTATGACGGTGCGGGCCTCGGGCTGGCAATCTGCAGGGAGATTGCCGAGGCCCATCAATGGAAACTGACGGTCGATGTGCTGATGACGGGGACGCGGTTCAGTGTGTGGTTTTAGTCGGTGCGGTGGTCGTGCCGTGGCGGGCTCCTGCAGTAAGAGGGCTGGATCGAACGCGCCATCCGGTCGAATTGCGGCTTTTCCGGGGTGACTTGTTCGGCGTCGAATTTTCGGTATAATGAATCAACGTTCGAAATGTCGAACGTGAGAAATCAAGCATCCAGAGTCGGGTTTCCCGACGCCAACCTGCCCTCCCGGGCAAGGTGGACGCCCCTGAGGCGATGCGGCCGATCGACGGCAACGAAACGGGAGCAGCATGGCTGGCACCGGTTCGATAACCATTCATCCGGAGCAACCATGAGCCAAGTTTCCTCCGCTTCCCATCCGACGGTCTGTGAAGACTGGTCGCATTTTCTTCCCGGTTTCACGTTGACGCACACGGTTCATCTCGTTTCGAGACGGAATCCGGGTATTGTCTCGACCGCGGCTGCTGTGCTCGAAGGTGAAACGGCTACGGTCGATCGGTGGGCCATCACCCGCTGTGGTGACGTGCTCGAACAAAAAATCGTGCTCGGTGAAATGACGGAAGGGCAGGCGGTCCGGCTGCGTGAGCGGCTTGCGGCGCTCGATGGCGTGCTCCGGACGAGAGTGGAGCATCATTTCGTTCGGGCGGGGTCGGCCTGACATGTGTCGGAGAGCGGCCGCCAGGCGGTGGATTCTCCCGTCCCGTGCTGACGCACACGTCATTCGCGAATCGAAGCGGCTTGCTCAAGTGGCTTCAGCATTCGGCGCTGCTCAAATTTTGGCGTTACGCAACCTCAGCGCGTTCGAGATGACCGATGCGGAACTCAAGCTCATTGCAAGCGCGGCAATCATCGGCGACAGCAGCAGCCCAGTGAACGGGTAAAGTACGCCAGCTGCCAGCGGAACCCCGAGCGCGTTGTAAACGAATGCGAAGCCAAGATTCTGCTTCATGTTCGCGACGGTTGCCTCGGACAGCTGTCGGGCACGCGCGATACCGCGCAAGTCGCCCTTGACGAGCGTCACCTGAGCGCTGCTCATTGCCACGTCCGTGCCTGTTCCCATGGCCACGCCGACATCGGCCCTGGCGAGTGCGGGAGCGTCGTTTATGCCGTCGCCGGCCATCGCGACGACATGCCGGGCTTGCTGAAGCTTCGTCACGAGATCGAGCTTGTCGGCAGGCTTCACCTCGCCATGGAATTCGTCGATGCCGAGTTTCTCGGCTACGGCCTTGGCGGTGACCACACCATCACCGGTCGCCATCACGACTCGAATACCGTTCTCCCTCAATGTCGAAAGCGCTTCCGGCGTGGTCACCTTTATCGGGTCGGCGACGGACAGCAGTCCGGCCAAACTGCCATCGACCGCCAAATACATGACGCTCGCACCCTGCGCTCGGAGGCCGTCCGCTTCCTTGGCCAGCGATTCGACGGATATGGCGTCGGTCTGCATCAGCGCGGTATTGCCAAGTGCAAGTCTCCTGCCAGCGACGATTCCTCTCACGCCGATACCTGTCGCGGATTCGAAGTTTTCCGTGCGGTCCAACGTCAGCTTCTTTTCACGGGCTGCCACAACGATGGCTGCGGCAAGCGGATGCTCGCTACCTTGGTCGAGACTCGCCGCCAGACGAAGGACTTCGTCGGTCGTATATCCGTTGGCGCCCACAGCTCGATCGAACTCTGGACGCCCCTCGGTCAGCGTCCCCGTCTTGTCGACAATGAGTACGTCGACCTTGCGTAGATTTTCAATCGCAGCCGCGTCGCGAAAGAGAATCCCGGTAGCGGCGCCTTTCCCGCTCGCGACCATGATGGACATTGGCGTCGCAAGGCCCAGCGCGCATGGACACGCAATGATGAGCACCGCCACCGCATTGATGAGACCGAACACCCAGCTGGGCTCCGGCCCAAAGATGCCCCACACGAAGAACGTCAGAAGAGCGGCACTGACGACCCCGACGACAAACACGCCGGCGACTTTGTCGGCCATGCGCTGCATGGGGGCTCGGGACCGCTGCGCCTGCGCGACCATCTGCACGATTTGCGACAGGACAGTTTGGGAGCCGACCTTTTCCGAGCGAATGACGAGGCTGCCAGTCGCATTCATCGTTGCGCCAATGACGCGGTCACCAACGCGTTTGGTGACGGGAATGGGCTCGCCGGTAATCATGGACTCGTCGAGCGAACTCGAGCCGTCAGTCACCACACCGTCCGCTGGGACTTTCTCGCCGGGCCGCACGCGAAGCAGGTCTCCCACATGTACATGGGACAACGGAATGTCTTCTTCGGAACCATCCGGGTTGATGCGTCGCGCAGTCTTGGGCGCGAGCCCGAGGAGTGCCTTGATCGCGGCGGACGTTTGCGATCGGGCCTTCAGTTCGAGCAACTGTCCGAGAAGCGTCAGCGAAATGATGACTGACGCCGCCTCGAAATACACGCTGACCCGGCCGTGCGTACTGTACGTTTCAGGAAACACGCCGGGGAAGAGGGTAGCGATGACACTGTAGATATAGGCCGCGCCTGTCCCAAGCCCGATAAGCGTCCACATGTTGGGGCTGCGGTTCATGAATGAGCGCGCGCATCGCGTGAAAAACGGCAGGCCTGCCCACAAGACGACCGGCGTCGACAGAATGAACTCAGCCCAGCTCTCGCTGCGGACATCCATCAATTCGAGACGATGGCCGAACATCGCCAGGACGAAGACGACGACGGTCAGTGGCAACGTCCGCCAGAATCGACGTCGGAAATCGACTAGTTCCGGGTTTTCGCCTTCGTCGACGCTGGGCAGAATCGGTTCCAGTGTCATGCCGCACTTCGGACATTGCCCAGGATGGCCCTGACGAATTTCCGGATGCATTGGGCACGTGTAAAGGGTTCCCTCGGGTGCTGCTTGCTGCTGTTCAATGGGCGAGGGCTCGACGTACCTGGACGGCGCTGCCTTGAACTTCGTCAAGCAAGCTTCGCTGCAGAACGCGTACCACCTTGCATCGTGTTCGCAGCGAAAGCGCGACGCATCGGTCACCGCCATGCCGCAGACGGGATCGCGAAGCGAACCCGTGGAGCGCACGTGTTCGTCCTGGCCCTCATGGTGATGAGCATGCGCGTCGGGTCTGTGCCCGGTGGAAGCGGCGTGCTGGTCCGTGTCACGGGCGTGATGTCCGTCCGATGACACGTGTTCGAAAATCCGGGGGTGATAAAGCTTCTCTTCGTCGGGTTGGCCACTCATTGGACGCTCCTTTGCTCACCCGTTTCGTTTACTGAGACTGGCCGATACGTCGGTCGCGTACGCTTCGACGTGTTGAACGATAGAGCGGGAGCAACGTTCATTCCACGTTTTTTCGCTCCAGGGACAAGGGTAGGCGTACGGAATTGCGTCAGTTTGGTCCACTCATGCGGTTGTGTAACCAAGCGAAGAAGGCGCCGGCTGCAAAGAACCATACCGCGAACACAAAGGCCGGGTAGACGACAAACCACCAGGACGATGGCTCGCCCGTCTGGAGGCGCCGGAAATCGAGTCCGTGAAAAAGCGCGTTCATGAAGTTCATGAACGGTTCGGGAAGCGCCATCCATACGAGGGTGCACAGGACATAGAAGAGCACAACCGTGGCTGAGAGCGTCACGCCAGTCTTGAAGGGCTTCATGGCAGTCCCCTTATCCCGGAAGAGCGCGATCGAGTTCGGCAGCAGCGCCCGCTACGGGGCAGTCGCCTGAAATCAATGTACTCGAGCCGGGCGTTTTCCAAACAGGTTCGGCACAAAGCGCGGCGTGTGCGCCGCGTATTCACGCCACGCAGCGCCGAACCGTGCCTCGGAATCACGCTCCTCTTGTATCGCTAGTCGAACGTACATGAAAACCAGAATGGGAAACATCGCCAAGGTCACGAGCGTGGGCCATTGGAGCAGGAAGCCCAGCATGATGACGACGAATCCGACGTACTGAGGATGCCGGATTTTCGCGTAGGGTCCGGTGGTGGCCAACTCCTTGCCGCGCTGAGCTTCATACAGTACGTGCCACGCCGTGGACAACAAGTAGAAACCGCCGAGTATCAAGAAGAAACTGAGAAGGTGCGGAAGTCCGCCATGCGGGTCGCCGTGTCTGCCGGTCAAGGTCCACCAGAGGTGCCCCGCGTCGTGCGACAGCAAATTTGCTTGCGGAAAGCGCGTCTGCAACCAACCCGATAGCAAATAGATAGTGAGCGGAAACCCGTACATTTCCGCGAACAGCGCGACGATGAAGGCGGAGAATCCGCCGAACGTGCGCCAGTCCCGCTTGGTTGCCGGCTTGAAGAAGCTGAACGCGAAGATGATGAAGACGAGAGAATTGATAGCGACGAGGCTCCATAGCCCGTAGCCGTCACCGATGCTGGTCATGGCCGTCTCCCGGATCAGGACGCCCGCGGGCCGATTTCGCCCCATGGTGCCCGTGCCCATGGTGCATGAACAGATGCATCAGCGGGCACGAGAGCAACAGCAGATAGGGCAACACCCCAAGGAAGTGGGCGCGGTGTTCGGAGAGCAGGAGGAATAGCGCTATTGCAGCGAACGCTACGAGTGCAATGGCCGACCGTGATTTCCAGAACGGCCGACCATCATGCGAGTTGTCATCCACGGCTATCTCCCATTTCGTGGCGTCTCACTTCTCGGCGGGATGCTCGCGAGCAGCCTGCCGGTCCATCATTGCCTGCATCATCATCTGCATCATGTCCATGCGCGTTTCCATACTCCCCTGCCGCGACGACATCGGCATGCCGGACGAGTGAGCACTCATCATCTCCATCATGCTCATGCCGTTTTGCATGATTTTCATTTGCTCGTCCATCAGCGCAGCGCGTTCCTCGGGCGTCTTCGCGTTCATCATCTTTTCGTGCATGACGCGCATGGTTTGCATTTGGTCGTCCGCCTCGCGGTTTGACTTGGTCGGCGCTTTTGCGGTTGCTTTATTCGGATGATGGGCATCGTGAGCCGCATTGTCGGTGGCCGTCGGCGTACCAGCGATTGCAACGGCACTGATCATGCCGAGCGTCGCAATGGCGATGGCGAATTTTTGCGGGAATGCCATCTTGTCCTCCTTGAGCATGGTCATCGAGAGCCGGTCGAACCCTGAAACCACTCTATGCTGACGCCTCGTCAATGGCTTGACGTGGCTCAACGAATCACGCACCGAATTCTTCATACCTGGCACGCCGTGGCGGGGACGTGCGGCCGGTATCGGGTATCGTTCCGGGCACGCTCGACGACACGGCGTTGACGTGCATCCACGCTGCGACTGCGTGGCTACTTACGATAGGCAGTGCCCCGGCGGGCGGCGGAATGCCGGGGAATACCGGACGGAGGCGCGTCCGGGACTTCTGAAATGCACGTCAGCACAATAAGAGCGCGAAACCGCCCCTCACTCCACCGTCACCGACTTAGCCAGGTTCCTAGGCTTATCGATATCCGTCCCCCGCGCCAGCGCCGCGTGATACGCGAGCAATTGCATCGGCACCGTATGCAGGATCGGCGACAACGGCCCGTAGTACTCGTTCAGCCGAATCACCTCGATTCCCTCGCTCGGCACCAACCCACAGTCCACGTCCGCAAACACGAACAGCCGCCCATTCCGCGCACTGACCTCATGCATGTTCGACCTGAGCTTCTCGAGCAGCATGTCGTTCGGCGCAACCGCGATCACAGGCATTTCATTGCTGACGAGGGCCAGCGGCCCATGCTTCAGTTCCCCCGCCGGATAGGCCTCCGCATGAATATAGGAAATCTCCTTCATCTTCAGCGCGCCTTCGAGCGCGATCGGATAATGCATCCCGCGCCCGAGAAACAGCATGTTGTCGCGTCGCGCGAGCAACTCCGACCACGCCATGATCTGCGGTTCCAGCGCGAGCACTTTCGACATCGCATCGGGCAGATGCCGCAGCGCCCGCAGATGTTCCTTCTCCTCGTCGTCGCTCAACCGCCCGCGCACCTGCGCCAGCGACAACGTCAGCAGGAACAGCGCAACGAGCTGCGTCGTAAACGCCTTCGTCGAAGCCACGCCGATCTCGACTCCCGCACGCGTCACGAATTGCAGCGCGCATTCGCGCATCAACGCACTCGTCGCGACGTTGCAGATCGCGAGCGTGTGCGTCATCCCGCTGCGCTTCGCGACATGCACCGCGCCCAGCACATCAGCGGTTTCGCCGCTCTGCGACACCGCAACCACCAGCGTGCGCGGATTCGGCACACTGTCGCGATAACGGAACTCGCTGGCGATTTCCACACTCGCCGGCAGCTTCGCAATGCTCTCGATCCAGTACTTCGCGGTCAGCGCCGCGTGATAGCTGCCGCCGCACGCGAGCAGCAGCACCGAATCGACGTCGTTGAACACGCGCCACGCACCGTCGCCGAACAGCTCCGGCATGATCGACGAAACGTCGAGCAGCGTATCGGACACCGCCTGCGGCTGCTCGAAGATTTCCTTCTGCATGTAGTACCGATACGATCCGAGATCGGCCGCGCCGCTATGCGCGGCGACGCGTTGCACCGTGCGCTCGACGCGCTGGCCGTTCGCATCGACGATCCAGTAGCGATGCAGCTGGATATCGGCGACGTCGCCGTTCTCCAGGTAGGCAATGCGATCGGTGATACCCGACAGCGCGATCGCATCGGACGCCAGAAAATTCTCGCCTTCGCCGACCCCGACCACGAGCGGCATCCCGTCGCGCGCGCCGACGATCCGGTGCGGCTCGTCGCGGCACATCACCGCGATCGCATAGCTGCCGCGCAGTCGCGCCACCGCATGCCGGACGGCCTCGAACAGGTCGCCGTCGTAGAGATGGTCGATCAAATGCGCGATCGCCTCGCTGTCGGTCTGACTCGCGAACACATAGCCGTGCGCCTGCAGTTCCGCGCGCAGTTGATCGCAGTTCTCGATGATCCCGTTGTGCGACAGCGCGATGCGCGCATTCGCGTCGCTCGGCGAGAAGTGCGGATGCGCGTTGAGCGTGACGGGTGCGCCATGCGTGGCCCAGCGCGTATGCGCGATGCCCGTGTAACCGGACAACGCCTGCGCGGCGATCTCGCGCTGCAGGTTCGCGACACGATCGACGCTGCGGGCGCGCGCCAGCGCGCGGTCGCGGTAGACCACGACGCCGCACGAGTCGTAGCCGCGGTATTCGAGCCGTTTCAGGCCGTCGACCAGGTTGGGCAGGATGTCCCGCTGGGCAACCGCCCCGACGATTCCACACATATCGCGCTCCGTAAATGTCCTGTCTGGATCAGTGAGAGCGATGGTAGAGTCAGTGGAATGGAATTAAATTTCAAAAAATGAACAAACATGAAACAGATGGATAATCGTCTATCATGTTGAAATTAAATTTCACACTCTGACCGGAAGGAGTGGCCGATGGCCGGCATCACCCTCGACGACCTCGACCTGCGCATCCTCGCGATCCTGCAGGACGACGCGTCGGTGTCCAACCTGCAACTCGCCGAGCGCGCGCTGTCGTCGCCGCCCACCTGCATGCGTCGCGTGCGCCGGCTGACGGAGGCCGGCGTGATCCGTCGGCAGGTCGCGGTGCTGGATCCGGTCGCGATCGGCACGGGCGTCACCGCGCTGATCGAGATCAGCCTCGACCGGCAGACGGCCGAAGACTACGACGCGTTCGAAGCGTACGTGTGCGCGGAGCCGGCCGTCACGCAGTGCTATCGCGTGTCGCCGGGGCCGGATTTCGTCGTGATCGCCGATCTCGCCGACGTCGCCGAATACGACGAATTCGCGCGGCGGCTGTTCACCGGCGCGTCGAACGTCCGCAACGTGCGGACGTTTTTCTCGACGCATCGCGCGAAATTCGAAGCGAACGCGCGGGTCGCGCATGCGATGCGCAAGCGCACATGACGTGAGGCAACCGCGCCGTTCGTCCGTCGTCACTCCGCCGGCACGGCGTCCACCCGTTGCGGGATCGTCAACGTTTCGGGGCATGCGGCGCGTGACGCGCTTCGTCGATCAGAACGCAAGCGCCCGCTGCATCGGTTGATATGCGTCGCGCGAAAACCCCGCGCCTTCGAGCGACAACAGCGCGCGTTTGCGATCGATGCCGCCCGCATAACCGGTCAGGCTGCCCGACGCGCCGACCACGCGATGGCACGGCACGATGATCGATACCGGATTGCGGCCGACCGCGCCGCCCACCGCGCGCGCGCCGCTCATCGGCAATCCGACGCGCTCGGTGATATCGCCGTACGACACGAGTTCGCCGAACGGAATCGCGAGTAGTTCCTTCCATACGCGTTGCTGAAACGCGGTGCCGCGCAGGTGGATCGGCACCGAGAACGTGCCGCGCGCGCCGGTGAAGTACTCGGCGATTTCTTCCGTGACCTGGCGCGCGATGGGCGACATCGCGAGTGCGTCCGCTTCGGTCACGATCGCCACCGACGGAAAGTATTTCTGGCCGACGAAGTACAGGCCGGTCAGCGCATCGTCCTCGATGCGCACGGCGATGTCGCCCAGCGGGCTCGGAATCAGGTGAGCGGGAGTCATCGCGAGGTTTCTCCATGAAGGCGCTACATCAGGCCCTAGAACAAGAGCAGGCCAAAGCTTGTTGTTGCGAAAAGGATAAGGGCTAGGCCAACAAACGCCTTTCGCGGTGCGACCGTATGAATTAATCTTGCTGCGGCAACCGGAAGCAAGACGAATGCGGCAGAAAGAAATGCAGCCGGCGCGGCAAGCAACCACGTGAGTATGTAGTAAATCAAAAAGAATATCGCGAAAATGAGAGAAAGACATCCTCCAATTGCAATGGGATTGGTCAGGTGCGGAACATGCAAGCCGAGAGGAATGGAAATTTTGTAGAGAGGTTGGGTAAGAATTGTCACAAATGGGGTTTCGAAGAATGTATCGAATATTCCTAGAATGACCGGGCCAAATATCATCAACCCCACCTGAGGCCGTATGCCAGTGAGTGCATTCTTGTGATCGATACACCATTTTATCGAGAACCAGCCGAACATGCTTACCATGCCGATGCTTGACAGATAGCCAGCTAGTAATTGGTTTGGTCCGACAATTTTTGGGAGCATAAAGAAACAGGCGATCGATATTATCGAAATATATCGATAGAATTTTCTCAATGCATTCAAGCCATCTCGAACTTTGATATCTTTCAGGCGGGCATTGAAGCTTCCATAGCCATCTTCAAGGTGAGCAACGAAATCATTGATCTTCGGATTCTGGCGTGCCATGTCGCCCGCTAAATAGAAGCCGGAGAGAACCTGAACGCAGGTGATCAAAAATTTGAGCATAGCGGCAATATTATGTCGTTGTGATGTTCAAGGCTGAGGCCGCAGATGAGTATACTTGATCGGCTGATGTTTTTTGTATCGATTGATATGGAAAAGACTAATAATTGATCGACAAGGAGAATCAATGAATTGCGCTCCGGGCCCGACATGCCGAGCATGCGGCATTTGCGTGTCAGACCGGCCTTCGCGTTTTACGAATCGCAATTGTCGAGGAGTTGTGTGCCCGAGCCGCGGGTTGCCGCCAGTCGCAGTCCGTGTCCCAGAAAACGATTGATTCCCCGTACGAAACAGTCGTCTCTTTTGCCGCGACCAATTTGAGATGACTCATCGAAATCCCGGACTGACACGGCCCCGGCACGCGGCCTATCCTTTGAAAAACGTTTTCCAGATGGATTGGCGAAAAGTGCCTGTGCAGTAGCACATGGGCCGTTCGCCCCGGCGCCGGTCGCCGGTCAACGAACACTTCGTGCGGCGCGACGGGCGCGACCGTGCATCGGAGACATTCATGCCCTCTGCCGTCGTCGGCGCGGTGCGCGCGGCCGCCAGCCGCTATCGCTGGACCGTCTGTGCACTGCTGTTTTTCGCGACCGTCATCAACTACATGGATCGGCAGATCCTCGGCCTCCTCGCGCCGATGCTGCAGCACGACATCGGCTGGAGCCAAGTGCAGTACGGCCGCATCGTGATGGCGTTTTCGGCGTTCTATGCGCTGGGCCTGCTCGGCTTCGGGCGCATCGTCGACTGGCTCGGCACGCGCGTGTCGTACGCGGTGGCGATGCTGGTATGGAGCATCGCCGCGATGCTGCACGCGGCGGTCGGCTCGGTGACGGGCTTCGCGGCCGTGCGCGCGCTGCTCGGGATCGGCGAGGGCGGCAACTTCCCGGCCGCGATCAAGACGACGGCCGAATGGTTCCCGCGCCGGGAGCGCGCGCTCGCGACCGGCATCTTCAACTCGGGCGCGAACATCGGCGCGGTGTTCGCGCCGGCGATCATCCCGGCGATCGCGGTGGCCTACGGCTGGCGCGCGGCGTTCGTGATCATCGGCGCGATCGGCATCGTGTGGCTCGCGGTGTGGCTGGTGATGTATCGCACGGCCGACACGCGCGCGCTCGCCGCGGAATACGACGAGCCGCGCGACGAAGCCGAAGCGCTCGACGCGGCGAACGCGAACGCCGGCGCGCCGCGCTGGGGCGAACTGATCCGCAAGCGCGAGACGTGGGCCTTCCTGATCGGCAAGTTCATGACCGATCCGGTGTGGTGGTTCTACCTGTTCTGGCTGCCGAAGTGGCTCAACGAGTCGCGCGGGATGGACATGCAGCACATCGGTTTGCCGCTCGTCTGCATCTATGCGCTGACGACGGTCGGCAGCATCGGCGGCGGCTGGCTGTCGTCGATGCTGCTGCGCGCGGGCTGGAGCGTGAACCGCGCGCGCAAGACGGCGATGCTGATCTGCGCCTGCTGCGTGCTGCCGATCGCGTTCGTGTCGCAGGTGCAGAGCCTGTGGATCGCGGTGCTGATCGTCGGCCTCGCCGCCGCCGCGCACCAGGGCTGGTCGGCGAACCTGTTCACGACCGCGTCCGACCTGTTCCCGCGCCGTGCAGTCGCGTCGGTGGTCGGCATCGGCGGAATGGCCGGCTCGATCGGAGGCGTGCTGTTCTCGGAAGTGATCGGCCAGGTGCTGCAGCGCACCGGCCACTACTGGGTGCTGTTCGCGATCGGCGCGTCGGCCTACCTGATCGCGCTGGCCGTGATGCACGTGCTCACGCCGAAGATGAAGCCCGCGCAACTCGATGCGTGATGGCGTATCGGCCAAGCGACAACGCCGCCCTCGGGGCGGCGTTTTTAGTTCGGGGACGTGACGCGCGTCGCGACCGCGTCAGCCGGCCGAGGCCGTCGACGCGCGCATGATCAGCCGCGGCTCGAACGTCGAATAGCTCGCATCGGTGCGCCCGGCGAGCGCGTCGATCAGCTTCTGCATCGCGAGCTCGCCCATGTTCTCGCTCTGGATGTCGACGGTCGTCAGCGCGGGCGCCGCGTATTCGCCGTACGGCACGTTGTCGATGCCGGCGACGGACACGTCCTGCGGCAGCCGGAAGCCGAGCGACGCGGCTTCCTTCATGAAGCCGAGCGCGATCAGGTCGTTGTAGCAGATCACGGCCTGCGGGCGCTGCGGCCCGAGCATCACGCGCGAGCACGCGCGCTCGCCGGCCTCGGCGGTCGGCGCGTGCGCGTCGTGCACGTCGAGCGTGAGCCCCGCTTCGGCGAGGCAGTCGCGCGCGCCCTGGATCCGTTCGTCGTTCACGCGCGCGGTGCCGAAGCCGAGATACGCGATGCGCGTATGGCCGAGATTGAGCAGGTGGCGCGCGAGCATGTAGGTCGACAGCCGGTTGTCGATGCCGACGCTCGGAATCGGCAGGCCGGGGCTGCGGCGCAGCAGCACGAGCGGCTTGTTGAGGTCGAGCATCCAGCCGGCTTCGTCGTCGGGCATCCGCGTGCTGACGATCAGCCCGTCGACGCGCTGCGCGAGCGCCTCGATCAGCGAGCGTTCGCGCGTCTGGTTCTCCTCGGTATCGACGAGCAGCAGCGTGTAGTCGTGCTGCAGCGCGATGCGGTTCGCGCCTTTCACGACGTTCGTGAAGTGCGGGTTGCTGATGTCGAGGATCACGAGGCCGATGGTGCGCGTGCGGCCGGTGATCATCGAGCGCGCAAGCGGGTTCGACCGGTAGCCGAGCCGCTCGATCGCCTCCTTCAGCCGTGCCTCGACGGTCGGCGAGAAGCGCTGCGTGCCGTTCACGTACTTCGATACCGTCGCGACCGACACACCGGCTTCCGCGGCCACGTCGCGGATCGTCGAGGAAACTTTTTTCATTCGAAGGGTAACGTTTTCGTTCGATAACGCCCGATTGTGGCAGAAAAAGCCCGCGCGCAGACCGCCGCCGATATCGGGAAAATGCGGAGGGCTGCGAGCAGGTTCGACCATTGACGCTCGGCGGCGCGTCCGCGTATAGTTGGAAAACGTTTTCCGTCTTAGGTCAGATCCAAGGAGATTCGATGAACGTCTCATCCACCGCCGCGCGCAAACCGTTCGGCCGCCTGCTGCTGACGGGCGCGGCCGGCAACCTCGGCCGCCAGTTGCGCGGCGCGCTCGCTGACTGGGCCGACGTCGTGCGCGTCAGCGACATCGCGACGCTCGGCGACGCGGCCGCGCATGAAGAGCTCCGCGTGGTCGACCTGGCCGACCGGCCCGCCGTGATGGCGCTCGTCGACGGCGTGGACGCGATCGTCCACCTCGGCGGCATTTCGGTCGATGCGCCGTTCGACGATCTGGTCGGCGCGAACATCACCGGCACGTACAACCTGTACGAAGCCGCGCGCAAGCACAGCGTGAAGCGCGTCGTGTTCGCGAGCTCGAACCATGCGATCGGTTTCCACCCGGTCACGGAGGTGCTCGACGCCGATGCGCCGCTGCGCCCGGACAGCCTGTACGGCGTGACGAAGTGCTTCGGCGAATCGCTGTCGCGCTACTACTTCGATCGCTTCGGGATCGAGACGGTATGCCTGCGGATCGGGTCGTCGTTCGAGGTGCCGAAGAATCCGCGCATGCTCGTCACGTTCCTCAGCTACCGCGACTTCATCGAACTCGTGCGCTGCTCGCTGCTGACGAACCGCGTCGGGCACGCGATCGTCTACGGCGCGTCGGACAACCCGGTGAAGTGGTGGGACAACACGAAGGTCGGCTTCCTCGGCTTTCGCCCGCGCGACAGTTCCGAGCAGTTCGCCGGGCTGTTCCCGGTGACGGCGCCGACCGCCGATTACGACGATCCCGCGCAGCGGTTCCAGGGCGGCGGGTTCGTCGTCGGCGAGCCGATGGAGCGGAAGGCGCCGTAAGCGTCGGCAGGCGTTGCCCGCGTCAAGGTTCAACGCAGAATGTCGGTCGCCTTGTGCCGTTCATCGACGCCGTCGATCAGGATCAACGGGCCGCTCGCGTGCCGTGCGCGCAGCGGCTGGATCTGCCGGTACGCATCCGATTCGTACCACGCGCGCGCCGTGTCGAGATCGGGGAATGCGATCGCGATCAGGTCGCCGCGCCACACGCCTTCGCGTACCTCCGGGCGGGCGCCGTGAATCACGAAACGGCCGTCGTACGGCGCGAGCGTGCCATCGATCCGTTCGAGGTATTCGACGATGTCGTCGCACATGTCGACGTCGTGCAGGTGGGCGATGGCGTACGCGGTCATGGCGGGCTCCTTGGCGGGATGCGGTTCGAGGGTCGATGAAGCCCATGATCGCGACGCGGGCGGCGCGCGTCGATTACCTGCGACGTAAGCAAATCGGGGCAACCGCGCCCGCGTCGCGCTTCACTTCAGGCGCGCGGCGCGCATCGATCGATGGACGGCGCGGTGCAATCCCTCAGCACGATCCATCACGCCCGCTTGCGCGCCGGCCGCACGACGGGCGCGGGCGCCAGCGGCTCGTTCGCCTGCTCGCCCAGCCGGTCGAGCATCCGTTGCGCGGCGCCCGCACAATCCTCGCCGGCCGGCTTGTTCTCGATCTCGCCGATCAGCGTTTCCAGATGCTGCCGGTTCTGCGCGAGACGCCGTTCGAGCAGCGCGATTTCGTCGACCTTGTGCCGCAGCGCGGCCAGCAGTTGATCGTGCGGCCATGCGCCGAGATCGGGCGGCAGCACCGCGCGGATCTCGTCGAGCGAGAAGCCCGCGCCTTGCGCGCGGTCGATGATCGCGAGCCGCGTCAACGCTTCCGGCCCGTATTCCCGATAGCCGTTCGCCTGCCGGCGGGCCGGTTCGAGCAGGCCGCTCGCTTCGTAGAAGCGGATGCGCGACGCCGCGAGGCCGCTCGCTTTCGCCAGTTCGCCGATTTTCATGTTGGGTTCCAAAAGGGCTTGACCTTAAAGTTGACTTTAAAGTTATCGTGGGCCATCGTCAATCGAGGATCTGCCACGATGAATCTGTTTGCGCCCCTCACACTGCCCAACGGGGCGGTGATTCCGAACCGTCTGGCCAAGGCCGCGATGGAAGAAAACATGGCCGATGCGGACCACGCGCCGTCCGACGCGTTACTGCGCCTGTACCAGGCGTGGGCCGACGGCGAGGTCGGGCTGATCCTGACTGGCAACGTGATGGTGGACGGCCGCGCGATGACGGGGCCGAACGGCGTCGTGCTCGAAAGCGACGCGCATCTGGACCGTTTCCGCCGCTGGGCGCAGATCTCACGCTCGAACGGCGCGCACGTGTGGATGCAGATCAATCACCCGGGGCGCCAGATGCAGGCGGCGCTCGGCCAGACGACGCTCGCGCCGTCGGCCGTGCCGCTCGCGCTCGGCGCGCTGTCGAAGCAGTTTCCGGTGCCGAAGGAAATGACGGCAGCCGATATCGCCGACGTGCAGCAGCGTTTCGTGCGCGCCGCGCAGCTCGCGGAGCAAAGCGGTTTCACCGGCGTGCAGGTGCACGCGGCGCACGGCTATCTGCTGAGCCAGTTCCTGTCGCCGCTGACGAACCGCCGGCAGGACCAGTGGGGCGGCAGCATCGAGAACCGCGCGCGCCTGCTGCTCGACATCGTGAAGGCGGTGCGCGCGGCGGTGTCGCCGGCCTTCGTCGTCGCGGTGAAGCTGAACTCGGCCGATTTCCAGCGCGGCGGTTTCAGCGCGGACGACGCGAAGCGCGTGGTCGAACTGCTGAATCCGCTCGGCGTCGATCTCGTCGAACTGTCGGGCGGCAGCTACGAAGTGCCGGCGATGCAGGGCGAGGCGCGCGACGGCCGTACGCTGGCGCGCGAAGCGTATTTCCTCGAATTCGCGCGCGACATCACGGCCGTCGCGCGGATGCCGCTGATGGTCACGGGCGGCATCCGGCGCCGTGCGGTGGCCGAGCAGGTGGTGGACAGCGGCGTCGCGATGGTCGGCATCGCGACCGCGCTGTCGATCGACCCGAACCTGCCGCGCGACTGGCGCGCCGGCAAGGACAGCGCGCCGGTGCTGCAGCCGATCCGCTGGAAGAACAAGGCGCTGGGTGCGCTGGCGAACATGGCCGTCGTCAAGTTCCAGCTCACGCGATTGAGCGAAGGGCGCCGCACGCACCCGCGGGTGTCGCCGCTGCGCGCGCTGGTGCGGCAGCAACTGGCCGCGCAGTGCCAGACGCGGCGCTACCGGAAGTGGATGGCGGGGCGCGCGGCGGGCACGCGTGCGTGATGCCTCGACGCGAGCTGGCGATGCGGAAGGCTGACCGGCACGCCGCCGCGCACGTGCCGCCTTGCCCGGCGCGCGGCGGCATGCGTCCTCAGAACCGGTAGTTCGCCAGCACCTCGAACCGCCGGTCGTTGCCGAGCAGATACTGCGTTTCGTTGTAGTACGCGGACTGCACGTAGCGGCGATTGAACACGTTGTACGCGCGGGCGGTGATCGTCGTGTCCTTGCGCGGCTTCCACGCCAGGCCGAGGTCGACGGTCGTGTACGACGGCATCACGAGCTGGTTCGCGGTGTCGGCGAACCGCTTGCCGACGTACTTGACGCCCGCGATGCCCGTCCAGTCCGGCGCGAAGCGCCAGCTTACCCACAGGTTCGCGAGCCGCTGCGGGACCGACACCGGCACGTTGCCCGCGCGCGACACGGTCGTGCCGCCGGACGACTGCTGGAAATCGTCGTATTTCGCGCGCAGGATCGACACGTTCGCATCGACGCGCCAGTCCTTCGCGATCTCCGCGCCGACCGTCGCCTCGAGCCCGCGCGACGACTGCTGGCCGACCTGGATCGACTGGTTCGGGTTCACCGGGTCGGCGGTCAGCAGGTTGCCCTTCACGATCCGGTACGCGGCGAGCGTCCATTCCGCCTTGCCGTCGAGGAACGACTGCTTCACGCCGATCTCGATCTGCCGGCCGGTCGCGAGCGTGAAGTTCGCTTTCGACGCATTCAGCGACAGCAGCGAGCTGACCGGATCGGCCGCGACCGAATACTGTCCATACACGGCGAGGCCGGGCCGCACGTCGTACACGGTGCCGACGCGCCAGCCCGTGGTCGCGAACACCTTCGTGAACGCGCCGCCGTTTACGAGATCGTCGCGGTTCACGCTCGCATGGTCGTAGCGCAGACCGCCGATCACCGACCAGCGCGGCGTGATCTCGAGCCGGTTCTCCGCGAACAGCGCGTACTGGTTCGACTGGCTGCGGTACTTCGGAAACGTGCCGGCCGTGTTGATGAAACTGCCCGGATCGAAGTCGAACGGATCGACCGTCGACGTGCCCGCATACGGCGAGTTGTTGTCGTGCTGGAACGTCGTGTGGTTGAACTCGACGCCCGCCGAGAACGTGTTGCGCATGCCGAGCAGCGCGCTGCCGACGGTGGCCGTCGTCACGTTGCCGTATTGTTCCTGGTCGTGAAAGATCTCGGTGTAGCTGCTGCGCCGCACTTGCGCGCTCGACGGCAGGTACGTGTAGTACTCCGCATCCTTCCAGTGACGGTTGCTCTTCATCCGGTACAGCGTGCTCGTCACGTTCAGGCTGTCGCTCGGCTGCCAGTTCGCCGAGACGGTGGCCCAGCTGTCACGGAACGCGATGTCGGCGTCGCCGACGTTGTAGTTCTTCTTGTCGAGCGCGCGATCGCGCGCACCGTTGACGAGCGGCACGCCGAAATACTGCATCGGATGCAGGAAGCCCTGCGCGTACGAGGCCGTCACGTACAGGTCGGGCGTCACGTCGTAGCGCAGCGCGCCGGAGACCGACAGGTTGCGCGAATTGCCGCGATCGACCCAGTTCGACGATCGGTTGCCGCTGATGTCGAAGCGGTACGACAGCTTGTCGTTGATCGCGCCGCCGCTGCCGAACGCGGCCCGCGCGGTGCCTTCGGTGCCGCCGCCGATTTGCAGCTCGTTGCGGATCGGCGTGCGCGTCGGCTTCTTCGGGACGATGTTGACCACGCCGCCGATCGCACCTTCGCCGTAGATCACCGAAGCGGGGCCGCGCAGCACGTCGATATGGTCGACCGACCACGTGTCGAACGGGAACGTGACGCCGATCGCGCCGTACGGGCGCACGCCGTCGTAGAGCTGCGTGACCGACGACGCGCCGACGAAGCCGCGCGCGGCAAGCTCTGAGTTGCCGTTGCCCGGATGCGGCGACGCGCTGATGCCGGCGGCGCGGCTCACGGCGTCGATGATCGAACTGTCGCCGCGCGTGTCGAGCGTCGCGCGGCTGATCTGCTCGACGCTCGCGGGCGTTTCGAGCGGCGATAGCCCGAGATGGCTGCCGGTGTCGAGCGGTTGCGTCAGCGTGGGCGCCTTCTGCGCGTCGACGCGAATCGGTGCGAGCGTGGCGCCGGTGCCGTCGACGCCGTTTTCCTGTGCTTGTGCCTGCCCGGCCGGCGACAGCGCCGCGAGCACGGCGGCAGGCAGCATCAATCTCAACTTCATTGTTTCGGTTTCCTTCGAATGGGGGAAGCGCTTGCGTTCATCACGCCGCGGCGCGCGCCGCGCGGCCGAACAGCAGCCGGTCGAGCAACCAGACCGCGACGATCGTCAGCCCCATCAACGGGAACACGATGCCGAGCAGCACGAGCCCGGCGATCCAGCCACGCATCGGCGGCGCGCCGCGTTCGCGCGACGGTGCGCCCAGCGTCCGGGCCGGGCGGCGCTTCCACCACATCACGGTGCCCGTGACGGCCATCGCGGCCAGCCCGAGCGACAACACCGCGCAGATGATCTGGTTCGCGAGCCCGAAATAACGGCCCATGTGCAGCGACGTGCCGTACGACACCGCTCGCGATACCGCGCCGTAGTCGTCATAGCGGATGTCCTTCAGTACCGCGCCGCTGTACTGGTCGACGTAGATCGTGCGTTCTGCCTTCGGGTCGGCGGGAAAGTACGACGCGGTGAACACGCCGTCCGTGCCGGCCGGCAGCGCGAGCGTGTAGCCGCTCGTCACGCCGAGCCCGGCGACGATCGCGATCGCGCGGGCCAATGGCAGCGGCGCGGGCGTCGGCGCGGATGGCGAATGCGGGACGGGCACGTTGCCGACCGCCCACGGCGTTTGCGGCAACGGCAGGTCGTCCATCACCATCCCGGGCATCGATTCGTCCGATTCGTGGTGATGGCCGGACGCGGCGGCGGCCGGCGCGCGCGCAGTCCCGGCCGCCGCGGCGGCGCCCGGGCGCGTCGAGCGCACCGACGCACCGCCCCACGCGCCTTCCGGCGCGCCGAGGTTTACGGTCGCGGCGAGCGCCTTGAAGTTCTTGCCCCACGAGCCCGACCACGGCAGCCCGGACAGGATGAACGCGATCGTGCCGGCCGCGAGCCAGATGCCGGCCGTCGCATGAAGGCTCTTCCACAGCGGCCGGCCGCGCAGCGACAGGTCGGGCTGCAGCGCGCGCCCGACGCGTGCCGCGCCGCGCGGCCACCACAGCGCGATGCCGGTGCCGATCATCACGAAGGTCCAGCAGGCGGCGAGTTCCATCAGCAACTCGCCGGTCTTGCCGAGCAGCAGCTTGCGATGCAGCATCCGGTCGACCTGCATGAAGCGGTTCTCGACGCTCAGCGTGCCGAGCACGCTGCCGTCGTACGGGTTCACGTACACGCTCTCGCGGCTGCCGTCGCGCAGCCGGAAAACGTACTCGGCGCTGCGGTCCGGCGCGGAGGAAACTTGCACGGAAACCGGCGTTGCGCCTGCCGGCATCGCGGTGCGGGCGCGGGCGAGCAGCGTGTCGGCATCGAGCCGCGGCGTCGCGCGCGGTTCGACGACCAGCCGGTGCGGATACAGCAGCGGCTCGATCTGCGGCTGGAAGCAGTAGAGCGTGCCCGTGATCGCGAGGATCACGAGGAACGGCATCACGAACAGGCCGGCATAGAAATGCCAGCGCCAGAGCGTCCGGTAACCGGCGCTGGCGGAACGGGCGGGCGAGATGGCCCGATCGACGATGGTCGACATGGTGTGAACTCCTCGGCTTCGTCGAGCGGCGGGGCCGGCGCGGGCCGGCGGCCGTCAACGTGCGTCGCACCCGCGTGCATGCGTCGGCGCGGCAGGCGGCGCCGCGCGTTGCGCAAACGGAGCGCAAGGCGGCGTCGCCCGCGCGAAGCGGGCATGCGGGTGAACGCGTGAATCAGGTCGGGCGAAACGAACGGCGTGAACGCGCATGCACGTCGACGTGCATGCGTCACAGGGCGGAACGTTCAGCAGAACCGGGGAGGTGCGCGGGAGGGCGGGCGATCGTCGAATATCGATCGCACGAAAGGAGGACTGTAGCAGTGGACGCGGAAGCGCCGCGGCGGCGCCGCGGGAAACAGCAGCACCAGCAGCGCGAACGACGCGAGCGCGGTGAACAGCGCGGCGCCGAATGCGCACAGGCCGTCGCCGTCGCCGGAGGAGGCGGCCTTGTCGGCGTGCGCGTCATGCTTGAGCGCGTCGACGAGCGCGAGCGCATCGTTGGCCGGCGTGATCGGCGCGCTCGCGTCGAAGCGGGCGGCCAGTGCGGCGCCGGCGACGATCAGCGGGCCGCGGCCCGAACACAGCACCACCGAGCCCGCCTCCGGACCGTCCGGATCGAGCATCACGGCGCCCGACATCAGCGCGCGGGACAGCAGCGTCACGAGGAGGAACCCCCACAGCAACTGTCGCGCGACGCCTGGCCGGAGCAGGAAGCGGCGAAGTGCGTTCATGGCGCGCGATTGTACCGCCGTTTGCGCGCGGGGGCAGGCGGGCCGTGCGTGTGCGGGAGCGAATCTCGCCTGGCCGGCGTGGCCGCGATGGTCGTGCGCGGCCCGGTCCGTTGCGCCGGCTTACACCGGATACGCGTCGTCGACCTTCAGGTTCGCGAGCCGGAACAGCGTGCGCAGCGTCTGCGGATGAATGTCGCGGTGCGCGGCGAGCGACGTCAGCATGAAGTCGAGCACCTTCGCGTAGCGGAGCAGCACGAGGCAGCGCGCGAGATCGGGCGTGCGACCGCGCATGTCTTCGGCAAGCGTGACCATTTGCGTCGACAGCGTGTGCGCCATCTCGAGTTCCATCTGCTGTTTTTCGGTCCAGTCGGGCAGCGGCTGTTCAAGCACCTTCGCGAGGAAGAGCTGGAACGACGAATCGGACGAGTTGGGCTGCGCATCCATGGAGAGCCTCGTTGCGTGTGCATATCGTACGGGCGGATCCGGGGGAGCGCCCGAGGGTGAATTCGTGTCCGCGCGGTACCGGGCGCGGCTTCTGCCCGAACGGAATGCAGATTCCGTACCAGCGCCGCCGGACGATTGTTGAGTAATGTTGAGCCGCGGTCCGGCATCGCTCGGCGAGTCCCGTCGGGACTGGATCGCGCAGGCGATCGAGGAGGGTGTCGATGGGCGGCAGGCAGACGGTATCGAACGCCGGAAGCGGCTCGACGACGCGAAATGCTTCACGGATGTAACGTAACGCGGACATCGGGCGCGTCGTGCGTTTCTGCCGGCGAAAGGCCGGAACGGCGCGTAGCGGGCGGTTCGGCCACACCGGCCGTGCGTTCGCGACGGGAAACGACCGCATGGAGCGCCCGTTGCCGCATCGCGCGAACCGGCGGCGCATGCGCCAGGTGTTTCAAAACAGAGACGGTCCGAGCGCGGCGATCGGTTGCATGGCCACACAACTGGCCCAGCGAATTGCCGCGCAATTGTCCATGGGCAGACGACGCAGGTTTGCCAACAATCTCCCGATCGTCTCCGCGAGGTTCGACATGAGCGTCCACGCCTTCTTCTCCGCCAACCTGCTGCTTGCCTACACCGCGTATTTCATCGGCACGGCGAGCCCCGGGCCGAGCAATCTCGCGATCATGTCGGTCGCTGCGAACCAGGGCCGCAAGGCGGCGCTCGCGTTCGCGCTCGGCGTGATTTCGGGGTCGATGTTCTGGGCGACGGTGGCGGCGCTCGGCGTCTCGGCCGTGCTACTCGCGTGGTCGAAGCTGCTGGTCGCGATCAAGGTGTTCGGCGGGCTGTACCTGCTGTGGCTCGCGTTCAAGTCGGGGCGCACGGCGCTGTCGGGCCCGCCGGCGGCAGCGGCGAACGCGGCGCGCGAGCAGCGGCTGTCGCGTTTCTACGTGCGCGGCGCGATGCTGCACCTGACCAATCCGAAGGCGATTCTCGTGTGGGTGTCGATCGTCGCGCTGTCGTCGAACGGCGCGGGCGGCGCGCACGGCGCCGTCGTGCCGGGCTGCCTCGCGATCGGCTGTCTCGTGTTCGGCGGCTATGCGCTGGTGTTCTCGATGGACGGTGCGCGCCGGTTGTACGTGCGCGGGCGGCGCGCGATGGAAGCGTGTCTGGCCGTCGTGTTCGGCGTGGCGGGCATTCGGCTGCTGGTGACGAACGTCTAGCCGCACGGTGCGTGCCCGAAACCCTCCGCCGCACCGACGTGCGACGGAGGCGCCTGCATCGATCAAGCCCGCTTCAGAAAATGAAGCCCGTATTGATGAACTTCGAGTGGTGATCCGACACGATCGAATCGAGCAACTGCTTGCTGCTGTCGGTCTGCTTCGCCGCGACCATCGAGCGGATCGAGAACGCGCGCAGCGCGTCGCTCACCGACAGCGTGCCTTCCGCCGAATCCTTGCGGCCTGCGAACGGGAACACGTCGGGCCCGCGCTGGCACTGGCAATTGATGTTCACGCGGCACACCTGGTTCACGAGCGGATCGACGAGTGCGCCGATCTGCGCCGGATCCGAACCGAAGATGCTGACCTGCTGGCCGTGCTCCGACGTCGTCACGTAGTCGAGCGCGGTGTCCACGTCGTCGAACGGCGCGACCGGAATGATCGGCCCGAACTGTTCCTCGCGGTACAGCTTCATCCCTTCGGACACCGGATACACGACGGCCGGGTAGAACAGCGTCTTGCTGAACTCGCCGCCCGACTGATTGACGACGTGCGCGCCCAACGCCCTCGCATCGTCGATCGCATCCGTCATGTACGCGGTGCGGTGCATGCCGGGCAGCGGCGTGATGCTGACGCCCTTTTCCCACGGCATGCCGATCTTCAGCTGTTCGAGCGCGGCGGTGAAGCGCTTCAGGAATTCGTCGACGATCGAGCGATGCACCAGCAGCATCTTCAGCGCGGTACAGCGCTGGCCGTTGAACGACAGCGCGCCGAGCAGGCACTCCTTCACGGTGAGGTCGAGATCGGCGTCGGGCAGCACGATCGCCGCGTTCTTCGCGTCGAGGCCGAGGATCGCGCGCAGCCGGTGCGACTTCGGGTGCTGCTTCTTCAGGTGATCGGCCACCTTGCTCGAGCCGATCAGCGCCAGCACGTTGATCTTGCCCGATGCGAGCATGTGCGGCACGACCACCGCGCCCGGTGCGTAGATCGTGTTGATCACGCCCTTCGGGAACGCGTCGCGGAACGCTTCGAGCAGCGGCTTGAACAGCAGCGTGCCGTACTGAGGCGGCTTGAACACCACGGTGTTGCCCATCAGCAGCGCGGGGATCAGCGTCGCGAAGGTTTCGTTCAGCGGATAGTTGTACGGGCCCATGCACAGCACGACACCGAGCGGCGTGCGGCGGATCTGGCCGATCGTGCCTTCCGCGATCACGAAGCGCGAGTTCGCGTTGTCGAGCTCCTTCAGCGCGTCGATCGTCTGCGTCATGTACGTGACGGTGCGGTCGAACTCCTTCTGCGAATCGGCGAGGCTCTTGCCGATCTCCCACATGATCAGGTTCACGACGAGTTCGCGCTGCGCGACCATCCGCTTGATGAAGTCCTGCATGCACGCGATGCGCTGTTCGACCTTCATCGTCGGCCACTCGCCGCGGCCGGCGTCGTACGCGCGCACCGCGGCGTCGAGCGCCGCGTCGCTTTCCGTTTCGCCCATCACCGGGTAGCTGCCGATCTCGACCTGCTCGACGCTGCCGTCCGCCTGCCGCACGCACACGGGCGACAGCACGGTCTTGGTCGCGCCGTCCCACGGTCGCAATTCGCCGTCGACGAGCGACACGCGCTGGTGAATCGGCGAAGCCAGCCGGAATTCGGCGGGGATGTCCTGTAATGCGGGAAACAGGTGCTGCAGGGAGGCGGAATCGGGCATGACGGTCTCGTTTGACGGGGTGTCCGGGAAGGACGGGCGATGCGAATCCTGAACGGGATGATCCTCGATCCTGAATCGGCATCATGACGCGCACGCGACTCCTCGTCACGCGCGAATATGGCCGATTCAACGAATGGAACCAGTTCCATTTAAAAGGAACGCCGCAACGAATGCAACATGGCGGAAACCGCGTCGCAATTACCGTAAGCATTCGGAAAGACTGTTGCCGAATCGCCGGTATAACGGCCGGGGTGCAACCGCAAACGTTTTACTTCGCCCGAATTGAGCGGATAATGGCCGGACGCGGCGAGGAAAAAAATGCAGTGAACCTGAGAGCAGACGTAGTGAAGAACAGAAGAAGATCGCCGCACCGCCGATACGAGGTCGGCTGCCCGGAGCGCCGGGTCGGGGTTGCCCGGTCCGGCGCGCACCGGACTGTTGAATCCGCTCCGCCTGCATGACCCGATCCTTCGTGGTCCTTCCCGCTTCTCCGTCTCCATATCCCGATCCCGCTTTTTTACCGATCGTCGCCGCATGAGGCGACCGATCAATGCTTTCTTTTTCATTACATCCGTGCCGCCCGATCACCCGAAATAGAAAGGCATTCGTCAGGAATGCAGAGCGCGATGCGCGTTCACGTTGCGGGCAGGCGACACGTTAAAAATTAACTAAAAACACGAATCATTCTCGTTTATTATTTCGCCGCATTACCGGCCGTGACGGGGCGTCACGGCTTTTTTCGTGCCGGTTGCGCCGGCCGGCGGGCTGCCGTTCGCCGTTTTCTTCACCCCCTTCTACGTTCACGATGAAACTCAACACGAGCGCGTGCCATGCGCTTCTGATCGCCACGTCGCTGGCCGGCGCCCGCACTTCGTTTGCACAAGCGGCCGACGCCGCGGCGACCCTCCCCGCGATTTCCGTCAACGCGGCCGCCGAGCATGCGTCGTACGACGGCGGCCATTCGCGCGCGGCGACCAAGACCGACATGTCGCTGATGGACGTGCCGCAGACCGTGAACGTCGTGCCGCACGCGGTGATCGAGGATCAGAACGCGACGTCGCTGCAGGACGCGTTGCGCAACGTGCCGGGCGTCGGCTTCTCGGTCGGCGACGGCCAGCGCGACCAGATCACGATCCGCGGCTTCAACAGCATCACCGACCAGTACGTCGACGGCATTCGCGACGACGCGCTGTACTACCGCGACCTGTCGAACGTCGATCGCGTGGAGGTGCTGAAGGGGCCGGCGGCGGTGCTGTACGGGCGCGGCTCGGCGGGCGGCATCGTGAATCGCGTGCTGAAGCGGCCGCAGGCGAACCCGGTGAACGACGTGGGCGTGACGCTCGGCACGCGCGGCGAGCGGCGCGGCGAATTCGACCTCGGCTGGAACGCGAACGACGCGGCGCGCTTCCGCATGACCGGCGCGGCCGAGAATTCGAACAGCTTTCGCGATCAGTTCCAGCTCAACCGGCAGGCGATCGCGCCGTCCGCGCAGTTCAAGCTCGACCGCGACACGGTGCTGAACGTCGAATTCGACTACCTGCACGACCGCCGCACGTCCGACCAGGGGGTGCCCGCGTATCGCGGCCGGCCGGTCGACGTGCCGATCAACACGTACTACGGGTCGGCCGACGGGGTGAACAGTTCGTACAACGACGTTTCCGCGAAAAGCGCGACGGTGTCGCTCGATCACCGCTTCAACGATTCGCTGTCGTTCCACGGCGCGATCCGCGCGTACGACTTCTCGCTCGAGCGGAAGAACTACGTGAACTACGAGCCGATCAAGACTGCCGCGCACCCGGTCGTCACGCTCGACCAGTCGACGCGCCAGCGCACCGATCACGGCATCGACGGGCTGTTCGAACTCACGCAGAAGACGTCGCTGTTCGGCATGCGCCACGAGCTGCTGTACGGGCTGGAGCTGTCGCAGCAGCAGAAGTTCGACACGATCTACAGCGTGACGAAGGTCGCGACCTACGATCTCTTCAATCCGCAGCCGGTCGTCCTGCCGGGCGTGCCGACCGGCACGCGTGCGAAGACGAACGCGTCGACCGTCGTCGGGCTCGCGGGTGTCTATGCGCAGGACCTGATCTCGCTGACCGAACACTGGAAGGTGCTCGCCGGCCTGCGGTTCGACTACCTGAACCAGATCCGCCACGACTACACGTCGTCGAACGTCAATCTCGACCGTACCGATCATGCGTGGAGCCCGCGCGTCGGGCTGATCTACGAACCGCTCGACTGGCTCACGCTGTACGGGTCGTTCAGCCAGTCGTTCTCGCCGCTGGCCGACACGCTGATCAGTTCCGGCGCGTTCTCGAACGGCGCCGCGCTCGCGCCGCAGAAGACCACCGCGTATGAAGTCGGCTCGCGCTTCGACCTCGGCGGCAAGGCGACGGCCAGCGTCGCGCTGTTCGACATGCGCCAGACCAACCAGCAGATCGGGGATCCGGCGAATCCCGGCTACGCGCTGCCGATCGGCACGCAGCACGTGCGCGGGATGGAGCTCGGCTTCACCGGCGAGATCGCGCCGAAGTGGTCGGTGTATGCGGGTTACGCGTACCTGAACGGTACGGTGGACGGTTCCGCGCAATCGACGGCGGCCGGCGTCGCGGTGTCGAGCAACACGCCGGGGCTGATGCCGCGCCACAGCGCGAACCTGTGGCTCAAGCGCGAGCTGCCGTACGGCTTCTACGCGGCGGCCGGCATGCAGTTCCAGTCGGCGCGCTATACGTCGGCGAGCGATCTCGTCACGCTGCCGTCGTTCACGGTGTTCAACCTGGGCGCCGGCTATCGCAGCAAGAAGGTCGACGTGACGCTCACGCTCGACAACCTGTTCAATCGCCGCTACTTCATCTCCGCGCACGGCAACGCGGACCTGTACAACATGCCCGGCGATCCGCGCACGCTGACCGCCACGGTGAAGTGGCACATGTAACGCACGCGGTGCGCGACGATACGGGTCTTCGTCACGATGATCCGCGCTTCGCTGCCCATGATCCGCCCCGCGATTGATGTCTCGAGCATGACCGGCCGCGCCCGTGCGCTGTTTTTATCGTTGCTGGCGTGCGGCCCGTTCGCGGCCGGCGCGCAGACGATCCCGGCGGATGCCGAGCCGGCTTGCCATGCGATGCAGATCGACCGGACGATCACGCTGTCCGGGCGTTACGCGCTCGACTACGGCGACGAATCGATCGGGTCGGACGTGTGGTTCGAAGAGGACGACGCGTCGGCGCGGCGCTTGCCCGCTCGCTCGCAACGCGCGGGCGTGATCGTTTTCACGAACCAGCACGAGGCGAGACGCGCGCTACGGCTGCCGGCCGTGCAACCCCGCGGCGTATGCCGGTTCGACGGGCGCGCGACGCTCGTGATCCGCGATCTGGAGACGGCGTGCCCGGGGCTCGAAACACCCGATCGTGCGCGGCTGGTGAAGGTCGTGGCGGCCGACGTGCCGTCGCGACATGCATGCGCAGCCGCCGCGCGATGACGCCGGTGCGACGGCGTCGTTACTCGACGTCCTCGTCGTCTTCCTCATCTTCCTCATCTTCCTCGTCGGCGTCGCGCGCATCGCGCTCCGGCGCCGCATACGCGCTCGCCTGTTCGAGCAGCCAGCTGCGGAACGATTCCAGCGGCTTGCTGTGGCTGAACTCGGTCGGATACACGAGGTAATACGCCGAATCGCCGACGGTTGCCGCGTCGCACGGCACGACGAGGCCGAGCTGCTGCAACTGCTCCTCGACGAAGAACTTCGGCACGAGCGCGACGCCGAGCCCGGCCGCGGCCGCGCTGATCAGCATCGTATGCAGTTCGTAGCGCACGCCCTGCATCGTGCGGATGTCCTCGACGCCGTGCGTCTCGAACCACTGCGCCCAGGCGCCGGGGCGCGTCGTCGAGTGGAGCAGCGGATACGCGAGCAGATCCTCGACGCGCTCGACCGGCCCGTTCAGCAGCGCGGGCGAGCAGATCGGCACGACTTCCTCGCCGAACAGATAGTCGGACGACGTGCCGGGCCAGGTCGGCTTGCCGTAGTGGATCGCGGCTTCGAAGTGCGTGTCCTCGAACGAGAACAGGTCGGTGCGGCTGCCCATGTTCACGCGCACGTCCGGCGTGCGGTCGTAGAAGCTCTTGATGCGCGGAATCAGCCAGTGCGACGCGAAGGTCGGCAGCACCGCGAGTTCCAGGTAACCGCCGCCGCTGCCGTGCGCGATGATCGACAGCGTGTCGCGGTCGAGCGCTTCCAGCGCGCGCCGCACCTGCGTGCCGTACAGCTTGCCGGCACGCGTCAGCACGACGCGCTGCTTCACGCGCGCGAACAGCCGCACGCCGAGGCTCGCCTCCAGCGTCGCGATCTGCCGCGACACCGCGCTTTCGGTCAGGAACAGCTCCTTGGCCGCGTGCGTGAAGCTCTCGTGGCGGGCGGCGGCTTCGAAAGCCACCAGCGCGCCCATGTTGGGGATCTTGAATTTGCGCATGATGCTCGATTGATCTGACGAATTGACCCGCGGCGCCGGGTGACGCACCAGCGAAGAGCGGCTGATAATTCCAAAAACTCATCACGTCTCAATTTAATCTCGCTTTACGCCCCGCTGCAACCCTTTGAATAATGCTTCCCGTGCAAGGTCAGGCGCCCGCGGGCGGCCGGCCGACGAGTGGCCGGCACGATTGCCGGCGGGTCCCCCGACACGAGAATCCTGATGCGCAATCCGAATATCGACAGCTTGTTGACGAAGCTGCTGGGACAGGCGAAGACCGACGCCCTGTTCTCGACCCTCAACATGCCGGCCATCCTCGAGGAATGGGAAGACGGCATCGTGACGCGCGCGGAAATCGCGCAGGCGATGAACATGGCGCTGTTCGAAGGGCTGCTCGAGCGTTCGGCGAACGGCCGCGCGTATACGGCCGACGCGATCGAACGCAGCGGCTCCGTCTATTTCGACCACGGCGCGCTGCGCACGGTGCGCTGGCCGCACACGGGCGCGCTGCCGCCGGGCGAGGCCGCGTTCACGCGCATCCTGCGTCCGCTCGGCTTTCGCCTGAACGGCCGTTACCCGCTCGACAAGCTCGGCATGACCGGTCGCGCGTATGCGCATGAAGACGCGCCGGACGAAATCGCGCAGTTCTTCGTCAGCGAACTGCATCCGGAGCGCTTCTCGAAGGAATTCCAGCAGGCCGTGACGAACGTCGTCGGCTCGTCGCGCGATCCGCTGTCGCCGGCGGCCGTCGCGCTGCTGTGGGAAGTCGAGCGCGAAGGCTGGCTGTCGCTGGAAGCCGCGCACGCGCTGCTGCCGGAGATCGTCGGCGCGTTCGCGCGTCAGCACGACGTGCCGAGCGAACTCGACTACGAGACGCTGCTGATGGAGTCGGCGGAAATGGCGTGGATCGCGACCGAGGGCAATGCGTTCAATCACGCGACCGACCGCGTCGCCGACGTGTTCAAGCTGTCCGACGACGAGAAGGCGAAGGGGCGACCGATGAAGCCGGAAGTCGAGCGCTCGCGCTCGGGCCGCGTATTCCAGACAGCCTATCGCGCCGATACGGTCGAGCGCGAGTTCCGTACCCGCGACGGCGGCACGGTGAAGCGCAACGTGCCGGGTTCGTTCTACGAGTTCATCACGCGCAAGCGCACGTTCGATCAGGCCGCGCGTCGCTGGGTGACCGACCTGCGCTTCGACGCGGGCAACGCGCAAGGCATCTTCAAGATGACGGCAAACGCGGCGAAGTAAGCGCGACGCATCGCGTACCGCATGCAAAAGCAGACGGGCCGGCGGCTGGTTTCAGCCGTCGGCCCGTTTTCGTCGACGGGGCGTCGCGTGCATCAGAAGAGGTGCGTGACCAGATAAAACAGTACCAGCAGCCCGATCGGTACACCGAGCAGCCATGCGATCAGATATTTGCCCATGTCGTTGTCCTCCGCGTGGCCGCGACGCATCGCGCGTCGCGGCCGGGTGAGACGACTGGCGCGTTACAGCTCGCGGTCGAATTCCTTCAACTGCTTCTCGGCTTCGTCGCGGGCGATCCCGTAACGCTCCTGGATCTTCCCGGCCAGATAATCGCGATTGCCTTCCGCGACCGCGAGATCGTCGTCGGTCAGCTTGCCCCATTTGGCCTTCAGCTTGCCGGTGAGCTGTTTCCACTGGCCCTTGATCTTGTCTTCGTTCATGGTGTGCTCCTTGTGTAAGGGGAGAAAAGTGCGGCGGTCGGCCGCGGGATAGCTCAGCCCTTCGCCTTCAGGCCGGATGCGTCGACGTGCTTCACGCCCTTGACGGCGCGCGTCACGGCGACGGCCTTCTTCACGGCAGTCTTCGTCGGCAGCACGCCCGTGAGCGTGACGACGCCGTCCACCGTCTTCACGCTGATGTCGGTGCTCTTCACGCCATCGGTCGTGGCGAGTTCACCCTTCACCTTGGTCGTGATCCACGTGTCGGTGACGGGCTGGTTCGATTCGGTCGCCATGCCGCTGTCGGTCGACGAGGCCTGGGCGTGCGCGTTCGTGAGCGGGGCGGCGGAAAGCAGGAAAGCCGCGCTGACGGCGAGCAGCGTCGAAAGGTGCGAGGTCTTGTTCATTGATGTTCTCCTTCGATTGGCGGGTTGAACCAATTACTCGGGGAGCACGGATCGTTCCCGTGCACGCCCGCGCGTTAGCGGGCGATCGGCGTGTCGTAGCCGGGTTCGCGCGGCGGCATGTCCGGGCGCGGTACGTCGGGCGGCAGCGGCACCGGCGGATCGGTGCCGGGCGCCGGTTCGGGCGGATGGTCCGGGGCCGGCTCGGGCCGCGTCGGATCGGGTGTCTGTTGCAATTTCATCCGGTGTCCTCCTCTGCGGTATGAAAGGGCGGCGCATAAGCGTCGATGCAGTACCAGCGTACCGACGCGAACGCGAGCGGACATCGCGCAAATTCACCTGATCGGCTAGTGCGTTTGCACCGGGGGACGGAACGTACGGGCGGGTACACGACGTGACCATGACCCGGGCAATGCGGCGTGAACGGCGCGCGGGTCGCACTGTGCCGTTTGGCGGGGCGCCGCACGAAACGCGGGCGGCGTGCGAATGTACTATTCGAGATAGTGCATCCGTGCCTGTCGCGCCGTTGCGCCGCACGTGATCATCGCCGCACCCGCCGGCCGGCGCGTGACGCTGCGACGGGCGCCCGGCCGGCGCACTGTTGACGCTCATGTTTGACGACAGGGACAACGAATCGATGAACGAACCAGTAGACGAACAGGTGCTCAAGTCGCATACCGACCGGCGCCAGCTGCACCAGATCATCGCGGGGCTCACCGAGGGCGTGATCCTGATCGAGCCCGACCAGCGGATCGTCTGGGCGAACGAGGCCGCGCTCGCGATGCACGGCGTGACCGAGTTGAAGGCGCTCGGCGCGGACGTCACCGAATATCGCGAGCGGTTCCGGCTGCGCTACCGGAACAACCATCCGGTGCGCGACGGCCACTATCCGATGGATCGCGTGATCGCCGGCGAGGAGTTCAGCGACGTGACGGTGGAGGTCGAATCGGCCGCCGACGAGTCGTTGAGCTGGGTTCACCGCATCCGCAGCCTCGTGCTGACGAACGCGGCCGGCGCACCGGACTGCCTCGCGCTCGTGCTGCACGACGCGACCGAATGGGCGAGCGCCGAGGAGCGATTCGAGCGCACTTTCAACGCGAATCCGGCGCCGGCCGTGATCTGCCGGCTCGACGACTTGCGCTACGTGAAGGTCAACCAGGGCTTCCTCGACATGACGGGCCACGCACGCGACGACGTGCTCGGCCGCTCGGTATACGAGGTCGACGTGCTCGAACAGGCCGAGCGGCGTGAGCTGGCGATCGAGCGGCTCGGCGAAGGCGCGACGATCCCGCAGATGGAAGCCGTGCTGAAACTGGCCGACGGCAGCACCAAGGCGGTGGTCGTCGCCGGGCAGCCGATCGACATGAACGGCGAGGCGTGCATGCTGTTCACGTTCATGGATCTCGAGCCGCGCAAGCAGGCCGAGCGCGCGTTGATGCAAAGCGAGGAGCGCTTCGCGACGGCCTTCCGGATGGCGCCGGTCGCGATGGCGATCGTCACGGCAGACCGTTTCGAGCTGCTCGACGTGAACGACGCGTTTGCCGCGATGACGGGCCACGCGCAGGCCGACCTGCTCGGCAAATCCGCGGACGAGATCGGGCTGTGGGCCGAACGCGGCGTATGGCCGCGCATCGAAGGCCGGCTCGTGCGCGACGGCAACGTGCGCAACGCGGACGTGCAGATCCGCACGCGCGACGGCGACGTCCGCGATTGCGTCGTGTCGGCCGACCCCGTCGCGATTCACGGGCGCGACTGCCTGCTCGTCGCGCTGCTCGACATCAGCGACCGCAAGCGCACCGAGATGGAGCTCGTCTATGCGATCGAGACCGCGATGCAGGATGCGTCGTGGTTCAGCCGCACGCTGATCGAGAAGCTCGCGAACGTGCGGCGCGCGAATGCGCCGGATGCGGGCGCGCAGCTGTCCGACCTGACCGCGCGCGAGCGCGACGTGTTCGACCTGCTGTGCCATGGCCTCGCCGACAAGGAGATCGCCGGTCGCCTCGGGCTGGCGCCGAACACCGTGCGCAATCACGTCGCGACGATCTACGCGAAGCTCGACGTGCACAGCCGCGCCGAGGCGATCGTCTGGGCGCGCGAGCGCGGGATCGTCGGCGCGGCCGCGGCCGAAGCGAACGGCGCGCGTGGCGACAAGGGCGGCGCCAAGGACAAGGACTGACGGTGTTCGGGTGCGAATGCACCATGCGCACTGGTGCATCCGCATCTGCCGCGCGCGGCGCCGGCTTGCGATCCTGTCCGCTCGGCGGTGCCGCGCAGGCCGCTGCATTGCCGGCTTTCCTCAACCATCGCAGGAGAAGACCATGGACAGGAATCGCATCGAAGGCAAGCTCAAGCAGGTCAAGGGTTCGGTCAAGGAAGCACTCGGCAAGGTGACGGGCGACCGCGAGACCGAAGCGGAAGGCGTGGCCGAACAGCAGGCCGGCAAGCTTCAGGAGAAGGCCGGCGAGGCGGCCGATGCGGTGCGTCACCACACGGGCACCGATCGGCACTGACCGATGACGCGGCGCCGGCCGTCGGCGTCGCGAAGGCCGGACGGCGTCGCGACGATGATGCGTTGCCGGCATGACCGCGCCGGCCTTTACTCGGCGAAGCGACCGCCATTTCCCCTCGGAGCACCTCCATCCACGGCCCACTGTCGCACGGGCCGCGGATCGGCCATCAATCCGGAACTTGATGATAAATCCTCACAACGTAGTTCCGATATTTCGTTTGCGGCACGGGTATTGGCTACCCACAATCCATTCACCTCTTTCGCGATGAAAGGTTCTTCGGAGACGGAACCGCGGTGATCGGCGAGCCGGTCGCGCGCATTGCGCGTCGGCAGCACAAGACATCACCGGCGCGCAGGAGGTTGCCGACGCGTGCCGATCGCGCGTTGCATCCCGACTCTCACAAGAAGGACTGCCATGACGTTCCGCATTCGTTCGCTTTCCGGCGTCGCACTGACCGCCGTGCTTCTCGCGTCTCAGACGGGCGCGGCCCATGCGCAGGAGACGATCGTCAAGGTCGGCGTGGCCGGCCCGCTGACGGGCGGCGGCGCCGCGTACGGCAAGGACATCGAGAACGGCGTGCGCATGGCGGTGGACGAAGCGAATGCCGCGCGGACGACCGTCGGCGGCAAGCCGGTGAAATTCGTCGTCGCGTCGCAGGACGATCAGAGCGATCCGCGCACCGGCGTGCAGGCCGCGCAGCAGCTCGCCGACGCGCAGGTGGCCGTCGTGATCGGGCACTTCAATTCGGGCACGACGCTGCCCGCGTCGAAGATCTACGCGAAGGCCGGCATTCCGATGATCACCCCGTCGGCGACCAATCCCGACATCACGCGCGCCGGGCTCGACAGCGTGTACCGCGTGATCGCGACCGACACGCAGAACGCCGGCAATGCCGGTACGTATGCCGCGAGCGTGACGAAGGCGAAACGCATCGCGATCATCGACGATCGCACCGCGTTCGGCCAGGGCGAAGCCGACGAATTCGAGAAGGCCGTGAAGGCGAACGGCGGCACGATCGTCGCGCGCGAATTCACGAACGACAAGGCCGTCGACTTCAGCGCGCAGCTCACGAAGATCAAGAGCGCCAACGCCGATCTCGTGTTCTTCGGCGGCCTCGACGCCCAGGCCGCGATGCTCGTGAAGCGCATGCGCCAGCTCGGCATTCGCGCGCAGTTCCTCGCGGGCGGCGGCGTGATGAACGCGAATTTCATCAGGCTCGCCGGCAACGCGGCCGAAGGCGCGTCGGTGTGGGAATACGGGCAGCCGCTGTCGCGTCTCGCGAAGGGCAAGCTGTTCGAAACGAAATTCAAGCAGAAGTACGGCGTCGACATGCTCGCGTATGCGCCGTTCGCGTACGACGCGACGTGGATCGCGATCAACGCGATGCAGAAGGCGAACTCGACGAAGCCGGCCGATTTCAACGGCGCGCTGAAGGGCACGCGCTACGACGGCATCACCGGCACGATCGCGTTCACGAGCACGGGCGACCTGAAAAACCCGAGCTCGACGCTGTATGAAGTGAAGAACGCCGCGTGGCAGCCCGTCACGACGAAATCGGCGGACTGAATGCACCCTGCGCGCGGACTTTCGCGGCGATGCCGGACGTGCTGAAATAGCCGAAGCGATCGCCCGCGAAGCTTGCCCCGCGACGCCGCGCGAGTCGCGGCACGCATCACCCACAGGCCCTGAGCCTTTTACGTGCAATCGGAGTCAGTCGTGAGTTCTCAAGTCGTCATCGTCGGCGGTGGTGTGATCGGCAGCTCGATCGCTTATTTCCTGCGCGCCACCGATCCCACGGTCGCCGTGACCGTCATCGAGCGCGACCCCACCTATGCCAGATCGTCGTCGGCGCTGTCGGCCGCGTCGATTCGCCAGCAGTTCTCCACGCCGCTGTCGATCGAGATGTCGCTGTTCGGCATCGATTTCCTGCGCACGATCGGCGAACGGCTCGAAGTGGACGGCAACCGGCCGTCGATCGATCTGCACGAAGGCGGCTACCTGTTTCTCGCGACGCCGGCCGGCGACGCGACGCTGCGCGAGAACCACGCGCTGCAGACGCGCCTCGGCGCCGATATCCGGCTGCTGGACGGCGACGCGCTGCGCGCGAAGTTTCCGTGGCTGAACGTCGACGATCTCGTGTCGGGCGCGTACGGAGCCAGCGGCGAAGGCTGGTTCGACGGCTACGGGCTCGTGCAGGCGCTGCGCAAGAAGGCGCAGGCGCTGGGCGCGCGCTACGTGCCGGCCGACGTGAAGGACGTGGTGCGCGACGGCCGCAAGATCACGCATGTCGTGACGGGCGACGGCGAGCGCCATGCGTGCGACACGCTCGTCAACGCGGCCGGCGCATGGACGCGCACGCTGTCGGCGATGATGGGCATCGACATCCCGGTGTATGCGCGGCGGCGCAGCATCTTCAACGTATCGTCGCCGGCGAAGCTCGCCGATTGCCCGCTGCTGATCGATCCGACCGGCGTGTATTTCCGGCCGGAAGGGCGCACGTATATCTGCGGTACGTCGCCGAGCCCCGATCGCGACCCGGACGACCTGCCGCTCGACGAAGTCGACCACGACCTGTTCGACGACGTGATCTGGCCGACGCTCGCGCACCGCGTGCCGGAATTCGAGGCGCTGCGCGTCGAGAATTGCTGGTCCGGTTACTACGAGTACAACGTGTTCGATCACAACGCGATCATCGGCTACCACCCCGAACTCGACAACGTCGTGTTCGCGAACGGCTACAGCGGCCACGGGCTGCAGCAAGGGCCGGCGACCGGGCGGGGCGTCAGTGAACTCATTCTGGGCGGGCGTTACGACACGCTCGACCTGTCGTCGCTCGGCTGGGCGCGTGTGCTGGAAAACCGGCCGATCGTCGAAAAGAACGTCGTGTAGTGCGGCGTGACCGCCCGGTATGGGGTGGGCGGGATTCTCCTTGTGTCTCAAACCCGTTGGCCCGACGCTGTCGGGCCTTTTTTCGTTGCGTGCGTCAGCCGGCGCCGTAGACGGCATCGCGCAGATCGAGCGTGTACTGCCCGTTCATCCCTTCGTAGAGCGTGTTCGACAGCGACACGACGGTGAGCCCGCGTGCGCGATCGACGAACCACGAATGACCGTAGACGCCGCCCCAGCGCCACGTGCCGACGGATTCCGGCGACGCGGCCGCCTGCGGGTCGCGCAGCACCGAGAAGCCGATCCCGAAACCCGCGCCCGGCAGGTCCGGCAATTCGAAATCGCCGGTCTGCACGCGTCCCATCTCGTCGACCAGTTCGGCCGGCAGGATCGCGCCGCCGCCCGCGCGCAGCGTGTCCAGCACCGTCAACACGTCACCCGCGGTGCCGACCATTCCGGCGCCGCCCGACGGGAACGCTTGTGCATTCAGCGCGCGCGACGGCGAGTACGTGACGCCGACGAACCCTTCGTCGATGGGCACCGTCTCGTTCTCCGCGAGCCGGTGCGGCTTCGGCGTGTCGTTCACGTATGGCGTGGCGAGCCGCGCGGGATCGCGTGCGACGAAGCCCGTGTCGCGCGCGCCGAGCGGGCGCAACACGAGTGCATCGATCGCGTCGGCGAGCGGCGCGCCGCAGACGGCTTCGATCAGCGCGCCGATGACGTCGATCGACAGCGAATAGTTCCAGTGGGTGCCGGGCGCGAACAGCAGCGGCACGCTCGCGATCCGGCGCAGGTTTTCGGCGAGCGTGATCGAGGCGCCGTCGAGCCCGTCGGAGATGCCCGCACGCGCATAGGGGCCGTTCGCGTCGGTTTCGTTGAAGCGATAGTCGAGGCCGGCGGTATGCACGAGCAACTGGCGCACCGTGATCGCCGGCACGGTGCCATCGGGCAGCGCCGGGCGGAATTCGGGCAGCCAGCGCGTGATGGCTTCGTCGAGCGACAGCTTGCGTTGCGCGACGAGCGCCATCGCGGCCGCCGAGACGATCGGCTTCGTGACCGACGCGAGCCGGAACTGCGTGTCCTCGCGCATCGGCGTACGCGATTCGCGGTCCGCGAACCCGGCCGCGCGACGATAGACGAGCGCGCCGTCGCGAGCGACCAGGACGACCGCGCCGACGAGGCGTTGCGTATCGAGCTGGCGGGACAGGACCGCGTCGATGCGCTCGGCGAGCGCGGGATCGGTTGACGACTGCCGTGACGATGCGGGAGAAGGGGTCATCGTAAATTCCGTCGTGAAGGGGGCTGGTCGACATGTTAGGCGGCCGTTGCCTTACGCGTCGTTAATCCTTACACGGAACAGGGCGATGTGCGCGGCACGGGCCGGCCTCGACGAATACCGAGCCTGGGAGCCGACAAAAATATGCGCCAATCGGCCGGCGGCGTTCGTTAGAATCGGCTTTCGTCGAGGAAATGACGCAGTTGCATGGTGCAGAGCAGTATCGAATCGAAGACGCTGCTTGTCCTGATTCCATCGTTCATCTTTCACCGGAGGCGAGCATGCCAGGTTTACTTCCCGATGTTGACCGCGAGGGGCTCCTCGAATATTCGGTGGTGTACACCGATCGCTCGGTCAACCATATGTCGCAGCGCTTCCAGGGCGTCATGCGCGACATCTCCGCCACGCTGAAAAAAGTCTACAACGCGAAGTCGGTCGCGATCGTGCCGGGCAGCGGGACGTTCGGCATGGAAGCCGTGGCGCGACAGTTCGCGACGAACAAGAAATGCCTCGTCATCCGCAACGGCTGGTTCAGCTTCCGCTGGTCGCAGATTTTCGACATGGGCAGCATTCCGTCCGAAACGACGGTGCTGAAGGCGCGCCCGGTCGAAGCCGGCAGGCAGGCCGCGTACGCGCCGGCCCCGATCGACGAAGTGGTCGCCGCGATTCACGCAAACCAACCCGATTTCGTGTTCGCGCCGCACGTCGAAACCGCGTCCGGAATCATGCTGCCCGACGCGTACCTGCGCGCGGTGGCCGACGCGGTGCATGCGGTCGGCGGCATGTTCGTGCTGGATTGCATCGCGTCGGGCACCGTGTGGGTCGACATGCAGGCGAGCGGCGTCGATATCCTGATCAGTGCGCCGCAGAAGGGCTGGAGCGCGTCGCCGTGTTGCGCGATGGTCATGTTGAGCCCGCTCGCGCGCGAGCGCATCGATTCGACGACCAGCACCAGCTTCGCGTGCGATTTGCGCAAGTGGCTGCAGATCATGGAAGCGTACGAGGGCGGCGGGTTCGCGTATCACGCGACGATGCCGACGGACAGCCTCACGACGCTGCGCGACGTGATGAAGGAAACCGACGCGTACGGCTTCGACAAGGTAAAGGCGGAGCAGCTCGAACTCGGCGAGCGTATTCGCGCGCTGCTGACGGAGAAGGGGTTCAGGAGCGTGGCCGCGAAGGGGTTCGAGGCGCCGGGTGTCGTGGTCAGTTATACGGACGATGACGGTATTCGCACCGGGAAGAAGTTCGCCGACGTCGGTTTGCAGATCGCGGCCGGTGTGCCGTTGCAATGCGACGAGCCGGCGGATTTCAAGACTTTCCGGCTCGGGTTGTTCGGTCTCGACAAGCTGCATGATGTCGATGGCGCGGTGAAGCGGTTTGCCGATGCGTTGAACCGGATTGTTTGACGCAGTGGTGTGGAATCGATGGCTCCGGTGGTCGCCGCGCGTTCGTTGCGTGGCGGCTTTTGAGTCGTTGAGAACGCAACCATTAGGATCGTGACATGGCCGAAGACGCTCTGACGTTTGCGAGTCAAGCCGAATGGGAAAGCTGGTTGGGCCGGAACGGCGGCACGTCGACCGGAGCATGGCTGCGGCTCGCGAAAAAGGGCGCGGGGCAGCGAACCGTCACCTATGAAGAGGCGGTGGAAAGCGCCCTTTGCCACGGCTGGATCGATGGCCAAAAGAAGGGCGAGAGCGAGCAATACTGGTTGCAACGCTTTACCCCGCGCTCGGCGAAAAGCATCTGGTCCAAACTCAACAAGGACAAGGCCGAAGCGCTGATCGCCGCAGGCAGAATGCGCGCGGCCGGCATGGGCGAGATCGAGAAGGCGAGGAAGGACGGCCGCTGGGAGGCTGCTTATACGTCGGCCAGCAACTCGATCATGCCGGGCGACTTGCAGGCGGCGTTGGATGCCCATCCGAAAGCCGGGAAGTTTTTCGCGACGCTGAACAGCCGTAATCGCTATGCGATCCTGTTTCGGATACAGAATGCCAGGAAGCCGGAAACACGGGCGCGAAAAATCGCGGAATTCATCGACATGCTCAAGCGGGGCGAGACTTTTCATCCGTAGAGGGTGGGTTTCCGACGGAGATTTTGTCGAACGCGATCGACGCGAGAATTGTTCCGATCGCCATATGAATGTGAAAACGGGAATGGGAGCAAGAATGCATATTCGCGCATCGGTGTTTAGCCCTCGTCGCGCGGTGCACGGCATCGCCATGGCACTGACATTGTCGTGGTTCACTGCTGCGCAAGCGCAGAGCTGCACACCGGATAGCGTGGCTCGCGAGTGCTTGCAGCAGCGTAGCCAAGATGAATTTCAGAGCGTAGATGACGAATTGAACCGAACTTACCAAAAGATTTTGAAGTCGCTGTCTCGGCCGCGTGACGAGTACGTCGACTACCCTGCACTCAAGGTGAAATTTGTCGCGGCTCAGCGGCAATGGATCCGTTTTCTCGACAACGAGTGTTCCGCTTGGTATTTGATAAACGAGGCAGGCGCGGATCGGGATCTTGATCTACTGACTTGCCAAATCGACAGAACACGTGATCGTACGCGTGAACTGAACGCGTGGCTTAAGCAAGTGAGCCATGACTAGCGCGGCGCTAGATAAAGACAGCACGCGTGCCGGGCGCGCGGCTAGCGTCAGCTCAGTCACGGGGCGCGCCGGGATGGTCACTCTGGCTCAACGAGGAAACGAGCGATGGTTTCGAAAAGCGTCCGCAAGGCGACAGTAGACGATGTTCCGGTGCTGACACAGATCCGGAATGATGCACACGCCAAGAAGGTCGCGCACGGCGACTACGTGTGGGGCAAGGAAGGCGACGGCTTCTCGGAACGGTGGGTGCGAAACCACATCGCCGAGAAGGCCGTGTACGTCGTCGAACAGGATGGCGCGCTGATCGGCACGTTCTCGCTCGACTTCGACGAGGACAGGCACTGGGGGCCTCAAGCGCCGATTGCAGGCTACGTGCATGGCCTCTGTGTACGGCAAGGTTTCGACGGGTTCGGGCTCGGCGGCTTCATGCTCGACTGGTGCGCTCATGAGGTGAGCCGCTTGAACCGGCGTTTGCTTCGACTCGACTGCGGCGCCGAAAACACGAAGCTCTGTGCTTACTACGAGTCGATTGGCTTTGTCCGCGTCGGATTGAAAACGGACGGTATTGTCTGGTCGCTTTACGAAAAGCCTGTCAATTCGGTACGCTGATGATCGCGGCGGCCCGGCAGCACACATCGGCGACGGAATCCAGGTCAGCCGGGGTCACCCGATCGAACATCGCGCGTTCACGAACGTCCGACATCATCCGAAGCCGCGTCACCGTTACCCCGCTACGCCGGCAAAAGCCCCGCTTTACGATAATTGTCGATCAGCGCGTCATAGAGCGAGAGATCGGCGCGACTCCGCGCGATGAGCTGAGCGCCGGCGATGGCGGCGAAGATCGCCCGTGCCCGCGGTTTGCTCTCCCGAGCGCCGACCACTGCCGCTGCGGACAGCACCTTGCTGAGCCACGCCACGTTCACGTCGGCGAAGGACAGGACTTCTTTCATCACGACTTCCGGCAGATCGTCGGTTTCGGCGGCCATGAAGCTGCACAGGCACAGGCGGTTGCCAGTCTCGAGCGCCTTGCGGAAGGTATCCGGATAGCGGCGCAGGCAGTCCAGCGGATCGTGTGATCTGGCCAGCATGTCGTCCAGCGCCGCCGCTGCATCCTCCCAATAGCGCCTCGCTACGGCGGCGCCGAGATCGGCCTTGCTGTCGAAGTGGTGGTAGATGCTCGCGGCCTTGATGCCCACCTCGTCGGCGAGATCCCGGTAATTCAAGCCGCCGTAGCCGTGCGCCTGCGCGAGCCTCGTGGCGGCTGCCAGAATTCTTTCTCTCGAGTTCGAGCTCGCGTCGTTCGTCACCGTTTCAGCCTCCGCGCGCAGGAAATGGATGTTGACACCCCGGATTGTACCTTATATGGTTAACCTAACAAACGTTAGGTAGATTCGTGGGGCGACGTGTTTTCACGTCGTCCGATCCCCTGCAACCGACTACGGAGTGCTCCTGAAATGACTTCCAGCAATGTCGATTTCGACACCGCCCAACTGCCGATGATGAAGATCCACGATTTCCCGACAGGGCCCTATCCGACACGCGTGCGCATCGCGCTGGCCGAAAAGGGGCTGCAATCGCGCGTCCAGTTCATGATGGTCGATCTTTACAAGGGCGAGCATAAAAAGCCCGAGTTCATCGCCAGCAAGAATTATTCGGGTACGTTGCCGGTGCTCGAACTCGATGATGGAACCTGCATTGCCGAGTGCACGGCCATTACCGAGTATCTCGATACGCTCGATGGCGTACCTACGCTGACTGGCAGCACGCCACGCGAAAAGGGCATCATCCATATGATGAGCAAACGCGCGGAACTGGAGCTGCTCGACGCGATCAGCGTTTATTTCCATCACGGCACGCCCGGCCTGGGGCCCGACGTGGAGACGTATCAAAACCCGGAGTGGGGATTCCGTCAGCGCGACAAGGCGCTGAGGGGCATGCGCTACTTCGATGCCGTTCTGCAACGGCAACCGTATGTTGCGGGCGAGACGTTCACGATGGCCGACATCACCGTCATCGGCGGTTTGATCTTTGCGATGCTCGTGAAGCTGCCAGTGCCTGAGGAGTGCGAAGCGCTTCGTGCGTGGTACGCGAGAATGCTCGAACGTGAGAGCGTCGGGAATCAGCCGGTGTTTGCTACCGCGACCTGAGCAGCCGCGGACGACCGCTTCGGCGTGTGCGAGGGCGCACAGGATGTCGGCGCATTGCGTGACCGTAGATTGGCATCGGGCATCGCGATTCCCGTATCATCTGTCCGATTCGCCGGGACCGAACCACCTGACGGTCCCGCACACGCGCGCCGGCACACCCATTCATCCGGGGAGAACTCATGTTTGACCACGTCAAATTCGGCGTCAGCGACTACGCCGTCAGCAAGGCGTTTTTCCTGAAGGCACTCGAACCGCTGGGGGCCGAAATTGTCGGGGAACGCGAGCCGTCGCGCGGGATCGAGATCGGACTGCCCAGCAAGTCTTCGCTGTGTTTGTTCCCGACCGACGAGAAACCGGCGCATCTCCACATCGCGTTCGTGGCCGACACACGGCCGCAAGTCGATGCGTTCCATCGCGCGGCGCTGGCGGCCGGCGGGGAAGACAATGGCGCACCCGGGCTGCGGCCGCATTATCACGCGAACTACTACGCGGCATTCGTCATCGGGCCGGATGGACACAATATCGAGGTGGTGTGTCATCGGGCGGAGGCGTGATGCGCTGGATCGGTAAAACGTTCGCGGCGATCGCAAGCATGGCGCTCGTCGGCATCGCCTGCGTTCAAGCAGCGCCGCGCGAAACCGCATTTCCGCGCTTCACTCAGACGGAAGGCAAGCTAGACGGCGACGGGCTTCCGCTCTCCGGCGTGAAGCTCTGCGTGCTGCCCGACCGTGCGCCGTGCTTCGAGATGCCGCCGGCGCCGCTTCCTCATTCCTCGAAGGAGCTGTACCAGTTCGGCCTGAATCCGCGGTCCGAGCGGCTGCCGATTGCGTCCGGCGGCTCGTGGGTGTTCTTCTCCGGAATGTTCTCGGGGGGCGGCAGCGGGATGCTGGAGCGCGTCGCGGTGCTACGTGTCGGCGCGAACGGCAAGATCGAGAACCTGATGCCGAATGTCACCCAGACGGAGATGGCCGATCGTGCGATGTGGAATTTGCCGGAGGTGTCGCCGTATCCGCTGTTTGTCCGGGCCGACTACGTATGGGGCAAGGACGAAGATCATTTCGGCAAGCACTTCTTCGACGTCGACGCCTGGGCGTTCGATCCCGCCACCAGTCAATACGCGAAGCGCCTTTCCTACCGCACGAGCACACGCTACGACAGAGGCGAGGGCTCGGACCACGTGCTGGCCGCCGAGCGTGCGGAGATCCTGCGTCGCCTTGCGGCGGGCAAGTAACGCGCTATCGCTGCGCGTCCCCGTACGTCTCCTTGCACACCGCACGTAGCGCGTCGACGAGCAGATCGCGCGCGGGCGATTGCGAATCGGCGGAGCGCGTGAACAGCGCGATCGGCGGCAACGTCCACACCAGCGAATAAGGCACGATCGCCACGCCGGCGATCCGCACCAGTTCCTCCGCGATGTCGGCCGGCACGATCGATACAGCCTCGTCGCTCGACGCGATCATTTCGCCGATCAGCTTCGACGAATAGCTTTCGACGATCGGCACGGGCGGCGCGATGCCGGCCGACAGGAACAGGTCGGTCACCTGTTCGCGCATCGGCGTATGCGGCGCGCCGAGAATCCAGTCGAGCGCGTGCAGCTTGTGCCAGTCCAGCGGCGTGCGGGCGAGCTTGGCGGCCAACCGCCGGCTCGCGATCATGCGCGGCTGCTGTTGATACAGCACTTCAAACGAGACCTGCCCGAGATCGATCGCCGACGACGCGCGGCCGATCACGATGTCGACGCTGTGATCCCGGAGTTGCAGCAGCAACTGATCGCTGGTGCCTTCGTGAATCGTCACGGTCAGGCGCCGTTCCATGCGCGCTTGCAGCCGCTTCAGCGCGGCCGACAGCATCTGGCCGGAGATGAATGGAATCACGCCGATGTGCAGATGGGCCGCATGCCCGGCGGCGACGGCCTCCATCTCGCGGGCGAGGTGGTCGAGATCCTTGATCATCGCCTTCGCCCGTTCGAGCACGACCGCGCCGAGCGCGGTGGGCCGCATGCCGCGCGACGAGCGTTCGAACAGCGGCGTGCCGAACATGCTCTCCAGTTCGGACAGCGCGTTCGTCACGGCCGGCTGGCTGCTCGCCATGTGCTCGGCCACGCGTGTCAGCGATCCGTGCTGCTGAATCTGCAGCAACAGCACCAGGTGCCGGATCTTCAGACGCGCGCCGAGCCGCCTGACCACGTCGTTTGCGTCAAAATTCATTGACTGGTCATGTATTCATTAGGAAAAAGTGATGGACCGATATTAAAACAGAATCATCACGTTATGGCGGGTCCTTAGAATCCCCTTCATGGATCGCGCCGGGACTGGCCTGGCGCCCACGCCGGGACCAAAACATGAAACAGACAGAGACACAGCAGCAGGCCGCCTTCGACTATCACGAGTTTCCGACTCCCGGGAAAATCTCGGTCGTCGCGAGCAAGCCGCTGGTGACGCAGCGCGATCTGGCGCTGGCCTATACGCCCGGCGTGGCGAGCGTGTGCGAGTCGATCGCCGCCGATCCGCTGCAGGCGCACCGCTTCACGAGCCGCGGCAACCTGGTGGGCGTGATCACGAACGGCACCGCCGTGCTGGGCCTCGGCAACATCGGCCCGCTCGCGTCGAAGCCGGTGATGGAGGGCAAGGCCGTCCTGTTCAAGAAGTTCGCGGGCATCGACGTGTTCGACATCGAGATCAACGAGACCGACCCGGACAAGCTGATCGACATCATTGCCGGCCTCGAACCGACGTTCGGCGGCATCAACCTCGAGGACATCAAGGCGCCGGAATGCTTCACCGTCGAGCAGAAGCTGCGCGAGCGCATGAAGATTCCCGTCTTCCACGACGATCAGCACGGCACGGCCATTACCGTTTCCGCCGCGTTCATCAACGGGTTGAAGGTCGTCGGGAAATCCATCAAGGAAGTGAAGGTCGTGACGTCGGGCGCCGGTGCGGCCGCGCTGGCGTGTCTGGACCTGCTGGTCGACCTCGGGCTGCCGGTGGAAAACGTGTGGGTGACCGACATCGAAGGCGTTGTCTATCGCGGCCGTACCACGCTGATGGACCCGGCCAAGTCGCGCTTCGCGCAGGAAACCGATGCGCGCAAGCTCGCCGAAGTGATCGGCGGTGCGGATGTGTTCCTGGGGCTGTCGGTCGGCGGCATCCTCACGGCGGAGATGCTCAAGCAGATGGCGGCGCGCCCGCTGATTCTCGCGCTGGCCAACCCGACGCCGGAAATCTTCCCGGAACTGGCGCATGAGACGCGCGACGATGTCGTGATCGCGACGGGCCGCTCGGACTATCCGAACCAGGTCAACAACGTGCTGTGTTTCCCGTACATTTTCCGCGGCGCGCTGGACGTGGGCGCGACGACGATCACGCGTGAAATGGAAATCGCCGCGGTGCACGCAATTGCCGGGCTGGCCGAGGAAGAGCAGAACGAAGTCGTCGCGGCGGCCTATGGTGCGTACGACGTGTCGTTCGGCCCGCAATACCTGATTCCGAAGCCGTTCGACCCGCGCCTGATCGTACGGATCGCGCCGGCCGTCGCGAAGGCGGCGATGGAAGGCGGCGTGGCGACGCGTCCGCTCGCGAATCTCGATGCGTACGTCGAGCAGTTGCAGCAGTTCGTCTATCACTCGGGCGCATTCATGAAGCCGCTGTTCGCGACCGCGCGCCAGCTGGTGCGTGACGGCGGCAAGGCGCGGATCGTGTTCACCGAAGGCGAAGACGAGCGGGTGCTGCGTGCGGTGCAGGTGATCGTCGACGAGAAGCTGGCTCGGCCGATTCTGGTCGGACGTCCGGAGGTACTGCTCGCGCGCATCGAGCGATTCGGCCTGCGTTTGAGACTCGGTCAGGATGTCGAAGTAACCAACCCGGAATATGACGAGCGCTTCCCGCAATACTGGACGAAGTATTGGGAACTGCGCTGCCGCGACGGTATTTCGAAGGAAATGGCGCGCGTGGAAATGCGCCGCCGCCTGACGCTGATCGGCGCGATGATGGTGCAGCTTGGCGACGCGGACGGGATGATCTGCGGGACGGTGGGCGAGTATCACAATCACCTGCGGTTCGTGGACGAAGTGATCGGCAAGAAGCCGGGTGCTTCGACTTATGCGGCGATGAACATTTTGTTGCTCGATCAGCGGACGGTCGCGCTGGTGGATACGCACGTGAACGACAACCCCGATGCGGAGCAGATCGCGGAATTCACGATCGCGGCGGCGCGGCAGATGGAATGGCTGAATCTGACGCCGAAGGTGGCGCTGCTGTCGCGGTCGAATTTCGGGTCGGGGAGTGCGGCTTCGGGCGTGAAGATGCGCCGCGCGCTGGAGATCGTGCGCGAGCAGGCGCCGGATATCGAGGCCGATGGTGAGATGCATGGCGACTGCGCGCTCGATGAAGGGCTGCGGGCGAAGCTGCTGCCGATGTCGCCGTTGAAGGGGGCGGCGAATTTGCTGGTCTGTCCGAACGTGGATGCGGGGAATATTGCTTACAACCTGCTCAAGACCGAGGCGGGGAGTAATGTGGCGGTGGGGCCTTTCCTGTTGGGCGTTAATGCTCCCGTGAACATTCTTACTTCCAGTGCGACCGTGCGGCGGATCGTGAATATGGCTGCTTTGACGGTGATTGAGGCTAATCGGGGTGTGGGTGGTTGATTGAGTGACGGGGGCGGTTGCGGCCGCCCTTCGGTTGTCGGCATTCGGCTGAACGGACGGTCGACAGTTTTGCTCGGATCGCCGACAATTGCAGCTATTTTAGGCAGCTGAACAGATCCATTTATGAGGACAGCCGTGTGGATTCTCCTCGCGCTAGCCATCGCCTCATGGGGAGCATGCGTGGTACATCCAACCGATACCGTCCACTTTGGATGGATCTGAACGTTGTTTGCGTCAGCAACTGGCTTCGTGGCAACGCTGTCGAGCTATTTGACGGAAGACGAAGTCCGTGCTCGCGGTGGTACGACCATATACAAAGCCGAATCGCCTATCAAATTTCTCTTCGCCTACGCATCGGTCGGGGGGGCTCGCCGTCGTTGCGCTGATAAGCATCCTTGGCTGTCTGGACCGATTTGGCCAGTGACAGCCTCGCCCAGGAGCGGGCGGTCGACATGGGGGCATAGGTTGTTGTTGATCCTCCCTATCGCTAGTGCGGAGTTGTACTCACTTGCGGCCCGTCATGTCGGTGAAAGGAATCGATAGCAACGCTGAGCTGCCCGGACCTGTTGCGGATGAGGTACACGTGATACCGGTCAGGTAATTCCGGTAGCGACACAGGTTCTTCGTTCCAGTAATCATCCTTGAAAAAAGTCGGTGATGAATAATCGAAGTTGTGGTTGCGAGAAATATCGAACCGTGCCTCCCCAAGGTCAGGCGTAATGGTTATACCCCACACATCCAAGCGAGTCCCTTCCCGTTTCGACATATCGTGCTTACTCCAGAAGTCCGGGATCTTTGTCCTGGAATAGTCTTCGGCGAGGGCGATGGCATCGGGAATAGCGGCCCATATATCGGCCAGGATTTCGTCGGCCTTACCGACGCATTCCAAGCAATCGGGACGATGACGGCATCTCACCCAGACCAACCTCTTGCCGATTTGATATTCCGACCGGAAGTAGCCTCCACCATCGGAAAAGACGCCTAGTGGCCGATGGTCTCTGAGTTTCTCCATGCCAATTATCCTTCGCGAATTCCGGTCGCTGCATCTAGCGGATGGGTAAAAGTGCCATGGTAACAAGTCTGCATCGCATGTTCGAATGGCTGTTTAGGTGAATGCCGCGCGACCGCTTCGGGTCGCAAGGAGCCTTTCGCCCCGGCTTCACACGGCCACTCGATGTTGCACGGGGTTACTTGCAGACATCGTCGAACGGCATGATAGCGAGATGCCGTGTATCACGACAGCATGACTGCGCAATCAAACTCAGGCTTCCCGGAACGTGTGACCGCGACTGCCGGCGGTGCAAGTGCGTCCCGGGCGAGTAGACATCTATCGGCGTGCAGCTTCACGCAGCGATGCAACTGGTCGGTCCCGAACGGCGACCTGATGGCGCGTTATACCCATCGCGCCGATATCGCGGGCACGACGCGATGATCTATCGTTTGAGGCGCTCACGCTGCTGCGAGCAAGTATCACGCTCGCCTCGACGCGTTTTATCGAGCATCCTATCTTCCCCGTCGAGCGAGCCGGCGCCGAGGTGTGAGACGGGCATTTGCTTCAGGTAGCGATGCTGCGCGTGCTGAAAAGCCTGGATATCAGATCGATCTGATCCAGTTGTTCAATCCACCATTTCGACGCACGTCCTGCCTTATCCTCGCGCCAGCCGAGGTAGCAGTTTGTGTGCGCCCGCACGCCTGTTACCTGGCGCTCGACGAGCTTGCCCTGCCGTATCAACTCTTCGGCGACGGGCGCGGGCAGCATGCCGACGGCAATGCCTTCGCAAAGAAGGTCGATTTTGGCGGCCAGGTTCGGTACGACGATGACCGGTTGTCCGTCGCGAATGGCCACCGATCTCGGCTCGAGGTCACGCGATGTATCGCTGATGACGACGCCGCGGTGACTTGAAATTGCGCCGTTGTCGAGTGGCTTTTCGTTCGCGGCAAGCGGATGATAAGGCGCCACGACGAAAACGTGACGTAACAGGCCGATCGGCCTTGCTGCAATGTTTGGCGCGTGTGGCGGCTCTCCCGCGGCGCCGATCGCGATATCCGCACGCCCCGTCACAAGCGCGTCCCATACGCCACCGAGCACTTCGGTCGATAAACGGAGCCGTGTCGTCATCTTCAGTTCGTAGAAAGCACGCACGTACGGCCACAACGAAGGCAACGGAAGAATCTCGTCGATGCACAGCCTGAGCTCAGCCTCCCAACCCGCATGGACACTTCGAACCTTGCTTTCCAGATCCTGCCCGGCTCGCAGCAAACGACGACCATCCTCGACGAGCAGTCGCCCCGCCTCCGTCAACTGCGCACGCCGGCCGCTGCGATCAAACAGGGCGACGCCAAGATCAGCCTCCGTCTTTTGCACCAGGTAAGTCAATGCAGACGGTACGCGATGAAGCAGCGCGGCCGCTTCCGCGAACGTGCCCGCCCGGTCTATGGCATCGAGCACTTCGAGAACTTCAAACGACAATTTCAAAGCGATTACCTGTTAGATACGCCTCTGATGATCGACGCAGCCTGGGGTGCCGCTTGGTCGAGACTTCCCTCGCGGCTGCGGCCACTTAGCACGCCCGCCGTCGTGGCTCAGGCGGTTGCGGGGAGCGCCATTTTCGCAGCCGCCACGACGCTTTGCCACTGATTCCTCGGATCACGCACGTCGGCCTGGCTGGACTTTGGGGCCACTGATACGAGGTGTTCAGGAACGAAAATCGGGCACAAGTCTATCAACGCCGGAAGTCAATCCATTCGGATTCGAAGGGCGGCAGCGGGATGGCGGCGACCACGTCCGGCGCTATTCGGCCGGTCATCCGCAGCATTCGTTCGGCGCACTCCAGATGTTTCACCCAGAAAAATGATACTTTCATATCCATGGATTATCTTTCATTGGGTGGAAGATTAAGTGGACAGACTGGAAGCCATGTCGATCGTGCTGCTCACGATCGAAAAAGGTAGCCTCACTGCGGCCGCGAAGGCCTTGAATATGCCGCTCCCGACCGTCAGCCGGAAGGTCACGGAACTCGAGGAGTACCTCGGCACGAAATTGCTGCATCGTTCAACGCGTAAGCTGACCTTGACCGATGCCGGCCAAGCTTACGTCGAGTCCGCCAAACGCATCATGGAAGACATCGAGGAAATCGAACGAGCGGCGGCTGGCGAGTACACCACTCCACGAGGAGAGCTTGTGCTCACCGCGCCGGTGCTGTTTGGCCATATGTACATCTTGCCCATTGTCACGGACTTCCTGGCGGCCTATCCCGAGATCAACGTCCGGTTGGTTCTCTCCGATCGGAACCTTCATCTCTATGATGACCACGTTGACATGGCAGTTCGCATCGGCACATTGCCGGACAGCAACATGATTGCAACCCGTGTTGGCGCTATGGATACACTGGTGTGCGCTTCGCCGGACCTGCTAGCTGCGCACGGCAAACCAACACACCCGAGTGACCTGGAAAAGCTTCCGTGCGTTGTCTTCGCAGGCCCTTCCACCGCAACATGGTGGTTTCGGGATCCGGCGACCAAACGTAATTTCAACGTCAACATCATTCCGCGCCTGTCCGTGACCACTGCTGAGGCTGCGGTGGAGGCGGCGCTCCGTCGTACCGGTTTGACGAGGGTGTACCGCTACCACTGCGATGCCGCGCTCCGCACAGGGGAGCTTGTCCACGTCCTTCCGAAGTTCGATGTCGAGTCTATTCCTGTCAGTCTGATCCACGGAGAGCGCGGGCTGTTGCCGCTCAAGATGCGGGTCTTCCTCGACTTCGCAACCGACCGGCTGCGCTCGGCCATGTCGGAGCTGGGTAAGGGCTGACGGGCGTTCGCTCTACCTAATGTGCCTCTTTCCAATTCCTCGATACTTTCACTGAATGGAAGGCCGGTTCTCATAAACAGCCAATTATTGTTTTGGGTGGAAGTCACTACTATCTCTCCTACCGAAGCCACGGTGGCTCGGATTAACGGAGAAATCTCATGGCCCGCCTTGCAATCCCCTCGAAAGAATCTGCTCCCGCCAAAGCGCAACCGATCCTCGCGAACTACGAAAAAGTTCTCGGCGTGATCCCGAACTTCTTCGCCCTGATCTCGCAATCCCCCGATGCATTGAAGGCGATCGCCGACATGCACGGTGCGCTCGGCAAGAGTCTCGGTCACAAGACCCGGGAACGCATCCACGTGATGACCGCTGAAGTGAACGGCTGCAACTACTGCCTGTCGGCGCACACCTATCTCGGCGCCAAGCTGCAAGGGCTGACGCCGGAAGACATGGAACTCAACCGCGACGGTCATTCGACCGATCCCAAGGCCGACGCCGCGCTGCAGTTCGCCTACAAGATCGCCACGTCGCGCGGTCACATCGACGACGCGGATGTCGATGCCGTGCGTGCTGCGGGTTACACCGACGAGCAGATCGTTGACATCGTTGCCGAGACCGCGTTCAGCTTCATCACCAACCTCTTCAACAACACGTTCAAGACCGACATCGACGCGACGTTCCCGCCGCTTCAGACCCGGGCCCGTAAGGCCGCCTGAAGTCCGGGCGGACTGGGCGCCATATGAAGCGTCCGGCTGCCTGGTCTCGATGGCTGGTTGCTCCGTTCTGACCACGCGCAATTTTCCAGGCGCGCGTGGTTGGTCGGAACACGTCTATTGATGCAATACGCTGGATTGTCGTGCCGGACGGACGCGGCGATTCGTGAAGGAACAGTCGATGTCCCGCTTGCACATCTCTACGCGAGACGATGCTCCAGTCGAGAGTAAGCCGATGGCCGTGAATGTCTTCACGAACTACCTCAACGAAGTCGCTAAAACCCCGATCGACTTCCCCATCGTGGCCGACCTCGGCCCATCGACCGTAAGCAGCAGAGGCCGATGAATCATGGACCATCCGCGCTTCGTAGATCCGCGTATAGCGAAGGGACGAGCAAGATCCATTTCAGACGCGACGTCTCGGTTCACGTTTCTCAGGGTATTTGACGGCGCGATAAAGCGGGTATCAAAGCAATGGCGACCCGGGATGAGCGGCAGGAAGGCATTCCGCTACATGGAACGTGTGCTGAAGCCAGAACTCGACAAGCACCTGGTCACGTTTCCGCTGATACGCCTTGGCGAAATGACCCTGTACTGCGGATTGTTCGAGCAACGTGGCGCCACTGGCGGGCTGGATTTCTTCTTCTTTGTCTGTTCGTCAGCTGCTCGGCCGGAAGACGGTCTCATGTACCGGATCGAGGTTAGCCAGCATGCGACGCAACGGATCATTCAGCGGACGGGCCTAACTGGCGAGGACGAGGTTCGCACACGCCTCTACACCGCCATGGCGAATATTTACTGGTTGCAGCCGTGGATCTACCGGGAGAAATGGTTGCAGTTGGGCCTCGCGTGCGAAGAAGGCGTATTTGTTGGTGAAGTGCGAGACGACTGCTACAGCATCAAGACGTTCATCCCGGCGATCGACAACGGCAGGCCGTCGCGATGGCGCGATTTACACGCCGACCTGTGGTCTCAGATTCAGCAACGCGTTCCCCGCGACAAGACATACGAAGCAGATCAAAGCTCGATTGGCGACTGGTACTTCTTCGCGGATGGACTGACACGGCGTCATCCTTTTCTGCTGAAGCCTTATGTACCCGGACAAGATTATCTCGACGCGGCATGGGCGAGTCGTCCGGTTTGATGCTTGAAATATTTAAAGGATAGCCGCAATGCCGAATGCTGCGTGCGACAACAGACAGTTCAGGGCGTACGATTCGCCGGCCGATGCCCTATGTAGCCTCGAGAGTCGCCGGACGCTATCAGAAGGTGACGATGGGATCTACTCCGCAGCGTGATCCCTGGCGTCCTTCGAAAGTTCGAGCAACGCGGCCATGGCCCGCTTATATGGCCCGAGATCGCTGTTTGCCGCCTGCAGGATGAGCGCTCCTTGCAGACGAGCAACCCAGTCCTCCGCGAAATGCCGCGCCCGTGCCGGCGACATGCCACTTTCACGGGCCAAAGCTTCGATGGCGTCGATCCAGTGCGAAAACGCCAGCAACAAACCCTGTTTCGCGACCGAGCCGATATTGGCCGTAGCGAGTTGACCGAGCACGCAAGGGGCGCGCCCACCGACGTACATCTGGTCCAGCGTGGCCACGATTTTGCGAATGCGGGCTCTCAGCGTGCCGGACGATCGCGCCGCGTTCAGGATTTCGCTGTCGATTACCGCTGTCGCGCGCTCCAGCACAGCCTCGGCCATCTGCTCCTTTCCCTCGGGGAAGTGGTGATAGAGGCTCGACTTGCCGAGACCGGTTGCGCGTGACAGATCGGTGATCGACGCACCCTCGAAGCCACGGTCCCGGAACACCGTGAACAGCCGGTCGATGATTTCGTCCTTCGATGCCTGAGCAGTGGCCATAGGTCTTTTTGCTTCCCCAAAAAGTACTGATCGTTCGGTACAGGTGGAATGGTAAGTTGCCTTGCCCGTTAAATCAACCCTTGACGTCCTCAGTTCGCAGATGTACTGTACCGATCGTTCGGTACAAGAAGTTCCGGCCGACGCCTCTTTCCGTGATTCAGGAGATTTTCGATGTCCACACTCGTGACGTATCAAACCACCTCCGTCGCCGATCGTCGTACCGGCTCGGCCCTCAATCTGTTCTATCGGGAAGCCGGCCAGAAGGACGCACCCGCGGTGCTGCTGCTGCACGGTTTCCCGACTTCGAGCCATCAGTATCGCGGGCTGATCGAGCGTCTCGCCGACAAGTACCGGGTGATCGCGCCGGACCTGCCCGGTTTCGGTTTCTCCGACGCGCCAGAAGCGAAGACGTTCGGCTATACCTTCGACCATCTCGCGGAAGTGATCGAGAGCTTTACCGACACGCTCGGCCTGACGCGCTACGCACTGTACGTTTTCGATTACGGCGCGCCGGTGGGCTTCCGTCTGGCTGCGTCGCGCCCGGATCGCGTATCCGCACTCGTCTCGCAGAATGGCAACGCGTACGAGGAGGGGCTGAGCGACGGCTGGAATCCGATGCGTGCTTACTGGCAGGACCCGTCCGATGCGAACCGTGAGCAACTGCGCGGTTTCCTCACGGCCGGCACCACGCAGTTCCAGTACCAGCATGGCGAGGCGGATACGTCGCATATTGCGCCGGAGAGCTACACGCTCGACCAGCACTTCCTCGACCGCGCGGGTAACGACGAGATCCAGCTCGACCTGTTCGGCGACTACAAGGCGAACGTTGCAGCCTATCCGCGCTTCCACGAATACTTCCGTGCGCATCGTCCGCCGACGCTGGCGGTGTGGGGCAAGAACGATCCATTTTTCCTGCCTGCGGGAGCCGAGGCATTCAAGCGTGATATCCCCGATGCCGAGGTGCATTTTGTCGATGGCGGTCATTTCCCGCTCGAATCGCATCTGGACGAAGTGGCCGGCATCATTCGCGCGTTCTTCGCCCGCACGCTGGACGTGGCGCAAGGTCAGGCGCTGTTTGGCGCACTGGACGACGTGTCTGCGTCGGCGGAGGCACAGCCGCTGTTCGAAGCGATGTGCGGCGTATTCGGTTTCGTGCCGAATCTCGGCCACGCGCTTGCCGTCGAACCGCCGGTGCTGTCGGCTTACCTGCAGTGGCTCCATGCTCTCGGTGCGACGTCCCTCGATGCGATCGCGCAGCAGGTCGCGATGGCGGCCGCGAGTCGCGTGAATGCCGCGGACTATGGCGTGGCGGTCCACGCGACGCTGGCCAGCAAGCTCGGTGCTGCCGCTGACGTGGTCGATGCGCTGCGTACTGGCAGCGCGCTTGCCGATCCGAAGCTCGAAGCGGTGCGCCAGTTCGCGACAGCCATCGCATCGAAGCGCACGCAGGTGTCGGATAGCGACGTGAACGCGCTGAAGGCGGCAGGCTTCGACCGCCGCGCGGCGGTGGCGATTGCGATGGCCGTGGCCGGCAAGACGCTCGTCAACACGGTCGCGCACCTATCGAAGATCGAGATCGATGCAGGTTTCCTTCCGGACGTCGTTGCCTAACCTGCTGCGCCGGGGCGGCAGTCAATGGCCGCCCCGCAGCGGCCTTGAGGATCGAGAGCATGTCGGGTAATCAGTTCAATTACGAATCGAGCGACGTTCACGCGCCGCTTGAAATGCCGGTCGGAAGCGGTCGGCGCGACAATCCGTTGTCGCTTGCGGCAGGGCTCGTTTGTCTCGTGCTGATCGGTGTCAATCTGCGGCCGGGCATCGTATCGATCGGGCCATTGCTGGCGTCGATCAGCCAGGCTTTCGGACTGTCGCATACGGAGGCGTCGCTGCTGACGTCGATCCCCGACGTGCTCATGGGGCTGCTGGCATTGCCGACACCATGGCTTGCCCGTCGTTTCGGGCGCGATCGTGTCATTCTGGCGGCGCTGTTCGTACTGTGCGCGGCAACGTTGGGCAGGGCATTCGCAGGCTCCGTCGCGCAGCTTCTCTTGTCGACGGCCGGCGTCGGCGCCGGCCTCGCCGTGGCGAGCGCGCTCGTGGGCGGATTCATCAAGGCCGCCTATCCCGCACGGGTAGCGCTGGCAATGGGCGTGTATGCGGCGGCGCTGTCGTTCGGGTCGGCCGTTTCTGCTGCGGCGAGCAGCCCGCTTGCTGCCGTGTCGGGCTCATGGCGTTTCGGCGCTGGCGTCTGGGCCATTCCGTGTCTGCTGGCGATCGGCGCATGGGTCTTCATCGAACGCCGCCAGCAGACTCACGCGAAAAGCGCGTCGTCGCGCACTCGTCACTACGGGTTGCCGTTGACGTATTGGAAGGCATGGTTGATCGCGTTATTTTTCGCTTGCGACAACTTCCTCTTTTACAGCCTTGTTACGTGGATCGCGCCGCTCTACAGGGAGCACGGCGTGGATGAAGCAACGGCGGGGCTGATCCTCGCGAGCGTGCCCGCGGTCTTTGTCATTGCGACGCCATTTGCGGGGCTGTTCAGCCGCAAGGTCGATCGTCGCCCGGTGCTGGCTTGCTTCTCCGCGATGTCCGCGGTTGGACTGCTCGGCTTGGCGATCGCGCCATATGCTGCGCCGTTTCTGCTGATTCCGCTGATCTCCTTCGGCATTGCCGGCGGCTTCGTCCTCGGCATGACGCTGCCGCTCGACAATACCCGCGATCCGGAAGAAGCCAATGTGTGGAACGCGTTCATCATTACCGTGGCTTATCTGATCGCGGCAACGGGGCCGCTGCTGGTCGGCGCGCTGCGCGATCGGACGGGCAGCTTCCATGCGCCGCTGTGGCTGCTGGCAATTGTTGGAGCGGTCATGCTCGCGCTGACGCCTTTTCTTCAGCCCAAGAAAATCGAGCAACCCGGCTTCTAATCACGAAAATCCGCGCTTTGATGATGGCTTCGACCATGCTTGCGATCAGTTTCGCTGTCCGCGCCGAGCCCGTGCCGTCCACATCGGAGACGACTTCGCATCATCGCGTGGTGGATAGGCAAACGTCGATATCTAGCTGTCGCTTGAATAACCAATGAATGTCCACTTTAAGGCGCGTGGATCGTCCGCTTCGGGTTGCGGATTCAACCCGTCGATGCAACACACTTGAGGCTGCATAGCAGCAAGGAGTGTTGCAATGAAACAGAGACGGCGGATCTACTATACAGACAGCCAGAAGGCGGTAATGTGGGAGCGCTGGCGCAAGGGCGAATCGCTGCAGCAGATCGCCCAGCTGGGCTGACCACCCATAAGAACGGCAAACTATCGATGGGACAAAATGTCCGATGCTGTAAGTGTGACGGTGAGCGGCTGCTATCGGCAAGTTCAACGGTCTGTTATGGGGCGATAACGATCGCATCATTCCGTTGCCCTGATCGGGTCGTGCGACCTGCGTCATCGAATGCGAAGAAATATCCCCGCTTTTTCGGGAAGTACGGACGGCTGGAAGCCATAGCGCTCGTAAAACTTTGGTGTCCCATGTTCCGCCATCAGACTGACGGGACCTGTAGCGAATTTGCGGTGCTCGATGAACATCGCTAGCTCAGACTAACCTGGTTGACGAACGACAGCCGCTCGGCATCGCGCCAGATTCGGCTGTCGATGATTTCATCGACCATCTCGAGAACCATCCGCTTCCCTTCAAGTACCGCTTGCGAGTGCGCGCGCGCCGTATTTTCACAGAGCGCCCAAGTGATGTAGGCGCCCCGGATCGGACTCCACGAAATTGAATCTTCCCAGCACGCGTTGCCGCTGACCGCGCAGCATGGCGTCACGGTGTCCGCGATTCCCCGCCGAGCGAGGTCCATCGAGAGATGCATCGCGTCGAGCTCGAACAGGATATCGAGTTCGAAATTGCGACGGATCATCGCGTGCTCGATGGTCGAGCGGATGACATTCTGTTTTCCCGCCAGCGCGAGTTTGCGATCTCCGAGGCGCGACAGCGGCACCGCTTTGTCGGGCCTCAAGCCGGTATCCTTGGCGCTCACGAGAATCAGCGGCTCCCGAACGAGTGGGGTATGGGCATAGCCCTGCGGCGGCGACGCTTCGAACGGGACGATGGCGAGGTCCAGCATGCCGGCATGCATGACGTCACGAAGCTCGTGGCTCACGCCCTCGTGAACACGAAGCCTCACGCGTGGAAAGTCGGCGACCAAGCGCGCCACGAAGTTCGATGTGAACAGATTGCGCCAGGAAGGCGCAATGCCTATCGCCAATTGGCCCGCCGCGCGGTCGCCCACCTGCTCGACCAACGATGTCAACTGACGAAGAATGGGCCGCGCGCGCTCCACCAGTAGTCTGCCGGCCTCGGTCAGCTGAACGCCACCCCGCGTTCGCGTAAAAAGCTTCGCGCGAAGTTGATGCTCGAGCAGCGCGATGTGGCGCGACAACGCCGGCTGGGAGAGCCGCAAGTCAGTTGCAGCCTTGTTGATACTGCCGAGTTCGGCAACACGCAAGAAGTACTCGATAAGGCGGGAGTCCACTGGCGCCTCCGTGCGTTCCGGTTGGGTCTATCGCAAGCAGAGCAAGCATAACGCCGTTATTCAGTAGATGGATAACAGCCATAAAACGTCCGCATTATCGGGATAACGATGCGCTCGGTAGCATTGAAGTCATCGCATACGAGGTCGTCTGCCGCAACGGTCGGAGGACAGCCCCGTATCGGGAGCATTTCATGAGCCTGTACCCCGGCGGCGAGGAGGCCGCGATCGCCGGATTCGTCAGGGAGGAGGGCGGACAGTGACTGCGACAACCACGGCCCATACAAGCTGGAGCGCGCATCGCGGATGGGTCGCGCTCGCCGTCGCCTATCAATGGTTCTATAACGGCGCCAATTTCCTGGCTTTCAAGGTTGCCGGGAACGCGTTGCATCCGCTGTTGGTGGCGACATTGCGCTTCTCGTTTGCGGCGCTGATCGTGCTGCCTTTCGCGCTGGCTCGCTGGCGTCGGTCGCCTGTGTCGATTCGCGAGTGGGGCGGGGCGACGTTGATTGGCGTCACCATGCTGGTGGCCAGTCAGGCACTCGCGATCTGGGGGACGCATTTTCTTCCGGCAGGCGTGGCCGCGGTATTCGGTTCGTCTTCGCCGCTCTTCCTGGCGTCGTTTGCATGGGCCGTGTTTCATCGGCCGTTGACACGCCGTCAGATCGCCGGGGTCGCCATTGGCTTTGCCGGTCTCGCGCTGATGGGCTGGACGTCTGCTAGCGGCGGCGACTTTCGGCCGATGGGCGCGGTGCTTGCGCTCACCGGGACGGCGGCCTGGGCCGCAGGATCGCTGCTTGCGCCGCGACTGGCGTTGCCTCGCGATCCCGTGATCAGCCTCGCGCTACAGCTGGCATCAGCCAGCGCGGTGCTCGGTGCGATCGTCGCCGTGTCGGGGATCGCTGCCACGACGCACCTTGCGCGCGTACCGTCGGCGGCATGGGCCGCGCTTGCGTTTCTCGTCGTGGCGAGCACGCTGATCGGTTACGCCGTGTTCCTGACGCTCAACGCGCAGGTCTCGACGACGCTCGCCAACACCTTCAACTATGCCGCGCCGGTGATCGCGCTGTGTCTCTCGGCGCTCCTGCTGCACGAACCGTTGACGCGCGTGAAGCTGATTTCCGGCGGCATCGCGTTGGTGGGTGTGGCGCTGATGATCGATCGCAAATAGCGCGGCGAACGACGGGCTTTTCACCTTCAGCAGACCTCTGAAATCGACTGGAGCCTTGAATCATGACGGAAACATCTCGACACCCGCTGGTACCACGCACGTTCAACATGAATGGTCAGTCGACGCGCTATCTCGAGAGTGGGTCGGCCGAGGGACCGCTGATGTTCTTTCTGCACGGCTGGCCGAGCATGAGTTTGATGTGGCGCGCCCAGATGGAAGCCTTCGCCGCCGACGGCTGGCGCTGCGTCGCGCCGGACCTGCGCGGCTACGGCGGCTCTTCTGCGCCTGAAGCGACTGACGCCTACACCATCGAGTCCGCCGTGGCGGACATGACCGAACTTCATGATTACCTCGGCGGCGCGCCTGCGATCTGGATCGGTCACGATTGGGGGAGCGTCGTGGTCGCCGAGTTGTCCGCGCATGAGCCACGGCGCAGCCGTGGTGTGGTGCTGACGTCGCTGGCCTATCAACCCGACGGGCACGCACTGAGCACGGTCGTTCCACTGGTCGACCGGGCGATTTATCCTGCCGACGAGTATCCCGATGGTCAGTGGGATTACTACCGCTACTACATGACGCATTTCGAAGCGGCGGTCGCGGACCTGGATGCGGACCGGGCGGCATCGCTGGCGTCGATTTTTCGATCGGGCAACCCTGATGGTGTCGGCAAGGTGTCACCGAATGCCGTCGTCACCCGCAATGGAGGGCGTTTCGGTGCCGCGCATCGTGCGCCGCCGACTCGCCCTGATCCGGCTCTGTGGCCGCCGGCGGACTTTGAAGCGCTGGTAGCGTCGTTCAATACGCATGGCTTCCGTCCCGCCTGCGCGTGGTATCTGAACGACGAGGCCAACATCGCTTACGCGCGCAACGCGCCGCATGGCGGCCGTCTCTCGCAGCCGGTGCTGTTCGTCAACGGCGAATTCGATCAGATCTGCAGTATCACCGGAAATCGCCAGGGCGATCCCATGCGTGCGGCATGCGCAGACCTGACGGTGACAACGATGCCGGCTGGACACTGGTTGCCGCTGGAGTGCAAGGCACAGCACATCGAGGTTATCCGTGCGTGGCTTCGGAGCAGAAATCTTTGAGGCAGTGAGACATCGCTCGGGCTGGGTGCAGCGACTCGCGTCTCATGGGCGGTGCAAGGGGAAGGGTGGCGAGCTAAAAGTGCGCAGCGGATATCGACCCCGTTCATTTTTCAATTTTTCTTCAAGTCATAAGCGGACGCAGGGCTTAGATGGTTCGATAAGGCGACAACGAAGCTATAGAGCGCGATGTTTGGAGTGGCCTGAGACAAAACATTATGTATCAATTGCTACCTTGAGAATTTTTCCTATCTTCACCACTTTCGTGTACTCGGACAGATTTAACAGTTGTTTTCATTGCAGTTGCGGAATTGCTTGGGTATCGATTACTTTTGCGCCGATTCATTCAGAGGTGCTATCTACCCATGCCATTTGTAAAAAAAGTCCCGTACTACCAGATGGAGCCGCGGCTTTTATATTCCGGAAAGCACTGGAAATGCTACTCGGGCGTCGTCGGGTGCGTTCCCATCGACACGCAGCAAAAGATCTCGTTCACCAGGCTTGCGCCAAATGAGCAGCCACTGCCACCTCCGCCCAAGGTAGCTGATCCAGTCGCAGCGCAGAAGCGGCCAGCCCGTCCTCCAGCACCGGCCACGCCGCCCGACGAGCCACAACCGGGCGACAAGCCTCAAGACGCCGAGCAAGCCGACAAGCTGCCCGAGTTCGATCTGCAGGACATCCCCAACGCGATGGATAGGGAGGGGTGGCCAATTTCGGCCAAGTTGGCGCGAAAGTGGCTGGCGAGCCCCAAGCATGTCTACAACAACAAGCTCAACTCACCACAGCCGATCGACGGCACGACAGTTACTCTGGAATGGGTGTTGAGATTTCGCGGTGCATCCCGGCGATTCAAGCAACTCGTCCGGCGAGCGATTTACACAGAGAATGCTGCTGAAGCAGTCAAGAATGCGCTGGTACCTGTGATCGACAGGGTTTTTGCCGCCGAAAAAGTGAACGCAGCGGGTATCGTGATCGACACTACCCCGTTTCTGACGGATCTGCTTCAGTTTTATATCGCCTGGAGATTTCAGTTCCAGTCGGTATCATCCTTTGCCACGCTCGACGGCGCGGCTTTGACTGATCTAACCGCGGCTCTGGGAAACTTCAATTTCTACGCTGCCGTTGGGAAGGTGACCGTTACCGGTGAGCGCTACTACAAGTACGAAGGCAAGAAAAACATATTCTGTTTCGAGCCGGTTGCACAGATGACCCACATCTATGTCTACATCAAGGATAGCTATTCGTTTAACGACGATTCGCCTTCCAAGAGCCAGTATCTCGGCCACTGGAACCGGAACGGAATGGTGCTGTCGTACGTCGCGGCCGTCAACGATCTTTTTGAGGGCAGCAACTTGAACGTAGGGAATTCGACCATTGAGACGGAGCGCTATCTCCCAGAGGGAGAAGAGGTCGATAAGCCAATCGACAAACGTACTGGTCGCTTTCGGAAATTTCGAGCGAAGGATGTGTACTGGCCGGTGCATAACAAGACGTACCGGGCCTGGAGGTCGGTGCATAATCGTGGCGGCGACTTCATGGTCTACAGCAAGCCCAAACTCATCAAGCTGGACAGGCCGGTCGTTCTAAAAATTGATACCGTATGCAGAACCGTTCCGGCCGAGCAATGAAAGTGGCCATGACCATCCTCAAAGTAGTCTTGTTCGTGATCGCCGTATACCTGGTCGTCGATATCGCGTGGCCGTTTGTGCCGGTTGACGTGCATAACGCGATCACGATTTTCGCGATCCTGAACACGAAGCTGGCGGTCCTCGCCATCACGTCGATCATCTTCGGGTTCTACCTGTACTGGCTCGTCAGAAATTTCAACCGTTTCAGCCGAGCGAAACGCACAGGCCTCGGGAGCGTCACACTCGTTTTTTCGGCATTCGTCTACTTGGTTGGCTTTCGCGGGATCGTGACCGACCGTACCGATTGTCAGCGCTTCAACTACGACGTCAGGATGAGTGGTGGTGTCAAACAGGTCGACGGTACAACCTACGTCGTCAACCTCTGCGGGAGTGGTACCCCCGGCAATGGTTTTTTTGCGGATCCGAATGAGCAGGTCAAACTCGTCGTCAGCGATGCATATGGCTCGACGCTTGCTACTCGACTATTTTTCGTTTTTTGGGATGGCCGGCCGGGTGAAGAATCGATCTCCATCCGTAAGAACAAGCTGATTTATTTCGATGCATCGGATGAGGACGACAGTGAAAGGTCGATCTCGCTGCCGCCCACCACGCTCGATTGGGTCGCGGCGAGAATTCCGATCCGGCTTCGCTGATACCGGTCCCGCTGCGCGATTGGTCGTCGCGGTGATGCGGTGCTGCGCATATGCTGGTTGCGCGTATGGCCATTGCCCTGCGCGCCGCAACTCATACCCCCTCCACCCTCTTCAACGACTGCCACGGCCGCAAGACCCGTGAGGCCGGGCCACGTCCCGCGAAACGGCGTGCATGGAAATGCAAGAGAACATCGCCGACGCATGTTGCCAAATTAATGCACGACGTATACAGTTGCTCGTAGTGCATTAAATGGTTTCCTGCAGAGACGGCCGCCGCCCACGATAGGCCGCCGCCGCTCGGAAGCTTCGATGTTCAACACGCCATTGGAGCGATGTTGGCGCATCACACGCTATCGCCCTTACTCAAGCCCGTGCTGTTTGCCAGAACGTGCTTGGGCTGGATTTTCGTGGCTGTATTCGCACTTGGTGCGGGCCTGCATGCCATCACGTACGTTGACTCCACGAAAGTGAGCGTCGAGGCGTTGTCGTCCGCCAAGCCGCCTTCACGAAAGCGGCGTCGGCACACGTCCGGTTGCCGGATTTTTCCGGCTTTAGCGAGTTTTTCGAAACGCTGCTCAACATCACCATGAACGCCGACCAGCTCTTTCACCAAGCCCATGAAATCGTCCGTAACTGCGCGCTCTGTTTCGTGTCTTCGAACGACGCATCCGGTCAGATCAACTCCCGCGTCGTCGAGATCCTCGAAATCGGGCAGGACCTCACGATTCGTTTCATGACCGATTCGAGAACGCGTAAAGCGTTGGAAATTTGCCGGGGAAGTGCGATCAGTCTGTCTTTCCTCAGCATGGCCGACCGTGGATACGTGACGATCGGAACCGTGCCGGTCATCTCCGAGGACACCGCGTTGAAGCAGCGCATCTGGAAAGAGTCGCTGCTCACCTGGTTTCCAGATGGGCCGGACGATCCGTGCGTAATCGCCGTCACCTGCGCCCCCGTCTGGGTCGAAATGTGGTCGCGCATGCGGGGGATCGCGCCTGATCCGCTGGGCCTCAACTCGGTCCGGCTGATTCGGAAGGATGGCGACTGGCAAGCTCAACATACGTTTCCAGCCGATCGCGAATCATCGCGTGCGGGATCTGTATGACGCGCAATGACGAGCGGCCTGCCGTCGTCATCGGTGCAGGGCTGGCCGGCCTGGCTGCTGCGCTGGTCCTGGCGCGCAATGGCAGAGCGGTCGTCGTCGTCGAAGCCTCAACCGAAGCGGGCGGCTGCTGTTCCACCACGACGGCTAACGGCTTCACCTTCAACAACGGTGCGATGTATGTCGCGGTGCCGTCGCTGATTCGTGCGTCTTTCCGGCGTCTCGGTCTCGACTTCGATCGCGAGGTGCCGATGGTGGCCATCGAGCGGCCGCACGTCACGCATCTGGACAATGGAACGGCCGTTCATCTGTCCGGAGCCGGCACGTCGTATGTGGAAGGCGATCGGGCGGATGCGCGGACACGGCAACTGCGTGACGGCCTCGGCAGGCTCCAGCAGCAATGGGGGCCCGTCTACCGCACGCTGGTCGATGAAGTGTTGCCGCAGGAACCTTCGTTTCTTCGGACGTTGGGAAAATTATGGCGTTACCTGCCCCGCATGAGCGGGCATGCCAGCCGTCTGATCGAAGCGCACTTTGCCGATGCAGACCTGCAGGCGGCTGTTGCGTCGACTCTGCTCTATACCGGGCAGAGCCCCGACCGTCTTCCGGCAACGCAGGTCATCGGCCTGATTGCGATGCTGGAGGAAGGGTTTCATCTGCCGCGTTCGGGCATGGGCGCCATCGCTTCTGCGATGACGCGCGAGCTAGCGAGGCGGTCGGTGCCGATTCGGTTCGGCGTCCCTGTACGCGAAATCGCCGTGGAGAACGGGGCAGCCCGCGGCGTCGTGCTGGCCGACGGCGAGCGCATCTCGACCGATTGCGTCGTGGCGACGTGTTCCGGTTTCGAAGTGGTCCGCCGCTTGTTGCCTGCTCATGCGGCGCCGCGTCGGCTCGCGCACAAGGCTCGCACGGCGCCGCTGTCGCATCGGGCGATTTCGATTCAGGTGGGTTGCTCCGGTGCCGTGCTGCCACGCGCGTTCATTACGAATCGCGTGCCGTCGATGCGGCAACAAGCGGCCCTGCACGTATCGGCGCCTGGTGTGCCGCAGTGGCTTGCCTATACCTGTCCGTCGCAGGTGTTGCCGGCGCTTGCGCCAAACGGCAAGGCAGTGCTGGAGCTTTATGCGCCGGCGACAGGTATCCATTCCGTATCGGAGTGGATGAACGCGATGACGGAGGCTGCGGTCGACGACTATCTCGACGCGATACAGACGCATCTTCCCGGCCTGTGTATCGAAAGCGTCCGCGTAGCGGATCCGCAGGATTTCGCGAGCGAGCGGCATTTGTACGAAGGCGCGCTGTACGGCATTGCACCGGGCACGACGCCGGACAAGTTCTTCCCGCATCGGGCAGGGCTGCGCGGCCTCTATCTCGGCGGACAAACGACGTTCCCGGGGTATGGCGTACCCACGGCCATGCTTTCCGGAATCCAGGCGGCGGAAGCGGCGATGCAGGACAGGCGCGGGAACGCGGGATCGGCGTGTTGCGTGACCGTGGGCAGCATCCGAAGCCCGCATCGAACCCATGCCCGGTGTCGCCCCCACCCCCTATTTAATGACCAAACCGCAAGACCTAGTGCATAGATATCGTTTGCCGAGCCCTTAATGACTATCGACAATCGTGGCTCGAATTCACCGCTGCGGCGCCAGAAGCGCCTTGGCGGCCGGCACGCGGCGGCTATCCCGGCCTCCCGCGCCCACCCGCTCACGACGACATGTACGCGTTCACGCCCTCATTCCAAAACCCTGCCGGCTCGCCGATCCGCGAGTTGTTCAAGTACCTGTCCGAACCGGGCATGATTTCCTTCGCGGGCGGCTATCCGGCCAGCGACCTGTTCGACGTCGATGGCCTGAACGCGGCCGCCGAACGCGCGTACGCGCAGCCCGTCCGCTGTCTGCAATACGGTCCGACCGACGGCCTCGCCGAACTGAAGCAGCAACTGATCGCGCTGATGGCGCGTCGCGGCGTCGGGTGCACGCCGGCAGAACTGCTCGTCACGACCGGTTCGCAGCAGGGGCTCGACCTGCTGCTGCGCGTGATGGTCTCCCCCGGCGACGTCGTGCTGACCGAACAACCGGCGTACCCGGCCACGCTGCAGGCCATGCGTTTGCAACAGGCGCGCATCGTGACGATTCCCGTCGATGGCGAAGGCCTCGACGTCGATCGTCTCGGCGAACAACTCGCGTCCGGCGCGGTCGCGCAGCCGAAGCTGCTCTACACGGTCCCGACTTTCGCGAACCCGACGGGCGCGACGCTCACGCGCGAACGCCGGCTGAAGCTGCTGCGTCTCGCGGTGCAATATCGCTTCCTGATCGTCGAGGACGATCCGTACGGCGACCTGCGTTTCGCGGGCGAAGCCGTGCCGTCGATGCTCGCGCTGGCCGGCGAAGTGGACGGCGCACGCGACTGGCTCGTGCATTTCGCGAGCCTGTCGAAGATCGTCGCGCCGGGGCTGCGTGTGGGCTGGACGATCGCGCCGGCCGAAATCGCGCGGCGCTGCGTGATCGCGAAGCAGACGGTCGACCTGTGCAGCGCGCCATGGACGCAGGCCACTGCTGCCGAATATCTGGCGGACGGTGCGCTCGAACGCCATCTGCCGCGCATCACGGCCGCGTACCGGCGCAAATGCGACGCGATGTGCGACGCGCTGCGCGACGGCTTCGGCGATGCGATCGAATTCCATCGTCCGGAAGGCGGGATGTTCGTGTGGGCGCGGCTCGGCGCGGTGTCGTCGGACGGGCTGCTGCAACAGGCGATCGCCAACAAGATCGTGTTCGTACCCGGCAAGGCGTTCTTCGCGGACAACGTCGACGCGGCGTCGCTGCGCCTGTCGTTCGCCGCGCCGGACGTCGATGCGATCCGGGAAGGCGTCGCGCGCCTCGTGCGCGCGTATGGTGCGGCGCGGGCCGCGTGAGGAGACATCGACATGACGATCACCGTCAACGAAACGGTATCGACGGGTGCAGCACCGGGCGCGGGCGACAAGCGGCCGCCAAAGCATCGCTCGTCGCAGATCAGCGCCGGGCCGCAATATGTGGCCGACGTGCTCGGCCGCTTCGGCGCGGAGCCGGCAACCGATGCCGACGATGCGGCGCCGGTCGTGCTCGGCTACAACTGACCGGCACAGGGGCGACGGCTCGCCACAAGCACGCCGTCGCCGACACAAACGGTTAAGCTTGCGCGATCGAAACACCGACGATCGCCGCCGCCTCATGTCCGACTCGACCTCCGAATCGCTCGCGCAAACCTACGACCGCGTCTGGTCCTGCCTCGAATCCGGCGTGAGCGTACAGCGTTCGCCGTTCGCGATGCTGCAGGCGGCCACGCTCGGCCTCGATGGCGCGCCGAAGGTCCGGACGATCGTATTGCGTCAGGTCAATCGCACCGGGCGCCTGCTGTCGTTTCATACCGACGTGCGTTCGGCGAAGGTCGCGGAGTTGCGTCGCGATCCGCGCATCTCGATCGTCGCGAACGATCTCGATGCGCTCGTGCAGATTCGCGCGGAAGGTGTTGCATCGATTTGCGAGGACGAAGCGCAACGGCGCGCGATCTGGGCATCGAGCCGCCCGCATACGCTGCTGCTGTATCGCGCGCCGTTGCCGCCCGGCACGCCGATCTTCTCACCGGAAGACGCGCATATCCACAGCGCCGCACCCACCGGCGACGGCTACGAAAACTTCTGCCTGATCCACATGACGGTCACGCGTATCGACTGGCTCGAACTCGCGAGTGCCGGCCATCGCCGCGCGGTATTCGTTCTGAACGAAAGCGGCTGCGAAGCCCGCTGGATCGCACCCTGACGCTGGCCGAGCGCGCTCGATCCACTCAAGGCCGCCCGTCCGACGCGGCCTGGATCATCCACTCGCGCATCACCGCGATCGCATCGTCGTCGCGGCGCTCGGCCGGATACACGAGATAGAACCCCATCGACAGCGGAAACGCGAAGTCGAACGGCTTGCACAGCCGTCCGGCGGCGATGTCGCGTTCGACGAGCGGCTCGGTCGCGAGCGCGATGCCCTGGCCGGCGACGGCCGCATCGATCGCGAGCGACGTCTGGTTGAAGCGCAACCCCTTGTGCGGATCGACGTCGACCGATTCCGGCATCGCCGCGAGGAATTCGGGCCACAGGTCGTGCGCGTCGTGCAGCAGCACCTGCCCGGCGAGCGCGCGCGGCGAAGCCGGTGCGGTCAGCAGCGAAGGGCTGCACACCGCGCACACGTCGAGCGGAAACAGCGCATGGGCGGCGAGATGCTTGCCGAACGGCGGCTTGCCGTAGCGGATCGCGAGATCGACGCCGTCGTGGCGGAACGTCGCGATCTGCGGATCGGCGATCACGCGCACGTCGTAGTCGGGATGCGCGTCGGTGAACTGCGCGAGCCGCGGAATCAGCCACTTCGACGCGAACGACGGCGTCGTGCTGATCGTCAGCGCCGCGCGCCGCTTCACGAGCTTGTCGGTCGCATCGGCGATCGCGTGCAGCGCACGCTGCACGTCGGAGAAATACGCGGCGCCGTCGTGCGTGAGCGCGAGGCCGCGCGGCAGGCGCTCGAACAGCTTCAGGCCGAGCACGTCCTCGAGGTGGCGCACCTGCTGCGCGACGGCGCCCTGCGTGACGCCGATCTCGTCGGCGGCGGCGCGGAAATTGAGGTGCCGAGCGGACACTTCGAACGCACGAAGCGCATTCAGCGGCGGCAGGCGGGAAGGGCGTGGCGGCATCGTCAGGCTGTAGAAAAACTATCGGCTGGCGGCAGAAATACTGGTTCGACAGCCGGAATCGATGCGCCTACATTACCACCATGGCGCGCCGAAGGGCGGCTGCGCGGCGGCAGAATCGAAACGAGGAGCGGATCGTGACTGTAGAAAAAGTAGCGTTGATCACGGCGGCGGGCAAGGGCATGGGCGCGGCGATCGCGCGCGAACTGGCGGCAACGGGCTATCGCGTCGCGCTGATGTCGCCGTCGGGCAGCGCGGTGGCGCTCGGCGAGGAACTCGGCGGTTTCGGCATCAAGGGCTCGGTGACCGAAGAGGCCGATATCGACGAGCTCGTGCAGGAAACGGTCGCGCGCTACGGCCGGATCGACGCGGTCGTGAACAACACCGGCCATCCGCCGAAGGGCGAGCTGCTGGCGATCACCGACGACAACTGGCACACGGGGCTCGACCTGATCCTGCTGAACGTGGTGCGCGTGATGCGCCGCGTGACGCCGATCTTCCAGAAGCAGGGCGGCGGCGCGGTGGTGAACATCTCGAGCTTCGCGGCGGACGCGCCGGAGCAGCCGATGCCCGTGTCGTCGGCGCTGCGCGCGGCGCTGAGCGCATGGACGCGCCTCTACGCGGAACGCTATGCGGCCGAGAACATCCGGATGAACGCGGTGCTGCCGGGCTTCATCGACAGCTGGCCGGAAACGCCGGAGATCGTCGCGCGCATTCCGGCCGGCCGCTTCGGCAAGACCGGCGAGATCGCGAAGACGGTCGCGTTCCTGCTGTCGGACGGCGCGGGCTACATCACCGGGCAGAACATTCGCGTCGACGGCGCGATCGTCAAGGCGCGCTGAGCGCCGCATCGGCGAGCAGCCGCGCAAGCGTGTTCGCTCGCCGTGCAGCCGCTACAAACGCGTACAAATCAGACAAATCCGGGATACATCAGACCTTTCAAATGGGCGACGCCGCGTGACATGGGCACGCCGGATTGAAAGCCTGAGCGCGATCCCCCGCGGCATGTTCACTTTCCACTTCACGAAAGGAGATGCCGAACGATGTCTTCCACACCGTTTTCCCCGATGCGTCGCCACCTGCTGGCCACTTCGGTGGCCGCCGGGGTCTCGGCGATGCTGCCCACCGCGCTGCATGCGGCCACCGGCGCGAGCGGCATACGCCCGTTCACCGCCCATATCCCCGATGAAGCCGTGGTCGATCTGCGCCGTCGCATCGTCGCGACGCGCTGGCCGGGCCGCGAGACCGTCGTCGACGAATCGCAGGGCGTGCGGCTCGAGCGCATGCAGGCGCTGCTGCGCTACTGGGGCACCGACTACGACTGGCGCAAGGGCGAGGCGCGCCTGAACGGGTTCCCGATGTTCATCACCGAAATCGACGGGCTCGACATTCATTTCATTCACGTGCGGTCGCGGCACGAGAACGCGATGCCGATGATCATGACGCACGGCTGGCCCGGTTCGATCTTCGAGCTGCTGAAGGCGATCGGCCCGCTGACCGACCCGACCGCGCACGGCGCCAGCGCCGACGATGCGTTCCACGTCGTCGTGCCGTCGCTGCCGGGCTTCGGCTTCTCGGGCCGGCCGACGAAGACCGGCTGGGGCTCCGACCACATCGCGCGAGCGTGGGGCGAATTGATGGCGCGGCTCGGCTATACGCGTTTCGTGTCGCAGGGCGGCGACTGCGGCTCGGTGATCTCGCACCGGATGGCGATGCAGCGCGTGCAGGGTCTGGCCGGGATTCACGTCAACATGCCGGCGACGGTGCCGCCGGATATCGCGACGCTGCTCGCGATCGATGCGCCCGCGCCGGCTTCGTTGTCGCCGAAGGAGAAAGCCGCGTACGAGAAGCTCGCGACGTTCTATCGCGACAATTGCGGCTACTCGGCGATGATGGTCACGCGGCCGCAGACGGTCGGCTATGCGCTTGCCGATTCGCCGTCCGGGCAGGCCGCGTGGATGTACGACAAGATCTCGCAGTGGACGTATAGCGGCGGCGTGCCTGAACGCTCGATTCCGCGCGACGAGATCCTCGATGACATCTCGCTGTACTGGCTGACGAACACCGCGACGTCGGCCGCGCAGATCTACTGGGAGGACCACTCGAACAACTTCAACGCGGTGGATATCTCGCTGCCGGCCGCGATCACGGTGTTTCCCGGCGAGATCTACCAGGCGCCGCGCAGCTGGGCCGAGCGCAGTTATCACAACCTGATCTACTTCAACGAAGTCGACAAGGGCGGCCACTTCGCGGCATGGGAGGAGCCGGAATTGTTCGCGCGTGAAGTGCGTGCGGGGTTCCGGCCGTTGCGGCGCGTGTAAGCGGCGTTGCACGACGGACACGGGCCGGCCTGTTGCGCGGCCCGTGTTCGTTTCCGCCGCGCGGTCGCGCCGAAACGTCGTTTTCTCGCGATTTTTGAATCGCCGTGTGTCGTGTTCGCGCATGGATACGTTGAGATACAAAGCCTCCGGACGGTTCGGATATAAAACCGGTGAAGCAATTCACAGGGCGGCGCGGCGCCATCCGCCGCCGCCGCGAACGACGACATCCGATTGCCCGCACGTGCCGCGGGCCCTTCCTTAGCGATCGACAATGGAGAACGAGTCATGACCGATACCGTGAACACCCGCCGCCGCCTGATCCTGGGCACCACGCTGGCAAGCCTGAGCCTGGCCGACCTCGGCTTCAGCGCGCTCGCGCATGCGCAGTCGGCGCCCGATGCCGCGGCGGCGAAGCGCTCGTCCGGCGTCGCGTCGCTGGGCACGATCCACCAGATCGACGCGGGCGTGCTCAACGTCGGTTATGCGGATCTCGGGCCGAAGCAAGGCCCGGTCGTATTCCTGCTGCACGGCTGGCCGTACGACATCTACAGCTACGCGGACGTCGCGCCGCTGCTCGTCGCGGCCGGCTATCGCGTGATCGTGCCGTACCTGCGCGGCTACGGCTCGACGACGTTCCGTTCGGCCGACACGGTGCGCAACGGCCAGCAGGCGGTGACGGCCGTCGACATCGTCGCGCTGATGGATGCGCTGAAGATCGACCGCGCGATATTCGGCGGTTACGACTGGGGCGCGCGCACGGCCGACGTCATCGCGGCGCTGTGGCCGCAGCGCGTGAAGGCGCTGGTGTCGGTGAGCGGCTACCTGATCGGCAGCCAGGCGGCGAATGCCAAGCCGCTGCCGCCGCAGGCCGAACTTCAATGGTGGTATCAGTTCTACTTCGCGACCGAACGCGGCGAACTCGGCTACGCGCAGAACCGCGATGCGTTCAACAAGCTGATCTGGCAACTCGCGTCGCCGAAGTGGCAGTTCTCCGACGAGACCTATGCGCGCTCGGCCGCATCGTTCCGGAATCCCGATCACGTGGCCGTCGTGATCCACAACTATCGCTGGCGTCTCGGGCTCGCGCAGGGCGAAGCGAAATACGACGACATCGAGCGGCGTCTCGCCGCCGGGCCTTCGATCAGCGTGCCGACGATCACGATGGAAGGCGACGCGAACGGCGCGCCGCATCCTGACCCGGCCGCGTACGCGAAGAAGTTCACCGGCAAGTATCAGCACCGGACCATCACCGGCGGCATCGGCCACAACCTGCCGCAGGAAGCGCCGCAGGCCTTCGCCGATGCGATCCTGCAAGTAGAGCATCTGTGATGCGGGCCCGCGTGGGAGGATGGCGGCGCGGCGCGCGCCGTGGGTTCGTCGCGGGCGTGCTGCTGGCCGGCGCGTGGTCGGCGAGCGGGCCGGCCGCGTTCGCGGAACAGTCGAAGCCGGCCGCGGCCGCGTCGCCGATCTACGGCGTGACGATTCCGCCCGGCTACCGGAAGTGGGAAATGGTCGCGCCGGCGGAAGAGGCCGCACCGCTCGACGAGTTGCGCGTGGTGCTCGGCAATCCGGTTGCGATGCGTGCGCTCGAGAAGGCGACGCTGCCGTTCCCGGACGGCACGATCCTCGTGAAGCTCGCGTACAAGCGCAAGCCGTCCGACGAGTTCCCGCCCGCGACGGTGCCCGGCCAGGCGACGACCGTGCAGGTGATGGTGAAGGACTCGCGCCGCTATGCGGCGACGGGCGGCTGGGGGTTCGGCCGCTTCATCAACGGCGTGCCGGCCGACATCGGCCAGCATCAGACGTGCTTTGCGTGCCATCAGGCGCGGGTAAAGAACCACGATTACGTGTTCACGCGGCTCGCGCCGTGACGTGACGCGTGAGCGTGAAGTGGAGGGAAAGGCGTGCCCGGCGAGGCACGCCTTTTTTCGTGGTGCGCGGCGCCGGGCGAAACGGATCGAATCGAATCGGCAAGCGCGTGTGTATCGCACTGTATCTGCGGTCGTTCCTGAAAAACTGGCATGCAGAAAGCCCGGTTCCGGAAACATGCCGGATACGTGCGCGGGTTCTACTGTCGACATGCAGCAAACGTTCGGTGCCAGGCGTTCGCACCGGATGCCCAGTGCTCGACACCTCAACTTCGTTCAAGGAGAACCTTCATGAAAGCCGCTCGAATCCTCGCCGTTGCCGTCCTCGCCGTCGCCCCCGCGCTGTCGTTCGCCGATACCGGCCACGGCCTCACGCGCGCCGAAGTGCGCGCCGACCTCGTCCGTCTCGAGAAGGCCGGCTACAACCCGGCCGGCAGCGAAGCGCACTACCCGGATGACATCGCCGCCGCGGAGAACGCCGCCGCGGCTGCCGAGCAGGTCGCGCGTTCCGACCAGAACGGCCCGTCGAAGTCGCAAGGCGACAACGTGGCCGATGCATCGACGCCGGCTGGCCATCGCGATGCCGTGCAGTCGCGCGCCGCACGCTACGCCGCCGACGACCTGTACGCGCATTCGTGATCCGGCGCCGCGCTTGCCGCATGCAGGCGCGGCCGCTCGGGCAGCACCTCATTTCAACGACACGATAAGGAATGGAGCATGACGATGGCCGGTTTGATGAAACGCGTTCTGGTATCCGCTGCGATGATCGGCGGACTGTTCGGTGCGGTCGCGGCGCAAGCCGCACCGAAGGAAGACCTGAAGGGCACCAACGTCGTGCTCGTGCACGGCGCATTCGCCGACGGGTCGAGCTGGAACCGCGTGATTCCGCTGCTCGAGGCGCGCGGGCTGCACGTGGTGTCGGTGCAGAACCCGCTGAGCTCGCTCGCCGACGACGCGGCCGCGACGAAGCGCACGATCGACGAACAGAAGGGGCCGGTCGTGCTGGTCGGCCATTCTTGGGCGGGCGTCGTGATCAGCGACGCGGGCAACGACGACAAGGTGAAGTCGCTCGTGTACGTCGCGGCGTTCGCGCCGGACAACGGCCAGTCGATCGCCGACGTCACGCAGGGGCTGCCGGCACCGGCATGGGCCGGCGAACTGCGCAAGGACGCAGGCGGTTTCGCGCGGCTGTCGGACAAGGCGATCGCGCAGGATTTCGCGCCGGATCTGCCGCCCGCGCAGCAGCGCATCGTTGCCGCGACCCAGGGGACGTGGTATAGCGGGTGCATCTCGGAGAAGGTCGCGCAAGCCGCATGGCATGCGAAGCCGTCGACGTTCGTCGTCGCGACGCACGACCGGATGATCGATCCGACGCTGCAGGAAGCGATGGCGAAGCGCATCGGCGCGACGGTCGCGCGGGTGAACGCGAGCCACGTCGCGATGCTGAGCCAGCCGAAGGCCGTGGCCGACGCGATCATCGCCGCCGCCGAGCGCGCGAAGCGGGATACGCAGTGAGCGCATGCGGCGCCGCGCTTTCGTGAGGAAGCGCGGCGCCGCGAGTGATTGTGATGTCCTTTCACCAGGAGAAGTCATGACCGAACTCTGGCAGCTGTCGGCAAGCGAACTCGCGAAACGCGTGCGGCAGCGTGACGTGTCCGCGCGTGAAGTGGCGGACGCCGTGCTCGATCGTCTCGATGCGGTGAATCCGGCGATCAACGCGGTGGTCGAACATCGCCCCGACGACGTGCGGCGACAGGCTGACGAAGTCGATCGCGCCATCGCGCGCGGCGATGATCCGGGGCCGCTCGCGGGCGTACCCGTCACCGTGAAGATCAACGTCGACCAGGCCGGCTTCGCGACGACCAACGGCACGCGCCTGCAGGAAAACCTGATCGCGCCCGCCGATAGCCCGGTGGTCGCCAACATCCGCAAGGCCGGCGGAGTGCTGCTCGGCCGCACCAATTCGCCGACGTTCGCACTGCGCTGGTTCACGTCGAATCGTGTGCATGGTCATACGCGCAATCCGCGCAATGCGTCGCTGACGCCGGGCGGATCGAGCGGCGGCGCGGCGGCGGCCGTGGCAGCCGGGATCGGTCCGCTCGCGGTCGGCACCGACATCGGCGGCTCGGTGCGCTACCCGGCCTATGCGTGCGGCGTGCACGGAATCCGGCCGTCGCTCGGTCGCGTGCCGGCATTCAATGCGTCGTCGCCCGAGCGGGCGATCGGCGCGCAACTGATGTCGGCGGCCGGACCGATCGCGCGCACGATCGACGATCTCTCGCTCGCGCTGCGGGCGTTCGCCGCACCGGACCCGCGCGATCCGTGGCACGTCGCGGTGCCGTTCGATGGGCGTGCGGTGCCGAAGCGCGCGGCGCTGTGCGTGCGTCCGCGCGGCCTGGCGGTCGTGCCCGAAGTCGAGGCTGCGTTGCGCGATGCCGCGCGCCGGCTCGTCGATGCCGGCTGGACCGTCGACGAGATCGACGATACGCCGCCGATGCGCGAGGCCGCGCTGCTGCAGGAACAGCTGTGGCTCGGCGATGGCTTCGACGCGCTGGCGAACTCGGTCGAGCAGGACGGCGATCCGGGCGCGGCTGCGGTGATCGCCGCCGTGCGCGGCAAGGTGCGCGATCTGCCGGCCGACGTGATCAGCCGCGCGCTGGTCCGACGCACGACGTTGACGCGAGAGTGGCGGCTGTTCCTCGATGAATATCCGGTGTTGCTGCTGCCTGTTTCATCGGAACTGCCTTTCCCCGACGATCTCGACCGACAAGGGCCGGACGGCTTCGAACGCGTGTGGGAAGCGCAGCTCACGTTGCGCGCGCTGCCCGCGATGGGGCTGCCGGGGCTGGCCGTCACGACGTCGGTCGTGAACGGCGTGCCGGTGGGTGTGCAGGTGGTCGCCACGCATCATCGCGAGGATCTGTGTCTGCTCGCGGGGCGCGATATCGAGGCGCGTGGCGCGCCAGTCGCGGTGGTCGACCCGGTAGTGTGACGTACTGAAGAACACATGCATCGGCGAGGCTCGGTGGCTTCGTCGATGCGTCGCGTGATCCGCTTCATTCCGGATTCCATGACGATGCGCCGCATGCCGCGCCGATCGTCCTCCTCCTTTTGAATCCCTTCGATGCACGACATCGAACGGGCCCCGTCCTTCCTTTCCCTCCCGTCGGCGACCGCGCATCGATAGCGCGCGTCTGCTATTGCATTCCCCACGGCGCTGATTAGGAAATGAATTTTTATTGGTTCTGCTTCCCCGGCCGCACTCGCATAGTGGCGCTGACGGCTATAGACAGCACGCAAGCTGCGACAGCCGCATTCCCGGTGTCTTTGTTCATACGAATCTGAGAATACAAGGAAGTGTCATGACGGTTGAACTGGAAGAACGCACCGCTGCGCAACAGGCGCTCGAAGACGCACGCGCGGCGGCCCTGGCGGCCGGCACGCCCTACGCGGGCGGCGTCGCGCCCGAAGCCGCGTGGGCGCTGTTCGCGGCGGGCGACGCAGTGCTGGTGGACGTGCGCACGGCCGAGGAACGGAAATTCGTCGGTTACGTGCCGGAGTCGTTGCACGTGCCGTGGGCGACCGGCACGAGCCTGACGCGCAACCCGCGCTTCGTGCGCGAGCTGGAAGCGAAGACCGGCAAGGACGCGGTCGTGCTGTTGTTGTGCCGCAGCGGCAACCGCTCCGCCCAGGCGGCCGAGGCAGCAACGAAGGGTGGTTTCACGCAGGTATTCAATGTGCTCGAAGGCTTCGAGGGCGACCTCGACGAACGGCAGCATCGCGGCGGCCACAACGGCTGGCGCTTCCGCGGCCTGCCGTGGGCGCAGGATTGATTCACGGCCGTTACGGGGGGAAAGCAGCATGGCCGCATTCGATATCGACGACATCGTTCAGTCGCTGCAGACGGTGCGCCGCGCGTGGCGCGAAAAGCAGCGGCGCTCGCTCGAACCGGGCGGGCGCGATTTGCCGGCGCGCGAGGCGCTCGCGCAGATCGTCGGCGGGCTGAAGGGGGTGCTGTTCCCGATGCGGCTCGGGCCGCCCGACCTGCGGCAGGAGAGCGAGAACCTCCACGTCGCTCACGCGCTCGACGCGGCGTTGAACGCGCTGCTCACGCAGGTGACGCTCGAATTGCGCTACGCGGCGCGCCAGCGCAACGCCGACGGGCCGGTGGACAACGTCGACGAAGTCGCGTCGAAGGCCGTACAGGCGTTCGCCGCGCGCCTGCCGGAGATTCGCCGGCTGCTCGACAGCGACGTGCTGGCGGCCTTCCACGGCGATCCGGCGGCCGGCAGCGTCGACGAGGTGCTGCTGTGCTATCCGGGCATCCTCGCGATGATCCACCATCGGCTCGCGCACGAGCTGTACGGGCTCGGCCTGCCGCTGCTCGCGCGGATCATCGCCGAGCAGGCGCATGCGGAAACCGGTATCGACATCCATCCGGGCGCGCGCATCGGCGCGGGCTTCTTCATCGACCATGGCACGGGCGTCGTGATCGGCGAGACGGCGATCATCGGCGAGCGCGTGCGCGTGTACCAGGCCGTCACGCTCGGCGCGAAGCGCTTCCCGCGCGATGCGGCCGGCCATCTGGAGAAAGGGCTCGCGCGCCATCCGATCGTCGAGGACGACGTGGTCATCTATGCGGGCGCAACGATTCTCGGCCGCGTGACGATCGGGCGCGGCGCGGTGATCGGCGGCAACGTGTGGCTCACGCAGGACGTGCCGGCCGGCGAAAACGTCACGCAGGCCGTGCTGCGCAGCGAAGCGAACGCCGCGCCGCGCACGGCGGCCCGCGTCGCCTAGGAGGCGCGATGAGCGACCTCATCCATCACTTCGGCGCCAACGTGCGCAAGCTGCGCGAAGCGCGCACGTGGTCGCAGGAGCAGCTGGCCGAGCATGCGGGGCTGAACCGCTCGTATGTCGGCGAGATCGAGCGCGGCGAAGCGATCGCGTCGATCGTCACGGCCGACAAGATCGCGCGCGCGTTCGACGTGTCGATCTCGACGCTACTGCCGGGCGCGTACGTTACCTGAGGCCGCCCCCATCGTTTTCCCCTTTCGGGTGCACGACCTGACGGCTATAGCATGTTGAGCCGGCAGGGGCGTGCTTCCGATAATCACCCAGCGTCATAAGCAATCCCGTTTTTCATCTTAAGAACCCGGAGCCACACATGTCGACCGTTGCAAGCGGCACGGCCGCGCTGAGCGATCACGCCGCCCGCCAACTAGCGAACGCTACCAAGACCGTCCCGCAGCTTTCCACGATCACGCCGCGCTGGCTGACCCATCTTCTGCAATGGGTGCCGGTCGAGGCCGGCATCTACCGCCTGAACCAGGTGAAGAACCCGGAGGCGGTGCGCGCCGCGTGCACGCAGCTCGAGGATGAAAGCGTGCTGCCGCAGACCTTCGTACCGTACGAGGAACAGCCGCGCGAGTACTTCCTGAATGCGGTGAGCACGGTGCTCGACGTGCATACGCGGATCTCCGATCTTTACAGCAGTCCTCATGACCAGATCAAGGAACAGCTGCGCCTGACGATCGAGACGATCAAGGAGCTGCAGGAAAGCCAGCTGATCAACAATCCCGATTACGGGCTGCTCGCGAACGTGACCGACGAACAGCGGATCTTCCCGCTGACGGGCGCGCCGACGCCGGACGATCTCGACGAGCTGCTGACGAAGGTGTGGAAGGAGCCGGCATTCTTCCTCACGCACCCGCTCGCGATCGCCGCGTTCGGCCGCGAATGCACGCGGCGCGGCGTGCCGCCGCCGACGGTCAGCCTGTTCGGCTCGCAGTTCCTCACGTGGCGCGGCATTCCGCTGATTCCGTCGGACAAGGTGCCGGTCGCGGACGGCAAGACCAAGATCCTGCTGCTGCGCGTCGGCGACAAGCGCCAGGGCGTCGTCGGCCTGTACCAGCCGGGCGTCGCGGGCGAGCAGGGGCCGGGCCTGTCGGTGCGCTTCATGGGGATCAACAACCAGGCGATCGCGTCGTACCTGATCTCGCTGTATTGCTCGCTCGCGGTCCATTCGCCGGATGCGCTGGCTGTCCTCGATGACGTCGAAATCGCCAAGTTCCATGACTATCCCGACACCTACCGTTAATCCCGGCCTGGCCGGCGGCGACGCGCACGCGCTGCCGCACGCGCCGCTGCCGGCCGGCTTGCCCGACCCGGCGACGCTCGCGCGGCTCGCGTCCGAGTTCTTCGCGACGCCGCCCGGGCAGGCCACCGCGCCCGGGCTGTCGGCGGGTAGCGGCGCGGTCGGCGGCGTGCCGTCGGCCTTGCCGGCCGCGGCGCCGATCCTCGCGTCGGTGAGCAACCCGGTGCCGGGCGGTTCGCCGCTCGCGGGCCCGGGCGGGGCGGGCACCGGTGTGCCGGGTCTTGCGTTGCCGCAAGGCAAGGTACCGGGCGCGAACCTCGCGCCGTCCGCGCCGACGCACGTGCTGTCGCTCGGCAACCGCGCCCCCGCGCTCGCGCCGCATGCGGCCGCGCAGAACGGGCTGCCCGACAACGCGGTGTCGATCGCGCCCGCGCTCGAACCGCGTGTCGGCGGCGCGGCGCTCGGTGTGCCGCAGGTCAATGCGCCGGCACCGGAAGGTGCGGCCAAGGCGTCGCCATACTACTTCACCGACGGTTCGCTGCAAGGCTGGCAGGCGACGCCGCAGGACATCGTCGTACCGTCGAACGGGCTGGCGTCGCCGGAAGCGTTCGGGCTGCCGGGCGATGACGCGCTGCGCGCGCTGCTCGCCGTGCATCGCGACGTGCCGGTATCGCGTGCGTCGGGTGCATCGGGCGCGGATGTGCCGCGTTATTTCATCGACGATGCGCAGGCAGCCGAGCCGCAAGGCCAGCTGTATCGCGGCGCGCATCCGCCGTTCGACGTGAACGCGATTCGCCGCGATTTCCCGATCCTGCAGGAGCGCGTGAACGGCAAGCAGCTCGTCTGGTTCGACAACGCGGCGACGACGCACAAGCCGCAGGCCGTGATCGACCGCCTCGCATACTTCTATGCACACGAGAACTCGAACATCCACCGCGCGGCGCACGCACTGGCCGGCCGCGCGACGGATGCGTACGAGCATGCACGGGAAACGGTGCAGCGCTTCATCGGCGCATCGTCGCCCGACGAGATCGTGTTCGTGCGCGGCACGACCGAGGCGATCAACCTGATCGCGAAGACGTGGGGCGTGCAGAACGTCGGCGAAGGCGACGAGATCGTCGTGTCGCATCTCGAGCATCACGCGAACATCGTGCCGTGGCAGCAGCTTGCCGCGCAGAAGGGGGCGAAGCTGCGCGTGATTCCGGTCGACGATTCGGGGCAGGTGCTGCTCGACGAATACCGGAAGCTGCTCAACGATCGCACGAAGATCGTGTCCGTCACGCAGGTGTCGAACGCACTCGGCACGGTCGTGCCGGTGAAGGAGATCGTCGAGCTCGCGCATCGCGCGGGCGCGAAGGCCCTCGTCGACGGTGCGCAGTCGATCTCGCACATGCGTGTGGACGTGCAGGCGCTCGATGCGGATTTCTTCGTGTTCTCCGGGCACAAGATCTACGGGCCGACCGGGATCGGCGTCGTGTACGGCAAGCGCGCGATTCTCGACGACATGCCGCCGTGGCAGGGGGGCGGCAACATGATCGCGGACGTGACGTTCGAGCGCACGGTGTTCCAGCCGCCGCCGAACCGCTTCGAAGCCGGCACAGGCAATATCGCGGACGCGGTGGGGCTCGGCGCGGCGCTCGACTACGTGAACCGTGTCGGCATCGAGAACATCGCGCGCTACGAGCACGATTTGCTCGCGTATGCAACGAGCGTGCTCGCGCCGGTGCCGGGCGTGCGGCTCGTCGGTACCGCGCGCGACAAGGCGAGCGTGCTGTCGTTCGTGCTGAAGGGCTATGAAACCGAGGAAGTCGGGCAGGCGCTGAACGAAGAGGGCATCGCGGTGCGCTCGGGGCATCACTGCGCGCAGCCGATCCTGCGGCGTTTCGGGCTCGAAGCCACGGTGCGGCCGTCGCTCGCGTTCTACAACACGTGCGATGAAGTCGATGCGCTGGTGAGTGTCGTGAGGAGACTGGCGGCGCGACGCTGACGCTTTCGTTGCGCCGATGTTGATGTGGTCCGCTTGCGGCGGCCTTCGCGGGCCGCCGCAAGCATTTTTATGCTGCCCGGTCAGAAGCGCACGACCGGCTTCTGCTCGACGCTGAACCCGTCGCGCAGCACGCACGCCGAATCGGCGAAGTAGCGACGGGTTTCCGACAGCAGATCGGTGTTGCCGCGCCGGCAGAACACCACGCCCGAACCTTCCTCCGTCAACAGTTCGTCGATCAGCGAATCGGGTTGCCCGATATCGGCGAGGTGCACGTTCTGCACGCCGTGTGCAAGCGCATCGAGCGCGTCGCGCACGCACGGTGCCGCGTCGGCGGCCGGATGCTCGGCGAGCCATTGCTCGAGCTCCGTGATGCCGTACAGGCCGGCAAGCTCGCCCAGTTCGCGCAGCCATGCGCTGTCGACCATCATCACCAGCGTGACGGCGCCCGTGCGTTGCGCGAACAGGCTGCCGAGCCGCTCCGGGCGCAGCAGCCGATCGTGGCCCGCGTCGTCCGGTGCGACCGGCATCACGACGGGCACCAGTCCATTGTCGAGAAACGCGTTCAACGCAGCGCTGTCGAATCGTGCGACCGTGCTCGTGCTCGCGCAGTCGGGTTCAGCGGCGGCAACCAGCAAGCCGCCGTCGTGACCGTCGATTCCGATCGCCCGCGCGCCGTGGCTGCCGATCAGGCGCACCAGTTCATGATTGACGCCGGTCATGGCCGCATGCACGGTGTGGACCGATTGCGTGCCGGACGCGGTCGGGATGCTCTGGATCACGATCGGACGGATGCCGGTGAGCGCGAGCAGCGCGACATCCTGTGCGAATGTGGAGCGCGAGGTGGCGTCGCTTGCGGTACCGCCGTCGACGACGACGACGGTCTGTCCGTGCAGCGCCTGCATGAAAGGCAGCGAGCGGGTCAGCCCGGCCGCGCGTCGAGTGGGAGTATCAGGGTCTGGGAACATGGGAATCCGAAATGATGAAGGAGATGCCTGTCGTTGCACGATGTCGGGTCAAACAGTGCGTTGCATGAGCCGGTGAATCTCGTCGGGCGTTTGCGCATCGCGCGACGCCTGCCGGATCGCGCGTTCGCTGAACCATCGCGCGGCGTCGGCGAGCAGTTCGAGATGCACGCGGTCGTCCGCGTGCGGCAGCACCAGCACGATGAATTCGCGCACGGGCTTGCGGTCCGGCGCGTTGAATCCGAACGGATACCGCGCGCGAACGAACAGCGCGACGGACGAGCGGAGCCCGTCGATGCGTGCGTGTGGAATCGCGACGCCTTGCCCAAGGCCGGTCGAGCCGAGTTGCTCGCGCTTGATCAGTTCGGCCCGGATCCGCTCAGCGGATACGCCGCGACAACTCGCGACATGGCGTGCGACCAGGTCGAACAACTGGCTCGCGCTTTCCACGGGCACATCGAGCACGATGTTGTCCGGTGGACAGGCGTCGGCGAGCCGGGTCGCGAACGGGGTGCTGCCGCGTCGGTGAGGGAGGGGGGATTGGCCGCCGACGGCGGCCTGCTGCGTTTGCATGCGGATTGCTCCGTGTCGGGATGACAGGGAAATCCTAGACAAGCGCGCGTAAAGACGGTGTCAGATACGCGGTGGGCGGGCATTAAAATTTCGTATCGAACGACGATGGCGCCGCGCCCGATGCGGATGGCCTCAAGTGCCCGACAGCGCGAACGGCAGCGTTGTCAGCAGAAACACCGAAATGCCGACGACCGGCGCACCGAACGCGATTGCCGCGAACGCGACCGCGGCGCTCGCCAGTACGAGCGTTCTCGACACCCGGCGACGGCGGTCGTGCGCCGTCGTTCGCGCCTCGTGGAGGGTTTCGGTCCGCCTGCCGATCACGTGTTTCCAGAACGTCAAACCCAGCATCATTTCACGGCTCCTGTATGAAAGACGATCGAGACGGGGCACGCGATGTTGCGGAAGCGGAAGGCCCCGTGAATGAAATAGGTGATGCAAGGCAACTGGCTAGAATCGGCGGATCGATCACGCGTCGTCACGCGGCTTGCGTCGCATGCCCGTGCTCGAACGCACGCATTGCGATGCGTGACGACCGTATCGACATCGCGTTCAAGCGTGCGCGGAAAGGACTACGGCGCGCATCGTCCGTCTGCGGCAGGACGGTGGCTCGGGAAGGAGACGCAGGCGTCCGGCCTGTCAGGCGAAAAAGCAACTCGGAGGACGAGGACTTCGGATGCGCATGGCGCGTGCTCGGTCGTGGATGGCGAACCCATTCTAGTGAACGGGTGCGCAGGTGCAAGTAAAAAGGTCGTAAAGGCATGTGAGTCGCGCGTTGTTGCACTGCCAGAGGGCGCGCTCGTGCGGCAGGGCGCGCACCAGAACGTTTGGTGTGCGCCAACGGCTCCGCAGACGGTCGGTCTTAAAGAAAAACGCGTGACGACTTTCGTCGCCACGCGTTGCAGGACCCTGCCCAACCGCGTGCACGCCGACAAACCGGCGCGCACGCTGTCGCATCGTCAGAAATCGAACCCCGGCCCGCCCGCGCCGGGGCCGCCCGGCACGGCGGCCGGCGCCGCATCCTTCGGCGCTTCGAACACGGTCGCATCGGTCGTCAGCAGCAGCCCGGCCACCGACGCCGCATTCTGCAGCGCGGTGCGCGTGACCTTGGTCGGATCGAGCACGCCCGATTCGACGAGGTCGCCGTACTCGCCCGTCTGCGCGTTGTAGCCGAAGTTGCCCGTGCCTTCCGCGACCTTCGCGACGACGACGCTCGCTTCCTCGCCCGCATTCGTGACGATCTGGCGCAGCGGTTCTTCCAGCGCGCGCAGCACGATCTTGATGCCGGCGTCCTGGTCGGCGTTCGCGCCCTTCAGTTCGCGGATCGCCTGCCGCACGCGGATCAGCGCGACGCCGCCGCCCGGCACGATGCCTTCCTCGACGGCCGCGCGCGTGGCGTGCAGCGCGTCGTCGACGCGATCCTTCTTCTCCTTCACCTCGATTTCGGTCGCGCCGCCGACCTTGATCACCGCCACGCCGCCCGCGAGCTTCGCGACGCGTTCCTGCAGCTTCTCGCGGTCGTAGTCGGACGTCGCCTCTTCGATCTGCACGCGGATCTGCTTCACGCGCGCCTCGATGCTCTTCGCATCGCCCGCGCCGTCGATCACCGTGGTGTTTTCCTTGCCGACCTCGATGCGCTTCGCCTGGCCGAGTTCGGCGAGCGTGGCCTTTTCGAGCGTCAGGCCCGTTTCCTCGGCGATGACCTGGCCGCCGGTGAGGATCGCGATGTCCTCGAGCAGCGCCTTGCGGCGATCGCCGAAGCCCGGCGCCTTGACCGCGACCGTCTTCAGGATCCCGCGGATGTTGTTCACGACGAGCGTCGCGAGCGCTTCGCCTTCGACGTCTTCCGCGATGATCAGCAGCGGCCGGCCCGACTTCGCGACCTGTTCGAGCACCGGCAGCAGGTCGCGGATGTTCGAGATCTTCTTGTCGTGCAGCAGGATGTACGGGTTTTCGATCTCGGCGATCTGCTTGTCCGGATTGTTGATGAAATACGGCGACAGGTAGCCGCGATCGAACTGCAGCCCTTCGACGACGTCGAGCTCGTCGGCGAGCGACTTGCCGTCCTCGACGGTGATCACGCCTTCCTTGCCGACGCGGTCGATCGCTTCGGCGATGCGCTGGCCGATCGATTCCTCGCCGTTCGCGGAGATCGTCGCGACCTGCGCGATTTCCTTGCTCGTGGTGGTCGGCTTGCTGATCTTCTTCAATTCGTCGACGGCCGACGCGACGGCCTTGTCGATGCCGCGCTTCAGGTCGAGCGGATTGAGCCCGGCCGCGACGTACTTCTGGCCTTCGCGGACGATTGCCTGCGCGAGCACGGTGGCCGTCGTCGTGCCGTCGCCGGCCGCGTCGCTGGTGCGCGACGCGACTTCCTTCACGAGCTGCGCGCCGATGTTCTGCAGCTTGTCCGCGAGTTCGATTTCCTTCGCGACCGACACGCCGTCCTTCGTGACGACGGGTGCGCCGAAGCTGCGTTCGAGCACGACGTTGCGGCCCTTCGGTCCGAGCGTGACCTTCACCGCGTTCGCGAGAATGTTCACGCCTTCGGTCAGCTTCGACCGTGCGATGTCGCTGAAAATGATTTCCTTGGCTGCCATGATTGCGCTCCGTTATTGATTGACGACCGCGACGATGTCTTCTTCGCGCAGCACGAGAAACTCGTTGCCGTCCACCTTGACGGCTTGCCCCGCGTACTTGCCGAACAGCACGCGCTCGCCGACCTGCAGGTCGGGCACGATGCGCTGGCCGTCCGTGTCCTTGCGGCCGGGGCCGACGGCGATCACTTCGCCCTGGTCGGGTTTTTCGGCGGCGCTGTCGGGAATCACGATGCCCGATGCGGTGGTGGTTTCCTGGTCGAGTCGCTTCACGATCACGCGGTCGTGCAAGGGGCGTAGGCTCATTTTTTCGTCCTGTGCTGTTCTGTCGAAATTGGCTGGCACTCTTTAACAGAGAGTGCTGACGAGTATAAAAATGCAGGGCGGCGCGATCCAATAACGGATTCGGAAAAGCATTTGCGCGAATGCGCTTTGGACGGGAAGACGGGGAACGGAGAGGGAGGATGCGGGAGAGGGCGGCGTGTGCCGCCCTCAGGCGTTACGACGCGACGCGAATCACCACCTTGCCGAAGTGCTGCCCCGATTGCAGGTACGCATACGCTTGCGGCGCTTCGTCGAAGCCGAACACGCGATCGACCACCGGCTCGATCCGCTTCGCGTCGACGAGCCGCACGACGTCGTCGAGCATCGCGCGGCTGCCGACCATGAAGCCATGCAGTTGCTTGACGCCGCCGATCAGCGGCAGCAGATCGAGTACCGGCCCGCCGAAGCTGCTGAGGCCTCCGATGATCGACACGATGCCGCCGAGCTTCGTCGCGGCGATCGAGCGCGGCAGCGTATCGCGGCCGCCGACTTCGACGACGAGATCCGCGCCCGCGCCGCCGGTGAGCCGCAATACTTCATGTTGCCATTCGGGCGTCGTTCGATAGTTGATCGTTGCGTCCGCACCGAGTGCACGGGCGCGTTCGAGCTTCGCGTCGCTCGACGACGTGACGATCGTGCGCAACCCCGTCGCCTGCGCGAGCTGGAGCGCGATGATCGATACGCCGCCGGTGCCGAGCAGCACGACGGTCGCGCCGGGCTTCAATCCGCCGCCGACGAACAGCGCGTTCCACGCGGTGACGCCCGCGCACGACAGCGTCGCCGCTTCGTCGTAGTCGAGATGCGCGGGAATCGCAACCAGCGCGGTTTCGTCGGCGACGAAGCGTTCGGCCAGCACGCCATCGAATTGCGCGCCGGGCGAACCCGACACTTTGTGCGGCGTCGGCGGCCCGTCGATCCAGCGCGGGAAGTAGGTGTTGATCACGCGGTCGCCCGGCCTGAAGCGCGTGACGTCGCGGCCGGTCTCGACCACTTCGCCGGCGCCGTCGGCGACCGGGATCAGCGCTTCCTTACCGATCCCCAGATAGTCGCCGCGCGCGAACATCAGATCGCGATAGTTCAGCGCGGCCGAATGGATCTTGACGACGACATCGGTCGGCCCGACCGGCCGCAGCGTCGCGTCGATGCGCCGGAGCCCGGCAATGCCGTCGCCCGGTTTGATTTGCCATGCATGCATGTCGACTCCTTTTTCGAGATAGTCGGGACTATCATAGTGTTGCGCGGGTGGACGCATTGGCGAGAATTCGGCCAACGATTGTCGCCGGCATGGAAACAACCCTGGCATCGCACGGGAGCGGAGCGGCATGGATGAACGGCTGAGGGGCGTCGCCGAATTTGTCGACGTGGTGGAATCGGGCAGCTTCGCGGCGGCGGCGCTGCGCCTCGGCATGACGCGCTCGGCCGTCGCGAAGATCGTCGCGCGGCTCGAGCTGCGTCTCGGTGCGCGGCTGTTGCAGCGCACGACGCGCCAGCTCGGCCTGACCGACGAAGGGCTCGTCTATTACGAGCAATGCCGGCGGCTGCTCGCTGAACTCGGCGAGACCGAGGCCGCGCTCGACGCGGGCCGCCGCGAGCCGGCCGGGCGCGTGCGCATCAGCGTGCCCGTGCTGTTCGGGCGGCAGTGCGTGGCGCCCGTCGTGCGGCGTCTCGTCGAGCGCCACCCGCGGCTCGAAATCGACATGTCGTTCAGCGACCGCGTGGCCGATCTCGTCAACGACGGTTTCGACCTGGCGGTGCGCATTGGCGAGTTGGCCGATACGAGCGCGCTGGTCGGCCGGAAGCTCGGCGTGCAGCGGATGGGCATCTGCGCATCGCCCGCGTATCTCGCGCGGCATGGCCGCCCGTCGGGGCTCGACGAACTCGCGTCGCACGTCGGCATCGCGTATTCGCGCGGCGGACAGCCGACGCCGTGGCGGATCATCGGCGCGGACGGCGCGGTGCACGACCATCGCGCGGCCGGCCGGCTGCGGTTGGACGACCTGCAGGCGATCGCCGATGCGGCTGCGGCCGGCGCGGGTCTTGCGTGGCTGCCGTGCTGGCTGATGGCGCCGTACGAGCGCGACGGCCGCCTTGCGCTCGTGATGGACAGCAACAGCGTGTCCGGCGCCGAGGTGTTCGTGGTGCGGCCGGCGGCGCGTCACGTGCCGTCGAAGGTGCGGGTGGTCGTCGATGCGCTGGTCGACGAGATTCCGCGGATGCTGGCGTCCGACGATGCAAGCGGGGCGCGCGCATGACGGGGCAGATTCTCCGGTGACGATGCGACACCGCGGCTGGCGGCGCATCGCGCCCGAGTGCGTCTCACATATCGAGAAGGTGCCCCGGTAATTGACGCGAATTTCGCGTGACTCCTAGACTGGCCCGCATGACGCCGCGCCTCGCGCGAGACGATCCAGGAGACATGCCGATGACCGCCACCGCCCCGCAGTTGCATGCCGCGACGATGCGCCGCCTGAACCTGCGCCTGATTCCGTTCCTGATGCTGCTGTACCTCGTCGCGTACATCGATCGCTCGAACATCTCGGTCGCGGCGCTGCAGATGAATGCCGACCTCGGCCTCAGCGCCGAAATGTACGGGCTCGGCGCGGGGCTGTTCTACGTGACCTACATCCTGTTCGAGGTGCCGAGCAACCTGTTCCTCGCACGGGTCGGCGCACGCCGCTGGATCGCGCGGATCATGTTCACGTGGGGCATCGTCGCGGCCGCGATGAGCGCCGTGCAGACGCCGGGGCAGCTCTATGCGATGCGGCTGCTGCTCGGCGCGGCAGAAGCCGGCTTCACGCCGGGCATCATCTACTACCTGTCCGCGTGGTATCCGCAGAGCGATCGGGCGCGTGCGATGTCGTTCTTCTATATCGGCGCGACGCTCGCGTCGGTGATCGGGCTGCCGCTGTCCGGTGCGCTGCTGAACCTGAACGGCGTGCTCGGCGTCGAGGGCTGGCGCTGGCTGTTCCTGCTCGAAGGCGTGCCTGCGCTGCTGCTCGGATTCGTCGTGCTGCGCCGCCTGCCCGATACGCCCGCGCACGCGCGCTGGCTGCCGGCCGACGAGCGGGCGTGGCTCGAAGCGACGCTGCGCGCCAGCGCGCCGCGCGAGCATCTGTCGCACGGCGTCGCATTGCGGCGTGCGTTCGGCGACGGCAAGGTGTGGGCGCTCGCCGCGTTCTGGCTGCTGCAGGCGTTCGGCACGATCGGCCTTACGCTGTTTCTCCCGCTGCTCGTGAAGAATCTGTCGGGGCAGTCGAGCTTCGCGGTCGGCAGCCTGTTGGCGCTGCCGTTCCTGTTCGCATGCGTGGCGATGTACCTGAACGGCCGGCATTCGGATCTCGGCGGCGAGCGCGCGCTGCATCTCGGCGTGCCGATGCTGCTGGCCGGCGCGTTGCTCGTCGCGGCGATCTATATGCCGGTGCTGCCCGTCGCGTATGCGCTGCTGGTGCTCGCGGTCGGCTTCAACTGGGCCGCGACGCCGGTGTTCTGGGCCGTGACGACCGAATACGTGTCGGGTCTCACGGCCGCTGCCTCGATCGCGCTCATCAATGCGGTCGCGAACATCGCGGGGCTCGCGCTGCCGCCGGTGATGGGGCGGATCAAGGACGTCACGCATTCGTACGATCTCGCGCTGCTGCTCGTCGCGGTCGCGTTGCTGGCGGGCGGCGTGCTTGCGTTGCGGATTGCGTCGCGGCGCGCGATGCCGGTCGCGGCGGGGCGGACGGGTTGATCGACGCGAGTCGTGGCCACGGCCTCGGCGCGCATATCGCGCCGCTGTGCCGAAGGTGCTAGGTGTTCTTTCCCGCTGTCTCCAACGTCCGCCGCAACAACGTCAATTCGATCAACTCGAGTTGGTACGTGAAGCGCGACTGGACCCGCTTCAGCATCATCGAGCCGACGGACAGTCCAAAGACGAGCGCGATACCCCAGAGAATCACCGTGTTGATGAAGTTTCCGGAGACGAGTCCGCTCGCTAGCGTGTTCCTCAGCCACGGCAATCCACCCGCGTCCTTGATGTTGGTGAACGTGACGGCAAGAAGTGCATAAGCCGCCGCGCCGCTGCCAAAAAAAGAAACGACGCGTGAATCGAGGCGTTTCACCTTGAGCTGCAGGCAATGCTGCGCGTATTTGAGGGTGTCGTCGGCATGGCTGTTCAGGGATCGAGCGTTCCTTTCGTCAGTCTCTATCTCGCGGGTGAGCGTCTCCAGCGCTTCTTGTTTCCAGCGAAACATCTGCATGACGCCGACGATGGGTTCGACAACGAGAGAGAGCAGGCTGAGCGCCACGGTAGATATATAGAGCGTGATTGCCGGGATCACCTGCCACTCGGCGGCAGCGAGCTTGTGCCACCCCGCCAACACGAGGAGCAGCAGGAAGCAGACGCCGCTACCGCCAAGCAGAAGCGTCGACGCCTTCCGCGCTCGCTCGATCGACAGCGCCTTTATCGGTCGGTAAGGCTCGCACGTATCGAGGGTTTTCAGTAGTTCCTTGATTTTCAACATGAGGTCTCCGATGAAGATTCCCGGGTTGGACGGCATGCCTGCGTGATGTTTTCAAGCGACAGCAACATGCGACCGCGCGCTTCAACGACGGCGCGCGACCGGATTATGGATCGCGGATGCCGGCTCCTATCTTGATATTCGGCTTGGAAAGCGTAGGCAAGCGCACGCGGTCCGAGGTGCATATTCCCCCACCCCGTTAGCATGTGACGAATCCGACTTTGGGCGCTGCGCGAGCGACGCTAAGATCGCCGCTCCCGTAGATCGAGCGTCAACAAGAATGAAAAAGTCCGCGTCGCCGTTGCATGCTTTTCGTTTCCGTGTCGTTTGCGCCGCGATTGCCGGCGCGGTGTCGCTCGCGTCGTGCGGTGGCGTCGACAGCGCTCCGCCGCCGCAGGCCAGCGCGACGCCCCCGGCCAAGCGCCCGAACATCCTGTACATCATGGCCGACGATCTCGGCTATTCCGACATCCATGCGTTCGGCGGTGAGATCAACACGCCGAACCTCGACGCGCTCGTCGCGTCGGGCCGCATCCTGTCGAATCACCACACGGGCACCGTCTGCGCGATCACGCGCGCGATGCTGGTGTCGGGCACCGATCACCATCTCGTCGGCGAAGGCACGATGGGCGTGCCGACCGACGAGCGGCGCGGGCTGCCCGGCTACGAGGGCTATCTGAACGATCGCGCGCTGTCGTTCGCGCAACTGCTGAAGGACGCCGGCTATCACACGTATATCGCGGGCAAGTGGCACATCGGCTCGGGTATCGTCGGCAGTGCGACGGGCAGCGGGCAGACGCCCGACCAGTGGGGCTTCGAGCGCAGCTACGTGCTGCTCGGCGGCGCGGCGACGAATCACTTCGCGCACGAGCCTGCCGGCTCGTCGAACTACACGGAAGACGGCCGCTATGTGCAGCCGGGCCAGCCCGGGCAACCGGGCGGTACGGGCGGCAGCCCGGCCGTGTTCTATTCGACCGATTTCTATACGCAGAAGCTGATCTCGTACATCGATGCGAACAAGCAGGACGGCAAGCCGTTCTTCGCGTACGCGGCCTACACGTCGCCGCACTGGCCGCTGCAGGTGCCCGATCCGTGGCTGCACAAGTACGCGGGCGTGTACGACGCCGGCTACGATGCGATCCGCTACGCGCGGATCGCACGACAGAAGGCGCTCGGCCTGATTCCCGCCGATTTCAAGCCGTTCGACGGGCTGCCGGAGACGACGGCGGCATCGCCCGCGACCGCGAACAACGGCACCGCGAACGCGAAGTACATCAGCGCGGTGCATTCGGCCGCGGACGGCTACAGCGACTACGGCACCGGCAAGGTCGACAAGCTGTGGTCGAGCCTGTCGCCGGCCGAACGCAAGGCCCAGGCGCGCTACATGGAGATCTACGCGGGGATGGTCGAGAACCTCGACTACAACATCGGGCTCCTGATCCAGCACCTGAAGGACATCGGCGAATACGACAACACGTTCATCATGTTCCAGTCGGACAACGGCGCGGAGGGCTGGCCGATCGATTCCGGCGCGGACCCGACCGCAACCGACACCGCGAACGCGCAGGAGCCCACCTATTCGGCGCTCGGCACCGACAACGGCAAGCAGAACGCGCAGCGCCTGCAGTACGGGCTGCGCTGGGCCGAAGTCAGCGCGGCGCCGTTCCGGCTCACGAAGGGCTATTCGGGCGAAGGCGGCGTGTCGACACCGACGATCGTGCACCTGCCGGGCCAGTCGCAACCGTTGCCGACGCTGCGCGCATTCACGCACGTGACCGACAACACGGCGACGTTCCTCGCGGTCGCGGGCGTCACGCCGCCGTCGCAACCGGCGCCGCCGCTCGTGAACACGCTGACGGGCGTCGACCAGAACAAGGGCAAGGTCATTTACAACAACCGCTACGTGTATCCGGTGACGGGCCAGTCGCTGCTGCCGGTGCTCACCGGTTCGACGACGGGCGAAGTGCATACGACGCCGTTCGGCGACGAAGCATACGGCCGCGCGTATCTGCGCAGCGCCGACGGTCGCTGGAAGGCATTGTGGACCGAGCCGCCGCTCGGCCCGCTCGACGGTCACTGGCAGCTTTACGATCTCGCGGCGGACCGTGGCGAGACGACCGACGTGTCGGCGCAGAACCCGTCGGTGATCGGCACGCTGGTCGATCAGTGGAAGACCTACATGAGCAATGTCGGTGGCGTCGAGCCGCTGCGTCCGCGCGGCTACTACTGATCGCGAGGCGACACGATGCGGTTGCGTTTCTGGACGATCGGCGCTGCGCTGGCCGCCACGCTGTTCGCTGCCGCGTTCGCGGTGGGCTACGCGAATCCGGCGGCGCCGGCAGGCGGCGCGTTCGACGCGCTGAATCGCGGCCGCGCGCTCGCGCCGCTCGGCTCGGAGCGGGAGTGCAAGCGCTATTCGGGGCTGCCGGCGAAGTGGCGCGACGATCCGAAGGCGGGAATGGTGCACTTGCGCGGCGGCGCGTTCGTGTTCGGCAGCACGCGCGGTTATGCGGACGAGCGTCCGGCCGGCGACGGCAAGACGCGTGTCGGCGGCTTCTGGATCGACCAGACCGACGTGACGATCGCGCAGTTCGCGGCCTTCGTGCAGGCCACCGGTTACGTGACCGAGGCCGAGCAACAGGGCGGCGCGGCGGTGTTCCATGTGCCGACGCGCGACGAGCTGAATGCGCGCGACCTCGCATGGTGGTCGTGGGTGAGGGGCGCGTCGTGGCGGCATCCGCGCGGGCCCGGCAGCGACGTGGACGGGCTCGGCAACCTGCCGGTGACGCTCGTCACGCAGCGCGATGCGCTCGCGTATGCGCACTGGCTCGGCCGCGACCTGCCGACCGAGGCCGAATGGGAATACGCGGGCAAGGCCGGCCGCGACGACGCCTCGCTCGATGCGGCGCCGCGTGACGCGAACGGCAAGCCGGCCGCGAACTACTGGCAGGGCGCGTTTCCGGTGCTCGACTCGGCCGAGGACGGTCACGCGGGGCTGGCGCCCGTCGGCTGCTATGCGGCGAACGGCTTTCGTCTTTACGACATGATCGGCAACGCATGGGAATGGACGAAGGATGCGTACACGGGCCCGCATCAGTCGCATACGAACGGCGACACGGCGGCCGTCGCGCCGCCGACGCACCGGCACGATACGCCGATGGTCATCAAGGGCGGCTCGTTCCTGTGTTCGCGCGATTACTGCGTGCGCTATCGCGCATCGTCGCGCGAACAGCAGGAAGCGGATCTCGGCGCATCGCATATCGGGTTTCGCACGATCCTGAGGGATGCGTCGTGACGACGGGTATCGGGCGATTCGTTTCGGCGTGGCTGCTGGCTGCCTGGGCGCTGATGCCTCAGGGATCGACGATGGCTGCCGAAGCATTGGCGCCGGCCGTGCGCGTCGGCGTCACGCGCGGGCTCGGTGTCGACGTCGTCGAATTCGACGATGCGTCGCGCATCGACACGGCGCTGGCCGACGGGCGGATCGACGCGGCCAGCTTCGAGGATGCGCAGCGCCTGAGCGCCACGCGCGCGGCGAAAGGTTATGCGCTCACCGCCGTCGCGCCGACCGTCACGCTGCCGATGGCGTTCTATTCGCGCAAGCTGAAGAACCTGAATGAACTGCAACCCGGCGCGACGGTCGCGCTGCCGGCCGATCCACGCGGGATGGCGCGTGCGCTCGTGCTGCTGCAGAACGACACGCTGGTGACGCTGCGCGAAAAAGCCGGGCTGCATGCGACGCTGCGCGACGTGACGGGCAACCGGCTCGCGCTGAAATTCGTCGCGCTGCGCGGCGACCGCCTTTACGCGGCGCTCGATACGGCCGCGTTCGTCGCGATCGACAGCGACGACGCGGCCCGCGCCGGGCTGCAGCCCGCGCGCGACAGCATCAGCCTCGAGGACGCCCGCTCGCCGTATGCGAACGTGCTCACGGTGCGCGACGCCGATCGCGCGAAGCCGTGGGTCGCGCAGCTCGTCGCCGCGTATCACTCGGACGACGTCGCGCGCTTCATTCTCACGCGCTACCAGGATTCGGTGCGGCGGCCGTGGTAGACACCTACCTGCTCGCGTGCAACGCGTGCGGCCGCTGCTGCAACAGCGCGCCGGCGCTGTCGTTGCGCGAGCTGTTCCGGCATCGGCACCGCTTCGTCGGCGCGTTGACGATTCGTCGCGTACCGAAGCGGCGGATCGGCGAACGCTGGCAGGCAGGCGGGGGCGAGCACACGCTCGATGCGGACGACGTCGCGGCCGCCGATGCGCTGGCGGACCGGCTGCTCCATCGCGGCGGCGGCGTGCATCCCGAATGGCTCGCACTGACGCTGCAAGGCTACGACTATCCGTCGCTGGGGCGTTGCGCGGCACTCGCCGACGACGGCCGCTGCGGCGTGCACGCGAACAAGCCGTCGATCTGCCGCGCGGTGCCGCTCGATCCGATGCTGCCCGACCGGTTGCAGGCCCATGTGCTTGCGGCACGGCGCGACGATGCGGCCTGGCTGGGCGCGAACTGCATCGTCGAGGCCGGAAGTGTGCAGCCCGCGAACGAATCGTCGTTCCCGATTCCGCTGGTGACGGCCGGACAGGTCGCGGATCGTGCGGCGCTCGACGCGCATCGCGATGCGCTCGTGTTCGAGCGCGCGGTGTGGCGCGACGCCGTGTTCGCGTCGCTGACCGACGGCGGGCAGGGCGTGCGCCATGCGCTGTCGCGGCTGGCGCCCGGCGGCTACCTGACCGTGTCGATCGTGCCGGTCCTGCTCGTCGTCGCTCAGGTATCCGCGCATTGCCGCGCGCTGTGCATCGACTTCATCGACGCGCAGTTGGCCTTGATCGGCGCGAACGTCGAAGCGGCGCTCGCGCGCCGACGGCCCGACGACCGGCGGGCGACGCACGAATTGCGCGGCTTCGCGCAGGCGCTGGAACGGGCGCGACAAGCGCTCGCGGCCATGCCGTCACCCACCGCCGCCACGCGTGACGATGCGCCGCGCATCGACGCGTGGCTCGACGATCGCGTCGGCGCCGCTTCGCTCGCCGTGTGACGATCGCGGCACGCCGCGCGTGCCTTACACTTGGCGCTCTTTCAATCGTGGCAGAGTGAGCGGCATGTACGCGTCGACCTTCATTTTTCGTGCCGGGCAGTACGACGACGAATTCCACCGGCTCGACCGGCAGATTGCCGACATGGCGCGCGCGACGCCCGGCTATCTCGGCGAGGAAACGTGGGAGAACGCGGAAGCCGGCTTGGTCCAGAACGTCTACTACTGGGAATCCGAGGCGGCGCTGCGGCAGTTGATGCAGCATCCCGCACATCTCGAGGCCAAGGCGAAGCAGGCGCGCTGGCTGGACGGGTATCGCGTCGTGATTTCGCAGGTGCTGCGCGAGTATGGCGACGGCAAGCTGACGCCGCCGCATGCGGGGTCATCCGCGTAACGGTCGCCGGTCAGGCGGTCGCGCCGGTTTCTCCCGGCGTGGCCGGTTCGCGCGCCGCACGCTCCCAGATCGGGAACGTCGCGTTCTGGATCGACGTCTGCGCGTCGATGACCTTGCGGTGGTCGATGCCGGGCAGGTCGAGCAGCCGGTCGACCGCCGCCTTCGCACCTTCGGCATCCTGCGGAAAGGCACACGCGAACTGCTTGTTCGTATCGAACAGGACCCACCAGACATCCGACACGAACGGCCCCTGGTCGTTGGTTTCGATCAGGATCGCGCCGAGCTCGGACAGCGCGATGCCGCGTGTCGTCCCGGTCTGATCGGTCGACTCGATGCGCGTATCGGTTGCCGTCACGGTCCAGCCGCTCTGCCGGGCAGGCGGACGCGTCGATGCCGGCGCGGCATTCGGCCGGGCCGGGCCGCCGGTGCCGGTGACGGCGCCGTTCGGTACGACCCCGTCCACGGCGCCGGCGGCACGGCTCGGCGTCACGCCCTCCTGCCGCTCGCGCCCGTCGATCCAAGGTAACGCGGCGGCGCCCACCATCGCCGCGATCCACAGGTAGTACCCGGCGCCGAACGTGCGGATCGTTTCGTAGTTCGCGTCGGTCGGAATCGTATGCCAGCCGAGCGCAAAGACCACGACCACGGCCAGCAGCGCCGACACGGTACGGCTCGGCCTGAGCAGCGCGACGACGAGCAGCGGATTGCCGAGCCAGGCGAATTGCAGGTCGAGGATCGCGAGCTCGCCAAGCGCGAGCACCGTGTAGCCGCGCCACCAGCTTACCGCGCCGACCGCATTCGGCGGTTCGGCCGCGACGGGCAGCAGCAGCGACGCGACATACAGCGCGACGATCACGACGCGCGCGAGGTTCAGGCGGGACGAAGCGGAGCGAATCTGCATGTTGCCTTCTCGTGGTGCACGATCATGCGAAGCGACGAATGCCGGCCGGCCCGTCATTCACGATGCGCGGCGCCGATATGGCGACGCGCCGAACGCGATTGTGGGCGATTCGCGCGGCGATGTCGAACGTGTGTCGCTCGCCGCTGAAAAGTCAAAGCGCTTCGACCAGCAACCGCGTGCTTTTTTCGCAATATTCATGACACGCCGCCCGCGCGGCGATCGACGCACCGTGCACGAACCGCGGCGCGTCCGCCCGTCGCGACATCGACACGACGATCGACGGCGGCGACGGCTGCAGCGGCAACTCGACGACTTCGCCGCTCTCGATCAGCGCATCGACGAACAGCACCGGAATCGCGGCGACGCCGAAGCCGTCGCGCACCAATTGCACGATCACCGAGATCGATGGCGACCCGGTGATGCGCGTCTCGGATAGCGGCACGCCGTGTGCGTGCGCGAGCGTGCGGACGATGTCTTCCAGCGCGCGATGGGGCGCGGTGCCGCGCCCGTAGGTGAGGATCGGCTGGCGCAGTACCTGCCGTGCGAGGCCGGTGCGCGTGTTCGGCAGCAGCCCGGCGCGCGCGATCCAGCGCACCGGGTAGTTCGCGAGCGCGTCGCACACGACCGACGCCTCGTCGCTGCCCTCGACCCGGATGATCAGATCGAGCTCGCCGGCCATCAGCCGGCGCTGCAGCACGACGCTGACGTCGACGGTCAGGTCGATTTCCAGTTGCGGATAGTCGGCCGCGAGCCGCCGCATATAGTGCGGCAGCCAGCTGTGCACGACCGTCTCGATCACGCCGAGCCGCAGCTTGCCGCGCAGCGCGCGCTCGCCGGACGCGGCGGCCTGCAGTTCCTGCGTCGCCTCGACGACGGCTTTCGCATAGCCGAGCAGGTATTCGCCGTTCGGCGTGAGCCGGAACGCGCGGCTGTCGCGATCGACGAGGATAGTGTGCAGTTCGTCCTCGAGCGCCTTCACGCGCTGCGAGATCGCGGCCGGCGTCGCGTGCAGCGCAGCCGCCGTTGTGCGGAAGTTGCGCAGCTTCGCGAGCGTGACGAAGGTTTCGAGAAAACGCGTGTTCATGGCGGTCGGGCGAGCAATGGATGCGCAGCTTGCCGGCGACGAAAAGCGAACGGGACCGGGGAAAACCCGCAGAGTCGTTAAGAAATTCTATACAACGGGCGCAAAAAAACTCGTTGGCGACAAAATTTTTTCCTTTCTATTCTTCGCCATATCCGATGACCCACCACCGTCATCGCCCCGCCATCCCGATCTGCGACCGACCATCATGACGCCTTCCGAATTTCGCCAGTCCGTGCGCCGCGGCGCGTTCCGCGGCCCGACCGCCGGCCATTGCGGCCCGTTTGCCCAGGCGAACCTCGCGATTCTGCCCGACGCGTACGCGCACGATTTCCTGCGCTTCTGCCAGGCGAACCCGAAGGCCTGCCCGCTGCTGGGCGTCGGCGAACCGGGCGCGTTCCGGATCGCCGCGCTCGGCGAGGATCTCGACATCCGCACCGACGTGCCGAGCTACAACGTATATAGGGACGGCCGCCTGACCGAGCGCGTCGAATCGCTCGAAGCGCTGTGGCGCGACGATTTCGTCGTATTTGCGATCGGCTGCTCGTTCTCGTTCGAGGACATGCTTGCCCGCGAAGGGATCGGGTTGCGCCACGTCGAGGAGGGGCGCAACGTGCCGATGTACCGCACGTCGATCGCGAACCGCCGCGCGGGGATTTTCGGCGGCCAGCTGGTCGTGTCGATGCGGCCCCTGCGCGGCGCCGACGCGATCCGCGCGGTGCAGATCACGAGCCGGTTCCCGGGCGTGCACGGCGCGCCGATCCATATCGGCCATCCGCGGGAACTCGGTATCGAGGATCTGGACGCGCCCGAGTTCGGCGACGCGGTGACGATCCGCGACGGCGAGCTGCCGGTGTTCTGGGCGTGCGGCGTGACGCCGCAAACCGCGCTGATGGACGCGAAGCTGCCGATCGCGATCGCGCATACGCCCGGCCACATGCTGATGACCGACATCACGAACGCATCGCTGGCCGTGTTCTGACCGGCCGAGCGCCGCGCACGCGGCGCACCTGCGACACACCGCACCACACGCCATTTGACGACGCATCACGACAGGAGCACCACCATGGAAAGCAAGACCCTCGCGGCGCCCGCCGCCGAGCCCGCGAGCCGCGAGCGCAGCGGCCTGTTCTCGTGGTACGCGGATGCGCAGCCGCGCGAACGCCGCGCATTCTGGAGCTGCAAGGTCGGCTACATGCTCGACGGGATGGACACGCAGATGCTGTCGTTCGTGATCCCGACGCTCGTCGCGACCTGGGGCATCACGCTTGCCGACGCGGGATTCATCGGCACGATCACGCTGCTCGCGTCGGCGCTCGGGGGCTGGATCGCCGGCATCCTGTCCGACCGCATCGGCCGCGTGCGCACGCTGCAGCTCACGGTGCTGTGGTTCGCGGTGTTCACCGCGCTGTGCGGGCTCGCGCAGAACTACCATCAGCTCGTCGCGGCGCGTGCGCTGATGGGCTTCGGCTTCGGCGGCGAATGGACGGCCGGCGCGGTGCTGATCGGCGAAGTGATCCGCGCGCGCGATCGCGGCAGGGCGGTCGGCCTCGTGCAGTCGGGCTGGGCGATCGGCTGGGGGCTGTGCGCGCTCCTGTATGCGCTGCTGTTCTCGGTGCTGCCGGCCGAGCAGGCGTGGCGCGCGCTGTTCCTCGTCGGGCTCGCGCCCGCGCTGCTGGTCGTCGCGATCCGCCGCTACGTGAAGGAGCCGGACGTCTACGAGAAGGAGAAGGCCGCGCAGGCGAAAGTGGCCGACGCGCCGCGCCTCACCGAGATCTTCGCGCCGAAGCTGATCACGACGACGCTGCGCGCGGCGTTGCTGACGACCGGCGCGCAGGGCGGCTACTACGCGATCACGACGTGGCTGCCGACCTTCCTGAAGACCGAACGGCACCTGACGGTGATGGGCACCGGCGGCTATCTCGCGATGATCATCTTCGGCTCGTGGGTCGGCTACCTGACGAGCGCGTACCTGACCGACCGCCTCGGCCGCAAGCCGAACTTTATCCTGTTCGCGGTCGGCTCGATGGTGATCGCGTTCGCGTACACGTCGCTGAACCTGACCAACGCATCGATGCTGTGGCTCGGCTTCCCGCTCGGCTTCTTCGCATCGGGCATCTTCTCGGGGATGGGCGCGTTTCTCACCGAGTTGTTCCCGACCCGCGTGCGCGGCTCCGGCCAGGGCTTCTGCTACAACGTGGGCCGCGCGATCGGTGCGCTGTTCCCGTTCCTGATCGGCGCGCTGTCCAAGCAGTACGGGCTCGGCACGAGCATCGGCATCTTCGCGGTCGCCGCGTACGGCGTGGTGATCGTCGCCGCGCTGACGCTGCCCGAGACCCGCGGACGCGAACTCGACGCCGCCTGACCGACGGCAGCGGCGGGGCGGCCCGCCCCGCCCCGCGTTTTTCCTCCCCTTTCCTCGACACCGTGACACGGCGCGCGACGCGCGCCGTGCGGCGGCGCTCGTCCCTCGAATCAACGACGCATCGACCGACATCATGACTGACCGACACCTTTCCTCCGTTCCCTCCGACACCGCGCGCTGGCAATTCTGGATCGACCGCGGCGGCACGTTCACCGACATCGTCGCGCGGCGGCCCGACGGCACGCTCGTCACGCACAAGCTGCTGTCGGAGAACCCCGAGCAGTACCGCGACGCGGCCGTGGCCGGCATCCGCCACCTGCTCGGCCTCGCGGCGGACGAGCCGATCACGCCCGCGCAGGTCGACATGGTGAAGATGGGCACGACGGTCGCGACCAACGCGCTGCTCGAACGCAAGGGCGAACGCACCGCACTGGCCACGACGCGCGGGTTTCGCGACGTGCTGCGCATCGCATACCAGAACCGGCCGCGCCTGTTCGATCTCGACATCGTGCTGCCTGACGCGCTGTACGAGACGGTCGTCGAGATCGACGAGCGCGTTGGCGCGCACGGCGACGTGGTCGTGCCGCTCGACGTTCAGGGTGCCGAAGCGTCGTTGCGCCGCGTGTTCGACAGCGGCGTGCGTGCGCTCGCGATCGTGCTGATCCACGGCTATCGCCATACCGCGCACGAACGCATGCTGGCGGCGCTCGCGCGCCGCATCGGCTTCACGCAGGTGTCGGTGTCGCACGAGGTGTCGCCGTTGATGAAGATGGTGTCGCGCGGCGATACGACCGTGGTCGACGCATACCTGTCGCCGATCCTGCGCCGCTACGTCGAGCAGGTCGCACGCGAAATGCCGGGCGTGAACCTGCAGTTCATGCAGAGCAGCGGCGGCCTCACGCGCGCCGACGCGTTCCAGGGCAAGGACGCGATCCTGTCGGGCCCGGCCGGCGGCATCGTCGGGATGGTGCGCGCGGCGCGCGCGGCCGGTTTCGGCCAGGTGATCGGCTTCGACATGGGCGGCACGTCGACCGACGTATCGCACTACAACGGCGAATTCGAGCGCGCGTTCGAGACGCAGGTGGCCGGCGTGCGGATGCGCGCGCCGATGATGAGCATCCATACCGTCGCGGCCGGCGGCGGCTCGGTGCTCGGTTTCGACGGTGCGCGGCTGCGCGTCGGGCCCGAATCGGCCGGCGCGAACCCGGGGCCGGCCGCCTACCGGCGCGGCGGCCCGCTGACGGTGACCGACTGCAACGTGATGCTCGGCAAGATCCAGCCCGATCATTTCCCGCGCGTGTTCGGCCCGCATGCGGACCAGCCGCTCGACCGCGACGGCGTGGTCGCGAAATTCGCGGCGCTTGCCGACGAGATCCACGCGGCGACCGGCCGGCGCGAGACGCCCGAGGCGCTCGCCGAAGGGTTCCTGGAGATCGCGATCGGCAGCATGGCGAACGCGATCAAGAAGATCTCCGTGCAGCGCGGCCACGACGTGTCGCGCTACGTGCTGACGACGTTCGGCGGCGCGGGCGGTCAGCACGCGTGCGGCGTGGCCGATGCGCTCGGGATGACACAGGTGTTCGCGCATCCGCTCGCGGGCGTGCTGTCCGCGTACGGGATGGGCCTCGCCGACCAGACCGCGATGCGCGAGCGCGCGGTCGAGGCCGTGCTGACCGATGCGTCGCTGCCGGCGCTGAACGCGGCGCTCGACCGGCTGGCCGACGAGGCCATCGGCGCGCTGCTCGAACAGGGCGTGCCGCCGGAGCGGATCGCGACCGAGCGACGCGTGCACCTGCGCTACCAGGGCACCGATTCCGCGCTCGACGTGCCGGCCGGCTCGGTCGCGGCGATGCAGCAGGCGTTCGAAACTGCGTACCGGCAGCGCTACGCGTTCCTGATGCCCGGTACGCCGCTCGTGGCCGAGCTCGCATCGGTCGAGGCGATCGGCCGCTCGGATGCGCCGGTCGACATCGCGCCGCTCGCGCCGCGCGAGGCGGGCGCGACGCCGCAAGCGCGCACGGCCGTGCGCTTTTATTCCGGCGGCCGGTGGCACGACGCGGTGCTGGTCGTGCGCGACACGCTGCGCGCCGGCGATACGATCGACGGCCCGGCGATCGTCGCGGAGAAGAACGGCACGACCGTCGTCGAGCCCGGCTGGCGCGCCGGGATGACCGCCCAGGGCAATCTCGTGCTGACGCGCACGACGCCGCTGCCGACGCGCCGCTCGCTCGGCACCGACGCCGATCCGGTGCGGCTCGAGATCTTCAACAACCTGTTCATGTCGATCGCCGAGCAGATGGGGCTGCGGCTGCAGAACACCGCGTACTCGGTGAACATCAAGGAGCGGCTCGACTTCTCGTGCGCGATCTTCGACGGCGACGGCAACCTGATCGCGAACGCGCCGCACATGCCCGTGCATCTCGGCTCGATGGGCGAGAGCATCCGCACGGTGATCGAGCGCAACCGCGGCCGCATGCGCGACGGCGACGTGTTCATGCTGAACGATCCGTACCACGGCGGCACGCACCTGCCGGACGTGACGGTCATCACGCCGGTGTTCGCGGACGGCTCGGACGCGCCGCTGTTCTATGTCGGCTCGCGCGGCCACCATGCGGACATCGGCGGCACGACGCCGGGCTCGATGCCGCCCGATTCGACCCATATCGACGAGGAAGGCGTGCTGATCGACAACTGGCAGCTCGTGTCGGCCGGCGTGCTGCGCGATGCCGAGACGCGCGCGCTGCTGGCATCCGGCCGCTATCCGGCGCGCAACGTCGAGCAGAACATGGCCGACCTGCGCGCGCAGGTCGCCGCGAACCAGAAGGGCGTCGACGAGCTGCGCCGGATGGTCGCGCAGTTCGGCCGCGACGTCGTGCTCGCGTTCATGACGCACGTGCAGGACAACGCCGAGGAAGCCGTGCGGCGCGTGATCGGTGCGCTGCAGGATGGCGCGTACCGCTACCCGCTCGACAACGGCGCGGAGATTCGCGTCGCGATCCGCGTCGATCGTGCCGCCCGCCGCGCGGAGATCGATTTCACCGGCACGTCCGCGCAGCTCGACAACAACTTCAACGCGCCGAAGGCCGTCTGCATGGCCGCCGTGCTGTACGTGTTCCGCACGCTCGTCGGCGACGACATCCCGCTGAACGCCGGCTGCCTGAAGCCGCTGACCGTGATCGTGCCGGCTCGCTCGATGCTGAACCCCGACTACCCGGCGGCCGTCGTGTCGGGCAACGTCGAGACGTCGTCGGCGATCACCAACGCGCTGTACGGCGCGCTCGGCTGCATCGCGTCGAGCCAGGGAACGATGAACAACTTCACATTCGGTAACGATCAATACCAGTACTACGAGACGATCGCGGGCGGCAGCGGCGCGGGCGACGGCTTCGCGGGCGTCGCCGCGGTGCAGACGCACATGACGAACTCGCGGCTCACCGATCCCGAGGTGCTCGAATGGCGCTACCCGGTGCGGCTCGATTCGCACCGGATCCGCGCGGGCTCGGGCGGCGGCGGGCGCTGGCGCGGCGGCGACGGCGCGGTGCGGCGGATCCGCTTCCTCGAGCCGATGACCGCGTCGATCCTGTCGAACAACCGGGTCCACGCGCCGTTCGGCGCGGCGGGCGGCGAAGCCGGCGCGCTCGGCCACAACACGATCGAGCGGGCGGACGGCACGGTCGAGGCGCTCGACCACATCGGCCGCGCGCAGATGGCGCCCGGCGACGTGTTCGTCGTCGAAACGCCGGGCGGCGGCGGCTACGGCGCGGCAGGCTGACCCGCGCACCCGGCGCGGATGCGCCGCGCCGGGTGCGACGGGGGCGGGCGGAGAATATTGCAACGAACTGTGGAATAAAACCGCGTATTCGCGCACGAATGGAATCAAAAAACACGGGAAACTGCGAATTACGGCGTCCGATTCGACCCTGCCGCCACGGGCTCCCGCAAGATCAGGCCCCATATCGATGGACCGGCCTCGAACGCTTGCCCGGCGGGGCGCCGGGGCCCGGCACGCCACCCCCGATGCGCACCGCGCCACGTGCGCACGCGCAAGCGGCCAATCATGAAAAGTCCGGCTTGCCAATCGAGTCCCGATTCCTTGACACTCTTCTCTAAATGTGAGTGCCATTCTTCATTGTCATTTGATAAGATGGCTCTCATCATTCGTAAGGCAGAACCTGCGCGCATCACGCGCGAACGCCGGTCGCATCAGCTGCAAACAAGTACGGGACGAGGCCGCTGTCACGGCAATCACGGCTGCCCTGCCGGGCACGTGCGCTGCGCGGCCCGGGAAGGCGGTGGGCTTACTCGCCTCCGTCTACACTGTGCGTTTTTTTTGGATCGGGGCGTGTCCATGGATGACGAAAACGATAGCGCGGTGCTCGAGGCGCACGTCGGTACGCGCAGCCCCTGCTGGCGTCTCGGCAGCGACAGCAATGCGCTCGAACTGGCCGCGGTCCGCGGCCTGACCAACGTCGCGGTCGCGCTGACGGTCGAACAGGCCGCGCGCATCCGCGCGCTGACCGGCGTCACGTCGCACCTCGTGCTCGACATCGTGCTGTTCGGCAGCACGGTCAGCCTCCATCTCGTCGGCAAGAAGGTCAATACGGTCGACTGGGCCGGCACGGCGTCCGCCTATTCCGATACCGAGTCCGTTGCCGGCGACCTGTCGCACGGGCTCGCGTTCGCCGAGCAGGTCGTGTCGGAAGTGAATTCCCTCGTCGTGATCCTCGACCGCAACGGGATGGTGCAGCGCTTCAACCGCCTGTGCGAGGAAGTGACCGGCAAGCGCGAGGTCGACGTGATCGGCCGCAGCGCGTTCGAGCTGTTCATGAGCCCGGAGCAGGGCGCGCAGTCGCGCACCAACATCACGGGCTTCTTCGCGAGCAACAAGTCGTTCGCGGTCGAGCGCTACATCAACACGGTCAACGGGCCGCGCCTGTTCCAGTTTCGCAACAAGTTCGTGCAGAGCGGCAGCGGCGTCGAAGAGCAGTTCCTGATCTGCTCGGGCATCGACATCACCGAGGAGCGCAACGCGCAGCAGCGGCTCACCGAGCTCGCGAACACCGACGTGCTCACCGGGTTGCCGAACCGCCATGCGATCAGCGAGCGCATTCACGCGGCGATCGCGCAGGACGACGCCAATACGCGCGGCCAGGTCGGCATCCTGTTCCTCGATCTCGACAACTTCAAGCGCGTCAACGATCACTACGGGCACATCACCGGCGATCGCCTGCTGCAGGACGTGTCGGCGATCATCAACGGCTGCCTGCCGTCCGGCGCGACGCTCGCGCGGCTCGGCGGCGACGAATTCCTCGTGCTGTTCGAACACGGCACGCGCCCGCTGCTCGAAGCGACCGCGCAGATCATCCTCGAACGGCTGCGCACGCCGATCCATCTCGGGCTGATGGAGGTCTACACGAGCTGCTCGATCGGCATCGCGATGTACCCGCAGCACGGCGATTCGCTCGAGACGCTGATCCGCTGCGCAGACACCGCGATGTACGTCGCGAAGGAGGAAGGCAAGCATACGTACCGCGTGTTCTCGCTCGAGATGAACCAGAAGGTCGCGAAGTACATGTGGCTCGACACGAACTTGCGCAAGGCGCTCGAGGAAGAGCAGTTCGTGCTGTACTACCAGCCGGTCGTCGATATCGCGACGGGCGACGTGCACGGCGTCGAGGCGCTGATCCGCTGGCAGTCGCCCGATCGCGGGCTCGTCGCGCCGATCGAGTTCATCCGTTTCGCGGAAGAGTCGGGGCTGATCGCGCCGCTCGGGCGCTGGGTGATGCGCACCGCGGCCGCACAGGCCGCCGCGTGGAAGGCGAAGGGGCTCGGCATCCGGATCGCGGTGAACGTGTCCGCGCGGCAGTTGCAGGACATGAACATCGTCCATCAGTTCGCGTCGATTCTCGACGGCGCGGGGCTGAAGCCCGGCCTGCTCGACATCGAGTTGACCGAGAGCTGCTTCATCGAGGACGAGGAGGCGGCTCTCGGGTTGATGCGGCAGTTCCGCCAGCTCGGCGCGGAGATCCATCTCGACGATTTCGGCACCGGCTATTCGTCGCTGTCGCAGTTGTCGCGCCTGCCGCTCGACGCGATCAAGCTCGATCGCACCTTCATCACGGCCATCGACCGCAACCCGCGCTCGCAAGCGCTGGTGCACTCGGTCGTGTCGCTCGCGAAGGCGCTGAATTTCGCGGTGGTCGCCGAAGGCGTCGAAACGCATGCGGAAGCCGAATTCCTCAAGCAGCTCGACGTCGATCACGCGCAGGGCTACTACTACGCGCGGCCGATGCCGGCGCAGGCGTTCGAGGCGTGGCTCGCGGAGACGAGAAAGCTCAGGCTGATCGCCTGAGCGTCGTTCCGGAAAAAAGGCGCCGCCGGCCGTCGGCGGCGCCCGTCGCATTTACACCGTGCGCAGCTTCGACACGCGCCGGTTCTGCAGCATCACCAGGCGTTCCATGTACGCGAGGTCCTTCGGCTCGATCGTGAACGCCGCATGCACCCACGCTTCCGTGATGTCCATCAGCTCCGAGCGCGACAGCTGGAACACGCGTTCGCGGGCGCGCAGCATCGCACGGATGCCGTTCAGCTTCGGCTTCGCCACGTCGATGAAGGTGCGCGTCGCCAGATACGCGTCACCCGCGTCGAACGTCTCGTCGATCAGCCCCTGGTCTTCGTACCACTCGGCCGCATGCGCTTCGCCGGTCGCGATCAGCGATTCCGCGAGGCCGCGGTTCGCCTTGCGCGCGACCAGCGAATAGCCACCCATGCCCGGGAACAGGTTGAACGCGATCTCGGGGAACCCGAGTTTCACGCCCTTCTGCGCGAGCACGTAGTGATGCGCGAGCGCGGCCTCGAAGCCGCCGCCGAGCGCGCTGCCCTCGACCATCGCGATCGAGATCGCGCCGGTGCCGAAGCCGGTGTAGATCTCGTACACGCCGTCGATGCACGAGCGCGCGTAGGCCATCAGTTGATCGCGCCGGCCGCTGCGGATCGCGTCGACGAAGAAGCTCAGGTCGCCGCCGACGTTGAACAGCTCGGGGACGAGCGAGCCCGTCACCCAGAAGTCGAACGTGAGGCCCGAGTCGCGTGCGACGCGCGCGAGGTGAATGATGTCGGTGACGAGCTGCTGGTTGAAACACGGCCGCGGCTCCGATCGCAGCATCATCCACATGACATTACGGCCTTCTTCGTAAAAGGCGGTCAGTTGCGAGAGTTCGCCGGCTTCGTAAAACGGGCGGCATGCCGGATGAGATTGGAGTTGCATGGTATGTCCTCGTGAGATGTGGTTTTTGAAGCGCGCCGCGCCAGGCGCCATGCGGGAATCGGGGTGCCTGCATGGCGCCTGGCGCGAGGCATCGCCATTGTTGCGCGCGCACAAATGTCGAATTGCGGGGAAAAACGCACGACCGGGACACCGTGCGAGATCGCGTTCGGGCGAAGCGGTGGGGGACGACGGACGGCCGAACGACGGGCCGAGGTCGGCGGGACAGGAGGGGCTGGTGCGGAGCGGGCGCGGGGGGATGACGCGGCCGGCATCGCCGGTCGCTTACGCGCCGAAAATGGCGTCGGGGCGCAGTTCGGCCGTTGTGGGTCGGGCGACCGACGTGGGGGCGCCTCGTCTCGCCGTTAGCGTCGGGGAGCGCGCAGCGCGCATGGCTGCGCGGTGTCGATCGGTTCCGGATGCCGCCGCATCGAGATGCCGCGCCGTCGGCAGGATGCCGAACCCGATCACGCCCAGCCACGCGAGCGCAATCACGCGGTCAACCGATCTCGAAAGCGTCGTCGATCGGCAGGATGTCTCCGTCCGATGGCGCGGCTTGACGCTCGCCGGCACGTCGCCCACACTGGGCCGCACGACGGCCACGCGCGCGGGTGGCGCGGGCGGCCGTCATGTGCGCATCATGCCGGCACGGCTGCCGCACCGGCGCGCGGCGCTGGCGTCCGGCAACGAACGCGCGGAGAACTTCGACGTGGTGCGTTTTCCTTCCCGATGGACCGGCTGCCTGTGCGCGTGCGTCGTGGCGCTCGGCGCAGGTACGGCCGTGGCCGATACGCGCGACATGCGCGACATGGGTGACTCACGCGCTGCGGCCGACGCAGCGCCCGTCACGCTCGTCAGCGACGTCCATGTATTCGTGATCCAGCACGACGGCTCGCTCGACGAAGACGACGATTCGACCCTGCGCGCGAACGATGCGAACGGCATCGACGCGATCGCGCAGCGCTACGTGTGGTTCGACAAGAACCTGGAGAAGGTCGACCTGGTCGCGGCCGAGACGATCGATCGCGACGGCGTCGCGCATCCGGTCGGTCCGGACGGCATTCGCGACGTCCAGGAGCCGCGCTCGGCCGGCGCGCCGACGTTCCAGGACGGGCTGCTGCGCACGGTCGTGTTTCCGGGCGTCGAGGCCGGGTCGAGCACGCGCATCGCGTTCCGCAAGTCGCGCACGAAGCCGGTCAACGCCGGTTACTTCGGCTACTACGTCGAACCGTCGCGCGAACCGGTGGAGAACCAGCGGCTGATCTTCGACCTGCCGGCCGACATGCCGCTGCACGCGGACGCGCGCGGCTACGTCGCGCTGCCGCCGGTGACGGCGAACGGCCGCACGCGCTACGAATTCGACTACCGGCACGGCCCATACGACCGGATCGAGAACGGCTCCGTCGGCTATCCGACCTACGGCGACCGGCTCGTGGTGTCCACGCTGCCCGACTATGCGGCGTTCGCCGCGCGCTACCGCAATGCGGCCGTCGACCCCGGCGCGAACGATCCGGCCGTCGTGCAGCTCGCACGCGCGCTTACCGCCGACGCCGCCGGTCCGCGCGACAAGGCGCGCATCCTGTACGCCTGGGTGCAGGCGAACGTGCGCTACGTCGCGCTCTTTCTCGGCGAGACGGCCGCCGCGCCGCACCGCGTGACGGACATCCTGCGCAACCGCTACGGCGACTGCAAGGACCACGTCGCGCTGTTCGGCGCGTTGCTCGCGGCGGTCGGCATCCGCAGCGAACCGGTGCTGATCAATCTCGGCTCCGTGTACACGCTGCCGTCGGTGCCCGGTTACGGCGGCGGCGCGATCAATCACGCGATCACGTGGCTGCCCGATCTCGGCGTCTACGCGGACACCACGACGGCCGGCATCGCGTTCGGCTACCTGCCGCCGATCGTGATGGACCGGCCGGCGCTGCTCGTCGACACCGGCGTGCTGTCGCGCACGCCCGCCACGCAGTCGAAGCGTCGCACCGCGCGTGTGGCGATCGATGCCGTGCAACCGGGCGCCGCGCGGTTTCACGCGCTCGTCGAGGACGACGGCTGGACCGCCGAGCTCGAACGCACGCTGTTTCGCCGTGCGGTGCCCGACCGCATCCGGCAGCTCGCGAACGAACGCCTGCGGCAAAGCGGGCTGCGCGGTCGCGCGCAGATCGCGACGAGCGATCGTCGCGCGACGGACGGGCCATTCGACGTGACGTATGCGGGCACGCTCGATCACTTCGTGTGGCCGGACGGCACGACCGCCGTGCCGGCGCTGTCGAGCCTCACGGGCGGCATCGCGACGCAGGTCGAGGGCTGGCTGGCCGAACCCGTGCGCACGCAGCCGTGGACGTGCGTCGGCGGCACGTTCGACGAGACCGGCCAGATCGCGCTGCCGGCCGACGTCGCGGTGACCGACCTGCCGGTGGATACGGCCGTGCACGACCGCTTCGTCGACTTCACGTCGCATTACGTATTCGACGCGGCCGCGCGGGTCGTGCAGGTCGAGAGGAGGATGAAGGCCGAATTCGGCCGACAGGTCTGCACGCCCGACGAGTTCACGGCGCTGCGCGCGTCGCTCGAACGCATCGAACGCGACACGCAGGCGCAGATCGTCGTGCGGGCAAGACAACGTTGAAAGTCGGGCGCGATGCACGCGGTGCACGCCGCGCCCGGCGCGATCGCACGAGAGGCCGAAGCCGGCCGACGTGCAGGAGAGGACCATGACGGAACGGGAACACGAGATCGCCGACCTGTCGAAGGAATTGCTGGGCCGGATCGTGCAAGGCGCGGTGACGAACGGCGCGCCGGTGGATGCGCAGCAGTGCGCGGCGCTCGCCGTGGAGTGCGCGACGGCGCTGGTGGACAAGCTCGACGCGCCCGGCGGCTGAGCGCAATCGTCTCGGGCGACGCCGGATCGAGCGATGCCGGCGTGACTCGGCGCGCGTTCGCTTTGCCCTGTGCCGCCCCGCGCCGCGCGCGAAGCGTGACACGTCACACGCCGGCGTGCGTGTCGCCTTTGGCGCGCACCGCGCCCGGCGGCCGCCCGACCACGCGCTTGAACGCGCGGCTGAACGCCGCGAGCGACCCGTAGCCGAGCCGGTACGCCACGGCTTCGATCGTCTCGCCCTCGCGCGCGATCCACTGCGCGGCGAGCCGCATCCGCAACTCGGTCAGGTAGCGCACGGGCGTCATCCCGGTCGCCGCGAGGAAGCGCTCGGCGAACACCGAGCGCGACACGCCCGCTTCGGTCGCGAGTTCCGCGACGCTCCAGTTGCGCCCCGGGTCGCGATGCAGCGCGACGATCGCGCGGCCGAGCTTCGGCTCGCGCAGCGCCTGCACCCAGCCGGTCGCGTCGCCGCATCCGCATTCGACCCAGCCGCGCACGATGAACGCGGCGACCACGTCCGCGAGCCGCGCGAGGATGCCCGCGAAGCCCGCGCGCGCCGTGCACGCTTCGCGCTCCATCGCGTCGAGCATCGGGCGGATCTCCGGGTAGCGCGCGAGCAGCGTGCCCACGTGCATGAACGCGGGCATCGTGCCGACCAGCGGCTGCATGCCGCCGAGATCGAGCTCCATGCACGCGCTGAAGATCAGCGCATCGCCGGCGCCCGGCTCCGTCGTCGCGCAGGTCGCGGGCGACACGCCGGCCGACGCCACCGACGCGACCGTATCGCAGATCTTCGCGATCTCGAAGCCGTTGATCTCGCGGCACGGCACGTCCGGATCGGATACCAGCGCGTGCATGCCGCCGTGCGGCAACAGGATCGCGTCGCCGGCCTCGAGCCGCATCGTCTCGCCCGACGCGTCGCGCAGCAGCACGGGCCCGCGCACCACGAAATGAAACTGCGCGCGGCCCGGCGCATGACCGAAATTCAGCCCGAACGGCCGCGCAACCTGGATCCGGCGGTACTGGACGCCGCTCAGGCGCATCCCCAGCAGCAGCTCGCTGACGAGGTCGTGCGCGTCGGGAATCGGGGGAAGCAGCGGCTCGGACATAGCGAGATTCGGACGAACGATCAATAACGACGGATTGTATGTCATAGACCGTCCTGCCGCTGTTCCTTACGATAGCCCCTCATCAGTATTTTCCCTAACCGACACGGAACCCGCATGAATCCCGGAATCTCCTCGGCCGCCTCGACGGCGGCCCCCCGCGAACCGGCCTGGGGCGCGGTATTCGCGATGGCGCTCGGCGTGTTCGGACTCGTCACGGCCGAATTCCTGCCGGCGAGCCTGCTGACGCCGATGGCCGACAGCCTCGGCGTGACCGAAGGCGTGGCCGGGCAAGCCGTCACGGCGACGGCCACGGTCGCGCTCGTCACGAGCCTGCTGATCTCGGCGCTCACGCGCACGATCGACCGGCGGCGCGTGCTGCTCGTGTTCTCGGTGCTGCTCGTCGCGTCGAATCTCGCCGTCGCGTTCGCGCCGAACCTGGGCATGCTGCTGTTCGGCCGCGTCGTGCTCGGCATCGCGCTCGGCGGTTTCTGGACGATGGCGACCGCCACCGCGATGCGGCTCGTGCCGACGGCGATGGTGCCGCGCGCGCTGTCGATCATCTTCAGCGGCGTGGCGGTCGCGACGATCGCGTCCGCGCCGATGGGCAGCTACTTCGGTCACCTGATCGGCTGGCGCAACGTGTTCCTGATCGCGGCCGCGCTCGGCGGCATCGCGTTCGTGTCGCAGACCCTCACGCTGCCGTCGATGCCGCCGAGCGGCACGACGCGGCTGCGCACGCTGATCGACGTGCTGCGCCGGCCGACCGTCGGCCTCGGGATGTTCGCGACGATCCTCGTGTTCACCGGACATTTCGCGTTCTTCACGTATCTGCGGCCGTTCCTCGAACAAGTGGCGGGCGTCGGCGTGAACGGACTGTCCGCGATCCTGCTCGGCTACGGCATCGCGAACTTCGTCGGCACGTCGCTCGCGGGCCGCGTGCTCGAACACCGGCTGCGGCCGATGTTGATCGGCATGCCCGCGTTGATGGTCGTGCTCGGCATCGCGCTCGTCGTGCTCGGCCGTGCGCCGATGATCGACGCGGTGCTGGTCGCGTTGTGGGGGATGGCGTTCGGCGGCGTGCCGGTCGCATGGTCGACGTGGGTCACGCGCACCGTGCCCGACGAGGCCGAGAGCGCGGGCGGGTTAATCGTCGCGGCGATCCAGCTTGCGATCGCGACGGGCGCGGCCGTCGGCGGCGTCGTGTTCGACGCGAACGGCGCGGCGGGCGTGTTCGTCGGCGCGGCGATCGTGCTGGCGGTGGCGGTCGCGACGATCGTGACCGGCGTGCCGAAGCGGGTCGGCGTGGTCGCGTCCTGACCGGCCTGGCGGCCTGGGTTGCACGGGCCGCCACGCGCTCGTCAAGTCAGGCACTCGCAATGCGGTCGAGCTCCGCGAGCGCGTCGGCCGGCAGATCGAGATCGGCCGCCGCGAGATTCTCGCGCAGATGCGCGACCGACGACGTGCCCGGAATCAGCAGAAGATTCGGCGCGCGGCGCAGCAGCCACGCGAGCGCGACCTGCATCGGCGTCGCGCCGATCCGGGCCGCGACGCCGGACAGCGTCGACGACTGCAGCGGCGAGAAGCCGCCGAGCGGAAAGTACGGCACGTACGCGATGCCGTCGCGGGCCAGCGCGTCGATCAGCGCATCGTCGCCGCGATGCGCGATGTTGTAGTGGTTCTGCACGCAGACGATGTCGCAGATCCGCCGGCCTTGCGCGACCTGCGCGGGCGTGACGTTGCTCAGGCCGATGTGCCGCACGAGCCCGCGCCGCTGCAGCTCGGCGAGCGTGGTCAGCGGCGCTTCGATCGATCCTTCGGCCGGCCCGTGCGTGTCGAACATGATGCGAAGGTTGACGACGTCGAGCACATCGAGCCCCAGGTTGCGCAGGTTGTCGTGCACGGCCCGTTCGAGTTCGTCGGGCGCGAAGGCGGGCAGCCACGATGCGTCGTCGCCGCGCCGCGCGCCGATCTTGGTGACGATCACGAGATCTTCGCGATAGGGATGCAACGCGTCGCGAATCAACCGGTTCGTGACATGCGGGCCGTAGAAGTCGCTGGTGTCGAGATGGTCGACGCCGGATTCGACGGCTTCGCGCAACACGTTCAACGCGGCCTCGCGATCTTTCGGCGGGCCGAATACACCGGGGCCCGCCAGCTGCATCGCGCCGTAGCCGATCCGTTTGACGTGGCGATCGCCGAGCCTGAAGGTGGCGGTATGGCGAATATCGGGCATGACCTTGCTCCTGTCGAAGAGATGAGTGAATGCGTTCAGCATAAGGACGGAGCGTCTGCGCGATAAGCGGGCATAATTCGCACGGGTTGTACGAAAAGGCGAACAATGCAAACCGACCTGGGCGATCTGAACGCATTCATGGCCGTCGCACGTGCGAGCGGCTTCCGCGACGCCGCACGCATGACGGGCCTCAGCGCGTCGGGGCTGAGCGAGGCCGTGCGCCGGCTGGAAGCGCGGCTCGGCGTGCGGCTGCTGCACCGTACGACGCGCAGCGTCGTGCCCACCGAGGCCGGCGAGCGCCTGCTCGCACGTCTGGGGCCCGCCCTGACCGAAGTGGCGGCGGCGCTCGACGGCATCGACGAATTCCGGGGCCGACCGGCCGGCACGCTGAAGCTCAACGTACCGGTCAGCGCATCGCGGCTCGTGTTGCCGGCGATCGTGCCGCGCTTTCTCGATGCGTATCCGGACATCCGGCTGGAAGTGACGGCCGACGAAAGTTTCGTCGACGTGCTGGCGGCCGGATGCGACGCGGGCATTCGCTACGACGAACGGCTCGAACAGGACATGATCGCGGTGCCGATCGGCCCGCGCATCCAGCGGTTCGCGACCGCGGCGGCGCCCGGCTATCTCGACCGGCATGGCCGGCTGCAACATCCGCGCGACCTGCTCGACCATCGGTGCCTGCGCGGGCGTTTCGCAAGTGGCGCGATGCCGCCGTGGGAGTTCGAGCGCGACGGCGAGGTCGTGCGGGTCGAGCCGGCCGCCGGGCCGCTGCTGGTCCAGATCGGCGGCGCGACGGAGCTGATGGTCGATGCGGCGATCGCCGGTACGGGCATCCTGCATCTGTTCGAAGACTGGGTGCGTCCGCATTTCGAGAGCGGCGCGCTCGAACCCGTGCTCGAATCGTGGTGGCGGCCGTTCTCTGGCCCCTTTTTGTATTATCCCGGGCGACGTCTGGTGCCGCCTGCGCTACGCGCGTTCATCGATTTCATCAAGAGACCCTGACCATGGGGCGGCGCGCCGGGGCATGCGCGTCGAGTAGCTGCCACGCGCCGTCGTCGCTCGTGCGGCCGACCCGCGCGCGAGGCCCACGCGCGGCAAGCGCGGGACAACCGAAGCGCGGAGGCGGGCGCCGATCACACGGAATGTCGTCGTGTGATGCGCGGCAGGGCGCCCGCCCCGCGAATCCGTTACCCGCCTTGCTTGACCAGCGCCGCCAACGCTTTCATCGCCTGCAGATACGGATACGGCCCGTGGCTGATGCGGGCCACGCCGTAATCGGCGAGTTCCGCAATCGTCGGTGTTTCCGACACGCGCATCACGTTCACCGGCAGCGGCGACGCGGCCGTCAGTGCGCGAATCAGCGCCGGCGCGCGCAGGCCCGGCACGAACAGGCCGTCGGCGCCGGCGGCCGCATACGCGCGGGCGCGCGCCAGCGTCGCGTCGAGCAAGCGTTCGTCGTGCGTATCGGCTGCCGCCGTGAAGAACACGTCGGTGCGTGCGTTGATGAAGTAATCGGCGCCCGCGCGATCGGCCGCCTGCCGGGCCGCCGCGACGCGGGCCGCCGCTTCGTCGACGTCGCGCAGTTCGCCCGTGGTCGGAAAACTGTCTTCGAGATTGCAGCCGATCGCGCCGGCCTGGATGCTGAGCGCGATCGTCTCGGCAACTTCCTCCGGCCGCTCGCCGTAGCCGCTTTCGAGATCGACGGTGACGGGCAAGTCCGTCGCGCGCACGATCCGCTCCAGCACGTCCATCATCAGTGCGCGCGGCATCTGCTCGCCGTCGGCGAAACCGTTGGCCGCCGCGACCGACCAACTGCCGGTGGCGAGTGCGACGGCGCCCGCGTCGGCCGCGGTGCGCGCACTGCCGGCATCCCACACGTTGAACAGCGCGAGCGGCCGGCCCGCGCGGTGAAGTGACCGGAAAATCGCGCCTTTCTCGTTGTTGCCCATGTTCGTCTCCCGATGGATAGCGGACCGATTGTCGTGCCGAGCGATATTGCCACCGAATCGGGCGGTGCGACCGGCTTGCGCAATGTCTGCTGACAGCGCGTGACAGGAAGTGCGCGCGAGCACCGCAGCGCGATCCGCGCGCCGCCTCAGTCGCGCGAGCCCGGATCGACCGACAGCGCGCGCAACTGGCAGCGCAACTGGTCGACTTCGCCCGGCGCGAACGGCCGCTCGATCTCGGCGTGCGCCTGCTGCCACAGCGGGAACGCTTCGGCCAGCAGGTCGTGCCCGGCCGGCGTCAGCGAGAGCAGGCGGCTGCGTCCGTCGTCGGGATCCTGGACGATCGTGACGAGGCCGCGCCGCTCGAGCGGCTTGAGCGCGGCCGTGAGCGTGGTGCGGTCCATCGCAAGCAGCGACGCGACCGATTTCATCGGGGCCGGTTGCGGCCGGTTCAACGACATCAGCAGCGAAAACTGGCCGTTGGTGAGGTCGAGCGGGCGCAGTACGTCGTCGAAGATGCGCGCGAGATTGCGCGCCGCGCGCTGCATGTGCAAACACAGGCAGCAATCGCGCACCATCAGCGTCGTTTCGAAGGGAAGCTTTTCTTTTCGTGCCATGTTGCAATTGTGTTGATATCAACCTATCTTGTCAAGGTCGAGGCGCGGCAGCCTGCCGCGCCGTCATCGGAGGAGAAGGCATGAGTGCGCAACAACAGTTGTATCTCGCCGTATTTCTCGGGAGCCAGGATAGCCCGGCGATGAAGGCATGGCTCGCGCTGCCGGACGACGAGCGGCGCACGCGCGAGCGCGACGGCATCGCCGCATGGCATGCGTGGGTCGACCGGCATCGCGACGCGATCGTCGAGCTGGGCGGGCCGCTCGGCAAGACCAAGCGCATCGACGCAGCCGGGATCCGCGACACTACCAATGCGCTGACCGGCTTCACCGTCGTGCGGGCGGCGTCGCACGACGCGGCCGCCGCGCTGTTCGTGGGGCATCCGCATTTCATGCTGTTCCCGGGCGTATCGGTCGACGTGATGCCGGTGCTGGCGATTCCCGGCGCGTGAGCGACGCGTGATGCCGGGCGACGCGCGTCGCTTCGTTCGATCCGTCGTGTCCGGCATGCAGACATTTTCTCGACATTCATGGATGGAGACTGGCGATGAAGCTTTACGGATTTGCCGGCACGCGCTCGCAGCGCGCGCTGTGGGGGCTGAAGGAACTGGATGCGGATTTCGAATTCGTGTCGGTCAACCTGCTCGAGGGCGAGCACAAGCGCCCCGAATTCCTGCGACTCAATCCGGCCGGCAAGGTGCCCGTGCTGGTGGACGGCGACCTCGTGATTCCCGAATCGGCCGCGATCGTGCTGTATCTCGCGGACAAGTACCCGGAGAAGGCGCTGCTGCCCGTCGATCCGGCGTTGCGGGCGCAAGCCTATCGGTGGGTCATGTTCGCGGTGACGGAGCTCGAGCAGCCGCTGTGGCGCATCACGCGGCACACGTTCCTCTATCCGCCGGAGAAGCGCTCGCCGGCCGATATCGAACTGGCGCGCGAGGATTTCACGACGATGGCCGCGATTCTCGACACGCATCTCGAGGGGCGCGAGTTCATCGTCGGCGATACGCTGACGGTCGCCGATTGCGTGACGGCCTACCTGATCGACTGGGCGAGCGAATGCCATTTGATCGAACCGTTTCCGCAACTGCGCGCGTATCTCGAACGGCTGTATGCGCGGCCGAAGGCGCCGCAGCGGATCGCGGAGGCGAGGAAGGCGGCGTGAAAGCGAAACGGGGGGCATGCGCGGCGTCGGCGTGACGCGCCGCGCCCGCCCCACGATCACGAAACCGTATCGGGCGCACCCAGCGCACGGCACAGCATCGCCAGATCGCGCAACCTGAGATGCGGCGTCACCGCATGCTGCGGCGCCGGTTCTTCCTCCGCCCGAGGCCCGCGCACGACCCACGCGGCCTGAAGCCCCGCATTCAACGCGCCGACGATATCGAGATGGAAGTCGTCGCCGACATGCAGCAATTCGGCCGGCCGCACGCCGAGTGCGTCCGCCGCCGCGTGGAAGATCTCGGGTTCCGGCTTGGCGAAGCCGAATGCACGCGCGCTGAGCGTCGTGCGGAAGAATTCGCCGCCGCCAGTGAGCCGAAGATCGGCGTTGCCGTTGGTGACCGCGATCAACGGAAAGCGCGCGCTCAACCACGCCAGCGCCGGCAGCGCGTCTTCGTAGAACTCGACGCGATTGCGCGCCGCATAGAAGACGTCGTAAGCGCGCTCGGTCAGCGAGACATCTTCGTTCGCGCGTTCCAGCGCGAGCCGGATCGACCCGATTCGCATCGCGCGATAGTCGCTGGCGAGATCGGGGTGCAACCGTTCGTATTCCTCACGTAGCGCGGCGAGTGCCTGTTGCGTCGGCAGCACGCTTGCTGTGTTGGGCGCGTGTTCGATCAACCATGCGCGAAGCGTCGCCTCGGCCCGTACGACGGACGGCCCGAACGGCCACAGGGTGTCGTCGAGGTCGAACGAGAGGGCGGAAACTTTGGCGAGACGCATGGCGGTGGGAAGCGGGAAGTCGTTTTACCAGGGCCACGGAACGGAGGCCCCGGTGCCGTTGTCGAGTGCGTGTCGATACAGAAAGCGCGCGACGGTCAGGTCCTGCAGCGCGAGCCCCGTCATGTCGAAGACGGTAATCTCGTGCGCGGCACGGTTGACCGATGCCGCACCCGCGAGGATGTCACCGATTTCCGTGCGCGGCAAATCCGGCGCCCACTGGCACTCGCCGATGCTGCGCGCCTGATCGTGATCGTCGACGACGATGCGCGCGCGTGCCAGCACGCCGGCCGGAAGTTCGCGCTTGCCGGCGGTATCGGCGCCCACGCACGTCAGGTGGGTGCCGGGTTGCACGGCATCCGCGTCGAACAACGCGCCGCCGCCCGGCGTGGCGGTGATCACCACGTCGCTATGGGCGACCGCGTCGTTGCGGTCGCGCGCCACGCCGATCGTGCACCGGTCGGCGAAGCGCGATTCGAACGCCGGGTCCGGCTCGCCGCTGACGGTCACGTACTGCACCGTGCATCGCCGCGGCAGCAGCGCGAGCGCGTAGTCGAGCTGCACGCGCGCCTGCACGCCAGTGCCGAACACGCAGAGCCGCGTGCTGTCGCGGCGCGCGAACTGTTGCAGCCCGAGGCCGCCCGCGGCGCCGGTTCGCGCGGTGGTGATCGCGTTGCCGTCCATGATGCACAGCGGCCGGCCCGTCGCCGGATCGAACAATGCGACGGTGGCCTGATGCGGCTCGCCGCCGCGCGCCCGGTTGCCGGGCCAGAACCCGGCGGCCTTGAAGCCGAGCAAGTCCTGAGCGGCGACGTCGCCTGACTTGATGCCGAACACGCCGCCGGTGTGCAGTTTCTCGCGCACGACCGGGAATACGCGTCCGGCCCTTTGACTGTGCAGCACGAAGGCTTCGCGGACAGCCGCCATCACTTGCCCGGCCTGCAGGGCGGGCTCGATGGCATCGCGGTCGAGGAGAAGGAGGCGGGCGTCGGTCGGCATGGTCGAGGGCGCCTGGTCGGCACGAGACGAAATCGGATGTTTAAAGTTTGTCCAAATATGGACAAATAGTCAATGCGCAAAGGATGCAGGATGGAAGCGGGATCTCGCTCACCAACCGTAGAAGCGTGGCCACATTTGCGCGGCGCCGTCATCGCCGACGGCCTGGTATTCGGGATGTTGCGCGCCGGTCGCACACGCGTGATTCGGCAGGATGCGCAGCCGCGTGCCGATCGGAAACCGCTGCGCGATGTCCGTATCCGGCGTGCCTGCTCGCGACACGATCCCGTGCTCCTGGTTGGCGGCGCTCATCAGGTAGCCGCCGAGTACGTCGCCGGCGTCGGTACAGACCTGTCCGTAGCCGAAATCGCGCGCCTGCCGCTGCGTGCCGCGGTCGCGGCTCATCGCCATCCAGCCGGCGTCGACGATCGCCCAGCCTTTTTCTTCCTGATGGCCGATGACGGTGGTCAGCACCGACAGCGCGATGTCGGAGAGGTCGCACACGCCGATGTTGTGCATCACGAGGTCGAACATCACGTACACGCCGGCGCGCACTTCGGTCACGCCGTCGAGCCGTTCCGCCGCCAGCGCGGTGGGCGTCGACCCGATACTCACGACCGGGCAGGGCAACCCGGCGGCCCTGAGGCGCTCCGCGGCCCGCACGGAGCGGCTGCGTTCCTGTTCGGCGATCGCGACGAGTGCTGCGTGCGTGTCGTATTCGTAGCTGGAGCCCGCGTGAGCGAGCACGCCGCCGAGCAGCATGCCGCCGTCGGTCAGCGCGCGGCCGACGTCGATCAGCAGCTCGGCTTCGGGCGGGATGCCCGAGCGGTGGCCGTCGACGTCGACTTCGATCCACACGTCGAAACGTTCGCCGTGCTCGCGCCCGAAGGCGGCGATCGCGTGGGCGGCCGGCAGGCTGTCGGCGACGATCTTCAGGTCGCAGCCTTGCCGGCGCAGCGCGAGCGCCTGGCCGAGCTTCGCGGGCACCATGCCGACCGCGTAGACGATGTCGTGGATCCCGTCCGCGAAGAACTGCTCGGCTTCCTTGAGCGTCGATACCGTGATGCCCTGCGCGCCGGCCGCGATCTGCGCGTCGACGACGTGCCGGCATTTGGTGGTCTTGACGTGCGGCCGGAACCGCACGCCGAGCGCGTCCAGATGCGCTTGCATGCGCGCGATGTTGCGCTGCATGCGGCCGACATCGATCAAGGCGGCCGGGGTGTTGAGGGTGTGAAGGTCCACGATGCGTCCGATTGCGGGGTTGCCGATGCGGACACTGTAGGGCAGTCGGCGCGCAGCGTGTTTAATGCGGAACTAATCTGTCATTAAGCGAAATTTAATCGGCCGAGTCTCGCGGAGCGTGGCCTCGGCTCACGCGTTGGCGCGCCACGGCGGTGGATCGAGAAACTGCCGCGCGGCGTCGAGAAACACCCGCTGCCGCGCGGAGCGGCCGGTACGCGACGGCAACAGCGCCGTTACCGGTGCGGGCGGCAGGCTCCAGCCGGGCAGCAACCGCACGAGCTTGCCGTTCGCGAGCAGCGGCGCGACGTCCCACTCGGAACGCTCGACGATGCCGAGCCCGGCCAGCGCCCATTCGGTGATGACGGTGCCATCGTTGGACGACAGCGCGCCAGTGACGCGGATGACGGTAGCCCGCCGCGATTCGCCTTTGACGCCGCGACCGGGCGAGAAGCGCCAGCGCGGGATGTCTTCGTCGTTCTCACGCAGGCACAGGCAGTCGTAGCGCGTCAGGTCGGACGGATGGTTCAGGTCCTTGAGACGGCGCGCGTAGCCGGGGCTCGCACACAGGAAGCGCTCGTTGGGCGCGAGTGGATAGCCGATCCACGAAGACGACCTGAGGCTGCCGACATGGACGACCACGTCGGCCCCCGATGCGCTGGTCAACGGGCTTTCCGACAGGTGGAGCGAGATTTCGAGCTTCGGATGCGCACGCTGCACGTCGCGCACGATCCGCGCGACGTACTTGCGGCCGAAGCCGAGCGGGGCGACGACGCGCAGCGTGCCCTGCACGTCGCCGTGGTCGCCCGCGATGCTGACCGGCAGCGCCTCGACGCGCTCGAGAATGCCGACGGCTTCCTGGTACAGCCGCTGCCCTTCGTCGGTCAGCGCAATGCCTTTCGGCTGCCGCACGGCGAGCCGCGCGTTCAGGCGCGCCTCCATCCGTTGCAGGCGGATCGTGACCGCGGGCGGCGTGAGGTCGAGCAGCCGGGCTGCCGCGGCCAGCGAGCGCGACGTGCCGATCGCGCGGACGAGTCGAAGGTCGTCGAGGTCGAGCATTTCATGGCTCTTAATGCGGAGGGTGCCGAGCATTAAACCGCAGATCGCGCGGCGAAGCCATCGACGTGGCGCGGGGCGGCCACGATGAGGGCGGGCCGCAACGCGCCCGGCGCCGTCGCCCGATGTGACGCGCCGCTTCCCGCCCGCCTACGCATCCAATCCGAAAATCAGCGATCGATGTGCGCCCACGCCAGCCGCCACGCCCGATGCCGATGCGAACGTCGCATTGGTCATCAGGCTCGACGCATCGCCGGCCGCATATACGCCCGCGACGCTCGTCCGCTTCCACGCATCGACGCGAATCGCGGCGCCGAGCGGCCCTTCGTCGAACGCGCAGCCGAGCTGCTGCGCGAGGTCGCTCGCCATGCCGGTGCGCGCGCCGACGAACAACGCGTCGATCGGCACGACCTGCCCGTCGGCGAGCCGCAGCGCGTCGATACGCGGCGCGTCGCCGAGAATCTCGACGACCGGCGAGCGTTCGATCCGCACGCCGCGGGCAGCGAGCAATGCGGCTTCCTCTTCGTTCGCTTCGACCACGCGCTGCGTGAACCACGTCGTCGGGCCCCAGTCCGGAATCAGGATCGCCTGATGGACCGACAGCGGATGCGTGGCGAGCACGCCGAGCCGCTGGCCGCTCACTTCATATCCGTGGCAGTACGGACAATGCAGCACGCTGATGCCCCATCGTTCGGCGAGCCCCGGCAGCGCGGGCAGTTCGTCGCGGATGCCGGTCGCGAGAATCAGCCGGTCGGCGCTCGCGCGGCTGCCGTCGGCGAGCGTCACGTGAAAGCGTCCGTTCGCGTCGCGCTCTGCGCTGCGCGCGTCGCCGTCGATGCGCTGCACGGTCGGATATGCGGCAAGCTGCGCGCTCGCTTCGGCGACGATCTGGGCAGGCGGCTTGCCGTCCTGCCCGAAGAAGCCGTGCGCATGCTGGGCAAAGCGGTTGCGCGGCCGGCCGGCGTCGATCACGAGCACGCGGCGGCGTGCGCGTGCCAGCTGCATCGCGGCCGACAGCCCGGCAAAGCTGCCACCGATCACGATCACTTCATGATGGGTATTCATACATCCCCTCCTTTCCGAACCTCCATGACGGACAGACGTGCTCCGATGGCGGCCAACTCATGAAACACGAGAGGTTGCATGATAGGGCGATGGTATCATTCATGCAACTTCAGAAGTTTCGAGAGAGGGGAATCCCGCCCGTGAGAACCGACAGCCGTTTGTCGCGCATGCTGCATGCGCTGATCCACATGGACCAGGCCGACGGCCCGCTGACGTCGGAGACGATCGCGACGATGCTGGGCACGAATCCGGTCGTCGTGCGGCGCCTGCTCGGCGGATTGCGCGATTTCGGTTACGTGCAGTCGGAAAAGGGGCACGGCGGCGGCTGGGCGCTGAGCGTCGCGCTCGACGACATCACGCTGCTCGACGTCTATCGCGCGGTGGGCGAGCCGCCGCTGTTTTCCGACCTGGTGTCCGAGGACGCGCCCGAATGCCTGGTCGAACAGGCGGTCAACGCGCATCTGTCGGCGGCGCTGAAGGACGCCGAAGCAGCGCTGCTCGCGCGCTTCGGCGAAGTCACGCTCGGCATGCTGTCGCACGATTTCGAGGCGAAGGCGGCGCGGCTGCGCAAGCCTCGCTGACGCAGCGCAGCACGCCCGCAGTACGCACATAACGCACGCTTCGGCGCGCGCCGGCACGATCGAAACCGTCGCGCCGCCACGTTCTGTCCCCCAACTTCTGCCCGGTTCGCCCGCCACAGGGCAAAATACGGGTTTTCCGCACCCGCGAGGGCGCGTTCGAATCACGCGCCGGGCGGCGGCAGTGCGCATGCCGCACGCCGCCACCCGGCGCCCAGGCAAGAAACGCTCGCCCTGCCGCGAGCCCACAGGAGTCCAGACCCCATGCCCGAATCCAACCTGTCCTTCTTCGGCCGGCTGTCGCTGGCCGTCGGCACGTTCTTCTCCGTGCTCGGCAACCGCGAGTTCGCGGCCGGCGTGCTGCGCGTGCGCGATGGCGCCCCGGCACCGGTCGCGCCGGTCCCGACGCCGGCTGCCGCGCCCGTCGCACCCGCGCCGGTGAAGGCGCCGGCGCCCGAGCTGCGCGAAGCGAGCCCGCAGGCGGCGCTGCAACTGCTCGGCCTGCTGCAACGCGATGCGCGCTTCATCGATTTCGTCGAGGAAGACATCGCCGGCTACGCGGACGCCGACATCGGCGCGGCCGCGCGCCTCGTGCACGACGGCTGCCGCGCCGCGCTGCGCGAACACTTCACGATCGTGCCGGTGCGCGACGAAGCCGAAGGCAGCCGCGTGACGTTGCCGGCCGGCTTCGACGCGACGGCCGTGCGCGTGACGGGCAACGTGGTCGGCTCCGCGCCGTTCACGGGCACCGTCAGCCATCGCGGCTGGCGTGTTTCCGACGTGCGTCTGCCGAAGCTGACGGGTAGCCACGACGCATCGGTCATCGCACCGGCGGAGGTGGAACTGTGAGCGATCCGCGCTATTCGATCGGTATCGATCTCGGGACGACTCATTGCGCGCTGTCGTACGTCGACAGCAGCACGAGCGACGGCGAAAAGATCGTGCAGCAGGTGCTGCCGATCGCGCAGCTGACCGCACCGGGCGCGCTGGAATCGCGCGACCTGCTGCCGTCGTTCCTCTACCTGCCGCATGAAAGCGAGCTGACGCAGGGCGACCTGACGCTGCCGTGGACGGCCTCGCGCGCGTTCGCGGTCGGCGAGATGGCGCGCACGCGCGGCGCCGGCACGCCGATCCGCCTCGTGTCGAGCGCGAAGAGCTGGCTGTGCCACCCGGGCGTCGATCGTCGCGCGGCGATCCTGCCGAGCGATGCGCCGCCGGAAGTGGCGCGCGTGTCGCCGCTGGAAAGCTCGATCCGTTATCTCACGCACCTGCGCGAAGCATGGGACCACGCGCATCCGGACGCGCCGTTCGCCGACCAGGACGTGACGGTCACGATCCCCGCGTCGTTCGATCCGGCCGCGCGCGAACTGACGGCCGAGGCCGCGCGCGCCGCCGGCTATTCGCGGATGACGCTGCTCGAGGAACCGCAAGCGGCGCTCTACAGCTGGATTCAGAAGAGCGAAGGCGGCTGGCGCAAGCAGGTGCAGGTCGGCGACCTGATCCTGTGCGTCGACGTCGGCGGCGGCACGACCGACCTGTCGCTGATCGCGGTGGTCGAGCGCGACGGCAATCTCGAACTGCATCGCGTGGCGGTGGGCGAGCACATCCTGCTCGGCGGCGACAACATGGACCTCGCGCTCGCGCACGTGGTCGCACGCAAGCTCGCGCAGCAGGGCACGCAGGCCGATCCGTGGCAACTGCGCGCGCTGACCTACGCGTGCCGCTCGGCGAAGGAAACGCTGCTGTCCGACCCGACGACCGACGCGGTGCCGCTCGTCGTGCCGAGCCGCGGCTCGAAGCTGATCGGCGGGTCGATCCGCACCGAACTCACGCGCGCGGAACTGACGCAGACGATCCTCGAAGGCTTCTTCCCGCAAGTCGATGCGGCCGCGCGCCCGGTGAGCCGCGCGCGCGTCGGCCTGACGCAGCTCGGCCTGCCGTATGCGCAGGACGCCGGCATCACGCGCCATCTGGCGGCGTTTCTCGGCCGCCAGGTCGCGGCGCTCGACACGCTCGAAGGCGTGCAGCGCACGCTGCCGCAAGGCGCGACGTTCCTGCATCCGACCGCCGTGCTGTTCAACGGCGGCGTGTTCAAGTCGACGCTGCTCACGCAGCGCGTGCTCGACACGCTCAACGGCTGGCTCGCCGCCGAAGGCGCGCCGCCCGCGCGCCTGCTCGAAGGCGCGGATCTCGATCTCGCGGTCGCGCGCGGCGCGGCGTACTACGGCTACGTGAAGCGCGGCCGCGGCGTGCGCATTCGCGGCGGCACGGCGCGCGCGTACTACGTCGCGATCGAATCGGCGATGCCCGCGGTGCCGGGGCTGGAGCCGCCGGTGCAGGCGCTGTGCGTCGCGCCGTTCGGGATGGAGGAAGGCTCGGACGCGGCGTTGCCGCCGCAGGAGTTCGGCCTCGTCGTCGGCGAACCGGTGCAGTTCCGCTTCTTCGGGTCGTCGGTGCGCCGCCAGGATCAGGTCGGCACGCTGCTCGACTACTGGTCGGCGGAAGAGCTGCAGGAACTCGAGGAAATCCAGGCGACGCTGCCCGCCGAAGGGCGCACCGTCGGCGAAGTCGTGCCGGTTAAGCTGCATGCGCGCGTGACCGAAGCCGGCACGCTCGAACTCGAGGCGATCCCGAGCGGCACGAACGAGCGCTGGAAGGTCGAGTTCGACGTGCGCGGCGCCGCCTGAGCGCGATGAAGCGTTATACGGTCGGCATCGACCTCGGCACGAGCAATACGGTCGTCGCGTACGTCGAGGCCGGTTCCGACGCGATCCGCGTGTTCGACGTCGAGCAACTGGTCGGCCCCGGCGCGGTGGCCGCGCAGCCGCTGCTGCCGTCGGTGCGCTATCACCCGGCGGCGGGCGAGCTGCCGCCGGACGCGCTGCGGCTGCCGTGGGCGGCCGATCCGAAGGCCAACACGAAGGCGAATGCGCAATCGGCCAAGACCGATGCACCGCCGGCCGTGATCGGCCGCTACGCGCGCACGCTCGGCGCGCAGGTGCCGGGCCGGCTCGTGTCGAGCGCGAAGAGCTGGCTGTCGCACGCGTCGGTCGACCGGCTCGCGGCGATCCTGCCGTGGGGCGCGGCCGACGGCGTCGACAAGGTATCGCCGGTCGATGCGAGCGCGAGCTATCTCGCGCATGTGCGCGACGCGTGGGACGCGCGCTTTCCCGATGCGCCGCTCGCGCAGCAGGACGTGATCCTGACGGTGCCCGCGTCGTTCGACGACGGCGCGCGCGCGTTGACCGTCGAGGCCGCGCGACGCGCGAAACTGCCGGCGCTGCGGTTGCTCGAAGAACCGCAGGCCGCGTTCTACGACTGGCTGTACGGCCAGCGCGCGACGTTGCGCGACACGTTCGCCGCGCCGCGGCGCGTGCTGATCTGCGACGTCGGCGGCGGCACGACCGACCTCACGCTCGTCGACGTCGCGCCGGGCGACGACGGCGAGCCGACCTTTACGCGCGTCGGCGTCGGCAACCATCTGATGCTCGGCGGCGACAACATGGACCTCGCGCTCGCGCGCCTGGTCGAATCGCGGCTGACCGAGCCCGGCACGCGGCTGTCGGCCGCGAGCCTGTCGCAACTCGTCGAGCGCTGCCGCGCGGCGAAGGAGCGACTGCTCGGCGACGACGCGCCGGCGTCCGTCACCGTCACGCTGCTCGGCGCGGGCAGCAAGCTCGTCGGCGGCGCGCGCTCGGCCGAGCTGACGCGGCAGGAAGTGGAGCAGATCGTCGTCGACGGGTTCTTTCCGCAGGTCGAGGCCGGCGAATTGCCACGCCGTGCGCGCGCGGCAATCGTCGAATTCGGCTTGCCGTATGCGAGCGACCCGGCCGTCACGCGCCACGTCGCCGCGTTCCTGAACCGTCATGCGCAAGGCCCGCTGCCCGACACGCTGCTGCTCAACGGCGGCGTGTTCCGCGCGGGCGCGCTCGCCGGCCGTCTCGCGCAGACGCTCGGTGCGTGGCGCGGCGCCCCGCTCGACGTGCTGCACAACGCGCATCCGGACGTGGCCGTCGCGCGCGGCGCGGTGGCCTATGGGCTCGCGCGTGCCGGCCATGCGCCGCGCATCGGCGGCGGCTCCGCGCGCAGCTATTTCCTCGTGCTCGACGATGGCGCCGAGGGGGCTGCCGCACGCGGCGTCTGCCTGCTGCCGCGCGGCGCGGAAGAAGGCCGCGAGATCCGGCTCGACGATCGCACGTTCGCGCTGCAGCTCGGGCAGCCGGTGCGTTTTCACCTCGTGTCGACGGTGGCCGACACGAAGTACCGGCCCGGCGATCTCGTCGATCTCGACGGCGGCGATTTCGTGCGGCTGCCGCCGATCGCGACGGTCGTCGACGCGAAGGCGGGCGGCGACGCACGCGAAACGCCGGTGAAGCTCACCGCGTCGCTGACCGAGGTCGGCACGCTCGAAATGCATTGCATCGCGACCGACGATGCGGCGCGCCGCTGGCGGCTCGAGTTCCAGTTGCGCGGCGATGCGCCGGTTCACGGCGACGATGCCTCGCCCAGCCGGCATCCGCGGCTCGACCAGGCGATCGAGCTGATCGAGCGCTCGTTCGGCAGCAAGGCCGCGGGCGTCACGCCGAAGGACACGCGCCGGTTGCGCGCGCAACTCGAACAGGTACTCGGCGCGCGCGAAGACTGGGACGTCGCGCTCGCGCGTGAACTGTTCGACGCATTGCTCGCGCGGGCGCGGCGGCGGCGCCGCTCGGCCGATCACGAGCGCGCGTGGCTGAATCTCGCTGGGTATTGCCTGCGTCCGGGCTTCGGCCATCCGCTCGACGCATGGCGGATCGAGCAGCTGTGGCCGCTGTTCGACGACGGCATTCAATACGTGACCGACGCGCAGGTGTGGTCCGAGTGGTGGACGCTGTGGCGGCGTGTGGCCGGCGGCCTCGACGACGATGCGCAGACGCAGGTGCGCGACGCGATCGCGTTCCTCGAACCGTCCGACGACAAGCGGCGCAAGCTGCCGTTCGATCCGGCCAAGGTCGGGCCGGCCGACATGACGCGGTTGTCCGCGTCGCTCGAACGGCTGCCTGTCGAGCGCAAGGTCGAGCTGGCCGAGCGCCTGATCGTGCAATTGCAGAAGCCGGCCGAACGTGCGTTGTGCGCGTGGGCGCTCGGGCGGATCGGTGCGCGCCGGCCGTTCTATGGCAGCGCGCATAGCGTCGTGCCGGCGGAAATCGTCATCGGCTGGCTCGACGCGTTGTTCGCGCTCGACTGGAAACAGGTGGAGCCGGCTGCGTTCGCGGCTGCACAGATTGCGCGGATGACGGGCGATCGCTCGCGCGATCTACCGGACGATACGCGCGAGGCGGTCATCAAGCGCCTGTCGGCCGCGAGCGCATCCGCGGCGTGGATCGACAGGGTCCGTGAAGCGGTCGCGTTCGACGAAGCCGATACGGTGCGCGTGTTCGGCGAAACGCTGCCGGCCGGATTGAAACTGTTGGGCGATTGAGAGCGGTCCGGGATGCTTCGATCTCGTTCGCGGATCGAAGCGTCCGGTTTCGGTCTCGGTCTCGGTCGCGCCGCTCATCGCACGACGTCGAAGCCGGTTTCATTCGGGCGTGCGACACCACGTCGCGACGCTTTTCCGCTGATCCGATTTCTGCGCCATCGCGCACGGTTGCCGAACGGGGATCGCCAATACCGGGACGAGCATCTCGTTGTCGACGCATAAGGCGTGACGCGGGCAGGGCCGCGCCACGTTCCTGCGTGCGGTCAGGCGCTGGCCGCCGGCGCCGGAAACACCGGCTCGCCGAGCGTCAGCATCAGCCGGTTCGCCCACGCGAAGATCGCGATGGCGTGCGACAGGTCGAGAATTTCCTCGTGCGTGAGCCCTTCGGCTTCGAGCGCGGCGATGTCGCTTTCATCGATCGCGTCGGGGCGTTCGGTCAACGCGATCGCATAGCGGACGATCGCGCGTTCGCGCGCCGTCGTGCCGGCCGTCGCCGGATCGTCGAACACCTGCTCGATCGCATCGGTGCGTTTCGCGAGCTGCGTAAAGCGCTGCGCATGCACCGACGCGCAGTACACGCAGCCGTTCACGCGCGACACCGCCGTGCTCGCCAGTTCGCGCTCGGCGCGCGACAGCCCGCCGGGGCCGTACATGATCGCGTTGAATACGCCCGAGCGCTGCAGCAGGATCTCGGGAAGATGGACGAGCAGCCGGTAATAGTCGGACGTTTTCGCCTGCGGGTGGCTCGCTTCGAGCACCGCGAGCTGATCGGGCGTCGCTGAGTCGAGCGGGACCGTGTCGAGCCACGCGCGCCAGCCGAGCGTGTCGAACGTGAAGCCGTGGGTGGCAGTCGTCATGCGGCCTCCTTGGCGGCACGTGCCTGAAGTGCCTGCGCGGCGGCGGCGACGCGCAACTGATACGCGACGAACGAGACGAGCTGCGACAGCGCGACGATCGCGGGCGTCGTGAGTCCGGCCGATTTCAACGTGTCGAGATCGGCCGCGCGTGCGTCGACCGCGGCGTGCGTCAGGCGCTTCGCATGCGACAGGATCGCGCCGAGGCGGCGAGGCAGCGCATCGAACGCGTCGGCATCGGCGCGTTCGATGTCGTCGAGCGTGCCGCCTGCGTCGAGCAGTCGCGTGCGATAGATGTCGGCCAGCGCGTGCGCATTCGACTGCCGTGCGACATACCGTGCCGCATGCAGCCGCTCGACCGGCGAAAGATCGGGCAGGGAGGGATCGAACAGCGCGGCTTCGCTCAGTTGCGTATGCAGCAGCACCTTGCCGCGTGCGCGGCGCAGCGTGGCGACGGCGTCGCCTTCCCTGAGGCCGGCCGCCGCATCGATCGTATCCGGCACGGCGGCCGGCGTGATGGAGTCAGTCATCGTTTCGGTTTTCCTTCGTCGTCAAAGTGACCGATGGCGCCGGCATCGCGCCATTCATCGCCTTGCAGTTCGGCATTCGCGTAGGCGACGAGCGCGTCGTAGTGGCGGTCGCGATCGGCGTCGAACAGCCGGCTCGCAATGCCGCGCGCGAGCCGCTGCGCGCCCGCGCTGATGGCCGGAATGTCGCCGGACAGCTTGCCGTGGCTCAGGCTCGCCGCATGATTGAAGCAATGGATGCGCGTGACGGCCGGGCACGCACCGCGCTCGCGCTCCTGAAACGCGAACGCGGGCCCGAGATCGGGCGACTCGGCGAGCTCGTCGAGCCACAGCGCCGGGTCCGGTCGATAGCGATCCTTCCAGCGCCGCACGTGCGCGCCGAACGACGCGATTTCGTCGCGCGTCGTCCAGTCCGAATGAAAGCCCGTCGCGAAGATCAGGAAGTCGACCGTGTAGCGGCCGCGCGGCGTCGTCACGTCGAGGCCGTCCGCGTGGTCGGCGAGCGTCTCGATCGGGCTGCCCGCATGGAAATGCGCATGGTCGTGACGCGAGACGCGCAGCACGCTGTCGCGCGGCGGCGGCGTCTGCGACGTCAGCGCGTAGTGCATGAAGCGCCACTTCGTCGCGTCGTCGAGATCGGCGTAGCCGTGCACGAGGCCCGGGCTGCCAATGCCGGTCAGCTTGTTGATGCGCGGAATATCCGCGCGGCGGAAGAACAGGTCGACGCGCGCGGCGCCCGCTTCGAGCGCGGTCCCCGCGTTGTCGAACGCGGACGCGCCCGCGCCGACCACGCCGACGCGCTTGCCCGCGAGCGCGGCGAAATCGATCGGCTCCGACGAATGGGCCCGGCGTGCGCGCGGCGCGCGTTGCGCGACGGGCGGCACGTACGGGCCGCCGAGGCCGTCGCGGCCGGTCGCGAGCACGACGTGCCGCGCGAGCAGCGTGTCTCCTTCGCCGTTTGCGCGGATATCGAGCGCGAGCAGGCCGTCCTCACGTGGACGCAGCGCGACGAGCGTCGTGTCGTTGCGCACCTGCAGGTCGAGCACGCGCCGATACCAGCGCAGGTAGTCCATCCATTGCGGGCGCGGGATCTTGTACAGCGCATCCCAAGCGTCGCGGCCGTATTGCGCTTCGAACCACGCGCGGAACGTCAGCGCGGGCAGGCCGAGCGCGGGGCCCGCAAGCTGCTTCGGCGAACGCAGCGTCTCCATCCGCGCGAACGTGACCCACGGGCCTTCGTAGCCGGCCGGCGCGCGGTCGATCACGCACTGGTTGTCGATGCCGAGCAGGCGCAGTTCGGCGGATGCCGCGAGCCCGGCCATGCCGCCGCCGACGATCGCGACGTCGAGCACGCGCGCGCCGTCCACTTCACGTGGCGGCACCCACGACGGCGCGGGCAGGTCGAGCCAGCGCAGGTCCTGCGCGAGCCGTGCTTCGAGTGCGTCGAGCTGGGTCGTCATGCGACCTCCGGCCGTGTGCGGCGTGCACGGGTCGGTCGAGGCGGGCGTGCCGTGCGGGCGGTGCGCAGCCGGTCGCCGCGCAGCAGCGCATCGTGCGCGGCGGCGTCGTGAAAAATCACGTCGTCGAGCAGCGCGCGCGTCGTGCGGCGCAGCGCGTCGAGCAGCGCATCGACGGCCGCCGAGCGCGCCTTGCCGGCCGGCGTCGCGACGCCGAACGCGAACGGGATGTCGACGTCGAGCGGGCGTGCGACGACGCCGTCCACCGGCAGCGCGACGCCGGTAGCCGGATCGACGATGCCGATCCCGATGCCCGCGCGCGCGGCCATCACCGCATTCAGCGACGCATTGGTTTCGATGAACACGCGCGCCTCGACACGCGCGGCCGCGAATGCCGCGTCGATCCGCTGGCGCAGCCGGTGCCGGTTCGCGACCGTCACGATGCGGCGCCGCGCGAGGTCGCGCAGCGCGATGCGCGATTTCGCGGCGAGCGGATCGCCGGCTGGCAGCACGGCGACGCACGGCGTCTGCGCGATCCAGTGCACGTCGAGCCCGGCATGCGCCATCGGCAGCGTGACGACGCCGACATCGGCCGTGCCGGCCAGCACCTCGTGCACGACATGCTCGGCCGACTCGCTGCGCAACTGGTAGTGCGGCGCATGCGCGTCGTCGGGCAGCGCGGCGAGCGCGGCCGGCACGAGCGTGGCCGCGAGCGACGGCGTGGCCGCGATGCGCACGGGTTCGGCGGTTTCGTCGCCGAGCGCGCGGGCCCGCGCCTCGATCGCGCGCAAGCCGACCAGCGAGCGTTCGACTTCCTCGTACAGCAGGAACGCGCGCCGCGTCGGCGTGACGCGCGGGCCGTGCCGGTCGAACAATGCATAACCGAGATCGGCTTCGAGTTCCTGGATCTGCCGCGTGACGGCCGGCTGCGAGCGACCGAGCAGTTCGCCCGCGCCGGTGACGCTGCCGGCCGACATGACCGCGGAAAAGGCTTCGAGTTGATGCAACTCCATGACGCGTTCCGATGATGCGATTTGCGCATTGTAGGAGCGTGAGCATGCACGATTCATATAATGATTTTTGCTATCGACAGCGGGAAAACTGCGAAGCAGGCGAGCGTCGCGGCGGCCGGCCATGCGCGCATGCGCGCCGGCTGCGCGGGGTGACGAGAACGAAACGCCAATCGAATCAATGCGATGCGATGCATGCCGGCATGTCGATCGAGGCAGCGGGCAGCCACGATCGATCATGAGCGTCATCCGCTTCGCGCCGCAGGCGATATCGATATGCGCAAAACTTCGTTGGATCGTCCCGAACCCGATGGTTACATGCCCTCACTCTTTTCGATTGACGGAAGCTGGGGGACGCATGAACGTTTCGGGGAACGACGCACGCGGCGCATGGCGGCGCGTGCTGGGCACGGTGGCGGCGCTCGCTGCCGCATGGGGCTTGTCGACGGGCGGCGCGCTCGCGGCCGGCGTGTCGGGCGAGCCGGTGGTGATCGGCGTGAGCGGGCCGCTCACGGGCCAGGACGCGCAATACGGCGAGCAGTGGAAGCGCGGCTTCGATCTCGCGCTCGACGAGATCAACGGCAGCGGCGGCATTCACGGCCGGCCGCTCGCGATCGACTTCCAGGACAGCCGCAGCGACCCGCGCCAGGCGGTGGCGATCGCGCAGAAGTTCGTCGCCGATCCGCGCATCGCGATCGAGCTCGGCGACTTCTCGAGCGCGACGTCGATGGCCGCGTCGCCGATCTACCAGCGCGGGCAACTGATCCAGTTCGGCTTCACGAATTCCCATCCGGATTTCACGAAGGGCGGCGACTATCTGTGGAGCACCGCGCTGAGCCAGGCGGAGGAACAGCCGCTGCTCGCGCGCTATGCGGTGAAGGAACTCGGCTTCAAGCGGATCGCGGTGCTGTACCTGAACACGGACTGGGGCCGCACCAGCAAGGACATCTTCGCGAAGGCGGTGACGGGGCTCGGCGCGCAGGTCGTCGCGGCCGAAGGCTACCAGCCGGCGGAGAAGGATTTCCGCTCGACACTCGTGCGCATCGGCGAATCGAAGCCCGATTCGATCGTGCTGATTTCGTACTACGCGGACGGCGCGCAGATCGTGCGCCAGGCGCGCACGTCCGGCGTCACGCTGCCGATCGCGGCGGTGGGCTCCGTGTATTCGCCGAAGTTCCTCGAACTGGGCGGCACGGCTGTCGACGGTGTCTATACGGAATCGAACTTCTTCCCGGCCGAACCGCGCCCCGAGGTACAGGCGTTCGTGCAGCGCTATCGCGCGAAATTCCACGCCGATCCCGATTCATTCGTCGCGCGCGCGTACGACGCGCTGATCCTGTCGGCCGAAGTGCTGCGCCGCTACGGCACGACGCGCCAGGCCGCGCACGACGGCTTCGCGAAGATCGGCGACGTGCCGAGCGTGATCTTCGGCAAGGTGCGCTTCGATCCGCAGACGCGCCGCGTCGCGGGCGCGCGCACCGTGTATCTGGTCGTGAAGCACGGGCAGTGGGCGCTGTGGGACGGCGCGAAGCCGCAGCTCGCGGCGCGCTGAACCCGACATGAACCGCCTGCACCTGACGGACGCATCGTAATGGCTTCCTGGCTCGACTACACGCTCAACGGCCTCATCGTCGGCAACATCTACGCGCTGCTCGCGGTCGGGCTCGCGCTGATCTTCGGCGTGTCGCACCTGATCAACTTCGCGCACGGTTCGGTGTACATGGTCGGCGCGTTCATCGGCTGGCTGTGTCTGACGCGCTTGGGGCTGCCGCTGCCTGTCGCGCTCGCGGCGGTCGTGGTCGGTTGCGGCGCGCTCGGCATCGCGATCGAGCGGATCGGGCTGCGGCCGCTGCGCCATGCCGCGCGCATCGCGCCGCTGCTCGCGACGATCGGCATCAGCTTCATCCTCGATCAGCTCGCGCAGCTCGCGTTCGGCGCGGACCCGCGCGCGGTGCCGACGCCGCTGCCCGACTGGCACGTGCGAATCGCCGGCGCGACGCTCGGCTCGCTCGACCTGCTGATCGCGGGCATCGGCATCGCGGCGGCCGCGCTGCTGTACGGCTTCCTGCGCTTCACGCGGCTCGGCTGGGCCGTGCGCGCGACCGCGCAGGATCGCGATGCCGCGTTGCAGATGGGTGTCGACGTCGATCGCGTGAACCAGACCGTGTTCGCGATCGCGTGCGCGCTCGGCGGCGTGAGCGGGCTGCTGGTCGGCATGTACTACAACAGCATCGATCCGGCGATGGGCTTCCAGGCGACGCTGAAGGGCGTGGTCGCGCTGCTGATCGGCGGGCTCGGCAACGTGCCGGGCGCGATCGCCGGCAGCCTGCTGCTCGGTCTCGTCGAAAGCTACGGCGTCGCGCTGTTCGGCACCAGCTATCGCGACCTGTTCGCGTTCGGGCTGCTGATCGTATTCCTCGTGTGGCGGCCGAACGGCTTGTTCAGCGCGAACCGCGCGCTGCCGCCCGAGCCGATGACGGGCACCTTCCTCGCCGCCGCGAAAGCCGTGCGCGTGCCGCGCCCGGCGCTCGTCGCGCTGATCGCGGCGGCGGCCGTGCTGCCGTGGTTCGGCGCATCGCCTTACGTGCTGCAGACGCTGACCAATGCGTGGCTGTACGGGCTGCTCGCATTGAGCCTCACGCTCGTTGCCGGCACGGTCGGGCAGATCTCGCTTGGTCATGCGGCGCTGCTCGTGATCGGCGCGTATGCGTCGGCGCTGCTGTCGTCGGATCTCGGCTGGTCGCCGGCCGTGACGATTCCGTGCGCGGGCGCGATCACCGCCGTGCTCGGCACGCTGCTCGTCTATCCGGCGTTCCGGCTGCGCGGACACTACGTGTCGATCGCGACGCTCGGCATCGGCGAAGTGGTGAGCCTCGTGATCCTGAACTGGGACGGCCTGACGCGCGGCCCGCTCGGCATCACCGGCATCGCGCCGCTGCCGTGGGCGACGACCGCGCGCGCCGCGTACTGGTTCACGTTCGCGGTGCTCGTCGTGTTCGCGCTCGTGCAGGTGAGGCTGCTGCGTTCGCATCTGGGCCGCACGCTGCGCGCGGTGCGCGAGGACGACGTCGCCGCGCGGGCGCACGGCATCGCGCCGAACCGCTACAAGGCGATCGCGTTCGCGGTCGGCGGCGTCGCGGCGGGCGTGAGCGGCGGGATCGCCGCGCATCTGTACAGCTACATCAATCACCAGACCTTCGATTCGCAGGTGTCGATCCTCGCGCTGACGATGGTGATCCTCGGCGGGCTCGGCAACGTGCTCGGCGGCATCGTCGGCGTGATCGCGCTGATCGGGCTGCCCGAGCTGTTCCGCTGGGCGGCCGACTACCGGATGCTGATCTACGGCCTCGTGCTGCTGCTGCTCGTCCGGTTCCGGCCGCAAGGCCTGCTCGGCACGGTGTGAGGAGGAATGCGATGACGACCACTCGACCCCTGCTCGACGTGCGGGGTTTGACGCGCCGCTTCGACGGCGTGACCGCGCTCGACGGCGCGAACCTGACGCTGGCGGACGGCGAACTGCTGAGCGTGATCGGCCCCAACGGCGCGGGCAAGTCGACGCTGTTCAACCTGATCGCGGGCGCCGACCGGCCCGACGCCGGCCGCGTGACGTTCGACGGCCGCGACATCACGGGCACCGCGCCCGAGCGGCTCGCGGCGCTCGGCATCGCGCGCACGTTTCAGCACGGCCGCGTGTTCGGCAACCTGAGCGTGCTCGACAACGTGCTGATCGGCGCGCACGCGCGGCTGCGTGCGGCGCGGCCCGGCTGGCCGGCGCTCGGCGCGGCCGCCGAAGTGCTGCGCGCGCTGGTGCGGCCCGCGTCGGTGCGGCGCGAGGAAGCGGCATTGCGTGAAGAGGCGCGCGCAATCGTCGCCGGGTTCGGCGAACGGCTCACGCCGCGCATCGATCATCCGGCGCACAGCCTGTCGTATGCGAACCGGCGGCGCGTGGAGATCGGCCGCGCGCTCGCGCTGCATCCGCGCCTGCTGCTGCTCGACGAGCCGACGGCCGGGATGAACGAGACGGAGACGGCCGAGATGCTGCAGCTGATCCAGTCGCTGAAAGCGCGCGGGCTGACGATCCTGCTGATCGAGCACAAGCTCGAACTCGTGATGCGCGTGTCGGACCGCGTGATGGTGCTCGACAACGGCGTGAAGATCGCCGAAGGCGCGCCGCGCGACGTGCGGCACGATCCGCGCGTGATCGAAGCCTATCTCGGCCGCCGCCACGCGGGCGGCACACCGGCCGAGCGCACCGCGCAGGCGGCCGCATGACCGTGCAATCTTCCGTGCCTGATACGACCATGACCGACGCGCTGCTGAAACTCGAACATCTCGACACGTTCTACGGACCGGTGCAGGTGCATTTCGACGTGAATTTCGAAGTCGGCCGCGGGCAGATCGTCAGCCTGCTCGGTGGCAACGCGAGCGGCAAGTCGACGACGATGAAGCTGATTCTCGGGCTGATGCGCCCGCGCCGCGGCGTCGTGCGTTTCGACGGCGACGACGTGACGGCGCTCGCGACGCCGCAGCGCGTGCGGCGCGGGATCGCGGCCGTGCCCGAGGCGCGGCGGCTGTTCGGCGACATGAGCGTGCGCGAGAACCTGCTGATGGGCGCATACACGCGTGGCGATCGTGCGGCGGTGGCCGACGACTACGAGCGTGTGCTCGATCTGTTTCCGCGTGTACGTGAACGATTGACGCAACGCGCGGGCACGCTGTCGGGCGGCGAGCAGCAGATGCTCGCGATGGCGCGCGCGTTGATGGCGCGGCCGAAACTGATCTGCATGGACGAGCCGACGATGGGGCTGTCGCCGCTCTACGTCGACAAGGTGCTGGAGCTGATCGACGCGATCAACAAGCAAGGCGTGACGGTGTTCATGGTCGAGCAGAACGCGAGCCTCGCGCTGGAGATCGCGCACTACGGGTATGTGCTGCAGACGGGGCGCGTCGTGCTGGAAGGGCCCGCGAAAACGCTGCTCGACGACGAACGCGTGCGCGATGCGTATCTCGGTGGGGAGGCGGTGGCGACGTAGGCGGCGCAAGCAGGTGCTGCCAACCGTCGTCAAATGTGGAGTAGATTGGCGTTCTGTCGCGATCGACACCACGGAGAGCACCGCGCCATGTTGACCTATTCCATCCAGAAAGTCGGCTACGATTTCAATCAGCTCGATCAGCAGGGCGCGACCGACTACGCGTCGTTCGTTCATGCGATCGATGCGTTCCCTTGGGCGGCCCAGCACGTCGAATGGAACGAGACGCAGGACGGCCCGCTCCCGGCAGCTCGTGCTGCAGCATGCCGACGATCAGCGCGAGCTGTGGGTGACTGCGTTGACGGATGCGCATTCGAACGGCTTCCAGCTGAATGCGGTGTCCATGCGGATGAAGAAAGGGCTCTTCGGCATCGGCAAGGGCAAGCTGGAGCAGCACGTCGACACGATCGACGTGAGAACGCGCGTCGACGTCGATGCGTTGTGCCGGTTGTTCTGCGACCGCCAGTATGACGAGCTGGATCAACGGGTTGCGCGACACGCGCAACGCCACGCCGACGACGATCGGAACAGCGACGACTGAACGCGCGCCACCCGGTGGCGTTCGATCGGGCGTGCCTGCGCTGGATCCGCGGTTGCCTAAGCGTCGCTTGCGGCGGGCGTCGTCGCCGCGCGCGGAAACGTCAGCACCACCGCGAACCCGCCCGCATCGGGAAACGCGAACCCGACGCGCCCGCCGTGCGCCTTCATCACTTCCTGCACGATCGCGAGCCCGAGCCCGGACCCCGTACGTCGCTCGCTGCCGTCCGGCGCGATCCGCACGAACGGCTGCAACGCCGCGTCCCAATGCTCGCGCGGTATCCCGCGCCCGTTGTCGGTGACGGTCAGCGTCACCGCTTGATCCGCGTTGCCCATGGTCGCAACCGACACGACGATGTCGTCCGCATGGCCGTGCAGCAGCGCGTTGTGCAGCACGTTCGACAGCGCTTCCTGCAGACTGATCGCATCGCCGTCGATCCATGCGTGCGGCGCGTCGCTCGCGAACGCGACGGCCACGTCGCGCTCGCCGGCGAGCGGAATCGTGCGGCCCAGGACCTCTTTCGCGAGCGCGACGAGTTCGACCGGTTGCAGCGGCACGGCCTCGGTGCGATGAATCACCATCGCATGATTGAGCAACTGGCCAGTGAGCCGGCCGACGTCCGACGAGGTCGCGCGTAGCGCATCGAGCCGCGCCGCGTGACGCGCGGGATCGGATTCGCCGTCGAGCAGCTCGATCTGCGCGTCGAGCCGAGCGAGCGGCGTGCGCATCTGGTGCGCGGCGTCGGCGATGAAGCGCTGCATCGCGTTGATCCGCTCGGCGAGGCGGTGCATCAGGCCATTGATCGAGCCGATGATCGCGTCGATTTCGCTCGGCGTATCGACGGCCACCGGCCGGAGGTCGGCCGGGTCGCGCGCGGCGATGATCGTGCCGATCTGCGCGAGCGGGCGCAGCCCGCGCCGGATCGCGAGGCCGCTCGCGCCGATCGCGAGCACGCTCATCAACAGGATCAGCGTCCACACCTTGATGCTCATGTCGTTCGTCAGCTGCTGACGCGCGTTGGTTGTCTGCGCAACCGTCACGAGCGCCCAGCCCGGCGTGCTTTCCTCGGGCATGTAGCGCGCGATCGTCGCGGTGCGCACCCGGTGCCCCTGGTAGACGGCATTCGCGAACGCGGGCCCCTGTTTCGCGGCGGCGAGCGTCGCGGGGCTCGCGAGATCGTGATAGCCGGCCACGACCACGCCGCGCGAATCGACCACCTTGTAATAGACGAGGTCGTAGCGCGACAGCGTCGACAACGCGGCCACCGGCGGATTCAGCGCGAGCACGCCGCCTTGCACGTAGAGGTTTTCGGCGACCTGGATCGATGCGCCCGCCAGCAACTGGTCGTAAGCGCGTTCGGCCGCGACGCCCGCGTAGTAGCGCGCGATCGCCGCGAGCGCGAGCGCGCCGGTCGCGACGACGAGCGCGATGAACAGCAGCGTGCGCCCGAACAGCGTCTTCGGGAACCAGTCAATGCGCGGCAATCTGATACCCCATCCCGCGCGCGGTGCGGATCTCGACCGAGCTGCCCTGCAGCTTCCGGCGCACGCGCGTCACGTATTGCTCGACCGCGTTCGCGGTCGGCTCGTTGCCGAAGCTGAACAATTGATTCAGCAGTTCTTCCTTCGAGAAGATGCGCTGCGGACGGCTCGCGAGGATTTCGAGCAGCGCGAATTCCTGGCGCGACAGCGACAGCGGCTGCCCGTCGAGTTCCGCGAGGCGGCTGCTGCGGTCGATCACGAGGCCGCCGAGCGTCAGCACGTCGTTCGCGTGGCCGCTGTTGCGGCGCAGGAGCGCCTGCACGCGTGCGTCGAGTTCGCGGTAGTCGAACGGCTTCACGAGGTAGTCGTCGGCGCCGAGGCCGAGGCCGCTCACGCGGTCGTCGATCGCCGAGCGCGCGGTGACGAGCAGCACGGGTGTCGTGCTGCCGGACGCGCGCAGGTTGCGCAGTACCGTGAAGCCGTCCATGCCGGGCAGGTTCGCATCGAGCACGACGAGATCGAAGCGCTCGACGCGCAGCAGCCCGTTCGCGGTCGCGCCGTCGGTTTCGAGATCGACGGCGTGGCCGAGCCGCGCCAGGCGGCTGCGGATCGCCGCGCCGATTTCGGCATCGTCCTCCACGACGAGAATGCGCATGGTGCCGTTCGCAGGTAGGTGAGTTAGGGGTTTTCCCGGGGCCGGGATGTCAGCATTTTCTCAGACTCGGCCGATAACCTGTGTCGAGCCGGAAGCGGGATGCAAGGACGGCATTAATACCAGAAATATTCAAGGAGACGGCAACATGCAGCATGTCACGGGCACGACGAACGCGCGCCGCGGCGCCACGCCGGTTTGCGCGTGGCCGCCGGCCGTCCGCCGCACGGCGGCGCGCGCATGACCACGCTGCCGCGCCGCCGCGCGTTGATCGCGGCCAGCCTCGGCGTGCTGGGCGTGCTCGGGGCGCCGGCGCTCGTGCGCGCGAAGCCGCGCACGGTGCGGATCTCGAAAGGCTATGGCGTGCTGTACCTGCCCCTGCTCGTGATGGAGAGGCAGCGGCTGTTCGAGCGGCATGCGGTGCGCCGCGGCGTGCGCGATGTCGCGGTCGAATGGGTGCTGCTCGACGGCGGCAATTCCGTCAACGACGCGATGATGGCCGGTACGCTCGATTTCGCGGCCGCCGGCGCGCCGGGTTTCATCGAGCTGTGGGCGCGGGCGCGCGGCATTCCGAACGTCGAGGTGATCGGCATCAGCGGGCTGTCGACCACGTCGCTGTCGCTGAACGCGAATCGCGCGGGCCTCGTGTCGCTGCGCGACTTCACGCCGTCCGACCGGATCGCGGTGCCGGGCATCCGCACGTCGCTGTCGGCGGTCGTGCTGCAGATGGTCGCGAGCCGGCAGCTCGGCCCGACGCACTTCGCGCAGCTCGATTCGATCACAGTGAACCTGCCGCATCCGCAGGCGATGCAGGCGCTAATCCGGCGCGAGAGCGGTGTGACCGCGCACTTCACGTCGCCGCCGTTCTCGACGCTCGAATTGCGGCAGCCGGGCATCCATCGCGTGGTGAACTCGGTCGACGTGCTCGGCCCGCTGACGCTCGACGTGGTGTTCGCACCGAAGCGGCTCGTCGATGCGGAGCCGGCGCTCGCCGCCGCGTTTCTCGGCGCGCTCGACGAAGCGAATCGCCTGATCGCGCAGGACCCGCGCGCGGCGGCCGCGCTCTATGCGGCGGCGTCGGGCGTCGGCGTGTCGCACGACGACGTGATGCGGATGCTCGCCGCGCCCGACACGCGTTTCTCGGTGCGGCCGAACCAGCTGATGGACTACGTCGAATTCCTGTCCCTCGCCGGCACGATCAAGGCGAAGCCGCGCACGTGGCACGAGATGTTCGCGCCGATGCTCGACGACTACCGGTCGGGTTGAGCCGCCCGGTCGCGATCCGATGCCATTCATCGAACCACCTGGCGTCTGCGCGGTCGTCAAGCGCGGCGCCGATTCAACCGATTCAACCGATACGCAACCGAATCACCCAAGGAGCCTGAAGTGAACGCTACCGACACCCTGGACCCTGCGTCCGCCGAAGAACAGCGCATCATGTCGAAGATGGCGCGGCGCCTGCTGCCCATTCTCGTCGTGATGTTCCTGATCGCGTTCATCGACCGGCAGAACGTCGGTTTCGCGAAACTGCAGATGGTCCACAGCCTCGGGATGACGGAAGCTGCGTTCGGGCTCGCGTCGTCGCTGTTCTTCATCGGCTACCTGCTGTTCGAGGTGCCGAGCACGCTCGCGCTGCATCGTTACGGCGCCCGCGTGTGGCTCGCGCGGATCATGCTGACGTGGGGGCTCATCACGGTGCTGATGGGCTTCACGACGTCGATGCCCGCGTTCTGCTCGCTGCGCTTCCTGCTCGGCATCGCCGAGGCCGGCTTCTATCCGGGCGTGATCTATTACCTGACGCTGTGGTTTCCGCAGAGCTACCGCGCGAAGGTGCTCGGCATCTTCACGCTCGGCAGCGCGCTCGCGAACATGCTCGGCTCGCTGGTCGGCGGCCTGCTGCTGAGCCTGAACGGCGTGTGGGGGCTCGCGGGCTGGCAGTGGGTGTTCGTCGCGACGGGCATTCCGGCCGTGGTCGTCGCGATCGTCGTGTTTCGCGTGCTGCCTGCATCGTTCCGCGAAGCGCCGTTCCTCGACGAGCGCGAGAAGCAGATCGTCGCGGCCGCGCTGGAGCGCGAGAAGCCGGCGCAGGCCGAGCACGGTCAGCCTTGGAAGGCGCTGCTCGATCCGCGCGTGATGCTGTTCGCGGCCACCTACATGCTGATGTCGACGTCGCTGTACGGCGTCACGTACTGGCTGCCGACGCTCGTGAAATCGTTCGGCGTGTCGAGCACGACGAACGGCTTCCTGAGCATGCTGCCGTGGGCGCTTGCGGTGGTGCTGCTGGTATGGCTGCCGGCGAAGCTGCGCCGCGCGAAGAGCATCCTGCGTACGATCGCGATCGTCGCGGCGCTCGGCGCGCTCGGCTTCCTGCTGAGCCTCGTGCTGCCGTCGACGCCGCTGCGCTTCATCGTGCTCGTGCTGGGCGGCGCGTGCATCCCGCTGCTGTATCCGTGCTTCTGGTCGATGCCGCCGCGTTATTTCACCGGCGCGCGGGCGGCTGCGAGCGTCGCGGCGATCAACTCGATCGGCAACCTCGGCGGCTTCTTCAGCCAGAACCTGATGCCGTTCGCGGGCAAGGTGACGGGCACCGCGTTCGGGCCGATGATCGTGCCGATCGTGTGCCTCGCGCTGCTCGGCGTCGGCGCGCTGGTCGCGTGGACGCGCTCGGAGCGGGGAATGGTCGCGGCGCGGGCGTGATGGCGTGCGGCGCTATCGCAGCGTCGGCCGGTTTCGGATGATCCTGAAATCGGGCGCCGCGTGCGGGTTCGGCGGCAAGTAATCGAGCGCGCTACCATGCGGTGTACATGCGACGAATGGAGCCGGCAATGAAGAAAGTGACGACGATGAACATGTCCTGCGATGGCGTTGCGCACCCCGCGCAGCGCGAGTTTGTCGCACGCGGGTTGGCATCGCGTGACGAGGCACGGCTGACCGGCGAATACATCGATGCGGCAAACGTCCGCGCGAAACTCGGGCGCATGCTCAAAGCGGCGCGTTCGACGAAGGCGGTCGACTAAGTCGTCGCCGTGCGGCGGCTTCCGCCGCCCTCCATCTAGCCCCGCGAACTCTCGTGCCCGCCATGCGCGAGCGCCACGGGCGCCGGCGCCCGCGGAATCTCGACCTCGACCGTCGTGCCTTCGCCGAGCGTCGTCGCGATCCGCAGCGTGCCGCCGACCAGATACGCACGCTCGCGCAACCCCACCAGCCCGAACGAAGCCGGCTTGCGCGGCACCGCGGGATCGAAGCCCGCGCCGTCGTCGCGTATCGTCAGCACGATCGCTTCGCTGCCGTACACGAGCTCGACGTCCGCATGCGACGCGGCCGCGTGCCGGGCGACATTCGCGAGCGCTTCCTGCGCGATGCGGAACACGGCGGTCGCATACGGCTCGTCGAGTTGCAGCTCGGGCGGCTCGACGTGCAGCGAACAGTCAATCCCGTGACGGTGCCGGAAATCCTCCACGAGCCATTGCATCGCCGCCGCGAAGCCGAGATCGTCGAGCATCAGCGGGCGCAGGTCCGACGCGATGCGGCGCGTCGCGGCCACCGCGCCGCGCGTGAGCCCATGCATCGCCGCGATCTTGCGTGCGAGCGACGCGTCGTCCTGCGGCACGCGATCGATCAGCCATTCGAGATCGTTCTTCAGCGCCGCGAGCGACTGCGCCAGTTCGTCGTGCAGCTCGCGCGCGATGCGGCGCTGCTCGGCTTCGCGCGCGCTGGCGCTGATCGCGGCGATCTCGCGCAGCTCCTCGCGCGACGCCTGCAACGCCCGCTCCGCGCGCACGCGCTCCTCGACTTCGCGCCGCAGGTCGCGGTTCGACGCGCTCAACTGCGCGGTGCGCGCGGCGACGCGCTGTTCGAGCCGTTCGTTCGCATCGTTCAACTGCGCGCTTTTCTGCACGACGAGCAGATGCTGGAAGCGTGCGCCGGCCAGCGCCCGCACCGTCTGCGCGTGCAGCCGGCCGTTCTCGAACAGCATCGCGAACAGCACGACGCCCGACGCGACGAGGCCGTACGCGCGCCCTGCGTAGAAGCCGAGATCGAAGCGCCCGTGGTTCAGCATCGACGACAGCGCAATGTCGAACAGCCACGCGACGAGCACCGTCATCACCCACAGGTCGAGCACGGAATGGCGGCGCCGCTGCCGCCACATCAGCATCAGCGCGACCAGGTTCAGCCCCCAGACGACCGTGATCGCCTTCGTCATCGTCGCGGTCATCCGGTTGCCGCTCATGATGCGCGGCAGCAGGTCGTGGCCGGCGGTCGCGAACAGCGCGAGCGCGGCCGTCGCGCCGATCGCGGCGGCGATGCAGAGGCCGACGGGAATCGCCGCGCGGCGCGGCGGGGCCGGGGCCGGAGCCGGACGCCCGCGCGACGTCGCGCGCAGCAGCGCGTACGCGGCGACCGACAGCGGAAAGCCGCCATGCCAGAACAGGTACAGCCATGCGGTGGTCTGTTCGCCGGCGCCGAGCAGGCCGGTCGGCGCGAACAGGCCGGGGAAGGTCAGCATGTGCGTGCCTGCCATGAACGCCGTGAACAGATAGCCGCCCGCCAGCACGAGCAGCGGTTTCTCGCGCAGGATCGCGTACTGACCGAGCAGCAGGCCGGCCGTCACCATGTCGTTGACGACGATCGCCGACTGGTACACGGGAATGAATGCCCAGCCCGGCGCGAGCGGCATCGCCGCGAACGGCGCGAGCGCGGCGAAGATCACGGCCGATACGAGTACCGTCGCGAGCGCGAGCCGCCGTTCGCGCCGCCCCGGCGGCAGCGACGACATGAACAGGCGCGACGTATCCGGATCGTCGTTATCCGACGGCGGCGGCGCGGGCGGGAAGCGGAAGGCGGCCATCATGCGTCGTCGGCCCCGAGGTCGAGATCGTGGCGCACCGTGTAGCGGACCAGTGCGGCTTCGTGCGGCAGCCCCATCTTCTCGAGGATTCGCGTCTTGTACGTGCTGACCGTCTTCGCGCTCAACGCGAGTTCGGACGCGATCCGCGTGACGGTCTGACCGGCGACGATGCGGCGCATTACGTCGAACTCGCGCGCGGACAGTCGCTCGTGCGGCAGGGCGTGAGCCGGCGCGCGCAGCGTGTGCGCGAGGCTTTCCGCCGCGGACGGGCTCACGTAGACGCCGCCCGCCGCCACCTTGCCGACGGCCTCGACGAGCTCGGCGGTCGCACTGTCCTTCGTCAGGTAGCCGGTGGCGCCGGCCTTGAACGCGCGCGCCGCGTACTGCGCTTCCGCGTGCATCGTCAACACCAGCGTGCGCAGCGACGGCGCCTGGCGCTTGACCAGCCGGATCAGCTCGATGCCGGTCGGCGCGGGCATCGACAGGTCGAGCAGCAGCACGTCGGCGGCCGCGCGCTCGGCCAGCGCGAGCGTGCCCGCGCCGTCGCTCGCCTCGCCGACGATCTCGAAGCCGCCGGCCATCTCCAGAATGTGACGCAGTCCGTCCCGCATGACTGCGTGATCGTCAGCCAGAATTACCCTGATCATCTTCCAGCGGCCCTCTTCGGGATGACGCCCGCGGGTTGCCGTCGTTGCTGTCCGGTTGTCGCCGCGGCCGTTCTTCTGACCAATATATTCCGCCGAACCCGAAAACGGTACTCGTTCGCGAAATTTTCAGGAGCGTCGATCACGGAATGCATACTGCAACGAAATAATTCATTGGAAAGCGCATCATGCGCAGCCCGCGCGAATCAGGGTATTCCCGGATGATCGTTGCACCCGACGCGGGCCGGCGCGGCATCGGCGGGCCCGCGCCGCGAACCGTTCCGATTCGGGACTAAACTGGTGCCCGATGCCATCCGCGCGAACCGAGGAGCCCTGCAATGATCGACCTGGCCGATATCCTGCCGTCCGCTCTGCCTGCCGCGGTCGCCTGGGCCGAAGCGGAGGCGGCGCGCGGGCTCGCGCAGGGCGCGCCGCTGACGCCCGGGCAAGCCGACGATGCGCGCACGGTGGGCGTCGCGCAGCCGGACCGGATTCGCGTGATGGCGGTCGAGCGCATGCCGTTTCCCGACACGCCGACGCTTGCCGCGATCGCCCGCGACACGGGGCTGCTGTCACCCGCGACGATCGGTCTCACGCTCGGTCATGCGGTGTACGTGCTGCGCGGGCAGGACACGCGCCGGCTGCTGACCCACGAGTTCCGTCATGTGCATCAATACGAGGCCGCCGGCTCGATCGGCGCGTTTCTTGCGCGCTACTTGCACGAGATCGCGACGGTCGGCTACCACGACGCGCCGCTCGAGGCCGACGCGCGGCAACACGAGTTCGATTGACACTGGCCTGCGACGCCGGCGCGAGCGTGCGCATGCCGCGATGAACGTATCCAAGGCCGCTGCCGGCCCGATGTTCGTGCACCGGGCCGCACCTTTCGGGAGTGTGCGATGAGCGACACGGTCCACGCGTGGATCGGCGCGATCGGCGCGCATCCGCTGCTCGTGCTGGCGATCGTGTTCGTGGCCGCGTGCGCCGAGGCGATCGCGCTGATCGGCACGGTCGTGCCGGCCGGCGCCGTGATGTTCGCGGCCGGCGCGCTGATCGGCGCGGGCGCGCTCGACGCATGGGCGACGATCGGCGTCGCGGCCGTCGGCGCGGTGATCGGCGACGGGATCAGCTACGAACTCGGACGACGTTACCGCGGGATGATCCGTAGTGCGTGGGCGCGCTTCGGCTCTGCGAACGCGTACGCACGCGGCGAGGAATTCGTGCTGCGTCACGGCATGAAGAGCATCGTGCTCGCGCGCTTTCTCGCGCCGGTGCGTGCGGTGGTGCCGGTCGTCGTCGGCTGCGCGACACTGCCGCGCCGGTCGTTCTATCCGGTCAACGTGATCTCGGCGCTCGTGTGGGCGCCCGTGCACGTCGCGCCTGGCATCCTGTTCGGCGCGTCGGCCGCGCTGGCCGCGGCGATCAGCGTGCGGGTCGCCGCGATCCTGCTGGTCGTGGCCGCGCTGGTCGCGCTCGTGTGGATCGGCGTGCGCGTCGCGCTGCGGCGCGGCTGGCCGTTGTTGTGTCGTGCGCTCGCCGAAGCCGTGCAAGCGTGCGTGCACCGCTGGCCGCGGTTCGGCGCGCGGCTGCACGACGGGATCGTGTACCTGCGCGGGTTGCCGGGCGCGGTGCCCGTGCTCGCGCTGTTGTTCATCGGCTGCGTGTGGCTGTTCGCGGGGATCGTGCAGGACGTCGTCGCGAACGATCCGCTGATGCATGCGGACATCGCGCTGTACGCGTTCCTGCAGCGCCTGCGCACGCCGCCCGCCGACGCCGCGATGAGCGCGTTCGCCGTGCTGCACGGACACGACACGGGGCTGATCGTCGCGGCCGCGTTTCTCGTCTGGTTGATGATCCATCGCTGCTGGCTGACGGCCGCATGGTGGCTCGCGACGATCGGCGTCGCCGTCGTGCTCGTGCCGGTGTTCGGTGCGGGCGCGCCCGGCGCGACGCCCGCGAGCCTGCCGCCCGGCGCGCTGCACGTGCCGCTGCCGGACGGCGACGCCGCCTTCGCGATCCTCGCGAGCAGCGGTCTTGGCTGGGTGCTGGCGCGCGACCGGCCCGCGCCGTGGCGCATTCCGGTCGTGACGGCGGTCGTGCTGTGGATCGTGCTCGGCGGCTTCGCGCGGCTGTACGTCGGCGATACCTGGTTGTCGGGGTTGCTGGGCGGGTGGAGCCTCGGTCTCGCATGGTTCGCGTTGCTCGCCGGCGCCTATGCATACTGGCGTGTGCGCGAGCATGTGCAGCCGCGCGGCGCGCTCGTCGCGGTCGTCGTCGTGCTCGCGACGGCCGGCGTATGGACGGTGCCCGCGCAGTGGCAGCTCGATCGCGCGGCGCGTCCGCATGTCGGCGATGTGGTCGCGATGACCGTCGACCAGTGGCTGCGCGGCGGGTGGCAGCGCGTGCCGGCGCGGCGCACCGAGATCGGCGGCGACCGCGAGGAATATCTGCCGCTGCAATGGAGCGCGACGTCGGACACGCTCGACCGCCAGCTCGCGCAGGCCGGCTGGCAGCGCGCGACGCCGTGGTCGCCGGCCACCGCGCTGCGCTGGCTACTGCCGCAGGCGCCCGCCGATACGCTGCCCGTGCTGCCGCGCTATACGCATGGCGAGAGCACGCGGCGCGTGTTCGTCCGCGTCGATCCGGCCCACCCGGAAAGCCGCTTCGTGCTGCGGCTGTGGCGTTATCCGTACGTGTTGCAGGATGCGCTCGGCATGCGGCCGCTGTGGTATGGCGCGCTGTATCGCGAAACGCTGCGCCGGCCGGCGCGGCTGATGACGATCGTGCACACGACGACGATCGATGATGCGGCGGCGATCGCGCACGCGTTGGCGGTCGAGCCGGCGATCGCGCATCCGCCGGCGGGGATGACGGCCGCGCCGGATGAGATGCTGCTGGTGTGGATGGTCCAGCCGTGAGGGGGCACGGCGTGACGCGCGTCCTTACGCGTGCGACGGCTGCGCGGGAACGACGGACAGGCGCAGGCCGACCGTCTTGAGTACCGCGAGCAGGGTTTTCAGCGTCGGGTTGCCGTTCGGGGACAGCGTGCGATACAGCGATTCGCGGCTGATGCCGGCTTCGGCCGCGACGGCGCCGAGCCCGCCGTACGCCTCCGCGACCGTGCGCAGCGCGAGCAGGCCGGCCGCGCGGTTGTCGGGATCGTCGAGCGATTCCATCGCGACGCGCAGATAGGCGACCGCGAGCTCGCGGTCAGCGCCGAGTTCGGCGACTTCCGCATTGTGGTGCGATACCGCGCCTTTGAGTTTGTTCATGTTTGCCTCCGTTTCCAGTTCGACCAGTGTTCCTTTGCACGCCTGATGTCGTCGGATTGACTCGCCTTGTCGCCGCCGGACAGCAGCAGCACCAGCGCGCTGCCGTGCCGGCCGAAGTACACGCGATAGCCGGCGCCGACATGGACGCGCAGTTCGAACACGCCTTCGCCGACCGGCTCGCAATCGCCGAAGTTGCCGGTCTGCACGCGGCGCAGGCGCTCGCGGATCCGTGCCTGTGCGGGCTTGTCGCGGACGGCGTTCAGCCATTCGGTGAACGGCTCGCGACCGTCGTCGCGCTGATAGCGAAGGAGTTCGAACTTGGAGAGCATTGTAACTTATAAGCTACAAAAAGTAAGTGGAACGAGGCGGTTCGCATCGCAATGGCTGGGCGGCCGACGCGGCGTTTTCATGATTCGGGATTCGAGGGCGCGGAGCGGGCTTCCCGGACGACGATCATTTTTTCATCCGGGATGGCGCGTGACGATTCGGCCAAATGGCCGGTGTCCATGGCGTGATGAAGCGGCACGCGCCGTGTCCGAGTGGCTCGGTTTCAGCGATTTATCCAGTTTTTCGCAGATGTCCGAGCACGGGTACGGCGTACCGCCGCGTAAGTAGCGCGGCACGGCGAGGCAGGAAGGCGACCGTCGATGAATCGCGCTACGATTGCTTGCCTGCCGACATCACCCTCACGAGAGAGCCCCCGCATGATCACGATTCGCCCGATGACCGACGACGATTTCGCGCGCTTCTGGCCGACCTACCGCGCCATCGTCGCTGCTCAGGAAACCTATGCATTCGATCCCGAGCCGACCCGGGAAGCCGCACGCGCACAGTGGCTCGACGCGCCGCTCTGCACGTGGATCGCCGAAGAGGACGGCGTGGTGCTCGGCTCGTATTTCCTGAAGGCGAACGCGGCCGGGCCCGGCAAGCACGTGAGCAACTGCGGCTACATGGTGAGCGAGGCCGCGCGCGGACGCGGCGTCGCGCGCCTGATGTGCGAGCACTCGCAGCAGGTGGCGCGCGAGCGCGGTTTCCTCGCGATGCAGTTCAATTCGGTGGTCGCGACGAACGAGGTCGCGGTCGCGCTGTGGCAGAAGCTGGGATTCGAGATCGTCGGCCGGGTGCCGCGCGCATACCGTCACGCGCGGCTCGGCTTCGTCGACTGCTTCGTGATGTTCAAGTGGCTCGGCGACGCGGCGGCCGCCGAAGCCTGAGCAACCCGCTGCCGCGTCAGACGGCGAACGCGCCGTCGAACACGATCCGTTCGTCGAGCGCGAGCGTGCCGCGCGCGAAGATCAGGTCGAGATGGTGGCTGCCGTTTTCGCCGCCGCCGAGGCCGAGATGCAGGCCCGGATGGCGTTCCTCGAACCCCGCGTTGCGGCCGTACAGGCCGCGAATGCCGAGGTTCGTGCCGATGCCGAATTCCTCGATCCGCCGGTGATTCGCGTGCCGGTCGAGATAGGTCGTGAAATCGCGCCGGAAGCCTGCATCGTCGGTGTCGAAATCGACGATCGTGCTGTGCTCGACATGCAGCGTCGCGAGCCGCTCGGCCACCTTGTACTTGATCGCGAACGGGACCGTGCCGAGAAACGTGCCGCTGAACACGACGGTGCCGTTCAGGTCGGTCACGTGCGTCGCGATCTCGCCGGGCACGACGTCGAGGTTGCCCATGCCGTCCACGCTCGTCCATTTCTGGTCCGGCGCGAGCGAGCCCGTCAGCGTGTTGCCGGCTTCGTCGATGAAGCGGATCTGCGACGCGCGTGCGGCGGCCTCGATCAGCCGGCCGTTGCGCGCGGCGATGTCGTCGAGCGATTCGGCGAACGCCTCGTCGAGGTGCGGGCCGTAATCCTTGAATAAAACCGATTTGCTCCAGTGTTCGACGATCGCGGGGCGGATCGCGGCGAGAAATGGCGGCCCGCTCGGCGACGGCGTCGGCAGGCACGACGAGTCGTACAGCAGCACGAACAGGTCGGCGTCGTCGAGCGCGGCGGCGATGTCGGCGGGCGCGGTGCTTTCGAGGCAGAGGGTGGTCGCGTCGAGCGAATCGGGCAGGGCGGAAAAGGCGCGCAACGCGGTGTCGCGGTTGCGGGTGTCATAGCCGACCAGCAGTTTTCCCGATTCGCCGCGTGCCAGCTTGTCGCGCAGCGCCGGGTGAAAACCGAGCGCGCGGTGCAGGTTCAGCATGCGTATCTCCGGAAGCGGCGGAAGGGCCGAGGCCCCTCCGCGAGAACGGGTGGCCCGCTCAGACCGGCCAGAGCGCGGTGCCGAACGGCACCACGGCGTCCTCGACCATCATGTCGACGGCCTCGGGGTGCGTGTCTTCCTGCATCCAGTCAAGCAATTCGATTTGCTGGGTTTCCTGCATGTCAATTCTCCTGTGGTGAACATGAGTGATTCAACATGAAAGCGCGGCAAAAACATTGCCGCTCCTCGTTCGGAATTTTGTGAATGCCGGGCGAGTGGCGTCGATATTATTCTGATGAATTTACGAATGCAATGCGTCGCAATGTTTTTAGCCGAGACGTGCTAAACAAGGGAATCCCCGGCCCACATATTGGAAAACATGGGTAAAACGAGCGACAGATCGCACGTCATTTTTTTAGAAAAATGGAATGGTGGCGGCGAAATGAATTCGGTTATTTCTAATTTGAATTTAATTGAGCGGATTGATGCGATTTATGTCGTTCACGAAAATCGTGTGCACGACCGCCCGGTGCTCGAACCGGTGTGCCGATTTCACGCGTCGCTCGGTCGGTCCACCTCCGCACGTCATCCGAGCAGCGCCTTTCCGATCGCCTTCGTCGGTTCCGAGCGCAGCACCAGCGACGTCGTGACCGCGCCGAAGCGCGCAATCGCGTCGATGAGGGTTTCGAGCTGGCCCGGGGTCGGCACCAGCACCTTCAGCAGAAAGCAGTCCTCGCCGGTCATGCGGTGGACCTCGATGACATGCGGCATCTCGGCAAACGTGCGCAGCGCCGGCTGGATGTGCTCGTGAGTGGTTTTGAGCCGGATGATGGCCATCATGCCCAGCCCCAGCGCCGCCGGATCGATCCGCGCGCCGTAACCGGCGATGATCCCGCGTTCTTCCAGCCGCTTGACGCGCTCCGACGTGGCGGGCTGCGACAGCCCGATGCGCCTGCCGACTTCCGACAGCGGCGTCCGCGCGTTGTCCTGCAGCGCTTCGAGGATCGCAAGATCCAGGCGATCCAGTGCTTCGTCCGGCATGACGGTCCTCCCGTACCGTTGATTCATCGGCATTTTGTCTCAATAACCGATGACTTGCCATTCCATGCCGACGGACGCGTAGTCACACTCTGGGCTTCAGTTGACGGAGGGAATGATGGATCGAGCGATCGTGATCGTGCCGGGTATCGGCAATTCGGGACCGGATCATTGGCAGAGCCACTGGGAGGCGGCGTTGCCCGGCGCCGCGCGCATCGCGCCGGCTTCATGGGACGCGCCCGACCTGGCCGACTGGATGGCCGCGCTGGACGAGGCCGTCGCGAACGCCGGGGCGCCGCCGCTCGTGGTGTGTCATTCGCTGGGCTGTCTGTTGTTCGCGCATTGGCATGCCGTGTCGGCGCGCGCGGTGCGCGGCGCGTTTCTCGTGGCCGTGCCCGACCCGGCTGGACCGTGCTTTCCGGTTGCCGCCGCGGCGTTCGCGAACCTGCCGAACGGCAGGTTCGGGCGCCTGCCGGTGCTGGCCATCGCGAGCGCGGACGATCCGTACGATCCGTCGGGGCGCGCGCTCGAATGGGCAACGGAACAGGGTGCGGCGCCGCTTCTGCTCGGCGCGCGCGGCCACCTGAACGCGGCGTCCGGGCTGGCCGGATGGCCCGAAGGGCGCGCGCTGCTGGCGGCGTTTGCGGCCGGACTTGGGCGGTAGCGCGTGCCAGCGCCGGCTGGCCTCCCGCGTTTTCCGGCCGTCGTGTCGGGGAGCGGGAACCGGGCGCGGCGGCCGTCGCGGTTGTGCTGCTGCCGCGCGTGCCGATTTCGTGGCGGCTCCAGTATGATCGAGCGACGGCGGCGCAAGCCCCGGAATCGAACAACGAAGGAGACACCCCGATGCGTGCAGTGCCGCAACCGGAGCGTCCCGGCCGCTCGCGGCCGGATGCCGGCGCAACCGATCCCGGCCGCATGGCCGCGTGGCGGCTCGCGATCTGCCTGTCGCTCGGCAGCGCGATCGCGCTCGGCCTCGCGCGCTTTTCGTATGCGCTGCTGCTGCCGCCGATGAAGGCCGATCTCGGCTGGACGTTCGCGCAGGCCGGCGCGCTGAACACCGCGAACGCGGCCGGCTACCTGATCGGCGCGCTCGCATTCCCGCTGCTGTCGCGGCGCTGGCGCGCGGGCACGCTGCTCGCGGCCGGCTGCGCGCTGACCGCCGTGCTGATGGCCGCGGGCGGGCTCACGTCGGACATGCACGCGCTGCTCGCGCAGCGGCTGGCGACGGGAGGCGGCAGCGCGTTGATCTTCATCAGCGGCGGCGTGCTGGCCGCGCGGCTCGCTTCCGCGTCGCCGCGCGATGCGGGGCTGCTGCTCGGCCTTTACTACGGCGGCACCGGATGGGGCATCGTCGCGTCGTCGCTGCTCGTGCCGGCCACGCTCGTGTCACGCGTGCACGGCTGGCAGCCCGCGTGGTTCGCACTCGCGACGGCGTGCGTGCTGTTCTCGGCGGTAGCCGTGTCGGCCGCGCGCCGCATCGAGCAGGCACATGCGGCACCGGCCGCGCGGGCCGGCGGTGCGAAACAGGCGGCGACCGCGAGCCCGGCCCGCTTCGCACTCGCGCTGGCCGGCTATGCGCTGTTCGGCGTCGGCTATATCGGCTACATGACGTTCATCGTCGCGCTGCTGCGCGGCGCGGGGATGAGCGGCACGGTCGTCGCCGCGTTCTACGTGATGCTCGGCGTCGCGACCGTCGTGTCGGCGCGGCTGTGGTCGGGGCTGCTCGACCGGATGCGCGGCGGCCAGGCGCTCGCCGTGCTCAACGCGCTGCTCGGGGTCGCGACGCTGATGCCCGCGCTGTTCGTGCACCCGGCTGCCGCATTCGCATCGGGCTTGCTGTTCGGCGCGACGTTCCTGTCGGCGGTCGCGTCGACGACGGCCTTCGTGCGGCACAACCTGCCGCCCGACGGCTGGGCGAAGGGGATCAGCGCATTCACGACGGTCTTCGCATTCGGGCAGATCGCGGGGCCGGTCGCGATCGGCTGGGTGTCGGACAGTGCGGGGCTCGCGCGCGGGCTCGTGTATTCGGCATTGACGCTGTTCGCGGGCGCGGCATTCGCGGCCGGGCAGCGCGCGCTGCGCACGTCCGCGTAGTCATGTGCCGATCACCGCACGCACGCGGTGCGCGACACGCGATGAAACGCGCGGCTGAAATAGATCAGGCTGTCGCCGTCGTTTCGCACGCGAATCGAGGTCGCCTCGATGAACATCACCGAATGCGAGCCGACTTCCTTCATCCCGGCGATCGTGCCCTGCAGGCTCGCGAGCGCATCGCGCAGCACCGGCACGTCCTGTTCGCCGCGATCCCACACGGGCAACGCGAAGCGCTGTTCCATCGGCAGGTCGGTGAGCCCCGCGAAGTGTCGAGCGAGCAGCTCGTGCTCGGCTGGCAGCACGTTGATGCAGACCTGCCGGTTGTGCTCGAAGGTCGCATGCATCGCGCTCGACCGGTTCAGGCACACGAGCAGCGTCGGCGGCGCGTCGGTGACGGAGCACACGGCGCTCGCGGTGATCCCGCAGCGGCCGTGCGGCCCCGCGGTGGTGATCACGTTGACGGCCGCGCCGAGATGGGCCATCGCCTGGCGGAAGGCCTTTTGCGCGTCGGTCGGCTCGACGCGCGCTGGCCGCTGGATATCGGTCGTGGAAGACATGGGCGCTCCTGGTTGGACGAAAGCGGCGATCGCGGGCGCTGCCGATGCAGCATCGCTTGGCCGACGATGATCCAAGCGTACGCCGCGAAAATGCAGCCGACCATTCGCACGATTGACGATCGGGATGGCGTTCCTGCCAACGTGTCTAAAGGTTCTACCTAGATGCGCGCCATCGCGCGCGAAAAAAACCGTGATGGCGCGTTCGTGCGGCAGATGAAGGGGTTTGCAGCGGGTTTTCGGCTCGTTATGATGTGCCGCACACCCCAGCGAGCGGCGCTCGCGACACGCCGGCCAGCGGCGTTGCGCGCGGCGCGTGCGATACCGATACCGACATTCAGCGAGACCCCCGCGATGACGTCACCCGCACCGATCGTATACATCGTCGACGACGACGGCGGCATGCGCACGTCGCTCGCGTGGTTGCTCGAATCGGTCGGCATCGCGTCCGAAGGGTTCGCGAACGCGGCCGACTTTCTCGCGCGCTTCGACGTGAACCTGCCCGCGTGCCTCGTGCTCGACGTGCGAATGCCGGAGAAAAGCGGCTTCGACGTGCAGGCCGAACTGAATGCGCGCGGCGCGACGCTGCCGGTGATCTTCGTCAGCGGACACGGCGACATTCCGATGTCGGTGCGCGCGCTGCAGAACGGCGCGATCGATTTCGTCGAGAAGCCGTACAACTCGCAGCAGATGCTCGAGCGCGTGCAGCGCGCGCTGCGGCTCGCGCAGCAGCGGCATGCGGTAAGCCAGCGCCACCGTGAGCTGCGCCAGCGGCTCGACGCGCTGACGGCGCGCGAGAAGGAAGTGCTGCGCGGCGTCGTGGACGGCAAGGGCAGCAAGCAGATCGCGTCGGATCTGTCGATCAGCGTGAAGACCGTCGACGTGCATCGCGCGAGCATCAAGGAGAAGCTCGGCGCGACGTCGATCGCTGCGCTCGTGCGCGACGTGATGGTCGTGTGGGGCGACGACGGGGCGTCGTCGCGATGAGGTGCTGCGCGTTCAGCGCATGTACAGTCCGCCGTTGATGTCCCAGCATGCACCGTTCGCGAAATGCGCGTCGCCCGAGGCGAGCAGCACGGCCGCGTCCGCGACGAAGCCGGCCGACCCGAGCTTGCCGCCCGGCAGGCTCGCGAGCACCTGACGCAGCTTTTCCGGCGCGACGCTTTCGTACACGATCGGCAGATCGAGCGGGCCCGGCGAGATCGCGTTGACGGTCACGCCGTGCGCGGCGAGATCGCGGGCGAACACCTTGGTCAGCGTCAGCGCGCCGCCCTTCGCGGCCGCATAGTGCGCGCCCGTCGCCGAACCGCCGTTCTGTCCGGCGAGCGACGCGATGTTGACGATGCGGCCCGCGCCGCGCTGCGCGAAATACTGGCCGAACACCTGGCAGCCGAACAGCACGCTGCGCAGGTTCACGTCGATCACCTGGTCGAACTGCTCGGCCGTGATCTCCATCGCCGGCACGACCTTCGATGCGCCCGCGTTGTTGACGAGCACGTCGATCGTGCCCCAGCGCACGACGAGCGCATCGCGCGCGGCTTCGAAATCGCGTTTCGACGTGACGTCGAGCGGCAGCGCGATCGCGCGTTCGCCGCTCGGGTCGAGCTCGCGCGCATGCGCATGAACGGCGTCGGCGGCGATGTCGGCGAGCGCGACGCGATAGCCGGCCGCATGGAAGCGTTCGGCGATGACGGCGCCGAGCCCGCGCGCGGCGCCGGTGACGAGAACGACTCGGTCTGACATGGTCTGGCGTTCCGTGGTTCGCGGGCGCACGCCTGTGGCGGCGGCGCCCGCATCGTGGTTCATGCGGCCAACGCCGCTTCGAAGTGTGCCGCGATCGCGCAGACCCGTTCGTCCGCGCCCTTGCGTCCGACGATCTGCAAGCCGGCCTTCAACCGCGAACCGGCGAGCGGCAGCGGCAGGCTGAGGGCCGGATGGCCGCTCAGGTTGAACGGCCGGATCAGCGACGACATCGCGATCACCGAGACGCCGTCGCGTGCCTGCTGCAGCGTGATCGGCAACGCGGGCAGCGTCGGCAACACCAGCACGTCCGCGTGTTCGAGCGCGGCATCGACCTGCGCGGTGAAGCGCGCACGCACGGCTTCGGCTTCCTTCAATGCCGCAGGCGCGGTCGTTGCGGCCGCACGCAATCGCGTATCGAGGTCGGCGCCGAGCTTGCCGGTCGCGACCAGATGGCCGAACGCGCGCGACGTTTCCGCGTTGATCACGGTGAGCCCGGCCGCGAACGCGGCCGGCATTTCATCGAGCACGACCGTATGCGAACGCAGGCCCGACGCGCGAACGGCCGCGTCGAGCGCAGCGGCGATCGCCGGATCGGCGTCGACGGCGAGTTGCGCGATCGTGCAGCCTGCCGCGGACGCTTCCGCTTGCGCGCGTTCGAAGCCCGGCGCGATCGCGGCCATCACCGCGACGAGCGTGCGGATCTCGCGTGCGAACGGCCCGACGCAATCGAGCGTGGTGTCCGCGGGCGCGACGCCGCGCCGCGACACGCGGCCGAACGTCGGTTTCAGCCCGGCCACGCCGCAGCACGCGGCCGGCCCGCGAATCGAGCCGCCGGTATCGGTGCCGAGCGCCGCGTCGACGGCGCCGAGCCCGACGAGCGACGCGGAACCGCTCGACGAGCCGCCCGGAATGCGCGTGGCGTCCTGCGGATTGACGGGCGTGCCCGTGTAGTCGTTGATGCCGGTCATGCCGAATGCGAGCTCGTGCATGTTCGCCTTGCCGGCGATCTGCCAGCCGGCGTCGAGCAGCAGGCGGACCACGTCCGCATGCTGCGCGGCAGGCGGCGCATCGGCGAGCGCGCGGCTCGCCGCGCGGGTCGGATGGCCCGCGATGTCGATCGTGTCCTTGATCGCGATCGTCGGGCCGGGGCCGCCTGGCGTGAAGGTGTCGATGAAGCCTGTCATGGTCGGTATCGTGCGAAAGCAGCGGGAAACATCAGGACCGTGGCGCGGCGGCGAGCGGCCACGGGCCGTCGAGCATGCGTTCGGTGCGGAAATGGCGGATCAGCCAGGTGGCGCCGTTGGCGGCCGGTGCGAAATCGATCGTCAGCCGCGCGGCGATCAGCTCGGCCGAGCCGTCCGCGTAGCGCGACGCCTGCAGCATGATCCAGCGGCCACGCGCGCTTGCATGGCAGGCGCCGATCTCGATCGACTCCGACGTCAGGAAGTGCAGGTTCGCCGAGAAATGCGGGTCGGGCGGCAGATAGCGGCCGAGCATCGCGACGATCGCGGCCGGGCCTTCGAGGCGGCCGAATTTCCGCGCGTATTGCGGGCCGATGCCTTCCCACACGGCGTCGGCCGTGAACAGCTCGGCCAGCGACGGGCCTTCGCCTGCCGCTTCGGGTACGTCGCACAGCGCCATATAGCGCGCGATCGTCGCGCGCACCGCGCGCTCGGCGTCGAGCGCCGCGACGCGCCGTGCGAGCGCGTCGATCGCAGCGGGAGACAGATCGGTCATCGCGCGCCTCACGCCGCGGGCTTCGCGGCCGGCGGCACGGTCAGCGCGCGGCCGACACGTGCCTCGATCTTGCCGTAGCGCCACAGGTTGTATTCGCCGACGGGCGTCGTGCGGTACAGGTTGCACACGGCGACCGTCGTGTCGAAATCGGCGACGTCGGCCATGATGTAGAAGGTCCACGGCGCGCCGTCGGCCTGACCGACCACGAGACGGTCGTCGTCCATCACGCCGAGCACGCGCACGCCGGGCATCGCTTCGACGGCCGCGAGCATCGCGCCGTACGCCTGCCACACTTCGCCGATCTTCTCGCGCGGCAGGTCGAAGAAATTCTGCGACACGCCGCAGCAGAACAGCACGCGCAGCGGCAGCGGATTCGAATCGGACATATTGGGTTCTCCAGAGGAATCGGTCGAGCGCATGAGCCGGCCGGCAACGGCGCGGCGGATGCATGCGCGTTCAGCGAAAGTGTCGGGCGATGCCGGTTACAGATAGCCGGGAAACGGCGTGACGCCGGTGAAGACCGCGCCCGCGCCGTCGAAGTTGCCTTCGGCGAGGAACGCGTGCTGCGTGACGACCATCGCATCGCGCAGCAGCCGCTGCAGCGGATGCGACCGGTAGATCGCCGCCGTGCCGCCGAGGCGGTACGCGCGTTCGACGACGCTCGCGCCTTCGCGGGCGATCTGCGTGGCCGCGAGCCGCAGCAGGCTCACCTGGTCGGGCGTCACCGGGTTGCCGGCGAGGATCGATTGCCACACCGAATCGGTCGCGTCGTAGAAGAACGCGCGCGCCGAGCGCAGTTGCGCTTCGGCCTTCGCGAGCTCGATGCGGAAATACGCGCGATCGGCGAGACGCGGCGCGCCGGTCGTCGTCTGGCGGCCGCCCGACATCCGGTTCACGACGTCGAGCGCCGCACGCGCGAGGCCGAGGTTGACGACGGCCAGCACCTGCGCCGCATACGCGACGGTCGGGTAGCGGTACAGCGGCTCGTCGACGGTCGGTTCGCCGCCGCGCACGAAGGTCCACGCCTCGGGCACGAAGCGGTCGTTCACGCGCAGGTCGTGGCTGCCGGTGCCCTGCATGCCGACCACGCTCCAGTTCTCGACGATCTCGACGTCCGCGGCACGGAACACGGCCGTGCGCGGCTTGTTCGGCGCGGCGTCCTGCGCGCCCGGCACGGCGATGCCGACGCCGAGCCAGTCGGCGCCCTTGCAGCCGCTCGCGAATTTCCACGTGCCGTTCACGCGCCAGCCGCCGGGCGCGGCCTGCGCGGGCTGCACCGGGAACAGGCCGCCCGCGAACACCTGGTCGGGGCCGCTCGCGTACAGCTCGGCCTGCGTGTCGAGCGGCAGCGCGGCGAGGTAGACGTTCGCGGAGCCGAAGCTCGCGACCCACGCGGCCGAGCCGTCGGCGGTCGCGATCCGTTCGATCATGTCGAGGAACGCGGTCGGCGCGAGCGCATCGCCGCCGAAGCGGCGCGGCGTGCCCGCGCGATAGATGCCGGCCTGCTTGAACAGCGCGATCACGTCGCGCGGCACGTGCGACAGCCGGTCGAATTCGTCGCGGCGCGCGGCGACGGTTTCGATCACCGCGTCGAGCGGCGACAACGGTGCGGCCGCGGGACTGGCCGCGCGCGGCGAGGTCGGCGCGGATTCGATGGCGAGGGCGGCTTGCGGCATGAAAGTCTCCTGGGGATGGGGCGATTCCGGTGTCGGTTGCGGGGGCAAGACTGTGCAGCCAGTCTAGAAACGCCGAAAACACGCAGCAATTGGTGCGTTGGGCCGCGCGACTGGTGACGCTCCGTGCCGGCCTAAAGAAATCTTCAGATGCGATCGGCGCGCGCCGGTGCTATGTTGGGTTTCCGGTCGCGCGATACCGCGCGCCTTCCTCCGAATCCGATCATGAGTTTTCCCGACGAAGACGATTTCCACCGGCTGCTCGACGCGCTGACCACCTGCGTGCTGCTGCACGACGCGCGCACCCGGGCGATCGTATGGGCGAATCGCGCCGCGTGCATCGCGCTCGGCTTTTCCGTCGAGGAATTGCTGCCGCTGAAGGCGCCGGACATGACGCGCCCCGAGCCGAAGTACAGGCGCGAGATCGCGGTGAGCGCATGGGATCGCGCGCTCGTCGACGGCCCGCAGGTGTACGAATGGTGCTATCGCTCGCGTACGGGCGTCGACATGCTGTCCGAGGCCACCGCGACCTACGTGCCGCTGCGAGGGCGCGACGTCGTGATGGTGCAGTTCCGCGACATCAGTGCGGAAGAGGCGGTCCGCCAGCAGTTGCGCCGCTACGAGGCGCGGCTGCGCGAGTTCATGCAGGATCTCGACGAAGGCATCGCGGTCGTGACGCCGCACGGCGGCGTGCAGTTCATCAGCGAGTCGGGCCGCCGCGTGCTCGGGCTCGCGCCCGACGAGCCGCTCGGCGAGGTGCTCGACTATTGCTCCGCGGCCGATCGAGACCGGCTCGTCGCGCAGTTGCGCGACGCGCCGTCCGCGTGCCCGTCCGCGCCGCAGCGCTACCGGATCGTGCGGCGCGACGGCTCCGCCTGCTGGCTGCGCATCCTGTGCCGGCAGGTCGAGATCGAAGGCGATCTCGACGGGCTGCTCGTGCAGTTTCGCGACGTGAGCGACGAAGTCGCGATCGAGGACGCGCGGCGCGCCGAGGCGCGGATGCTCGAATACGCGGGCCGCTACAACGCGATGGGCGAGATGGCGACCGTGATCGCGCACGAACTGAGCCAGCCGCTCGCGGCCGTGCGCAATTTCATCGAAGGCGCGGTGCGGCGGCTGAACGGCAACGGCGCCGTCGACGACGCGATCTGGGGGCTGCGCAGCGCGGACCGGCAGGCCGAGCATGCGGCGCTGATCATCAAGAGCGTGCGCGAATTCATCGTGAAGCGCGAGCCGGTCGTCGCGCGGGCCGACCTGCGCGACATCCTCGCGGACGTCGCGTACTTCATCGAGCTGCGCGCGAAGGAGGCCGGCGTGACGGTGGCGATCGTGCAGGCCGACGCGCCGCTGCCGATCCGCTGCGAGCGCGTGCTGATCGGGCAGGTGATCCTGAATCTCGCGTTCAATGCGATCGAGGCGTTCGCCGGTTGCGAGCGCGTGCCGCGCACGCTGACGCTCGGCACCGCGAACGTGGCCGGCCATGCGGAGTTGCATGCGATCGACAATGGGCCGGGCATCGACGCCGGCGCGCACGACCGGCTGTTCGACGGTTTCTCGTCGTCGAAGGCGGGCGGCAACGGAATCGGGTTGTCGCTGTGCAAGAGCATCGTCACGCGCCACGGCGGGCGGATCGCCGCGAGCCCGGCCGCGGGCGGCGGGCTCGACTGCCGCGTGACGCTGCCGCTCGCCGACGGGTGAGCGCAACCGCTCGGGCGCAGTGCGGCGGGGCGGCGACGCGCGACGCATGGTCAGCGCCCCAGCGCCCGAGCGGTCTGGCCGCCGATGCCGAAGTCGGTGTTCGGAATGTCCTTGATGATCACGCGCGTCGCCTGCAGCGGCGCGTCGAGCACGTTCGCGCCCGCATCGGACAGCGCGGCGATCAGCGCGCGCTTCTGTGCGTCGGTGCGGCCGGCGATCAGGATCGCGACGATCACCGGCAGCGACGGCGGCGCGCCGTCCGCGGCGCTGCGGCCGCCGAGGCCGATATGCGTCGCGGGCAGCTCGGTGAGCAGCACGCGCACGGATTCGATCGGTGCGCCGGTCGCGTCGACGGTCGCGTTGCTGAGCCTTGCGATCAGTTGGGCCTTGCGTGCGTCGTCGTGGCCGGCCGGCAGGAAAACTTCGAGTGTGGGCATGAGGGTCCGGAAAGGTGAAGGTGACCGGTTCACCTTTGCGCGGGAGACGGCGAACCGGCAGCCGCTCACAGGTGAAGGTGCCTGGTTCACCGTTGCGTTGGCGACGGTGAACCGGCCGCGGCTTACAGCAGGAAGCCGATCGCGCTGAGCGCTTCGGTCGAGTCGATCAGGCGCACGACCTTTTCGGCGATCCGCATCTCGCCTTCGGCATCGACGTGCAGCTTGTGCGTGACGTCGGCCGCGAACAGCGTCGCGACGCCGCGTTTGTACGCGACCACGACCTGCGCCGATTTCAGCTCGACGGTATCGGCGCTGCCGCTTTCCCGCGTGAAGCGCGACACGGTGCGCACCGTGCGCGCCGCGTCGGTGGCCGACGCCGAATAGCCGGACACCATCCGCTGCACGCGCTTCTCGCGCATGTCCCGGTCGTCGAACACGTAGTTCAGCGTCGCCGCGAAATCGGTCGCGTCGGGATCGATCGGCACCACGTAGTGGCCGGCCGGGTCCCACAGGTCGAGCCACGCGCGGTAGTCGCGGCGGTCGAGCATCTCGGCTTCGCGCCACACGAATTCGACCGCGCGGGCGAAGGTCTGCTCGGAAAAGAGGGCGTTGCGGTCGTCCATCATTGCTGCTCCATCATGTTGCGCCATTGCCGGTAGGCTTCGCGCATGCCGGTCTCGTCGGTCGCATGCGCGGTCTTTTCGCCGTTCGCGGCGGTCGTCTCGCGGTTCAGCCCGCGATTCACGAGGATCGGCACGTCGGGCCCCGCCTGCGCGCCGCGCTGCACGCGCTCCCACGCTTCCGCATCGTCGGGGCTGCCGAAGCCGAACGGGCCCTGGAAGTGCTCGTGGATGCGCAGCCGCTCGCGGTTCGCTTCGTCGGGGCCGCCATCCATTGCGAGCGCGACGTGGCGGATCTCGGTTTCGTTCGCGGAGATCGGCCGCAGCACGCGGAAGAACGCCATCGACAGCGCGAGGTTCGGGAACAGGTTCAGGTTGAAGCCGACACCCATCAGCGAGCGCACGATACGGCGCACCTCCTCGGGCGTGTGACGTTCGGCGAGTTTCGCCGCGAGCGGCGCGAAGCGTTCGGGCAGCGGTGCGCCGTCGTCGTCGTCGAGATCGATCAGTTCGGGCATCAGCACCGCGAGGCTGTGGCCGTTGCCGAGCGCGCGGCAGAACGCGTCCTCGCTCGTCATGAAGCTCGTGATCGCGGCGGCCGTCTCGTCGTCGATCGACTTCATCCACGACTTGTGCACGACCGGGAAGTGATAGAGGTCGGTGGTGTTCTCGAGCTGGATCTTCCAGTTGCCCTTGAACTTGAACTTGTGCTCGCCGTTCGCCTTGATCGGGTAGCCGGCGCCCTGTTTCATGAACAGGTCGATCCACGGCTTCGCGCCGCCGAGAAAATCCTCGAGCGGCTCGATCGCGTCGTTGAAGCTCGCGAACACGAGCCCCTGGTACACACCGACGCGCAGCTTCACGAGCGGCAGGTCGCCCTTGTCGCACACGCCTTCGTAGCCGTCGCCGTACGGCAGCGCGCGCAGCGTGCCGTCGAGCGCGTACGACCAGCTGTGATACGGGCACGTGAAGCCCTTCGCGTTGCCCTTGTGCGATTCGCACACGGTCGCGCCGCGATGGCGGCAGCGGTTTTGCAGCACGTTGATCTCGCCGGTCTTGTCGCGCACGACGATCACCGGCTGGCGGCCGATCGTCGTCGTGATGAAGTCGCCCGGGTTCGGCAGTTCGCTTTCGTGCGCGACCCAGATCCAGGTGCGGTAGAAGATGCGGTCGAGCTCGGCTTCGAACAGCGCGGGATCGTGATACATCGCGGGCGCGATGCGGTCGGGCTGCGCGAGACCCTGCAAGGCGCGGGTGTCGATCGTCTGGTAGGCAATGTCGCTCATCGTCGTCGTGGGGAAAGAGTCGCGAAAATCGGGCCGCGCCGTGCGCAGCGTCCGGAGACGAGTCTCGTCTTCTGTCGCATATCGGTCAAATTGATCTAAAATCGATAATCAAATAAATGCAGCAAATGATGGAGGTCACGATGACATCGGTCGATCATCTCGATCTGAACCTGTTGCGCGTATTCCAGGCGATCGTCGACGAACGCAGCCTGACGAAGGCCGGCGAGCGGCTCGCGCTGTCGCAGCCGGCCGTCAGCTATTCGCTCGGCCGGCTGCGCACGCTGTTCGACGATCCGCTGTTCGTGCGGACGCGTTCGGGCATGCAGCCGACGCCGGTCGCGCTCGAACTCGCGGGCATCGTCGGCAAGGCGCTCGACATGGTGCGCGTCGCGCTGCGCTATGCGGAGCGCTTCGATCCGGCCACCAGCACGCGCACGTTCCGGCTGTCGCTGTCGGATGCCGGCGAGATGGCGTACCTGCCGGCGATCTGCCAGGCGCTGCGCGAGCGCGCGCCGCGCGTGACGTTGAGCGTGCAGCCGCTGCCGGTGGAGGAGATCGAGGAGGCGCTGCGCGCGAGCCGGCTCGATTTCGCGATCGGCAACCTGCCGGAGCTGATGCCGCGTACGCGCCACCAGGTGCTGTTCGAGGAAACCTACGTGTGCATGACGGGGCGCCGGCGCGGGCTGCCGGCGGCGGCCGCGTTGAGCCTCGAGCAGTTCGTGCGCGCCGCGCACGTCAACGTGAAATCGGTCGAGCATAGCCACCACGCACTCGACGACGCGTTGCGCGCGCAGGGCGTGGGGCGCAACATCGCGCTCGAGGTGCCGCACTTCGTCGCGCTGCCGAGCGTGCTGTCGGTCACCGATCTGTATGCGACGCTGCCGAGGCGGCTCGCGCAGATCCTGAACCGCGACAACGCATTCCGCCTGTATGCGCTGCCGGTCACGCTGCCGCCCGCGCCGGTGACGATGCACTGGCACGAGCATTTCCACGAGGACGAAGGCAACGCGTGGATGCGCGCGCTGCTCGCCGAAATCGTCGAGCGTTTCGACGAATGACGATCGGCGGTGTGCGGCAGGCAGCTCGCGCGTGATGCTACCGTCGTGGCTGAATGTCCATCGCCCGGGCGCCTTCCGTCAGTCAATCAGTGAATCCGTGCGGCAGCACGTCGGCGTGCTCGGCGCATCAGAGATCGAGCACGAGCACCGCCGAGCGCGCGCGCGACACGCAGCAGCAGATCACGGTGTTGCTCGCGCGCTCGGCCTTGCTCAGGCAGTGATCGCGATGATCGGGTTCGCCGTCGATGACGGGCACCATGCAGGTGCCGCATACGCCTTCGCCGCATGACGTATCGACTTCGACGCCGATCTTTGCAAGTGCGTCGACGATCGACGTACCGGGCGCGACGCGCACCGATTGGCCGCTGCGTTGCAGGCGCACTTCGAAGCCCTCTGCCGGCGCGGTGTCCGCGATGGTGACGGATGTGGACGGCTCCGCCGCGAAGCGTTCGAGATGAATCGCGTTTTCCGGGATTCGCGTGGCCGCGGCTGCGACAACGGCATCCATGAACGGCCCGGGGCCGCACGTATAGACATGCGCTTCCAGGTCGATCGACTCGATGCAGCGGCCGAGTTCGGCCGCGAGTGCATCGGGCTCGACGCCGTAATGGAACGTCACGTGCGATGCGAACGGTTCGGCGGACAGTTCGTCGACGAAGGCGGCATGGTCGCGGCTGCGCGCGAAATAGTGCAGTCGATAACGCGCGCCGCGCTGGCGCAGCGCATACGCCATCGACAGCAGCGGCGTGATGCCGATGCCGGCCGCAACCAGCACGTGCTCGCTCGCGTCATCGGCCAGACGAAACAGGTTGCGCGGCGTGCCGATCGACAATTCGGCGCCGACGCTCACGTCATCGTGCAGCGAACGCGAGCCGCCGCGCGACTGCGCTTCCTTCTTCACCGCGAACAGATAGCTGCCGCGCTCGTCGGGGTTGCCGCACAGCGAGTATTGCCGCGTGATGCCGGACGGCGCGGTGACGTCGATATGGGCGCCCGGTTCGTACGCGTCGAACGGCTGGCCGTCGACGCGCGAGACCCGGAAACAGCGGATGTCCTGCGCCGCGTCGATCAGCGCGTCGATCCGGACCTGGTGGCGGTTCGCTTGCATGGGGAAATTCCGTGGGGTAGAAGAACGCGGCGCGGCAGAGCCCCGCGCCGTCATGCAGTCGAGAATAGGGACGGGCATCGCATAAATCAAATCGATTAAAAAGTGATGACGGAATAAGTTGGATGGATGATGGTGGGCGTGCCGATCGTCGCCGGTCAGCGGGGCGGCAATCGCGCGGCCGGTGCGCCGACCACGCAATTGGTGAACCGCGTGACTTCAGCGAGCGGCAATGGCGTTGCCGGCGTCGACGGCCGCATCAGCCGAAGCCGATGCATGACCGCGTTCACGCTCGAGGCTGCGGCGATAGTGGCGGCAGCCGACGGCGAGCAGCAGCACGGCGAGCGTCGCCGCCGCGACGTTGACGATCGACATCGAATGACCGACCGCGGCCGGCGCGCCGAACACGCGATCGGTGAACAGCGCGACGACGGTCGTGCCGATCCCGAGCGCGATCAGGTTCGACACGAGCAGGAACAGCGCGGAGATCTGCGCACGCATCTGGTTCGGCGCGAGCGTCTGCATCGCGGCGGTCGACGTCGGCATCGGGAACGACGCGAAGAACATCGCGACGACCAGCATCGCGAGCGACGCCGGCAGGCTGTCGAGCTGCGTGAACAGCGTCGCGGGAATCACCATGCAGGCGGCGCCGATCGCGCCGGCACGCATCGGCGCATCGCCACGGCCGCGCCGCAGCAGCCAGTCGTTGAGCCAGCCGCCGCAGAACACGCCGGCCGTGTTCGCGACCAGCAGCACGATGCCGAGCGTGTAGCCGGCTTCGACGGCCGTCATCCCGAAGCGGCGGATATAGAACGCGGGCGTCCAGCTCAGCAGGCAGTACAGCGTCATCGCGTAGAACGAGAAGCCGAGGTAGTGGCACGCGAAGGTCGCGCGGTGCATGCCGACGAAGCGCAGCGAATCGCGCATCGACACGCGCCGCACGGCGCCCGAGCGATCCTGCGCGAGCCCCTTGCGCTGCGGGTCGCGCACGGTCGCGGCGAACAGCAGCGCGACGAGGATGCCCGGCAGCCCGACGATCAGGAATGTGACCTGCCACGCATGCACCTGCCCGACCACCGGCAGCGTGAACGCGCTCGCGTGCTTGAGCAGCGCGATCACGTAGCCGCCGATCAGGAACGCGATGCCGCCGCCGATGAACGAGCCGAGCGAATACACGGCGATCGCGCGCCCGAGCTTCTCCTTCGGGAAGTAGTCGGCGAGCATCGAATACGCGCCGGGCGACAGCGCGGCCTCGCCGACGCCGACGCCCATCCGTGCGACGAACATCTGCACGAAGTGCTGGCTCATCCCGCACGCGGCGGTCGCGACGCTCCACAGCGCGATGCCGAGCGAGATGATGCGCGGGCGCGCATAGCGGTCGGCGAGATACGCGACGGGCAGCCCCATCACCGCATAAAACAGCGAAAACGCGAAGCCGTTCAGCAAGCTGAACTGCGTATCGGACAGGTGCAGGTCGCGCTTGATCGGTTCGATCATCAGCACGAGGACCTGGCGGTCGACGAACGAAAAGATGTACGCGAGCATGCAGATGACGACGACATACCATTCGTACGTATAGCGCTTGCCGTCGGCAGCGCGGGCCGTGGATGCGGACATGCGGGTTCTCCAGGAGCGGGCGGTGGAAAAGCGCGGCATCGGCCTCGCGGGCCGGGCGCCGTCGCGGGCGCGAAAGCGTGCGGATGACACGATCGGTGACGCAGCGTAGTCGGCCAAATTCGGCCGCCATAGCCGGAGTGACAGCCGCGCCACACGGACATCTACCGACCCGGATAAAGAAAACACCGAGGCCGTGCGCGCGGGCCGCCGCGCAGCGCGCGTGCGGCGGGGCCCGTGCGCGTCATGCGGCGCGTCTATAAGCGTTATAGAGCGCATTGCGTCGACGTCCGAAATTGTCGTTCCTAGACTCGGGCCGGTTTTGATCGGCAGCGTTCGTCTCTGAAAGCGAACGCGCTTCACATCAAGCGGCGCGATGCCGACAGGCGCCGCAACTTCTACGGGACGACGCAGATGAACCATTCGAACGGGCGGGCCTTCCGGCTTGCCGTACCGCTCGCCGCGCTGCTCGCGTGCAACGCGCTGCCTGCCGTCGCGCAATCGAGCGTGACGCTCTACGGCCGCATCGACACCGCGATCGAATACGCGAACGCCGGGCCGAACCACGTGACGCGCATGGGCAGCGGCAACCTGTGGGCGTCGCAGTGGGGCTTGAAGGGTGTCGAGGATCTCGGCGGCGGCTACGCGACGATCTTCAAGCTCGAGGACGGCTTCAACGCGGCGAGCGGCGCGCTGTCGAACAGCGGCGCGCTGTTCGGCCGCGAAGCGTGGGTCGGCATCACGGGGCCGTTCGGCGGCGTGCAGTTCGGCGAGCTCTACACGATCCTGCATACGACGCTCGTCACGTACAGCCTGCCAGGCCTCGGCGCGGGGCTCGCATGGGGCAACGCGACCAACAACTTCGTCGGGCCCGCGTTCCTGCGCGTGCGCAACTCGATGCGCTACACGTCGCCGCGCTACGCGGGCTTCCTGCTGCGCGCGATGGCCGCGCGCGGCGCCAACGGCGCGGCCGGGCAGCCGGCGACGCTCGGCGATACGTACGGCGCCGGCATCAACTACGTGCGCGGCGGGTTGTCGGTCGACATCGACACCATGCAGCAGAAGTTCAGCCCGGTCGCCGCATCGACGCTCGGCGCCACGAGCACGGCCGCGAACGGCAACTACACGCTCGGTGCGATTTCGTACGACTTCAACGTCGTGAAGATCGCCGCGCTGTATATGCGCCATCGCGGCGGCCCCGACGTCGCGACCGCGATCGACAGCCAGAGCGCGTATCCGCACAGCGACATCGTCGAACTCAGCGCGACGGTGCCGATCGGCCGCGCATCGCTGCTGCTGAGCGTCGGCCATTACCGGAAGGTGGCCGATAGCGACGGCAATGCCGATTCGTACGGCATCCGCTTCGACTACCCGCTGTCGAAGCGCACGGTGCTGTACACGGGCGCCGCGATGGTGCGCAACGGCGCGCATGCGCGCTTCGTCGTCAACGGCGCGGCGGGCGGCGGTGTCGCGGTGGCGAAGCCGGGCGCGACCGCGAGTTCGCTCGTCGCGGGCATCCTCACGTCGTTCTGAGCGTGTCGGCGGGCCCGCCCGCGCCGCTACGCGCAGGCGGGCGGCTGCGGCGCGAGCCACGCGTCGAACGGCGCCTGCTCGCCGATGTTGAACAGCTCGAGCAGCAGCGCCCGCAGCCAGCGATGGCCGGGGTCCGCGTCGAAGCGGCGATGCCAGTACGCGTTGACGGCCCATTCGCCGGCGCTGGCGATCTCGTACAGCACGCACGGCTGGCGCGCCGCGAACGTGATCGCGATCGTCTCCGGCAGGATCAGCGCGTAATCGCCGTCCTGCAGCAGCGCCGGCACCACCATGAAGTCGGGCAGCGCCGCCCGCACGCGCGGCATCAGTTCGTGCCGCTCGAGCAGTTGCATCGACTGCGGATGCGACGTGACCGCGACGAAGCGCAGCGCATCGGGCGCCGTGCCGTCGAGCACGAAACCGTCGGGCAACCCTGCGCGCTGCGCGGTACGGCGCGGCATCAGCAGCACGCAGCGTTCGTGCAGCAGCGCGGTGCGCTGGAAGTGGCTCGACGCATCGGCGAAATGGCCGAGCGCGAAGTCGATGCGCCCCGATTCGAGCGCGACGTTGAGCTGGCATTCGTCGACGTGCAGCGTCTCGATCACCGCGCCCGGTGCGCGCCGGTCGAGCGCGCCGAGCAGCGTCGGCAGGAACGCGCTCGCCGCGAAATCGCTCATGTGCAGGCGGAACACGCGCTGCGTGCTGTCGGGCGTGAAGCGCGAGCCTTCGTCGAGCACGTGCTGCAGGATCGCGAGCGCCTTGTCGACCGAGATCGCGAGCCGTTGCGCGCGCGGGGTTGGCTCGACGCCGGTGCCGGTGCGCACGAACAGCGCGTCGCGGAACATCAGCCGCAGCCGGCCGAGCGCGTAGCTGACCGACGGCTGCGTGACGCCGAGCCGCAGCGCCGCGCGGCCGACGTGCCGCTCTTCATACACCGCGCGAAACGTCTTCAACAGGTTGAGATCGAGATCCTGCACGCGCAGGCCGTCGGCGGAGTCGCTGTCGTGCGGCGCGGGTTCGGGGCGGGACGGGGCCGTCGGGCGGCCGGAAGCGGAGAGCGTCATCGTGTCTGCCTCGCGGTGACGGAAGGCGCGTGGCCGTAACGCCGCGCATACGCCTTCGCGAAATGGCCGAAGCCATGGATGCCGTGCGCGATCAGTACGTCGGTCACGCTGCGCGCGTTGCCGCGTTGCAGCGCCGCATGCACGGCGGCGAGCCGGCGTTCGCGCACGTACGCGGCCGGCGTGGTGTGCAGGAACGCGCGGAACGCATGCTGCAGCGTGCGCGGCGCGACGCCCGCGACGGCCGCCAGCGTGGCGAGCGCGAGCGGTTCGCCGAGGTGCGCATCGACATGCGCGCACGCGCGCCGCACATGCGCGGGCAATGGCGGCGTGCCGCGCAGCAGCGCGTCGCTGTAAGCGTGCGGCAGGTGCGTGAGCAGCAGCGACATCAGCCACGCGGTGAGGTCGGCGCCGAACGCCGGCGACGCGGTGCCGATGCCCGGCTGCGCGCCGAGCCGGCACAGGTATTCGAAGGTCGGCAGCACGAGCGCGCCGCCCGCGCCGGCGCCGCCGGCTGCCACGTCGAACTGCAGCGGTCGTGCGAGCGGCGCGTGAAGCATGTCCTGCAGCTTGCGTTCGAGCGCGCCGCGCTCGAGCCGCAGCACGAGGTTGCGGCAATCGGGGCTCGTACGCAGGCGGCTCGCGAGCGCGGGCGACGACACGGTCAACTCGCCGGGGCCGGCGCGCGCGACGACGCTGCCGGCCTGCAGCTCGCACGCACCGGCGAGCGTCAGCCGGAACAGGAAGTGATCGGCGTCGTCGCCGAATTCGATGCGCGTTTCGCGTCCGTAGCTGAGTTCGAGCAGTGCACCGTGATGCAGCGGCACTTCGTACAGCTCCGCGCGAAACGGATCGCGGCCGCACGCGGCCATCCGGTGCGGCCCGAGCCGGTGCGCGACCGCGCGTTCGACTTCGTCGGGGGCGTGCAGTGTGCCGAGCCGGTTCGGCGCATGGCGGGAAAGGGCGATGTCCATTGATAGACCTCGTAACGGATGCAGGGGTGCGTCGGCTTGCGCGGCCTCGCGATTGCGTTGCGCGAACGGGCGCGTCGTTGCGTGTTTTGAAGCGACGCGGCGCAGGCGGCCGCGTAGTCTCGGACGTACTCGATCACCAGGAGAAGACGATGAAGGTATGTGTTCTGGGCGGCGGCCACGGCTGCCATGCGGCGGCCATCGACCTGCTCGAAAAAGGCCACGACGTGACGTGGTGGCGGCGCGATCGCGAGCCGCACGCGCGGCTGCGCGCGCTTGGCGTGCTGAACGTCACCGACTATCGCGGCAAGCGCGCGGTGCCGCTCGGCGATGCGCCGGGCGCGATCCGCCTGACCGACGATCTGCCCGCCGCGCTGCACGGCGCGCGGCTCGTCGTGGTGCCGTTGCCGGCCACGTCGCACGACGCGCTCGCCGCGCAGGTCGCGCCGCTGCTGGAGGACGGCCAGGTCGTGTTCCTGCCGCCCGGCACGTTCGGCAGCGTCGTGTTCGCCCGCGCGGCGGCCGACGCCGGTAACCGTTCGCGCGTTGCGTTCGCCGAAACAGGCACGCTGCCGTACCTGGTGCGCAAGCATCGCGACAACGATGTCGTGATCAGCGCGTACGCGACGCGCCTGCCGACCGGCGTGTGGCCGGCGAACGCAGCCGGCTGGGCGTTCGACGTGTTGCGCGCCGGCTATCCGTCGGTCGAGCCGGTCGAGGATGCATTGTCCGGCGCGCTGATGAATGCGGGCCCGGTGATCCATCCGCCGCTGATCCTGATGAACGCCGGGCCGCTCGAACATTTCGACGCGTGGGACATCCACAACGAAGGCACGCAGCCGTCGATCCGCCGCGTGACGAACGCGCTCGACGCCGAACGCATCGCGGTGCGCGAAGCGCTCGGCTACCGTGCGCCGCATTTCCCGCTCGCCGATCACTACGCGACCGACGGCGACGAATGGATGTACGGGCGCGGCGCGCACGGCAAGCTGACCGATAGCGGCGACTGGCGCGAGAAGATCGATCTGCGCACGCATCGCTACATGCTCGAGGACACCCGGATCGGGCTGTCGTTCATCGTGTCGTGCGGGCGCTGGGCCGGCGTGCCGACGCCCGTCGCGCAGGGGCTGCTGAGCGTCGCGAGCGTGGTCGCGGTGCGCGACCTGTATGCGGAAGGCCGCACGCTTGAGCGGCTCGGGCTCGCGGCGCTGTCGAAGGACGCGCTGCGCGCGCTGCTCGACGTGGGGTACGCGGCATGAAGGCCGCCGCCGATGTGACGCGCATCCACGTGCTTGGCGCGGGACGCATGGGGCAGGGCATCGCGCTCGTGTTCGCGTTCGCGGGCCTCGACGTGACGCTGATCGATTTCAAGCCGCGCGATGCGGCCGGCCGTCGCGCGTTCGACGATCGCACGCGCGACGAGATCGCGCGGCCGCTGCATGCGCAGGTCGCGCTGGGTCGCATCGATGCCGCGCAGGCCGACGCCGTCGTCGCGCGTATCGCACTGGTGGCGCGGGACGGCGCGGCCGACGCGGTGCGCGATGCCGATATCGTGTTCGAAGCGCTGCCCGAAGTGCTCGATGCAAAAGCCGACGCGCTGCGCTGGCTCGGCGAACACGTCGATGCGCACGCAACGATCGCGTCGACCACGTCGACGTTCGTCGTCACCGAATTGCAGCGCCACGTTGCGCATCCGGCGCGAATGCTGAACGCACACTGGCTGAATCCCGCGCTGCTGATGCCGCTCGTCGAGGTCAGCCGCGGCGATGCGACCGATCAGGCCGTCGTCGACGCGCTCGCGGCGCTGCTGGAACGCGTCGGCAAGAAGCCGGTGATCTGCGGGCCGGCGCCCGGCTACATCGTGCCGCGCATCCAGGCGCTCGCGATGAACGAGGCCGCGCGGATGGTCGAGGAGGGCGTGGCCAGCGCCGAGGACATCGACATCGCGATCCGCACCGGTTTCGGCCCGCGCTTCGCGGTGCTCGGGCTGCTCGAATTCATCGACTGGGGCGGCTGCGACATCCTGTACTACGCGTCGCAGTACCTGGCGGGCGAGATCGGCCCGCGTTTCGCGCCGGCCGCGAGCGTCGTGCGCAACATGGAAGCCGGGCGCGACGGCGTGCGCACGGGCGCCGGCTTTCACGACTATGCGGCGGTCGACGTGCCCGCGTACATGCGCCGGCGGCTCGGCGAATTCGCGCGGCTGCTCGACCATCTCGGGCTGGCGCCGGCGTTCGACAGCGCGCGGCGCGACGCCGGGCGCTGAGCGTCGCGTGGTCATGCCTCGTTGCCGCGCGAACCGTCGGCGGGCGTGGTGCGCGTCTCGCGCATCACGCACAGCGTCGCGACCGTGACGAGGCCGAGCGCAATGAGGAACAGCGACACCGGCCACGACGCGTGATAGCGCGCAAGCAGCGCGGTCGCGATCAGCGGCGACATCCCGCCCGCGAAGATCGACGCGACTTCATGGCCCAGCGCGACGCCCGAGTAGCGTACCTCGGTGCTGAACAGCTCGCCGACGAGCGCGGGCAGCGTACCGATCATCGCGCCGTGGCTCACCGCCGTGCCGACCGTCAGCGCGAGCCACACGAGCGGCGTCACGCGCGTGTCGAGCAGCCAGAAGAACGGAAACGCGCATGCGACGAGGCTCAGCGCGCCGATCAGGTATACGGGCTTGCGGCCGATCCGGTCGGACAAGCGGCCCCAGGCGAGCATCGCGCCCATCTCGACGATCATCGCGATCATCACGCCGGTCAGCATCGTGCCGTTCGGAATCCCGACGTACTTGCCGTAGACGAGCGAGAACGCGAGGAAGATGTAGGCGCCCCCGTTCTCGGCCACGCGCAGCCCCATCGCCAGCAGGATTTCCTTCGGATGGCGGCGGATGCACTCGACGATCGGCAAATGCGTGTGCGCGCCGCGCTTGCCGGCCTGCTCGAAGTCGCGGCTTTCCGGCAGATGGCGGCGGATATAGATGCCGATCGCGAAGATCGCGATGCTTGCGAGGAACGGCAGCCGCCAGCCCCACGTGCGGAACATGTCGTCCGGCAGCGCCTGCGCGGCAAGAAACGCGGCCGACGACAGCACGAAGCCGCCGCCCACGCCGAGCTGGCTCCACGCCGCGTAATAGCCGCGCTGCTCGGGCGGCGCGTTCTCGCTGATCATCAGCACGCCACCGCCCCATTCGCCGCCGGACGCGATGCCCTGCAGCAGGCGCAGCACGACGAGCGCGGCCGGCGCCCACAGGCCGATCTGTGCATAGGTCGGCAGCAGGCCGATCGCGAACGTCGACGCACCCATGATCAGCAGCGTCCACACGAGCGACGCCTTGCGCCCGTAGCGATCGCCGACGTGGCCGAACACGATCCCGCCGAGCGGCCGCGCGACGAAGCCGAGCGCGAACGCCGCGAATGCGGCGAGGCTGCCGGCGAGCGGCGAGGCGCCGGGCGGAAAGAACACGTGGCCGAACACGAGCGCCGCGGCCGTGCCGTAGACGAAAAAGTCATACCATTCCATCGCGTTGCCGGCGACGGAGGCGATGACGATCCGGCGCAGTTGCCGGTCGGCGAGCGGCCGGGCGGCGCTCGGGGATTGCACGGTGTCGGTCGGGTACATGGCGGACTCTGAAGGGGGAGGCGGGCGCGTGCCGTCTTGTGCGGCACTGCGGGCTAGTGTTGTCGGCCCGCCGCTCCCCGGTCAAATCCGCAGAAAAAGGGGAGTGTCATCACTCCCGCAAATGATGGTCGTGGTGCGCGGGCTCCGTGCCGGCGCGCGCCTGCGCCCCTTACCGCTCGATCTGCCGGTTCCAGCGCGTATCCCACTGCGCGCGACGCGCGTTGATCGCGGTCCAGTCGACCACCGTCACCTTGCGTACCAGATCATCGACGTTACCGAGGCTCTGCTGCATCGCGGCCGGCATCTTCGCGAGGCGGTTGGTCGGAATCTGCTTGCCGGCCTCGGCCGCCTTCGTCTGCGCGGGCGCGGACAGCAGGAACTGCGCGAGCTTTTGCGCGAGTTGCGGATCGGGATTGTTCGCGACCACGCACAGGTCGACGAGCAGCAGCACCGGGCCTTCCTTCGGGTTCGCGTACGCGACGGGGATGCCCTTGTCCTGCAGGTCGCCGACGCCGGTCGGCGTCAGCGGGAACAGGCCGGCCTCGCCGGTCTGCACCATCTCGGAGATCTTCGCCGAGTTCGGGATGTACTCGACGACGTTCGGGCCGACCGTGCTCGCCCACTTGCCGAAGCCGGGCTCGACGTTCTGTTCGTTGCCGCCGAGCAGCCGGTTGATCGCGAGGAAGCCGTGTAGCCCGAACGTGCTGCTCGACGCCGACTGGAACACGACCTTGCCCTTGTATTTCGGATCGGCGAAATCCATCCACGACGTCGGCGGCGCCCAGCCTTTCTCGGCGAACAGCTTCCTGTTGTACGCGATGCCGGTCATTCCGAGTTGCACGCCCGCGCCGACGTCGTCCTTCATCCGCGCGAACGGGTACAGCTCCTTCAGCACCGGCGAATCGTCGAGCTTCTGGCACACGCCGAGGCTCACCGCGCGCGCCATCACGCCGTCGTCGAGGAACGCGACGTGGATCTGCGGCTTGTTGCGGTTCGCGAGCAGCTTCGCGAGCACGTCCGACGACGTGCCGGGCACGATCACCACCTTGACGTTGTTCGCCTTCTCGAAGTCGGGCAGCACCTGGCTCGTATAGGCCTTTTCCATCGGCCCGCCGTTCATGCCGACGTAGATCGTCTTCGTTTGCGCGAACGCGGGCGCGCTAGCGCCTGCCACGCACAGTGCGGCGGCCGCCGCGATCGTTCCGAGCAGTTTCATCAAAATTTACTCCTGGAAACCCCGGCCTTTCTCCCAAGGGGACTTCCTTTGGGGGTGTGGCGAGGAGTGAAAGGATTGCTGTTGACAGGCAGCTTCTTCCACGGGTTAAGATCACCGGTATGGTTCTTGTCTACAGCTACCGGGTGAAGTCGCTCGACGGTTTGCTGAACGAGCCGCGTAGAGAACTACGTCTGGAACCTCTGCAACGACACGCGGAAGCATGCGCTCAAGTGGAACAAGAGGTGATCGACGGATTCGACTTGAATGGGCTCGTGTCGGCCACGAAACTCGCCAATACCAGGATGGCGAAAAGCGTCTACGACGCGTTCTGGTCGTCTTTCCGGGACAAGCTCTGCTACAAGGCGATTACGCACGGAGCCACGTTCAAGAAAGTCGAAGGAAGCGGTTCTACCCAGTCTTGCTCGGCGTGCGAATCGAAAGACAGCACGACGCGGCTGAAAGGTATCGCAGGACTGCGAATAAGAGAGTGAACTTGCTGTAGATGTGGTGTCGCACATTATCGTGATACCAATGCTGCGCTGATCATTCTCCGATGCGGACGTGCATCGCCAGCTGTGGGAATCCTTCGCCTTTAGGCGCAGGGGGACGTCAATTTTGGATCTCCTCTTGACGGAAAGGGGCGGTCGGCGCGGCTTGCGGGAAGAAGCGGCCGATCGAGAATGCATCGAGTGGCGTGGCGGTTTCGCCGGTGGTGACGAGATCGGCGAGCACGTCGCCGACGCCCGGCGCGAGCAGGAAGCCGCCGCCGGAAAAGCCGAACGCATGCAGCAGATTCGGCGTGGTGCGGCTCGCGCCGATGATCGGGTTGTGGTCGGGCGTGCAGCCTTCGACGCCGCTCCACGTGCGGATCAGCAGTGCGTCGCGCAGCGCGGGTAACAGCGCGCACGCGTCGCGCATCACTGCGCGCGTCGTATCGACCGACGGCTGGCCGAATTCGCCGTCGCCACGGCCTCGGCCGCCGCCGATCACGCAGTTGCCGCGCGCGACCTGGCGCGCGTACACGCCGCCGCCATACACGCCGAGGTTGTGCGTGATGAATGGCGGCAGCGGCTCGGTCACCCACATGTTCGGGTAGATCGGCTCCATCGGTACGGCTTCGCCGAAGCGTTCGGCGATCGTGTTCGCCCATGCGCCGGCCGAATTGATCAGCCACGTCGCGGTGTGCGCGCGGCTGCCCGCCTGAAAGTGAAAGCGCGTGCCATCGTGATGAACCGCGTCGACAGGCGTGTGCTCGAACACGTCCGCGCCCGCTGCGCGGGCCGCGCGCGCGAACGCGGGCGACACGACGCGCGGGTTCGCATGGCCATCGGTCTCGCACAGCGAGCCGCCGAGTGCCGCGCGGCCGAGCCACGGGTAGCGGCGGCGGAACGCGTCGCCGCGCATCACCTGCAGCGGCAAGCCGTGTTCGCCGGCGAGCACGGCGTACGCGTCGAGCGCATCGAGATCGGCGTCGCTGCGTGCGAGCCGCAAGTGGCCGGACACGACGAATTCGCCGTCGATGCCGATCAACTCGGGCAGGCGATCCCAGATACGCCGTGCGCGCAGCGCGAGCGGCAATTGCTCGGCCGGGCGGCCCTGACAGCGCACGCCGCCGTAGTTCACGCCGCTCGCCTGCGCGCCGCAGTCGCGCCGTTCGAACAGCCCGACGCGCAGCCCGCGCCGCGTGAGCGCAAGCGCGGCCGACGCGCCGACGAGGCCGCCGCCGACGATCGCGACGTCGTAATGCCGGATCTCACTCATCGCGCGCCTCGTCGGGAATCGCCGCGACGTCGTCGCCTGCCAGCGCCGCCGAGATCGGAAACGGCTTCACGGGTGGTTGCGCGCGCAACCGCCCGACGTCGGCGAGCGGCCGGCCGGTTTCGACGGCCAGCACGAGCGCGGCCGCGTCGCCGCACATGCGGCCCTGGCAGCGGCCCATGCCGACGCGGGTTAGCGCCTTCAGCCGGTTCAATTCGGTCGCCGCGCCTTCGCGCACGCAGCGGCGCAGCGTGCCCGCATCGATCTCCTCGCAGCGGCACACGATCGTGTCGTCGGGGCAGCGGGCAACCTGTTCGGCCGGCGGCGTGAACGCCGCCTCGAGGCCCGCGCGGAATGCGCCGATGCGGGCGAGCGTGCGCTCGAGCGCCGCCGCGTCGGGCTGGCCGGACGGCGAGCGCGATGCGACGCCGGCATCGTCGAGCAGCGCGAGCGCCGCACGCCGGCCCGACGCTTCGGCCGAGTCCGCGCCCGCGATGCCCGCGCCGTCGCCGGCGACGTAGATGCCACGTACCGACGTGCGACCGGCCGCGTCGCGTTCGGGCAGCCACGCGCGATTGAGCGGGTCGAATTCGAACCGGCAGCCGGCGAGATCGGCGAGCTGCGTTTCGGCGCGCAGGCCGAAGCCGAGGCCGAGCGCATCGCAATCGAGCAGGCGCGGCGACGCGGGCTGTGCGTCGTTGCCGGCGGTGCGCCATGCGAGCCCCGTCACGTGCTGGTCGCCGAGCACGCGCTCGAGCGTGACGCCCGTTTCGATCGCGACGCCATGCGCGCGCAGCCAGCCGTTGTAGTAGAGCCCTTTCGCGAAGATCGACGGCATGCGCAGCAGCGCGGGCGCGGCGGCGGCCTGGCGGCGCAGCGGGCTCGTGTCGAGGACGGCCGCGACGTGTGCGCCGGCCTTCGCATACTGGTAAGCGACGAGGTAAAGCAGCGGCCCGGTGCCCGCGAACACGATGCGTCGGCCGATCGCGCAGCCCTGCGCCTTCAGCGCGACCTGCGCGCCGCCGAGCGTATAGACGCCCGCGAGCGTCCAGCCCGGCACGGGCAGCATGCGATCGGTCGCGCCGCTCGCGACGATCAGGTGCGAGTACGGCACCGTCACTTCGCGGCCGTCCTGCAGCGTGTCGACGCGGCCCGCGCCGCATGACCACGCAAGCGTGTTCGGCCGATAGTCGACGTGCGGCAGCAGCGCGGCCATCGTCCGGTGCACCGCGTCGGCCTTCGCGGCCTCGAGGCCGTACAGCGTGCGCTTGCCGCGCACGAACGCGGCGTCGGCCGGCGGTTGACGATAGATCTGTCCGCCCCAGCGCGCGTTCTCGTCGATCACGACCGGGCGCAGCCCGGCGTCGACCAGCGCCTCGGCCGCGCGCACGCCGGCCGGTCCTGCGCCGACGATCACCGGTTGCAGTGCGGCGCTCACGATGCGTCTCCGGTCGCGGCCGGTCGGGCGGTCGTGAGAATCCGCATGCCTTCGGCGATCGGCGTCGAGCACGCGCGCACGCGCGCGCCGGCTTCGGTGCGCACCCAGCAGTCCTGGCACGCGCCGATCAGGCAGAACCCCGCGCGCGGCTGCCCGCTGAATTCGCTGACGCGCACGCGACGCTGCGCGACGAGGATCGCGGTGAGCACGGTGTCGCCGGCAAGCGCGTGCGCGGGGCGGCCGTCGAGCGTGAACGTGACGGCGGCGCGCTCGCGTTCGGCAATGCGCACGAACTGCGCGCCGTCGTCCGCGATGCCGGTGGAACGGGGAACGGGAGTCGTCATCAATGTTGGCCGATCAGGATGCGGTTCAGGCCGTACACGCGATCGAGCAGCAGCATCGCGCCGGCGGTGATGAAGATGACGAGCGCCGACACCGACGCCATCATCGGGTCGATCGATTCGGTCGCGTACATGTACATGCGCACGGGCAGCGTGACCGTCTGCGGCGACGTGACGAAGATCGACATCGTCAGCTCGTCGAAGCTGTTGATGAACGCGAGCAGCCAGCCGCCGGTGATGCCGGGCACGATCATCGGCAGCGTGATGCGGCGGAAGGTTGTCCACGGGTCCGCGCCGAGCGAACACGCGGCCTGCTCGATGCTGCGGTCGAGGCCCGCGACGGACGCGAGCACGAGCCGCATCACGAACGGCGTGATGACGATCATGTGCGCGAGCACCAGCCACGCGAACGAGCCGGTCGCGCCGATCAGCGCGAAGAAGCGCAGCAGCGCGATGCCGAGCACGAGGCCGGGGATCACGAGCGGCGACAGCAGCAGCCCGTTCAGGAACGCGCGGCCGGGAAACGTCGCGCGGCCGATCGCGAGGCCGGCCGGCAACGCGATCGCGAGCGACAGCGTCGCCGACGCGAACGCGAGCTTCACGCTGTTGACGAACGCGGTGACGAAGTCGGGATAGTCGAGGATCGCGCGGAACCAGCGCAGCGACACGCCGCGGGTCGGCAGCGTCAGCGTTTCGTCGGGCGTAAACGCGACCAGCACGACGATCGCGAGCGGCGCGAGCACGAACAGGATCACGAGCGTGTGGAAGGCAAGGGCGAAGGGGCCGTTCTTTCTCATCGCGATGCGCCTCCGAGGCTGCGCGCGTAGCGGCGTTCGAGCACGCGGTAGTAGGTGAGCATCACGACGAGGTTCGCGGCGAGCAGCATCACCGCGATCGTCGCGCCGAGCGGCCAGTTCAGCGAGCCGAGGAATTCGTCGTAGACGGCCGTGGCCGCGACCTTCAGCCGACGGCCGCCGAGCAGGCCCGGAATCGCGAACGCGCTCGCCGACAGCCCGAACACCATCAGGCTGCCCGACAGCACGCCCGGCATCAGTTGCGGCACGACGATGCGGCGCAGCGTCGTGAACGGCGACGCGCCGAGCGACAGCGCCGCGTGTTCGGTCTGCGGATCGAGCCGCTGCAGCGCGGTCCACACCGGAATCACCATGAACGGCAGCATCACGTGCACCAGCGCGATCACGATCGCGAACGTCGTGTATTCGAGCTTGTACGGCCCGAGGCCGACGAGCGCGAGCGCCTGGTTCACGAGGCCGCTGGTGTTCAGCAGCATGCTCCAGCCGAACGCGCGCACGACCACCGACACGAGCAGCGGCGCGAGAATCGCGAGCAGGAACAGCGAACGCCACGGGTCGCGCATCTTCGACAGCACGTACGCCTCCGGCGTGCCGATCGCGACGCAGATCGCGGTCGTCAGCGCGGCGATGCCGAACGTGCGCGCGAAGATCGTGTGGAAGTACGACGAGCCGAGCACTTCCGCGTAGTTGCCGAACTGGAACGCGGCGATCGGGCCGGTGGCCGGGTCGAAGCGGTAGAACGTCAGCACGAACGTCATCGCGAGCGGCACGAGCACGAGCGCGGCGAACAGCGCGAAGGCGGGCGTGCACATCAGCCACAGCGGCGCGTGGGCGCGCCAGCTCGCGCGCGGCGCGTGGCCGCCGACGGCGCGCGGCGACATTGCGTCGGCGGCTGCCGGGGCGGCCGCGAGCCCGGCCGGCGCGCCGTCGGTCGAGAGCGGGCGGGAGGGCTGTCCCATTCAGGCCTCCCGGCGCATCACGCGCACGGCGTCGCTGTGCCAGTCGATGCCGACCGGCGCGCCTTCCGCGAGCGGCTCCGCGCCTTCGTTCTGGCAGCACACGAGCACTTCGCCGAGCGCGCTGTCGACGCGGTACAGCCACTGGCTGCCGAGGAAGAAACGGCTCGTGACGGTCGCGGCGAAGCGGCCGGCGTCGGGCGCGCACAGTCGCAGCTTCTCGGGGCGGATGCAGACCGACACCGCATCGCCGACGCGCATGTCGCGCTCGCGCGGCGGCAGGTGCGCGGTGCGGCCGGTCTCGGCGAGATCGTGCCCGAGGTCGATGCGGATCGCGTGGCCGTCGTGCGCGACGATGGTGCCGGGCAGCAGGTTCGCCTTGCCGATGAACTGCGACACGAAATGATTCTCCGGGCGCTCGTACGCGCGGTACGGCGTATCGGTCTGCGTGATGCGGCCGGCTTCCATCACGACCACGCGGTCGCTGATCGACAGCGCTTCCGACTGATCGTGCGTGACCATGATCGTCGTCGTGCCGATCTTGCGCTGGATTGCGCGCAGCTCGAACTGCATGTCCTCGCGCAGTTTCGCGTCGAGGTTCGACATCGGTTCGTCGAGCAGCAGCACCGGCGGCTCGATCACGACCGCGCGCGCGATCGCCACGCGCTGCCGCTGGCCGCCCGACAGTTCGCGCGGAAAGCGGTGCGCGAGCGCGTCGAGCCGCACGAGCGCCAGCGCCGCGCGGATGCGCTCCGCGCGCTCGGCCTTGTCGACGCCGCGCATGTCGAGGCCGAAGCCGACGTTCTCCGCGACGCTCATGTGCGGAAACAGCGCATAGCTCTGGAACACGATACCGAGCCCGCGGCGGTTCGGCTTCAGGTGCGTGATGTCCTGCCCGTCGAGCGCGATGCGCCCGCGCGTGACGTCGACGAAGCCGGCGATCATCTGCAGCGTGGTGGTCTTGCCGCAGCCGGACGGCCCGAGCAGCGACACGAATTCACCTTGCTCGACCGACAGGTTGACGTCCGCGACGGCGGTGAGCTCGCCGAACGTTTTCGTCAGATCCGTAAGCGTGAGAAACGACATGGGGAGCTCCGGGTTCGCACACCGCATGGCCGGTGCGCCGATGACGCGGACTCTAGCCAGCCATATTTCGGAGCGTCAATTTCGAATTCTGCTGAACGGGATGAATTTCTGAAAAATTCCATTCAATGGAATGAACGTGAAAATCGCCCGCGAATCGTTCCGGTGGATGAAGGGCGGCCGACCGGTGAAACGCGCGCGTCAATCCCGTGCACACCCGGATGCCCGCGGATTTTCGGCCGGACGACAATCGGTCTATCGTATTCCGTTCAATGAAATCGTCGAGGAGAGCCGGCATGCAGGAACCCCATTCGACCGGAACGTCGCCGGCCGCACGGACGCCGCGCCCGGACGAGGACGCCGTCGACCCGGCCGATGCGGCCGGTGCGCCGGGCACCGGCATGCTGCAGCGTGCGTTCGCGATCCTGCGCGCGCTGGCCGGCATGCAGCAGGACGGCGTGCGCGTCACGCATCTGGCGAAAGCCGTCGGCCTCACGCAGGGCACCGCGCACCGGATCCTGCAATCGCTGATCGCCGAAGGAATGGTCGAACAGGACGAGCAGTCGAAGCTGTACCGGCTGAGCGTCGACTTCTTCGCGCTCGCCGCGCTGGCCGGCAACCCGAGCAGCATGCGCACGCTGTGCCGGCCCGCGCTGCTGCGGCTGTGCGCGAGCCTCGGCGAAACCATCTTCCTGCTCGTGAAGAGCGGCTTCGACGCCGTATGTCTCGACCTGTGCGAAGGGCCGTTTCCGATCCGCTCGTTTACCGGCGACATCGGCGGGCGCATCGCGCTCGGCGTCGGGCAGGGCAGCCTCGCGATCCTCGCGTTCCTGCCCGAGGCCGAACGCGAGGAAGTGATCCGTTTCAACGTGCCGCGCATCCGCGGCTACGGCGTGCTCGACGAGGTGTATCTGCGCACCGAGATCGAACGCGTGCGGCAGCTCGGCTACGCGGGCCGCAACAGCGGCGTGCTCGACGGGATGGCCGGCGTGGCGGTGCCGATCCTCGATCGCACCGGTTATCCGGTCGGCGCGCTGAGCGTCGGCACGCTCGCGTCGCGGCTCGGCGACGACCGGATGCCGATGGTCGTCGAACTGCTGCGGCGGCAGGCTGATGCGATCGGGCCGCGCACCAATCCGTTCGACGCCGCGTTGCGGCGGCCGATGCACGGGTTATCGGGGAAAACCGTGTAGCCGCGTCGCGCGCTGCCGTTTCATTGGTTCGCGTGCGCAAGCCATTCCCGTCCGGTCAAGGCGCGCAGGGTCCAGTGGTCCTGCGCGCTTTTGTTTTTTAGCGGCGCCGCTTGCACACCTCGAATGACGCTTTTCGAGGGTTATACGACCTTTGAGACATCTGCCTCCCGTTCCATACTGCACGTGAACGATCAAGCCGGAACAAGCACGCGACCACCATCGCGTGTCGCGTATCAGGCCTGCTCACTCACCACATGAAAAGGAACGGAAGATGCGACTCAAGGGTAAATCGGCGTTGATCACGGGCGGCACCAGCGGTATTGGTCTGGCCACCGCGAAGCTGTTCATTGCGCAAGGCGCGCGCGTCGCGGTGACGGGGCGCGACGAAGCCGTATTCGAGCGCGTGAAGGCGGAGCTCGGCGCGCATGCGATCGTGCTCAAGGGCGACGTACGATCACTCGACGACATGCGCGCGATTGCCGCCGAGGTCGACGAGACGTTCGGCGGCCTGGACGTCGTGTTCGCCAACGCGGGCTGGGCTTTCCCGTCCGCCGTCGACGACATCGACGACACGCTCTACAACGACATCATGGACGTCAACGTCAAGGGCGTGGTGTTCACGCTTCAGGCAGCGCTGCCGTACTTGCGCGAAGGTTCGTCGGTGATCCTCAATACCTCGTTCGTCGATCAGACGGGCAAGCATGGCATCTCGTTGACCGCGGCGGCGAAGGCCGCCGTGCGATCGCTGGCCCGCAGCTGGTCGTATGAATTTCTCGACCGGAAAATCCGTTTCAACGCAATCGCGCCCGGCCCGATCGATACGCCGCTGCTTTCCAGGTGGGGCAAGCCCGACGAATGGGTGCGCGACCGCAAGGCCGAATTCGCGGAAGCGAATCCGGCGGGCCGCATGGGCACGGCCGACGATATCGCGTACGCGGCGCTTTATCTGGCCAGCGACGAATCCTCGTACGTCATCGGCACCGAGCTGGTCGTCGACGGCGGTGCGTCGCAGCTTTAAGCCGGCGCGTCACGCTTCCCGAGCCCGGCACGCCGTCTCGGCTCATCCTCATTCCGATTTCACGTCCGCCACGCCGTTCGCGGTGGCGGTTATTCGATCCGGCCCGGCGGGGTTGCGCTCGCCCATGGGCCGAAGTGCAAGGAGCAATCATCTTGACCGACAGTAGCGATAACCATGCCTCTGCCACGCAACTCACGCGGGCAGGCCGGTCGCGCCGCGATGTCCTGAAGTTCGGCAGCGCCGCCACGCTCGGCGCCGTATTGGGCGGCGGCGCGTTGCTCGCGCACGCCACGCCTGCGCCGGCGCAGGCGGGCAGCGCCGGGCTGCTCGCGCCGAACGCGCCGCTCGACATCCTGATCGTCAATTACGACGGCGGCACGCTGCTCGACTTCGCGGGCCCCAGCGAGATTTTCCACCGGCTGCCGAATACGAACGTTCGCTACGCAAGCCTCGATGGCGGCAACGTGACGCTCGAATTCGGCGTCGTGTATGGCAAGACCGAACGGCTGGCCGACATCGACAAGACGGACGTGATCCTCGTGCCCGGCGGCTCCGATTTGTCGGCGCCGATGCGACCGGCGTATCAGGCGCAGATCCGGCGTCTGGCGGAAAGCGCGAAACACGTGACGTCGGTGTGCAACGGCTCGCTCGTGCTCGCCGCGACGGGCGTGCTCAACGGCAAGCGCAGCGCGTGCCATTGGGCGTTCGTCAACAAGCTGGCCGAATACGGCGCGATTCCCGTTCCCGATCGCTTCGTCGAAGACGACGACGGCCGCTTCATGAGCGGCGGCGGGGTGACGGCAGGCATCGACTTCGCGCTGCGCGTGGCGGCGAAGCTGCGCGGCCGGCAGGCTGCCGAATACACGCAACTCGTCGTCGAATACGATCCCGACCCGCCGTTCCACTCCGGTCATCCGCGAGATGCACGGCCCGAACTCGTCGCGATGGTCGACAAGAAGCTGCCCGGCGCATCGAAGGGACTCGCACGCGTTCCCGGCGTCCGCTGACGCGCTTGCCGGCGACGCGTGCAGCGTCGCCGCCTCTTCAATTCAAACCCGATTCGGAATTCATTCGATGCGACAGATTCATCTTTGTACGGCTGCGCTCGCAGCGTGCGTGTCCTTTTTTGCATTCACGGCGCCGGCTGTCGCCGGCGGTGCGCAACGCCTGCCGGAAGCGGCCATCAAGGCCGAAAACGCGCGATGGGCGGATGCATTCGCGCGAGGCGACTACGACGCGATAGGTCGCCTCTATACCGACGACGGCGCGCTCCTGCCGCCGGGAGGCGACAAGGTCATCGGCCGCCGCGCGATCACCGACTACTTCACCAACGGGTATGCGGGATCGAAGCCCGGCACCGTATCGTTCGGCAACTACGAGTTCTACGGTGATGACCGGGTCGTGACGGAGGTATCGGATGCGGAGGTTCGCGACGGTGACGGCAAGCTCAAGGTCCGCGCGAAGCAGACGCTCGTCTTCCTGAAGCAGGGCGGCACGTGGAAGCTGCATCGCGACATGTGGAACGCCTACCCGAGCGTCAAGGATTGACGACGATTATCGACGTCCGGCGAAATGGCGCGTGGCGTAGCCGCGCGCCAATCGCCCGTTGGCGAGACGTCGACCCGGCAGCGCGCTGATCGGCCGGCGGTCGGTCAGCGCGCTGCGTTCGATCTGCTTTCGCGTCGAATCGCTTGCGGCGGATGCCCGAGCAGCTTGATGAAGGCGCGGCGCATCCGTTCCGGATCGGTGAAGCCGACCGCCAGCGCAATCTGCTCGATCGGTTCGCTGCCGCCCTGCAGGCGCAGCCTCGCGGCTTCGACGCGCAGGCGCTCGACGGCCCTCGCGGGCGTTTCACCGGTTTCCCGGCGAAAGGCGCGCCCGAACTGCCGCACACTCAGGCTTGCCGCGTCGGCGAGCCGCTCGACCGGCAACGTCTCGGCCAGATGTTCCCGCGCGAAGTTCAGCGCGATGCGGATGCGATCCGATTCCGGCTCCATCTGCGACATCGCGGAGAACTGCGACTGCCCGCCGGGCCGCCGATACGGAACCACCAGCAGCCGCGAGACCTCGCGCGCAATCTCCGTGCTCATGTCTCGTTCGATCATGCCGAGCGCGAGATCGATGCCGGACGCGATGCCCGCCGATGTCCAGACGCGGCCATCGACGACATAGATACTGTCGCCGTCGACCCGCGTGCGAGGGAAGCGCGACTGCAACTGCGCGGCGTAGCGCCAGTGCGTTGCCGCTCTCAAACCGTCGAGCGCGCCGGTTTCAGCCAGCAAAAATGCGCCCGTACACACGCTTGCGACGCGCGACGCCTTGGCGGCCAGTTTGCTCGCGGCGGCGATATTGTCCGATGTCTGCATCGGCGCGATATTGCCGCCGACGAACACGACGGTGTCGAACGCACGCCTTCCGATCGGCTTCGTGTCGATCGAAAGGCCGGTATTGCCGGGAATCGGGCCGCCGGATGGCGAGACGACGTGAAGATCGTAAGGTGTGTGGCCGGCGGCCGTGGCGACTTGATTGAAGGCCGACAATGGTCCCCCGAGATCGAGCGCATCGTAGCCGCGGCAAACGAAGAATCCAATTCGATGCATGACGAAGCGATTGATCGATAACCCCGGAATGGCGGATTTTACCGGGGGACCGTCGAATTGTGTCGTTTGACTCGAAACGAGGGAAAAACGTCGTTTACGCCGTCGTCGATCAACTGTATTCGTGGGTGTCGCACCGATGCGGTGTCGACAGGAAGCGACGATCAGCGACGGTAGATGAACTCCAGATCGGTCGATTCGCCGACCTTGAAATCGTACGTACCGACACGTTTGAAACCCGCCTTCTCGTAGAACGCGATGGCTTTCGCATTGCCCGACCACACGCCCAGCCATACCGGGCCGGGGCGCGTCGCGGCGAGATACGCGAGCGCGGTGTCGAACAACGCGCGTCCGGCGCCGGTTCCCTGCGTGCCGCGTCGCAGGTAGATCTGATGGATCTCGCCCGAGCCGTCCGCCACTTCCGGGTGCGGCAGCTTGCACGGCCCCGCGTGCGCATACCCGACCAGCGTGCCGCCGTCGCCTTCCGCGACCCACGTGCGGCACTGCGGGTCGCCGAGCTGCTTCGTGATCGCTGCCACCGAGTAGGTGCGGGCTTCGTACTCGGCCAGATCGTCCGGTGGGTAGTCGATGCCGAATCCGTCCTGCAGAAAGGTTTCGCGAAACGTATCGCGCTTCAATTCGGCAAGCGGGACGGCATCGGCCAGGGTCGCAACGCGGATCAACATTGAGCTTCTCTCGGTTCGGTGTCGGGCCGACAGTTTATCGCGGGCGATGTCGAGCAGACGCGTCGGCGCGATCCGGCGGGAAAGCGCCGATTTTGCAGCGCAGCGAAACGCGGAGACGCTTACCCTGCCGCGCACGTAACCAACCGAAACCTCCGGTGCGGCAATCATGCGGATGCCGATGGTTGACCGCCGTCGGACATGCTAGGATTTCCGTCAAACAACTCCGGAGACTGCGATGCCGTTCATCTGCGAAAACGTCGAATGTCGTGCCGTGCTGGCTCGCGGGCAGGTCAGGCACCATCAGGAGGGTGCGGGCTGGTGCTTCTACTGCCCGGACTGCAACACCCGAAACGAGTTGATGAATGTCGGCACGGTCAGCGGCCCTGTCGAGCTGGTTCAGCCGGAGCGGGCCAGCCCGCCGCACAAGGTCGTCGCGACGGCCCGGCCGCTGGATGACGGCCGATACGCGGCGCAGTTGAGCGTCCAGCGGGCGCTCGCCGTGAAAGGCACCTACGCGGCCGAAGAGCACTGGGATCAGCTCGGCGTATTCGGCGACGCGCAGGAAGCCGTCGCGCATGCGAAGTCTTTCGCCACGGATTTGCTGCAGCGCGCGGCATAGTCGGCACTTTCCGTGAGCGAACCAGGGGCGTCGCGCATTCGTGCGCGACGCCCCTTTGCGTTTTCCGCGCACGTTCGTCAGGGGGCGATATCGAATCGGAAGGATTCCTGCCTGATCCGCTGATACGTGCCGCTCTGAATCAGGCGCGCGAGAAAGCCGTGCGCGGTTACACAGCCGGCGCCTGCGCCGCGCGGGCCTGTTCGCGGGCCGCGACGAGTTCCCGGATCCGCGCGCGGTCGGCCGGCGTGACCGGCGTGAAGATCACGAGGCTCAGGTCGGGGCTGCCGGCGACCGAGAATGCCGAGTATTCAAGCGCGATCCGGCCGGCTTGCGGATGGCGAATCTCCTTCGTGCCTTCGTCGTGCGTACGGATATCGTGGTCGCGCCACATCGTGTCGAATTCGGCGCTGGTCGCGCGCATTTCGTCGACGAACGCCTGCACGCTCCGGGTCGCGCCGCTGCGCGCGACGTCCGCACGAAACGCGCCGACCGCGAACCGCGCGACGCGCTCCCAGTTCGGCTGTGCATGGCGCACGCCCGCGTCGACGAAGATCAGCCGCAGGATGTTGCGCGCGGCCGGCGGCAGCGTCGCATAGTCGGTGAGCGTCGCGGCCGCCGCGTCGTTCCACGCGGCGACGTCCCACGTCGCGGTGCGGATGATCGCGGGGCTCGCGTCGAGCGAATCGAGCACGTGCTGCAGGCGCGGCGTCACGCTGGCCGGCGCGTGATAACGCACTTCGGGCGGATGGCCGACGCCGAGCAGGAACAGGTGCTCGCGTTCGGCGTCGTTGAGCATCAGCGCGCGGGCGAGCCGGTCGAGCACGTCGGCCGACGGTGCGCCGCCGCGGCCCTGTTCGAGCCACGTGTACCACGCCGCGCTCACGTGCGCGCGCTGCGCGACTTCCTCGCGCCGCAGGCCCGGCGTGCGGCGGCGCGTGGCCGGCAGCCCGAGCGCGGCCGGGTCGAGTTTCTCGCGGCGGTCCCGCAGGTACGCGCCGAGCAGATTGTCGGGAGCGTCAGCCATATCCTGTTAGTTCGTTTACTAGTAAACCGTCACGACTTCACCGCGAGCGGCCATCGACAGATAGTAAGCCTCCATTTCATCCGGAGGTGCTGAACATGCGTGTCTTTGTTACGGGAGCGTCGGGATTCGTCGGCTCGGCCGTCGTCGCCGAACTCGTGGCCGCCGGGCACTCGGTGCTCGGGCTCGCGCGGTCCGATGCGGCCGCGGCGGCGGTCGCCGCGGTCGGGGCCGACGTCCATCGCGGGTCGCTGGAGGATCTCGACAGCCTGACGCGCGGCGCCGACGCCGCCGACGCGGTGATCCACACGGGATTCAATCACGATTTCTCGCGCTTCGCGCAGAACTGCGAACTCGACCGCCGCGCGATCGAGACGATCGGCGCGGTACTCGCCGGCTCGGCGCGGCCGCTCGTCGTCACGTCCGGCCTTGCGCTCGTCGCGCCCGGTCGCGCGGCGACGGAGGACGATCCGCACGTGCCGGTGTCGGCGCACTATCCGCGCGCATCGGAAGCGACCGCGGTCGCGCTCGAGGCGCGCGGCGTGCATGCGTCGGTCGTGCGCCTGCCGCCGTCCGTGCACGGCGACGGCGATCACGGCTTCGTGCCGCGCCTGATTGCGTTCGCGAGGGAGAAGGGCGCATCGGCGTTCGTCGGCGACGGCGCGAACCGCTGGCCGGCCGTGCACCGGCTCGACGCGGCGCGCGTATACCGGCTCGCGATCGAACGCGGCGCGGCCGGCGCGCGCTATCACGCAGTCGACGATACGGGCGTGCCGTTCCGCGAGATCGCCGAGGTGATCGGCCGGCGGCTGAACGTGCCGGTCGTCGCGAAGTCGGCGGCGGAGGCCGGCGAGCACTTCGGCTGGTTCGCGATATTTGCGGGGATGGATGCGCCCGCAACCAGCGAGCGCACGCGGGCATCGCTCGGCTGGGCGCCGACGCAGCCGCGGCTGCTGGCCGATATCGACCGGCCGCGGTATTTCGAAAGCTGACGGGCGGCGCGCGCCGTGGCGAACACCTCTCCACGTCGCGGCCGCCCGCCTGCCGTGCGTCACTCGACCGGATGCAGGTCCTGCAGCAGCGTCGGCAGCAGCTCCGACACGGTCGGGTGGATATGCATCGCGCGGCTGATCGTCGTGTACGGCGCGCCGGCGGCCATCACGTCGAGGATCCCGTGCACCACTTCGTCGCCGGTCACGCCGAGGATCGACGCGCCGAGGATCGCATGGTTGTCCGCGTCGACGATCACCTTCATGAAGCCCTGGCTCTCGCCTTTCTCGACCGCCCGGCCGACGCGCGTCATCGGGCGCGTGCCGACCAGCAGCCGGCGGCCCGTCTGCTTCGCTTCCGCGAGCGTCATGCCGACGCGGCCGAGCGGCGGATCGATGTACATCGCATAGGCCGTGATGCGGTCGGACACCTTGCGCAGATCGTCGTCGAGCAGGTTCGCCGCGACGATCTCGTAGTCGTTGTACGCGGTGTGCGTGAACGCGCCGCGCCCGTTGCAGTCGCCGAGCGCCCAGACGCCGGGCACGTTCGTGCGCAACTGCTCGTCGACGGTGATGTAGCCGCGCGCGTCGGTGTCGATGCCCGCGCGGTCGAGCCCCAGATCGTCGGTGTTCGGCACGCGCCCGACCGCGAGCAGCAGGTGCGAGCCCGCGACCTCGCGGCCGCCGCCCGCGCAGTCGAGGCCGACGACGATGCCGTCGCCGTCGCGGCGCGCGCTCAGGCAGTTCGCGTCGAGCTGCACGTCGATCCCTTCCTTTTCGAGGATCTCGCGCACGGCCTGCGACACGTCTTCGTCCTCGCGGCGAATCAGGCGTGTGCCTTTCTCTACGATCGTGACCTTCGAGCCGAAGCGGCGGTACATCTGGCCGAATTCGAGCCCGACGTAGCTGCCGCCGACGATCACGAGATGGTCGGGCAGGAAGTCGACGTCCATCATCGTCGAGTTGGTCAGGTACGGCACCGAGTCGAGGCCGGGCATCGCGGGCACCTGCGCGCGTCCGCCGACGTTGATGAAGATGCGTTCGGCTTCGAGCACGTCATCGCCCACGCGCACCGCGTTCGCGCGTTCGAAGCGGGCATGACCCTGAAAGACGGTCGTGTTGTCGAGGCCGCGCACCCATTGCTCGACGCCGTGGTTCGAGCGGCCCGAGATCTGGTCCTTGCGCGCCTTCACCGCTTTCATGTCGACGGTGACGGGGCCGCCGACCGACACGCCGTATTCGCCGGCGCGTCGTGCAAGCTGCGCGGCGTACGCGCTCGCGATCAGCGTCTTGGTCGGGATGCAGCCGGTGTTCACGCAGGTGCCGCCGAAGCGGCCGCGCTCGACGATCGCGACTTTCATGCCGGCGCCGGCGAGCCGCGCGGCGAGCGGCGGCCCGGCCTGGCCGGTGCCGATGACGATCGCATCGAAGTGTTGCGTCATGACGTCCTCCTGTGCGGGGCAACGAGGAAAGGGGCAGGCGCAAGCCGCATGCCGTGCCGGCGGTCGCGCGGGCGACGAGCGCCTATGGTAGACCTGTTGGCCGGACGCCGCGAGCGGCGGACGGATCGCGCGTCGCGTTGAAAACCGGCACCGCCGCGGGCGTGGATGCGTACCGGGCGGCTAGTCGTTGCGTTTCCACTGCCCGAACGACACCGGCCGGTGCGCGTCGGCCCGCGTGACGGTGACGTGGTCGGGCTTGTCGTCGAGCGGAAACGATTCGGTGACGATCCGGTTCGAAAAGAGCCAGCCGCGCGTGCGCGGGTCGTAGCGGAACGTGATGTAGTCGGTCCAGTGCTGCCCGCACGCGACGAAGTTCTGCACGGTGAAATAGCGGCCCTTCACCGACAAGCCGTTGTCGGCCGCGTCTTCAGGATCGAACGGATCGCACTGGCCGCCTTCGTTCGCGCGCAGTACGACCTGGTCGTTGCGGGCGGCGAGCCGGTAGGTGCGGTCGGCCTGCTCCTCGTAGATCAGCAGCGGGCGCGGCGACGGCTGATCGCGCGTGTCGACCGCGCGATGCACGACGACGAGAAAGCTGTGCCGTCCGTTGTCGAGATCGGGGCCGGCTTGCGCGAGCAGCGGCTGGTAGCCGGGTGGCAGTTGCGCGGCGATCGACTTCGGCAGGGTGTCGGCGCGGACACCGAACGAGAGGGCCGCGAGCAGCGGGAGCAGCAGGATGGAAAGGCGAAGAGCGCGCATGGCGGGCGGTCCGGTCGAAAAGATGAATGACGATCAGCCGCGCGGCGTTACAGATCGCGCCCGGGAAATTCGGCGCCAGACGCCGGATTTCGGAGCGCATAGTCCTGGAGTTCGACGCTGACGGTCGGGCCCGCGACGTACTCGCGAAAGATCGCTGCGACGGCGGCGGCAGCGTCGGGATGGCGGGCGGCGCGGATCTCGATCATGGGGCGGCGCGGAATGACGGGAAAGAGGGCCAGCATAGCAGCGCACGGCCGCTTTCGGCCATGCGCGAAGCGTGCCAGAATCGGCGCTCCGACCGTCGGAAACGACACGCAGGCGCCGGCGCAGCGGCGTCGCTGATCAAGGAGACTTCGATGACCGCATCGGCTGCCGTACTTGCCATCTTGGCTGCGCTGTTTCTCGGCGCGATGATTCCGGGGCCGAGCTTCGTGCTGGTGGCCCGCAATTCGATCGGGCTGTCGCGCCGCGACGGGCTCGCCACCGCGCTCGGCATGGGGATCGGCGGCATCGTGTTCGGCGGCGTCGCGCTGGCCGGGCTCTACACGCTGCTGCAGGCTGTCGAATGGCTGTATGTGGGCCTCAAGGTCGCGGGCGGCGTGTACCTGATCTACATGGCGTCGAAGATCTGGCGCGGCGCCGACCGGCCGATCGCGATGGACGATCTGCAGGCGATGGCCGGCGGCAGCGCGCGCAAGTCGTTCTGGACCGGCCTCACGACCCAGCTCAGCAACCCGAAGACGGCGATCTGGTACGGCAGCATCTTCGCGGCACTGCTCCCGCAGCATCCGCCGCTGTGGTGCTACCTCGTGCTGCCGCCGCTCGTGTTCGCGGTCGAATTCGGCTGGTACACGCTCGTCGCACTGTGCTTTTCGACGCGCCGGCCGCGCGAACTCTACTTGCGCGCGAAGAAATGGGTCGACCGCATCGCGGCCGGCGCGATCACGCTGCTCGGGCTGCGGCTGATCCTGAATGCGCCGAAAGCGGGGATCTGAGCGCTTCTTTATCGGCACGTCGCGGCGGCCGGCCATGGCCGTCGCTGGTTAGCGGCGGAAACCGCCCCGGCCGCTCGCCCCAGCGCGCGCCGGCGTCCCGAATTCCATGATTACCGGTTCATCGTTCGGCCATGGTCGGGCGCGTCTTGCGGAATGCCCGCACCCGTCGCGGCGGCTCGGCCCTTTCGTCGGTCATGCCGGGTCGGCACTGCACACACACGACGCATGACTTCCCGATGGCGCGGCCGCTCGCCGGCCGCCGCCGACCGTGTTTCCCGCCCCTCCCACCGCCCGCCGAGCCTTGCGTGACGGGCGTTCCCGTCTGTCGCGCGGCACGCCGGACCGCGCCGCTTCCCCGATTCTGGCGGTCCAGCGCCCGACGACGTGTAAACTGCTGCCTTTTTTGACGGTTTGCAGCATGGTGCAAGCATCTCCGCGCCCGGCGTTGAGCGGTCCGACGCTCGTCCGGCTGCTCGCGCGCCTGGCCGATGCCGACGTCGCGGAATCCCGGCAGACGCTGTCCGACCGGCTGAGCCAGTGGCTCGGCTGGACCGACGCGATCACGCTGTCGTCCGCGCTGAATGCGAGCCCGCCGGGCGTCGCGGCCGGCGTGCGCGGCTACGACGCCGAGCGCGACTGCGCGCGGGTGCGCCACGACCTCGCGCAGGCGATCACGGCCACCAACCGGCAGCGGGCGCGGCGCCGGCCCGGCGATCTGCCGCCGCCGGCCGCCGACACGGCCGATTTCGCGGACTTTCGCCAACATTATCTGACCCTCCAGCAGGACATGGAAACGGCGATCGGCCAGTTGCGCGGCCGCCTGCGCGTCGCGCTCGCCGCGCGCTCGTCCGGGATGGCGCGGCTCGCGACGCTCGACACGATCATGGAGCGCGTGCTCGGCGCGCGCGAGCGCAGCCTGCTGTCGGCCGTGCCCGCGCTGCTCGGCACGCGCTTCGCGCGGCTGCGCGACGCGGAGCGGCAGGCGCTGGCCGATGCCGAAGCCGCGGCCGCGGCCGCGGCCGCGGCCGCCGCTGCGCCCGACGCCGCCGACGCATCGGCTCCGGCCGATGAAGGCCCGGTGGCCGATACCCCGACCGTCGCGGCGATCGTGCCCGGCGCATGGCTCGATACGTTTCGCGACGAGATGCAAAGCATCCTGCTTGCCGAACTCGAAGTCCGGTTTCAAACGGTAGACGGGCTGCTCGCGGCCCTTCGCACCTGCTAATCAACACGCTATGTCCAGAATTCGCCTTGATCTCGTTGTCTTCGTCGCCGGTCTGCTCGCTGTGGGCTGGATCGGTGCCGGCTATGTCGCGTCGAACCCGCTGGCGGCGGCCGTCACGCTGCTGATCGGCGCCTGCTACGTCGCCGGCGCATGGGAGCTGCTGCGCTACCGGCAGGCGACCGCCACGCTGTCGCGCGCGGTCGCCGGCCTGACCGAGCCGCCCGCGAAGCTCGACACGTGGCTCGACACGCTGCATCCGGGCCTGCGCGGCGCGGTGCGCGCCCGCGTCGAAGGCGCGCGCGTCGCGCTGCCCGGCCCGGCGCTCACGCCTTACCTCGTCGGCCTGCTGGTGCTGCTCGGCATGCTCGGCACGCTGCTCGGGATGGTCGTCACGCTGAAGGGCACGGGCGCCGCGCTCGAAAGCGCGACCGATCTCGATGCGATCCGCGCGTCGCTGATCGCGCCGGTGAAGGGGCTCGGGTTCGCGTTCGGCACGTCGATCGCCGGCGTCGCGACGTCCGCGATGCTCGGGCTGTTGTCCGCGCTCGTGCGCCGCGAGCGGATCGACGCGGCCCAGCAGCTCGACGCGAAGATCGCGACGACGCTGCGCGTGCATTCGTCCGCGCACCAGCGCGACGAATCGTTCCGGCTGCTGCAGCGGCAGGCCGACGTGATGCCGGCGCTGGTCGACCGGTTGCAGACGATGATGACGACGCTCGAGGCGCGCAGCGTCGCGTTGCACGATCGTCAGCTCGAAAGCCAGCAGGCGTTTTTCGACCGGACCGAGCGGGCGTATGCGGGCCTGGCGTCGAACGTCGGCGACGCGCTGAAGGAAAGCGCCGCCGAAAGCGCGCGCGTGGCCGGCGCCGCGTTGCAGCCGGTCGTCGCCGCGACGATGGCGGGGCTCGCGCAGGAGATGGCCGCGCTGCGCGATACCGTGACGGGCGCGGTGCAGCGTCAGCTCGACGGTCTGACGGACGGCTTCGAGAAGACCACGGGCAACGTGACGGCTGTCTGGAACCGCGCGATCGACGAACAACGTCAGGCGGGCAACGCCGTCGCGCAGCAGTTGCAGACGACGCTCGGCCAGTTCACCGACACGTTCGCACAGCGTTCGTCGGCTCTGCTCGACGGCGTCGCGGCGCGTCTCGAATCGACGGAAGGCCGCCTGTCGGACGCATGGCGCGACGCGCTGGCGCGCCAGGAGCAGGTTGGCGAGACGCTGGCCGGCCAGCATGCGCGCGCGCTGGGTGAGGCCGCCGCGACGTTCGAACGCCATTCGGCCGCGACGCTCGCCGCGATGCAGGAGTCGCATGCCGGTCTGCAATCGCAACTCGCCGCACGCGACGAAGAGCGTCTGTCGGCGTGGAACGATTCGTTGGCCGCGATGGCCGCGAAGCTGGGCGACGAATGGCAGCGTGCGGGCGCGCATAGTGCGGGCCGTCAGCAGGAAATCTGCGACGCGCTGGCGCAAACGACGCGTGACCTTGCTGCACAGGCGTCGACGTTCGAACAACGCTCGAACGACCTGCTGTCGACGATTCGCGATTCGCACACCGGTCTGCAATCGCAGCTGGCGGAACGTGACGAAGAACGTCTGTCGGCATGGAACGATTCGCTCGCCGCGATGGCTGCGAAGCTCGGCGACGAATGGCAGCGTGCGGGCGTGCATAGTGCGGGCCGTCAGCAGGAAATCTGCGACGCGCTGGCGCAAACGACGCGTGACCTTGCTGCACAGGCATCGACGTTCGAACAACGCTCGAACGATCTGCTGTCGACGATCCGCGATTCGCACACCGGCCTGCAATCGCAACTGGCCGCACGTGACGAAGAACGCCTCGCTGCGTGGAACGACTCGCTGGCCGCAATGGCCGCGAAGCTCGGCGAAGAATGGCAGCGCGTGGGTGTGCACAGCGCGGGCCGTCAGCAGGAAATCTGCGACGCGCTTGCACAAACGACGCGTGACCTTGCTGCACAGGCATCGACGTTCGAACAACGCTCGACCGATCTGCTGTCGACGATTCGCGATTCGCACACCGGCCTGCAATCGCAACTCGCCGCGCGCGACGAAGCCCGCCTCGCCGCCTGGAACGATTCGCTCGCGGCGATGGCCGCCGCGCTGCGCGACGAATGGGCGCAGACGAGCGCGCAAGCCGCCGCGCGCCAGCAGGACATCTGCGACACGCTGACCCGCACCGCGAACGACATCACCGCGCAGGCGCAGGTGCACGCGAGCGACACGATCAACGAAATCTCGCGCCTCGTGCAGGCCGCGTCGGAAGCGCCGAAGGCCGCGGCCGACGTCGTCGCCGAGTTGCGCCAGCGCCTGTCCGACAGCATGGTGCGCGACACCGCGATGCTGGAGGAACGCAGCCGCCTGCTCGCGACGCTGGAGACGCTGCTCGGCGCGGTCAACCATGCGTCGACCGAACAACGCACCGCAATCGACGCGCTCGTCAGCACGTCGGCCGATCTGCTCGACCGCGTCGGCGCGCGCTTCAACGACACCGTCGACGCCGAAACGCGCAAGCTCGATTCGGTGGCCGCGCAGGTCACGGCCGGCGCCGTCGAAGTGGCGAGCCTCGGCGATGCGTTCGGGATGGCCGTGCAGGTGTTCGGCGAATCGAACGACAAGCTGCTGACGCATCTGCAGCGCATCGAGGCCGCGCTCGAGAAATCGCTCGCGCGCAGCGACGAACAGCTCGAGTACTACGTCGCGCAGGCGCGCGAGGTGATCGACCTGAGCGTGATGTCGCAGAAGCAGATCGTCGAAGACCTGCAGCAGCTCGCCGGCCGGCGAGCGCCCGTCGGAGCGTAACGCATGCACGACGAAATCGACGGCGGCGCGCAATCGGCGCCGGTGTGGCCCGCGTTCGCCGACCTGATGTCGGTGCTGCTCGGTGCGTTCGTGCTGATCCTCGTCGGCGTGATCGGCATGCAGCTCCAGCTCACGTCGAAGCTCGAGGAGGCGGTGCGCGCGCGCCAGCTCGAGGCGCAGCAGCGCAAGTCGCTCGAACAGGCGCTCGCCGGGCCGCTCGCGGCCGGCCGCGTGACGCTCGTGAACGGGCGCATCGGCATCAGCGGCAACGTGCTGTTCGCGCTGAACTCCGACCAGTTGCAGCCCGCGGGCCGCGACCTGCTGAAGACGCTGGCCGGCCCGCTCGCCACGTACCTGAAGACGCGCGACGAGATCCTGATGATCAGCGGCTTCGCGGACGACCAGCAGGTCCACGCCGGCAACCGCTTGTTCGCGGACAACTGGGAACTGTCGGCCAAGCGCGCGCTGACGGTGACGCGCGCGATGATCGATGCCGGCGTGCCGGCGTCGTCGGTGTTCGCGGCCGCGTTCGGCTCCGAGCAGCCGGTCAGCTCGAATGCGGACGATGAAGGCCGCGCGAAGAACCGCCGCGTGGAGATCGCGCCGGTGCCGCGCAAGTCGGCGTCGAACGGAGGAAAGGCAAAGTGACGGGCGACGCGACGCAGGTGCGCGCGACGCTCGACGCCTGGCGCGAGCAGGGCGCCGACCGGCTCGATCCGGTGCGCTTTCACCGGATCGACGCGCTCGAGAAGCGCGCGGCCGTACTCGATGGCGACGCGCGTGCGTTGGTCGATGCGCGGCTTGCAACGCTGATCGAAGGGTTTGCGGAGATCGTCGCGCGCGCCGGTGAAGCCGAAGCTGCGCGCGAGACGGTGGAGGCCGCGGCAGGTGCGCCCGCACGCGGCGCGCTTGCCGCGCTCGTCGCAGGGCTCGGCCGCGATGCGCAGGCCGACCGGCGCGGGATCGATCCCGAACTGGTCGACTACTTCCGCGCGATGTGGTCGAAGGTCCGCACCGAACAGCAGTATCGCCAGTCGCTCGACCAGGTGCCGCGCAACGCGGGGCCGCTCAATTCGAACAGCCTCGTGCACCGTTCGCTCGCGACGATGCGCGAGCTGTCGCCGGAATACCTGCAGCAGTTCCTGTCGTACGTCGATGCACTCGCATGGCTCGAGGATCTCGCGGGCGGCGGCACGCAGCCCGAGAAGGAAGCGCCGCGCGCGAAGGCGGCCAAACCGGCGAAAAAGACGACGCAGACGACGCGCGCGAAGGCGCGATAACGCCACGGCGCACGCGTTCAGCGGGTGGATCGCCTATCGGTCGGCAGCCGGGGCGTCGATTACCGTGCGCAGCGCGTGCAATGCTTCGACGAGTGCCGACGCGAACGGCGGATGGGCGGCGATGCCCGCCGCGTCGAGCTGGCTGCCGAGGATCGGCAGTGCGATCGACGCATCTTCGACGATCCGCGCCGACATCACCGACAGCGTTTCCCGCAGCGCCGCGTCCGCATGCGTCGCGCGCGGCGCTGCGTTCAGCACCGCGACCGGCTTGTACACGACGGCCTCGCATCCCACGACCCAGTCCAATGCGTTCTTCATCACGCCCGTGACGCCATGCGCGTATTCGGGGCTCGCGATCAGGATGCCGTCGGCCGCGTTCAGGCGGTCGATCAGATCGCGCACCGCGACGGGCGTCGGGTATTCGGCATCGGGATTGAACAACGGGAATTCGCCGAGACGATCGAAGCGCGCGATATGCATGTCGTGCGGTGCGACGAGCGCGGCTGCGTCGAGCAATGCGGCGTTGTTCGACTGCGCGCGCAGGCTGCCGCATAGCGCGACGATGTCGATGCGGCGCTCGGAAGCGGTTCGGGTTTCGTTGGCCATCGCGGAACGTGTGGGTGGGTGGCTCGCGCGGCGGCGGCGCGCGGCTCCGGCGAATTATCGCATCGGGGCGTGAGCCATGTGAGCGACGGGCCGCGCGTGGCCGACGCTCCGCACGGGATGTCGTTCGTGTTCCCCGCGCCGCACGTTCCCGTTCGCATCCTCGGCGGCATCGACGCCGGTCATCCCGGTTGCTTGCGCCAGTTCACCGAGCGTCCATCCATTCCCGAGCAACAGCCGCCGCGTATGCAGCGCACCGTGTACGTCGTCGGCGACGGCTTCGCCGAGATAATGCAGCGCGCGGCCTTCGACGTCGACGAAGCCATGCGCGTAATCCTGCGCGAGCGCCGTCCACAACTGCGCGGCGCCGACCGACTGGCGCGCGCCGCTGATCAGGCACAGGCCCGCGTCGAGCCCCCATCGATACAGCGTCGTCGCGAGCCCCTTGCGTTGCGCCGAGCCGCGCAGCCGCGTATGCGGCGCGCGCAGGTAGCGATCCGCGCGGCGCGGGATTTCGGGAAGCCGGTTGAACACCGTATAGCCGGCGAGCTGGCGGGCCACCGGATCCTCGACGTAAAGAAAATATTCGCCGTCGGCTTCACGGTGGCGGACGATCAGGCCCGAACGGCCGAGCGCGACGGCCGACAGGCCGTGCAGGCGATGGCCCGGCTGGTGCAGGCGGTCATAAAGGGTGTCGAGTTCGTCGTCGATGTCGTGTTGGGAATGCTGTACGTCGATACGCATGGCAAAAGGCGCCCGTCCCGGGCGCATCGAGAAAGGGTTTCATGGCAACGGGGGAACGGAAATGGAAGCGGCCCCCGGGCTCGGCGAAGCGAGCCGGGGCCGCGAATCAGCTGGGGATGTGCTGAAAACCGGCGGCGATCGCGGCGAGGCCCGCGATGCAGAGTGCGAACAGGATCAGGACTTTGTGGATCACGCCTCTTTCCTCTTGAATGCGCGGCGCAGACGGGCGGCGCCGCGGAGACGGTGAGCGGCGGGCACGGCCCGCACGGCCGTCGTGCGGGACGACGGTCGGGCGTCCGGGCGACGGGCGCACGCGGACGGTCAGCACCATACGCGACGGGCAACGGGCGGGCAATCGGACTGACGGAGAAAAGCGATGAAACGCGAGGAATCGCGGTGTTTCGCGGCAATTGGCCGCATGGGGGCTGTCGGCACGCCACGATTCGCCGCGAAGTCCGCGGTTGATCGCGCAGCGGTTTCCGACAGCAGCCCTTGTTCATGCGTCGAAATCGCATACACTTCACCGCGAACGAACCCCACAAGGATCTGACCATGGGAGCGGGCCCGTCCACGGATCGCTGAGCCGCAACAACGTGCTTCACCCGGTTGTTGCGGCGATCTCCTCTCGTCGATGACTCAGCAGGCAGATTGCCGCCGGATTTCCCTTTTTCCGAGCGGATGCTTCGTCATGCCTGATCAAACCCGAACCACGCCCGCGTGGGCTTATTCGCTGCCGTCGGCCTTGCTGCTGATGGCCCCTTTCGATCTCCTCGCGTCGCTGGCGATGGACGTGTATCTGCCGGTGGTGCCGGAGATGCCGTCGGCGCTGCACACGTCGCCCGCCATCGTGCAGCTGACGCTGAGCGTCTACATGGTCGTCCTCGGCCTCGGCCAGCTGGTGTTCGGCCCGCTGTCGGACCGGTTCGGACGTCGCCCCGTGCTCCTGGGCGGTGCGTTACTGTTCTCGGCGAGTTCGCTGGCGCTCGCGATGGCGGGAAGCGGCGGCGTATTCGTCGCGTTGCGCCTGCTGCAGGCGCTGGGGGCGTCCGCCGCGCTCGTGGCGACCTTTGCAACGGTGCGCGACGTCTATGCCGACCGTCCGGAAGGCAGCACCCTCTACAGCCAGTTCGGCGCGATCCTCGCGTTCGTCCCGGCGCTCGGGCCGATGCTCGGCGCGGGCATTGCGCACGGTTTCGGCTGGCGCGCGATTTTCGTGATGCTCGGCGGCGCCGGATGTCTGGCGCTCGGCCGCGCGTCGTCGCGTTGGCACGAAACGCGGCGACGAGCCGGCGGCACGCCGCGGTACCCCGTCGTATCGATCCTGCGCAGTCCGTCTTTCCTCGTCTATTCGTTCGGCTTCGGTACGGCCATGGGCGCATTTTTCGTGTTCTTTTCGATTGCGCCGCGTGTGCTGGTCGGGCAGGCCGGCTATTCCCGCACCGAATTCAGCGCGGCGTTTGCCACCGTCGCGATCGTGATGATCGTTGCCGCGCGCTTTGCGCGAGGGTGCGTGTCGAGCTGGGGGATTCCGGGCTGTTTCGTGCGCGGCGCGGGCGTCATGATGGCCGGCGCAATCGCGCTGGCGGCGTGCACGGCCCTGATGGCGCCGTCGTTCGTCGCGTTCGTGATGCCGATGTGGATCGTCGCGATCGGCATCGTGCTGATGTCGTCGGTGACGGCGAACGGTGCGCTTCGGGATTTCGACGACGCGGCGGGGACGGCGGTCGCGTTGTATTACTGCGTGCAGAGCCTGATCGTCGGCGGTGCCGGCACGTTCGTGACGCTGGCGCTGCCCGGCGATACGCCGTGGCCGCTGGCGGCGTTTTGTTTCGTCATGCCGACGGCATGCGTCGTCTCGCTCGCCGTGTCGAAGCGCACGCGCGGATGAACCCGTGTGTGTGCGTGCCGGCCGGGTCGATGCATCGGCGGCCCGGCCGGGAAGCGGCGCGTCACACCGCCTGCCGCCCGCCGAACGCGTGCCGGATTCGCGCGAACAACCCGTGCTGCGCGATCCACTCCGCATACGCGCGATAGTCGGGATCGCGCATCAGATGACGCTCTTCCGTCTTCGCACGCGTGTAGTAGATCAGGTTGACCGCGACGAGCCCCGCGCAGTGCATGAGCCCGATCTGCCAGCCGAGCGGTTCGACGAACGGCACCGACACCATCCAGTACGACAGGTTCTTCGTGATGTACGCCGGATGCTTCGTGAAGCGGTACGGGCCCGACGTGATGATTCCGCGATTGGTGAGGTTCGAGAACCGCAGCCCGAACGAGATCGTGCACAGCGCGTAGGTCAGCAGCAGCAGGATGATCGTCGTGCCCCAGATCGCGCGCAGCGTCGGCGCCGACAGCAGCCAGTTGTCCCAGAACAGCGAGCCTTCGTAGCGGATGTAGTTGTTCGAGATCAGCGACCAGAACGGCTGGTAGCAGATCAGCGCGGCGACCCAGCCGAGCGTCGTCGGCTCGACGGTGCGCACGTGGCTGTCGAGGATGCGGAACGTGCACAGATAGCCGACGGTGCCGAACATCAGGTCCATCGTGAACGACAGGTCGTACATGAACACGAAGGTCGCGATCGTCATCGGCGCATGCATCGCGTTCGCGAGCGACGCGCTCAGGTGATCGGCGTCCTTCGACAGGTAGACGGTCATCAGCGGCAGGAAGAACGCCTTCACGCCCCAGCCGGCCAGCATCTCGCGCACCGGTTTCCAGCTCGCGGGCCGCTCGCGGCGAAACAGGAAGCGGCCCCACAGCAGGTACGCGTCGTCGGTCTCGCGCTGGTGGCGATCCATCCACGCGAAGTAGAACGGCGCGGCGACGATCACGTACGGCGCGAGCGCGCGCAGCAGCGACCAGAACGGCAGGTAGAACGCGCCGTGGTATTCGGGCAGCAGCCAGTAGATCGCGCCGATGCCCGCATAGATCGACGTCAGCGCGCCGAGCCGCGTGGCCACGCGCGCGATGCCGAGCGGTCGGACGGCCTGCCGCGACAGCCCCGCGCTCGGGCGCAGGTAGACGCGCGAGATGAAGAGTTCGTGCAGTGCGATCGTGCCGATGATCGCGAGGCTCGCGATGACGGCGCGCGTGGCCGCGTCGAGAGCCGGCTGGTCGCGCGTGACCCATAGCGCGAAGAGTCCGGCCGCGATGCCGAGCAGGCCGGCGCGCAACGGCGTGGCGGAACGGGGTGGGCGGTCCGGGGCGGCGACGATGCCGTCGAGCGTGGAATTCATGATCGGATCCTCGTAGGGATGAGGGCCGGCGCCCCCGCTTGGCGGGTGACGCCGGCCGTCGGCCGGGCTGTTTATGGATGCGCGCCCGGCCATTGGCCTGTCGTTCTGATACGTGATGCGTTAAGGCTTACTTCTTGGTGACGCCGCCCAGCAGACCGCCGAGCAGGTTCGTCACCGGCGACAGCAGGTTGCCGGTGCCGCTCGCGGCGCCGCCGCTCGTGCCGCCGGTCAGGCCGGTCACCACGGAGCCGCTGCCGCCCGGCGTCGTCACGGTGCCCGTTGCGCCGCCAGGGCTGACCGTGCCGACGGCGCCGGCCGAGCCGGCCGGCGTGCCCAGCGCACCGGTGAGCGTGCCGACCGGGCCGCTCGTCAGCACGCCGCCGAGCGCGCCGGACACGTTGCCGCCCGGCGTCGTGACGGTGCCGGTGAGGCTCGCGCCGAGCGGCGTCAGCGAGTTGACGAGGTTGGTGACCGGCGCGAGCAGGCCGCCGACGCCTGCGCCGCTCGTCCCGCTGGTGCCGCCGGTGCCGCTTGAGCCGATGCTGCCGAGCGCACCCGTCACCGTGCCGAGCAGGCCGGTGATCGGCGCGAGCGGGCCGCCGCTGGTACCGCTCGTGCCGCCTGAGCCGCTCGAGCTGCCGCCGCCGAGTGCGCCCGTCAGCGAACCGAGCACGCCCGTGATCGGGGCGAGCGGATTGGTGCCGCTGCTGGAGCTGCCGCTGGACAGCAGGCCGCCGGCCGATGCCACCGTGTTGCCGAGCTGGGACACGCTGCTGCCGGCGCTCGTGCCGACCGGGTTGCCGGTTGCGCCGCCGACCTGCGAACCGACGAGGCCGAGGCCGCTGCCGAGCGTGCTCAGCAAGCCGTTGAGCGGGGCGCCGAGCAGGGTCGCGTTGCCGAGCGTCTGCGTGACGCCCGGCGTTGTGACGCCGCCGGTCAGCGTGTTCGTGATCGGGTTGATCACGCTGCCGAGCTGCGTCTCGAGTTGCTGCACCGGCGCGCTGTTCAGCGCCGTGTTCAGCGCCGATGCGGTCGAGTTGACCGCGGTGCCGACCGTGTTGACGAGACTGCCGACGAGGGTCGTCGCCGGCGCGAGCGGCGACAGCGGACCGGTGCCGAGGCTCGTCACGGCATTGCCGAGGTTGTTGACCGCGCCGCCGGCGCCGGTCAGCAGGCCGGTGGTCGACGTGAGTGTCGGCCCGAGCGGGTTCGGCGACACGCCGATCGAACCGAGGCCGGCCGCGACGCCGTTGCCGAGCGATTGCACGCCGTTGCCGAGGCTGCTGACCGCGTTGCCGACGCTGTTGACCGTCGTCGCGTTCGTGCCGGGAATCTGCACGCCGCCGATCTGGGCGCCGCCGTTCACGACCGTCGTGCCGAGCGCCGTCACGAGGTTGCCGGATTGCTGAAGGACATTGCCGAGGGGGGTGACGCTGGTGCCGGAGGTGCCGGAGGTGCCTGACGTACCTGACGTACCGGAAGTGCCGGATGTGCCCGAAGTACCGGAAGTGCCGGAAGTGCCGGAAGTGCCCGACGTACCTGACGTGCCAGAGGTGCCTGACGTGCCTGACGTGCCCGACGTACCTGAGGTGCCTGACGTACCGGAGGTGCCCGACGTACCGGAGGTGCCCGACGTACCGGAAGTACCCGACGTGCCAGAAGTACCCGAAGTACCGGAAGTGCCTGATGTACCGGACGTGCCCGACGTACCCGACGTGCCGGAAGTACCCGACGTACCCGAAGTACCCGAAGTACCCGAAGTACCCGAAGTACCGGACGTGCCCGACGTACCCGAGGTGCCGGAAGTCCCCGACGTACCGGAGGTGCCCGACGTACCCGAGGTGCCGGAAGTGCCAGAAGTCCCCGACGTACCAGAAGTCCCCGACGACCCCGAACTACCGCCGCCCGACGTCCCCGACGAACCGCCGCCCGATGTTCCGGAAGTCCCCGACGTGCCGCTTGTCCCGGACGTGCTCGGCTTGATGGTCGGCGTCGTCGGTCCATCGACCGAGCCGCAGCCGTACAGCGCGAGCAGTGACGAGACGGCCATCGTTACCGTCGTCTTCTTGAAGAGAATGTGCATGTTGGCCTCGACATTGGAAGTGTGTCCAAGCCTTCACTGCAAATTCCGCGCCACGGCATGTTTCGCGAAACGGTGTCGTGATTTGTTGCGGGAATCGGGTATATCGATGCGATTTAAACGGAGGAATGGCGGTTTCGCGCGGCAGGCACGCGCGGCGCGCGGACGTCGCGGCTGCGATGTTCCCGTAAGGCGCCGTAACGCGCGACGGGATGTTACGTAGCGTTCGACCGCACGTGACGCGCGCGGCCGCGAGCCGAGGCCCGCACCTTTGACGAAACGCGCCGTCCCGCCGAACATGACGCGAAACCCCCGGCCGCCGGCGGCGCAGCAGCGGCCACGACGCCAACCACGAGGACACCGACATGAGCGAACAGGACAGGGAATACGGCAAGGCGCGGCGGATCGACGTGATGGGCGAGGCGTTCGTCGAGCGCGCGATGAGCGACCTCGACGGATTCTCGCGCCCGCTGCAGAACTGGCTGAACGAGCATGCGTGGGGCAGCACGTGGCAGCGGGGCGGGATCGACCTGAAGACGCGCAGCCTGTGCACGTGCGCGATGCTGGCGGCGCTCGGCCGCGGCACGGAGCTGAAGGGGCACATCCGCGGCGCGCTCAACAACGGCGCGAGCCTCGTCGAGATCCGCGAGGTATTGCTGCACAGCGCGCTGTACGCCGGGGCGCCGGCCGCGGTCGAGGCGTTTCGCAGCGCGCGCGAGGTGCTCGCGGAGCGCGGGCTGTCGATGCCCGACGACGAAGCCTGATTCCGTCGCGGCGTCGGCTGCCCGCCACGGAACAGGCCGCGCGTCGTCGCCGCGATCTACGCGATGCGCACGGGCTGTGCCGCAACGTCGGCCGGCGCGGCGGCGACTTCGAGCAGCCAGTCGGCCGTCGCCTCGGGCATCGTGACCGGCAGCATGTGCCCGCCGTCGACGACCTTCAGCCGCACGCGCGCCGATTTCTTCGCGAGCGCGTCGCCGTGCTCGCGCCAGTTCAGGATCGGATCGGCTTGGCCGTACAGCACGTCGACCGGCAGCGCGAGCTCCGCGTAGCGGCGCGCCATCGCAGGCAGGTCGACGGGCGCCGACAACAGGTCCGTCGCCGTCGCGTAGAACACGTGCGGGCGCATCCCGAGCAGGCCGCCGCCCTTGACCGGGAAGTCGCGCGGCACGTCCTCCGGCGCGAACACCTGGCGCACGGCCTTGCGGCCCGTCAGGATGGTCAGCGGGATCGCGAAGGTCCACGACACGAAACGGCGCACGAGCGGCGACGGCAGCATCAACGGCTTGAACGGCGCGGGCGGCTCGGTCTGCTCGTGCGACAGCGGCGCGATCAGCGCGAGCCGGCTCACGCGGTCCGCATGGTTGAGGCCGACCGCGAGCGCGATCGCGCCGCCGAGCGAGTGGCCGACCAGTACCGGCTTGTCGAGCTGCAGCGCGTCGATGAATGCAGCCACCGTGCGGGCCTGCGCGAACACGTTCGCCTGCGAGGCCGCGCCGCGCAGCGAGCGGCCGGCGCCCGGGCGGTCGATCAGGATCACGCGATGCTGTTGTGCGAGCCGCGTGAGCGGCAGGTACGCGAAATTGCGCCATTGCCCCGCGAGCCCGTGGACGAACACGATCGGCGGACCGTTGCCGTATTCGACGTAGTGGATACGATCGCCGTCGATGTCGACGAAGCGGCCTTCGGGGGGGAACGCGCGCGTCACGCGACGGGCCACGTAGCCGGAAAACAGCGCGAGCGCGGCGAGCACCGCGACGACGCCGAGCAGCGCGTTCTGGATCAGGTGGAGCGTAGGAGTCATGTCGGCCTCAGCGGGTGTCGAGTGCGGGTTCGGCTGCCGGCGCGGCGGCGGCCGGGCCGGTTCGGGCGCGGCGCTCGAAATGCATCGCGGAATCGGCGAGCGCGCTGAACTTCAGCGACGCGAGATCGAGCACGTAGTTCTGGTGAAATTTCCACGGCTTGCGGTGCCCCTGCTTCGGCAGGATGCCGGCCGCGCGCTGGATGTAGCCCGAGCTCAGGTTGACGGCCGGCACGTCGCCGAACTCGCCCGCGCCGAGCCGCGGCACGCATGTGTCGTACCCGTTCGCGCGCATGTGGTTGAGCAGCCGGCACACGTAGCGCGCGATCAGCTCGGCCTTCAGCGTCCACGATGCATTCGTGTAGCCGAACGACGACGCGAGGTTCGGCACGTCGCTGTACATCATCCCCTTGTACGACACCGTTTCCGGCAAATCGACCGCGCGGCCGTCGACCGTCACGCGCGCGCCGCCGAGCATCTTCACCTTCAGCCCGGTCGCGGTGACGATCACATCCGCGTCGAGCTGCTGGCCGCTCTTCAGCGCGAGTCCGGTCGGCGTGAAGCGCTCGATTTCGTCGGTGACGATCGATGCGCGGCCCGCGCGGATCGCCTTGAACAGGTCGCCGTTCGGCACGAGGCACACGCGCTGGTCCCACGGCATGTAGCGCGGCGTCAGGTGCTTCGCGACGTCGAAGTCGGGGCCGAGCTGCCTGCTGGCCGCGCGGATGATGAATTGCTTCGTCCGGTCGGGCTTGCGGCGCGACACGTTGTACAGGTACATCGTCAGCAGCACGTTCTTCACGCGCACGAGCCGGTGCGCGAGCCGCGACGGCAGCACGCGGCGCAGCGCGTTCGCGATCTTGTCGCGCGCGGGCAGCGACACGATGTAGGTCGGCGAGCGCTGCAGCATCGTCACGTGCCGCGCGTCGGCCGCCATCGACGGCACCAGCGTGACGGCCGTCGCGCCGCTGCCGATCACGACCACGCGCCGGTTCGCGTACGACAGGTCCTTCGGCCAGTGCTGCGGATGCACGAGCTTGCCCTTGAACGCGTCCATGCCTGGCCAGTCGGGCAGGTAGCCGGCGTCGTAATCGTAGTAGCCGCTGCACATGAACAGGAAGCGACAGGTGTAGACGAGCGTGTCGGTCGCGCCGTCCCGCGTGCGCTCGACGCGGACCGTCCAGCGCGCGCGGTTCGAATCCCAGTCGGCCGCGACGACCTTCCGGCCGTAGCGGATCATCTTGTCGATGCCGTAGGTGCGCGCGGTGTCGCGGATGTAGTCGAGGATCGTCTGCCCGTCGGAGATCGCCTTGTCGCTGTGCCACGGACGGAAGCTGTAGCCGAGCGTGAACATGTCGGAATCCGAACGAACGCCCGGATAGCGGAACAGGTCCCAGGTGCCGCCGATCGCGTCGCGCGCCTCGACGATCGCCACGCTCGCATGCGGGCAGCGCTGCTTCAGGTGATACGCGGCGCCGATGCCGGACAGGCCGGCGCCGACGATCAGCACGTCGAGGTCGCGGTGATCGTCACCGGCGTGGCGGGCGTCGGCGGCGGGCGGCGCGTCGTGCCGGTCGGTCGTCGTCGAGATCATGCGGGGTCCTGGGTCGGCGTGGTCGGGCGCGCGGCCGGAGCGTGCGCGCGTTCGAGGTTGCGTGCGCGGGCGCGGCGTACGTGGCGCAGCATCAGCCACTGGTAACCGGCGCCGAGCAGCCGCGCGATCCGGTCGAGCCGGCGCGCGTCGGCACCGACCAGCACGCGGCGCGCATTGCGTTCGACACCCGCGAGGATCTGCCGCGCGGCTTCGTCGGGCGTCGTCGCGTTGATCAGGCGGTTCGCCTGGCGGCGATGGGTCGCTTCGTCCTGGCCCGTCAGCGCGTGGATGCTGGTGTCGACGCGGCCCGCGTCGACGATGTTCGTCGCGACGCCGCCCGGATGCACACAGGTTGCGCTCACCGGCGCGCCGTCGAGTTCGAGCTCCATCCGCAGCGCCTCGGTGAAGCCGCGCACCGCGAACTTGGTCGCGTTGTACGCGCTTTGCGTCGGCATCGCGACGAGCCCGAACAGGCTCGACGTGTTGACGACGTGGCCGTCGCCCGACGCGCGCAGATGCGGCAGGAACGCCTGCGTGCCGTGCACGACGCCCCAGAAATTGATGCCGACGATCCATTCGAGATCGGCAAGACGTGCGGTTTCGGCGCTGGCGGCCAGCGACACACCCGCATTGTTGAAGATCAGGTTGGCCTTGCCGTGCTCGGCCCGAACGAAATCGGCCCACGCGAACACCGCGTCGCGGTCGGCGACGTCGAGCCGCCGTGTGCTCACACGCACGCCGTGCCGCGCGCAGATGGCCGCCGTGCCGGCGAGCCCGACATCGTCGACGTCGGCGAGCGCGACCTCGCAGCCGCGCCGCGCCAGTTCGACCGCGAGGCTGCGGCCCATGCCCGAACCGGCGCCCGTGACCGCGGCGACCTTGCCGGAAAATCCCTTCATCCGTCGTTCCTCCCGTTCCGCTTGCGCTGTACCGGCGGCGCATCTATTGTGGTGTTGGTCGTCACCACTTTAGTTTTCGGGTGTCCTGATGTCAAATAGCGGAATGGAGAAAGCACTCGAAACGGAAAAAAAGGGGCGGTCGTATGGCGGCGTGGCGCCGGAGGTGCGGGCCGCCGAGCGGCGCGACGCACTGATCCGCGCGGCGACGCGCGTGTTCGGCACGGTGGGTTTTCGCAAGGCGACCGTGCGGTCGATCTGCCAGGAAGCGAAGCTGAACGACCGCTATTTCTATGCGGCGTTCGACAGCACCGAGGATTTGTTGCGCTGCACCTACCTGCATCACGCGCAGCAATTGCATGACGCGGTCGCGCAGGCGGTCGCCGCGCGCGGCGGCGATTTGCGCGAGCGCGTCGACGCGGGACTCGCCGCGTTCTTCGCGTTTCTGCGCGACCCGTGCGCGGCGCGCGTCTTGCTGCTCGAGGTGATGGGCGTGAGCGCGGATACCGACATGACGTATCAGCGCATGCTGATCGACTTCGGCAAGCTGATCATGGCGATCGGCGCGCCGCGCGAGGCCGCGACGCCGGCAGAGCGCACCGAGCAGCGGCTGATCGGGCTCGCGCTGGTGGGCGCGATGACGAACGTCGGCGCGGCGTGGCTACTCACGGAATATCGCGATCCGGAGGCGCAGATGATCGCGAGTTGCAGGAAGGTGTTGTTGGGGACGTTGGGGGAAGCGGGTGGGTAAGGACGCGGTGATCGGTCGACTATCCTCGCCTGATCAAGACCGAATTCAGACTATAATCGGTCTCATCCGGTGCCCGGCCAAAGGACGCATTCCATGAAATTCTCCACTCAAGTCAAACCGATCAGCTATCTCAAGAGTCACGCGGCCGAGATCGTCAAGGACATCTCGGAGAGCCGCGAGCCGATGCTCATCACCCAGAACGGCGAGGCGAAGCTCGTCGTCATGGACGTCAAGTCGTATGAGGAGCATGAAGAGACACTCGCGCTGCTGAAATTGCTTGCGCTGGGCAACCGCGAGATCGACCAAGGTCACTTTCGTCCTGTCGAGGATGTTTTCGCCGACCTCGACAAGGATGATGATCAATGACGTTACGCGTTGTCGTTCTTCGTTCGGCGGAAGAAGATCTGAAGACGTTGAAGCGTTATCTCCTGTCGAATTTCGGTTCGGAAACCTGGCAGGCGAGCTATGGCCAGATCAAGGATGCCATCGCGTCGCTTCGTGCCTTTCCTGCTCAGGGCCGGATTCCCGACGAGCTCGCGCATATCAACCTCAGTCAGTATCGCGAAGTCGTTGCCGGAATGAATCGCATCATTTACGACGTGCGCGGCGACACGATCCATGTGCATATCGTGTGCGATACGCGTAGGGATTTGAAGTCGTTGCTCATGAGACGGCTCATGCAGGCGTATTGAACGCGGACCTCTGCCTTTCTCCGTTTTTTTGCTATTTCGAACGTGAGCGTCTCTTCGTGGGCGCGATCGGCGTTTCCCCGAGCTTCCCCTTCATCGCCTCGATGAACGCCCGCACCTTCGGCGAAGGCAGCCGCGTCGACGGATACACCGCATGGATCCCGGCCGGCGCCGTATGCCAGCCCGGCAGCAGCCGCACGAGCCGGCCGGCCGCGACGTCGTCCGCGGTCGAGAAATCCGTCAGCAGCCCGAAGCCGCCGCCCGCGAGCACGATCGCGCGGCACGCGGTCGCGGTGTTCGACACGACCGGCGCGACGCAGTGCACCGATGCGCTACCGCCCCGCACGTTGACGAGTTCGAGCGTATGCGGGCGCGGCAGCGACGACAACATCACGAACGGCAGCGCGGCGAGCGCATCGGGATCGCGCGGCAGCCCGTGCCGCGCGACGAACGCCGCGCTCGCGACCAGCCATTTCTCGTAGGTGCCGAGCTGCACCGCGCGATAGTTGGAATCGGCGAGACGGCCGATGCGGATCGCGACGTCGAGGTTGTCCGCGACGAGATCGACGACGCGGTCGTTCGCGACGAGTTCGACGGCGAGCGCCGGATGCCGGTCGCGCAGCGCGACGACGGCCGGCGCGACCACCAGCGCGCCATAGTCGATCGGCACGCTCACGCGCAGCGTGCCGCGCAGCGGTCCGGCGTCGGACGACACCGCGTCGAGCGCGGCTTCGGTGGCGCGCACGATATCGCGGCACGCGTCGTAGAACACGCGGCCGGCATCGGTCACGCTTAGCCGCCGCGTCGTGCGCACCAGCAGGTTCGCGCCGACCTCGGATTCGAGACGCTGCATGTGCGTGCTGACGACCGTCTTCGCGAGGCCGAGCCGCTCGGCGGCCGCCGTCAGCGAGCCGGCGTCGACCACCGCGACGAAGATCGCCAGCCGGTTCAGGTTCACGTCGCGCAGATCGGCCATCGTCGATTGTCCTATGAAAGCGGAGAATGTTTCCACGATTATCCGTCTTCCGGTGACGAACGGCGAGCGCTACGCTGGAGTCGTTCGTCGCCGATTCCCGGCGGCGCGAGATTCCGGAGTGTTTCCATGTCTGCCGCCAGCAAGCCCGCCTCGCCGATCCGCGTCTATTCGTTCCTGCTGTCCGGGCACGCGCACCGTGTCCGGTTGTTCCTGTCGCTGCTCGGGTTGCCGTCGAAGACCATCGACGTCGATCTCGCGGCCGGCGCGCAGCGCGAACCGGCGTTCCTCGCGTTGAATCCGCTCGGGCAGGTGCCGGTGATCGACGACGGCGGTACCGTGATCGCCGATTCGAACGCGATCCTCGTGTATCTCGCGAAGCGCTACGGCGACGCGCACTGGCTGCCCGACGATCCGGTCGGCGCGGCCGTCGTGCAGCGCTGGCTGTCGTACGCGGCCGGCCCGATCGCATCGGGCCCCGCGGCCGCGCGGCTCGTGACCGTGTTCGGCGCGCAGCTCGACCCGGAAGCGGCCAAGCGCACGGCCGCGAAGGTGCTCGACGTGATCGATCGCGAGCTGGCCGGCAAGCCGTTCGCGGCCGGCGCGCAGCCGACGATCGCGGACATCGCCGCGTACACGTACATCGCGCACGCGCCGGAAGGCGGCGTGTCGCTCGAACCGTATCCGCACGTGCGTGCTTGGCTGGCCCGTATCGAGGCGCTGCCGGGCTTCGTCGCGATGCCGACGACGCGCGCGGGCCTGCTCGCCGCTTGACGCTCACTGCCACCGCGCCTGTTCAGGAGAACGCGATGAATGCGCCGACCGCCGTCGTACCGGGCTGGGAACTCGATACCGCGCCGTTTCACGCGGGCGAGCTTGCCGTGCAGCAGCGCGCAGGCGTGACGGACGCGGCGGGCGCGGCCGGCCGGCGCGGAATCCGGCGCTTCATGCCGGATCAGCACCGGACGTTTTTCGCGCAACTGCCGTTCTTCGTGCTCGGCGGCGTCGATGCAAGCGGGCAGCCGTGGGCGACGCTGCGGGTCGGTGCGCCGGGTTTCGTCACGTCGCCGGATGCACGCACGCTGCGCATCGCGGCGCGCGCGCTGCCGGGCGATCCGCTGGCCGGCGCGTGGCAGGCGGGCGCACCGCTCGGCGGGCTCGGCATCGAATTCGATACGCGACGGCGCAATCGCGTGAACGGCGTCGTGCGCTCGGCCGACGGCGATGCGCTGACGATCGCGGTCGAGCAGAGCTTTGGCAATTGTGCGAAGTACATCCAGGGCCGCAAGCCGACTTTCATCGCGCGGGACGTCGGGGCGTCCGTCGCGCCGGACGTATCGGATGCGCTGAGCGACACGGACCGCGCGCTGCTCGCGCAGGCCGATACGTTCTTCGTCGCGAGTGCGAACACGTCGGCGGACGCGGGCGCGGCGCGCGGCGCGGACGTGTCGCATCGCGGCGGGATGCCGGGCTTCGTGCGCGTCGACGATGCGCGCACGCTGACGACGCCCGATTTCAGCGGCAACCGGTTCTTCAATACGCTGGGCAACCTGCAGCACGATCCGCGCGCGGGGCTGCTGTTCGTCGATTTCGACAGCGGCGATGTGCTGTATGTCGCCGCGCACGCGGAGATCGTGTGGGACGGCCCGGTCGTCGCGTCGTTCGACGGCGCGCAGCGCGTCGTGCGTTTCCACGTGCGGGAAGTGCGGCGCATGCGGGCGGTGCTGCCGTTCCGGTGGTCGGCGGTCGAGCGCGCGCCGCAGTTCGCGGCGATGGCGGCGTCGTCGGGTGGCGCGGCGACAACGGCCGGATCTGCGCCGTCCGCGGCCGCGCCGGCATCGGCGCCCGCATGGCGGTCGCTGCGGATCGCGAAGATCGTCGACGAAGCGCGCGCGGTCCGGTCGTTCCATTTCGAACCGGCGGACGGCGGCGCATTGCCGGCCTACGAAGCCGGTCAGCACCTGACGTTGCGCATCGCGCTGCCGGGCAGCGACGCGCCGACGATGCACAGCTACACGCTGTCCGACGCGCCGGGCGGCGCACACTACCGGATCACCGTGAAGCGCGAAGGACGCGTATCGGCGTGGCTGCACGATCACGCGCAGGCCGGCATGACGCTCGACGCGCAGATGCCGCGCGGCCGCTTCACGTTCGATCTCGCAAGTCCGCGCCCGGCCGTGCTGGTGTCGGCCGGCATCGGCATCACGCCGATGGTCGCGATGCTGCGCCGGGCACTGGCCGACGACACGCCGTCGCGTCGCGTCGTGTTCGTGCACGGCGCACGCGAAGCGGCCGACCGGCCATTCGCCGCGGAACTGGTGCGCATCGCGGCCACCGATGCACGCGTGTCGCTTCACTGGTTCGACAGTCATCCTCACGAAGGCTCAGTTGCGCGGGCCGGCCGCATCGACATCGGGCAATTGAAGCGGGTCCTTTCATTCGACGATTACGATTTCTATTTGTGCGGGCCGTCAGCATTCATGCGCGACCTGTACGACGGGCTGCGCGCGCTGAACGTGCCGGACGAGCGCATCCGGTTCGAGGCGTTCGGGCCGTCGAGTGTCTCGCGCAGTGCGGCCCGGGCAACTGCCCCGCCCGCGACGGAAAGCGTGCCCGTCGTGTTCCGGCGCACGGCGCGCGAAGCCGCGTGGACGCCCGCCGACGGCACGCTGCTCGAATTCGCGGAAGGGCAGCGCGTGGCCGTGCCGTCCGAATGCCGCTCCGGGTCGTGCGGCACGTGCGCGACGCGCGTGCTGTCCGGCGCGGTCGACTACGAGCAAATGCCCGATGCGCCGGTCGAACCCGGCTGCGCGCTGCTGTGTGTCGCGCGACCCGCGCAAGGGGCCACGGCGCCACTCGTGCTCGACCGCTGACGCACCTGCGGCATGCGGCCGCAGATGGCCTGCTGCGCGAAAAGCATGCGCAACTGCTTCTTTTTTCGGATGCCGTCCGGATCGACGATAGCGTCAACCGATTCGATAAAGGAGCCCATCATGAAACTGCTCGGCATGGTTCGCCTGGTCCTGTGGAGTTTTTTCGGCGTACGCAACAGCAAGGCGCACGCGAACGATCTCGCCAACGCCAACTTCACGCTGCTGCCGTTCGTGGCGCTTCTGCTTGCGCTGCTGGTCGGCGCGGTCATTTACGGCGTCGTGCATCTGGTCGTCGATCCGACCGTGACGATGCAGGGCTTCTGAGCGAACAGCCGGTGAACCGGTAGCGGGCCGCCATTCCCGCTCCGGTTTGCGGTTGCCCGACCGGCGCACGATGACGCCGGTTTCAGCGTCGGCACGCGCCGCGGGAATCGCGACCGAATCGCCACCGTTGTCGCGCCGCCCGAACCGCCTGCGCCCGTTCCCGCCTTCCCCGTTTCCCGTTCCGCCCGATTCGGCGGCCCTTCGCCCCGCCCGGGGTAAAATGCGCGCCACGCCGCGATGTCGCGCGCGACGGACAGGCCGCCGTTCCGATGAACGGCCGGCGCGACTGTCCGCCGCCCGAACCGGGGCGTTCGAAGCGTCCCCCGCATGACACGACCGCGTGACGCAGCCGCCGCCCGACAGGCACCCGGCGAATCCGTCGGCCGCTGCATCGGCTTCCGGCGCGTCATCCGAATCCGATGTCCCATCCTGCGTTGTTCCGACCGGCCGGCCCGCTTGCACGCCGCAGGGTCTGGTTCGTCCGATGAATATCGTGTCGACGGAACGTGTCCGGCGACGGGCGCGGCGGCGTTCGCGGGCGCGCGCTTCGCAGCTTCCTAACGGGTTTTCGGGTTTCGGGTTTCGACAGGTCGAATGGCGAGTTTTCCATCCAGAACAATGACGGTGAATAGAACAACAGCGGCACGCGCACGGCGGCGGCGCGCGAAGGTCGGGCTCGGTGTCGGTCTCGGCGTCACGCTTTTCGCGGCGCACGCTGCCGCGGCTCAGGGCGACACGGCCGCACCGGGCGCCGACGCGGCCGGCAACGCGACGCTGCCCGCGATCACGGTGAGCGGCGAGCGCGGCCACGCGTTGCGCGCGCGCGAAGCGTCGGTCGCGGGGCTCGACGACGCGCCGCTGCGCGACACGCCGGCGTCGGTGAACGTCATCACGCGCGCGCTGATCGACGATCAGCAGGCGAAGCGGCTGAGCGACGTCGTGCGCAACGATGCGTCGGTCGTCAACGACTATGCGCCGGTCGGCTATTTCGAGGGCTTCGCGATTCGCGGCTTTCCGGTCGATCTCGCGAGCGCGATCCGGATCGACGGGCTGACGGTATCCGGCGAGCAGAACGTGCCGCTCGAGAACAAGGAACGCGTCGAGATCCTGAAGGGGCTCGCGGGCATCGATAGCGGCGTCGTCGCGCCGGGCGGCGTGATCAACTTCGTGACCAAGCGCTCCGCGAACGTCGCGAGCGTCACGGGCGGCGTCGACAGCCGCGGCTCGACGTCGGCGGCCGTCGATCTCGGCCGCCGCTTCGGTCCGGACAATCAGTTCGGTTTCCGGATCAACGCGGCGAAGGAGAACATGCACTCGTATATCGACGGCACGAACGGACGGCGCACGTTCGGCTCGATCGCCGCCGACTGGGACATCAGCCCCCGCGCGAGCCTGCAGCTGAACGCGGAATTCCAGCAGTGGATCCAGCGTTCCGCGCCTGGCTACCAGTTGCTGGGCGGCACGGTCGTGCCGTCGGTGAAGACCACGTCGAAGGCGCTCGGCACGCAGCCGTGGGCGAAGCCGGTGACGACCGATGCGTTGAACCTGAACGCGCGTTTCGACTACCAGTTCAACGACGACTGGAAGGCCTATATCGCCGTGGGTCGCAGCCGCACGATGATCGACGACAACAGCGCGTTCGCGTACGGCTGCTCGTACGCGGCAAGCTGCGCGGCCGGCGCGACGTCGCCGTTCTTCTTCGGCGCGAACGGCGACTACGACGTGTACGACTTCCGCAGCCCCGGCGAATACCGGCGCAACGACGATCTGCGCGCGGTCACGACCGGCAAGTTCGCGACGGGGCCGCTGCGGCACGAACTGACGCTCGGCGTGAGCGTGCAGCGCCGCGTCGTGCACATGGCCGACGCCGTGTACGACTACGTGGGCAGCGAGAATATCTACGGGCCGGACCTGACCTTCCCGCCGTCACCCAATGCGCCGGGGCCGTCGTATCCGCGCCTCGACGCATGGCAGTACGGCGTGTTCGGGCTCGACCGCATCAGCATCGGCGAACACTGGCAGGTGCTCGCGGGCGGCAAGGAAGTGTTGCTGCGCCAGCGTAGCTGGAGCAGCCTCGACGGCGAGACGACGCATACCGACCGCTCGGTGTTCCTGCCGCAGGTCGCGCTCGTCTACAAGCCGGTGAACGTGCTGTCGCTGTATGCGTCGTACAGCAAGGCGCTGTCGCTCGGCGACCAGGCGCCCGTGCGCGCGACCAACGCGTATGCGTTCCTGCCGCCCGTCGAATCGCACCAGATCGAGGTCGGCGCGAAATACGACTGGCTCGACCGGCTGAGCCTGACGGCCGCCGTGTTCTCGATCAGCAAGCCGTTCCAGTTCGCCGACCCGGACGCGTCGGGCACGTCCTACACGTTCGTGCAGCGCGGCATGCAGCGGCACCAGGGGATCGAACTCGGCGCGGCCGGGCGCGTGACCGAGCGGCTGGGCCTCACGGCCAGCGTCGCGGCGATTCGCGCCCGCGCGGTCGATTCGGGCTCGCCCGCCTACGAAGGACATCAGGTCATCAACGTGCCCGCGTTGCGCGCGTCGCTGTACGCGGACTACGCGGTGCCGGGCGTCGCAGGCCTGAACGTGCTCGGCGGCGTCGAGTACAGCGCCGCACGCAACGCGAACGAGGAAGGCACCGCGCGCGTGCCGTCGTGGTTCGTATTCAATCTCGGCGCGCGCTATACGACGAAGATCGGCGGCCATCGTACGGTGTTGCGCGTGTCGGTGGACAATCTGTTCAACAAGTTCTACTGGCGCGACGCAGGCGAGCAGCAGGGCGATGCGTACCTGTTCCCCGGTGCGCCGCGCACCGCGCGCGTATCGTTGACCTATGATTTCTGACCGACCGGAAGCGGCCGCGTGACGCGCGGCTCCGGCAGCCCACCAGGAGAGCACAGACGATGTCCCCACTCGAAATCGCCGGCGTGATCGTCAGCGCGCTCGCGATCTGGCTGACCGCGAAGCGGCGCATGCTGTGCTGGCCGGTCGGCCTCGCGTCGGTCGCGCTGTACGGCTGGATCTTCTTCGACGCGAAGCTGTACTCGGACATGCTGCTGCAGGGCGCGTTCGCGGTGCTGCAGGTGTACGGCTGGCAGCGCTGGCTCGCGCAGCGCGCGAGCGAGGCAGGCGGCGACGCGGCGCCGGCCGGCGATGTCGCGCCTGTCACCGGCGTGCGGCCACTCACGATGCTGCCCGACCTGATCGCGGCGGTCATCGGCAGCGCGCTGCTCGGCGGGATGATGGCGCGCTGGACCGATGCGGCGCTGCCGTTCGTCGATGCGTCGCTGACCGCGTTCAGCCTCGTCGCGCAATACTGGACCGCACGGCGCTACATCGCGTCGTGGGGACTGTGGATCGTCGTGAATGTGGTGTACGTCGGGATGTTCGTGTTCAAGGAACTGTATCTGACGGCCGGACTCTATGCGCTGTTCATCGGGCTGGCCGTCGTCGGCTGGCGCGACTGGAGCCGGACGGCCGCCGCGTTGCGGGCGGCATCGGGCGGCCCGCTCGCTTCGGGTGGCGGTACACGCTGATTCACGGATTCAACTACGGAGCAACGCCGTTCATGTCATTCCCCCTCGAGCCGGACGGCCCCCTGTCGCGCGACGTCGCGCCGCCGCAATTCGGCGTGGACGGCGAGCAGGCCGAACGCGACTGGCCGCTGATCACGCACGACGAAGTGGCGGCCGTGCTCGCGCGGATCGACGGCGTGGGCGAGCCGGTGCGGCTGACGTGGCACAGCCCGCGGCAGTTCGCGGCCGCCGTGCTCGTGCGAATGGCGGACGGGCGCGGGTTGTTCGTCAAGCGACATCACGCAAGCCTGCGCGATGTCGCGGGGCTCGAGGAAGAGCATCGTTTCATCGCGCATCTGCGCGAACGCGGGATGCCGGTGGTGGACGTGCTGGCCGATCGTCACGGTGCGACCGCGTTTGCTTCCGGCGAGTGGACGTACGAGGTGCACGTGCTCGCGCCGGGCGTCGATCCGTATCGCGGCGTGATGTCGTGGCAGCCGTTCACGCATGCTTCTCATGCGTATGCGGCCGGCCGCGCGCTGGCCGAACTGCATCGCGCGTCGGCCGGCTACGATGCGCCCGCGCGGCCCGTGCACACGCTGTTGTCGAGTTTTCGCGTGCTGTCGTCCGCCGATCTGGCGGGCGCGCTCGAACGCTGGGTCGATGCGCAGCCGCTGCTCGTGCGCGCGCTGGGCTCGCGTGACTGGCGCGGTGATGTGGCCGACGCGATCGGCCCGTTTCACGCGCGTCTCGTGCCGCTGCTGCCCACGTTGACGCCGCTGTGGACGCACGGCGACTGGCATGCGTCGAACCTGCTGTGGACCGATGCGGGGCCCGGCGCGCAGGTACGTACCGTGCTCGATTTCGGCTTGTCGGACCGCACTTGCGCGGTGATGGACCTTGCGCTGGCGATCGAGCGCAATACGGTCGACTGGATGGCGCCGGCCGATGCACGGCGCGTGGAATACGACCAGATCGACGCGCTGCTCGATGGCTATGAATCCCTCGAACCGCTGAGCGACGACGCATACGCGGCGCTCGTCGCGCTGCTGCCGATCGTGCATACGGAGTTCGCGCTGTCGGAAGTCGCGTATTTCGGCTGCATCATCGATGCGCCGGCGATTGTGGACATTGCGTACGACGGCTATCTGATCGGGCACGCGCGCTGGTTCGGCGAACGCGACGGGCGGCAGTTGCTGGACTGGCTCGTGCAGCGGCGGCGGGGGAAGCAGCGCATCACCTGATTCACGCGCGGGGCGTATGGCCGGCACGTCTCGAATCTCCGAACTTCTGCATTCTTTCGTGCGGCCATCGTGCCGCGCGCTCACCGAATCTTCCTGATTGTCGAAAGGGACGCCGTTCCCCCAAGGGCACCGCACATCGGCGTACGGTTGCGCCCAACATGACGGAAATATCATCTTCGCCTCATGTTCGCACTGCGGCCGGTCCGTAGCATCGGTCGCGAACCGTTACCGCAGAACCGAACATGCTCAAGCTCAACCTCGTCGCGGCCATCGTCTTCGCGATGGCCGCGACGGCTCATGCGCAGCCCTCGCTGTCGCCGGCTCCGGCTACCGCCGCCGCGCCGATCGGCGCATCGCCATCCGACACATTTCCGGCATCGTCACTGACGCTGTCCGATGCGCTCGCGGTCGCAGCCCGGAACAATCCGGCACTGCGCGGCGCGCGCGCGGACGTCGATGCATCGCTCGGCGCGCTGATGCAGGCCGGCGCGCGGCCAAACCCCGAAGTGTCGTTCCTGCAGGAAGGTTTCAGCCGCGCGGAACGCACGTCGACCGCGCTGATCAACCAGACCATCGAACTGGGCGGCAAGCGCCGCGCGCGGCTCGACGTCGCGTCCTACGGCCGCGAGGCAGCCAACGCGTCGTTCGACGACCAGGGCGCGGCCGTACGCGCCGACGTGATCGCCGCGTTCTACGGGCTGCTCGCCGCACAGCGCCAGCTTCAGGTGACCGAGGAATCGGCCGCGATCGCCGCGCGCTCGGCGGATCTCGCCGGACGCCGCGCGCAGGCCGGCAAGGTGTCGCCGGTCGAGGCGACCAAGGCGCAGGTGGCGGCGGCCGGCGTGCAGATCGAAGTCGTGACCGCGCGCGGCCGTGTCGACGTCGCGCGCGAAAAACTGAACGCGGTGATGGGCGAGGCGCGCAACGACCGGCTTGCGGTGCTAGGCGACCTGGAAACCGTGCCGTCAGTCGAGCCGCTGTCCGCGCTGACCGCACAGCTCGACGATGCTCCGCTCGCGCGGGCCGCGCGAGCCGAGATGCTGCGCTCGAACGCGGCCGTGTCGCTCGAACGCGCGCGGCGCATGCCGGACGTAACCGTCAGTGCGGGCGTAAAGCGCGTGACCACGGGCGGCGTGCCCGACAACCAGGCCGTGGTCGGCGTGTCGATCCCGATTCCGCTGTTCGACACGAACAAGGGCGCGTTGCTCGAGGCGACGCACAAGGCTACGCGCGCGAACGCCGACCTCGATCGCGAACGCACGCGCCTGCGGCTGGAACTGACGCGGGCATACGCGAATTTCGAGGGGGCCGAGCAGGAAGCGCAGCGGCTGAAGTCCGACATCCTGCCGGCCGCGCGCCTCGCGCTCGATGCGATGTCGCGCGGCTACGAACTCGGGAAGTTCAGTTTCCTCGACGTGCTCGACGCGCAGCGCACGCTGTTCCAGGGGCAGTCGCAATACGTGCGTGCGCTCGCCGACGCTCATGCGGCCCGCGCCGACATCGGCCGGCTCGTCGGCACGCCGCTCGCGGCCGTCGCGCCATAAGCGCCCCTCTTACCGGAAGGACCATCATGTCACGCAGCAGAATCTTCGTTATCGCGGCGGCCGTGCTCGGCGGCGCAGGAATCGTGATCGGCGCGCTCGCCGTCACGCGGAGCGGCGGCAGCGCATCGGCGCCGACGGCCGCCGAAGCCGCGCAGCCGGCCGATGGCGCCGGCGCGCGCGGCGGTGTCGTGCTCAGGCGCGGCAAGCTGTCCGTCGAGATCGTGATGACGGAAAAGCCCGGCGACGCGCGGCTCGTCGTCTATCCGTCCGTCGACGGCAAGCCGGTGGACAAGGGCGTGACCGTGTCCGGCACGCTGGTGCGGTATGACCGCACGCAGGAACCGTTGCGGTTCGACGCGGTCGGCCAGAAGTTCGTGTCCGCGCAGTCGATCGCGAAGCCGCACGTGTTCGATGCGACGATCGACGTGAAGGCGGGCAACGACGCCGCGTCGTTCCCGTTCGCGCGCGCCGACGGCGCGATCGCGCTGACCGACGCGCAACTGGCGACGTCGAGAATCGCGCTCGCGAAAGCCGGCCCCGCGCAGATCGCGACGCCGTTCCAGCTTCCCGGCGAAATCAAGTTCAACGAGGACCGCACCGCGCACGTGGTGCCGCGCGTGGCCGGCATCGTCGAGCAGGTGGCGGTGTCGCTCGGGCAGAACGTCGCGAAGGGGCAGGTGCTCGCCGTGATCGCGAGCACCGATCTCGCCGACCGCCGCAGCGAGCTGCTGACGGCCGAGCGCCGGCTGTCGGGCGCGCGCGCGACCTACGAGCGCGAACGCACGCTGTGGCAGGAGCGCATTTCGGCGGAGCAGGACTACCAGCAGGCCCAGGTGCAGTTGCGCGAGGCCGAGATCGCCGTGCAGAACGCGCGGCAGAAGCTCGCCGCGCTGAACGCGCCGGTCGGCGCGGGGGCGCTGAACCGTTATGAACTGCGCGCGCCGTTCGCCGGCACGATCGTCGAGAAACATGCGACGCCCGGCGAGGCGATTGCTGCGGACGCGAGCATGTTCGTGATCTCCGACCTGTCGACCGTCTGGGCCGAGATGGCGGTGCCGGCGCAGCGGCTCAACGACGTGCGCGTCGGTCGCGACGCAACGGTGATGGCGACCGCGTTCGAATCGCGCTCGAGCGGCCCGATCGCGTACGTGGGGTCGCTGCTCGGCGAGCAGACGCGCACCGCGCCGGCGCGCGTCGTGCTGCCGAACCCCGACCGCGTGTGGCGCCCGGGGATGTTCGTGAACGTATCGGTCGACGCGGGCGCACAACGCGTGCCCCTCGCGGTCGCGAGCGACGCGCTGCAGGACGTCGACGGCGCGCCGTCGGTGTTCGTGCGCTCGCCGAAGGGTTTCGTCGCGCAGGCCGTCGAAACGGGGCGGCGCGACGAACGCGCGATCGAAGTGCTGAAGGGGATCAAGCCGGGCCAGGAATACGTGGCGTCGAACAGCTTCGTGCTGAAGGCGGAGCTCGGCAAGGGGAGCGCGGAACATGAATGAGCAGCAATACGTGCGCGCCGTGGCGCGACTGGCGGCCTGCTATGCGGCCCGCTTTCCAATCGGCCGGGTGACTGGCCGCGCGGCTCGCCCAGTGCGGACGACCGTGCCCCGCTTCAAGGAATCCCGACATGTTTGAGCGCCTGATCCGCTTTGCGATTGCGCACCGCTGGCTCGTGATGCTGGCGATCGCGGCGGTGGCCGCGCTGGGCGTGTTCAGCTACCAGCGGCTGCCGATCGACGCGGTGCCCGACATCACCAACGTGCAGGTGCAGATCAACACGTCCGCGCCCGGCTACTCGCCGCTCGAGGCCGAGCAGCGCATCACCTATCCGGTCGAGACCGTGATGGCCGGGTTGCCGGGGCTGGAACAGACGCGTTCGATCTCGCGCTACGGGCTGTCGCAGGTCACCGTGATCTTCAAGGACGGCACCGACATCTACTTCGCGCGGCAACTCGTCAACGAGCGCATCCAGGAGGCGAAGGACAAGCTGCCGGCCGGCATCGCGCCCGCGATGGGGCCAACGTCGACCGGCCTCGGCGAGATCTACCTGTGGACCGTCGAGGCCGATGCCGGCGCGCGCAAGCCCGACGGCACGCGCTATACGGCGGCCGACCTGCGCGAGCTGCAGGACTGGGTCGTGCGGCCGCAATTGCGCAACGTGCGCGGCGTGACCGAGGTCAACTCGATCGGCGGCTACGTGAAGGAATACCGCGTCGCGCCGAATCCGGCGAAGCTGATGTCGTACGGGCTGACGCTCGCCGACGTCGTGCGGGCGCTCGAGCGCAACAACGACAACGTCGGCGCCGGCTACATCGAAAAGCGCGGCGAGCAGTATCTCGTGCGCGTGCCGGGCCAGGCGCGCACCGTCGACGACATCGCGAACATCGTGCTGACCAATGTCGGGGGCGTGCCGGTGCGGATGAAGGACGTCGGCGTGGTCGACATCGGCCGCGAACTGCGCACTGGCGCCGCGACGTCGAACGGCGAGGAAGTCGTGCTCGGCACGGTGTTCATGCTGATGGGCGAGAACAGCCGGACGGTGTCGAAGGCCGTCGCCGCGAAGATGGAGGACGTGAACCGCACGCTGCCGGCCGGCGTGAAGGCGATTCCGGTGTACGACCGCACGGTGCTCGTCGAGAAGGCGGTTGCCACGGTGAAGAAGAACCTGCTCGAAGGCGCGGTGCTCGTGATCGCCGTGTTGTTCCTGTTCCTCGGCAACATCCGCGCGGCGCTGATCACCGCGCTCGTGATTCCGCTGTCGATGCTGATGACCTTCACCGGCATGGTCAACGCGAAGGTGAGCGCGAACCTGATGAGCCTTGGCGCGCTCGACTTCGGAATTATCGTCGACGGCGCGGTGGTGATCGTCGAGAACTGCGTGCGGCGGCTTGCGCATGCGCAGTCGGCGGCCGGGCGGCCGCTCACGCGCGACGAGCGTTTCGCCGAGGTGTTCGGCGCATCGCAGGAAGCGCGCCGCGCGCTGATCTTCGGGCAACTGATCATCATGGTCGTGTACCTGCCGATCTTTGCGCTGACCGGCGTCGAAGGCAAGATGTTCCATCCGATGGCGACGACCGTCGTGATGGCGCTCGCGGCGGCGATGGTGCTGACCGTCACGTTCATTCCGGCGGCCGTCGCGTTGTTCATCGGCGAGCGGGTCGAGGAGAAGGAGAACCGGCTGATGGGCTGGGCGCGGCGCGCGTACGAACCGGTGCTCGCCGCGTTCATGACGCGCCCGACGCGCGTGATGCTCGGCGCGGGCGCGATCGTGCTGGTCACGCTCGGGCTTGCGACGCGGCTCGGCAGCGAGTTCATTCCGAGTCTGAACGAAGGCGATCTGGCCGTGTCCGCGCTGCGGATTCCCGGCACGAGCCTGTCGCAGTCGGTCGAGATGCAGAAGTCGATCGAGAAGACGCTGAAGGCGCGCTTCCCCGAGATCGAGCGCGTGTTCGCGCGCACCGGCACGGCCGAGATCGCGGCTGACCCGATGCCGCCGAACCTGTCGGACGGCTACATCATGCTGAAGCCGGCCGACACGTGGCCCGATCCGAAGAAGCCGCGCGAGCAGCTCGTGCGCGAGATCGAGGACGCGCTCGCCGAGCTGCCGGGCAACGCGTACGAGTTCTCGCAGCCGATCCAGCTACGCTTCAACGAACTGATCTCCGGCGTGCGCAGCGACGTCGCCGTGAAAATCTTCGGCGACGACATGGCAGTGCTGAACCAGACCGGCGAGCAGATCGCGGCCGCGTTGCAGAAAGTGCCGGGCGCGTCGGAGGTGAAGGTCGAGCAGACCACGGGCCTGCCGGTGCTGACCGTCAACCTCGATCGCGACAAGCTCGCGCGCTACGGTGTGAGCGTCGCCGACCTGCAGGATTCGGTGGCCGCAGCCGTCGGCGGGCAGAAGGCCGGCACGCTGTTCCAGGGCGATCGTCGCTTCGACATCGTCGTGCGGCTGCCCGACGAACTGCGTACCGATATCGAGGCGATCAAGCGGCTGCCGATCGCGCTACCGGCGCCTGCGGCCGGCGCCAGCGCGCCGCTCGCGGCGGCGCCGTACGTGCCGCTCGCGGAGCTCGCGACGATCGACGTGGCGCCGGGCCCGAACCAGATCAGCCGCGAGGACGGCAAGCGGCGGGTGGTCGTCAGCGCGAACGTGCGCGGCCGCGACGTCGGCTCGTTCGTCGCCGACGCGCGCGAGCAGTTGCAGCAGGACGTGCGCGTGCCGGCCGGTTACTGGGTGTCGTGGGGCGGCCAGTTCGAGCAGCTGCAAAGCGCGAGCGAGCGCCTGAAGCTCGTCGTGCCGCTTGCGCTGTTCATGGTGTTCGTGCTGCTGTTCGTGATGTTCAACAACGTGAAGGACGGGCTGCTCGTGTTCACCGGCATTCCGTTCGCGCTGAGCGGCGGCGTCGTGTCGCTGTGGCTGCGCGGGATTCCGCTGTCGATCACGGCGGCGGTCGGCTTCATCGCGCTGTCGGGCGTGGCCGTGCTCAACGGCCTCGTGATGATTTCGTTCATCCGCAACCTGCGCGACGAAGGGATGTCGCTCGACGCGGCCGTGCACGACGGCGCGCTCACGCGGCTGCGGCCCGTGCTGATGACCGCGCTGGTCGCGTCGCTCGGCTTCCTGCCGATGGCGTTCGCGACCGGCACCGGCGCCGAGGTGCAGCGCCCGCTCGCGACGGTCGTGATCGGCGGTATCCTGTCGTCCACCGCGCTGACGCTGCTGGTGCTGCCGGTGCTGTATCGCGTGAGCCATGCGGTGTCGTGGCGCGCGGCGTTGCGTGGCGGTTTCGCCGCGGGCATGATGCGCCGGCTGGGTTTCTTCAAGGGTAATGCGTGATGCGAATTCTGATTGTCGAGGATGAACCGAAGACGGGCGCGTATCTGCGCAAGGGGCTGACCGAGGCCGGCTACGTCGTCGACTGGGTCGAGGACGGCATCACGGGTCAGCACCAGGCCGAAACCGAGGAATACGACCTGCTCGTGCTCGACGTGATGCTGCCCGGGCAGGACGGCTGGACGTTGCTGCAGAACCTGCGGCGCAGCAAGTCGACGCCCGTGCTATTCCTCACCGCGCGCGACGACGTCGGCGATCGCGTGAAGGGGCTGGAACTTGGCGCGGACGACTATCTCGCGAAGCCGTTCGACTTCGTCGAGCTGACCGCACGCATCAAGTCGATCCTGCGGCGCGGCCAGCCGCGCGATTCGAACACGCTGCGCGTGGCCGATCTCGAACTCGACCTGACGCGCCGCAAGGCCACGCGGCAGGGCGACACGATCCTGCTGACCGCGAAGGAGTTCGCGCTGCTGTGGCTGCTGATGCGCCGCGAAGGCGAGATCCTGCCGCGCGCGACGATCGCGTCGCAGGTGTGGGACATGAACTTCAACAGCGACACGAACGTCGTCGATTCGGCGATCCGCCGGCTGCGCTCGAAGATCGACGACGCGTACGAGCCGAAGCTGATCCATACGGTGCGCGGCATGGGCTACGTGCTCGAAGCGCGCGGCGGCGCGGCCGCATGATCGCGCGCCTGCTGCCGCGCACGCTGCGCGGCCGGCTGACCGCGTTGATCGTCCTGTCGACGTCGGTGATCCTCGCGTCGAGCGGCGTCGCACTGTACGAAGCGCTGAGCAACCGTGTCGAAACGACGGCAGCCGAGCAGATGGCCGGTATTTCCGCCGCATTGGGCGCGCATCTGGCCGAGGCGCGCACGACGGACGACGTCGCGCGCCATACCGATATCTGGATCGACCAGTTGCACGGGCATCCGAACATGGATCTCGCGATCTTCGATGCCGGCGGCGCGCGCCTCGTCGGCACACCCGGATTCCGTCCGTACGCGCCGCTGCTGTCGATGAACGTCGGGCGCGTGCCGTTCGGCGTTGCGCCGCCCGGCGCCCGGCACCAGTATCTGTTGACGACCGTGCCGCTCGCCGGCGCGGGTGCGCCCGTGGTGCGCGTCGCCGTGCAGTACGACCGCAGCGCCGACATGCTGCTGTTGCGCACGCATGCTTATACGATCGTCGTGATCCAGGTGTTCGGCGTGGTGATCGCGGCGGCGATCGCGTACGGCATCGCCGCGCTCGGGCTGAGCCCGCTGCGGCGGTTCGCGGCGCGGGCCGAGCAGATGTCGACGAGCCGGCTCGCGCATCCGCTGCCGGAACTCGATACGTCGGGCGAGCTGAAGGAGCTCGAGCACGCGTTCAACGGGATGCTCGCGCGGCTGAACGAATCGTTCACGCGGCTGAGCCAGTTCTCGTCGAATCTCGCGCACGACATGCGCACGCCGCTGACCAATCTGCAGGCGGCCGCGCAGGTCGTGCTGTCGCAACCGCGCGGCGCGGACGAATACCGGAGCGTGATCGAGTCGAGCATCGACGAATACCAGCGGCTGTCGCGGATGATCGAGGACATGCTGTTTCTCGCGCGCTCGGAACAGGCGGGCACGTCGATCAGCGTGCGGCGGCTGAATGCGGCGCAGGAGGCGGAGCGGGTGGCCGGCTACTACGAGCCGCTGGCGGAAGATGAAGGCGTGACGGTGAAGGTCGACGGCCACGCGTGGGTCGATGCGGATCTGACGCTGTACCAGCGCGCGTTGAGCAACCTGCTGTCGAATGCGCTGACCTATGCGCCGCGCGGCAGCGTCGTGACGATCGACTGCGTCGAGCAGCGCGGCGCGACGACGATCGCCGTGTCGGATACGGGGCCCGGCATCGCGGCGGAACATGCCGGGCGGATTTTCGAGCGCTTTTATCGCATCGATCCGTCACGGCACAACTCGGCGTCGGGCACGGGGCTCGGCCTCGCGATCGTCCGGTCGATCATGGACAACCACGGCGGCGAATGCGGCGTCGACAGCGAGCCGGGGCGTCGCACGACCTTCTGGCTGCGCTTTCCGCGACGGCCGGCCGAGCCCGAACGGCCGGCCGCCATCAGCACCTGACAGCACGGGCGGACACGCCCGCGCATTCGCCGCAACGCAACCGCGCGCGGCGCGCTGCCGGCGGCCGTCTGGCCGCGCATCATTGTTTCGCGGCGAGGTCGTCGTGGTTGTCGGCCTGCGGCTTTTTCTCGCCGCCATGCACCGAAATCACGTGAAGCTCCTTGTTGCGCGCGACGACCTCGGCGGTCGGCGGGTACTGCGTCTTGCTGATCGGCACGATGCCGTCGTGCTGCGCCTGCTTCAGTTCGTTGACGACCTGCGTGCGGGACTTGCCCTGCGTTTGCGTTTGGGCGAACGCGGCCTGCGTGGCCATGCCGAGCGACAGCGTGGCGGTGACGAACAGTGCTGCGAGTTGTGCCGTTTTCATCGAGTGCTCTCCTTGATCAGGGCCGCCGGGTGGCGAACCATGGACCCAGTATGCGAAAGCAGCCGTGCGTGATCGTGATCGCGAGATGAAAAATGCGTCAGATTGCGCGGTGCGGAGGTGTGCTGGGCGGACTCGATCGACATGACGCAACCGTCATGTTCGCGTCATGGGTGCGATGAGCGGGAAGCGGAACATGCAGTCTGCCGTTGGCCACGCGCCGGCGGCGTTCGTGCCGGTCGCGACAGACAGCAGCATCGATCGCGGGCGGTGCCGTTCAGACCTTCATCCCGGATCGAAAATTGCATCGTCCCGTCATTCGCCTCGCCTTGATCGCAGTCCTGATCGTCCCGTTGTTCGCGGGCTGCGCATCGACACGTTCCGGCACCACGGCCACTGCTTCTGCCGCCGCGCGAAAGCCCGTGCCGGCCGACCTGACGCCAGGCGAGCAGGTCGACTATGCCGGGCATCGGTGCGGTAATCCGAACCTGCATGTGAAAACGCATCCGTGCGTGTACCCGCAGCGCAATTCCGCGCGGTGATCGTCGGACACGCGTAAAAAAAGGCCCGGCGCTCGACGAGTCCGGGCCTAATGCGTGATCGCGCCGTGCGGCAGCGACCCGCTGCGTGGACGGGAACGGGCAGGGCCCGCTACCGTTCCGATCGTAGCGATGCGACGCATCGTGAACCTGATCGGAACATGAAATTTTCGTCACGCACCGCGCATGAGGGGCGCTGAAATCAGAACCTGTGGCGCCACCCGAGATTTGACGATGCCCTGCGAAAGCGCCGACCGTATGAAGATGGGTGGGCGTCGATAGCGCATAGTCAGCGGACGTCAAAAATCGTCGGAACGGTGACGAAACCGTCATGAACCGATCACGAATCCGCACCGCCGTGGGATCAAAGTGAAGGCGCCTGTCACGGAATGACGAAACGGAGAAAGTCATGCGCGATATCGCGAAAGGAATCGTGCTGGCGGCGTGCCTGATGTCGACGGCCGCGCTGGCGGCCGGCTGGCCGGAACGTGCGTTATCGCACGCGCCGGCGCACGACGTCGGCAGCCGCGCGAACGAGCGGATGCGCTGCGAGTTCGCGGCCGTGCCGGCCGGCGCGTGGACTGCGACGTTCGCGCGAGGGCAATGCGAAGTCGACAACGGCCGGCTGACGTTCGTGCCGGCCGATGCCGGTGACGCGCCGACCGTCACGGAGAAACGGATCGCGCTCGGTGACGTCCGCACCGCGTCGCATCAGTCGCGCAAGCTGAAGGAACAACTGCAACTGACGACGCGCGATGAAGTGATCGCGCTGAACGTGCTGGCCGACGATGGCGGCCGCAAATCGCGCGAACATGCGATCGACCTGTGGGCCGCGCTGCGCAACGCGGGTGTCACGCCGGTGAACGGCACGCGTGTCGTCGACACCTATCCGACCGGTGCGACGACCTGGTAGCCGCAGCGCCGTCGCGCGCGGCTTACCCGGCTTTCAGCGATCCTTCGATCAGGAAGAACGCGATGAAGCCGGACGCTGCGTGGCACGATCGTATGCGCCGGGCGTCGCACCGGCATCGATCGGCGATTGAACACTTTGAAGCCGCTCCAGGGTCAAGCGATTCGATGCGTGCGCACCGACAAGCCGGTGCGCACGTTTCGCTCAAGGCTGCGCGAGCGCCTGGTCGAGATCGGCGAGCAGGTCGTCGATATGCTCGATGCCGATCGACAGCCGCACCGTTTCCTCCTTCACGCCGGCCTTCGCAAGTTCGGCCGGCGACAACTGACGATGCGTGGTCGATGCCGGATGCGTCGCGAGCGACTTCGTATCGCCGATGTTCACGAGCCGCGTGAACAGCTTCAGCGCATCCTGGAACTTCGCACCGCCGTCGCGGCCGCCTTTCACGCCGAACGTCAGGATGCCCGGCGCACGGCCCGACAGGTAGCGGGCGACGAGCGGATGATCGGGGTGATCGGGCAGGCCCGCATAGTTCACCCATTCGACGTGCTCGTGGCGCGCGAGATGCTGCGCGATCTTCAGCGCGTTGTCGCTGATCCGTTCGACACGCAGCGCGAGCGTCTCGATTCCCTGCAGGATCTGGAACGCATTGAACGGCGAGATCGCCGCGCCCATGTTGCGCAGCGGCACCACGCGGGCGCGGCCGATGTACGCGGCCGGACCGAACGCTTCGGTATAGACGACGCCGTGATAGCTGACGTCCGGCTCGTTCAGTCGCTTGAAGCGGTCCGCGTGGTCGGCCCACGGGAACTTGCCCGAATCGACAATGGCGCCGCCGAGGCTCGTGCCGTGTCCGCCGAGATACTTCGTCAGCGAGTGTACGACGATGTCCGCGCCGTGCTCGAACGGGCGCAGCAGGTACGGCGACGGCACCGTGTTGTCGACGATCAGCGGGATGCCGTGGCGATGCGCGACTGCCGCGAGCGCGGCGATGTCGGTGACGTTGCCGAGCGGGTTGCCGACCGATTCCGCGAAGATCGCCTTCGTGCGCGCATCGATCAGCGGCTCGAACGACGCGGGGTCGCGCGGATCGGCGAAGCGCGTGGTGATTCCGTATTGCGGCAGCGTGTGCGCGAACAGGTTGTAGGTGCCGCCGTAAAGCGAACTCGCGGACACGATGTTGTCGCCGGCTTCGGCGATCGTCTGGATCGCGTACGTGACGGCGGATTGCCCCGACGCGAGCGCGAGCGCGCCGATGCCGCCCTCGAGCGCGGCGATCCGCTGCTCGAGCACGTCCGTCGTCGGATTCATGATCCGCGTGTAGATGTTGCCCTGGACCTTCAGGTCGAACAGGTCGGCGCCGTGCTGCGTATCGTCGAATGCGTACGCAACGGTCTGGTAGATCGGGACGGCGACCGCACGCGTGGTCGGGTCGGGACGATAACCGCCGTGCACGGCGATGGTTTCGAGACGCCAGTTCGAATGGGCCTGATCGGTCATGGGTGCTCCGTTTGTTGTTGTGAAGGTCGATGGGGGGCTGCCGTCCGGCGATTATAGGAGCACGTGTGCGGCTGCCTTTAGAACGAATCGTGGGTTGCTTATGGGGACGCGGCGCATAGAATGCGTTTTTCCGCAGACGATCGTCGGCGCCGCGTGAGGTGACGCCGGTGCGCCCTTGCGGGCGCAACGCACACTAGCTCTTGTCGGGATTCGAGTCGCTGCACTGGTCGGGATCGTCGCGCAACATGATGCGACGGATGCGGCCATTGTCGTAGAACGGCACGTCGGGGCAGAACTTCGTGCCGGCGCGCGTTGACGTACGTTTCCAAGCGACCTTTTCGGTACGCACGAGCGTCGGGGCGCTGCCCGGCGCACCCGGTTTCCAGATGTCGATATACACGCGCGACATCTGAGGCGAATCGCCGACCTCGCAGTCCTTCAGCGCGCCCAGGGTCGAACGCAGCCCGGTATCGGTCTGCTCGATGCGTTGCGGATATTCGATATGGCCGTTGCCGTAGCCGGGCACGACGTAGCAATAGCGACGCGTGTTTCCGTCGAGCACCGGCAGCATGTAGCTGCTGGCGGAATCGACCTCCTTCACGTCGTTGCCCTGCCAGCGGTAGGTCGTCACGCCATGCTCGCAGCAGCTCGCGCGCCAGCTCGTCCAGATGATCCGGTGAACTGGATCGAAATCCGGCGACGTGATGTCCTGCAGCCCCTGCGGCGCATCGGCGAAGCGCCGCGTCTTCGGGTTGAAGATCCACGTCTGATACGGGATGTTCGGGCCGGCCCCCATCGACTGGGCGAGCATCAGGTCGGGCCAGCCATCGAAGTTCACATCGGCGAAATTCGGTGTGAACAGGTTGCAGGTGCCGTGCGAATCGGTCTTGAGCGTCTGCACGAGTCGGTCGTGGTCGTACAGGCGGATCGCGGTGACCTGCGGCGCGTCGTTGCACGAACCGCCATCGTCCGGCAGATGGTCGGCGACGAGGCGGATGTCGTAGGGGAACGGTCTGCCGTCGCGCTTTTGCGCGAGCGAGACAGGGAATGTGCGCTTGCCGTCCGGGGCGGTCCATGTGCCGGTTACCGCATTGTCGAACGAAGCGACGCGCCACGTGCCCGTCACGCGATCGGCATTCGTCTTCGCGCCGCTGTCGCGTTCCGACAGCGTCATGCCATGCGGATCGAGCGAACCCTTCAACGCCAGCCGATAGCGCTTGTCGGACGTGCATGGCGCGTAGCAGTACCAGCCGGATATCGTATCGGCGACGCGCGACAAAGAAACTTCGACATGGCGATTGCCGATCGTGCCGGTCCAGTCGCGCGACCAGAACGGGATCTCGACCGACCCGTCGGCGTCTGCCGCGCGCGCGGGCAGCGACGCGAATGCGGTGATGGCGATCAGCGCGAACGCAAGCGCGCTGCGCCAGCCGCGCGTGCGCCGCGTCGCAGCCGCGTGGCGCGATGGGGCGATGAGCGAGTGATGCATGGTTCGGCCCCTCGGTTTGTTATGGGTGATGTCTGCCGGCGTGTTTCGGTGTGATACGTGCGTCAGCGGCTTCGTGCCGCATCGGCCCGTCGATACAGGCGTGGCCACTGATCGTCGAACAGGCCGTTGCATGCGCCGTGCGTCGCGATATCGTCGAGCATGAAGCGCCGGCCGTCGAAGATCCACGATGCGATCGAGCCGCAATCGCCGGCACTGCGCAGCCTCACCTTGCTCGACAGCGTCGCGCTGGCGGGATCGTAGCCGGCATCGGTCAGCTCGTTCGCGAACGACGCCGAATCGAGTCCCGCATTCGCGTTCTCGCCGAAATTCATCGCCGTCGGCGAGTAGGGCGCAGTTCGCCGCACGCGATACCACAGGTCGGTATGGTTATACAGGCTGCTGGTCTGGCACGGGATCGCGACGAGCGCCTCGTCGGACGAGATCGCGACGGCTCGCGACGCTTTCCTGCGGTCGCTCGCCGACATTTCGTCTTCGACATCGGCCGCGCATTGCTTCACGTCGGCGCCGAATTTCGCGAGGACCGCATCGACGAGCGGACGCTGTTCGGCGGCCGACAGGGCCGAAGCGGGCGGCGGCGCGGGCGTGACCGCGGGCGGCAACGTGGGCGCGGCCGGCACCGACGATGCAGGCTTGGTGCCCGGGCGCAGCAGCGCCGTGACCGTACCGACGCGGCCCTGCGTATCGTCGATCAGCAGCAGCGCGGCATTCAATCCCGACAACGGCGTACGCGCAGTGGGCGCCGACGCGGGATCGCCGAAACTCAACAGTTGTGCATTGCGCGCCGCGGCGAGCCACGCGGCCACCGTGGCCGGATCGTTGGTCCGGATTCGGAACGGGCGGGCAACATCGTCGGTCTTGTCGCCGAACGCATGCCATTGCGCCGGCATTGCATCGAACGGTCGGCCGTCGACGCGTGCGGTGCGCAAGTCGACCGGCGCCGATGCGTAGAGGTCGAGCGACGGTTGCGCGTCGGGGCCGGCATCGCGCGTGACGCGCAGGACCAGGCCGGTGCGCGCATCGTCGATATCGTCGGCGTGGCTTTCCGCGATACAGCGATTGCCGTTGTCGCAGACGACCGACCAGCTCTTGAACTCGCGTTCGACCGGCGGCCGCGACAGCGGACGGGCCTGCGTGACGATCGGGGAAGCGGCGAGGAGGACGGCGAGCGCGAGCGAAAAACGGTGCGACATGGCGGTTCGGATCGACTGGGAGAAAGCGGGCGGAAGATGCCGGACTGCAAGCACATCGTCAGCAAGCGGTGCAGGTCGAGTGCAGTGGCGCGAACGGCCTCCAGTATACCGCTGCCGAACGGATGATCGACGTGACGAAACGGTGCGGGGGCACGCACGTCATCGACCGGCACGCAAACGGCGCGATACCCGCAGGCACCGCGCCGTTCGTTTTCATCGCCTGTCGGCCGCCGCGCAAGAGCGTGGCGGGCGTCGCTGCGCTATCCCTTCACGCACACGACCTGACGCAGCGTATGCACCACTTCGACGAGGCTGCGCTGGGCCGCCATCACCGCGTCGATGTCCTTGTACGCCATCGGGATTTCATCGACGACACCCGCGTCCTTCCGGCATTCGACGCCCTGCGTCGCCTTCGCCTGATCGTCGGCCGTGAAGCGGCGCTTCGCTTCGGTACGGCTCATCGTCCGGCCCGCGCCGTGGCTGCACGAGCAGAAGCTTTCCGGATTGCCGAGCCCGCGCACGATGAAGCTCTTCGCGCCCATCGAGCCCGGGATGATCCCGAGCTGCCCCTTCCGCGCGGACACCGCGCCCTTGCGCGTGACGAGCACCTCTTCGCCGAAGTGGCGTTCGCGCTGCACGTAGTTGTGGTGGCAGTTCACCGCATGCTCGTCGACCGAGAACGGTGTGCCGATCACGCCGCGCGCCGCGCCGATCACCGCATCCATCATCGCCTGCCGGTTGCGCCGCGCGTAGTCCTGCGCCCAGCCGACCGCCTCGACGTAATCGTCGAAGTGCCGGCTGCCTTCGGTGAAATACGCGAGGTTGCGGTCCGGCAGGTTCGCGATGTGCTGGCGCATGTCCGCCTGCGCGAGTTCGATGAACAGGCTGCCGATCGCATTGCCGACGCCCCGCGAGCCGCTGTGCAGCATGAACCACACACGGTCCGCTTCGTCGATGCACACTTCGATGAAGTGATTGCCGGTGCCCAGCGTGCCGAGATGCGCGTAGTGGTTCGTCTTCTCCAGCTTCGGATACTTGTCGACGATCCGCTGGAAGCCCGGTTGCAGCGACTTCCACGCGTCGGTCACGGCGGCCGGCGTGCGATCGCCCCATGCGCCCGGATCGCGGCGGCCCGGCGCGCGGCCGTGCGGCACCGCGCGTTCGATCGCGCTGCGCAGCCCACCAAGCGAGTCCGGCAGGTCGGACGCCGTCAGCGTCGTGCGCGCGGCCATCATCCCGCAACCGATGTCGACGCCGACCGCGGCCGGAATGATCGCGCCCTTCGTCGGAATCACGCTGCCGATCGTCGAGCCCTTGCCGAGGTGCACGTCCGGCATCACCGCGACGTGGCCGAAGATGAACGGCATTTGCGCGGTGTTGCGCAGTTGCGCGCGCGCTTCCTCTTCGACGGCGACGCCTTGCGTCCACATCTTCACCGGCTTGCCGTTCGCCAGTTCCATCACCTGATAATCCATGTCTGTCATTTGCTTCACCTGATTCATTTCGGAGTCGACGCCGCACATCCGCGCGGCGTCGGTCCTGCATTACGCGCCCTTGATGCTGACGAGTCCGTTCAGCACCTGGTCGAGACCGCCGAACACCGAGATGCGGTCGATCCGTTCCGCGACGCGCTCGAGCGTTTCCAGCTCCTTGAGCCGCAGCGCGGTCGGGTTCTCTTCCATCACCTTCGCGGTGTTCAGCAGCGAACGCGTGGCCGCCGTTTCCTCGCGGCGGCGAATCACGTTCGCCTGCGCGGACTTCTCCGCTTCGACCACCTGCGCGAGGATCGTCTTCATGTCGCCCGGCAGCACGATATCCTTCACGCCGACGCTGCGCACGTTCACGCCCGAATCGTCGAGACGGGCACGCACCTGCGCGATCACGACGTCGTCGAGCGACTGCTTGTCCTCCAGCAGCTCGTCGAGCGAGCGCGTGCCCACCGCCGAACGCAGCGCGAACTGCAGCTCGCGATACAGGTGTTCGACCGGTTTCTGCAACTGGCCGAACGCGTGCAGCACGTCCGCATAGCACCACGTCGCCGACAGGTTCAGCCGCAGCGCGACCTTGTCGCGCGTCAGGATTTCCTGCCCGCCGACTTCGATCGCCTGCAAGCGCAGATCGACGAGTTCGACCGCGACGTCGCGGTTGAAGCGCCAGAACGCCGACGTACCCGCGTCCAGCAACCGCTCGATCTTGCCGTCGATCTTCAGTACACCGACGTGGTACGCCGGCACCTGCGCGAGCAGTACGCCCGTGAGCCCCGCCACACCGCGCGCACGCAGCGACGGTTGCGCGATGCGCTTCACGAGCGCGGCCGGCAGCATGCTGTCTTGCGTGAGATCAACGCGCTCGAGACGGTGCGCGGTCAGGCCGCGCCAGTACAGCCGGCGCGTGCCCGGCGCCAGAATCTCGACGAGCACGTCGTCTTCATAGCGCAGGCCGGCTTCGTCGTCGGCGAGATCCATCGCGACGAAATACTGCGCGAGCACGTCCTGTGCGTCGTGACGCAGGTAATCGGCCAGCGCTTCGTCGGCGAGCGGCGCATCGAGACGCGCGGTCTGCACCGACAGGCGCTTGAACGGATCGAAGGCCTTGAACACGCCCGGTTCCAGCACCTTCACGAAATCGCCTTCGCTCATCAGCAGCGCGCGTTCGTTCTTTTTTACGACATGACGCTTCCACATATTTTTGTCCTTTTTTTCAATGACCGCCGGGTGACGCGCATCGGACGGATCGCGGTGCGACGCAACCGGGCGGGCGGCGCGCCGGCCCGGCGTCGAAGTGCACGACGACGCATCCTGCGTCGCGTCGTCGTGCGCCTTCGCGCGGGCCGTGCGGCCGTCCGGCCGATCGCGCGGAACCGCAACCGGTCCGACGCGCGGCGGGCCTGTCGGCCCGCACCGGCGGGTACTGCTTTTCATACGAGACCGTCCTTGCGGACAGCGTTCGAGCGGGATTCGAACCCGCCACCGGCCGGCTTTCGCCGGCTGCTCCACCTGACTGAGCTTCCGAACAATGGGGCGCCCCGGGATTCGAACCCGGGCGAGGCATCCTGGCGCGCGCCCCTTTGCCTTCGTCTGTCCATGGCGGCATGCGCTGCCGCGACGAACGAGGTTCGGCGGCGGCGCACCAGCAGGGCTTGTTGAACCCTGGCTCGTGGGCCAGCGGGACATCCGGCGTCTTCTATTTAGCGAGGAGCGTGCCAGTGCGGGCAGGGGCTTTCATGAAATTTCCCAGGCGATTGAAAACAAAGGGAAATCTTTATTTCTCACCGCCTGGTGGCGGCGCTTGTTGCTCCATCTCGCCATGCACATCTGATACAATCGGATCGCCTCTTATCCCATGAGATAAATATGCGTAAAACCGTCGCGATCGGTTTTCTCGGCATCGTGCTGGACCAGGGCGACCGCACGTCGCGTCGCTACCCGAAATGGCGGCCGACGATTTCGCTGTGCGAGCAGCCCGAACTGCCGATCGACCGGCTCGAATTGCTGTATCCGCAGGAATACGTGCGTCTCGCGCAGCACGTGCGGGACGATCTCGCGCGCGTGTCGCCGCACACCGACGTGCGGCTCACGCCGGTCACGATCCGCGATCCGTGGGATTTCGAGGAGGTCTATGCGACGCTGCACGATTTCGCACGCGCGTATCCGTTCGACCTCGAGCACGAGGATTACCTGATCCACATCACGACCGGCACGCACGTCGCGCAGATCTGCTGGTTCCTGCTGGCGGAAGCGCGCTACCTGCCCGCGCGCCTCGTGCAGACGGGGCCGCCGCAGCGGACCGACGAGGGGCCGAGCGGGCCGGGCACGATCTCGGTGATCGATCTCGACCTGTCCCGCTACAACCGGATCGCGCAGCGCTTCACGCGCGAGCGCGACGAAACGGTGTCGTTCCTGAAGGCCGGCATCGCGACACGCAACGCGCGCTTCAATGCGCTGATCGAGCAACTGGAGCGCGTGGCCGTGCGCTCGCGCGCGCCGATGCTGCTGGTCGGGCCGACGGGGGCCGGCAAGTCGTTTCTCGCGAAGCGCGTGTACGAACTGAAGCGCGGCCGGCATCGGCTCGCGGGGCCGTTCATCGAGGTCAACTGCGCGACGCTGCGCGGCGACGCGGCGATGTCGACGCTGTTCGGTCACGTGAAGGGCGCGTTCACGGGCGCGCAGTCGGCGCGCGCCGGGCTGCTGCGCGCGGCGGACGGCGGGCTGCTGTTTCTCGACGAAATCGGCGAACTCGGGCTCGACGAACAGGCGATGCTGCTGAAGGCGATCGAGGAAAAGCGCTTCCTGCCGGTGGGCGCGGACGTCGAGGCGACCAGCGATTTCGAGCTGATCGCGGGCACGCACCGCGACCTGCGGCAGATGGTGGCGGCCGGGACGTTCCGCGAGGATCTCTATGCGCGGATCAACTTGTGGACCTACGAACTGCCGGGGCTCGCGGAGCGCCGCGAGGACATCGAGCCGAACCTCGAATTCGAGCTCGACCGTTTCGATCGCGAGCAGGGTGAGCAGGTGCGGTTCAACGTTGAGGCGAAGCGGCGCTATCTCGCGTTCGCGACATCACCGCGCGCGACGTGGGCCGGCAACTTCCGCGAACTGTCGGCGTCGGTCACGCGGATGGCGACGCTGGCCGATGCGGGGCGGATTACCGAGGCGCTCGCCGAGCAGGAGGTCGAACGGCTGACGCGCACGTGGTCGTCGCCGGGTGGCGCTGAGGCGCCCGATGCATGCGTCGACGCGGTGTTCGGCGCGCGTGCGACGGAACTCGATCTGTTCGACCGTGCGCAGCTCGAACGCGTGCTCGACGTGTGCCGCACGTCGGCGAGCCTGTCGGAAGCCGGGCGCACGCTGTTCGCGGTGTCGCGGCAGAGCAAGAAGCAGCCGAACGATGCGGACCGATTGCGCAAGTATCTCGCGCGGTTCGGGCTCGATTGGGACGGGGTGCGGCGCGCGCTCGACGGCGTGTGACGACGAGCGGGGCGCGTGATGGCTGCGCTGCGCCCGTTACGCGCGGCAGATCGCGATGATCTCCGCGCTGGTCGCTTCGTCGAACGTGGCATGCTCCCAATCGCCGCACCAGTCGGCCGACGCGAAACCGGCCGCCGTCACGCGGGCCTGCAATTCGGATTGAGCGATGAAACGCAGCCGGCTCGTATTCGTCAGCACCGTATCGTCGCGGCGAAAGCGGTAGTGCGTGTCGAACGTCACGATCGCACCGTCGATCGCACGCACCGCGTGATGGAGATCGACGATGCCGCATGCGTGCGACTCGACGCTGCGTGCCGACTGCGCGGGCGTCCATGCTCGCCACGGTTCGGTACGCGGGTTGCGGGTGTCGAACAGGAAACGGCCGCCGTCGGCCAGCACGCGTCGCACGCCGCGCAGCGTCGCGTCGATGTCGTCGTCGCTCAGCAGGCACTGGAACGCGTGCCCGGTCATCACGACCGTATCGAACGGCGCGCCGGGTGGCAGGCCGTCGAGCGCGCACGCGAGCCAGCGTACCGCGTCGGCGCCCGGCTGGCGTCGCGCGTAATCGATCATCGCCGGCGCGGGATCGATCGCGACGACGTCATGCCCGGCCGCCGCGAGCCGTCGCGCGAACGTGCCGGTGCCGCAGCCGAGATCGAGGATGCGTTGCCGGGCGGCGCCGATCGCGGCGGCGTAGAACGCGAAGTCCCGATCGCCCGCGTTGAACAGGTCGTACACCGCGACGAGGCGCGGGTCGGTGTAGAGCAGGTCCGCGGCGACGTGCGTCATGTGGCGACGCGCATCAGCGCTGCTGCACGGCCACGCGCAGCCCGAGCGCGATGAAGATCGAGCCGATGATCTTGCCCTGCCAGCGCGTGAGCCACGTGAGCCGCTTCACGATGCGGCCGAGCGGCCGGATCGAGCATGCGATCAGCGTCGTGTAGAGCGAGCTGAGCACGACGAAGATCAGCCCGAGCACCGCGAACTGCGCGAACGTCGAGCCGCGCTCCGGGTGCACGAACTGCGGCATGAACGCGAGAAAGAACAGCGCGGTTTTCGGATTCAGCACCTCGGCGGGAATCGCCTGCAGGTACGCCTTGAGCGGCGTGACGGGCGACACCTGCGGCAACGACGGGTCGGCAGATTTCTCCAGCAGCGCGCGTACGCCGAGATAGATCAGGTACGCGGCGCCAATCAGTTTCACGACGTTGAACGCGAGCGCCGACGTCATCAGCAGCGCGGACAGGCCGACGGCCGCGAACAGCGTATGCACGAAGTCGCCGCTGGCGACGCCGAGGCCGGTCAGGATGCCGGTCTTGCGGCCGCCCTGCACGGTGCGGCTCAGCACGAGCAGCACGGCGGGGCCGGGGATCAGGAACAGGCCCAGAACGACGGCCGTGAAGGTGGTCAGCGTGGTCAGGTCGAACATGGCGGCTCCGGCAGGTTGGCGCAGCGGCGGGGATCTGCGGATTGTATTCGGTTCGGCGCGTGGCCGCAGACGGCCGTTTTCAAACGGCGCGGCCGCGCCGGCGCCTTTCTGGTATAAGCACGAAAGGACGCGCCGGCGTCCGGCTTTCTTCTCAACCCGTCGTTCCATGCGCGACCTTCCACCGATCACCGATCCCGCCGCGGACGCCGACGTCTATCACGTGCCGCGTCCGCTCGTCGTGTTCGGCGGCTCGGTCGTCGAGCCCGAATGGCGGCTCGAGCGGCACAGCCATCGCCAGGCGCAACTGCTTTACACGCTGACCGGCGTCGTCTATTGCGAGATCGACGGCGGCGTGTGGACTGCGCCGCCGCAATGCACGGTCTGGATTCCGGGCGACGTCCCGCATGCGGCGCGTGGTTCGGCCGGCGCGACCTTCTACGCGGTGCTGGTCGAACCCGACGCGGCGCTCGAGCTGCCCACGCGCTGCTGCACGCTGGCCATGTCGCCGCTGTTGCGCGAACTGCTGCTGAAGGCGGCCAGCTTCCCGAACCTGTACGACGTCGACGGGCCGCAGGGGCGGCTGGTGGCGACGCTGCTCGACGAACTCGTCGCGGCGCCGGTCGAGGATCTGTACCTGCCGATGCCGGCCGACCGCCGGTTGCGCAAGCTGATCGACCATTTGCTCGACGATCCGGCCGACAAGTCGCCGCTGCCCGAACTCGCGCGGCGCGCGGGCATCAGCGAGCGCAGCCTCACGCGGCTCGCGACGAAGGAACTCGGGATGAGCCTCGGCGACTGGCGCCGTCGGCTGCACGTCGCGCTGTCGCTGCGGATGCTGACAACCGGCCGCCGCGTGCACCAGATCGCGATCGATCTCGGCTACGAGAGCGCGAGCAGTTTCGTCACGATGTTCCGCAAGGCGACCGGCAAGTCGCCCACGCAATTCCTGACCGACCGGCAACGCTGACCGTTCACGCGGCGCGCTCGCGCACGTTTGGCCGGATTGAAAAAGCAGTTGGCCGGGATGAGAAATGACGCATCGGGTCTCGATCCATAAGATGAGAATCGTTCTCATCTTGAGGCCGACATGCAAATCGTCACGACTGAATTCCCGTTTGTCTGGCTGCGTTACAGCGGCTCGACCCACACCGATCCCGCTCACCTGATTGCCGAACTCGACGCGTTGCTCGCGCGCCGCGAGCGCTTCGTTTTGCTGACCGACGATGCGCCGTCCGGCGACGATCGCGCGGACAACGATCACGAGATGCGCAAACAGCTCGCGAAGTGGAGCAAGGCCAACCGCGCACTGTCGCGCGAACGGATCCCCGGGATGATCGCGATCGAGCCCAATGCGGCGCGGCGCGTGGCGCTCAATGCGTTTTCGGGCGCCTTCGAGAAGGTTTGGGGCTATCCGCTGAGCGCGGCGGCGAGCCGCGATGACGCACTGGCGCTCGCGCAACGGCTGCTCGCCGAACCGGCGCCCGGCGTCGCGGCGGCGAACGCCTGACCGGCGGCCGCGCGGGTCGCGCGGCTTGCGTCGCATCGACATCGATATTGACACGCACGCACGGTGCGCGAACGCGCGCCGCGGCATATCGCAACCACGCAGAGGTGTTGGGTGGACAATCCGATCCGCGCGATGCGCATCTTCACGCGCATCGTCGAAATGAACAGCTTCACGCGCGCGGCGCAGGCGCTCGGCATTTCGCGCGCCACGGCGACGCGCACCGTGCAGGAACTCGAGGCGACGCTCGGCATGCCGCTGCTGGTGCGCACGACGCGCGCGTTGCGGGCGACGCCCGAAGGCGACGCGTATTACCGGCGCTGCGTCAGCATCACGGCGGACGTCGACGAGCTCGAAGCGAGCATCCGCGGCGCCGCGCTGCATCCGAGCGGACCGTTGCGCGTCGAATTGCCGGCGTCGGTGGCAGGTGCGATCGTGTTGCCGGCGCTCGGCGCATTTCATGCACGGCATCCCGATCTCGAGCTGATGCTCGCCATGGCCGGGCGCGCGGGCGATCGCATCGGCGACGCGATTGACTGCAGCGTCCGGCTCGGTGCGCTGCCCGATTCGTCGCTCGTTGCCCGCCGGCTCGGCTCGCTCGAGCGCGTGACGTGCGCGAGCCCCGCGTATCTCGACCGCTTCAGCGTGCCGCGCACGCTCGACGATCTGGATGCGCATCGCGCGGTAGCCGGGTCGCACGTGTCCGGCCAGCGTCCGGGCGAGCTCGAGTTCGTGGTGGACGACGCGGTGCGCAAGGTGCAGCTCGACGGTATCGTCAGTGTGGACGACGAGCAGGCGTATCTCGCATGCGGCGTGCACGGTCTCGGGCTGATCCAGCCGACGCGCGTCGCCGCGCAGCCCCTGATCGACGCGGGGCGGTTGCGGGAAGTGCTGCCGCGCTGGCAACCCGATGCGCTCGCGGTGTCGGCCGTCTATGTGAAGCGCCCGCATGTGTCGCCCGGCGTGCGGGCGTTCGTCGAGTGGATCGCTGAGCGGTTCGTACAAGCTGGGCACGAGCAGGAAGGGCTGGCGGCGGCGGGGGCAGTGGGGTGGCGGCCGGCGCTGCCGGGTGCGGTTGCTACCGGCGATCGCTACAGCGGGCTGGTAGCGGTGGCCTGATGGCGGTATGTGGCGGTAAGTCGTCAAGCGGTTGCGAGGCGGAACGCGCTGGCCATCTGATCCGTATCGGAGGATGTAAATATTTTGGCGATTTAGCACGAAATTCGCCGGAATATTTACATCGTATGCCGCAGGGCCAGCAGTGCAGCAGCATACGGAGAGGCACAGGCGTGCGCATGCCCGCAGCACCGACAGCCAACCCGCATGAGGTGCGGAATACCCGCCTTACACCACCCTAAACCGCCCGAATTCCTCCGCCAGAAAATCGACGAACGCGCGAATCCGCGTGGACATCTGGTGACGCTGCGCATACACCGCGTAGATGTCGGCGCTCGGCGTTTCGTGCTCGGGCAGCACGACGACCAGCCTGCCGTCGGCGAGATAGTCGCGCAGATCCCATTCCGCGCGCATCAGGATCCCGTGCCCGTCGAGCGCCCACTTCACCGCGATCTCGCCGTCGTTCGTCGTCAGGTTGCCGTTGATTCGCACGGCTTCCGTGTGGCGGGCCGCGCCGCGTCCGCTCGTCAGGCGCCACACGCCGTAGCCCTCGTCGCCTTGCCGGATGCCGATGCAGTTGTGCCGCGTCAGGTCGTGCGGCGTGCCGGGCGTCCCGTGGCGCGCGAGATACGCGGGCGCCGCGCACAGCAGCCGGCGGTTCGGCGCGAGCCGCCGCGCGACGACGCGCGTGTCGGGCGGTTCGCCGAAGCGGATGCACACGTCGAACGCGTCGTCGGTGAGCGGCGGCGGCATCACCGACAACTGCAGCTGCACCGACACCTCCGGATAGCGTGCGATGAAGCGCGAGATCGCCGGACCGACGTGGCTGCGCCCGAAACCGAGCGTCGCGTTCACGCGCAGCAGGCCTTTCGGCCGCTGCTTCGCGCTGCCGAGCAGCTCGCCGAGTTCGTCCATCTGGTCGAGGATCCGCCGCGCGTAGTCGAGATACACGTCGCCTTCCGGCGTCAGCATCATCCGCCGCGTCGTGCGATTGACGAGCGTCACGCCCGCGCGCCGCTCCATCTGCGTGAGCCGCTTGCTGACGGCCGCCGCGGTCAGCCCGAGTTCGCGCGCGGCCGCGCTCAGGCTGCCCGACGCGGCCAGCGTCGAAAAGAAGCCGAGATCGGCCGGCTGGACGGTATCCGCCATGACGGGATTCATGAATTGAAGTTAAAGATGCTTTGAGTATAGCCCCGGTTTCCGTACTTCCGGTTCGGTAAAGTGCGTTCACGCTCATGATCAACCGAGGATGTCCCCATGAAGACCTACCGTATCGCAACGATTCCCGGCGACGGCATCGGCAAGGAAGTGGTGCCTGCCGGCAAGCAGCTGCTGGAAGCGCTGGCCCGCGGCAGCGACCGCTTTGCGTTCGACTTCGAGGATTTCGACTGGGGCGCCGATTACTACCGCCGGCACGGCGCGATGATGCCGGCCGACGGCCTCGACGCGCTGCGCGGCAAGGACGCGATCCTGTTCGGCTCCGCGGGCGACCCGGACGTGCCCGACCACGTGACGCTGTGGGGGCTGCGCCTGAAGATCTGCCAGGGCTTCGACCAGTACGCGAACGTGCGCCCGACGCGCATCCTGCCCGGCATCGACGCGCCGCTGAAGCGCTGCGGGCCGGACGACCTGAACTGGGTGATCGTCCGTGAGAACTCCGAAGGCGAATACGCGGGCGTCGGCGGCCGCGTGCACCAGGGCCATCCGATCGAGGCCGCGACCGACGTGTCGATTCTCACGCGCGCCGGCGTCGAACGGATCATGCGCTTCGCGTTCCGGCTCGCGCAGTCGCGGCCGCGCAAGCTGCTGACCGTGATCACGAAGAGCAACGCGCAGCGGCACGCGATGGTGATGTGGGACGAGATCGCGAAACAGGTCGCGCAGGAGTTTCCCGACGTGACGTGGGACAAGGAGCTCGTCGACGCGGCGACCGCGCGCATGGTCAACCGCCCGGCGTCGCTTGACACGATCGTCGCGACCAACCTGCACGCGGACATCCTCAGCGATCTCGCCGCCGCGCTCGCGGGCAGCCTCGGCATCGCGCCGACCGGCAACATCGATCCCGAGCGCCGCTATCCGTCGATGTTCGAGCCGATCCACGGCTCCGCGTTCGACATCATGGGCAAGGGGCTCGCGAATCCGGTCGGCACGTTCTGGTCGGTCGTGATGCTGCTCGAACATCTCGGCGAGACGGACGCCGCCGCGCGCGTGATGCAGGCGATCGAGGCCGTGACGACCGACCCGTCGCTGCATACGCGCGACCTCGGCGGCAGCGCGACGACCGTGCAAGTGACGGCGGCCGTCTGCGAGCGCGTCGCGAACGCGGCGGTCGCGGCCTGACGGCAGCGACGCGGTGACGGCCGCGCGTGCGCGCAGCCGAGCGCCGCCCGCTCGCTTCACTCACGCATTTTCAGCCCGCGACTCGCGCATGCGACGCGAGCCGGGCGCCGGCCGGCGCGCGAGGTCCATCGACCGACGGCGCACGGCCCGACCTCGAAGGAGGAGACACATGCAGGCGGATCTGGAAACCCGCGTCGCGCGGAAACTGATGTGGCGCATCATTCCGTTCGTGATGCTGCTTTACTTCGTCAGCTTTCTCGATCGCGTCAACGTCGGCTTCGCGGCGATGACGATGAACAAGGCGATCGGCCTGTCGCCGACCGCGTTCGGCTTCGGCGGCGGCCTGTTCTTCATCGGCTACTTTCTATTCGAAGTGCCAAGCAACCTGGTTCTCCATCGCGTCGGCGCGCGCATCTGGATCGCGCGCGTGATGATCACGTGGGGGATCGTGTCGGCGGTGTCGGCGTTCGCGGCCGGGCCGACGAGCTTCTACGTGCTGCGCTTCCTGCTCGGCATGGCCGAAGCCGGTTTCTTCCCCGGCATCATCCTGTACCTGAGCCTGTGGTTTCCCGCGAAGCAGCGCGCGGTGGCCGCCGCGTGGTTCATGGCGGCCGCACCGATCTCGACCGCGATCGGTTCGCCGCTGTCGGGCGCGATCATGCAGATGCCGCCGATGTTCGGGCTTGCCGACTGGCAGATGCTGTACATCGTCGAAGCGCTGCCGGCGGTTGTGCTCGGCTTCGTCGTGCTGAAGCGCCTGACCGATGCGCCGTCGCAGGCCGCGTGGCTGCGCGCCGACGAGCGCGACTGACTGATCGCGAAGCTGAAAGCGGAAGCGGATGCGCGCCACACGCATGCCGGGCATACGGCCGGCGCGTGGCAGGCGCTGCGCGACCCGCGCGTGCTGGCGCTCGCGCTGATCTACTTCGGCACGTCGGCGGGGCTCTATACGCTGGGCCTGTGGGCGCCGCTGATGGTCAAGCAGTTCGGTTTCACCGCGTTGCAGACGGGCTTGCTGACCGGCATTCCGAGCATCGCCGCCGTGGTCGCGATGATCGTGTGGGCGCGGCACTCGGATCGCACCGGCGAGCGCACGTGGCATGTTGTGATTCCGTGCGTGCTGGCCTGCATCGGCTTCGTGTTCGCGGGACAGGCGAGCACTGCGTTGCTGACCGTGCTCGCGCTGGTGGTCGTCAACATCGGGATCAGTGCCGCGAAGGCGCCGCTGTGGGCGATGCCGAGCGCGTTCCTGTCGGGAGCCGGCGCGGCGGCGGGGATCGCGATGATCAACTCGATCGGCAATCTCGGTGGGTTCGTCGGGCCGTTCGCGATCGGCTGGCTCAAGCATGTGACGGGCGGGTATGCGGCGGGGCTGTATGTGGTCGCGGGGACGCTCGCGGTGTCGGCGGCGGTGACGCTGATGTTGAGCCGGAAGGGGGCACGGGAGCAAGTCGTGTCGGGTGTACGGCAACATCATTGAGAGCGGCGCGCGTTCGCTTGCATGCGTCCGGACGTGCATGTGGTGCGCCGGCGACGGCGCACCACCGAAGCAGTCGCGTCAATGGGCGGGAAAGGCCACGCGGCGAGCGATCTCCGTCGCGCACACGTTGGCCGATGCGCTCGACGTATCGATCACGCAATCGCTGAACGCGCGCGACGCATATCCTTCCCGATACATCTGCGCGATCCGTTGCCGCTCCCAGTCCGTCAACACACGCGCCCCCCGATTCGATCGCGCAACCGCTTCGGGCGGCGCCAGCGTGACGACGAACAATCGCGCATCGCGCGCTTCGCACGCCGCGCGCAGCCGCTCGAATTCCGCTTCGCCGATTGGATAGGCGATCACGAGGTGGCGTTCGCGCGCCAGCGCGATCCGCGTGACCAGACGCTCCAGTGCGATGGCCCATTGCACGTCGAACGGCGCATCTTCAGGCGCGTCGTGATCGTCGCCGTCGACGAAGCGCGCGTCGGGCAGCAGGCGTGCGAGCGCGCGACCGATCGTCGTCTTGCCGCTGTTGATCGGACCGTTCAGATGGATGACGGTAAGCGGCGTGTTCGTCGATGTAAAGGACATGAGGAGCGGGATTGATGGGACGCCTTCATTGTGCCTCGGCTTGAAATCTATTTGTAATGTCGACTCCGAAGCGATTAGAAAAATTATTCGATAAAGCGCCCTAAAGAAAGGCGTGGCCCCGCCGTTACTCTTTCTCGGTATCTCAAAAAAGTATGACGAAAGCAGTACAACCACACGACCAGAAAACCGAGGGCGCACGGCCGGCGAAGCCGTGCGCGGGATCAGAATGGGATGCACCGATTCAATGGGGCGCGCAGGCAGCGGGGGCTGGCGCGCGCTGTGCCTTTGCCTTGCCGTAACGGGACTGCTGCCGCATTGCGCCGCGGCCGCGGGGATCGCCGCGGACGGCGGCACGCCCACGAGCGTGTCGGTCGGGCCGAATGGCCGGCAGCTCGTCAATCTTGCGCCGGCGGTCGCCGGCGTATCGAGCAACACGTATTCGTCGTTCAACGTGACGGCGGCCGGTGCGACGCTGAACAACGTCGGCATCAATGCGCGCACGATCGTCAACCAGGTGACGAGCACGAACCGCAGCCTGATCGAAGGCGAGATCGCCGTGGCGGGGCCGCGCGCGAACGTCGTGCTTGCGAACCCGAACGGCATCACCGTCAACGGCGGATCGTTCGTCAATACGGGGCACGTCGCGCTGTCGACCGGCAACGTGAGCTTCAACGACCTGCAGATCGCCCCCGGCGTGATCCAGCGCAACATCGTGCTCGATACGTCGACCGGCACGATCGTCGTCGGTCCGGGCGGCCTGGCCGGCGCGCTGATCGGGCTGGATCTGATCGCGAAGAACATCGTCGTGGACGGTGCGATCGACAACACGTTTTCGTCGGCGACGGCCGGCGTGCGCCTGCTGGCCGGACGCAGCCGTGTCGAGCTGAACACGGGGCTGTCGCCGAACGACAACGCCAACGACTGGCTCTCGCGTACCGCGACGACCCAGCCGGACACCGCATCATCCTACGCGATCGACATCACGGCCGCGGGCAGCGTGACGAGCGGGCGCGTGCAGTTGATCGTCACGGACCGTGGCCCCGGCGTGCGCAGCGCCGGCGCGATGAATGCGTCGCTCGGGGATTTCACGCTGACGTCGAACGGCAACGTCGAGATGTCCAACGCGAAGATCGACGTCGCGCGAGACCTCGACGTCACCGTGCAGGGCGGCATGACGCTGACCGACACCGACCTGAAGTCGCGCGGCGGTCACGCGAATGTGTCGGCAGCCGATGCGATTGCGTTGACGGGCAGCAGCCTGATGGCGTCGGGCAGCGTCAAGCTGAGCGGCGCGGGCATCGCGCTGAATCCCGACGACGCGATGAAGGGCGCCACCGTGGCATCGTCGCAAAGCGGCGTGGTGCTCAAGAGCGCGGCGGACATCGTGAACGTCGGCTCGCTGGTGCAAGGGCAGACCGCGATCGACGCGGATCCGGATTCCGCGGGCGCGGTCACGCTGAACGCGGCGGGCCGCATCCTGAACCAGTCGCTGCCGCAGACGCGGATCGGCATCCTGTTCGGCGTTCAGGGCGACGTGTCGCTGACCGCGGGCGCCGAGGTCGTCAACCGGAATGCACGGATCCTGTCGAACCGGAACGTTTCGATCGACGCGGGCGGAGATCTGCAGAACATCGTCGACCACAGCACCGGCGTGCAGAACGGTGCGGTGGTCGGCTTCTCCGAGCAGGGCGGCCGCTTCCTGTTCTTCAAGCATCGTAGCGACGGCTTCACCGTCGACTATGGCGCGCTGGCCGACGCATCGAAACTCGCGTACATCACGGCCGATGCGGGCAACGTGACCATACGCGCCGCGAACGTGACGAATATCGGCGGATCGATCCTGTCGAATGGCGGCGCGATCGACATCGCCGCGCGCGAAAACATCCTCACGCAAGCTGTTTTCACCGGGCAGGCAGCGTATCGGCGCTCGTGTTTCGTGTTCTGCCGCGCGAGCGCATCGTCGAACGTGCAGGCGTTCGGCGGCGTGATCGAGGCCAACGCCGACATCCAGCTGAAAGCCGGTACGCAGATCACGAACACGGGCGGAACCGTGCTCGCGCTCGGCGCATTGACGCTCGACGCGCCGAAAACGCTTGCGCAGGGGGTGCCGGGCTATACGGTGATCAACCGCGACCACGACCTGAAAGCGTGGTTCGGCAATCGTTGGGCGGCGATCTATGCGGCCGACACCGGCGGTGTGTTTACCGGCGGAACCGGCAAGGTACGCCTGACCGGCGAGGCCGACATCGAAGGCGGCGCGTACAGCGCGCCCGAAGGTGTGCTCGCCGCGGGCGGCGTCGTGACGATCCGGCCGCCGCATCGCGATCTCGTGACGATCGGCAACCGCAACCACATGGGCCTTGTGTCGTGGTTCGGCCTGTGATGTCGCACAAGAATCACCGCATTGCCGCCGCGCTCGCGCTGACAATCGGCGCGATGTTGCCGTGCGCGCATGCACAGCTCGCGGGCGCGCCGCCGGCCGGCGCGCTTCCGGGCCTCGGCGCGCTCCCGGCCGGGCTTGCGGTGCCGCGTGCGGAACAGGATCCCGCGCAACGTCTGCTGCAGGAGCAGCGCGACCGGCAGCGTCGCGACGAGATCGCGCAGCCGCCGGCGCAGATCGCGGTGCCCGAGCAGCCGGCGATGCCCGACCTGCCGCCGGGCGCCGACGTCGACACGCTGCCGGACGTCGCGCCGACGTTCCCGATCGAGCGGATCGAATTCACCGGCGACGCGATCCTCGGGCAGCACGAACTGGACCGTATCGCGGCGCCGTTCATCGGCAAGCAACTCGGGCGCAACCGGATCAACCTGCTGCTGCGCCGGCTGACCGAAGCGTTCATTGCGCGCGGCTACATCACGACGCGTGCGTACCTCGGGCCGCAGAATCTCGCGTCCGGCACGCTGAAGATCAATCTCGTTCCCGGCCGCGTGGCCGCGTTGACGCTGAACGGCAAACCGCTGAGGCCGCGCGATCCCGACGAGAAGTGGTACGAAGTGCGCGGCGGCGGGTGGCTGACCGAAGCCGGCACCGCATGGGCGTTCGCGAGCACGCCGGGCGATGTGCTACGTCTGCCCGATCTGGAGCAGGGCGTCGACCAGATCAACCGGTTGCGGCGCAATCAGGCCGAAATCCGGATTCTCCCCGGCGAAGCGCCGGGCGATTCGATCGTCGCGATCTCGAACCGCTACGGCGACCGTCTTCATTACGATTTCGGCATCGACAACTACGGCAGCGCGCAGACCGGCAAGACGCGCTATCGCGCCGGTGTCGAAGCCGACAACGTGATCGGACTGCAGGAATCGCTGTCGTTCAGCTACGTCGGGACGACCGACACGAATGCGGTCGTGTTGTCGGCGGCGGTGCCGTATGGCTATCAAACGTTCAGCTACACGGCGTCGATGTCCGAGTACCAGCAGGCGATTGGCGACGTCGCGCTGATTGCAGGGCGCACGTTCAGCCAGATGCTCGGCTGGAACGACGTGCTGATGCGTTCGCCGCGCGGGCGCATGAGCGTCGACGTGACGCTCAACAAGCTGCGCACCGAGCGCGACCTCAACGGCATTCCGTTGTCGCCGCAGAACCTGACGGTGTTGCGTGTCGCGCTGAACGGGCTGTCCCGCTTCGTCATGCGCGATCAGGGTGCGGCCGCGACCTGGGATGTCGGCGTGTCGCAGGGTTTGCCTTGGCTGGCGGCCAGCCACGATGCGTCGGACATCGGCATCGACGATGCGCACAGCCAGTTCACGAAGCTCGATGCCACCGGCACGCTGCAGTTCACGCTCGGCAATTTTGCCGGTTCCGTCTGGGCGTATCGCGGCACGCTTCGCGCGCAGTACAGCCGCGTCGCGCTGTTCGGCAACGAGCAGATCTTTCTGGGCGGCATGGGCTCGGTGCGCGGGTTTACCGAAGGCGGGATCGCCGGTGACAGCGGCGCGTTCGTGCGCAACGAGCTGGCCTGGCAGAACGTGCCGGCGTGGCACGACGCGCGCCTCGAACCGTATGTGTTTCTGGACGGCGGCAAGACGCACCTGAACGCGCAAGGCGGCTGGCCCTCGCTCGTCGGCACGGGTGTCGGCGCGCGCGCGCAATGGCGTTTGAAAGGCGGAACCTTGTCGACCGAAGTGCTGGTCGGGCAGGCGCTCGCGCAACCGGCCGCACTCGGCAAGAAGGCCAGCGTGTTGCTGGCAACACTCAACTGGACGGACTGATGGAGAACTTCATGAATCGCCTGTCGAACGGTCGCGAGATCGCGATGCAACCCAACCTGTCGGCGCGTATTCGCAAGATCGGCGTCGCGCTCGTCGCGGCGATGCTTTGCGGCGCTATCGTCCCGCACGCGTACGCGGTCCCCAAGGCGGCGAAGAAACCGGCCGATGCAACCGCCGCGATGCCCGCCGATGCGATCGCGAGCGTGAACGGCGTGCCGATCCTGCAAGCGCAGGTCGACGAAGCCGTGCGCGCGTCGAAGGCGCCCGATACGCCGGCGCTGCGCGCGGCGCTGAAGAACCAGCTGATCGCACGCGAGCTGTTTCGACAGGCGGCGCTCAAGCAGCACTACGACACGAAGCCGCAGGTCGTTGCCGCCGTCGAGCAGGCGAAGGCGCTCGCGATGACGCAGGCGTACCTGCGCGATCAGGTCAAGCCGGCGCCCGTCACGGACGCGGACGTCAAGGCGCGCTACGACGCGGTTGTCGCGACGCTCGGCGAGAACGAATACAAGCCGAGCGTGATCGCGGTCAACGACGCGGACACCGCCAAGCAGATCCTCTCGCGGCTCAAGAAAGGCGAGGACTTCGGCGCGCTCGCGCGGCAGTTCAGCAAGGGGCCGGCCGCGGCGCAAGGTGGCGCGCTGAACTGGATCTCGTTCAAGACGCCGATCGAAGCAGGCCACACGCAGAACTGGCCGCAGCCGCTCGCCGAAGCGCTCGTGAAACTGCCGCAGGGCGGGCTGACGCGCGAACCCGTGCAGGTCGGCGATGCGTACTGGATCGTGCGCGCCGACGACAGGCGCCCGACGCAGGTGCCGCCGTTCGACCAGGCGAAAGACACGCTGCGGCAACAACTCGAGCAGGTCGCGATGGAGAAGGCGACCGCGCAGGTCGTTGCGGATCTGATCCGCAACGCGCGGATCCAGCAGTAGGCGGCAAGCAGTAGGTAGCAAGCATCAGCGTCGGGCAGCCGCCCGGCGAACACGCATGCGATGCCGGGCGGGGAAACCCGGCATCGCTCGGCGCCACGGTCGGCAGGCCGGTGGCGTACGGCGCGGGACCATGAAACGAAGCGAACAACAGAAGATGAACACGTCCAAGCGTAAGACCTTGCAGCAGCTTGCCGCCGCCGGTGCGGCGCGAATCGGTGCACGTGCGCGGTCGGCGGCAAGTGCGCCGCGATTCTTCGCGGTCGAGCAGGTCGCGGGATCGTACCGCTGGTGGCAGCGTGCGACGAGCGCGCTGCTCGCGCTGGCGATGTTCATCGGACCGATCACGGTCACCGTCGAGCAGGGTCGCGATGCAGCCGGCGTGCTCGGCGCGGGCAATCGCCGTATCGACGACGACGCATGGCAGCGGCTGCTCGATCTCGCGTCGCTGCATGTCCGATTCTCGATGCAGCTCGCGGCCGCCGCGCCCATCGCCGATCCCACGGCGCCGATCTCGTTTCAGCCTGCCATCACGCAGTCGACCGGCGCAGGCGGCGGCGTGCCGGTCGTCAATATCACCGCGCCGAACGCGGCCGGCATTTCGCTGAACCAGTATCAGCAATTCAACATCGATCCGGTCGGGCTGATTCTGAACAACAGCCTGATGTCGGGCACGTCGCTGACGGGCGGCAACGTGCAGGCCAACCCGAACCTGAACGGCCGCACGGCGAGCGTGATCGTCAACCAGATCACGTCGACCGGCAATGCCTACGCGAGCTTGCTGAACGGTCCGCTCGAAGTGTTCGGCGCACCCGCGGCCGTCGTGATCGCGAATCCGAACGGGATCACGACACGCGGCGCCGGCTTCACCAACACGATCGGCGTGACGTTGTCGACCGGCGCGCCGCAATTTCTCAGCGGCGTCGGCGGAAGCGCGACCGACTTCGCGAACGCGAAGGCGCTCGGCTACAACGTGACCGGCGGTCACCTGCAGATCGAAGGCAATGCCGGCGTCAACGGGCCCGGGGCAGGGATCGAGGGGACCGTGGGCACGATCGACCTGATCGGCGAGACGATCGGCATCAACGCGCCGCTCTATGCCGGCACGCGCATCAACGTGATCGCCGGGCGTCAGTTCGTGACACCGGCCGCCGTCGATACCTACGGCACCACGTACGGCACGGCGTCGAACGGCTCGGACAACTCCGCCGCGGCGATCAATGCCGCGAACGGCGGCGCGAATCGTTCGCTCGCGATCGACGCGACCGCGTTCGGCGCGATGACGGCCGGGCAGATCCAGGTGGTGAGCACCGCGGCGGGGATGGGTGTGCGATCCGACGCGCAGCTTGCCGCGAACGCGGGGGACTTGCTGCTGTCGGCGAACGGCGACGTCTCGGTCGCGGGCTCGGCCGCGCAGCAGCAGGCGACGGTCCACAGCGCCGGCAACGTGTCGATGACCGGTACGCACATCGGGGTCGGCGGTTACGCGATCGACGCGAATGGCGACGTGACGTCGACCGGATCGATCCAGTCCGGCGGCAAGCTCACCGTGGCGGCAGGCGGCAACGTGAACGTCGCGAATGCACAGGCGCACGGCGACATGACGGTCGCGGGCGGCACGAACGTCACGCTCGGCGACGTACAGGGCGGCGGTGCGTTGTCCGTTACCGCGCGCGGCGCCGACGGCACGGGCGACGTGAACCTGAACGGCACGTCGGTCGTGACCGGTGCAACGACCGTACAGGCTGCCCGCGACGTCAACGTGAACGGGCAGACGAACAGCGACACGCTGCGCGTAACCGCGCAACGCGATGCGACGGTCAACGCGGCGCTGCAGACCTCCGGCGCGCTGGCGTTGACGGCGACGCAGGGCAGCGTCGCCACGCATGCGACGGTGAAGAGCGGGGGCGATCTTGCGCTGACGTCCGGACAGGACACCGTCGTCGCATCGCAGGCGACCGCGCAGAACGCGGTCAGCGTGCAGACGGGGCGCGACCTGAGCGTGAGCGGGTCGCTCGCGAGCGGAACGACGTTCGCCGCCGATATCGCGCGCGACGCGTCGGTCGGCGGCTCGCTGATGGTCGGGACCGACGCGCGCATGGATGCAGGGCGCAACGTCGATACGTCCGGTGTCGTGATCGTCCAGCGCAACGGGTTACTGAGCGCAGGCAACGACATCACCGGAAGCGGTTCGATCGCATTCGGCCAGAACGGCGCGTTGAACGCCGCGCATGACGTCGCGCTGACTGGCAAGCTGCTCGCCAATGGCCTGCAGGTCGACGCGGGCAACAGCGCGAATCTCGCGACGGTCCAGGCGGGCGGCGCATTCGGTGTGACGGCAAACGGCAATGCTGGCGGCGGCGACGTCGCGTTCAACGGCAATGCGGCTGCACTTGGCGCCGCCGACGTGCGCGCGTCGCGCGACGTCGTCGTGAACGGCACGCTGGCCGGTGGCGCGCAGGTCGCGCTTGCCGCGCAGCGCAACGTGATCGTCGGCGGCAGCGGCACCGTGCAGGCCGTCGGCGATCTGGCGATGACGGCGGCCAGCGGCAGCGTCGCGTCGGCCGGCACGTTGAACGGCGCGGGTGCGCTGGCGGTGCAGGGCGCGCAGGATGTCTCGCTGACCGGCGCGACGACCGTAACGGGCGACGTGTCCGCCACGGCTGGCCGGGATCTCGTGATCGGCGGTGCGTTGGCCGGGCAGGGTGTCGCGACGCTCACGGCCGCGCGCGACATCGTCGCCGGCGGCACCAGCGGCTTCGTGCAGGACACGACGTTGAGCGCGGGGCGCGATATCGGCGTGACCGGTGCGTTCCAGGGGCGCGCCGTCTCGATGACGGCAGCCGGTTCGATCGCGCTGAACGACGTGCAGGCCAACGCGGGGCTTCGGCTCGCGACGCGCACGGGCGACGTTTCGATCGGCGGCAACGTGAACTCGCTGACGAACGGGACGATCGACGCGGCGCGCGACGTGATCGTCAATGGCGCGTTGCGCACGGCAAGCGGCCTGGTCATCGGTGGCGGCCGCAATACGTCGATCGGCGGGACGGTCCAGTCGAACGGCGATGTCGCGCTGGCGAATGCGGCCGGCTCGCTGACGAGCACCGGCAATATCCAGTCGGGCGGCAATCTGTCGGTGAACGCCGCGCAGTCCGTGGATCTGGGCACGCACTCGACGTCGTCGCTCGGCGACCTGACCGTGGACGCGGGACGCGACCTGACGATGAACGGCTCCGTCGTCGCGCAGGGCAACGGCACGCTGAACGCCGGCGGCGCGATAGGCGGCGCGGCCGCCGTTGCGTTCGGGCTCGCGGCGAACCTCGGGTCCGGCGGCGATACGACTCTCACCGGTTCGCTGCGCGGCGGCAACGTGCGGACGACGGCCGGCGGATCGGCCACGCTGCACGACGTGCAGGCTGCATCGGCGCTCGCGCTCAATGCGGCGAACGACCTGAGCGTGACCGGCGCGGTGACGGGCGGCGCGGACGTGGCGCTTGCCGCGGCGCGCAATATCGACATCAGTGGTTCGTTGCAGTCGGCCGGCAACACGTCGCTGCTGGCGACCGGCGGCAGTATCGGGTCGACCGGTGCGATCGCGAGCAATGGCGCGTTCGACGCGCAGGCAGGCAGCGACATCAACCTCGGCGGCAACACGACCGTGTCGCGCGACACGACGCTCGCGGCCGGACGCGACGTCAACGTAAGCGGATCGCTGGCCGGGCAGGGACAAGGCATCGTCAATGCGGCGCGCGACATCGTCGGTGCCGGCACGTTGACGTTCCGCCAGCAGGCCACGCTCGAAGCCGGGCGCGACGTCGCGCAGCGCGGGCTGATCCAGGGGCAGTCGGTCAGCGTGACGGCGGCCGGCAATGCGGCCGTGAACAACGTCGAATCGACCGGCACGATCGCGCTACGCGCGAACGGCACGAATACCGCAACGGGTGCAGGCGATCTGCGCATCGACGGTTCGGTCGCCGCCGCGGGCGCGATCACGGCGTTCGCGCAGAACGACGTTGCGATCGGCGGCAAGGTCGCGAGCGGGTCGACGATCGGCGTGACCGCGCAGCGGGACATCGCCGTGAGCGGCGCGATCGAGTCGGTCGGCGATACGGCGCTCGCTGCGCGGCAAGGCAGCCTCAACGCGACCGGCGGCATCAACAGCGGCGGCAAGCTCGCTATCGCGACCGGCCTCGACCTGTCGCTCGGCGCGAGCACCAGCGCGATCGGCGACGCGACGCTGACGGCCGGCCGCGATGCCACGCTGAACGGCACGATGGTCGGACAGGCGAACGGCACGGTCACGGCCGCACACGACATCAACGGCGGCGGCAAGCAGGCGTTTGCCGCGACCGCGACCTATGCGGCGCAGCACGACGTCGCGCTGACCGGCGGCATGCAGGCGGCCGCGATCACGGTGACGGGCGGGAACAACGCGACGCTGCACGATGCGTCGTCGTCGACCACGTTGACGCTGGCGGCGAACGGCAATGCCGGCGAAGGCGATGCGGGCGTCACGGGTGCGGCGTCCGCGCAGGGGGCGGCGAACGTGACGGCGGCGCGGGACGTGTCGATCGGCGGCACCCTCGGCAGCGGCGATGCGCTCGCATTGACCGCGCAACGCAACGTGGCGGTTAGCGGCGGCGTGGAGTCGAACGGCGACCTGAATACGACCGCCGCGAACGGTAGCGTCATGCTCACGGGGTCGACCACGACGGCGGGCGCGTTCAACAGCCTTTCCGGGCTCGATACGCAGCTCGGCGGCCAGATCGCGGTGGCGAAGTCGACGAACGTGCAGGCCGGCCGCGATATCGCGTTGACGGGGACACTCGCGGGTCAACGCGACGGCACGCTGAGCGCGGGCCGCGACATCAACGGTGCGGGCGCCGCGGCATTCGCCCAGGCGGCGACACTCGATGCCGCGCACGACGTCGCGCTGACGGGTGCGCTGCAAGCCGCGGCCGTCAATGTGACGGGCGGCAACAATGCGGGGCTCGGCACGGTTCAGGCCGTCAACGGCAATCTCGACGTCACCGCGAAGGGCGGTGCCGGCGGCGGCGATGTGACGCTCGGCGGAGCGGCCACCGCATTCGGCGCGATGCAACTGCAAGCCGCACGGGACGCGTCCGTTGCGGGCGCAATCAATACCGGTGGCACGACGGCGATCAATGCGGCGCGCAGTGTCGCGCTGTCGGCGGTGAATTCGGCGGATGATCTCGCCGTGATCGCTTCGGGTGGCGACGCGCGTGCGACGAGCCTGACGACGCAGGGCAACCTGAGCGTTGGCGCCGCACAGGACATCGCGGTGACGGGGCAGAGTGTCGCGGGTGGCAATGCTTCGCTGAACGCGGGCCGCGACATGGCGCTCGCAGGCGTGGGCGCGCAGCAAAGCGGCACGCTGACGGCGGGTGGCTCGGTGACTGCCGACGCGATCGCGTTCGCGCACCAGGCGAGCGTCACCGCGGGCGGCAATATCGCGGTGACGGGTAACGTCGCGACCAACGGCGATCTCGCGATGACCGCCGGCAACGACTTGTCGGCCGGCTCGGTGCAGGCGGGCGGCGCGATCGGATTGCGGGCGCAGGGCCATAACGGCGCCGGCGACGTGATGGTGAACGGCGCGGTGACGTCGGGCAACGCGACGACGATCGTGGCCGCGCGCGATGCGGGGATCGGTGCCGCGTCCAGCGGCGGTGCGCTGAACGTCACGGCCGGGCGCTCGCTCGGTGTCGCGGGCGCGATCAATGCGACCGGCGACGCGACGCTGACCGCGACGGCGGGCAATCTCGGTGTCGGCGGCGCGGTCATGTCGACCGGGAATGTGCGGGCCAATGCGGGCGGCGGACTCGCGCTGCTTTCCGGCGGGCTCGTGAACGGCGATACGACGTTGACGTCGGGCGGTGCGATGACGCTCGGCGGCGCGCTGTTCGGTCTCGGGGCCGCCAGTATCAACGCGGGCGGTGCGCTCGGCGGCGGCGCGGCACTGACGTACGGCAAGGACATCGCCGTCAATGCCGGAAACAGCATCACGCTCGGCGCGATTCAGGGCGCCGGCAAGTTGACGGCGGTGTCCGGCGGCGACATGTCGCTCGGTGCGACCACCGCGGTCGGCGACGTGTCGGCAAAGTCGACGGGCGGCAGCGTGTCGTTCGGCGGCTTGTTGCAGTCGGGCGGCAATGTCGCGGTTCAGGCCGCGAACAACGTGTCGCTCGCGGGCGGTGTGGGTTCGATGGGGACGGTCGACGTCAACGGCATCGGCGGCAACGTGTCGGTCGCGGGCGTGTCGGCGAACGGCGACGCGACGCTGCATGCCGGACAAACCGTCGCATTGACCGGCAACAGCATCGTTGCGGGGCAACTGGGCGTGTCGGGCGGCAACGTCACGCTGAGCGGTTCGGCCGTCGGATCGAAGAACGTGACCGTTTCCGCGCAGGGAACGGTCGATGCCGGCAATGCATCACTCGTCGCATCGCAGAACCTGCAGGTGAACGGCGCGAACGTGACGCTCGGCAATGCGACGGTCGGCGGCGCGCTCACCGCGCAGGCATCGAATCAGCTCACGCTGGCGGGCGGGAAGGCGGTGAACGTCGTCGGCAACGCGACGCTGGCTTCGCAGAACGGCTTGTATAACGCCGCGAACGTGCTGGCCGGATCGCTCAACGTGTCGGCGCCGAACCTGACGAATGCGGCCGGTGCGTCGCTCGCGTCGATCGGCACGACGACGATCAATGCATCGAGCTTCGCGAACGCCGGGCTGGTGAACGGGACGACGACCAACGTCACCGTCGGCGGGGCGCTGACGAACGTGGGCGGCTCGCTGATGGCGGTGAACGCGCTCAACGTCAATACCGGGACGCTGAACAACCAGAACGGGATCGTTTTTGCCGGCAATCCGCAGGCGGCGACCGGTGCGACCGGCGACGTGTCGCTGACGATCAATGGCGGCAACGGCGCGTTCTACAACGCCGGCGGACAGCTGCTCGCGCAACGGAACATGGGGATCAGCGCGGTCAACATGGCGTTCGATCCGTCGCAGGGGACGATCAGCCAGGGCGGCAACCTGTCGATCACGGCCGGGTACGTGAATGTCGGCGGCACGTGGAATTACGGCGGGCAGAGCGTTTCGCTGACGGGGCTGAACGGGATCACGAACAACGGCATGATCACCGGGACGTCGCCGTTGACGCTGACGGCAGGCGGCAGCTTCGAGAATCACGGGCAGGTCACCGGGGCGGATGTGACGTTCAACGGCACGCTGAACAATGCGGCCGGGGCGGTGGTGCACGCGGATAACGCGTTGACGCTGAATGGCGATACGACGAACCGCGGGACGGTCGAGGCCGGCAGTGTGCTGACCGTGAACGGGGGGAATTACGACAACCAGGGTGCGACGACGCAGTCGAAGGGGGATGCGAATTTCAATCTCGGCGGTTCGCTGCTCAATACGGGCGGCTCGATATTCGCCGGCCGGAACATTGGCATCTCTGCGGCGCAGGTGATCAACGATCAGACTGCTCCGCAGGGGGCCATCACGACGACCACGCAGGTCAACGACCCGGCGCTCCTGATGTCAGGGTCGGTGGGCTGGGTGGTCGTTGGCTACGAAGATGTCAAAAATGGAGACCATGGCTATGTCCAGGCTGCGTACAAATCGCTGCCTGCGACGCTCGGTGGCCTGCTGGCGCCGACGGGCTCGACCACGAACACCAGTTTGATGTCGGCTTCCGATCCGGTGGCGACGTCCGGCACGGTGACGTTCTATCAATACAACGTACAGACCGGCACCAATGACCACGGTGTTTCGCAGTCTTCAAACTACTGGTTCGTCGGAACCGGGCCCGGGGCCGGTGCACTCAAATCGGCGACGTTCACATTGCCGACGGTCTATCAAACGACGACTACCCAGCAAGCCGGAACGTCGGGCGTGATTTCCGCCGGCGGCTCGATCTCGCTGACTGCCGGTACCTTGTCCAATAAGGGCGGGCAGATCGCGGCGCAAGGCAACATCGCGCTCAACGTCCAGTCGTTGAGCAACGGCGCGGTTGCGCCGACCATGACGGTCAACAACTCGACTTATGTCGATCAGGCCCAGTACGCGAACTTTCTGGCGCAGCTTGCGGCGCTCGGAACGATCGGGGTCCAGGGCACCGGCAATCCGACCGGCGCTTTCAATTGCGACGGCGGCAACTATTGCCAGGTGGGTCAGCCTTACCTGCCGACGACGTTCCAGATCAACAAGGGAGCAGTTGCGCCTGCGGCTACCGGCACGGTGACCTTCACTACGCCGACCGGCATGATCGCGGCGGGCAGCAACCTGACGGTCGGCGGCGGCAATCTGACCAACGAGGGTCTGCTGTATGCCGGCAACAACGTCGCTATCACGTCCGGCACGCTCACCAACCAGGGTGGCAACCAGCAGAACTATGCGAGCCAGGTCGGCTGCGCATCCGGCGTGCCGAACTCCGCCTGCGGCAACGCAGGCCAACCGCGCGGCAACAACCCGACCACGACGACGTTCGGCTACAGCCAGAACGACGCGACGATCTATGCGGGCCACGATCTCGTGATCGCGGCCGGCCAGATCAACAATACGTACGGCAACCTGCTCGCAGGCCACGACATCGTCATCGGCGGTGTCGGCACGACCGCAAGCTCGACCACGCCCGCACAGAGCCTGAACAACACGTCCGGCAACATCGTCGCGGGCAACGACATCAAGCTCAACGTATCGGGCGCGATCACCAACAATCTGCCGCCACCCGTACCGGTACACGAGAACTACGGCAAGCACGAGCAATACTCGGGCTGCATGACGGCCGGCGGCTACAAGGAAAGCTACTGCGAGGGCTATGTCGACCAGCAGTCGGGCAGCTCGTCGGTGATCAGCGCGGGCAACAACCTGCAGATCAATGCGGGTAGCCTGACGAACATCGGCAGCCTGATCGCGGCCGGCAACACCGCGACGATCGCCGTCGCAGGTCCCGTCGTGAACGAGGCGCAGGTGCTGAACGCCTACTGGCACTCGCATTGGGTGCAGGAAACCGGCATGTTCAGCAGCGACAAGCGTCACGACGTCTGGGCGTGCGGTACGCCGGAGCAGTGCAAGGCCTTGTACGGGAGCGCATACACGAGCACGGGCGGCACTATCGATCCGCCGACGCCGGTCGGCAACATCGCGGCGACGATCCAGGCGCCGAACCTGTCGATCTCGTCGGGCGGGCAGATCCAGAACGTGGGCAACGTGATCGGCACGTATGTGTCGTTGACGGGCCAGAAGCTGATCAACGGGATCACGACCGCGAACACCTACACGCCGCGTGTCAATGCGCCGTCGCAGGTCATTTCGCTGAGCCCGGTGGACTTGCCGGGGCTGAACCTGTCGGTGCCTCGTGCCGTCGGCACCGGCAAGCTGCCGACACCGATCGCGGGCGCTGCGTCGTACGTCGACGCGTCGCTCGGCGGTTCCGTGCTCGGTTCGCTCGGGCCGCAGGACTTGCTGAACAATCTGCCGTCGGCGCTGCAGCCTTCGTCGACGCTGTTCTATTACAACCCGCAGGAAGAGGACCTGCTGTTGCAGCAGGCGGCGCTGAAGCAGACAGGCAAGTCGAGCTTCGTCGACGGGCTGACGTACGACAACGAGAAAAACCTGTCGGTGACGGCGCAGGAAAAGATGTACCTGTACCAGAACGCGATCGATTACTCGAAGGCGCACGACCTGCAACTGGGCGCCGCGCTGACGCAGGAGCAGATCAACACGCTCGACAAGCCGATGCTGTGGTACGTCGAGCAGACGGTGCCGGACCCGTCGTGTCACGCGACGGGAGCGGCGACGTGCCCGACGATTACCGCGCTGATGCCGCAGGTGTATCTGCCGCAGGACACGCAGGCGCTGTCGGCGGGCGGCAACATCTCCGGGCATGACGTCACGCTGAAGTTCAATCAGGACGGTAACGGCAGCATCCTCAATACGGGGAGCATCACCGCGTCGGGGACGCTGAGCGTCGACACGCACACGCTGACGAACCAGGCGAATCAGGTTGATGTCGGCGAGATCTGGCAGAAGGTCGATGGCGGGTATCTGAAGACGACCGGGACGGTGGTGCAGCCCGGTGGGTTCATGAGCGCGGCGAACATGGATCTGAACGTGCAGACGCTCGATCAGATTGGTGGGGCGCTGCAGAAGTTGAATGCAGACGGCACGGTCGATCAGGCTGGTACGCAGCAGGCACTCGCAAACCTGCAGCAGCAACTCGGCGTGAACTTTACGCAGACGTCAGTCAGTGATCACCTGCATTCGGACTTCGTGCAGGAGGGCGGCGGGCTGCCGACGTTTGCCATTGCGGCCATCGCGATCGCAGCGTCGATCGTGACGGCGGGCGCCGCCGCTGCCGCCGCGGGCGTTGTGATGACGCAGCTGTCGGTCGGTTCGGTAATGATCGGCGCACTTGGCGGCATGGTTGGAAGCATTACCAGTCAAGCGTTTTCGGGGGATGGGCTGAACTTCGGGCGGATCCTCCAGGCGGGAGCGCTCGGCGCATTGACGGCCGGCGTCATGGCTGGGACGGGTCTCGCTAATCTTCAGGGTTTGCAGGATCTCGGTCGAACAATCGGAACCGGTGGAGCGGTCTCGATGGGGCAACTCGGCCAGGTGTTGGAGAAGATTGTTGAGCGCGGCGTCGTGTCGGCCGCAATTAATACGGCCGTATCCGGAGGCAGCTTCGGCAGTGCGCTTGCGAACAGCATGATCAGCGATCTCGGTATGGTCGGCGCAGGTGCGATCGGTGTCGCTTCCACAGACAACACGTCAATGCTCGCAGAAGGGAGCCCTGGATACGTATTGGCCCATGCCGGATTGGGATGTGCATTGTCGGCGGCGAAAGGAACGGGGTGTGCAAGTGGAGCGATTGGCGGAGCGGCCAGCGCCTTGGTTGCTCCGGTCGTGCGCGATGCGTTGTACAACGGCCAGGACAACACCAACTATGTGGAGCGTGCGGACGGCACCGTTGAGAAAGTAACGGGCTTTGACGATCCGGGGCTCAATGCGCTGACCGCGGGGATCTCCACGATGGCTGGAGGTGCGCTGGCCAGCGCAGCGGGACAGAACACTTCCGGCGCAACCTTTGCAGCTGAGAACGAGGTGCTGAACAATGCACTGAGTCGGAAGTATGCGCCGCTCAAGGCTCAATTGGATGCCTGCGGCGGACAACCGAAATCATGCTATGTCGAGGCGCTGAAATCGACGCAGGACGCCTACGAACAATCCAGGCAGGACGTGGCGGCATCATGCGGTGCTGGTGGCAGCAGTGCGTCGTGCAAGACCGCACAGGCTGACATGGCGCAGTTGTACGTCAATCAGAAGGCGCTTGCGCAGTCCGTCGCGACGATGACGGACAACAACACGATCGCGTCCAACGCGATTCACAACGTCGTGTCCGCCGGCGTCGGGCTGCTTGCAGGCAGTATTCTTGGCAGAATTATTGGAGCAGTGCGTGGCTTTGGTGCTTCGTCGTCGGTTACCGTTGGCACAGCTTCGGAGCCGCTCACGGTGGGCGACGAGCCCTATGCGGGTCCGGGTAAGACTTGGGATGGAGGAATGTCGCATCCGGTTGCTTCCAATGTGGGCGGAACCACAAGCAGCACGGCTACTGCTGGAAGCGCGGCGAACATGACAGCTTCTGTGCAGCTTCGCACGCAGTTGGCGTTTGAGGAGGCTGGTATTCTTGACGCGAATGGTTTGCTGACGCAGTCGGCGATTCGAAATTCGGATCCGATTCCGCTCGCGGAGGGGAAAATCAAGAACCCGGTCGTCGTGCAGGAACTCACGCGCGACGGCTCGGCCATCACCGACTGGGGGAAGTACACGACGCAATCGGCGAAGATGCCTAACGGGCAGTCAATGCAAATTCACTACTACATGAATACGGTGACGGGTAAGGTTGATTACGTCACGTCTGATTTCAAAGTTAAGGGTATTGTCAAACCATGAAGGTTAAATATTGCAAGGTGCAAGCGCATGGCGGGCAAGAAGCTGACCCGAGTTTTACATTGGGAAATACGTATGTGGTTCTCGGCGTCCGCTTTCTGCCGGAAGCACGGCCAGCGATGATTATTGTCCAGCGTGACTCGGATGGAGCTCCGGTCATGGCGGAGCTTCGCAATTTCGACATTGTCGATTCAGCTATTCCGACCGGCTGGTGCCTCTCCGATTTTGGTGGTGGCTCCTATGCCATTGAGCCAAGCGCATTTTCAGGAGATTTCTGGGATCGATATCATGATGCTAATCCCGATGCGGAGAAGGTGTTCTCGCAAGTGGTAGAAGTGCTCGCCGCCTTTCATGCGGGAGTGGTTCCTCGTGCTGCCAAGTAACAAAGTGTTGTTTGTTTTGGGGCTTGAGTCTGCGAGTTTTCGACAGGCTTGGACTTGCCCCCTGTATGACCGGACACGAGGTCACGCTTAGGTTGGAGAATTTGAACCGCTTGGATTTCTTGGACAGTGCCGAGCGTTAGTATTCGGTCTTTCATGAGCCTTCGGCCGTAGGCCGAAGGCTGTATTGCCCGGCGAATGCGCCCGGCGTTAGATCCTTGAGCGCCATGTGAGGTCGAGTCTCATTGTAGTCATGTGCCGTCGCGGCGCGCGCCGGGCCTGTCAGGAATTTCGTGTTTAAGGCATAACATGCTCTCATGGAGAGTGTATGCCTCGCAAACCGAAAGCCCAAGCGGTGGAACTGCCGGCAATTCCGGCCGAACTGCTTGAGCAGTTTGGCAACGGTCCGATGACCACCGAAGCCATCAATGCCGCGACGCTGGCGCTCAAGCAGACACTGATCGAGCGAGCGCTAAGCGGCGAGATGAGTCATCATCTCGGCTACCCTGCCGGTGCGGCCAAGCCGGCCAACGCCACGAATCAGCGCAACGGGCGGGGCGCCAAGACGGTCCTGACCGAAGACGGCCCGATTCGTATCAAGTTGCCTCGCGACCGCGACGGCAGCTTCGAACCATCCTGATACCCAAGCACGAACGGCGCTTCACCGGCTTCGACGGCAAGATCGTTGCCATGTATGCCCGGGGCATGACCGTGCGCGAGATTCAGGGCTTCCTGCTGGAGCAATACGGTACCGAGGTCTCGCCCGACTTCATCAGTTCCGTGACCGACGAGGTCATGGCCGAAGTGACTGCCTGGCAGGTAGACCGCTTGAGCCGATGTACCCGGTCGTGTTCTTCGACGCCCTTCGGGTCAAGATTCGTGAAGACGCCGTCGTGCGCAACAAGGCGGTGTACCTGGCGCTGGGCGTGCTGCCTGACGGCACCCGTGACATTCTGGGCCGTGTAATTACTCAACCCGCCGTGAACACGGAAATCCTGACACCCCCTTGGATGCGCGGCCGATGACGCGGCGGGCGGGTCTCCAGCAGAAGCTTGGCGCGCCTCAACGTCAGTGCAGGGTGAAAACGACTTTGAGCGACCACCTTCACGACGCATCCGTGAGGATGCTCGGTTCGTCCGGGATCACGCGGATTAACCACATCACCTGACCCCGCGCCCGGGCGAGAACGGGAATGCTTCGAGCGACAAAGTCCCTAGAAAATTCCCTCGATAAACCCACCCTAAAGAAATCCCCACCACCGCCGTTACCTTCCTCGGTAGCTCAAAAAAGTATTATTAGAGCCGTAGAACCAAACCACACGACCAGATAACCGAGGGGGCGCGCGGCCGGCGAAGCCGTGCGCAGTATAGAAGATGGGATGCACCGATTCGATTGGGCGCGCAGGCACCGGGGGCTGGCGCGCGCTGCGCCTTTGCCTTGCCGCGGCATGCTGCTGCACGCGGATCTCACCGTTGCGTGCGCGCTCCCGCACGACCACCCCTCCACGCTCGTCCCCGTCGTGCCGACTATCCGGCAACCGACGCCCCCCTCATCGCGCTTCCCCAACACATCACTCCAAGCACCCCACATCGCTCGAGGAGGCCCAAGCACCACACCAGAAAAGTAATGCGATTCGAATCTAGACCACTAAAAAAACGCATCAAATAATCGAGGATTGAATTGAACAAGCATTCCCTTTGCCTGCTGGCAGCAGCCGCGATCTCGGTATTCGTCGTCGCCGGTTGCGGCGGCGGTGACGGCTCGTCGAACGCAAGCAGCGGCACGCCCGCCAACACCGGCGGCGCCAACAACGCAGCCAGCGCACCGACCGTCGCGTCCACACCCCTCGCAGCACCGCCGGCAAGCGCCCCCGTCGCATCGTCACAGCCGGTGACGGTCGGCGAGGCACTGCCCAGCCTGACGACCCCGCAAACCGGTTCGACGGCCGCAACGGCAACCGGCCCGGTCGGGATCTGGTCGGCATCCGGCAACCTCGGCTACTCGACGATCGCCCTGATCGACCCGCACAACAACCTGAGCACGCTCAATCTGCTCGGATCGTTCGTGATGTCCGACGATTTCTCGACCCTGACCGTCAACGGCTCGACGTGGTCGATCGCGCCGGGTATCAACTTTGCAGGAACGAGCGGCATCGTCACGAAGATCGATTCGGGCTCGGGCGCATACAGCCCGCAGCAGACGTTGTCCGGCACGATCACCCGCAACGGTACGGCGTCGAATTTCACGTGGACCTACAACGCCGCGAACGCACTTGCCGTCACGCAGGACAGCGTGGTGGGCACGTGGGCGACGACCAACGCGTCGTTCGCGATTGCATCGGGCGGTACGCTGACCGGCACGCTGAGCGGTTGCAACCTGAGCGGCACGCTGCTGCTTTCCACGCCCGGCTCGAACCAGAACATGTACGACATGACGGTGACGGCCTCCGCGTCGACGGGCTGCAAGCTGCCGGCCGGCGTTCCGCTATCGGGCAGCGCCGCGATCATGTTCGTGCCGATCACGGGAACCAACGGCTTCAAGCGCTCGATCCTCTACGTACTGCGCGCGGCTGACTACAGCTTCATCGCGTACGGTCAGGTGATCAAACAATAAACGCACGGCCGAGCCGCACACGGCGCGTCGACGCACCGCGTGCGGCGGCCCGATGAATACGTTCCGTCAACAACGAAAGCCACTCATCCAATGAAGAACTTCTCCAAAGCCACCCTGTTAGGTTGCGGCCTGCTCGTGACGCTGCTGTCCGGCTGCACCACGTTGCCGAATACCGACATGAAACCCGAGGCGCGTCAGAAGCTGCATTCGATCGCGATGCTCGACGTCACCGAGCCGAAGCGTGTCTCGGTCCTCAATCTCGGCGGCGCGGCGGGCGGGTTCGGCCTGATCGGCGCGCTCGCGCAAGTGGCCGTCAACGCGAGCCATACGAGCACGTACACGGATCACGTGGCGGCCGGCAAGATCGTGTTCGCACCGGACATCTCGGAAGGCGTGGCGGGCCGCCTCACCGGCAACGGCTATCAGGTCGTGAAGCTGGACGGCCAGAAGGTGAAGCTCTCCGATGACGGCAAGTCGGACGACTACTCGGCGATCCAGACCGACGCGGATGCGATCATGAACGTGTGGTTCTCGTCGTTCGGCTACATCTCGCCGCCCCAGCAGCTTGACTACATTCCGTGGGTCGTCATCCGCGCGCGCATTCTCGACGCGAAGACGAAGCAGGACCTCTATTACAAGACGTTCGCGTGCGGCTACGACGTCAAGGCGAACAGCGTCCACGTCGACAGCGATTTCGCATACACGTACGGCAGCTTCAGCGATCTCGAGAAGAATTTCGACAAGTCGGTGGAAGGGATCAAATCGTGCGAGAAGTCGGTCGCGGACATGATCGGTCGGGATCTGGCACGTACGCCGGCGCCGGCCACTGCTGCCACGACGATGACGACGCCTGCAGCCGCTGCGACGTCCACTGCCACAGCCACAGCCACGGCGTCGAACAAACTTTGACGCGCCTGCAGGATCGTCGCGATATGCGCTGCGAATCCGGCAGTGCTTGAAGAAAAAGCGGGAAGGGAAGGACTGCATGCAGCCGGGCGGTTGTCACGCCGCCCGGCCGCTCGCCACAGCGACTGGCTTACTTGTCGCTATCGCCCTTGATCTGCGGCAGCGCCGACGCTTCACCCGGCGTCAGCAGCCCGACTTGCGAATACACGCGCAGCTTGTCGCGCGTATCGGTGATGTCGAGATTGCGCATGGTCAGCTGGCCGATCCGGTCGCGCGGCGAGAACGTCGACGCCACCTTCTCCATCGACAGGCGTTCCGGCTGATACGTGAGGTTCGGCGACTTCGTGCTCAGGATCGAGTAGTCGTTGCCGCGGCGCAGTTCGATCTTCACTTCGCCGGTGATCGCGCGTGCGACCCAGCGTTGTGCCGTTTCGCGCAGCATGATCGCCTGCGGGTCGAACCAGCGGCCTTGATACAGCAGGCGGCCGAGGCGGCGACCGTTCTCGCGGTACTGCTCGATTGTGTCTTCGTTGTGGATGCCGGTGACGAGACGCTCGTACGCGATGTACAGCAGCGCGAGGCCCGGGGCTTCGTAGATGCCGCGGCTCTTTGCCTCGATGATCCGGTTCTCGATCTGGTCGCTCATGCCGAGGCCATGGCGGCCGCCGATGCGGTTCGCCTCCAGCAGCAGCTCGACCTGATCCTTGAACTCGACGCCGTTCAGCGCGACCGGCTGGCCGGCTTCGAAGCGCACCGTCACTTCTTCTGCGGCGATCTTCACGTCGTCGCGCCAGAACGCGACGCCCATGATCGGGTTCACGATCTTGATGCCGCTTTCGAGGCTTTCGAGGTCCTTCGCTTCGTGCGTCGCGCCGAGCAGGTTCGAATCGGTCGAATACGCCTTCTCGGCCGACATCTTGTACGCGAAGCCGGCCTGGTTCATGAATTCGGACATTTCGGCGCGGCCGCCGAGCTCGTCGATGAACGTCTGGTCGAGCCACGGCTTGTAGATCTTCAGATCCGGGTTCACGAGCAGGCCGTAGCGGTAGAAGCGCTCGATGTCGTTGCCCTTGTACGTGCTGCCGTCGCCCCAGATGTTGACGCCGTCTTCCTTCATCGCGGCGACGAGCATCGTGCCCGTCACGGCGCGGCCGATCGGCGTCGTGTTGAAGTACGTGACGCCGGCGGTCGTGATGTGGAACGCGCCGCTTTGCAGCGCCGCGATGCCTTCGGCGACGAGCTGCGCGCGGCAGTCGATCAGGCGGGCGCCGGCTGCGCCGTATTCGATCGCGCGTTTCGGGATCGCGTCGTAATCGTCTTCGTCGGGCTGGCCGAGGTTCGCCGTGTATGCGTACGGGACGGCGCCCTTCAGTTTCATCCAGTGCAGCGCGGCGCTGGTGTCCAGGCCGCCGGAGAAGGCGATACCGACCTTCTGGCCGGTCGGGAGGCTTTCGAGAATCGTGCTCATAGGAATTACCGTGGATTGAAGCCGGTGGGATCGTATTTCGCGGAATATGCGAGTATCGGCTGTCCGCGAAGTTGGGGCAAGGGCTGATTTTGGTGCGGAACCGTCGTCGCGCCTGTCGCGGCGGGCCTGACGGGCGGTTAACCGGCTGGAGAACACCGGGCTGGACGGTGTTGCATCGCCGCCGAAACGTGCGCTGAAGGGCTGGGCCGCCGCCGAGTTTCCGGGGCCGGATCGGCGGTCAACCCGGCGTTCCCCGTCGCCAGCGCATCGCCTCGTTGCACAGAAAGGCATATGAAAGCATGGTGCGTGAAATCGGAACTCAGATATTCCACGACCGCGCGGTATCGAGCAGCCGCTCGCGCAACTGGTCGACTTCGCCGGCCAGCTTGGCCGTGATCGATACGTAGCCGGACAACTGCGGCGGCGGCGCGTCGTGCGGCGGCTCGGCCGGCCGGCGGCGAGCCGCGAGCCGGCTCGGCGTGCCGAACTTGAGCGCGCGGCTCGCGCCGACCAGCGTGTCGCGGATGCGCCGGTTCACGCCCTTCATCTCGACACGCACGTATTCGCGGGCCGCCACGTCGTCGGAGGCCGGCAGCGCGCTCGACAGGATCTCCAGATACCCGATGCACAGGCGCAGGCTGCGCTGGATCGCCTCGAGCTGCGCCATCGACGTCTCGCATTCCTTCGACACCGACGGCATCAGCGAGCGCAACTGCACGAGCAGCGCGCTCAGCGCGGCCATTTCCTTCAGGTGCGCGTCGTCGCTCACGTGGCGGTCGCCCGCGAGCCGCGCATGCACGGCCGCGCACGCGCGCAGCGCGTCGGCGAGCTTGTAGCGCCATGAATAGGTCGCGTAGAGCGGCAGCGCGAACGAGAACGCCAGCGCGATCGCGATGCCGACCAGCACGTTCACCGCGCGCCACAGGCCGTCGACGATCTCGTTGTCGCCGTGTCCGGCGACGATCACCATCGTGATCGCCGACAGCAGCGCGATGTAGCCGGCCTTGCCGATCGCGTGATACGCGCAGACGCCGCACCCGACGGCCATCAGCAGGTAGATCGCGAACGGCGCATGCAGGAACGAGTAGAGGAGGATCAGCCCGAGGCCCGCCAGCGCGCCGATCGACGTGCCCAGCGCGCGTTCGGCCGCCTTCTTGCGGATGTTGCCGTGATGCTGCAGCCCGCCGACGACGATCAGCACGGTGATCGTCGACCATTCGCCATGCGGCACGTTCAGCCCGGTGGACAGCGCGATCGACACGAGAATCGCGAGGGCGACGCGCGCCGCGTGGATCAGCTTCGCGTGCCGGTAGCGGCGGTACGGGTCGAGCAGCGGGCGGAGCGCGTGGCGCACGAGCGGTGGCAGTCGGGTCGGGAGCGGGGAGGTCATGACGGAGCGGGAGTGGCGGGAACGCGCACGGCGGCGTGCGCGGGCCGGCGCCGCGCCGCATGCGCAGCTGACGTAACGCTAGCCGAACGCGCGCGGGCTGTCCACGGCGAGGCCGCCGGGCCGTGGCCGGGCGGCAGGCGGCCGCATCCGATCACGCGGCCCGCCGGATCGCATCGCCTTAGCGTGCTTCAAGCGTCGGCCGCGCTCGATTGCGCGTCCAGCACGCGGTTGCGGCCGCCGGATTTCGCGCGGTACAGCGCTTCGTCGGCACGCCGCAGCAGCGTCGCGGCGTTCATCCGGCCGTCGGCGGCGGTGGCCGTGCCGATGCTGGCCGTGACGCACCCGTACGGGCTCTTCACGTGTTCGATGTCGAGTTCCGCGATCGCGCGCCGGATGCCTTCGGCGACGGTTGCCGCGCCCGGCGCGTCGGTGTCGGGCAGCGTGACGACGAATTCCTCGCCGCCGTAGCGCGCGACGTGATCGCTGTCGCGGCGCAGGCTGCGCGTCAGCGATTGTGCGACCTGGCGCAGCACGTCGTCGCCGGCCGGGTGGCCGTAGTAGTCGTTGAACGCCTTGAAGTGGTCGACGTCGACGAACAGCACGGACAACGGGCGGCCGCTGCGCGATGCGCGCTGGGCCTCCTTCGCGAGCACCGTGTCGAACGTGCCGCGGTTGTCGAGGCCCGTCAGCGAATCGGTGTGCGCGAGCCGGTACAGCTTCGATTCGGCATCCTGCCGGCGCTTCAGCTCGCGCGACAGCGCGAGCGAGCCCCACGCGATGAACGCCGTGAACAGGCTCATCAGCACGACGGCCCAGATCGCGCGGTGGCGCCACGCCGCGTAGACGTCGATCTCGGCGGGCGCGACGTCGACGATCAGCGGCAGCCCGGCGAGATGCTTGTAAACATAGATGCGCCGCACGCCGTCGATGGCGCCGACACCGGTCAGCTCGCCGGCGCGGCCGCGCTGCGCGTCGATGAACAACGGCGAGTCGTGCAGGTCGAGACCGACCACCCGCGTGTCGTAAGGCAGGCGCGACACGAGCGTGCCGTTGTCCTCGACGATCGCCGCGCTGCCGTGCCGGCCGACCGCGAGGCCGTCGAGCAGCGCGCGGAAGTAGTCGATGCTGAGCGTGCCGACGACGATCCCGCCGAACGTGCCGTCGGGCCGGTTGATCCGGCGGCTCAGCGCGATCGTCAGCGCGCCGCCGCGCAGCCGCGACGCGTACGGCCGGCTGATGTAGAGGCCGGGGGCGAGCCGGTCGCGATGCACGGCGAAATAGTCGCGGTCGGCGAAATTGCCTTCCCGCGCGGGCGACGCGCTCGAATCGATCGCGATATTGCCGTGCGCATCCATCACGAAAATCGAGCCGAGATAGGCGCCAGTGGCCGCGCGGTCGAACAGCAGTCGGTGGCGCTGGCGCGGCGGCAAGGTCATCAGTTCCGGATCGGCCATGCCGTCGACGACGTTTTGCAGCGACAAATCGTAGAGTTCGATATTGCGCGCGATATCGCGTTCGATCAGCAGCATCAGGTTGCGCGCGTTTTCTACCGCATGGCCATATGCGTCGCGCCGCGCCTCGATTAATAGCGACGTGGAAAGTCCCCAACTGAACATCAGCAGGACGATGCCCGCCACGAGTACGCCGCGGGGCGACAGAATGCGTGCCACGATCGACGCGGTATGGCGGCGCAGCGTGGCGGGCAGCGGGAATGACTTCATCCTCGGGGGCAGCGGGCGGCGGCTACTCGCGTCGTTGGCGGTTCCGCGCGCGGATTATTTCGAATTAAGCGTCATTATCCCGCGAAATCCTGAAATTCGCGTGCACATGCAAAACATGCATGTGAACGGCGTCATTCGCAGCGGTGACGCATCATTACCGCATTGCACGCGGGAAACTTGATTTGAATCAATTGACAGTAGTGTCGGTCTTTTTGTCTGATTAATCGTGTAATCATCAGTCGATTTTGCCTATTGCCGCGGCATTTGGCGGATCGGGACAGGATTACAGGGTCTCGAAGGAATCGAAAATCGAATGACCCGATCGTCGTCGTGGTTTTGCAAGGGTGCGGGGAAATGGCGACGGCTGGCGCGGCCAACCCGTTGATTTCGCGAAATCCCGGCGTGGCGGCAGGCGGCGCGACCTCGGCTGCCCCTATCGAATCAGGTAGAATCCGCGCTTCGCCGCAGGCGCCCGCCGCGCAACGCGTATCGGGGCCGCATCGAATGCATCGCAGGACGCGCACCGCGCTCCGATTCCGCATGCGCCGGCTACGGATGCCGGCTCGCTCAACGTTCGTCTCGTTTATGTCCGCCATTCCGAATTCCGACCCACCCGGTTCGCCCGCGAACCCACCCAAGCTTCATCGCGCGCTGAAGGCGCGCCACCTGACGATGATCGCCATCGGCGGCTCGATCGGCACGGGCCTGTTCGTCGCGTCCGGCGCATCCATCTCGCAGGCCGGCCCCGGCGGCGCGATGGTCGCGTACATGCTGATCGGCCTGATGGTTTACTTCCTGATGACGAGCCTCGGCGAGATGGCCGCGTTCATGCCGGTGTCCGGCTCGTTCGCGACCTACGGCGCGAAATACGTCGACGAAGGCTTCGGCTTCGCGCTCGGCTGGAACTACTGGTACAACTGGGCGGTGACGATCGCGGTGGAGCTCGTCGCCGCGCAGCTCGTGATGCATTACTGGTTTCCGGACGTGCCGGGCGTGTGGTGGAGCGCGGCGTTCCTCGCCGTGATGTTCCTGCTCAATGCGCTCACCGTGCGCGGCTTCGGCGAAGCCGAATACTGGTTCGCGCTGATCAAGGTCGTCACGGTGGTCGCGTTCATCGGCGTTGGCCTGCTGATGATCTTCGGCATTCTCAAGGGTGCGCCGGCGAACGGCTGGGGCAACCTGACGATCGGCGACGCGCCGTTCGCGGGCGGCCTGCCGGCGCTGATGGGCGTCGCGATGATCGCGGGCTTCTCGTTCCAGGGCACCGAGCTGATCGGCGTCGCGGCCGGCGAATCGGAGCATCCGCGCACGACGATCCCGCGCGCCGTGCGCCAGGTGTTCTGGCGGATCCTGCTGTTCTACGTGTTCGCGATTTTCGTGATCGGCGTGCTGATTCCGTATACCGACCCGAACCTGCTGAAGACGGACGTGACCGACATCGGCGTGAGCCCGTTCACGCTCGTGTTCTGCCACGCGGGCCTCGCGTTCGCGGCCGGCGTGATGAACGCGGTGATCCTGACGGCCGTGCTGTCGGCCGGCAACTCGGGCATGTATGCATCCACGCGGATGCTCTACAACCTCGCCACCGAAGGCCGCGCGCCGAAGGTGTTCGCGAAGCTGTCGCCGGGCGGCGTGCCGCGCAACGCGCTGTACGCGACCACCGCCGTCGGCGCGCTGTGCTTCTTCACGTCGCTGTACGGCGACAAGACCGTGTACCTGTGGCTGCTGAACACGTCGGGGATGACGGGCTTCATCGCGTGGCTCGGCATCGCGGTCAGCCACTACCGGTTCCGCAAGGGGTACGTGAAGCAGGGTTATTCGCTCGACCAGTTGCCGTATCAGTCGAAGTGGTTCCCGTTCGGCCCGCTGTTCGCGTTCGTGCTGTGCCTCGTGATCGCGCTCGGCCAGGATTACCAGGCGTTCCTCGCGAACCGGATCGACTGGGCCGGCGTGACCGCGACCTATGTCGGCATTCCGCTGTTCGTGGTCGTGTGGCTCGGTTTCCGGCTCCTGAAGAAGAGCCGGTTCGTGCGCTACGAGGACATGGAGATCGCGCCGTGGATCGCCGCGAATCGCGGCGCGCAGCGGCAGCCGGTGGCGAACCGCGAAACCGTGGGCTGACGCCGGCGCCGCACGCAGCCGCGTGACGGACGACGAAACGGGAAGCCGCGCGCTTCCCGTTTTTTTTGCCCGGCTTTTGCCTGCGCGGGGTCAAAGCCGGTTATATTGCCCGACCCTACCGGGCCGCGGCCCGGCCGGCGCGACAGGCGCGGCGCGGATCGGCATCCGGCGCGCGCGGCGCGCGGCGGCCGGCGACACGCCCGGCGTTTTCATCGCTCCACCCGGGCCGGCATGGCCCGCGGAGCGCGCAACCCAGAGGAATTCATGAGCGCATCACCCGCCGAGCGGAAGGCCGGACCCGTTTCCATCGTGCGAATCGAAGCCGCGATCAACGCGTGGCGCGAAGTGTACCCGCCGGCGCCGAACGGCGAGGACGGCTACGCGCTCGACGCCGGCAGCAACTGCCTGGCCGAGCTGTACGGCACGATGATCTGCTATCAGTTGCCCGACGTGCCGCTCGACTCGCTGAGCCACGAGCAGCGCGACGCGCTGTATGCGACCGAGGTGTGATGCGGTCGGCACGATGCCGCGGCGCGGCGTCGGTGAACGAACGGGAAGCCTCGCGGCTTCCCGTTTTGCTTTGCGCGGCCCCGGACGTCGCCGCGAGCACCACGCTGCTCGAGCCGGGATCGGCGCCGGCTGAGGTATCGTGACGGGAGCGGGCAGCAGGCGATCGAGAAGGCCGGTACGGATAGCCGACGAGGGCGACCGTTGCGGGCGCTGTCCGCGCGGTGCCGGATGAGCGTCCGTTGCCTGTCCCGGGAGGATTCGAACATGGAGTTGAGACACCTCCGCTACTTCGTCGCGGTAGCCGAAGAGCGGAATTTCACGCGGGCGGCGGAACGGCTGCATATCGCGCAGCCGCCGCTGAGCCGGCAGATCCAGCAGCTCGAGGACGCGCTCGGCGTGCCGCTGTTCGAGCGCACCGCGCGGCCGCTGAAGCTGACCGATGCCGGGCGCTTCTTCTATTCGCACGCGGTGCAGTTGCTCGCGCAGACCACGGAGCTCGAATCGATGACGAAGCGGGTCGGCAAGATCGAGCGCAGCATGTCGGTCGGTTTCGTCGGCTCGACGCTGTACGGGATGCTGCCGAAGATCATCCGGCGCTTTCGCAGCGAATATCCGGCCGTCGAGCTGAGCCTGCACGAGATGTCGACGATGGACCAGATCAAGGCGCTGAAGGAAGGGCGCATCGACGTCGGGTTCGGGCGCATCCGCCACGAGGATCCGAGCGTGCGCCGCGTCGTGCTGCGCGAGGAGCGGATGATCGTCGCGCTGCCGGTCGGCCACGTGCTCGACAGCGCGAAGCCCGTGCTGTCGCTGCACGATCTCGTGAACGACACGCTGATCATCTTTCCGAAGGCGCCGCGCCCGAGCTACGCGGACCAGGTGCTCGCGGCCTTCCACGATCGCGCGCTGCAACCGCGGAGGATCTACGAGACGCGCGAACTGCAGATCGCGCTCGGCCTCGTCGCGATGGGCGAGGGCGTGTCCGTCGTGCCGCACAGCGTGTACGGGCTCAAGCGCGACGACATCAGCTACAAGCCGCTCGACGATCCGAACCTCGTGTCGCCGATCATCATGAGCATGCGGATGCTCGACGAATCGGAGGACATTCGCGCGATGCAGGCGCTGATCTACCGGCTGTACGACGAAGCGCAGATGGAGTACCTGCCGCCGCAGCCCGAATGAGCGCGTGGGCGATAGGGGCTTGCTTGACGCTGCGCGCGCCGGCAGGCCACCATGTCCCGATTCGACGCGGCCGCCGACCGGCGGCCGCTTTCAAGCAGACGACCGACACATGACCGATATCGTGACCGAGGAGACGACCGTCGGGACGCCGCAAGGGCGTCTCTTTGCGAAACGCTGGCGTGCGGGGCCGGCGCGGCACGCGGCCGCGCCGATCGTGCTGCTGCACGATTCGCTCGGCTGCGTCGATCTGTGGCGCGACTTTCCCGCGCAACTCGCACGCGCGACGCAACGCGACGTGATCGCCTACGACCGTCTCGGTTTCGGCCGTTCGGATCGTCATCCGGCAGCGCTTGGCACGACGTTCGTGCGCGACGAGGCCGATCACGCGTTCGTCGCGGTGCTGGAGCAGCTCGGCGTCGATGCGTTCGTCGCGTTCGGGCACAGCGTCGGCGGCGGGATGGCGGTCGGCTGTGCGGCCGCGCATCCGGCGCGTTGCCGGGCCCTCGTGACGGTCGCCGCGCAGGCGTTCGTCGAGGATCGCACGCTGGCCGGCATTCGCGACGCGGGGCGACAGTTCGACGAGCCGGGGCAGCTCGACCGGCTCGCGCGCTATCACGGCGACAAGGCCGAATGGGTGCTGCGCGCGTGGGTCGACACGTGGCTGTCGCCGGCGTTTCGCGACTGGAGTCTCGACGACGACCTGCCGCGCGTGCAGTGCGCGACGCTCGCGATTCACGGCGAAGACGACGAATACGGCTCGGACGTGCATCCGAAGCGGATCGCCGCGCGCGTCGCGGGGCCGTCGTCGTTCCTGTTGCTCGCTCGCTGCGGACACATGCCGCATCGCGAGCGAACGGACGACGTGCTGGCCGCCGTCGCGGCGTGGGTGCGCGACGCGCGCGCCTGAGCGCGCTTGCCGTCGCCAGCGGGCGGACGCCCGCCGGCCATCAGAACGAAAGCTGGATCGCGAGATCGATCGCCAGCAATACGATCGAGAGACCGATGCCGAGAATCACGTTCGGCAACCGGTGTTCGAAATCGCGGTGATCCTTGCGCATCGCGGCGCCGAGCAGGAAGATCGCCTCGACGACGATCTGCAGCCCGACGAACAGCAGCATCAGCAGATACTCGTAGCCCATCTGCTTGAACGCGACGAATTGCATCCCGTGATCGCGGATCCACTGGCCGACGCGCAGCAGTTCGTAGACGAACAGCAACGCAGGGAACAGGTAACTGATGAAGTAGGTCGGCGCGGTGGCGTGCCGTAGTTCGAGGTGGAAGTGCTGATGCGTGGTAGCCATCACAACCCTCCTTGCAACGCGTGATTGCGGTCGCGACGGCGGCGCGTGTCGCGTGCAAACGACGGGATTGCCCGATGCACAGTGCGCAGCCGTACCGCATCAGCATACTGCTGCACGGGAAATTTGGCATGCGAAGCGTGCGTTCGTTGTAACAATGTGTATGCGGCGTGCGACGCGTTGGCTGCGTCCCGCTGCCCGTGGCGCTGCGTTGCCCGGTTACGCGACGCTCTTCCGGGCGCTGGTGCACGCGTCACCGTTTCGCTTCGGCGCCTTCGATAAACAGCTTCGCAATCGACTGAAACTCCCGTTTCAGCGACAGCCCCGGCACGGTCAGCCAGCGCAGCATCGCCGCGAGATACAGGTGATGGAACCAGGTCGCGAGCTGATCGGCCCGCAGCGTGCCGTTCAGTTCACCGGCCTGCTGGCCGGCTGCGATCAGTTGCTGCCATACCAGTGCGATGTCGCTGCCGTTCTCTCCCGCACGCTCCGGTTCGGCTGCGCCGATACTCAGGAAGCGGTGCCGCAGGTACGCGAGCAGATACACCGGATGTTGTTCGCACCACGCGGCCGACGCGTCGAGCACGCAGCCGATCCGCGATGCAAAGGTCTTGCGCCGCGCGACGTCCTGCTGCAGATGCGCGAGATCGCGCGCGAGTTCGCCTTCGAGCCAGTGCGCGAGCACGGCTTCCTTCGTCGGAAAGTGGTTGTACAGCGTGCGTTTCGCGACATCGGCCTGCGCGGCGATCTGCTCCATCGTGACGGCATCGTAGCCGTGCGCATCGAACAGGCGCGCGCCGGTCGCGGCAAGATGCGCGAGCATCTGGATGCGTTTGCGCGCGCGGCGGCCCGGATCGTCGGTCGGAATCGTCATGGCAGGGGATTGACTGAAAGTGTGCGGATTGCATTAGTATACGACGTGCACTTTTTTGAATCCAACCTTTTCCGCCGTGCACGAGGAGTCCTGCATGAAACTCGTCATCGCCACCTACGGCACCGAAGGCGACACGCGCCCGCTCGCGGCGCTCGGCCGCGCGCTGATCGATGCCGGCCACGACGTTCGCTTGCTCGCCGACGCGGCGACGCTCGGGGCGGCCGCCGCGCTCGGCGTGCCGTCGGCACCGCTGTCCGGCGATATCCGCCGCGCGATCGCGCCGGAAGGCGTGCTGGCCGATGCGGTGCGCGGGCGCGGCGGCTTCACCGATACGTCGAAGGCGCTCGCGGCGATCGCGAACGCGAACACGGCCGCGTGGATGCGTGAAGTGGCGGACGCGTCGGCCGACTGCGACGCGCTGCTCGTGTCGGGGCTCGCGTCGTTCGTCGGGTTGTCGGTCGCCGAATATCGCCGCATACCGGCGATCGGCACGGGCATGATCCCGATCACGCCCACTGCGGAATTCGCGTCGCCGTTCCTGCCGCCGGGCAAGTGGCCGTGCGGGCTGAATCGCGCGAGCCATCGGCTCGTGAATGCGCTGCTGTGGCAGGCGTTCAGGAAGTCGACCAACGCCGCGCGCGCCAGCGTATGCGGGTTGCCGCCACGCAAGCGCGTGTGGACCGATCATCCGATGCTGTATGGCGTGTCGCCCGCGCTGCTGTCCGGCCCGGCCGACTGGCCGGCGAACGCGCAGGCCTGTGGCCAGTGGCGGATCGATGCGCGTGCGTGGGCGCCGCCGGCCGAACTCTCGGCGTTTCTCGACGCGGGCGAGCCGCCCGTGTACGTCGGTTTCGGCAGCATGGCCGGCTTCGATCGCGCGGCGATGGCCGCGGCGCTGACGCACGCGCTGGCCGGCCGGCGCGCACTGTTTTATCCGGGCTGGAGCGGCATCGACGCGTCGCTGCTGCCGGCGCACGTTCGCGTGATCGGCGATACGCCGCACGACTGGCTGTTCCCGCGCGTCGCGATGGCGGTTCATCACGGCGGCTCGGGCACCACGCATTCGGCCGCGCGGGCCGGTATTCCGTCGGTGGTCGTGCCGTTCGCGGGCGATCAGTTCTTCTGGGCGAACCGGCTGCAACGGCTCGGTGTCGCGGATGCGCCGGTGCCGGGCCGGCGCATGGAGGCTGCCGCGCTGGCGCGAGCCATCGCGTTTGCCGAACGGAGTGAGACGAAGGCGCGTGCGACGGAACTCGGTGCGCGTCTCGCGCAAGAAGCAGGCTTGGAGCGGGCCGTCAGTGCGATCGAACGATGGGCGCAACCGCGCGCGAGGTGAGCCCGCGCATCGGCATCAGAAATGCCCGGTGAACCGATAGCGGCTGCCCGGGTGCCACAGATTGGCGACCGATGCGACGAGCCCCTGCGACCACGTGCGCCGATGCAGCAGCAGGCACGGCTCGCGGTCGTCCATCGTCAGGTGGCGGCGCGTGTCGGCGTCGGGCATCGCGGCCTCGATCCGGTATTCGACGCGCTGCAGCGGCGCGACGCGCGTCAGGTACTGGTTCGGTGTCGTCGTCGTGAAGTCCTGTAGCGCGTATTCGGGCGCGCAGGCCGGATTGACCCAGCGTTCCTCGAGTTGCACGGGCGTGTCGTTTTCGAAGTGCAGCACGCGCGAATGGAAGATCGGGCTGCCGGTGTCGAGCTGCAGTTCGTCGGCGAGCTTCGCATCGGCGACGGCCGCGCCGACCAGCAGTACCTGCGCGCGATAGCCGTGGCCGCGCGCGGCGACTTCGTCGGAGATGCTGCGGATCGCGACGAGCGTCGATTCGTATTTCGGCGACGCGACATAGGTGCCGGAGCCGCGCGTGCGCGTGAGCACCTGTTCGGCCGTCAGCTCGCGCAGCGCGCGGTTGACGGTCATCCGCGCGACGTTGAATTCGCGCGCGAGCTCGTTCTCCGACGGCACCTGGTCGCCTTCCGCCCATTCGCCGGCATGAATGCGCGCGAGGATGAAGTCCTTGATTTCCTGATAGATCGGTGTGGTCATGGGATCACGATTCAGAGTCGGCAGCGGGCCGCCGCCGAATGCCGATCCGGCGCGCGCCCGGCGCCGAGTGTACCGGTTTCGCGGGCGTGCCGGCCCGGATTCCCCGAATGATCCCTGTTCGGCCGGCGCGCGTCCATGCGGGATTGCACAGAGCGGCCGGCCTTCGACGGCCGCGCGCGGTCAGAAGCGATGCCGGATGCCGACCGTTGCGACCACCTGCGTGCCGGTCGACGAAGCCGCGAGCCCCGTGACGTTCGCGAACCCGAGCGTCGCGCCCGACGACACGCCGAACTGGTGCTGGTACACGGTTTCCGCATACACGTCGGTGCGCTTGCTCAGCGCGTAGTCGGCCATCAGCGTCACCTGGTGCCACTTCGGCCGGTGGCTGCCGGTCGCTTCGTCGTAGCGGCCGTCGGTGAACGTATAGGCGCCCGCGAACGAGACGGCCGGCGTCAGCGCATAGCGTGCGTTGACTTCGTAGTTGTCGAAGCGCAACGCGTTCAGCGCGCCGGGCAGCGACGACGCGGCCGTCTCGTCGAACATCGTATGCGTCCACAATGCGCCGATCGTCAGACGGTCGAACGCGTAGCTGCCGCCGGCGCCCATCACGCGCTGCCGGACGGCCGGGAAGTTCGGCGCGTCGTTCGTCGACAGTGCGCCGCCGGCCGTCAGGCCGCCGCGGTTCAGTTGCAGGTACGCGGCGCCGACGCTGACCGGCCCGTTCGCAAACGACACACCCGCGCTGTATGCGCGGTTGTTCGCGAAGCCGCCGGCCGCGTTGCCGAACCCGTACAGGCCGCCGAACTGCCAGCCGGCGAGCGTGGGGCTCGTGTATTTCACCGCGTTGTCGATGTAGAACGAATCGTCGAGGTTGTCGTTGTCGAACGGATGCGACGCGAGGTTGTTGCCGTCGCCGTTGTTCGCCATCGCGAGCGGGCCGAGATAGTCGACCACGGCGTCGTACTGGCGGCCGAGCGTCAGCGTGCCGTACTGGTCGCTCTGCAGGCCGACGTACGCACGGCGGCCGAACATCGTGTTTCGATAGGACTGCGTGCCGTTGTTCAGGTTGAAGCCGCTTTCGAGCCGGAACAGCGCATGCAGGTCGCCGCCGAGATCCTCGTTGCCGTTCAGCCCGAAGACCGTATTCGACAGCAGCCCGCTGCCTTGCTGCCACGCACTCTTGCCCGACTGGTTGTTCGTATAGGCGATACCGGCATCCAGCATTCCGTAGAGCGTGACGCTGCTTTGCGCATGCGCGGCGGCGCCGATGAAGGCGAGCGAGAGGGTACCGACGACTGCTTTTTTCATTGCGTATGTTTCCTGGAAAGGCCCGTTGCGACGGGAACGGCGATCCGTCACGCGCGCCCGTGCGGACACGCGTGTGCGAATCGATGAAAGGGGAGCGCGTGACGCGTGTCACGCGTGGCGGTGGACGCCGGCTAATGCAGGAGCAGGCGGATCGTGCCGAACTCGGCGGCCGGCAGCACGCGCAGGATCGACAGGATCGCGGGCGACGCCTGCGACCGCGCGACTTCGAGTTCGATGCATGCGCACCCGGTGCGGCTGTCGATCGCGGCCGTGTAGCAGTTGAGCGCGGCGCCGACGGCCTGATGCAACTGGCGCCGCACGAGCGCGAGGTTGTCCGATTCGACGCGGATCGACAGCAGCACGAGTGCGTCCGTGGGAGAGCGGCGCCGCGAACGATCGGGCGGCAGCGTGCGTGAAGCAGCGGAATCGGTTCTGGTCGGTTTCATGTGCTCATCCCCGGTCGCAGCGGGCTCCGCACCGCGGAGATCTCGTCCTGGACATGGCCCCCATTCTAGAAATCGCCGTGGCGAGACGGTGTATAGACTCGCCGCGCGCCTGCAAAGGATGCGTAAACGTGCCGGGCCGTGCTGGCCAAGAGCGGAAGGCATGACGAGCGCGGTGGTGGGTCTGTCGTTGGATGACTCGGCCGACGAAGTCTAGACAGCTGCCGCGCACTGTCCGGCCACCTCCATACGCGGCGAGAAAGCTGTCATTCAGCCTTGCGTAATCAGTAGTTAATTGAAAATCAAGGAAAATAAGGCTCGCTGATCCTAATCCGCCGACAATTAGAGATAAACACGGATTGCTGGCCTCCACCCTGAAAAGGCAAAGTTGTATGTACAACTTGGGGCATCGCCTGAACGAGCGATTTCCCGGTTGGAGGGTTCACGGCGCGCAGTCCGGCTGGAACCCGTCCCGGTTCGCCTCTGACAGGAACGCCATGAAGAAACTCGCGCTCAGTATTGCCCTCGCCTGCCTCGCGGTCGGCGCCCATGCCAAGGATGGGCCGACGATCCGCTTCGACGTCTACGGCGGCTGACCGCCCGTGCGCCGCGCATCGATCGCGGCGCGCGCCGCGTCCCTCGCGCGACGCGTCCGGCTTGATGAGCGGACGGCATCAGGTAGTGCGCAGAACTCGTTTGATGCGCGCTTAATGGCTATTGACAATCCAGCCACATCGTTCTGGATCCCTAATATGATCTTCCAAGGATTTGGCCCGCTTCTGTGGGCCGGCACGGTCGAGACCGTGAAGCTCGCGGTGCTGTCGCTCGCCGCGTCGCTGATACTGGGCCTCGCGGGTGCGGCCGCGAAACTGTCGGCCAACCGCGCGCTCAAGTCGGTCGGCACGTTCTATACGACGCTGATCCGCGCGGTGCCCGACCTCGTGCTGATGCTGCTGCTGTTCTACGGGATCCAGATCCTGCTGAACGACGTGACCGACCTGCTCGGCTGGGACCAGATCGACATCGACCCGTTCGTGGCCGGCGTCGTGACGCTCGGCTTCATCTACGGCGCGTACTTCACCGAGACGTTCCGCGGTGCGTTCCTCGCGGTGCCGCGCGGCCAGCTCGAAGCGGGCTTCGCATACGGGATGAGCGGCTGGCGCGTGTTTTACCGCATCCTGTTCCCGCAGATGATGCGCTTCGCGTTGCCGGGCATCGGCAACAACTGGCAGGTGCTCGTGAAAGCCACCGCACTCGTGTCGATCATCGGCCTCGCCGACGTCGTGAAGGCGTCGCAGGACGCGGGCAAGAGCACGCTCGATTTCTTCTTTTTCACGCTCGCGGCGGGCGCGATCTACCTCGCGATCACGACGGTGTCCAACGTCGTGCTGCACCACCTCGAGAAACGTTATTCCGTCGGTGTCCGGAGGCTCGCACTGTGATCGAACTCGTCGGCCAGTACTGGCAAAGCTATCTCTATTCCGACGGCTACCGCTTCAGCGGCCTCGCGATCACGCTGTGGCTGCTGGTCGTGTCCATCGCGCTCGGCTTCGCGCTCGCCGTGCCGCTCGCGATCGCGCGTGCGTCGTCGAACCGCTGGATCTCCGGCCCCGTGTGGCTCTATACGTACGTGTTCCGCGGCACGCCGCTCTACGTGCAGCTGCTGATGTGCTACACGGGCATCTACAGCCTGCAGGTCGTGCACGACCACGTGCTGCTCGACACGTTTTTCCGCAACGCGATGAACTGCACGCTGCTCGCGTTCGTGCTGAACGAATGCGCGTATGCGACCGAGATCTTCGCGGGTGCGATCAAGGCGACGCCGGCCGGCGAGATCGAGGCCGGCATGGCCTACGGGATGTCGCGCTTCAAGCTCTATACGCGCATCATCCTGCCGTCCGCGCTGCGCCGCTCGCTGCCGAGCTACAGCAACGAAGTGATCCTGATGCTGCATGCGACGACGCTCGCGTTCACCGCGACCGTCCCCGACATCCTGAAGGTCACGCGCGACGTCAATTCGGCGACGTACATGTCGTTCCAGGCGTACGGCATCGCGGCCGTGCTGTACGCGGTCGTCGTGTTCGCGCTCATCTGGGCGTTCCGCAAGCTCGAGACGCGCTGGCTCGCGTACCTCGCGCCGCGCAGCCATTAATGCATTCGCAAGATCCGCAACGAAGGACCCAGCATGTACAAGCTTACCGTTGACAACCTGCACAAGAAATTCGGCGACAACGAGGTGTTGAAGGGCGTGTCGATGAAGGCGAAGGCCGGCGACGTGATCAGCATCATCGGCTCGAGCGGCTCCGGCAAAAGCACGTTCCTGCGCTGCATCAATTTCCTCGAACAGCCGTGCTCCGGGCAGATCACGATCGGCAGCGAGCCGATCCAGACCACGCGCGACCGCAACGGCTCGCTGCGCGTGGCCGACCAGAAGCAGTTGCAGCGCATGCGCACGAAGCTGTCGATGGTGTTCCAGCACTTCAACCTGTGGGCGCACATGACGGTGCTCGAGAACGTGATCGAGGCGCCGATGGCCGTGCTCGGCGTCGGCAAGGAAGAGGCGGTCGCGCGGGCGCGCAAGTACCTGGAGAAGGTCGGGCTCGCGCCGCGCGTCGAGGGTATGTACCCGTCGCACCTGTCGGGCGGCCAGCAGCAGCGCGTCGCGATCGCGCGTGCGCTTGCGATGGAGCCGGAGGTGATGCTGTTCGACGAGCCGACGTCGGCGCTCGATCCGGAGCTGGTGGGCGAAGTGCTGAAGGTGATGCAGAAGCTGGCCGAGGAAGGACGGACGATGGTCGTCGTCACGCACGAGATGGGCTTCGCGCGCAACGTGTCGAACCACGTGATCTTCCTGCATCAGGGGAAGATCGAGGAAGAGGGCGATCCGCAGCAGATCCTCGTGAATCCGAAGAGCGAGCGGCTCGGGCAGTTTCTGTCGGGGCGGTTGAAGTAAGTACGCACGGTTTCGCGCCGTCGCAAACTGGAACGCTTAATGCTTGTCTCGCGTGATCCTTTCGATGAAGGAGCACCGCGATGAGCACGCCGACCACCACCGCTTTTTCCCACGTGAAGCCGCAGGACACCGCCTATCAAGGCGAGGGCCTGCGCGACTTCTTCCTGTATCGCGATCTCGGCATCGCCGCCGCGACGAACGGCAAGGTCGTCGCGCAACTCGTCAGGGCCAATCATGCACCGGCGGCGGGCACCGGCTGGCACCGTCATGAGGCCGAGTTCCATATCGTGATCATGTTGAAGGGCTGGGCGCGCTTCATGTACGGCGACCAGGAAACGCTGGTGGCGGCCGGAGACTGCGTGCACCAGGCGCCGGGGATCGTCCACTACCTGTTCGACTACTCGCCGGACATGGAGTATCTGGAGATCGTCGGGCCTGCCGACTTCAAATCGATCGACGTCGACGGGCCGTGCGCGGTGCCGGAGCCAACGCCGTGGGGCGAGGTCGGTGCGTAGCGTGCCGGCTCGGTGTGCGTTTTCGACGAACCGCCTGCATTCAGGCGGTTTTTTATGGTCCGCCCAAATCCGCGACCGACCTTCCGCCTCCGCCTGTTGATTCGAATTCCAAACGGCCCTGAAGCCCAAGAACCAGAAAGAAAAGAAAGACAGTCGTCAGCTTCGGCCGTCAATTGACGGTGCGATGTCAAAGATCGTCGATTGCACGCAGATGCGGTGCACGGCCTGTCGACGCCGGGCGTTAGCCGCACGGCAAGGCCTGCGTGCAACGAGCCGGCCGGGCGCGTGAGTGGTTCGATCGCGCGTCGTCCGGATGCTGCAGCAAACGTCGCCCCGCCTTTCCGGCGGGGTGATTCACTGTGTCACTACCCGCGTTCAGTCGCGTGATCCGATTGCGCTTCGTTCGCCGCATCGATCCCGGCCGTGCGCGCATCGAGCAGCGCGCGCAGCGTGACGTAATAGGCGCCGCTTGTGTCGCCTTCCGCATCCGCGGTGCGATCGTACGGCTCGTTGTCGTGGATCGTCGCGCGCACGATCGGATAGATCTGCGCTTCCCATCGGCTGCCGTTGAACACGCCGTAGTGCCCGACACCCGTTTGTACATGGTGCGTCTTCAGGTACGACGGTAACCCCGAACATAGTTCCTGCGCGGCGACCGTCTGGCCCACTGCGCAGATATCGTCCTTCTCGCCTTCGACCGTCAACAGCGCGGTACGATGAATCGCCGCCGGTTCGACGAGCGTGCCGCCGACCGTCAATTCGCCGCGCGCGAGCGCGTACTGCTGGAACACCTTCTCGACCGTTTCCAGATAGAACTCCGCGGTGAGGTCGGCCGTCGCGAAATATTCATCGTAGAAATGCCGCAACGTATCGGCTTTCGCGGGGTCGCCTTTCGCGCGCTCGTAGTACAGATCGGCGAACGACGCCGCATGCCGGTCCGGGTTCATCGACATGAATGCGCCGACCTGCACGAAGCCCGGATACACGCACCGCTGCGCGCCGACGAAGCCCGTCGGCACCACGCTGATCAGGTTGTGCGCGAACCACTCGATCGGCTGGCTCGTCGCGAGTTCGTTGACCTTCGTCGGATTCACGCGGCAGTCGATCGGGCCAGCCATCAGCGTCAGGCTCGCCGGCTGCGCGGGATCGCCGCCCGCCGCCATCAGCGAGACTGCCGCGAGCGACGCGACGGTCGGCTGGCAGATCGCGAGCACGTGCGCGTCCGGGCCGATGTGGCGAATGAAGTCGATCACGTGCGTGACGTATTCGTCGAAACCGAAACGTCCGGCCGCCAGCGGGATGTCGCGCGGGTTGTGCCAGTCGGTGATGTACACGTCGTGATCGGCCAGCATCGTGCGCACCGTGCCGCGCAGCAGCGTCGCGAAGTGCCCGGACATCGGCGCGACGATCAGCACGCGCGGCTGGCGCGCGACCGGCCGCGCCTTGCGGAAATGCAGCAGCGTCGCGAACGGGGTGGCCGCGGCCGCTTCCTCGACGATCGGCACCGTTTCGCCGTCGACGACGACCGACGCGATCCCGAACGGCGGCCGCCGGTGCGAGAACGCGCAGCATTCGAGCAGCTCGCACAGCGCGTCGACCATGCGGCCCGTCGGCGTCGATGTCGCCGGCGGCCACAGCGACATCGTCGCGCGCGTGGCGGCCGCCCATGCACGCGCCGGGCGCAGGCATTCCGCAGACCATTGATAAAACGGATAGGCAAGCAGATTCATGACCGTCGCTCGTGACGCCGCATTGCAGGTAACGAGGCAAGGCGTATGCCAGCATGCGGCTGGCACGCGCGTTGCAGCGGTTCGGGAGCGCGGCGACGCGCGCGGTACGTGATGAGCAGGGCGAAGGCGATCCGTTGCCTTGCTGGCCGGGCGTGCGACACGTGTCGCGATGCCGTGCGACGTTGCGCCAGTTCGGCGTACGGACCGCACAGGCGTGGTGCGCGGTCCGACGGCGCGTCCGTTTACGGTGCAGGGGCACGAACGACATTCAGCAGGGGAGCGACATGGAATCCAACGCACGGACGACGCTGACCATCAGCAGCCGCAATTACTCGTCGTGGTCGATGCGCGGGTGGTTGCTCGCGAAGCTGAGCGGCCTCGCGTTCGAGACGATCAGCGTGCCGATTGATGCCACGTCGCGCGCCGAACTGCTGCTACTGTCGCCATCGATCCTCGTGCCGTGCCTGACGCACGACGGCAACGCGGTGTGGGACACGCTCGCGATCGCCGAGTACCTGAACGAGATCCGCCCGCAGGCGCGACTGCTGCCCGACGAGCGCCACGCACGCGCGCACTGCCGATCGATTTGCGGCGAGATGCATTCCGGCTTCAGCGCATTGCGATCCGCGCTGCCGATGAACCTGCGCGGGCATTTCCCCGGCTTCCGGATCTGGTCGCGCGCGCAGCACGACATCGAGCGAATCGTGACCATCTGGCGCGAGTGCCTGGCCGAGTACGGCGGCCCCTGGCTGTTCGGGGCGGAGATCGGCATCGCCGATGCGATGTACGCGCCGGTCGTCACGCGCTTCCTGACCTACGACGTGAAGCTCGAACCGGATATCGCCGAGTACTGCATGCGCGTGCTGGCGCATCCGTTCGTCGCCGAGTGGATCGACGCGGCGAAGGCCGAGCACGAAGACATCGACGAACTCGACATGGAGTTCTGACGCGTTCGATCGCGGCGCGCTTTCAATTTCACTACAGGTGCGAACGACGAAACGAACGATCGATGGACCTGCGCAACTCGCAAACGTTTCACCTTGATTTCGGTTCAAAACGAGCACGAATGCCCTAAAGGGCGTTGCGCCCGATGACGTAAACAAGTCACGGGGACGACTCGCGATCGCATGCTTCAGACGTGCGACGCGCAGTCCGCAACAACCAGCGCAGCAGGGGGATCGACTTGTGAATCGTCAGCAATCGTGGACGCGTACCGCCGCGCCCGGGGAAATCATTTACTCGGAGGGCTTCGCGGGCGAGCCCGTCATCTTCCTCATTACCGACGGCAAGGTCGAGCTGTCCACGCGCTGCGACGACAAGCGCGTGATCGTCGCGACGCTCGGCCGTGGCGAGTTCTTCGGCGAATCGGCGCTGCTCGCCGCCGAGCCGCGTGCGCATACCGCGAAGGCGCTGTCGTTCTGTCAGCTCACGGTCGTGCCGGCCGGCATCCTCGATGAAGAAATCGAGCGCGTGTCCGCGCTGCTGCGTCATATCGTGCGAACGATGATCCGCCGCGTGAAGCGCAAGGACGACCAGCTCGCGACCTATACGCATGCGGATTTCATGCCGGGCGTGCTGTCGTATGCGCACGTGCTGTCGCTGATGGCGGGCGCCGATGGGCGCGAACCTGGCGACATGTGGGCGCGCCGGCCGATGCAGGCGCATGCGGCCGAAACCTCCGTGCCGCTCGCCGAAGTGATCCGCAAATGCCGCGCGATTGCCGGCCATTCACGGCCGCACGTGCTCGCGATGCTGCGGCGCATGGAGAAGCTCAACCTCGTCACGATCGAAGCCGCGCAGGGCGATGGCGGTGGCGCAACCGATTACGCGGCTTCGTCGGATGCGCGCCAGGTCGTCACGTTCGACGCCGCACGCGTGGTCGACCGCGCGCAGCAGGTGGCCGATCACGATCTCGACGTGTCCATCAACAGCGAACTCGAACTCATCGAGCTGACCGATCTCGAATCGCTGATCGGCGTCGACAAGACGCTGTTGCTCAACAAGCTGTCGAACGGCGAGATCGCTGAAGAAGTGTTCGCGTTCCGCAAATCGAAGGTGCTCAACTACGTCGAACAGAAGGGCGTTGCGTACTTCTCGCGCCGCAATGGCCGCCGCGGCGGCGACGTGCGCGCGCTCGAGGATCTCGTGTGGATCGACCCGCGCACGCTGTTCGACGTGATCAGCGCGTTCGATACCTACGACCTCGCGAAACTGATCGCGAACCTCGACGATCGCGCGGTGGCCGACAAGCTGTTTTCCGTGATGACCGAGGCGCGGCGCAACGAGGTGTCGTGGGTGATGCGCCGCGAACTCAAGCTCGATCCGATCGAGATCGAGGACATCGAACAGCGCGTGCTGGAGGCCGTGCGCGCGGCGAAGGCGCCTGCGGCGGGTGCGGCGTCCGTCGCGGCGACACTGTCGTCGGATGCGTGATACGGGGGGCGTATGGATCTGTTGACCCTGGTCGGTGTGATGCTGGGCGGCGCGGCGATCGTGTTCGGGTTCGCGCTCGAAGGTGGGCATTTCTCGATGCTGTTCCAGTTCGAGGCGCTCGTGATCGTGCTCGGCGGTACGCTCGGCGCGGTGATGATCCAGAACACGTGGGCGCGCTTCTTCGACGCGGTGAAGCAGTTGCGGCTCGCGTTCGTGCGCGCGCGCGAAGTCGATCGCAAGAACCTGTCCGATCTGCTCGAATGGGGCGACCGCGCGAAGCTCGACGGGCTGCTCGCGTTCGAATCGATGGACGTGAGCGGAATTCATCCGTTCGCGCGACGCGGGCTCGAACTGCTGGCGAACGGTGTGTCGACCGCGGTGCTCGAAGATGCGTTGCAGCGCGAACTCGATGCGTACGAACGCAGCCGCCTCGCCGCCGTGCGCGTGTGGCAGCAGGCCGGCGGCTATGCGCCGACCTTCGGCATTCTCGGCTCGGTGCTCGGGCTCGTGCAGGTGACGAGCCATATTCTGGAGCCGGCGCAGCTTGGGCCGGGCATCGCGATGGCGTTCGTCGCGACGCTGTATGGGCTCGCGTTTGCGAACCTCGTGTTCCTGCCGCTGTACGGCAAGCTGCGCGCGCAGATCGATAGCGAGATGCGGTTCCGCAAGCTGTATCTCGACGGCTTGCTCGCGATCTCGCGCAAGGAATCGCCGCATACGATCGAGACGCGGTTGACCGGCGATGTGCGTGGGCGGGCGGCGGAAACGCTGGCGTGATGGTCGTGCGCTTTGTGCTTGCGTGTATCTGCACCTGTACCTGTGCCTGTCTCGTATGACGAACCCGGATTCCCGACAGCATGACTGCTCGAACTGACGGCGCATCCGCTGCCGATCGCGACGATCACGAACTCGAAGGCGCGCAGTCCGGGCGCTGGCTGATTTCGTACGCGGATCTCATCACGACGCTGATGGTGCTGTTTCTCGCGCTGTATGTGCTTCAGCTCGCGAAATACAACGCGCTCGATGCGCGGTATCAGACGCTTGCGCGACAGGCTGGGGGCGCTGCGACTGCTTCCGTCGATGCCGCCAAGTCCGAGCCAGCGCCGCCATGGCTCGCGTTGCTCGATTCGTTGAAGTCGAATGGGCGCATTTCGCTGGTGAAGGCGCCGCATGGCGTCGAGATCGGTATCGACGCGAAGATCCTGTTCAACGTCGGCGATGCACGCTTGCTGCCCGATTCGTCGCCGGTGCTGAACCAGATTGCACAGGCATTGAGCGCGCATGCCACCGGCGACATCCTCGTCGAAGGCCACACCGACAGCGTGCCGATCGCGAACGCGAAATATGAATCGAACTGGGAGCTTTCGTCGGCGCGTGCGGGGAGTGTGGTCCGCTACCTGACCGAGCGCGGTGTCGCGCCGCATCGGCTGGCCGCGATCGGGCGGGCCGATACGCAGCCGCTCGTCGCGGGGGACGATGCGGCTTCAAGGGCGAGGAACCGGCGCGTCACGATCTTCGTTGCTTACTGATCAGCGCCTCGTATTTGCGTTGTTTCTCGTGCATATAGGCGGCCGCATATGCCCGCTCTTTAACAACATAACGAATCTCGAATGATCGCTATCTGAAATCAGCGATGCGATTCTGCGCCCGCCTGCCGATAACCCAATCTGGCTCAGACCGAGCGGTTATCGAGGGTTCCCCATGCATTTCTGGCGCAAGCTTTCCATTCAGAACAAGCTGATTCTCAGCATGACGAGTTGCCTGCTCGTGTTCGTCGCGATTTCGAGCGGGCTCAGTGTCCGTCTGATCGGCAACGCGGTGCGCGATCGCGTCGTCCGCGAAGAGTTGCCGACCGCCGTCAACGGCATCCGCGCCGACGTGCAGCGCCAGATGGCTGGCCCGATCGCCGCGTCGCGCATTCTCGCGCGTGATGCGTTCCTGCTGCAATGGGAAGCCGACGGCGAACCCGATGCCGGCACACGCAACTGGATTCAGCTCGCGAAGAACGTGAAGGACGAGCAGAAGGCCGCGTCCGTGCAGTGGGTGTCGGTGAAGAGCGGCAACTACTACAACGAAGCCGGCTTGCAGCGGAAGGTGACCGACAAGGATCAGTGGCTGACCAGCTTTCTTTCGTCGGGCAAGGCGTACGACGTGAACATGGATCGCGAGGTGACCGTCGGCGGCTACATGATGTTCATCAACAGCCGCGTGGAACTCGACGGCGTGCCGATCGGCGCGGCGAGCATGAGCCTGTCCGTCGATGCGCTCGCGAAGGGGATCTCGGCCTACCGGATCGGCGAGAGCGGGTTTGCGTATCTCGTGCGCCCCGACGGCGCGATCATGATGCATCGCGATACGTCGCTGATCGACGGCAAGCATTTTCTGAAGGACGAGCCGGGGCTACCGGGCGATGCGTCGTCGACGTTGCTTGCGGGCAAGCCGTATGCGTATCTCAGTTACGAGGGTGATGGCGGCGCGCGCTTCATCGCGACGTCGTTCATTCCGGAGCTGAATGCGTATGTGGTTGTTCAGGTGCCGGAGGCCGAATTGCTCGGGCCGGTGACGCGTGCGATTCGTAGTGCGGCGTTGGTCGCGGCGGTGGTGGGGCTTGGGGTTGCGCTGTTCGTGATCTGGTTGGTGGGCCGAGCGATTGCCGCGCCGATTCGTCGGGCGGCGACGCTGCTGTCGGAGATCGCCAGCGGTCAGGGCGATTTGACGCGCCGGATGACGGTCGAGAGCGAGGACGAGATCGGGCAGTTGTCGGATGCGTTCAACCGGTTCGTGTCGTCGCTGTCGACGCTGGTTCACCGGATTCGGGCGGCTTCGGCTTCGATTGCGACCGGGTCGGCGCAGATTGCGTCGGGGAATGCGGATCTGAGCGAACGCACCGAAGGGCAGTCGAGCAACCTGGAGCGGACGGCTTCGTCGATGGAAGAGATCACGGCCGTGGTGCGCAACAACACCGAGACGGCGACGACGGCCGCGAAGATGATCAACGGCGCGGCGGATACGGCGGCGCGTGGTGGGCAGGTTGTGGGCGAGGTCGTGACGACGATGGAGCAGATCAGCAACGCGTCGCAGCGGATCTCCGAGATCATCGTGATGATCGACAGTATTTCGTTTCAGACGAATATTCTGGCGTTGAATGCTGCGGTGGAGGCGGCGCGGGCGGGGGAGCAGGGGCGTGGGTTTGCTGTTGTGGCTTCGGAGGTGCGGAATCTGGCGCAGCGCAGTGCGCAGGCGGCGAAGGAGATCAAATCGCTGATCGAGCATAGCGCGGGGACGGTGGGTGCCGGGTCGCGGCTCGTTAGCGAGGCGGGGAAGGTGATGAGTGATGTTGTGTCGCAGGTTCAGGGCGTTAGCGCGATGATGAGCGAGATTGCCGAGGCTAGCCTGGAGCAGAGTGCCGGGATCGATCAGATTGGGGACGCGGTGCAGTCGCTCGATCAGATGACGCAGCAGAATGCGGCTTTGGTTGAGGAAAGCGCGGCGGCGGCGGAGAGTTTGAAGCAACAGGCGGCGGAATTGACCAAGCTGGTTTCGGCTTTTAAGGTGGATGAGTAAGGGCTGATCGGGGGTGTTTCTGAGGGCGGCTGCCGTGGGTCACGGCGGCCGTTTTTACATTCCGATATGGTTTCAGGGGCGTTATAGACAACGAAAGACATTTCCTGGCTGAAAGTCGCCGGTTGTGCTTCTGGCTATGGTTGTTGTCGATCGATTCTTAGCTCGCGGATCGGAGGGTTGTGAAATCAGGAAACACGGCTTCGACCGAAGATTGGGCGGCAAGAAATACACCACCTGGCTGAATGCGGATCCGATAAAGCTTGTTGGGGCGCGTAAGGTGAATGGCTTTCTCCGTGAAGGTGGGGTGGGATTGCCGATGACGGGATGACGTCTTGGCCTGATCAGTGGTTCTTCAAATCGGATGATGGAAGGTGAATCTGCTTGTTAGACTGCCCCGGCTTTTAGATGCCTGTTGAAGGTGGTAGTGTTGGTCTCAAGTTTAGCGGCGATGTTGCCGTTATCGTTCGATAACGAGATTCATATACCGATGTGCTTACGGATGATATGGCGACGTTTCGGTTTTTCCGAACTGTTGCTGAAGCAGAAGCCCGTGAATGTGACGGTGAGGCTGTTGCTGCTGGCAGAAAGCCGGGATAAGGTGGTGGTGGAGGGCAAAACATTGACGAAGGCGATTAAGAAAAGGAAGGGGTTTATTCATGTGGCGAGAAATGCGTGTTCAATATATTGTCGCCCTTCGTGCCGATTGCTCCTGAAGAGCGAAGGAAGGGCCGCTTCGCAAAGTGATTCTCTCGGCAGCTTGAATGCATGAGATTCGTGTCTGGCATGTAAGCTATAGCAGGCGAAGTTTTTCAATAGCTTCTGTACCAATTTCATCTTAATTTAAAGGAAATAATATGACAAAAATAGTGTGCCTGTTTAATCATAAGGGTGGTGTAAGTAAGACAACCACGGTTTTTAACTTAGGTTGGATGTTGGGATTGAAAGGGAAGCGAGTGGTTTTGGCCGATTTTGATCCACAGTGTAATCTTACAGGTATGGTCCTCGGTTACCGCGGTGTTGAGGATCTTGAGCAGACTTATCAGCCCGATCCTGCAAATAATGTTAAGGATGGTTTGGCACCTGCTTTTGAGTCGAGGCCGCGCCAAATTATAGGTGCAGAATGTGGAGAAATTCCGGGGAACGACAATGTGTTCTTGCTGCCTGGTCATATTGGGTTGGCAGAATATGAAACTACGTTGGGTATTGCTCAAGAACTGAGTGGATCATTGCTTGCTTTGCGTAATTTGCCGGGAGCGTTGCGCTTTCTCCTTGATCGGACCGCAGAGAAGTATCGGGCTGATTATGTTCTCGTTGATATGAGCCCAAGTCTCGGTCCGATTAATCAGAATCTTTTAATGACAAGCGATCATTTCATTGTTCCGTTACATCCTGATTATTTTTCATCAATGGCTCTCAGCTCGCTTGCAAAATCACTGCCAAGGTGGGCTGTGTGGGCGAGAACGGCGTATAGTATGGATGTTTTGCGAAATGCTGACTATCCGTTCCCGGAGCCGCGTGCGACTTTTATTGGGGCAATAATTCAGAAATATCGACCTAGAAATGGTAGGCCAAGTGCGGCGTTTGACCGGTGGGTTGAGAAGCTTAAGGATGGATTGCAGCAGCAGCTGGTTCCGAGTTTGGAAACGGCGCAGTTGCTGGACGGTGCAGATTTTGAGGCTCGAGTTGAATTTCCGCCGTCAGAGCCTATTTTGTCAGTGGCCGATTTTAACAGTCTTATTGCGTTGTCGCAGGAGCATCAACTTCCAGTCTATGCTCTGACTGCCGAAAAGCTAGGGCAGCAAGGACGAATTTGGGAGCAAACTGCTGAGAGTATGAGGGTGTTTGAGGATGCATTCAGTGAGTGTGCCGATAAATTTATCGCTCTGACGGCGTAAATCATATGTCCCCAATTGACCATTTTCGATCCATATGGGAGCGCTGTGATCAATTAAGTACTATGCATACTTTTCTGGCAGATCGCCTCACTGCTGCGCTTCGTCCGGATGAGTTGTTACGTGCAGAATGGGTCGCCCGGGTAAGTGCGTTAGATCTTTACGTGCACGAACTTGTTGCACAAAAGATGCTTGAAACGTTTGAGGGAGTGCGCCCAGCAGCCAGCGGGTTTGGAAAATTTGTAATTCCAACTGATGTTTTGATGAGGATTCGCGGCGCAAGCAATTTCGTAAATGCCGCCGCAGCGTTCGATCTTGAGGTCAGGACGCGGTTAGGGTATTTGACATACCAAGATCCAGAAAAGATTGCTGATGGTATTCGAATGATATCTAATTGTGAGCTGTGGAATGAGGTTGCGTTAGCCCTCGGCGCAACCTCAGCAACAAAAGTTGATAGAGCGAAGGCAATTAAGCGATCTTTATCGATCGTCGTGGAAAGGAGAAATAAAATTGCGCACGAGGGAGATCTACAACCAGGAATACCAAGAGATCCATGGCCTATAATTAAGGCCGATATTCGGGACGTGTCTCGTTTGATTTTTGATATTGTTGAATCGATCGATAGAATTGTGTGACCTGATTCGATTGGGTTGTTAATAAATCAGGGCTTTGTTCTGGGGTAAATATGGGGGGCAATAATATGCAGGAAGATGTGTGGCAGGAGAGGCGGGAGGCGAGCACGTCGCGCCCAAATGATGTTCGTTCTGAATGGGAGCGGGACTATGCTCGTTTGATCCATTCATCTGCGTTTCGCCGATTGCAGTCAAAAACACAGGTTTTGGGGTTGGGGGAGAGTGATTTTTATCGTACACGGCTCACTCATTCGATGGAGGTCGCTCAGATTGGAGTGGGAATTGTTCGATGGTTGAAGTCATGTCATCAAGATGACGTTGGAATTGCCAGTGCTCTTCCAGATGACGCCTTGATGAGTTCTATTTGTCTTGCGCATGATATTGGGCATCCACCATTTGGGCATGGTGGAGAGGTTGCGCTTAATATCTGTATGAGGGATTTTGGTGGGTTTGAGGGTAACGGTCAAACATTGCGTATATTGTCTCGTCTGGATAAGTATACTGAGGGTCATGGCTTAAATCCGACTCGCAGATTGATGTTGGGTATTCTTAAATATCCGGCATCCTATGAAGCTACCGTGGTGGAAAGTCATTATGGTGTGCTTCGAAATCCAGCATGGCTTAGTAAAGCAGAAGAACAGCATCCGCCCAAGTGCTACATGGATGACGAGCATGAAGTGGTTGAGTGGATTTTTCAGCCGTTGAGTTCGGATGAGAAGTTGGAATTTGCGAGGACGGAGAAGAAATTTGAAAAGGATGGTGGTAGAAAGCATAATAAGCCAATAAATAAGGCGTTGGATACATCGATCATGGAGTTGGCTGATGATATTTCATATAGCCTGCATGATTTGGAGGACGCTATTTCGTTGAGGATGGTGACGCGAAAAGATTGGAAGGAGCATAACGAAGGGCATCGAGAGTTGTTCTCTGATTGTAACTTGGATGATGATCTTTTGGCTGAAGAGCTGTTTGCGGATGAGAGTTATCGACGTAAAAAGACTATCGGTGGTCTGGTTCATGGATTTATTACCAATACGAAGATTGTAAGGTCAGGTGTCTCGGCCGCAATGTGTGATCTTGTTAAGTGGAATGCCGAAATGGAGCCGTCGTACGAGAATCTGTTGCGTCACATATTTGAGCTCGTTAAAATTAAGGTCATAAAAAGTAGCAATGTCCAGCAGTTGGAATTCAAGGGGCAAAAACTTATTATAGAATTGTTTGATGCTATAAATTCGGATCCGGAGCGGCTTTTGCCTAGTAATGCGCTGAGAAAATATCGGGAAGTCAGGGGTGATGCGCAGATGGCAACTCGTATCGTGTGTGATTTTATTGCTGGGATGACGGACGAATACGCAGCTAGATTGTACGAGAAATTGTATTATCCGCACAAAGGATCAATTTTTGATCGATTGTAATTTTTGTGAGGCGTGTATTTGACTGTGTGGGATCTGGCTTTGAAGGTAAGCGGCATTCAAAATATCAATGCTCTTGATCTGTCCAAGTCCCTCTGCCAAACGGCCAGTCCCGCTTATTTTCCCATTTCTGAGATGCCGGCGGGACTACACTGGTCATGAAGCGATGCTTCTCGTCATCGGAACTGAACGCAACCCCTCCACCCCGATGGTCGAAAGAAAGCCGTCTTGCCCAACAAGACGTAGCGAAGAGGGGAGAAAGAAGGGGAAACCCGAGGCATCAAAGAAGCGCGGGCCGCATGGGCGGCAACCCATACGACCCGCTGACCACCACCAACTCGTAGCAGGAGTCGGAAATGGCTGACGCCAATAGTAAGACACGTCGTAGAAAGAACAAACCCGTCAACATGCAGAAGACGTTTGAGCTGGTCCTTCGCAACTACCCGGACCTACCCAAGCGAGGCTGGCCGTACCTGCCGTGGATGAAGGCGATCGATATCAATTTCAAGATCTTCGGCTTCAAGCCGGGCGACCGCGTGTACCTGAGAGTCAGCGATGTCGACCGATCGATCACGATCACGCCGGACTACAGCCAGCTGGCGCTGCGAGAGCAGCCGTACCACGATCCTGACCGGGGACCGTCGCCGCTCTAACACCTGCCAGGGCCGCTCGATGCGGCTCTAGCGAGTGGAACGCAGGCGTTGCATGAACACGACTGACTGCCGGGGCGACACCGCCCCGGCCATTGCCGCGAACGCCGCGATTCACACCTCTAGTGACCTTCAACAACTGTCACGACCGCAAGGCCCGTGAGGCTACATCGCGCCTGCCGAAATACCCGAATGGCGTTAAATCACCGCCCGCCGGCCCGCCGCTTCACAACCGCTCCCCGCTGCAACACATACTCGACCTTCGCGCCTTCATCGGCCACGACCCCGATATCCTCGAGCGGATTCCCATCGAGCACGATGAGGTCGGCGATCGCCCCAACCGCAACGACCCCAAGCTCCCCGGTCATATTCACAATCTCCGCCGCCACCGTCGTCGCCGACCTGAGCGCTTCCAGATTCCCCAGCACCTCCGCCCGAATCCGAAACTCCCCGGACTGAAACGCGTGCATCTCGCCGAGCAGGTCCGATCCGAACCCCATCTTCACGCCGGATTTCGCATAGATCTCAAGCGACTCGCGTCCTTTCTGCTGCACGGAAGCGACTTTTGCCACCGAGTCGGCAGGCATCCCAAACTCAGCCCCATGCTTAGCCAACGCGTCATAAGTCACCAGCGTAGGCACCACAAACGCCCCCCGCTCACGCATGAGCGTCGCAGCCGCTTCATCCACGAGATTCCCATGCTCGATCGTCCGCACGCCGCATCGCACGGCCCGCGCAATCGCCCGCCCCGTATACGCATGCGCCATCACATAAGTATTCGCCGCCTCGGCCTCATCAACAATCGCCCGAATCTCATCCTCCGAATACTGCGTGTTCGCAATCGGATCGGTCGGCGAAGCGACGCCGCCTGACGCCATGATCTTGATCTGCGTCGCGCCTTTCTGAATCTCCTCACGCACCGCAAGCCGCACGCCTTCAACACCATCGACGACCCGCGCAATCGCTCCCGTCCTGAAACAGCAGGAGCAGGGCTCCAGCAAATCCCCCCGAGGCCGGAAATCCCCATGCCCACCAGTCTGCGACAGCGCCTTCCCCGACGGAAAAATCCGCGGCCCCGGAATCAGCCCCGTCTCAACGGCCTGCATCAAACTCCAATCCGCGCCCCCCGCATCCCGCACACTGGTAAACCCCCGCGACAACATCGCATCGAGAATCGGCAGCGACCGAATCGCCGCGAGAATATTCGGCTGCGTCGCATTCGCACCCAGGTTCGCATTCGACGCCAGCACATGCACATGGCAATCGATGAACCCCGGCATCACGGTCTTGCCGCGCACGTCGATCAGCTGCGCATTCGGCAAATCCACCGGCCGATCGGTGACTTCGACGATTCGCTCGCCTTCGATCACGACATGATGATGTTCGAGCAACACGCCTCGTTCGAGGTCGAGCACGTTGCCGCCTTGAAGCACGGTAATGGTCATGGGAGAAATATCCTTATCGAGTCGTTGCGGCCGCACGCTTCGCGTCCTTCACGAAGCGCGTGCCGACGAAACTGACGGCCGCCGCGAGCATCACGTAGAACGCGGGCGCCATGTTGCTGCCGGTGCGGGCGATCAGCCACGTGATCAGGAACGGCGCGAACCCGCCGAAGATCGTCACCGCGAAGTTGTACGCAACGGATAACCCGGTCGACAGCACCTTGGTCGGAAACAGCTCCGCGAACGCCGCGAGGATCGGCCCCGTATAGGTCGCGATCAGCACGCCGAACACGGCCTGGAACACGATCAGCGACGCGAACCCGGGCGTATGGTTGATCCACGAGAACATCGGCCACGCGAGCACGAGGATCGCGAGCGCCGCGCCGGACAGGAACACGCGCCGTCCCCACGCGTCGGCGAGTCGCCCGACGATCGGCGAGCAGCACATGATCATCAGCCCGCCGACCATGCCGGCCGTGAAGCCGGTCGATTGCGGCAGATGCAGCGTGCGCACGGAATAGGTCGGCATGTAGAACAGCAGCACGTAGGTGCAGACGGTCCACAGGATGACCATCGAGAAACTCGCGAACGTCTCGCGCGGATACGTGTGCAGCACTTCCTTCAGCGGCGAGCTTTCCTTCGCCTGCGATTCGACGGCGCTGAACGCGGGCGTCTCGTCGATATGGCTGCGAATGAAGTAGCCGACCGGCCCGACGATGATCCCGAGCAGGAACGGCAGCCGCCAGCCCCAGCTATGCAGCGCCTGCGTGTCGAGCGACGTCGTGACGAACGTGCCGGTCGCCGCACCGAGCAGCACCGCGAAGCCGATGCTCGACTGGATCCAGCTCGAGTAATACGCGCGCTTCTCCGGCGGCGCGTATTCGGTAAGGAACGCGGTGGCGCCGCCCATCTCGCCGCCGGCCGAGAAGCCCTGCAGCAGCCGCGCGACGACGATCAGGAGCGGCGCGGCGATGCCGGCCTGTTCGTAGGTCGGCGCGATCCCGATCAGCGCGGTGCCGGCCGCCATCAGCAGGATCGTGAGCGACAGCGCGGCCTTGCGCCCGACCTTATCGGCATAGACGCCGAGCACGATGCCGCCCACCGGCCGCATGAAGAAGCCCACGCCGAACGTCGCGACGGTGAGCAGCACGGACGTCAGTTCGTTGCCGGTCGGGAAGAACAGCTTCGCGATGATCACCGCGAAGAAGCTGTAGACGGTGAAGTCGAACCATTCGAGGCCGTTGCCGATGACGGTCGCGACGATGGCGCGGCGGCGCTGTTGCACCGCCGCATCGACGGCAGGCGCGGCGCGCGGGGAAAGCGTTCCTTGCATGGTCTCTTCCTTTGTCAGAAGTCCGAAGACGGGACGGCTGCCCCGCATGAATCCCATGCTAAGGAGAGCCGGATTTTTTTCTGAAACGAAAGATTCGCATGCCTGCATGCGCTGCACGCATGCGTCGCGCCCGGGGCATTCAGGCCCCGGTCTGCTGCTCCGCCTGCTCGAACAGCCAGCGCGTGAACAGGCGGGCGGCCTGGTTCTGCGCGCGGTCGTTCGGCGAGATCACGTAATAGCCGCCGCCGTGGCTCGCGGACGCTTCCGTCACGCGCACCAGCAGCCCGGCTTCGATGCATGCGTCGATCATGTAGCGCCAGCCGAGCGACACGCCCTGACCGAGAATCGTCATCTGCACGATCTGCGGATAGGAGTTGATCGAGATGTCCTGCGGCTGGGCCTTCTGCCGGTCGACGTCGTTCAGGTCGAACCATTCTGACCACGACATCCATTGGCGCTGGCCGTCTTCGAGGCGCAGCAGCGTTTCGTTCGCGAGATCGGCCGGGTCGAGCGTGCGGCCGGCCAGATAGCTGGGCGCACAGACGGGGAACACTTCTTCGTCGAACAGCCGGCGCGCGGTGTATTCGGCCGGTGCCTGCTGGCGCACGTAGTAGACGCCGACGTCGAATTCCGCGGGCGACATCGATGCAAGGCTGTCGCGCACGATCAGGCGCAGCTTAATGTTCGGATACGTGGCGCGGAAGTTCGGCAGCCGCGGCGTGAGCCACAGTACCGCGACGCCGGACGAGCACGCGATCGTCAGTTCGAGATCGCCGTACGGTTTCATCACGTCGTGCGTGGCTTCGGCGCATTGCGTGAGCAAATGATGGACTTGTGCCGCGTATTGTTCGCCGGCGATCGTCAGTCGTAGCGAACGGTGTTCGCGCACGAACAGCGAGCGGCCGAGGAATTCCTCGAGCTGCTGGATCTGGCGGCTGACCGCGCTTTGGGTCAGGTGCAGTTCGGCGGCGGCTTTCGTGAAACTCGCGTGCCGCACGGCGGCTTCGAACGCGATGAGGCACTGAAGAGGCGGCAGGGGCGTGATGCGCATGGCGGGCAGGAAGTCGAGGGCGCTGCCTCCATGATACGGGTGGATCCGACGGAAATCGCAACCCGTGAAGGGCGCTGTGGATTCGCCGTATTCATTCATGCGAAGATTGAGCGAAACAGCACCGACACGTACCCGAGAACGACGTGACCCTATCAAACCCTGAGAGCAACGTGAAAGCCGTCCACCCACCCTGGATGCCCGTCGCGCTGGCCGAACTCGGCATCCGCCGCCACCCGCCGGGCAGCATCAACCCGCGCATCGTCGAATACAACAACCAGACGAACCTGGTCGGCTACGACGACAAGATTTCCTGGTGCTCGTCGTTCGTGAACTGGTGCATGGCGCACGCCGGATTTCGCGGCACCGGCTCCGCGCTTGCACGCTCGTGGCTCGAATGGGGCAAACCGCTGGAGCGCCCGGTCTACGGCTGCATCGCGATCCTGACGCGTGACGACCCGACGAGCTGGAAAGGGCACGTCGGTTTCTACCTGCGTCACGATGCCGAACACGTCCATCTGTTCGGCGGCAACCAGTTGGAGGAAGTCCGGGAACTTGCGTATCCGCTAGATGAAGTGATCGGCTACCGTTGGCCCTCCACCGAGTGACCGTGCAGCAGCACACGCAAAGCAGCAAACAACGCCATTCCCGCTACTGCTAACCTGTCGAGCCGGCATGTCGTACTACGCGCCGCGCCCCCCGCGATCGCCTCACTCCATCAACAGTTCAGCGCCGCGGCGCGACGAGACGCCGACCAACTGATCGGCGGGCTGCGGCCGCGCGAACAGGAAACCCTGCCCCTGGTGGCAGCCGATCTCCTGCAGGAAGGCCAGCTGCTTCGCCGTCTCGACGCCCTCCATCACGACGTCGAGCCCCAGCGCACGCCCCATCGCCACGATCGCGCGCACGATCGCGTCGTCCGTGCTGCCCGAACCGCAGTTCGTGAGGAACGACCGATCGATCTTCAGCGTATCGACGGGCAGATCCTTCAGATACACCAGCGACGAATAGCCCGTGCCGAAATCGTCGATCGCGAGGCTGATTCCCCGCGTCGCCAGTTCGCGCAGCAAGATGCCGATTTCCTCGCGGGTGTTCATTGCCATGCTTTCGAGCAACTCGAGCTGCAGGTATTCGGCCGGCAACGCGGTTTCGCTGAGAATGGTCGTCAGGTCGCTGAGGAAGTGGTCGGTAAAGCACTGGCGCGCCGATACGTTCACCGACACACGCCCGAACTCGAAGCCCTCGTCGAGCCAGCGGCGCGCCTGTCGGCACGCTTCGTGCAAAACCCATCTGCCGATCGGGACGATCAGCGCGGATCGCTCCGCCAGCCCGATGAAGTCGCCCGGCGGCACCAGGCCGCGGTGCGGGTGCAGCCAGCGCAGCAGCGCTTCCATGCCGACGATCCGGCCGCTCGCCAGATCGTATTGCGGCTGGTAGAACAGGCGGAATTCATTCTGCTCGAGCGCGCGGTGCAATTCGCCGAGCGTCTCCAGTTGCTCGATCGCCGACGACGTCATCTTGCTCTCGAAGAACTGAAACACGTTCCTGCCGCGGCTCTTCGCGCCGTACATGGCCTGGTCCGCGAGCAGGATCAAGTCCTCCGCCGCGGTGCCGTCGTCCGGATAGATGCTGATGCCGATGCTGGGCGTCACGAAGATCTCGCGATCGCCGATATCGATCGCCCGTCCCACTTCGTCCAGCAGCTTGCGCGCGACGCGTCCCACGTCGCGGACGTCGTCGATCTCCTCGAGTACGAGCGCGAATTCGTCGCCGCCCATGCGCGCCACCGTGTCGTTCGCGCGCACATTGGCGACGATGCGCTCGGCGACCGTCTTCAGCACCTCGTCGCCGGCGTTGTGGCCGAGCGTATCGTTGATCAGCTTGAAGCGGTCGAGATCGAGGTACATCACCGCGACCTTGCGACCGAACCGCTTCGCATGGCTGATCGCGTGCGCAAGCCGCTCCTCGAACAGCATCCGGTTCGCGAGGTTGGTGAGCACGTCGTGCGTGGCGAGATAGCCCAGCCGCTCCTCCGCCTGGCGTCGCTGCGTGATGTCGGAAAAGATCGCCGCGTAGTGAGAGATCTCGCCTGCGCTGTCGCGAATGCTGGTGATCGTCAGGTATTCGAGAAACAGCTCGCCGGTCTTGCGGCGATTCCAGATTTCGCCTTGCCAGTGGCCATCGGTCGTGAGCGAATGCCACAGCTGCTTGTAGAAATCGGGCGTCTGGCGCCCGGAACTCAGCAAGCCCGGGTTGCGCCCGATCACTTCATCCTCGCTGTACCCGGTCAGGCGCGTGAACGCCTGGTTGACGCGCTCGATCCGCGCGCGCCGGTCGGTCACCATGATGCCTTCGAGTGCCGATTCGAACACCCGATCCGCCATGCGCAGGTTGAAGCGTGCGAGCCCCAGCGCTTCGTCGCGCTCGCGCAACGCGCTGCGCAGCTCGTTCGCGTATTCGTGCTCGATGCTCTGCAGCACGTCCGCGAAGCAGAGCAGCCCGGTCAGTCGGCCATCGTCGTCCCGGATGCCGACATGCCGCATGTTGTGTTCGGTCATGAAGCGCTGCGCCGCATACAGGCTTTGCTTGGCGGTCAGCATCTGCAGCGGCTTGCTCGCATGGTCGCCGACCGTGCCTTGGGCGCCGCCGCCCGCCAGCAGCCGGACGATGTCGCGTTCGGTCAGGATGCCGTGCTCGCCGTCGTCGTAGCCGACGAGGATCGCATCGAGCCGTTGCGCGCGCATCTGCGCGATGACGTCGTGCAGTCCGGCCTGCTCGGGCACCACGACGGGCGGATGGATGCGGATCGACTCGATCGGCTTCAGGTGCAGGAAAAATTCCGGGCCCTGGTTCACGACGACGTCCGTTTGCGTCAGCACGCCGATCGCGGCGCCATCCCGCACCACCACGAAGTGCCGCACGCCCGACGGCTTGAACTTCATCGCGGCTTCGCCCAGTGGCGTGTCGGCCTCGAGCGTCAGCACCGGATGGCTCATCACCTCGCTGACCGGCCGATCGAGCTCGCCCGGATTGTCGCCGGCCGACAGTGCATCATGCTCGGTCCAGATCCCGACGACCTGTTCTTCCTTCATCACGACGATCGAGCTGCAACGTTCGGCGAACATGCGTCGCGCGGCCTCCCGCACCGGCGTGGCGGGCGCGCAGGACAGAATCTGGCGCGCGACGAGGCGCGCAATCGGAACATCGTAGCTGTTCGGATACATTCTCTAACCAAGACGAAAAATCGTCGCCGGCGCGCTTCGGTCCGGCAACCGTCGGGCGCACCCACGCCGGCCGGCAAGGCGTGATCTTGCTCGCCTCGACTGGTTGCGCACTCATCGAACTCGCCCGCGGAATCGACCCCTCGTTCGAGGTGTCGTGGCGACGAGCGCGGCACTTTTGCCCCGAGATCGCGATCGATGCCCCGGTGTCCGGCGAAACCGCACGCCGGCGCATCGCTCTCGCACGGGCCGCCGCCCTGAGTTAACGGCAGATCCGGCCAGGAGTTGAGTGCGATTACAACGTTCGGGCCACGCGGCGGCAAATCGAGCGGCCGCGGGCAAGGCGAGATTGACGGCGCGGTCGTCGCGCCGCCTATTGCGAGGCTTACTGAGGGCGGTGTGCGGGTAGTCCTCGCACCTGATCGTCGTACCAGGTGGCGGCAGCGAGCCAGAGCAGGGTCAGGTCGTTCGGGGTGAAGATCGGCGATGCATTGCACACTGCGCGGATGGCGTCGAAGTCGCCCGATTCCGCTGCCTCGCTGGCGTTCAAGAGCCAACCCAGTTCGCCATGCCGTTCGAGCAGTGCCCGCCGGATATCGGCGTGAATCGGCGTCGTCGTGACGACGTCCTCGATCGTGCTGCCGAACAGCACATGAACCAGTGAGAACACGCCCGCAATGAACGCGGTAGCGGCGAACCGGTCGTCATCGGGCCGCAGCCGGGCCGCGGCAAGCTCCATGAATCGTGCCCGCGCGCCGCATAGCTGTGCCAGCGGATCCGAGCGCAACGCATCCAGACGCTCATCGGCAAACAGCAGCAACTGGGTCCAGCGCGTAATCTGTCGCGTGCCGACCAGCATGATCGCCTCGCGCAGTGATGAAACGGGCTGGCTGAGCCCCACCGCGCTCGAATTGAGCAGCATCAGAAGGGGAATGACGAGGTTCGGAATGCGCTTGAGCTCGGCTTCGAGCGCCACGATCTCCGGTTCGCCGCCCAGAAGCACGAGCAGGCGCAGCAGCGCGTCGCGCGATGGCGTGACGCGTCGCGATGTCAGCACCTGCGGTTTCGCGAAGTAGTAGCCTTGAAACAGTTCGAAGCCCGCTTGCATGGCGGCGCCATGGTCCTCCGGCGTTTCGATTTTCTCGGCGACCGACATCTTCCCGTGCTGCCTGACGGCGCCGATCAGTTCGGTCAGGTGCTCGCGCGGACACTCGAGAAAATCGATCTTGACGATATCGACGTAAGGGAGAAATTCGAACAGGCGGGGGGAAACCTCGGAAACATCGTCCAGCGCGAGCCGGTAGCCCGCGCGCCGCAGTTCGCTGCAGCGCTTGCAGAGCGCGTCGTCGAACGTCACCGTTTCGAGGATTTCGAGAACGAAGCGTTCATGCGGCAACAACCAGACGATGTCGGACATCAGCACCGTCCGGTCGATGTTCACATAGCCGGTGCGATCGCCAAGTGCGGCGTTGAGGCCGATATCGCCGATGAGTCGCCCGATCACCTGCGCGGTGGCGGCGGCGTCATCCGTGATGTGGGCGCGATTGGCTGTCCCGGAGCGGAACAATAGTTCGAATGCGATCAACGCTCCGCTGCGGTCCAGAATCGGTTGCCGCCCGAGGTAGACGTATTCCGGTGTGCCGGCTTTGCTGCCCGACTCCGGTTGATCGTCGGCGGGGTGGGGCGACGGTGCGCTCGTATTCAATCTGAACGTTCCCTTTGAGTTGAGGTCTCGCGGATGCCAGGCGGGTATCCGTCGCATCCGGGGAGTTCGTTGCGCCGATGACCGACGCCGTCTCCGGCTTCTTCAACGTTCACGAAGATGCGCGCGGCCCTTCCGGGCCGGCGCCGACCCGCGCGGTTTGCGCCTCCTGTCAGTTTACTCGCGACACGGGTGGCCGCCTAGAAGGTGTCCCAATCGTCCGTCGCGGCGGCTTGCGCGATTGGAGCGGGTGGCGCGGCGGGCCGGGCCGACGCTGGCCGGGCTGGGGGCCGGATGTGTGTGGGAGGAGCCGCGGTGGTGCGCGAGTCCGGCGGCTGACTTCGGCGCCGCGTGCGGCGCCTAGTTTTTCGCCACGGCTTCGGTTTCCGTCGGCGGCCCGCCGGCCGCATCGTTCCGGCTCCACCCACCCCCAAGCGACCGATACAACGCCACCGCCGCCAGCGCATGCTCGCGCTTGACCTGGTTGAGCGAATCCGAATCGCGCAGATACACCTCCTGCGCCGACAGCACGTCCAGGAAGTCGGTCGCGCCGCCCTTATAAAGCTGATTCGCCAACCCGAGCGCTTTATCGGAAGCCGCCAATGCACTATCGAGCCGCCGCGTCGCCTCATCGGAGCTGACGAGATTCGCGCGCGCATCCTCGACTTCCCGCAGCGCTTGCAGCATCGTCTGCCGCAACCCGAGTTCCGACTCGCGCATCCGGCTTTCGCTCTGCGAGATATCGGCGGTAATCCGCCCCGCATTGAAGATCGGGCTCGTCGCACTCAGCGCCGCGCTGAACAGGTTATCGGTCAACGTCGGCAACCCGAGATACGAAGCCGCGAGAATTCCGTCCGTGAGGTTCAACGAAAACTTCGGATACCGCTCGGCCTTCGCCACGCCCACTTGCGCCGCACGCCGCTCGACTCGAGCGTAGGCAGTCAGCACATCGGGCCGCCGCAACAACGCTTGCGAAGGCAACGTCCCCGGCGCGCCGACCGGCGGCGCGGGAATCTCGCCGGCCTGCGCCAGCACGAGCCGATCGACCGATTCCGGCGTCCGCCCGGAATACACGGCGATCAGATTCAGTTGATGCGAAATCTGCGCCTGCGTCGGCGGAATCCGCGCTTCGAGCGCATCGAGTTGATTCTGCGCGCGCGTTACGTCGAGCTCCGTCGACAGCCCGAACGCCTGCCGCTTGCGCGTGAGTTCGAGCGCATGCTGCCGGATCTTCGCGTTGTCCTGCAGGATCTTCAATTCCTGCTGGGCCCAGCGCAGATCGACATACGCGGCTGCCGTATCGGCCGCGAGCGCGAGCCGCATCGCATCTTCCGCGTGCTTCTGCCCGACCCACTCCGCTTGAGCGGCCAGCAAATCGAGCCGTTCGCCGCCGAACACATCGGGCGACCAGCTCAGCGCGAGCCCCGCGCCGGCCTGCCGCACATAACCGAGCGGCGGCGGCGTGTTCTGCCGCGCGTCGGCCGCATGCGCGGTCGCGTCGAGTTCGGGCAGCAACACCGCGCGCTTCTGCACGGTCAGCGCCTGCGCCTGCTTCACGCGTTCGGCGGCGGCCTGCAGATCGAGGTTGCCGTCGAGCACGGTCGCGATCAGCCGGTCGAGCACGGGGTCGTGGAATTGCGCCCACCAGGCGGCGGCGTCGATGTCCGCGCGCGGCACGTCGGTATCCCATGCGGTGGGCGCAAGCGCCTGAACCGATTCGTTCAGCGCCGGATGCTGCGCGGGCTGCACCGCACACCCGGCGGCGAATGCGCTGACAGCCAGCGCGACGAGTAGCTTCTTCATGATGATGATCCCTGGGCCTCAGTGCGCGTCCGGCGGCGGCGCGTTCAACGTGATGGGTTTGGAAAACACGACGGCAAGCAGCGCGACGACGAAACACAGCGACAGCGCGTAGTACGCATCCGCATAGGTCAGCGTCAGCGCTTCGCGATAGATCAGCCGATGCAGGTTCGCGAGCCCGGCCTGCGCGGTATTCAGCGTATTGCCGGCCACCGATCCCCAGTACGCGGCCTGGCGGTCGAGCAGCGACGCAACCTGCGGTTCGCCGGCGCTCACGTGCTCGTTCAGCCGCAGGTAATGAAAATTCAGCCGGTCGTTGAGCATCGTCGCGCTCACCGCGATACCGATCGCGCCGCCGAGGTTGCGCATCAGATTGAACAGGCCACTCGCCGATTTCAGCCGCGACTGCGGCAGCGAGCCGAGCGCCATCGTCACGATCGGCGGCACGCTGAACTGCTGGCCGATGCCGCGCAGCGCCTGCGGCAGCAGCAGTTCCTGCCAGCCCCAGTCGTGCGTGATCGGCGTGTACAGGTAGCACCCGAGGCCGAAGCAGATCAGCCCGAACACGAGCAGCGCACGCATGCTGACGTAGCGCGCGGCGAACGCATACGCGCACAGCGCGATCAACTGGAACGCGCCGACCGACAGCAGCGCGATACCGATCTGCAGCGAGCTGAACGCGCGCACCTGCGCGAGAAACAGCGGTGTCAGGAACACGGTCACGAAGATCCCGATGCCGGTCACGAACGACAGCAGGCTGCCGATCCCGAAGTTGCGCACGGCGAGCGCGCGCAGGTCGACGATCGGATCTTTCGCGGTCAGCGCATGCACGATGAACAGGAAGCCGCAGATGCCGGAGATCCACGCGCAGAGCACGATCGCGTCGTCGCCGAACCAGTTCTTGCGCGGGCCTTCCTCGAGCACGTATTCGAGGCAGCCGAGGAAGCCCGACATCAGCACGATGCCGAGATAGTCGCCGCGCTTGACGAGGCTGAGGTCGGGCGCGTCGATATGCACGTAGCGCGGCACGAGCGCGGCCACCGCGATGCCGGGCACGAGGTTCAGGTAGAACAGCCAGTGCCACGACCATTGGTCGGTGATCCAGCCGCCGATCACGGGGCCGATCGCCGGCGCGAGCGACGCGAGCGCGCCGATGGTCGTCGATGCGATCAGCCGCTGCTTGCCGGGGAACAGCACGAACGCGGTGGTGAACACGGTCGGGATCATCGCGGCGCCGAGCGCGCCCTGCATCCCGCGAAACAGGATCATCGAATTGATGTCCCACGCGAGCCCGCACAGCATGCTGGTGATCGTGAAGCCGACGGCCGACGCGACGAACAGCCAGCGCGTCGACATCACCTTCGACAGCCAGCCCGACATCGGGATCACGATGATCTCGGCGATCAGGTACGCGGTCTGCACCCACGACAGTTCGTCCTGGCTCGCGGACAGCCCGCCGCCGATGTCGCGCAGCGACGACGCGACGATCTGGATGTCGAGCGTCGCCATGAAGAAGCCGACGCACATCAGCGCGAACGCGAACACGCGTTGTTTGGTCGGTTGCGACGCGGGGTCGCCGGAAAACGCGGTGGTCATTGTCGGCTCCCGCTCAGTGCTGGTGGTCGGTATGCACGGTCACGACCGCGGACAGCCCCGGGCGCAGCACGTGCTCGATGCCCGGCTGCGGATCGAGATGCACGCGCACGGGCACGCGCTGGACGATTTTCGTGAAGTTGCCGGTCGCGTTCTCGGGCGGCAGCACGCTGAAGGTCGCGCCGGTCGCGGGGGCGAGGCTGTCGACGCGGCCATGCAGGCGCGTGCTCGACGCATCGAGCGCGACGTCGACGCGGTCGCCCGCGCGCATCTTGCGAAGCTGGTCTTCCTTGAAGTTCGCATCGATCCACAGCCCGGAGGCCGGCACGACGGTCAGCAGCGGCACGCCGACGTTCGCGAGCATCCCGACGCGGCCGGTGCGGTTGCCGACGTAACCGTCGACCGGCGAGCGGATCGTCGTGTATTCGACGTTGAGCGCCGCGACGCGCTGCGCGGCGAGTGCGGTGTTCACGCGGGCCCGCGCATCGGCGAGCTGCGCGCCGAGCACGTCGAGCTGCCGCTTCGACGCGAGCAGCGCGGCGTCGCTGCGTTCGACGGCCGCGCCGGCCTTCGAATAATCGGCGTCCGCGCGCTCGACGATCTGGTTCGATACGGCATCCGATTTCACGAGCTCGCGATAGCGCACGCGATCCGATGCGGCGCGCGTCAGTTCGGCTGACGACGCGTTCTTGTCCGCCGCGTGCTGGCCGATCACCGCGTATTGCAGTTGCTGCTTTGCTTCGAGTTCGGTCACGGCGGAGCGCGCGCTGTCGACTTCGGCGCTGGCCTGCGCGAGCTTCGCGTCGTAGTCGCGCGCATCGAGCTGCACGAGCACGTCGCCGGCCTTCACGCGCTGGTTGTCGGTCACGAGAATCTTGTCGACGAAGCCGTTGACTTTCGGCGCGAGCACCGTCACGTCGCCGCCGACATACGCGTCGTCGGTGCTTTCCTGAAAGCGCAGCACGAACAGCCAGTCGAGCGCGGCGGCCGCGACCACGACGACGACGGCGCCCACCGCGATGCGCATCCACGGCACGCGGCGTTGTTGCTTCGCGGGCCGCTCGGTTGTGGCTGCTTCGCGTGACGAGGCAGCGGCTTGGGTCGTATCCATCGAATCACCTATGTATATGCACTAATCAAAACGATCGACGACGTCGTGTCGATCGGGAAAAGGGTTAGCGTTCCGGCAGGTTGTGCGTGATCCGGAACAATTCGTCTCTGAGGCGGGCCGCCTGCGTCGACCCGAAGCACCGCTCGAACGCTTCCTGTGCGGCGAGCCAGTGCACGTGCGCGTCGGCCACCTTCGTTTCGCCGTGCGCGGTCAGTGCGAACGTCTGACCGCGGCACGGCGGCTCGATCCGCCCCGTCACCAGCGCCGCGCCGACGAGCGGCTTGAGCGCGCGCAGCAGCGCGGTGCGTTCGATCACCAGCACGTTCGACAGCGTCGCCATCGTCAGGCCGGGCCGCTCACGCAGCAGCGCGAGGATGCTGTATTGCGACGGCGTCACGCCCGCTCGCGACAGGTAACGCTCGTAGAACTGCGAGATTCGCCGGGCGGCTTGCCGGACCGCAAAGCAATCGTCATCGGTGAGCGTGGTCTTGTGCATGTGCACATGTTAGGCGGCGGGGCGGTGCGAAGCGAGGAGCGGGACAGGATCAGATTGGTGTCGTGGCTGTACCAATCGGTGTCGGAAAGGCGCGCTCGCGCCGGTCACGCCGCGGCCGGAACGATCCAGCCTTCTCGGTCGCAGTACGCGGCCGTGTAGTCGATAAATGCCTTCACCTTCGCGGGCAGCAGCGCGCGGTTCGCGTATGCGAGCTTGATTTCGACGAACGCATCGACGAGATCGGCGTCTTCCAGCAACTGCACGAGCGCGCCTGACGCGAGTTGCGCCTCGACGAGCGTTTTCGGGACGACGCCGATGCCGAAGTCGTGCATCACCATTTCGCGGTTGAAAACGGGGCTGTTCGACGAGACGTCGAAGCGGAATGGCACGGTGAGCATGTTGCCGTCGACACGGAACGACAGCGCCGGCCGGCGCAGCGACGGCGAGATCGGCACGAACGGATGATTCGCGAGGTCGGCCGGCGTCTCGGGGCGCGCATGCGTTTGCAGATACGCAGGCGTCGCGACGATCACGACCGGAATGCGCTCGACCAGCCGCACGACGGTCGACTCGCTCGTCAGCATGTACGGCACGACGATGCCGATGTCGTAGCCTTCGCCGACCAGATCGACCGGGCGCTCGGTCAGCGTGACGTCGAGGCGCACGTTCGGGTGTGCGCGTTTGAAGCCGGCGATCAGCGGCACGAGCCGGTTCAGCGCGGCCGTCGTATGGGCCACGAGGCGCAGCAGGCCCTCGGGCTCGCGCGTGTGCGTCTGCGCTTCCACTTCGAGCGCGTCGAGTTCGTCGAGCACGGCCGCGCACCGCTCGTAGATGCGCTCGGCCGTTTCGGTCAGCGACACCTGGCGCGTGGTCCGGTGCAGCAGCCGGCTGCCGAAACGCGCCTCCAGATCCGCGACCGCGCGCGAGACGACCGGCCGCGCGAGGCCGTGCATGTCGGCGGCGCGCGTGAAGCTGCGCATCTCCACCACCGACCGGAAGATGCGCAGCTTGTCGATGTAGTCCATGTCCGTCTCCTTGACGCGATGGCCGGCCCGGCCATGTTACGGCGGAGTGTACATTGACTTTATGCATATGCACATATAGATTCGGAAACATGAACGACATTCCGATTTCCGAGGCGTGCAACTGCCTCGCGCTGCGTCAGGCGGCGCGCTTCGTCACGCAACTGTACGAACGCCATCTGGCCCCGGTCGGCGTCACGCCGGCCCAGTTCTCGATCATGGTGAACCTCAAACGCCGGCCCGGCCTGCTGATGAGCGAACTCGCCGATGCGCTGGTGATGGATCGCACGACGTTGCTGCGTGCGCTGAAGCCGTTGCAGCGCGACGGTTTCGTCGCCACGGCGGCGTCCGAGCACGATGCGCGTGCGCACGCGCTGCACCTCACGAAGCTCGGCGAGCGCACGTTCGCGCAGGCGACAGTCGCGTGGCAGGCCGCGCAGGACGAATTCGACACGCAGTTCGGCCGCGATCGCGCGAAGGCGTTGCGCGCGGAGCTGTTCAGCCTGACGGCGGAACGTTAGGCGAGGGGCGGGTGGGGCGGCCGGGCGATCAACTGGTGTGGAATTCGAGCCATTGGCCGACTTAAAAGCATTCGGTTGCAAAAATTGGTTTCAATGGCGTCCGGATTGAATGAAATCTGGACAGTTTTTGTTTCCAGTTGTAGAGTCCTCTGACTGATTCCATGAGCCGGCGCCGCCGCGCCGGTCGGCACGCGTCACGAGGAGCAACCGATGCTGCAGTTGAGTGACCGCGACGACGCCATGTTGCGCGGGGATTTCGGGCACGGCGTCGCCCGCGCGATGCGGATCGTCGCGCGCACCGCGCAAGTGATGTCCGCGCCGCACCTGATCGACATTACGTCCGCCCATATCGACGGCTGTCTGTATCACGGCCAGACGAGCCTCGATTTCGTCGACTATTTCGTCGACACGGGCGCGAAGGTCGCGGTGCCGACCACGTTGAACGTCGGGTCGCTCGACCTGATCCATCCCGAGCTGTATCACGGCGATCGCACGATCCAGCGCGATGCGCAGCGCCTGATGGACGCGCATGTGTTGCTCGGCTGCGAATCGAGCTTCACGTGCGCGCCGTATCAACTGAAGAATCGTCCCGCGCTGGGCGAGCAGATCGCATGGGCCGAATCGAATGCGATCGTGTTCGCGAATTCGGTGCTCGGCGCGCGCACGAGCCGCTACGGCGATTTTCTCGACCTGGCCGCCGCGATCACCGGGCGCGCGCCGTATGCGGGGCTGCATGTCGATGCGAACCGCGCCGCGCGGATCGTGTTCAATGCGCCGGATTTCACCGGCCTGCCGTCGCGCGACATCTATTTCGCCGCGCTCGGTTTGGCGGTCGGCAAGATCGCGGGCGCGGTCGTGCCGGCGATCGTCGGGCTACCCGCGGACACCACCGAGGACGAACTCAAGGCGCTCGGCGCGGCCGCCGCATCGAGCGGGGCCGTCGCGCTGTTTCATGCGGTCGGCGTGACGCCCGAGGCGCCGACGCTCGACGCCGCATTGCACGGGCGCGCCGCGCAACGCACGATCGATATCGCGATGGCCGATCTCGACGAGATTCGCCGCACGCTGAATCACGGCGCGGCCGGCGACGCGCTGGTCGCGGTCGCGCTCGGCACGCCGCATTTCTCGCTGGCCGAATTTCGCACGCTCGACACGTTGCTCGACGCGTTCGACGGCAAGCCGGCCTGCGATTTCTACGTGAACACGAGCCGCTTCATTCTGTGGGAGCTGGAGGAGGCCGGCCTCGCGGAGAAATTCGCCGCGCGCGGCGTCCAGATCGTCGTCGATACCTGCACGTACATCACCCCGGTGATGAAGCGGTTGTCGGGACTGGTGATGACCAATTCGGGGAAATGGGCGTCGTATGCGCCCGCTAACATTGGCGTGACGGTCGCGTACGGCAGCATGCGCGAATGCGTGCGGTCCGCGTACGAAGGCAAGGTGCGATTCGATGACTGAAGCGGTGGACAAATTCCTGACGGGCGACACGCTCGTGCCGGGCAGCGCGTGCGCGCGGCCGTTCGTCCTCGACAAGCCGCTCAGCTTCTGGGGCGGCTACGACTCGGGCGCGGGCAGGATCGTCGATCGCGGGCATCCGCAGGCCGGCGCGAGCCTTGCCGGCAAGGTGATGGTGATGCCGCACGCGAAGGGATCGAGTTCGAGCAGCAGCGTGCTCGCGGAAGCGGTGCGCAACGGCACCGGGCCGGTCGGGATCGTGCTGAAGGAGCGCGACCTGATCATCTCGATCGGCGCGATCGTGGCCGCCGAGCTGTATGCGATTGCGGTGCCGGTGGTGTGCGTGAGCGACGATGTGTACGACGCGATCGCCGCTGCCACGGGCGACGTGCGGATCGAAGCGGGCGAAGGGGACGGCGGCGCGCGGGTTTATATCGGTCGTTGATGCGCCGAGCGCTCGTCGTTCGCGTCAGAGGAAGCGAATGTTTCGCGTCTCCGTATTCGCGAGCGACAGCGCGTGCTTCGCGGCATTCATCTCGCGCCTGCCGCCGGGCTGCTTGAGCCGCCGGATTTCGGGCCACACGACGACGCCGAACACGGCGCGCAGCATCGCGCTCAGCACGAAAAAGCCGATCGCGGTTGCACCGAACGCCATCGATATGTCAAGCATGCCGTCCGTGCTGCGTTGCACCGCGGACAGGATGCCGGTGACGCAGAGGATGACGCACAGCATGCCGATCGTAACGAACGTATCGGTGCGTGCACCGGCGACTTGCGCGGTTCGAACGAGATACACGGAGCCGTCGGTGACGTTCCGGATGCCGTAGAGGCGGGCGCGATCCCCGCTTCGCGCGTACGCCACGGTCAGCCGGTCGCCGGCGACGATGAACAGGCTTCGCGTGCTGTCCGTCCTGACGGTGAGCAGCGCGTCGAACGTGTCGAGTTGCAGCGCGATTTCCTCGATGCTTTGCGTGGTCCAGCCGAGGTTGTTGCTCCAGACCTTCGTACTGATCGTCGTCTGGCTGACGGACGTCACGCAGCCGGATGCGATCTGCATGGTGCGATCGGTCATGCGTTGCTCCGTTCCGCGGTGAAACGGGCCGGTTCGGATTGCCACTTCTCGTAGGCCTCGCGCCGCTGCGGCTGAAAAGCCAGTTCGGACAGGCCGGCAATCGCGAGCAAAGTACCCAGCATGCTGATGATGCTCACGAACACGTTGATGGCGCCGACGAGTGCCCACCCCTGTTTGAATATGGCGGCCCCGCTCAGCAGGCTCAGTATGAAGATGCATGACGCCCACGTGAGCAGCGACAGATTGCTGTTTCTTTGGCTGAACGCATCGTAAGGCGCGATCGCCACGTCATCGCTTCTGATCCATGCGATCCGGCGACGCCCGCGATCGTCGAAGATGCACGCGCGCACGGCCATCCCGGGCTTCAGTTGATCGACCTGCTTGAACGCCTCCGCGTCGATATCGTAGGCCGCGATGAAGTAGCAGGCGTCCTGCATCGTCAGGCGGTAAAGCGGCACTTTCTTGATGTCGGCTTCGATACGAATGAGATTCGTATCGATACGGTCGATCGTCGACTCGATCAGGGTCGTGTGATTGCGCATAGGCAGGACGGGGCACCGGTGTGGCATTGATCATACCGATGAAACTGCGGGCAGGCATCTCGTGCCGACGGCATCCGGGCGTCACTCGCGTGCAGAACCCGCAGCCGCTTCCCGAAACGCGCTCGGCGTCTGCCCGGCCCAGCGCCGGAACGCACGCGTGAAATTCGCCGGGTCGGTGAACTGCAGCCGTTCGGCGATCGTTTTCAGATCGAGATCCGACGCGGCGAGCAACTGCCTCGCGTCGCGAAACCGCGCTTCGTCTAGTAATTGCCGATAGCTCGAGCCGGCTTCTTCCAGCCGGCGCCGCAGCGTGCGTGTCGACACGAGCAGCGCGTCGGCGAGCATGTCCGGCCCCGGATAATCGCCGGCGGCGCGCGCCAGTTCCGCCCGTACGCGCTCGACCAGATCGCCTTCTTCCTGCCGCACCTGCGCGTATTCGCGCTCGACCTGCACGAGCGCCTGCCGGTGCGCGACTTCGTCGGCGAGCGGCAGCGGCCAGTCGAGCACGTCGCGCGCGATCCACAGCGCGTTGGCCGCGCAGCCGAATGCCACCGGCGGCAACGTATCGCGATAGCGCGCGAAATACGCGGGCTCCGGCCACGCGAATTGCAGCCTGATCGGCGGCGACGCGCGCCCGGACCATTGAGAGATGTTCTGTGCGAGCCCCGTCAGCACGAACTCGAACATCACGTGGTGCTGCAGCACGGGGTTCGCCTGCACACCATGCAACTCGAGCGTCGCGCCGCGCTGGTCTTCCGCATAGGTCAGCCGGTACTGGCGATTGCGCATCCGGAAGTAGCGCTGCGTGACCGACAGCGCTTCGCGGATGTCCCGTGCGGTCAGCGTCGCGTAGCCGAGAAAGCCGTGCACGGTCGGTTTCAACAGTAGCCCGAACGCGAGCCCGATGCCCGGATCGCCGCCGATTTCGATCGCGTTGAGCACCAGCCGCCCCCATTGCGACGGCGCGACGCGTGCGTCCGGCTCGGCCAGCACCGCGTCGCGCAGGCCCGTGCCGGCGCGCACGGCGGCCAGGTCGACGCCGCGCGCGGCCAGCGCCTGTAGCAGCAGACGCGTATAGGCGACCGGAATCGTTGGCCGGCGCAGCCCGAGGCGATCCTTTCGAGACGGGGAAGTCATGTCGATTTGGCCGGAAATGACAAGCATTATGGCTGTTTGCCCCCTCACGTTCAAGGCGGGGCGCGCCTACGATGGCAGGCATCGCTTATTGGCCGAATCATCATGACGACACCCTTTCCCCACCTGCTCGCACCGCTCGATCTCGGCTTCACGACGCTGAAGAATCGCGTGCTGATGGGCTCGATGCACACGGGCCTCGAGGACAGCCGCAAGACGCTGCCTCGCCTCGCCGAATATTTCGCCGAGCGCGCGCGCGGCGGGGTCGGCCTGATCGTGACGGGCGGCTTCGCGCCGAACGTGGCCGGCTGGACCAAGCCGTTCGGCGGCACGCTGATGACGTCGGCCGCCGCGCGCCGGCATCGCGAGATCACGGATGCCGTGCATGCGGAGGACGGCAAGATCGCGCTGCAGATCCTGCATACGGGGCGCTACGGTTATCACCCGTTCGCGGTCGCGCCGTCGAAGATCAAGTCGCCGATCTCGCCGTTCGCACCGCATGAACTGAGCGCGCGCGGCGTCGAGCGGCAGATCCGCGCGTTCGTGCGCTGCGCGAAGCTGGCGCGCGAGGCCGGTTACGACGGCGTCGAGATCATGGGCTCCGAGGGCTACCTGATCAACCAGTTCATCTCGATGCATACGAACAAGCGCACCGACCAGTGGGGCGGCTCGTACGAGAACCGCATCCGCTTGCCGATCGAGATCGTCGAGCGCACGCGCGAAGCGGTCGGCCGCGACTTCATCCTGATCTACCGGCTGTCGATGCTCGACCTGATTCCGGACGGCAGCGACTGGCGCGAAACCGTGCAGCTTGCGAAGGCGGTCGAGCGCGCGGGCGCGACCATCATCAACACCGGGATCGGCTGGCACGAGGCGCGCGTGCCGACGATCGCGACGTCGGTGCCGCGCGGCGCGTTCGCGTGGGTGACGAAGAAGATGAAGGGCGAGGTCGGCATCCCGCTCGTGACGACCAACCGGATCAACCGGCCCGAAGTGGCCGAGCAGATTCTCGCGGACGGCTGCGCGGACATGGTGTCGATGGCGCGCCCGCTGCTCGCGGATGCCGAGTTCGTCGTCAAGGCCGCGCAGGGTCGCGCCGACGAGATCAACACCTGCATCGGCTGCAACCAGGCGTGTCTCGACCACGCGTTCAAGAACAAGATCGCATCGTGTCTGCTGAATCCGCGCGCGTGCCACGAGACGGAGCTGAAATACACGCCCGCGCCGCAGCCGAAGCGAATCGCGGTGGTCGGCGCGGGGCCGGCCGGGCTCGCGTGCTCGACCGTGCTCGCGCAGCGCGGCCATCAGGTCGACCTGTTCGACGGCGCGGCGGAGATCGGCGGCCAGTTCAACATGGCGAAGCGGATTCCGGGGAAGGAGGAGTTTCACGAAGCGTTGAGCTACTTTGGCCGGCAGGTCGAACTGACCGGCGTGAAGCTGCACCTGAACCGCCGCGTCGACGCGCGCGACCTGATCGCGGGCGGCTACGACGAGATCGTGCTCGCAACGGGCGTCGCGCCGCGCGACCCGAAGATTCCGGGGCAGGACGGGCCGAACGTGCTCAGCTATATCGACGTGCTCGCGCGCAAACAGCCGGTCGGCCGGCGGGTCGCGGTGGTCGGCGCAGGCGGGATCGGCTTCGATGTCGCCGAATATCTGGTGCAGGACGGCGAATCGCCGGCCCTCGATCTGGACGCATGGAAGGCCGAGTGGGGTGTGACCGACCCGGCCGCGACGCGCGGCGGCGTGACGCGGGCGCAGGTGTCGGCGCCGGCGCGGGAAGTGACGCTGTTGCAGCGCAAGGCCGCGCCGCTCGGCAAGGGGCTCGGCAAGACGACCGGCTGGATTCACCGTGCGACGCTGAAGATGAAGCAGGTGAAGATGATCGGCGGCGTGAACTACGAGCGGATCGACGCGCGCGGGCTGCATGTGTCGTACGGCGAGCAACGCACCGATCACGAACTGATCGAAGCCGATACGATCGTGCTCTGCACGGGGCAGGAGCCGCAGCGCGCGTTGCTCGCGCCGCTGCGGGCGGCCGGGCGCTCGGTGCACCTGATCGGCGGCGCGGAACTGGCCGCCGAACTCGATGCGAAGCGGGCGATCGATCAGGGGGCGCGGCTCGCGGCGCGGTTGTAACGGGCGGGCGCTGCGATGGTCATTGGGTCGTCGCAGCGTGGCGATGATCCGTCGTTGCGCAACGCGCAACGGCTACGCGACGGTTCGCGGCTCGCCGTCTGATGCGCCGATTCGTGGGTGCAGAACCATAACCAGCCGCGGCGCCGCTCGCGCCACCATGCAACGTGACGGCGCGAGCCCGGCAGACCGTGATCGCGATCGACCAGGCGCGGCTCAGGCCGCTTCGGCCCGTTCTTCCTGTTCCGCCTCGAGCATCGCCTTGACGATCAGATAGACGGCCGGCAGGTCGTCATCGTCACGCTGCCAGTCGACCGGCTCCTCGACGTCCGCGGCGACCAGCCGGCTGTCGCGCAGCCGGATGAACGCGTCGACGACGGTCGGATCGTTGCGGTTCAGGAACCCGGGATTCGAGAACGCCAGCTCCTCGACGTTCAGCAGCGCCTGCCAGCTCATCGTGCGGACGGCCGCCGGATGCGTGCGGCGGCGCAGGCCGAGCGCCCGCTGCGCGGGGCCGCCGACGACACGCTGCAGATCGACGACCGCCCGCTGCGCGGCGCGCTCGAAGTGGACGGGATTGAAGCCGGGTTGCTCGGGATCGAATGCGGAAGCCTGGAACATGGTCGCCTCACAAAAGTCCGTTCGTCGGTGGATGACGGAATTCGGGTCAAATGGTGCAAAAGCACTGTAAATATATACAGTGTTCGCGGCGGTTTCAAGTCCCGAATAAAGGATTTTGTGCGTCGGCGCTCGGCGCGGGTGAATCGCCGCGATCGGGCGGGCGACTTACACCGCCGCCGCGATCGTCTCCCGCAGCCATCGATGCGCCGGATCGCGATGCACGCGCTCGTGCCACAGCATCGACATTTCATAGCCGGGCACCTCGACCGGCGCGTCCACCACGCGCAGCGCGGGCACGTCGCGCACCAGCCGTTCGGGCAGCATCGCGACGAGATCGGTGCTCGCGACGGCCGACATCACGAACAGGAAGTGCGGCACCGACAGCACGACGCGCCGCGTGGCGCCGACCGTCGCGAGTACTTCGTCCGTCACGCCGAAGAAGCCGCCGCCGTCGGGCGACACGATCACGTGCTCGAGCGTGCCGAATTGCGCGAGCGTGGGGCGCCGCTTCAGCTTCGGGTGACCGGCGCGGCCGATCAGCACGTAACGCTCGACGAACAGCGGCAGGCGCCGCATGCCGGGCGGCGACGCTTCGGTCATGTGGAAGGCCAGGTCGATGCCGTTTCGTTCGGCATCCTGCTCGATACGCGGCGGCATGAGCTCGAGGACGGCCAGCCGCGTGCCGGGCGCGGTGGAACGCAGCGTGCGCAGCGCGGGCAGCACGATCGTCGATTCGCCGTAGTCGGTCGCGGCCACGCGCCACGTGTTCGTCGCGGTCGCGGGATCGAACGGCGTGGCCGGGATCACCGCGCGCTCGACCGCTTCGAGCGCATCGCGCAACGGTTCGCGCAGCGCTTCCGCGCGCGCCGTCGGCCGCATCCCGCGCGGCCCCGGCAGCAGCAGCGGATCGCCGAACACGTCGCGCAGTTTCTGCAACTGCACGCTGACCGACGGCTGCGACATGTTCAGCTTCTCGGCCGCGCGCGTGACGTTGTGCTCCGCGAGCAGGACGTCCAGCGTGACGAGCAGGTTCAGATCGAGCCTTCTGAGATTATTCATGGTTATACCTGGAATATCAGGAATTCATTTCAAATATACCTTCGAAGGCGGCATCCTGCAGTCATTCAATCCACGGAGTGACGACATGAATGTGCTGATCGTGTATGCCCATCCTGAACCGCGTTCGCTGAACGGCGCGCTGCGCGATTTTGCGGTCGCGCATCTCGAAGCGGCCGGCCACGCGGTGCAGGTGAGCGACCTGTATGCGATGAACTGGAAGGCGGCGTTCGATGCGAACGATGTGGTCGATCATGCGCCCGGCGCACGCTTCGATCCCGTGCTCGATTCGAAGCGCGCGTTTGCGGAAGGTACGCAGAGCGAAGACATCGCACGCGAGCAGGACAAGCTGAAGTGGGCCGACGCGGTGATCCTGCAGTTTCCGCTGTGGTGGTTTTCGATGCCGGCGATCATGAAGGGCTGGGTCGAGCGCGTGTACGCGTACGGTTTTGCTTATGGCGTCGGCGAGCATTCCGATACGCACTGGGGCGATCGCTACGGCGAAGGTTCGCTGGCCGGCAAGCGGGCGATGATCGTCGTCACCACGGGCGGGTGGGAATCGCACTACGGCCCGCGCGGCATCAACGGGCCGATCGACGACTTGCTGTTCCCGATCCAGCACGGCGTGCTGTATTACCCGGGGTTCGACGTGTTGCCGCCATTCGTGATCTACCGGACGGGCAAGATGAACGCCGCGCGTTTCGACGAAACGTGCACGGCGCTCGGCCGGCGTCTCGACGATTTGTGGACCACGCCGCCGATTCCGTTCCGCCGGCAGAACGCGGGCGATTACGAGATCCCGGCGCTGACGTTGAAGGAGGACATCGCGCCGGGGAAGGCGGGGTTTGCCGTGCATCTGGCGCACGGGCATTGACGATGCATGGCCGGCCCGCGCGAGAAAGCGACGCGCGGGCATGTCGACACCGGAGCCCGAATCGAGTAGTTTCCGGAGATCGACGCGATTCGTCTGGACAATAGGGCGGCACAGCCCGCGCAGCGAATCGGTCTCGACGGAGAACAACAACGATGACTTTCGAACAACAGGGCCCGGCAGAACTGATCGATGACAACCGCGCCACGCTGCTGATCGCACTCGAAGCCGGCGGCTATCTGACGGAGGAACAGGCGGCGCGCGTCACCCAGCGTCTGAGGAACACACCGGCCGAGCTTCCCGAAACCGATTCCGCCCGCAAAATGCTCGACTGGTTGATCGTCGAGGGCTACACGACGACGGACGCCGAGGCGAAAGCGACGCATGAGCTGCTGGACGGCCGCGCCACGAGCGCCGACGAGAAACTCGTCCTGATGACGATGCTGGAGGAGATCGATCCGCCCCGGTTCGAACAGCGTCTGAACGAAACGGTCGCATCAGTCCAGCGCGCGCAAAAGAAGAAGCAGATGCTGATCGGTTTCGGCGGCCTCGCCGCCGCGCTGGCGGTGGGCGCCTACCTGTTGTGGCCCGCATCGGCGCCCGCATGCGGCGCGTCGAGTACCACCAAGGCACTGGGTGCGCTGATGTTCCGCGCGCGCATGGACATGATGCGCAAGAATCCGATGCAGATGCTCGACAAGGACAGTGCGCCGTTTCCACGCGTCAGCAACCCCCGTGAAGTCGGCTACGACGACGCAAATCGAGCGCGCGGTTGCCTGGCGGACGTGAGTATCGCCGACGAGCATACGACGTTCGGCTATGTCGTTCAGCACGACGACAAGGACAAGAGCGCCTTCGTCGTGCAGATGTTCCCGCCTGAATACGTGACGGCTCGCTACAGTGCGCAGGGCCTCGATCCGAAGCTCGGTGCACCGCTCGGCCGCGACGTCATCAGCGCGGCTTTCATGGCGGGCGTCGCGCAAGTCGACAAGAACGTGTCGGAGCGTTCGCCGAGCTACGGCAAGCCGCTGCCCGGCGGCGACGAACCGACGACGCTGACGAGCAGCGTGCTGGGCGTCATGCCGGCCGCCGACTGCAAGCAGATCGATGGCGACCATGTTTCGTGTCCGTTGCTGATCGATTATCGCGACCGGCTGCTCGGCGCGATCGGCGCGCCGTCGATGTTGCAGCTGAAGGGCGATTTCACGTTCATCAAGGACGGCAGCGGTTGGAAAACCGCCGACGATTTCGACAAGACGCTGATGCAGGCGATCGTCGCGCGACGTGTCGCGAAGGTGTATGGCAGTGAAGTCGCCGACAAGATGGATGCGCAGAAGTAGGGCGCGCGGCACCCTGATCCGCCGGTGCGGATGACGCAATGAAACGGGCGGCCTGCGAGGCAATCGCAGGCCGCCCGTTTTTCCAGTCCGTGCTCGACCGCGGACTCAGCGATCGTCTTCCCGCACCGAGGACGGATGCCGGCACAGCGCCCGCACCTCCATCTCCATATACGGAAACAGCGGCAGCTGGCTCAGCACGTCATGCAGCTGCTGCACGCTTTCGACGTCGAAGATGCTGACGTTCGCATACTGCCCGGCGATTCGCCACAGATGACGCCACGTTCCTTCGTTCATCAGCCGCTGGCACATCGCCTTCTCTTCCGCCTTCAGCGTGGCCGCCTTGACCGGATCCATGTCCGCCGGCAGGCGAACGGTCATTTCCACATGAAACAGCATCCTGCACTCCTTGCGTTGTCGATTCGTCGAACGGGAAGGGCGCTCACGCCTGCGCGCGGGCCCGTTCGACTTCGCTGCCCGGCACGTCCTGCTTGTCCTTGAGCAGCGAGAAGTCGAAGTCGATCAGCGCGAACTGCCCGTCGATGCCGTACGGCTTGCCTTCCGCGCCTTCCGCCTGCCGCACCGGCGGGATCAGCCCCTCGCGCGTCGCGAACGCGAAGTCGTCCCACAGATGCGGATCGCCATCGATGTTGATCTGCGTCGTCAGCTTACGATAACCGTCCGCGGAAACGAAGAAGTGAATATGCGCCGGACGATGGCCGTGGCGGCCGAGCTGGTCGAGCAACTGCTCGGTCTTGCTGCCCGGCGGCACGCTGTAGCCGACCGGCAGCACGCTGCGGAAGCTGTAGCGGCCTTCGGCATCCGTGCGGATCGAGCGGCGCAGGTTGAACGCGGGCTGCGACGCGTCGAAGTACGAGTAATTGCCCAGATGATTCGCGTGCCACACCTCGACCAGCGCGTTCGCGAGCGGCGCGCCGTTCTGGCCCAGCACCCGACCGCGCATGATCAGCGTCTGGCCCGGATCGGTGCCGTCGTCGAGACGCGCGTGGCCGACCGATTCCGGCGCGCCGGCGACATACAGCGGCCCTTCGATCGTACGCGGCGTGCCGCCCTGGATGCCGGCCTTCACCTCGGCTTCGTCCATCCGTACGTCGAGGAAGCGCTCGAGGCCGAGGCCCGCGGCGATCAGCCCTAATTCGCGGCCGGCTTCGTTCAGGAAGTTGAGCGCGGTCCAGAACTCGCTCGGCTGCACGTCGAAGTCCTCGATCGTGTAGCAGATGTCCTTCACGATCCGGTTGACGATCGCGCGCACGCGCGGGTTGCCGGGCTTCTCGGCGGCGTCGTCGAAGGTCTTCAGCAGGGCGTCGATGGCTTGCTTGTTCATCTGTGTCTCCGGTTTCGGGTGTCGTGTGGGGATCAGCGGGCGTCGCGTCGCATCCGTTCGATGCGGGCCCAGTCGAAGGTGATGCCGAGGCCGGGCGTCGCCGGCAGATGCAGCTTGAAATCCTGGTAGCGCAGCGGCTCGACGAGGATCTCCTCGGTGAGCAGCAGCGGGCCGAACAGTTCGGTGCCCCATTTCAGCGAGTCGAACGTGCTGAACAGTTGCGCGGACGCGATCGTGCCGGCCGCGCCTTCGAGCATCGTGCCGCCGTACAGTTCGATGCCGGCCGCCGCCGCGATCGACGCGACGCTCGCCGCGCCCTGCAGGCCGCCCGATTGCGCGATCTTCACCGCGAACACGTCGGCCGCGCGATCCTGCGCGAGCGCGAACGCATCGACGGGGCCGTGCAGCGCTTCGTCGGCCATGATCGGCACCTGCGCGAGTTGCGTGAGGCGTTTCAGCCCCGCCCGGTTGGTCGCGGCGATCGGCTGCTCGACGAGGCTCACGCCGGCGTCGGCCAGCCGCGCGCCGGCCCAGATCGCATCGGTCTCGCTCCACGCCTGGTTCACGTCGACCCGCACGTCGCCGCGTTCTCCGAGCGCGCGCTTGATCGCGACCACGTGGGCCACGTCGTCGGCGACCGCGTTCGCGCCGATCTTCAGCTTGAACGCGCGATGGCGGCGGGCGTCGAGCATCGCTTCGGCTTCCGCGATGTCGCGTTGGGTATCGCCGCTCGCGAGCGTCCACGCGACATCGACCGCGTCGCTCCGGCGCCCGCCGAACAGTTCGGACAGCGGCACGCCGAGACGCCGCGCCTGCGCGTCGAACAGCGCGGTCTCGATCGCGCACTTCGCGAAACGGTTGCCCTGGAACAGCTTGCGCGCCCGCGCCATCGCGGCGCCCGGACGCGTCGCGTCCATGCCCTGCAGCAGCGGCGCGAAGTAGGTGTCGATATTGACCTTGATGCTCTCGGGGCTCTCCTCGCCATAGGCGAGACCGCCGATGGTCGTCGCCTCGCCGACGCCTTCGATACCGTCCGTGCATCGAATTCGGACCAGCACGAGCGTCTGGCAATTCATCGTGGCGACCGACAATTTGTGGGGCCGTATCGTCGGCACGTCGACCAGCAACGTCTCGATGCGTGCGATGGTGGCGGCAGTTGCTATCATGCGATTCCTCCTGTTGGTGCACATGGTAGGAATGCCCGCCCCGCGCCGTCCAACACTCTTTCCGACTACTTCCATACCTTTGAGGCATGAAATGGAATTGCGCCAGCTCCGTTACTTCATCGCCGTCGCCGAGGAAATGAACATCACGCGGGCCGCGGAGCGGCTGCACATGACGCAGCCGCCGCTCAGCCGCCAGCTCCAGGCGATCGAGGAGGAGATCGGATTGCCGCTGTTCGAGCGCGGCGCGCGGCCGCTGAAACTGACCGATGCCGGGCGCGTGTTCTATGCGCAGGCCAAGCGTCTGGTCGACCAGGCCGACGAACTGGGGCCGTTGACGCGGCGGCTCGCGCAACTGTCGGAGCGGATCGTGATCGGCTTCGTGCCGTCGACGCTGTACGGCGCGCTGCCGGACGTGATCCGCGCGTTTCGCGAGGCGCAGCCGGACGTCGAGCTGTCGCTGATCGAAATGTTCACGCTCGAACAGCTCGGCGCGCTGAAGGGCGGGCGGATCGACGTGGGGTTCGGCCGCCTGCGCTTCGACGACGACCAACTGGTACGCGAGGCGCTGATCGAGGAAAAGCTGATCGCGGCGCTGCCGGTCGGGCATCGGCTCGCCGATCCGTCCCGGCCGCTGACGCTCGCGGATCTCGCGAACGAGACGATGATCGTCTACCCGAGCACGCCGCGGCCGAGCTTCGCCGATCAGCAGTTGTCGGCGCTGCGCGACGGCGCGGTCGTGCCGGCTGCCGTGCACGAGGTGCGCGAGCTGCAGACGGCGCTCGGGCTCGTCGCGGCGCAGGTGGGCGTGTCGCTGGTGCCGGAGAGCGTGGAGGGCGTGCGCGTGAAGGGCGTCGTCTATCGGCGGCTGCCGGAGCCGGGCGCGACGTCGCCGATCATCATGAGCCGCCGGCTGCATGGCGAAAGCGCCGCGACGGCCGCGTTCTGCGCGATCGCGCGCGAGATGATCGTGCCGCCGGCGTAGCGGGACGCCGCTTCGGCCTTTTCATGCAACTAACGGTCTATCTGCGATACGTCCTCGGATGGAAATGCGGCACGTTGCTGCGACCTCATATCGTCGACCGAATCGTGCCAGCTCCATTAATGAGATAGTTTATTAATGAGATAAAGGAGGGCTCAAATATATATGGATTTATTAATGAGATATCGATCGATAAAAGTGCGGTGGATATCCGGATTCTTGCCGTTTTCGATTTTGATTATTTCGGATCGAGATGCCTAAATCGACTCGTTTTCCTTCCGTAAACCCCGGTCATGGAACGGCGCTTGCCATTCCGCATCGACCTGGAAAGCCGGAGGAGCGTGAAAATGAGTCGATTTGCAAAAAGCATAAAGTTCAGGATTTTTCTCACCCTTGCGTCGTGTGTCACATTAATGGTCGCGATCGGCGTGTTTGGCGTATTCGGTTTGTCCCGACTGAATTCGAATCTGCATCGCGCGTATCAGGGCAATACATTGCCGATCTGCGAATTGACCGAAATTCGCGCCATCTCGCTCGGGATGCAGCTTCGGATGCGCCGGATCCAGGCGGAGCGCGACCCGGTACGCACGCGAAGCGGCGTCGACGAAATTCGTGCCGAGCAAAGCCGCCTCGATACGCTCTGGAACCGTTATTACGCGGAATCGATCACGAGCGACAAGGAGCGCGCGATCGCCGAGCGCATCCACGGTGTGCTGCCGCGCTTCAGGGCGGGCGTCAACGACGTCGTCGCGGCGATGAGCGGCTCGAACCCCGATGCGATCAGCGCGGCCATCGACCGGCTGCTGCCGGCCTCGGGCGAACTCAGGCAGGTGCTCGAAGACGACATCGCACTGAACGCCGAGCAGGCGAAGTCGTTCGTCGACGACAGCGAGTCGACGTTCGGGATCATTCTGTGGATCGCGATTGGCTTGATCGGCGCCGGCGTGCTGATCGCGGTGTGGGCGTCCGTGCACCTGCTGCGACACATTTCGACGCCGCTCGGCCAAGCCGTGCGCGTGGCCGATGAAATCGCGGGCGGCACGCTGGACAACCGCATCGACGTCGATTTGCACGACGAATTCGGCCAATTGCTCGGCGCGCTGGCGACGATGGACCGGCAGCTCGGCACGACGGTGCGCGGCATCAAGCGCAGCGCGGAGTCGGTCGCGATCGCGTCGCACCAGATCGCGAGCGGCAATGCGGATCTGTCGGCTCGCACGGAGGAGCAGGCCGCGTCGCTCGAGGAGACCGCGTCGAGCATGACGCAACTGACGGAGACCGTGAAGCAGAACGCCGACAACGCGCAGCAGGCGAATACGCTCGCGACGCGTGCGACGGGCATCGCGGACGCCGGCCACGACGCCGTGCAGCACATGGTCGCGACGATCGGGCAGATCAGCGACCGCTCCAGCCGGGTGTCCGACATCACGGGCGTCATCGAGGGGATCGCGTTCCAGACCAACATTCTCGCGCTCAATGCGGCCGTGGAGGCGGCACGCGCGGGCGAGCAGGGGCGCGGCTTCGCGGTGGTCGCGAGCGAAGTGCGCAACCTCGCGCAGCGTTCGGCGGCGGCGGCGAAGGAAATCAAGGAGCTGATCGGCGCGTCGGTGTCGATGATCCGCGACAGCGCGCAGCAGGCCACGGACGTGGGCGCGACGATGGGTCACGTGAAGCAGGCCATCAAGCAGGTGTCCGACATCGTCGCCGAAATCGCGGCCGCGTCGCGAGAACAGAGTCAGGGAATCGAGCAGGTCAACGTGGCGATCGGGCAGATGGAAGGCGTGACGCAGCAGAACGCGGCGCTCGTCGAGCAGGCCGCCGCCGCCGCGCATTCTCTCGAAGAGCAGGCCGGCCATTTGCAGGCGGCGATGTCGGCGTTCAGGCTGGCGGGAGCCTTCCCGGACGGGCCTGCCGCGCCGGCGGTCGCGCCGACGGCGCGGGCGCAGTCTCCGTCGGCAGCGCGGCCGCCGAGCGTGCCGGTAGCGGCTGCGACAGGGGGCGGGGCCGCCGAATGGCACGCGTTTTGAACGCCACGCGGCTCGCCCCTGTGGCGACGCGCATGCCGGTGCGCCAGATACGCCGGCGCGCGCGTTCGCCGTTCACGTACACGATCCGTCCGCGGCGATGCGGGCGGTGGAGTTGCCTCTCACACTCATGACGAACCCGACTCAGGCAGTACTGACGCTCGACGCGCTCGTCGACACGTGCGCGCGTTTCGATCCGTCAGACGCGGATCAGCGGCTGATCGTGCGCACGATGGTCGTGCCGATGCTCGCGCGGCGGCTGAAATGGCTGGAATTGTTGCTGCGCGCGTGCCCGCATAGTCCGGCCACGCGGGCGATGTTCGAACAGGTCGAATGCGCGCTGGCCTGCGCGTCGTCGCGACTGGATGGTCCGCCATTGCCGTCCGCGGGCGCCGCGGATACGGCGTAAACGGCGCCGGCATAAGCACGAGTGGCAAAAAGCGGCTGATGCCGTTCACGCTGCTCGGGCCACCGCAGCACCCCATGCCGGGGGCGGCCCCGGCCACCGCAGCCGTCAGCGCGGTGCTGTAACGGAGTGATCGTCGGCCCGCCGGTCATCGTGCGCGCCCGCCACGTAACCGGCAACCGCTCGCGCAGCCGCCGCGAACGCGCCCACCCGGATACGCCCGGGCGTGCGTTCAGCGCGTCGCGCCGAGCGTCTCCGACGGCGACTCGCCGAACCTTTCCCGATACGCGATCGCGAACCGTCCGAGGTGGGTAAACCCGCAGTCCAGCGCGATATCGGCGATTCGCCGGTCGGATGCCGCGCCGCGCAGCAGTTCCCGCGCGTGCGCGAGCCGCGTCGCACGCAGGTATTGCATCGGGCTCATCCCGCGGAACTGCAGGAACGCGTCGCGCAGCGTCCGTTCGGGCACGTTGGCGGCCTGGACGATATCGGCGAGCTGCAGCGGCTGCGCATAGTGCGCATCGACGAATTCCTGTGCGCGCCGCACGAAGCCCGGCGCCGGGTCGCGGTGCGACGCCTGCAGCGCGGAAGGCGGATGGCCTTCGATCAGCAGGTCGATCAGCAGATGCTCGAGCTGCGACGCGACACGCGGGTTCGCGTTCGCGCGTTCGAGCAGCTCGGGCGACCGCGCGACGAGCATCAGTTGCTGGCGCCACGCGGCGAGCGCGGCGTCGCTGACGTGCAGCACCGGGTCGAGCGTCGCGCGCGGGTCGCCGGTCAGCGCGCCGACGGTCGTCGCGTCGATGCGCAGCACGAACTGCTCGCAATCGGCCGACAGCACCGCGTCGAAGCGCTCTCCGGGCGCGCACAGCACGCCGGTCTGCCCGTCGACGCCAAGTTGCCGCCCCATCGCGCGCACTTCGGCCTGGCCGGACAGGCAGAACATCAGCAGGTAATAGCCGTCGACGGCGTCGACCTGCACGCGCATCGCATCGCCGAACGCGATCGTGCCGATCCCGAGGCCGCCCAGCCTGACGAAATCCATGTGCGACGCGCCTTGCACGCGGCCGCTCGGCAGCAGCGCGTGCGGCTGCATCACGCGCGAGATCCGCTCGCGCGTCTCGTCGAGATCGCGGGATTCGAACAGCCGGTGCGCGCGCAGCGCGAGCGGCTCGAACGACGTTGGGGACATGGGCCTCAGCCTTGGTATGGACGATGCGCGCTTCGATCCCACGAATGGGTCGCGATCGCGCGCCGGGTCGCGTGTGCCGTCATGCTAGCGCAGAAATCCGCCGAAAGTGGATATTGCGCCGCCGCAATCGCACTTTCCGGATAGACGCCGAATATTAGCTTTTCAAAAATCGGCTCCATGCATTCAACGCAACGGATCGACAAGGAGTCCGACATGGAGCAGACAGAATCGCCCGTCGTTTTCGCCGCGCGCGGCGACGCATCCGACGTGACTTTCCCGCACGACGACGGCTCGCGCGTGCCGTACAAGGTGTTCAGCTCGCGTGCGGTCTACGATCGCGAGCAGGAACGCATCTTCCGCGGGCCGACGTGGAACTTCGTCGCGCTCGAAGCCGAAATCCCGAACGCCGGCGACTTCAAGAGCACGTTCGTCGGCGACACGCCGGTGGTCGTCACGCGCACCGAGGACGGCGCGCTGTCCGCGTGGGTGAACCGCTGCGCGCACCGCGGCGCGCAGGTGTGCCGCAAGTCGCGCGGCAACGCGAGCTCGCACACGTGCGTGTATCACCAGTGGAGCTTCGACAACGAGGGCAACCTGCTCGGCGTGCCGTTCCGGCGCGGCCAGAAGGGAATGACCGGGATGCCCGCCGATTTCGATCCGAAGCAGCACGGGCTGCGCAAGCTGCGCGTCGACAGCTATCGCGGGCTCGTGTTCGCGACCTTCAGCGATGAAGTCGCGCCGCTGCCCGAGTATCTCGGCGAGCAGATGCGCCCGTGGATCGACCGGATCTTCCACAAGCCGATCGAGTATCTCGGCTGCACGCGCCAGTATTCGAAGTCGAACTGGAAGCTGTACATGGAGAACGTGAAGGATCCGTATCACGCGAGCATGCTGCACCTGTTCCATACGACCTTCAACATCTTCCGCGTCGGGATGAAGGCGCGCTCGATTCCGGACGCGAACCACGGGCTGCACAGCATCATCACGGTGACGAAGACGGGCGACGACACGTCGGCCGCGTACAAGCAGCAGAACATTCGCTCGTTCGACGAGGGCTTCCATCTGGAAGACGAATCGATCCTCGATCTCGTGTCGGAATACGACGAGGACTGCACGAACCATATCCAGCCGATCTTCCCGCAACTCGTGATCCAGCAGATCCACAATACGCTGGTCGCGCGGCAGATCCTGCCGAAGGGCCCCGACAACTTCGAGCTGATCTTCCACTTCTTCGGCTACGCGGACGACACGCCCGAGCTGCGCGCGCTGCGCATCAAGCAGGCGAACCTGGTCGGGCCGGCCGGCTACATCTCGATGGAGGACACCGAAGCGACCGAGCTCGTGCAGCGCGGCACCGTGCGCGATGCCGATGCGACGTCGGTGATCGAGATGTCGCGCGGCAATCCTGACCAGCAGGACACGGTGATTACCGAGAGCCTGATCCGCAAGTTCTGGGTCGGCTACCAGAAGCTGATGGGCTATTGACGCGGGAGCAAAAAATGACGGAAGACATGAAGACGTGGTTCGAGATTTACATGCTCCAGAACCGCTATATCGGGCACCTCGACAACGACCGGCTCGAGCACTGGCCGGAGATGTTCACCGAGGATTGCACGTACGAAATCGTGCCGAAGGAGAACGCCGATCTCGGGCTGCCGGTCGGGATCGTGCACTGCACGAACCAGCGGATGCTGCGCGACCGCGTGGTGTCGCTGCGGCACGCGAACATCTACGAAGAGCATACGTACCGGCACATGACGTCGGGCCTGACGATCGTCGCCGAACGCGACGGCGAGTTCGATACCGAGAGCAACTACGTGGTCGTGCAGACGCGCAGCAACGGCGAATCGAACGTGTACCAGGCCGGCAAGTACTACGACACGGTTGTGCGTACGCCGGACGGGCTGCGCTACAAGACCAAGCGCGTGATCTACGACACGTCGCGCGTGCAGACGCTGCTCGCGACGCCGATCTGACCGCTCTGACGAAGCAAGGAACCGACATGACTGAAGCAACGCTGGCCGAGTGGCATCCGCTCGGCGCTTTCGACGAATTCTCCGAGGACGAACCGGCGGCGCGCGTCGCCGGCCAGAAGCCGATCGCCGTGTTCCGGATCGGCGACGAACTGTTCGCGATGCACGACCTGTGTTCGCACGGTCACGCGCGCTTGTCCGAAGGCTATGTGGAGGACGGCTGCGTCGAATGCCCGCTGCACCAGGGGCTGATCGACATTCGCACCGGCGCGCCGAAATGCGCGCCGATCACCGAGCCGGTGCGGACCTATCCGATCCGGATCGTCGACGGACAGGTGGAAGTCAATGTCGGCTGACCCGTTCGTGATCGTCGGCGCCGGCCACGCGGCGCGGCGCACGGCCGAGGCGCTGCGCGAGCGCGATGCCGATGCGCGCATCGTGATGATCGGCGCGGAGCGCGAGCTGCCGTACGACCGGCCGGCGTTGTCGAAGGATGCGCTGCTGACGGAGGGCGGCGAACGGCGCGCGTTCATCCGCGATGCCGCGTGGTACGACGCGCAGCGCATCGAGTTGCGGCTCGGCACGCGCGTCGACGCGATCGAGCGCGATGCGCAGCGCGTGCGGCTCGACGACGGTGCGTCGTTGCCGTACGCGAAGCTCGTGCTCGCGACGGGCTCGCGCGTGCGCACGTTCGGCGGGGCGATCGACGAAGGTGTCGCCGTGCACTACGTCCGCACGGTCGACGATGCGCGTGCATTGCGTGCGCAGCTTGCGCCCGGGCGCCGCGTGGCGGTGCTCGGCGGCGGCTTCATTGGCCTCGAGGTCGCGGCGGCGGCGCGTCAGCTCGGCTGCGACGTGACGGTGATCGACCCGGCTGCGCGCTTGCTGCAACGCGCGTTGCCGGAAGTGGTCGGTGCGTATGCGCGGCAATTGCACGATGCGCGCGGCGTGGCGTTCCGGACGGCGACGCTGCCGCGCGCGATCCGCCGCGCGCCGGGCGGCGGCGCGATCGTCGAGACCGATCGCGGCGACGTGCCGGCCGACATCGTCGTGGTCGGCATCGGCGTGGTGCCCAACGTCGAGCTCGCGCAGGCGGCCGGGCTCGACGTCGACAACGGGATTCGCGTCGACGCGGGCTGCCGCACGGCCGATGTGGCGATCTTCGCGGCGGGCGAGGTGACGATGCACTTCAATCCGCTGCTCGGGCGGCATGTGCGGATCGAATCGTGGCAGGTGGCCGAAAACCAGCCGGCCGTCGCGGCCGCGAACCTGCTCGGCGCCGACGAGCGCTATGCCGAGCTGCCGTGGCTGTGGTCCGATCAGTACGACTGCAACCTGCAGATGCTCGGGCTGTTCGGCGACGAACGCACGATCGTCGTGCGCGGCGATCCGGCGAGCGGGCCGTTTACGGTGTTCGGACTCGGCGATGACGGCAGGATCGTCGCGGTGGCCGCGGCGAACCTCGGGCGCGACATCGGCGCGTCGCGGCGGTTGATCGCGGCAGGCGCGGTGCCCGATCCGGTGAAGCTGGCCGATCCGGCGGTCAATCTGAAGACGTTCATGTAGCAGCGCGGCGCGGGCGGCGCGCATGCGCCGTGCGTGCCCGCGCCGGCTACGGGTTTGTCGGTGGGGGCGAAATCGGGGATATTAACGGCATCGCCGATCCCCCCGCCCTCCATGACGCCAGACAAAGCCCTCGAACTGAAACGAAGCAAACGCCGTGCGCTGTGGCTGCTGCTGGCGGCCGTCGCGGTGTTCGTCACCACCATCCTGCTGCCGCGCGGCCCGTGGGTCGACGGCTTCAAGGCGGTCGCCGAAGCCGCGATGGTCGGTGCGCTCGCCGACTGGTTCGCGGTCGTCGCGCTGTTCCGTCGCGTGCCGATCCCGTTCGTGTCGCGCCACACCGAGATCATTCCGAAGAACAAGGACAAGATCGCCGACAACCTCGCGGTATTCGTGCGCGAGAAATTCCTCGGCCCCGACGCGCTCGCCGCGCAGATCCGCCAGCACGATCCCGCGCAGAAGCTCGGCGCGTGGCTCGGCGAGCCGGCGAACACCGACGCGCTCGGCGGCTACGTGACGAAGCTGATGAGCTTCGCGCTCGACATGACCGACGACGCGCGGATCCAGTCGTTCGTCCACGACGCGTTCCGCGCGGTGATCGACCGGGTCGACCTGTCGCAATCGGCCGGCGCGATCCTCGACACGCTGACGAAGGACGGCCGCCACCAGGCGCTGCTCGACGACGCGATCGAACAGGTGGTCGACGTGCTCGACAAGGAAGAGAACCGCGAGGTGATCGCGGGCTTCATCGTCGAATGGCTGAAGACGCAATACCCGAAGGTCGAGAAGATCATGCCGACGCAGTGGTTCGGCGAAAACGGCGCGCGGATGCTCGCAAGCGCGGTGAGCCGCGTGCTCGAAGGCGTCGCGGCCGACCCCGAGCACGAACTGCGGCAACGCTTCGATCGGACGGTCGTGCGGCTGACCGAGCGGTTGAAGCACGACCCCGCGTTCATCGAGAAGGGCGAGGAGATCAAGCGCTATATTCGCGATGGCGATGCGTTCAACGACTACGTGCGCGATTTGTGGGACCAGTTGCGCGCGTGGCTGAAGGCCGATCTCGCGCGCCCCGATTCGGCGCTGCACCGGCAAGCCGCGACGCTCGGTGGCTGGCTCGGCGCACGGCTCGCGGAGAGCCCGGCGCTGCGTGCGTCGCTGAACGAGCACGTCGAGAAGGCCGTGCACGAGATGGCGCCCGATTTCGCCGATTTCCTGATGCGTCACATTCGCGACACGGTGCGCAACTGGGATGCGCGCGAGATGTCGCGACAGATCGAGCTGAACATCGGCAAGGATCTGCAATACATCCGCATCAACGGCACGCTGGTCGGCGGGCTGATCGGGCTCGGGTTGTATCTGGTGTCGCTCGCGCCGCGCTGGGCGGCCGGGTGGCTGCACTGACGCGGGCACGCGCGTTGCGCCCGCGGCCCGACGCGGTGCGCCGCCGGATTATGCGGCCGCCTTCGCGCCGTGCAATTGCAGGCCGAGCGCCTTGATGACTTTCAGGATCGTGCCGAAGCTCGGATTGCCGTCGTGCGACAGCGCCTTGTACAGCCCTTCGCGCGACAGGCCCGCATCGCGTGCGACCTGCGACATGCCGCGAGCGCGGGCGATCACGCCGAGCGCGTGCGCGATGAAGGCCGGATCGTCGCCGCCCTCCTGCAGGCAGGCGTCGAAGTACTCGGCCATGTCGTCTTCGGTTTTCAGATGTTCGGCCGAATCCCACGGCCGCGTGTTGATCTTGTCCATCGATCACTCCATGTCGAGGTGCGCGAGCATTGCATGCGCGGCGCGTATGTCGGCCCGTTGCGTCGATTTATCGCCGCCGCAGAGCAGGATGACCCATATCGTTCCGCGCCTCACGTAGTAGACGCGATAGCCGGGGCCGTGGTCGATACGCATTTCGACGACGGGGGAGCCGGCGGATTTCCAGTCGCCCGTATTGCCCATCGACAGGCGGTCGATGCGCGCCTGGATGCGGCGCTTGGCGAGGCGATCGGGCAGGCCGGCAAACCAGGCGTCGAAGACGTCGGTGGTCCGGATGCTGTACGTAGGCGCACAGTAAGGCACGGATTGCAGGATGTCAACCATGGTTCACATGTTCGATGAATGGAGTCGTCGCGCCTACGGTAGCGCCGCGCGCGTCGTTCGAGGTCGAATTGGCCGTCAGGCCGATCCTGTCGCGAGGCCGGAGCCGGCCATCCGGCCGAAGCCGGAATGCCGCGAATCCGTCTACAATCAAAAGCGTCTTTGCCGCCCGTGCGCGCTTGCCGCGCGCGGGCGAATCCGTTCGTCCTCCGGCATCCCGGGGGCGCCGCCACGCCTCACGCCTCGAGCATCGCGTGTTGCGCGGCGAGCAGTGCCGTGGTCTGTGTCCAGTAGGTAAGGCGTCCGCGTGCCGTAGGCCGGCGCGCGTCCTGAACGCCGCGTGTCCGTAGGCCGGGCAGGCGGCATAACCGAGAGTCCCCATGAAAGCATCGGATCTGTTCGTGAAGGCGCTGGAAGCCGAAGGCGTCGAGTACGTGTTCGGCATTCCAGGCGAAGAAAACCTCGATCTGCTCGAATCGCTGCGGCGATCGAAGATCAAGCTCGTGCTGACCCGGCACGAGCAGGCGGCCGGGTTCATGGCCGCCACCTACGGCCGCCTCACGGGCCGCACCGGCGTGTGTCTCGCGACGCTCGGGCCGGGCGCGACGAACTTCGTGACGGCCGCCGCATATGCACAGCTCGGCGGGATGCCGATGCTGATGATCACCGGGCAGAAGCCGATCAAGTCCAGCAAGCAGGGCCACTTCCAGATCGTCGACGTGGTCGACATGATGCAGCCGCTCACGAAGTTCACGCGGCAGATCGTGTCGATCGGCAACATCCCGTCGGCGGTGCGCGAGGCGTTCCGCCGCGCGGAGGAAGAGCGGCCGGGCGCCGCGCACCTCGAGCTGCCGGAAGACATCGCGCACGAGGAGGGCGACGGCAAGCCGATCCCGCGCAGCTACAGCCGGCGGCCGGTGGCGGAGGAGAAGGCGGTCGCGCACGCGGTCGACGCGATCCAGGCCGCGCGCCATCCGCTGTTGATGATCGGCGCGGGCGGCAATCGCAAGACCACCTGCAAGATGCTGCTCGAATTCGTCGACAAGACGGGCATCCCGTTCTTCACGACGCAGATGGGCAAGGGCGTGATCGACGAGACGCACCCGCTGTGGCTCGGCAACGCGACGCTGTCCGACGGCGACTTCGTGCATCGCGCGATCGAGCACGCGGATTGCATCATCAACGTCGGCCACGACGTGATCGAAAAGCCGCCGTTCTTCATGCGCACCGACGACAAGACCGTGATCCACGTGAACTTCCTCGGCGCGCAGGTCGATCCCGTCTATTTTCCGCAGATCGAGGTGGTCGGCGACATCGCGAACGCGGTGTGGCAGATGAAGGAAGCGGTGACGCCGCAATCGCACTGGGATTTCGAGCGCTTCAGGATGATCAAGGAGCATTTCGACGCGCATCTGCAGAAAGGGCAGCACGACCCGCGTTTTCCGATGTATCCGGTGCGGATCGTCAACGACCTGTACAACGCGTTGCCGGTGGACGGCATCGTCTGCCTCGACAACGGGATGTACAAGATCTGGTTCGCGCGCTACTGGCGTGCGCACGAGCCGAACTCGCTGCTGCTCGACAACGCGCTCGCATCGATGGGCGCGGGCCTGCCGTCGGCGATCGCGACGAAGATCGTGCATCCGCAGCGCAAGGTGATCGCCGTGTGCGGCGACGGCGGCTTCATGATGAATTCGCAGGAGCTCGAAACGGCCGTGCGGCTGAAGCTCGACATCGTCGTGATGATCCTGCGCGACGACGCGTTCGGGATGATCCGCTGGAAGCAGGAGAACATGAATTTTCCCGATTTCGCGATGACGCTGCAAAACCCCGATTTCGTGTCTTACGCGCAAAGCTACGGCGCGCACGGGCACCGCGTCGAGTCGGCCGACGATCTCGAGCCGCTGCTGCGCGAGTGCTTCTCGTCGCCGGGCGTGCACGTGATCGACGTGCCGATCGACTACTCGGACAACGAGCGCGTGCTGAATCGCGAGATCAAGCGCCTGTCGGCGCAACTCTGAATTCCCCGTTCACAGGAAGGAGTCGTTCCATGTTGAAGGAAACCTATCCGTACTACCTCGCCAACGAAGCCGTCTACGCGAACACCGATCTGGAGGTGACCGACAAGTTCAGCGGCAAGGTCGCCACGCGCGTCGCGCTCGCCGACGCGAAGGCGATCGATGCGGCGATCGCCGCGGCCGTCGACGCCACGAAGCCGATGCGCGAGATGCCGGCCTACAAGCGGCAGGCCGTGCTCGATCATTGCGTCGCGCGCTTTCGCGAACGTTTCGACGAACTGGCCGAGGCGCTGTGCATCGAGGCCGGCAAGCCGATCAACGATTCGAAGGGCGAAGTCACGCGGCTGATCGATACGTTCCGTGTCGCGTCCGAGGAATCGGTGCGCATCGACGGCGAGATCGTCAACCTCGAGATCTCCGCGCGTGCGCAGGGCTATACGGGCTACACGAAGCGCGTGCCGATCGGCCCGTGCTCGTTCATCTCGCCGTTCAACTTCCCGCTGAACCTCGCCGCGCACAAGGTCGCGCCCGCGCTCGCGGCCGGCTGTCCGTTCGTGCTGAAGCCCGCGAGTCGCACGCCGATCGGCGCGCTGATCATCGGCGAGGTGCTCGCCGAAACCGACCTGCCGAAGGGCGCGTTCTCGGTGCTGCCCGCGCATCGCGACGGCGCCGACCTGTTTACGACCGACGAGCGCTTCAAGCTGCTGTCGTTCACCGGTTCGCCGGCCGTCGGCTGGGCGCTGAAGGAGAAGGCCGGCAAGAAGAAAGTCGTGCTGGAACTGGGCGGCAACGCGGCGGCGATCGTCGATGCGGATCAACGCGACCGGCTCGACTACGTGGTCGAGCGGCTCGCGTTCGGCGCGTACTACCAGTCAGGCCAGAGCTGCATCGGCGTGCAGCGGATCCTCGTGCATGCCGACCTGTACGACGCGCTGCGCGAGAAGCTGATCGCGAAGACGCGTTCGCTGAAGATGGGCGATCCGAAGGATCCGTCGACGTTCGTCGGCCCGATGATCTCCGAATCCGAATCGCGCCGGCTGTCGGGCTGGATGGACGCGGCCGTCGCGGCCGGCGCGAAGATCGTCGCCGGCGGCAAGGTCGACGGCGCGATGTTCGAGGCGACGCTGCTGGAAAACGTCGGGCGCGAGCAGGACCTGTACCGTAAGGAGGCGTTCGGCCCGGTCGCGATCCTCGAGAAATTCGACCGCTTCGACGACGCGCTCGCGCGCGTCAACGACAGCGACTTCGGGCTGCAGGCCGGCGTGTTCACCGATTCGCTCGCGCATGCGCACCGCGCATGGGACGAGCTGGAAGTCGGCGGCGTCGTGATCAACGACGTGCCGTCGTTCCGCGTCGACAACATGCCGTACGGCGGCGTGAAGGATTCCGGTCTCGGCCGCGAAGGCATCCGCTATGCGATCGAGGACATGACCGAGCCGCGGCTGATGGTCGTGCGGCGCCGGTAACGCGCGGCAGGCCGGGCGGCGCCGCGACGGCACGCGGGCGGGCGATCGGGCCGGCCCGCGTGCCGTTTTTTCATGACGGCGCCGCGCGTGTTCCGCGCGGCGGGCCGCCCGGAACGGGCTCGACTGCGGGTGTCGCGTCGTGATGTAATCGCGCGAAACTGCCGACCGGGGTACGACGCCGGAACGCGCGAATTCATTCTTCACAAGGTCGATTCATGTCCCCCGTCTCGGCATTCAAGCTGGTTCTATTGTCATTCCTCGCGATCGTCGCGCTCGAATGCATCGCGAAGCGGTTGAGGTTGCCGCCCGCCGCCGCGCTGCTGATCGGCGGCATCGGCATCGCGTTCATCCCCGGCCTGCCGCCGGTCAACCTCGATCCCGAGCTGGTGCTGCTGGTGTTCCTGCCGCCGCTGCTGATGGACGGTGCGTACTTCTCCGTGTGGGAAGAGTTCAAGCGCAACGTCGGCGGCATCCTGATGCTGGCGATCGGCGCGGTCGTGTTCACGACATTCGCGGTCGGCTTTGCCGTGCACTGGGTGGTGCCGGCGCTGCCGTGGGCCGCATGCTTCGCGCTCGGCGCGATCGTGTCGCCGCCCGATGCGGTCGCCGCGAAGGCCGTGCTCGAACGGGTCGCGCTGCCGCGCCGGTTGATGGTATTGCTCGAAGGCGAGAGCCTGCTGAACGACGCGGCCGGCCTCGTGCTGTTCCGCTTCGCGGTCGCGGCCGCGCTCACCGGCGCGTTCAGCGTCGAGCATGCGGTCGTTCGTTTCGCGGAACTCGGGCTCGGCGGCGTGGTGGTCGGCTTCGTGGTCGGCAAGCTCGTCGTGTGGTTCCTGAAGCTGCTCGACGACGACTATCTCGTGATCACCGTCGCGGTGATCGCCGGCTGGATCGCGTACATCGCGGGCGAAATGGTCGAGGTGTCGGGCGTGATCGCGACCGTCACGGCCGGCATGATCGTCGGCTGGCATCAGCACGAGGTGTTCTCGGCGGCCGTGCGCACGCGCGGCACCGCGTTCTGGCAGGTCATCGTGTTCCTGCTCGAGGCGATGGTGTTCGTGCTGATCGGGCTGTCGCTGCGCGGTGCGATCCACCGGCTCGGCGGCTTCGAGCAGGTGCTCGGCACGATGGTCCCGCCCGTGCTCGCGGTGCTGGCGGCGGTGATCCTGTCGCGCTTCGTGTGGATCTACGCGGTCGAGGCGCTGAAGTGGCCGGTGCGTGGCCTCGTGCGGCGCGGCGACGCGCCCGACTGGAAGGCCGCGACGATCATGAGCTGGGCCGGGATGCGCGGCGTGGTGACGCTGGCGATCGCACTGTCGCTGCCCGAGGCGCTGCCCGGCCGCGACGTGATCCTGGTCGCGTCGTTCGCGGTGATCCTCGTGACCGTGCTGCTGCAGGGCACGACGATCGGGCCGCTGATCCGGCTGCTGCGCCTGCCGCAGCGCGACGAGCGCGCCGCGCACCATCTGACCGAGCCGCAGACGTGGGCGTACGTCGAGGCCGCGCAGCTCGCGGCGATCCAGCCGCTCGTACGCGACGAGCACGGCGTCGTGATCCATCCGCGTCTGCTCGAGCAGTATACGTATCGCGCCGAGCTGACCGAACGGTCGAAGAACGAACCCGCGTATCCGGCGGAAGTGCGCATGGCGCACTACGACGTGGTGCTGGCCGCGATCCGGGCCGGGCGTGCCGAACTGTTGCGCCTGCATCGGTCGGGGCGCATCCACGACGAGATGCTGCACACGCTCGAACGCGACCTCGACCTGCAGGAAGTGTCCGCGCAGCACGCGCGCGGGTAAGCGGGCCCACGGGCCGGCGTCCTGCCGGCCCTGAAACGCGCGGGTCGAGCGCGTCCGTCGCGCGATTTCTCTTCTCCCGCCTGCCGTTTGCCGCTCTTCGAATCCGGCCCCAATACACGCCCCTGATACGACCCGCCGCCACCCTTGCAGCGCATGCAAACCTCATGGCGCCGGTCTCGCAAACGTTATCGTCCCTCGAATCCGGAAATGATCTGATTTATCTGATTCCGTATCTTTCTGCATATTTGGCAAAACTAAACCGGAAGGAGATAGATGCTGTGTTCTAATTTCATTTAGAATCAGCCGGTTATGTTTATTGAGAGAAAGAATGCGGAGGTAATGTGGTCGTCGACGGGGAAGAAAGCGGCGTCCAAAGCCCCGCGAGGCAATGCCGACAGGCCAAATCGGCGGAATCAGGCGGTTTTTTCAACTGCCAATATAAGATAGCGTCCAAGTCGGATAAACAACTCCCATGAAAGAATCGATTGGAGATTCGGCGTTTGAAACTGTATTTATGAAAGAATCGAGCAGTGATAATGCCTCGGATTGCCTCGAATCGGGCTTATCGGTCCTGCTGGTCGACGACCAGCCGTTCGTCGGCGAGGTGATCCGCCGCGCGCTGCGCAGCGAGCATGACATCGACCTGCACGTGTGCACCGACGCGCACCGGGCGATGGCGGTCGCGCGCGACGTGAAGCCGACGGTCATCCTGCAGGATCTCGTGATGCCGGAGATCGACGGCCTCGATCTCGTGCGTGCCTGGCGCGCGGACCCCCGCACCGCGCGCGTGCCGATCATCGTGCTGTCCGCGAAGGAGGAGCCGATCGTCAAGCGCGAGGCGTTCATCGCCGGCGCGAACGACTATCTGGTGAAGCTCCCCGACGCGATGGAGCTGACCGCACGCATCCGCTATCACTCGAATTCGTACCTGATGTCGCGGCAGCGCGACGAGGCGCTCGATTTCCTGTCGCACGACATGCGTTCGCCGCAGACGTCGATCCTCGCGCTGCTCGACGTCTACCGGGCCGAACACGGCGACATGCCGGCGATCATGGAGCGCATCGCCGGCCATGCACGGCGCGCGCTCGCGCTCGCCGACGGCTTCATCCATCTGACCCGCGCGCAGTCCGAGCGCCGCGCGCACGAGGTCGTGAGTCTCAACGAGATCGTGCTCGACGCCGTCGACCAGCTGTGGGAGAAGGCGGCCGGGCTCGGCTGCCGGGTGAGCGCGTGCGTGCCCGATACCGAGTGCGTGACGATGGGCGACCGCATGATGCTGACGCGCGCGGTCGCGAACCTGATCGACAACGGGCTGAAGTATGGGCCGGCCGGGATGGACGTACATTGCACGCTGACCGGCGAGGACGACGCCTGGCTGATCGGCGTCGAGGATGCCGGCGCCGGCATCGCGCCGGAGCAGCGCACGGCCGCGACCGAGTCGTTCGTGCAGCTCGAATCCGCGCACGGCGCGGCGCGCAGCGGTTTCGGCCTCGGCCTCGCGTTCGTCCGCGCGACGGCGGCGCGGCATCGCGGCCAGATCCTGATGCGCAATACGGCGCGCGGCTTCATGGTCGCACTTCGGCTGCCGGCGCAAGCGGAGCGATGATGTCGCGACGCGGCCTGCCGGCGCCGCGCCGCCCGCGGGACCCCGATGCGCTCGTGGCGCGCCAGCCGGCGCGCCAGGCGGGCGCGGATTTTTCAACGCTGAATTTAGAAAGCCCATAACGAACATGGCCACCTTGACGCCCCGCGCGACCAATGAAAGCCTGCATCCGACGATCGGCGCTGCCCGGCTGACGCTCGGCAATCGCATCCTGCTCAGCTTCGGCCTGCTGTTCGTGCTGATGCTGGTGACCGCCGGCGTGTCGTACGAGCGACTGCGTGCGATCAACGCCGAAGCCGTCAGCATCGAGCGCGACTCGGTGCCCGGCGTCTACCTTGCGTCGTCGCTGCGCGGCGCGGTCAACGAGTCGTTCACGCTGCTGCAGCGCGGCATCTTCGTCGACACCGAGCCCGACGCCGCGCAGCGCGATCTCGCGAAGATCGCCGACGCGCTGAAGGAGATCGAGTCGCTGTCGGTGGACTACCAGAACACGACGTTTCGCGACGACGACCGGCAGCGCTTCATGGCGTTCCGCGGCGCGTACGATCACTACGTGCCGTTGCTGAACGAAGCGGTGCAGAACAGCCGCGCATCGCACGGCGAGGCGGTTGCCGCGTACGCGAAAGCGCTGCCCGCATGGACCGAGGTCGTGCGCAACGCGAACGTGCTGGTGCAGGAGAACCGCAAGTTCGCGGAGCAGTCCGCGAAGCTGATCCGCGAATCCGTGCAGGACACCGAGATCGTGCTCGCGACCGCGCTGGCGTTCATGCTGCTGTCCGCGCTCGGGCTCGGCTACATGCTGTACCGCTCGGTGACCGTGCCGATGGCGCGGCTCGTCGAGGTGCACGACGTGATGCGCACCGGCAACCTGACACATCGCCTCGATCTGCGCCGCCGCGACGAATTCGGCACGCTCGAGACCGGCTTCAACCGGATGGCCGACGAGCTGACCGAGCTGGTTTCGCGCGCGCAGCAGTCGTCGCTGCAGGTGACGACGTCGGTGGCCGAAATCGCGGCGACGTCGCGCGAGCAGCAGGCGACCGCGAACGAGACCGCGGCGACGACGACCGAGATCGGCGCGACGTCGCGCGAGATCTTCGCGACGTCGCGCGACCTGCTGCGCACGATGAACGAGGTGGCCGGCGTGGCCGAGCAGTCGGCGACGCTCGCGGGCGTGAGCCAGAGCGGGCTCACGCGGATGGGCGAGACGATGCGCAGCGTGATGGACGCGGCCGGCTCGGTGAACGCGAAGCTCGCGATCCTCAACGAGAAGGCGCTGAACATCAACCAGGTGGTCGCGACGATCACCAAGGTGGCCGACCAGACCAACCTGCTGTCGCTGAACGCGGCGATCGAGGCCGAGAAGGCCGGCGAGTACGGCCGCGGTTTCGCGGTCGTCGCGACCGAGATCCGCCGCCTGGCCGACCAGACGGCCGTCGCGACCTACGACATCGAGCAGACGGTGAAGGAAATCCAGTCGGCCGTGTCGGCGGGCGTGATGGGGATGGACAAGTTCTCCGAGGAAGTGCGCCGCGGGATGCTCGACGTGCAGCAGGTGGGCGGCCAGCTGTCGCAAATCATCGCCGAGGTGCAGACGCTCGCGCCGCGCTTCCAGATGGTCAACGAAGGGATGCAGACGCAGGCGAACGGCGCCGAGCAGATCACGCAGGCGCTGTCGCAACTGTCGGAAGCCGCGCAGCAGACGGCCGAGTCGCTGCGCCAGTCGTCGCAGGCGATCGACGACCTGACGCTCGTCGCGAACCAGTTGCGCACCAGCGTGTCGCGCTTCAAGGTCGACGCGTGACGCGCGCCGATCCGCAGAACGGCGCGCACGCGCTGTTCCTGATGTTCGAGCTCGACGGCGAGCGCTATGCGCTCGACGCGGCCGGCATCGACGAGGTGCTGCCGCTCGCCGTCATGAAGGCGGTTCCCGGCGCGCCCGACTGGATCGCCGGGCTGCTGATGCGCGGCGGCCAGCCGGTGCCGGTGATCGACGTGCCGATGCTGGCGCTCGGGCGGCGCGCGCAGGCGCTGCGCTCGACGCGGCTCGTGATGGTCCGCCATCGCTCCGGTCACGCCGATGGCGAGCGCACGATCGGCCTGATCGTCGAGCGCGCGACGCAGACGATGCGGATCGACCGCGCGGCATTCCGCGCCAGCGGCGTCTCGACCGCACGCACGCGCTGGCTCGGGCGGGTCGCGAACACGCCCGATGGCGTCGTGCAGCAACTGTCGGTGTCCGACCTGATCGACGACGTGGCACGCCTGTATCTGTTCGACGGCCTGTCGGGCCACGGGGAGGAGTTCGCATGAACGCGTCCGAATCGCGCTTTCGCGACTGGTTGCTGCGCGAGACCGGCATCGACGCCGATTCGCTCGGCAACGATTTCCTGATGCGGGCGCTGACGGATCGCGTGCATGCGTTGCGGGCGGACGGCGAGCGCGTGCCGTCGGCCGCGCGGCCGCCCGTCACGCCGGAAGCGCTCGACGCGTACTGGCAGCAACTCAACGCGTCGGCCGACGAACGGCGCGCGCTGATCGAGCTGTTCGTCGTTCCGGAAACGTGGTTCTTCCGCGACCGCGAGGCCTTCGCGACGCTCGCGCGGCAGGCCGCCGAACGGCTCGCCGCGATGCCCGGCCGCGTGATCCGCGTGCTGAGCGCGCCGTGCTCGACGGGCGAGGAGCCGTATTCGGCGGCGATGGCGTTGCTGGATGCGGGGCTCGAGCCGGCGAGCTTCGCGATCGACGCGATCGACCTCAGCGCGCGCGCGATCGAACAGGCGCGGCTCGGCTGTTACGGGCGCAATGCGTTCCGCGGGACCGCGATGGAGTTCCGTACGCGGTATTTCACGCCGACCCGCGACGGCTGGCTGCTCGACGAGCGCGTGCGCGCGCGCGTGCAGTTCAGTCACGCGAACCTCGTCGAACCGGTTGCCGATAACGGCATTCGCTACGATTTCGTGTTCTGCCGCAACGTGCTGATCTATTTCGACCGCGATGCGCAGGATCGCGCGATCCGCTCGCTCGACGCGCGTCTTGCCGACGACGGCATGCTGTTCGTCGGGCCGGCGGAGACGGGCGTCGCGATGCGGCACGGGATGCGCTCGGCGCGCGTGCCGCTGGCGTTCGCGTTTCATCGCGAGCCGGCGGGCGCGGCGGCCGATGCATGCGCGGCCCGGCCGGTTGTGCCGCTGTCCGCGGCGCCGGACCGGCGCGCGGAGCGCTTCACGGTCGCGCCGCTCGCCGCGCCGCGCCCGGTGGTGGCCGTCGCGCCGCCGGGCTGGCTCGGCGACGGGCGCCAGCCGTTCGCGGCGGCGCCGGCCGTGCAGGCTGCCGCAGTCGACGCGCGGGCCTCTCTGGCGGCGGCGACCGCCGTGGCGGCCGCCCCGGCCTACGACGGGATCGCGCCGACGATCGACGATGCGCCGACGCTGGAGGATGCGCAGGCGCTGGCGAACGCGGGCGCGTTCGACGACGCCGAGCGCGTGCTTGCGCAATTCTCGGCGCGTGTCGGCCCGCATGCCGACGCGTTCTACCTGAACGGACTGATCGCGGATGCGCGCGGCCGCGCAGCGGAAGCGAGCGACTTCTACCGGAAGGCGCTGTACCTGCGCCCCACGCATCACGAGGCGCTGACGCATCTCGCGACGCTGCTCGACGTCGGCGGCGATCGCGCGGGCGCGCAATGGCTGCTCGAACGCGCCCGGCGTTCGGCCGGCTGACACGACGACGGGAAATGGGACCGACACCGCGATGACCAGAGGAACCCTTGACGTCCTCCTCCGCCTAAAGGCGGAAGATTCCCACACCTGGCGATGCACGTCCGCATCGGAGAATGTTCAGCGCAGCGTTGGTATCTCGATCATGCTCGACACCACAGTCACTGCAGGTCCACTCTCTTATTCTCAGTCCCGCGATACCTTTCGGCCGCGTTGTGCTGTCTTTCGACCCGCACGGCGAACAGGACTGGGTAGAACCGCTTTCATCGACTTCATCGAACGTGACTCCGTGCGCCATCGCTTTGTAACGGAGCTTGTTTCGGAAGGACGACCAGGACGCGTCGTAGACGCTCTTCGCCATCCTGGTTCTGGCGAGTTTGACGGCAGATACGTTGCCGACCGCGATGTAATCGAAGCGCCGCACCAGATCGAGCGCGAGCTTGTGTTGGAAATCGGCACGGGCGTTCGTCACTTTGGCGTGCAACTTCGCGATATGCCGCCTGTGTTTTCGCGCCCGTTGCGCTTTCGCGAGTTTCTCGGCCGCGCATCGACCGAACCGATCGTTAGGCAGCTTCTCGCCGGTCGAAAGTGTGGCGAAGTCTTTCAAGCCGAGATCGATGCCGACGCCGGAACGGATCGGTCGGGCCTGAACATCGGGTATCTCGATCACGATGTTGAGAAACCAGTTGCCACGCGCGTCCTGCGCGAAGTTGCTCCCGTCCTTGATCTTGCCTTCGGGAAGCGGCCGGCTGTTGAACACGCGAAAGGTGTTGCCGGCAAAGCGGAACGCGTCACCCTCGCGCTTCAGGTCACGCCCCTTCAGCGGCACCCAGCCCAGCGATTTCCTGCCGCGATAGCGCAGGTAGGGCCGACGGTGCTGGCTGCGCGACTTCGCGTATTGCTCGCACGTCGCGTTGATCGTGCCGGAGTGGATGCCGAGTTCCTTGCTGCTGCCGGTCGTCAGCACGTTCAGGTCGAATCCTGTAGGCCACTTCTTGCCCCACTTCAACGCGTGCTTCTGCGTGTCGTTGCAGAAGTTCCAGACGTAGTTCACCGCACGGCTCTGCTTGTTGAGCAGTCCGTTGAGCGACTTCACGCGGTAGCGGTAGACAAGGATCATGCCGGTGATCCTAACTCGTGGAAGAAGCTGCCTGTCAACAGCACGCCTTTCCTTCCCGCCATCAATGGCGGGGTCTCTCGGAGAAAATTCTGATGAACCGCGCCGCTGCCACTGACGACGCGACGCTCGACGTCGACGATTGCTGGAACCGGATCGGCACGCGCGGCGACCGCTCGTGCGAGCGGTTGAACGACTGCCTGCGCTGCCTGAACTGCCCGGTCTACGCGTCGCACGCGGCGAAGCTGCTCGAGCGTCCGCTCGACGTGGCCGAGATGGCGGACGTCACGCGCCGGATGAGCGCGTTCGGCACGGCGCGCGCGGGCGACGACGACGGCGATACGCGCCATGCGGCGCTCGCGTTCCGGGTGGCCGACGAATGGCTCGCGCTGCCGATCGGCGTGCTGCGCGAGATCGCCGGCACGCGCCCGATCCATTCGCTGCCGCATCGCCGCCATTCTGCCGTGCGCGGCGTGGTCAACATCCGCGGCACGCTGCGCATCGCGATCTCGATCGGCGCGCTGCTCGGCCTCGATGCCGGCAAGGCCGGCCGCGGCGGTGGCGACGGCCGGTTCACGCGGCTGCTGGTGGCCGCGCACCAGGGCGAACCGGTCGTGTTTCCGGTCGACGAGGTCGAGGGCGTGCTGCGCTTCGGCGCGTCCGACTGGGTACCGGTGCCGGCGACGGTCGGGCGCGCGAGCGCCGGCCTGTCGCGCGGCGTGCTGTCGTGGCGCGGCAAGTCGGTGGGCCTGCTCGACGACGATCGTCTGTTCGACGCCGTGACACGGAGCATGCGATGAGCGGCGATGACGACCTGAGCCACCTATCGCTGCTCGAGCTGTATCGCGAGGAGACGCGCACGCAGACGCAGGCGCTGTCGGAGCGGCTGCTCGCGCTCGAATCGGGCGAGCCCGATTCCGTCGCACTCGAAGCGTGCATGCGCGCCGCGCACTCGCTGAAGGGCGCCGCGCGGATCGTCGGCGTGCCGCTCGGCGTCGAGATTGCCGGGCGGATGGAGGAATGCTTCGTCGCCGCGCAGGCCGGCACGATCGCGCTGACGGCCACGCACGTCGACGTGCTGCTGGCCGGCGTCGATTTGCTGGTGCGCGTCGGCGATCCGCAGGGGCAGCCCGTGTCGCAGGCCGAGATCGACGTGTTCGCGGCGGCGCTGACGGGCGCCGACGGCGCGCAGACGATGCAGGCGCCGGCCGCCGTGCCGCCGCCGGTGCCGATGCCGCCGTCGTTCGTGCCGTATCGCGATCACGACGGCGCCGCGAACGAGCCGGTCGGTGCGGGTGCCGCGGTGCCGCCGCTCGCCGTGTCGAGCCCGGTGCCCGATCCGGTCCAGGCCGGCCGCGTGGCGGGCGCCGGCGCGATGCGCCGCGTGCGCGCCGATACGCTGAACCGGCTGCTGAGCCTGTCCGGCGAATCGCTGGTCGAATCGCGCTGGCTCAAGCCGTTCGCCGAATCGATGCTGCGCGTGAAGCGCGCGCAGCGCGACGCGGCCCGTTCGCTCGACCTGATGGTCGAGCAGTTCGCCGACGAGCTCGACGCCGGCATGCTGGCGTCGATGAACGAAGTGCGGCACATGCTCAACGACCTGCAGCGCTCGCTCGCCGAGCGGATGGACGAATTCGACCGCTTCGAGCGGCGCAGCACGCATATCGCCGAGCAGCTGTACGACGAGGCGCTGCAATGCCGGATGCGGCCGTTCGGCGACGCGACGCGCGCGTATCCGCGCATCGTCCGCGATCTCGCGCGCTCGCTCGGCAAGCAGGTGCGTTTCTCGATCGTCGGCGAAGGCACGCAGGTCGATCGCGACATCCTCGACCTGCTCGACGCGCCGCTCGGCCACCTGCTGCGCAACGCGATCGACCATGGCGTCGATTCGCCCGACGCGCGGCAGGCGCGCGGCAAGCCGGCCGAGGCGAGCGTCACGCTCGAGGCGCGCCACAGCGCCGGCTCGCTGCTCGTCAGCGTGATCGACGACGGGCCGGGCGTCGACATGGACGCACTGCGCGCGGCCGTCGTGCGCCAGCGCCTGACCGACGACGAGACGGCCGCGCGGCTGTCCGACCCCGAACTGCTCGAGTTCCTGCTGCTGCCGGGCTTCTCGATGCGCGATGCGGTGACCGACGTATCGGGGCGCGGCGTCGGCCTCGACGCGGTGCAGGAGATGGTGCGCGGCGTGCGCGGCGCGGTGCGGATCTTCAACGAGCCGGGCGCCGGCATGCGCTTCGTGCTGCAGTTGCCGCTCACGCTGTCGGTGATCCGCAGCCTGCTCGTCGAGGTCGGCGGCGAGCCGTACGCGTTCCCGCTCGCGCATGTGCGCCGCACGCTCGAACTCGCGCACGACGATATCGACGTGCTCGAAGGGCAGCCGCATTTTCCGTTCGACGGCCGGCGTGCGGGCCTCGTCGCCGCGCACCAGTTGCTCGACGCGGGCGAACCCGACGTGGCCCGCGCCAGCACGGCGGTCGTGGTCGTCGGCGCCGAACCCGAGCTGTACGGCGTCGCGGTCGACCGCTTTCTCGGCGAACGGATGCTCGTCGTGCAGCCGCTCGACAGCCGCCTGCACAAGATCCAGAACATCGCGGCCGGCGCGTTGCTCGAGAACGGCGACCCGGTGCTGATCGTCGACGTCGAGGACCTGATCCGCTCGGTCGACAAGCTCGTGCGCGGCGGTCAGCTCGCGCGGCTCACGCGCGATCCGCAGCTCGCGCTGGCCGACCGGCGCCGCCGCGTGCTCGTCGTCGACGATTCGCTGACGGTGCGCGAGCTCGAACGCAAGCTGCTGGAAAAGCGCGGCTACGACGTGACGGTCGCGGTCGACGGGATGGAAGGATGGAACGCGGTGCGCAGCGATGCGTTCGATCTTGTCGTGACCGACGTCGACATGCCGCGCATGGACGGGATCGAACTCGTCACGCTGATCAAGGGTGACCCGATGCTCAAGCGCGTGCCGGTGATGATCGTGTCGTACAAGGATCGCGACGAGGATCGCCGCCGCGGGCTCGACGCCGGCGCCGACTACTACCTCGCGAAGAGCAGCTTCCACGACGAAGCGCTGCTCGACGCCGTGCACGACCTGATCGGGGACGCGCGAGGATGAACATCGGCATCGTCAACGACCTGCCGCTGGCCGTGGAGGCGCTGCGCCGCGTGATCGCGCTGCGCGCGGACCATCGCGTGCTGTGGGTGGCGACCGACGGTGACGAGGCGGTGGATTTCTGCGTCGCGCAGCCGCCCGACGTCGTGCTGATGGATCTCGTGATGCCGAAGGTCGACGGCGTCGCCGCGACGCGCCGGATCATGGCGCGCGCGCCGTGCGCGATCCTGATCGTGACGGCGAGCGTCAGCGCGAACACGTCGTCGGTGTACGAGGCGATGGGCGCCGGCGCGCTCGACGCGGTCGACACGCCGACGCTCGCGCTCGGGCTGTCGACCGACGCGTCGCCTCAGGCGCTGCTCGCGAAGATCGACCAGATCGGCCGGCTGCTCGAAAGCCGCAGCGCGGCGCTCGTGCCGCCGGGGCCGACGCCCGCGCGTGGACAACCGACGCTCGTCGCGATCGGTGCGTCGGCGGGCGGGCCGACCGCGCTCACCGCGCTGCTGCGCGCGCTGCCGGCGGATTTCCCGGCCGCGATCGTGATCGTCCAGCACGTCGACCAGGCCTTCGCGCATGGCATGGCCGAATGGCTCGACGGCTATACGCGGCTGCCGGTGCGCGTCGCGCGGCAGGGCAGCATGCCGGAAGCCGGCACGGTGCTGCTCGCGGCGACCAACGACCATCTGATGCTGTCGCCGCGCGGCGTGCTCGGCTATACGCGGCATCCGGTCGAAACGCCGTACCGGCCGTCGATCGACGTGTTCTTCAACAGCGTCGCGGACGGCTGGCAGGGCGAGGCGCTCGGCGTGCTGCTGACGGGCATGGGGCGCGACGGCGCGCTCGGCCTGAAGGCGATGCGGGCGAAGGGCTGCTACACGATCGCGCAGGATGAAGCGACCAGCGCCGTGTACGGGATGCCGAAGGCGGCCGCGGCGGTTGGCGCGGCGTCGGCGATCCTGCCGCTCGAGCAGATCGCGCCGCAGTTGACCGCGCGGATCGCGCTCGCGCCGCGCGACTGACCGCGCGTCGGGCAGAGGCGATCGCTGCGTGGCGCGCCGGCGCTGCATTGCCTGCGTGGCGCGGCGTCGCGTACAATTGCGGCCTGCGGAGATGGCATGCCTCCCTGCGGTCGTTCCCGGCGCGTGGCGCACGGTGCGACCCTCAACCGCCGGTTTGCCCGGCTGATGATGCCTGCGTGTTCCTGGGTCGTCAGGAGGTCGCAGGCCGTCCATCCGGTATTCTGCCGCCCAGGTTTTGATGTTCCGTCGAATCTGGAAATCATGTTCTTCACCACTTCTGCCGATCTTTTCGCGACCGTGCGCTACGTGTGCCGCTGGCTCGCGCTTTCCGCGCTGCTCGGCGCGCTCGCCGGCACGGCCTCCGCACTGTTCCTGATCGCGCTCGACTGGGCGACCGGTACGCGCGTCGCGCATCCGTGGCTGCTGTGGGGGCTGCCGGCCGCCGGTTTCGCCACCGGCTGGATCTACCATCGCTTCGGCCAGTCGGTCGCGCGCGGCAACAACCTGCTGATCGACGAGATCCACGACCCGAAGGCGCTCGTGCCTAAGCGGATGGCGCCGCTCGTGCTCGTCGCGACCGTCGTCACGCACCTGTTCGGCGGCTCGGCCGGCCGCGAGGGCACGGCCGTGCAGATGGGCGGCGCGCTCGCCGATCGCGTCACGCACCTGTTCCGTCTCGATCGCGAGCATCGCCGCGTGCTGCTGATGGGCGGCATCGCGGCCGGCTTCGCGTCGGTGTTCGGCACGCCGCTCGCGGGCGCCGTGTTCGGGCTCGAGGTGCTCGCGATCGGGCGCCTGCGCTACGACGCGCTGCTGACCTGCGTCGCGTCGGCGATCGTCGCGGACGTCGTGTGCCGCGCGTGGGGCGTCCATCACACGGCCTATGCGATTCCGTTCGTGCCGGCCGTCTCGGCGACCGGGCTGGCGGTGACGGTCGTCGCGGGCGTCGCGTTCGGCGTGGTCGGGCGGCTGTTCGCGTTCGCGACGCATGCGCTGACCGCGTGGTTTCGCCGCGCGATCCGCTATGCGCCGCTGCAGCCGGTGCTCGGCGGCCTGCTGGTCGCGGTGGCCGCGACCGTGCTGAACGCGCCGCAGTATCTCGGCCTCGGCATCCCGACGATCGAGGCCGCGTTTCGCGGCCCGCTGCCGCCTTACGATTTCGCGGGCAAGTTCGCGTTCACCGTCGTCACGCTCGCGTCGGGGTTCAAGGGCGGCGAGGTGACGCCGCTGTTCTACATCGGCGCGACGCTCGGCAACGCGCTCGGCCAGGTGCTGGCGCTGCCGGTGCCCGTGCTCGCGGGGCTCGGCTTCGTCGCGGTGTTCGCGGGCGCGGCGAACACGCCGATCGCGTCGACGATCATGGCGATCGAATTGTTCGGCGCGGACATCGGCGTGTACGCGATCGTCGCCTGTGTCGTCGCGTATCTGTTCTCGGGGCACGCGGGGATTTATCGCGCGCAGCGCGTGGCGGTGGGGAAGGGGGCGCGGGTTGAGGCGGAGTGAGGCGGGGGCGCGGTCGATGTCGGTCGATCGCGGCGGCGCGATGCGATACCCGGGACGCTAAAAAGAGAGGCATCCAATGACGTCGGACGATTTTCTGAACGAAGCCGGGCGGCTCGCGAGGCCGTGCCGTCAGTACCGTTTCGCGGACGACGGCGAACCCGTCGCCGGATACTGGCATGGGGTCGATGCCGGCGAGTTGTGTATTTCCATCGAACGCGACGGCGTCTGGCTGAACGTCTATCTCGACGATAGCGGCACGTCAGGCCGTGCGGAGACTTCCATGCAACCCGTCCGCTCCGCCCGCCCGCTGTGCCGATCCGACGCGCTGTCGCTTCCGCCGGTCGACGCGGTGTTCCGCTTCGGTTCCGCCGCGATCGGCGCATACCTCGACGCGCACGGCTGGCAGCGCGACTGGGGATTCAACGGCAACTTCAAGGGCGCGGCCGCGCACGACTACGAGCGTGCATGGATGGCGCAATGCCCGCTCTACACGGGCGGCATGGTGGCCGTCGCGGGCGGATGGAACATGCCATGGCCCGACGACGACTGGAATGAACTGATCGACCTCGAACTCGTCCTCTGGACGTTCGAGGAACCGGAGTCGTGGGTCGAGGTGTTCTTCGACGGCAGCCGGTACTCGGTGATCCAGCGGATCACCTAGCACGCGGGCATCGCGCTTACTGCTTCGGCAGCCGCGCGACATGACGCGCGAGCAGTTCCTCGATATCGATGCCTTTTTCCGCGAGCAGTGCGGTGACGACGCCGTTCAATTCGCCGAGCGTTTCCTTGACCGATTCCCGGATCGTATCCACGACGACCTGCGTGCTGCGCTCGATCTCGATGTTGACCTTGTCGTTGACACCCTTCGCATCGAACGTGGTCGCGCGGCGCGTTTCGGGAATCAGCCAGACGTCGAACCAGCCTTCGTCGCGATTGACGTCCGACACGGTGAGGCTGCAGCCGTTGATCGCGATGTAGCCCTTCGCGAACACATAGCGCTTGAATTCGGCCGGCACGCCGATACGGATCATCCGGTTGTGCTCGGACGAGGCGACGTGCGCGATGGTCCCCGTGAAATCGACATGACCGGACAGCGGATGGCCGCCGATTTCCGCGCCGTCCTTCGCGGCCCGCTCGACGTTGACGCGCGCGCCGGTCGTGAGGTCGGCGAGCGTCGTGATCCGCAGGCTCGGCAGCATCACGTCGAAGTCGATCAGCACCGGCGAGTGGATGGTGGTCACGGTCAGGCACACGCCGTCGACCGACACGCTCGCGCCGATCTCGATATCGTCGGTGAACCGTTCGGGGAATTCGATGCTGAACGTTCTCAGCTCGCCGTGATCCTTGATGGCGTTGATGACGGCAACACCTTGAACAATGCCTGTAAACATGATCGATCCCTCGTCGCAAATTTCCTGGCCGACATGATAAGTGATCCCGCTGCCGGACATGCCGCGGCGCGCGGGCCGGCGCCGGCGAGCACGTGCCGCAGATACAAAAAAGGCCGTGCGCGTGGCACGGCCTCGATCCGGATCCGCTGGCTGGCCGATACGGCCCGGCGGCGATGACCGCGCCGCCGGGCCGTGTCGTGATGCGCCTGCATCAAACCTTCGCCGGCTCTCCCAGCGGCCCGGCATCGCGATCCGCCATACGCCGCGGCGAATCGGCGAGCCCCTTCGCGAGCTCCAGCGCCTGCCGCTCGAACAGCCGGCGATAGATGCCGCCGTCGATGCGGATCAGCGCATCGTGGTTGCCTTCCTCGATCACCTTGCCGCGATCGAGCACCAGCAGCCGGTCGAGCGCGCGCACGGTCGACAGCCGGTGCGCGACGACGAGCGTCGTGCGGCCGACCATCAGCCGCTCCATCGCCTGCTGGATCAGCAGCTCGCTTTCGCTGTCGAGGCTCGACGTCGCTTCGTCGAGGATCAGGATCGGCGCATCGGCGAGGAACGCGCGCGCGATCGCGACGCGCTGGCGCTCGCCGCCCGACAGTTTGATCCCGCGTTCGCCGACGAGCGTGTCATAGCCGTCCGGCAGCGCGGCGATGAAGTCGTGCGCGCTCGCCAGACGCGCGGCGCGCTCGATGTCGGCGCGGCTCGCGTCGGGGCGCGCATACGCGATGTTTTCCGCGAGCGTGCGGTGGAACAGCACGGGCTCCTGCTGGACGATCGCGATCTGGCTGCGCAGCGAATCCTGCCGCACCTGCGCGATATCCTGCCCGTCGATCGTGATGCGGCCGCCCGACACGTCGTACAGGCGCTGGATCAGCTTGATGAACGTCGTCTTGCCCGACCCCGAATGGCCGACGAGGCCCACGCGTTCGCCGGGCGCGATCCGCATCGAGAAATCGTCGTACAGCGGCACCGGATGGTTGCCGTAGCGGAACGTCACGTGCTCGAAGCGGATCTCGCCTTGCCCGATCCGGATGGCCGGCGCGCCGGGGCGGTCGTCGATGCCGAGCGGCTGGCGTTCGAGCGCGACGAGTTCTTCCATGTCGTTCACCGAGCGCTGCAGGTTGCGGATGTGCATGCCGACGTCGCGCAGGTAACCCTGCAGCATGAAGAACATCGTCAGCGCGAACGCGATGTCGCCGACGCTCGCCTCGTCGTTCATCCACAGCCGCAGTGCGACGCCGATCATCGCGGCCTGCATCGCGACGAGCATCGCGCCCTGCAGCCCGCCGTTGAACGTGCCGCGCACCCACGTGCGGCGCGTGCGCTGCCGCCACTTGCCGATCACCCGCGCGAGCCGCGCTTCCTCGCGCGTTTCCGCGCCGAACGCCTTGACGACCGCGTTGCAGCTGACGGCGTCGGCGAGCGCGCCGCCCATGCGCGTATCCCACAGGTTGCCGAGCCGGGCGGCCGGCGCGACGATGCCGAGCGACACCGCGACCGTCACCGCGATGTACAGCAGCGAACCCGCGCCGACGACGAGCCCCATCACCGGCCAGTGCGTGCCGAGCAGCACGGTCGCGCCGACCAGCATCGTGACCGACGGCAGCAGCGCGATCAGCACGGTGTCGTTGAGCAGGTCGAGCGCCCAGATCCCGCGCGTGATCTTGCGTACGGTCGAGCCCGCGAAGCTGTTCGCGTGCCAGTCGGTCGAGAAGCGCTGCACGCGGTGGAACGACGCGGCGGCGATCTCGCTCATCATCTTCAGCGTGAGCGTGATGATGTTCAGGTAGACGCCCTGGCGCAGCACCGTCGCGCCGATGCCGAGCGCGGCGAGCGTGCCGAACGCGACGAGGGCTGAATGCCACGCGGCGGCGCGGTCGGTCAGGCCGGTCGACAGCGCGTCGACGAGGCGGCCGGCGAACAGCGGCGTGAGGACGTCGGCGAGCGCGGCGAGCAGCGCGAGGCTCGCGACCGCGGCGATGCGCGCCGGCTGCTTGCGCCAGTAACGGATGGTGAAGCCGAAGACGGCCTGGAATGCGTGGCCGCCCAGATGGGAGGTTTTTCTGGTCATGTATCGTTGCCCGGCGCATCGCGCGACGGGACTTTCCGGTTCGGAGAACGTCGAAAACGCAACAGCCGGGCCGCGCAACACGCGCGGGCGGAACGAAAACGGGCTGTCGGGAAAAGCGCGGCTGACGGGTTAGCGGAAAACTCGGGAGCCGGCGCGGACGGCGGGCTGGATCAGCTGCGCCGCGAGACCACGTTCGGGAAGGTTGCTGGCATTCGGAACATCTGCACCTCCCTGAAGTGAACGGTTGAATGAAAGGACGCCGAAAAGACGTGCAGCGATTTTATCAGGACAGTCGCGCGCGCCGCAACGTCTGACGAATGCGGCGTTGCTGCGTCGATACGGTTAGTATTCGGGGTTTTGGCCCCTTTTCGCGTACGTTGCGCGATGGCGGGTGCGGAGCCGGCGCGCGCATCGATTACACTTCCGCGTCCGCGGCGCGCGACGGCGTGGCCCGCACAGATTCATTCCGAACCATTCCCGAGGAAACGATGAGCGACGTTCAGCAAGGCATCCTGGCTCCGATCGATACGGCAGCCCGATACCTCACTTTCACGATGTCGAACGACGGCAATGTCGCCGCGGCGCTGGCCGCGCTGCGCGAGATCGCCGACGGACGCGATACGGTGGTCGGTTTCGGACACGCGCTGGCCGCCTATCTCGGGCACCCGGTGCCGGGCCTGACCGACTATCCGGCGTTCTCGGTGAACGACCGCACGCTGCCCGCGACGCCGGCCGACGTGTGGGTCTGGCTGCGCTCGGACGACCGCGGCGAGATCGTGCTGCGCGCGCGGGCGATCGAACGCGCGCTCGCGCCGGCGTTCGTGCTGCAGGAGGCCGTCGACGGCTTCCGCTATTCGAACGATCGCGACCTGTCCGGCTACGAGGACGGCACCGAGAACCCGGAAGGCGACGATGCGGTAGCCGCGGCGATCGTCACGGGGCAGGGCGCGGGGCTCGACGGCTCGAGCTTCGTCGCGGTGCAGCAGTGGGTGCACGACTTCGACCAGATGGAGCGCATTCCGTCGGGCGAGATGGACCACATCATCGGGCGTCGCCGTTCGGACAACGAGGAACTCGACGACGCGCCCGAATTCGCGCACGTGAAGCGCACCGCACAGGAAAGCTTCGAACCCGAGGCATTCATGCTGCGCCGTTCGTCGCCATGGTCGGACACGCGCCGTGCGGGCCTGTACTTCGTCGCGTTCGGCTGCTCGTTCCGCGCGTTCGACGTGCAGATGCGCCGGATGAGCGGCGCGGAAGACGGGATCGTCGACGGCCTGTTCCGCTTCACGCGGCCGCTGACGGGCGCGTACTTCTGGTGCCCGCCGATGAAGGACGGCAAGCTGGACCTCGCCGCGCTCGGACTGTAAGCGCCGGGGAGGATCGACGAACGGGCGGGGCGCGCCGGATGCGTGGCCCGCCCGTTTCGTTTTTCGAGCGGCAAACCGTACGGCGTACCGCGTGCGTCAGTTCAACGTCGTGTCGATCCGCGTGCCGCGCTTGATGAACTGCGTCACCGGGGTTTTCTCGCAGATTTCCGCGAGACGCTGGCGTTGCGCGTCGTCGAGCGGGCCGTCGAGCGTCACGACGCGGCGCACGTACTGCACGCCTTCGCGATCGGCGTGCAACTCGGTGCGCACGGCGATGCGCGCGGCCGGCCACGTCTTGCGCTGCATGTACATGCGCAGCGTCGCGGCCGTGCATTGCGCGAGCCCGGCCAGTACGAATTCGTACGGCGCCGGCCCGCGATCCTGGCCGCCTTCGCGCGGCGCTTCGTCGCCGGTCAGCGCGTGCGTGCCGGCCTGCAGCTGGACGACGTAGTCGGGCGCGTCGGCATCGAGGACGGCGGCGGCGTGGATGAGCGACATGGCAGGTCTCCGGGAAGCAAATAAAGGAAAGCGGGCGCCGCGTGGCGGCGTGCAGCCGTCAGCATACCGTCCCGGCCGCGCGGGCGTGCGCAGCGCGCTACGCATCGGCGATGCCGGCGCTGCTGCGCACGAGCGCGGCGATGCGTTCGCCCGCGTTCGATGCACGTCGCTGCCGTTCGCGCCGATACGCGAGCGTTCGCGTTGCCGATGTAACGCAATCGAACACGCACGCCATTACGCATGACGGCTGCAATAATCGGCTGCATCGCATACGCGATTCTGTATCGGCATACCAGCGGCGCGCGGCAACCTGTAGTAATCCGCCATCATGCTGTCCCCGTCGGCCATTTCGCGCCAAAGGCGCTACCCGTTCGGCTAAGATGCCGTCGCTTCATATTTCGGGATAGCCGTCCTGTCGCACGCATTCAAACCAAATATAAGCCTGACAGTTCGACGGTATTAGAAGAAGTCGAACAAGTCGGGGGCTTGGCCAGTGAATGCAGCAGATCAGCGGTGGGTCATTATCTATTTGAGTACGGGGTTTTCGTTGGCCCAGGCCGCGCGTCTCGGCGAGGCCTTCAACCTGGCGAATCGCCTGCATGGGTACGGTGTGGATTACCAGCTCAAGTACGTATCCGAAAGCGGGGGACTGTTGCAGTCGTCGTCCGGCGTGAGAATCGCGGCCGATCCGCTCGGCGACGAACACAGCCGCCGCGCGCGCGCGTTCTTTCATCTTCATGGCGACCGCGCGGCCGTCAACTGGGACGACGCATTGCAGCGGCGCCTGGCCGACATTCGCCAGCATGCGCGCTGGATCGTCGACGCGATGGACCTGCCCGCGCTCGCCGCCACGCAGCGGCCGTCGTCGTCGATCGACGTGCGGCCGGGCAGGGCGCGGCGCCGCGCCGCCACGACGATCGAATCGCGGGCCGGCGAGACCGACGTGTTCGCCGCCGCGCTCGACATGTTCCGCGCCGACCTCGGCGACGGCGCCGCGCGGGAGATCGCCAGCAACATGATGCGGCCGGTCGAGCAGCGCTATGTTCAGTCGATGTGGGCGTTCCGCGAACTGAGCGCGAGCCCGTCGATCCGGATGTCCGCGCAGCGGCTGCGCGCGCAGAGCGTGAACCGCATCTCGATCGCCAACGCCGCGCAGGCGGCCGCGATGAGCGAGCGCAATTTCCTGCGACGCTTCAAGAAGGAAATCGGCGTGACGCCGACCGAGTTCGTCCAGCACGTGCGGCTCGAACGCGCGTGCCACATGCTGATTCATACGACGCTGCCGGCCGACAAGGTCGCGCGGCGCACCGGGTTCGGCAGCGGCGAGCGGCTCGCGAAGCTGTTTCGCCAGCGCCTGTTGATATCGCCGACCGAATTTCGCGTCGCCGAGCGGGAAAAAATCCTCGCGCACGGCGCGGCGTCGCCCGATCCGGATGACGGGGCCGCCGCCGCGTGCCGCGACGGCGACGGGGCGGAATGCGACGCGTGCGTGGCCGCGCGCGGGAAAACGGGACGGATACCCGTAGAATCGTCGTGTCGCGACCTCGATTCCCGGTTTCCATGCCCTTCCTCCCCTCTACCGCCACCGCCCCTTTCTGCCCGTCGGAAGTAAAGGGCAGCATCACGATCGACGCCGCCGCGCCGCGCTGGCAGAAGCTCAAGCGTTTCTTCGGCCCCGGCCTGCTGGTCGCGATCGGCTACATGGATCCCGGCAACTGGGCGACCGATATCCAGGCGGGCTCGCAGTTCGGCTATTCGCTGCTGTGGGTCGTCGCGTTCTCGAGCCTCGCGGCGATCTTCCTGCAGATGCTCGCGGCGCGGCTGGGCCTCGTCGCGGGCAAGGATCTCGCGCAGGCCAGCTACGACCGCTACGGCCGGTTCGGCCGCGTCGTGCAGTGGATCACCGCCGAAGTGTCGATCATCGCGTGCGACATCGCGGAAGTGCTCGGCTGCGCGCTCGCGTTCAAGCTGCTGCTCGGCGTGCCGCTCGCGTGGGGCGTCGTGCTCACCGCGCTCGATACGGTGATCGTGCTCGGCCTGCAGGGCAAGGGATTCCGGCAGATCGAGGCGATCGTGCTCGGGCTGATCGCGACGATGGCGTTCTGCTTCGTCGCGCAGGTGGCGATCACGCCACCCGACTGGCACGCGGTGGTCGGCGGGCTCGTGCCGGGCGACCCGGGCCACGACCGCAAGGACGCGATCGTGCTCGCGCTCGGCATCGTCGGCGCGACGATCATGCCGCACAACCTGTACCTGCATTCGTCGGTCGTGCAGACGCGGCATGTGGTCGGCGGCGCGCGCGGCGTGATCCGCGACACGCTGGGGCTCGTACGCATCGATACCTGCGTGTCGCTGTTCGTCGCAATGCTCGTCAACGCGGCGATCCTCGTCGTCGCGGGCGCCGCATTTCATGCGACGGGCCAGCACAACGTGACCGACATCGAACAGGCGTACCGGCTGATCACGCCGATCGCCGGCGGCGCGGCCGCGCTGTTGTTCGGCATCGCGTTGCTCGCATCGGGGCAGAGCTCGACGCTGACCGGCACGATCGCCGGCCAGGTCATCATGGACGGTTTCCTGCATACGAAGATCCCGTGCTATCAGCGTCGGCTGATCACGCGCGGGCTCGCGCTCGTGCCGGCGCTGATCGGCGTGCTGTGGCTCGGCGACGGCTCGGTCGGGCAACTGCTCGTCTGGAGCCAGGTGCTGCTGAGCCTGCAGTTGCCGTTCGCGATGTGGCCGCTGATCCGCTCGGTCAGCGACCGCCACACGATGGGCGAACACGCGATCGGCCGCGGGATGCAGGTGGTCGCCTGGGCGCTGTTCGCCGTGATCACCGGCACGAACCTGCTGTTGATTACCGGTGTCGCGGGCTGATACAGCCTGTCACAGGCTGACACAGGCGTGCGGCGCGCATGCGGTAAACTGCCGCCTTTGGATCGACCCCGAAGTCCATTATGTGGAGTGAAATCAGCAATATCGGCGATGCCGCGCTGACCTTGCCGATCGCGCTGACCTGCGCGGCATGGCTCGTGCTGATCGACTGGCGCCTCGCCGCCCGCTGGGGCGTGCTGCTGGCCGCCGGCATGGGCGTCGTCGGCGCGACGAAGATCCTGTATGCCGGATGCGGGATCGAGCTTCCGCAATTCGATTTCCGCGTGATCAGCGGCCATACGATGCTGTCGACGTCGGTGTGGACGGTCGCGCTGTCGATGCTGTGGCAGGCGTTCCGGCCGGGCAGGGCGCCCGGCATCGCGGCCGGGCTGGCCGTCGGCGCGATCACGGCCGTCGCGCGCGTGTTCGATCATTCGCATACCGTGCCGGAAGTCGTCGCCGGCTGGATGCTCGGCGCGCTGGTCGCGCTGGTGTTCCTGCGCGGCTACGACGGCGCGCGGCAGCGCGCGTTCTCGCCGCGCGTCGCGGCGGCCTGCCTGCTGCTGGTGTCGGGCATCGCGTACGGGCACCGCGCGCCGTTCCAGCAGATGATCGACACGCATTCGCCGCAGTTTTGCGCGTTCATGCGTGCGCCGTCGGGCGACCGGGTCTGACCGGTGCAGATGGCGGGCGCTGTGGCGCCGCCTTCCTGTTGCCGGCGTTCGTCCGGCGTTTCTGGCGTTTTTCCGGCGGGTTGCACGATGCCACGCCGGTTCATCTTCCCGATTGCTTTCCCCGGTTGTGCGGAACGCAACGCCCGGCATCCCGAAAATCGACTTGCTTGCCAGCCCGTTCGATGTCTATGACAGGGCATAACGAACATTCACTTCAACGATCGGCTGCATTCGCGTACGCTGGCTGTCGTTCAACCGCGGACAGTCTGCCCGGCCGGGCATGCGTGCGTCGCGTTCGTCTCGATATACTCGCGGAAACCGTGTGGCGCGTCGTCATGTCGGCGCACCGGCCACCGGCGCACGTCGGCCGGCAGCGGCCCTGAAGGCCCGGAAAGCACGCACACCCCGTCGCGGCAGCGTTCCGCGACGACGATTCAAGACAGGAGCAGACACATGACAATCGTTTCTCCGCGCCTCGCCGGCAAGTGCGCATACATCACGGGCGCCGCGGGCGGCCTCGGCCGCGCGATCGCGCGCCGGATGGTCGAGCAGGGCGCGCGCGTGTTCGTGACCGACATCGCCGAAGCGGCGGTGCTCGACGCGTTCGCGCAGGAACTCAACGCAGGCCGCGCGACGCCGGTCGCGTTCGCCGCGACCCAGGACGTGCGCGACGAAGCACGCTGGCAGACGCTGCTCGCGCAGGCGACCGATGCGATGGGCGGGCTGTCGGTGCTCGTCAACAACGCGGGTGTCGGCTCGATCGGCTCGCCCGCGCAAATCGAGCTGGACGAATGGCGGCGCGTGATGGCGATCAACGTCGAGAGCATCGTGCTCGGCTGCAAGCATGCGCTGTCGTATCTGGCCGAGAGCCATCCCGCATCGATCATCAACATCTCGTCGGTCGCCGCGTTCAAGGTCGAACCGGATTTCACCGCGTACAACGCGTCGAAGGCGGCGGTCGCGTCGCTGACGAAGTCGGTCGCGATCGACTGCGCGCGCCGCGAGATCGACGTGCGCTGCAATTCGATTCACCCGGCGTTCATCCGCACGGGGATCGTCGAGCCGCTGTTCCAGTCGCTCGGCGAACGCGACGCGACGCGCAAGCTCGCGCGCGGCATTCCGCTGCGCCGGCTCGGCGAGCCGGACGACGTCGCGCATGCGGCCGTGTATCTCGCGTCCGACGAGAGCCGCTTCGTGACCGCCGCCGAACTCGTGATCGACGGCGGCATGTGCGCGGTCTGACGCGCATCCCGAACCACAACGATTGGAGGAGAACAGCATGTCGACACCCGTGAACCGTCAGCTGCTGCTGAAGACGCGCCCGGAAGGGCGGGTCGGCCGCGAACATTTTTCGCTCGTCGAGACGCCGGTGCCGGCGCTCGCCGACGGCGACGTGCTCGTACGCGTGCTGTATCTGTCGATGGACCCGACCAACCGCGTGTGGATGAGCGACGTGCCGCAGTACCTGCCGCCCGTCGCGATCGGCGAGGTGATGCGCGCGCTCGGGATCGGCCGCGTGATCGCGTCGCGCCATGCGGGGTTCGCGGAAGGCGATCTCGTGCAGGGGCTCGTCGGCTGGCAGGACTACGCGGTCGTGCCGGCCGAGCAGGCCGCGCAGTTCGTGAAGCTGCCCGCGCAGTCCGGCCTGCCGCTGCCGACGCTGCTCGGCGCATGCGGAATGAGCGGATTGACCGCGTACTACGGGCTGACCGACATCGCGCCGGTGCAGCCGGGCGAAACGCTCGTCGTGTCGGCGGCGGCCGGCTCGGTCGGCTCGATTGCCGGGCAGATCGGCAAGATCCACGGCGCACGGGTGGTCGGCATCGCGGGCGGCGCGGACAAGTGCCGCTACCTGACCGAGACGCTCGGCTTCGACGCGGCCGTCGACTACAAGGCCGACGATTTCCGCCAGCAACTGAAGGCAGCGACGCCGGACGGCGTGCACGTGAACTTCGAGAATGTCGGCGGCGAGGTGATGCGCGCGGTGCTGTCGCGAATGGTGATCGGCGGGCGGGTCGCACTGTGCGGCGTGATCTCGAACTACAACAGCGGCCGCGCGGCCGACGACGTCGGCGTGCTGATCTCGAAGCGGCTGACGATGCGCGGCTTCCTGATCCTCGACTACCGCAAGAGCCGCGAAGCCGTGCAGACGCTTTCCGGCTGGCTGCGCGACGGTCGGCTCAAGGCTGAGGAAACCGTGGCCGACGGCCTCGAAAACGCGCCCGACGTGCTGAATCGCCTGTTCGACGGCGACCATCGCGGCAAGCTCGTGCTGCGCGTCGATCCGGTAGCGTGACGGACGTGTCTCGCCTGGCGGATCGGGGCGCGGGCGCGTATCGATCGCGCTGAGTTCGATCAATCCGGCTGCAGTTTAGGACTTGTCCCATATATTGTCCGGGCCGCTCTCCCTACAGTGATTGCCAGCACACAGGCGGCGTGATCGACGCGTCACGCCGCCTGTTTTTTCTGGTGACGCGGCGGAGGGAGGGAACATGCGCGACAACGCGAAGCGGTTGGCATCGGCGACGGTAGTGAGTGCGGGAGTCGTGCGGAAGAGGATGTTCGGGCTCGGTGTCGCGCTCGCGATGTCGACTGCGACGTCGATCGCAATGTCGAACACGAACATGGCCGGACAGCCCGCGGCGGACGGTGTCGTGCGATTCACCGGCGCGCTCGTCGATCTCTATGACGTGACGCTCGATGCCCCGGCGGGTGTGCAGGTCGACGCGCGGAACGCGGATCACGGCGGGGCAGCGGCCACGCTCCGGTTCGATGCGCATGGGCGGCGCCTACCCGGTGCGCTGGTGACGCTGGTCGGGCCGGGCGGCGCGCCGCTCGCGGCCGATGGCGGCGCGGCGGTGCGCGCCACGTGGCACGACGCGCGCGACGATCGCAGCGTGCCGCTGGCGCCGGGCCGTGTTCATCGCGTCGGCCCGTATGGCGGCGTGATGACGGTTGCGGCGGATGAAGCAACGGGCGCCGTGGCGCCCGTCGTGATCCATATCCGTCATCCTTGACCGGCGATGTCCGCCCGCGTGCGGATCGCCGGCCGCCGGACGCGCGTCATTCGCCCTGTTCGGCGCGCGCGTAGATGTCCCAGCTCGCCATGAACAGCGCGGCGACGAGCGGCCCGATCACGAAGCCGTTGATGCCGAACAGCGCCATCCCGCCGAGCGTCGAGATCAGCACGACCCAGTCGGGCATCTTCGTGTCCTTGCCGACGAGGATCGGGCGCAGCAGGTTGTCGACGAGGCCGATCACGCCGACGCAGAACGCGACGAGGATCACGCACTTCCATACCGCGCCGATCATCAGGAAGTAGAGCGCGGCGGGCACCCACACGAGGCTCGCGCCGATCGCGGGCAACAGCGACAGGAACGCCATCAGCGCGCCCCACAGCACGACGCCCTCGATCCCGAGGATCCAGAAGATCAGGCCGCCGAGCGCGCCCTGGACGAGCGCGACCGCGATGTTGCCCTTCACGGTCGCGCGCACGACCGTCGTGAATTTCGCGAGCAGCAGGTTCTTGTGCTCTTCGTCGAGCGGCAGCGCGCGGCGCACGCGGCGGCCGATCTCGCCGCCGTCGCGCAGCAGGAAGAACACCATGTACAGCATCACGCCGAAGCTCACGACGAACTGGAACGTGTTCTGGCCGATGCTGAGCGCCTGGGTGGCCGCGAACTGGCTGATCTGCGCGGCGCCGTCGGTCAGCTTCTTCTGGATGCCCGGGATGTTGGTCAGCCCGTATTTCTGCAGCAGGTTCTGGATCGACGTCGGCAGCGCGTGAATGATGTCGTGGAAATACTGCGAATAGTTCGGCTGGGCATCCTTGAGCTCCTGGTACACGTACGCGATTTCCTGCACGAGCGTGGCCGTGACGAACACAAGCGGCAGGATCACGATCAGGATGATCAGCGACATCGTGACGAGCGCGGCCAGATTGCGCCGCTTGCCGAAGCGTGCGGCCAGCCAGCGCTGCACGGGCTGGAACAGGATCGCGAGAATGGTGCCCCAGAAGACGGCGCCGGAGAACGGCGCGAGGATCCAGCAGAGTCCGACGGTGACCGCGAACAGCAGGAAGTAGAAGAATTTTTGGTGATCGTGTCCGCTATCCATGGGTACATTCGCGCAGATTGATGCGTGGTTTGATTGAATCTCGTTGCCCCGCGCGCGATCGGTTCGCGAACGTCGGGTTCGCGGCGCAACGCGCCGCCGGGCGGCCCATGCGGAGTATGCCCGCAAAGGTGCCGCCATCATAGCCGCTGCGTGATGCACATGCGAAAACGCCGCGGCCGGGGCCGCGGCGCTGCCGGGAAGCGAACGCGGCCGGAGGCCGCGTGCCGCATCGTCAGATGTTGAGCTTGGTGACCTTCGTGCCGTTCACCGACAGGTCGCCCATCAGGCCTGCATTGGTCAGGACCAGCACTTCCACCGGTGCGGTAGCCGTGTTGGAGTCGACCGCGCCGTTCGCGCCGACCTTCACGACCGCGACCGACGCGTCTGCGCCGGCCGACCAGCCGTCCGACTTGCGGAACGAGTCGAGCGCATCCTGCGTCATGAACAGGAACACGACCGCCTTCGACTGCGCGCCGGCCTGCAGGCCGACTGACAGCGACGACGTGTTGTAGTAGCCGACGGTGCTGCCGCCGACGCGCAGCGCGCCGTTGCCGGACTGGGCGCCGACGATGAAGCCGGCCTGCAGCACGTTCGGGAACACGAGGACGCCGCGCGCTTTCGAGACCAGGTCGCGCGAGCCGGGCACCGTCGAATACAGGCGCGACAGCGTCGCGTTCACGCTGGCGTCGATCGACTCGCGCTTCGACGCGCTGGCCGCGGGGCTATCGGGTTTGCCGGACGTGGTCGTGCAGCCGGCAAGGGCGAGGCTGCCGAGCATCACGGCAGCGGCGGCTTTCATGGCGAGGGATTTCTGCATGGCGTTTCTCCTTCGTTGTCTGATGGATGACGGGCGAGGCGGGCGGCGGTGGACGCCGCCCCGTTCAACGGCGGGAAAGGAGCAGGCCCGCAACGAACGCAAGGCCCGCGACGACGCCGGCGGTTTGCCACGGGTTGTCGTGCACGGCCTGCGACACGCGTTCGGCCGATTCGCGCAGCCGGGCGGCCGCGCTGCCCGATGCGTAGTCGAGCGCGCCGCGCGCTTCGTCGAGCCGGGATTGCACGCGCTTGCGCAGCGCGGCGATATCGCCATCGCCATCGTTTTTCAGCAGATCTTCCAGTTCGTCGACCAGCCCGCGCAGATCGTCGGTCACGTCGGCATGCAGATCGCGGGCGGCCGCGCGCGTCGTGCGGCCCACGCGCCGGCCGGTGCGACGGATATCGGACAGCCCGCGGTCCAGCTTGTGTTCGATCGAGTCGGTAAGCGCCATGGTGTTTATCCTCCTTTGATTCCAGGCAATTTGAAGATAAGACGAATCGCTGCAACTAATGTGATTCACTTGATCCGATTGAGTTTCGAGACAAATTTTCAATTCGTCAGCCGGATCGCCGGGAAACCCCGTCGCGCGGGGCGGCGCAGCGGTTGAAAAAATTTCGCGCGTCGGGGCGATACAGCGTGTCGAGCAGCGGGTCGCAGTGAAGGTCCGGTAAATATGGCGCCCCCACGGGCATCAGGTAAATAGTGCCGTTGCAGGTTGAGCGTTGATGCAAATGCACTACTCGACGCTCGATTCAGGCGCACGATTCGTGCCTGATGCTGGCTGTGGGCCGGTGTCGTTCAGCGCGACGTCGATGACGACGGGATCGTGGTCCGACGAGCGGTAGGCGTCCGGCGCGTAATAAGCCGACCGTCGCGTGCGCGTTTTGTAATCGGGCACGGGTTGCAGCGCGAGCGGTTCGTCCGCATTGATGTGCCAGAACCGCACGGCCTTCACGCGCGCGGCGAGCGGCGGCGTGGCGAGCGCATGGTCGAGATTGCCGGCTTCGCCGCGAAATACGTAGCTGTACGCAGCATCGCCGACGAAGCGCGCAACCAGATTCGCGTAGCCGCGCGCTTCGAGCGTGCGGACCGGGTCTTCCTTCGCATAACTGTTGAGATCGCCGATCAGCAGCACGCCGCCGGCCGCGACGCCCGTCGGCGACGTGGCGAGCCAGTCGGCGACGCGCGCGGCCGCCCGCGTGCGCGCCGCATTCCAGCAGCCCTGGCCGTCCGACTGGTCGAGATCGGCGCCGCTCGCATGCGGGCAGTTCTTCGACTTCAGGTGATTGACCGCGACCGTGAGCGCACGCGTGCCGCCGATGCGCCGGAACGTCTGCGCGAGCGGCGGGCGATGCCGGCCGCCGAGCGAGACGGTGGCGGCGCGCCCGACCGGCTCGACCGTGCGGCTGTCGTACAGCAGCGCGACTGCAATCGCGTCGCGGCCCAGCCGCGCGGTGCCGGGATCGACCGCGCGCCAGCCGTCGCCGAGTTGCGCGGCGAGCCGACGGATGGCGCTCGCGTCGCCGTGGCCGTTGTTCGCGATTTCCATCAGCCCGATCACGTCGGCGCGCAGCGCGCGCAACGCCGCGACGATCTTCGCTTCCTGCCGCGCGAACGCGGCGGCCGTTTTCGCGCCGCGGTTGGCCGGCGCGTCGAATCCGCCGCCCTGGCCGTCGCCGTTGAAATAGTTGAAGACGTTGAACGACACGATGCGTACGTCGGCATCGGGATGCCGGGCCGGCGCCGCGGTACGCGGGTTCGCGGCGGCATCGAATACGGGCGCCGTGCCGGCCACCGGTTGCAGCCGCCATGTGCCGTAGCGCAACTCGAGCACGCCTTCGACGCCGCGTACCGTGTAGCCCGCGCGCAGCGTGTTGGCGGCGCTCAGCGCGGGCGGCGGATAGCGGACGGTCGCCGGGTCGCGGCGGTTCGAACCGTCGTCGAGCACGATGCGATTCAATGCGTTGGCCGTTGCCTGGGCGGCAGCGTCGGCCGGCGGCGCGACCTGGGTCGGCACGCGCAGCCGGCCGTTGCTCAGCACGATGCTGCCGTAGCGGCCGAGTTCGTGGGTATCGCTGACCGTCAGCGTTTGCGGCAGGCGTACGCGCATGGCTTCGTGCGCGGCGAGGACGGCGGGCGACGCGACCGGCAGCGTGAGCGCGGCCGGCGTGGCCGTCTGCCCGCGTGCGCAGACGGCCACGCGGCCCGACAGCGTGAGCTGCGTCCGGCCGTATTTCTCGTCGACCTTGCCGGTCAGACGCACGAGATCGCCGGGTTCGGCGCGCGCGTCCGGTGCGTAGACGAACAGGCCTTCCGAAACGCCCGGCCGGCGTTGCCGTTGTGCGTCGGCCTGCTGGACGAAGAAGCCGCCCAGGCCGTCGGCGCCGCCGAACGCCGCGGTGACGACCGCCTCGATCGACGTCGTTTGCCCGGCGAGCGGCGACCGACCGCCGGCGCGGCGGATCTCGGCAATCGCCGTGGCTGCGCCGCCGCAGCCGCTGCTGACCGGCAGCGCGGCGGTGGTCCGCCGGGCGCAGAAGGCCACGGACAGCACGACGGACACCACGACGAACAGCGCGACGGCAAGCAGGGGGAGCGGGCGTGACATGGGGCGATCCACAGGATGAGAATCCGACAGTTCGGGACCGCATCTTGAAGGCAAAATGTCAGGCTGCGGGCGAAATGGCCGTTCGGCCATTGCCGGTTGGCCAACGATGCGGCAAGCCGCCCCGCGGCTGTTACGCTTTCGCACCGGGCGTCGTGTGCCGCTCGTCCGCTGCATGTCGCCGCACCCCGTTCCCACAGGAGAAATCCATGTCTTACATGCTGTTGATTGTCGAACCGGTCGAACAGCGCGCCGAGCGCACGCTCGACGAAGGCCAGGCGCTTTATGCGCGGATGGTCGAATTCGCCGAGTCGTTGAAGGCGCGCGGCGTGCTGCGCGGCGTCGAGTCGCTGGAGCGGTCCGAGCGCGGCACGCGCGTGCAGGTGCGCGACGGCGAGACCCGGCTGCTCGACGGCCCGTTCGCGGAGGCGAAGGAGATGGTCGGCGGCTTCTTCCTCGTCGACGTCGACACGCGCGAGGAAGCGATCGAGATCGCGCGCCAGTGCCCGGCCGCGCAATGGTGCACGGTCGAGGTACGCGCGGTCGGCCCGTGTTTCCTGTGAGTGCCGCGACTCGGTATTTACCCTGATTTGTCGTGGCGCGTGTCGATCTGGCCGTCTTCCGCCCGTCGTCCGGGTAAGGCGCCGCGGAACGGGCGCCGCTTTCCACCGACGACAAGGAGTGAACGATGCGATTCATGATCATGATCCGGGCGAACGCCGTCAGCGAATCCGACGCGTTGCCGGACAACCGGCTGGTCGAGGCGATGACGGTCTATCACGAGGAACTGGCGAAGGCCGGCGTGCTGCTCGACGCCAACGGCCTGAGGCCGAGCGCCCACGGCTGGCGCGTGCGCTACACGGGCGGCAAGGGCACGGTGGTCGACGGCCCGTTCGCCGAAACGAAGGAACTGATCGCCGGCTACACGCTGATCCAGGTGCGCTCGCGCGACGAGGCGCTCGAATGGACCCGCCGGTTCCCCGCGCCGTTCGGCGCCGAACTCGATTGCGAGATCGAGGTGCGGCCGCTGTTCGAGCTCGACGACCTCACGCCGAGCGATGCGGTCGAGCGGTTCCGCGATCTCCACGTCGGCCGCAGCCACGCCTGAATCCAACCTCACCGGGAGCACCCGTCATGCACAAGATGGTTTTCATCAACCTGCCGGTAGCCGACCTGCCGCGCGCGAAGACGTTCTACCAGGCGCTCGGCTTCGAGGTCGTGCCGGCCTATACCAACGAGCAGGCCGCCTGCATCAAGATCAGCGACACGATCTTCGCGATGCTGCTCGTGCGGCCGTTTTTCCAAACCTTCACCGACAAGACCATCATCGATCCGGCGACGCACATCCAGGTGCTGTCGTGCCTGTCATGCGACAGCCGGGCCGAAGTCGACACGCTCGTCGCGAAGGCGCTGGCCGCCGGCGGGGCTGCGCCGCAGGCGCCGCGCGAGTACCCGAACATGTACGGCCACGGGTTCACCGATCCGGACGGCCACACGTGGGAACTGATGGCCATGCCGCTGGAGGCGTCCGCCCAGGGGCCGGCGTCGTGACGCATGAGGCGACGCATCGTGCGATCGAAGCGGTCTGGCGAATCGAGGCGCCGAAGATCATCGCGCGCGCCGCGCGCGTGGTGCGCGACGTCGGCGTGGCCGAGGAGCTGGCGCAGGACACGCTCGTCGCGGCGCTCGAGCACTGGCCCGTCGACGGCGTGCCCGACAACCCGGCCGCGTGGCTGATGACGGCCGTGAAGCGTCGTGCGCTCGACCGGGTCCGGCAGGAGTCGCTGCATGCGGCGAAGCGCGACCAGCTCGGCCACGAGATGGACGCGCTCGAAGCGCATGTCGTCCCCGACATCGCGGACGCGCTCGCCGACGCGCGCGACGACGACATCGGCGACGACCTGCTGCGGCTGATCTTCACGTCATGCCACCCGGTGCTGTCGACCGACGCACGCGTCGCGCTGACGCTGCGGCTGCTCGGCGGGCTGACGACGGGCGAGATCGCGCGCGCGTTCCTGACGCCCGAGCCGACGATCGCGCAGCGGATCGTGCGCGCGAAGCGCACGCTCTCGGCCGCGCACGTGCCGTTCGAAGTGCCGGCTGCCGATGCGCGGCCCGCGCGGCTCGCGTCGGTGCTCGAAGTGATCTACCTCGTGTTCAACGAAGGCCATGCGGCGACGGCGGGAGACGACTGGATGCGTCCGGCGCTATGCGACGAGGCGTTGCGGCTCGGCCGCGTGCTGGCCGGGCTCGCGCCGGATGAAAGCGAGGTGCTCGGGCTCGTCGCGCTGATGGAGCTACAGGCGTCGCGCATGCATGCGCGCGTCGATGCGCAGGGCCGGCCCGTGCTGCTGCTCGACCAGGACCGCAGCCGCTGGGATCCGCTGCTGATCCGGCGCGGCCTCGCGGCACTGGAACGGGCGACGAAGCTCGGTGGCGTGCGCGGGCCGTATGCGCTGCAGGCCGCGCTCGCCGCGTGCCATGCGCGTGCGCGTCGGGCGGCGGACACGGACTGGGCGCAGATCGTCGCGCTGTATGACGCGCTCGCCGAAGTCGCGCCGTCGCCGGTCGTCGAACTGAATCGCGCGGTGGCCGTGGGAATGGCGTTCGGGCCGGCTGCGGCGCTCGAACTCGTCGACGGGCTGCGCGACGATCCGGCGCTCGCGCGCTATCACTGGCTGCCGAGCGTGCGCGGCGATCTGCTCGCGAAGCTGGGCCGCACCGACGAAGCGAAGCTCGAGTTCCGGCGCGCGGCGGAACTGACCCGCAACGCGCGCGAAAGGGAATTGCTGCTCAAGCGTGCGACGGATGCGTGAAGTGGATCGCGCGCCGTCGCGGCGCGTCGGCGGGAAATGCTCGCGAGCCCGGCCGGAAGCGGTGCGGTGACGACACGCCGAATGCGGCATGACCGGCCGGTGCGCACGAGTCGGCGCCTCTCGGCGGGATCCGCGATATGTCGGCCGATTTAAGCGATGTCCTAATTGGACGCTAAAAAATAATAATACGTGTACGAATTATATTTCAAGATGATAATTTTAATTGAAACTTAAATGCAAGGCTTCGCATAATCCGCGCTTGATTGACATGTCGCGCGATGGGCGGGGTCCGAGTGTTAAGGATAGTTAACAAAAAGAAGTATGGGCGGATGGAGCCCACGGAGTCGCGACGCGCCCGCATGCGCCAGTCTTGCGCATCATGCGAGACCGGGCGCGGCCCGATAAGATCCGGTCGCATCGGTCAGCTCCCGGATCTGGTCATGCGGCCGCGACGCATTGCGAGCCGCGCGCTGTGCGCCGCGAACCTGGTGGCATTCGCTGTTGCCGCGGCTGCCCAGACCCCCGAGTCCGGCGCGCAGCCGCTCAATGCGCAGCGCCATCAGGCCCAACAGCTCGACGAGATCCGGCAGCAGATGCTCGACCGGCCGGACGTGCTGTCCGCGAAGCCGCCGCGTGAATCCGACGCGCTGCCATTGCCCGAAGAAACGCCGTGTTTCGACATTCACACGATCGAATGGCGCGGCGCCGACGCATTCCTGTGGCTGCGCGACGCCGTCCCGTTCGAGCACGCCTGCATCGGTGAAAAAGGCTTGGGTCTGCTGCGCGAACGGATCGGCCGCCGTCTCGTCGCACGCGGATACGTCACGTCGCTCGTCAGCATTCCGTCGCAGGATCTGTCGACGGGACGCTTGATCATCGAGGTGCTTCCCGGCCGCATCGGCGCGATAAGCGACGAGCGCGGCCGGATCGGCTGGGTGCGCATCGCGTTTGCGCGCGGCGCGCACGCGTTGCTGAACGTGCGCGATCTCGATCAGGCGCTCGAGAACATACGTCGTCTGCCCGGTCAGGCAGCCACCGCGTTCGATCTGGTTCCCGGCGCGTCGCTTGGCGATACCGACATCGTCGTCCGGCCTCCGGACGATACGCGCCGCTTTCGCTTCATCGCGACGGCCGACAACGGCGGGCTCGATGCGACCGGTCGCAACCAGCTCGGCGCGATCGTCGCGATCGATTCGCCGCTGCGGCTCTACGATCAGTTGATCCTCACCTACAACACGGACGCATCGCTGGGCAACAAGGCGATCGGCTCGCAGGCGAAAAGCGCCGCATGGAACGTGCCGATCGGCTATGCGTCGTTCTCGCTCGGCATCAGCGAGTGGACGAGCCGGCAGGCGCTGTTGAACGATGTGCCCGGCCTTGTCGTGCCGCCGTTCGGCCAGCGGACCCGCCGCTACGAGGCCGGCATCGGCTACGTGCCGTATCGCTCCGGTCACGGCAAGACCACGCTCGGTTTCCGGCTTGCTCGACGCGAGGACCGTTCGTGGTTGGGGCCGATCGGTATCGACGTGATGCGCCATGACATCGTCAGCTATGAGGTGAGCGCGGCGCATCGCGAGAAGCTCGCGCGCGCGACCATCGACGCGAGCATCAGCATGCGCGCAAGTCTCGCCGGGTTGAGTCCTTTCCCCGGCCATATCAACGGTCGGGACTCGTGGGACGGCCGCTATCGCGTGTTTACCGCGGCGTTCGGCGCCGATGCCCCGTTCCGGATCGGCGCGCGGCCGTTCGGTTATCGCGGGTTCGTCCAGTTCCAGTACACGCCCGGCGTGCTGCCGTCCACGGAGTACCTGCAGATCGGCGGCCGCTACACGGTGCGTGGGTTCGACGGCAACCAGACGCTCGCTGGAGCCTCAGGCTGGTTATGGCGCAACGAGCTGGCGACGCCGTTGTTCGGCATGCACGAGGTCTATGCCGCGCTCGATGCCGGCCAGATCGTCGGCGAAGGCGCGGACGAGGGCGCGGGCCGGGGAGGCCGCATGCTGATCGGCGCCGCGCTCGGCGTGCGCGGCGGTTACCGGATGCTCGGCTATGACGTCGCGCTCGGCATGCCGCTTCACAAGCCGGGCGCGCTGCGAACCGCGCAACCCATGTTCCTCATGTCGCTTACGAGCCGTTTCTGATCGGTGCGGGCGCACCCGCGTTCGCCATATGCCACGGAGGGAACCGCCATGTAAGCACGTTTGCCCGTTCATCGGCCGATCGACGGACCGGCCCGATCCGGCGTGGCCTGAGCCATGCCTGTCATTCATCTTCAGAAAAACGAGAAGACCATGAAACATCAACTCGACCATCATCGCCGGCGTGCGGCCGTGCCATCCGTGCGCACCGCGCTTGCCGCGGCGCTCACGCTTGCAATGCCGATCCTCGCGACACAGCCCGCGTTCGCGCAGCCCGGGCTCGTCGTGGATCCGAGCGGGGCCAATCGCCCCGGCCTCGGCACCGCACCGAACGGCACGCCGATCGTCGACATCAACGCACCGGACGCCGCCGGCATTTCGACCAACCGCTTCACCGAATACAACGTCGGTTCGACGGGCCTGGTGCTGAACAACAGCGTGGGCCGCACGCACACGCAACTGGCCGGCGACATCGACGGCAACGCGCGGCTCGGCGGCCGGTCGGCGCAGGTGATCCTGAACCAGGTGACGGGCGGCAACGCGTCGGTGCTCGCGGGCACGACGGAAGTCGCGGGGCAGAAGGCGCGCGTGATCGTCGCGAACCCGAACGGGATCAGCGTGAACGGCGCGAGCTTCATCAACGCGAGCCGCGTGTCGCTCGTCGCGGGCACGACGGAATTCGACGAGATCGGCAACGTCAAGCAATTCCGGACCGAGAACGGCCGCCTCACGATCGACGGCGACGGGCTCGATGCGCGCAATATGGATCAGCTCGATCTCGTGGCGCGCACCCTGAAGGTGAACGCCGCGCTGCACGCGAAGAAGCTGGTCGCGGTCGCCCAGCAAGGGACGGCCGCGATCGAGAATCCGCAGGCGATGTCGTTCGATGCTGCGACGGGTGGAGAATTGCCGCGTGTCGCGATCGACGTGTCGAAACTCGGCAGCGTGCATGGCGAGGATTCGATCGTCATGCGTGGCACGTCGGCGGGCGTCGGCATCAATATCTCGGGCAAGCTCGAGGCGGTGACGGGCTCGATCTCGCTGCTGTCGGATGGCAAGGTCCGGATCTCGAATGGCGGGTCGCTGCGCGCGAAGCGTCTGTCGGTGCCGTCCGGCCTGCAGATCGGGGGGAACTGGACGGACGACGACGAGGCGACGAAGCCGCCGGTCAAGCCGGAGCCGCCGGTCGCCGAAACGAAGCCGCCAGTCGATCCGGAGCCGCCTGTCGCGGAAACGAAGCCGCCGGTCGATCCGGAGCCGCCGGTCGCGGAAACAAAGCCGCCGGTCGACCCGGAACCGCCGGTCGCGGAAACGAAGCCGCCGGTCGACCCAGAGCCGCCGGTCGCGGAAACGAAGCCGCCGGTCGACCCTGAGCCGCCGGTCGCGGAAACGAAGCCGCCGGTCGACCCGGAACCGCCGGTCGCGGAAACGAAGCCGCCGGTCGACCCGGAACCGCCGGTCGTCGAAACGAACCCGAAACTCGTCGTCGACCCGAACGCAGCCGATCGCCCCGTGCTTGGCGCCGCGCCGAACGGCACGCCGATCGTCGACATCAATGCACCGGACGCCGCCGGCATTTCGTCGAACCGGTTCCTCGAATACAACGTCGGTCCGAACGGCCTTGTGTTGAACAACAGCACGAAGCGCACGCACACGCGACTGGCCGGCGATATCGACGGTAACGCGCGGCTCGGCGGCCGGTCGGCGCAGGTGATCCTGAACCAGGTGACGGGCGGCAACGCGTCGGTGCTCGCAGGCACGACGGAAGTCGCGGGGCAGAAGGCGCGCGTGATCGTCGCGAACCCGAACGGGATCAGCGTGAACGGCGCGAGCTTCATCAACGCGAGCCGCGTGTCGCTTGTCGCGGGTACGACGGAATTCGACAGGTACGGTCGCGTCAAGCAATTTCGGACCGAGGACGGCCGCCTCACGATCGAAGGCGACGGGCTCGACGCGAGCAGCGCGAATCAGCTCGATCTCGTGGCGCGCGGCGTGAAGGTCGATGCGGCGGTACGCGCGAAGCAGCTGTTCGCGATCGCCCATCAAGGGACGGCGGCGCTCGAGCAGACGGTGCCGCGGACGTTTTCCGGGCCGGCGAGCGGCAACGCGCCGGACGTGGCGCTCGACGTGTCCGCGTCGGGCAGCCTGCAGGCGGACACGATGGCGCTGGTCGGCGCGTCGGCGAAAACCGGCGTCAGGATCGCCGGTACGGTGGACGCATCGGCCGGTGGCGTCTCGATCTCGTCTACCGGCAAGACGCGGATCGAGTCGACCGGACACCTGCAAGCGGGCGCGTTGCGGCTGATGAACGGGCTCGACAACAGCGGTACGGTTCGCGGCGGCACTGTAAACGTCGCTGGCGATCTCGACAACGACGGTTCCGTACAGGGACGCAGCGTCTCGATCAGCGGCAACGCAACCAATGCCGGCACGCTGCACAGCGACGGCGCGCTCGACATCGCTGGCCGTCTGGCCAATAACGGCGCCGACAGCGCCGTCGACGGGCGCGACGTTCGGGTCATGGGCAACGTCGTCAACGAAGGAACGCTGGGGAGCGCCGAGTCCCTGAAGCTCATGGGATCGCTGACCAACAGCGGTACGGTCGGCGGTCGCAACATTCAGGTGATGAGCAACCTGGTCAACACCGGCTCGCTGCGCGCGGAGAAATCGCTGTCCGCGATGGGCAACGTGACCAACCGCGGTACGATCGACGCCGGCAACGTGCGGATCATGGGCAATACGACCAATGACGGCACGCTGCACGGCGACGATTCCGTCCTCGTGATGGGCAGCCTGTACAACGGGTTGTCCGGCATCACCAGCAGCTACGGCGGCGTGACCGGCTTCGGGCGCATGTCGGGGCCTGGGCGTGTCGTCAGCTACATGGCGCGTCCGTTGCCGGCCGACAAGGTCCGATAAACCTCGATCGCACGGCTCGTACCGAGTCGGGCAAGCCGGGCGTCGCGTCGTTGGCGATGCCCGGTCCTTCACTCGCATCGCCACGGCGCGCTTCGTCATGGCCCGGATATCGGCCGCGGTCCGTGATGGAAGTCGTGTCGCCCGCACGCTTGCACGAACGATCGCCCGGCAGCGGGCGGCCGCTATCGGCCGGATTGAAAAAGCCTATTGGGGGATGCGAACGCCAGCGCCTAGATTAAAAGGCACGAAGCGCGCGCGTCCGGCGTGTGCTTCGTTCCCCACATACCTGATCGGCCCGGCGTCGCACGCGGCCGCGCCGACTCGAACGGAGGCGCACATGGCTCAACTCAAGGGCAGCAAGACCGAAGAGAACCTGAAGGCCGCATTCGCGGGCGAATCGCAGGCGAATCGGCGCTATCTGTATTTCGCTTCGAAGGCCGATGTCGAGGGGCAGAACGACGTCGCCGCGCTGTTCCGCTCGACCGCCGAAGGCGAAACCGGCCATGCGCACGGCCATCTCGAATACCTGGAAGCCGTCGGCGATCCGGCGACGGGCTTGCCGTTCGGTTCGTCGCGGCTGAATCTCGAATCGGCGATCGCCGGCGAAACGCACGAATACACCGACATGTATCCGGGCATGGCGAAGACCGCGCGCGACGAAGGTTTCGACGAAATCGCGAACTGGTTCGAGACGCTCGCGAAGGCCGAGCGCAGCCACGCGAACCGCTACACGAAGGCGCTGGACAGTCTCGTCGACTGACGGGCCGCCGCAGGCCGCACGGCATCGCCGCGCGACCGGCACGCGGCAGCTGTTCGTTCATCGCCGCCTGCGTCGCGCGGGCGGTGCGCTTGCGCACATGCGCGCCATGCGGGAGCGCCTCATGCCCCACAAGGAAGGCAGTCTCGAAGCTCCGACCCGGCATCCGCTCGACTGGCAGTCCGAAGCGTTCTACGATCAGGCCGAGATCGACGCGGAAATGACCCGCGTATTCGACATCTGCGCCGGCTGCCGACGCTGCGTGTCGCTGTGCGGCGCGTTTCCGGCGCTGTTCGACCTGGTCGACGACACGCCGACGGGCGACATCGACGAAGTGCCGAAGGAAGCGTTCGGCAAGGTCGTCGACCAGTGCTATCTGTGCGACCTCTGCTACATGACGAAATGCCCGTACGTGCCGCCGCATGCATGGAACGTCGACTTCCCGCACCTGATGCTGCGCGGCAAGGCCGCGCGCTACAAGCGCGGCGAAGCGACGCTGCGCGACAAGGTGCTGTCGAATACCGATGCGCTCGGCCATTTCGCCGGCATTCCGGTCGTCACGCAGGCGGTCAACGCGGTGAACCGCACGCCGCCCGCGCGCCACGCGCTCGAAGCGGCGCTCGGCGTCGATCGCAACGCGTGGCTGCCGGAGTTCGCGCCGCGCACGTTCCGGCGCGCGGCCGAGCGCTCGGACAACCCGCCCGTGCGCGACGGCGAACGCACGCCCGGCAAGGTCGCGATTTACGCGACGTGCTACGTGAATTTCAACGAGCCGGGGATCGGCCACGACCTGCTCGCGATCCTCGCGCACAACGAGATCCCGTACGAACTCGTCACGCGCGAAGCGTGCTGCGGGATGCCGCTGCTGGAGCAAGGCAATCTCGACGGCGTCGCCGCGAAGCAGGCGGTGAACATCCCGGTGCTCGAACGTTACGCACGCGAAGGCTATGCGCTGATCGGCGCGATCCCGAGTTGCGTGCTGATGTACAAGAGCGAGTTGCCGCTGATGTTCCCCGCCGACGCAGCCGTGCGCGCGGTGGCCGACGCGTTCTGGGATCCGTTCGAATACGTGATCGCGCGGCATCGCGACGGCCTGCTGAAGACCGATTTCAAGACCGGTCTCGGCAGCGTGTCGTATCACGTGCCGTGCCATGCACGCGTGCAGAACATCGGCCGCAAGACGGCCGATGCGCTGTCGCTCGTGCCCGATACGCGCGTGACCGTCGTCGAGCGTTGTTCGGGCCACGCGGGCACGTTCGGCGTGAAGAAGGAATTTCATGCGGACGCGATGCGGATCGGCGCGCCGGTGTTCAAGGCGATGGCCGAGCCGCGGCCGGACGTCGTGTCGTCCGACTGCGCGCTCGCCGGCCATCACATCGTGCAGGGCATCGACGAGAACGGGCTGCCGCCGGCGCCGCTCGCGCATCCGCTGACGCTGCTGCGGCGCGCGTACGGCATCTGAGCCGCGGCCGCGCATCCACGAGGACATCCTTGACGTTCTCCTCTCCCTGAAGGGAGAGGATTCCCGCACCTGGCGATGCACGTCCGCATCGGAGAATGTTCAACGCAGCATTGGTATCTCGATCATGCAAGACACCACAGTCACTGCAGGCCCACGCTCTTATTCTCAGTCCCGCGATACCTTTCGGCCGCGTCGTGCTGTCTTTCGATCCGCACGCCGAACAGGACTGGGTGGAACCGCTTTCGTCGACTCACGGCTCTGCTTGTTGAGCAGTCCGTTGAGCGACTTCACGCGGTAGCGGTAGACAAGAATCATGCAGGTGATCCCACCCCGTGGAAGAAGCTGCCTGTCAACAGCACCCCTTTCCTCCCCGTCCTGAAGGACGGGGTTTCTCGGAGCAACTGATGACGCTGACCCGCGATTCCCTGCTGACGCTCGAAGCGTACGCGAAGATCCGCAAGGCCGAACACGCGCGACTCGTCGCGTACAAGCGCCGCCGCGCGGTGGCGCTCGGCAACCACCTGCGGTTCCTGTTCGAGGACGAGACGACGATCCGCTACCAGATCCACGAGATGCTGCACATCGAGAAGATCTTCGACGAAGCCGGCATCGAAGGGGAACTCGACGCGTATCTGCCGCTGGTGCCCGACGGCACCAACCTGAAGGCGACGATGCAGATCGAGTACGAGCACGAGATCGAACGGCGCGCGGCGCTCGCGCGGCTGATCGGTGTCGAGGATCGCGTGTACCTGCGGGTCGACGGGCACGCGAGCGTCTACGCGATCGCCGACGAGGATCTCGAGCGGGACAACGCGGAGAAGACGTCGGCCGTGCACTTCGTCCGCTTCGAGTTCGACGCGCCGATGCGCGCGGCGCTCAAGGGCGGGGCGGCGCTGTCGATCGGCTGCGATCACCCGGCCTATACGATGCCGGCGCAGCGCATCGACGCGGACGTGACCGCGTCGCTGGTCGGCGATCTGCGCTAGCGCCGCCGTCGTCGCGGAGCCGCGTACGCCGGCTTCGGGCTTTCCGTTCCGACCCGGAACAGCAGCGCCCTGCGGCCTGCGGCGCGGCCGCTTGCCGCTCTCCGCGAAAATGTAACAAGCGTGACGGATTTGCATGCGGGGACAGAGTGGGCGCGCTACGTCAGCGTATTTTCATTCCTCGCAGCGAAACAATAAAAAGATTGTGCATCGAGATAATTTGATTTAGCTCAATTTGAATGATTTACCGATTTGTGAATGGCTCGTTACGAAATTTTCCATGATTTACCGATTTCCGGAAGCCATTCCGGAAGAGCTTGCCGGCAAGGGTCGGACCAGCCTGTAACCACCGGTGCAGCGCATTCCTCAGACGCTGCGGAGCCCCGTCAGCCGGGCCGTTGCAGCCATCGGCATAAAGATCCCGTAAAAAAATTCAAGCGTAAATGGATTGCTCGCCGATGGCAGGTTGTTTCAGTGCGTAACATTAAGTCATTGTCATATTGAGATAAACCCTAAGGATGGTATGCTTCGTGCACAAAAATTCCCACATTGGAGTGAGACCGCGATTTGTGCGCCATTGCCGGGAATCGCGGCACCGTGAAAGTGCGGTGTCGCCCGGTATGCACAACGCCGGATAACCATAATGTGCAACCTGGCCGCCCCGCGACGCGATGTGTCGTGACGGCGCCGCCAATCGCAGCCCCGGCCTGGCTGCGTGGAGAGATCGACTATGTTCTTCGATGAGCTTAACGATGAAGAGTGGTTTCGCCTTTCAGCGCTGATCGCCGATGAACCCATCAGGCTGAACCGTCGTGGGCGTCCACGTGCCGAACCGCGAGTCGTCGCGAACGCGGTGCTCTGGATCCTGACGACCGGGGAAGCCTGGTCCAAGCTGCCCGGTCGCTATCCGTCCGGGCCGACGTGCCGTCGTCGCTACGAGGAGTGGCTCGCGAACGGCACGCTGCTGAAGATGATCGACGTGCTGACCCAGTTCAGCGGGCGCACGTTCGCGTATATTCCGCCGCCGCCGGAGGCCGTCGTGCCGGCTCGCCGCGCGGAGCCCGCGCCCGACAACGACCGTCTGCGCGGCGTATTCTGGCAGAACCCCGAGTCGTGGCAATTGCCGGTTGCGCAGGCAAACGTTTGGCGGGACGAGGGTGCGTCGCTGAGCGCGATGGCGGAGGACCAGGTGACCGGCCGCGCCGACGTGTCGTTTACCGTGCCCGGCGCGCCGGGCACGGAGTTGCGCCATGCGCGCGCGTCGGCGGCGAGCTTCGCCGCGGCCGAGCCGCAGGTCGACGAGTATCGCGGCTATACGATCAGCGGCATCGCGCAGCCCGTGCAGAACCTGATGTATCGCGCGTGGGCCGAGATCTCGCAGGACGACCGTCGGGTCGAACGCTCGGGCCTGATCGGCCCGCGCTTCACCGACGCCGAGGAAGCCGAGCAGTACGCGCTCGACTGGGCGCGCCAGTGGATCGATCGCCACGGTGCGAGCGACGCCCCGGCGCGCGAGCCGCAGGGCGAAGTGCTGGCCGGCTTGTCGGCGCTGGCGCGCGCGGAATCGGACATCAAGCGCTTCATCGCCGAGCGTCGCGCGGGCGCGTTGTCGGAAAGCCGCAACGATCCCGTGCAGGCGGAGCGTCGCGAATACGCGTATCGCGTGGGCTGATCGCCGTTGCCGTGTCACGCGCGGGCCGTCGTGTGCCACGACGCCCGCGCGGAAGTCCCGTGTCTCCATGTCTGCCTAGGGCACGTTCGCAAGCCCGTTATTAGCGTGAACAGACCCTTGCCCGGGCGCCGCCGTCGAAGCGGCGCCCTTTGTTGCATGCGCGTTACTGCCGGCCGTAGGTATCGTCGAAGCGGACGATGTCGTCCTCGCCGAGATACGCGCCCGATTGCACTTCGATCAGTTCGAGCGGCATCTTGCCCGGGTTTTCGAGGCGGTGCGAGACGCCGAGCGGAATGTACGTCGATTCGTTTTCGGACAGCAGGAACGTTTCGTCGCCGCGCGTGATGCGCGCGGTGCCGCGCACGACGATCCAGTGTTCGGCGCGATGGTGGTGCATCTGCAGCGACAGTTGCGCGCCCGGCTTCACGACGATGCGTTTCACCTGGAAGCGCTCGCCCGTGTCGACGGAGTCGTAGTGGCCCCACGGACGATGCACCTTGCGGTGATCGGTCGCTTCGGTGCCATGTCGCGCCTTGATGTGCCCGACGATCTTCTTCACGTCCTGCACGCGCGATTTATCCGCGACGAGCACGGCGTCGGGCGTTTCGACGACGACCAGGTTCTGCGTGCCGACGCAGGCGACGAGCCGGCTTTCCGAATGCGCGAACGTCGAGTCCGCGCCTTCGAACAGCACGTGGCCGCGGCCGACGTTGCCGGCGTCGTCCTTCGGCGAGATCTGCCAGATCGCGTCCCACGAGCCGACGTCCGACCAGCCCGCGTCGAGCGGCACGACGACGCTTTCGCACAGTTGCGGCAGGCTCGCGAGCGGCTCCATCACCGCGTAGTCGATCGAGTTCGACGGCGACGCGGCGAATGCATCGCGATCGACGCGGAAGAAATCGCCGTCTTCCTTGCCCTGTGCGACGGCCTGTTCGCAGGCCGCGTAGATCTCGGGTTCGAGTTGCCGGATCGCCTTCAGCCAGACCGACGCGCGCACGATGAAGATCCCGCTGTTCCACCAGTATTCGCCCGACGCGACGTACTGCTGCGCGAGTTCGAGGTGTGGCTTCTCGACGAAACGGTCGAGGCGGCGGACGTCGAGGGCGCCCGTTCCGGCGTCGCCGAGCGGCGCGCCGACGCGGATGTAGCCGTAGCCGGTTTCCGCGTGCGTCGGCACGATGCCCATCGTCGCGATCTTGCCTTGTGCCGCGCAGTGCACGCCGGCCGCGACGGCCGCGTGAAAGCGCGGCACGTCCGCGACCGCATGGTCGGCGGGCATCACGGTCATCACGGCGTCGTTGCCGCCGGCGACGAGCCGCAACGCGGCGAGCGTCAGCGCGGGCGCGGTGTCGCGGCCGAGCGGCTCGAGCATGATGGTCGCGTGCTTGGCCGTCAGGCGCAGCTGTTCGGCGGTGGTGAAGCGGTGATCCTCGCCGCACACGATCAGCACGTCGTCGTTCAGCGGGTGCTCGGCCGTCAGGCCGTCGAGGCGCAGTGCGGTGGACTGCAGCAGCGAATGATCGCCGAGCAGGCCGATCAGCTGTTTCGGAAAACGCTCGCGCGACATCGGCCACAGGCGCGTGCCGGAACCGCCGGCGAGAATCACGGGCTGCACGGCGAGGCGGGTGCCGACGGCGGGCATACCGGCATCGGGTGCGGCGGAAGAAGAATGGCGCGTTTCGGCGACCACTGCCGGAGCATTCATGATGACACTCTCCACGGTTGAAGTCAGTGCCTGTCGTTGTAGCATGAAGTAAATCGACAATAAAACCGGACCCAATGCCGGATATCCGCCGCACCGTCATCCGGGAGAATTTTCCGCGGTAGCACCGGCCGCAAATAAAAAAATAAAAAATAATTCCGGTCGTGCGCCTGTCATGCCCGCCTGCAAAGGGCGAGCGGAAAGCGTAAAGATTCAGAAAAAATCCTCGTTCGGGCCCGATTCGGGAAAACCTGCCGATTTAATTAAAAAAGATCGCGGCAAGAATTTCCGATTATTTTTCGAAATACTTGTGCGCTTGAGGCGGAATTTTCTTGTCGCTTCAATAGCGTCATGCAACGTTTGAATCGAATGTGCGGCACGGGTCGCGCAAGGCGCTGTTCGGCAAACGCCTGTTCAAAGAAGAGGAAACAGACATGTTGAGCGTGCTGGCGAGAGTCATCGATATCGCGATGGTCGTGACGGGCGCGCTGATCGCGGCCGCGTTGCACGACGGCAGCATCGGGCTCAGCGACCTGCAGCGCACGACGGTGCTGTTCGACTGCCTGCTGGTCGTCGTGTTCTTTCCGGCCGTCGGCATCTACCAGTCGTGGCGCGGCAAGCGTCTCGTCGGGCTGGTGATGCGCGTGGCGTTCGCGTGGCTCGCGGTCGAGCTCGCGGGCATCCTGATGAGTTTCAGTTTTCACCAGTCGGGCGACCTGTCGCGGCTGTGGCTCGGTTACTGGGCGCTCGTGACGATGGCGCTGCTCGCCGGTTCGAAGACCTGCGTGCACGTCGTGCTGCGCCAGTTGCGCCGCGGCGGCTACAACCTGAAGGCGGTCGCGATCGTCGGCGGCACGCCGGCGGCGCGGCGGCTGATCGCGCAGATGCGGGCGCGGCCGGAAGCCGGCTTCAACCCGGTGTGCGTGTACGACGAAAGCGAGGCGCCGGGCGAAGTCGCGCTCGACGACGTGCGCATCGAGCGGCAGTTCGAATCGCTGGTGTGGCTGGTGCGCAGCCGCGCGATCAGCGAGCTGTGGCTCACGCTGCCGATCACGGAGGAGCGCCGGATTCACCAGATCGTGACGGTGTTCCGCCACGACTTCGTGAACATCCGCTTCATCCCGGACGTGCGCACGCTGTCGTTCTTCAACCAGGAAGTGGTCGAGGTGCTCGGCGTGCCGGCGATCAACCTCGCGGCGTCGCCGATCACCGACGTGCGGATCCTGCCGAAGTTCGTGTTCGACCGGCTGTTCGCGCTGGCGGCGCTCACCGCGCTCGCGCCGGTGATGGTGCTGATCGCGGCGCTGATCAAGCTGACCTCGCGCGGGCCGGTGTTCTTTCGGCAGAAGCGCAAGGGCATCGACGGGCACGAGTTCGAGATCTACAAGTTTCGCTCGATGAAGGTGCACCAGGAGGCGGCCGGGCAGGTCACGCAGGCCACCAAGAACGACTCGCGCGTGACGCCGGTCGGCCGGTTCCTGCGCCGCACGAGCCTGGACGAGCTGCCGCAGTTCATCAACGTGCTGAAGGGCGAGATGTCGGTGGTGGGCCCGCGCCCGCATGCGCTCGCACATGACGACATCTACAAGGATCTGGTCAAGGGCTACATGTTCCGCTACCGGATCAAGCCCGGCATCACCGGGTGGGCGCAGATCAACGGCTATCGCGGCGAGACCGACCAGATCGAGAAGATGATGGGCCGCGTGAAACTCGACCTGTACTACATGCAGAACTGGTCGTTCTGGCTCGACATCAAGATCGTCGTGCTGACGCTGTGGAAAGGCTTCACCGGCAGCAACGCGTACTGACACCGACGCGCTGCGTCGCGCAGGCATTCCGGTTTTCCGAATTTCGAATCATTGGTCAAGGGGTCCGACACATCATGAATCTGACTATCATCGGCAGCGGTTACGTAGGGCTTGTCACCGGCGCCTGTCTCGCCGACATCGGGCACGACGTGTTCTGTCTCGACGTCGACCAGGCAAAGATCGACATCCTGAACGAGGGCGGCGTGCCGATCCACGAGCCGGGCCTGAAGGAAGTCATCGCGCGCAACCGCTCGGCCGGCCGCCTGCGCTTCTCGACCGACATCGAGGCCGCGGTCGCGCACGGCGACGTGCAGTTCATCGCGGTCGGCACGCCGCCCGACGAGGACGGCTCGGCCGACCTGCAATACGTGCTCGCGGCGGCGCGCAACATCGGCCGATACATGACCGGCTTCAAGGTGATCGTCGACAAGTCGACGGTGCCGGTCGGCACGGCCGAGCGCGTGCGCGCGGCCGTGGCCGAGGAGCTCGCGAAGCGCGGCGGCGACGCCCCGATGTTCTCGGTCGTGTCGAATCCGGAATTCCTGAAGGAAGGCGCGGCCGTCGACGATTTCACGCGGCCGGACCGCATCGTGATCGGCTGCGACGACGACGTGCCGGGCGAGCGCGCGCGCGAGCTGATGAAGAAGCTCTATGCGCCGTTCAACCGCAATCACGAGCGCACGCTGTACATGGACGTGCGCTCGGCCGAGTTCACGAAATACGCGGCGAACGCGATGCTCGCGACGCGCATCTCGTTCATGAACGAACTGGCGAACCTCGCCGACCGCTTCGGCGCGGACATCGAGGCCGTGCGCCGCGGGATCGGCTCCGATCCGCGCATCGGCTACCACTTCCTGTACGCCGGCTGCGGCTACGGCGGCTCGTGCTTCCCGAAGGACGTCGAGGCGCTGATCCGCACGGCCGACGAGCACGGCCAGTCGCTGCAGATCCTGAAGGCCGTGTCGTCGGTCAACGCGACGCAAAAGCGCGTGCTCGCCGACAAGATCGTCGCGCGTTTCGGCGAGGACCTGAGCGGCCGCACGTTCGCGCTGTGGGGCCTCGCGTTCAAGCCGAACACCGACGACATGCGCGAGGCGCCGAGCCGCGAGCTGATCGCCGAGCTGCTGTCGCGCGGCGCGCGCGTCGCCGCCTACGACCCGGTCGCGCAGCAGGAAGCGCGCCGCGTGATCGCGCTCGATCTCGCCGATCACCCGAGCTGGCTCGAGCGCCTCTCCTTCGTCGACGACGAGGCGCAGGCCGCGCGCGACGCCGACGCGCTCGTGATCGTCACCGAATGGAAGGCGTTCAAGAGCCCCGACTTCGTCGCGCTCGGCCGGCTGTGGAAGGCGCCCGTGATCTTCGACGGCCGCAACCTGTACGAGCCGGAGACGATGAGCGAGCAGGGCATCGAGTACCACCCGATCGGCCGGCCGGGCTCGCGCCAGGCCGTCGCCGCGCGCGTGCCGGGCGCCGCGCGCGCCAGCGCGTAACCCGTTTTTCGTCACTCGTTACGAGACGCCATGTTCCGGAACATCCTGATCGTCTGCCACGCGAACGTCTGCCGCAGCCCGGCGGCGGAAATGCTGTTCAAGTCGCACGCCGCGTCGCGCGGCGGCCCGCGCCCGACGTTCCATTCGGCCGGCGTCCACGCGAACGACGGCGACGGCATCGATCCGGTGATGCGGCAACTGCTGGCCGAGCGGGGCGTCGATGCGACGACTCATCGCTCGCGGCGGCTGTCGCGCCGGATCGTGCGCGACGCCGACCTGATTCTCGTCAGCGAGCGCCGGCAGATCGCGGCCGTCGAAGCGGTCGATCCGTTCGCGCGCGGCAAGGTTCACCTGCTCGGCAAGTGGGAGGGGGCCGAGATTGCGGACCCGCACGGCGGCCCCGAGGCCGACTACCGCGAGAGCTACTCACTGATCGAACGTCTGGTTCAAGGATGGCTACAGAAACTATGCTGAAACGCCCGATGCGCCCGGTGGCGCTTGCCGTCGCGCTGACGACTTTCCTGTCAGCCTGTGCAACCGCGCCCGGCAACTACCTCGACTCGTCGAACCTGAAGGACGAAGGCCGGCAGGAAGCGGCCGAAACCTATCCGGTTCATTACATCGACGCCAAAGTGGTGATGGACCAGCTGCAGAAAGCGCAGGTCGATCATCCGCTGCCGCCCGGGCGCTATACCGATCCGTCGCAGTACACGTATCGCGTCGGCCCGCAGGACATCCTCGGCGTCACCGTGTGGGACCACCCGGAGCTGACGACGCCGCAGGGCCAGTCGTTCTCGAGCGGCGGCAACACGACGCAATCGGTCGCGGGCGCGTTGCAGCAGCCGTATACGACCGCGCTGCCGGGCCAGGCCGATCCGTACGGCCAGACGGTCGCCGCCGACGGCACGATCTTCTTCCCGTTCGTCGGCCGGATTCGCGTGGCGGGCAAGACGGTCGGGCAGATCCGCGACGAGATGGCGTCCAGCCTTGCGCGCTACGTGAAGAATCCGCAGCTCGACGTGCGCGTGCTGTCGTTCCGCAGCCAGAAGGTGCAGGTGACGGGCGAGGTGAAGCAGCCGGGCCCGCTCGCGGTGAGCGACGTGCCGCTCACGCTCGTCGACGCGATCTCGCGCTCCGGCGGCTCGACCGCCGAGGCCGACCTGCAGCGCGTGCGCCTGACGCGCGACGGCAAGCTGTACACGCTCGACGCGAACGGCGTGCTCGATCGCGGCGAGGTGAAGCAAAACGTGATGCTGCAGCCGGGCGACATCGTCAACGTGCCGGATCGCAGCGACAGCCGCGTGTTCATCATGGGCGAGGTCAAGACGCCGGTCACGGTGCCGATGCTCAAGGGCAGGCTGACCATCGCCGACGCGCTGACCGCGGGCGGCGGGATTCTCGACACCGACGCGAACCCGCGCAAGATCTACGTGATGCGCGGGATGCGCGACAACCCGACGAAGCCTGAAGTGTTCCGTCTCGACATGACGCAGCCCGATGCGCTGATGCTGTCGAGTCGCTTCCCGCTTCAGCCGCTCGACGTCGTCTACGTCAGCACGGCCGGCTCGGTGCAGTTCAACCGTGTGCTGCAGCAGGTGCTGCCGACGATCCAGACGATCTTCTACATGCGGCAAATCACGCGCTGATAGCCCGCCGGGGCGGCGTCCGCCCCCCGGCACCACTCAAGCGGGAACGAATGGTGAACACGCAAGCGAAACACTCCTACGCGGACCTGACCGCGAAGACCGAGGAAGAGGACGTCGTTCTCGGCCAGTTGCTCCAGGTCATCATGGACGACATCTGGCTGCTGCTCGGCATCGCGGTGACGGTCGTCGCGCTCGCCGGCCTCTACTGCTTCATCGCGAAGCCGGTCTACCAGGCGGACGTGCACGTGCGGGTCGAGGGCAACGACAACACGTCGCAGGCGCTCACGCAGACGCAGACGGGCGCGTCGATCAACAGCGGCCCGCAGCAGGCGCCGACCGATGCGGAAATCGAGATCATCAAGAGCCGCGGCGTCGTCACGCCGGTCGTCGAACAGTTCAAGCTGAACTTCTCGGTCGCGCCGAAGACGCTGCCGGTGCTCGGCAGCCTCGCCGCGCGCCTCGCGACGCCCGGCGAGCCGTCGCGGCCGTGGCTCGGCCTGAAGTCGTACGCGTGGGGCGGCGAACTCGCCGACGTCGATTCGATCAGCGTCGTGCCGGCGCTCGAAGGCAAGAAGCTGACGCTGACGGCCGGTCCGAACGGCACCTATTCGCTGGTCGACGAGAACGGCACGCGGCTGCTGGCCGGCCGCGTCGGCGAATCGGCGCAGGGCGGCGGCGTGACGCTGCTCGTGCGGAAGCTCGTCGCGCGCCCCGGCACGCAATTCACGGTCGTGCGCTACAACGATCTCGACGCGATCAGCGGCTTCCAGGCCGGCATCCAGGTGAGCGAGCAGGGCAAGCAGACGGGCGTCGTGCAGATTTCGCTGGAAGGCAAGGACCCGGACCAGACCGCCGCGATCGCGAACGCGCTCGCGCAGTCGTACCTGAACCAGCACGTGGTCGCGAAGCAGGCGGAGGCGACCAAGATGCTCGACTTCCTGAAGGGCGAGGAGCCGCGCCTGAAGGCCGACCTCGAACGCGCGGAAGCCGCGCTCACGCAATACCAGCGCACGTCGGGCTCGATCAACGCGAGCGACGAGGCGAAGGTCTACCTCCAGGGCAGCGTGCAGTACGAACAGCAGATCGCCGCGCAGCGCCTGCAGCTCGCGTCGCTCGCGCAGCGCTTCACCGATTCGCACCCGATGGTGATCGCCGCGAAGCAGCAGCTCGCGGAGCTGCAGGGCGAGAAGGACAAGTTCAGCAACCGCTTCCGCAGCCTGCCGGCGACCGAGGTGAAGGCCGTCCAGCTGCAGCGCGATGCGAAGGTCGCCGAGGACATCTACGTGCTGCTGCTGAACCGCGTGCAGGAGCTGTCGGTGCAGAAGGCCGGCACGGGCGGCAACATCCACCTCATCGATTCGGCGCTGCGTCCCGGCGCGCCGGTCAAGCCGAAGAAGGTGCTGATCCTGTCGGCCGCCGTGTTCCTCGGGCTGATCCTCGGCACGGGCGTCGTGTTCCTGCGTCGCAACCTGTTCCAGGGCATCGAGGATCCGGACCGCATCGAACGCACGTTCAACCTGCCGCTGTACGGGCTGGTGCCGCAAAGCGCCGAGCAGGTGAAGCTCGACGCGGCCGCGGAGAAGGGCGGCAGCCGTGCGCGGCCGATCCTCGCGAGCCTGCGCCCGAAGGACCTGAGCGTCGAAAGCATGCGCAGCCTGCGCACCGCGATGCAGTTCGCGATGATGGACGCGAAGAACCGCGTGATCGTGCTGACCGGGCCGACGCCGGGCATCGGCAAGAGCTTTTTGACGGTCAACCTCGCGGTGCTGCTCGCGCATTCGGGCAAGCGCGTGCTGCTGATCGACGCCGACATGCGTCGCGGGATGCTCGACCGCTACTTCGGGCTGACCGTGCAGCCGGGCCTGTCCGAGCTGCTGAGCGACCAGGCGCCGCTCGAGGAAGCGGTCCGCGAGACGCCGGTGCAGGGCCTGTCGTTCATCGCGGCCGGCACGCGTCCGCCGAACCCGTCGGAGCTGCTGATGTCGACGCGCCTGCCGCAATACCTCGAAGGGCTCGGCAAGCGCTACGACGTCGTGCTGATCGATTCGCCGCCGGTGCTGGCGGTGACCGACGCGACCATCATCGGCCGCATGGCCGGCTCGACGTTCCTCGTGCTGCGCTCGGGCATGCATACCGAAGGCGAGATCGCCGATGCGATCAAGCGTCTGCGCACCGCGGGGGTCGACCTGGAAGGCGGGATCTTCAACGGCGTGCCGCCGAAGGCGCGCGGCTACGGCCGCGGCTATGCGGCCGTGCACGAATACCTGAGCGCTTGATCGCATTTCACGACACCGGGCCGGCGCGAGCGGCGCCTGCCCGGCCGACTGGAGAATCCTTGATGAAAATTTCCGTGCTCGTTCCGACCTATCGGCGTCCCGCCGACCTCGCGCGCTGCCTGCTGGCGCTGCAGCGGCAGCAGCGGCTGCCCGACGAGGTGATCGTCGTCGCGCGCCCGGAGGACGACGCCACGCACGAACGGCTCGCCGATCCGGCGGTCGGCGGCGCGCTGCCGCTGCGCATCGTGCCGGTGGAGGTGGCGGGGCAGGTCGCCGCGCTGAACAAGGGGCTCGACTCGGTGAACGGCGACATCGTCGCGATCACCGACGACGATGCGGCGCCGCATCCCGACTGGCTCGCGCGCATCGAAGCCGCGTTCCTGTCCGACCCGCGCGTGGGCGCGGTCGGCGGCCGCGACTGGGTGCACGAGAAGGGCCGCCTGCTCGACGAATCGCGCGAGCTGGTCGGTCAGCTCACGCTGTCGGGCAAGATCATCGGCAATCATCACCTCGGCGTCGGCGGCGCGCGTGCAGTCGACATGCTGAAAGGCGCGAACATGAGCTACCGCCGCGCGGCGATCGAACGGCTGCGCTTCGACACGCGGCTGCGCGGCGCGGGCGCGCAGGTGCACAACGACATGGCGTTCAGCATGGAAGTGCAGCGCGCGGGCTGGACGCTGCTGTACGACCCGGCGATCGCCGTCGACCATTTTCCGGCCGAGCGCTTCGACGACGACCGGCGCGATGCGGCGTCGCTGAACGCGATCAGCAACGGCGCGTACAACCTGCAACTGACGCTGCGCGAGCATCTGCCGCCGCTGCGGCGCGAGATCGCGTGGTGGTGGTGGACGCTGGTCGGCACGCGCGTCTATCCGGGCTTCGCGCACGTGCTGCTCGCGCTGCCCACCGCGCGGCGCGCCCGCGTGCTCGCGCACTGGCGCGCGGTGCGCCGCGGCGCGCGCGATGCGCGTCGCACCAACCTTGCCCCCCATCGTGCGGCGATGCCGCCGGTGACGTCTTGAACGGCCCGCGCGCCTCGCGCGCGGCCATGCCCGGAGGGCTCGCATGACCACGAAGGCTGCAACGAACGTTCACGTCCATTTGTTCTACGGCGCCGATCCGCGTACCTATCGGAAAGGCGACGACATCGGCTGCCTGTACGGCTATCACCACGCCGAATCCGACGAATTCCGGCTGACCTATTCGCAGGACGTCCGCGAGAACCGCGTCGTGAGCGTCGCGCGCCGCGCGCTGAAGGCGGCGCTCGGCTTCGACGTCGTGCATGCATGGCGCAACCGCGCGGCGCTGCTCGCGAGCGACGTGATCTGGACGCACACCGAGCAGGAGCATCTGGCCGCCGCGCTGATCCTCAAGCTCGCCGGCGCGCAGGGCAAGCGCCCGCTGCTGCTCGCGCAGAGCGTGTGGCTGTTCGACAAGTGGGGCAGCTTCGGCGGCCCGCGCCGCTGGCTGTACCGCAAGCTGCTCGCGCGCGCCGACGTGCTGACCACGCTCGCCCGCGACAACGCCGACCTGTGCCGCCGCTACCTGGGGCGCGAAGCCGAGTTCGTCTATTACGGGCTGAATACGCAGGATTTCCCGCCGGTCGAGCCGCTGCAGTGGCAGCCGAACCGGCCGCTGCGGATCGCCGCGATCGGCAACGACCGCGACCGCGACTGGCGCACGTTCCTCGCCGCGTTCGGCGGCGACGAACGCTACGACGTGCGGCTCGCGACGCGCCGCCGCGTGCCGCGCGAATGGCACGCGCCGAACGTGAAGATCGGCGCGGCGTCGGGGCTCGCGAAGCAGCACGAGCTATACGCGTGGGCCGACGTGATCGTCGTGCCGCTGCGGCCGAATTTCCATGCGTCGGGCATCACCGTGATGCTCGAGGCGGCGGCCGTCGGCAAGCCGATGATCGTGTCCGACGTGGGCGGCCTGAGCGACTACTTCCCGCACGATACGGCCGCGTATGTGCCGGCGTTCGACGCGCAGGCGATGCGCCAGGCCGCCGACCGCTTCGTCGCCGATCCGGCGGCGGCGCTCGACTGCGCGCGGGCGGCCGCCGCGTGCCTGCGCGAGCGCGACCTGACCACGCAGGCGTTCGCCGAGCAGCACGTGCGGATCACGCGCGACATGCTGCGCCGGCGCCGCACGCCCGCGGCGGCCGGCGTCGCGATGCCGCTCGCCGATTCGCACCCTTCGTCGCAGTGAGCGCGCATCGATGAGTACGATTGCCGCCGAACGCGCGCCGTCGCGCGCCCGCAGCTGGTTCGCCGAGCGGAGGCACTGGGCCGGGCAGGCCGGGCTGTGGACGTTGACCGCCGCGCTGATCGCGATCCACCAGGGCAAGGTGCTGACGCTCGCGTTCCCGGTGCTGGCCATCGGGGTCGGCATCTGGCTGTATTTCAAGAGCCCGGCGCGCTATGTCGGCTTCATGTGGTGGGTGTGGTTCCTGAGCCCGGAAGTGCGGCGTCTGGCCGACTGGTCGAAGGGCGCGTTCACGCCGACGAGCCTGATCCAGGTCGCGCCGCTCGCGGTGACGATGATCGCCGGCCTGGGGCTCATCCGGCATTACCGCGTGCTCGCGCAGCGGCGCGGGATTCCGGTGCTGCTGATCCTGTTCGGGCTCGTGTATGCGTACCTGGTCGGGATCGTGTCGAGCGGCGTGATGGCCGCGACCTACGACCTCGCGAACTGGCTGTACCCGATCCTGATCGGCTTTCACATCATGGTGAACGCGCGCAACTATCCGGAGTATCGCGACGTGCTGCTGTCCACCTTCATGTGGGGCATGCTCGTGATGGGCGTGTACGGCGTCGTGCAGTACTTCGTGATGCCGCAGTGGGACGTGTTGTGGATGGTCGGCTCGCAGATGGGCTCGCAGGGCGAGCCGGTGCCGTACGGCGTGCGCGTGTTCAGCACGATGAATTCGTCGGGGCCGTTCGCGTTCGCGATGATGGGCGCGCTGGTGTTCGTGCTGGTCGCGCCGCAGAAGATCCGCTGGTTCGCGGGGGCGGCCGGTTTCGTGTCGTTCGCGCTGTGCCTCGTGCGCTCGACCTGGGGCGGCTGGGTGATCGCGCTCGCGATCCAGCTCGTGCAATCGAGCAATCGCGTGCGGATGCGGATCCTGATCAGCGGCGTCGTGCTGGTCGGGCTGTGCGTGCCGTTGCTGACCGTCGGGCCGGTGGCCGACCGGCTCGGCGCGCGCCTGCAGTCGATCACGAACCTGAAGGACGACCGCAGCTACGACGACCGCAACAAGTTCTACGCGACCTTCGCGCAGACGGCGTTCACCGACGTCGCAGGCGAAGGGATGGGCGCGACCGGCGCGTCCACGAAGCTGTCGAGCGACAGCGGCGAGCTCGGCAAGTACGGCAGCTTCGACAGCGGCGTGATGAACGTGCCGTTCGTGCTCGGCTGGCCCGGCACGCTGCTGTATCTCGCCGGCGTCGTGATGCTGTTCGGCCGTACGCTGCGCGCGGCGTTCAAACTGCGCCAGGACAAGTTCGTCGGCGCGTGCCTGAGCCTGTGCCTGTCGACCTTCGCGATGCTCGTGTTCACGAACTCGCTGATCGGCACCGGCGGCCTGCTGATGTTCACAGCCATTTTTTCGATACTTGCCGCGGCGCACTGGCAGAAGGCGCAACGCCTGCTGGCCGCCGCGCGTTCACGGGGAGGCGACCATTGAGAATCGCGATCGTCACGCACGTCGTGCGACATAACGACGGGCAGGGCCGCGTCAATTACGAAATCGCGCGCGCGGCGCTGGCCGAACACTACGAGGTCACGCTGGTCGCGTCGCATGTCGCGCCCGAGCTGCTGGCCGATCCGCGCGTGCGCTGGGTGCCGGTGAAGGTCGGCGGCTTCTGGCCGTCGAATCTCGTCAAGCAGCAGGTGTTCGCGCTGAAAAGCGCGGCGTGGCTGCGCGCGCATCGTAGCGAATACGACGTGCTTCACGTGAACGGCTTCATCTCGTGGATCAAGGCCGACGTGAATACCGCGCACTTCGTGCACGGCGGCTGGTTCAAGAGTCCGTACTATCCGTTCGGGCCCACCAAGGGGCTGTGGTCGGCCTACCAGTACGTCTATACGCGTGTGAATACCGTGCTCGAGCGCTGGGCGTACAAGCGTTCGCGCGCGATCACCGCCGTGTCGCAGAAGGTGGCCGACGAGATCGCCGGGCTCGGCATCGACAGCCGCAAGATCAGCGTGATCTACAACGGCGTCGACGGCAGCGCGTTCGCGGGCGCGCAGGCCGACCGCGCGGCGTTCAAGCTGCCGGACGACGCGTTCCTGCTGCTGTTCGTCGGCGACCTGCGCACGCCGCGCAAGAACCTCGGCACCGTGCTGAAGGCGCTGACGAAGCTGCCCGCGAACGTGCATCTGGCGGTGGCCGGCTACTTGCCCGGCAGCCCGTATCCGGAAGAGGCGCGTGCGCTCGGCATCGATTCGCGCGTGCATTTCCTCGGGCTCGTGAAGAACATGCCGACGCTGATGCGCTCGGTCGACGCGTACGTCTTTCCGTCGCGCTACGAAGCGATGAGCCTGTCGCTGCTGGAGGCGATGGCGGCCGGGCTGCCGGTCGTCACCGCGCGCACGGCGGGCGGCGCGGAAATCATCACGCGCGAATGCGGGATCGTGCTGGAGGATCCGGACGATCCGGCCGCGCTCGCGCAGGCGATCGGCGCGCTCGCGGCGTCGCGCGACACCTGTCGCGCGATGGGCGACGCGGCCCGCGAACTGATGACCCGTTTCGGCTGGGCGCACATGGGCGCCCAGTACGTCGCGCTTTACCGGCGCATCGGCCAACCCACGCAGCCGTCCGCGTTCGAGCGGGTCGAGCATGCAATCACGCAGGAGCAACCGTGATGTCCCAATCCTCCCGGCCGATCAAATCGTTGCAGATCGGCATGCACTGGTTCCCCGAACGCGCGGGCGGCCTCGACCGGATGTACTACTCGCTCGTCGGCGCGCTGCCCGGCGCGGGCGTCGAGGTGCGCGGGCTCGTCGCCGGCTCGCCGAAGGTCGCCGACGACACGGGCGGCGCGATCCAGGGCTTCGGGCCGGCATCGCAGCCGCTCGCGCGCCGGATGCTCGCCGCGCGGCGCGCGCTGCGCGACGAGATCCGCAGCGCGCGGCCGGACGTGATTTCGTCGCACTTCGCGCTGTACACGTTCCCCGGCCTCGACGTGACGCGCGGGATTCCGCAGGTGTCGCACTTCCAGGGGCCGTGGGCCGACGAAAGCCAGGTCGAGGGCGCCGCGTCGCTCGGGCAGCGCGCGAAGCGCTATCTCGAACAGGCCGTCTATACGCGCTCGTCGCGGCTGATCGTGCTGTCGCAGGCATTCGGCCAGATCCTGACGCACCGCTACGGGATCGATCCGTCCCGCGTGCGCGTGATTCCCGGCTGCGTCGATACCGCGCAGTTCGACACGCCGCTCACGCCGGCCGAGGCGCGGCACAAGCTGCAACTGCCGCAGGACCGGCCGATCGTGCTGGCCGTGCGCCGGCTCGTACGGCGCATGGGGCTCGAGGACCTGATCGACGCGATCGGCCTCGTCAAGCGCCGTCACCCGGACGTGCTGCTGCTGATCGCCGGCAAGGGCAAGATCGGCGAGGAACTTCAGCAGCGCATCGACGAAGCCGGGCTGCAGGACAACGTGAAGCTGCTCGGCTTCGTGCCCGACCATCATCTCGCGGCGCTGTACCGCGCGGCGACGGTCAGCGTCGTGCCGACGGTCGCGCTCGAGGGCTTCGGGCTGATCACCGTCGAATCGCTGGCATCCGGCACGCCGGTGCTGGTCACGCCGGTCGGCGGGCTGCCGGAGGCGGTCGCAGGGTTGTCGAACGATCTCGTGCTGCCGTCGACGGGCGCGGACGCGATCGCCGAAGGGCTCGGCGGTGCGCTGTCGGGCGCGATCGCGCTGCCCGACGAGGCCGCGTGCAAGCGCTATGCGCGCGATCATTTCGACAACGCGGTGATCGCGCGACGCGTGGCCGGCGTCTACGAAGAGGCGATTCAGGCGGCCGGCTGAACGCCCGGGGCGCGCACCCGGTGCGCCAGATCGAAGCCGACCGGCGCGCGTGCGTGGCCGGTTCGCGTGCCGGCCGCCCGCCTGGGGCGTGCCGGCTTTTCCCGTTCCGTCCGCCCGACCGGCACGCATCAAGCGCGCCGCAGCGTCGCAACCCATACGCCGAGCGCGGCCACGCTCACCCCTGCACCGAGTACGCAGACGCCCGTCCAGCCGGCGCGCGCATACATCATCGTCGCCGCGATCGCACCGAGCCCGCTGCCAACGGAATAGAACAGCATGTAGCAGCCGACGAGACGCGCCTGCGCGTCGGGCCGCGCGCCGAGAATCATGCTCTGGTTGACGACGTGCACGGCCTGTCCGCCGACGTCGAGCAGCACGATGCCGACGATCAGCAGCGCAATCGACGTATTGCCGAATGCGAGCGGCAGCCACGCGCATGCGAGCAGCGCGAGTGCGGCGCCGGTCGTCGTTTCACCGTGCCCGCGATCCGCGAGCCGGCCCGCGCGGGCGGCCGCCGCCGCGCCCAGCGCGCCGACGAGGCCGAACGCACCGATCTGCGTGTGCGACATCGCGTGCGGCGGCGCGCTCAGCGGCAGCACGAGCGCGCTCCAGAAGATGCTGAACGCCGCGAACATCAGCAGCGCGATCGCGCCGCGCACGCGCAGCACGCGTTCTTCGCGCAGCAGCGACACCATCGAGCGCAGCAGCGCCGCGTAACCGATGCGTTCGCGCGGCTCGCGCATGTCGGGAAGCAGCCGCGACAGCGCGACCAGCATCGCGATCGCGAGCGCACCCGATACGAGATAGACGGCCCGCCACCCGGCGATGTCGGTGACGACGCCCGCGACCGAGCGCGCGGCGAGCAATCCGACCACGACGCCGCCCTGCGCGGCGCCCACGACGCGCCCGCGTTCGCCCGCCCCGGCGAGGGCGGCCGAGCACGCGATCAGCCCTTGCGTCATCGCGGTGCCGAGCAATCCGACGGCGGCCATTCCCGCCACCAGCGCGACGCGTGTCGACGCGGCGGCCACGCCGATGCAGGCCGCGGTCAGCAGCAGAAGCTGCACGGCGATCAGGCGCTTGCGGTCCAGCAGGTCGCCGAGCGGCACGACGAACAGCAGCGCGAGCGCGCAGCCGAGCTGCGTCGCGGTGATGACGCCGCCGACGGCGGCCTGCGACACGCCGAAATCCCGTGCGATCGAATCGAGCAGCGGCTGCGCGTAGTAGACGTTCGCGACGCTCGCCGCGCAGCAGACGGCGAGCAGCGCGACACGCGCCGACGACAGGCGGCCGCCATCGGCCGGATGGACCGCATCGGTTCGCGCGTTCGATGCAACGGTGCCGGAACGGCAGGACGACTCCATGGTTGCCTCACGCAATGTAGTTGCAATTTGAAACTTGTTTGGAGTGTAGGGAAAGTGGTTTTAAAATGCAACTTGTTGGGTGGCGGGCCGAAGGCCCGTGCACGGATGGCCGGCATGCCCGCGAAGGCGGCCGGCGCGATTGCGGAGAGGAAGATGGCCAGGCAGAAAAGTCTTGCGGATTCGCCGTGCCCGGTGGCGCGTGCGACCGACATCGTCGGCGATCGCTGGGCGTTGCTGATCGTGCGCGATGCGTTCGACGGCGTGCGCCGCTTCGGCGATTTCCGCGCGAGTCTCGGCGTCGCGAGCAACATCCTGTCCGACCGGCTGAAGCGGCTGGTGGACGCCGGCGTGTTCGACGTCGTGCCGGCGTCCGACGGCACCGCGTATCAGGAGTACGTGCTGACCAAAAAGGGCGAGGGGCTGTTTCCGGTCATCGTGATGCTGCGGCAGTGGGGCGAGGCCAACCTGTTCGCGCGCGGCGAGCCGCATTCGGTGCTGGTCGACCGCGGCACCGGGCGCGCGATCCGCAAGCTCGCGCTGCGGCACGACGACGGCCGGCCCGTGAAGGCGGCCGATACAGTCGTCAGGAAGATCGATGAAGAGGCCGGTGCGGCACGGCGGTGAGCGTCATGTGCGAGGGTTGTACCGTCGGATGGCATTCGGCGCGGAAGCACGGGCGCGGCCCGGCCCGGCCGGCTACGCGAGTCGCTTCAGGAAGACGTCCTGTCGTTGGCGTGACGACCTGATTCAAGGTCGGCGGCGAAATGCGCGCGCGATATTGACGATCGTCACGTCGAGCTGCGTGACGACGAACCCGATGCCGACGGTGGCGACGACGCGCGTGGGCGCAGACGGGAAAGCAGGGGACGGTGGCGTCGCATCCATGCGTCCATCGTAGGCGGCGACGGGCACGCGATGTTTCAGCGGGACGTGAAGCGTCGATACGCATGCCGACGCGTGCTGCCTGCTACGTGCGTCGTTACGTATTCGGCGAGGCCGATGCGTTCAGTGCCGTTCGCCGCGCCAGCGCCCCGGCGCGACGCCGAAGCGCTTCGTGAACGCATGCGTGAACGTGCTTTGATCGGCGAAGCCGACGCTGCCCGCGATGTCGACGAGCGAATGCCGGCCGTCGGCGAGCAGCACGACCGCGGCGTCGAGCCGCAGCCGCTGCAGGTAGCGATGCGGCGTTTCGCCGAACGCGTCGACGAACAGTTGATGAAACCGGCGCATCCCGTAGCCGCAGTGCGCGGCGAGATCCGCGATGCGCAGCGGCTCGGCGAGCCGCGCGCGCAGCCAGCGGTCGATGCGCGCGAAATCGAGGCCCGACGCGGGCGCGGCGATGCCTGCATCGTCGAGCAGCGCGTCGCACAGGCGCGCGGCGGCCTGCCACTGGAAACGGTGCGCGGCGGCCTGCCGTGCGTCGCCGGCAGGCGCATCGTGTTGCATGGCCGCCGCCGCGATTTGCGCGACGAGCGACGTGAGCGCCGGGTCGATCGATACGGCGCGCGCATGGTCGAACAGCCGCTGCGGTACCGCGAGCGACGCGGCGGGCAGGTCGATCACGAGCTGGCGATTGTCGCAGAGGCCCGCGTAGTCGTGGCGCGCGCCGGCCGGAATCAGCCAGGCCGCGTGCCGGTCGATGCGCCGGCCGATTCCGTCCACCGCCATCACCATCGCGCCATCGACGCCGAGCACGACCTGGTGAAAGTCGTGCACATCCGACGCTTCGCACGTGGCGTAGCGGCGCAGCGCGATGGCGGGGGAGGCGATGCGTTCCATCGGGAAGAAAACGGCCGGATGCGCGCTCAGACGTCGAGCAGTTCGACTTCGAACACGAGCGTCGCATTCGGCGGAATCACGCCGCCTGCGCCGCGCGGGCCGTAGCCGAGTTGCGGCGGGATCGTCAGGCGACGCACGCCGCCGACCTTCATGCCCTGCACGCCTTCGTCCCAGCCCTTGATGACCATGCCGCCGCCCAGCACGAACGCGAACGGGTCGTTACGATCCTTGCTCGAATCGAATTTCTGACCGTCGGTCAGCCAGCCCGTGTAGTGGACGCTGACGGTCTTGCCGGCTTGCGCTTCCGCGCCGGTACCTTCGGTCAGGTCTTCGTACTTGAGGCCCGATTCGGTCGTGATGACGGACATGATTTCTCCTGAAAGAGCGTGACGTAAAACCGCTATTGTAGGCGAGCGCGCAGCGGGCCGGCGTGCGCGGATCTCGCGCCGCCGTGCGCGTGTCGGCAAGCGTGTCGCCAGGCGCGGCGGAGCGCCGCGCGCGGGATCGCCCGAAACGCCATTGGAACGCGCGTTTGAATTTTTCGCGCGTCGCGGCGCCGAGGTTGCACCACGGCAGTGTGCTGCGCGTATGAATCGATGCGACCGGCACGCGTTGCCGCGGGTTGCACGACCGGCGCCAGAGGCGGCGAAATGGCCGCCACACGGGGCTTGCGGCCCGATAGCGGCGCGCCGTATCGGGCCTGGCATCTCGCTCGCCCGCGCGTCCGCGCGTTCGAATCGCACCGGGCCCAGGCGCCGTTCGAGCGCCGTTTTTTCCGCCTTTCCGACCGTGCCCTGTTTGGAAGCGCGCATCTACCGCGCGGCTTGCGTGCGCCGGCGCGTGCGGCCTATCTTTACATCTGTCGATGTCATGATTTGGCGGTGCGCGATGTGCCGCCCGGGCTTGCGCCGGCCGCGTCGGACGATGCGCCGGGTGGCTCCGCACCAGGAGAAAGATGAACATGAAGTCAGCCGCTTCCGCCACCGCAGCCGGGATCATGCCGGTGCGTCGCGATCTGCGCTTCGACCTGCCGGTCGAACGCGCGAAGGACTGGCATGGCCTCGGGTCGCACGTGACCCATTTCTTCAACGCGCTGTCGCTGCTGTTTCCGGCCGGCGAGCGCTTCTTCATGGATTCGGTGCGCAATTACCGCGACCGGATCGACGATCCGGTGCTGAAGCAGCAGGTGCTCGGCTTCATCGGCCAGGAGGCGATGCACACGCGCGAGCACGTCGAATACAACGAGCTGATGCAGGCGAACCGGCTGCCCGCGCGCAAGCTCGACAAGCGCGTGTGGACGGTGCTCGGCTACATGAAGCGCAAGCTGCCGCATTCGGTGCAGCTCGCGCACACGGTGGCGGCCGAGCACTACACGGCGATGCTCGCCGACTGGCTGCTGGGCGACCCGACGCGCCTGGCCGGTTCGGTCGAAGGCTACCGGCAGATGTGGCTCTGGCACGCGCTGGAGGAAACCGAGCACAAGGCCGTGTCGTTCGACGTGTGGAATGCCGCGATGAAGCCGGGGCTGCGCCGTTACCTGATCCGCATCGGCGTGTATCTGCTGACGACGCTGACGTTCTGGCCGACCGTGTTCCTGATCCATGTGACGCTGCTGTGGCGCGATCGCGGCGCCGGCCATCACGTGCGCGGCCTGCTGCGCGTGATCGCGTTCCTGTATGGGCCGCGCCGCGGGCTGTTCCCGCGCATCGCCGGCGAATGGCTGAGCTTTTTCCGGCCGGGCTTCCACCCGTGGGATCACGACAATCGCCACCATCTCGCGCGGGTCGATGCGCTGGCCGCCAGCTATGGCCAGCACGGCGGTACGCCGGCCGGCCGCGGCCGCGCGAACGCGCCGGCGCCGCTCGCGTCGGGCCGCTGACCCGGCCGCCCGCCGTACGGCGGGCGCCGCGCATGTTGCGTGCGTGCATCATCTGACTGCTTCCGACGATTGACGCAAATCAACCGGAACCGGTTGCGCGGGCGCCCGCCTGCCCGGCCGACCGGTTGCACGCGCATGCGCCGGCGCGCCGATCGGCGTGCGCCGCGTCGCACGCAATCGCCGCGCGCCAGCACCGGCGCGGCTGTGCGCGCGCGGCGGCGGTCCGTTCCGGTCGCGCGCCGTGCCCGCCTCCGGGATAACACCCATCTAGCCGCAGGCCGGCCGTATCGATATACCGTTCATGACAACGTCTACCTCCGGCGCGATTCATGCGCAGGGGGATTTTATTCGGACGGAAATACGGCCAATATGTCGGTTCGATCGTGTCCGTCGTACGCGGCGGTGAGCCGGCGCGCGATACCAACGCCAAGCGGGGAACAACGATGGTTGCAAGGTCACCCGACGCAAACGGGCAGGCGGCGCCCGAGATGACGGACATGTCCGTCACCGCTCCCGAGGCCGGACGCAAGCTGTTCGTGATCATGCGCACGCCCGACGAGCCGTTGCTCGCACAACTGCGCGGGCTCGGCTGGGAGATCGCGGTCGCGAAGACGGCCGGCGCCGCGCAGAACATGACCTCCGGCGTGAGCGTGGCCGCCGGTCTGGTCGATTTCACCGGGTTCACGTCGCGCGACTATCCCGCGCTGAAGATGTGCCTGAGCCAGCCGGCGATCGGCTGGATTTCCATCGCGCAGGCCGGCATCACGATCGGCCCCGCCGTGCGCGAACTGATCCGCAGCTATTGTTTCGATTACGTGACGCTGCCGCTGCCGTACGAGTGGATTTCGCACGTGCTCGGCCATGCGCGCGGGATGGCCGCGCTCGATCGCGTCGACGGCGCCGCCTATGCGGCGTCGATCGGCGAACACGGGATGATCGGCAACTGCGAGGCGATGCAGCAGCTGTTCAGCACGATCCGCAAGGTCGCGAAGACCGATGCGAGCGTGTTCATCTCGGGCGAATCGGGCACCGGCAAGGAACTGACGGCGCTCGCGATTCACGAGCGCTCCGGCCGCGGCAAGGGGCCGTTCGTCGCGATCAATTGCGGCGCGATCCCGCATCACCTGCTGCAGTCGGAGCTGTTCGGCTATGAACGCGGCGCGTTCACCGGCGCGAACCAGCGGCGCGCGGGCCGGATCGAATCGGCGAACGGCGGCACGCTGTTTCTCGACGAGATCGGCGACATGCCGGTCGAAAGCCAGGCGAGCCTGCTGCGCTTCCTGCAGGAAGGCAAGATCGAGCGGCTCGGCGGGCAGGAATCGATCCCGGTCGACGTTCGGATCATCTCGGCCACGCACGTCGATCTCGACGGCGCGGTCGAGGCCGGGCGCTTCCGCGCGGATCTCTATCACCGGCTGTGCGTGCTGCGCATCCACGAGCCGCCGCTGCGCGCACGCGGCAAGGACATCGACATCCTCGCGCACTACGTGCTGCAGAAATTCAAGGCCGACAGCGGCCGCAAGATCAGCGGCTTCACGTCGGCCGCGCTCGACGCGATGCGGCGCTACGAATGGCCCGGCAACGTGCGGGAGCTGATCAACCGCGTGCGGCGCGCGATCGTGATGGCCGAGAGCCGGCTGCTGACGCCGCACGATCTCGGGCTCGACACGCCCGGGGAAACCGAACCGGTGACGCTCGAGCAGGCGCGCTCGCTGGCCGAGCGCACCGCGATCGAGAACGCGCTGCTGCGCAACGACCACCGGATCAACAAGGCCGCCGCCGAACTCGGCATTTCACGCGTGACGCTCTACCGGATGATGATCGAGCACGGGCTGAACGATCACGACAACACCGGCGGCAACGGCGGAAACGGCGACAGTGGCGGGCACGACGGCGCGCCGTCGGGCGACGCGGAGCATCAGCGGGTCGGATGAGCGGCGTGTGCGATGCGTGTGGCGCGGCTCACCGATAGGTCCACAGCCGGTGCAGCACGAACGTGACGGGCGGCACGCACAGCACGACCGCGACGATGCTCCATGCACGGGCGAGCCCGAGCGCGTCGGTGCCGCGCGCCAGCAGCATCGTCGCGGCGAGGCCGGCCATCGCGACCGCGAGAAAGCGCACGAAGTTGCCCCATGTCACCGTCGACGCAAAACTCCACAGCGTGTTGGCGAGATACGAGAACGCGGTCGAACAGACGAACGCGGTCGCGTTCGCGACGACGGGCGTTGCGTCGAACAGCGCGAACATCGCGGCGGCGATCAGCGCATGCAGCGCGGTCGAGCCCAGGCCCGACACGCCGAAGCGGATCAGTCTCGCGCGCTCGGCGGCATGGAAGGTACGGATCATCGTGGGCGGGCGTTTGCGTGAAGTCGCGTGGAGCGGTGTCGCAGTATAGCCATGCGATCGGTCGTAGCGTCCAGCGTCCGGCAGCGACCTGCGGTGCGCGTTGCCGCCGCCGGCATGTAAAGCGCATGAAACATTTCGCGTTGGCCGCCACGCGAATTTCCGCGGCGAACCGGGCCGATCGGCCAGCCCGCCGCCGGTAAAAATTCCGCGCTCCATTGTTCAGCCTTATTCCGCAAGGCCCCGCCGTTGCGCGGCCGGCGCGTGCCGCGGCGCCGATGTTTCAGTTTCGTAACTTCCGGCATTCCACGCCCGTTCCGGCCGCCAGCCGGTCCGGTCACCGCCTTGTCCTGCCGGGCTCGCGCAGCGCTGGCCCGGTCCTTGCGAAGAAGGGCATGCGAGAGTCGACGGCGCGAGATCCGTCCGGTCGGGCGGCGACAGCCGCCGCTGCCGGCCAGGATGCAGTCCGCGGGGATGCGGCGGCCGTGCGCGGTGCAGCGGCCGCGTCACGGCGAGCAGGGAACGTCGTCGCCCGATCGCCGGGGCATCGGCATCGTCCGGTTGCCGGAACAAACATCAGACAGCAAACGGGGTAGAAAAATGATCGATCATCACACGCCGCGGTCCGCAGGCCGCGATCGCAGTGATTCGGGACATCGCCGCTCGAACGTCGCGCTTGCGGCAGACCGGCATGCCTCGACAGGCCATCTCTCCGCGCCCGGTGCGAGGCGGATCCGGCTGGTTGCCGGTCATCCGCGCCGGGTCGGCACTTTCCTGCACGCGAATCCGATCCGCATGGGCATGTGCACGCGGGCGCCGATACCGCGACGTCCGATCTTCGCCTATTGACCCGAGCGGCACGCGGTCCGTTCGCATGACTATCTGTTCCGCGAACGATTGATCCGTTACCCGAACGATGGTCGACGCATCGTGCTGCGCGCGATGCGGGAAGACAGGCATTCGATGCAACGGCGAACCACGCGCCGCCGTTGCCATCCGGTTGAAGGGGAGGGGCGGTCGGACGCGCGCGACGGGAGCAGTACCCGTACGCGCGCGACGCCGTTTTTCAACCGCCGTAGATGTCGAAGTCGAAGTACTTCGACGCGAGTCGCTTGTAGGTGCCGTCCTTGACCATGTCGGCGATCGCGCGATCGATCTTCGCCTTCAGGTCGGTGTCCTGCTGACGCAGGCCGATGCCGGCGCCGATGCCGAGCACTTTTTCGTCGACGAGCTCGGGCCCGACGAACGTGTAGTTCGCGCCGCGCGGCGATTTCAGGAACCCGATCGCGGCCTGCACTTCATCCTGGAGCGCCGCGTCGAGGCGCCCGGCGATCAGGTCGGCATACACGCCGTCCTGGTTCTGGTACGACACGACGTTCGCGCCTTGCTTGCCCCAGTACGCCTTCGCATACGTCTCCTGCGTCGTGCCCTGCTCGACGCCGATCGATTTGCCCTTCAGCGATTCGGCGGTCGGCAGCAGCGACGAGCCCTTCTTCACCACGAGCCGCGTCGGCTGGTTGTAGATCTTCGTCGTGAAGGCGATCTGCTGCGCGCGCTGCGGCGTGATCGACATCGACGACAGCACCGCGTCGAACTTCTTCGCTTTCAATGCAGGAATCATCCCGTCGAAATCGTTCTCGAGCCACACGCATTTCGCTTTCAGGCGCGCGCAGATCTCGTTGCCGAGGTCGATGTCGAAGCCGACGAGCTTGCCGTCCGGCGCCTTCGACTCGAACGGCGCGTAGCTGGCGTCGGTGCCGAAGCGGATCGTGGTCCAGTCCTTCGCGACGGCGGGGCCTGCGGATACCGCGAGCAGGGCGATCGAAACGGCGGCAATCAGTCTCTTCATGGTGCGTTCCTTGGCGTGGGGCATCCGGTTTCCGTGCGACAGGGTCTCCACGGACGCGACCCGCGCCGTGACGCGGTGTCCGCACGGCCATTAACGCAGAAAATAAAATAAGAGTCCAGAATGGACAAAAAATATCGATCTGGCGGATCGGTGTGACGATCGATGGGTGCGACCCTTGCAAAAATACGATAATGGACTAACCTTGTTAGTAAATTCATTTAGAGACTAACGATCATGTCACAGCCCGCGTACGATTCGCATTCCGCCGTGCCGCACGCTTCGGTCGCGCAGATGTCCGCGGCCGGCCTGCGTGCGTTTTTCAACATTGCGCGCGACTGGGAACTGACGATCGACGAGCAGATCGTGCTGCTCGGGTCGCCTGGCCGCTCGACGTTCTTCAAGTGGAAGGCCGCGCCGGAATCGGCACGCCTGCCGCGCGATACGCTCGAGCGGCTATCGCTGCTGCTCGGCATCTACAAGGCGCTGCAGATCCTGCTGCCGCAACCGGCCGCGGCCGATGCGTGGGTCAAGCGGCCCAACGATGCGGCGCCGTTCGGCGGCAAGCGCGCGCTCGACCGGATGCTGGCCGGCAACGTCGGCGATCTGGTGGCCGTCCGGCAATATCTTGACGCAATGCGGGGTGGCTGGGCGTGACGACACCGATCGAAGTCACCCGGTGGCCCACGACCACCGTCGACTGGGCGCCAGCCTATCGCGTGATTCCCACCCGTTTTCCGGCCATCAACCTGTTCGACCGCGTTGCATCGGCGGACGATTTCGACGCGCTCTACGCGCTCGAATCGCTGACCAACGACCGCATCCGCAACGAAGTCGGCACGCTCGATCTCGTGCCGCCGGCCGAGCGCCGCTACGGGCAGGGCTGGGGGCCGATCATGGCCGCGTTCACGCACCTGAATCCGCTGGGCAGCCGCTTTTCGGACGGCAGCTACGGCGTGTTCTACTGCACGCGCTCGCGCGACACGGCGATCGCCGAAACGCGCTATCACAGCGGGCTGTTCCTCGCCGCGACGAAGGAGCCGCCGATGCGCCAGCAGATGCGGCTCTATACCGTGTTCGCGCACGGCGACGTCGTCGACGTGCGCACGTGGCCGCAGCGCGACCCCGCGTTGCTGGATCCGGTCGACTACGGCGCGGGGCAGGCGTTCGGCCGCGCGGTGCGCCATGCCGGCGGCGCGGGGATCGTCTATCCGTCGGTGCGCGATCCGCGCGGCGAGTGTCTCGCCGCGTTCCGCACGACGCTGCTGCGCGACTGCCAGCATGCGGCCTATCTCGAATACAACTGGAACGGCTCGGCCGTCGATGCGGTGTTCGAACTGAATCAGGTCGGCTAGCGTTCGCGTGCGGGACGAAGCGCCGGCCGGCGCATCAGGGCAGCGGCCAGTCGCCCGCGTGGCGCTCGCGCGCTTCGGCCTGCGTCATCGACCAGGTGCGGCCGGTGCGCGGCTCGGCGAGCGTCAGCCGCCCGGCCGGCGCGAACGCACCCGTGTCGATGAACCATTGCGCGCCGATCCGCTGCGGCTCACGCACCGGCGTGTGTCCGGTGCAGGTCAGCGACAGCCCGGCCTGCACCGCCGGATCGGCGAGCCCCTGGACGAGATCGCGGCCCCAGATCAGCCGCTCGCGCACGTCGTGCGGATAGCTGCCGGCATCGAGATCCGCGTCCGAGCCGAAGAATTCCGCGTGCAGCACGTTGAAGCGCGTCGCGCCGTCGCCGATCACGCGCACGAGCGGCAGTGCGTCGACGCGCGCCGCATGCGCGCGCAGCCGTTCCGGCGGCAGGTCGGCGCCCCAGTCGCCGCCGATCCCGCGCCACGCGTCGGGCGGCAGCTTGCCGCGCGCGACGAGGCTCAGCACTTCCTCGTGATTGCCGCGCACGACGTGGCACCATGGTCGGTCGACCAGGTCGAGCGCGGTGTCGGAGGCCGGGCCGCGGTCGACGAGATCGCCGACCGAGAACAGCCGGTCGCGGGCCGGATCGAAGCGGACGTCGTGCAGCAGCGCGCGCAGCACGTCGACGCAGCCGTGCAGGTCGCCGACGACGAAGTCGCGGCCGGCCGTGTTCGCGGGATGGCGGCAGAGCAAGGCGGTGGCGGTCATCCCCTTATCTTAGGCGCTCCTCGGGCGCTCGCACCCATCGCCATCTGACGATGGAATGAGGATAATCGGGGCGCGTTTCACGCCGGCGCGGCGGCGCTGCCGGGCACGCGGCCGAACCCTTTCCATCTGCTTTCGGAATCACACGATGACGCTTTATCCGCAGGTATTACGCAACCGGCCGCGCATGGTCGCGGCGTTCGTCGCCGGCGTGCTGTGCGCGGTGCTGCTGCCGTTTCCGCTGCGCGCTACCGCGCGGGCGCTGATCGGCTGGGATTGCGCGGTCTGGCTGTATCTGGCGTTGATGTGGGTGCGCATGGTCACCGCGCATCACTACAAGGTGCGCGAAGTCGCGATTCGCGAGGACGAAAACGCGACGACCGTGCTGACCGTCGTGTGCCTCGCGACCATCGCGAGCGTGGCCGCGATCGCGATCGAACTCGCGACCGCCAAGAGCGTCGGCTTTCGCGCGGGGCTCAGCCACTACGCGATCACGGGCGCGACGCTGTTCGGCGCGTGGTTCCTGATCCCGACGATCTTCACGCTGCACTACGCGCGGCTCTATTACGGCTCGCCGAGCGGCGATCGCGCGCTGCGTTTCCCGGACCAGCATCCGGAGCCCGACTACTGGGATTTCCTGTATTTCGCATTCACGATCGCCGTCGCGTCGCAGACGGCCGACGTGTCGCTCGCGAACCGCACCGCGCGGCGCTCGGTGCTCGCGCAATCGATCCTGTCGTTCTACTTCAACATGGCCGTGCTCGGCTTGTCGATCAACGTCGCGGCGGGGCTGCTGAGCTGACGCCGGTTATTTGAGCAGGTCGTACCGGCCGCCGCGCTCCAGCGCGCGCCGGTAGGCCGGCCGCGCATGGATCGTGTCGAGAAAGCGCGCGATCGCGGGATACCGGCTGCCGCCGCCGCGCGCGGTCGCGGCTTCGAGTGGAAAGCTCATCTGGATGTCGGCCGCGCTGAAGCCGTCGCCGACGAACCAGCCGCTGCGCGCCAGCGTGCCGTCGACATGGCCGAGATGCAGGTCGATCTGCGGATCGACGAATCCCGACTGCAGCGTCGTGGCGATCTTGCGTGCGATCGGCCGTGCGAAGAACGGCATCGGCGCATGCGCGATCCGCAGCGCGACGAGCTTGAGCAGCAGCGGCGGCATCGCCGACCCTTCCGCGTAGTGCAGCCAGTATGTGTAGTCGTGCCGCTCGGGCGAGCCGGGCGGCGGCGCGAGGCGCCCGTCGCCGTAGCGTTCGACCAGGTACTCGATGATCGCGCCCGATTCGGCGAAGGTGCGGCCGTCGTCGGTCACGACGGGCGACTTGCCGAGCGGATGGATCGCGCGCAATTCGGCCGGCGCGAGCATCGTCTTCGGATCGCGCTCGTAGCGCACGATCTCGTACGGCACATCCAGTTCTTCGAGCAGCCAGAGCACGCGCTGCGAACGCGAGTTGTTCAGGTGATGGACGGTCAGCATGTCGAGGCCGGAAGGGGGCGGGAACGCCATCATACCGAGCCCATGCGCCGCGTACGCGAATCGTGTGACGCGCGCCGTCGCGGGCCGCATCGACCGTCATGCGCGCCGCACCGCGATCCACGCGCCCCAGAACAGGCTCGCGAAAAAACGCAGCGGCGCATCGAAGCCCGCGTCGCGAAGCAGCGCGAACACGGCTTCCTCGGACGCGGGCGGATCGGCGCCCTGCAGGATCTTCGCCAGTTGCGCGCGCACGGCGTCGGGGGTGGCGCCCTTCATGCGCCAGCGCTGCTGCCACGCGTCGAGCAGGCGCGGGTGGTCCGCGTAGCGGCGATGGTTGCCGGCGAGCACGAGCGGCGCGCCGGGCTTCAGGCGTCGCGCGATCGCGTGCAGCAGCGCGGCTTTCGCGTCGTCGCCCGGCACGTGATGCAGCACGCCGATCAGCGTCGCGCCGTCGAACGCGGGCACGTCGGGCAACGCGTCGACGCCGTCCTCGACGAATGTCGTACGCGCGCCGAAGCCCGCGGCTTCGACGTTCGCGCGGGCGAGCGCGAGCATCGGCGCGGACGGGTCGACGGCCGTGAACTGCCAGCCCGGTTCGAGCGCGGCCGCGACGCAGATTTCCTGTCCCGTGCCGCCCGCGCCGGCGACGAGCATCCGCGCATCGGCCGCACCGATCGCCGACGCGAGCATGCATGCGGTGAGTTCGTGGCACGCATCGTAGCCGGCGAGCGCGATGCGCGATTGCTCGGCGTAGTCGTGTGCGCGTGACGGATCGAATTTCGCGGCGCTGGCGGGAAGCGACATGGCAGGTCCTCGGGTTGTTGGGGCGGACGACATGTCCGCGAACAGGACGCAGAGCGTATGTGCGCGCGGCCGGCGCAACAAGACGAGCAATCATTCCGGTATGCCGACTACCCGACTCGCGGGCGCGTGCCGGCCGGTTTCCCGCGCGATTTTCCAAGGGTCGATTCGCATTTAAAAATGTCTGACCACGATGCATCGACGTCGCGAATCCGGCGCATACTCGGTGCTCTCCCCCCGCCTGGCCTTCGCATGCCGGGCCCCGATGCGCTGCGCCATCGGCGCGGCCATGCCGCTCGGTACGCACGAGGAGCGCATGATGTCCGATTGTCCGCACGATCCGTACGCGCAGCACTACATCCATTGTTTGCCGTTTGGCGCGCAGCCCTGCGGCGCGCTGTGCACGACGCCGCGCACGCATTTCCGCGTGTGGGCGCCCGGCAGCGCCCACGTCGAGCTCGAACTCGATACCGGCTACGGCCCGACGCTCGTGCCGATGACGAGCGCCGGCCCGAACTGGTTCGAGGTTTTCGTCGACTGCGGCGCGGGCGCGCGTTACCGCTATCGTCTCGACGATACCGTGTCGATTCCCGATCCCGCCTCGCGCTCGCAGCCCGACGGGCTCGACGGCCCGAGCGAGGTCGTCGATCCGCGCGCGTTCACGTGGCGCAATACGTTCTGGCACGGGCGCGCGTGGGAAGACATCGCGCTCTACGCGATCCGCCCGCACGCGGTGGGCGGCTTCGACGCCGTGCGCCGTCGCCTGCCGCAGCTGGCGCGTCTCGGCGTGACCGCGCTGGAACTGCTCGCGTCGCCGCACGACAGCCTGCCGTTCGCGCCGCTTGCGGCCGAAGGCGGCCCCGACGCGCTGAAGGCACTGATCGACGCTGCGCACGGCTACGGTCTCGCGGTGCTGCTGGAGCTCGACTACGCGCGCTTCGGCAGCGGCACCGACGCGCTGCGCCACTACGCGGGGCCGTTTTTCCATACGCGCGACGATCCGCTGCAGGCCGCGCCGCTCGCGCTCGATCATCCGGAAGTCTGCGATTTCTTCTGCGACAACGCGCTGTACTGGATCGACGAATACCGCTGCGACGGGCTGCGCCTGCGCGAAGCCGACCGGATCGGCGTGTCGTGGCTGCGCGAGATCGCGGATCGCGTGCGCGCCGCCGTGCCGGCCGACCGGCTGATCCACCTCGTGCTCGGCAGCGAGCGGCATCCGGCGCATCTCGCCGATACCCATTTCGATGCGCAGTGGAACGGTTGCGGCGAACGCGCGCTGCACCGGCTCACCGGGCGCGACACGTCGGCTCATGAAGGCATTTCCACGCACCAGTCGATTCACACGCTCGCCCGCGCGCTGACCGCGGCTGGCGCGGCGTATCAGCCGGCCGCATCGGCGGACGGGATGGCCGCCGACAGCGGGCTGTCGCTGACGTCGCTCGTGCTGTCGGACGGCGCATGGCGCGACAGCGGCCCGGGCGATCACGGGCAGGCGGCCGGTCTGGCCGCGCTCGCGCTGTCGCTGCTCACGCCGCAGATCCCGCTGGTCTTCGACGAAACCGCGCGCGACATCGACCGTGCGCATTTCGTACAGTCGGCGCTCGCGGTGCGCGCGAAGCTGATCGCGCCCAGGCTGACCGATTGCCGGCCGCAGGAAGCCCATGCGCTGAAGGCGGACGGCGACGGCGATGCCGACGCGCTGTGCGCATCATGGCGGCTCGCCGACGACGAGACGTTGACGATCGCGTTGAACCTGTCGCCCGATGCGCTGCCGTTCGATGCACCGGTCGGGCGGGTGGTGTTCGAGACGCCGGCACGCGCGCGCGACCGGGTCGATGAAGGGGAGTTGCCGCCGTATTCGCTCGTCGCGTGGCTGACGGGCGACGTCAATCGCTACGCGCTGACGCACGACGTGCGTCGCCTCGACGACGGTTCATGGCGCGGCAGGCGTGCGAACCTGAACGCATGAGCCGATGAACGCGTGAAGCGGCGTGGCGGCCATCGGTCGCGCACGGCCGCGCGGCCGGAACATACCGAATTACCAGAACCCGCGAATGCCCGCGATCCCGTACGCGCCGTGACGGCGCGCGTCGTCGAGGTGCGCGCGCGTCATGCCGCCGAGCGCGAACACGGGCATCGCGGCCTGCGCGGCCAGCGCGTCGAATCGCGCCCAGCCGAGCGTCGGCGCGCCGGGGTGGCTGAGCGTCGGCAGCACCGGCGACAGCGTGACGAAATCCGCGCCGGCGCGCGCGGCCATCAGCAGGTCGTCTTCCGAGTGGCACGCGGCGGACACCCACCGGCCGGCCGGCAGCGGCCGCTGCGCGACCGCGCGCAACGCGGGGCCGTCGAGATGCCAGCCGGCGCCGTCGAGCCGCATCACGCCGGCTGCATCGATCGGGCCGTTCAGCATCAGATGCGCGCCGGCCGCGTTGCAGCGCGCGAGCGCCGCGGCGGCCAGCGACGCGAACGCGGCCGCGTCGAACGATTTCACGCGCAGTTGCACGAGCGCTTCACCGCGCGCGAGCACGGTCGACAGCCGATCGAGGAACGCGGCCCGATCGGCCGCCGATGCGGATGCCGGCTCCGGCGTGATCACGCAGCAGCGCGGCAGCGGCGCGTTCATCGCGCGATGCAACCCGCCGCCGTCATTCGTCGGCCTCTTTCGCGATCTTCGGATAGACGCGCACGAGCACGATGCGCGGCCCGTTCATCTTCTTCACGACGACGTCGAAGCGGTCGAACGACACGCGCTGCCCTTCGGTCGGCAGGTCGCTCAATGCCTGGATCACGAGGCCGCCGACCGATTCCGCGCGGCCTTCGTCGATGTCGATGCCGAGCGCCTGCTCGAGCGACACGACGGGCAGGCTGCCCTTGCCCATCAGCGTGCCGTCGTCGAGGCGGCTCCAGTCGGCGTCTCCCTGGCGGAACTCGTCGTGGATCTGGCCGACCAGCGCGCCGAGCAGGTTGTCGAGCGTCAGGAAGCCGATCGGTTTCTCGCCCTTGTTGCCGACCAGCGCGAAGTGCGGCGCGCCCTTGCGGAAGCGGCGGAACAGCTCCAGCGCCGGCGTGTCGGGCTTCACGTACTGGACCGGGCGCACGTAGTCGGACAGATCCGCGAGCGCGGCGCCCGCGTGACGCGCGAGCAGCAGGTCCTTCAGGTGGATCAGCCCGCTTACCTGTTCGCGCGACGCATCCTCGAACAGCGGATAGCGGCTGAAGCGGTGCCGCGCGACGATCTCCATGTTGTCGGGCAGCGGCAGGTCGCGCCGCAGGCCGATCATTTCATGGGCCGGCCGCATCAGGTCCGACACGGTCATCGACGAAAAATCGAGCGAATGCGCGAGCGTGTTCCACTCGTCGTTGCTGTATGTGCCGCGGGCCGGCTGGGCCGCATTGCCGGCCGCGCTGCGGCGGCTGCGCAGGATCAGCTTCAGCTCGTCGGTCGAATAGTGCGCATCGCCGCCGTGGTCGGCCGACAGCCCCGCGAGCCGCAGCACCGCGTTCGCGCTGGTGTTGAGCACCCAGATCGCCGGATACATCGCCCAGTAGAACGCGTAGAGCGGCAGCGCGACCCACAGGCCGACCTTCTCCGGCTGGCGGATCGCCATCGATTTCGGCGCCAGTTCGCCGACGACGATGTGCAGGAACGAGATCAGCGAGAACGCGAACACGAGCGAGATCAGGTGCACGACGCGTTCGGACTCGACGCCGATCAGGTCGAGCAGCGGGCCGATCAGTTCCGCGAACGCCGGTTCGCCGACCCAGCCGAGGCCGAGCGACGCGAGCGTGATGCCGAGCTGGCACGCGGAAAGATACGCGTCGAGCCGGCCGTGCACGATGGCGAGGATGCGCCCGCGCAGGCCGTGCTTGCGGGCGAGGGTCTTGACGCGCGTCGCGCGGAGTTTGACGAGGCCGAATTCGGCCGCAACGAAGAACCCGTTCAGGGCCACCAGGAACAACGCGCCGATGAGCGCGAAGATCTGTAACAAAGAATCGCTCCGGTTATGAAAGGCCCGTCAGTATAGAGCCGGAAAGGATTTTGTAATGTATCGGACGGCCGCTTGCTTACACCGGCGCCTCGCACGGAATCGAGAACGTGAGGGTGGCGGGTGCGCCGTCGACGAACACGTCGTGCGCGAACGTGCCGCCGTGCGCGAGGGCGACGCGCTGGCACAGCGCGAGCGCCCATGCGCTGCGTTTCGCGTCGCGCTCGCGCAGCATCTCGTGCCGGGCGAACGATTCGAACGCGTGTGGCTGCGCGGGATCGACGAGCACGCCGGTGTTCACGGTGCAGGTGGCGCGCGCGGTGAACTGTGCGCCGTCGCGCGTGCAGGCGAACACGACGCGGCTGCCCGCGGCGCTGGCCTCGACGGCCGTCGTCAGCAGGGTCCAGAGCGCCTGCGCGACGCGTTCGCGATCGGCGGTGAGCGACGGCTCGCCATCCGGCAGCGTCGTGTCGAGCGCGACCTGGCGGGTGTCGGCGAGCGTGAAACGCACGAGCGCGATCGTTTCGTCGAGCAGCGCGCGCAGCGCGAACGGCCGCGGCGCGAGCGCGAGCGTGCGGGTTTCCGCGCGCGGCGCGTCGAGCACGCCATCGATCAGCGCGACCTGCTGGTCGATGCCCGTGCGGATGCCCGCGAGCGCGCGCTGCAGGTTCGGATCGGCATTGGCGAGCTGGCGCTCGAGCACGTAGGCCCAGCTGTGCATCGCATTCAGCGGGCTGCGCAGGTCGTGCGACGCGGTGGAGAGCGCCTGGTCGCGCAGGAACAGCGCCGCCTGGGCGGCGTAGTGCGCTGCGCGTTCGCGCAGCAGGTCGGCGGCGGGATCGACGGAAGTGGACGTCACGGAGCTGGCCTGTCGGAAGCGGTTGGCGTGGAAGTCACGCGAATCGCCATTATAGGGACGGTGGGCGTCACGCCGGCAGCGCGTCCTCGTCCTTTTTCCGCGCGTCGCCGTTCGGCAGCAACTGGCACGCGAGCAGGCCGGCCAGCATCAGCGCGCAGCCGACGAGCGCGCGCAGCGTCAGCGTTTCGCCGAGCGCGGCCCAGCCGGCGATCGCCGCGAATACGCCTTCCATGCTGAAGATCACCGCCGCGTGCGCGGGCGCCGCGTCGCGTTGCGCGACGACCTGCAGCGTATAGCCGACCCCGACCGACAGCAGCCCGCCGTACAGCAGCGTCGGCAGCGCGCCGCGCAGCATCGCGACGCTGACCGGTTCGACGGCCAGGCCGGCCGCGAGACACGCGACGCCGCACACGGCGAACTGCAGGAACGCGAGCACGAGCGGATCGTGGCGCTTCGCGAGATGGCCGACCGCCATCACGTGCGCGGCGATGATGACGGCGCCCGCGAGCTGGAACCAGTCGCCGTAGAGCACCGAGAAGTGCTCGTCGATGCTGAGGAAATACAGGCCGATCGCGGCCAGCAACGCGCCGAACCACGTGCCAGCGCCGATCCGGTGGCGCGCGAACACGCCCATCAGCGGCACGATCACGACGTACAGCGAGCTGATGAAGCCGGCGTTCGCGATCCGCGTGTATTGCAGGCCGACCTGCTGCAGCGAGATCGACACGGCGAGCAGCCCGCCGAGCGCGAGGCCGGGCAGCAGCAGCGCCGGTTCGCGGCGAATCGCCGCGAGTTGCGTGCGCGACGCCGGATTCAGCATCAGCAGCGGCACCAGCACGAGCGCGCCGAGCAGGAAGCGCAGCCCGGTGAACAGGAACGGGCCGATCACGTCGAGACTCAGGCGTTGCGCGACGAAAGCGGAGCCCCAGATCGCGGCGGCGCCCAGCATCAGCAGGTTGGCGCGGAGGTGCTTGCGGGCGTCGGGCTTCATGGGAATTCGTCTGGAGATTACGGAGGAGCCCGCTAGTTTACGCCGAGATTGCAAGACTGTCGGCGAACCTGCGCAGCGCGGCGGCGGCGCGGGCGTCGCGGACGCGCGAATACAGCACCACCTGCGATCGCGGCAGCGCCGGCAGCCCGAATTTCGCGCCGACGTCGACCAGCGTGCGCGGGGCGACGCGCCGCGCGAGCGGGCAGACGGCCAGCCCCGCCGCGGCGGCGGCCGTGACCGCCGCGACCCCGCCGCCCGTGAAGCGCTCGCGCCATGGCAGCCCCGCACGGTCGAGCGCGCGCAGCGCGGCGGCCCGCACCCCGCAGGGGCCGGCCAGCACAGCGAGCGGCAGCGGCTCGCCTGCGCGCGGCGCCCAGTCGGGCGCGGCGAGCCACGCCAGCGGCTCGGTAAACAGCGGCGTGGCGTCGTCGCGCGGCGGATCCTCGCCGGGCTCGTGCCGGACGATCACCGCGTCGAACCGCCGTTCGTCGTATTGCGGAAGCAGGCTCGTCGACGCTCCGAGATGCATTTCCAGCGACAGCCCGGGATCCTGCCGGTGCAGGCTCGTCAGCACGGCCGGCAGGTCGGGCACCGCGACGTGCTCGCTGACGCCGAGCGACAGGCGCACCGTGCCGGTCGAGATCGCGCCGAGCGCGTGCTCGTGCGCGTCGAGCAGCGCGCGGGCGGCCGGCAGGAAAGTCTCGCCGTCGGCGGCCAGCTTGACGACGCGCGGCGTGCGCGCCAGCAGCGGCTTGCCGAGATGGGCCTCCAGCCGCTTCAGCTTCAGGCTGACGGCCGACTGCGTGGTGCCGAGCGCATCGGCTGCGCGCGTGAAGCTGGCGAGGTCGGCGACCAGCACGAACGCGCGTACCGCATCGAGATCGAGTACTTTCATTTCGGTTGAAAATGAATGAAATATTCATCAATGACTGTTCATTATAGGTTGCCGCGCTTAACCTGACGCTGTGTTTTCGATCTTCAACGTCACTCACCGACAGGAGCAGCACCATGCCATTCACCCGTATCGCCGTACGCGAAGGCAAACCGGCCGCCTACCGCAAGGCCCTCGTCGACGGTGTGCAACGCGCGCTGATACAGACGTTCAACGTGCCCGAGGACGACATCTTCATGGTCGTCACCGAGCACGCGGCCGAGAATTTCGTGTTCGGCCGTCATTACCTCGATATCGAACGCAGCGACGATCTCGTGATCATCCAGATCACCGCGAACAACACGCGCACGCTCGAGCAGAAGCGGGCGCTGTACCGGACGATCGCCGACAACCTGTCGCAGCAGCCCGGTGTGCGGCAGGAAGACGTATTCATCGGTCTCGTCGAGGTGCTGAAGGAGAACTGGTCGTTCGGCAACGGCATCGCGCAATACGCCGTCTGACGTGCCGGTTTGACGTGCCACAGGGAGACAGGGCCGGATCGTCGGCTGCGCTCTTTTGGGGCGTGTACTATGGAAGTTGCTTCACGAGCGACGCCGGCGCGGTCGATGCGCCGGCGATCCTTCTTGTGCAGGAGCCTCCATGTCGCGTGTGCTGGAAATCGTGTTGTCGTTGTCGCTGGAAGGGTGGCCGGGAAAGGGCGCAAGCCGCGCCCGTGGCGCGCAGCGCGACTTCGGCGCAGAACTCGTGCGCGCGTGGCGGATCTGCCCGCAGGTCCGGATGCGGCGCGGCCACGAGCGCGTGACGATCGAGCCGTGCCAGATCGAGGAGGCCGAGCGGAGCCCGGGCGCGAGCTGGTGGACCTGGGTCGAAGCGAACGCGCATGGCACACGGGTCGTCGCGTCGCGCACCGAGACGTTCGCGCCCGGCGTCACGCAGCGCGAATTGTTCGACGCGGAGCACGCGGGCATCGTCGTCGCGACGTCGCCGGTACCTGCGGCACGTGCCGCGGCCGGTGCCGACGCGCCGGCCGCCGAGATCGACGGCGTTGCATCGGACACCGACGAAGCGCGATCCCAGGCGTCGGCGCTGCGCATCGTCAGCGAACGGCGGCGCGGGCGCTGGGCCGATGACAGCGGCGTCGTGGTCGAGATGACGCTCGACGACATCGCGCTGCACGGCGGCGGCGAGCCGCCGCGCCGCTACGTGGAGTTGCGACTGGCCGCGCCCGACTGGGAAACCGTTGCCGCGCGCACGGCCGCGCTGCACGCGCTGTTTGCCGCGGCGCGCGAACTGACCGGCGCGTGGCCCGCCTTCGTGCAACTGACGAGCGTGATCGACCGCGCCTGTGCGGGCGGGCCGGTAGCCGCCGCGCTGGTCAAGGCGCAGCCCGTCGACCTGAGCGGCATCCGCACGCAGCGCGCCGCGCTGTTCGCGCTGTCCGGCGACATCACCGCGCAATGGCTCGGCAACGAGTGCGGCGTGCTCGATCGCGACGATCCCGAGTTCGTGCACCAGATGCGCGTCGCGCTGCGCCGCCTGCGCACGCTGATGCGCTTCTTTCCGCGCTTCACCGACCGTCAATGGAAGGACACGCTCGGTGTCGACCTGCGCTGGCTCGCCGCGCTGCTCGGCACCGTGCGCGACTGGGACGTGTTCGCGACAGAGAGCCTGCCCGCGCTGATCGCGGCCGACGGCGGCGGCAGTGCGTGGGACGGCACGCTCGACGCCGCCCGCGCGCAGTCGATGGCCGCGCGCGTCGAACTGCGGCAGGCGCTGCATTCGGCCCGCTATGCGCGGCTGACGCTCGGCTGGCTCGAATGGCTGAGCGCGCTCGCGCTGCCGGCGGCCGGCGACGACGACGCGCCGTCGCTGCGGCGTCACGCGACCAAGCGCGTGCGGCGGCTGTTCGGTCATCTCTACGGCTCGCCGTCGCTCACGTCGCTCGACACGGCGGCGCGCCACCAGGTGCGGATCGATGCGAAGCGGCTGCGCTACGCCCTCGAATTCTTCGCGTCGCTGGCGTCGCGCCGCACGCGCACCGAGACGGTCAAGACGCTGGCGCGCGTGCAGAGCGTGCTCGGCGAAGCGAACGACGCGATGGTCGCGCTGCACCATCTCGAACAACTGGCGGCGCCGCCGTATCAGCTCGGTTTCGTGCGCGGCTACGGCGCCGCGCTCGAACAGCGGGCCGCGCGCGACGCCGAGACGCTGCTGGCCAGCCTGCGGCCGCCGAAGCTCGACGGCAAGCCGGGCTGAGCGCCGCGCGCCGGGCCCTATAATGGCCGCCCGTTTCCTGCTCGCATGCCGATGATGACCGACGCACCGCATTCTTCCTCGTCCGCCGGGCCGCTCGAACTGGGTGGCGAGCTGTGGCTGCGTGCCGGCGAACAGACGCTCGGCGGCGCGACGCGTATCGCGCTGCTCGCGGCGATCGGCGACACCGGTTCGATCACGCGCGCGGCGAAGGCCGTCGGCCTCAGCTACAAGGCCGCTTGGGAGGCGGTCGACACGATGAACAATCTCGCCGGCGAGCCGCTCGTCGCGCGTTCGACGGGCGGCAAGGGCGGCGGCGGCACGACGCTGACGCCGCGCGCGACGTCGCTGATCGCCGCGTTCCGCACGATCGAGCGCGAGCATCGCCGTTTCATCGAGGCCGCGAGCGCGGCCGTTGCCGGCTTCGACGTCGACTGGGCGCTGATCGGCCGGATCGGGATGAAGACGAGCGCGCGCAACCAGTTGTTCGGCAAGGTCGCGTCGATCGTGCGCGGCACCGTCAACGACGAGGTCACGCTTGCGCTGCCGGGCGGGCAAGCCGTCGTCGCCGTGCTGACGCACGAAAGCGCCGAAGCGCTCGGGCTGCGGGAAGGCGCGAGCGCGTGCGCGCTGGTGAAGGCGTCGTGGGTCGTGCTCGCGGTCGACGATGGCGGGCCCGACCTGAAGGTGTCCGCGCGCAACCGGCTGCGCGGCAGCGTCGAAGCCGTCACGGCGGGCGCGGTGAACAGCGAGGTGACGCTGGCGCTCGACGGCGGCGGGACGCTGACGGCCGTCGTGACCAACGACAGCGTCGATGCGTTGCAGCTCGGCGCCGGCCGGCGCGCGATCGCGCTGTTCAAGGCGTCGAGCGTGATTCTGGCGGTGACCGGCTGACCCGGCCGGCAGCGTGGCTTCCGTTGGCCTGGGGCCGTCGTTCGGGGCGGCGTGAAGCCGGTGCCGCATGCGTGCGCATCGCACCGGCTTCGTTTCCGCTTTCAGCATGTGCCGCGACGCGGCTGCTCTCAGGCTCCAGCGTGGCGGCGGGCGCCACGCTCACGACCACGGCGTCGCGCGTTCAGGTGACGCGCGTCGGCCACTCGGCGTGCGGCGAACTCGCCTGCACGCGTCCTTCGCTCAACTGCACGACCTGGTCGCCGAATGCGGCGACGTCGTCGGGGTCGTGCGAGATCAGCACCATCGGAATGTCGAGCCGCGCCTGCAGTTCGGCGAGCTCATGGCGCATCCGCTGGCGCATCGCGCCGTCGAGCGCCGCGAACGGTTCGTCGAGCAACAGGATGCGCGGCTGCGCGACCAGCGCACGGGCGAGCGCCACGCGCTGCTTCTGCCCGCCCGACAGTTGCGACGGATATTGCCCCGCGAGCGATTCGAGATCGAACGCGCGCAGCCAGTACGCGACCTCCGGCGGCGCCGTTTTCGCGCGCGGGTTGCGCAGGCCGGCCGTGAGCCCGAACGCGATGTTCTGCCGCACGTTCAGATGCGGGAACAGCGCATAGTCCTGGAACAGGTACGCGACACGGCGTTCGCGGGTCGGCACGTCGATGCGGCGCGCGGCGTCGAACAGCGGCTCGCCGTTCAGCGTGATCGCGCCTTCGTCGGGCGTCAGCAGCCCGGCGATCGCCTGCAGCGTCATGCTCTTGCCTGCGCCAGACGGCCCGAACAGCACGACGCGCTGCGTCGTCGCCGTGAACGACACGTCGAGCGTGAAGCGGCGCTCGGCGTTCGCGTAGGTCTTGCGGATGTCGACGACGACGCTCATGCGGGCCTCCGCCGAAGCGGGCCGGCCGCCGGGCGGCGCCACTGATACGGACAGGACGGCCGCTTCATGTCAACTGGCTCCGCCGGGCGCGCGACGGCACGAGCCAGCCGGTCGCGAGCAGCACGAGCACGCAGGTGATCGACGTCACCAGCACGAGGAAGTTGGCCGTGTTGTCGTCGCCGGCCTGCACGGCCGCGTAGATTGCAACCGACAGCGTCTGCGTGCGGCCGGGCAGGTTGCCGGCGATCATCAGCGTCGCGCCGAATTCGCCGAGCGCGCGCGCGAACGCGAGCAGCGCTCCGGCGAGGATCCCGCGCGTAGCGAGCGGCAGCGTCACGCGGAAGAACACCGCAACTTCGCCGAGCCCGAGCGTGCGCGCGGCGCGTTCGAGATGCGGATCGACGCCTTCGAACGCCGCGCGCGCCGATTTCAGGATCAGCGGAAACGCGACGACCATCGACGCGATCACCGCGCCTTGCCACGTGAACACCAGTTCGATGCCGAACTTGTCGAGCCACGCGCCGAACACGCCGCGCCGGCCGAGCAGCACGAGCAGGTAATAGCCGAGCACCGTCGGCGGCAGCACGAGCGGCAGCGTCAGCACGGAATCGACGACGTCGCGCAGCGGCGAGCGCCAGCGCGCGAGCACGAACGCGGCCGCGACGCCGAGCACGATGTCGAGTGCGGTCGCCCAGCCGGCAACCTTCAGCGACAGCAGCAGCGGGACCCAGGCGTCTTGCATCGCGATTCGCTCACTTGGCGGGCTTGAAGCCGAACGTCGACAGTACGGCCTGCCCCTGCGGCGACGCGACGAAATCGATGAACGACTGCGCCTGCGCGGCGTGGCGGCTGTCCTTGACCACGGCGATCGGGTAGGTGATGGCCGTCCGGGTCGGCACCGTCAGCGCGACTTTCACGCGGCCCGGCATGATCGCGGCGTCGGTGCCGAACACGAAGCCCGCGTCGACCTCGCCGCGCGCGACGTAGTCGAGGCTCTGGCGTACGTTGGCGGCCAGCACGCCCTTCGCGCTGACCGCATCCCACACGCCGGCCGTGCGTAGCGCGCCCTCGGTGTAGCGGCCGACCGGCACCGAGGCCGGGTCGCCGTACGCGATGCGCTTCACGCCCGGCGCGGTCAGGTCGTTCAGCGACGTCGGCGCGGCCGCGCGGCTGTCCGCCGGCACGATCAGCACGAGCGAGTTCGCCGCGAAGTCGCGGCGCGTGCCGGGCACGATCACCTTCTCGTTCACCGCGCGATCCATCGCCTTCTGGTCGGCCGACGCGAACACGTCGGCCGGCGCGCCCTTGGCGATCTGCTGCATCAGCACGTCCGATGCGCCGAAGTTGAACAGCACCTTGGTGTCCGGATGCTGCTTCTCGTACGCGTCGCCGACGGCCTTGAACGCGTTCGTCAGGCTGGCTGCTGCCGACACGACGAGTTCGTCGGCGGCGCAAGCGGGTGCGCTGAGCGCGACCCCGGCGGCAAGCGTGGCGATCGGCAGCAGGCGAAGCAGGGCGCGGCGAAGCGGACGGGCGGTTGAGCGCATGGGTTTCGTTGTGAATGGGTGGAAACCGTCATCGTAATATAGGGCGGGTTATAACGCTCGACATACTGCGCATGCGACGGTGCGCATGAAATGATCAGACATGAAAACGGGCGGCCGGGCGGCCGGTCACGCATGAAGCGCAGGCGGCGCCGATTCGGTGCGCTGCAGCGACGACGGCTGCGACGCGGGATGGTAGTTCGGATTGGCCTTCCAGCGCGCGCGGACGAAGGGGCGCTCGTGGCCCGACAGTTCCAGCGCGACTTTGGTGACCCAGCGATGCGACGGCACCGTGAGGCCGTGGAGCGCCACGGTGACGAGCGCGAGGCTCGCGACGACCGCCGGCACCGACCAGCGGTGCGGCGCCGCGCGCCACGAGCCGGCGATGAACGCGAGCGCGGCGATCGCGCCGACGATGCAGCCTGTGATCGATTCGGACGGCGAATGCGCGTCGAGCGCGACCCGCGACACGCCGACCGCGACGCCGGCCGCCAGTCCGAGCGCGATGCCGGCGATCCGCACCGGCGTGCGCGTGCGGATCAGCGCGAGGAAAATCGCGACCGGATACACCGACGTCGACAGCATCGCATGGCCGCTGAAGCCGGTGAAATCCCACGCGCGGATGCCGATGCCCCAGCCGAGGAACGCGATCTTCGTGAGCGCGACCACGCCGATTGCGGCCGCGAGCACGCCGAGCCACGCGGCCGCGCGCTGCCATGAGTAGCCGAGCATGAGCCAGACGGCTATCGTGATCGCGAGCGGCAAGGTCAGACCGGCGCCGCCGAACGCGGTGATCATGATCCACAGGTGAGCGGGCAGGTCGAACATCGGGAAGGGGACGAACGAAGGCGGGACAATGCTTAAATCAACGCGCGAGCCGGGAAGAACGACTACAACGGATACAAGCGACGAAACCCCAGTATAGCGCCGTGTCCGTATGGGGCCCGCTTTTGCGCCGCCGGGAACGCTCGGCGAGCAGGAAAAATCCTGGAAACAATGTTATGGTGCATTGCACAAAGTCAAACGATGCATCCGTTGCGGCGGCTTCATCGCGCCCCTATTTTTCCTGACTGCGAGCCCGATCGATGACCAAAAGTCTGACCAAGGTGTGGCTGGGCGGCATGAAACGCATGCTGTCCCCGGTCGCCAAGCGCGCGGCGCGCGATGCGCAGCGCATCGCGCGCGACGCACTCGAGGCCGCGGCCTCTCCTGCCGTGTCCGATCCGTCCCCGCCTCGCGAATCGCGCGTGCGGCCGCGCGCGGCCGCGTGGGCGGCGGGCGAGTGGACGCGCGGCGAACATCCGATGGCGCCCGCGCTCGGACGCCTCGTCCAGCATCTCGCATACGCGCTTTACATGCCGCCCGGCCGCCGGCGTGGCGCGATGCCGCTCGTCGTGATGCTGCACGGGTGCCAGCAGTCCGTCGACGAGTTCGCGCAGGGCACGCGGATGAACCTGCTGGCCGACAAGCACGGCTTCGCGGTGCTGTATCCGGAACAGTCGCTGCGCGCGCACGCGCATGGGTGCTGGCACTGGTATGAAGACACCGACCGCGCGGGGCGCGGCGAGGCGGACACGGTGGCGGCGCTGGTCGACGCGCTGGTCGACGAGCAGGGTTTCGACGCGTCGCGCGTCTACGTCGCGGGGCTGTCGGCCGGCGCGGGGCTCGCATCGCTGCTTGCGCTGCACCATCCGGACCGTTTCGCGGCGGTCGCGTTGCACTCGGGCCCCGCGCTCGGCGAGGCGAATTCCGGCATCACCGCGATGGACGTGATGCGCCGCGGGCTGCGGCAGAACCCGGCCGCGGCGGTCGACGCGCTGGTGGACGCCAGCGCATATCCAGGCATGCCCGCGCTGATCGTCCAGGGCGACGGCGACCATGTCGTGGCGCCGAAGAATGCCGACCAGCTGACCGTCCAGTTCATGCGCCTGAACGGGCTCGCCGACAGCCGGGGCGCGCTGCGTGGCGGCGAGCGCGTCGAGACGCGCAAAACGGGCGTCCAGATTACCGACGTGTGCCGCGACGGCGAGCCGGTCGTGCGGCTGTGTCACGTGAAAGGGCTCGATCACGCGTGGGCGGGCGGCGACGAAGCCGTGCCGTTTCACGCGGCGGTCGGCCCCGACGCAAGCGCGATGATCTGGGCTTTTTTCGAAACCCATCGCCGCACTGTGGCGACCGAACGACGCACGGTTTGATCGACGCTGGTCAAAGCCTAGGGTTTTCCCTATAATTCGGGAAAACCCTAGTCCAGAACCTTTGAATAGCGAGATCGACCATGTACCTGCTGAGCCACCTGTTCCTGATGCTGACCAAGAACGCCGAAAAGGCCGCGAAAGAGCGCGCCGACGCGTATCTGGCCGAAGCCACCGACATCTACGATCTCGAATTCCGCATGCGCAAGATCGATCGCGACGCGGCAATGAACCGTCCGTATTCGATCGGCGCGCGCTAAGCGGCGCACGCGGGCCCGCCGGCCCGCCATTTCGACGAATCGCGCAAAAGGGCGCGTGCGGCATCGAGCTGCACGCGCCCTTTTCGTATTCTGTCGAAGCCCGAACCTGGTCGCGTCAGACGACCGTCAGGCGCACCGGCACGTTGTTACGCGTGGCGTTCGAATACGGGCACACGTGGTGCGCCTTGTCGACCAGCGCTTGCGCGTCGTTCTTGTCGAGCCCCGGCAGCGACACGCGCAGTTCGATGTCGAGCCCGAAGCCGCCCGCGTCGTTCGGGCCGATGCCCACTTCCGCCGTCACTTGCGTATCGGCCGGCAGCGTCTGCTTGTTCTGGCCCGCGACGAATTTCATCGCGCTCAGGAAACAGGCCGAGTAACCTGCGGCAAACAGCTGCTCCGGATTCGTGCCTTCCGCGCCCGTGCCGCCGAGTTCGCGCGGCGCGGCCAGCTTCACTTCCAGCTTGTGGTCGGCGGATACCGCGCGGCCGTCGCGGCCGCCCGTGCTCGTGGCGCTGGTCTTGTACAGAATGTTCATCGTGCAACTCCTGTCGGGAAGAGAGGGGGAAAGCGGTCCGGTCGGACGGGATGTCGCCGGCCATGAGTGAAATATAGAACACAAATGATTAGTGTACAAATGAAATTTTGAAGAAAAACCCGCCCGCGCCGGGCGGGTGGCTTCGCGCGCGAAGTGTCAGCGTTCGTTGGCTACCGACAACGCGTCGCGCAACTGCTGGAGATCGGCGCGCAGCCTGATCAGGAAGTCGGGCGTCTGTTGCATCGCGCAAAAGAGATCGGCGGGCACCGAGCGCGCGCGGTCCTTCAGCGCACGGCCTTCCGGCGTCACGCGCACGTTGACGACGCGTTCGTCAGTCGCGCTGCGCACGCGCTCGACGTAGCCGAGCGCTTCCAGCCGCTTGAGCAGCGGCGTGACCGTGGCCGGATCGAGGTCGAGCCGTGCTGCGATGTCCTTCACGGCCAGGTCGTCGCGCTCCCACAGCACGAGCATCGCGAGATATTGGGGATAGGTCAGCGACAGCTTGTCGAGCAGCGGCTTGTACGCCTTCGTCATCGCGTGCGAAGTCGAGTAAAGCGCGAAGCAGAGTTGCTCGTCGAGCGTCTGGGGCAGCGGAGGCAGGCGATCCATGATTCGGGAAGCGCGTCGGATGCGCGAACGATTTGTACACAAATTATTTTGCGCGCAAAAGTTCAGGTTGAACAGGGGGCGACCAGAGACGGTCGATACCGGAAAAGGGGAGAGATCGGAAGCGCGCCGGGCGGCCACCCGGCGCGGGAAACAGCGTGACGGCCGGCGACATGCGCCGGCCGGGAGAAGGGTCAGCGGCCCGACATCGTCGTCGTTGCGCCCGGTTCCTGCACGCCGAAGCAGCCGCGATAGGTCGCGTAGAACGAGCAGTACAGCATCGTGACGATGATGATCGTCACCGGCATCATGATCGTCAGCGCATACGCGCCGGCGCCGAGCGCCTGCAGCAGCAGCGACAGCGCGAGCGACGTGCCGAGCGCGACGCCGAACCACAGCACGCCGTACACGACGAACGCGCCGCGATTGCGCCAGCAACTGACGACGCTGAAGAACAGCGCCTTCGCGGGCGGAACGTCATGCCACGCGACCAGCACCGGCGCGAACCAGAACAGCATCGCGACCGGCAGATAGAGTAGCGTCGCGAAGAACAGCGCGCCCAGCGTGCCTTGCGCGGCGAGCGTCTCGGGCGTCGTGTTCGCTTCGTCGGCCGCGCCCATCATCACGTGGAACAGCGCGCCGCCGTCCACGAGCGACGATGCCGCGAACACCAGCACCATCGACACGACGTAGATCACGCCGAGCACGAGCAGCCGCTGCGTCGCGACGGTGCCGTACGAGCGAAAGCCGTCGACGAGGATCGTCGGCATCACGGTCTTGCCGGCCACCGTGTCGCGGCACGCGGCCATGAAGCCGACCGCGATGCCGGGAATGAACACCAGCGGCAGCGCGGAGCCGATCACGGGCACCATCGACACCAGCGTGATCGCGAGCAGGTACGTGAAGAACAGCGTAATGAATGCGAGCGGATTCCGGCGGAACAGCCAGATGCCTTGACGGAACCAGACATAGCCCGTTTTCGCGGGCACTTCGATCAGTTGCATGCGGTTTGGATCTCGGGAAGCGCGGGCGTATGCGCGATACGCTCACGCAGAATGCGTTCGAAATGGCCGGGGTCGTGCGGCTTGAGCATCTCGGCCGCGCGCGGCAGGTAGAAGTCGTACAGGCGCGACACCCAGAAGCGGTACGCGCCGGCGCGCAGCATGTCGCTCCAGTGGCGGCGTTCCTCGGCCGTGAACGGCCGGACCGTCTGGTACGCGCGCAGCAGCGCATCGGCGCGCGCGACGTCGAGCACGCCGGTCGCAAGGTCGACGCACCAGTCGTTGACGGTAACCGCGACGTCGAACAGCCACTTGTCGCAGCCCGCGAAATAGAAGTCGAAGAAGCCGCCGAGCCGCACGTCGTGGCCGGTGCCGGGCGCCGCGTGCGCGAACAGCACGTTGTCGCGGAACAGGTCGCAATGGCATGGGCCGGCCGGCAGCGCCGCATAGTCGTCCGACGCGAAGAAACCGGCCTGGTGCGCGAGCTCGCTTTCGAGCAGCGTGCGTTGCGCGTCCGTGATGAACGGCACGATCGCCGGTACGTTCTCCTGCCACCACGGCAGGCTGCGCAGGTTCGGCTGGCTGCGCGGATAGTCGCGCCCCGCGAGGTGCAGGCGCGCGAGCATCTGCCCGACCTCGATGCAGTGTTCGACGCCGGGCGCGAGTTCGGCCGCGCCGTCGAGCTTCGTGACGATCGCGGCCGGCTTGCCGTGCAGCTCGCCGAACAGCGCGCCGTCGTCGCGCGGGACCGGGTCCGGCACCGGCACGCCGTGGGCGGCCAGGTGGCGCATCAGGTCGAGGTAGAACGGCAACTGCTGCGCCGTGAGCTTTTCGAAGATCGTGAGGACGTATTCGCCGCGCGTCGTCGTCAGGAAGAAATTGCTGTTTTCGATACCGGACGGAATGCCGCGGAACGCAAGCACGTCGCCCAGTTCGTAGTGGCGCATCCATTGCGCGAGATCGGAGTCGGAAACAGCGGTGAAAACGGCCATGCGGATGCGTCAGGTCAGGGTGTCGGCACGCGGGCGGCGTGCAGCGCGACAGCAGGTGAAGGGGCGGCGCGGCGCGGTCGGTGCGCGGCGCCACGGAATCAGTAGCGCAGGTTCAGCGACGGCAGGCGCGTGATCGGGATGCCCGCGTCGTGCGGCTTCGGCGACGTGTCGGGCGTCGAGCTCATCTGGTAGCGCGTGCCGAAGTTCGACTTCACGTCGATCTCGACCGGCTTGCCGCGGTCGCGGTACTCGGTGACTTCGGTGCCGTTCTTGCTCTTTTCGTGGAAGCTCGGCGTGCGGCGGATGTCGGCGAAGTCCACTTTCGACGTGACTTCGGCGCCCGGCCGGTTGATCTTGCGGAGATCGGGCAGGCCGGCGGCTTCGTTGGCCTCGGCCCGGGCCTGCGCGTCGGCGTCAGGCGTGCCGCCGGCGGCGTGGGCGACGCCGGCGGCGGCAAACGCGACGGCAGCGGCGACGAAAATGAGCGGCTTCATGATGAGTCTCCAGTGAACCTACCGATTTTAGCAAATACTGCGCGCCATCCGGCCCCCGCGTGCGCAGGGCGACCATAAGGGCGACCGGGTTCCGTGGTAATGTCGTCGGATCAGACGAGGTGATGAAAATGAAGAACGATTTGAGCCGCCGGCACCGTGTGCTGTCGCCCGAAAGCCCGTCGACCGAGGCTTTCGACGATCCGATCGCTGCCGTCGCGCGGCTGTCCGCCATTTACGACACGAATACGGGTTTCCTGCGCGATGCGTTCGCGCGCTATCGCCGCCACGAAGCGATCACCGAGCACGTGCGCGCGTGCTATCCGTTCGTGCGGATCCGCACCGACGTCAACACGCACGTCGATTCGCGCCGCTCGTACGGCTTCGTCGCGGGGCCGGGCGTGTTCGAGACGACGGTCACGCGCCCCGATCTCTTCGCGAACTACTACCGCGAGCAACTGCGCCTGCTGGCGAAGAACCACCATGTCAAGATCGAGATCGGCGTGTCGTCGCAGCCGATTCCGATCCATTTCGCGTTTCCGGAAGGCATCCATCTCGAGGGCGAACTCGATCGCGACCGCCTGCTCGCGATGCGCGACATCTTCGACACGCCCGACCTGTCGTATCTCGACGACCGCATCGTCAACGGCACGTTCGAGCCGGCGCCGGGCGAGCCGCATCCGCTCGCGCTGTTCACCGCCGCGCGCGTCGACTTCTCGCTGCATCGGCTGCGCCACTATACGGCGACGTCGCCCACGCATTTCCAGAACTATGTGCTCTACACGAACTACCAGTTCTACATCGACGAGTTCGTGAAGCTCGGCCGCACGATGATGACGGAAAGCGACGATCCCGAGGTGCGCGCGTACCGCAGCGAGTACAGCGCGTTCGTCGAGCCGGGCGACGTCGTCACGTACAACGCGAACCTCGGCGGCGAGCCGGCCGAGGGCACCGCGCCGCCGCGCCTGCCGCAGATGCCCGCGTATCACCTGAAGCGCGCGGACGGCAGCGGGATCACGATGGTCAACATCGGCGTCGGTCCGTCGAACGCGAAGACGATCACCGATCACATCGCGGTGCTGCGTCCGCACGCGTGGGTGATGCTCGGTCACTGCGCGGGGCTGCGCAACACGCAGCGTCTCGGCGACTACGTGCTCGCGCACGGTTACGTGCGGGAAGATCACGTGCTCGACGCCGACCTGCCGCTGTGGGTGCCGATCCCGGCGCTGGCCGAAGTGCAGCTCGCGCTCGAGCGCGGCGTGGCCGAGGTCACGCGGCTCGAGGGCGTGGAGCTGAAGCGCGTGATGCGCACGGGCACGGTCGCGAGCGTCGATAACCGCAACTGGGAGCTGCGCGACCATCGCGAACCCGTGCAGCGGCTGTCGCAGAGCCGCGCGATCGCGCTCGACATGGAAAGCGCGACGATCGCCGCCAACGGTTTCCGCTTCCGCGTGCCGTACGGCACGCTGCTGTGCGTGTCGGACAAGCCGCTGCATGGCGAGCTGAAACTGCCGGGCATGGCCGACACGTTCTATCGCGGGCAGGTCGACCAGCATCTGCAGATCGGCGTGAAGGCGATGGAGATCCTTCGCACGAACGGGCTCGACAAGCTGCATAGCCGGAAGCTGCGGAGCTTCGCGGAAGTGGCGTTCCAGTAACGCGCATGACTGGCAGGGGGAGGGCGATGCCCTGCCGGGCTTCGCGGCGGCGGGCGCGCGCCTGCGTTACCCCTCCGGTCGTCCGGACACTCGTCGTGGCCGCAATGCGGCCTTCGTACTCGGACGTGACCATATTCTCCAATTTGGAAGTTGTCCTATAGTTTTGTCCTTGTCATCGAAAGTATGCTCTCCTGCGTGGCGTTGTCCGACGCCCGCACGAAGGAACGGCGAACAGCCGATCCAATTGATTCTTATAATATTGAGAGTAGACATATCCGATGAAAATCAAAATCCTGCTGGCTTCCCTGATGCTCACTGCTTCGCTGTCGGCCATGGCCCAAGCGGTGATCGGTCCATCCAAGCCGAAGCCGCCTTGCGAAAGAGAAGCGGTGCTCGGCCCCTCCGATCCTTGCAAACCCGTCGCAGTAGTCGGCCCGAGCAAACCCAAACCGTGTTGGTGCTACCTCGTTAATTAAGCCGTGAAAGAGGCGCATCCATCCTTGGGTGCGCCTCGTTCGCAGGTTCAAGCGTGACAGAGAAGGGAACGCGTCGATGGCGCGACGGAGCGGCCTCTACTGCGCAAGCCGGGGGAGGCGCCGGTAGCCTCGAGATTTCATCGTTCATCGGCCGTCGGCTTTTTCTCGTCATTGTGATCGCTACGGTCTCCGTTCTGAGCAGTGCCATGAAGGCGTGCCCGGTACGGGGAATCGATTGAATGCGATGACGGTATTCGCTAGTGTCACCGACGGCAGCATGTCGCGCTCGTCGTCGCGGCAGACCAGGCTGTACCGGCTCTGCATCGACACGAACCGGGCGAGGCCGTGTTGTCGCCGGAACGTGAGCATCTTTCCGTGTTGCGGCGCCGTATTCGCTGGCCCGTCGTTTTCTCGCGCCGTTGCGCGGCGAATTCTGCGACTGGCAGCCGGGCGTGACGGCCGAGTCGATCGTCAGCGACGACATGGCCGATATCGTCGAGCATCGGATCGATATCGCGGCGCGAACCGGCAATCTCCCGACAGCGGGCTGATTGCGCGGCGCAGGCGTATTTGCGCCATCACAAGCGCGGGCGTGACGTGTGTGACTGCCGAGGGTGGGGGCGTCGGTCGACGTTCTTTCGGCCCGGTCAGGGCGGCTCGATAGAAGGGCGCGCCTGCGTCGGCAGATCGCCGATTTGCGGTGCAGGCGGCTCAAAGCGGCAAGGCCGGGGCTCAGCACTCACCCTTCTTTGCGTGTCCCGGCGGGCAGTGATAGCCGCCATGACCGCGATGACGCTGATGATCTTCCCATTCGCGGCGTTCCCAGTAGCGGCGGCCGTCCCAGTAGCGGTCGCCGTGCCAGCCGACGATTACCGCCGGTGCCGGGGCGACCACGACGGGCGCGGGTGCGACGACGACCGGCGCGGGCGTGCCGATGTTGACGTCGACGTTGACGGCGTGAGCGAGGCCGGACAGCGAAAGGCCGAGGCCGGCGAAAGCGAGGGCGATCAGCGAGCGTTGCATGTTCTTTTCCGTGGTGTCGTGATGAATGGGCCGACGCGACGCGATGGAAGCGAGGGGGACCGTTCCACCGGGGGAACGCCGCGTCGACACAATGCAGTGTGCTGCCGCGCGACGGAAAAGGCGAGTCATGATTATTACGGAGGATTGGCGGCGCGCAGGCGCGCGAAGGGCCATCCATTTGACAGTGGCGGGCCGCCGGTGCGGCTGAGCCCGTCGCATGACGCAGCGCCGACTGCGGGGATTTGACATTCGACCGCGCGCGGCGGTGAACGGTATTAACAGCGCGTTACAAAGTCGCGCCCGGCGTGCCGCCGGACCACGATGTCGGTCGCGTGCGAAGCACGACAACCGGCCGTCGGGCCGGCTGTCGTCACCGAATAGTTACAGATAGAACATCCGGTCTTCTTCCGGGCGCGGCGGATGATCGTCGTCGTCCGAACCTTCTTCCTCGCCGCTGTCCTCGTAGAACGCGAGCACCGCGTCGAGCACCTGGTCGGGATCGTCGATCACCTGCATCAGATCCATGTCTTCCGGATTGATCAGGCCCATCGGAATCAGTTGATCGCGGAACCATTGCAGCAGCCCCTGCCAGAATTCGCTGCCGACGAGAATGATCGGCACGAGGCGCGATTTTTTCGTCTGGATCAGCGTGAGCACTTCGGACAGTTCGTCGAGCGTGCCGAAGCCGCCCGGCATCACGATCACCGCATCCGAATTCTTCACGAACGTGACCTTGCGCGTGAAGAAGTGGCGGAAGCGCAGCGAGATGTCCTGATAGTGGTTGCCGGCCTGTTCGTGCGGCAGCTCGATGTTCAGGCCGACCGACGGCGCCTTGCCGGCGTGCGCGCCCTTGTTCGCGGCTTCCATGATGCCGGGGCCGCCGCCGGAGATCACCGCGAAGCCGGCGTCCGACAGCTTGCGCGCGATCTGCGCGGCGAGCTTGTAGTGCGGCGTGTCGGGTTTGAGGCGGGCAGAACCGTAGATGCTGACAGCCGGGCGGATCTCCGACAGGTACTCGGTCGCCTCGATAAACTCTGCCATAATCGTGAACATCTGCCACGATGCGCGCGCCTTCTTGGCCGTCGCGCGCTCTTGATCTGCGAGCGAACGCAGACTCGGAATCACTTTTCTCTTGTTCATAATGCCTGAAGAACGAAATCTGGAAGGTAAGACCCTGCTATTGGTTGACGGTTCGAGCTATCTGTATCGGGCTTACCATGCGATGCCTGATTTGCGTGGCCCTGGCGGGGAGCCGACCGGAGCGCTCTACGGAATCATCAACATGCTGCGCCGTATGCGCAAGGAAGTCAGTGCAGAGTATAGCGCTTGCGTGTTCGATGCAAAGGGCAAGACGTTCCGCGACGACCTATATGCCGACTATAAGGCAAACCGTCCGTCGATGCCGCCCGACCTCGCGTTGCAGGTCGAGCCGATCCACGGCGCGGTGCGCGCGCTCGGCTGGCCGCTGCTGATGGTCGAAGGCGTCGAGGCCGACGACGTGATCGGCACGCTCGCGCGCGAAGCCGAACGGCACGGGATGAACGTGATCGTGTCGACGGGCGACAAGGATCTCGCGCAGCTCGTGACCGACCGCGTCACGCTCGTCAACACGATGACCAACGAGACGCTCGACCGCGACGGCGTGCTCGCGAAGTTCGGCGTGCCGCCCGAGCGCATCATCGACTACCTCGCGCTGATCGGCGACACCGTCGACAACGTGCCGGGCGTCGAGAAATGCGGGCCGAAGACGGCCGTGAAATGGCTGTCGCAATACGACAGCCTCGACGGCGTCATCGAACACGCGGCCGAGATCAAGGGCGTGGTCGGCGACAACCTGCGCCGCGCGCTCGACTTCCTGCCGCTCGGCCGCCGGCTCGTGACGGTCGACACGGCCTGCGATCTCGCGCCGCATCTCGACTCGATCGAAGCTTCGCTGAAGAGCGACGGCGAGGCGCGCGACCTGTTGCGCGACATTTTCGCGCGCTATGGCTTCAAGACCTGGCTGCGTGAAGTCGAGAGCGCACCGGCCGAAGGCGGCGGCGCCGATGCGCCGGAAGGCGAGCCGGCCCCGGTGATCGCAGCCGACGTCGTGCGCGAATACGACACGATCCAGACCTGGGAACAGTTCGATGCGTGGTTCGCGAAGATCGACGCGGCCGCGCTGACCGCGTTCGACACCGAGACGACCGCGCTCGATCCGATGCTCGCGCGGCTCGTCGGCCTGTCGTTCTCGATCGAGCCGGGCAAGGCGGCCTACCTGCCGGTCGCGCACCGCGGCCCCGACATGCCCGAGCAGCTTCCGCTCGACGAAGTGCTCGCGCGCCTGAAGCCGTGGCTCGAATCGGCCGATCGCAAGAAGGTCGGCCAGCACCTGAAGTACGACGCACAGGTGCTCGCGAACTACGACATCGCGTTGAACGGTATCGAGCACGACACGCTGCTCGAATCGTACGTGCTCGAATCGCACCGCACGCACGACATGGACAGCCTCGCGCTGCGTCATCTGGGCGTCAAGACGATCAAGTACGAGGACGTGGCCGGCAAGGGCGCGAAACAGATCGGTTTCGATGAAGTGGCGCTCGCGCAGGCCGCCGAATACGCGGCCGAAGACGCCGACATCACGCTGCAGCTTCATCACGCGCTGTATCCGCAGGTCGCGCGCGAGCCGGGCCTCGAGCGCGTGTATCGCGAGATCGAGATGCCGGTGTCGCTCGTGCTGCGCAAGATGGAGCGCACCGGCGTGCTGATCGACGATGCGCGCCTGCACGCGCAGAGCACCGAAATCGCGACGCGCCTGATCGAACTCGAGGGCGAGGCATACGAACTGGCGGGTGGCGAATTCAATCTCGGCTCGCCGAAGCAGATCGGGCAGATCTTCTTCGAGAAGCTGCAGTTGCCGGTCGTGAAGAAGACGCCGAGCGGCGCGCCGTCGACGGACGAGGAAGTGCTGCAGAAGCTGGCGGAGGACTACCCGCTGCCGAAGCTGCTGCTCGAGCATCGCGGGCTGTCGAAACTGAAGTCGACCTATACCGACAAGCTGCCGCGGATGGTGAACCCCGCCACCGGCCGCGTGCACACGAATTATGCGCAGGCCGTCGCGGTGACGGGCCGCCTTGCGTCGAACGATCCCAATCTTCAGAACATTCCGGTGCGCACGGCCGAAGGCCGGCGTATCCGCGAAGCGTTCATCGCCTCGCCGGGCCACCGGATCGTGTCGGCCGACTATTCGCAGATCGAACTGCGGATCATGGCGCACATCTCGGGCGACGCGTCGCTGCTGCGTGCGTTCTCGCAGGGCGAGGACATCCACCGCGCGACGGCCGCCGAGGTGTTCGGCGTGACGCCGCTGGAGGTCAATTCCGACCAGCGCCGGATCGCGAAGGTAATCAACTTCGGGCTCATCTACGGGATGAGCGCGTTCGGGCTCGCATCGAATCTCGGCATCACGCGCGACGCGGCGAAGCTCTATATCGACCGCTATTTCGCGCGCTATCCGGGCGTCGCGCAGTACATGGAAGACACGCGCGCGGCGGCGAAGGAGAAGGGCTACGTCGAAACCGTTTTCGGTCGCCGCCTGTGGCTGCCGGAGATCAACGGCGGCAACGGTCCGCGCCGCCAGGCGGCCGAGCGCGCGGCCATCAATGCACCGATGCAGGGCACGGCGGCCGACCTGATCAAGCTGTCGATGATCGCGGTGGACGACTGGCTCACGCGCGACCGGCTTGCGTCGCGAATGATCATGCAGGTGCACGACGAACTGGTGCTCGAGGTGCCCGAAAGCGAGCTGTCGCTCGTGCGCGAGAAACTGCCGGAAATGATGTGCGGCGTCGCGAAGCTGAAGGTGCCGCTGGTCGCCGAAGTGGGCGCCGGCGCGAACTGGGAAGAGGCACACTGACGCACCCCGTGCGATTCCCCGCTTCCCGCGGCATATTGTTGCAGGGATGCCAAATATCGAGATGGTTTGCTTGTGGTCAACGCGCAAGCTCCCGGACAATGCATGTCAGGCATGTCATTGAAGCGGGGCGGCGCGCCCCGCGTGCCGGATCGGCCGCATCGTAGTGCTTCGAACTGCACATCGATGATGTCCGAACCGGTTAATCCACCGGGCGGCGCGCGTGCATCGCGTTTGCTTCATCCGGCGGCAGCATTTCGACTCGCAAAGGGGGAATCAGATGCATCGGATCATCATCGTAGGCGGAGGCGCGGGTGGCCTGGAACTGGCGACGCGGCTCGGCGACCGTTACGGCGCGCGCGGCAATCGTCCCGCGCGTGCGCTCGTCACGCTCGTCGACCGCAATCCGACTCACATCTGGAAACCGCTGCTGCACGAGGTCGCGGCCGGCAGCATGGACCCGTTCACGCAGGAACTCGAATATGCAGCGCAGGCGCGCTGGCACGGCTTCGAGTTCCAGCAGGGCGAGCTGACCGGGCTCGACCGCGCGGCGAAGCGCGTCACGCTGTCGCCGCTCAACGACAGCGACGGCGAGGAACTGCTGCCGGCGCGCGAGCTGGAATACGACACGCTGGTGATCGCGATCGGCAGCACGACCCACTTCTTCGGCGTGCAGGGCGCGCCGGAAAACGCGATCGCACTCGACACGGTCGGGGAGGCCGAACGCTTCCGCAAGCGGCTGATCGCGGCATGCATGCGCGCCGAGCACCAGGCGCCGGCGCCTACCGTGCCCGGCGAGTCGGCCGAGCCGCGTATCCAGGTCGTGATCGTCGGCGGCGGCGCGACGGGCGTCGAGTTGTCCGCGGAGCTGCGCAATACCGCGCAGGTGCTGTCCGTGTACGGGCTGCACAAGCTCGATCCGCGCCATGACGTCGGCATCGTGCTGATCGAATCGGGGCCGCGGATCCTGCCGGCACTGCAGGAGCGCGTGTCGACGGCGACGGCCGAACTGCTCGAAAAGCTCGGCGTGCGGCTGATGCTCAGCGAGCGCGTGACCGAGGTGGCGCCCGGGTTCGTGCATACCGCGAGCGGCAAGGCGGTGCGCGCGGACCTGACGGTGTGGGCGGCCGGCATCAAGGCGCCGTCCGTGCTGTCGCACCTCGACGGCCTTCAGGTCAACAAGCTCGGTCAACTCGACGTGCGCCGCACGCTGCAGACCTTCACCGACGACAACGTGTTCGCACTCGGCGATTGTGCGGCCTGCGCATGGCCGGGCAACGAACGCAACGTGCCGCCGCGCGCCCAGGCGGCGCACCAGCAGGCGAGTTTCCTGCTCAAGGCGATCGGCTGCCGGCTCGAAGGCCGCTCGCTGCCGGAGTTCACGTACCGCGATTTCGGCTCGCTCGTGTCGCTCGGCCACTTCAGCGCGGTCGGCAACCTGATGGGCGGGCTGATCGGCGGCAACATGCTGATCGAAGGGCTGTTCGCGCGCTTCATGTACATGTCGCTGTACCGGCTGCACATCGCGGCGCTGCACGGTTATCCGCGGATGATGCTCGACACGGTCGCGCACTGGCTGCGGCGCACGACGCTGCCGCGCGTCAAGCTGCACTGATCGCGTCGTCGCACGCGGAGCGGGCGGGGAATGCGCATGTCGTGCGTGTTCGCCGCCCGTTTTTCTTTTCGATTCGCCAGGGTTCGCGCGACGATCGATTCGGCGCCGCCTCGTGTCGTAATCGAGTCTTACACATCCGACAGTTGACGCGACAACGGATTATTGGGCATCTTGTCCGGGTTTTCGTTTGCGGCGGCGTGCCAACCGCCGCGACTTCCGCGCCGCGCGCCGGTGCGATGCTCCGTCATGCCGTATCGGCGATCGTGACGGCGGCGCCCAATCGAGGAGTGCATTCATGTTGAAACCCGAAGTCGACAGCCTGGTCCCCCACGTCCCGTTCTCGCGCCGCAAGTTCATGCAGGCTGCGCTCGGCGGCACCTTCGCGGCGGCCGTGCTGCCCGTGTCGGCGCAGACGGTCACGACCGACAGCGCCGGGCTGGACGTCGACACCATCGAGATCCGCTCGGGCGATGCGAGTATTCCGGCGTATCGCGCACAGCCGGTCGACAAGACGAACCTGCCGGTCGTCATCGTGATCCACGAGATCTTCGGCGTGCACGCGCATATCGCCGATGTGTGCCGGCGCTTCGCGAAGCTCGGCTATCTCGCGATCGCGCCCGACCTGTTCGCCCGGCAGGGCAATGCGGCGAAGTATCCGACGATGAAGGAGCTGTACGACCACATCATCAGCAAGGTGCCGGACCGGCAGGTGACGGAGGATCTCGATGCGACCGTCGCGTGGGCCGGCAAGAACGGCGGCGACCTGTCGCGTCTTGGCGTGACGGGGTTTTGCTGGGGCGGTCGCCAGGCGTGGCTGTATGCGGAGCACAATCCGCACGTGCTGGCCGCCGTGGCGTGGTACGGCTTCGTCGAAGGCAAGACCGACGAGATGACGCCGTTCAATCCGGTCGACCATGCGTCGTTGCTGAAGGTGCCGGTGCTCGGGCTGTATGGCGAGAAGGATCAGAACATCACGCAGGCGTCGCTCGCGGACATGCGCAAGGCGATCCAGGCGAGCGATTCGAAGCGCGCGCGCGAATCGGAGATCGTCGTGTATCCGGATGCCGGTCACGCGTTCTTCGCCGACTACCGGCCGAGTTACGTGAAGGGCGATGCCGAGGACGGCTGGAAGCGCGCGATCGAGTGGTTCCAAAAGTACGGCGTGATGTAAACGACGAGCGGCGGCATCGGTCGCCGCGGCACCGGCCGCCGCGGCATCGGCCGCCGCATCATCGTCGTCGCGCCGCGCGGGCGCTCAAGGATTCGGGCCGGTCGCGATCGGCCGCGACGGATCGGCGCTCCATTCGCTCCACGAGCCCGGATACAGCGACGCGCCGTGCAGGCCGGCCACTTCCAGCGCCAGCGCGTTGTGGCATGCGGTGACGCCGGAGCCGCATTGCAGGATCACGCGGTTCGGCTCGGTGCCGGCCAGCACGGCGGTGAATGCCTCACGCAGTTCATGACCGGTCTTGAAGCGGCCGTCGGTGGTCAGGTTGTCCTTGAAGAAGCGGTTGCGCGCGCCCGGAATGTGGCCGCCCACCCGATCGATCGTTTCGTTTTCGCCGCGATAGCGATCCGGTGCGCGTGCATCGATCACGACGCGCGCGGGCGATGACACGTTCGCCAGCACGGTCGCTGCATCGACCGTCGATTCGAGTGGCGTGGCCGAGCGGAAGTCGCCGGCGGCCGGGTGCGGCACGTCGGTCGTCAGCGGCTGGCCGGCCGCTTCCCAGGCCTGCAGGCCGCCATCGAGCACGGCAACCGAATCGTGGCCGAGCCAGCGCAGCAGCCACCACAGGCGCGCCGCATAGGCGCCGCCTTGCGCGTCGTACGCGACGACCTGCTGACCCTGCTTGAGGCCGCGGCTGGCGAGCAGCGTCGCGAGCGCGTCGCGGGTCGGCAGCGGATGGCGGCCGTTGGTGCCCGTCTTGCGGCCCGACAGGTCGCGGTCGAGATGAAGATAGTGCGCGCCGGGAAGGTGACCGGCTGCGTAGGCGGCTTCGCCGGCGCCGGGATCGGCGAGATCGAAGCGGCAGTCGAACAGCGCGACGCTGCCGGGCGCCGCGGCCAGGCGCTCGGCGAGATTGGCGGCGGAGATGAGCGTGGTGTAATGAGTGTGCGACATGACGACTCCCTGGAGTGCAAATGGCCTGACACTCCAAGTCTAAACAAAAAAAGACGGGCCGAAGCCCGTCTTTTCGTCTGCCGGATGCCGCGCGGCGTCAACGCGCCGCAGCCGCTGTCAGAGGTCGCCGAGGTGGCGGCGCAGGAACTCGTGGAAGTGCTGCATCCCGTCTTCCATCGGGCTTTGGTACGGGCCGACCTGCGACTCGCCGCGGGCCATCAGCGCACGGCGGCCCGCGTCCATCCGCATCGCGATCTCGTCGTCCTCGACGGCCGTTTCCATATAGGCGGCACGCTCGGCCTCGACGAATTCGCGTTCGAACAGCGCGATTTCCTCGGGGTAATAGAACTCGACGATGTTGGTCGTCTTCTGCGGCCCGCGCGGAATCAGCCACGACACCACCAGCACGTGCGGATACCACTCGATCATCAGGCCCGGGTAGTACACCATCCAGATCGCGCCGAACTCCGGCGGCACGCCGTTGCGGAACTTCAGCACCTGTTCGTGCCATTTCTGGTAAGTCGTGCTGCCCGGTTTCGCGAGGGCGTTGTGCACGCCGACCGTCTGCACGCTGTACCAGTCGCCGAACTCCCATTTGAGATCGTCGCACGACACGAAGCTGCCGAGGCCCGGGTGGAACGGGACGACGTGGTAATCCTCGAGGTAGACCTCGATGAACGTCTTCCAGTTGTAATCGCACTCGTGCACTTCGACGTGATCGAACTGGTACTCGGAGAAGTCGAAGTGATGCTTCGTGCCGAGGTTCGCGAGATCGCGCGCGACGTTGCGGCCCTCGGCCTCGAACAGCAGCCCCTGCCAGTTCTGCAGCGGGCTCTTGCCGAGGTTCAGGCACGGCTTGTCGGGGAAGTGCGGCGCGCCGAGCAGCTGGCCATCGAGGTCGTACGTCCAGCGGTGCAGCGGACACACGATGTTCTGTGCATGGCCGCGCCCGTTGAGCATGATCGCCTGCCGGTGGCGGCACACGTTCGACAGCAGTTCGATCCGGTTCGTCTGGTTACGGACCAGCACGCGGCCTTCCTTCTCGGACGGCAGCGCAAAATAGTCTCCCGCCTCGGGCACCATCAGCTCGTGCCCGACGTAACGAGGACCTTTCTTGAAGAGGGTTTCGATCTCGCGCTCAAGCAGCGCCTCATCGAAATATGCAGTGACTGGAAGCTGGCTGTGGGCCGACTTCAACTGAAGCGCATCGCTCAGATTGGACATTCCCACTCCCGGTGTTAGCGTGAAAGCAGTGAACAACCCAACCATCGAAAAATCGATTTAGGGAAACGGAGAATTATACCCGGTTCGCCTCGCAAGGCTAGGATTAAGTGCCTGATTTGTGTCAATTTTTTGTCGGGCGGCCGTCCAAAGGCGCACACTGTGCGTCGTAGATGGGGCCGGAATTGTGCGCGGGCGCCCAACACGGCAGGTCGGAAAATTCTCTTTTGCCGTAGAATGTCCGACTTGTTTTGAAATTTGACACCCTCGTCCATGGCGAAAACCGCATCCCCAGGCGCCACGCCGCCCGGCAATGGCACCGAACCGTTGCCGGACAATTACGAGATGGCGCTGGCGGAACTCGAGACGCTGGTTGCCCGGATGGAAGGCGGCGCGTTGAGCCTCGAGGATTCGCTGGCGGCGTATCGCCGCGGTGCGACCCTCGTTGCGTTTTGCCAACAGCAGCTCGAGAAAGTGGAGCAGCAGGTTCGCGTGCTCGACGGCGCGACGCTGAAGCCGCTTTCGTCCGGAACGGCCGCCACGGACGGCGAAGACGACGATCTATGACATTCGAACAATGGATGCGGTCCGTGCTTGACCGTGTCGAGGACGCACTCGGCCACTATCTGCCGGCCGAAACCGCGACGCCCGCGAAACTTCACGAGGCGATGCGCTATGCGGTCCTCGGTGGCGGCAAACGCGTTCGCCCGCTGCTGTGCCATGCAGCAGGCGAACTGACCGGCGCGACGGAAGCGGCGCGCAACGCGGCGGCGGCGGCGCTGGAGATGATCCACGTCTACTCGCTCGTGCACGACGACATGCCGTGCATGGACGACGACGCGCTGCGTCGCGGCAAACCGACCGTGCACGTGCAGTACGACGAGCCGACGGCGCTGCTGGTCGGCGACGCGCTGCAGTCGCAGGCGTTCGTCGCGTTGACCGACGCCGATGCGCTGTCGCCGGTGCAGCAGGCGGCGCTCGTGCGCGAGCTGGCGCTCGCGAGCGGCTCGATCGGCATGGCCGGCGGGCAGGCGATCGACCTGGCGAGCGTCGGCCTGAAGCTGACGCGCGAACAGCTCGAGACGATGCACCGGATGAAGACGGGCGCATTGCTGCGCGCGGCCGTACGGATGGGCGCGCTGGCCGGCGAGACGCCGTCGGCGGAAACGATGGCCGCGCTGGATGTTTACGCGGGCGCCGTGGGCCTGGCCTTCCAGGTTGTCGACGACATTCTCGACGTCACGACCGATTCGGCGACGCTCGGCAAGACGGCCGGCAAGGACGCGGCGAACGACAAGCCGACCTATGTATCGATCCTCGGTCTCGAGGCGTCGCGCGAGCTGGCAGCGCAGCTGCGCGCCGAAGCGCACGACGCGCTGAAACCGTTCGGCGCACGCGCACAGCGTCTCGCCGAACTTGCCGACCTGGTAGTGAACCGGGTCAGCTGACGCGAAAGCCCGCCGCCGCGCACATGCTACGGTGCGTGCAAAAGAATGCGGGCGCGTTTGATTTCCTACAATGGAACGACGATGTACGACTTGCTGAAAACCATCGACGACCCGGCGGATTTGCGCCGCCTCGATCGTCGCCAACTGCAACCGCTCGCGGATGAACTGCGCGCGTTCGTGCTCGACAGCGTGTCGAAGACGGGCGGCCATTTGTCGTCCAACCTCGGGACGGTCGAGCTGACGATCGCGTTGCACTACGTGTTCGACACGCCGAACGATCGCATCGTCTGGGACGTGGGTCACCAGACCTACCCGCACAAGATCCTGACGGGCCGCCGCGACCAGATGCACTCGCTGCGTCAGCAGGACGGCATCTCGGGTTTCCCGCGCCGTTCGGAGTCGGAATACGACACGTTCGGCACCGCGCACTCGAGCACGTCGATCTCGGCCGCGCTCGGGATGGCGATCGGCAGCCAGCTGAACGGCGACGACCGCTTCTCGATCGCCGTGATCGGCGACGGCGCGATGACGGCCGGCATGGCGTTCGAGGCGATGAACAACGCGGGCGTGTCGGAAGATGCGAAAGTGCTCGTGATCCTGAACGACAACGACATGTCGATCTCGCCGCCGGTCGGCGCGCTGAATCGCCATCTCGCCCGCTTGATGTCGGGCCGCTTCTATGCGGCCGCGCGCGCGGGCGTCGAGCGCGTGCTGAGCGTGGCGCCGCCGGTGCTCGAACTTGCGCGCAAGCTCGAGGAGCACGCGAAGGGCATGGTCGTGCCGGCCACGCTGTTCGAGGAGTTCGGCTTCAACTACATCGGCCCGATCGACGGTCACGATCTCGATTCGCTGATCCCGACGCTGCAGAACATCCGCGAACTGCGCGGCCCGCAGTTCCTGCACGTGGTGACGAAGAAAGGCCAGGGCTACAAGCTCGCCGAAGCGGATCCCGTGCTCTATCACGGCCCCGGCAAGTTCAATCCGGCCGAAGGCATCAAGCCGTCGACCACCCCTGCGAAGAAGACTTACACGCAGGTGTTCGGCGAGTGGCTGTGCGACGAAGCCGAGCGCGATACGCGCGTGGTCGGCATCACGCCCGCGATGCGCGAAGGCTCCGGCATGGTCGAATTCGAGAAGCGCTTCAAGGATCGCTACTACGACGTCGGCATCGCCGAGCAGCACGCGGTGACGTTCGCGGGCGGTCTCGCGACCGAAGGGCTGAAGCCCGTCGTCGCGATCTACTCGACGTTCCTGCAACGTGCGTACGACCAGCTGATCCACGACGTCGCGCTGCAGAATCTGCCGGTCGTGTTCGCGATCGACCGCGCGGGTCTCGTCGGCGCGGACGGCGCGACGCATGCGGGTGCGTACGATCTCGCGTTCATGCGCTGCATCCCGAACATGACGATCATGGCCGCATCCGACGAGAACGAGTGCCGCCAGATGCTGCATACGGCGCTGCAGCAACCGAACCCGACCGCGGTGCGCTATCCGCGCGGCGCGGGCACGGGCGTGGCGACGGTGAAGGAATTCACCGAGATCCCGGTCGGCAAGGGCGAAGTGCGGCGCCGCACGTCGCAGCCGGAAGGCAAGCGCGTCGCGATCCTCGCGTTCGGCACGATGGTGGCGCCGTCGCTTGCCGCCGCCGAGGAACTCGATGCAACGGTCGCGAACATGCGCTTCGTGAAGCCGATCGACGCGGCGCTCGTGCGCGAGCTCGCCGAAACGCACGACTACGTCGTCACGGTCGAGGAAGGCTGCGTGATGGGTGGCGCGGGCTCGGCGTGCGTCGAAGCCCTGATGGAGAGTGGGGTTATCCGACCCGTACTACAATTGGGCCTCCCTGACCTGTTCATCGATCACGGTGACCCCGCGAAGCTGTTGTCGCAATGCGGCCTCGACGGCGCGGGCATCGCGAAATCGATTCGCGAACGCTTTCTGAATCCGGCGGCCGATGTCGCCGGTCAGGCGAAGCGCGTCGCATAAGCCGACGCCGCCCGCGGGCGGCGTCGGTGCGACTGGTGCAACCGGTCTTCATTGATGCGGAAAACATGGGCCTGCGGGCCCATGTTGCTTTTCCGGCCGCCGCATGATGCGGCGTGCGCGTCGTCGGACGCGCGGCTTACAAGGATTGAACAAATGAACCAGATGAATCCCGCCTTCGTGATGCCCGACGTGCAGAGCACGGTGGATACCCGTCAGATCCCGATTCAGCGCGTGGGCGTGAAGGCGGTTCGGCATCCGTTGACGGTGTGTACCGAGAGCGGCGACGTGCAACCGACCGTCGGTGTCTGGAACCTCGACGTCCATCTGCCGGCCGACCAGAAAGGCACGCACATGTCGCGCTTCGTCGCGCTGCTCGAAGAGAATCGCGTGCCGCTGACGGTCGAGCGCTTCCGCGCGATGCTCGCGTCGATGCTCGTGAAGCTCGAAGCCGAGGCCGGCCGCATCGAGGTCACGTTCCCGTATTTCGTGAACAAGACGGCGCCGGTGTCCGGCGTGCAGAGCCTGCTCGACTATGAAGTGACGCTCGCGGGCGAAAGCCGCAACGGCGACACGCGCCTGTTCCTGAAAGTGCTCGTGCCGGTGACGAGCCTGTGCCCGTGCTCGAAGAAGATCTCGCAGTACGGCGCGCACAACCAGCGCTCGCACGTGACGATCGATGCGGAGCTGGCCGCCGATCTGCCGGTCGAGGCGCTGATCCGCATCGCGGAAGAGGAGGCGTCGTGCGAACTGTGGGGGCTGCTGAAGCGTCCGGACGAGAAGTTCGTCACCGAGCGTGCATACGAGAACCCGAAGTTCGTCGAGGATCTCGTGCGTGACGTCGCGCAGCGTCTCGATGCGGACGAGCGGGTGATCGCGTACGTGCTCGAAGCCGAGAACTTCGAGTCGATCCACAATCACAGCGCGTATGCGCTGATTGAGCGCGACAAGCGGCTGGCTGCATAACGCCGCGGCGTTTTGTTCCGCCAATGACGAAGGCCGCTCGGAACCGAGCGGCCTTTTTGTTTTCCTGCTCGAGGCATCGCGTGGCGCGATTCAGCTTGCGAGCGACGCGAGATCCCAGCGCGGCTTCACCGTGAACGCGTAATCGGCATTCGCCTGTTCGGGCCAGCGGCCGAGCCGCAGCGCGCCCGCGAGCGCGATCATCGCGCCGTTGTCGGTGCACAGCGCGAGATCGGGGTAGTGCACGTCGAAGCCGCGCTTGGCCGCGGCCGCCGACAATGCGGCGCGCAACTGGCGGTTCGCGCCGACGCCGCCCGCGACCACGAGGCGCTTGAGCTTCGTCTGTTTCAGCGCGGCGAGCGACTTCGCGACGAGCACGTCGACGGCCGCATCGACGAAGCCGCGCGCAAGGTCGGCCTTCGCGCGTTCGAGTGCTTCGCCCTCGAGCTTCGCCGCTTCGAATTTCTTCATCTGCGTGAGCACGGCCGTCTTCAGGCCGCTGAAGCTGAAGTCGAGATCGCCCGAATGCAGCATCGGACGCGGCAGCACGACCGCGCCCGGCGTGCCCGTTTCGGCGAGCTTCGATACTTCGGGGCCGCCCGGATAGCCGAGACCGATCAGCTTCGCCGTCTTGTCGAACGCTTCGCCGGCCGCGTCGTCGAGCGTTTCGCCGAGCGTCTCGTACACGCCGACGTCGGTCACGCGCATCAGTTGCGTATGGCCGCCGGAAACCAGCAGCGCCACGAACGGGAACGGCGGCGGCTCGTCGACCAGCAACGGCGACAGCAGGTGGCCTTCAAGGTGATGGATGCCGACGGTCGGCTTGTTCCACGCGAGCGCGAGCGCATTCGCGATGCTCGCGCCGACCAGCAGCGCGCCGGCGAGGCCGGGGCCCTGCGTGAACGCGATCGCGTCGATGTCGTCGCGGCGCGTGCCGCTTTGCGCCATCACTTCCTCGAGCAGCGGCAGCGCGCGACGGATGTGGTCGCGCGACGCGAGCTCGGGCACGACGCCGCCGTAGTCGCGGTGCATCGCGATCTGCGAATGGAGCGCGTGCGCGAGCAGGCCGCGCTGCGTGTCGTAAAGCGCGAGGCCGGTTTCGTCGCAGGAGCTTTCGATGCCGAGAACGAGCATGGGTGAGGGCAGGGCGCGCCGTTTCGGACGCGCCGCGGGTAGGTCGACGTAACATGAAATTATAGCAGGCAGGGGCTCGCCGCCGCCGCGGGCGGCCCGGGCGCGAGGCCGGGCAGGTACAATCCGCGCCATGGAAACTTATGACATCGCCGTGATCGGCGCGGGCGCCGCCGGCATGATGAGCGCCGCGGTCGCCGGGCAGCTCGGCCGTCGCGTCGTGCTGATCGATCACGCGCCGCGGCTCGCCGAGAAAATCCGCATCTCGGGCGGCGGCCGCTGCAACTTCACGAACCTGTACGCCGGACCCGACAACTACCTGTCGTCGAATCCGCATTTCGCGCGTTCGGCGCTGGCGCGCTATACGCCGCGCGACTTCCTCGGGCTGCTCAAGCGCCATCACGTGACCTGGCACGAAAAGCACAAGGGGCAGCTCTTTTGCGACCACGGCAGCGATGCGATCATCGACGTGCTGAAGCACGAGTGCGATGCGGGCGGCATCGCGTGGCGCCGGCCCGTCGTCGTCGACGCGGTGCGCCATGCGCCGGCCGACGGCTTCACGCTCGACACGCAGCAGGCCGGCCGGATCGGCGCGCGCGCGCTGATCGTCGCGACCGGCGGCCTGTCGATCCCGAAGATCGGCGCGACCGACTTCGGCTACCGGCTCGCGAAGCAGTTCGGCCACAAGCTCGTCGATACGCGGCCCGCCCTCGTGCCGCTGACGTTCGCGCCGCAGGACTGGGCGCCGTTCGCGCCGCTGTCCGGCGTGTCGCTCGAAGTGCGCGTGTCGACCGGCGACAAAAAGCGCGGCGGCGAATTCGTCGAGGACCTGCTGTTGACCCATCGCGGGCTGTCCGGGCCGGGCATCCTGCAGATTTCCAGCTACTGGCAGCCCGGCGACCCGATCCACGTCGACCTGCTGCCGCAGCGCGACACCGTGGCCGATCTGCTCGACGCGAAACGCACGTCGAAGCGCCAGATCGGTTCGCTGCTCGCCGACTGGGTGCCGTCGCGCCTCGCGCATGCGTGGCTCGACACGCATCGCGTCGCGGCCGACGCGCGGCTCGCGGACCTGCCCGACAAGACGCTGCGGCAGATCGGCGACGCGCTGTCCGGCTGGACGCTGACGCCGAACGGCACCGAAGGCTACAAGAAGGCCGAAGTGACGAAGGGCGGGGTCGATACGCGGGAGCTGTCGTCGGCGACGATGATGAGCGCGCGCGTGCCCGGGCTGTTCTTCGTCGGCGAGGCGGTGGACGTGACGGGCTGGCTCGGCGGCTACAACTTCCAGTGGGCGTGGGCGTCCGGCACGGCGGCCGGGCAGGCCGCGGCCGAGTACGCGCGCGGCGCCTGACGCGCCGGCCGGCGCCGTTCCGGCGGGCTGGGGTCCGTGCCTTCGAGCAATCGCTCTGCTATACTCGGTAGTCTTTCCCTGCAAACCTTTATTCGTGTCGGATCATGACGATCATTCGCGTTAAAGAGAACGAGCCGTTCGAAGTTGCAATGCGTCGCTTCAAGCGCACGATCGAGAAGAACGGTCTGTTGACCGAGCTTCGTGCGCGCGAGTTTTACGAGAAGCCGACCGCAGAACGCAAGCGCAAGAAGGCCGCTGCGGTGAAGCGTCATTACAAGCGTATTCGCAGCCAGACGCTGCCGAAGAAGCTGTACTGAACGATTGGGCGCCGCGCGGTTCGCTGAGCGGCGCACCGGCGACTCCGTGCGATCGGGTGCGGTCGCGCAGCCGATCAGGCGGCGAGTCGCCGATGCCGGATTCGAGCAACCCGCTTGAGACAATGTCCCAAGCGGGTTTTTGTGTTGACGCCCGTTCGCGGGCGTCGGATTCACGTTTCCATCCCGGGTGAAAGATGAGTTTGAAAGAGCAGATCAGCGAAGACATGAAGGCCGCGATGCGCGCGAAGGAAAGCGAGCGCCTGGCAACGATTCGCCTGCTGATGGCCGCGATCAAGCAGCGCGAAGTCGATGACCGGGTCACGCTCGACGACGCGGGCATCACGGCCGTGATCGACAAGATGATCAAGCAGCGCAAGGATTCGATCAGCCAGTTCCAGGCGGCCGGCCGTGACGATCTCGTCGCGAAGGAGCAGGCCGAGCTGGCCGTGCTGGGCGGTTACATGCCCGCGCAACTGTCGGACGCCGAAGTGGCGGCCGAGGTCCAGGCGGCGGTCGCGCAAACCGGCGCAGCCGGCCCGCAGGACATGGGCAAGGTGATGGGCGTGCTGAAGGGCAAGCTCGCCGGCCGTGCCGACATGACGGCCGTTTCCGCACAGGTCAAGGCCGCGCTCACGAAGTAAAACCCGTTCCCGGCGCGCCCAGCGATGCGTGCGCCGGGCGTCGTATTGTCTTTTTTCGCTCGATCCCACGGTGATTCCGCATTCGTTCCTGCAGGATTTGCTGAACCGCGTCGATATCGTCGACGTGGTGGGCCGGTACGTGCAGCTCAAGAAGGGCGGCGCCAACTTCATGGGGCTGTGCCCGTTCCACAACGAGAAGAGCCCGTCGTTTACCGTCAGCCCGACCAAGCAGTTCTATCACTGCTTCGGTTGCGGCGCGCACGGCACGGCGATCGGCTTTCTGATGGAGCACGCGGGGCTCACGTTCCCGGAAGCCGTGCAGGAACTCGCGCAATCCGTCGGGCTGACCGTGCCGCACGAGCCGTCGATGCGCGGCGGTGGGGGCGGAGGCGGTGGCGGCGACTATCCGGCGCCCGTGTCGAAATCGGTGGCGACGGCGCTGTCCGATGCGATGACGGCGGCGTGCGACTACTACCGCAAGCAGTTGCGCGGCGCGACCGTCGCGATCCAGTACCTGAAGAACCGGGGCCTGACCGGCGAGATCGCCGCGCGCTTCGGTCTCGGCTATGCGCCGGACGGCTGGCAGAACCTCGAAGCCGCGTTTCCCGACTATCGCGACGAGTCGCTCGTCGAGGCGGGGCTCGTGATCGTCAGCGAGAAAACCGACGCGCAGGGCGTCGCGCGCCGCTACGACCGGTTCCGGGAGCGGATCATGTTCCCGATCCGCAACGTGAAGGGACAGGTGATCGGTTTCGGCGGCCGCGTGCTCGGCAGCGGCGAGCCGAAGTACCTGAACTCGCCGGAAACGCCGTTGTTCAACAAGGGCAGCGAGCTGTACGGCCTGTTCGAGGCGCGCCTCGCGATTCGCGAGCGCAAGTACGTGCTGGTCGTCGAAGGCTACATGGACGTCGTCGCGCTCGCGCAGCTCGGCTTTCCGAACGCGGTCGCGACGCTCGGCACCGCGTGCACGCCGATTCACGTACAGAAGCTGCTGCGTCAGACCGACACCGTGATTTTCAGTTTCGACGGCGATTCGGCCGGGCGGCGCGCGGCCCGGCGCGCGCTCGAGGCCTGCCTGCCGCATGCGGGCGACAACCGTACGATCCGGTTCCTTTTTCTGCCGACCGAGCACGATCCGGACAGCTACGTGCGCGAGTTCGGCGCGGACGCGTTCTCCGAGCAGGTCGAACGCGCGATGCCGCTGTCGCAATTTCTGTTGAACGAAGCAATTGCCGGCAAGGCGCTCGATCAGCCGGAAGGCCGCGCGAAAGCGCTGTTCGATGCGAAGCCGCTGTTGCAGGCGCTACCCGCGAACGCGTTGCGCGCGCAGATCATGCACATGTTCGCCGATCGTCTCGATATCCCGTTCGAAGAGGTCGCGGCGCTTTCCGACGTCGATACGCGCATCGCGGCGCCGCCGCGGCAGGCGCCCGCGCGCAGCGAGCGGCGCCGCGTGACGGACAGCGAAAAGCGCGCATTGCGCACGCTGGTGATGCATCCGCGCGTCGCATCGCAACTCGACGACGAACAGATTGCGACCCTGCGCGCGCTGCCGCGCATCGGCGAGCTGTTCGCGGAAGTCGTCGATCATGCGCGTGCGCTGGGCGACGGCGCGGAGTTCCGGCTGTTGTCGGATGTCCTGAGGACGTCCTCGAACGGGGCGACTTACGAGGAAATCTTCCGCGAAATTCTGGACTATGATGAAAACGTCCGCGATTTGCTGTTACAGAATCCGGAAGACGAGACGGTGCCCGAGCGGCAGCGTGAGCAGGAGCGGATTGCGGGGGAGGAGCTGCAGGCAGCGGTGCTCAAGATGCGCTATGACGCCTGCTGCGACCGGCTGGACAGGCTGGCGCGGCAATCCACGTTCACCCCCGAGGAATTGGCTGAATTGACGGAATTGAACCAGCAGCGAACCGACATGAAGCGTCGGCTCGGGCTGTAGGCGGCTGGGGCGCTTAGAGAGGGCTCCCCAGCGTGCTATAATATAAGGTTTCCAGCGGTTTGTTTTCCAAGCAGAGGCGAGAATCGCGATGGCAAAGACGACAGGCGGAAAGAAAGCAACAGGCAAGGGCTCGACGGAGCCGACCAAGAAGGTCACAGCGGCCAAGTCTGCTTCTTCCGCCAGGACAACGTCTTCAGCCACGTCAGCCCCTGCAGGAAAGAAAACCGCGGCCGGCACTGCTCAGGCTGCGCCGGCGCCGGCAGCCAGAACACGGGCTGCCGCCAGACCCGACTCCGGGCCGGCCAAGCCGGCGGCGAAGCGGGCAAGTGCGAAAAGCGCAAGGGACACGACTGCCGACGCGGACGAAACGGCAGTACGTACTACTCATGCACCCACGGTTCAACCGGCTGTCGTCCAGCAGCCGCGAGTCGATATAGCCGGTACGGCGAACTCCATGACCAAAAAGCTGAACGAAGTATCCGTCGAAGACGACGCAAATCAGAGCGACGAGCAGCCCGCAGCGGCGGCTGCACCGGGCAAGTCCAAGGTGCGCGATCGTCGCGCCAAGGAAAAGGCGCTGCTGAAGGAAGCGTTCGCGACGAGCACGCCGGGCACGGCCGAGGAGCTCGAAGAGCGCCGCGTGAAACTGCGCGCGCTGATCAAGCTCGGCAAGGAGCGCGGCTTCCTCACGTACGCCGAAATCAACGACCACCTGCCGGACAACTTCACCGAGACCGAGGCCCTCGAGGGCATCATCGGCACGTTCAACGACATGGGCGTGGCGGTTTACGAGCAGGCGCCGGACGCGGAAACGCTGCTCCTGAACGACAACGCGCCCGCCGCGTCGTCGGACGATGAAGTCGAAGAGGAAGCGGAAGTCGCGCTGTCCACCGTCGATTCGGAATTCGGCCGCACGACCGATCCGGTCCGGATGTACATGCGCGAAATGGGCACGGTCGAGCTGCTCACGCGCGAAGGCGAAATCGAGATCGCGAAGCGGATCGAGGACGGCCTGCGCCACATGGTGATGGCCATCTCCGCGTGCCCGACGACGATTGCCGACATCCTCGCGATGGCCGAACGCGTCGCGAACGAAGAGATCCGCGTCGACGAGCTCGTCGACGGCCTGCTCGATCCGAACGCCGCGGACGCGGCCGATACGGACGGCTTCTCCGCGAAGGAAGCGGAAGCCATCGAGAACGAGGACGAGGAAGCCGAAGAGGAAGAGGAAGAGGAGGAAGAGGAGGAGGACGACGGTGCCGCGCAGGCATCGGCGAATGCCGCCCAACTCGAAGCCCTCAAGCGCGCGTCGCTCGAAAAGTTCTCGCAGATCAGCGAGTGGTTCGACAAGATGCGCCGTGCGTTCGAGAAGGAAGGCTACAAGTCGAAGGCCTACCTGAAGGCGCAGGAAACGATCCAGAGCGAGCTGATGACGATCCGCTTCACCGCGCGTACCGTCGAACGCCTGTGCGACACGCTGCGTGCGCAGGTGGACGAAGTGCGTCAGGTCGAGCGTCAGATCCTGCACATCGTCGTCGACAAGTGCGGCATGCCGCGTTCGGAATTCATCGCGCGCTTCCCGGGCAACGAGACGGATCTCGACTGGGCGGAGAAGATTACCGCGGAAGGCCATCCGTACAGCGCGGTGCTGTCGCGTAACGTCCCGGCGATCCGCGAACAGCAGCAGCGCCTGCTCGACCTGCAGGCGCGCGTCGTGCTGCCGCTGAAGGACCTGAAGGAAACCAACCGCCAGATGGCGGCCGGCGAACTGAAGGCGCGTCAGGCGAAGCGCGAAATGACCGAGGCGAACCTGCGTCTCGTGATCTCGATCGCGAAGAAGTACACGAACCGCGGCCTGCAGTTCCTCGACCTGATCCAGGAAGGCAACATCGGCCTGATGAAGGCGGTGGACAAGTTCGAATACCGTCGTGGCTACAAGTTCTCGACCTATGCGACGTGGTGGATCCGTCAGGCCATCACGCGCTCGATCGCGGACCAGGCGCGCACGATCCGTATTCCGGTTCACATGATCGAAACGATCAACAAGATGAACCGCATCTCGCGGCAGATCCTGCAGGAAACCGGTCTCGAGCCGGATCCGGCAACGCTCGCCGAGAAGATGGAGATGCCGGAAGACAAGATCCGCAAGATCATGAAGATCGCGAAGGAGCCGATCTCGATGGAAACGCCGATCGGCGACGACGACGATTCCCATCTCGGCGACTTCATCGAGGACACCAACACGGTCGCGCCGGCGGATGCCGCGCTGCATGCCAGCATGCGCGACGTCGTGAAGGACGTGCTCGATTCGCTGACGCCGCGCGAGGCGAAGGTGCTGCGGATGCGTTTCGGTATCGAGATGAGCACCGATCACACGCTCGAGGAAGTCGGCAAGCAGTTCGACGTCACGCGCGAGCGGATCCGTCAGATCGAGGCCAAGGCGCTGCGCAAACTGCGTCACCCGAGCCGTTCCGACAAGCTGAAGTCGTTCCTCGAAGGGAACTGATTTCCAGCGTCTCTTCTACGAACGCCGCCGGTATCCGCATGATGCCGGTGGCGTTCGTTCCCTCTGTCGTCTTTGTTGTTACAATGCCGGCCCGGCCTCGTTGCCGGGAGAGCGTGTAGCACGCTTTGCTTCTCGTCTGGGCCCCTAGCTCATGCTTGGTTAGAGCAGCGAACTCATAATTCGTTGGTGCCGGGTTCGACTCCCGGGGGGCCCACCAGATTCGCTTCCAGGGTTATCCGGGGAAGCCGCGAAACCCGCGATGCCGCAAGGCGTCGCGGGTTTTTCTTTGGGCGCGGTCGACCGTATTGAACGCGTTCGCGTTCGCGTCGGCACCGGCTGTCGCATCTTCGCCACCGCGGAAACACGGAAAGCGTGCGGCCCCGATATCAATCGAAGTATGCTGTGGCGCGATCCGGTCGCACGCTGCTTTGTCGCGCGCACACCGAGGACCAGCGCCGCGCTCCGTCCGGCAGCCAGCCAGAACAAACACAATCCGACTTCGCCCGACAGTGGGGGCGGCCAACATGATCATGCTGCGTTCGTGGGGTGCGATTCTGTCGTTGCTGATGCTTGTCGCGTGCGCGAGCCTGCCGCCGCAGGCCGAGCGCGCGCCGACGCATGCATTTACCGATACCGGCAATACGCGCCTCGGCGCGGCATTTCGCCAGCAGGCAGCCGCCCATCCCGGGCAGGACGCGTTTCATTTGCTGACCGATCCGGTCGACGCGCTGGACGCGCGCGTGCTGCTCGCCGACCGCGCCGACCGCTCGCTGGACCTTCAATACTACATCTGGCACGACGACCTGACCGGGCACGAACTCGCCGACGCGATCATGCGCGCGGCCGATCGCGGCGTGCGCGTGCGCGCGCTGCTCGACGATCTCGGCACCAACGCGGACGACCGCAAGCTGCTCGAGATCAGCGCGCATCCGAACATCGAGATCCGGCTGTTCAATCCAGTGGCCACGCGCCGGTTCAAGAAGATCGGCACCGTGTTCGAGTTCTCGCGCGTCAACCGGCGCATGCACAACAAGGCGATGATCGCGGACAACCAGGCGGCGATCGTCGGCGGCCGCAATATCGGCGACGAATACTTCGGCGCATCGTCGATGCTGGAATTCGGCGATCTCGACGTCGTCGTTCACGGCCCGGTCGTGAAGGACATCTCGACCGAATTCGATACGTTCTGGAATTCGCCGTATGCGTATCCGGTCGATACGCTGGTCGGACACGATGCGGCGCCGGGCGGGCTCGACCGCGAGCGCGAACGGTTGCGCGACTACCTGAGGGCGATGGAAGACAATCCGTACGTGCTCGAGGCCCGGCAGCGGCTCGACCGGATCGTCCACGGGCAGGGCACCGAATTGTCGTGGGGGCATGCGACGGTGCTGTACGACGATCCGTCGAAGATCGCGCACCCGCCGAAGGACCGCGACGGGCACCTGATGCCGCAGTTGCGTGCGCTCGCGTTGCAGCCGCAGCACGACCTGCTGATCGTGTCGCCGTATTTCGTGCCGGGCAAGGATGCCGTCGAGCGGCTGCGCGCGCTCGTGGCGCGTGGCGTGCGCGTGACGGTGCTGACCAATTCGCTCGCGTCGACCGACGTGGCGGCCGTGCATGCCGGCTACCGCCGCTATCGAAGCGAGCTGGTGAATGCGGGCGTGCGGCTTTACGAGCGCCGGCCGTCGGGCGACAAGAGCATTTCGAAGCAGGTCATCATCGGCTCGTCGCGTGCATCGCTGCATGCGAAGACCTACGTGTTCGATCACACGAGCATTTTCATCGGGTCGATGAATCTCGATCCACGTTCGCTGAACCTCAATACGGAGATCGGCCTTTACTGCGAGAGTCCGGCGATCGCCTCCCAGGTGGCCAACGATCTGGAAGCGCGGCTCGACCAGATCGCATGGCGCGTGGAAGCGAGAACCGACGCGGCCGGCAAAGGGCGACTCAAGTGGGTTCAGACCGACGCGGACGGAAAGGTCACCGAGATCGATCACGAGCCGGAAGTGTCCGCCGGGCGGCGGATGGAAGTGTGGTTCCTCGGGCTGTTTCCGATCGAATCGCAACTGTGAGCGACGCTCAGCGCCGTGCGCGGCGGTGCTCGTCGATGACGGCCGCGAACTGCATCGCTGCTGTCTCGATCGTCGCGTCGCTCAGCCCGGAATAGCCGAGCACGAAACCGTTGTAGCGGCGGCCGTTGCCGCGGCGGCCGTCGCCGATGCAGTAGCTGCTCAGCGGTTGCAGCAGCAAGCCATGGGCGGCGGCAGTGCGCGCGACGTCGGTATCGTGCAGCGGCGCCGCGAGATCCGCGGAAAGATGCATGCCGCCCGGACTTTCCCGCACGCTCAGCGACGTGCCGAGATGGCGGGCGAGCGCCGCTTCGAGGCTCCTGCGCCGGTCCGCATAAAGCGCCCGCATTCTGCGCAGGTGCCGCGCAAACAGGCCGGTATCGATGAATTCCGCCATTGCCAGCTGGTCGGCCGAATGACCGCGATGGACGAGTTCGCGCAGCGTGCGCGTGAAGCGTTCGACCAGCACCGGCGGTACCACCATGAAACCGAGCCGAAGGGCCGGGAACATCGTCTTGCTGAACGTGCCGAGATAGCATACCGGCGCGTCCGCTTGCAGACCCTGGATCGCGGGCAGCGGCTGGCCGCCGTGACGGAACTCGCTGTCGTAGTCGTCCTCGAGGATCCACGCGCCGCATGCACGGGCATGTTCGATGAGCGCCGCGCGCCGCCGTGGGCTCATCAGCGCGCCGAGCGGGTACTGGTGCGACGGGGTCGTATAGATCAGCCGGGGCGGGTGGGTGCGCCACTGCGCGTCGGTCGGCGCCATCCCCTCGCGATCGACCTCGATCGGCACGGGATTCAGGCCGGTCGAGCGGAACGCGGTCCTCGCGCCGTTGTAGCAAGGGTTCTCGAGCCAGCCGTATTCGCCGGGATTCGCCAGCATCCGCGCGCACAGTTCGAGGCTGCCCTGCGTGCCGTCGGTGATGAATACCTGCTCCATGTCGCAGCGCACGCCGCGCGACACGCGAATGTACGCGGCCACCGCGCGCCGCAATTCGGGCAGTCCTTCGACCGGACCGTACGCCAGCCGGGCGGGCGTGATGGTCTTCCATGCGCGCTCGATGCAGCGGCGCCACTGGGCAACCGGGAATTCGTCGAGAGACGGGAGACCGGGAACGAACGGCAGCATGCGTTCGGGCTCGGGATCGGCGTTCTCCAGCCCGTGCACGCGCGCCGACAGGTGAACCGGTGCGGAGCCGTCTTCCTTTCCGGCGCCCGGGCGGCGGCATCCGTCCCATAGCGTGATCGTGCCGTTGCGCGTGGCCGCCACGAAGCCTTCCTCGGCAAGGCGCTCGTACGCATAGACCGCGGAATTGCGCGCGATGCCCAGCTCCGCCGCGAGCACGCGCGTCGACGCGAGCCGCGTGCCGGGCGGAAGCTGCCCGTCCAGCAGCATGTCGCGCAGGCTCCGGTAGAGCGCTTCCTGCTGACTATGCGTTGTCGCGCCGTCCTGTCTGGCAAGCGATGAGATGAGCAGCGCGAGATCCATGGGCTGGTTCCAGAAATTTTCCTTGTGCTGGTTCTTTCGAAGACGCGGCGCGCATCGTATCGTTCATGCTTTCGCGGCGCAGGCAGGTTCGCGCACATGGCGAGCGATCGGCGCGACTTGCGATGTGCGCGTATTTTGCTCGATTCGGCGCGCGATTGTCGATCGGCGGGGCAACCACGCGCTGAGATACGGATACGGCACGATGCCGATGCAATTCACTTCGTAGTACAGATATATATGAGCGACCAGACCACTCTCTCTTCCACGCCGCGCACGACCATTCGCCGCCTGCCTGAACTGGCGTGTCACGATCGCACGATGCTCTACCGCGTCGTGGACGACGCGTACGTCTGTCACGTCGCATTCGGCGACGGACAGAACACGCACTGCATCCCGACCGCGCACTGGAGGAGGGGCGACGCGCTCTATATCCACGGGTCCAACGGCAGCCGGATGATCAAGGCGCTGTCGGCCGGCGTGCAAGCTAGCGTCGCGATGACGCTGCTGGACGGTCTCGTGCTGGCCAGGTCCGCCTTCAACCATTCGATGAATTATCGATCCGCGGTGATCTACGGGCAATTCGACGTGATCGAAGGCAGCGTGGAAAAACTCGCCGCGCTGGATGCGTTGATGGACAAGATCGCGCCGGGCCGCAAGCATGAAGCGCGACCGGGCAATTCGAAGGAAATCAATGCGACCAGCGTCCTGCGGATTTCGATGGCGGAAGCGGCCGTGAAAATCAGCGATTCGCTGCCGTCCGACAAGGAAGAGGATCTCGGGCTGGCGGTGTGGGCCGGGATCCTGCCGCTGAAGACGACACGCGGCGCGCCGGTTCATGCAGGTGGCAACGCGCCGATGCCGGACTATGTCCGGAACTGGGCCGATTGAGCGGTGCGGTGCGGCGCGGCGGGGCCGCATCGGCGGAGGCGAGATCACGCGGCATGCAGAAAACCCGCGACGGCTTCGCAGCCTTCGCGGGCTGTTGGACGCGGTTGCGTGCGATACGTCGCGCTCCCGCACCCGGTTCGGTCAGTGGCCTATCAGCGCGCGAAATCCGACGTGCTCTGGATGAACGCGTTCAACTTCGAGATGTTCACGCTGCCGAAGCCCGTCGTCGCATCCCAGCCGGCCTTCGCCTTGTAGCCGTAGGTGCCGCTGCCGTTGTTGCCGGACGTGACGTCGTGCAGCAGCGCCGCGTTGGTCGGGAAGTACTTGTAGATGCTCGACGCGGGGAACCCGAGCGCATTGTTGTTGGCCGACTGCAGCCGCGCCCAGATGCCGGTGAAGATCGGTGCGGCGAGGCTCGTGCCGCCTTCGTTGTTCAGGTAGCCCGAACCCCACAGCGTGTCGGACGTCTGGCCGTTCACGACGAGAATCGCACCCGTGCGGAGATCGGCGTCGAAGCCGATGTCCGGCAGCGCGCGCTTGGTCGATCCGGTGAGAGTCGACGATTGCCACGTCGGCGCGGCTTCGTACTTGCTGTACCCGCCGCCCGTCGACCACACGGTGCCCGACTGCCAGCTCGGATCGTTCCAGACGATTTCGCTGTTGTACGCATTGGTCGACGTATTCGTGAACAGCGTCGTGCCGCCGACGGCGATCACGTACGGCGACGTGGCCGGCTCGCTCACCGTGTAGGTCGAGCGCGACGGCTTGCCGCTCGCGCATTCGTACGCGCCGTGATCGCCGGCGGAAACCGAGAAGGTCTGCCCTTGCGCGACCGCCTGCTTGAAGATGGTGTCGTCGGTTGCCTGCGAGCCGGTGCTGTACGCGGACGACTCGCATACGCCGAGCGATACGTTGATCACTTTCGCGACGTTGTCGGTCACGGCCTTGTTGTACGCGGCCGTGATCGCGGTGAGCGTCATCGACGGCGCGACGTAGAACACGACCTGCTTCACGCTGCCGCCAGCCGTGCCGACGATCGACTGGCTGTCGAGGTTCCACTCGACGGTGCCGTCGGTGTCGGTGTACGAACTGCCGGCCGGGCCCGTCTTCACGATGCTGCTGTTGATCGTGCCGAGGCCGTTGTTCGCGGCGAACGTATTGAGGTCGCTCACCGTCTGCGACAGGTCGCCTTCGGAGATGATGCCGACCGTGGTTTGCGAGGCCGTCGGCGTGCCGTCGCCGCCGTAGATCGACGAGAACTCGGTCGGGTTGTGCGGCACCGCCGACGCGCCGGCCGGGATCGTCAGGTTGCTGGTATCGCCTTGCGGCTTGCTGCCCGCGCCCGTATGCATCAGTTCGACGTTCTGCAGGCCGAGCACCGCGCCGACGACGTTGCCGATCGCGTTCGGCACTTGCGCGGCGTCGGTGTTCGCATAGACGCTGCGGCCGTTGCGCGTGAAGCGCTTGAGGGTCGTGCGGAATGCGGACTGGACGGTCCCCGCGGTGCCGGACGCGGAGACCAGCAGCCGGTTCGGCGCGACCACGATATTCACGAAGCCGGCCTTGCGCAGGTGGGCGACGACGGACGCGACCTGCTGGTCGGTCGGTGCGTATTGCGCGGCGAATTGCGCAGGCGTGAGGAACTGCCGGTAGTGCGGCGAGCCGGGCGTGTGCAGGTCGCGCAGGTACTGGTCGAGCTGGGCTTCGTTGCGCAGGTTCAGCCCGAGCACGATGTCCACCGATTCGCCGGGCGCCATGTCGACGGCCGACGCGGCAGCGGCTGCCGTGCTTGCGGCGGGCGCGCCGGCCGTGCCGGCTTCGTTCTGCTGCACGAGCGGCAGGAACCCTTTGGTGCGCGTTTCCGTCCAGCCGGCCGCAGGCGCGGCATGGGCGGCAGCCATGCCGAACGAAACGGCGGCGGCCGCGGCGGCGAGTGCGAGATTGACGGCGCGAATGTGCTTTTGTTTCTTGTTTGCAACCTGATTCATTTGAATTACCCCTCCGGTTGAACAACGAACGGCACGAACAACAACGGTCGACAGCGGTGCGGGTCATGCACCGCCGTTTTCTGTCGCATGCGGGCGGATGGCACGGACGCGACAGGGCCCTTCGCCCGATCCGGAAAGCGGTTTTTCTCCGGGGGCGAAATACGGAAAACGCGGTAACGGGAAGGCTGCGCCGCAGGGCGGGGCAGTCGCGCCGGAGTCGGCGCGGGCGGGATTGCTAGAGCAACAGCTTCGTTGTCCTGCTCATTTGATTCGGTCCTTCGGCCCGCTGCCGGATGGCAGCCGTCCAGTGAAATGCATCGGGATACTGCACGCGCCGGCGGACGAACGAATCATTCGGCGACGCGTACTTCGGTGCAGCGGAAGCGAAAAACGTAGAGCGGAATCGATTGCGTGGCGGGCAATCCGTCGGATTGCTTGCATCGGACGGTATCAAGAACGAAAGCGCGGTGTCAAACTTTTTCTGATTATATGAAACAAAATTAAATCGAATAAGATGCAATGATTTTGAAAGATCGGCGGCATTTTGTAATGTTCGAAACCGGTAAAGCAGGTAATGCCGAAAGCGACTCGCCGATCCTTTCCGATGCGTGTTGAAACGGCCGTTCGTTATCGAGGAAATGTTCGAATCGCCGGCGCCTGTCGTTCGGCTGCCTGAAGATCTTCGACGAACCGGAACAGTGCGTCGACATGCTGAAGCAGTCGTGAGAGGCAACGTCCGCATCGGTGGCGAACACCTTGATGGCGTCGAGCCCGGTTTCGAGTTCAGCGAGCTGGGTGTGCGTGACGCGACTGCTGGCGGCGACGATCCGGCCGGCGGTATCCGCCATCGCGTCGAGCATCGCGAGCATGCGGCGGATCAACGTGACGAGTTCGAACGCGGCGGCCAGCTGGCAGACGAACAGCGCCGTCGCGAGCACCAGGTAAGTGGACGCACTGCGGAACATCGCGCCGGTCGCGTCATGCGGCAACGCGGCCGGCGCATGCAGTGCGTAGATGAAGAACGCGGCGATGCAGGCGAGCAGCACGGCGACGATCGCGACGAGGCCGATCGTCCGCCCGAGTTTGCCGGCCGGGCCGTGCCGACAGCGTCACCGCACGCCTCGCAGCCGGTAGCCGACGCCGCGCATCACTTCCGGCATGCCCGGTGCGCCGGCCTGTTCGAGTTTCTTGCGCAGCCTGCAGATGTGGCTGTCGACCGTGCGCTCCAGCGCGCTCACGTCGGCCATGCATGCATCGAGCAACTCGCCGCGCGTAAACACGCGGCTCGGCGATCTCGCCATGTGCGCGAGCAGCCGGAACTCCGTCAGCGTCAGCGTGATCGGCACCTCGGCGCCCGCCGTGCGGACGCGGGCCAGATAGCTGTCGGTGTCGATCTCCAGGTCGCCGACGCGCAGCACGCGCAAGCTCGGCGGCGCGGTGGACCGGCGCAGGATCGCGCGCAGCCGCGCGACGACCTCGGCCGGGTTGAACGGCTTGACGATGTAGTCGTCCGCGCCGGCGTGCAGCGCCTGCAGCCGGTCGAGCTCGCGGTCGAACGCGGTGACGACGACGACAGGCGTGTTGTCGCGCCGTCGCAGCTCGGCGAGCACGTCCCAGCCGTTTTTATGCGGCATCTTCACGTCGAGCAGGATCAGGTCGGGCTTCAGGTGCGGCTGCATGTCGAGCACCGCTCGGCCGTCGACGACGCGGTAGGTGCGAAAGCCGTCGCGCTTCAGGTACGCATCGAGGATGTCCGAGATGTCGGGCTCGTCTTCTGCAATCAGTATCAGGGAATTCGTCATGGAGTGTGCCGTGCGATGTCGAACCATCGGGGCGGCCCGTTGCCGGGCGCGGGGCGCGCCGTTCCGCCACGCTGCCGCGGAGGACGAAACGGCGCCGTTCGTTCAGTTCTGCGCCACGCGCGTCGACGGTGCGACGTCCTGGTCCGTCAGGCCGCCGCCGAGCGCCTTGTACAGCGCAACGGCGTTGCCGAGCTCGCTGCGGCGCAGGTCGAGCAACGCCTGCCGTGCCGCATAGAGCTGCCGCTGCGAATCGAGCAACTCCAGCCGCCCCTCGACCCCCGCGCGATAGCGCAGGTTCGACAGGCCGGTGCGGCGTTCGGCCGAGCCGACCACGCGCGTCTGCGCGTCGATCTGGCGGCCGAAGGTTTCGCGTCCGGCGATGCCGTCGGCCACTTCGCGGAACGCGGCTTGGATCGCGCGTTCGTATTCGGCGACCGCGCTGGACTTGCGCACTTCCGCGAGACGCAGCTCGGCGCGCAGCCGCCCGCCCTGGAAGATCGGCACCGTGACCTGCGGCGCGAAGCTCCACACGCGCTGGCCGCCGTCGAACAGGCTGCCCATCGCGGGGCTGAGGAAGCCGATCGACGACGTCAGCGACAGGCGCGGAAAGAACGCGGCGCGCGCGGCGCCGATGTCCGCATTCGCGGCGACGAGATTTTGTTCGGCCTGCTGGATATCCGGGCGACGGAACAGCAGTTCGGACGGCAGGCCGGCCGGCAGTTGCGTCATCACCGGTTGCTGCTGCAGCGGCAGCGGCTCGGGCAGATCCTTCGGAAGCTCGGCGCCAACCAGCAGGCGCAGCGCGTTGCGCGCCTGCTCGACGGCGCGCGTGCGTGCTTCGAGATCGGCCGTCGCGCTCGCGACCTGGCCTTCGGCCTGCGCGATGTCGACGCCGCTCGCCTGATGCGCTTCCTTCAGGCGGCGCGCGAGATCGAGCGACTGCCGCCAATCGGCGAGCGTGCGCTCGGACAACTGGCGTTGCTCGTGCGCGAGGCGTTCCGCGAAGTACGCGTCCGCCACGCCGCCGACGAGCGAGATCTGCACCGCGCGGCGGCCGTGATCGGTCGCGAGGTAGCGCGCGAACGCGGCATCCGACTGCGACTTCACGCGGCCGAACAGGTCGATCTCGAACGCGCTGATGCCGACGTTCACGCCGTACTGGTTCTGCGTCGTGCCGAACAACGGCGGATTCGATTGCGTGTCGTCCGACGTACGCTGGCGCGTGAAGTTCGCGCCGGCGCCGATCGCAGGCAGATGCGCGGCGCGCTGGATGCCGTACTGCGCTTCGGCGGCCTCGACGTTCAGCGCCGCCACGCGCAGGTCGCGGTTGTTGTCGAGGGCGAGCTCGATCAGGCGCTGCAGGCGGCGGTCGCCGAACATCGTGCGCCAGCCGAGGTCGGCGGCGTTCGCGTCGCGGTCGGCGGCAGCGGCGGCGGTGTAGGCCGTCGGCACCGGCATCGAGGGTTTGACCAGCGTCGGTGCCAGCGAGCACGCCGACAGCGCGAGGACGAAGGGAAGAATAAGCGATCGCATGGCATCAACCTTCCTGTCCGTGAGTCGGGGCGGCCGGCTGCTTGCGGGAAGCCCGCCATGCGCCGATGCGCTCCTGGATGCTCGTCACGAACACAAAGAAAACAGGGACGAAGAAAATGGCCAGGACCGTCGCGGTCACCATGCCGCCGAACACGCCGGTGCCGATCGCGTGCTGGGTCTCGGCGCTGGCGCCGGTCGCGATCATCAGCGGCACGACGCCGAGGCCGAACGCGAGCGAGGTCATCAGGATCGGGCGCAGGCGCAGCTTCGACGCCTGCACGGCTGCCTCGATCAACCCGTTGCCTTCCTCGCGCAACTGTTTCGCGAACTCGACGATCAGGATCGCGTTTTTCGCGGACAGGCCGATCACCGTGATCATCCCGACCTTGAAGAACACGTCGTTCGGCAAGCCGCGCAGCAGCACCGCGCCGATCGCGCCGATCAGGCCGAGCGGCACCACCAGCATCACCGACAGCGGAATCGACCAGCTTTCGTACAGCGCGGCGAGTACCAGGAACACGACGATCATCGACAGCGCCATCAGCATCGTCGCCTGCGACGCCGACTGGCGTTCCTGCAGCGACTGGCCGGTCCACTCGACCGCGAAGCCCGGCGGCAGTTGCGCAGCGAGCCGTTCCATCTCGGCCATCGCCGCGCCGCTCGACTGGCCGGGGGCCGCGGTGCCCGAGATCCGCGCGGACGGATAGCCCTTGAAGCGCACCATCTGCAGCGGCGTGTCGGCCCACACCGGGCGCACCACTTCGGACAGCGGCACCATGCCGCCAGCCGCGTTGCGCACGTACAGCTTCATCACGTTGTCGATCTGCATGCGCGCCGGCGCGTCGGCCTGGATGATCACCTGCTGCATGCGGCCGGCGTTCGGGAAGTCGTTCACGTAGGTCGAGCCCATCGCGGTCGACAGCGTGTCGCTGAGCGTCGTGAACGACACGCCGAGCGCCTGCGCCTTCGCGCGGTCGATCTCGAGGCGAATGCTCGTGCCGGCCGGCAAGCTGTCCGGGTACACGCCGGTCACGACCTTGCTTTGCGCGGCGAGTTCGAGCAGCTTGACTTCCGCTGCCTTGAGCGCGGCCGTGCCCTGGTTCGCGCGGTCTTCCAGGCGCATCGAGAAGCCCGAGCTGTTGCCGAGTTCGTCGATCGCGGGCGGCAGCAGGCTCATCACCGTGCCTTCGGTCACGCCGGCCATCGCCTGCTGCGCGAGCATGCCTTCCTCGAGCGTCGACGCGCCGCCGCGGTTCTTCCAGTCCTTCATCACGGACCAGTTGATCGCCGCGTTCGGACCCTGGCCCGAGAAGCCGTAGCCGATCACGGAAATGCTCGACTGGATTGCCGGACGCGAAGCAAGATGCTTCTCCAGCGTGTTGACCACGTCATGCGTGCGCTCGGCGGTAGCGTCCGCGGGCAGCAGAAAGCTGGTGATGAAGTAGCCCTGGTCCTCGTCCGGCAGGAACGAGGACGGCAGGCTGCGGAAACCGAACACCAGCGCGCCCGCGATCGCGACGAACACGAGCATCACGCGGCCGGTGCGGCCGACCAGGCGGCCGACGCGCGTCTCGTACCAGGTCGTCAGGCGGTCGAAGCGGCGGTTGAACCAGCCGAAGAAGCCGCGCTTCTCGTGATGGCCCGGTGCGAGCGGCTTGAGCATCGTCGCGCACAGGGCCGGCGTGAGCGTCAGCGCCAGCAGCGCGGAGAACAGGATCGACACGGCCATCGACAGCGTGAACTGCTTGTAGATCACGCCGACCGAGCCGCTCGCCATCGCCATCGGCAGGAATACCGCGGTCAGCACCAGCGTGATGCCGATGATCGCGCCGGTGATTTCCTTCATCGCCTTGGACGTCGCGTCCTTCGGCGACAACCCTTCCTCGGCCATCAGACGCTCGACGTTCTCGACGACGACGATCGCATCGTCGACGATGATGCCGATCGCGAGCACCATGCCGAACATCGTCAGCACGTTGATCGAGAAGCCGGTCAGCAGCATCACCGCAAAGGTGCCGAGCATCGCGACCGGCGCGACGATGGCCGGGATCAACGTATAGCGCACGTTCTGCAGGAACAGGTACATCACGAGGAACACGAGCACCATCGCCTCGAACAGCGTGGCCAGCACCTTCTCGATCGAGATCTTCACGAACGGCGACGTGTCGAGCGGGATCGAATAGCTCATGCCCGACGGCATCGACTTGCTCAGTTCGGCCATGCGCGTGCGGATCGCGTCCGCGGTCTTCACCGCATTGGCGCCCGGCGCGAGCTGCACGCCGGCGAGGGTGGCCGGCTTGCTGTTCTCGCGGCTCACGAACATGTAGTTCTGCGAGCCGAGCTCGACGCGCGCGACGTCGCCGAGCACGACCCTCGAGCCGTCCGCGTTCGCGCGCAGCACGACCTTCGCGAATTCCTCCGGCGTCGTGAGCTGACCCTGCGCGGTCAGCGGAACGGTCACGCGCTGGCCCGGCAGCGCGGGCAGCGCGCCGAGGCTGCCCGGCGCGATCTGCACGTTCTGCTGGCCGATCGCGGTCGTCAGGTCGTTCATCGACAGGCCGAAGTTGATCAGCTTCTGCGGATCGACCCAGATGCGCATCGCGCGCTCGGAGCCGAAGTGCAGCACACGCCCGACGCCGTCGATGCGCCGCAACTCTTCGGACACGCTGCGCGCCATGTAGTCGGCGAGCGCGCCTTCGTCGAAGCGGCCGTTGTCGGAGCGCAGGCCGATCAGCATCAGGAAGCCGGACGACGCGGATTCGACGATCAGCCCGTTCTGGCGCACCGCGGCAGGCAGGCGCGGCTCGATCGACTTGATCTTGTTCTGCACGTCGACCTGCGCCATCTCCGGATGGGTGCCGGGCTTGAACGTGACGGTGATCTGCGCGCCGCCGGACGTGTCGGCCGACGATTCGAAGTACAGCAGGTTCTTGACGCCGGACAGTTCGCGCTCGATGAGGCTCAGCACGCCGTCGTTCATCGTCTGGGGCGTGGCGCCGGGATAGGTTGCGGTGATCGTGACGGACGGCGGCGCGACCGACGGATAGCGCGCGACCGGCAGTTGCGGGATCGCGATCAGCCCCGTCAGGATGATGAAGAGCGCGATTACCCACGCAAACACCGGGCGTCGGATAAAGAATTCAGCCATGGCTGGAGGCTCCTCGTGACTCAGTGCGCGGACGCGGTGGCGGGCGCGTCAGGCGACTTCCAGTCGGTCGCGGCGGCCGGCGCGCCGTCGGTCAGGCGTTCCATGCCTTCGACGACGATCTTCTGGCCGGCCTGCAGGCCCGACTTGATGCGGTAGCTGCGATTCGCGAGCTCGCCGACTTCGACGGCCTTCAGGTGCGCGGTGCCCTTTGCGTCGAGCACCCACACCTGCGGCTTGCCGCCGGCGCGCACGACGGCCTGTTGCGGCACCATCACCGCGTTCGCGTAGTGCGCGCGCGGAATCCGGGCCCGCACGTACATGCCCGGCAGCAACTGGCGCTTCGGGTTGTCGACCAGCACGCGCAGCAACACGTCGCCGGTGCCCGGATCGACGTTGACGCCCGAGAACAGCATGCGGCCCTTCACGTCGTAGCGCGTGTCGTCGTCGCGCAGCACGTCGACCGGCAGGCTGTTGCTGTCCGACGCTTGCGGTTGCGACGCGAGCGCGCCGCGCAGCGCTTCGAGCGACGCGGCCGGCTGGCGCACGTCCACGTACACCTGGTCGATCTGCTGGATGCGCGCCATCGGCTGGCTGTCGCTGCTCGATACCAGCGCGCCTTCCGTCACGAGCGCCTGGTCGATGCGGCCGGCGATCGGCGCTTCCACGGTCGCGAACTTCAGGTCCAGCTGGCGGCGCGCGAGCGTCGCGCGAGCCTGTGCGACGTCGGCCGCGGCCTGGTCGCGCTGCGACACGGCGTCGTCGTATACCTGGCGGCTGATCGCATCGGCCTCGACGAGCGGCTTGAAGCGTGCGGTCTGCACCTTCGCGCGTTCGAGTGCGGCCTGCGCCCGCTGCAGCGACGCGGCGGCCGTGTCCATCTCGGCCTTGAACGGCGCCGGATTGATCTGGAACAGCGACTGGCCAGCGCGCACTTCGGTGCCTTGTTCGAACAGCCGGCGCTGCACGATGCCGCTCACCTGCGGCCGGATCTCGGCCACCCGCACGGCCGCGACGCGGCCCGGCAGATCTTCGGCCACGTCGACGCGCGTGGCGGCCACGGTCATGGCCGCGACCGGGGTGGCCGGTGCGGCGGCCTGCTGCCCGGACGGCCCGCAACCGGCCAGCATGGCCGCCACCAGCGCGCATACGGCGCCGTGGCAGCATCGTTTCTGATTGTTCATAGCAACTCCAGGAAGCGCAGGCAGCCCACGGCCTGCTTTGACGGAGCGGAGTTTGCTTGGATTAGTTGGCGGCTTTTATGCGGAAAGATGGAGATTCGATGGAGGCGGCGAAAGGAGGGGGAGCCGCAGCAAGGGGCGCGGCGCGGTGTCACGCGCGGTGTTTCGGCTCGATGCGCGCGTGGGCCCGCGCCGGTGTTTGAAGATCGAGCCGGCAGGGTCGCTGGGCGAACTGCCCGACGAGGCGGCGCGTCTGCGCTGGCTGGCCATGACGGGGCCGCTTGGCGCACGACGGGTGCGACGCGGCGCCGGCATCGCGCGATGGCGACGCGGATCGGGTCAGCGAATGGGGCGCGCCATTTGACGCGTAGCCGCGCTACTGTTTTGCGCCGGCATCCCGCAGTGCGTCCGCGGCATACGTATTGTCGTGCGTCAGCGCGAGCTGAAGCAGCGACTGGCCGCGCCGGTCGACGTGGTTCGGATTCGCGCCATGCGCGACGAGCAGCGGAATCAGCTCGAAGCGGTTGAACAGCGTCGCGAACCCCAGCGCGGTTTCGCCGGCGCCGTTCGTCTGGTCGATCGGGCAGCGCGTGTCGATCAGGCGCCGCGCGATGTCGGGCTCGTTCCTGAACAGCGCGCCCATCAGCGCGGTGTTGCCGTGACGATCGCCGACGCACGCATCGGCGCCGGCCGACAACAGGTACTCGAGCGCCGCGGGCTGGCCGTCGTACGACGCGAGGATCACGGCCGTATAGCCGTGGCTGTCGGTCGCGTCGACCGGATAGCCGGCGTCGTGCAACGCGCGAAGGATATCGACGCGGCCGACGCGCGCGGCGTCGAACCAGTCGTCGTCATAGCGGCGCAGCGCGGCAGGGTCGGCCTTGCCGTACGCCGGCCGGTCGGGCAGGTGCGCGCAGCCGGCGAGTGCGGTCAGCGCGAGCGCCGCCGCGGCCGCGCGAATCGCGTGGGTGAAGCGTTCGGATCGCATGGGGGAAGTCCAGATGAAAGGATCGGGCCGACGTGCGCGGCGGGAGCGCACACGTCGGCGGCGACCGGTGTCGCGAGATCAGTTGTCGTTCAGCTTCGCCGCGAGCGACTGCACTTGCTGGACGTTCGCGTGAACGGCCTGGGCGAGGCGCGTGCCGTAGTCCGCGTCGGCCTTGTAGAAGTACGACAGCATCGCGTACTGGTTCTGCGCGTTCTTCACCTGGCCGAGGTCGCCGGACAGCGCGGTGACGAGGTCGTCCTTGTCCTGCGGCGACAGGCTGCGGTAGTACTCGCCCGCCTGACGGAACGGCAGCTTCTTGCGGATCGCCTCCTGCTGCGTCGTGCCGCTGAGCGCCATGCGGACCGACTTGTACTGAGGATCCTGCGCGAGTTCGTTCAGCGTCGACGGCTCGTAATTCACCTCACCCTTGCGGCTGCCGGCATTCATCGCGCCGTCCTGGTTGTTGTTGACGACCGGCACGACCGGGCGGTTGATCGGCAGATCCATGTAGTTCGCGCCGAGCCGGTACAGCTGCGTGTCGGCGTATGCGAACAGGCGATCCTGCAGCATCCGGTCTTCGGACGGCTCGATCCCCGGCACGAGCCGCGACGGCGCGAACGCCGATTCCTCGGTCGACTGGAAGTAGTTGTCGGGCACGCGGTTGAGCGTCATCGTGCCGATCTTGCGTTCAGGTACGCCGGTCCACACCTTCGTGTCGTCGAGCGCGTCGAAGTCGAAACGGTTCAGGTCCTTCGGCGTGAGCACCTGCACGTACAGGTCCCACTTCGGGAAATCGCCCTGTTTCAGTGCGCCGTACAGGTCGTTCGTCATCAGGTTCCAGTCGCGGCCGATCGATGCGGCGATTTCTTGCGGGCGCAGGCCGTGCACGCCTTGCTGGCTCTTCCAGTGGAACTTCACGTAGTGCACGTCGCCTTGCGCATTGACGAACTTGAACGCATGCACCGCGAAGCCGTCCATGTGGCGATACGAATCGGGCATGCCTTCGTCCGTGTACAGTCGCGTCAGCATGTGGGTCGCTTCGGGCGTGTGCGCGAAGAAGTCGAACGCGAGGTTCGGGTCCTGCACGCCGGTCACGGCGCTCGGTTTGTTCGCGTGCACGAAGTCGGGAAACTTGATGCCGTCGCGAATGAAGAACACCGGCCAATTGATGCCGACCATGTCCCAGTTGCCCTGCTGCGTATAGAACTTCACCGCGAAGCCGCGCGGGTCGCGCGCCTGCTCCGGCGAGCCGCGATAGCCCATCACGGTGGAGAAGCGCACGAACACCGGCGTGCGGGTGCCCGGCGTGAAGACTTTCGCTTTCGTCAGGTCGGAGATGTCGGCGCTCGGCACGAACTCGCCGAAGGCGCCGGTGCCGCGCGCATGCACGACGCGTTCCGGAATGCGTTCGCGATCGAAGCGCTGCAGTTTCTCGATGAGCGCGGAGTCCTGCAGCAGCACCGGGCCGGCGGGGCCGGCCGTCTGCGAATTCTGGTTGTCGCCGACCGGCGCGCCGGTATCGCGCGTGAGTTCGGCGGCGTACGGAGAGGCGGAGAGCGCGACGCAGATCGCGGCGACTGCGTGCCGCAGCACGCGAGGGGAAGATGAGGACATGACGATGGAACTCCTTGAATCCGATCGGTGGTGGGGAAGCCGACTGAATTAGAAGAGATCGTCAGACGATTGGCTAATTGATATTCGATATGTTTTCGATAGCCGCGGGGCGATGCGGCGCGAGCCCGTTCGTTGCGCAGGAAACGAAGCGTATTGTTGCGCGCGCAATGAGTTGTTACCGGATTGTTTCGGCGAGCATGATGCATCGGTCGTGCATGATTTGCGGCCGCGCCGTCAACCGGCGCTTGCCTGCCATCCGAGCCCGAGGCTCTTCTGTACCGACACATAGTCCTTGATCAGTTCGGCTTGCCCGGCGATCACGTTCTGCTGCGCGGACAGCGCTTCGCGTTGCGTATCGAGCAGGTCGATCATCGACGCGACGCCCGCACGATAGCGCTGGTCCATCAGCGTGCGCGAATGCACGGCCGACGTCTGCACCTTCGTCAATGCGACCACATGCTCGCGCTGATGCCCGTAACGCTGCAGTGCGGTATTGGCGTCCTGCAACGCGCCGAGCACGGCCTTCTGATAATTCGCTTCCGCTTCGTCGCGCGACGCTTCGGCTGCGCGCACCGCGCCGCGCGTGCGTCCGAAATCGAGAATGTTCCATTGCAGGTATGGCGCGCCTACCCAGGTGAAATTCTGCTTGCGGAACAGGTGGCCGGGGTCGGTCGCGCTGAAGCCGAGATCGCCGAGCAACGTCACCTTCGGGAAATAATCGGCGACATGCTCGCCGATCTGCGCATTGCTCGACGCAAGCCGGCGTTCGGCCGCGCGGATGTCGGGGCGCTGTTTCAGCAGCGTGGCCGGATCGCCGATCGCGACGCTGCCGGGCAGCGTCGGCAATGCCGCGTCCGGGGTCGACAGCGCGGCGTCGAGCGCGCCCGGCGCGCGGCCCGTCAGGATCGCGAGCCGGTCGAGCGATTCGGTCACCTGGGCATCGAGCGGGATCAACGACGCGCGCGTGTTTTCGACCTGGGTCGTCAGCCGCTCGATGTCCGCGTCGGCCGCGACGCCGCGCGCGCGGCGCTGCTGCGTGAGTTCGAGCATCTGCTGCTGCAATTGCGCGGTGCGTCGCGACAACGCGAGCCGTTGCTGCTGGTCGCGCAGGTCGACATACGCATTCGCGACTTCGGCCGCGATCGACACCTGCGTGTCGGCGAGATCGGCGTCGACCGCTTCGGCCTGCGCGGAAGCGGCTTCGACCGCGCGGCGCGTGCCGCCGAACAGGTCGATTTCCCACGTCGCGTCGAAGCCCGCGGAATAGAGTTGCAGCGGGCCCGAGCCGCCGAGCGACGGCGACGTGCCGCCCGACTGGCCCGAGCCGTTCGACGGCAGCAGCGAGCCGAGCGCGCCGATGTCCGGTTCGCGCATGCGGATGGCCGCGGCGGTGGCCGACGATTTCGGCGTCTGCGCGGCGCGCTGTTGCGAGAGCTGCGCGCGTGCCGCGCGCAAGCGCGCCTGCGCGGCGTGCAGATCGGGGTTGTATACAAGCGCGGCAACGATCAGCGCGTCGAGCTGGCGATCGTTCAACGCGTGCCACCAGGCGCTCGGCGCCGGCGCGGCGGTGTCGACGCCGGTGGCCGGCGCACGCACGAAGGTCGGCGCATCCGGCGCGGCGGGCGCGCCGCGATAGTCGGGGCCGACCGTGCAGCCGGCGAGCAGGCACGCGGCCGCGCACAGCGTGAGCGCGGGGCGGCGGGGCAGGGGGAAGGATTTCATCGCGTATGACGGGTCAATGGCCGGACGACATCGGTTGCGGGCCGCGCGGCGGCGTTCTCAGCAGCAGCGCGAGCGGCACGCAGGCGAGCAGCGCGAGGCCGAGCAGATAGAAGGTTTCGGAGTAGGTCATGACGACGGCCTGGATCTGGATCTGCCGCGCGAGCTGGCCGAGCGCGCGCATGTTCGAATACGCGAGATCGCCGGTGTGCGCGAACCAGTTGGCCGCATAGGCCGACAGTCGATCCTGGCCGATCAGCGAGTTCGCGGTCACCGATTCGCGCAGCGCGGCCGTATGGAAGGTCGTGCGCCGGTCGATCACGGTGCCGATGATCGCAAGCCCGATCGAGCCGCCGAGATTGCGCGCCATGTTGTAGAGCCCGGCCGCATCGCCCGAGTCTTCGCGCGCGACGGCCGCCATCGACGCCTGGTTGAGCGGCATCATCGCGAGCATCTGCGCGAGGCCGCGAATCAGTTGCGACCACACGAAATCGTGACCCACGCTCTGCGCGGTCAGGCTGATGTCGAGCATGCAACTCAGGCAGAACAGCAGCAGCCCCGTGATCACGAGGATGCGGAAATCGACCTTGCCGAGCAGGCGCGGCAGGATCGGCATCACGAGAAAGGCCGGCAGCCCCGACAGCAGCATGATCGCGCCGGCCTGTTCCGCGTTGTAGCCGGCGACGATCGCGAGGAACTGCGGCAGCAGGTAGGACACGCCGTACAGCCCGGCGCCGACCGCGGACACGATCACGATCACGCTCGCGTAGCGCGGGTTGCGCATCAGCGACAGCCGCATGATCGGCCGCTTGGCGAAGCGCTGCGACAGCGCGATCAGGACCATCCCGACGAACGACACGACGCTCAGCGTGACGATCATCTGCGATTCGAACCAGCGTTCGCGCTGGCCCTCCTCGAGCACGACGGTCAGCGAGCTCAGGCCGATCGCGAGGCCGAGGATGCCGAGCCAGTCCGCGTTGAAGAACGCACTCCATTGCGGGCGGTCCGACGGCAGGCCGAACACGAGCAGCGCCATCAGCAGCAGGCACACGGGCAGGTTCAGGAAGAAGCACCAGCTCCAGTTCACGTTTTCCGCGAGCCAGCCGCCGAGCACCGGGCCGAACAGCGGCCCGAGCAGCACGATCAGGCCGAACAGCGTCATCCCGACCGGCAACTGCGACAGCGGCAGGCGCGTGCGGATGATCGTCTGCGCGGTCGGGATCAGCGCGCCGCCGGTGAAGCCCTGGCCGATCCGGCCGGCGATCATCATCGGCAGCGAATGCGACCAGCCGCACATCATCGAGAACGCGATGAACAGCGCGGAGTTCGTCAGCAGGAAATTGCGTAGCCCGAACACGCGTGTGAGCCAGGCCGCAAGCGGGATCATCACGATTTCCGACATCAGGTAGCCGGTCGAGATCCACGTGCCTTCGGTGCCGGTCGCGCCGATTTCGCCCTGGATCTGCGGCAGCGCGGAATTCGTGATCGAGATGTCGAGCGTCGCCATCAGTGCGCCGAGCGCGCCGGCCGCGACCGCGATCCAGTCGGTCACGCTCGCGCGGCCTTCGTGCGGCGGCATGGGGATCGTGGCGGGCGTATCAGCCATGATGCTGCTCGTCGCGCGCCGAGCGCGTATCGACGTCGACCGTCACCGACAGCCCGGGCAACAGCATGCGTTGCGCGCGGGCGTTCGCGGCCAGGCGAATGCGCACCGGCACGCGCTGGACGATCTTCGTGAAGTTGCCGGTCGCGTTCTCGGGCGGCAGCAGCGCGAACTGCGCGCCGGTGCCGGGCGCGAAGCTGTCGACGACGCCGGACAGCGGGCCGTCCGGCAGCGCGTCGACATGCAGCTCGACGGGTTGGCCGATGCGCATGTTGCCGATCTGCGTTTCCTTGAAATTCGCGACGAGATAGATCGAATCGACCGGCACGACGGTCAGCAGGCGCGTGCCGGGCTGCACGTATTGCCCGACGCGCACCGTGCGATCGCCGACGCGGCCCGCGAGCGTGCTGCGCACGATCGTGTTGTCGAGGTCGAGCTGCGCCTGCGCGGCGCTGGCCTGCGCGGCCTCGAGCTGCGCGCGCGCCTGCTGGAGTTGCGCGGTGAACGACGCGATCTGCGTGCGGGCGGCGGCGATCGACGCGTTGTTCGCGGCGAGCGTCGCCGCCGCCTGGTCGCGCGTGCTCTTCAGGTCGGCCACGCGTTCGTGCGTTTCGGCGCCGGTCGCCGCGAGCGGCGCATAGCGCGCGTACTCGTCGCTCGCGTGCTGGGCGTTGATGCGCGATACCTTCGCCTGCGCGTCGGCTTGTTCGAGATTCGCGCGCTGCTGGCTGATGTCGGCTTCGGCGCGCGCGATATCGGCGCGACGGGCGTCGACGGTCGCCTGCGCTTGCGCGAGCGCCACCTGGTACTGGCGGACATCGAGCCGAACGAGCGGATCGCCGGCCTTGACGGGCTGGTTGTCGCGCACGTAGACGTCGGTCACGTAGCCGGCGACCTTCGGCGCGGCGGTCATGCTGTCCGCCTGCAGATACGCATCGTTGGTGCTTTCGATGAAGCGGCCGACCGTCCACCAGCGGCCGAGCCACACCGCGCCGCCGACGGCCGCGAGCACGGCGACCGCGAGCAGGATGCGCCGCCTCGTTCCGCCGTTGCGCGGCATTGTTCCGTTTTCCTGACGATCTGCTTTCTGTGGCGGGTCTTGTGGCGTCGACATGCGGGATCCAATTTATTCCAAGTGGAAGAATTATTCCAGTTGATAAAATTGTGTCAAGTAGAATGTCGACCGAGCGAATGACGAGGAAGCCATGAACGAAGCGAAGAAGCTGCGCCGCACGTCGGCGGGCGGCTACGCGCGCGGCGACGAAACGCGCCAGCGGATCATCGAGGCGGCGATCGAACTGTTCGGCGAACGCGGGTTCGCGGGCGCGTCGACGCGCGAGATCGCCGCGATGGCGGGCGTGAACGCGCCGGCGCTCCAGTACTACTTCGAGAACAAGGAAGGCGTGTACCGCGCGTGCGTCGAGACGATCGCCGAGCACGGCTGGCAGGTGTTCGCGCCGGCGGTCGGCCATGCGCGGGCGATGCTTGACGCCCATGCGAGCGTGGATGCGCTGATCGATGCGTTCATCGGGCTGCTGCGGGCGCTGTCGGACCGGATGTTCACTGCGCCGAAGACGATGAACCAGCGGATGTTCTTCGCGCGCGAGCAGGGCGGCCAGGAACCGGCGAGCGCGAGCGAAATCCTGATGAAGCGCATGCGCAAGCCGCTGAACGACGTGAGCGCCGAGTTGATTGGCCGCATTTCCGGGCGGCCGGCCGACGACCCCGTCACGCGGTTGCGCGCGCTGAGCCTGTTCGGGCAGATCACGGTGTTCCACATCGCGCAGCGTTCGGCGCTGCAGTTGCTCGAATGGGACGCGTTCGAGGGCGAACGCGCGGCGCTGGTGACCGATACGATTGCGGACCAGACGCGCGTGCTGCTCGAACAATGGCATGCGCAGCGCGATGCGGGTGCCGCCGGTCCGGAAACCGCTGCGAAGCGCGGGCAAGGTGCCGCGACGAAACGACGTGCGGCGAAGCCGGGGGCCGCACCGCCCGCCGCGAAAAGCACGGCGCGCGTGAAGAAGCCCGCCGCGCGTTGAGCGCCGCCGGTCACCGGCCCCGGGCGATCGCGATCAACCCGGCTTGCGCTCCGCTGCGTCGGGCGACGGCGGCCGGGCTGCCATCTCGGCGGTATTCCGCGGGTCGGGGCGCGGGCCGTCTTCATCGTTGTCGACCGGCCGCGATCCGTCCGCATAGGCGACGACGCTGCGCTGCGGATTGGCGATCCGGATCCCGCGTTCGCGGAACGTCTCCGCGATCCGCCGGTTGAATTCCCGCTGCACGCTCCAGCGCGCCGAATCCGTGCACTGGATCTGTCCGGCCAGTGCGAGCGCCGCGCCGTCGACCTGATCGATGCCCCAGTAGCTGAAGTCCGACAGGATGCCGTCGTGGTACTTCGGATCGTCGCGCAACGCGGCGCCGATTTCCTTCAGCGTCGCGATCGCGCGCTCGATGTCCTCGCCATACGCGATGCTGACCTTGACGGCCGCATTGCCGAGCCCGCGATTCGTGTTGTTGACGGTCGTCACCGAGCTGAACGGGATCGTGTACAGCGACCCGTCGCCCGCTCGCAGCCGAACGGTGCGGATCGACAGGTATTCGACCGTCCCCGACACGCCGGCGAGCGTGACCCAGTCGCCGACCTGCATCGCGTTTTCCATCAGCAGGAAGATCCCGGTGATGAAGTCCTGCACGAGCTTCTGCGAGCCGAAACCGAGCGCGACGCCGAAGATGCTGGCGCCGGCCAGCAGCGGGCCGACGTTCACGCCGAGTTCGCTGAGGCCCGTCAGCACGACGACGAGCGCGATCATCACGAACAGCAGCGAGCGCAGCATCGGCAGCAGCGTGCGCAGCCGCGCGGCGCGCACCAGGTTGCCTTCGCGCGTCCAGCGTTGCAGCCGGCGCTCGATCGCGATGTTGGCTGCTTCCCACACGACGAGCGCGACGATCGCCGCGATCGCGATCGTCACCAGCGCGGACGCGAGCCGATGGCCGATCGTGCCCGTCCCGAATGCGCGGAAGATCGGCACGCCCCAGATCTGCAGCAGCAGCACGACGGTCACGACGCCGATCGCGCCAGACACGATCTGGCGCAGCAGCGGGTAGTAGCGGTACGCGTGCAGATGAACGAGCGTGCGGTCGTCCTCGCGGCGCTGGAACAGCCGCGCGAGCGCGCCGAACACGACGATCGACACCATCCGCATCGCGATCATCACGGCGATCGAGCGGCCGCCGAGCGCGATCAGCACGCGGTAGCCGTTGTGGACGTCGAGCGCCCACACGAACCACAGCGCCATCACGATGAAGACCGACACGGGCGCCCACGCGTCCGCGAGCGCGTTGCCGACGACGGTGAAGGTCGGACGATCCGCGCCGGCGGCACGGATGCGTGCCGCGACCGGTCGGCGGCACTGCAGGATCAACACCGAGATCATCACGTGCCCGACGAGCGCGACGGCCTTCAGCAGCGCGACATGGCCGGCTTCGGTCAGGCCGAAGTTCGCGGCGATCTCGACGGCCGCCGTGCATGCGCCGACCACGATCACGATCCGCGCGATCGAGCGTTGCGCGAACGCGGCCCATGCGTCGCTGATATGCAGCAGCCGCAGCTGCCGCGCGTCGGGCTGGAAGAACAGCCGGCTGACGATCGTGACGAGCCGGCAGATCACGTAGGTGTCGATCAACGCTTCGAGCGCGGACTCGATCGGCGTGTCGGCTTCGACGAGCAACGACATCGTCAGGCTCGCAACGCCGACGAACACGAGCAGCGGCACCGCGCGCAGCGCGAGACTGACGAGTGCGCGCGGCATCCGGTGCAGCAGCGTGGTGTGCCGGCGTGCGTGGCCTTGGCTTTGCGAGGGCGACGGGGCCGTGTCCGCGGCTGCGGCGTCGGGCGGAGGGGAAGCATCGGGCGGCGGCGCGTGGTCCCCGTCCGATGCGGCGGAGTCGGGCACGGCGCGGCGCGCGGCCACCGCGGCCAGTGCGCGTCGCAGCAGCCGCTTCGCGAGCCATTCGACGACGAGCGCAGGCAGCAGCACCGCGAAGAGGATGCCGAGCGTGCGAGTCAGATTCGCACGCTCGTCGGCGCGCACGAGCGTGTCGTGCCACCAGCTTCCCACCGAACCGATATCGAGCAGCGAGCGCAGCGATTCCTGCAGCGCGTGGCCGATCTGCGCGGCCCAGCGCGATCCCTGGCGGACGAGCATCGATGCAAGCCCGTTCGACGTGAGCGCGGCCGGCGCCGCGGCAGCCGATGCGCCGCTGGCCGCGGGCGCTGCGCTTGCCGGCACGGCGGGCGCGCTCAACGCGCCGACGGCCGCGATCGCGCGCAGCGTCGTTTCGACCTGCGCACGCTCGCGCGGGTTTTCGAGCACATTCAGTGCCTGCCGCGCCTCTTGTGGCGTCAGCGCGGGCGCGGCGCCGGAGGCGGCCGACGCGGCGGCCGGTGCGGGAGCGGCCGCGTGGGCGGCCGAGACGACGGCGGCGAGCAGCCAGCCGAGGAGGATATGTCGCATGGAGTGGGCATGCGGGTGCGTCTCGTCACGCGGCCCGCCAGGCTGAACGATGGACGGAAGTTAACATGATCGCGATCGAAACCGAATAGTTCCGTCGCCGACGATTTGAATCGGGCATGAAGGCGCCGGATACAGGTCGTCGGCCGTCCGACATCGCGGGAACGTCCTGTTTGTCCGGTCGTAAGGCGTCTGTAACACGCGTTTGCCGGTTCCGGTCAGCGATGCGCCGCTGCGTGAGTGTTCGTCCGGCCCCGATCAGTGCTTGAATCGCATCGTATGGATCGGGATTCCTGACGAATCACGCTTGCTCGTCGTGAAAGACCGGCAACACATGTTCGGCGATTTCCTCGATGACGTCGCGCACCGGCCGGTCCGATCCCGGGTTCAGCGTGACATGGTGCGTCCCGGCCGCCTGCATGTCCTGCAGAATGTCGACCAACGCGCGGCGCCCGGTTGCATAACCGAGCGGCAGCGCGGTGGCGGGCGTATCCGGATGCGCGGCGAGATCGAGCCGCATCGCTACGCCGAACGCGCGAAATGCCGGCGATGCGAGCCGGTCGACCGCCGCGCGCCACATCGAATAGCGGGCGCGCTGCGTATCCGGATCGCGGTGATACGTCATCCAGCCGATCGAATGACGGGCGATCCAGTCGACGCTCTGTCCGCCCGAGCCGACCGCCAGCATCGGCACCGCGTCGCCGTCGCGCGGCAGCAGCGTGAATGCGGGCGCATCGGGTGGCGTCTGGTCGGGCAGCACGCGCGACGGCACGCCGAGCGCGGCCGCGACGACGTCCCAGTGCGCGCGATAGCGGTCGCGCCGCGTTTCCGCGTCGACGCCGAACGCCGCATATTCGGGCGGCCGGTCGCCGGAGCCGAGCCCGAGGATGAAGCGCCCGCCCGACAGCGTCGCGACCGACAGCGCGCCTTTCGCGATATGCAGCGGATGACGCAGCGGCAGCACGATCGCGCCGCTGGCGAGCGCGATCCGGCGGGTGCGCGACGCGAGTGCGCCGAGCAGTACCCACGGGTCGAGGTGGCCGACCGGGTCCGGATAATCGGCGCTGTTCAGCGGCACGTCGCGAATCCACAGCGCGCGAAAGCCGAGCGAATCGGCCAGCGCGGCGAGTTCGAGCTGCTCGTTGAAGTCCGCGACGACGTGGCCGCCGCGAAGCAGCGGAAGCGTGAGGCCGATCGACAGCCGCCCGGCCGAGAAGACGCGATGCGCGACGTCGGGATGGGCGGAAGCGGGTGGGGTCATGGTGGATCCTTGGCGGCGAGGCAGCGCAAGCGTGCGGCGCTCCGTGTCCGAATGCTAGCGTGTTTGTTCGATGCGCGAGCGGGACGGCGCAAACTCCGCGCTATCCGCTCCGCAACGCGCGCCCCAGGGCGGAACGCCGCGCATTGCGACGCGCGGTTGTCGCGATCGGTGCCGTGGAACAGCGTGCGGTAGTCGATATCCAGCCCGTGCCTCGTGTCGGACATGCGGCGAGTGCGGGTACCGGTCGGGCGGTGGCGCGCCGCGGGAAAGGGCAAGTCCGTGCGCGTGCGACGCCAATCGTGGGGGGATTGCAAGGCGGCTGCCCGCGCGGCAAGGCCGCGACCGGACGATACCGGCGACGCCGGCGGTGCGTTTCAGTTTCGAAACATTCGCGCTTTCTGACGGGGCGCGATGCCTGCCCGCGGCCCCGGATATGCCCGCGCGGCCTTGCGGCATGAAGCATGGTGCGCTCCTTGCATGGTTGTATGGGCCGTGAGCGCGATCGCAGGTGCAGTCAGCCCGGCAATCGCTTCAGTGGGTCGGATGTATCGAAGACGGGGACAAGAGAATGAAAAAAGACCGAAACGCAACATGCCGTGTTGCAAGCATGAATCGCCGACCTGCCAGGGTATTCGCTTCGCCGTTGATCGCGGCGACGTGAGCGAGCGGCTTTCCGTTCCATCTGAACAATCGGGTTCGTTCTGAACGACGGCGTGCAAGCGTGACGCACGCGTCCGACCAACGCCGGTCGGCCGTCCGGGATGAACCGCGAACGCGGGCGGATGGCCGCGGCCCGGATCCCGAATCGTCATGCCATGGCGCAACGCACACCGTCGCGCGGCGAATGCGCTTGCACGCCGCGCATGACGGCGGCGTGACGAGCGCGACGAACAGGACCGGGTCTGGAAAGCCGATGACGCGCCGATGTGCGCGGCAGTGCGGAACACGTGAAGTCCGGGGGAGCGTCCGTCGATCGCGGTACGACGGGCGTCGCAACATTGTGCTGTCAGTTGATCCACTACCCCGATGGATCAATTGTTGGAGCGCCCGTCGCCGAGCGGCGATGGGCGTCTTTTTGCGTCCTGTTGCGTGCCGCGGCGGCAGCCCGCCCGATCGCACGGCGTTCTGTATCATGTGCTGGCGCGCGTGGCCGCCCGTGCGGGCGCACGGCCTGCCGGCGCGCCCGATCACGTTGCCAACATGAACGACAAAGCCTTGCCCGACCCCTCCCTCGCCGACGTCGATCCGGCCGCGCTCGATGCGCTGCAGACGTTCGTCGAGCGTCATCCGCGCCTGCTCGTGCTGACCGGCGCGGGCATCAGCACCGATTCCGGCATTCCCGGCTACCGCGACCGCAACGGCCAATGGATGCGCTCGCCGCCGATCCAGCTCAACGAATTCCTCGGCTCCGATGCCGCGCGGCGCCGCTACTGGGCACGCAGCATGATCGGCTGGCCCGTGGTTGGCCGCGCGCGGCCGAACGGGTCGCATGTCGCGCTGGCGCGGCTCGGCGGCGCGGGCCGGATCGAGCGTCTCGTCACGCAGAACGTCGACGGCCTGCATCAGCGCGCGGGCAGCGACGACGTGATCGAACTGCACGGCGGCATCAACGGCGTGACCTGCCTCGACTGCGGCGCGCATCATGCGCGGGCGACGATCCAGACCGTGCTCGAAGCCGACAATCCCGAACTGCTGGGCGCGCAGGCCGAGCCGGCCGCGGACGGCGACGCGCATCTCGAATGGGCCGCGCTCGATACGTTCCGCATCCCGGCGTGCCCCGCGTGCGGCGGCCTGCTGAAGCCGGCGGTGGTGTTCTTCGGTGAAAACGTGCCGCGCGAGCGCGTGGCGCTGGCGTCGCAGGCGCTTGAAGCGGCCGACGCGCTGCTCGTCGTCGGCTCGTCGCTGATGGTGTATTCCGGCTACCGCTTCTGCGTGTGGGCGCAGGCGCAGCACAAGCCGATTGCCGCACTCAATCTCGGCCATACGCGCGCCGACCCGATGCTGACGCTGAAGGTCGAGGCGCGCTGTGCATCCGCGCTCGACGCACTCGTGACGCGGCTGGGGCTCGGAAGCAACATCGACAGCGACACGGCGGAGCGTGCATCGTGACCGGCGACGCTTCTTCTCACGATCCGTCCGCGCGGCTGTCGGCGCCGGCGGCCGAACGTAATCGCGGGCCGATCCTCGACGTGCTCCGCCGCGTGCTGCCGGCGACCGGCAGCGTGCTCGAAATCGCGAGCGGCACCGGGCAGCACGTCGTTCACTTCGCGCAGGCGTTGCCGGGCCTGCACTGGCAGCCGAGCGATCCCGACGCGCAGGCGCGGCGTTCGATCGCCGCGTGGGTCGCGCATGCGGGCCTCGCGAACGTCGCCGGGCCGCTGGCGTTCGACGTGCGCGACACGCTGTGGCCGGTCGCGGCGCTCGACGCGATCGTTTGCATCAACATGATCCACATCTCGCCGTGGGCCTGTACGGAAGCGCTGTTCGCAGGCGCGTCGCGCGTGCTGCGGCCGGGCGGCGTGCTGTTCCTGTACGGCCCGTACCGTCGCGAAGGCCGGCATACGGCGCCGTCGAACGAAGCCTTCGACCGCCAGTTGCGCAGCCGCGACCCGTCGTGGGGCGTGCGCGATCTCGAGACCGTCGTCGCGCTCGGGCTCGATCGCGGGCTCGACTGCATCGAGGTCGTCGAGATGCCGGCGAACAACCTGAGCGTCGCGTTCCGGCGCCTGCCGCACGCGGAGCAATGACACGCGAGCGGGCAGCGCCGCCGGGTTTCCACTATCCTTTCGCCTGTGCGCGCGGTCCGGCTCGGGTCGCGCCCCGTTTTTTCCGGAGAATTGACTAATGGGCAAACAAGCAATCGGTGTGATCGGGCTCGCGGTGATGGGCCGCAATCTCGCACTCAATATCGAGAGCCGCGGTTACGCGGTGTCGGTGTTCAACCGCAGTCGCGAGAAAACCGACGAACTGATCGCCGAATTCCCCGGCCGCAATCTGGTGCCGACCTATACGCTCGAGGAATTCGTCGCGTCGCTCGAAACGCCGCGCCGGATCCTGATGATGGTGAAGGCCGGGGAAGCCACCGATGCGACGATCGCATCGCTGAAGCCGCTGCTCGAAAAGGGCGACGTGCTGATCGACGGCGGCAATACGCACTTTACCGACACGATCCGCCGCAACCAGGAACTCGCGCAGTCGGGCCTGCATTTCATCGGCACCGGCGTGTCGGGCGGCGAAGAGGGCGCGCTGCGCGGTCCGTCGATCATGCCGGGCGGCCAGCGCGACGCGTACGATCTCGTCGAGCCGATCCTCAAGCAGATCGCCGCGAAGGCGCCGTCGGACGGCGAGCCGTGCGTCGCGTACATGGGCCCGGACGGAGCGGGCCACTACGTGAAGATGGTCCACAACGGCATCGAATACGGCGACATGCAGCTGATCGCCGAAAGCTACTCGGTGCTGAAGGACGTTGCGGGCCTGACCAACGACGAACTCGGCGCGGTGTACACCGAATGGAACCAGGGCGAGCTCGACAGCTACCTGATCGAGATCACGTCGAAGATCTTCGGCAAGAAGGACGAAGAGACCGGCAAGCACCTCGTCGACGTGATCCTCGATCGCGCCGCGCAGAAGGGCACCGGCAAATGGACGAGCCAGAACGCGCTGGATCTCGGCGTGCCGCTGCCGCTCATCACGGAGTCGGTGTTCGCGCGCGTGCTGTCGTCGCTGAAGACCGAGCGCGTCGCGGCGAGCAAGATCCTGTCGGGCCCGGCCGCCGCGCCGTTCGACGGCGATCGCGCCGCGTTCGTCGAAGCGGTGCGCCGCGCGCTGTACCTGAGCAAGGTGATCTCGTACGCGCAGGGCTTCGCGCAACTGCGCACGGCGTCGGAAGAATACGGCTGGAACCTCGATCTCGGGACGATCGCGAAGATCTTCCGCGCGGGCTGCATCATCCGCGCGCGCTTCCTGCAGAAGATCACCGACGCATACGCGAAGGATCCGGCGCTCGCGAACCTGCTGCTCGACCCGTACTTCAAGGACATCGCCGCGAACTACCAGACCGCGCTGCGCGACGTCGTGGTGGCCGCGGTGAAGGCCGGCGTGCCGGTTCCGGCGTTCGCATCGGCGGTCGCGTACTTCGACAGCTATCGTTCCGAGCGGCTGCCGGCGAATCTTGTGCAGGCGCAGCGCGACTTCTTCGGCGCGCATACGTTCGAGCGCACCGACAAGCCGGGCAGCTTCCACGCGAACTGGTCCTGACCGGCTGGCGAGGACAGCATTGTTGCGAAAATCTATTCTCTGAATAGGGTTTTTCTATCCCGGATGCCAGCATTGTTGGCTCCGGGGAAACAGTGTTTTCGTTCTTTCATGGTTTTCCCTAGGTGTTGCCGGGACTAAACTCTGTTCCATCGCTGCAGACATGGTGTGTGCGGCGGAGCAAAAAAATCCCGGAGGTAATCATGAAATCGCTGATCGCAACGTTCGCTGCTGCTGCTGTCCTCGCCGTCCCCGCCGTCTCGTTCGCCCAACAGAACGCGCCCGTCACCCGTGCCCAGGTGAAGGCCGAACTGGTCCAGCTCCAACAGGCCGGCTACAAGCTGGGCAGCGACCGGACCAACTACCCGGAAGGCATCCAGGCTGCTGAAGCACGTGTGAACCCGCAACAGAACGTCGCTGCCGCCGACACGACCGGCTACGGCGCACAACCGGCCGCCGGCCAGGAATCGGGCGTACCGGCTGCCGCCAAGACCGGCTGGCAAGTCAAGCGTATCGCTGACGGCGCACCGGTCTACAAGGGTCGTTAATGGTACGGCCGCGCTGGCGACCCAATCTGACCCCCTGTAGTACAACAGCCCGTCGTTCCGCATAACGGAACGACGGGCTGTTTTCATTGGCGGCGCGCAATGCGCCGGCATTCAGTGCAGCGGGCGTCTGCCGCGCCCGATATCGCGGAACAGCGCTTCCGCCGGTTCCAGCACCTGCAGCCACGTTTCGTCGTAACCGCTCAGCGTGTCGAGCGCGTCGCGCAGCCGTTCGATCGCGAGGACCGGCAGCTCGACGCTGTGGCGCGTGGCGCCGGTCAGGTGCGTGACGCTCGCCAGCTGGACGAGAGCATCGGCCGCTTCGGCGACGTCGGTCGCGAACAGCAGGTGCCGGTTGAGCAATTCGACCAGACCGCTGGAACCGGCGAAATCGTCGGCGTCGAGCTGCACGGAAAGAAACGTCGCGTTATTCATTGTCATGCTCCTCGTTGTCGTTGGATCGCGCTGCGCATCACCGAGTATAGGCGGCGATCGAAGCGGACAATATGACGCCGCCGATCCGGCAGCCGCCGGGGGCGCCTCCGCGAAAAACCGCAAGCGGCCACCGGGCGGCCCGCCCGACACGGCTCGCAGGCCGCCGGGGGCCCGCGCGACGCCGCAAGATTGTTTCCGGATCGGGCAACTGTCGGGGCCCTGACCGCGACAAATGGTATCTTTGCCGATCGGGACGATGCGAAAAAGGGCCGGTGAGCGCTTCGCACCCACGTTCCGCTGTGGAAACTGACGGCCGCGAAAGCGGTCGGATACTGATTGATCCGGCCGTTCGGCCGGACATCGTGCGTCGCGCGCCGGGGGGCGGTGGGCGGCGCAACGACGCAAATCCGGGAGGACCCTTGAGAGAAACTATTCCCATCCACGACGCGCTCACGCGCTGGCTGCCGCAGGCGGCGCTCGTCGCCGCGGCCATTGCGCTGGCGGGCTGCACGATGACGCCGTGGACCGACAGCTGGCAGCCCACGCGCCAGCCGGCGCCCACGTCGGCGGCGACGCCGGGCGTGATTGCCGGTTATTACCGCGTGAACCCGGGCGATACGCTGGCGGGCATCGCGAACGCCTACGGGCAGCGCGTGCAGGACGTCGCCAACTGGAACCGCATGGCGCCCACGGACGCCGTGTCGCCGGGCCAGGTTCTGCGGGTCGCGCCGCCGCAGGCCGCGACCTCGTACGGGCAACCGCCCGCGGCCGCCGCCCAGCCGGGCTCGCTCGCATGGCCGGCCACGGGCGTCGTCGCGGCGCCGTTCTCGGCCGGCAAGACGCGCGGCGTCGTGATCGCCGCATCCGGGCCCGACCATTCGGTGCGGGCCGCGGCAAACGGGCGCGTCGTGTACGCCGGCTCCGGCGTCAAGGCATACGGTCCGCTCGTGATCCTGAAGCACGACAACGGGCTCATCACGGCCTACGGGCACAACGGCAAGCTGCTCGTCAACGAAGGCGACGCGGTGCGTCAGGGCCAGCCGGTCGCCGAAATGGGCATCGACGCGAGCGGTCGCTCGACGTTCGAGTTCGAAGTCCGCCAGAACGGCAAGGTCGTCGATCCGATGAACTTCCTGCCGCGCAACGGCGGTTGATCGTCGGTATCGCCACGTGTGCGCCTGCCGGCGCACACGTTCCCGCCTCTTTCACCTTTCCCGCCTTCATCCTTCCTTAAGCGTCGCGCTGCCAGACTGTCTCGCATGATTACCGAGCCAGCAAATGCACAACGCGAGCGCCGCCGCGCCGAGCGCGATCAGCGAACACTGGATCGCGACGGGCAGGTAGCCGTGCGGCCGCGGATCGACGAACGGGTAGGGGTACCAGTTCTCCACCGCGCCGCGCACGAGCGTATAGCCGAGATAGACGACCGGAAAGCCGAGCCACGCGAACGCACTGCGGCGCGGAATCGGCGAGCGCGGTTCGACATACAGCCAGTCGCACAGCATCACGAGCGGCACGATCCGGTGCAATACCCAGTTGTTGAACGCCGGCGTGACGTGGAGCAGCGCATCGAGCCGCGCAAGCAGCAACTCGTAGACGATCGCGGTGATCAGCACGTACAGCACGGCCGCGCCGCGCATCGATTCGTAGCGGGCCGAGCCGGGGCGCGCGATGCGCCACAGCCCCGCGGCCAGTATCGCGGCCGCGTAGAGGCTGCTCAGTTGCGTGAAGTAGCTGAGGTAGTTGCCGAGATGGAAGCTTGGCAGGCGCCAGTAGTCGGCGACGCTGTGCAGCGTGGTGGACACCGCGAGCAATGCGGCGATCAGCCGGTAGGCCGCAACGAAGAACGCTTTGCTCATGATGCCCGCGCGCCGTCGCACCAAAGCTTCATCGTGCCACAGCCGCCCGGGCGCGCGATGCGGATTTTCCATAGGACGCGCCGACGCGCGGCGCGCGCCGACGATTCATCGGATATTTGATCGCGCCGTGCAAGACCGGACGCCCGTGCGGCTACAATCGCCACAGCTTTGCCGGGCGCCGACCGTTTGCAGTAGGCGCCCCTTCCCGAATACGACACGAGACGAAGCATGAAAAACATCCTCGCAAAACAGACGCGCTACAGCTCGCCCGCGATCTTCTTCCACTGGGCCATCTTCCTGCTGGTCGCGCTGGCCTACCTGGCCATCGAGATCCGCGGACCGAAGGGTAGCGACAGCCGGGCGTTCTGGATGAACGTGCACCTGACGGCCGGTACGTTCGTCCTCGTGCTGTCGGTGCTGCGCGTGCTGTGGCGCGTCGTCAGCCGCGTGCCGGAACCGATTCCGCAGACGACGCTGCTGCGCTGGCTGTCGAAGCTCGCGCATTTTGCGCTTTACGCGTTCATCATCGCGCAGCCGCTGCTCGGCATCATGACGATCAACATGGGCGGCAAGCCGGTGTCGCTCGACTGGCTCGGCGTGTCGTTCACGCTGTTCGGCCCCGACAAGGCGCTGCGGCCCACGATCAAGGAGGTGCACGAGCTGATCGGCAATGCGTTCTACTTCGTGATCGGCCTGCATGCGCTGGCCGCGCTCTACCATCATTTCATCCGGCGCGACGACGTGCTGCGGCGCATGGTTCCCTGATCGTCCGGCTGCCGGCACGTGCAGCACGCGGGGGCGCATGGTTGTGTCGACAACCATGCGCCCCCGGTTCGTTTACCGTGCGTCCGCACTGGTCATCACGTTGAACATTCTGTAACATCGCGGCTGTTTTTTTACATTCCGCTGACTCGTTGCCGTACATGCTGCACCGACATCGTCACCTGACTGCCTGGCTTGGCCTGCTCGCGATCTGGATCGCGATCGCGGCGCCGCTGGTGTCGCAGTGGCGTATCGCACAGACGGCCACGCCCGAGGCGATCGTCTGCAGTACGGAGCATGCTGCGCATCGTTCGTCCGATGCGCGCGGCATGCAAGATCATGCGCTGCATCTCGACGCATGCGGCTACTGCGGCTTCTTCGCGCATAGCCCGGCCATCGGCGCGCCTGCCGCCGTGTCGGTCGGCTCCATTCCCGTCGTTTCCGTTTCCGCCGTCGCGTCGCTTGCCGTCGCGGCACGCGGCGACCGCTATCCGCGCGCCTATCCGCGCGCACCGCCCGAGCGCGTCTGACGCGTTTCTTCCGTTCTTATCACCGCCACTATCCGTGCGGCCCGTCGAGGCCGCGTGGAGGGCGTCACTCGGGCTTTCGATCATGACCAATTCCCAGTTGCGTGCGCCGCGGGCGCTACGCAATGCCGGTGTGCGGCCTCTGCCGCGCATGCTGAAACTCACCGTTCCCGCGCTCGCCGTCGGCGCGCTGGCCGCGAGCGCTGCCGCTGCCGACACCACGCGTGCTGAAGGTGCGCCGACGGGCGATGCGGCCATGCTGTTGCCGCCCGTCGAAGTCGTCGCGTCGCCGCTGTCGACGCCGCTCGTCGTCGTCACGGATCCGAAGGCGCCGCGCCAGCCGCTGCCCGCCAGCGACGGCGCCGATTACCTGAAGACGATTCCGGGCTTCACGTCGATCCGCAGCGGCGGCACGAACGGCGACCCCGTGCTGCGCGGGATGTTCGGATCGCGGCTGAACATCCTCGCGAACGGGATGCCGACGCTTGGCGCGTGCCCGAACCGGATGGATGCGCCGACGTCGTACATCGCGCCGGAAAGCTATGACAAGGTCACCGTCGTGAAGGGGCCGCAGACCGTGCTGTACGGTCCGGGCGCGTCGGCGGGCACCGTGCTGTTCGAACGCGTGACGCCGCGTTTCGAGCGACCCGGCATGCGCGTCGACGGCAGCCTCGTCGGCGGATCGTTCGGCCGCAACGACCAGAACGTCGACCTGACCGCCGGCACGCCGGACGTCTATGGCCGCGTCACCGCGAACCACGCGCATTCGCAGGACTACCAGGACGGCAACGGCAACACCGTGCCGTCGCAGTGGGACAAATGGAACGCCGATGCAGCGCTCGGCTGGACGCCCGACGACCATACGCGCGTCGAGCTGACCGCCGGCACTGGCGACGGCTATGCGCGCTATGCGGGCCGCGGAATGGACGGCGCGCATTTTCGCCGCGAGACGTTCGGGCTGTCGTTCGACAAGCGGCATCTGGGCGGCGTGCTCGACCGGATCGAGGCGCGCGTGTACTACAACGAAGCCGATCACGTGATGGACAACTACACGTTGCGGCAGCCCGACCCGACGAGCAGCATGCCGATGCGCATGGCCGCGGACGTGCGGCGCCGCACGGTCGGCGCGCGTGCGGCCGCGACGTTGCGCTTCGGCGACGACGTCAAGCTCGTCACGGGTGTCGATGCGCAGTCGAACCGGCTCGATTCGCGTTCGTCGATGGGATGGCAGAACTACCGCGACCAGCCGTGGGATGCGCAGGCGACGATGTGGAACGCGGGCGTGTTCGGCGAGCTGACGTGGTATGCGAGCGACGTCGCGCGCGTGATCGGCGGCGCGCGCGTCGACTATGCGAGCGCACGCGACAAGCGCGCGATGAAGCGCGGGATGATGACGAGCAAGCCGAATCCGACTTTCGACGACGATCGGACGAAGGTGCTGCCGAGCGGCTTCGTGCGCTACGAGCGCGATCTCGCGTCGCTGCCCGTCACGTGGTACGCGGGGATCGGCCACGCGGAGCGTTATCCGGACTACTGGGAACTGTTTTCCGCGACGCGCGGGCCGGCCGGTTCGGTCAACGCATTCTCGGCGGTGCAGCCGGAGAAGACCACCCAGCTCGACGTCGGCGCGCAATACAAGAGCGACCGGTTCGATGCGTGGGTGTCCGCGTACGCGGGCTACGTCCAGGACTTCATCCTGTTCAACTATGCGGCCGGCATGATGGACCCGAGCACGCAGGCCACCAACGTCAACGCGCAGATCATGGGCGGCGAAGCCGGCGTGTCGTGGCGGCCGGTCGCGCCGCTGCGCGTCGAGACGTCGCTCGCGTATGCGTGGGGGCGCAACGTGGCGAACGGCGATCCGCTGCCGCAGATGCCGCCGCTCGAAGCGCGCATCGGGCTCGAATACACGCGCGGCGCATGGTCGGCGGGCGGGCTGTGGCGCGTCGTTGCGCCGCAGCATCGCTACGCGCCGAACGAGGGCAACGTGGTCGGCAAGGACTTCGGCCCGAGCGCCGGATTCGGCGTGTTGTCGCTGCATACGCAGTACAACGTCAGCAAGACCGTACAGATCTCGGTCGGCGTCGATAACGTGCTGAACAAGGCCTACACCGAGCATTTGAACCTCGCCGGCAATGCCGGATTCGGCTATCCGGCGAACGCGCCGGTCATGGAGCCGGGGCGTACCGCATGGGTGCGCGTGAGCGCGAAGCTGTAGCCCGGATCGCGCGTGTGCGTCGCAGCATGCGCGTGCCTGAACGCCGCACCGCCCGAACGGGCGGCGCGCGTCAACCGATTAGAGAGCCGTATCTAGTCGGGGCGCAAACGTTCGCGAGTCGTGCTTCACTCCCGCATTCGACCCACGCGGTGCGCGCAATGCGGCGTGCGTGTCGATCCGGTGTCATCCGCACCGGCAGCACAATAATCAGGAGAACATGCATGGCCAGATCGATGCGTTCAAGGGTAATGGCAGGGGCAGTGGCATGCGCGATGAGCGTCGCGCCGTTCGCGGCGACGATCGCGGTGACGACGCTCGCGACGACGCACACGGCAATGGCGGCAACCGCGCCCGCCGACAACTATGCGACGACGCGCTATCCGATCATTCTCGTGCACGGGCTGACCGGCACCGACAAGTATGCGGGCGTACTCGACTACTGGTACGGCATCCAGGAAGACTTGCAGCAGCATGGCGCGACCGTCTACGTCGCGAACCTGTCGGGCTTCCAGAGCGACGACGGCCCGAACGGGCGCGGCGAACAGCTGCTCGCTTACGTGAAGACGGTGCTCGCCGCGACCGGCGCGACCAAGGTCAATCTCGTCGGGCACAGCCAGGGCGGGCTGACGTCGCGCTATGTCGCGGCCGTCGCACCCGATCTCGTCGCGTCGGTGACGACGATCGGCACGCCGCATCGCGGCTCCGAGTTCGCCGACTTCGTGCAGGGCGTGCTCGCATACGATCCGACCGGGTTGTCGTCGACGGTGATCGCCGCGTTCGTCAATGTGTTCGGGCTCCTGACGAGCAGCAGCCACAACACGAATCAGGACGCGCTCGCGTCACTGAAGACGCTGACGACCGCGCAGGCCGCCACCTACAACCAGAACTATCCGAGCGCGGGCCTCGGCGCGCCCGGAAGCTGCCAGACCGGCGCGCCGACCGAAACCGTCGGCGGCAACACGCATCTGCTGTATTCGTGGGCCGGCACGGCGATCCAGCCGACGCTTTCCGTGCTCGGCGTGACGGGCGCGACGGACACGAGCACGATTCCGGTCGTCGATCCGGCGAACGCGCTCGACCTGTCGACACTCGCGCTGCTTGGCACGGGCACGGTGATGATCAACCGAGGCTCGGGCCAGAACGACGGGCTCGTATCGAAGTGCAGCGCGCTGTACGGCAAGGTGCTGAGCACGAGCTACAAGTGGAACCACATCGACGAGATCAACCAGCTGCTCGGCGTGCGCGGCGCGTATGCGGAAGATCCGGTCGCGGTGATCCGCACGCATGCGAACCGGTTGAAACTCGCGGGCGTGTGATCGATGGCGGCACGTGAAGGGCGCGCGCCGCTGGCGCGGCGCGCGGCGATCTACGGTGTGGTGGGACTGGTGGCGATTGCCGGCGTCGCGATGTGGAGCGCTGCGGGATCGCATCGCGGCACGGGCGCCGCGGCTGACGTGCCGGATGCGGCCGCGACGGGCGGCGTGGCGGCCGCTGCGCCGCAGCCGGCCGTACCGGCCAGTGCGGGGTTGCCGACGTCGCTCGCCGGTTCCAGCGCGCCGCGCCTGCCGCTCGATGCGGGCGGCCATCTCGCGAAATCGCGCGCAGTGCGCGATTTCTTCGACTATTGCCTGACCGCGCAGAGCGACCTGAGCGCGGCCGCGCTCGATGCGTTCGTCGTGCGCGAGATTGCCGCGCAGCTCGACGGCTCGGTCGCACAGGCCGAGGCGCTCGACGTGTGGCGCCGGTACCGCGCGTATCTCGATGCGCTCGCCAAATTGAGCGATGCCGGTGCGGTCGACAAGGCTGACCTGGGCGCGTTGCAGCTCGCGCTCGACCAGCGCGCGTCGATCGCGTATCGCACGCTCGGCGACTGGAGCCAGCCGTTCTTCGGCGCGGAGCAGTGGCGTCAGCGCTATGACCTCGCGCGATTGAAGATTGCCCAGGATCGCTCATTGACCGACGCGCAGAAGGCCGAGCGGCTCGCGGCGCTCGAGCAGCAGATGCCGGCCGACGAACGCGCGGCGCGGCAGCAGGTGGACCGGCAGCGCGCCGCGATCGACCAGATCGCGCAATTGCAGAAGCGCGGCGCGACGCCTGACGCGATGCGCGCGCAATTGACGCAGACGCTCGGCCCCGAAGCCGCCGCGCGCGTCGCTCAGATGCAGCAGGACGATGCATCGTGGCAGAGCCGTTACTCGGACTACGCGGCGCAGCGTGAGCAGATCGAGTCGGCCGGCCTGTCGCCGCAGGACCGCGACGCGCAGATCGCCGCACTGCGGCAGCGTGTGTTCACGAAGCCCGGCGAAGCCGTGCGCGCGGCGTCGCTCGATCGCGGAGCGGGCAGCGCGCATTGACGAACCGGGCGCCGCCGTGTGCGGCAGGCTTCACGCGGCGCGTGTGACGTTCCGCGGCAGATGTTGCTCGATGGTATCGGCGAGCGTGTCGAACGCGGGGCGGATGCTTTCGTGCGCGACGCATGCATAGCCGAGCAACAAACCCTGCCGCGCGGTATCGAGGCTGCTGTAGTAGCTGGTGAGCGGGCGCACGATCACGCCCGCGTCGAATGCGCTCTGCGTGACCGCGCGATCGTCGCACGCGTCGGGCAGGCCGAGCACCAGATGCAGGCCGGCCTCGTCGCCCATCACCGGCAGCGCGTCGCCGAAGCGCGCGCGGATCGCGTCGATCATCAGTTGCCGGCGCTCGCCGTACAGCGTGCGCATTCGTCTGACGTGCGAAGTGAGGTGGCCGTCCATGATGAATTCGGCGAGCACGGCCTGCTGCATCAGCTGGCCTTCCCGATACAGCTCCGACAGCCCGGTGCGGAAGGTGTCGACCAGATGCTCGGGTACGACCATGTAGCCCATCCGCAACCCCGGGAACAGCATCTTGCCGAGACTGCCGACATAGATCACGCGGCCACCCTCGTCGAGCCCCTGCAGCGACGCGAGCGGGCGGCTGCCGTAACGGAATTCGCTGTCGTAGTCGTCCTCGATGATCCAGCAGCGGTGCTGGCGCGCATATTCGAGCAGCATGCGGCGCCGCGCGAGGCTCATCACCATCCCGAGCGGGTACTGATGCGACGGCGTGACGAGCACGAGCCGCGGCGGATGCTGCATGTCGCTCGCGCGCGGGTCGAGCCCTTCCTGGTCGACCGGCACCGGCGCGAGCGTGAGGCCGGCCGCCTGCAGCACGCTGCGCACGCCCCAGTAGCACGGTTCCTCGACCCACGCGCGATCGCCGATGTCGGACAGCAGCCGCACCGCGAGATCGATCGACTGATGAATACCGGTCGTGATGATCACCTGGTCCGGCGAGCATTTGACCGAGCGCGCGACGCGCAGGTAGTCGGCGAGCGCGCGCCGCAGCGGCCGGTAGCCGCCGCCCGGCGCATAGGTCAGCAGTTCCGGATTGGCCTCCTTCCACAGCCGCGCCTGCAGCCGGCTCCACGTGCGGCTCGGGAATTCCGCCACGTCCGGCACGCCCGGCATGAACGCCCCCCACTGGCGCCGCGACACGCCCGCATGCTCGACCAGTTGCCGCCCGCGCATCGACAGGCTGCCCTGTGCGTCGGGCGGCGGCAGTTCGTCGGCGGCCGACGGCGGCGGCGCGGCGCCCGGCACACGGATCGCCGCGGCGTCCGGCCGCGTGTCGGCCACGTAGGTGCCGCTGCCGGTCGTCGTCAGCACGTAGCCTTCGGCCGTCAGCTGGTCGTACACGTGCAGCACCGTATTGCGCGCGATCGACAGGTCGCCCGCGAGCGTGCGCGAACTCGGCAGCTTTGTGCCGGGCCCCAATTCCCCGGTCAGGATGGCCTGCTGCATCAGTTGCAGCAGTTGCCGGTACATCGGTTCGGGCGAGTTGCGGTCCAGACGGGCGGACAGCCAGTCGGCGAGGATCACGGTATCCAAAGTGGTCCTACTAGGAATATTGAAATGGTTCCCTAGTATAGAACCGTGCGGGCCGTATAGTCGGTCCATCTCACAAGAAAACGCCGGGCCGCCCCAAGTTTTCTTGACCCCCTCGGGGGGCCTGGCGCGCAGCGACAGGTTTGGGGCGTTCATAAACGTTTTGTTGCGCAGCAAGGGGACAGCCACGATGAAGTCCGATGATGTGATCGTCAGCTTTCGCGGCGTGCGGAAGACCTACGACGGCGAGACGCTGGTCGTCAAATCGCTCGACCTCGACATCCACCGAGGGGAATTCCTGACGCTGCTCGGGCCGTCCGGCTCGGGCAAGACGACCTGCCTGATGATGCTCGCCGGCTTCGAATTCCCGACCGGCGGCGAGATCCGCCTCGACGGCGAGCTGCTGAACAACGTGCCGCCGCACAAGCGCAACATCGGCATGGTGTTCCAGAACTACGCGCTGTTTCCGCACCTGACGGTCGAGCAGAACGTCGCGTATCCGCTGACGGTGCGCAAGCTGCCGGCCGCCGAGCGCGCGGAGCGCGTCGCGCATGCGCTGAAGATGGTGCAGATGGAGCGCTTCGCGAAACGCTATCCGGCGCAACTGTCGGGCGGCCAGCAGCAGCGCATCGCGCTGGCCCGCGCGCTCGTGTTCGAGCCGAAGCTGGTGCTGATGGACGAGCCGCTCGGCGCGCTCGACAAGCAGCTGCGCGAACACATGCAGTACGAACTGAAGGCGCTGCACGAAAAGCTCGGCGTGACCTTCGTGTACGTGACCCACGACCAGGGCGAGGCGTTGACGATGTCCGATCGCGTCGCCGTGTTCGACAAGGGCATCGTGCAGCAGCTCGACACCGTCGACCGCCTGTACGAATCGCCATGCAACGAATTCGTCGCGAACTTCATCGGCGACAGCAACCGGCTGCGCGGCACCATCGCGCGCGTCGACGGCGAATTCTGCGAATTCCGGCTCGACGACGGCACGAAGCTCGTCGGCCGCCATATCGGCGAAGCCGCCGAGGGCGCATCGGCCGTCGCGTGCATCCGCCCCGAGCGCATGAGTCTTGCCACACACGGCGCGAACGGCGCGAATGGCGCCGCCGCCAATTGCGTGAGCGGCGAGGCGCGCAGCCTCATCTATTTCGGCGATCACGTGCGCATGCGCTGCGCACTGCCGGGCCAGGACGAATGCTTCGTGAAGGTGCCGCTCGGCACCGGCGCGCTCGACGCGTTCTCGCCCGGCGCACCGGTCTCGCTTGCGTTCTCGCCCGAACACCTGCGCGTGTTCGCGTGAGCATGGTTTACCCGGTTTTCCGCAGCACGTCGTCAACAACAAAGCCTACTTCCACCACGAGAGGAGAGGAACCATCATGAAACGAGCAAGCTTTACCGCCCGCCGCACGGCGCTCGCGCTGGCACTGGTCGCGTTCGGTGCATCGGCCACCGCTGCCGAGCTCACGGTCGTCAACTTCGGCGGCGCGAACGGCGACGCGCAGAAGGTCGCGTTCAACCAGCCGTTCGAGAAGGCGACCGGCAACAAGGTCACGGCCGTCGAGTACAACGGCGAGCAGGCGAAGGTGAAGGCGATGGTCGAGGCGAAGCACGTCAACTGGGACGTGGTCGAAGTCGAATCGGGCGACCTGAACCGCGGCTGCGACGAAGGGCTGTACGAGAAGCTCGACTGGTCGAAGATCGCGAAGAAATCCGACCTGATTCCGGAAGCGCCGCAGGTGTGCGGCGTGGGCTTCTTCGTGTGGTCGACCGCACTGTCGTACAACGCGGACAAGCTGAAGTCGGCGCCGACCGGCTGGGCCGATTTCTGGAACGTGAAGAAATTCCCCGGCAAGCGCGGGATGCGCAAGGGCGCGCGGTACAACCTCGAATTCGCGCTGATGGCCGACGGCGTCGCGACGAAGGACGTCTACAAGGTGCTCGGCACGAAGGCCGGCCAGGATCGCGCGTTCAAGAAGCTCGACGAGCTGAAGCCGTACATCCAGTGGTGGGAAGCGGGCGCGCAGCCGCCGCAGTTCCTGGTGGCCGGCGACGTCGTGATGTCGACCGCGTACAACGGCCGCATCGACGCCGCGCAGAAGGAAGGCAAGAACCTGAAGGTCGTGTGGAACGGCAGCATCTACGACCTCGACTACTGGGCGATTCCGAAGGGCTCGCCGAACAAGGCGCTGGCCGAGCAGTACATCGCTTACTCGCTGACGCCGAAGCCGCAGCAGGCGTATGCGCAGCACATCGCGTACGGCCCGACGAACGTCGCCGCGATCAAGTCGCTCGATGCGAAGACGCTCGCCAACTTGCCGAACTCGCCGGCCAACGGCAAGAACGCGGTACTGGAGGACATCGGCTTCTGGACCGACCACAGCGACGAGCTCGAACAGCGCTTCGCCGCGTGGGCAACGAAGTAACCGGTCAGGCATCCTCACGGGTGTCGTGATGCAACCGGCCGCGCGACGCGTCGATCGCGTCGCGCGGCATTCCGCCGGAACGTGCCCGGCCGGAGAAAACCGTTGGATACGATGACGATCGCGCCTTCCTCGCCGTCGACCGCCGCGCTCAAGCGCGAGCTGAAGGCCGCCGAGTCCCGCAAGCGCACGATGGCGCTGCTGCTGATCGCGCCGCTCGCGATTTTCCTGCTGCTGATTTTCGTCGTGCCGATCGGCACGCTGCTCACGCGCGCGGTGCAGAACCCGGAGATCGCGACCGCGTTGCCGAACACGGTCGCCGCGTTGTCGGGCTGGGACCGCAAGACGCCGCCGGCGGATGCGGCCTATGTCGCGCTCGCGGCCGACATGACGAAGGTGGCCGACAGCGAGGCGATGGGCGCGCTCGCGCGGCGCCTGAACACCGAGATTCCCGGCTATCGCTCGCTCGTCGCGAAGACGGCGCGTGCAATGCCGCTGAAGGGCGACGGTAACGCGGGCGACGCGGCGCTGACGCCCGCGCAGACCCGCGCGAAATTCATCGATCTCGATGCGCGCTGGGGCGACGTCGCATACTGGCAGTCGATCGCGAAGAACGGCAGCCAGGTGTCGCCGTTCTACCTGCTCGCCGCTCTCGATCACAAGCAGGACGGCTTCGGCCATATCGTGCAGGCCGATCCCGACCAGTCGATCTACCTCGCGATCTTCGGGCGCACGTTCGTGATCGGCGTGGCCGTCACGCTGTTCGCGCTGCTGCTCGGCTATCCGCTCGCGTACTGGATCTCGACGCTGTCGGAACGGCGTGCGAACCTCGTGATGATCCTCGTGCTGATTCCGTTCTGGACATCGGTGCTCGTGCGCGTCGCCGCATGGATCGTGCTGCTTCAAAGCGAAGGGCTTATCAACACGGCGCTGCTCGGCAGCGGGCTGATCTCGCATCCGCTGACGCTGCTGTTCAACCGCGTCGGCGTGTACATCTCGATGACGCACATCCTGCTGCCGTTCATGATCCTGCCGCTCTACAGCGTGATGAAGTCGATCCCGCCGACCTATCAGCGCGCGGCCGTGTCGCTCGGCAGCCATCCGTTCGCCGCGTTCTGGCGCGTGTACGTGCCGCAGACCTATCCGGGCGTCGGCGCGGGCGCGCTGCTCGTGTTCATCCTCGCGATCGGCTACTACATCACGCCCGCGCTGCTCGGCGGGCCGAACGACCAGATGGTCAGCTACTACGTCGCGTACTTCACGAACGTGACGATCAACTGGGGCATGGCGTGTGCGCTCGGCGGGCTGCTGCTCGCGGCGACACTCGTGCTGTATGCGGTGTACGGGCGCTTCACGCGCACCAACGTGAGCCTCGGCTGAGCGCCGGGCACAGGGAAACGGGAAGGGGATGCCGATCATGAAACTCGCCAGGCCGCTGTTCGCGCCGCACATGTCGTTCGTCGAGCGCGCGTGGTACGTCGCGCTGCGCGTGCTCGTCGTGCTGACGCTGCTGTACCTGATCCTGCCGGTGCTCGCGATCGTGCCGCTGTCGTTCTCGTCGAGCACGTTCCTCGTCTATCCGATCCCGGGCTTCTCGATGCGCTGGTACGAGAACCTGCTCGCCTCGGACGAGTGGCGGATGGCCGCGAAGAACAGCTTCATCGTCGCGCCGTCGGCGACCGTCGTCGCGACCGTGCTCGGCACGCTCGCGGCCATCGGCCTGACGAAAGCCGACTTCCGCGGCAAGGGGCTGCTGATGGCCGTACTGTTGTCGCCGATGATCGTGCCCGTCGTCGTGGTCGGCGTCGGCATGTACCTGTTCTTCGCACCGCTCGGTCTCGCGAATACCTACACGGGGCTGATCGCCGCGCACGCGGCGCTTGGCGTGCCGTTCGTCGTGACGACGGTGGCCGCGACGCTGCAGGGCTTCAACCATAACCTCGTGCGCGCGAGCCTGTCGCTCGGCGCGAATCCGGTCACGACCTTCTTCCGCGTGACGCTGCCGGTGATCGCGCCGGGCGTGATGTCGGGCGCGCTGTTCGCGTTCGCGACGTCGTTCGACGAAGTGGTCGTCACGCTGTTCCTCGCGGGCGCCGACCAGACGACGCTGCCGCGCCAGATGTTCACGGGCATCCGCGAAAACATCAGTCCGACGATCGCTGCGCTCGCAACGATCCTGATCATCTTCTCGACGAGCCTGCTGCTCGCGCTCGAATGGCTGCGCGGCCGCAATGCGCGGCGTGCGGTGTCGTAAATAGCGGCGGCCGGCCGAACGCCGTCCGGCAGGCCGCGAGCCCGCCGATCGTTGCTTCTTCGATGATGCCGCGCGCGCGGCGCGGCGTGCCGAAGCTTTCGTTTCGCTGACTGACGAAGCGCTCGCCTGCACGTTCGATACGGCTCTGCAACAATACGGGTCGCGGTGCCGCGCACTCCATCGCTGCTGCACGGAGCATCCGGTGCCGCGCCGCTCAATCCGCGGCGCCACGCGTCGCTCGTCAGCCGAGCCCATCTTGTCCGAATTCGCTTCCCCCGCCGGCGCGCGCGAGCCGGCCGTCAACTGGCGCGCGATGTCCGCCGTGCTGCTGGCCGTCGCGCTCGCGACGCTCGACACCGCGATCGCGAACACCGCGCTGCCCGCCATCGCGACCGACCTGCATGCGTCGCCGGCCGCGTCCGTATGGATCATCAACGCGTACCAGCTCGCGATGGTCGCGACGCTGCTGCCGTTCGCGTCGCTCGGCGACATCGTCGGCCACAAGCGCGTGTATGTCGCCGGGCTGGCGGTGTTCACGCTGGCGTCGCTCGGATGTTCGCTCGCGGCGACGCTGCCGATGCTGACGGCCGCGCGCATCGTGCAGGGCTTCGGCGCGAGCGCGATCATGAGCGTCAACGTCGCGCTGATCCGCGGCCTGTTTCCCGCGCACCGGCTCGGGCGCGGCGTCGGCTTCAACGCGCTCGTCGTCGGTGTGTCGTTCGCGGTGGGGCCGACGATCGCGTCGCTGATCCTGTCGGTGGCCGCGTGGCCGTGGCTGTTCGCGGTGAACGTGCCGCTCGGCGTGTTCGCGCTTGCGGTGGCGATTCCGTCGCTGCCGCAGACGGCGCGCGGCAAGCATGCGTTCGATCCGGTGGCCGCGCTGTTCAACGTGATCACGTTCGCGTCGCTGATTTTCGCGCTCGGCGAATTCGCGCAGCGCGGGCCGCTGTCGGTCGTGTTCGCGGCGGCCGCGGTGGCATTCGCATTCGGCTGGCTGCTGATCCGCCGCCAGGCCGGGCATCCGGCGCCGATGCTGCCGGTCGACCTGTTCCGCCGGCCCGTGTTCACGCTGTCCGCGCTGACTGCCGTGTGCGCGTTCGCCGCGCAGGGGCTCGCGTTCGTGTCGCTGCCGTTCTATTTCGAAACTGTCCTGCATCGCAACGCGGTCGAGACGGGATTCCTGATGACGCCGTGGTCGGCGATCGTCGCGCTCGCCGCGCCGATCGCGGGGCGGCTGTCGGATCGTTACCCGCCCGGATTGCTCGGCGCGATCGGCCTGGCGTTGCTGAGTGCGGGCATGGTGTCGCTTGCCACGCTGCCGGCGTCGCCGGACGTCGTCGACATCGGCTGGCGGATGATGCTGTGCGGCGCGGGCTTCGGCTTCTTCCAGTCGCCGAACCTGAAGGCGCTGATGTCGAGCGCGCCGCCCGAGCGCAGCGGCGGCGCGAGCGGGATCATCGCGACCGCGCGGCTGATCGGTCAGGCGACGGGCGCGGCGCTGGTGGCGCTGTCGTTCGGGATCGCGGGCCGCCACGGGCCGACGCTTGCGTTGATGCTCGGTGCGGGTTTCGCGGGCGCGGCGAGCGTCGCGAGCGGGCTGCGGCTGTTCGCGCCGTCGCATCGGGCCGGCGCGCCGGTCGTGTCGGAACGCGTGGAGGAACCGGCGACGGAGTAGCGTGCGGGACGATCACAACCGGCGCGCGGCAAGCCATCGCCGCGCGCCGGTCTTCATGCATCGCTCAGAACCCGCCCGACTTGATCAGCTGGTTGAGGTTCGCGATGTTCAGGCTGCCGAAGCCGGTCGTCAGATCCCAGCCGGTGCCGGCCTTGTAGCCATACCCCTGGTAGCCGTTGTTGCCCGACACGACGTCATAGCGCACGAGCGACGGATGCGACGGAATGTCCGCATAGAAATTGGCGGCCGGGAAGCCGAGGCCCGTGCCGTTCGCCGCGAGCAGGCGTGCCCAGAAGCCCGTGAAGATCGGCGCGGCGAGGCTCGTGCCGCCGATCTGTTGCAACTGGCCGTAGTTGTAGATGTACGCGCCCGTGCTTTGCGCGGCATCGAACGCGACGTCCGGCAACTGGCGATTGCTGCCCGATTGCCACGACGGCGCGGGCAGGATCGTGCTGACACCGCCGCCCGTCGCCCACAGCTTGCCGTTCGAATCGAGCCCTTCGTTCCACACCGTCTCGTTCGAGAACGCGCCGGACGACGTCGTGTAGAGCGTCGTGCCGCCGATCGCGAGCACGTGCGGCGACGAAGCCGGCCACGACACCGTGTAGTTCGAGCCGTCCGGATAGCCGCGGTTGTTGCACTCGTACACGCCTTCGTCGCCCGACGATACCGAGAACGTCTGGCCTTGCGCGGCTGCCGTCGTGAAGATCTGCTCCTCGGCGTCGAGCGTGCCGTCCGCGTCCGCATCGGTTTCGCACCAGCCGAGCGACACGTTGATCACCTTCGCGGTGTTGTCCGACACCGCGCGGTTGAACGCCTGCGTGAGGCCCGTGTTGCCGGCGGCGTTGAGATCCGCCATGTAGAACACGAGCTTGCCGACCTGGCCGCCGGCCGAGCCCACGATCGACTGGCTGTCGAGATCCCATTCGCCCTGGCCGTCCTGATCGTCGCTGTAGCTGCCGCCCGTGCCGTTGGTCTTGACGGTCTGAGTGGTGACCGTGCCGTAGCCGTTGCTCGACGTGAACTGCTTCAGGTCCTGCAGCGTTTGCGACACACCGCCGATCGTGATGATGCCGACGGTCACGCCGGCCGCGGTCGGCACGCCCGTCGCGTTGTAGAGGCCCGGAAATTCCTTCGGATAGTGGCCCGTCGCCGTACCGGCCGCGAGCGCCTGCGGCTTCGCCACGTTGCCGATGCGCAGCATCGGCCGCGCCCGCGCGACACTTTGCAGCCCGAGCACCGAGCCGACCACGTCGCCGAGCGCGCGCGGCACTTGCGCGGTCGACGTATTGGCGAAGCCCGAACGGCCCGCGTACTCGAAGTGCACGAGCGACGTGTTGAACGCGGCCTTCACCGTGCCGGCCGTGCCGCTGGCGGAGACCAGCAGCCGGTTCGGCGCGACCTCGACATTCGTGAAGCCGCTCTTGTGCAGATAATCGACGACCGACTTCACCTGCGCGTCGGTCGGCGCGTAGTTCGCGAGGAACTGCTCGTGCGTCAGGTACTGGCGGTAATGCGCGCTGCCGGGCCGGTTCACGTCGCGCGCCAGTTGCTTGAGTTGCGCGGCGTTGCGCAGCCTCAGGCTGACGACGACGTTGGTCGTTTCACCGGCTGCCAGTTCTAGCGACGGCGCCACACTGCGCGCCATCAACTGCGGGCCGGTCAGAAAGGCCTTCGTATGAGTATCGACCCAATCCGTTGCCGCGTGCGCCGCTGCGGCGGCGAACACGAGCGGTGCCACGCACGCGAGGCGGCGGGGCGACGGAAGGGGAAGGGCAAACCAGGCGTTCCTTTTCATCGGGAGTCCTTTTTAGGAGAGGCGACGTTACTGGAACCCCCGGCCCTTGTGGGGCCGCGAGCGGTGACGAGCGTAGGGCGTCGGTGCCGTTCGGGTAGCTGCCATTTTCCATAGCTGTCAGTTCTGACAACGGAAGGCATGACTGCATGCACGGCGTCGGACGCGCCGGCAATGGCGGAGCCGATGCGCGGAACCGGTTCGCGGTACGACGGCGCGGCAACGCGCGTCGCTCACACGCACGACTCGTTCGTTGCGGCAGCGGAATGTGCGCGGTCGTGGAGGGAAAGGGCGCGCGGATGCATGGCGTTTGCGTGTCAATGGCAACACGCCGTATCGCACTATGTGGTCATTGGAAGCGACTCGTCAGGAACGGTTGCGCGCATGCACAACAACGGGGCCGGGGGAGCTCGGACGTTTCCCGAACTGTGGAACAGCGCATCGGCCAGTCTTGCAGGCCGCTTTCGGATCGCGCGGCGGCATCGCGGATTAGAGGAAATGCTCGAATCGGGCGTCGACGAGAGCCGGTGCGACGCACGCGCCGGTCGTTCGGGATCGGGCCACGTCATTCATGAAATCCCGCCTTGACGCGGGCCGATCAGCGCATATCCTTCAATCCATAACCATAAGGTTATGGATTGAAGGATATGCAAAACGCTCAGGACACGCTTTTCCGGACACTCGCCGACCCCACGCGCCGTGCGCTTTTCGAGCGGCTCTGCGCGGAGGGCGAGCTGACGGTTGCCGCGCTGACCGCCCATGCGGGCGTGTCGCAGCCGGCGGTATCGAAGCATTTGGGCGTACTGAAGCAGGCCGGGCTCGTGAACGACCGTCACGAAGGCCGGCAGACGCACTACAGCGCGCAGCCGCAGGCGCTGGCCCCGCTGATCGACTGGACGAGCCAGATGGCGAGCTTCTGGCAAAGCCGGTTCGATGCCCTCGAAGATCTGCTCAAAAGGATGGATCAGTAATGAACCAAGCCACTACCGAAACGCGCTCCGTCGTCGTCGACCGCGAGCTGCCGCATCCGCCGGAGAAGATCTGGCGTGCGCTCACGCAACCGCACCTGATCGAGGCGTGGCTGATGAAGAGCGACTTCGAGCCCGTCGCGGGCCATGCATTCACCTTTCGCGCGGACTGGGGCTCGGTCGACTGCACGGTCCTCGCGATCGAGCCGCACCGTACGCTGTCCTATACGTGGGCGGCCCACGGCCTCGAAAGCGTCGTCACGTGGACGCTCACGCCGACGCCGGCTGGCACGCACCTGCGCATGGAGCAGGTCGGCTTCCGCCCCGACCAGGAGCAGGCGTACCGCGGCGCGCAGTATGGCTGGGTACGGTTCTTCGAGTCGCTCGAACAGGTGTTGTCGCGTCCTGACACGCAAACGGAGGCCCGCGCATGAGTGCAACGGAGCTGCAACCGTCCGAGCGCATCGACGCACTGATCGCCGGCATCACCGACTGGCGCCGCAAGACGTTCGCCGAGCTTCGCCAGACGATCCTCGCGGCCGACGAAGGCATCGTCGAGGAATGGAAGTGGATGGGCAGCCCCGTGTGGTCGTGCGACGGGATGATCGCGGTTGCGAATGCGCACAAGGGCAAGGTGAAGCTGACGTTCATGCACGGTGCGAAACTGCCCGATCCCGACCAGTTGTTCAACGATGGTCTCGAAGGCAATGCGCGGCGCGCGATCGATTTCTTCGAAGGCGACAACATCGACAAGCGGGCGTTGAAGCACCTCGTGCGCGCGGCGATCGAATACAACCGCACGCATCTGAAGAAGAACGCACGAGGGGCCGCCGCGAAGGCGCGCGGCGACAAGGCGGCGTAAGGCCGCATCAAGCGCAGGCGAAAAAAAGCCCGACACGAGGTCGGGCATCCAAATCGGCCGCAACCGCCCGCGAGGCGGCTGCGGCACCTGCAAAAGCCGCGCGCTTACGCTGCGAGCAGCGAGCGCAGCACGAACGGCAGGATCCCGCCGTGCTTGTAGTAGTCGACTTCGATCGGCGTATCGATGCGCAGCAACACCGGCACGCGCTGCGTTTCGCCGTTCTTGCGGTGAATCACGAGCGTGACGTCCTGCTGCGGCTTGAAGTCGTCGCCGAGGCCTTCGATGTCGTACGTCTCTTCACCGGTGATGCCGAGCGACTGGACGCTGTCCGAGCCCTTGAACTGCAGCGGCAGCACGCCCATGCCGACCAAGTTCGAGCGGTGGATCCGCTCGAAGCTGCGTGCGATCACGGCCTTCACGCCGAGCAGCTGCGTGCCCTTCGCGGCCCAGTCGCGCGACGAGCCCGTGCCGTATTCTTCGCCCGCGAACACGACGGTCGGCGTGCCGGCGGCCACGTACTGCATCGCTGCATCGTAGATCGACTGCTGTTCGCCGCTCGGCTGGTGGATCGTCAGGCCGCCTTCGACGCGCGTGCCGTCCGCCTTCGCCGGGATCATCAGGTTCTTGATCCGGACGTTCGCGAACGTGCCGCGCATCATCACGTCGTGGTTGCCGCGGCGCGAGCCGTAGCTGTTGAAGTCGGCCTTCTGCACGCCGTTTTCCTTCAGCCACTTGCCTGCCGGCGAGTCTTCCTTGATCGAGCCTGCCGGGCTGATGTGGTCGGTCGTGACCGAATCGCCGAAGATGCCCAGTGCGCGCGCGCCCTTGACCGTCGGGATCGACGCGGCCGGTTCCATCGAGAAGTCGTTGCCGAAGAACGGCGGCTCGGCGATGTAGGTCGACTTCGGCCAGTCGTAGACCTCGCCCGTCTCGCCTTCGATCTTGCTCCAGAGGTCGCCCTTCTTGGTCAGCTTCGAGTAGTTGTCCTCGAACTTCTTCGGATCGAGCGCGAACTTGAGCAGCGCGTGGATCTCTTCGCTGGTCGGCCAGATGTCGCCGAGGTAGATGTCGCGGCCGCCCTTGCCCTTGCCGACCGGCTCGGTCATCAGGTCGCGCGTGATGTTGCCGGCGATCGCGTACGCGACGACGAGCGGCGGCGACGCGAGGAAGTTCGCGCGGATGTTCGGGTGGATACGCGCTTCGAAGTTACGGTTGCCCGACAGCACGGCCGCCGCGACGATGTCGTTCTTCGTGATCGCTTCGTTCAGCTCCGGCGTCAGGTCGCCCGCGTTGCCGATACAGGTCGTGCAGCCGTACGCCGCGACTTCGAAGCCGAGCTTCGACAGGTAGGGCAGCAGGCCCGTCTTCGTCAGGTACTCGGTGACGATGCGCGATCCCGGCGCGAGCGAGGTCTTGATCTTCGGATCGACCGTGAGGCCGGCCTCGACCGCCTTCTTCGCGAGCAGGCCGGCGGCCAGCAGCACGCTCGGGTTCGACGTGTTCGTGCACGACGTGATCGCGGCGATCAGGATGTCGCCGTTCTTCACGTCGACGCCGTTGCTCGTCGTGTATTGCACGTTCAGGTCTTCCGCCTTCTTCGCGAAGCCGTTTTCCGCGACCGGCTTCGAGAACAGGTCGGTGAACGTCGACTTGACGTTGCCGATCTCGATCCGGTCCTGCGGGCGCTTCGGGCCGGCCAGCGACGGCGCGACCGTCGTCAGATCCAGCGTCACGACCTTCGTGTAGTCGATGTCGCCGGCCTTCGGGATGCCGAACAGGTTCTGCGCCTTGAAGTAGTTTTCGAACGCGGCGATTTCGGCCTTCGTGCGGCCCGTGCCTTCGAAGTAGTCGATCGTCTTTTCGTCGACCGGGAAGAAGCCCATCGTCGCGCCGTATTCCGGCGCCATGTTGCCGATCGTCGCGCGGTCCGGCAGCGACAGCGAGCGCGTGCCTTCGCCGAAGAATTCGACGAACTTGCCGACGACCTTCTCCTTGCGCAGCATTTCGGTGATCGTCAGCACCAGGTCGGTGGCCGTCACGCCTTCGCGCAGCTTGCCTTTCAGCTCGACGCCGACGACGTCCGGCGTCAGGAAGTACACCGGCTGGCCGAGCATGCCGGCTTCGGCCTCGATGCCGCCCACGCCCCAGCCGACCACGCCGATGCCGTTGATCATCGTCGTGTGGCTGTCCGTACCCACGAGGGTGTCCGGGTAGTACACGGTGTCGGCGCCGTCGGTCTTCTTGTGGACGCCGCGCGCCAGATACTCGAGGTTCACCTGGTGGACGATGCCCACGCCCGGCGGCACGACCTTGAACGTGTCGAACGCCTGCATGCCCCACTTCATGAACTGGTAGCGCTCGTTGTTGCGCTGGAATTCCAGCTTCATGTTCAGGTCGAGCGCGTCCTTCTGGCGGAAGTAGTCGATCTGGACCGAGTGGTCGACGACGAGATCGACCGGGACCAGCGGTTCGATCTTCTTCGGGTTCTTGCCCGTGCGCTCCGCGACGCCGCGCATGGCCGCGATGTCGGCGAGCAGCGGCACGCCCGTGAAATCCTGCAGCACGACGCGCGACACGACGAACGGGATCTCGTCGACGCGCTTCGCGGTCGGCTTCCAGTTCGCGAGCTGCTCGATGTGCTCCTCGGTGATCTTCTTGCCGTCGTAGTTGCGCAGCACGGACTCGAGCACGATGCGGATCGACACCGGCAGGCGTTCGATCTTCGTCTTCAGTTCCTTGCCGAGCTGCGGCAGCGAGTAGAACTTGCCTTTGCCGGAACCGCTGTCGAATTCCTTGAGGGTCTTGTGGAGATTGTGGGCCATGGTGATTTTCCTGGGTTTAAGGCTAGGAAACTACGTGTCCTGTATCTGACGGCTATATCACATACAAGTCGACGTACTCATCGACCGGCATCGCTTCGAGCTTTGCCTGGTCCAGCGACACGTCGAGAATCGCTTGTTGCTGCTTGGCCGGGAAGCGGCGGGCGAGGTTGGTCCTGAACTTCTCGACCAGGAGCGGGACGCCTTCGGCCCGGCGCCGCCGATGGCCGAGCGGATACTCGACCGCCACTTCGGCAAGCTTCGATCCGTCCTTGAACTCGATCGTCAGCGCATTCGCGATCGATCGCTTGTCCGGATCGTGGTAATCCTTCGTGAACTGCGGATCCTCGACGCACACGGTTTTCGCGCGCAGCGCGTCGATGCGCGGGTCCGCGGCGGCCGCGTCTTCGTAGTCGGCCGCGGTCAGCCGGCCGAACAGCAGCGGCACGGCAACCATGTACTGGATGCAGTGGTCGCGGTCGGCCGGATTGGCGAGCGGGCCCTGCTTGTCGATGATGCGGAGCGCGGCCGCGTGCGTGCGGATCGTGATCCGGCCGATGTCGTCGGTCGTGCGGCCCGCCGCGGCGAGCTGCGCGTGCAGTTGCAGCGCGGCCTCGGCGGCCGTCTGCGCATGGAATTCGGCGGGGAACGCGATCTTGAACAGCACGTTTTCCATCACGTACGTGCCGTACGGGCGCTGGAAGCGGAACGGCTTGCCGTCGAACAGCACGTCGTAGAAGCCCCAGGTCCTGGCGGTGAGCGCCGACGGATAGCCCATTTCACCCGTCTTCGCGATCAGCGCGAGGCGCACCGCGCGGGACGTCGCGTCGCCGGCCGCCCAGGATTTGCGCGAACCGGTGTTCGGCGCATGGCGGTAGGTCCGCAGTGCGTGGCCGTCGACGAACGCGTTGGACACCGCGTTGATCAGCTCGTCGCGCGTGAGCCCGAGCAGGCGCCCGACGACGGCCGTCGACGCGACCTTCACGAGCAGCACGTGGTCGAGCCCGACCGCGTTGAACGCATTCTCGAGGGCGAGGCAGCCCTGGATCTCGTGGGCCTGGATCATCCCGACCAGCACGTCGCGCATCGCGAGCGGCTTGCGGCCGGCCGCGCGGGCCGTGCGGGAGAGCCAGTCGGCTGTCGCCAGGATTCCGCCGAGGTTGTCGGACGGATGACCCCATTCGGCGGCGAGCCAGGTGTCGTTGAAGTCCAGCCAGCGGATCATCGCGCCGATGTCGAAAGCGGCCTGGACGGGATCGAGCTGGAAGGACGTGCCGGGCACCTTCGCGCCGTTCGGCACGATCGTGCCGGGCACGACGGGGCCGAGCAGCTTGGTGCAGGCAGGGTAGGACAGCGCCTCGAGTCCGCATCCGAGCGTGTCGATCAGGCAATGACGCGCCGTCTCCAGCGCGAGCGCGCTGTCGATGCCGGTGTTCAGCACGTAGTCGACGATGTCGACGAGTACCGAATCCGGCGCGGGGCGGACGTTGGAGACCGGGGCGGACATCGAGGGGCCGGGGGGAACGCGCTTAGTTCGTTGCCGGCTTCAGCTCGTTCGACTGCGTCGGTGCTGCCGTGCCTTGCGCCATTTCCGGCGTCACGCATTCGTCCGCGAGGCGCTCGCCGCCGTTGGCGTCGGAGAACAGCATCGCCTTGGTCGGGATCACGACCAGCTTGAAGCCTGCGGCCGGATCGTAGAACGTGTCGGCGCCCGTCGTCGTGGCTTGACGCGGCAGCTTGTAGTTCTTCTTCGCCCAGTGAACCGTGACGACCTGGTCGCGCTTCATGTCGCCGGCGAGGTCGAACGACAGACCTTCCTTACAGGACCACTTGACCGCGCCGTCCGGTACCGGATCGACCTTGGCGGCCGCGCGTGCCTGCGCCTTCTTGCTGCGCGGGATGATGCGCTTGGCCGGCGCCGGGCGCTTGGCCGTGGCCTTCTTCGCGGTCGTGGTGGCCGTACCCTGGGCAAACGCGCTCGGAGCCGACACCAGCATCGTGGCGGACAAGGCGCCGATGGCGGTAGCGATCAGGAGTTTCTTCATGGAGTCAGAACCTTTCGATAATCAGTTGACAAGGGCCGGCAATCGAAACTGCCGGCCGGTTTGAAACTGCACGCGCCCCGAAAGCGCGCAGCGGCCGCTATTTTCACCTATTTGGCCGCGCATATATCAGGTTTTCGGGCTCCGTTACGTTTTTTGTCGTTTCGCAAACGTCTGTCCGGTTTGCGAAACGTCGAATGCATGGACCGCGTGTATCGACGGGCGGCGCGTGCTTACAGCGCGACGCCCGCGGCGGGCCGGTCGAACAGCGGTGCGGCCTCGTCCGGTACGGGCTGGCCGGTGGCCCGCGCACGGCGCAGCACCGACCAGTAATAACGATAACTCGCGCGATCGTGCAGCGTATCACCGTGGCGCGTCGGGCCCCAGTCGGCGGCCTGCGCGGCCAGCAGGATCTCGGCGGCCAGCGTGACTTCGTCGATGCGCGGCGCGAACGCGTCGACGATCGGGCGGATCTGCGCCGGGTGGATGCTCCACATCCGCGTGAACGCGAATTCGTCGCGCGCGCGGCGGGCGTCGCCGGCGACGACGGCCATGTCGCGTACTTCCGTGGTCACGTTGTGCGACGGCGTCTTGCCGTGCGCGTGACAGGCGGCGGCGATTTCGAGCTTCGCGCGGCGCACGAGCGGGTGATCGAACTGGCCGGGCGAGCGCATCGCGGAATCGGGAATCGCGCCGTGGTGCGCGGAGACGAAATCCATCAGCCCGAAGCTCAGCGTGCCGACCGTCGGCAGCGCGGAGAGGGCGGCCGCCTGCGCGAGCGCGCCGTGCGTCTCGATCAGCACGTCGACCGGGATCGGCTGCGCGATGCCGAGCTCGCGGCGCGTGCCTTCGATGAACGCGGTCATTTCGGCCGCGTCGGCGGCGCTCGCGATCTTCGGCAGCGTGATGTAGGCGGGGGCGCGCGATGCACGCAGCACGATGCGCACGTCGTCGCGCCAGTGCGGGTGGGAAAAGTCGTGGATGCGGACGCCGACGCGGCCGAAGCGGTTCTCGGCGCTGCCGAGCAGGTCGGCGACGAGCGCCGCGTGCGCGGCTTCCTGGCCGACGGCCGCGCCGTCCTCGCAGTCGAGCGTGAGGTCGAACACGGGACCCAGCTCGGCCTGCAGCACGAGCGACTTGCGCATCAGCTTCTCGCTGCCCGCGTAGTGATCGCAGCAGGGCAGGATCGCGGGCGGGGACGCCCCGTCGTACAGCACTTGTGCAGGAGTGAGCGCGGCCATCTCTTCTACGTCAGGGAAGCGGGTCAACGTGGCGGAAATCGGATTCGGGCAGGCTCTGGGCCGGTGCGCGGCGGCAAAACGTGCGCGAATCGGATCGGTCGGCAGGGCCGGCAGCATGCCGGCCCTGCCGAAGCCGGCGCCCGAAGGCTGCCCGGCTCGATGCGTGATGCTTAGTTCTTCAGCAGGTGGGCGACGCCGTCGCGCTCTTCGAGCAGCTCGGCCAGCGTGCCGTCCATCTTCTCGCGCGAGAACGCGTCGATTTCCAGGCCTTCGACGCGCTTGTATTCACCGTTTTCGCAGGTGACCGGCACGCCGTAGATGATGTCTTCGGGGATGCCGTACGAGCCGTCCGACGGGATGCCCATCGTGACCCACTTGCCGTTCGTGCCGAGCACCCAGTCACGCACGTGGTCGATCGCCGCGTTGGCTGCCGATGCGGCCGACGACAGGCCGCGCGCTTCGATGATCGCCGCGCCGCGCTTGCCGACGGTCGGGATGAACGTGTCGCGGTTCCACACGTCGTCGTTGATCAGCTTCAGCAGCGATTCGCCTTCGGCGGTCGCGAAGCGGAAGTCCGGGTACATCGTCGGCGAGTGGTTGCCCCACACGGCGAGCTTCTCGATCGACGCGACCGGCTTGCCCGACTTGGCGGCGAGCTGCGACAGCGCGCGATTGTGGTCGAGGCGCAGCATGGCCGTGAAGTTCTTCTTCGGCAGATCCGGCGCCGACTTCATCGCGATGTACGCGTTCGTGTTCGCCGGGTTGCCGACGACCAGCACCTTCACGTCGCGGCTCGCGACTTCGTTCAGCGCGGCGCCCTGAACCGTGAAGATTTCGGCGTTCGCCGACAGCAGGTCCTTGCGTTCCATGCCCTTCGAGCGCGGACGCGCACCGACCAGCAGCGCGACGTCTGCATCCTTGAATGCAACCTTCGGATCGTCGGTGATCACGACGCCTGCGAGCAGCGGGAACGCGCAATCGTCGAGTTCCATCACGACGCCCTTGACGGCGCCTTGGGCTTGCGGGAGGTCGAGCAGTTGCAGGATGACCGGCTGGTCCTTGCCGAGCAGGTCGCCGTTCGCGATGCGGAACAGCAGGGAGTAAGCGATTTGACCTGCGGCGCCGGTGACGGCAACGCGCTTTGCGGGCTTAGCCATTGAAAATCTCCAGGACGGGTGAAGCGTTGGACGCGAGCGAAAACGCCATTCTATGCGCGTTGTGCGTAGCGTTGCATTGAAGCAGGGCGGAGGACTCGCGATGGCAGACGCGGTGAACCTGGAGACGGCCGTGGCACGTAGCCGGGGACGCGCTGTTGCACCCGCGAACCCTTGCTCGACCGGGAGTGTAGGAGCCGTCACGCGCAAAGTCAAACGGTATCATATGTCTTATATAAGACAGATGTTTTGCGGAAATTGAGTGGACGAAAAAGTGCGGTTTGTGATGAAATGCGCGCCATGACATCGAACCAGGCGAACACCGCGAATCAGACCGGCGCAGGCGGCCCAGGGCAGCCGGGCGCGGGCGATCCCGCAGCCTCGCCCGCGGCCTCCGCGTCGCCGACGTTCAGCCCGTTATACCAGCAGATCAAGTCATTGATCACGCAAAGTCTCGAATCCGGCGAATGGAAGCCGGGCGAGATCATTCCCAGCGAAGTGGAGCTCGCGGCCCGCTACAAGGTCAGCCAGGGCACCGTGCGCAAGGCGATCGACGAGCTCGCCGCCGAAAACCTCGTGGTCCGGCGGCAGGGCAAGGGCACTTTTGTTGCAACGCACAACGAAGATCGCGCGCAATTCCGCTTTCTGCGTCTGCTGGCCGACGACGGCGCCGAGCACCCGCACGTGAGCCGCCTGCTCGAATGCCGGCGCCTGCGCGCGCCGGCCGAGATCGCGCGGCAGCTCGACCTGAAGCCCGCCGATCCGGTCGTGCAGGTGCGCCGCCTGCTGGAATTCGACAGCGAAGTGACGGTGCTCGACGAGATCTGGCTGCCGGGCGCGATGTTCCGCGGGCTGACGTTCGAGCGGCTGAGCGAGTACAAGGGGCCGCTCTACGCGATGTTCGAGACGGAGTTCGGGACGCGGATGATCCGCGCGACGGAGAAGATCCGCGCGGTCGCGGCGGATCCGGCGGTGGCCGACCTGCTGCACGTGCCGGCGGGCTTCCCGCTGCTGTCGGTCGAGCGCGTGTCCTATACATATGGGGACCGGCCGGTGGAAGTGCGTCGCGGCTGGTATGTCACAACCGGGTACTACTATCAGAATGACTTGAGCTGACGACGTTCGGCTCAGCCGCGTGCATTCGCGTTTCCCACGCTCGCGAAGCACGTTTCGGGCCGCCTTTGTTCGTGTTCGCGCAATTATCCAGAGCAGACTTTCGCTGCAGCGCGATATAAAAAGGCGCTAAAATCGCGGATTAGTGTGACAACATAGTAGGGGTCTAGCATGACTGACGCAGTAAGAAAGCCGAGGCCGGAATACCGGAACATCGGAATCGGCGACATCACGTTGAAATATCGCATGCCCTTGGCGGCGATATTGTCGATTCTCCACCGAGTCAGCGGCGCGCTGCTGTTCCTGTTCCTGCCGTTCCTGCTGTTCCTCTTCGACCAGAGCCTCACCTCCGAGCTCAGCTTCGAAGTCTTCAAGGCTTTCCTCTCCAACATCGTCGTCAAGCTGATCGTCCTCGCGTTGTCGTGGGCCTTCTTTCACCATTTCTGCGCCGGCATTCGCCACCTGCTGATGGACGTCAACCACGACGCCGTCTCGAAGGAAGGCGGCAAGCGGACGGCCGTCGTCGTCTTTGTCGTCTCGATCGCGCTGACGATCGCCATGGCACTCAAACTGTTCGGAGCATTCTAAGAAAATGGCAGCCAACAACCGAATCGGCTCGAAGCGCCTCGTCGTCGGCGCTCACTACGGCCTGCGCGACTGGCTCGCGCAGCGCGTCACCGCCACGATCATGGCGGTCTACACGGTCATTCTGCTCGTCCTGTTCTTCGGCGCGCACGATTTTTCGTACGAAGGCTGGGCATCGATCTTCGCCGCGCAATGGATGAAGCTCGCGACCTTCGTGATGCTGCTCTCCCTCTTCTACCACGCATGGGTCGGCGTGCGCGACATCTGGATGGACTACGTGAAGCCCGTCGGTGTGCGCCTGCTGCTGCAATCGCTGACCATCGTCTGGCTGCTCGCATGTGCGGGCTACGCCGCGCAGATTCTCTGGAGAGTGTAAAGAATGGCTGCAATCAAAACTTCCCTCCCGCGCCGCAAGTTTGACGTCGTGATCGTCGGCGCAGGCGGCTCCGGCTTGCGCGCAGCGCTGCAACTGTCGCGCGCGGGCCTGTCGGTCGGCGTGCTGTCGAAGGTGTTTCCGACGCGTTCGCACACGGTGGCCGCGCAAGGCGGTATCGGCGCGTCGCTCGGCAACATGAGCGAGGACAACTGGCACTTCCACTTCTACGACACGATCAAGGGCTCCGACTGGCTCGGCGACCAGGACGCGATCGAGTTCATGTGCCGTGAAGCGCCGAACGTCGTGTACGAACTCGAGCACTTCGGCATGCCGTTCGACCGCAACGCGGACGGCACGATCTACCAGCGCCCGTTCGGCGGCCACACCGCGAACTACGGCGAGAAGCCGGTCCAGCGCGCTTGCGCGGCCGCCGACCGTACCGGTCACGCGCTGCTGCACACGCTGTACCAGCAGAACGTCGAGGCGAAGACGCAGTTCTTCGTCGAATGGATGGCGCTCGACCTGATCCGCGACGCGGACGGCGACGTGCTCGGCGTGACGGCCCTCGAGATGGAGACGGGCGACGTCTACATCATGGAAGGCAAGACGACGCTGTTCGCGACGGGCGGCGCTGGCCGGATCTTCGCGGCGTCGACGAACGCGTTCATCAACACCGGCGACGGCCTCGGCATGGCGGCCCGCTCGGGCGTCGCACTGCAGGACATGGAGTTCTGGCAGTTCCACCCGACCGGCGTGGCCGGCGCGGGCGTGCTGATCACCGAAGGCGTGCGCGGCGAAGGCGGTATCCTGCGCAACGCGAACGGCGAGCGCTTCATGGAGCGCTACGCGCCGACGCTGAAGGATCTGGCGCCGCGCGATTTCGTGTCGCGTTCGATGGACCAGGAAATCAAGGAAGGTCGCGGCGTCGGTCCGAACAAGGATCACGTGCTGCTCGACCTGTCGCACATCGGCGCCGAGACGATCATGAAGCGTCTGCCGTCGATCCGCGAAATCGCGCTGAAGTTCGCGAACGTCGACGCGATCAAGGAACCGATCCCGGTCGTCCCGACGATCCACTACCAGATGGGCGGCATCCCGACCAACATCCACGGTCAGGTCGTTGGCACGTCGCGCGATCACAAGGAACCGATCAACGGTTTCTACGCAGTGGGCGAATGCTCGTGCGTGTCGGTGCACGGTGCGAACCGTCTCGGCACGAACTCGCTGCTGGACCTCGTGGTGTTCGGCCGTGCGGCCGGCAACCACATCGTTCAGCACGTGAAGAACCAGAAGGAACACAAGCCGCTGCCGGCCGATGCGGGCGAGTTCTCGCTGGCGCGCCTGAACAAGCTCGACAAGTCGAGCTCGGGCGAGTACACGCAGGACGTCGCGAACGACATCCGCGCGACGATGCAGAAGCACGCAGGCGTGTTCCGCACGTCGGCGCTGCTGAAGGAAGGCGTCGACCAGATGGCCGGCCTGAAGGCGCGCGTGGACAACATCCACCTGAAGGACAAGTCGAAGGTGTTCAACACCGCGCGCGTCGAAGCGCTCGAGCTGGAGAACCTGATCGAAGTGGCCCGCGCGACGATGGTGTCGGCGGAAGCGCGCAAGGAAAGCCGTGGCGCGCACGCGCACAGCGACTACGAACACCGCGACGACGACAACTGGCTGCGCCACACGCTGTGGTACAGCGAAGGCGATCGCCTCGACTACAAGCCGGTTCAAATGAAGCCGCTGACGGTCGAATCCGTGCCGCCGAAGCCGCGCACGTTCTAAGCCGAGTCAAAGGAATCCGAAATGGCAAAACGCATTTTTGAAGTCTACCGCTACGATCCGGACAAGGACGCAGCGCCGCGCATGCAGACGTACGAGCTCGAGATCCAGCATGAGCGCATGCTGCTCGACGCGCTGGTCAAGCTGAAGGCACTGGACGAGACGCTGTCGTTCCGCCGTTCGTGCCGCGAAGGCGTGTGCGGTTCGGACGCGATGAACATCAACGGCAAGAACGGTCTCGCGTGCCTGACGAACCTGAACGACCTGCCGCAGAAGATCGTGCTGCGTCCGCTGCCGGGCCTGCCCGTCGTGCGCGACCTGATCGTCGACATGACGCACTTCTTCAACCAGTACCACTCGATCAAGCCGTACCTGATCAACGACGCGCCGCCGCCGGAGAAGGAACGCCTCCAGTCGCCGGAAGAGCGCGACGAGCTCGACGGCGTGTACGAGTGCATTCTGTGCGCGAGCTGCTCGACGTCGTGCCCGAGCTTCTGGTGGAACCCGGACAAGTTCGTCGGCCCGGCCGGCCTGCTGCAGGCTTACCGCTTCATCGCGGACAGCCGCGATACGGCTACCGGCGAGCGTCTCGACAACCTGGAAGACCCGTACCGTCTGTTCCGTTGCCACACGATCATGAACTGCGTCGACGTTTGCCCGAAGGGCCTGAACCCGACGAAGGCGATCGGCAAGATCAAGGAACTGATGGTTCGCCGCGCGGTATAAAGCTCGATGAGCGACGATTCGCATCAATCCGACCCGCACCGCCGCGCGCGCCTTCGCTGGCGCGCGCGGCGGGGTCTGCTGGAGAACGACATCGTATTCGAGCGTTTCTTCAGCCGATACGAGCATGACCTCACCGATGCAGACGTAGGCGCGTTGTCGCGCCTGCTCGATCTGAGCGACAACGACCTGATGGACTTGCTCCTCGCGCGCAAGGAACCAGAGGGCGACCTAGACAGCCCGGAGATTCACCGGCTGTTGGAGATGCTGCGCAACGTGTAACGCCAAGGTGTAACACGCTGTGCCCGTTATCGAATCCCGTTTCTTTATTTCGATTGAGGATGTGCCATGACTCCGTCTGATGTTAAAGCCACGCTATCGTTCAGCGACAACTCGCCGAGCGTCGAACTGCCGATCTACAAGGGCACGATGGGCCCGGACGTAATCGACATCCGCAAGCTGTACGGCCAGACCGGCAAGTTCACGTACGACCCGGGCTTCATGTCGACGGCAGCTTGTAATTCGGCGATCACGTACATCGACGGCGACAAGGGCGAGCTGCTGTACCGCGGTTACCCGATCGACAACCTCGCGCAAAACGCCGACTTCCTCGAAAGCTGCTACCTGCTGCTGAAGGGCGAACTGCCGAACGCGGCGCAGAAGAAGGAGTTCGTCGACACCGTCACCAAGCACACGATGGTGCACGAGCAGATGCACTTCTTCTTCCGCGGCTTCCGTCGCGACGCGCACCCGATGGCGGTGCTGGTCGCGGCCGTCGGCGCGCTGTCGGCGTTCTATCACGACTCGCTCGACATCAACGACCCGCGTCACCGCGAAGTGTCGGCGATCCGCATGATCGCGAAGCTGCCGACGCTCGTCGCGATGGCATACAAGTTCAGCATCGGCCAGCCGTTCGTCTATCCGAAGAACGAACTGTCGTACAGCGCGAACTTCATGCACATGATGTTCTCGAACCCGTGCGAAGAGTACAAGGTCAACGACGTGCTCGTCCGCGCGCTCGACCGTATCCTGATCCTGCACGCCGATCACGAGCAGAACGCATCGACGTCGACGGTCCGCCTGGCCGGCTCGTCGGGCGCGAACCCGTTCGCGTGTATCGCCGCCGGTATCGCGTGTCTGTGGGGCCCGGCGCACGGCGGTGCGAACGAAGCCGCGCTGAACATGCTCGAGCAGATCGGTTCGCCGGACAACATCCCCGAATTCATCAAGCAGGTGAAGGACAAGAATTCGGGCGTGAAGCTGATGGGCTTCGGTCACCGCGTGTACAAGAACTACGACCCGCGTGCGAAACTGATGCGCGAAACGTGCTACGAAGTGCTGAACGAACTCGGCCTGCACGACGACCCGCTGTTCAAGCTCGCGATGCAGCTCGAGAAGATCGCGCTGGAAGACGAATACTTCGTGTCGCGCAAGCTGTACCCGAACGTCGACTTCTACTCGGGCATCGTTCAGCGCGCGCTGGGCATCCCGACGTCGATGTTCACATGTATCTTCGCAATGGCGCGTACGGTCGGCTGGATCGCGCAGTGGAACGAAATGATTGCGGATCCGGAGCAGAAGATCGGCCGTCCGCGTCAGCTGTTCATCGGCGACACGCCGCGCGAAGCGAAGCCGCTCAACGCACGTTAAACCGTGCGCGGCGCGAACGGCCGTCAGGCCGCTCGCGTCCGGCAATCGCCACGCCACGACACCCCGACGGGTCATCCCGCCGGGGTGTTTTCATTTGTGCGGCCGACGCTGGCGCGAGGTAAGCGCTCGATGCACACCGTCTGTTCATGAGCGTGCGACACGGGCAATCTGATTCCCATCAGAGGTGCAATGGAATTGACATCCTCCGCTGCCTTCGGGCAGGGAGGATGTCAACGCCATGCTTTACGCTCCCAACGTTCGTTGCCGATTCGCTAAAGGCGTTCTTACCATTCGCGCCGAATGCCGGTCTTTACGATGTGCGCGTCATAGTCGGCCTCGGAACTGAGCTGGGTTCTAAGGGCATTGTAATAGTCAGGAGCTTGAACACCATGGACCTGATGCTGGCTACCATTTGACGCCTGATAATATGGGTTCATTCCGGGTTGATCCGGCACGGCCACGGCCGGCGGATATACCGGCTGACGCGCGGCTAATTCCCGATCAACCTGACGAGCGGTGTGCGCATGCGATTGCGGGACGTAAACGCCACGAAACTCTGACGGCGGAATACTGCGACGGGTGTCTTCGTACGGGGATGCGTAGGCCGCTGGGGCACTGGCGTGCGCTGTCACCATAAAAGTACTCTGCATCCGATGGTAGGCCTGCGATTGCCCCTGCGGCGACAAACTTGTTGTTCGTTGATCCGTCGCCATCATCTTGAGAAGGTCCTCAGGCGTCATACCGGACTCCTTCGCGTACTCCTTCGCTGCCTCAAAATCTTGACGTTGTTGGGGACTCAACGAGCGAAGCACCTCTTCGGTTGATGGCGCGTGTGTTTCAGTATGCAGCGGGCCGTATCCATGGCGCTCGAGCGCGACGGACAGCGCCCCATGCGCAGGGTTTTCCACGGCCATGCGCGCGGCGCGCGCCCTCTGTTGAGGATCCGGGCTACCGTGTATCCGGGTAACATCGATATCGCTCCGCGCCACTTGACCGTCGTGTGATTGATTAAATGTAATGTGCTGATCTCGCATCTGGTCTTGAGAAAGGATACCGTGTCGCCTTACGCTGCCATAGGTGCCGGCAAACGCGGGATTAGTCGTCGTTGGCGCGGAAGATGGACGCCCGTTGAATGCCGGAGGCATCCCATGGATAGGAGGCTGCGTGTGAGAGGCGGGCCCGGTCCCCGACCCTGCCCCCGAGCCGGGCGCTGGGTACGGTTCATGAAAATCAGTCGTGTAAGCGCTGTTGCCGTACGTAACTCGAGACAAGTTGTTGCTGCTCGTCATGTGGTTTCTCCGGTTAACACAAGGTGTAGCGCCGATATTAATGATGTACGCCGACCCGGAAGCCTCACTCACGCGCAATAAAAGCATGAAACGCGAACCGGAGAACGCTTCAATCCGGAAGCGGTAATTGACCGGGAGGAGTGCAACTAAAGATTGCGCCTGTGAAGGCATTCTTCCGCATGCGCGATGAGCTGGGCCGGCGCGAGCAGAACCTCTGGCAGCAGATGCGCGCTGATCGCGCGCGAAGTCGAATCGAAGGTGCGGGCGCCATTTGGCTCGCACTCGTCGGGATCGAGGCCGTTCAGGCGTGCGGTGCCGATCAGGCGATACGTGATCCGGCGCGGCGCTCCAGCGACGGCGGCCGTGTGTCGAGCGCGGGCGCATCGTCGTCGGGCGCGTGGCCGTGCTGCTTGAAGAACTGCCGGTACGCGCCGGGCGTCATGCCGTGCGCGGCGAGGAACTGGCGGTTGAAGTTCGCGGCGTTCGCAATGCCGCAGCGCGCGGCCACCGTCGCGATCGGCCAGTCGGTGCCGACGAGATGGCGGCACGCGTGCGCGAGCCGCAGCCGTTGCACGTAGCGGCCGACGCTTTCGCCGAGATGACGCGCGAACAGCCGCTGCAGCGTGCGTTCGGACAGGTGCGCGACGGCCGCGAGCGCGTCGATGCGCAGCGGTTCGTGGAACTGCCGGTCGATCGCGTCGAGCACGCGGTCGAGGCGTTCGGCTTCGGGGGCGGCCGGGTCGGCGGGCGAGGCGGCGCCATCGGGCCGGTCGTACGCCTGCGCGGTGGCGAGCGGTTCGCCGCCGGCTTCCGCGAGGTCGGCAAGCGTATCGAGCGTCGCCGCGAGCCGCACGCGCGGCGATGGATCGAGCAACCGCGGCAGCCGCGCGCGCATCGCGCGGGCCGTCTCCACGTCGAAGCGCAGGCCGGGCGCCGCGCGCCGCAGCAGCGAGCGCAGCGGTGCGTATTCGGGGCAGCAGTCGGCCAGCCGCCGTACCCAGTCTCCGTCGAACCAGACGACGAGCGCGACCTCGGGCGCGTCGCGATCGATGCGCGCGTTCGACGACCACGTATGCGGCAGGTTCGGCGGCACGAGCACGAGATCGTCGTCCGCGTAGCGCGCGACGTGATCGCCGATGAAGCGCTGGCCGCGGCTGTTGAGCGTCAGCGTCAGTTCGTACTCGGGATGGCGATGCCACTCGAACGGAATGCGCGCGAGCTGACGGTGATACACGCGGATCGAACAGCCGGACGCGAACGTCACGTGCTCGTATTGCGGTTTCATCGCGGCCTCCGGTAGGGACGGGCAGCGCGTCGTGGCATGATCGTGAGCGATCGTCACCACGGAGCGATGCCATGTTTTCACATGTTTGCGTGGGCGTCGGCGATACGGCGCGCGCCTACGATTTCTACGCGCCGCTGTTCGCCGAACTCGGGCTGCGCGTCAAATTCCACGAACCGGACGGCTGGTCGGGCTGGATGCCCGCGGACACCGACCGGCCGCTGTTCTTCTTCGGCAAGCCGCTCGACGGACGCGCGTCCGAACCGGGGAACGGCCACACGATCGCGTTCGATGCGCCGACCCGCGCGCATGTCGATCGCTGCCATGCGCTCGCGCTTCAGCACGGCGGCGCCTGCGAAGGGCCGCCCGGCCTGCGGCCGCACTATCACCGCGACTACTATGGCGCGTATTTTCGCGACCCGGACGGCAACAAGCTGTGCGTGGTCTGTCATCGTCCCGAGTAACGCGCGGTTGTCAGGATTGTATCGATTGTTGGCTGGATAGTGTCGATGGCGACCGTGCGGCGGCCGTACGCTCAGTGCTCACCAAAACGCGCTTCAGCGAGGAGACAAGCGATGCACCTGACGATTGACGATCTGCCGGACGCGATCCGCACGGCGAAACGGGCGCTGCGCGCCGACCTGCCAGGCTACGCGGCCACGTTCCGCGAAGTGGAAGGCGACATCGCGCGGCAGGTCGACGCGATCCGCCGCGCGCACGCGCACGGCGAAGACGTGATTCCGGTCGTGCCGTTCGCGGATGTCGCGGCGGGGACCGTCGATCCGCTCGCGATTGCCGCGATCCGTACGCACGGCGCGGTCGTGATCCGCGGCGTGTTCGACGCGCGGCAGGCATGCGACTGGAACGACGAGATCGGCGCGTATCTGGATGCGAACCGTTTCACCGACCGGCTGCACGCGCGCGCGGAAGACCGCTATTTCGGCAATCTCGCGTCGGGCAAGCCGCAGATCTACGGCGTCTACTGGTCGAAGCCGCAGGTGGCCGCGCGCCAGTCGCCGGCGCTCACGCAGGCGCGGGTGTTCCTGAACCGTCTGTGGCGGCATGCGGACGGTACGCGCACGCATTTCGATCCCGACCAGGTGCCGGCCTACGCGGACCGGATTCGTCGCCGGCCGCCCGGCTCGACGTCGCTCGGGCTGTCGCCGCACGTCGACGGCGGCTCGGTCGAGCGCTGGCTCGGCGCGAATTTCCGCCAGGTTTATCGCCACGTGCTGGCCGGCCGCTGGCGCGATTACGATCCGTTCGATGCGGCGTTCCGCCCCGACGTCGAGGAGATTCCGTCGCCGGCCGTGTGTTCGATGTTCCGCACGTTCCAGGGCTGGACCGCGCTGACGCCGCAGGGGCCTGGCGACGGCACGCTGCAACTGATCCCGGTCGCGAACGCGATGGCCTATGTCGTGCTGCGCGCGCTGCAGGACGACGTCGCCGACGACGACCTGTGCGGCGCGCGTCCCGGCCGCGCGCTGTCGATCCGCCCCGAATGGCACGCGCTGCTGCTCGACGCGCTGGTGCCGATCCCGCACATGGAACCGGGCGACGCGGTGTTCTGGCACGGCGACGTCGTGCATGCGGTCGAGGATGCGCATCGCGGCAGCGGCGACAGCAACGTGATGTACATCGCGGCCGCGCCCGGCTGCGCGAAGAACGATGCGTACCTGCAGCGGCAGCGGCTCGCGTTCCTGTGTGGCGACAGCCCGCCCGATTTCCCGGCCGACCATTTCGAAGTCGATTTCGACGGCCGCGCCGGGGAGGGCGATCTCACGGCGCTCGGCCGTGCGCAGATGGGATTCGAGCCCGGCGCGTAATGCGCGTGGGGCGGGCAAAAGCGGCCGTTCGCGACACGGCGGCCGGCCCGTCTGCCGAATCCGCTGCGTGGTGCGCGCAATTCGACGCAATCGGCTGTCGGCGCCGCCGAAATCGACGCGAATTGCGCAAATTGGCTTCCGATAATGGTCCGGACACAACGCCGCCGGCCCGTGCGCCGCACGAACGCGGCGCAGATCATGGAGGAGTCGATGCAATTCACGCAAGCGATCGTTCGCCGTCCCGCGCCGTCCTGCGGCGCGGGCCTGACCACTGCCGAACTCGGCGCACCCGATTACGGCAGGACGCTCACGCAGTTCCACGCATACTGCGACGCGCTGCGCATGCTCGGCGTCGAGCTGACCGAATTGCCGCCGCTCGATGGATTTCCCGATTCGCATTTCGTCGAGGACGTCGCGGTCGTCACGCCGGAATTCGCGGTGATCACGCGCCCCGGCGCGCCCGCGCGGCGCGGCGAGACCGCGCACATCGAAGCGGCGCTGCGCGTGCATCGCGAACTGCTGCCGATGCAGCAAGGCCGCCTCGACGGCGGCGACGTGATGCTGGTCGGCAAGCGCTTCTTCATCGGCCTGACGAGCCGCACCGACGCGGAAGGCATCGCCGCATTCGAGTCGCTGGTGTCGCGCTACGGCTATTCGGTCGTCGCGGTGCAGGTCGGCGCCGGCCTGCACCTGAAATCGGTCGTCAACGCGCTCGGCGACGACACGCTGCTCGTGACCGACGCGCTGGCCGCGCATCCGGCGTTCGCCGACTATCGCCGGATCGCGATTGCGGCCGCCGACGAATACGCGGGCAATACGCTGCGCGTGAACGGCACGCTGATCACGCCGGCCGGCTATCCGCGCGTGCATGACGCGATCGCGTCGCTCGGCATGCCGCTGCACGTGATCGACACGAGCGAGTTCCGCAAGATGGATGGCGGCCTGACTTGCCTGTCGCTGCGGTTCTAGCCGATTGGCGCGCGGCGGCTTCGGCCGGATAATGTGGGCCGCGCGCGGAACGGCAGACGTTCCGTGCGGAGCCACGACCCGACCGGAGCGAACGCGGATGACCGACAAGAAGATGCAGCTCGACAAGATCGATCTCCGGATCCTCGACATTCTGCGTACCGACGGGCGGATTTCCTACCGGAAGCTGTCGGAGCGCGTGAACCTTACGCCGCGGCCGTGCCAGGCGCGCGTGGAGCGGCTCGAGGCGCTCGGCGTGATCGAAGGGTACCGCGCGGTGATCAAGGCGCCGCGCGCGACCAAGCCGATCGTCGTGATCGCGCAGATCGTGCTGGCCGACCACGGGCGCTCGCAAGCGCCGTTCGAAGAGGAAATGCGCGCGAATCCGGCCGTGATCGATTGCTGGCTGGTGAGCGGCACGTTCGATTTTCTCGTGCGGCTCGCGTGCGAGGATCTCGACGAGTACCGGCGGATCGCGAACGCGTGGCTCGAAAGCCCGCGGTTCCGGATCGAGAAGATCGTGACGACGGCCGAACTGCAGGCGATCAAGCGCAGCCTCATGTGATGCGACCGGCCCGGCAGGGGTCGGTTGCGATGCGAATGACCGGGTCAATCGATTTGCATCCCGAATCAAACGGGCTGGCCGGCTCACAATCAGGGTGAACACTATGGATGCCATGCAAGCGGCAGCGCAGACGGCCGCGCCGTCCGGGACGACGCTGAAGCGCTGTCTGCAGGGCCGCCACATCGCGATGATCGCGATCGGCGGGTCGATCGGCACGGGGCTGTTCGTCGCGTCGGGCGCGTCGGTCGCGCAGGCCGGGCCGGGCGGGGCGATCGCCGCGTATCTGGCGATCGGGATCATGGTCTACTTCGTCGTCACCGGGCTTGGCGAGATGGCCGCGCTGATGCCGGTATCCGGCTCGTTCGCGATCTACGGCGAGAAGTACGTCGACGAAGGCTTCGGCGTCGCGCTCGGCTGGACCTACTGGTACAGCTGGGCGGTGACGATCGCGATCGAGCTGGTCGCCGCGCAGATCGTGATGCGCTACTGGTTTCCGTCGGTGCCGGGCGTGTGGTGGGGCGCGGGCTTCCTCGTGCTGATCTTCCTGCTCAATACGCTGTCGGTGCGCGGCTTCGGCGAATCGGAATACTGGTTCTCGCTGGTCAAGGTCGTCACCGTGATCACGTTCATCGCGGCCGGGCTGCTGATCGCGGCCGGCGTGCTGGGTAGCGGCCATGCCGGCTCCGGGCACCCCGTCGGCTGGCGCAACTTCACGACCGGCGACGCGCCGTTCGTCGGCGGCGCGCACGCGATGATCAGCGTCGCACTGATCGCGGGCTTCTCGTTTCTCGGCACCGAGCTGGTCGGCATCACGGCCGGCGAATCGGAAAACCCGCGCAAGACGATTCCGCGCGCGGTGAAGCAGATCTTCTGGCGGATCATGCTGTTCTACGTGCTCGCGATCTTCGTGATCGGCCTGCTCGTGCCGTACACCGATCCGAACCTGCTGAAGAGCGACGTGACCGACATCGGCGTGAGCCCGTTCACGCTGGTGTTCAGCCACGCAGGGTTCCCGCTCGCGGCCGGCGCGATGAATCTGGTGATCCTGACGGCCGTGCTGTCGGCCGGCAATTCCGGCACCTACGCGGCGACGCGGATGCTGTACAACCTCGCATCGGAAGGGCGCGCGCCGGCCGTGTTCGCGACGCTGTCGCCGGGCGGCGTGCCGCGCAACGCGCTGTACGCGACGATGGCGGTCGGCGGGCTGTGTTTTCTCACGTCGTTGACCAACAACCAGCGCATCTATCTGTGGCTGCTGAATACGGTCGGCATCACCGGCTTCATCGCGTGGCTCGGCATCGCGGTCTGCCATTACCGGTTCCGCAAGGGATTCCTGAAGCAGGGTTATCGGCTCGATCAACTGCCGTATCGTGCGAAATGGTTTCCGTTCGGGCCGGTGTTCGCGATCGCCGTCTGCATCGTGATTTCGCTCGGCCAGGATTACCAGGCGTTCTTCGCGGCGCGCATCGACTGGATGGAAGTGCTGTCGATCTATGTATGGATTCCGCTGTTCGTCGCGATCTGGTGGACGTATCGCCGCGCGCGCAAGAGCCGGCTCGTGCGCTACGAGGAGATGGACATCGGGCCGTGGCTCACGCGCTCGGTGGAAGCCGTCGACGCAGCCGCCGCGCAGCACGGGCAGCCGCACTGATCCTGCGTGAAATCCGCCCGTGCGCGCACGTTCCGCGGTACGTGCCGGGCCGTCACTTGTCCAGTTCCGGATAGTGCCGGAAGATCCCCATGTCGTTGAACGGGATGCGGCGTTCCGACTCGAGGTAGCGCGCGACGGGCGGATGCCGCGCGACGCGATCGTGCAGCGCGACGAGCGCCGCGACCTTGCGCTCCGCGCGTTTCATCGCTTTCGGGAACGCATAGCGCAGACCTTCGATCAACTGGAACATCGTCAGGTCCGCGTAGCTGAGCGCGCTGCCCGCGATATAGCCGCTCTTGTGCGGGTTCTGTTCGAGCACGCGATCGAAGTAGCCGAGGAATTTCGGCAGCCGGTTCTCGAGGAAATCGGCCGCACGCTCGGCCGCTTCCGCCTGCTGGTCCTCGTAGTACAGGCCGCTGCCGATCGGATGGTGCGTGTCGTGGATCTCGGTGATGAAATCGGCGGCGGTCAGCTGGATCTGATGGACCCACAGCCGGCCGGCTTCGTCGTCGGGCGCGAGCCCGAGCCGCGCGCCGAGAAACAGCAGGATGTTCGCGGTCTGCCCGACGACCACGTCGCCCGCCTTCAGGAACGGCGGCGCGAACGGCACGCATTCGGCCTTCGTGCTGTCCATCATGCGCATCATGGCCGACACGCCCATCCCGCGCCCCGATTCGCGCGCGACGTCGACATAGTCGGCTTCGGCTGCCTCGAGCGCGAGTCGTACGTATTCGCCGCGGCCCTGGATCTCGGGCCAGTAATAGAGTTCGTATCGCATGCAATGCTCCTGTCCGTCGATGCGTCGGTCGATGCCGGCATCGTGAAATTGGGAGGGCGGCCGCGCGCCGCCCGTTGCGAATAGACAGTCTATGAGATCGAGTGCGAAATGCCAGTGGCGCCTGCACGGCTTGGAGTACTTGATTTGGAAATGATCATTTCCTATAATGCCGCATGGCTACGAAAATGGCATCGAACGTTGGCAGGCCGCGAGAATTCGATATGGATGAAGCGCTGGACGGCTTCATCCGCGTCTTTCGCGAGCGTGGCTATCATGCGACTTCCATCGGCGATCTGTCGCGGGAGACGGGGCTCACCGCCGGCAGTCTTTACAAGGCCTTTCCCGACAAGAACGCCATATTCGTTGCCGCGTTGAGCCGGTACATCGATCGGCGCGCAAGCGAGCTCAACATGATCCTTGCCGATGAAAAAAACGGTCGGGACAAGGTGCGAGCGCTCCTGCGCTTTTACGCGGACGTCTCGCATGGAGACGAGGGTCGAAAGGGCTGTCTGGTCGTCGCCGGCGCCATTGTTCTGAGTACGTTGGATAGCGAGATCGCCGGCATCGTCCACAAATCGATGCAGAGGATCGAGCGTCTCCTTCGCGATTTGATCAAGCAAGGGCAGGCCGATGGATCCGTCGATGCCGCGCTGAACGCGCAAGCCACGTCGAGCTGCCTGTTCGCCATGGTGCAGGGGCTTCGAGTGGTGGGGAAGCTCGGCCAGAGCCGGAGCGACATGTCGATGCTGGTGGACGAGGCAATGCGGCTGCTCGACTAAGGTTTCCGCGTTACCCGACAGGTGATTCGATGTGAAGTGACGCGCGAAATCGCGCGTGCGCGTGAGGCGGTTTCGCCGAATTTGGAAATTAATATTTCCGAATTAAATTGCTCCCACTGCACGGGGGGGGGCATCATCCAGGACAGTCGATTCTGTAGAGAGGACGAACTTATGCACCAGCATCAATCAACCGCGGATGCTTCGCACCTCGAGGCCGCGCCCTATTTTCGGGAAGACCCGCGGCTCAGCGGCTTTCGTCATCGGTTCGATACTGTAGACGGGGTGCGCCTTCATTTTGTCGAAGGAGGCCGCGCCGACGGCGAGACCATTGTCCTGCTCGCAGGGTTTCCGGAAAGCTGGTACGCGTGGCGGAGAATCATGCCGCTTCTCGCGGACGAATTCAGGATCGTGGCGCCGGATCTTCCCGGGCAAGGCGATTCGGACCGTCCACTCGTCGGTTACGACACGCAGACCGTCGCGGCAACGCTTGCGCGCCTGCTGGAGCAGCAAAATATCGCGCGCTTTTACCTGGCCGCTCACGACGTCGGGGCGTGGGTCGCCTATCCGTTTGCCGCGATGTATCCCGATTCAGTGAAGCGATTGGCGTTGCTCGACGCGGGGATCCCCGGCATCACGCTGCCCGCCGCGCTGCCGATCGAGCCCGGTAAAGCATGGCGCACGTGGCACTTCGCATTTCATGCTGTCGCCGATCTGCCGGAGACGTTGATTGCCGGCAAGGAGCGCGCGTATCTCGATTGGTTCTTGCGTCGCAAGGCGGCCAATCCCGAGTCGTTCTCCGACGCGGATGTCGACGAGTATCTCCGGGTGTTCACCCGGGACGGCGGGTTGCGAGCGGGGCTGGCCTTCTACCGGGCCGTGTCGGAGTCGTCGGCGCAGAACCGCAAGCTGCAGGCGCTGGGGAAGCTGAAGATGCCCGTGCTCGCTGTCAGTGCGGAGCAGGGATCCATACCCGACATGGCGGGGCCGCTCGAGCATGTCGCGGAAGATGTGACGGCCGCGACGATCGCGTATAGCGGGCATTTCATTCCTGAGGAGCAACCGCACGCGCTGGCGCGCGAGCTGCGCAGTTTCTTCCGGTAACACGCCGCCGCAAGTCGATTGCAATGCCCCGGCGCGGCCCGCGACGGTCGAGAAACCGCGCCGCGCAAGCCGCATGGGTGCGTCGCACGCGCTGGCGCGTTTGGCCGGGTTGGGCGCATGACGCGCGACAACCTGCGCCAGGTGCGTATCCCGAGCGCCCGATTGGTCCGCGTGCGGCTGCCGCGCTTGCCGGGTAATGCTTATCCGGGTATCGCGTGTACCACCCAACCCACTGTTTTTATTCACTTTTTTCGTTATCGTGGTACTCCGTGGGCCGCTTTTGCGTGGCATAATCGACCGCATCCGCAAGGCTTGTAGTCACAACGACCCCGCATACCCATGGCACAGACTCTCTACGACAAACTGTGGAACACCCACGTGGTCCACACCGAGGAAGACGGCACGACCCTGCTCTACATCGACCGTCAGCTGCTGCATGAAGTCACGAGCCCGCAGGCATTCGAAGGGCTGAAGATCGCGCAGCGTCCGGTGTGGCGCATCAGCGCGAACCTCGCCGTGTCGGACCACAACGTGCCGACGACGGACCGCAGCCACGGCATCGCCGATCCCGTCTCGAAGCTGCAGGTCGACACGCTCGACGCGAACTGCGACGCGTTCGGCATCACGCAGTTCAAGATGAACGACGTGCGCCAGGGCATCGTCCATATCATCGGGCCGGAGCAGGGTGCGACGCTGCCGGGCATGACGATCGTGTGCGGCGATTCGCATACGTCGACGCACGGCGCATTCGGCGCGCTCGCGCATGGCATCGGCACGTCGGAAGTCGAGCACGTGCTCGCGACGCAGACCCTGCTGCAGAAGAAGAGCAAGAACATGCTCGTGAAGGTCGAGGGCGCGCTGCCGCGTGGCTGTACCGCGAAGGACATCGTGCTCGCGATCATCGGCAAGATCGGCACCGCGGGCGGCACGGGCTACGCGATCGAATTCGGCGGCTCGACCATTCGTGCGCTGACGATGGAAGGCCGCATGACCGTGTGCAACATGGCGATCGAGGCCGGCGCGCGCGCAGGCATGGTCGCGGTGGACGACACGACGATCGATTACCTGAAGGGCCGTCCGTTCGTGCCGACCGGCGCGGAGTGGGATCAGGCCGTCGAATACTGGCGCCAGTTCAAGTCGGACGACGGTGCGCAATTCGACCGCGTGGTCGAGTTGAACGCCGCCGAGATCGTTCCGCAGGTCACGTGGGGTACGTCGCCGGAAATGGTCACGTCGATCGACGGTCGCGTGCCCGATCCCGAGCGCGAGAAGGATCCGGTCAAGCGCGACGCGATGGAGCGCGCGCTGGCGTACATGGCGCTCGAGCCGAACACGCCGATCGAATCGATCAAGGTCGACAAGATCTTCATCGGCTCGTGCACGAACGCGCGCATCGAGGACATTCGCGCGGCCGCGTACGTCGTGAAGAAGCTGAACCGTCGCATCGCGTCGAACGTGCGGCTCGCGATGGTCGTGCCGGGCTCGGGCCTCGTGAAGGCGCAGGCCGAGCGCGAAGGGCTCGACAAGGTGTTCACCGATGCGGGCTTCGAATGGCGCGAGCCGGGCTGCTCGATGTGCCTCGCGATGAACGCCGACCGGCTCGAGCCGGGCGAGCGCTGCGCGTCGACGTCGAACCGCAACTTCGAAGGGCGGCAGGGCGCGGGCGGTCGCACGCACCTCGTGAGCCCCGCGATGGCGGCGGCCGCGGCGATCGAAGGTCATTTCGTCGACATTCGCCAGCTGGGGTAACACGTGACGGCATCGAAGGTCATCGCGCGGCTGGTTGCCGTGCTGGCGCTGGCCGGGTTGGGCTTCGGCCTGGCCGGCTGCAATACCGTCCGAGGCTTCGGGGAAGACGTCAACGCCGCCGGCAGCGCGCTGAAGCGCGCCGCGGAGTGACGTTTCCCGCCGAGAATTTGTCGATGTGCGCCGGCTGACTGCCGGCCCTTCAACCGGATAGACGGATCATGGAAAAATTCACTGTACATACTGGCGTCGTGGCGCCGCTCGATCGCGAGAACGTCGACACCGACGCGATCATCCCGAAGCAGTTCCTGAAGTCGATCAAGCGCACGGGCTTCGGTCCGAACGCGTTCGACGAGTGGCGCTATCTCGATCACGGCGAGCCGGGCCAGGACAACTCGAAGCGCCCGCTTAACCCGGACTTCGTGCTGAACCAGCCGCGCTACCAGGGCGCATCGGTGCTGCTCGCCCGCAAGAACTTCGGCTGCGGCAGCTCGCGCGAGCACGCGCCGTGGGCGCTGCAGCAGTACGGCTTCCGCGCGATCATCGCGCCGAGCTTCGCGGACATCTTCTTCAACAACTGCTACAAGAACGGTCTGCTGCCGATCGTGCTGACCGAGCAGCAGGTCGATCACCTGTTCAACGAGACGGTCGCGTTCAACGGCTTTCAACTGACGATCGATCTCGACGCGCAGGTCGTGCGCGCGGGCGACGGCCGCGAGTATCCGTTCGAGATCGCCGCGTTTCGCAAGTACTGCCTGCTGAACGGTTTCGACGACATCGGCCTCACGCTGCGCCACGCGGACAAGATTCGCCAGTTCGAGGCAGAGCGGCTCGTGAAGCAGCCTTGGCTCAACACCAAGCTGGTCGGCTGACATCGCCTTCGGGGCGGGCGCGCTTTGCGCGCGCTCGCCGGCCTGCCTCCATCACACTCTACCCAGTCAGGAATTTCGCATGAAGATTGCAGTGCTGCCCGGCGACGGCATCGGTCCGGAAATCGTCAATGAAGCGGTGAAGGTGCTGAACGCACTCGACGAGAAGTTCGAACTCGAACAGGCGCCGGTCGGCGGCGCGGGCTACGAGGCGAGCGGCCATCCGCTGCCCGACGCGACGCTGGCGCTCGCGAAGCAGGCCGATGCGATCCTGTTCGGCGCGGTCGGCGACTGGAAGTACGACTCGCTGGAACGCGCGCTGCGCCCCGAGCAGGCGATCCTCGGGCTGCGCAAGCACCTCGAGCTGTTCGCGAATTTCCGTCCGGCGATCTGCTATCCGCAACTCGTCGATGCATCGCCGTTGAAGCCGGAGCTGGTCGCGGGCCTCGACATCCTGATCGTGCGCGAACTGAACGGCGACATCTACTTCGGCCAGCCGCGCGGCGTGCGCGCGGCGCCGGACGGCCCGTTCGCCGGCGAGCGCGAAGGCTTCGACACGATGCGCTATTCGGAGCCGGAAGTGCGCCGCATCGCGCACGTCGCGTTCCAGGCCGCGCAAAAGCGCGCGAAGAAGCTGCTGTCGGTCGACAAGTCGAACGTGCTGGAGACGTCGCAGTTCTGGCGCGACATCATGATCGACGTATCCAAGGAGTACGCGGACGTCGAGCTGTCGCACATGTACGTCGACAACGCGGCGATGCAGCTCGCGAAGGCGCCGAAGCAGTTCGACGTGATCGTCACCGGCAACATGTTCGGCGACATCCTGTCGGACGAAGCGTCGATGCTCACGGGCTCGATCGGCATGCTGCCGTCGGCGTCGCTCGACAAGCACAACAAGGGCCTGTACGAGCCGTCGCACGGTTCGGCGCCGGACATCGCGGGCAAGGGCATCGCGAACCCGCTCGCGACGATCCTGTCGGCCGCGATGCTGCTGCGCTACTCGCTGAATCGCGCCGAGCAGGCCGACCGCATCGAGCGCGCGGTGAAAACGGTGCTCGAACAGGGCTACCGCACCGGCGACATCGCGACGCCGGGCTGCAAGCAGGTCGGCACGGCCGCGATGGGCGATGCGGTGGTCGCCGCGCTGTAAGCGCGTCGCAATGAAGTGCGGTAATTAATGTGGAAAAGGGCGCGAACGGGCCGGAAAAATCGCCCGGTTCGCGCACGGTTGGCCGTTGTGCGGGCCACCGGCTTTGTGTAGACTCGAACGATGGCGCTGATTTCCCTGATCTCCCCGGTCCTGAAACTCCACGGCAACACTGCCCGTGCGGGTGCGCGCGCCATCGTCATCACGAAAACCATTACCACGAAAACGATCATTAAACGCTGATCGCCGTCGTGCCCGCCTGTTTCCCCGCGCGGTCACGCGGGGACGGAAATGGCGGGGAAGCTCCATTCAAAGCAAAGGGTTAGTCATGAACGTAGGTCTCGTAGGTTGGCGCGGCATGGTCGGCAGCGTCCTGATGCAGCGTATGCAGGAAGAGGGCGATTTCGACCTGATCGAACCGGTGTTCTTCAGCACCAGCAACACGGGCGGCAAGGCGCCGTCGTTCGCGAAAAACGAGACTACGCTCAAGGACGCGACCAACGTCGACGAGCTGAAGAAGTGCGACGTGATCATCACGTGCCAGGGCGGCGACTACACGAACGACGTGTTCCCGAAGCTGCGCGCGGCCGGCTGGAACGGCTACTGGATCGACGCGGCATCGTCGCTGCGGATGCAGGACGACGCGGTCATCGTCCTCGATCCGGTCAACCTCGACGTGATCAAGGACGCGCTCGTCAAGGGCACGAAGAACTTCATCGGCGGCAACTGCACGGTCAGCCTGATGCTGATGGCGCTGGGCGGCCTGTTCCGCGAGAACCTCGTCGACTGGATCACCGCGATGACCTACCAGGCCGCATCGGGCGCGGGCGCGCAGAACATGCGCGAGCTGCTGTCGCAGATGGGCACGCTGAACGGCGCGGTGCAGGAACAGCTCGCCGATCCGGCTTCCGCGATCCTCGACATCGACCGCCGCGTGCTGGCCGCGATGAACAGCGACGCGATGCCGACGAGCCACTTCGGCGTGCCGCTCGCCGGTTCGCTGATTCCGTGGATCGACAAGGATCTCGGCAACGGGATGTCGAAGGAAGAGTGGAAGGGCGGCGCGGAAACCAACAAGATCCTCGGCAAGCCGGCGATGGGCGAGCCGGGTTCGATCCCGGTCGACGGCCTGTGCGTGCGGATCGGCGCGATGCGCTGCCACTCGCAGGCGTTGACGATCAAGCTGAAGAAGGACGTGCCGCTCGACGAGATCAACGGCATCCTCGCGTCGGCGAACGACTGGGTGAAGGTCGTGCCGAACGAGCGTGAAGCGTCGATGCGCGACCTGTCGCCAGCGAAGATCACCGGCACGCTGACGGTGCCGGTCGGCCGCCTGCGCAAGCTCGCGATGGGCGGCGAATACCTGTCGGCGTTCACGGTCGGCGATCAGCTGCTGTGGGGCGCGGCCGAGCCGCTGCGCCGCATGCTGCGCATCCTGCTCGACAAGTAAGCACGCTGGCTGTCCGGCCCGCGGGCCGGGCCGCACGATACGACGCGCCGCGTCGGCCTTGAGATTCAGGGCTGGCGCGGCGCGTTTTTCATGTGGTTCAGCGCAGGTTCAGCAGCGTCTGGTCGACGGCCTGCTGGGTCTTGATCGTTTGCGCATTCGCCTGGTAATTGCGCTGCGCCGTGATCAGGTTCACGAGTTCGGTCGTCAGGTTGACGTTCGAGTTTTCCAGTGCGCTGCCCTGCAGCGTGCCGTGATTCGTACTGCCCGGTGCGGAGATCTGCGGCACGCCCGACGCGGCCGTCTCCGCATACTGGTTGCCGCCGATGTTCACGAGCCCGTTCGGGTTGTTGAAGTTCGCGAGCGCGATCAGGCCGAGCACCGCGCTCTGGCCGTTCGAGTAATTGCCGGTCAGCTTGCCGTCGGTGCCGATCGAGAACGTCGTCAGCGTACCGCTCGCGAAGCCGTCCTGCGCGAGGTTGTTCACGCCGTCCTTGCCGCCATACTGGGTCGTGCCGCCCAGGTCGAGCGTCAGGTTCTGCGGATTCGCGCCGCCCGTCGTATTCGGGATCGAGAACGCGAACTGGCCCAGGCTCGGGGTCGGCTGGCCGGTCGCGGCCGACGTCGTCGAGCTGATCCGGCCCGATGCGTCGAACGTGACGGTGCCGAGATTCGTCGGCGTCTGACCCTGCGCGCCCGCGTAGGCCTGCCACGTGCCGGCCGCCGACTTCACGAAGTACATGTTGACCGGTTGCGCACCGCCGAGCGAGTCGTAGACCTGGATCGACGTGTTGTAGTTGTACGTCGTGTTGTCGGTCGCGTTGAACGGCGTCTTGGCCGGCACCTTGTCCTGCGCGTTCAGGTTGAACTGGCCGGTGATCCTGTTCGTCGCGCGCGGCGCGATGTTGCTGGTCGGCGCCTGCAGCGGCACGGTCTGCGCGGTGTTGATCACGCCGCCGGCGCCTGCCGCATAGCCCATCAGGTTGCGGCCTTGCGCGTCGACGATCGCGCCGTTCCTGTCGCGGTGGAACGTGCCGTCGCGCGAGTACGTGGTCACGCCGTTGCTCGACATCTGGAAGAAGCCGTTGCCGTTGATCGCGACGTCGAGCGACGACTTCGTCGAATTGATCGTTCCCTGGCTGAAATGCTGCTGCACCGACGCGAGCCGCGTCCCGATGCCGATCTGCGTGTTGACCGACGTCGCGACCGAATTCGCGTACATGTCGGCGAAGTTTGCACGCCCCTGCTTGAAGCCGACCGTGTTTGCGTTCGCGATGTTGTTGCCGATGACGTCGAGATTGCTCGACGCGCCGGCCAACCCGCTCAAACCCTGTTGATAGCCCATGTTCGTCCCCGTAACGAGCTGGTGAGTGATGCAGTCGTGCGACTGCGCGATGGCCCTCCGGTACTTCACGGCATCAGCCCGGTCGCGCGCTCCCGTCTTTCCGGCATGGGCGAGCGCGACGTCGAAATGTGCCGATTCGTGTTTGAAGGCGATCGTATCGACGGCAGTTACAGGGTCTGTGTAATTTTGTGTAATGTAATTGAATTGATGCAGAAATAATGGCTTTTGTATGAGCAATGAAGCGAGCGACAGGCGGTCAAAGCCTTACGGGGTGGGGCTTTGGTGATGTGGATTTTCATTTCTCTGATAAGAGAGGGATATTGCCTTCTTATCGGGGAATTGGAATCAATTGGAGCGGAATGGGTGGCCGGTCAGCATGCGTTTTGATTTTCCGGCTATTAATTCATTAACGGCGGGCGGGATGGATTGTTGAGGGAGTGCTTGCGATTCTGGCGCCGTGATCCTGCGCCGACGGCCGCTGAGCGCCAGAAAGTCGCGTCATTCGAGCGGGGCGCGCGGCTGCCGCCGCCGGCTTTCAGCTGCGGCATGCAGGTTCGTTTGGCCGATCGGATGCATGGGTTGCGGGCAGGCGGACCCCCGCGATATGAGCGCCCACCCGGGCCCGGTGGCAGCTGTCGGCGACGAATTCGGCCGGAACCCGATCGTGTGAAGTAAACTACGCGGTTACGACGCACAGACCCGCCGAAAGCGTCGCGTTCCGCGCGACGCTTTTGCATTTCTGCAGCACTTTATTGACGCTTCCAACCGCGAATCCGAGCCGCGCCCGTGCGCGGCGATAGAGCCAACGATGTCCCGAATTTCCTTGTTTCCGCGCCAGTCCCGTCTGTCGCGCGCCGTGCGTGGCGCGCTGGCGATCCTGGCGCTCGGCGCAGCCGCATCGGTGTGGGCAGTCGGCGTCGGCGATCTGCCGGCATCCGCTGTCGGCGCCGCCGCACCGCTTACCGTGACGGTCCAGCCGGGCCAGTCGTTGAACGACATCGCGAAAGCGGCCACGCAATCGCACGATCCGGCCGTGCTCGCGCGCGCCGCTCGCGCGCTGTTCGACGCCAATCCGCAGGCGTTCATGAAGCGCGACGCGAGTCGTTTGAAGGTCGGCGCGACGCTGACGGTGCCCGCGCTCGACGCAACCGGCGCGGCGCTCGCGCCGGCCGGTGCATCCGCCGCGTCCGGTACGGCAGCCGCGTCCGCGCCCGTCGTCGCATCGGGCGGGTCGGCGATCGCGCAGTACGGCGCATCCGCGCCGCATCCCGGTTCGGCCGTGCAACCCGCGCCGGTGGCGCCGGCCGTGCATGCGGCTCCGGTGAGCGGCGCGAGTGCCGCGACGGCGGCGGGGGCGTCGGCTTCGGTTGGTGCTTCGGCTTCGAGCGGGGCGTCCGCCGCCCATGGCGCGTCGTCTGTCGACAGCACGCAGCCGGCGGCGCCCACGGGCGGTGCGAGCGGTCCGCATGTATGGAGCGGTGCGATCCAGGCGGCGCCGTCGTCCGCGAGCGAGGCCACGGCGCAGTCGGTGCCGGGCAACCCGGTTTCCGGCGTGCGCGAGCCGGCCGGCGCAGCGCCCGCCGCGGGTGCGTCGCAGCCGCGGCCGTCGAGCCTGCAGCAATTGCTCGCGTTGAAGAACCGTGTGCTGATGGAGTTGCAGAAGCACGGCATCGGCAAGCCGGCGACGACGACCGGCATCGCGCCTGCTCCGGCGCCTGCCGCGCCGCGTGCGGCCGGGAATGACGCGGGTGCATCGGCCGCCGCATCGACGGCGGACGAAGCCGCGTCGGCCGTGGCAGCCAGTGCGCCGCAACCGGCATCGGCTTCCGTGCAACCGGTCGCGCCTGTCGCGACACCGGCACGTCGTACCGAACAGATGGACTGGCGCCCGGCCGCCGCGGCCGGCGCCGCTGTGATCGTGCTCGCGGCCGGTTTCGTATGGCGCAAGCGCCGGAAGGGGCGCCGCGCGGATGAGGCGGGTGCCGCCGCGCCCGCGGTCGCAGCAGGCGGCGCCGCGGCTGCAGAAGCGGAAGCCGCGCCGTCCGTCGAACGCGAACTGCCGATCACGCCCGAGATGCCGGTCGCACGCGATGCCGCGTCCGACATGAATCTGGTCGCGGCGACTGCCGCCGCGGCGGAGACGATCGAGCCGCCCGCAGCGGATACGTCGCCCGCGCCGGAAATGACGGCGCCGCGCGTCGAGTCGCCCGAATTGCCGCCTGCTGATACTGTCGCGCCGGCCACGAACGACGCGACTCCGGTTCCGGCCGAGGCTTCGCACGAAGCAGAACCGGCGGAAGAACCCTCTGCCACCGACAAGCCGGCCGAGCCGACCGTCGCACCTGCCGCGCCTTCGAGCGCCGAAGCGCAGCATGCGGCACTGATGCAGAACGCAATTAGCGCGCTCAACAGTCTCGACATGCCGTTGCCGCCGCGGACGGCGGAGGAACCGTCTGCGCGCACACCGCAGTCCGACGTCGAAGAAATTGCAACTAACGGTCAATTCGCCCAACACCCGCCGGTGGGCTCGGCGGGAACGACAGCAAAACATCCGGCCGACCAGGACGACGAGTTCGACTGGGATCCGGACGCGGCGACGCCGGCCGGCCAGGCCGGCAGCCCGCCTGCGACGTCGTCGCTGCCGCCGCTCGGCGGCGCGCAGTTCGGCGCGCTGAAGCTCGACTTCGATCTCGACCTGCCGTCCACGCCGGGCGCCGCGCTGCCTGCGCTCACCGCGGACGAGCTCGCGCGCATCGCCCGCAACAAGCTCGACCTCGCGACCGAATACGTCGAACTGGGCGATCTGGCCGGCGCGCGGACGTTGCTGCAGGAAGTGATCGACGCGAACGACGCCGCGACGCGCGACGACGCCCGCGCGTTGCTCGCGAAACTGGCGGACGAGGCGTGATGCGGATCGCGCTGGGCATCCAGTACGACGGCGCGGCGTTTTGCGGCTGGCAGGCGCAGCCGCACGGCAAGACCGTGCAGGACCGGCTCGAACATGCGCTGGCCGAGTTCGCGCGGGTGCCGCTGCACACGACGGTGGCCGGGCGGACCGATACCGGCGTGCACGGGCTCGGGCAGGTCGTGCATTTCGACACGGACCTCGAACGCGAGGTGTTCTCGTGGGTGCGCGGCACTAACGCGTTCCTCCCGCCGACCGTGTCGGTGCAGTGGGCGAAGCCGATGCCGGACACGTTCCATGCGCGCTTCTCGGCGTTCGAGCGCACCTATTACTACGCGCTGTACGTGCACCCGGTGCGTTCGCCGATGCTGGCCGGGCGCGCGGGCTGGATCCATACGCCCCTCGACGACGATGCGATGCGCGTCGCCGCCGCGCATCTGATCGGCGAGCACGATTTTTCGTCGTTCCGGTCGTCGGAATGCCAGTCGAAGACGCCGGTCAAACACCTGTATCAGATCGACGTGCGGCGGGTGGGGCATTTCATCCATTTCCGCTTCCGCGCGAACGCGTTCCTGCATCACATGGTGCGCAACCTGATGGGCTGCCTCGTCGCGGTCGGGCGGGGCCGCTATCCGGCCGACTGGCTCGCCGACGTGCTGGCCGGCCGTGACCGCAACCTCGCGGCCCCGACGTTCATGGCCGACGGGCTGTACCTCGCCCACGTCGGCTACCCGGCGGAATTCGCCGTCCCGCCCGCGCAGCTCGGCAGCGTGCCGTGGAGCAGCGTCTGGGCGGATCTGGACCCACAACCATGACGGAGCACGCCGTGTCTTCTTCGACTTCCGCCGCGGCCGGCCTGTCGCCGCGCACGCGCATCAAGCTGTGCGGGCTGTCGCGCCCCGAGGACGTGCTGCATGCGGCCGCGCTCGGCGCCGATGCGATCGGCCTCGTGTTCTACCCGAAGAGCCCGCGCGCGGTGACGATCGCACAGGCGGCCGAGCTGGCAAGCCTCGCGCCGCCGTTCGTGTCGGTGGTCGGGCTGTTCGTGAATGCGACCGAAGCCGAGATCGAGGCCGTCGTGCGCGACGTGCCGCTCACGATGCTGCAGCTCCATGGCGACGAGACGCCGGCGCAGTGCGAGGCGCTCGGCCGCGCGGCACGGCTGCCGTGGTTGCGCGCGGTGCGCGTCGGCCCCTCGACGCAGCGTGCCGATTTGGTAGAATCGGCTCTTCATTATTCGAAAGCGCGCGGCCTCCTGTTCGACACCTTGGTGCCGGATTACGGCGGTAGCGGCAAGGTCTTCGATTGGTCTCTTATTCCCGCAGAGCTCGCGCGTCGGGCCGTTTTGAGTGGTGGCTTGAACGCGCAAAACGTCGGTGATGCGATCCGCCAGCTGCGTCCGTTTGCTGTCGATGTCTCGAGTGGCATCGAAGTGGAGGGCGCGAAGGGCGTGAAGGATCACGCCCGGATGGCGGCGTTCGTGCGCGCGGTGCGCGAAGCGGACGCCGGGTGATGCAAGCCGGTGCGGCCTGACAAGCGGGGCGCACCGACCGATCGAGAGAGACACCATGTACAACCTTCCTGACGATCGCGGCCACTTCGGCCCGTATGGCGGCGTGTTCGTCGCCGAGACGCTGATTCACGCGCTGGACGAACTGCGCGCGGCGTATGAAAAGTTCCAGAACGATCCCGACTTCGTTGCCGAATTCGAGCGCGAGCTGAAGTATTTCGTCGGCCGCCCGTCGCCGATCTATCACGCGCAGCGCTGGAGCGAGATGCTCGGCGGCGCGCAGATCTACCTGAAGCGCGAAGACCTGAACCACACGGGCGCGCACAAGATCAACAACGTGATCGGCCAGGCGCTGCTCGCGAAGCGCATGGGCAAGAAGCGCGTGATCGCGGAAACGGGCGCCGGCCAGCACGGCGTCGCGACCGCGACGATCTGCGCGCGCTTCGGGATGGAGTGCGTCGTCTACATGGGTTCGGAGGACGTGCGCCGGCAGGCCGCGAACGTCTACCGGATGAAGCTGCTGGGCGCTACGGTCGTGCCGGTCGAATCGGGTTCGCGCACGCTGAAGGACGCGCTGAACGAAGCGATGCGCGACTGGGTCACGAACATCGAAAGCACGTTCTACATCATCGGCACGGTCGCGGGCCCGCACCCGTACCCGATGATGGTGCGCGACTTCCAGCGCGTGATCGGCGACGAGTGCAAGGTGCAGATGCCGGAACTCGCCGGCCGCCAGCCGGACGCGGTGATCGCGTGCGTCGGCGGCGGGTCGAACGCGATGGGCATTTTCTATCCGTACATCGACGATGCGTCGGTGCAGCTGATCGGCGTCGAAGCGGCCGGCGACGGCCTCGACACGGGCCATCACGCGGCCTCGCTGATCGCCGGCAGCCCGGGCGTGCTGCACGGCAACCGCACGTACCTGCTGCAGGACGACAACGGCCAGATCATCGAGACGCATTCGGTATCGGCGGGCCTCGACTACCCGGGCGTTGGCCCCGAGCACGCATGGCTGAAGGACAGCGGCCGCGCGCAGTACGTGCCGATCACCGACGACGAAGCGTTGAAGGCGTTCCACGACTGCTGCCGGATCGAGGGGATCATCCCCGCGCTCGAGTCGAGCCACGCGATCGCGTATGGCGTGAAGCTCGCGCCGACGTTGCCGAAGGACAAGATCCTGCTCGTCAACCTGTCGGGTCGCGGCGACAAGGACATGCACACGGTCGCCGAGCGATCGGGCATCGAGCTCTGACCCCGACCGATGCGTGACCTGATCGAAGAGCCGGGCGGCGGCGCCGCGAGCGACGCGGAGGCGGTTCAGCCCGCCGCTGCGGTGCCGCGCGCGCTGCCGTCCGGTATCGAGCTGCACAACCGCGATTTCCTGACCCACGCCGCGTACCTGCCGGATGCGTCGATCGACCTGATCGTCGCCGATCCGCCGTACGGGCTCGGCAAGGACTACGGCAACGATTCGGACAAGCGTTCGGGCGACGATTTCCTCGCGTGGACGCGCGCGTGGCTCGAGCTCGCGATTCCGAAGCTGAAGCCGAGCGGGTCGATGTACATCTTCTGCACGTGGCAGTACGCGCCGGAAATCTTCAGTTTCCTGAAGACGCAGCTCACGATGGTCAACGAGATCATCTGGGACCGGCGCGTGCCGAGCATGGGCGGCACGACGCGCCGTTTCACGTCGGTGCACGACAACATCGGCTTTTTCGCGGTTTCGAAAGCGTATTACTTCGATCTCGATCCGGTCCGCATCCCGTACGACGCCGATACGAAGAAGGCCCGCTCGCGCAAGCTGTTCGAAGGCAGCAAGTGGCTGGAGATGGGCTACAACCCGAAGGACGTCTGGTCGGTCTCGCGCCTGCATCGGCAGCACGCGGAGCGCGTCGATCATCCGACCCAGAAGCCGCTGGAAATCATCGAGCGGATGGTGCTCGCGAGCTGCCCGCCGGGCGGCCGCGTGCTCGATCCGTTCATGGGTAGCGGCACGACCGCGGTGGCCTGCGCACGGCAGGGGCGCGACTTCGTCGGCTATGAGATCAACGAAAGCTATTGTGCGATCGCGCACGAGCGCGTGAGCGCGCTCGCCGCGCCGGCGTGCGCGTGAATCGCGCCGCCGCATCGCCGAATGCTACTTTGTATGGGATCGGAGCAAGCGCTGAAGCGCTCACTCCGATCGACATAGGAAAAAATTGCCATGTCCCGTATTCAGCAGACCTTCGCCGCACTCGCCGAACAAGGCCGTAAGGGCCTGATCCCGTTCATCACGGCCGGCGACCCTGATCCCGCGAAAACCGTCGAATTCATGCACGCGCTCGCCGCCGGCGGCGCGGACGTGATCGAACTCGGCGTGCCGTTCTCGGACCCGATGGCCGACGGCCCCGTGATCCAGCGCTCGTCGGAGCGCGCGCTCGCGCGCGGCGTCACGTTGAAGAGCGTGCTCGCCGACGTGAAGCGGTTTCGCGAGACCGATCCCAAAACGCCCGTCGTGCTGATGGGCTATGCGAACCCGATCGAACGGATGGGTGTCGATGCGTTCGCGGCCGAAGCGCACGCGGCCGGCGTCGACGGCGTGCTGGTGGTCGACTACCCGCCGGAAGAGGCGGGCGTGTTTGCGGAAAAAATGCGGGCCGCGCAGATCGATCCGATCTTCCTGCTCGCGCCCACGTCGACCGACGAACGCATCGCCGACGTCGGCAAGATCGCGAGCGGCTACGTGTATTACGTGTCGCTGAAGGGCGTGACCGGCGCCGGAAATCTGGATGTTTCGAGCATTGCGGGTAAAATCCCGGCCATCAAGTCGCGCGTGCCGGTTCCGGTGGGCGTCGGCTTCGGCATCCGCGACGCCGAAACGGCGCGCGCGGTGGCCGAGGTGTCGGACGCCGTCGTGATCGGCAGCCGCCTCGTGCAACTGCTCGAGAGCGCTGCGCCGGAAGGTGCCGCCGCCGCGCTGAAGTCGTTCATCGCCGAGCTGCGCGCCGCCCTGGACGGTGCCGGCAACACGGCGCGATAAACACAACACAGGAAGCGGGAACGGGCCGGTCGGCCCGCCCCGCCACGGAACAGGAAACCATACGATGAGCTGGCTCGACAAACTGTTGCCGCCGAAGATCAAGCAGACCGACCCGAAAAGCCGCAAGGGCATTCCGGAAGGCCTGTGGGTCAAGTGCCCGTCCTGCGAGGCCGTTCTCTATCGCAACGACGTGGACGCGAACCTGCACGTGTGCCCGAAGTGCGATCACCACATGCGCATCGGCGCACGCGAGCGCCTCGACGGGCTGCTCGATTCGGAAGGCCGCTATGAAATAGGCCAGGAAATCGTGCCGGTCGACTCGCTGAAGTTCAAGGACAGCCGCAAGTACCCCGATCGTCTGAAGGAAGCAATGGACGAAACCGGCGAGACCGACGCGATGGTCGTGATGGGCGGCGCGATCCACACGCTGCCCGTCGTCGCCGCGTGCTTCGAGTTCTCGTTCATGGGCGGCTCGATGGGTTCGGTCGTCGGCGAGCGCTTCGCGCGCGGTGCGCAGAACGCGCTGGAGCAGCACGTGCCGTTCATCTGCTTCACCGCATCGGGCGGCGCACGGATGCAGGAAAGCCTGCTGTCGCTGATGCAGATGGCCAAGACTACCGCGATGCTGACCAAGCTGGCCGAAGCGAAGCTGCCGTTCATCTCGGTGCTGACCGACCCGACGATGGGCGGCGTGTCGGCGAGCTTCGCGTTCCTCGGCGACGTCGTGATCGCCGAGCCGAAGGCGCTGATCGGCTTCGCCGGCCCGCGCGTGATCGAGCAGACGGTCCGCGAGAAGCTGCCGGAAGGCTTCCAGCGCGCGGAATTCCTGCTGAAGACGGGCGCGATCGACATGATCGTCGACCGTCGCAAGATGCGCGACGAGATCGCGCAGTTGCTCGCGCTGCTGCAGCGACAGCCGGCCGACGCGCTGGCCTGACCGGCGCAAGGTTGTGACTCCGCGCGTCGCCTGGCTTCAGCGTCAGGCGGCGCGCTTCGTTTTTTGGCGTAGTGGCGGTACCGATCCAGATTTGATCCGATGAGCACTTTTCCCACTCTCGACGCGTGGCTTTCGCATCTCGAACGCGCGCACCCGGTCGGCATCGACATGGGCCTGACCCGCATCGGGCAGGTCAAGGCGGCGCTGCAGCTCGAATTCGCGTGCCCGGTGATCACCGTCGGCGGCACGAACGGCAAGGGCTCGACCTGCGCGTTCCTGGAGACGATCCTCGTGCGCGCGGGCTACAAGGTCGGCTGCCACACGTCGCCGCACCTGCTCGAATTCAACGAGCGCGCGCGCGTGAACGGGCAGAACGTGACCGACGACGAACTGCTGCCGCACTTCGAGGCCGTCGAAGCCGCGCGCACGTCGCTGCCGGAACCGGTCTCGCTCACGTATTTCGAGTTCACGACGCTCGCGATCCTGCATCTGTTCGCATCGCGCGGGCTCGACGCGGTGATCCTCGAAGTCGGCCTCGGCGGCCGGCTCGACGCGGTGAACATCATCGATACCGATTGCGCGATCGTCACGAGCATCGACATCGACCACACCGAGTACCTCGGCGATACGCGCGAGAAGATCGCGTTCGAGAAGGCCGGGATCTTCCGCGCGGGCAAGCCGGCGATCTGCGGCGATCCGGCCGCGCCGCAGACGCTGATCGACCACGCCGAAGCGATCGGCGCCGACCTGTGGCTCGTCGGCCGCGATTTCCGCTACGAGGCGCAGGCGGGTGCCGAACGCCAGCAATGGAGCTACCTCGGCCGCGAGAAGCGCTATCCGGCGCTCGCGTATCCGGCGCTGCGCGGCGCGAATCAGCTGATCAATGCGTCGGCCGCGCTCGCGGCGCTCGAGGCGCTGCGGCCGGTGCTGCCGGTGTCCGCGCAGGACATCCGGCTCGGGCTGGCGAACGTCGAGCTGCCGGGGCGCTTCCAGGTGCTGCCCGGCAAGCCGGCGATCGTGCTCGACGTCGCGCACAACCCGCATGCATCGGCCGTGCTCGAACAGAACCTCGGCAACATGGGCTTCTTCCCGTACACGTACGCGGTGTTCGGCGCGATGCACGACAAGGACATCGACGGCGTGCTGCAGCACCTGAAGGGCGAGATCGACCACTGGTGCGTGACCGACCTGCCGCTGCCGCGCGCGGCCTCGGCGGAGCAGCTCGAAGCCGCGCTGCGCAAGGCCGGCGTGGAGGACGGGCCCGATTCGAGCGTGACGCGCTACGCGTCGCCCGCGGAAGCGTTTCGCGATGCACTAAAAAGAGCATCCGAGAATGATAGAATCGTGGTTTTCGGCAGTTTCCATACGGTTGCCGGCGTGCTGGCCTACCGTAAATCGCAGCAACACTGACTGACGGGCAGTTTCGGACTCAGCCATTCATGGGAATTTTCTCGTTCGGCAAGAAAGACGACGACGCGCCCCCGCGGCGCGGCGGTCGCACCGGGGCCTCCCGGAACGTGCGCACGGAGCGCACTGAACGCGTCGAGCGACGCTCGCGCCGTACCGAGCGTCCGGAATCGGATGCACTGCTCCTCGATCCGACCCTTCCAGAAAAGCAACGCGCGCGCCGTCGCCTCGTCGGCGCGATCGCGCTCGTCGTGGCCGCGGTGATCGTGCTGCCGATGGTGCTTGATTCGCACCCGAAGCCGGTCACCGACGACATCGCGATCGACATCCCGAACCGGCCCGCGCACCAGGCAGTCGCGCCGCGCGACGACGATGTGTCCGACGTGCAGGCAGGCGTCGCGCACGACGAACCGCCGGCCTCCGACACGGCCGTTGCGGCCGCACCGGCGCCCGCGCCGAAGGATGCGGCCAAGCCGGTCGCGAAACCCGAACCGACCACCACCGCGAGCGTGACGCCGCCGAAGCCGGCTGCCGCACCCGCGCCGAAGCCGGCCGCGCCGAAGCCTGCGCCCGCAACGGTCGCGAATGACGGCGCCGCGAGCCCGGACAGCGGCGACGCATCGTCGCCGGCGTCGCCGGCCGGTGCGCGCTTCGCGGTGCAGCTCGGCTCGTTCAAGGACGACGCGACGGCCCGTTCGTGGGCGACCAAGTTGAAATCGGCGGGCGTGCCCGCATATGTCGAGCATCGCAAGCAGGCAGACGGCAGCACGGCTACACTGTTGCGTGCCGGCCCGTTCGCGGATCGCTCGGCGGCCTCCGCCGCGATCGCGAAGGTGCGCGAAGCCGGTCTGACGCAGTAATGCCACGATGCTGACGGCTTTCGACTACGCTGTATTGGCGGTGATCGTGTTGTCGGCGCTGCGCGGCGCGTGGCGGGGCTTCGTATCCGAGATTTTCGGGCTGATCGGCTGGATCGCGGCGATCGTGATCGCGGGCCGCTACGTCGGGCTGGTCGTGCCATACATTCCGGCGAACTGGCCGGGCGGCGCGCTGACGCAGTGGGTGATCGCCTTCGCGTTGCTCGTGATCGGCGTCGTGCTGGTCGCCGGCGTGGCGAACGCGCTGCTGTCGCGGATCGCGCAGGCGAGTGGCCTGGGCGGCGTCGACCGCTCGCTGGGCATGATGTTCGGGCTCGTCCGCGGCTGCGTGCTGGTGGTGCTGCTGGTCGCGGCGGCCGGGCTGACCGAACTGCCCAAACAGGATTTCTGGCGCAATGCGCTCTTGCGTCCTTTTGCCGAACAGGGCGTGCACGAGCTGAAGCAGCTCCTGCCCGACGGCATGGCCCAGTACGTACGCGTGTGACGACGCGGCCGGGCAGGACGGAACCGATTTTGTCATTCTGAAGGACATGCCATGTGCGGCATCGTAGGCGTTATCTCCCAATCCCCTGTCAATCAGCTGATCTATGACAGCCTGCTGCTGCTGCAGCATCGCGGTCAGGACGCGGCGGGCATCGCGACGGCGGACGGCAGCAATTTCCACATGTACAAGGCGAACGGCATGGTGCGCGACGTGTTCCGCACGCGCAACATGCGCAGCCTGCCCGGCACCTACGGCATCGGCCAGGTGCGCTACCCGACGGCCGGTTCGGCGTCGAGCGAGGCCGAGGCGCAGCCGTTCTACGTGAACGCGCCGTTCGGGATCATCCTTGCGCACAACGGCAACCTGACGAACTGGATGCAGCTGAAGGACGAGATGTTCCGGATCGACCGCCGGCACATCAACACCAATTCCGACAGCGAAGTGCTGCTCAACGTGTTCGCGCACGAGCTGCAACTGTCGACCACGGGCCTCGAGCTCGATCCGGCGTCGGTGTTCAAGGCGGTCTCGGGCGTGCATCGCCGCCTGCAGGGTTCGTACGCGATCGTGTCGCTGATCGCCGGCTACGGCCTGCTCGCGTTCCGCGACCCGTTCGGCATCCGCCCGCTCTGCATCGGCAAGCTCGAAACCGAGCACGGCACCGAATGGATGGTCGCGTCGGAGTCGGTGGCGGTCGAAGGCATCGGTTTCGAATTCGTGCGTGACCTGGAGCCGGGCGAAGCGGTCTTCATCGACAAGGCCGGCAACTTCCACAGCCAGCAGTGCGCGGAGAACCCGACGCTGAATCCGTGCATGTTCGAATACGTGTATCTGGCCCGTCCGGATTCGTGCCTCGACGGCGTGCCGGTCTACAACGTGCGCCTGCGCATGGGCGACTATCTCGCCGAGAAGATCAAGCGCGAACTGCCGAACGTGCCGATCGACGTCGTGATGCCGATTCCCGATTCGTCGCGCCCGGCCGCGATGCAGGTCGCTGCGAAACTCGGCGTCGAGTATCGCGAAGGCTTCTTCAAGAACCGCTACGTCGGCCGCACCTTCATCATGCCGGGGCAGGCGGTGCGCAAGAAGTCGGTGCGCCAGAAGCTCAACGCGATGAGCATCGAATTCAAGGACAAGCACGTGCTGATCGTCGACGATTCGATCGTGCGCGGCACGACCTCGCACGAAATCGTGCAGATGGCGCGCGATGCGGGCGCGAAGTCGGTGATCTTCGCGTCGGCGGCGCCGCCCGTGAAGTTCCCGAACGTGTACGGCATCGACATGCCGACGCGTGGCGAGCTTGTCGCGCACGGCCGCACCGACGAGGAAGTCGCGAAGATCATCGGCGCCGATCATTTGATCTATCAGGACGTCGACGATCTGCGCCGCGCGGTGCGCGACATCAACCCGAAGCTCGAGCGCTTCGAGGCGTCGTGTTTCGACGGCAACTACATCACCGGCGCCGTGACGCCCGAGTATCTCGATGCGATCGAGCGCGCGCGCCTCACGCCGGCGTCGCAGGCCGATCGCGACACGGCCGGCGACACCGAGCGTTCGCAGATGAACCTGCAGCTGTCGGTCGAGTAACGCCGGCGCACGCTTTTATCGAGGCGTGATAGGATGTGGCCTTGCGTCGATTTGATATCAGCTTGCGGACGCGGGGCAACTTCCCAAAACAGCTAAAGCGAAGGCCGGTGGCAGCCGGCCCGAGTCGATCGCTGTCGTACCGCACCGAAGCCCGCTGATGCCGACGCATAGCGGGCTTTTTGTTTTTTTGGCCTCGGTTTTGACCGGGTCCGCGCCTTGTGCACGACCGTCGGCGCGGCCATCGAATACGGAAAACGGAACATGGACGACTCCCTCAACTTCGACACGCTCGCGGTGCGCGCGGGCACGCTGCGCAGCGACTTCAACGAGCATTCGGAAGCGCTGTTCCTCACGTCGAGCTTCTGCTTCTCGAGCGCGGCCGATGCGGCCGAGCGCTTCGCGAATTCGGAAGACTATTTCACCTATTCGCGCTTCACGAATCCGACCGTCACCATGTTCCAGGAGCGTCTCGCGGCGCTCGAGGGCGGCGAGGCCTGCATCGCGACGGCGTCGGGCATGGCCGCGATCATGTCGGTCGTGATGTCCGCGCTGCAGGCGGGCGATCACCTCGTCAGCTCGCGCAGCCTGTTCGGCTCGACGCTCGGGATGTTCTCGCAGATCTTCAGCAAGTTCGGGATCACGACGACCTTCGTCGACCCGACCGACCTGAACGCATGGCAGGAAGCCGTGCGGCCGGAAACGAAGATGTTCTTCCTCGAGACGCCGTCGAACCCGCTGACCGAACTCGCGGACATCGAGGCGATCGGCAAGATCGCGAAGGCGGCGAATGCGCTGTTCGTCGTCGACAACTGTTTCTGCAGCCCGGTGCTGCAGCAGCCGCTGAAGCTCGGCGCGGACGTCGTGATGCATTCGGCGACGAAATTTCTCGACGGGCAAGGCCGCGTGCTCGGTGGCGCGCTGGTCGGCTCGAAGGAATTCATCATGGGCAAGGTGTTCCCGTTCGTGCGCAGCGCGGGCCCGACGCTGTCGGCCTTCAACGCGTGGGTGCTGCTGAAGGGAATGGAGACGCTGTCGCTGCGCGTCGAGAAGCAATCGGCGAACGCGCTGGAGATCGCGCGCTGGCTCGACTCGCATCCGGCCGTGGCGCGCGTGTTCTATCCGGGCCTCGAATCGCATCCGCAGCATGAGCTCGCGAAGCGTCAGCAGAAGGCGGGCGGCGCGATCGTGTCGTTCGAGCTGAAGGGCGACACGCCCGAGCAGCAACGCGCGAACGCATGGCGCGTGATCGACGGCACGAAGCTGGTGTCGATCACCGGCAACCTCGGCGACACGCGCACGACGATCACGCATCCGGCCACGACGACGCACGGCCGCATCACGCCGGAAGCGCGGGCGGCGGCGGGGATCACCGAGGGGCTGATTCGCCTAGCGGTCGGCCTCGAGCATGCAGCCGACATTCGCAACGATCTGGCGCGCGGCCTGGACGGCTGAGCGATACCGCCGGTTTTCGCTCGGCATCAATGAAACGGGCCGCTCAAGAGAGCGGCCCGTTGTCGTTTCGGCGCATGCCGTCGCGCGTGTTGTGCCGTCGTTCAGCCGGCGGCGTGCGCGGACGGTGCGGCACGCATCGCGTCCACCATCCAGCGCAGCGTTTCGTCGAGCGGCGTGACCGGTAATTCGCCCACCGCGCGGCGCAGCTTGTCGCGCGACCCGCTCAGGCTTTTCACTTCGTTGTGCCGCACGAAGCGCGGATCGATCGTCACGTCGATCACGTAGCCGGCGATCCGCGACAGCATCGCCAGCACTTCCTTCAGCGAATACGCGCGCTCCGAGCAGACGTTGAACGTCTCGCCGGCCGGCGCGGCTTCGACCAGCTTCAGATAGGCGGCCGTCACGTCGCGCACGTCGGAAAAATCGCGGCTCACGTCGAGGTTACCGAGCGAGATCCGCGGCGCGTTGCTCGCATAGTGCGCGACGAGCTTCGGCAGCAGATACGCATCGCTCTGGCCGACACCCGTGTAGTTGAACGGCCGCGCGATCACGATCGGCAGCCGGTCGGACCATAGCTTCGCCGCATATTCCATCGCGAGCTTGCTGACCGCGTAGTCGTTCGCCGGCGCGGGCGCGACGGTTTCGTCGAGCACGCCGGCCGTCGAGTTGCCGTAGATGTTCGCGCTGCTGGCCAGCAGCACTGCCGACGGACGGCGGTCGAGGCCGGCCAGCGCCGCCAGCACGTTGCGCGTGCCGACGATGTTGACCGCGTAGGTGGACGACGGCTCGTCGTCGGCGACATGCGCACGTGCGGCGAGATGCACGACCGCGTCGGGTCGTGCGTCGGCCGCGGCCGCGCGCATGGCATCCGCGTCGAGCAGGTCGACGGGCAGTAGCGTGCAGTGTGCGAACGCCGGATCGGCGGGGGGCGGCGTGCCGGGCGCGACCGTGCCCCAGACGTCATAGCCGGCCGCCTGCAGGCGTTCGGCCATGTAGCGACCGGTGAAGCCCGTCAGGCCCGTGACGAACGCACGGCGCGACGGACGCCCGGTTTCAGAACGTGTCATGGTGTTGGTTCCGCGTCAAATCCGCTTCGACCATCATCTGGCAAAGTTGTTCGAGCGTCGTCTTGGGTGCCCAGCCCAGTTTGCTTTTCGCCTTGTCCGCGCAGCCGATCAGCAGGTCGACTTCGGCCGGGCGATAGAACTTCGGGTTCACTTCGACGAGCACGTTGCCGGTCGATGCGTCGAGGCCGCGTTCCTGCTCGCCCTTGCCGGTCCATTCGAGCTGGTAGCCGGCCGCCGCGAACGCCATCCGCACGAAGTCGCGCACGGTTTCGGTGCGGTTGGTCGCCAGCACGTAGGTGTCGGGTTCGTCGGCCTGCAGCATGCGCCACATGCCTTCGACGTATTCGAGCGCGAAGCCCCAGTCGCGCTTCGCGTCGAGATTGCCGAGCTCGAGCTTGGTCGCCTTGCCGAGCTTGATCTTCGCGATCGTGTCGGTGATCTTGCGCGTGACGAATTCGCGGCCGCGTAGCGGCGATTCGTGGTTGAACAGGATGCCGCTGCTGCCGAACAGGCCATACGATTCGCGGTAGTTCACGGTCATCCAGTGCGCGTACAGCTTCGCGACGCCGTACGGGCTGCGCGGATAGAACGCGGTGGTTTCCGTTTGCGGGATCGCCTGCACCTTGCCGAACATCTCGGACGTCGACGCCTGGTAGAAGCGCGTCTTCGGGCTCACGACGCGAATTGCCTCGAGCAGGTTCAGCGGGCCGATGCCGGTTACTTCGGCGGTCGTCGCCGGCTGGTCGAACGACACGCCGACGAAGCTTTGCGCGGCCAGGTTGTACAGCTCGTCCGGCTGCGTGCGTTCGAGCAGGCGCAGGCTCGAGCCCGCGTCGGTCAGGTCGTGTTCGACGAGCGTCAGGTTCGGGTGCGTGTCGACACCCAGCTCGGCGATGCGCCAGAAATTCACCGAGCTGGTGCGGCGGTAGGTGCCGGTGACCTCGTAGCCCTTGTCGAGCAGCAGTTTGGTCAGGTACGCACCGTCTTGCCCCGAAATTCCGGTGATGATGGCCTTCTTACGCGTTTGGCTCATGGCGTTGTCCTGGTAGAAGCGATGGATGATGAAAGTCAGGCGGTCGTGCCGGCGGTGGTCGGCACCGCACGGCGCGCAGGCCCGCGCGTCAGGCGTCGTTCGAAGCCGTACCAGCTCAGGGTCGCGTACGCGAGCGTGATCGCGAGCGCGAGCGCGGCCGTGACGAAGCGGTTCAGGTGCAGCGGCCACAGCGCGTACAGCACGCTCAGGTGAATCAGGTAGACGGTGTAGCTGACGGTGCCGACGTAGACGAGCATCGGGTTCGTCAGCACGCGCTGCACGAGCCCGCGGCCGCGCAGCGCGATCACGACGATCGACGTGCACAGCAGCAGCGAGATGCTGTAGAGCGCCGCATTCGACAGCGGCGTGTTCGCGGCGCGAAAGCGCGGGAACGACAGGTGCAGCCAGCCGAGGATCGCGAGCGACACGAGCGCGCCGACGATCGCGAGCGGATAGAACGGCTCCAGCGCCCGCCGGTCGCGGCGCAGGACGATCGCGAGCAACGCGCCGGCCGCGAGCAGGTCCATCCGGAACGGCGTCAGGTAGTAGATCGGCCAGAACGAATCGAACCACGGCGTCGCGATCGCGCGCAGCACCGGCGCCGCGACGATCAGCGCGGCGGCGACCCACAGCAGCGCGCGCTCCGAGCACCACAGCACGACGAACGGCCAGAAGATGTAGAACTGCTCCTCGACCGCGAGCGACCACAGCACGTTCAGGCTGTCATGGCCGATGCTGCCGAGCGACAGCCCGATATTGGTCGAGAAGAACGCGAACCACGGCCAGTGCGGCAGCCAGCTCGCGCCGAACAGCAGCGTCGACACCACCAGCAACAGCACGTACGGCGGCAGGATGCGGCGTACGCGGCGCGCGTAGAAGTGGCTGAAGTACGACTGTCCGCGCGCCTTGCGATCGAGCAGGATGCCGGTGATCAGCAGGCCGCTCAGCACGAAGAACAGATCGACGCCCATCCACAGCGGCGCCTTCAGCGCGTGTTGCAGGAATACGGCGCCCACCGCGATCGCGCGCAACCCGTCGAGCTGCACGATGCGGCCGTGTTGCGGCGGGGCGAGGGCGGGGCGCGACAGGGCCGTCATCGCGCGGCTCCTTCACGACCCGCATCCGATGCGTGTACGTATTGCATGCCTTTAAATGAAATATGGAATCGAAATCGATTCTAGGGAAAAGAAATCGGTAAAAAAACGCGTGCCATTTATCTGACGACAAACAGGCAAATGCCGATTATTACGATCGCGAGGTGAAAGGTTTGCTCCCGGACAGGCATGACAGGCGGCCTGGGGCGGAATTTTCTACGTGATGGCGCGGGAGGGGCGGTCGTTATTGCCGTTTTCCGCGGTCATTTACTCGCTGTTCCGGTTCGATATTTCACGCGGAAACATCCCCAAATATTTCCAAATTTCTTGTGATTATTTTTGCTTGTAACCTGCATCGCGACGTTTGAAACCCATTTAGCGACAGCGCGCCGCCGCGGGCGATCCGAGGCGGCGCCGGTCGCTGTTGCATCGACATCGAGTCTGGAGAAGTGCATTGCGACGTCTGATTCTGGTTGGCATGACGGTATGCGCGGCACTGCTGACGAGCGCCGTGCCGGCCGAAACGGTGTTGCCCGCGACGACGTCGTGGATCGGCAACACGTTCGGCTATGGCGACGGCACGTGGACGCAGATCGACATTCGCGCGATCGCGGTGACGCCGGAGGGCAAGGTGTATACGAATGCGCCGTGGGACGAGAGCGGCGCCGAGGCGAGCGTCTACCAGGACGGGAAGATGCTCGGCTTCGCGGGCGGCACGCACGGCTGGGGTAACCTCGGCGGCAGCGCGATCGCGGTGAACGGCAAGTACGCGTATGTCGCGATCGGCGTCGGCAACGAGCGCGGCCACCTGCAGTCGCCCGGCATCTGGCCGGACAAGGGCAAGCAATGGTTCGGCATCTCGCGGCGCACGATCGGCGACATGAAGCAGCCCGCGCCGTTTCGCGCGGCGCCGCAGGTCGCGCCGGGCGGGCGCGCCGATACCGGCCGCGCACGGATGGCCGCGAGCTTCATGATGATGAACGAGGTGCCGGCGCCCGCGCGCTCGGAAGTGGGTGAGGCGAAGGCGGAAGTGGGCGGCCTCGCGGCCGACGACAAGACGCTGTTCGCGACCAATCCGTCGCGCAACGTGGTGGACGTGTACGACGCGGAGACGATGCAGCAGAAGGGCACGTGGAACGCGCACGAGCCGGGCCGCATCGCGCTGGCGGGCGACGGCACGCTGTGGCTGCTGACCGATACGCTGGGCGGCCCCGCGCATCTCGTGCACGTGCGGCCCGACGGCCGCAAGCTCGACGACGCGCCGGTGCTGCCGGAGGGCACCGACGCGGTGGACGTGGCGGTCGACGCGAAAGGGCGCGTGCTCGTCGCGGACAACGGGCCGCGCCAGCAGATCCTGATCTTCTCGAAAGGCGGCAAGGGCTATGCGCCGTCGGGCACGCTCGGCGAGCGTGGCGGCATCTTCGCGGGCCCGGTGCCGGGCCGGCCGGGGCCGCAGCGTTTCAACGGGCTGACGGGCGTCGGGGTCGACCGCGCGGGCAACATCTATGTGTCGATGAACGGGATCGGGCCGCGCCACGACACGATCGGCGCGGGGCTCGGCGCGGTGCTGGAAAGCTACACGCCGGACGGCAAGCTGCGCTGGCAGGTGCAGGGGCTGCTGTTCGTCGACGGCGCGTGGCTCGACCCCGCGCGGCCGAACAGCGTGTACACGGGCAACAAGCGCTTCGAGCTCGACCTGTCGAAGCCGTCGGGCCAGGACTGGAAATACGTCGGCTTCCTGTCGAACCGCTTCAAGTATCCGGACGACCCGGTGTTCCACACCGACCAGTATCCGGGCATGCCGATCGCGCGGCGCGTCGACGGGCGCACGTTCCTGTACCTGACCGACATGTACGCCGATCACCTGAAGATCTACCGTTTCGACGCGAAGCGCGACGGCGAGGTCGCGATTCCGTCGGGCCTGATCGCGGGCCGCGCGCGGCCGGTCGACAAGGTGCCGAACAAGCCGCCGGGCGGCGACTGGCTGTGGCGCGACGCGAACGGCAACGGTCGGATCGATGCCGACGAGTCCGAGATCAACACGACGGGCAAGGCAAAGGCGGGCGGTTGGGGCTGGTGGGTCGACACGAAGGGCGACATCTGGCGCACGAGCGACGTGCGAGGGATTCATCGTTTCGGCTATGGCGGCATCGACAAGGCCGGCAACCCGATCTACTCGTACGACAAGGTCACGACCTATCCGATGCCGCAGCCGTTCACGCAGCTGCGCCGCGCGATCTACGAGCCGCAGACGGACACGCTGTACGTGACGGGCTATACGGCCGACGCGCCGCCGCAGCCCGGCATCAACAAGGAAGTCGGCCGCGTGCTGGTGCGCTTCGACAAATGGTCGAGCGGCTCGCCGGTGGTGCGCTACCAGGTCGCGCTGCCGTGGCAGCTCGACGCGAAGCCGATCCTCGACCTGATCGGGATCACGGTCGAAGGCCGCTACATCTTCACCGTGGAGCCGGTCGGCAAGATCCACGTGTACGACAAGGAAACCGGCAAGGAAGTCGGCGTGATGAGCCCGGGCGCCGAGGTCGGCAAGGCGTCGGGCTGGGTCGACGTGCCGTTCGGCATCAGCGCGTTCCGGCGCGAGAACGGCGAGTACCTGGTGTTCGTCGAGGAAGACGCGCGCGGCAAGGTGCTCATGTACCGCTGGAAACCGTAACGGGCCCCTGGGCTAAAGCATGGACAAAGGCATACTCAAGAACGTTTCGATCAACTTCATCGGGCTGATCCTGCCGACCTTCGTGTCGCTGGTGACGGTGCCCGCGTATATCCACGCGCTGGGCGTCGAACGCTACGGCGTCGTCAGCCTCGTGTGGACGCTGATCGGCTATTTCGGGATACTCGATCTCGGGATGAGCATGGCCGCGCAGAACCACATCTCGAAGGCGCTCGCGAGCGGCAACGCCGACGAAAGCGCGCGCGTGTTCTGGAGCGCGTTCTGGCTGAATCTCGGCACCGGCATCGTCGGCGGCCTGCTGATCTATTTCGGCGCGTTCGTCTACACCGCGTATTTCACGAAGGTGTCGGCCGCGATGCAGCACGAGGTGTATCTCGCGCTGCCGTGGCTTGCGCTCGCGATTCCGCTCGCGAACGTATCGTGGGTGTTCGCCGGCGCGATCAACGGCGCCGAACGGTTTGGCGTGTTCAACACGAACCAGACGATCGGCACGTTCCTGTTCCAGCTGCTGCCGCTCGGCGCCGCGTGGTGGATCGCGCCGAACCTGCAGACGGTGCTCGCCGCGGCGGTCGTCGCGCGGCTGATCGCGGCGGTGATGCTCGGTCAGGCCAGCATCAAGGTGCTCGGGATCCGCCGCATCGATCCGCCGCAGTGGGGCACCGCGAAGGGGCTGTTCAACTTCGGCGGCTGGATGCTGATCGCGAGCACGACGAGCATGATCGCCGACACGCTCGACCGCGTGATGCTCGGCGCCGGCATGGGCGCGAAGTTCGTCACGTACTACACGGTGCCGCAGAACCTCGTCACGCGGCTGAACATGCTGCCGAACGCGCTGGTGCGCACGCTGTTCCCGCGCCTGTCGGCGGTCGGCCGCGATCACGCGGATACGCTCGCGCGCCAGTCGCTCGAATTCCTGAACGGCGTATTCACGCCGGTCGGCATCGTCGCGATCTTCGCGCTCGCACCGTTCCTCACGCTGTGGGTCGGCGCCGATCTCGCCGCGCATTCGGCGCCGGTCGGGCGCGTGCTGGTGATCAGCGTGTGGCTCGTCGGCCAGGCGAGCGTCACGCGCATTCTGATCCAGTCGCAGGTCAACCCGGCCCGCGCGGCATTCGCCGGGCTCGTCGAGATGCCGTTCTTCGTCGGCGGCCTGTGGTTCGGCGTTCATCACTTCGGGCTGATCGGCGCGGCGGTGGTCGTCGCGGCGCGCGCGCTCGTCGACTACGGCGTGCTGCTGTACCTGTCGGCGATCCGGATGCGCGCGATCGTACTCGACATGCTCGCGCACCTCGCGTTTCTGCTGGCGAGTCTGTTCCTGGCGCAGGCATGGCCGGGGCTGGTCCAGTCGATCGGCATGTGCGCGGTCGTGCTGGTGCTGAACGTCGCGTGGTCGCTCACGATGACGCCGGGATTGCGCGCACTCGTGCGCGACCTGTTTGTCCGTCTCAATGCGAGGAGAACTGCATGAATCGCGATCTGGCGGAACACGCCGTCCTGAATCTCGCCACGGCCGATGCCGTCGTGGTCCACGCCGGCGACGCCGCCGCGCTGCACCCGGCCGAGCGCGCCGGCGCGCGACAGCCGGCGCGTGCGCTGCGCGTGGCGATCGTCCACGACTGGCTCGTCACCTACGCGGGCGCGGAGCGCGTGCTCGAACAGATCGTCGCGTGCTTTCCCGACGCGGACCTGTTCAGCCTCGTCGATTTCCTCGACGATCGCGCGTTCGTGCGCGGCAAGCCGGTGACGACGTCGTTCATCCAGAAGCTGCCGTTCGCCCGCACCAAGTACCGCAGCTACCTGCCGCTGATGCCGCTCGCGATCGAGCAGCTCGACGTGTCCGAGTACGACCTCGTGATCTCGAGCAGCCACGCGGTCGCGAAGGGCGTGCTGACCGGCCCGGACCAGGTGCACATCAGCTACGTGCATTCGCCGATCCGCTATGCGTGGGACCTGCAGCACCAGTATCTGGAACAGTCGAATCTCACGCACGGGCCGAAATCGCTGCTCGCGCGGATGATTCTCCATTACATCCGCAACTGGGACACGCGCACCGCGAACGCGGTGGACGGCTTCGTCGCGAACTCCGCGTTCATCGCACGACGCATCAAGAAGGTTTACCACCGCGACGCGGCGGTAATCTTTCCGCCGGTCGACGTCGACGCGTTCTCGCTCAACGCGGCGAAGGAGGATTTCTACCTGACCGCGTCGCGGATGGTGCCGTACAAGAAGATCGACCTGATCGTCGAAGCGTTTTCGCGCACGCCCGAGCGCAAGCTCGTCGTGATCGGCGACGGCCCCGAGATGCAGAAGATTCGCGCGAAGGCCGGCCCGAACGTCGAGATCATGGGCTACCAGCCGTTCGCGGTGCTGCACGACCGGATGCGACGCGCGAAGGCGTTCGTGTTCGCGGCCGAGGAGGACTTCGGGATCTCGGTCGTCGAGGCGCAGGCGTGCGGCACGCCGGTCATCGCGTACGGCAAGGGCGGCGCGCTCGAGACCGTGCTCGACCCGCAGTCGAACCTGAACCCGACCGGCCTTTTCTTCGACGAACAGACGCCGCACGCGATCGTCGCGGCCGTCGACGATTTCGAGCGCGCGCCGCAGCGCTTCACGCCTGACGCGTGCCGCGCGAACGCGGAGCGGTTTTCCGCCGACACGTTCCGGCGGCGCTTCCTCGACTACGTGGAGCAAGCGCTGCCCGGCTCGACCGCGCAGCGCGGCACGGCGGCCCCGCTGCCGGTCGCGCGCGGCCCGGCGACGCTCGTGCTCGACCAGAGCGGCGTGCTCGGCGGCGCCGAGCTGTCGCTGCTCGAGATCATGAAGCACATGCGCGCGAACGCCGACGTGCTGCTGTTCGACGACGGCCCGTTTCGCGCGGCGCTCGACGAGATCGGCGCGCGCGTCGACGTGGTCGAGCAGGGCGCGCTCGCGGGCGTGCGCAAGCAGGGCGGCGTGTCGTTCGGCGCGGTGAAGCAGCTCGTGCGGCTGGTGCGCGACGTCGCCCGGCGCGCGCGCCGCGCCGAGGTGATCTACGCGAACACGCAGCGCGCGATGGTGGTCGCCGCGCTTGCCGGGCGGCTGGCGCGCAAGCCGGTCGTCTGGCATTTGCGCGACATCGTCAGCACCGACCATTTCGGCGGCAAGCAGTTGCAGGCGATCAAGTACTGCGCGCGGTTCGGCGTCACGCGCGTGATCGCGAACTCCGACGCATCCGCGCAGGCGTTCCGCGCGCTGACCGGCTTTACGCCGCAGCACGTCGACGTCGTGTTCAACGGGATTTCGGCCGAACCGTTCGATGCGCTGGACGGCGTGAGCCAGGCCGCGCTGCGCGCGCGCCTCGGGTTGCCCGCGGATGCATGGCTGGTCGGCTCGTTCAGCCGTCTCGCGCGCTGGAAGGGGCAGCACGTGCTGCTGGAGGCCGCCGCGCGGCATCCCGACATGCACGTGGTGCTGGTCGGCGCGCCGCTGTTCGGCGAGGACGACTATGCGGCGCAACTGCACGAATACGTCGCGCAGCATGCGATGGACGAGCGCGTGCATTTCCTCGGGTTCCAGCGCGACGTGGCCGCCTGCATGACGGCGGTCGACGTCGTTGCGCACACGTCGATCACGCCGGAGCCGTTCGGGCGCGTGATCGTCGAGGGGATGCTCGCGCGCCGGCCGGTCGTCGCGGCGCGCGCGGGCGGCGTCGTCGAGATCATCGAGGACGGTGACAACGGACTGCTCTGCGAGCCGGGCGACGCGGCCGCGCTGGCCGATGCGCTGGCGACGCTCAAGCGCGACCGCGCGTTGCGCGAGCGGCTCGTCGCGAGCGGTCGCGCGACCGCGGTGCGCCGGTTCGGGACTGAAACCTACGTGGAGCGGGTCGAGAAGATTCTCGCGGATACGGCCAAGGCCGCCAAGGCGGCGAGCGCGAAGAAGTAGCGGCCGGCGGGAGCTGGCGGGAAATGGCGGAAAACGGGCCCCCATGCGGCGTTGCGCTGCGCGGGGGCTTCGCTTTTCAGCGGGCGACGCGTCTGGTTGGGACGGACGGGCTGGTTTGCGCCCCGGGTTCGGGTCGGGCGCGAGCGTGGCCGAGCGTCATCTGGAACAGGATCGGGCCGTCAGGAACGTGAAGCGAGCAGCCGACACCGTCGCACTCGTGCTTCGGCAACCGCGCGGAAGGGGCCCGTGCGGGCCGTGGCGCCGTCGGAGGGCGGCAGGCTGCCCCACTCGTTGTCGACCCGGCCTGCAACCGCGTGCCGGCCATGAAAAAGCCCCCGCGCAGCGACGCGCCGCGCGGGGGCTCCGGGACCGGACGGCTGATCGAGCCGTCCGGCCCGCGTCAGGCGGCCTGTTCGGGTGTCGACGCGACGACGCGGGCCGAGCGGGTCGGCTTGAAGCTGGCCGACCACATCATCGCCGGCCGTTCGAACATCCGGTAGAACAGGTACGCGACCGGAACCGCGACGGCCATGAACGCGAACGACGGCCAGATCGACAGTTGCAGTTCGGAGTGGAACAGCACCGAGCCGAGGCACACGAACAGCGGCAGATGGACGAGATACAGCGAGTAGCTGAAGTCGCCGAACCAGCCCAGCACGCGCAGCGGCGGCGTCGCGCGCGGCGGCCGGGCGAGCGCGCGGTACAGGAAGCATGCGAAGCCGGCCGACCACAGCTGGAACGCGCCGTACTGGCCGAAATGAAATGCGCCGCAGCCGGCGGCCAGCAGCACGGCGGCCGCGACGTACCACGCGCGCGACGGCACGACGGCCGTGCCGCGCGACTGCTGCGCGCGCACGTCGGCGATCCATGCGCCGATCGTCCAGGACAGCCAGTACGACGTGAAGAACTGCAGGTCGTGCCGTTCGAGCAGCCACGCCGACGCGACGTTGACGAGCGCGACCGCGGCCACGACGGCCGGCATGCCGATGCGCCGGCGCAGCGCGAACAGCAGCGGGTAGATCGCGTAGAACTGCACTTCGAGCGACAGCGTCCACAACGCGCCGTTCGACCCGTACGTGTGGCCGGCGACGCCCTGCAGCGAGAACAGGTTCACGAGGAACGCGACGAGGCCGACGTCGCGGATCTTGTGGCTGACGGGCTCGATCTGCAGACTGACCGCATCGAGCGCGAGCGTGAACAGCAGTGCGGCGAGCAGCACCGGGTAGATGCGCGCGAAGCGGCGCACCCAGAAGTTCGGCGCGTCGAGCCGGTACGCGGGATTGGCCGCGAGCTTGAGCGCCGCGTTGCGGTGGATGCAGTAGCCGCTGATCACGAAGAAGATCGGGACGCCGGCCGAGCCCCACGCGAACGGGAAGGTCAGGTAGCCGGCGATCGCGCCCGGGCTCAGTGCATGACCGTAAGCCTGATGGAAGCTCTGCATGCCGACCCAGACGACCTGGCGGCAGTGGAAATAGGCGACGAGCAGCGCCGCGAAGCCGCGCATCGCGTCGATCACGTGTTCCTTGTGGTCGGCGACGGGCGGCGCGGCCAGAGACGATCCGCTGAAAGCTTGCATGCGATTCGATTCCTTGCGACGGATGGACGGGAAGTTTCATCCAATCGTAATGCGCAAGAATTCGGTCAATGAATAAAAAAATCTCGCCCGCAAATATCGGTATTCCACATCATGGATTTATCGCGGCCCGAAAGCGGTTCCGCGACGGGTGCGAATTATTTGCCGATTTTTTTCTGATAGTTTGAAGCTCCAGTTGATTGATGCAAGGAGCGGCAAGATGGACATGCATTGGATCGCGAGCGCTGCAGTACTGTTGGTCATGGCCGTGCTGTCGGCGTACCGCGAGGCGCTGAAGAACGAACCGATCCGCCCGGGCCTCGAGCGGGGCGGCGTGCCCTATATCGAGGAATTCGAATCGTAAGAATTTGTATCCGGAAAATCGGTAATTTGTTTCTGCTCCGGCAATCGGTTCGGAAATATCGACCGGGTTGAAGCGATTATATTTTTTCCGGAATAATTGGGCAATCAGTTCATATCGAAAATGAGCGGAGCGGAATTGGCAGTGCCGTCGATTCTCGATATGCCGTTCGGAACACAATCGCGCCGGGTCGCAGGTCGACGCGGCGCAGTCAACGCTATCAGGATGCGAACATGTTGAAAGTCACCAAGGCCGTGTTCCCCGTTGCCGGTCTCGGCACGCGGTTCCTCCCGGCAACGAAGGCGAGCCCGAAGGAAATGTTGCCCGTCGTCGACAAGCCGCTGATCCAGTACGCGGTCGAGGAGGCGATCAACGCCGGTATCACCGAAATGATCTTCGTCACCGGGCGCAGCAAGCGCGCGATCGAGGATCATTTCGACAAGTCGTACGAGATCGAGGCCGAGCTCGAGGCACGCGGCAAGGAAAAGCTGCTGGAGCTCGTGCGCGGCATCAAGCCGAGCCACGTCAACTGCTTCTACGTGCGCCAGCCGGAAGCGCTCGGCCTCGGCCATGCGGTGCTGTGCGCGGAGAAGCTCGTGCACGGCGAGCCGTTCGCGGTGATCCTCGCCGACGACCTGCTGCACGGCGAACAGCCCGTGCTCAAGCAGCTCGTCGACGTGTTCGACCACTATCACAGCTCGGTGATCGGCGTCGAGACGATCCCGCGCGAGGACAGCCGCTCGTATGGCGTCGTCGAAGGCCGGGAGTGGGAAGAGGACATCATCAAGCTGTCGGGCATCATCGAGAAGCCGGCGCCCGAGGATGCGCCGTCGAACCTCGGCGTGGTCGGCCGCTACGTGTTCATGCCGACGATCTTCGATCATCTGCGCAAGCTCAAGCCGGGCGCGGGCGGCGAACTGCAGCTCACCGACGCCGTCCAGTCGCTGCTCGCGAACGAACAGGTGCTCGCGTATCGCTACTACGGCACGCGTTTCGACTGCGGCAGCAAGATCGGTTATCTGAAGGCAACCGTCGAGCTCGCGCTCCAGCATCCGGAAGTGAGCCGCGAATTCGAGGCGTACCTGCGTACCTGCTTGCCCGCGCTGGCTGCCGTCGCTTAAGCGGCCGCGCGCTCCGTCGTTTCAGGTGGTGGTTGTTCCGTTGGCCCCGGCCGCTCGCGCGCCGGGGCTTTTTTGTTGTTGGCGGGCGTCCGGACGTGGTGCGCGACGTCCGGATGTCGCACTTCGCATGTGCGGAGGGTGGCGCCGCGCGACGGGGGAAGTATGCCGATGAGGCGGGACGTCGCGCGTGACACCGGTGCCGAAGCATTCGTCGCGTGACCGGATCGGTGGATGGGTTGCGCGGGTTGCACGACGCGCGCTCGGGTGTCGCGCGATGATGTGGCATCGACTGCCATGCCGCCGGGCATCACCGGTATCGACGCGTTCCGATCCGGTTCGCGCCGCGCACCGCTCAGCGCGGCGACGCGCTCGGCTGCGCGGCGAAGTGCCGGGCCAGCATCGCGGCGATCGGCTTCTTGAAGTCGAGCAGCCGCTTTTCGAGATAACGCCAGGACAGGTGCGCGAGCAGCACGGCGAGCGTGAATTGCAGCATTTCCGGCAGCGCGTCGCGGACGATTTCCGGCATCGGCACGTGCGCGAACGACGCGGGCAGCGCGCCGAAGCGCGCCGGAATCAGGTTGTGGAACAGGTAGAAGCCGTAGCTGATCGTGCCGAGATACGCGAGCGGCGCCCAGTCGAGCAGCGCGACGGCGGGATGCTCGGGCGCGCTGACGATCCACAGCATCAGCGCGCCGAGCGACACCGACAGGCCGAGATCCGCGAGCCCCGCGACTGCATCGGGCAATGCGGTGCAGGCAGGCAGCACGAGGAAGAAGGCGACGCCGGCCGCACCGAGCCAGCCGGGCGGCACGCGGCGCGCGGCGGCCGCGCCGCGATCGGCGAGCGCCATCGCGCCGACGCCGCCGAGCGCGATCAACGCGAAATTCCACGGGGAAAACGCGTAGATCAGCACCGGCGACGCGTCGGACAGATAGAGCGCGAGATGCGCGAGCGCGCACAGCGCGACGGCCGCGATGCCGAGCGCGACGTGTCGCGCGGCGGGCACCGCGAGCAGCACGAGCGGGGCGATCAGATAGAACTGCTGTTCAACGGCGAGGCTCCAGAAGTGCGACGTGGAGCCCGGCCAGCCGTCCTTGACGACGCCGATCCAGTAATTCGACAGGAACACCGCGTGCCATGCGAGCCCGAGGTTGACGCCGCGCTGATAGAACAGCGCGTGCGCGATCGCGAGCGCGGCGAGCAGCAGGTAGTAGACGGGGAAGATCCGCAGCGCGCGCTTCGCGAGGAACAGCGCGAGCGCGTGGCGACGCGTCATGGCGCCGCGCTCGACCGCCTGGCGGTTGCGATGCAACTCGCCGACGATCAGGAATCCGCTGATGAGGAAAAACGTCCACACGCCAAGCTTGCCGACGTCGACGGCAAGGACATGGCCCTTGTGGGACAGGAAAACGAGGATGACGGCGAGGGCTCGCAGGCCGTCGAGTCCTTTGACGTATCTGACTTCGCGCATGGAGGCATCCGGGCATTGAGCACGCCCAGTATAGGTGCGCAAATATCGAACGTAATTCGCGTTCGGACGTATACGTGAAGGCGTTTTTTCACGTTCGAGCGTCGATGAAGTCGGTCGCGCGCAACAAAACCTGCGGGAAACCCCGTGAAAACGCATAAAAGTACTGCACGAAGCGTCAAGGCGCTTGTAGAATCCGGCGTTGAAGCGCGCGCGTTGCACGCTTCGTGTATCCAACGACCACACCTGGTAGGAGAAACATGGCGACTTCCGCAAAAAAGGTGGCCAAGAAGGCTGCCGCACCGGCGACCAAGAAAGTGGCTGCCAAAAAGGCTGCGCCCGCGAAGAAAGTAGTGGCCAAGAAGGCTGTCGCAAAGGCAGCACCGGCTGCTCCGACGCCGCTGAAGGACAAGTTCACGAAGGCATCGCTCGCAACGCACATCGCTGAGCGCGCAGCTGTCGAAGTGAAGGCGGTCAAGGCAGTGCTCGTCGCACTCGAGAACGTCGTGCTGGGCTCGGTTCACAAGAAGGGCGCAGGCGAGTTCACGCTGCCGGGCCTGCTGAAGATCACGGCACAAGTCGTGCCGGCGAAGAAGAAGCGCTTCGGCAAGGATCCGTTCACGGGCGAAGAGCGTTGGTTCCCGGCGAAGCCGGCCAGCGTGCGCGTGAAGGCGCGTGCGCTGAAGAAGCTGAAGGACGCGGCAGCGTAATGCCGCGCAACGACTGCCGAATGCATGTCGGCAGCCGTTGCGATGTCCCGAAATCCCCGTACGCGAAAGCGTGCGGGGATTTTTATTGGTGCGCCCGGCAGGGCGCACTCGCTGCGGGGTGAAAGTCCCCTACACACCCGGCAAGGGGACGTGTTAGCCGGAGGCAAGGGTTCCCCGGACGACCTGGTGCCGTGGCGTCATCCGGCGCGACGCGAGTTGCAGTTCGGCGAGTGGCTGCGCGGCGATCTGGAGGCCGGCGTCGTCGAGCCGCCGCTGGTCGTCACGATCTGGCCATCCTGTTGACGAAGGCGCGACAGCACAGTGTCGCGCTGATCGGTCCGCCCGCCGACGTGCTGTTCGAGCCGGCGCCCGCACGCGACTTCGTCGCCGCGCTGCTCGCGACCGTTGCGCAGTGGAAGGCCGAACCGGACTGGCGCGGCGACGAATGCAACATCGTGCTCGCGCTCTCACGCATCGGGTACAGCACCGCGACCGGCAGGATCGCGCCGAAGGGCGTCGCCGCGACGTGCGTGCTGGCGCGCTTGCCGGACGCGCACCGGCCGGTCGTAGCGGTTGCGCGTGCTGCCTGTCTCGATGGCGAAGCGGGCGCGGCGATCGTGGCGGGCGAGCCGCTGGCCGAATTCATCGGCTACGCGCGGCGCGCGATCGAGTCGATGCTGTCGGCGTAGCAGCGGCCGCCGACGAGCCACGTTAACGGCATACGGGCCGCCTGCCGCGGATGGCGAACCCGTTCGAGCCGGCTGCATGCGCAACCCGTCGAGTCGGGTGCGTGCAGACGGCGATCCGGCGCGGCATCACGCATGCGCAGCCGGACGCCTGCCGTCAGCTCGCGGTGCCCGCAAACGCGGCCTTCAGCGCGGCGTCGTCGAACTTCGTCATCTGCATCATCGCGGCGGCCACGCGTCCCGCCTTGACCGTGTCGCGGTCGGCCATCATCGGGATGAGCGCTTCCGGAACGATCTGCCATGACACGCCGTAGCGATCCCTCAGCCAGCCGCAGCCGTCGGCCGTGCCGCCGTTGTCGAGCAGGGCGCTCCAGTAGCGGTCGAGTTCCGCCTGGTCCGCGCAGCTGACGAGCAGCGATATCGCGTGATTGAACGTCTCCGTGCGCGGGTGGCTCATCGCAAAAAATGGCTGCCCGAAGAGCTCGAATTCGACCATCCGCGTGCCGTCGGTGCCAGGCACCGCCGTGACGCGCACGATGCGCGAGTCCGGAAAGATGCCGGCATAGAAGGCCGCGGCTTCTTCGGCTTCCGTCGAATACCAGAGAAAAGGCGTGATCTTCTGAATCGTCATGACGAGTCTCCTGTCTGTATGGGTGCGGGGCAAACCGTATGCCGCCATCGATACGACGGACGACGCCCGCCGAAATCGACACATGGCGCAAACAAATCCTGCGTCGGTCGCACCGGGCAGCGCCGGCTGTGCGGATGATAGGCGCTCAACGGAGAAACGGCGACCTCTCCGGCCATCGGAAACGGGGTTGCGGGTGCATTGCAGCCGCCAGGCGCCGCTCCCGGCGCGCCGACCTGTGTCGGTCCCGGCTTCGCCGCGGAGGCGCTGCAGGCGAGGTTGGCTCTACCTGCCGGAGGCGGACGAAAAAAAGCCAGCCGCGGCCGAAACCGGGGCTGGCTTTCCAGGTCGGCGGCAAGGCGTCGGAGACGCCATGCACACCGGATACTTCGTTTTTAGAACTTGTGACGCAGGCCGAGTGCGACCATTTCCTGGGACTTCGTGCCGGCGTAGCCGTACGAGCCGATCGACGCTTGCGCAGCTTGCGTCGTATTCGCGTCGACGCGTTGCGTGCCGCTTGCGTGCTGGTATGCGCCGACCAGGTAGACGTCCGTGCGCTTCGACAGCGAGTAATCCGCGCCCAGCGAAACCTGATGGTACTTCGCGTCCGTGTCGCCGCTCGCCTTCGTGTACGAGTAGCCCAGACCCAGCAGCAGCGGCGGCGTGACCTGGTACGTCACGAACGCGCGGCCCGTATTGTACTTCTCGGTCGAACCGAAGCCCGACGATGCGTCCGGCTTGTACTGTGCGTTGCTGTAGCCGAGGCCGAGCGTGACCGGGCCGATTGCGTACTGGCCTGCGACTTGTGCGATGCCGATCGACTTCGCCGTCACGTAACCCGAGTTGATCGGGCCGTCGACGATGTTGTCGGCCGTCGTCGACGTCCAATTGGTGCGCGCGCCTGCTGCCGGCGTCGGGTTGTTTGCGTAGAAGTAGCCAGCTGCAACACCAATCGGGCCGTTGTTGTAAGCGGCTGCGACCGACCACGTCTGACCCGAACCCGGCTTGCCAGCGACACCGCTCAGACCGTACAGGCCTTCGAACTGGAAGCCGCCCCAAACCGGCGAAGTGTACTTGATCGCGTTGCTGACGCGCAGGCTGTTGTCGTTGTTGTCGACGTCGCCCGGCGTTGCGAAGAAGCTGCCAAAGTAGTTGTCAGCCGTGACTGCTTGGACCAGGTCAACCACCGGGTCGTACTGGCGGCCCAGCGTCAGCGTGCCGTACTGGCTGCTTTCCAGGCCGACGTAAGCCTGGCGGTTGAAAATCGTGTTCGATGCGCTCAGCTTGCCCGTGCCCGGGTTGAAGCCGTTTTCAATCTGGAAGATTGCCTTCAGGCCACCGCCCAGATCTTCCGCACCCTTCAGGCCCCAACGGCTGCCTTGCAGGTTGCCCGACAGCATCTGCCACATGTTGTTGCCCGTGCCGTCATTGCCGTGAACGTAGGCAATCGACGTGTCGATCACGCCGTACAGCGTCACGCTCGACTGAGCCTGAGCAGCACCAGCGGCGCCCAGCAGGGCGAGCGAGAGGGTCGAGAGAGCAAGTTTCTTCATCGTTGAGTTTCTCCACGCAAGTGATTCATCGTTATTTGTTGCGGATTGGAGAATAGCTCAGTGCCATACACGCAAGAAAGCTCAAAAAATAAAGTGTCTCGAAAAGGTAACAGCGGGAAAAAGTCCATATAGATCAAGCACATCAGCAACTGTTCCTGTTTATGAAACAGTTGACAATTGCTGCGCCGCGATTGTTTCAATAGTTGATGCCCATGACCGCAGATCCGTTGTTTTAGCCCGTTGCAGCAACGAAACGAGGGTGTGCAAACGTTTGCCGTTGCAAGTGTGTGCATGTCGGCATGCAGCGCATGCGCGGCGGGACAACAGGGTTGCAAAGGGGGGAGGCGTGTGCCGGGCGCGCGCGAGACCGATGCGCGGCCGCCTGCAGAGGGGCGGTGAATCAGTCGTCGCGCGGGCGATCGTCGGCGTGCCCGGGTTGAACCGCCTGAACGGACGCGGCCGGCGCCGGGTGCTCGGCCGGCCGATGCGCGTCGCCGCGGGCCGCCGCGAATTCCGCGCCGAGCAGCAGCACGATCGCGGAGAAGTACAGCCACATCAGCAGGACCGCGAACGATCCGGCCGCGCCGAACGCACTCGCGGTGCCCGCATGCGCGAGATACAGCGCGAACAGCTTCTTGCCGCCGGAGAACAGGATCGCGGACACGATGCCGCCGATCGCGGCGTCGCGCCATGCGACGCGTGCATCGGGCAGGAATTTCATCAGCGACGCGAACGCGGCCGCAAGCACCGCGATGCCGACGAAGAACTGGATGAGGTTCGTGACGACCACGTACGGCGAATCGCCGAGCAGCCATGTGCCGACGAAGGTGATCGCGGTGTCGAGCACGAGCGACACGATCAGCAGGAATGCGACGCCCAGCACGAGCCCGAACGAGATCAGCCGCACGCGCACGAGGCCGAGCATGCTCGACCAGCGGCTTTCGGTGGCCGGCCAGATCACGCTGAGCGCCGCGCTGAGCGACGCGAACGTGGCCGACGCGCCGATCGCGAGCGCGGCGAACGAGATCAGCGTGGCGAGGCCGCCGCGTTGGCCCGCGCGGTGCGCGTTCTGCACGATCGTCTGGATGCTGGCCGCCGCGTCGTCCCCGATCAGCTGGTGCGCCTGTTCGAACACCTGGCCGCGCGCGGCGTCGTCGCCGTAGAACCAGCCGGCCACCGCGATCACCATCACGAGGGTCGGCGCGAGCGAGAACGCGGAGAAAAACGCGATGCCCGCGGCCATCGCGGAGCAGCGGTCGGACGAGAAGCGCTTGAACGCGGTGAGGGCCCAGTTGGCCTGCTGCTGGGCGAGACGGGTTGCTTCGGAAGTGATCTGTCGTTTCATGACGGTTCGGTTGCGCGCGGAACGCGGATCATCGCGGGTTGGTCGCGGGTTGGTCGGACAAATCGGTATTGATCCGAGGATTCGATCAGAGTTGCCTGAACTGTCTATAATTCCTTTCAGTCGTACCCCACCCCACAATAACGCCGAGACCGCCATGCTACAAATGTCCCGGCGCCAGTTCCTGAAGGTGACCGCCACGTCGCTTGCCGGATCGAGTCTTGCCCTGATGGGCTTTTCTCCGTCCGAAGCGCTGGCCGAAGTCCGACAGTACAAACTGGCGCGCACCGTCGAAACGCGCAACACCTGTCCTTACTGTTCAGTAGGTTGCGGCATCCTGATGTACAGCCTCGGAGACGGCGCGAAGAACGCGCAGCCGAGCATCATCCATATCGAAGGCGATCCCGACCACCCGGTCAATCGCGGCACGCTGTGCCCGAAGGGCGCGAGCCTGATCGACTTCATCCACAGCCCGAACCGCCTGACGCACCCCGAGTATCGTGCGCCCGGCTCGGACAAGTGGGAACCCATCTCGTGGAACGACGCGCTCGACCGCATCGCGAAGCTGATGAAGGCCGACCGCGACGCGAACTTCGTCGAGACGGCCGAAGACGGCGCGAAGGTCAACCGCTGGCTCACGACCGGCATGCTGGCCGCGTCGGCGGGCAGCAACGAGGTCGGCTACCTGACGCACAAGACCATCCGCAGTCTCGGGATGCTCGCATTCGACAATCAGGCGCGTGTCTGACATGGCCCGACGGTGGCAGGTCTTGCCCCGACGTTTGGCCGTGGAGCGATGACGAACCATTGGGTCGACATCAAGAACGCGGACGTGATTCTCGTGATGGGCGGCAATGCAGCCGAGGCCCATCCGTGCGGTTTCAAGTGGGTAACGGAGGCGAAGGCGCACCGCAAGGCGCGGCTGATCGTCGTCGACCCGCGCTTCACGCGTACGGCCTCGGTGGCCGATTACTACGCGCCGATCCGTACCGGCACCGACATCGTCTTCCTGGGCGGCGTCATCAATTATCTGCTGACGAACGACAAGATCCAGCATGAGTACGTGAAGAACTACACGGACTTCTCGTTCATCGTGCGCGAGGATTTCGCGTTCAACGACGGCATCTATTCCGGTTACAACGCGGAGAAACACGCGTACCCGGACAAATCGAGCTGGGACTACGAGCGCGGCGACGACGGTTTCGTCAAGGTCGACCCGACGCTGCAGCATTCGCGCTGCGTCTACAACCTGCTGAAGCAGCACTACGCGCGCTATACGGCGGAGATGGTCCAGCAGGTCTGCGGCACGCCGAAGGACAAATTCCTGAAGGTGTGCGAGATGCTCGCGACCACGGCCGTTCCCGGCCGCGCCGGCACGGTGCTGTACGCGCTCGGCTGGACGCACCACTCGATCGGCGCGCAGATCATCCGCACCGGCGCGATGGTGCAGCTGCTGCTCGGCAACATCGGCATCGCCGGCGGCGGGATGAACGCGCTGCGCGGTCACTCGAACATCCAGGGGTTGACCGATCTCGGGCTGATGTCGAACCTGCTGCCGGGCTACATGACGCTGCCGATGCAGGCCGAGCAGGACTTCGACGCGTACATCAAGAAGCGCGTGCAGCAACCGCTGCGGCCGAACCAGCTCAGCTACTGGAAGAACTACAAGGCATTCCACGTCAGCTTCATGAAATCGTGGTGGGGCGACGCGGCCACCGCCGAGAACAACTGGGCGTACGACTACCTGCCGAAGCTGGACAAGCAGTACGACCTGCTGCAGGCGATCGAGCTGATGAATGCCGGCAAGATGAACGGCTACATCTGCCAGGGCTTCAATCCGCTCGCGGCGGCGCCGTCGAAGGTGAAGACGGCGGCGGGCCTCGCGAAGCTGAAGTGGCTCGTGATCATGGATCCGCTCGCGACCGAAACGTCCGAGTTCTGGAAGCATCACGGCGACTACAACGACGTCGATGCGTCGAAGATCCAGACCGAGGTGTTCCGCTTGCCGACCACCTGCTTCGCGGAGGAAAACGGTTCGCTCGTCAGTTCGAGCCGCGTGCTGCAGTGGCACTGGAAGGGCGCGGAGCCGCCGGGCGAAGCGAGGAGCGACCTCGAGATCATGTCGGGGCTGTTCCTGCGCATGCGCAAGCTGTACCAGAAGGACGGCGGCAAGTACCCGGACCCGATCGTGAACCTGACCTGGCCGTACGCGAACCCGGAAAGCCCGACGCCCGAAGAACTGGCGATGGAGTTCAACGGGAAGGCGCTCGCCGATCTACCCGATCCGAAGGACCCGGCCAAGACGCTCGTGAAGAAGGGCGAGCAGCTCGCCGCGTTCGCGCAACTGAAGGACGACGGCACGACCGCGAGCGGCTGCTGGATCTTCTGCGGCGCGTGGACGCAGGCCGGCAACCAGATGGGGCGGCGCGACAACTCGGACCCGACCGGCATCGGCCAGACGCTGAACTGGGCGTGGGCGTGGCCCGCGAACCGGCGGATCCTGTACAACCGTGCGTCGTGCGACGTCGCCGGCAAGCCGTTCGACCCGACCCGCAAGCTGATCGGCTGGAACGGCAGCGCGTGGAAGGGCGCCGACGTGCCGGACTTCAAGGCGGACGAACCACCCGAAAACGGGATGGGTCCGTTCATCATGAACCCGGAAGGCGTCGCGCGCTTCTTCGCCCGCGCGGGAATGAACGAAGGCCCGTTCCCCGAGCACTACGAGCCGTTCGAGACGCCGCTCGCGGCGAACCCGCTGCACCCGAACAACCCGCTGGCGCTGAACAACCCGGCTGCCCGCGTGTTCCCGGACGACCGTGCGTCGTTCGGCAAGGTGGCGGACTTCCCGCACGTGGCGACCACGTACCGGCTGACCGAGCATTTCCACTACTGGACCAAGCATGCGCGGCTGAACTCGATCATCCAGCCCGAGCAATTCGTCGAGATCGGCGAAGACCTCGCGAAGGAAGTCGGCGTCGCGCATGGCGAGCGCGTGAAGGTGTCGTCCAAGCGCGGCTACATCATCGCGGTCGCCCTCGTCACGAAGCGGATCAAGCCGCTGACGGTCGACGGCAAGAAGGTCCAGACGGTCGGCGTCCCGTTGCACTGGGGCTTCAAGGGCCTGACGAAGCCCGGCTATCTCGCCAACACCCTGACTCCGTCCGTGGGCGACGGCAACTCCTATACACCGGAATTCAAGTCGTTCCTGGTGAAGGTCGAAAAGGCGTAAGGGGGAAGAGATGGCATTGCAATCGCTGGATATCAAGCGGGTCTCGGCCACCACGACGCCACCGCCCACGGTGCGCGAACCGGTGACCGGGAGCGTCGCGAAGCTGATCGACGTATCGAAGTGCATCGGCTGCAAGGCATGCCAGACGGCGTGCATGGAGTGGAACGACCTGCGCGACGAGGTCGGCACCAACGTCGGCGTGTACGACAACCCGGCCGACCTGACCGAGCATTCGTGGACGGTCATGCGGTTCTCCGAATACGAGAACCCGGCCGGCGACCTCGAGTGGCTGATCCGCAAGGACGGCTGCATGCACTGCGAGGATCCGGGCTGCCTGAAGGCGTGTCCGTCGCCGGGCGCAATCGTGCAGTACAACAACGGGATCGTCGATTTCCACGAGGAGAACTGCATCGGTTGCGGCTACTGCGTGACCGGTTGCCCGTTCAACGTGCCGCGGATCTCGAAGAAGGATCATCGCGCGTACAAGTGCACGCTCTGCTCCGACCGCGTCGCGGTCGGCCAGGAGCCGGCTTGCGTGAAGACCTGCCCGACGGGCGCGATCGTGTTCGGCACCAAGGAGGACATGAAGCAGCACGCGGCCGAGCGGATCGAGGACCTGAAGGAGCGCGGCTTCGAGCATGCGGGGCTGTACGACCCGCAAGGTGTGGGCGGCACGCACGTGATGTACGTGCTGCACCACGCGGACAAACCGTCGCTGTACCACGGGCTGCCCGACAACCCGTCGATCAGCCCGATGGTGAAGCTGTGGAAGGGCATCGCGAAACCGCTGGCGGTAGCCGGCCTCGCGCTGACCGCGCTGGCCGGGTTCTTCCACTACACGCGGGTCGGTCCGAACGAGGTCACCGACGACGAGGAAGCCGCCGCCCGCGACGAGGCGCGACGCATCAAGGAGGACGCGAAATGAACCACGACGACCCCAACCTGATCGTTCGCTACACGCCGAACGAGCGCACGAACCACTGGATCACCGCGATCACGTTCGTGTTGCTCGCGTTGTCCGGGCTCGCGCTGTTTCATCCGTCGATGTTCTGGCTGACCGCGCTGTTCGGCGGCGGCCAGTGGACGCGGATCCTGCATCCGTTCGTCGGCCTCGTGATGTTCGTGTCGTTCGCGATTCTCGTGGTGCGCTTCTGGCACCACAATGCGCTCGACGCGGACGACCGGCAATGGCTCAAGCAGATCGGCGACGTGCTGACCAACCAGGAAGACAAGCTGCCGCCGGTCGGGCGCTATAACGCCGGGCAGAAGCTGCTATTCTTCACGCTGGTGGCGTGCCTGCTGCTGCTCCTGCTGTCGGGAATCGTGATCTGGCGGCGCTACTTCTCGTTCTACTTCCCGATCGGGGTGATCCGCGCGGCCGCTGTCGTGCATGCCGTGGCGGCCTTCGTGCTGATCGCGAGCATCATCGTGCACATTTACGCGGCGTTGTGGGTGAAGGGTTCGATCGGCGCGATGGTGCGCGGCACCGTCACGCTGGGTTGGGCCCGCAAGCATCACCCGAAGTGGTTCCGTGAAAGCGTGAAGTAACGCACCGGAGCGGGGCGGTACGCCGATTGCGGCGTGCTGCTCCGCCAACCGTCGGAATCGCCCGAAAGCGCCGATTCGTCGGCGCTTAGTTTTTTGGAAGACATTTTCGTGACACAACGCATTCTGGAGCCGACCGAGATCTCGGCACTCGATCATTCGGCCATTCCGCGCTTTCGTCTGCCGGATCGCACGACCGCGTTCGCGGCGCGCGCCGCGCGGCTGCGCAAGCTTGCCGACCTGAACCCGATCAGCGGCTACCTGCGGTTGATGGCCACCGTCGCCGATGCGCAGCACGCGACGCTGCAGACGCTGGAGTTGCCGCTGCCGTCGAAGGAAGCGATCGCACGCGCGCAGGAACATTCGATGCCGCCCGTGCCGGCGCTCGACGGCGAGCGCGATTCGCGCTGGCGCGCCGTGCTGTATGAACTGCTCGACCGCGTCGAAAGCGCCGGGCTCGTCAATCCGCCACTCGCGAAGCTGCTCGACCGGCTGCGTCTGATGGCGCCCGCCGAGCTCGACGCGCAGGCCGACGCGATCCTCGCGCTGCGCTTCGCCGAAGTCGACCCGGCCACCGCGCCGTTCCTGATGGCCGCGCTGCAGGTCGTGTGGACGGACCTCGCGAGCCGGGTGACGCCGTCCGACGTTCCGTATCTCGATCAGCCGGGGCTGTGCCCGGTGTGCGGCACGCATCCGGTCGCGAGCGTCGTGCGGGTCGGCGGCCAGTATCAGGGCTACCGTTTCCTGCAGTGCGGGCTGTGCACGACCGAGTGGCACATGGTGCGTACCAAGTGCTCGCACTGCGATTCGACGAAGGGCATCGCGTATCACGGGATCGAAGGCGGCAGCGAAGCCGTCAAGGCCGAATCGTGCGACGAATGCAAGACCTATCGCAAGATCGGCTATCAGGAGAAGGACTACGAGTTCGAGCCGCTGGCGGACGATCTCGCGAGCCTCACGCTCGACCTGCTGATGAACGAGGCCGGCTACCAGCGCAGTTCGCCGAACCCGCTGCTGTGGCCGGACGTGTCGCGGGAAGCGGACTGACGGTACGGGCCGGGACGGTGCGCGAGCGTCGGCCCGGCCGACTGCGAAGCATGAGACTGGAGCGATAACGACGTGACCGAACCGGGTGTGAATGAATTGAATGCCGTGCTGGCGCGTGTGCCGTCGGTCGAGCGCGTGCTGTCGTCGGCGCCGCTGCAGCCGCTCGTCGCCGACTACGGCCGCACGCGCGTGCTGAACGCCGTGCGCGCGGAACTGGAGCGCTGGCGCACGGCCGCGCAGCATGACCCCGCCGCGGCCGAGCCGCTCGACGAGCCGCGCATCGCCGCTGCCGTCGCGCATACGTTGGCCGCGCAGAGCGCCGGCGCGGTGCGGGCCGTGTTCAACCTGACCGGCACCGTGCTGCACACGAACCTCGGGCGCGCGCTGCTGCCCGACGACGCGGTGCGTGCCGTGGTCGACGTGCTTACGCGGCCCGTCAACCTCGAATTCGATCTCGCCACCGGCCGCCGCGGCGATCGCGACGACCTGATCGACGCTCTGCTGTGCGAACTGACGGGCGCGGAAGCCGCGACCGTCGTCAACAACAACGCGGCGGCCGTGCTGCTGACGCTGTCCGCGCTCGCGACGAAGCGGGAAGTCGTCGTATCGCGCGGCGAGCTGGTCGAGATCGGCGGGGCATTCCGTATTCCCGACATCATGAGCCGTGCCGGTGCGAAGCTGCGCGAGGTCGGCACGACCAACCGCACGCATCTGCGCGACTATGCGGACGCGATCGGCCCGCGCACGGCGCTGCTGATGAAGGTGCACTGCAGCAACTACGCGATCAGCGGCTTCACGAAGGAGGCGACGCTCGCCGAACTCGCGCCGCTCGCGCGCGAGCACGGCGTGCCGGTCGCCGTCGATCTCGGCAGCGGCACGCTGGCCGACCTGTCTCGATGGGGTCTGCCGCACGAGACGACCGTGCAGGAAACCGTCGCCGCCGGCGCAAACGTTGTCACGTTCAGTGGCGACAAGCTGCTCGGCGGCCCGCAGGCCGGCCTGATCGTCGGCGATCGCGCGCTCATCGCGAAGATCAAGAAGCATCCGCTCAAGCGTGCGCTGCGCGTCGGCAAGCTGACGCTCGCGGCGCTCGAACCGGTGCTGCGCCTGTATCAGTCGCCCGAATTCCTGCGCGACCGGCTCACGACGCTGCGTCTGCTGACGCGCCCGCAGCGCGAGATCGCCGACGCGGCCGAACGCGTGCGCCCGGCGTTGCAGGCTGCGCTCGGCAGCGGTTTCGACGTGACCGTCGAGCCGATGTTCAGCCAGATCGGCAGCGGCGCGCTGCCGGTCGACCAGTTGCCGAGCGCCGGGCTCGTGGTGCGCTCGGCGGACGGCAAGCGCAGCGGCCGCGCGCTCGCGCAGCTCGAGAAGCGGCTGCGCGAATGGCCGCGGCCGGTGATCGGCCGCATCGCCGACAACGCGCTGCGGCTCGACCTGCGCTGCCTCGAAGCGGCCGACGAAGCGGCGTTCGTCGCGCAATGCGTGCCGCTCGCGGGGCCCGCCGCATGATCGTCGGGACCGCGGGGCACATCGACCACGGCAAGACCACGCTCGTGCGTGCGCTGACGGGCGTCGACACCGATCGCCTGAAGGAAGAGAAGGCGCGCGGCATCTCGATCGAGCTCGGCTATGCGTATACGCCGCTCGACAACGGCGACGTGCTTGGCCTGATCGACGTGCCGGGCCACGAGAAGCTGATTCACACGATGGCGGCCGGCGCGTGCGGGATCGACTTCGCGCTGCTCGTGATTGCCGCCGACGACGGCGTGATGCCGCAGACGCGCGAGCATCTCGCGATCCTGCAATTGCTCGGCGTCACGCATGGCGCCGTCGCGCTGACGAAATGCGATCGCGTCGATGCCGCGCGCGTCGCCGAGGTCCGCGACGAGATCGCCGCGTGGCTGCACGACTCGACGCTGGCCGGCGTGCCGATCTTCGAAACGCGTGCGACCGTGACCGACGATCCTGGCGTCGCCGCGTTGAAGCAGCACCTCGCCGACGCGGCGATCGCGTGGCGCGCGCGTCGCGACGACGGGCTGTTCCGGCTCGCGGTCGATCGCGTGTTTACGCTTGCCGGGCAGGGTACCGTCGTGACGGGTACCGCGTTCGCGGGGCGCGTCGCGACGGGCGACACGCTCGCGATCGTGCGCACGGGCGGCGCGGCCCGCGTGCGCAGCATCCATGCGCAGAACCGGCCGGTCGAGGCCGGCCGCGCGGGCGAGCGTTGCGCGCTGAACCTGGCCGGCGTCGACAAGGCCGACGTCGAGCGGGGCGACACCGTCGCCGACGCGCGGCTCGTCGCGACGTCGCCGCGCCTGGACGTCGAGCTGACGTTGCTCGCGGACGCCGGGCTGACGCTGACCCACTGGGCGCCGCTGCATGTGCATCTCGGTACGCTGCATCGCGTGGCGCACGTCGCGCTGCTCGACGGCGACACGCTCGCGGCCGGCCAGCGGATGCGCGTGCAACTGGTATTCGACGAGCCGGTGTTCGCGCTGCCGGGCGACCGCTTCATCGTCCGCAATCCGCAGGCGACGCGCACCGTCGGCGGCGGCCGGGTGCTCGATCCGTTCGGGCCGGCTCGCAAGCGCCGCACGCCCGCGCGTCGCGCGTGGCTCGATGCGCTCGCGGCGTGGCTCGACGAAGGGCGCGTCGATGCGCTGCTCGCGCAGGCGCCGCTCGGCATTGCGCGCGCGACGCTCACGCATCTGACGGGGTTCGCGCCGAATGTGCTGGCGTTGCCGGACGATGCGCTGGCGATCGGGCAACGCGACGCCGCGTCGAACGAAGGGGCCGTGATTTCGCATGCGCACTGGCGGGCATTGCAGACGCGGGCGATCGAGACGCTGCGCGCGTATCACGAGCGCATGCCGGACGAGCAGGGGCTCGACGCCGCACGCCTGCGGCGGATGGCCGCGCCGCTCGTCGGCGATGCGCTGTGGCGCGCGCTCGTCGACGCGCTGGTGTCCGGCGGCGAAGTCGTGCGCAGCGGGCCGTGGCTGCATCTGCCGTCGCATTCGGTGAGCCTCGATCCGCGCGAGGAAGCGCTGGCGCGGCAACTGCTGCCGCTGATTCACGCGGGGCGCTTCGATCCGCCGTGGGTGCGCGACCTGGCGCGCGACACGGGCACGGCCGAGGACGCGGTGCGCGCGCTGCTGCGCAAGCTCGCACGGCGCGGCGACGTGCAGCAGGTCGTGCGCGACCTGTTCTATCATGCGGACGTCGCGCGCGAACTCGCGGAACTGGTCGCGCATCTCGCGCCGTCGCGCGGCGGCGGGCTCGATGCGGCGACGTTCCGCGACGCGACGGGGCTCGGTCGCAAGCGTGCGATCCAGATTCTCGAGTTCTTCGATCGGGTTGGGTATACTCGCTTCCACCGCGATCTTCACTACCTGCGGCCTGACAGCGGTTGGATGGGTATTCAGGCGTAGGCGCTCGTCGTTCTTCGGTTTCTTTTTCCCACGGAAGGCATTCGTATCCGGTGGTACGGCTGGACTTCAAATCCAGTTGGGGGTGTCAGACACTCCCGGGTCAGTTCGACTCTGGCTGCCTTCCGCCAGTCATGGCTTCCCGCGTATTCCGTAACCGGCCCGCAGACCGCTGATTTTGAAGCGATTTGGGGGGGCGGTGTGTTCGTGGCTTCCCCGGGGCGATTCGACGGGCAGCCATGGCCGATGGCCGGCAGCGCGTCGACCGATGGCGGACCTTCTTCGGCACCGACCATCGAGCAAATCCCCGCCTTTCGATACCCAGCGAGCGATCCGGCTTATCGCACCGATCGATCCCATCGCCGCGGTCGGTTTTCTTCTCCGCTCTCTCTTCGCATCCCGATCGTTCCGTTCGCATCGCGTCGGCGAAAGCCGACCCGATACAAGAGACTAACCGCCAGGGGACGTCCACCGCACGAGCCGGCAGCAAGCACGGCACGGCCGTGCGCGGCGCCGCCGTGCGCTTTTTGATTGCAGCACTCCAGCAGACGAGGACATCGTGACTTACACAGGATGCAGGGATGAGATTGCCGGCGGCCTAACCAAGGTGCTGTGGACGGCTTCGCAGCTCGACGACGAAGCCGACTTCGAGGATCTCCTCGAAGCGATCCGCGTGCTTTGGCCCAGGTGGCCCGGGGCGGGGACGGTCGCCGCGTGGCGCTACGTCCGGCGCCAGGCATGGGGCGACGCGCGCCGCGTGCTCGAAGACGACGACACCGAAGCGAAGCGCTCGGGGCTTCATGCCGCACTGATGGCGGTGTGTCTGTTCGGCCTCGAAGACCCGCTGTGGCACAGCTATGCGCTCAGCGCGGCCGACCAGCGCGAAAGCATCGAGGGCGCGAAGATCGGCGCGCGTCTGCTCGAGCGTGCCGCAAAGCTCGACATCGGCGTTCAAGCGCCTGCGTCCACCGACGCACCGGCGAGCACGCACGGCGTGCCGGCCGACAACAGCGGATTCTCCGCGTCGATGACGTGGGTCCGCGCATGAGCATCCGTTTTCACGTTTTCCGCGCGCCGGGCGATTCGCATTTCAATTGCAGCCTTCGCATCGGTGCGCTTGTAGCAGCGACAGCAACCTAGACTGACTTTGCCTCGTAGTACCGACGGTCACGCAAACACTTACCCGACAGGAAGGAAACATCATGAATCTGAACGTTCCGAATATGACCACCTACCCCACCGATCCGGCGAGCTACCTGCAACGGCTGACCAACGGTGCCTCGACGGGCTCGACGCAGGACGTGCTCAAGGATCTCATCGGCCTCATCAGCCAGTTGCTCAAGCAGATGCAGAGCGGGCAGAACGGGCAGGCCGGCGGCATGCCGGGCGGCGCCGGCGGTGCTGGCGGCATGCCCGGTGGCGGCGCGGGCGCAATGCCCGGCGGTATGGGGGCTGCGCCCGGCGGTGTGGGGGCGACGCCCGGCGGCGTGGGGGGCGCAGGCGCCATGCCGGGCGGCACCGGCGGGATGACGGTGCAAAACGCTGCGGGCGTGCTGGCCTCGTACATGGGGCAGCATGGCATCAACGCGTCGGACCCGAACACGATGTACAAACTCGCGACGAACGCCGACGGCGGCACGCCGCCCACGGTGCAGCAAGCGGCGCAGACCATGCTCGCGAACCCGGGTGCCTACCAGCAGATCGAGACGCACGACGTGGCGGGCACCGACGGCAAGTCCGCGGTCGGCAATTTCCAATGGGCGGCTCAAGGTGGACTCGGCGCGGCGGGCAACGCAACGGGTGGCGCGGCTGGCGCAGGCGGCGCGGCGGCGCAGCCGGGGACGACCGGCGGCTTGCCCGGCACGGGCGGTTTTCCGGCGAACACCAGTACGCTGCCGACGACGGGCGGCTTGCCGACAACGGGCGCGACGGCAGGCTTCACACCCGGTACGGGCGATCTCTTGAAGGACGGCAAGCCGCTGCAGATGGCCGACGAAGGCAAGGCGCTGGCCAATTTCAACGCGCAGGATGGCGCCGACTTCCAGGCCATGGAAAGCGCGTTGTCGCACGGCGACGGCAATGCCGCGGCGAAGACGCTCGCCAACGCGGTGAAGTCGGGCAAGCTGAGCCAGTCGGATGCGGCGGCGATCGGCGCACAACTGCAGCAGACGGCGAACGCGCATGGCGGTGGCAAGATCAGCCACGACGCGAGCAAGGCGCTTTCGGATGCGCTGGGCGGCGCGAACGTGCTGACGCCGGGCAAGACGCGCGCCGCGGTCGCTTTCGAGAACATCACCGGCATTCACACGGGTACGATCGCCGGCGTCAGCACGAAGTAACGTCGCCGGCCGTTCCGGCGATCATCCCGATCGGCGACCCGAGCGGCCGCCGATCGGGGGCTGCAGGAAGCAACAACCGGCGACAATCGGCGGCCGTGCTGCGAAACACCGCAGCACGGCCGCATCGTTGTTTACCGGCGCAACCGATGTCCCGATTCAGCCCGCCATCTGCTGACGAAGGGACGCGTTCAGCGGGCTCCATTCGAGCAAGGCGACGAAGCCGTCCTGCGCGGCGACCACGACCCAGCGCCGGTACTGATGCACGATCTGCCCGGGCGCGTACGTGTGTGCTTCCTGCCAGGCGGTGGCGCGCCGCACGTGGACGGTCGTGCCGAAGAGCGGCGCGATCGATTCGACGTTCCCGCAGGCCCGCACGACGCGCATCACCTCGGCCACGGGCCGCGCGAAATCGATCGTGCGCTCGGCATCGGCAAGGCGCGGCCAGTAGCTGCCCGCACTTTGCGGACGCCGTTCGTTCCAAAGCCGATCGAAGTCGCCGGCCACGCGCGTGGCCAGCCGACGGGCGGCCATCAGCAGCTTCAGCTGCAGCGTCTCGTGCCATTCGTCGGCATCGAGCGGAAAGCATTCGGAATCGATGATGTCCCCGGTATCGAAATCGGCATCGATTCGATGGCAACTGATGCCCCATTCGCGCCGCCCCTCGAGGATGGCGCGCATGGCCGGGTACGGGCCGCGCCCGTCGGGCAGCGGCGACGGATGGAAGTTCGCCGCATGGCGCAGATAGGGCTGCCACGCCGGAATCTTCCAGTTGTAGCCGGCCACGATCAGTGCCTCGCATTGCCGTTCGGCGAGCCAGCGCAGATCGTCTTCGTCGATGCGTGACAGCTGCACCGGAATGCGCAGCTTGTCCGCGCGCTCGACGAGCTCGCTATTGAAGTCGAGCCGGTTGTCGACCGGAATCGAGTAGAGCGCCACAGGCTCCCAGCCGGCGGCCACGAACGCGTCGAAGACGACACGCCAGCGATCGAAGCCGGCGAACGCGAATCGCATGATCGGTTCTCCCTTTCGCATTGAAGGTCATGGCGGCATGGACGGCGATGACGGCCGACGGCCACCCCGCTTCACGGTAAGCGCGCACGGTGGAGGACAACCTGCGCATTCCGAAGTTTCGTCGAGTGCCGCGAACCGGCAAATCAATCGCCGACTGCGCGCCGCGGCGAGGGCGTCGCTATTGCGCCCTACGCCGCGCCGCGCGTCAAGACCTCAGCCCGAGGTTTTTCTTGATGGCGTCCTCCGCCGTCTTGGCGGCGGTTGCCGTGAGGCCGGGCTGTCCGATGATGTTGGCGATCTGCTTGAGCCGCTCGCTTTCGGTCAGCGGTGCGGCGCCCGGGCTGGAGGCCGATGTATCGCGCGGCGCCGACGCCTCTTGCGGTTTTTCGCGCCGCGCGCGGGCAAGCTGCGAAAGCAGCAGCGCCGCTTCGCCCTTCGGAATGCCGCTGTCTGTCAGCAGCGTGTGCGCGGCGATCAGATCCTGATTGCGGCTCGCGCGCGGATGGTTGCCCACGATCGCGAGCGCCTGCCTGGCGCGCTGCGCGCCTGATGCATCGACTGCCATGTCGGCGCCCGCGAGCGCCGCAAGCGAGACTGGATCGAGGCGCCCGATGCTCTTCGTGACCATCGACAGAATGTGCTTGACCACGATGTCGCGCTCGGCGTCCTTGTGTACCTTCGCCTTGTCTTCGGCGTGCATGCCCGAGATCAAGCGCTTGCCGAACGACGTCGTGCTGTTGGCGTAGCGGCGTGCATCGTCATAGAGCGACGCATAGACACCGGCCTGCGCCTGCGGGCTGCGCAAGTCCGCAGGCAGGCCTTCGTCCTCCGGCCGCGCCTCCATGGTGCGCAGATCATCGATCTTCGCGCGGCTCGTTTGCAGCGCCGCGCGCAGGCGCTCGTCCTGCGTCTGGCCGGTGTAGTCGTGCGGGGCTAATACCGTGTCGACGTAGCGTTGAATCGTGGCGGCCTTCGCATTGCGCAGGTTTTGCCGTCCTTCGACAAACGGCTTCTTCAAATCGAGCGCTTCCTTGACTGCGTTGGTCAGGTGCCCGGATGCCGCGAGCGGTGCCAGCGCGCCATGCGAGCCGCCTACGAGCAGCCCGCTTGCGGTCAGACCGATGGCGGACGTGACCGACTGGTAGAGCGCGCCGTTACGTTGCTTGCCCTTGTTCTCCGCGATGCTCATGGCGGTCAGTACGTCGCGGGCATGCTGCGTGAGCGGGTGCGCGTCGTCTCGCGCCATGCGCGAGAGCTTGCCTTTGTCGTATTGCCATTCTCCGTTGCTGTTTTTCGTCAGCAGGAGATTGTCGACCTGGTTGGGCATCGGCGCGCCCGGAGGGCGTTTTTCGGGATGCTCGAAGCGTTCGACGTCGGCGGCGAGCATCGCCTTGACCTTGTTTTCGTAACGGCTATGGATCGAATGCGCGGCGGCGGCGTTCGAGCCCGAGGCCAGCGCGTTCACGAGGTCGGTGGCGGGCGCCGCGTCGTAGCCGAACTGTCCGTGCGCCGCCGTCGACACGCCGTTCAGGCCGTCTTTCGCGGGCCGCTTGGCGGCGAATGCCGTCAACGTCATGCCTTTGCGGTTGACGCCCATCGCGTGCGCGAAATCGGCGAAGCGCCGGCCTTTGCCGCCGGCACCCGGCACGAATGCGCCGATGTCGTCCACACCGGGCTTCTGCGGCGCGATAGCCGTTGCCGGCTTGGGAACAGCGGGCGCGGCGGGCGGACTTTCCGCGCGCGGGCGCTTGCCGAGGCTGCCGAGTTCCTCGATGAGCGCGCCGGCACTCGCGCGCCGGGTCGGCGCCGGCGCGGATTTCGTGCCCGTGGAGGGGCCGGGGTCGCTCGGCGTGCGGGCGAGGGAGGCGGATTCGATCGCATGCGACCGGGGCTCGATCTTGGGTGGGGGCGCCATGATGTTCTCGACCAGGAGACAAGATGGACTGCACTGTGCGAGCCGGTCATGACACTCCGGTGAACCGCGCGAAGCGTCGTTCGGATTGGCGAAGCAGGTTCGCGGCGGCATACCGCCGAGCCGTCTCGCGGGTGTCGCGCATTCGGCTTTCGCGGTGCGGCTTCGCGCGCGCGAACGCTTTCGCATCCGCATTCATTAGATTGGAACGAGGGCCGCCTTCATGCGGTTCGGCTTCGCGCGTTTCATCGAACGCGCGTTTCGTTCACGATCAAGGAGAAAACGAATGAGCTTCATCGGCAATATTGTGAAGAGCGTAGTGGGGGATGTCACCAAGGCTGCAGGGGATGTTCTCCATGGTGTCGGCAACGCGCTGCACGGCGCGGCGACGTTCGGCAAGGGGCTGCTGAGCGGCAACCCGAAGGAAGCCCTTGCGGGGGCGGGGGCCATTGCGAAGGGTGGGCTCGAGGCGCTCGAGGGCGGCACGGCGCTCGCGGAAAACCTGACGCCGGAGGGCGCCGCTACCGCGCTCGCGTTGGCGGGCGGCAAGGAGGCGGTGCGAACGCTGACCTCGGGCACGGGCGCCGCCTGACGCACGGACGGTGACGAGCATGATGGAGCTTCTTACCGAACTGCCGGCCGATGCGCCGGCCATCGCGCAGGCGATCATCGAGCATATCGAGGCCAACGAGCTGGACGAGGCCGAGGCGCTGCTGGCGCGCATGCACGATGTCTACCCCGAAACGCGCGAGGTGCACGTGTTTGCCGTGACGATCGCATTGGTGCGCGGGCGTCCGCACGAAGCGTGGCAGATCGTGAACGGATTGCCCGACGATCGCGCGCCCGAACTGAAGGCAATCTGCCTGAAAGTCCTCGATGATCCGTCGTGGCATGGCTATGCGACGGCACACGAGGACAGTACCGATCCCTACGTGCGCCTTGCCATGCGGCGCCTGCTCGAAAGAGACTGATGGCCGTTCCCGGGGCCTTCGGCCCCGCTCGGCGAGCCCATCGAGTCGTTTCCCCTGAATCCGGATAGTCTGTGTATTGCCGACGAGCGGTGTTTTTCGCGCGGCGGAACATGCCGCGCAAAAAAATCCCACCCGGACATCGGGCGGGATCGTGCGGGCTTCAAACGCCCCCGGGGGGGCGGACGCGTTCGCGTTCAGAGACCTTGCGCGAGGAATTGCTCGGCGTACTTGTTGCGGTTTTCCATTTGCGGATCGGTGGCCTGTTCGTAGTCCTTGTCCCAGACCAGTGCCGCCTGGTCCGCCGTCGTCGTCTGCTTGATGTCGGTGATCGTCTTGCTGTACGTCGTGTCGAGTTCCTGATTCATGAAGCCGATGTTGGCTTCGAGGCTGCCCGGGTCGAGCCCGTGCTCCTTCGCATAGTTGATTTCGCCTTGTTTGCGTGTGCCGCCCCATTGCGCAAGACCCCAACCGTTGGCGTTGTCGTCCGCGAAGTTGCCGGAGGGCGCGCCTGTCGCTCCGCCTTGATTGACGTTGCCTTGCAGCCCGCTTTCCTGCTGCAGGTTGCCGAGCACGCCGGCGACCTGCGCGTCGGTCAGGCCGTAGCGCGATTTGAGGTCCTGTGCGATGGCGTGCGCGGCGTCCCCGCCCGATACATTGGGCAGCGTGTTGCCGTGGCCGCCGCCACCGCTTCCACCGCCGCCTATTCCCGGCGACGCGCCGCCACCGCTCTGGCCGCCACCGCCGCCGCCGCTCGTGCCGGCCGGCGCGGCGGCGCCGCCGCCGGCATAGGCGGGCGGCGGGGAATACGAAGGCGTACCGCCGCCGATGCCGCCCACACCACCCGCATCGCCTGAATTCTGGCTGGAGGGATCGAGAATCTGCTTGATTTCTTCGATGAGCAACTCGAGCAGTTGTGCGAGCTGCGATTCGTTCGTGCCGCCGATGCCGCCGACATCGTCGATGCCGTTCAGATAGCCGGCGTTATAGCCTTGCACTGCCGTGGTGGACATGATTTTCTCCGCGTGAGAATGACGGTATTCATCAGTTGCTGATGGAGGGCCGATAGCGGCCGCCTGCGAAACCTAATTTATTGCCCGGTGCTTACAGCGCGTTGACCGATGCGAAGCCGTCGCCGGATTGCCGAACCGCCGAACCGGGTGGCGGCCGCGATGTCGATGCAAGCGGCTTGCGGCAGGCGAGCCGCCGCGCCACTGATGCGGCCACCTGCGCGAACCTTCGTCGTTTCGCTTGCTCGGCGCGGCTCGCGTGCTCAGGCGGTCGTGCGACGCATCATGCCCAGTTCCACCGCGTTGTCGGCGTCGGCCGTTCGCCCCTCGTTCGACCGGTTCGACGGGCTCGACGTGCTCGCGGCAAACGGCAGGCATCCCGCGATGATGAGCAGTGCGCCCAACGCGTTCTCCGTGAAGCTCTTGTGGCCGGCGGACCAATCGCTTCTGCCCTCCACGGCGTGATTGACCACGGCGGTGGCGGCATAGAGGGAGAGGAACAGGCTGAGACGCGCGATTCCCGCGCCAGCCGCCTTGTCCCCGAGCTGCCTGGCCGTGCTGGTTTCGGCGGTGTCGATCTTGCCCCAGCTCAGGCGCAGCGTCTTCAGTTCATCGAGCGCCTTGCCCGTGAAGCCGTGCGTCGAGATTTCCGAGGCCACGCGTCCCCCGATCGCATCCAGCCCCTCGCCGGCGGCATTCGCTGCCGAATAGCCGAACAGGCCTTTGATCGCTGCGTTGCTCTTCGTGTGGTGAATGAGGCTGTCGACGTAGGACGTGGCCGACCATTGCGAGCTGCCCTGCGCGGTGTTCACCGCGAGCTGGTTTCCGAAATACGGAACGCCGTTGAGTGCCTGACCTCTGACGGGGCGCTCGTAGCCTGCGTCGTGATTGCCTTCGAGCGGGCGGAACACGTTGATCACGTCGCGCGCCAGGTAGGCGTACGATTTGATCGCGCTCGGCAGCATGCCGGCGAGCTGCCCAAGATGCCCGTTGCCCTCGTCGTTCTTGCCGGCATGGGCCGCGAGGCCCATCGTCGTGATCAGCGCGATGAGCTGCGCACCGTGGCCCGCGTAGGTCTTCTTGTCCGCGGTGCCGGTGTGATACTTGTGCAACATCGCGACCAGGTTGCCCATCGCCGCCGCGGTGAACAGCGAGGCCGTGATGACGCCGCGTGTTTCGGGCCCGGCGCCGGTCTTGTCGAGGACGGCTTCGGTCGCCATCGAGCACAACTCGCGGAAGAGCGTGGCGCCGCCGGTTGCGACGAATTCATGACTGAACGCGTTGACGAGGTTGGCCGTCCACCCTTTGAGCGGTTGCGCGGCGCCGTAGGGGTTCCGAGTCAGCATGTCGCCGACGTTCGAGATGAACGACCGGATTTGCCCCGGCCGGGACAGCGCGGCCGACAGGTGGCTGCTCATCTCGGCGGCCGATGCCGGACGTACGTCTTCGGGTTCCGCGACCGCCGAGATCTCCGCGGGCACCGATGTCCCGGCGGCGGCCAGCGTACGGGTTTCCGGCGCTACCCGGGACGACGAGCTCGGAACGGTTGCCTCGGGCTGGATTTCGGGATCCTGAATTTCGATGTCGTGCGCGACGCGGTGAGGCGCCGAGAAGCTGGCCGGATTCGGGGAGAGAGGGCTCCGGGACGTCGTGTCGTGCTCCTCGGGCACCGAAGGTGTCTCGGGTAGGCGCGACGATGACGCCTTCGCGAGGGAAGGCATCGTGAAAGTGCTTTTTTCCGGCACGGGTTTGTCTTCGGGGGGCTCGGAAACAGCTTTCCCCAGCGCAGGGTTGTGTCGATCGAGGGCGGGGCTGGACGGAGCGGATGAGGAAGCGTCCGATGCGGCGCGGTGGAGCAACGCCGGGTTCACCCCCTTATCGAGCGATAGCGCGCTGCTCGAGCGGGACGTTTCGGGTTTCGATTCGGCCTCGTTCGTCGTCGCGGTTGTCAGCCCCGTGGTTTCCTTCTCGTGCGGCAGCGGGCTACCCGAACGCGACGTGGCCGGTTGCTTGCCGGCAGCTTCCGTTTCCACCGGCTCCTGATGTCCAACGGGCGCCGCACTTTCCTGCGATGCAGGCGTGTGTGGCGGCGGTTCCTCGTGTACGGGCAATTCTTCGTTCGACTGCCCGCCCGCCGACAAGTCGAGCACCGGCACCGTCTCGTCTCCGAGAGCCGTACGTTGAGCGCCCAGCTTGCCCGAACCGGGCAGCGACCGTGAGCCTTCACCGTGGCGGCCGATCGCGGCGCCTGACGACGATGATGCGCGCGGCGGCAGCGAGTTGCGCCTGACCGGCAACGGTGCCGGCAGCGGTGGCGATGGGGGCTGCGCCGTCCCGGCCGGTTGCGATGTCGTCGAAAGCGGGCTCGCCGGCGCCGGTGCATCGGTGCCGGTGTGCGCCGGAAAGGCGGGTGCATTGCTCAACGCGCCGAGCAATGCGCCGCCGGAGGGGCGCGGGCCGGTCATCGATGCGCTTCGTTGGCGCGGGGCCGGCGCGGGCTGCGTGTCGTTGCGCGGGAGGTCGAGCGATGATGACCGTACTTGCGTGCTGGTGCTGATCGTCATGACGTTTCCTTTCAGTTGATTTCGATCGTTCGACGTCGCCTCGCGACAAAGGCCTTGATGGACTTGCGCGCTGCTTCATCGCGTCCAGGCGGTCGGCGCGCCTTTGCCCGCCGATTCCGTCTTCGTGCTTTGCGAACGTGGGTTCTCGTGTTGGAAAGGTAAAACGACATAACGATGGCAGCCTGCCGATTCCGAAGTGGCGTGCAAAAAAACGCACGTCGATGCCGGCGCGGGCGCTGCGGCTTCGGATCCCTTTTGCGTATTTCATCGCATGTGCCGCATGCGCGCTTCGCAATTTCGCTCGCCGCGTCGCGTCGCTTGCGTGGCGCAATGCCGTGGCGCATAAGCTTGCGCTTGCATTCCTCGATATCGCTCCGCGTGAGTGGGATGCGGAGACCGTGCCGCACCGACATCGAGCGATGTTGCCGGCGACGGAAATCGTCATGTCACTCAAGGAGTTCGCCATGAACAACTTAGGTATTCGGCCGGGGCTCGTCCAGTCCCGTGTCGCGGAGTTCGAGAAGGGGACGAAGAACGGTGCGGCCGACGGCGCGCAAAAGCAGGCGCCCGCGCGCAGCAAAGGCCAACTGGACGGGCTGTCCAGCTTCAAGGGGGCCGCCGGTGCGCCGCCGGCTCCGTCTGCGCCGCCCCGCAACTTTGCCAGCCTGCCGGGGCGCGCGGGGAACGTCGGCGCACAGTTTCTGAGTTCGGCGCTTCATGCCGGCAGTCACTTTCTGCCGCCCGGCGTCGCGTCCACCGCAATGCATGCGGCGGGTGACATCGTGCGTCCATCGGCCCTCGGCGCGGGGGACCCCGTGACGCAAATGGCCGCGATGCAAAACGACTTCATGAAGCAGCAAAACGAGATGACGCGGCTCAACAACGCGAACACGCTGGCGGCCGCGGTCAACCAGCAGTCGCAGGAGCTCACGTCGGCGTTGGCGTCGGTGGGTAACAAGGGCGCCAGCAACATTTCGAACGCCGCCAAGGGGCAGTAACGGCTACGGCGGGCCGCGGCTTTTCGCGCGCGGCTCGCGAACGCCCCGGTTCGTCCACGCTTCCTGCCTGCCTCGTTCCTGCTTCGTTCCGCTTCGCGCTTGCCTTGGCGCTTGCCATACGGGACGACTTCCTCATGCAACGTCGCTTTCTCTCTTGATGACGTGCGCGGGCAGCCGGGTCTCCCCGGCTGCCCGCGCACGTCCTACTGCCCGTCATCCGCCAGCTTCATGCGCTCGACGATGCGTTCCACCGAACGCGCGTAGCGGTCGCGCTCGGCAGGTGTCTCCGAATGGTAGGCGCCGATCGCCTCCCAGGTATTCCCGTACTTGACCATCATCTTGTGCAGGTGCCACGCAGCCACGTAGACGCTCGAGCATGGGTTCATGAGGTCGTCCGCCGAGACGCCGTAGCGCGACAGCAGCGGAAGGTGAATCGAGTTGATCTGCATCATGCCGTAATCGGTCGAACCGTTCCGGTTGCGATGGAGCGCGTTCGCGTTGCCATGCGATTCCTGCCACGCAATCGCGCGCAGCACGACGGGGCTCACATGTTGATAGGCCGCGGCCGCCGCAAAGCAGTCGACGGTCTGCGCGCGCACTTCGGCGGGGCGCACGGACAGAACGGCAAGCGCCAGCGCGAGCGCCGGCTTGGGTGTGAATAGTCGCTTCATGGATCATCCGGTAAGAGAAGCGGTGCGGGAATCGCTTCGCACCGACGTGCGAATGAAAACGCCGTCCGACCCACGCGTGCGCGTTTCGTCGGACGGCGTGGGCGGAAAAAAGCCGCGGGCCGGCCGTGTTACCGATCGGTGGTGCAGGCGCTTTGGCGCCGCACACGCTGCCCTCAGCGGCCCATCGTCTCCGAGGGCGCTTCCTGGAACACGCGCCGGTAGCCGTTGACCAGCGTCGAACGATGGCGCACGCCCCACTTGTTCGCGACGTCGAGCACGCGCGTGGCCGGTGCGCCGTCGTCGAGCAGATCGCCGCGAATGCGCTCCATCCGCTGGCGCCGGATCAGCTCGCTCGGTGACAGCCCGAGGTGGTTCTTGAACGCTGCCTGCATCGCGCGCTCGGTCACGCCCACATGCGATGCCACTTCGCGCACCGAAAGGTCCTTTTGGTCGAGGTTGTCCATCAGGTAGCGATAGGCGCGGCGGTATTTCGCCGGCAGGCGGGCGCTCACGTCGTCGGAGCGCTGCGCCGTACGCGATGCCTGCATGTGATCGGCCGCGGCGGCGGGCATCGACATGCTGTCCGCGCGCACGTGCTGAATCGAGGCGAGCGCGTAGCGGCCGTAGAACTGCGCGAATTCCTGCGTGCGCATCTGCTGCTGCATGATCTTCGCGCGGCAGTAGAGATAGTCGAGGTACCAGCGCGCATGCTGGCTGCCTTGCGAGTTCGCCGCGCCGGACGCATCGAGCATCGCTTCGGCCAACGGCGTCGCGTGGCCGGCGATCGCGGCCAGCGTGATTTCGAGGCACAGGCTGCGGTGGTAATCGTTGAGGCCGGCCTGGCGGCTCCAGCTCACGTATTGCTTGAGCGTTTCGCCCGCGCTCGTCCGGCCGTCGGCCAGCGAAACGAGCCGGTCCAGGTGCGAGAGTCGTTCGGCCAGCAGCGGCAGCACGGTCCCGGCGGGCTGCGAGCCGGGTACCGGTGCCTCGCTCGGCTCGAATTCCGCGATAGCCGAGCGCCAGTAGATGTGGTCGGCGAGTCGCTCGGCACCGTGCAGCTCGTGCTGCGCGAAGAGGTCCCGCCGCAGCGCCTCCACGAGGTAGCTCCAGCGGCGATCGCCATGCGCTGCCGCCAGCGCGGCCAGTTCGCCGAGGCGATGGCACGCCGCCTGGATCAGGCCCAGATGAAACGAAACGAGTGTCGCACCGACGAGGCTGTCGAGCCGTTGGCGCGGCGTGGCCGCCTTTTCCTCGCCGACGCGCTTGAAGCAACTGAGCGCGACGTTGAACTGGTTGCGGAACAAGGCTTGCCAGCCGGTATTGCGGCACGACGCGATACGGAGATCGTCGCGATGGGCGCGAATGGCTTTTTGCGCGCGGCGATACGTTTCCTCCGCTTCTTCATGGCGGCCGAGCATCAGCTCGAGGTCGGCGCAGACTTGCAGCAGTGCGTAGCCGGGCTGAGCTTGCGCCGTGTCGGTATCGGCATGGCGTGCGGCGTGGCGGACAGCGTCGAGAAACTGGCCCTGGAGCATTTTCGAGGCGACGTCCGCAGGGGTGTCGTCGAAAGCGAGGGCCGAGGCGGCGGCGAAGTAGATCGTTGAGAACATGTCGTGCTCCTGACTCGATGAGCGATGCGTTAAGCGGCGTGAAACGATTCGTGAAGCCGTGAGCGCATGTTTTCATCGCGGGCCGATTTAGGCGCGTGTTTGTGATGGTTTGTTACCTTCGGTTTGGCATCGGCATTGGCCGGAGAGGGCGGTGCCGCGGTGGATCTCCACGCACGCGCGGGAGGCCTGCGTCGCGGTTCTTTGATGATTTGTTACGTTTGCCGCCGCCGTGCGCTGTCTGGCGCGGCGCACGGCGAGCGTGTCCGGCTCTTGATGTCTTCGAACGCGCGGTGGGCGGCGAACTGATCCACCACCTGAACTACGGGAAGGGGCGACGCCGAGTCGGCAGGCCGCTCGAGCCGATGTACCCGGTCGTGTTCTTCGACGCCTTGCGAGTCAGGATCCGTCGAACGAGGCCGCGCTCAAACTGATCTGGCTGGCGCTGCGTAACGTCTTGGCGTCTTGGCCAAAGCGAACCGGTTCCCGGCACGATTGGAAGAGCGGCATGAAGCAGTTCGCGCTTGTTTATCCGGAACGATTAAACATTGGAGTCTGAATCTCAATCCGCGTCACACACGGAATTCCGGATACCTCCTGAACGGGCACCCAATTGTCGGCACGCCCGCGAACGGCGCCGTAGCACATTATTGTATCTGGCATATTTCCACGGGCGGCCATTCCGCGATTCGCGTCGAAACGTCAAAAAAAATGTGGCGACTGCCGCAGCGCCTTGCTGGGCGGGGCTTGTGGCGTGAGGACGACGTTCTCGCGCCAGTGCCTGTATCATCCATGCCGGCCGAGAAAGCGTGATTTTCCGGGATTATTTTTTACTTAAAGGTGCGGTGTACTTTGCCGTAAACACCCAATGAGCTGTAGTGCTATCCTTACGCGTCGTTACTGTTTTCTTACATAATTTCTTTCGAATTCCTGACGCCTTTCGGTACTGCTTTTAGGGCGGCTATCGGCATGGTTCAAGCAGATTGAAAAGAACGTGGCAACAAAAAAAATAGAGCTTCCGGTGCATCCGAGGTGCATGAGCGACAAGAGGTGGAACCGGGCGAGGGCGAATGTCTGGATAGCGGCGATGCCGCCGGCAATTCGGGCGCTGCTGTGCGGCGTCTGGTTCGCCTGCGCGGTCGCGCACGCTTCGGATCAGCAAGTCATCGTCGACGGCGGGCAGCGCCTGGGCGGCGCCGTGCGCACGGGCGGCCACGGCGTTCCGCTGCTGCGCGCGCTCGAGCAGATCATGCCGACGAGTTACAGCATCAATGTGCCGAACGCGGGCGCATGGGCCGACGCGCCCGTGAGCTGGCGCGCCGGCTCGTCGGTCGTGCAAGCGCTTGGCGAGGTGCTGTCGGTCGATCCTGCGCTGCAGGCGCGCATCGATACGGATATGCGTCTGCTCACGGTGACTGCGCATGCGCGGCGCGCAAACGTTGACGTGCCGCAGCCGCAGCCTTCCGCGCCGGCGGCCGGCGCGGCGTCGCGCATGAACAGTGCCGCCACGAATGCGTCTTCCACCTTGCCCACGGGCGCGGCGGCGACGGCTCCCGCGGCGGGACCCGCCATTGCACGGGCGCAGACCGTGGCGCAGGCGCGCGTTTCGACGTCGATGCCCGCCACACCGGCATCGGCTCGCACACCGGCGGCAGCACTGGCGGTCCAGCCCGTGCCGGCATCTGCACCGGCACCGGCACCCGCACCCGCACCCGCACCCGCACCCGCACCCGCACCCGCTCTGGTGATGTCGCCCGCACCGGCAGCCGGGCCGGCCATGCCGGCATCGGTACCGGCACGTGTTTCAGCACCGCCGCGAGCGCAGGTATCCGCGCCCGCAAAGCGGGACGCGATAGAGCCCCCGCTGCTCGCCGCCACGCAACTGGCGTTCCGCCCGGACTCGCCGGCGCCATCGGCGGCGCCCGCCGCGCCGCCGGCGTTCGTACCCGCGGCGGCGCCCGAGCGCACGGAGTGGCAGATGCGCCTGTCGGACGGCTCCGTGCGCAATGCGCTCGCGCGCTGGGCGAGCGAAGCCGGCTGGCAATTCATTTGGGACGTACCGACCGATTTTCAGGTCGACGCGACGGCCACGATACACGGCACGCTCGCCGAAGCGCTGCGTCAGGTGACCAATGCGCTCGCCGGCTCGCAGGTGCCGATTCAGGTGGTCTTGTACCAGCGCAATCGCGTCATGCGCGTCGTTCCCAAAGGAGCAAGTTGATGAGCGTCCTCTGCCGTCCTTTCGTCATCCTTGCCGCGAGCCTCTCGCTGCTTGCGGGGTGCACGGGTCTCCTGGACAAGATCGAGCGCAGCTCGCAGGCCGATACCGCGCGTGCGGGGCAATTGCTCGGCAAGCTGTCGAACGGCGACAACCGCGCGGCGCCGGGCAGTGACGACGTCATCGTCAAGGACGAACTCTGGCTTTCGGGCAAGACGATCAAGATCGCGACGAAATCGACGCTGCCGAAGCTCTTCGACGAGCCGGCGAGCTTCGACGGCACGGTCGATTCGCTGCGCATGTTCGCCGATCGCATTTCGCGTCTCGCGCACCTGCCGGCCAAGGTCGCGCCGGGCACGAGCGAAGCGGCCGCGCGCGCGACGCAGGCCGCGGTCGATATGGGCGGCGCCGGAGCCTATCCCGGCGTGCCGCCGCTGCCCCCCGGCCTGCTGCAGGGGCCCGCGCCCAGCACGAGCGCCGCGACGGTGGCCGCGCGCGTGCCGGGCGTATCCTCGCCCGTGCGCATCGCGTATTCGGGCGGCACGCTGCGCGGGCTGCTCGACACGGCGTCGGCTCGCTTCGGCGTTTATTGGAAGTACGAGGACGGCGCGATCGTCTTCTTCTACACGGCCACGCGCGTCTATCAGGTCGTCGCCATTCCGGGCGACTCGAAGCTGGATACGAACGTCGTGAGCGGGGCGAGCAACAGCGGCGGCGCGTCGAGCAACGGCGCGGGGGCGGGCGGATCGGGCGCAGGCGGCGCGGGCATCGGCGGCGGGGGCGGTGGAGGCGGCGGGTCGTCCGGTTCGCCGTCCGTGTCGTCGGACAACACCGCGAATATCACGATGAACGCGCAGCTCTCCGTGTACAACGGCTTGCAGACGGCGATCAAGGCGATGCTCTCTCCGGTAGGCTCGGTCATCACCTCGCCAGCCACGGGCTCGATCTCGGTCACCGACACGCCCGATGTGCTCGAGCGCGTGGGCGAGTTCATGGAGCAGCAAAACCGCGTGCTCGCGCGGCAGGTGCTCGTCAACGTGACGGTGCTCTCGGTCACGCTTTCCGCGCAGGACAGCTACGGCATCAACTGGCACGCGGTCTATCAGGCGCTCGGCACGCAGTTCGGCATCACCACCGCGTTCACGAGCATGATCCAGAACCCGAGCGAGCTCTCGGCCACGGTGATCACGCCGTCGAGCCGCGCCTCGAGCACGACGGCCATCATCGATGCGCTTTCGACGCAGGGCACGGTGCACCGCAAGACCTCGGCCTCGATCACGACGCTCAACGATCAGCCCGTTCCCGTGCAGGTGGCCGAGCAGCAAGGCTATCTCGCGCAGATCTCGACGACCAACACCGTCAACATCGGCAGCCAGACGTCGCTCACGCCGGGCACGATCACGACCGGCTTCAACCTCACGGTGCTGCCGCACATCCTCGACGACGGCACGATCATGATGCAGTTCTACAGCAACATTTCGTCGCTCGTGAACCTTGCGCCGTTCGGCCCGGCGAACCAGCAGATCCAGCTGCCGACCGTCGATACGCGCAACTTCCTGCAGCGCATCGCCGTGAAGTCGGGGCAGACGCTCGTCATCAGCGGCTACGAGGGCATCACCGATCTGGATAACCGGCAAGGCGTCGGCCATCCGTCGAACTACGCGATGGGCGGGTTCAACGCCTCCGGCACGCGCGAGGTGATCGTCATCCTGCTCTCGCCGATCGCGATCAACGGCGCTTGACGCGCGCTCGGGCACAGGATCCGTCATGGCGACGCAAGTCATCCAGATCGGCCGCCAGCGTTTCATATGCGGCCTTTTCTGGCAATCGCTCTCGCGCCGGCACGCGCTGCGCGCGGAGGCCGTGGAACTCGCCGCGCGCCTGAATTTCGATGCGATGGTGCTGCGTATCGACCGCACCTTCGCGGGCGCCGGTTTCGCGAGCACGCGCGAGGGCGCGCAACTGGGCTTGCCGTCGCTCGGCGCGCTCGTGTCGAAGACGATCGCGGCCGAAGGCGCGTTTTACGACGGGCGCCAGCAGCCGGCGCCGAACTGGCTCGGTGCGTTCCATCTGCCCGACGGGCGCTGGGCCTACTTCGCGGTGCGCGACGGCGCGTTCCTGCCGAACGGCGACTGGATCGGCTCCAGCGAAGAAGTGTTCGAGCGGCTGCACAGCGATTACAGCCTCGGCGGCTGGAACGTCGTCATCGGCGATCCGCAGCTGGAAGTGCAGGGGTTCCACAACTTCTACGCACGTCGCATCGAGGACATGATCCCGCGCCGGGGCGGCAAGCCGCATTTGCCGCGCTGGCTCAACCTGTCGCGTGTCTCGCGGCGCGCGCCGCGGCGCGAGGTGCTGCTGGCCGCCGTTGCGATCGTGGTGGCGGCCGCGGTTGCGGCCGGCATCGTCGCGTATCGGCGCCACCGCATGGAACTCGAGCGGCAGCAGGCGTTCGAGCGGATGCGCGCGGAGCTCGCGCTGCATCCGCCCAAGCCCGCGGCACCGCCCGAAGCCGCGCACCCGTGGGCCGGCGAGCCGCGGCCCGATGCATTCGTTCGCGCGTGCCTCGATCACTTCACGCACATCGCGCCGGGCGGCTGGGAACTCGACGACTACGTTTGCCGGGCCTCGAACGTCAGCTACAGCTGGTCGCGGGGCGGATCGAACGTGGCGATGCTGATGGCGGCGGAGCCGCGCGCGACGATCGACGGCAACGGCGAGCATGCGAGCTACGTGGAGCCGCTGGCATTGCCCGTGGGGGGAGACGAAGTGCTCGATGGCGTGCGCGGCGTGCGCTTGCGCATGCTTTCCGCCTTCCAGTTGCTGGGCATCGGCCTGACGTTCACGCTGCAGCCGGCAAGCGCGCCGCAGCGCAGCCTCGCTTCGCAAACGCTGGACCGGCTGCATCCGGGCGGCGGCCCGCCCCCGGCGCCGAGCTGGCAGACCTGGCGCATGTCGGCGCAACTGGGCGACGTGCGGCCCGACAGCCTCATCAGGTACCTCGACGAGCCGGGCGTGCGCGTCGAGACGCTTTCATACAAATCCGGGCAGTGGACGCTCGACGGAGTGCTCTATGAGAAATGACGATGCATTGACTGTGCTGGTGCTCGCCTGCTGCTGGGCGTGGCCGTTGGCCGCGTTCGGCGAGGCCAGCGCCGCAGCTGCCACGGCCGCCGCGCCCGCTGAAGCGGCGCCGCGCATGAACGTCGTTCCGACGCCGGCCGCCGTGCAGGCAGCCAACGAACTGATGCGGCTACAGGAGGAAACGATGATCCTCAAGGCACAGCTGAAGAAGCTCGATGCGCAGGCGCAGGTGGCGGAGCGGCAAGAAGCGCTGCACCGGATGGGCAGTACCGTCTCCTCGTATTCGGACGTGTCGCTGGTGGCGACACAAGGGCTCGGCAAGAAGCTCGGCGCAACGGTGGCGACGAGCGACGGCGCGGAGTTCGACGTCGGGCCGGGCGATACGCTGCCCAACGGCATGCGCGTGGCGGCCATTCGCCCGGGCGCGATCGTCCTCGCATCGCAAGACGGACGGCGCACGACGCTGACCGTCTCCGCGAGCGCGCGGCAGCAGCCCGCGCGCAACGTGGCGTCGACAGGCTCGCCCGGCGTGCCGCCGGTGCCGACGCTGCCTGCCTTGCCGATGTCTGCGAGGTGACGTCATGAGTTCGTCTCCGACACCTCCGGGCAAGACGCCCAACAGCGTGACGCCGCTGATTCTCTCGCGCGCCGTGAAACCGATCGAAACCGATCCGTCTGTTACGCAGGTTCAGCCCACGGCCCCAGCCGCGCCGGCTCTCGCGCCCGTTGCGCGGCCACGTGAGCCGGTGCTGAGCGCCGTGGCCGCTGCCGCCGCCGCTTCGGTGCAGCCCGCGCAAACGGCGTCGCAAGGCCAGCCGCCGGGGCAGGCGCTGCCGCTCGCCGCGGTGGCGCGCCCGCTTTCCGACAGCGGCGAGTTCGCCGCGAGCGACGAGGAGCGCAAGTTTCTCTGTCTGCTCGACGACGGCACGCTGCTCGTTGCCGAAGGGCACGAAATGAATCCGTTCGTGCTGTCGTACTGCGCGAGGCTCGAACGGCTCAATTGCCGCTATACGACGCGGCTCGTGGCGCTAGATGCGATCAGGCGCAGCTATCAGGGCCCGCGCCGCGACGGCAGTGCCGAGCGCATCGATCACACGCAGATGCAGGTCGTCGCGAAGAACCTGATCACACGAGCGTGCGACGCGCGGGCCTCGGATATCCATATCCGTGTGAACCGCTTCAGCACGGAGATTCTTTTTCGCGTCCACAACGAACTCGTGCGCATGTCGGAGCAGACGCGCGAGTACGGCGAGCGGCTGCTCGCCACGCTTTATGCGGCGATGTCGAGCGTATCGGACAACACGTACAAGCCGAACGAGCGCCAGGACGCGGCCATCGGCGACCGCGACAAGCTGCCGGACCGGCTTTTCGGCGTGCGGATCGCGACGGCGCCCACGAGCGTCGGCAGCGTCATGGTGCTGCGGCTGCTCTACAACGATGCGGGCGAGGCGACGGCCCTGACCGAGCTCGGCTTCACGGTGGCGCAGGCGAACGCGTTCGAGCTGCTCGCGCAGCAGCCGCACGGCATGAACATCATCAGCGGCCCGACCGGCTCGGGCAAATCGACGACGTTGCAGCGCGTGCTGACGAAGCAATTGCGCGAGATGGCCGGCTCGATCCACGTCATCACCGTGGAAGACCCGGTGGAGTACCCGATCGAGGGCGCCGTGCAGACGCCCGTCGTCAACGCGCCGACGGAAGAGGCGCGCTCGCTCGCGTTCGCCGCCGCGATCGCGAATGCGATGCGGCTCGATCCCGATACGATCATGATCGGCGAGGTGCGCGATCGTGCATCGGCGCAAAGCGCGTTGCGCGCCGCGATGACGGGCCATCAGGTGTGGACGACGGTGCACGCGAACGGCGCGCTCGCGATCGTGGACCGGCTCGTCGATCTCGGCTTGCCGATCGCGATGGTGACGGACGAATCGCTCGTCACGGGGCTCATCAGCCAGCGGCTCGTCAAGCTGCTGTGTCCGCACTGCTCGCGCCCGCTGGCCGAGTCGATGGCGCAGCTCGACATGGGGCTCGTCGCGCGCGTGAAGCGGGCCGTCGGCGCGCGGTTCGACGCGGTGCGCGTGGCCGGGCCCGGTTGCCCGCATTGCAAGAACGGGACGGTCGGCCGGACCGTGGTGGCCGAGGTCGTGCGCACCGACGCGACGTTTTGCGAATTGCTGCGCGCCGGGCGCAAGCCCGATGCGCAGGCGTACTGGCTCAGCGAGCTCGCGGGGCAGACGGTCGCGCAGCATGCGCTCGAAAAAGTGGCGGCGGGCCTCGTCGATCCGCGCATGGCGGAGCGCGTGGTCGGCCCGTTCATGCCGGGCAGCGGGGGGCGGCCCCAGCCGATCGGAAGCGGCTATGGCACTTGAGCTCAACCGGCGCTGGGCGCGCCTGCAACTCACGACGCAGGCACGCCTGCGGCTCTATCGCAAGATCGCGAAAATGCTCGCGAACGGTTTGCCGTTGCTCAAGATTCTCGAGGAGCTCGAGTTGCGTGCGTCGCACGAGGGCCGCAAGCCGAACGAGCCGCTGGCATTGACGCTCGCGGACTGGCGCAGCGTCGTGCAAAACGGCGGCATGCTGGCCGAGGCAATGGCGTGGTGGGTGCCGCATACCGAGCAGATGATCGTCATGGCCGGCGAGCAGTCGGGGCGCCTCGAGGCCGCGCTGCTGAACGTGTGCAACGTCGTGCAGTACAGCCGCCGGATCCGCACGGCCATCGTCGGCGGGTTGACCTACCCGTGCGTGATCGTGGCGATGACGATCGGGTACGTCTACCTCTTCGGCCAGCTCGTGATTCCCCGCTTCGCGTCGATCGTGAGCCCGGAGCGCTGGCACGGCGTGGCGAAGTCGCTCTACGAGCTGTCCCGGTTCGTGCAGGGCGGCATGATCTATTGCCTCGTGGTGCTCGCGATCCTCGTCGCGGCGCTCTTCTACTCGATGCCGCGCTGGTCCGGCAACGTGCGGGTCTGGCTCGACCGCTACCCGCCTTACTCGATCTATCGGCTCATTACGGGCTGCGGTTTTCTCGTCGCGTTTTCGTCGCTGCAGGCGGCGGGCTTCACGGTCGAACGCTCGCTCGCGCGGCTGGCCACCGATGCGAAGCCGTGGCTCAGGCGGCGAATCGACGACATGCTCTTCGGCGTGAAGTCGGGGCTCAACGTCGGCGAGGCGATGAAGAACGCCGGCTACCGGTTTCCTTCGGAGGAGATCGTCGACGATCTGTGTGTGTATGCCGAATACAAGGGCTTCGCCGAGGCGCTGCACGCGATCGCCAACGAATGGATGACCGACGGCGTGGAGACGATCGAGGCGCAGATGCGCGTGGTCAACGGCGCGGCGATCGTCGTGCTCGCGCTCGTGCTGTCGTGGCTCATCAGCGGCTTCTTCGGAATTCAGCAGGAAATTGCGGCTTTGGCTCGGAGTCTGCATTGAGCCTGCCGTGTAATGGCGTGCAGGCGCAGTGCAAACGAACGGGTGTTGAAAGGAGAGGGCACGTGTTTGTCGAGTGCCGATTGAGGAAACCAAGGAGAGCAACATGAAGGTCAAGACCGTCGCATCGATTCGCGCCCGGGTGGGCAGCCGCGGGTCGCGGCGCATGCAGCGTGGCGCCACCCTGCTCGAAGCGATCGCCTATCTCGGGATCGCCGCCATCGTCGTCATCGGCGCCATTGCGCTGCTGCGCGGCGCATTCGGCAGTGCTTCGTCGAATCAGACGGCCGAGCAGGTGACGGCCATCCAGACCGGCGTCAAGAAGCTGTATATGGGGCAGACCAACGGCTACAACGGGCTGGCGACGACCGTCGCCATTGCCGCCGGCATCATCCCGACGACGCTCGTCATCGACACCGCGGCAAATACAGTCACCGATGCGTGGGGGGGCGCAGTAACCGTTACGGGCACTGGCACCGGTACATTCACGATCGAATTCGATTCCGTGCCGACGGACGTATGCATCAACGCGGCATCTGCCGGCGGAACCTGGACGGCCGTCTCGATCGGCGGTGCGGCGCAAACCGTGCCGGTCACGCCCGCCGCCGCGCAGGCGGCGTGTGCCGGTGGTGCGAAGAACATCATCTGGACCTCGGCCTGATCGAGGCCGGAGTATCGGCCTTCGCTCCGATTGACGCCACGAGCCGCCCGCCATGTTCCTGATCTGGATCGTCGCCGCCTTCGCGATGCTGACCGGTGCCTACGCGCTGCTCGGCGCCGAGGCGGCGCCGGCACCGCTCGCGCCGTCGGCGATGGCGCTCGCGGCGAACATGAGCGCCTACCGGCAGGCCGTGGTGGCCTACGCGCGCGCCAACCCGTCGTTCGCCGGCAGCGTGCCGGCGGCGAGCCTCGCGCCTTACCTCGGGGCGACCGTTCCCGATCCGATGTGGCGGAACTATGTCCAGCCCAATGCCCGCTATGCGGGCAGCCTGGTCGTGGTCTATGCGGCGTCGGCGGCAGCCGCGGCCGCGGTCGACGGCATCGAGCAGATTGCGCAGGGCTCCGCGCTGGCCGGCGTGGCGCTCGGCGCCAACCTCGTGTCCCCCGGCAACCCGGCGGTGCCGCTGCCGGCCGCCCTGGCGAACGCGATCCCGAACGGCATGCCGGTATGGATGGCGCAAGCGTATGACTGAGCGCACCCGTACCCTTGCCCGCACCGGCATGCGGCGCGCCGGCCCGCGCGCGCGGCCGGCTCGCCGCATGTCCGGCTTCACGATGGTGGAGATGCTGGCCGTGCTTGCACTCGCCGCATTGATGATGGCGGGCCTCGTCGCGCTCACGAACTCGTCGCTCGACGATACGCGCGCGCAGCAGGCCGCGCTTTATCAGTCGCAGCTGACGGCGGCTGCCACGCGGCTCATTCGGCAAAACTACACGGCGCTCGCGGCCCAGGCCACGACCACCTCGCCGGTGATCGCGAAAATGACCGGCTCGACGTATCAGCTGTCGACCTACCTTCCGAATGCGTTGAGCGGCACGAATCCCTACGGTCAGGCGCCGTGCCTGCTCGTCTACGCGGCCCCGGGCGGCGCCAGCCCGGTGGCGTTGCAGGCGCTGCTCGTCACGGAGGGCGGCCGGACCATTCCCGATCCCGAACTCGGCTACATCGCGGCGAACGCCGGCCCGGGCGGCGGATCGATCCAGGCGACGAACAATGCGATCGGCGCGGCCATCGGCGCCTTCGGCACCTGGAAGATCGATACGCCCAACCCGGCGAATACATCCTGCACAAACAAGAAAACGGGCACGGGCCATCTCGCGAGCCTCATTTTCTACGACGGCACGCAGGCGCAGAACGTCGACTATCTGTACCGCGTGGCCGTGCCGGGCAATCCGCAGGCGAACACGATGCAAGTGCCGATCGTGCTCGCGCGGCAGATCGACTATGCCGCCTGCACGCAGCCCGGCGCCATCGCGGCCGACGCTTCGGGCAACGTCCTGAATTGCGATGGAGCGCAGAACCTCTGGGTGCCGCAGGCGGCCTATCACTGGCGCGAACCGGTGGACGACGAAGCGGCGCTCGCGGGCGTTGCCGCGCATCGGGGCGACGTGCGGCTCACCGCCGCGACGAATCGGGCCTATGCGTACAACGGCGCCACATGGCAGGCACTGGCGGTGGACGAAGCGGGCAATCTCGCGCTCGGCAACGCGCACGACGTCGGCGACCCATGCCCGCCCGCGCCGCAGAATTCGGCCATCGCCCCCGCGTCGGCGAGCACGACGCTCGTCTCCACCGATGCGAACGGGCGCGTGCTGTCGTGCCGCGGCGGCAGGTGGCAAACGCAAAGCGAAATCGAGCCGGCGTCATCGCTCACGGGCTGTCAGCTCGTGATGGCCAACCCGAACGGCGCGGGCGATTACTCGGCCTGCACGGGCCAGCCGGCGACGAACTTCCAGTCGGGCGCCTATTCGTACAACGGCAGCAACGGGACGTACTCGTATACGTTCAGGACGACCGTCAACCTCACCAAGCCGGGGATCATCGTCGCGTCCACCTGGGCGCACCTGAACGACGGCATGTGCAACGGCCCCACCGGCAACCGGGGGCAGCTCTCGCAGAGCATCGACATCACCGACGGCGGCAACCGCAACCTCGGGCATACGGAGAGCCAGACGCCGACGCTTCAGGACGATTCGGGCGGGATCAACAACGCGCTGTCCCAGGCGGGCACGCCCGGCACCTACACGATCGTCGTGACGACCAACTGGGCGACGTACGCCGGTATCACGACGCCGTGGATCAGCAGCTTTTGCGGGGAGTCCGGCCAGACGGTCTGGAACACGCCCGTCGCGGCGGGCTGGACGATCAACTCCTACTACTGAGCGCCCGACCGTGAGCCTATCCATACCGCACACCTTCGCAGCATCGTCACGCACGGCGCGACCGGCGAAAGCGGCGCCATTGCGCCGGCGCCGCCGTCGCGCGGGCTCAGTGCGGCGCGAGCGTCTGCAGCATTTCGTGCAGCTCGAGCCGGTTGTAGGTCGCGCGCAGCACGTCGCGCGGCAGGCATTGCTGCTTCGATACGAGGCTGAAGAGGTGATCGTTGAGCATGCGCGACATGTTGTCTTCCTTGCGCTTCATGAACTCGGCAAGGTACGGCAGCTTGCCCGGATCGGTCAGCAGGCCGCTGATCTGCTGATTGTTGTTGAAGAGCAGTTCGCTCGCGAGCACGAAGTTCTCGCCGTCCTCCGTCGGCACGAGGCATTGGCAGATCACGCCGATGAGGCAGTTCGCGAGCGCGGCCGCATAGCGCTCGCGCTGCTCGGCCGGAAAGAACGACAGCAGTCGCGTGAGCGTGCCGATCGCGCTGCCCGTGTGCATCGTCGCGAGCACGAGGTGGCCCGATTCGCCGGCCTGCAGCGCCGTCTCCGCCGTCTCGGGGTCGCGCACCTCGCCCACCATGATGACGTCGGGTTTTTGCCGCAGCGCCTCGCGCAGGCCGGCCGAGAAGCTCGGTGTGTCGGTGGGCACTTGCCGCTGCGAGACGATCGACGTGCGGCCCTCGAGTTCGTATTCGATCGGCTCCTCGATCGTGACGATGTGGCTGTTGCGCGTGCGGTTGATGTGCTCGAGCAGCGACGCGATCGTCGTCGTCTTTCCCGAGCCGGTCGGGCCCGTCACGAGGATCAGCCCCTTGGCGCTGTCGATCATCGAGCGCACATACGCGGGCAGGCCGAGCTTGTCGAGCGCGAGCGGCTGCAGCGGCAGGCGCCGGATCGAGATGACGAGCTTGCGGCCGCCATTGGTGCGGTAGATGTTGCAGCGAAGGCGGCAGCGCGTGAGCACGAACGGGCGATCGATCGCGCCGTGCTGAAGCTGCGCCTCCCAGTCGGGTTCGATCGAGGCCAGCGTGGGCAGCATTTCGTCGTGCAGCACGGGCTCCTCGCCGACGGCGAGCCAGCCGCGCGGCGCCTTGATCATGATCGGCCGGTCCTGCTCGATATGGATGTCGGTGAAAGTCTGCCGCAGGTCGATCAATTCGAGAATCTCGCGCGTCAGGTCGCGACGTTCGTGACTCGGAGCGTTCATCGTCAGTGCCCTTCCTATGAAAGATAGTCGGAACTTACATGAAAATTTTGTCGATGTGTCGGAGAAGCACCCGGCGGCGGTTCGTACGTTTCATCGCGGGCGGCGCGTCATGAACTGGGCTCGCCGACTGGGCACCGTGGCCCTCGCCGCCGCGCTCGCATTCGGGGCGACCGCCCCCGTTGCCGAGGCGGCGGCCGTGCGCTGGAAGTCGTCGATCGTCGATTACGAAGCGCAGGGCAAGGACATCAAGGATGTGCTGCGCGACTTCGGCGCGAGCCAGGGCGTCCCGACGCGCATCGCCGCCGATGTGAGCGGCACCGTGAGCGGCAAGTTCCATCTGCCGCCGCGGCGCTTTCTCGATACGCTCGCGGCGTCGTTCGGCTTCGTGTGGTACTACGACGGCGAAGTGCTCGACATCACGACGGCCGCCGAACTGCAGAGCACGCTCGTGAAGCTCGATTCCGCCGATACGGGCGCGCTGCGCGACGCACTCGACCGCCTGCGCATCGCCGACGAGCGCTTTCCGATCGTCTACGACAGCGCGCAGGGCACGGCGCTCGTGAGCGGGCCGCCTCGCTACGTGCAGATGGTGACGAACGTGGCCTCGCGGCTCGACAACAACGCGGCGCATCGAAGCGGCACGCAGGTACGCGTCTTTCCGCTCTATCACGCGTGGGCGCACGACCGCACGGTGCCCATCGACGGCCAGCAGGTCACGCTGCAGGGCGTGGTGGCCGTGCTCAACGGCATCTACCACCCGGGCACGGCCAAGGCCGCCGACAAGCGCGGCGAGGGCGGCCGCGCGGCGAGCGGCGTGAAGCGCACCACGCCGATCAACGACGTGAACGGCAATGCGTACAACGGCCCGTACATTCCGCCGCCGGTGCCGTCGGGCGCGGCCGGCAAGGGCATGTTCGCCGGGCTCACCGGGCAGCCTTCGCCGGCCGTGGCGGCGGCGGTGGGCGAGCCGCCGCCGCCGCAGAACACGAGCACGGCGCCGGCGAGCGACGATCAACTGCCGGTCATCGTCGCGGACCAGCGCACGAACTCCGTCGTGATTCGCGATACGGCCGACCGGATGGATCAGTACGGCAAACTGATCGATCGCCTCGACGTCAAACCGCAACTGATCGAGATCGAGGCGCACATCATCGAGATCGACGACGACGCGCTGCATCAGCTCGGCGTCGACTGGACCGCGCACAACAGCCACGTCGACGTACAGACCGGTACCGGCACGCTCGCGCAGAGCACCTACAACGGCACGCTCTCGCAGAACTTCGGCCAGACGGCGCTGGCGGGCAACATGCTCGCGGCGGCGACGCCCGTGGGCGCATCGGTGGCCGCCGTGCTCGGCGACGCCGGCCGCTATCTGATGGCGCGCATCTCGGCGCTGCAGCAGACGAAGGCCGCCAAGATCGACGCGAGCCCGAAGGTCGTCACGCTCAACAACATCGAGGCCGTGATGGACAACCAGACGCAGTTTTTCGTGCCGGTGTCGGGATACACGTCGGGCGATCTCTACAGCGTGTCGACGGGCATCTCGCTGCGTGTGCTGCCGATGGTCGTGGAGGAGGACGGGCGCACGCGCATCAAGCTCGACGTGGCGATTCAGGACGGCCAGCTCACCGATCAGACGGTCAGCAACCTGCCGGTGATCCAGAACAGCACGATCAACACGCAGGCGTTCATCGAGGAGGGGCAGGCGCTGCTCATCGCCGGCTATCGCGCGGACAGTGCGACGATGGGCGTGACCGGGGTGCCCGGGCTCTCGAAGATTCCGTTGATCGGCGCGCTCTTCAGGACCGACAACCGCCAGAAGAGTCACATGGAGCGGCTCTTCCTGCTGTCGCCGCGCGTCATCTCGCCGTGATTCACCGCAACCGCCCGCACCGGGGAATGCAGGAGGCCATGTGAACGAATCCCATACTCAGCCGCATTCGCTGCCCGGCGTGCCGCCCGGGGAGCAGCCCGAGCCGCGGCCCATCCCATCGAGCTTGCCCGCCGACGCATGCGGCGAGGGCGCCGCCGATCGCCGCCTGTCCGACGACGACGCGCGCCGCCTGCGCGGCACGCTGCGCGGGCTGCCGTGCGGGGTGATCGTGCTCGATCGCGCGGGCACGGTCGTTCACGCGAACGCGCGTGCGCTCGAGATGCTGGCGATGACGCTGCCCGCGGGCGTCGATTTCAGCGTGGCGCTGAGCGAGCGCTTCGAGATGACGGACGTGCCGCGGCTGCGCGATCTCGAAGCGGGCCGCGAGGTGCGCGTGGACGATTCGACCTTCTGGATTCAGGCGGGCCCCGCCGGTGCGTGTGCCGGTGCGGGGGCGGGCGAATCCGTCATCGCCGTGACGGACGTGACGCCGTTCGCGCGCTCGCTCGACGAGCGAGCCATGTCGCTGCGCTTCTTGCTGCACGATCTGCGCTCGCCGCTCAATTCGATCAGCGCGCTCACGCAGCTCGATGCGAGCGACCCGGAGGCGTTCGAGCGCTGCGGCGGCATGCAGCAGATCACCTCGCTCGCGCAGTACGTGCTCTCACTCGGCGAGCAGTTCATCTTCTCGTCGGTGACCGAGCATTTGCAGGCGCGCGACTTCAAACGGTTCGATCTGCGCGCGACGCTGCGCCAGATCATCTCGCAGCTGGAGGTCACCGCCGTCTATTGCGGCGTCGCGTTACACTTGTGGCTGCCCGACAGCGCGCCGCTCTGGGTGAGCGGCATGCGCAACTTCGTGGCGCGCGCCGTCCAGAACGTCATCGACAATGCCGTTCGCGCGTCGCCGCGCGGCGAGGCGGTGACGGTGTCGATCCGGCAGGCCGACGGTTTCGCCGAGGTGGTCGTCGACGATCGCGCGGGCGGGCTGCCGGGTCTCGTCGAGGGCGATCGGCTGACCGACTTCGAGAAGCTCGGCAAGCGGACGGCAACGGGCTTCGGTCTCGGGCTCAAGCTCGCCGTGCAGATCGTCGGCATGCACGGCGGCGCACTTTACGCCGAGCTCAACGGACAAGGCGGTACCATGTTCGTGCTGCGTCTGCCGTGCCTGAATCCTGTCGCCGCGAAGCCGCACGCGACATCGCTTGTCGATGCCGACCGCGCGTTGCGCGCGGCGCGCCGCGAGTGAGGCGCCAGCGCGCGGCCCGTATTCGTTTGACACGCGTTGCGCGGGCCGGGCGCCGACTCCCGCGCGGCCGTCAGAACCAAGAGTTCACATGAAATCGCTTGCAGGCAAACCCGTACGCATTCTGTTCGTCGAGGACGACGTCGCGCATCACGCGCTCATCCATTCCTGGCTCAAGAGCGAGGGCTACCACGTCGACGCTTTTCACAGCGGGCTCGACGCGCAGCAATTTCTGTCGGAGCAGTGGGCCGATCTCGCGATTCTCGACTGGGATCTGCCGGGCGTGTCCGGCGACAAGCTGCTGCAAAAGATCCGCAGCCGCTCGCAATCGATCATGCCCGTGATTTTTCAGACCGTGCACTCGGCGGAGTCCGACATCGTGCGCATACTCGATGCGGGTGCCGACGACTATCTCGTGAAGCCCTACGACAGGCAGGTGCTGCTCGCGCGCATGCGCGCTCTGCTGCGGCGCTTCGCGCCGATGAACGTGCAGGGCCGCAAGATGTTCGTCGACGACGAATGCGTGCTCGATCAGCAGGCGCGCTCGCTCGTGGTGGCGGGCGTGGCGCACAAGCTCGGCACCAAGGAGTTCGACATTCTCTGGCATCTCGCTCGGCACACGGGCGCCGTCGTGCTGAGGCAGGATCTGATGAGCGTGGTCTGGGGCTGGGATGCGGCCGTGCAAAGCCGCTCCGTCGACATGTACGTGAGCCGCCTGCGTGCGAGCCTGAAGGCGGCCGGCGTCGGCTGGACCGTGCAATCGGTCTATGCGACGGGTTACCGCCTGACCCTCAAGCCGGATAAGGATCAGTCGGGCGCCGATGCGTCGGGTGCCGCTGCGTCGGGCGCCGGTGCGTCGCCGGAAGGCGCCGCATGAACGCGGCACGAATGCGAGCGCTCGCGCGCGGCGCCGTCGCTGCCTTCGTCTGCGCGGCCACCGTGCATGCGCAGGCGGCGAGCATGGCGTGGGCCGGCGGCTCCGGCGCCCGTTTCGTCTACGCGACGAACGGCGCGGGCCTCGCGGAGGTCCTGAATGCCTTCGCGGCGGGGCAGCACGTTGCGCTGCGCATCGACGGTCAAGTGGAGGGCGTCGTGAGCGGCCGTTTCGCGATGCCGCCGCAGCGCTTTCTCGATGTCATGAGCCGTTCGTACGGATTCGTCTGGTACTACGACGGTGCGGTCCTGCATGTGTCGCCCGCGAACGAGCAGGCGCATATCGCCATCCGGCCTCACTTCCTTTCGGCGAATGCGCTGCGTGTGTCGCTCGAGCAGGCAGGTCTTGCCGATACGCACTTCCCGCTGGCGGTGGACGCCGCCGCGCAAACTGTGAACGTGCACGGGCCGGCGACCTACGTGGAGCGTATTCGTGCCGCGGCCGAGCGCTTCGAACGCGACGCGCGAGCGCGCGTGCGTTTGTCCGTGCGGGTGTTTCGCCTGAGTGCCGCGAATGCCGCCGACGAAACGCGCGTGGTCGATGGCCGCACGCTCGTCGTGCCCGGTGTGGCCACGCTCTTGCGGCGCCGTTTCGAGCGCCCGGCCGTTGCGAGCGGGACCGCCGTCTCCGATGCACCGCGGATCGTCGAGTTCGATGCGGCTTTGCCGGTGATCGAAGCGGATGCGACCACGAATTCCATCCTGATACGCGATCGGGCCGAGCGCATCGACGCCGACGGCGCGCTCGTCGCCAGCCTGGACGTGCGTGCGCAGCTCGTATCGGTCCAAACGTGGGTGGTGGATGTCGATGGCGACGCGCTCGACGCGTTGCGGCCCGCGCTGCCGCCGGCCATGGCCGACGGGGCAGGCGCGGAGCAGGCGACGGCGGACGTGCGCGAGCACCGCGATGCAGGTGTCGCGCCCGACGGCGGCCGCGCGCTGATCGCGCAGATCAAGGCATTGGCCAGGAGCGGCCGCGCCGAAATCGAGGTGTCGCAAACGGCGCTCACGCACGACCGCTCGCCGGCCGTCATCGACCGCCACGAGGCACGCCTCGCACGCCGTGACGAGGATGACCTGCCCGATGACGGTGCCCGCGACCTCTGGCTCTCGATTGCACCGACGGTCGAAGGCGCCGCGTCGATGCCGCGTATCGGCTTGCGCGTGGAACTGGGGCGCCGCCGCGATGCGCGCGGCTATCGGGCGGTCGACGAAAGCCTGGCGCCGGGCGAGTGCCTCGTCATCGAGGGGCCGGCGGGGCACGGAAGCGATGTCGCGCGTCGCGCGGACGATACCGGTTCCGGCGGTGCGGGAGACGGGGGCACGCGCCGCCGCCTCGTCTTGCTGATCCCGCGCGTGGCGGCATAGCGCCGAGCGGGCGGGCGCCCGCGACCGCGTGAGCGTGAAGCGACGTGCCGTGTACGAACGGATGCGATGGCTGGCCAGGCATCGATGCGCGCGCGGATGCGCCCGTTGCCTGAAGCGCGCTTGCGCTCGCCGGGCTTACGCCCGCAGCCACATGAAATTGCCCGAGGCGATGCCCTCGAACATTTCGTCCGGCGATTCGAGGATGTTGTTTTGCCAGTAGCGGCCGTGTTCGGCGTAGTGCGAGAAGAGATCGGCGAGATAATCGCCGGTGATCGTCGGGCCCATCGGCAGATGGACGAGCAGCACGACGTTGCCCGTATCGGATTCGAGGCACAGTTGCGCCTGGTCCTGCGCGTAGACGAGCAGGTTGGCTTCGAGCATGAGCCGAAAAACGACGAGCGACCGGCCGGGCGTGACGGCGCCGTAATGAAAGCTGACATAGACCGAATCGGGGTCGGTCTCGTGGTGGTCGAGATGGACGTCGAACCCCTCGATCTCGAGCGTTTGCGTCTCGACGACATACTCGGCGTCGGGCAGCCCGACCACCGCGCAAACCTCGTGAATCAACTCGACGAAACGTTCCCTGCTCATGGGCGGCAATCTCCGGCGAAAATAGGGCGGCCCGCTTGCAAAAAAGCGGGGGCACGTAGCCGGAAAGCCGGGCTTTCCGCCTTCGTGCCCCTCGCGCGAACGGACTGCGGCAACGCGAGCGGCTTACTGGCCCTTCGCGGCGTCGGCGATGTTCTTCGCGCCGTTGTTGCCGACGGAAGCGAGCGCCGACGTTTCCTGCTGCTGCATGTTGATCTGCATGGCGGCCATCGTCATGGCGTTGTTCTGGTTGGCCATGGCCTGCATCTGGCCGACCATGTCGGCGTTTTGCGAACCGGCTTGCGAGACGCCCGAGCTTCCGATCGATGAAGACATGATGTATTCCCCTTATCAAGAAAGTGATGGAAAAAGCACTGCTGTGGGTTGACGCCTGATGCTTCGGTAAAAGGCCCGTGGCCGTGGTGGCCGCCGGTCCGGACCGGCTGACGCGCAGCCGGATGCTGCAACTGCAAACTGTTCAACCGTCTTCCGTATCGCCGCGGATGCCGTCAAAGCGCCGCGCCACGGGCGCTGTGGCGCTCCTGCAGCGTGAGCACGATGCGGCGCGCCGCGATCATCCCGCGATAAAGCTTTTGCAGATCGAGCCGCTCGCGCTCGTCGGCCGCGGACTGCGTGGCCGTACTGATCCGGCGCGCGGTTTCGTCGAAGGCCGCCGCGATGCGCGCGACCCGTTGCGCGCCGTCGGGCGCCGAGAGCGTGGCATCGAGCGCGTTCAGATCCTGCGCGATGAGAAGCAATGCGTCGTACATGTCGGTTCCTTTGGTGGTCGAGGTCAATTGTTTGCTTCGTTCCCGCTGCTCGCGAACAGATGCTTCGTGCCGTCGGGCGTCTCGATGTAGCGCAGCCCGCCCGTGGCGATCACCGACGTGTACTCGACATCGGGCGTGAGCGCCTGCGCCTCCTTGACATCGACGTCGACGCGCTTGACGTTGTCGCCGAGGTCGGCCCTGATACCCGCTATCAGCGTGCGGAAGGTCGTCATCGACTGCACGCTGCCGCTCACGCGGAAGACGCCGTGGCCTTGGTAACTCACTGCCGCGCCCGTGCCGGCGAGCGACTGCTGGATGTTGTCCACGTCTTGCTGCGCGACGTCGTATTCGCGCCGCACCTTGCCGCGCGCGAGGCTGTCCATGATCCGCTGCGCCTTCGCGCTTTCGTCGGTGCTCGTCACGATGCCGCGCACCGCCACACTGTCCTTGCGTGCCATTGCCTGCAGGTCGCCGAGGCCTTCGCGGTGCAGGGCCTCCTGCAACTGCCGTGCGAGCGCGTCGGCGTCGAACCTCACGCTCGCCGCTTCGCTCGACTGCGTACCCGCGAACATCACACCGGCCACGGCGATGCCGCCGATCGCAGCGGTGCAGACGAGCGCCAGCACGGCCGTGCGCCAGGGCACCTTGGGCGAATCGGCGGGCGCATGGCCGGCGCGGGATTCGTTCGCATGGGCCGGGGCCCGATCCGGCGCGCCGCTATCCGCGTCAGCCCCCGTCGCGGTGTCGGCGGCAGGCGGCTCGGCCGTCTTCCAGAGGCCCGCCAGCAAATCGAGATCGCGCGGCCAGGCTTCGCCGTCGGGGCCCACGCAAAACACGACGTCGCCGAACGGCACGGCCACGAAGTCCGCCACGAGCACCTCGTCGCCGTTCGCCGAGCGGATCCGCGCCACACCGTCCTCGCCCACGCAAAGCTCGATGTCCTCGACCGTCCAGTCGCTGATGCAGACATCCGAGTGCTCGGTGGCGCCGATCCGGTAGGTGCCGCTCGTGAGCCGGACCTGGGCTCCGGCGTGGGTGCCGGTCAGTACTCGAAGCGCTTTCATGATCGTGGTATCCGTGTATCCGACGTGGGTCATGCGGTTGCCCTTGCTGGTCGCCGCTCCGGCGTTTCGCTGCTTCGCGCATCGGGCCGCCGGGCCTTGACCGTCGAAATCAGTTTAGGGTTTTGCCGGTGGCGCAGCCGGCGCCATGCGAACTTCGAACGTCTTATCCGAAGCGCCGGCCGTGGGCTTGGCCGTCCCTTGCCGCGCGGCGCCGGTTGGACCACCGATCGCGCCGCCCGTCGCGCCGCCCGTGACGGCGGCGCCGGCGGGCACCCCGCCGGCCGGCAGCGCGGCTTGCGTGTCGAGAATGCGTTGCTTCACGGCCGCGATCGATTGATCGTCGTACGAGTATTCGATGCCCGCGCTCTGGCGGGCGAGCGTGTTGTCGAGCGATACGCCGAGAAGCCCCGCCACCGCGGCGGCCTTGCCCGGGGTCGCGGCACTTTGCATCAGTGCCGCATGGCGGTGCGCGTGAAGCCGGGCAGCATTGCGCCGAAGCGCCATCGGCGAGCGCATCGCGAGCAGCATCGGCACCGCCAGCAAGGGCCCCAGCTCGATCTGCGCGGCAAGCCGCAGCACCTCCTTCGCGCACGCCGCCGCGAGTTCGGCCGGCAAGTCCGGCGCACCGAGCTTGTGCGTCGCGAGCAGTTGCATCGTGGCCGCGAGCGGCTGGCTGCGCGCGGCGGCCTTGGCCCGGCCCGCCTTGCCGATCGCGAACTTGCGCGGTTTGTCGCGGCCTTCGCCGGACTGACGGCCGTCGCGCCGAGGCTGCCCGTCGCGCGGCGCACCCTGCTGCGGCTGCCCCTGCTCTTCGCCGTGCTGATTCGAGCCGCGATCGTGCCCATGGCCGTTGCGATGCTGTTGCTGCCCGTCGCCGTGTTGCTGATCGCGCTCGCGCTTTTGCTGCTGTCCGTGCTTTTGCTGCTGACCCTGCTCGTGCTTGCGTTCGCGCTCGTGCGGGTGTTCGTGTTCATGCTCGTGCCTGGGCTCGAGCGCGTGCGGGTCGTCCGGCCGCTCGTGAGCCGATGCCTCTTTGCCCTGCGTCTTCGCCGAGCCCGCCGGCCGCGGCCGTTGGCCGAGCTGGCGCATCAGCTTTTGCGCGGAAGGGGGCGGCGGCTTGTGCATGCCTTCGGCAAAACGCTTGCCGCGGTAGAAAGCGGCGGCGAGCATCTTGTTGTGCTGCATGCGCGCGCGCTGCATCTTCGTGTGCTGCACCTTCACGCCCGTGAAGCCGCGCGCCTGGGTCATCTGCCCCACGTGCTCGGCGCCGGCCTGCGCCTGCTGCGCGAGATCGGCGGCGTGGTGGCCGTGGTTGTTGCGGATCGGCGAATTCATGACGGCACCGCGAGCGTGATGATCTGATTAGCGAAGCGCAGGATCGCGGCGGCGCCCCAGGCGCCGATCATGAGCACGGTGGCCACGACGGCCACGAGCTTCACCGCGTACGAGATGCTTTGGTCCTGCATCGACGTGATGGCCTGCACGAACGAAATCGCGAGGCCGGAGAGCGCGGCGACGGCCACCACCGGCATCGAGACGGACAGGCAGAGCAGCAGGCCCTGCGAGGTGATGCGAACGAGCGTATCGGTTTCCATGGTGCGCGCCTCAGCGATAGGTCATGACAAGACCGTGAATCAATGTGGACCAGCCGCTCATGACGACGAACAGGAGCAGCTTGAACGGAATCGCGACGTTCGTCGGCTGGACCTGATTCAGGCCCATCGCCATCAGCACGTTGGCGATGACGAGATCGACGACGATGAATGCGATGTACAGCAGAAAGCCGATCTTGAAGGCGTCGGTCATCTCGGTCAGCGTGAAGGCCGGGGCAAGGACGATGAGGTCGTCCTCACGGATCTTCGCCGCCATGTCCTTCGGCCAGACCACGGTTGCCGAGCGCACGAAGAACCGCTTTTCGCGCTCGTGCGCGTGCTTCTTCAGAAAGGCGCGAAACGGCTCCTTTGCCGCATCGAAGGCATCGAGCACGACGAGCGACGTGTCGCTGCCGGGGGTACGGTGCATGGTCTGCATGGTTTGCATGGCCTGCATGCCGATCGGCGCCATCACGTAAGCGGAGACGAGGACCGCGATGCCGTTGAGCACCATGTTCGGCGGCACCTGCTGCACGCCGAGCGCGTTGCGCAACAGTCCGAGCACGACCACGATCTTCGCGTACGAGGTCGCGACCATGGCGACGAACGGGATCAGGCTGATCGCGACGACGGTGATCAGCAGCCCGGTGAGATCGCTAAACTGAACCATGGCCGCGCGACAGCTGAACGAGACGCACGCCGAGATGATCGCCGACGCTCACGAGTTCGCCGAAGCCGATCGTCTGCCCGTAGGTGACGAGCCGCACGCGCGCATCGGGCAGCGCGGTGGGCAGCTCGAGCACGTAGCCCGCGCGCAGCGCCGAGAGCTGGGCGACCGGCATCGAAACCGTGTCGATCTCGAGCTTCAGCGGCAGGTCCAGCTGGCTGATTTCGACGGGCGTGTCGATCGAATCGGTAAGCGGCGCGTTGAACTGCGTCTCATGGCTCATGGTGGGGTCCTCGCTCAAGGTCATCAGGTGGTGGGTGACGTCTGCCACGGCGCGCAGTTGCCGCGTCCCGTAGCGGCCCCAGACGACTTGCATCGGGGCGGACGAGCGCTCGCTCGCGAAGAGCGCGCGGGTGGCTTCGGGAACGGCACGCAAGATGACGTCCCCCGCGCGCAGCGAATCGAGCGTCGTCACGTTCATGGTTTTCTCGCCGATCCGCAGCCGGCCCGGTACGGCGATCTCGCTGACGTGGGTGGCGAACGGCGTGCATTGCCGGGCCACGAGCGTTTCGAGCGCGTCGAGCCAGCCGCTGTCGATGTGCTCGATCACCGCATCGAAGCGGGTATCGCCCAGGCGCAGCGAGAGCGCGCAGCAAGGCGCGCTCGGCGGCTGACGCGCGGCGCGTTCGAGCGAGACGATTTCCGCGCCGTCGAAGCCGAGCGCTTGCAGGGCACGCCGCAGCGGATCGAGCAGGATCGCGCACACGGCATCGCGCAAGCGCTCGTTGACGGGCTCGTCCGACGCGACGACGCTCGCGAGCCCCGTGTGCTGTCCGACGTCGATGCGCACCGCGGCCGTCTCCATGCCCCAGCGCACGCGCACGACGGCGGCGCGCTCCGGCGCCACGAAGTCGTGCGCGCCGACGCTGAAGGCCGAGACGCCGAGCGCGTGAGCGAGCAGTGCGCTCAGGCGCTCGTCGACGGCGAGCCGATGCTGGCGCGCGGTGGCGGCCGCAAGCGCGGGCAGCCGCGCGGGATCGAGCAAAACGGCTACCGCCGGCGCTTGGGCGCCCGCCGCAACGTGGTCTGTCAGTAGCGTTCGTGTGGTGTCCATATGGGTTTTACGTGACGATGATCTCGACGCTGCGCGCGCCGTCGAAGCGGCCTTGCATCACTTCTTCGAGGCTTGTGCGCAACGTCGCCGCATGCTGTGAGATTAGTTCGCGCGAGCGTGCGTCGGTGGTGTCGAAGCGAAGCGTCAACTGGAAATGCGAAAGCGCGAGGCTCAACGTGCAGCCTGGCAGCAGCGCCGGATCGATGGGAATCGTGATCTGCCAGTCGCCGCTTGCGAACACGATCGGATTGGCGCAGAAGTCCGACACCTCGGCGACGATCGAATCGACGAACCGGTTCATGTCCTGGCCCGTGCGCGCCGGTGCCTGCACGGCGACCACGGCGTGCGGGCCGCCTGCTTCGGGGCGCCGCGGCTCGCGCGCGGTTTGTACGTGCGGCGTGTCCGGCGCAGTCGCCGATGGCCGGGCGTTGGGCGGCCTCTGTGGTGAAAGCGGCGCCGCGCCGCGCGCCGGCATCGGCGTCGGTACGGGCATCGTCGAATATGCCGGCACATGCACGAGCCCATGCATGGCCGAATGCACCGGCACGCGCATCGTCGAATGCATGGGCGGATGAATCGTCGCAGGTACCGGAGCGGGCACCGGGGCTGCCGATCGGGCGTGCGCCGCAGCGTCGTCGTGTTCGTCGCCGGAGCCGGCCTGTGCGTCGTCGTCGCGCTCGCCGCTGCCGGCATCGTCGCGATGTTCGTCCGCGGCGAACCCGGCGACCGGGTAGAGCGGATCGGCTGGCTCGGCGAACGGCGGCTCGGCCGGTGCGGCGCACGGCTGCCCGTCGCCGGGCGCTTCCGATGCGCCGGCGCGCGTGCCTTCGCGCAGGCGCTGAAAAAGGGCGGCCTGGCGGCTCAACTGCGCGGCCGGCATCTCGGGTGCGGGGTCGGTGTGCGCGGCCGGCGCCGCGATGACGCGGGCGCGATGAGGGGCGGAGGAGTGCATGGCGCGGCTCCCTCGATCACATCGCCAGGCGGCCGACGGGCTGGAGATCGACATGCGCGCCGAGCTCCTGGTACGAATACACGGGCAGCCAGGGCAGCCGTGCCTCGATCATGCGCTTGATGTAGCGCCGGATATCCATCGACGCGACGAGCGCCAGCGGCTGCCGCGGCGTATCGCCGACGATGTCGGCGATCTTGCCGACGAGCTGGCCGATTTCGTCGGGCGGCAGCGCGAGGAAGTTGCCCGTGGGGGTCTGTTTGATCGACTGCCGGATGTGCTGCTCGACCTGAACGTCGACGAGTACGACGGGCAAATCCCGCACGCCGCCCGTCGCGCGATAGGCGATGAGCCGGCCGAGCTCCATGCGGATGTACTCGGTCAGCATCAGCATGTCCTTCTCCTTCGGTCCCCAGACGATCAGGCTTTCGGTGATGCTGCGGATATTGCGCACGGGCACGTCTTCCTCCAGCAGCCGGCGTAGCACGTCCGCCATCTTCTGCAGCGGCAGTGCCTTTTGTACCTCCGCGACGAGGCCCGGGTAGTCCTCGTTGAGCTGATCGAGCATCCACTGTGCTTCCTGGATGCCGAGAAAGAGATGGGCATTGCGCCGCAGCAGGTCGATCGTGTGGCGTGCGATCAATGCTTCCGGTGTCGCCGCGGCGGCAGGCGCGTCCGGTGCGCCGCCGTCGGCCGCCGCGTGTACCGCGCGCGTTTCGGCGAGCGTGGTGCGTCCTTGCGGCACGTCGAAGATGAGCACTTCGTAACTGTCCTCGGGCAGCGTGCCGTCGGACCACATCATGATGCCGGGGAACGGCAGGCCGACTTCCGATTGCAGCGCGTGGCGCTGTGCGTCGAACGCGCGATCAAGGGCATCGGCCGCGAGACGCGCGCTGACGTCGGTTGCGAGGCGCACGCCGAGCGGGCAGGTGAACTGCGGCGGGCGTGGCAGGATCGACGGCGCGTCGCCCTTGGCGCCGGCGCGCTGCAGTGCCCCTACGGGCTTGCCGGCGCCTTTGGCGGGACCATCCTGCTTTTTCTGCAGACGGTAGCCGACGAAGCCGAGCAGCCCGGCGAGCAGCGCGAAGAGCGCGGCCGGAAAACCGGGCACGGCGGCGAAGCCGAGCAGCAGCAGCGCGGCGAAGTACAGCGCGCGCGAGCTGCTCGTGAACTGGCGCCTGATGTCTTCGCCGAGGGAGGAGTTTCCATGGTCGCCGCCCTCGTCCACGCGCGTGATCATGACGCCCGCGGCCACCGAGATCAGCAGCGAGGGAATCTGCGAGACCATGGCGTCGCCGATCGAGAGGACCGAGAAGCGGTTGGCCGCCTCGCCGGCCGACATGCCGTGATAGGCGACGCCCACGGCGATGCCCGCGACGATGTTGATCATCGTGATCATGAGGCCGGCGATCGCATCGCCTTTCACGAACTTCATCGCGCCGTCCATGCCGCCATGCAATTGGCTTTCGATGGCGAGCCTTGCGCGTTTCCTGCGGGCTTCGTCCGGCGTCAGGATGTTCGCGCGGAGGTCGGCATCGATGCTCATCTGTTTGCCGGGCAGCGCATCGAGCGTGAACCGTGCCCCCACTTCGGCGACGCGCTCCGAGCCCTTGGCGATCACGATGAACTGCACGACGGAGATGATGACGAACACGACAAGGCCGACGACGAGATTGCCGCCCACGACGAGCTGGCCGAAGCTTTCGATGATTTCGCCGGCATCGGCATGCAGCAGGATCGACTTCGTCGACGCGATATTCAGCGAGAGCCGGAAAAGCGTCGTGAAGAGCAGCACGGACGGGAACGCCGAGAGCGTGGCGATATGGCCCACATACATCGTCACCATGAGCAGCGTGATGCTGATCGTGATGTTGATCGCGAGCAGCCCGTCGATGATGGCGGGGGGCAGCGGCAGGATCATCAGCGAGACGATCGCGATCAGCAGGACGGCGATGCCGGCCTCGCCGATGCCGGGCAGTTTCATGGTCTTGAACATGTCCACTACTCCGTGGTGGCGGTTTGAGGCGCGAGGCCGTCCACCCAGCGAAGAATCGCGGCGACGACTTCGAACAGTTCTTCGGGAATCGGCTGATTGAGCGGCACCTTGTGCAGCATGCGCGCGACGGGCGGGTTCGCGACGATGGGCACGCGCGCGTGCATCGCCTGCTGGCGCAGCCGCAGCGCCTGCTCGTCCACGCCCTTGGCGAGGACGACGGGCAGCGGAAACTCCGCCGGGTCGTAGCGCAGCGCGACCGCGTAGTGAACCGGGTTGACCACGACGACGTTCGCGCGCGCGACGCCGCCTTTCGGGCCTTCCTGCGACATCTCCCTGGCCATGCGCTTGCGCTCGCCCTTGAGTTCGGGGTTGCCTTCGCTTTCCTTGTGCTCGCGCTTCACCTCGTCTTTCGACATCCGGTTCTTGCGGATGAAGAGCCACTTCTGCAGCTTGTAGTCGAACGCGCCGATGACGACGAACACGCCGAGCGCGACCACGACCACATGCATGAGCACGGACCACAGCACGCCGATCAACTGCGGTACGGACTGATCGAGCGCGCTCGCCACCACGGGCATCGCGCTTTTGATCGTCTGCCACATGACGGCGACGAGAATCGCGGCCTTGCCGACCATCTTCGCGAGGTCGATGGCCGAGTTCATCGAGAAGATGCGCTGAAAGCCGGACCCGGGGCTGACCGACGCAAGCTTCGGCATCACGGCTTTCAGCGAAATCTTGAGTCCCGTCTGGGGGGCGAGCGCGATGATGGCGGCGACGAGCGCGACGGCCGCGATCCCGCACAGCAGACCGAGCGCCTGCAGGCCGATATGAACGAGGATGGGCCAGAGGTCCTGCAACTCGCGCTCGCCGTGGGTGAAATCGACCGCTTCCTTGACGACCGCGCGCAGCGTGTCGGCCAGATAGTGCTGGCCCGCCGTCAGCACCAGCACGATCGAGCCGAGCGACGCGACTTCGACGAGGTCGGTGCTCTTCGCGACCTGGCCTTCCTCGCGGACCTTGTCCAGCTTCTTGTCTGTGGGCTCTTCGGTTTTCTCGTCGCTCATGACCGCTGTCCTTCGCTTGTCGCCGGCGCGCACCCGGGATGGGGCGCCCCGATGCAACGTTAGCGGCGCCGCGGTATCCGGCGCGACGGCGATGCGAAGCAAGGACAAGGGCTGCGAAGCGGGCGGCGCGACGGCGCGTCGCTCGGGCGCAGGCCACGTGAGCAAGGCAAACCGCGCGGCGGCGGGCGCGCGCGAAGGCGTCCGCGAAAGCGGCTCGGACCGCCGCCGCATCGCATGCGGCGCTTCGCAATTCGTTGTGCGACTTCGTGCCCGGCACGTGGCGCGCCCGTCGTGTTGCGTAACTTAGCGTCAACGGAAGGCCACGCCTCATCGGGTGCGGCCCATCGGATCGAATCTGATTTCCTTGGGGGAAAGGATGGACGTTCTGAAGGATCGGCCGCAGTGCCCATCGGGAGTCGTCGGCGCGATCGTCGACCTGGTCAGGGTGGCATTGGCCCGCGCAGGCACGCCGCAGCAAGTCGACATCGACGATCTCGAGCACCTCGTCGACGTGCTGCATCTGCTGCGCCCGGATTCCGCCGAATTCGCGTTTTTCGACGGCTGGCTGCATATGGTGCGCGCGGAATGGAGCGAGGCCGAACGGCTCTTTCGCGATCTGGTCGAGCGCGCGGTCTGCCTGCCGGCCAGCAAGGGAATGTTGCTGCAGTGCCTGAAGGCCCGCCAGGAGTTCGGTTGGCAGGACGAGGCCCGACACCTGCTGGAGGAGGGCGGCAACGAAGAGGTTGAACGGCTCGCGAAGGTTCTGCTTGCGAGCGAGGAGCTGAAGCAGGCGGTCGCGACCGCGAAGCGCACGGGCCGCTTCGTTGCGCCGGATTCCGCGCTCGCGTTCGAGAACGGCGCGCACGCCGAAGACGGCGAAGCGGTCGCGACGCCGTCGTCCTCATCCAGCGACATGCTGCTGACGATGCAGTACATGCGTGTCTGAGCCTGTTGCCCCTACCAGGAGAAACGAAATGAGCATCACGACTGCATCGCAACTCCAGTACGAACTGGCCCGCGTCACCGGCACGACGCCCGCGGCGCCGAATGCGGACGCGATATCGCAGCCGCTCGTCGACAAATTCCAGGCGATGATGGCTTCGGCGCCCCACCATGCGGCAGCCGTCCACCCGACCGAGCGCGCGGACCTCGTGACGAAAGCAGTCGAGGAGCAGGCGGACTATTACCGGCAAGTGCCGAACGACGTGCTCTATATGACTCAGCACATGAGCGCGCTGTCGATGGAGCGCCTTGCCGCCGCCGACATGACGATCCAGCTCGAGATCGCAAGCCTGAACGCCGATCTGCAGGTGAAGATGGCGACCGTGCAGTCGTCCAAGGACGCCGTGCAGACGCTCATGAAGAACCAATGACTTGACGTTCTCCTCTCCCTAAAGGGAGAGGATTCTCACACTGGCCGGAGCAACTGATGAAACCGAACCTCGTGCCTTCGAGGCTGCCCTCCACATGGCGGCTCGTCGCGGTGGCGGCGCTCGTGCTGTCGCTTGCGGCCTGCAAGCAGGAGCTCTACGGGCAACTGACCGAAAGCGACTGCAACGAAATGGCGGCCGCGCTGCTGATGTCCGGCGTCGACGCGCAAAAGAGCACGCCCGATGGCGGCAAGACCTGGTCGGTCAGCGTCGACGAAAAGCAGATCGTGCATGCCGTGGAAGTGCTGCGCGCACGCGGCCTGCCGCGCAAGAAATTCGACGACCTCGGCTCGCTGTTCAAGAAGGACGGGCTCGTTTCCACGCCGACCGAGGAGCGCGTGCGCTTCATTTACGGTTTGTCGCAGGAACTCGACGATACGTTGTCGAAGATCGACGGCGTGGTCGTGGCGCGCGTGCAGATCGTGCTGCCGAACAACGACCCGCTCGCGCAGTCGGTCAAGCCGTCGTCCGCATCGGTCTTCATCAAGTACCGGCCCGACGCGAATCTCGATCGGATGACGCCGGCGATCAAGAACCTGGTCGTGCACAGCATAGAGGGGCTGACCTACGATCAGGTCAGCGTGACGAGCGTGCCGGCCGATGCGCTCGATCCACCTGCCCACCCGCACCGCCAGGACGGCTGGGTCGTCTATGCGGGCGGCGCGCTCGGCGTGCTGCTGTTGACGATCGCCGGCGGCTTCGCGCTCTGGCGCGGCAATCTGCTCAAGGGCGGCGGCGGACTTGCGGGCCGGTTCGCGCGCGGGGCGGGGCGTGCGGCGAAAGCGCCGGCATGACCTTCGATCCGAACGACCATATGGCCGGCACGGCAAGCAGGGTTGAGCACTTGACGAGCGCATACGACGCCGCCGAGGCATACGACGCCGCCGCCGACAGCGTTGCCGCCCCGAACGGCGAGACGCCGGCGGCCGTGGCGGCGAGACTGGCCGCCTACCATCGGCGCCGGCGTACGCTGTTCGACTGGATGCATCCGGCGTACCTTGCACGCGTGCCCGGTGCGGACCGGCTCGGCGCATGCAGCCCCGCGCAGGCCGAGGCGCTTGCCGATGCGCTGCTCGACGAATGGGGCATGCCGGTGCCGCCGCTTGCCGCGTTCAACGCGCCGGAAACGGCGCTTGCGTTGCTGCCGGCGCACGATTGTCTGACCGTATTCCGCTTGCGCGCGCTCGTCGAGCAGGCGGAGCCATTGCGCGCCTGGATCGACCGGCCGCGTCGCGAGAAGTTGACCGGCTGGATCGGGGCGCGCGGCGTCAATCTGCTCTTCGCCCGCGGGCGCGAGCTTGCGGGCGATGCGTGTTCGCTTGCTGCACGCGCGCGCCACGCGGCATCGGTCATGCAAGTGCCGCTCGACGCGGCCGATGGCGATGTCCTGGCCTGGCTCGGCTTTCGGCTTTTCGAGCGCGACTGCCGATGGGCGCCGGGCGGCCCGCTCGCGATCATGCGGTTGGCCATGCCGGCGCGCGACGACGAGGGGGCGTTGCCATCCCCTTCGTTGCCGCTGTCATTACCGTCTTCGGAAGGCCCGAGCCCGAGCCTTTCGATCGTCTCGCAACTGCCCGACTTGTTTCCGGAGTGGTCATGGTGATCTGGTTACGCAATCCGCTGGCCGAAGGCACGAGCCTCGGTGCGGGCGTCGAAGGCGACGTCCTGCGTCATGAACGCGTCGCGGCGATCGTCGAGATCGATGCGGCGTACGCCGAGATGCGCCGGCAATGCGACGACGCGCTGGACGCGGCGCGCGCGCAGGCCCGCATGCTGCTCGACGAAGCCCGCGCCCGCGCGGACGAACTCGTCGAGCGCGCCATGCGCGAGTTCGCGCAAGCGGCCGAGCGCGGCTACGACGACGGATTGCGGCGGGGGCTGACCGATTGGCACGCACGCGCGGCAGCCGCGCATGCCGAGGCCAGCCGGCTCGCGCCCGGGCAGCAGGACCGGCTGGCCGAGCTCGTGACGCTGGCGGTCGAGCAGATCGTCGCGTCGGTGGATCCCAAGGCGCTTTTCGCGCGCGCGGCCGCGACGGTCGAGCGGATCGTCGCCGACGGCAGTCCCGTTCATCTGCGTGTTCATCCGTCGGATCTGGCCGCGGCCAGCGCGGCCTTCGACGAAGCGGCCGCGGCGTGGCGCGAGGCCGGGCGCTCCGTGCGGCTGTGCGTGGCGGCCGACGCGACGCTTGCGCCCGGCGCGTGCGTCGCCGAAACCGATCTGGGCGCGATCGACGCGAGCTTGTCGTTGCACCTGGCGGCGATGCGCGACGCCCTGGCGCGCGCGGTGCGAAGCGTGGCGGAGGACCCATGGCGCGACGCGCCGACTGCGCGGCCCGGGGATGACGCACAAACCGTCGACGCGCAGGCCGGTTTCGCGGGCAACGCCGAGGGGCCGATCGGCGAGTCCGCCGTCGGAGCCGGCGACGACCTGACGGACCCGGATGCGCACGCGGCCGACGGCGGCGATGGCGACGGCAACATCGGGGACGAAGAAGGTTGGCAAGACGATGCCGCGGCCCTGCACACGGCGGACGACCGGCGCGACGAGGGCTGGGCCGATGCCGCGTATGCCGACGCCGACGCGATGTCCATCTGAACCGGCCGTCGCGCCGCACGTGGAAGAAGACATGACCAGGAAGGGAGCGCCATGATCGACAGCGCGGACGGTTTCGAAACCGACGAAGCGAGCGGGGTGCGCATCGCGCAGCCGCGGGCCGTACGCGGCTTCTCGGCGCTGATGGATGCGATGGAGCGCGAACTGCGCGCCCGCGCACAACCCGCGGCATGCGGCAAGGTGCAGGAAGTGATCGGCACGCTCGTACGCGTATCGGGGCTCGACGCGACGCTCGGCGAGCTATGCGAGCTGCGCTCGCCCGAAGGCGCCTTGCTGCAGCGTGCCGAGGTAGTCGGCTTCTCGCGCGACGTCGCGCTGCTCTCGCCGTTCGGCCGGCTCGGCAGCGTGTCGCGGGCGACACGCGTGGTGGGACTCCGGCGTCCGCTTTCGCTGCGCATCGGCCCCCGCCTGCTCGGCCGCGTGATCGACAGCCTGGGCGAGCCGATCGACGGCAAGGGGCCGCTCGAATGCGACGAATGGCAGCCCGTCATCGCCGATCCGCCCGATCCGATGTCGCGGCCCGTCGTCGATACCCCGATGCCGACGGGCGTGCGCGTCGTCGACGGCATGATGACGCTGGCCGAGGGCCAGCGCATGGGCATCTTCGCGCCGGCCGGCGTCGGCAAGAGTACGTTGATGGGCATGTTCGCGCGCGGGGCGCGCTGCGACGTCAACGTGATCGCGTTGATCGGGGAGCGCGGCCGCGAAGTGCGCGAATTCTGCGAGCACATTCTCGGGCCCGACGGAATGGCGCGCTCGGTTGTCGTCTGCGCGACATCGGACCGCTCGTCGATCGAGCGCGCGAAGGCCGCTTATGCGGCAACGGCGGTGGCCGAATACTTCCGCGACCGCGGCATGCGTGTGCTGCTGATGATGGATTCGCTGACGCGCTTTGCGCGCGCGCAGCGCGAAATCGGCCTGGCGATGGGCGAGCCGCCGACGCGGCGCGGCTTTCCACCGTCGATCTTCGCGGAGCTGCCGCGGCTGCTGGAGCGCGCGGGCCGCTCGGAGCACGGCTCGATCACCGCCCTTTATACCGTGCTGGCCGAGGACGAATCGGGCGGCGACCCGATCGCCGAGGAGGTACGGGGCATTCTCGACGGTCACATGATTCTTTCGCGCGAGATCGCCGCACAGAACCGCTATCCGGCGATCGACGTGCTCGGCAGTCTGTCGCGCGTGATGACGCAGGTGGTGCCGCGCGAGCACGTGGCGGCGGCGGGACACGTGCGGCGGCTGATGGCCAAGCACAAGGAGGTCGAATTGCTGCTGCAGGTGGGCGAGTATCAGAGCGGCACCGATGCGCTTGCCGACGAAGCCATTGCGAAGATCGACGCGATTCGGGCTTTCCTCGGCCAACCGACCGATCTGCTCGTCGACCCGAGCGACACACTCGCGGCCCTCGGCGAGATCGTGCAGTCCTGATACTGGAGGCGAGCGATGAAAGACCGCCGTGTTGCCGCGTTCGAGCGCGTGCTCTCGCGTCGCCGCCAGCTCGATCGCAAGCTCAATGCGGCGCTCGGCGGTTTGCGCGGCGAGCTGCAGGCGCTCACGGATGCGTTGGAGGAAAGCCGCGCGGCGGTGCACGCGCATGCGGCCGAGCTCGCCGCGCATGACGGCAAGATCGACGCGATGCTGGGCAGCGTGTCCTTCCGGGCGGACGAGTATCTGAAGCTGCGCGAATTCCGCTCGCACGCGGCCGAGCAGCACGCGATGCTCGAGGCTCGGGCGGCGCAGGCCGGGCAGGCGCTGGCGGCGAAGGAGGTGCAGATCGGTGCGCTGCGTTCGGAGATCCTGCGCAATCGTGCCCGCATCGACATCTACGGCAAGCGGCGCGACACGCTCGTCAAGGCAATCGAGCTCGCGATCGAGGACGCGCAGGACGAGGAAACATCGGAGAGCCGCCGGCCCAGCCCGGCGTTTTGAAGCGGCAAGCGCGCCCGCAAGCCGCGCATCCATTGGACGACAGGCGACTGAAATGAGCGAGATTACCTTCGCATCGATCGAATCGAGTCATCAACTGGTCAGGTTTCTGATCGTGCTCGGCCTTTGCAGCGAACGATTGATGGTCCTGATGATGATTTTTCCGCCGACGTCCGACAACGTCGTGCAAGGCCGCGTGCGCACCGCACTGGCGCTGCTGTGGGGCAGCTTCATCGCCTACGGGCAACGCGGCCTGCTCGAGCAGGGGGATGCGACGATGCTCGTGGGCATCGGGTTGAAGGAGGCGCTGATCGGCGTCGGCCTCGGCTTCGCGGCGTCGACGGTGTTCTGGGCCGCCGAAAGCGTCGGCACGTACGTCGACGATCTGACCGGTTTCAATCAGCTGCAGATGCAGAACCCGAGCCACGGGCAGCAGACGTCGCTGACTTCCACGCTGCTGAGCCAGTTCGCGATCGCGGCGTTCTGGTGTCTGGGCGGCATGACGTTTCTGCTCGGTGCGATCTACGAATCGTATACCTGGTGGCCGCTTGCGAACCTCACGCCGGCCGGGGGATCGGTACTCGAATCGTTCGTGTTGCTGAAGACCGACTCGCTGATGGAAACGGTGGCGAAGCTGGCCACGCCGATGATGTTGATGCTGCTGCTGATCGATATCGGCTTCGGCTTTACCGGGAAGGTGTCGCAAAAGCTTGATCTGCCGTCGCTGGCGCAGCCCGTGAAAGGCGCGCTCACGATTCTGATGCTCGCCTTGATGGCGGCGATTTTCATCGATCAGGTACGCGATCAGCTGTCGCTCGTGGGCATCGCGGCCGAGGCGAGGGCGCTCGCGGGCGGCAAGTGAAACGCGCTGAATGCGCGAGCGGGCGCAATGATGCGTGCGCCGATGGCGATTGGCTGAAAAAGCTTGGAGAAGCACATGATCGAGACGTTGAGCGACAACGCGATCGTTACGGGGATGATGGACGTGCTGTGGGCCGGTGCGGCGCTGGATACGTTTTCGGACGTTCAGGACCTGCTCGACGCGATGGCGGTGCTGCGTCCCGGGAACGGCGAAATGCGCGAGGTGCTGGCCTGGTGGCATGTGCGTGCACGCGCCTGGGGCGAGGCGCTGAGCGAATTGCGCCGGGTGGAGCGCGATGGCACGCTGTCGTCGCGCGGCATGGCGCTCGCAGCCGTATGTCTTTATGCGCTTGGCGATGCATCGTGGCGTACCTATGCCTACGCGGCGGCGTACAAATCCGACGACCCGATGGCCACGCGCACCGCCCAGGCGCTGCTCGCCGCGCCCGCGATCGGGCGCGGATAGATTCCACTGAACCTTGAAACCCGCGTCGACACGCTGACGCCATGCCCGGCGCGACGGGACCGGGCGAACTAATCACGGCCTGCTTCGCCGTGCAACTCGAATACGCTGTCGATTTCAACCGGAATGCCCATGGGCAGCGTGTGCACGCCGATCGCGCTGCGGGCAGGCAACAAGTCCGCGCCGAACAGGTCCAGCAGTACGTCGCTCGCACTGTTCGCCACCTGCGGATGCCGAGTGAACGAAGCCGACGCGCGAACGTACACGGTCAACCGTATGCAACGCCTGACGCGATCGAGCCCGCACCGTTCGTCGAGGCAAGCCAGAATCATCAGCATCGTCAGCCGTGCGCAGGCTTGAGCGCGCTCGATGCTCATGTCTTCCCCGACGATGCCCGTCACAGGCTTGCCGTTCTCGAACGGCCCGAGGCCCGACACGTGTGCGTGGTTGCCCGCGATCGATACGGTCCGATACGAGCCGAGCGGCGCGATGGGGGGCGGAAGAACCAGTCCGAGTGCGGCAAGACGGGCGGTGGTGGTGTCAGGCATGGAGCCTCCGTAGGAGAGGTGAGCAAAACCGTCGCCGGGCTGGCGGTGCTTTCGGGGCGCAGGGCCCTCGATCGGCAGGCCGGAACAAAATGGCAGCGGCGGGAGCGGTGGTTGTGCGGATGCTATCGCCGGCCGGCATCGCGCAGCAGCCCGAGGTGCACGAGGCTTTCGGCCGTGGCGACAATGGCGTCCTCGCGCGGGCGCGGCGACCAGCCGAGCAAGCTGATGGCTTTCTGACTGGTGGCGTTCAGATTGCGGCCGAGCAGCGGCAGCGATCCTCGCAGCGCGGGATCCTTCAGCGCGCCGATGCGCACGAGCCAGTCGGGCAGCACCCGGGTGGACACATGGCGCGCGGCATCCCCCATGCGCGCCTTGAGCACCTGCGCGACTTCGGCGAGCCACATGCTTTCGCCGGCAATGGCAATGAAGCGCTCTCCGTTCGCGGCGTCGTGGGTCATGGCGCGCACATGCAGGTCGGCGACGTCGCGCACGTCGACGAAGCCGGAATTGATGCGCGGATTGCCGGGCTGGCCGTTCAGCATGCCCCTGATCAGGCGGATGGAGTGCGAATAGTCGTCGCCGAGCACAGGCCCGAGAACCGTCACCGGATTGATCGCGGACAGTTGCATGCCGCGTCCTTCTCGCGCGATGAAATCCCAGGCCGCGCGTTCCGACAACGTCTTCGACTTCTGATAAGGCCAGACATCGGCGGCCGTCAGGTTGCTCCAGTCGGTCTCGTCGAAGGGGCGGCTCATTGGCCCGTGTCCGGCGCAGATCGCACCGAAAGCGGAGGTCAGCACGACGCGCTTTACACCCGCGTCCCGCGCCGCACGCAGCACGCGCAGCGTGCCTGCCATGGCAGGCTTGACCCAATCGTCTTCGCTCGTCTGCGTGCCGGTGGGCGTGGGCGACGCGCCGTGCACGACGTAGGTGCAGCCGGCAGTTGCCTGTTGCCAGCCGTCGTCGGCGAGGAGATCCGCCTCGACGAATGACAGGCGCTCGCCAGGTTTTGCGCCGCCTCTTTCGAGCTGCGCGCGCACCTCAGTCTCGCGTGCGAGCGAGCGAACGGTGGTGCGCACCCGATAGCCGCGATCGAGCAGCGCCAGGATGCAGTGTTGCGCAATGAAGCCGCTGCCGCCCGTTACGAGAACCGATTCGAGGCTGGTATTGCTGTTCATGTCGTTGAGTGTCCGGGACGAAGAACCGGAAGGTTAAGGCCCGGCCGGCGGCTTGTTAATGCTCTATAGTGCGATTTACTTGCGCGACAGTACGATCATGAGTGACGACCCTTTCTCCGACATCCTGAGGCTCACGAGCGCCGAATCACTGGCGACGGGAGGCTTTTCCGCCGGCGGCGCTTGGGCCGTTCGATTTCCGGCACCCGACAAGATCAAGTTCTTTGCGGTGGTGAAGGGCGTGTGCTGGGTTTCTATCGACGGAGAAGAAACGCCCATCCGCTTTGGAAGCGGTGACGTCGGGTTGCTGACGGCAAAGCGGTCCTTCGTCCTCGCGAGCGATCCTTGCGTTCCGCCCGTCGACGCGATAGCGTTGTTCTCGGGCGCCGGCAGGTCGGCGGTGAAACTGGGCGACGGCGACGACTTCGCGCAGATCGGCGGGCACGTACTGCTCGATCCAGTAACGGGCAGCTTGCTGTCGGACGTTCTGCCGCCATGGATTCACGTGCCGGCCGTATCGCCGCAGGCCGTGAAGGTTCGCTGGCTTCTCGAGCAACTCGTGGAAGAGCGCGCGGCCGATCTGCCTGGCGCGCAACTCGTATCGGCCCAGCTTTCCCAGCTGCTCTTCATTCAGATACTGCGTGCACATCTGAAAACGTCCGCGTCCTTGACGGGATGGCTGCGCGCGTTCGGCAACCCGCGCATCGCCCCCGCATTGCGACTGATGCACGGCGATCCCGCACGTTCGTGGCATCTGGATGAGCTTGCCGCCGCGTGTGCGATGTCGCGGACCACGTTCGCTTCTCACTTCAGGGCGAGCGCCGGTGTCGCGCCGTTGGCCTATCTTGGCGAGTGGCGCATGCGCGTGGCGGAGCGCCGTTTGCGCGACGAGAACATCCCGGTGGCTCTGCTTGCCCAGTCGCTCGGTTATTCGTCCGAAAGCGCATTCAGTAACGCGTTCAAGCGCAGGTCCGGCCATTCGCCGACCGCATATCGTCATATCGTACGGACTGCTTCCGAAGACGTGGGCAGTGAGCGCGCTAGCGTTCGAGCGGACGTCGAGGCTGCTGCTTCGACGCTGCAGTCGCTTCCATCGGAACCTCGGTGAAATGCTCGATCGATACGCGGAGCGGCTCGCGGGCATGCATGGTTCACGGCCCTCAAGACAGGCGTTGCCCTGCCTTGCGCAAAGATCCCGTCAGGTGACGCAATACTGCATTTCCGAGCGAACGGACGTTTATTTCGTTGGCGCGCTCGCGCATGATCATGCACACGGCGCTCAAATCGAAGCTGCGCTCGGATCGGCGTCCAGCACGAGTTTTCAGGCCGCGGCGCGGATCGGCATTCGGCACACGTTCTGACGGTTGCGGGTCGAGCGCGAGGGCGAACCGGGGCGTTCGTTTGTCTTCGACGCGGTACCGGCCGCTACATCGCGGCACCGTAAAGATGATGCGCGTCGGTCAGTGCATCCGCGACGAGTTCCAGGCCGTCGCGGCACTGCTCACGATCCTGCGGCCCGCCGAGGCAGATACGGATCGCCGCCGGCGGGTCGCCGTCCGTCGAAAATGCCGCGCTCGCCACGGCGGCGACGCTTCGACTCCGCAGATGCTGCGCCAGGTCCGGTGCGGTCCATAGGCACTCGCGCGGAATCGGCAACCAGAGATGGAAACCGTCGGGGTGGGCATCGAAAGGCCATGCGCCGAGAATCCGGCCCGCGATGGCCTGCCGTGCATGTGCCTCCGATCGAATCGCGGCCAGCATCTCGCTCGCGGTGCCGTCGTTGATCCATTGGGTCGACAGCAGCATCGTGAACGGGCTCGGCATCACGGTGGTGGCGCGCAATGCGCCGGCGATACGCTGCGCTTCACGTACCGTCGGCGCCAGCAGGTAAGCGATGCGCAACCCGGCGCCGAAGTTCTTCGACATGCCGGTCACGTAGTAGGTCAGTTCGGGCGCCAGCAACGCCAGCGGCGGCGGCGCGCTCTGCGGCAGCATCGCATACGCGTCGTCCTCGATGATGGGCACGTTGTAGCGCAGTGCGACATCGGCCAGGGCTTCGCGGCGTCTGAACGGTATCGTGAGCGTGCTCGGGTTCTGCAAAGTAGGGTTGCAGTACAGCGCGGCTGGTCGTCCGCTTTTGCAGAGCGATTCGAATGCGTGCGGCAACGGACCGTCGTCGTCCCGTGGCAGCGGCTGCAACTGTACGCCCAGCTGCGATGCGATTGCCTTGATGCCCGGGTAAGCGAGCGAATCGAGGCAGATTGCGTCGCCGCGGCGCGCAAGCGTGGAGACGAGCGCGACGAGCGCGCTGTGGATGCCCGGGCAGACGAGCACGGTATCGCCACTGCAGCCCGGCAGGCGATTGGCCAGCCACGCGCGGCCGGCGGCGCGATCCGCCGGGGTGCCGCCGAAATCCTGGTATCGCATGAGCTGGTAAGGATCGGCGCCGTCGATCCATGCCGCCGCCGATTGCTGTAGTCGCCTGGCCATCTCGGGCGGCTCGGGCGGCATGTTCATCGACATCTCGATGCTGCTTCCTCCCGACAGTGGAATCGTTCGCGTCGGGCCGCGCACGAACGTGCCGCTTCCCGCGCGCGTATCGAGCAGGCCGCGTCGGCGCGCTTCCGCATACGCGCGGGCCACCGTGGTGTAGTTGAGGTTCAGCGCACCGGCGAGATCGCGCAACCCGGGCAGACGGTCGCGTGGCTTCAGACGGCCCGCGGCGAGATCTTCCTCGATGAGGTCGGGGATCAGCAGGTACGCCGGTTTCCTGCTTTCCAATAGCCGCTTAGACCAATGATGGATTGCGTAGTCCATACCCGATTCCATTTGACGGTTAATCGAAACGTTAGCATCACGCATTAATCAAAAAATATCGATATCGGTATTTCTCAGCCGGCTGATTGCATTGATCGCATCGTGTATCGGATCGATGCATCGATGCACGCTCGATGCGCACGAGCCGCTTTCTGCTGCATCAGTCCGGTGCGCGGCGGCGCGCTGGCCGGTCGTTTTCCGTCCGAGACCGATCCGGTCACGCAAGGATCGGACCGACGGCATCGGCATTGATCGATTGAATGATTGGAGAGTGATCGCATCGGCTTGGAGCCCGTTGGCATATGCGTTGCGTGAATGAGTTCGCCCGGATTCGAAAGCGTTCGGGAACATCGTTCAACTCATTTCCAAACGGAGCGTGCCATGCCCGCAGTCAATCAGCCTCTGCACAAGAAAGGAGATTTCCTCGTCGATTACGAGGAAAAAGTGTTCGAAGACGTCAAGGCGGAACCGGGCGAGAAGGCGCTCGTGACGTTCCACACGGTTGCGTTCGAGGGATCGATCGGCTTCGTGAACCTGCTGCAGGCGACACGCCTGCAACGCAAAGGGTTCGACACGTCGGTGCTGCTCTACGGCCCCGGCGTGACGCTTGGCCTGCAGCGCGGGTTTCCGACGCTCGGCGACGAAGCATTTCCCGGCCATCTGAACTTCAACAAGCAACTCGTCAAGTTCATGGAAGAGGGGGGGAAGGTCTACGCGTGCCGCTTCGCGCTGCAGGCGCTATACGGGCACGGCGAAGCGTCGCTGATCGAGGGCATCCGGCCGATCAATCCGCTCGACGTGCTGGATATCCAGCTGCTTCACCGCAAGGAGAACGCGCTGATCATCCACACCTGGACCGTTTGATCGAGCGACGGGTGCCATCATGTCCGACAAACGCATCGTCCGTGCGGCAGCCGTCCAGATCGCTCCCGATCTGGAACGCGCCGGCGCGACGCTCGACAAGGTCTGTGCGGCGATCGACGAGGCCGCCGGCAAGGGCGTCCAGCTGATCGTCTTCCCCGAAACATTCGTGCCGTACTACCCGTACTTCTCGTTCGTGCGGGCGCCGGTCGCGTCCGGCGCCGATCACATGCGGCTCTACGAGCAGGCCGTCGCGGTGCCCGGCCCCGTGACGCAAGCGGTCGCCGAGCGCGCGCGGCTGCACGGGATGGTGATCGTGCTCGGCGTGAACGAGCGCGACCACGGCAGCCTGTATAACACGCAGCTGATCTTCGACGTCGACGGACGACTCGCGGTGAAGCGCCGCAAGATCACGCCGACGTTTCACGAGCGAATGATCTGGGGGCAGGGCGACGCGGCCGGGCTCAAGGTTGCGCAGACCGGCGTCGGACGGGTCGGTGCGCTCGCCTGCTGGGAGCACTACAACCCGCTCGCGCGGTATGCGCTGATGACGCAGCACGAGGAAATTCACTGCAGCCAGTTCCCCGGATCGCTGGTCGGCCCGATCTTCGCGGAACAGATCGAAGTCACGATTCGTCACCACGCGCTGGAATCGGGCTGCTTCGTCGTCAATGCGACCGGTTGGCTGACGGATGCCCAGATCGAGTCGATCACCGGCGATCCGAATCTGCAGAAGGCCCTGCGCGGCGGCTGCAATACCGCGATCGTGTCCCCGGAGGGCCAGCATCTGGCCGAGCCGTTGCGCTCGGGCGAAGGGATGGTGATCGCCGACATGGACATGTCGCTGATCACCAAACGCAAGCGCATGATGGATTCGGTCGGCCACTATGCCCGTCCGGAACTGCTGAGCCTTGCCATCAACGATCGGCCGGCGACGACGGTGACCCCGATGGGGACCGGCGCTTCGGCCGCACGCGACTTCGAGGGAAACTGCCATGAGCGCGAACGCGAAACCGTCGGTACAGAGCCGGCAATTGATGACTGAACTGCAGTCGGTCGGGCTGCGCCTCGCGGACCCTCGGGTGGGCGCGGCGAGCCGGCGCGGCGGCGCGGGGCCATCCGATCACAAGGCCGTGACGGTCGACGGCGTGACCATCATGGTGCCGGTCCACACGAGCACCGCGTGGGAATCGCCGTTCGTCGCGGCGGAGCCCGACGCGGCGGGCGTCAGCCTGCTCTCGCGCGGCGCCATCCCGATCGCGAGCATCAGCTTTCCGTCGAACCCGCGCTTCTATGCATTGCAGACGCTGGAGGGCGTGCCGTATTCGCACATCGCGACGCTGCATGGCGCCGACGTGCTGGCGACCACGGTGTTGCAGACCTGCATTCGCTACGAGAGCCGGCGCAAGACCTGCCAGTTCTGCTCGATCGGCCAGTCGCTGGCCGCTGGCCGGACGATCGCACGCAAGACGCCGGAACAACTCGCGGAGGTGGCGCGCGCGGCGGTGCTGCTCGACGGCGTCAAGCACATGGTCCTGACGACCGGCACGCCGCCGACGCCGGATCGCGGCGCCCGCGTGCTGTGCGAAAGCGCGTTCGCGATCAAGGCGGCCGTCGATCTGCCGATCCAGGCGCAGTGCGAGCCGCCCGACGACGACGGCTGGTTCGACCGGATGAAGGCAAGCGGGATCGATACGCTGGGCATGCATCTGGAAGCCGTGACGCCGGCCGTGCGCGAACGGATCATGCCGGGCAAGGCGAGCGTGCCGTTGTCCCGGTACAGGGCGGCATTCCGCGCGGCCGTCGCGGTGTTCGGCCGCGGACAGGTCAGCACCTACATCCTCGCCGGGCTGGGGGACAGCGAGGCGGCGATCCTGGACATGTCGCGCGAACTGATCGACCTGGGCGTGTATCCGTTCGTCGTGCCGTTCGTTCCGATCAGCGGCACGCCGCTGGAGAGCCATCCTGCGCCGTCGCCGGACTTCATGCGCGCGGTGCTCGCGCCGCTCGGCGCCATGTTGCGCGACGCCGGCATGCGTTCCGCCGACATCAAGGCCGGGTGCGGCAAGTGCGGCGCCTGCTCGTCGCTGTCGACCTACGAGGCCTGACCATGTACTGCGTAGAGATGGGGTTGGCCGACAGCCGCGACACGTACCGGCCTGCCGAGTACCGGATCAAATGGGCGGAGCTTCCGTGGGAAATCGACGAGGCGTACAAGCTGCGCCGGGCCGTATTCTGCATCGAGCAGGGGATTTTCGTCGGCGACGATCGCGACGATATCGATCGTCAAGCGCAATTGCTGGTCGCGGTCAGTGGCTGCGCCGGCCTGCCGGAGCAGGTGGTCGGCACGGTGCGGATTCATGAAACCGCGCCCGGCGCCTGGATGGGGTCGCGGCTCGCGGTGCATCCGGCGTTCCGCCGACAGGGCAGGATCGGCTCGATGCTGATCGCGCTGGCCGTCAGCAGCGCGCATGCCGAAGGTTGCGACACCTTCGTCGCGCATGTGCAAGCGCAGAACGTGCCGCTGTTTCGTCGGCTTCACTGGGATGCACTCGGCGAGGAAACGTTATTTGGCCGCCCCCATCAGCTGATGCAGGCCCAGCTTGCGCACTATCCGCCGTGCGGTACGCCGTTCGAGGGTTTCGTCCTGCGCTCGGAGGGACGGCCATGAGTGTCGGGGATCGCATCGCGGCGCTGCGTGCCAGCCGCGGCTTCCAGCACAAGCACGACATCTCCGGCGTGGTCGCATCGCTCGCGGCGGCATTGCCGAACGGCGAACGCGATCTCGCCCACGCGGTGGCGCTCGGTGACGACTGTGCGGCGATTCCCGACGGTGACGGCTATCTGCTCTTTGCGATCGAGGGCATGGTCGGTGATTTCGTCGGGTCGATGCCGTGGTTCGCCGGATATAGCGGCGTGATGGCGAATGTCAGCGACATCTACGCGATGGGCGGGCGGCCGATCGCTGTCGTGGACGCATTGTGGAGCGACGGGATCGACACCGCGCGGCCAGTGCTTGCCGGGATGGCCGCGGCTGCGTCGGCGTATGGCGTGCCGATCGTCGGCGGTCACAGCAACACACGCAGCGCGCAGGGGCAACTGGCCGTATCGATCCTGGGCCGGGCGCGCGCGCTGCTGTCGAGCTTCAGCGCGCGGCCGGGCGATCGCCTGATGATGGCGGTCGACCTGCGCGGCGCATTCGAGGAGCCGTATCCGTTCTGGAATGCGTCGGTCGGCGCGCCGCCGGCCCGGCTGCGCGGCGATCTCGAGATTCTGCCGGCGTTGGCCGAAGACGGGTTGTGCGATGCCGCGAAGGATATCTCGATGGCGGGCGTGCTCGGTACGGCGCTGATGCTCGCCGAATGCTCGCGCGTCGGTGCGCGGATCGTGCTCGACGCGATCCCGCGGCCTCCCGGCGTCGACTTCGATCGCTGGCTGACGGCCTTTCCGAGTTACGGGTTCCTGATGGCGGCGCGGCCGGCGCATGCCGACGCGATCGCGGAACGCTTCACGGCGCGCGGGCTCGCGTGTGCGGTGATCGGCGATATCGACGCAACGCGCGAGGTCGTCGTCGAAGAGGCGGGCGAAACGGCGGGGCTGTGGGATTTCGGGATCGAGCCGTTCATCACCGGCGTCGGAGGTGTGCGATGAGCGGCGACACGTTGCGCATCGCGCTGCTGACCCACTCGGTCAATCCGCGCGGCGGCGTCGTGCACGCACTCGAACTCGCGAGGGCGCTCCACGAAGCGGGAAGCGACGTCACCGTGTTCGCGCCGGCCGCGCCGGGCGATGCGATGTTCCGCGATGTCCCGTGCCGCGTCGTACTGGCGCATGTCGGTGGCCGTCCGCGCGGCGTCGTGGACATGGTGCGCGCGCGAATTGCCGCGATGGGGCACGCGTTGCTGGAACACGATGCGGGCCGGTTCGACGTTCTGCATGCCCAGGACAGCATCACGGGCAATGCGCTGGCCGAACTGCGGCAGTCAGGCGCAATACGCGGATTCGTACGGACCGTGCATCACCTCGACGTATTCGACGACCCGCAGCTCGAACGCTGGCAGGAACGTGCATGGCGCGAGGCGGACCAGGTTCTGTGTGTGAGCGCCGCGTGGGCGGCGACGATGCGCAAGACGTTCGGGGTCGACGCGAGCGTGGTGCCCAACGGCGTAGACGTCGCCCGGTTCGCTCGCGCGAGCCAAGCGGACATGCAGGTGGTGCGGCGGCGGTTCGGCCTGCACGGCGCGCCGGTCGTCCTGGCGATCGGCGGGATCGAGCAGCGGAAGAACTCGATCGCGTTGCTCGACGCATTTGTCCGGCTGCGCGGCACGATGCCCGACGCACGGCTCGTGATCGCGGGCGGCGCGAGCCTGCTCGATCACGACGCCTACGCGCGCCGCTTCGTTGCGCGCGCCGCCGCGCTCGGGCTCGGGATCGGCGTCGACGAAGCCGTCATACCGACCGGGCCGCTTGATGATGCGGCGCTGGTCGCGCTAATGCACTGCGCCGACGTGGTGTCGATGGTGTCGATCCGCGAGGGATTCGGTCTGGTCGTGCTCGAGGCGCTCGCGTGCGGCAAGCCCGTCGTCGTATCCGAAATCGAACCGTTTACCGAGTATCTGGACGAGCACGCGTGCGTGTGGGCCGATCCCGCCGATGTGGATTCGATCGCCGATGCGCTGCACGACGCGCTCTCGGGGCGGCGGGCTCCCGATTTCATCCATGCCGTCCCCGCACTGCTGAACCGCTTCACATGGGACGCGAGTGCGCGCAGACATCTGGACATTTACCAGGACAGGCTGGCGCAGCGCGCGCAAGCATCGTCCGCCGAGTAAGGAGGCATCATGCCGGTCATGCATTTTCGGGTTCGTTGGCCCGACCAGTCGGAAACCAACTGCTATTCGCCTTCGACCGTGGTGTCGGAGTTTTTCGCGCCCGGCACGCAATACGCGCTCGACGACTTCGTCGAGCGCGCGCGGCGCGCACTGGGTATCGCATCCGATCGCGTACGCGAGAAATACGGGTTCGCATGCTCGGCCGCGATGGACGAGCTGGCGCGAATCGAAGCGCACGCGGAACGATTCGTGCCGCAGCGCGATGCGACCGTGACCGTCATCGAGCTCGTTTAGGGCGTCCGGCGCGCAGGCATCCGCTGTCGTCTTCAACACACATTCAGGACTGCATCATGTCAAGCGAACCCGTTGTTTCATCCGGCCTCCCAGATATCGATGCCCATCTCGGCGTAGCCGTCGTCGGTGGCGGGCAGGCCGGGCTGTCGATCAGCTACTACCTGAAGCAGGCAGGTATCGATCATCTCGTCTTCGAAAAGGAGACGGTAACGCACACGTGGCGCAAGCAGCGCTGGGACGCGTTCTGTCTGGTGACGCCGAACTGGCAGTGCGCGCTGCCGGGCTATCCGTATCGCGGCGCCGATCCGCACGGCTTCATGACGAAGGACGAGATCGTCGAGTATCTCGACGGCTTCATCCGCAGCGTCGATGCGCCGGTGCTGGAACATACCGCGGTCGAGCATGTGACGCGCGACGCGCACGGACGCTATCGCATCGACACGTCGCGCGGCACGTACACGGCGGATCGGGTCGTCGTTGCATCGGGCGGCTACCATCGGCCGATCGTGCCGCGCCTGGCCGAGCGGCTTCCTGCATCGATCGTGCAGCTCCAGTCGTCGGAATACCGGAATCCATCCGTCTTGCCGGACGGACCGGTTCTCGTGGTCGGATCGGGACAGTCGGGTGCGCAGATCGCGGAAGACCTCCACCTCGCCGGGCGAAAGGTGTTCCTCGCGGTGGGCGACGCGCCTCGCTGTGCCCGTTTCTATCGGGGCAGGGACGTCGTCGACTGGCTGGCCGACATGCAGTACTACGACATGCCGGTCGATGCGCATCCGCTGCGCGAAGGCGTGCGCGACAACACCAACCACTATGTGACCGGCCGCGACGGCGGGCGCGACATCGATCTGCGCCGCTTTGCCGCCGAAGGGATGGAACTGTACGGCCGGCTGGAGGATTTCGCGGGCGGGCAGTTGCGATTCTCCGCGGATCTGTCGGCGCGGCTCGACAGCGCCGACGATACGTACAACCGGATCAATGCCGGCATCGACGCGCATATCGAGAAGAACGGGATCGCCGCGCCGCCCGCGACGCGCTACGAACCCGTGTGGCGTCCGGCCGGCGAGCGCACGGCGCTCGATCTCGCGGCCAGCGGCATCGCATCGGTGATCTGGTGCATCGGCTTCACCCCGGATTTCAGCTGGCTGGATGCGCCGGTCTTCAACGGCCGCGGCTATCCCGCGCACCGGCGCGGCGTGACGCCGGTTCCCGGCCTCTACTTCGTCGGCCTGCCCTGGCTATACACGTGGGGTTCGGGGCGATTTTCCGGCGTGGCGCGCGACGCCGCCCATATCGTCGACCAGATCCGGGCCGAGATGACAGCCGCGCGGTGCTCGGCCGACGGCCTGGCCGCCTGACGCCGATGCATACCGCCATCCACCGCTATCGGGCCGGCATGCCGCAGCTCGCGCACACGGGGCTCGCGGAAAACTGGCTGCTCAAGGAGTGCGGGCAGCGTCACTGGGACGCGCTGGCCGCGCATGGCGGCCGCGACGCGCCCGAGTTCTTCGACGACGACGGGCGGCGTGCCTATGCGTCGTTCGTCGCGGTGCGCGTCGACATGAACCGCCGTCACGCGATTCGCGAGAACGATACGTTCGCGCTGCATGTCGCGCTTCGCCGGGTTGGCCCGGTTCGTCATTTCAGCGAGCAGCGGATCCGGCACGGCGACCACGAAGCAGGAATCGTGCGGATGATGTCGACGTTCGTGACGCGCGAACACGCTGGCAGTAACCGCTCGGTGGTGAAGGCGCGAATGAGCGGCGTCGACGGCCGCACGGGACCGGTCCCGGCCGATGTGCTGTCGATGGCGGAGTGCGCGAAGAAGTTGCGGATGCGGGATGCGTCGATCGTGCCGGCGCTCGCCGGCTTCACGGAGGACGTTGGCGCAAGCGTGTCGTTCCTGCCGTGCCCGAACATGGATTTCAACGGCGCGGACCTGCTGTACTTCGCCAGCTTCCAGGCCTTCGTCGACCGCGCGGAATGGCAGCATTACCGCTTCGCGCACGCACCGGTGCTGGCGGCGCGTCAACTGTACTTTCATGGAAATCTCGACATCGGCGATGCGTTGACCGTGCGTTTCGCGCGTGCCCGGGCCAATGCGGGCGGCTTGCTGCACTGGAGCGAAATCCTGCGCGACAGCGACGGGATGAAGATTGCCGATGTCATTACGCAAAAGCACTGGAGCCGGGCATGAACGAAGCGGCAATCATGGCGCCCGGCGCCGACGCGGAGCACGTCGCGCGGAACGATCGAGGCGCGCGCACGGTGCCGCTGCGTCAACTTTACACGCAGCGCGATCTCGAAGCCGTCGCGCATCTCGGCGGCATGCCCGGCACGTGGCCCTATGTGCGCGGGCCGTACGCGTCGATGTATACCGATCGACCATGGACGATTCGCCAATACACGGGGCACGCGGACGCGGCGGATTCCAATCTCGTGTTTCGCGCGGCGCTCGAACAGGGCGCGCAGGGGCTGTCGGTGGCATTCGACCTGGCGACGCAGCGCGGCTACGACTCGGATTGCGCCGACGCGCGGGCCGATGTGGGCGTGGCCGGCGTCGCGATCGATACGGTCGAGGACATGGCGCGGCTGTTCGACGGCATCGCGCTCGACCGCACGACCGTGTCGATGACGATGAACGGCGCGGTTCTGCCGATCATGGCGGCATTCGTCGTGGCCGCCGAGGAGCAGGGCGTGCCGCCCGGGCGGATCGGCGGGACGATTCAGAACGATATCCTGAAGGAGTACATGGTCCGCAATACGTGGATCTTCGCGCCGGAGCCGTCGATGCGGATCGTCGCCGACGTCGCGTTGTGGCTGGCGCGGCATGCGCCGCGCTTCAATGCGCTGTCGGTGTCGGGATATCACTTCCAGGAAGCCGGCGCCGATGCCGTGCTCGAACTCGCGTTGACGCTGTCGAATGCGCGGGCGTACGTCGGCACGCTGGCCGCACGCGGGATGCCCGCGGATGAAGCCTGCGCTCGGCTGAGCTTCTTCTTCGGCGTCGGCAGCGATTTCTATACGGAAATCGCCAAGCTGCGCGCGGCGCGTCTGCTGTGGGCGGAGATCGCACACGCGTGTGGCGCGCGTTCGCCGCGGGCGTGTGCGCTACGCATGCATTGCCAGACATCGGGCTGGTCGTTGACCGCACAGGAGCCGGAAAACAACATCGTTCGCGTGACGGCGCAGGCGATGGCCGCGGTGTTCGGCGGCACGCAGTCACTGCACACGAATGCGTACGACGAAGCGCTTGCGCTGCCGTCCGCGGCGGCGGCGCGCCTCGCGCGCAATACGCAGCTGATTCTGCAGCATGAAACGGGACTGTGCGAGACGGTCGATCCGTGGGCTGGCTCATACATGATGGAGTCGCTGACGGACGGCATCGCGACGCGCGTGCGCGCCGAGCTGGCAGCCATCGACGCGCAGGGCGGCGTGATCGCCGCGATCGCGTCCGGCTGGGTGAAGCGGCGCTTGCTGCATGCCGCGGCGGAGACGCAGGCGCAGGTCGATTCCGGGCGCCGGACCGTGGTCGGCGTGAATCGTTTCGTCGCGAGCGATCCGACGGATGCGTTCATGGCGCGCGAGATGGACGGTCGTCACGTTCGTGCGGGGCAGGTGCGCCGAATCGCAGCCGTCAAGGCCGCGCGCGATCCGGTGCGGGTAGCGGCGGCGTTGCGGCGGCTGGCCGATGCGGCGCGCGACGGCGGCGGAAACCTGCTCGCATTGGCGATCGACTGCATGCGGGCACGTGCGACCGTCGGGGAGTGTACGCACGCGCTGGAATCGGTATGGCCGCGGCATGCCGCGGCGGTGGATGCGGGCGGCGAGGGCGTCTACGGCGACCATCGGTGTGACGACGCCGCATGGCGGGCGGCGGCGGGCCGCGTCGGCCGGCTGGCGAAACGTGCGGGACGCCGGCCGCGCATCGTGATCGCCAAGCTCGGCCAGGACGGACACGACCGCGGCGCGGCGGTGGTCGCAGCCGCGCTGGAGGACGCCGGATTCGACGTCCTTCGCCTGCCGCTGTTTCAGCAACCGGCCGCCGTGGCGGCTGCCGCACAGGCGCATGGCGCGGATATCGTGGGCGTTTCGTCGTTGTCGGGCGCCCACCTGGAGCTCGTCGAAGGGCTGCTCGACGAACTGGCGCTGCTTCGCGCCGAGATTCCGGTCGTGTTGGGCGGCATCTTTCCCGTCGCGGATGCGCGCCATCTGAAGGCGAAGGGTGTCGCGGCGACGTTCGGGCCGGGTACACCGCTCGACGCGATCGTCGAAGCGCTGTGTGCATGTATCGAGCGGGCCCGGTGTGTACATGCGGCGAACGGCGTGATCTGAGCGTGTCCGCGGGAATTGGGCACCTCTTCTCGATCGCCGAACCAGCGCCCTTTTCCTGACACGGGAGAATGCGCGATCTCGCTGCCGCGCGCGATTGCGTCATGACGATCGATCGGATGTCCGAGCGGCGACGCCGTCGCTCGCCTCACGCGGATTCACCCGCTCTCGCGGGATCGTAGAACAGCGCGAAGAGTTCCGACTGCGACCCGACACCGAGCTTTGCATAGATGTGCTTTTTATGTGCGCGCACGGTCTCGAACGAGATCGACAGTTTCTCGCCGATCGCCCGCGTGGAGAAGCCGCTCAACGACAGCATCGCCACTTCGGTTTCACGCGTCGTCAATGCGCCGCGTCCGCTCTTTCCGGTCAGCATGCCGAAGCGCGTGTGCGGATCGGGCGCTTCTTGTTGTCTCGCGCGCGGCGTTTCGTTCACGACGAACGTTTCGAAGCGCAGGCGCTGCTGCATCAACGACAGCACCCAGGGTGTGTAAAGCGTCAGCAATGCCATCTCGCGCTCGTCGTATTTGCTCGTCTTGCCGAGCGAGAAGCCCAGCGTGTGATCGCGATCGATCACGACGTTGAAATGCACTTCGTCGCCGACGATGTTCTTCTTGAAGTACCGCTGGTAATACTCGGTCATCCGGAAGTTGTCCGGCGCGACGTCGGCGAGCGTGTAGAAGCCCGACGCCTGCGTTTCGAACGCGGCGAGATAGAACGGATCGAGCTGGTAGAGCGCGGCCAGATAGTCCTGGAACATCAGGTCGATCTTGCCGTCCGGCATCGCTTGTTCCGCGAGCACGAGCGGCGCCGCATCGCGCGCGAAGCGTAGCGCGACCCAGTTGTCGAAATCGAGATGCCGCTCGAGTACGCGCGTGAGACGCGCCCAGAAATGCGGACCATCGAGGGCGTCGATGGCCGAGCCAATCTCCCGATGAAAAGCGAGATCTCGCCATTCGAGGTCCATCGTGTGCTCCGGTGAGGGTAACCCTGGCGGGGAATTTCAGGTCAAAAATAATAACCCGATAATCGGCCTCAATTCGACGGGCGGCGGGCCGTTCGCCGCTTCGCTCGACGCGCGTCGCATGACACGTGCAACGCATACGACATGCCAATGAAAGGCAATTGGAAGGAGATGGCTTCATGCAGGTAGAACTCGCGCAACTGTCGCTCGTCGACGGACACGTCGCGCACAACACGCGCAAGGTGATCGACACGATCGAGCGCGTCGACGTGGCCGGCGGCACGAAACTGATCGTGTTCCCCGAAACGACGCTGTCGGGTTTCCCGACGCGGGAGAACGTCGCGGATGTCGCCGAGACGCTCGACGGCCCGCGGCTACTGGCGGTACGCGACGCGGCACGTCGCAAGGGCGTTGCCGTCGCGGTGGGCTTCGCGGAGCGCGATGGCGGACGGTTCTACAACACGACGGTACTCGTCGACGAGCGGGGCGACATCGTCCTGCGCTATCGCAAGACCCACCTGTGGGCGTCGGATGTCGGCGTATTCACGCCAGGCGACCGCTTCGCGACCTGCGTCTGGAACGGCCTGACGGTCGGCCTGCTGATCTGCTACGACATCGAATTCCCCGAGACGGCGCGCGCGGTCGCTGCGCTCGACGCCGATCTGCTGATCGTCACCAACGGCAACATGGACCCGTTCGGCCCCGTCCATCGCCGCGCGATCGCGGCACGTGCGATGGAGAACCAGATGTTCGCGGTGATGGTGAATCGCTGCGGGACCGGCGACGAAGATCTGACGTTCGCGGGCCTGTCCACGCTGGTCGATCCGTTTGGCGAGAGCACGATCGAACTCGGCCGGGACGAAGCCGTCGCTCAGGCGCGCCTCGATCTGACGCGCCTCGCAGCAAGTCGCGAGCATTACAGCTATCTGCACGACGCGCGCGTGGCGCTCGGTCTCTCGCCTGTCGAACAGGTGGGCGGCAGTCGCGTGCTCACGATCGACGCGGGCCGTCACCGCGCCGAGTAGCCCGAATCCACGGTCCATCCGATGCATGGAGCAGGGCGCGATGCCCGCACATGCCCGGTCGTCCCATCGACATGCCGGAAATGTCTGCCGCACGGCACCCAGGCATTCGCATCGGCCCCAGAAGGGCCCAGGAGATAACATGCAAGCGTCGTCACCCAGCGAACCGGTACGCCTGAAGCGCACGCTCGGCCTGCCGTCCGTGCTGTTGTTCGGCCTCGCCTATATGGCGCCGCTGATCGTCTACGGGACCTACGGCGTGCTCGCCAAGGCCAGCGACGATACGGCCGCGCTCGCCTATCTGCTCGCGCTGATCGCCATCGCGTTTACGGCGCTCAGCTACGGCAAGCTCGCGCGGCTCTATCCGGCCGCGGGCTCGGCCTACACGTACACGCGCAGGACGTTCAACCCGCACCTCGGCTTCATGATCGGCTGGGCAACGCTGCTCGACTATTTCTTCCTGCCGATGGTGATCTGGCTGATTGGTGCCGCGTACCTGAACGCGGCATTTCCGCACGTGCCGACCTGGATCTGGATCGTCGCGTTCATCGTGCTGACGAGCGGGTTGAACATCGTCGGCATCGAACTGGCCGCGCGCTTCAATATCGTGCTGATGGTCGTGCAACTGGCGGTCGTCGCGATGTTCGTCGTACTGTGCTGGCACTATGCGTCGGCTGCGGCGGGCCCCGGCGGCATCGCGATGGCGGAGCCGTTCTTCAGGCCGCACGTGCCGTTCGGCGCGACGATGGCAGGCGCCGCGATCGCCGCGTATTCGTATCTCGGCTTCGACGCCGTCTCGACGTTGACCGAGGAAACGATCGATCCGAAAAAGAACATGCCGCGTGCGATCCTGCTGATTGCGCTGATCGGCGGCGCGATTTTCGTGATCGCGGCGTATACGATGCAGCTTGCGCATCCCGGCGTCGAATTCAAGGATACGGATTCGGCCGCGTTCGAAGTCGCGAAGATGATCGGCGGCGACCTGTTCGTCACCGTGTTCCTCGCGGGCCTGATCCTCGCGCAGTTCGCATCGGGCATCTCCGCGCAAGCGAGCGTCGGGCGGCTGCTTTACGCGATGGGCCGCGACGAAATCCTGCCGAAGCGCATCTTCGGGTTCATTCATCCGCGCTTCAAGACGCCCGCGATCAATATCGCACTTGCCGGCGTCGTCGGATTGATCGCGCTGAAGCTGGATGTCGCCACGTCGACGTCGTTCATCAACTTCGGCGCATTCCTCGCCTTTACGGCCGTCAATCTGTGCGTGATCCGGCTGTATCTGTCGGGCAATCCCGGTGAGCGCGGGATCGGAGTATTCGGCGGCCTCGTTTTTCCGTTGATCGGCGCGGTGTCCGATATCTGGCTGCTCGTGAGCCTCGAGAAGGCGGCGCTCGTGCTCGGCGTCGCATGGTTCGTGCTCGGGCTCGTGTATCTGTGCTGGATTACGCGGCTATTTCGCCAGGCACCGCCGGAAGTGGCGATTTGAACGGCGAGCAGGCGGGCGACTACGGGCGCGACGCCGAAGCGCGGCCGACCAGTGACGACGTGATCCGGGGGCTGGACGGGCACACCCCATGACCTGCTGCAGGTTGCGCGACCCGGCTGCACGTGGCGGCCGCGGTCGCCGAAACTTGATCGGGAAAAGCACCAGAAGCTTGCGGATTTTCTTCCGGTTATAGTGGAATCACTGAAGGTAGACGCGGCGCTTGTTGCCGATACCGTTCAGGTAACGACCGTAGACGGGTGCCGTATGAAAAACATAATCGACAAGACCGCTGGACCGATCTGGGGCGTGGCAGCAGGATTGCTTCTTGCTGGTGCAGGATTGAGTCTGGGTATTTTCCCGGCGGCGCTGCGCAGCTCGGGCAGCGCAAACGAGTTCATGGCGTCCGGCGTCGCGATGCTGGGCATCTTCCTCGTCGTCTATTCCACGCACGAACTGCGAAGAAAGCGCTCGCACTGAGCGAGCGCGCACCGCTGATCACGACACCCGACTCGAGCCGGCCGACGGCTCGGGGCGGGCGTTACGCCTTGCGGATTTCGTGGTTGTAGACGAGTTCGACGATTCGCTTCGTCGGAAGACTTGTGCGCAGACGGTCGATACTGTCGATCGGGAACCACTTGCATTTCTCGATCTCGTTGCTCGCTTGCGGCGTCTGGTCCGGCCCGACTTCCGCGAAGAACACGTGATGGATCTTCGCGAGCCCGGTGAACTGCATCGAGTACACCAGATCCTGGCCGGTCATGCCCGTTTCCTCGCCCAGTTCGCGATGCGCGGCTTCGAGCGGTGTTTCCCCGCGCTTGATCGTGCCGCCCGGAAGGGCCCAGCGCGATGCCGCACGCGTGACGAGCAACACGCGCGCATTGCGATAGCAGACGACGGTCGCGCGTTCCTTGATCGGAACGGCAGTCGTTTCGGGGGCTTTGTCGGGCGCGAGGGTTTGGGGCATGCGGTGATTCTAACCAGCCCGAATCGATCGGCCAAGGCGCCCTGACCGGGTTTGACGATTGATTGCCGCCGATGCGCGGTCGGCACGTTGCGTGCCGGCCGAAAGCGCAGGGCCGGCGGCGGGGCCGTGCGCCGGACGCCCGATGCCGTTGGGCATGAGGACCGACGCGGCCCGTCACGACCGCCACGTTGTCATGCGGTTCGCCCCGCGCTTGGCCGTTACTTCCTTTCCGGCAGGAACCAGTTCATCACGAGGGCGCAGATGCCGCCCGTCGCCACGCCCGATTCCAGCACGTTTTTCAGCGCATGCGGCAGGCTGTTCAGAATGTCCGGTACCTGCGACACGCCGAGGCCGAGCGCGAGCGACACCGCGATGATCAGCAGCGCGCGGCGGTCGAGGTGGACGCCCGCGAGGATGTTGATGCCCGACGCGGCCACGGCACCGAACATCACCATCGCCGCACCGCCGAGCACGGGCTCCGGCACGGCCTGCAGCACGCCGGCGACGACCGGGAACAGGCCGAGCACGACGAGCATCCCCGCGATCCAGATGCCGACGTGACGGCTCGCGACGCCGGTGATCTGGATCACGCCGTTGTTCTGCGCGAATACCGAACTCGGGAACGTATTGAAGACGCCGGCCAGCAGCGAGTTCGCGCCGTTGACCAGCACACCGCCCTTGATCCGCTGCATCCACACCGGCCCTTCGACCGGCTCGTTCGAGATCTTGCTGGTGGCCGTCACGTCGCCGATCGCTTCGAGCGACGTGACGAGATAGATGATCAGCATCGGCACGAACAGCGCCCACGAGAAGCCGATGCCGAAATGCAGCGGCGTCGGCACCTGGAACAGCGCGGCCTGGTGCATGCCGGTGAAATCGAGGCGGCCGAGGAACGCGGCCGCGAGGTAGCCGATCGCGAGCGCGATGACGAGCGCCGTGCTGCGCACCCAGACGACCGGCACGCGGTTCAGCAGGATGATCGTGCCGAGCACGAGGCCCGACAGCGTCAGGTTCTCGGCGCTCGCGAACGTGCCCTTGGCCATCGCGCCGTAGCCGCCGCCCATGCTGATCAGGCCGACCTTGATCAGCGTGAGGCCGATCAGCAGCACGACGATGCCGGTGACGAGCGGCGTGATCAGGCGCTTCACGAACGGCAGGATGCGCGACACGCCCATCTCGACGAACGACCCGGCGATCACGACGCCGAAGATCGCGGCCATCACGGTCTCGACCGGCGTGCCCTGCTTGACCATCAGGCTGCCGCCGGCGATCAGCGGGCCGACGAAGTTGAAGCTCGTGCCCTGAACGATCAGCAGGCCGGCGCCGAGCGGGCCGAAGCGCTTGCACTGGACGAAGGTCGCGATGCCGGAAATCACCAGCGACATCGACACGATCAGGGTCGTATCGCGGCTGGACACGCCGAGCGCCTGGCAGATCAGCAGGCCGGGTGTGACGATCGGCACGATGATCGCCAGCAGGTGCTGCAGCGCGGCGACGAAGGCGACCATCGGCGCCGGCCGGTCGTTCGGACCGTAGACGAGATCGCGGGCCGCTTCTGCGGCGTCGGCGCCGCGGGAAGCGGACTGGGCGGAGGAGGCGGGTTGCATGGCGAGCGGGCCGGACAAGGTGGAAAGTGCGGCATTTTAGCCGAAGGGGCTGCCGGCGCCGCCCGGCCGGACCGCGGTAGTGGGGCGTGCGGGTGCGTTGCCGACCGCGCGGCTGGCCGGCCAGGGAGCCCGCGACGCGACGTCAGCCGGCCGCGCGGGCTCCCTGGCCGCGCGCCGCGGCGCGTGGCGGGCCGGAATCCGGATACGCGCGCTGGCACACGGCGATGACCGTGTCGCGCAGACGGCGATGGACGGGGTCGCCATGCATGCGCGGATGCCACAGCGCGGACACGAGGATCGCCGGCAAGCGGACCGGGACTTCGAAGCTGCGCAGCCCGAGCGCTTCGATGAGCCCGGGCGAGCACGCGTTGCCGAGGCTCGAGCGCGGCACCAGCGCGATCAGGTCGGTGCTGGCCGCGACGCGCATCGCGTCCGGATAGCCCGGCACGACGACATGCACGGCGGGGCCCGGGCCGGCCTCGCCGGTCGAGTCGCCGGCGGGCCCGCCGAAATCGCCCAATTGGGCTGCGATAACGTGGCGGCAGGCCGCATAGCGCGCGGGCGTGATCCGGGCCGATGCGAACAGCGGATGCCCGGCGCGCGCCACCGCGACATGCCAGTCGTGAAAGAGCATGCGCGTGTGCAGTTCGGGCGCGTCGTCGCCGCGCTTGCCGATTTCCAGGTCGACCGTGCCGTCGCGCAGTGCTTGCGGATCGCGGTCGAGCTTCGGGACGAAGCGGATCCGCACGTGCGGTGCGACGTCGGCCAGGGCGGCGACGACCGGGCCGGCCAGCATTTCCATGAACGATGCGGCCGCGCGAATGGTGAACGTGGCCGTGAGCGTCGCCAGCTCGACGTCGGCCGTCGCCGGCCGGAGCAGCGTGCGCGCGTCGCGCGCGATGGCATGCACGCGATCGCGCAACGCGGCGGCGTGCGGCGTCGGCACGAGCTTGCGCCCGGCGCGCACGAGCAGCGGGTCGCCGGTGGCGATGCGCAGCCGCGTGAGCGTACGACTCATCGCGGACGTGCTCAGGCCCAGCCGGCGCGCGGCGCCGGTCACGCTGCTCTCCGACAGCAGCACGTCGAGCGCGGTGACGAGGTTCAGGTCGATGTCTTCCATGCGGACAGGATACGCCACTGCGAGGTTTGACATGGCGTTTGGTGCAACGATGGATTGCATCGGGTGCGTCTGGCGCCTGCCTTGGTGCGCGCCTATAGTGGGCGCATGACGAAACACGGCAAAGGCGAAAACCATGCAATCGACTGAATCGAATCGACGAAACGCCCCCGCGCTCCTGCTCGTCGCGGCGTCGCGCGGCCTCGGACTGGCAATGGCGGAGGTATTCCTGAACAAGGGCTGGAACGTGACAGGTACCGTGCGCGAAGGAGCGGGGCGCACGAAGCTGCATGACCTGGCCGACCGGTTCGACGGCCGGCTCGAGATCGGCACGCTCGACATCTGCGAGCCCGCGCAGCTGGCCGCGCTGCGCGAGCGCCTGTCGGGCCGGCGCTTCGACATGCTGTTCGTGAATGCGGGCACGACCAACGATCCGAATGAAACGATCGGCGAAGTGACGACCGACGAATTCGTGCGCGTGATGATCACGAATGCGCTGGCGCCGATGCGCGCGATCGAGACGCTGCAGGATCTCGTGACCGACGACGGGCTGATCGGCGCGATGTCGTCGGGGCAGGGCAGCGTGACCAACAACGTCACCGGGATGCGCGAGGTGTATCGCGGCAGCAAGGCCGCGCTGAACCAGTTCATGCGCAGCTTCGCGGCGCGTCAGGCCGACACGCGCCGCGCGCTGGCGCTGATGGCGCCCGGCTGGGTCCGCACCGAACTCGGCGGGCCCGACGCGCGCCTGACCATCGAGGAGAGCGTGCCGAGCCTCGTCGACGTGCTGCTGGCGAAGCGGGCGCGGCCCGGGCTCGAATATCTCGACTATCTGGGGCGGACGGTGCCTTGGTAGCCGGGGTGGCGGCGCAAGCGGGCGGCGGCCGGCCCTGTTCCGGCTCGTCGTGAGCGTGCGGCGCGATTCGGCCTGCTGTTCGCGGCCCGGTCGCGGCACTGCGAAGGCCGTGCCGATTCAATACAATGCGACGACGCGTCAGCGATACGGTGCCGCATCATCGCGTTTGAATCCATCCGGTTCATGGCGGATGGGGGGCGCTCCCGTCGCGACGGGCTTGTGTCGAACATGGAGCGCAGCATGAACGAACCCTATCTGCAGGTCATCGCGCATTTCTTCGCGAAACCCGGCAACGGCGACCGCGTGGTCGAACTGCTGGCCGAACTCGCGCCGGCCACGCGCACCGAGCCGAAAAACCTCGACTACGCGTACTTCCGGTCGCCGGAGAACCCCGACCACATCGTGATCCTCGAGCGTTACAGCGAGGCCGACGGCCTCGACGTGCATCGGGAAACGCCGCATTTCCAGCGGATCGGTGTCGGCGCGATCATGCCGTTGCTCGATCGTCGCGAGGTGATCCGCTACATGGTGCAGCCGGACACCGGCACGGCGACGGCCCCGGGAGGCGCCCGATGAACCCGTTTCGATTCCGCACCGTTCCGACGCAGATCGTCGAATTCGGCGCCGCGCGCCGGCTCGGCGCGCTGTTGCGCGAACGCTTTCCGGCGCTCGTGCGGCTGTGCGTCGTCACCGATGCGTTCCTGCATCGCAGCGGCGTGCTCGCGCCCGCGCTGGAGAGCCTCGCCGCGCACGGCTGGCAGGTCACCGTGATCGACGACGTGATCGCCGATCCGCCCGAGCACGTGGTGCTCGAAGCGACCGCGCGGGCCGTCGCGGCCGATGCCGAGATCGTGCTCGGTCTCGGCGGCGGCTCGTCGATGGACGTCGCGAAGCTGATCGCGGTGCTCGCGCCGGGGCAGCAGGCGTTGGCCGACATGTACGGCGTCGACAAGGTCGCGAGCGCGCGGCTGTCGCTCGTGCAGATGCCGACCACGGCCGGCACCGGCTCCGAGGTCACGGCCGTGTCGATCGTCACGGTCGGCGAGGCGCGCAAGATGGGCGTCGTGTCGCCGCACCTGTTCGCGGACGTCGCGATCCTCGACGCGGAGCTCACGCTCGGCCTGCCGCGCGCGGCGACGGCGGCGACCGGCATCGACGCAATGGTGCATGCGATCGAGGCATACACGTCCGCGCGTCTGAAGAATCCGGTATCGGACATGCTGGCGACGCACGCACTGACGCTGCTGTCGCGCAACCTGCTGGCCGCATGCGACGACGGGCAGAACCGGCACGCGCGCGAAGCGATGCTGGTCGGCGCGATGTTCGCGGGGCAGGCGTTTGCGAATGCGCCGGTCGCGGCCGTGCACGCGCTGGCCTATCCGGTGGGCGGGATCTTCCACGTGCCGCACGGGTTGTCGAATGCGCTGGTGCTGCCGCACGTGCTGCGCTTCAATGCGCGGGCCGCCGCGCCGCTGTATGCGGAACTGGCGGCCATCGTCGCGCCGTCGGCCACGGGCAGCGACGAAGCGAAAACGCACGCGCTGATCGCCGAGATCGACCGGCTGATCGTCGCGACGGGGATTCCGCGCACGCTGCGCGAGGTCGGTATCGGCGAGGATGACCTGCCGAGGATGGCGTCGGACGCGATGCTGCAGACGCGTCTGCTCGTGAACAATCCGCGCGAGGTGACCGAGGCCGACGCGCTGGAGATCTACCGGCAGGCGTGGTGACACGGCGGGCACGATGCTGCCCGCCGGCCGGGTTCATTCATTTCAGGTCGCGATCCTTGCAGGTCGGCTCGAATTCGCCGTCGAAGTACTGATACAGGTGCACGAGCAACTTGTTGGCGCCGACCTTGCGCCCGAGGTAATGCGTGCCCTCCGCCGACGTGCAGGTCGAGAATGCGAGTGGCAAGCCGCCGTCGAGCACGGCTTCCGGGTGTGCGCCCTGGCGCACGAAATGCGCGGTGCCGACGACGCCGAAGCCGCGCGTGTCCGCCGGCACCGACTTCGGCAGCGACAGGGCGTACGCGGCGATCGCGCGGTCGTCGTGCAGGCTGTCGAGAATCTGGTTGCCGGGCTTGCCGGCGGGGCCGGTGATTATCGCGCAGCAGCGCGCGACGCCTTGGTCGTCGTCGGGCAGCACTTGCAGCGACGTGCCTGCCGCGAGATGCGTATTCGGCGTGTAGTAGACGCCGTCGGCGACCACGCCGACCTGCTGCGCATGCGCGGCGATGGAGACGGCGAGCGCCGGGGCGATCAGGAGCGGACGAAGCGGTCGGATGGGCATGATGGCGGCGATGATACACGCGGCGCGCCAGCGCCGCGCGGGTCGGGCACGGCGGATCGCGATCAGGCCCGCGACGCGTCGGCGCCGGCTGCGACCACGTATGCCGACGCCTGCTTCGTGCCGTCCGGCTTCGTCTGCAGGTACACACCCTGGATTTCCGGCTCGAAGCCCGGCAGCGCGTTGATCCCGGCTTCGAGCGCACGGAAGTAGTCGAGTGCAGGGCCGCCCCACGCTTCGCCGGGCACCACGCAGAAGATGCCGGGCGGATAGGGCAGCGCGCCTTCGGTCGCGATCCGGCCTTCGATGCGGTCGAGCGTGACGAGCTCGACGTTGTTGCGGATCAGCTCGGTATTCGCGGCCTGCGGCAGCATCGCCTGCTTCGGGAACTGCGCGCGCCGGAACATCTGTTTCTGCAGATGCTTCATGTCGTGGCCGCGGTAGAAATCGTGCATGCGCTGGCACAGCTGCCGAAGGCGCATCGTGCCGTACAGCTCCGGATAGGCGTCGCACAACGACGGAATCGCTTCGCGCAGCGGCGTGTCCTGATCGAGATGACGTTCGAACTGCGCGAGGTGCGCGACCAGATGCTGCAGCTTGCCGGAACTTTCCGACGGCGTGAGCAGGAACAGGATCGTATACAGGTCGGCTTTCTCGGGCACGACGCCGTGCTCGCGCAGGTAGCGCGCGAGGATCGGCGCCGGCGCGCCGAACGGCGCGTATTCGTGCGTATCGCGATCGATGCCGGGCGTGGTCAGCAGCAGCTTGCACGGATCGACGAAATACTGGTCGTCCGCATAGCCGTCGAAGCCGTGCCACCTGTCGGCCGGGTGGAAGCGGAAGAAGCGCAGGTCGTCGACGATCTGCTCGGTCGGGTAGTCGGCCCACGGGCGGCCGTCGATCTGCTGCGGAACGAACGGGCGAATCTGGCGGCACGTTTTCAGCAGCAGCTTGCGCGCATCGACGCCGTGTGCGACGCAGTCGCGCCACAGGCGCCTGCCGGCCGGGCCCGCATGCATCTGTGCATTGACGTCGAGCGCCGCGAACATCGGGTAGAACGGGCTCGTCGACGCGTGGATCATGTATGCGTTGTTGAAGCGCCGGTGATCGCAGAAGCGCTTCTGCCCTTCGATGTGGCTGTCCTTCTTGTGGATCTGCGATGTCTGCGAGAAGCCGGCCTGCTGCTTGTGCACCGACTGCGTGACGAAGATGCCGGGATCGTCGGGCCCGAGCGTCAGCATCAGCGGCGAGCAGTCCTGCATCATCGGGATGAACTGTTCGTAGCCGACCCACGCCGAATCGAACAGGATGTAGTCGCACAGATGCCCGATCCGGTCGACGATTTCGCGCGCGTTGTAGATCGTGCCGTCGTAGGTGCCGAGCTGGATCACCGCGAGCCGGAACGGGCGCGGCAGGTCGGCGCGCTCGGGTGCGACGTCGCGGATCGCGTCGCGAATGCGCGCTTCGCCGAGCGCCGCGCTGTCGACGCCGCCGATGAGGCCCCACGCGTTGCGCGCGGTTTCGAGGTAGACCGGCCGCGCGCCGGACAGCACGAGCGCGCCGAGGTGCACCGACTTGTGATTGTTGCGGTCGAACAGCACGAGATCGTCGGGCGCGAGCAGCGCGCTCGTGACGACCTTGTTCGACGTCGACGTGCCGTTCAGCACGAACCAGGTTTTATCCGCGTTGTAGATGCGCGCGGCGTTGCGCTGCGCTTCCAGCGCGGGCCCTTCGTGAATCAGCAGATCGCCGAGCCGGACGTCCGCGTTGCAGAGATCCGAGCGAAACAGCGTCTCGCCGAAGAAATCGAAGAACATCCGGCCGAGCGGATGGTTCGAGAAGAACTGGCCGCCCTGGTGGCCCGGGCAGTCGAATTCGACGTAGCCGCGCTGCACGTAGTCGCGCATGACCTTGAAGAACGGCGGCAGCAGGTTCTCGCTGTAGATGTCGGCCGCGGCGGAAATCTGCCGGCCGTGGTAATGGCGGCCGCCTTGCCGGAGCGGGATCACGCCGCTCGCGCTCGGCAGGACCGACGGCGGCACTTCCTGGTCGGGTTCGACCGCGACGAAGAACGGAATCGCGAAGCCGGTTCTCTCGACGGTTTTCAGCACCTTCTCCGCGGCATCGATGCCGACGACGATGGCCGCGATATTCGTGAAATCGGTCTGAAATACGTCGACCTGTTCGTGCGTGGTGAGAAAGGCGCCGATCAGCGCCGGCTCGACTGCGATTTTCAACAGGCTCACGCGAACTCTCCGGTAAATGACCTGAAACGGGAGCCGCATTCGCGCCGGCGCGTCACGTCGATTACGACACGCGCTGCAGCCGATTGAAATGCTCCCGCGAATGCCGAACGCCGAATGCGGACTGCACCGAGAAGCGTTGAGCAGCGCGGCACGGCCGTGATCGGACAGTGCCCGGCGCAGCCGATCGTAGCAACAAAGGCACGCGAATTCAATCGACCGGCATCGTCAATGTCATTGGCGGATGAGCCTGATCAATTGATCGGGAATTGGCGTGCTGCGGCGCATATAAAAATGATCCAATGTTGAAATCCTATTGGAAATGCGCCGATGGTTTCACCGAATCGTCGGCTTTTCATCGAAAGGCGTTCATGGCATAGTCGGCTCCGAACTGGATGGCGAATCAAGCCGGAATGGCGAGCGTCTCATGCCGCTGCCCGTGACCTGCCGTCCGCGTGCTCGTGAGACGAACGATACCAATCGAAGCAACGCAACAGCGAGGGCAAGAACATGAACACTTCCGCCGGCGGCATTCGTCGCCTCGGCATGCGCGCGCTACTGGTCGACGACGAGATCGCGCAGGAAACGGCAACCGGGCGTGCGGTCCGCACGCTGAGCACGGAGCTCGCGCAACGCGGTATCGACGTGTTGACGGCGACGTCCGCCGACGATGCCATCGTGCTGATCCGCTCCGATCCGTCGATCCAGTGCGTGCTGCTCGACTGGGATCTCGGTGTGGACGGCCACGGGCCGTCGGAGGCGGTGGTCGATGCGATCCGTCAACGCAACGGCAGCGTGCCGATCTTCCTGCTGGCCGATCGCAGCGTCGCGTCGACGGTGCCGGCCGCGGTGATGGGCAAGGTCGACGATTTCGTGTGGCTGCTCGAGGATACGGCCGACTTCATCGGCGGGCGCATCCACGCGGCGATCGAACGCTATCGCTCGACCGTGCTGCCGCCGATGTTCGGCGCGCTCGCGAAGTTCTCGCGCGTCTACGAATACTCGTGGCATACGCCCGGCCACACGGGCGGCACCGGCTTCCTGAAATCGCCGGTCGGCCGCGCGTTCTTCGAATACTTCGGCGAATCGCTGTTCCGCTCGGACCTGTCGATCTCGGTGGGCGAACTCGGCTCGCTGCTCGATCACTCGGGCCCGATCGGCGAAAGCGAACGCTATGCGGCGCGCGTGTTCGGCGCGCATCGTACGTATCACGTGACGAACGGCTCGTCGACGTCGAACCGCATCATCCTGATGGCGAGCGTGAGCCGCGACCAGATCGCGCTGTGCGACCGCAACTGCCACAAGTCGGCGGAGCATGCGATGACGATGTCGGGCGCCATTCCGACTTACCTCGTGCCGACGCGCAACCGCTACGGGATCATCGGGCCGATCGCATCGGAGCGCCTCACGCAAGCGGCGATCCGCGAGGCGATCGCATCGAATCCGCTCGCGGCGGGGCTGGCGGACCGCCAGCCGAAGCATGCGATCGTGACCAACTCGACGTACGACGGCCTTTGCTACAACGTGACGCGCGTCGAGGAGCTGCTCGGCGCGAGCGTCGACCGGCTGCATTTCGACGAAGCGTGGTACGGCTACGCGCGTTTCAATCCGATCTACCGCGACCGCCATGCGATGCACGGCGACCCGCGCGACCACCACAAGGACCGGCCGACGGTATTCGCGACGCAGTCGACGCACAAGCTGCTGACCGCGCTGTCGCAGGCGTCGTACATCCACGTGCGCGACGGCCGCAGCCCGATTCCGCATGGTCAGTTCAACGAAACGTTCATGATGCACGCGTCGACGTCGCCGAACTACGCGATCATCGCGTCGAACGACGTCGCGGCCGCGATGATGGACGGCCCCGGCGGCGCCGCGCTGACGCGCGAATCGATCGAGGAGGCCGTCGCGTTCCGGCAGATGATCGCGCGGATGAACGGCGAATTCGGCGCGAAGGGCGACTGGTTCTTCGAGTGCTGGCAGCCCGACACCGTGCTCGAGGCGCGCACGGGCCGCACGCTGCCGTTCCACGAGGCGCCGCCCGAGCTGCTCGCGAGCGACCCGGCGTGCTGGGTGCTGCGCCCCGGCGCGCAATGGCACGGCTTCGGCAATATCGAGGACGGCTACTGCATGCTCGACCCGATCAAGGTGTCGATCGTCACGCCGGGCGTGGCGCCGGCCGGCGGCCTGATGCCGGTCGGCATCCCGGCGAGCGTCGTCACCGCGTATCTCGATGCGCGCGGGATCGTCGTCGAGAAGACGACCGATTTCACGATCCTGTTCCTGTTCTCGATCGGCATCACGAAGGGCAAGTGGGGCTCGCTCGTCAGCGCGCTGTGCGATTTCAAGCGCGACTACGACGCGAACCTGCCGCTCGACATGGCGATTCCGTCGCTCGCGAACGAGCATGGGTCGCGCTATGCGGGCATGGGGCTGAAGGATCTGGCCGACACGATGTTCGCGGCGATGGAGCAGCTCGGCACGACGCGCCTGATGTCGGAGGCGTTCTCGATCCTGCCGAAGCCGGAAATGAGCCCGGTGCGCGCGTACGAGCATCTCGTGCAGGGCCGCGTCGAGCAGGTGACGCTCGACGAGCTGGCCGGGCGCACGGTGGCCACCGGCGTCGTGCCGTATCCGCCGGGCATTCCGCTGTTGATGCCGGGCGAGAACGCGGGGCCGGCCGGCGGCCCGGTGCTCGGCTACCTGAAGGCGCTCGAAGCGTACGACCGGCGTTTTCCGGGCTTCGCGCACGACACGCACGGCGTGGAAGTCGAGGACGGCACGTACCGCGTGTACTGCCTGACGGCCTGAAGCCCCGAAGCCTGACCCGGCGAACGGGCGACCGGCCGCGCGGCGGCCTCACATCGAAGGATCGAACACCATGGACAACGCAGCGCACCTGGCCGACGCGGCCCCGGCGGCCGCACCGAAGAACCGGATGAACGTCTGGCAGCTCACCATTCTCACCGCGGTCAACATGATGGGCTCCGGCATCATCCTGCTGCCGGCGAAGCTCGCGCAGGTCGGCACGATCTCGTTGCTGTCGTGGATCGTCACGGCCGGCGGCTCGCTCGCGCTGGCCTATGCGTTCGCGCGCTGCGGGATGCTGAGCCGCAAGCCGGGCGGGATGGGCGGCTACGCGGAATACGCGTTCGGCAAGGCCGGCAACTACATGGCGAACTACACGTACGGGCTGTCGCTCGTGATCGCCAACGTCGCGATCGGCGTCACGGCGGTCGGCTACGGCACCGTGCTGTTCGACGCGACGCTGTCGCCGCTGCAGACGGGCCTGTGGACGATCTTCCTGCTCGTGCTGACGACGGTCGCGAACTTCGGCGGCTCGCGCATCACCGGCCGGATCGGCGCGGTGACGGTGTGGGGCGTGATCATTCCGGTCGTCGTCGTGTCGCTGATCGGCTGGTTCTGGTTCAGCGGCGCGACCTGGGGTGCCGCGTGGAATCCGCACGACATGCCGTTCGGGCCGGCCGTCGGCGGCTCGATCGCGGTGACGCTGTGGGCGTTCCTCGGGCTCGAATCGGCGTGCGCGAACGCGGATGCCGTCGAGAATCCCGAGCGCAACGTGCCGATCGCCGTGCTCGGCGGCACGATCGCGTCGGCGATCTTCTATATCGTGTCGACCAACGTGATCGCCGGGATCGTGCCCAACGCGATCCTCGCGAAGTCGAATGCGCCATTCGGCCTCGCGTTCGCGACGATGTTCACGCCGACCGTCGGCACGATCGTCACCGCGCTGATGGTGATCGCGTGCATCGGCTCGCTGCTCGGCTGGCAGTTCACGGTGGCGCAGGTGTTCAAGAGCTCGGCGGACGTCGGCTACTTCCTGCCGGTGTTCGCCCGCGCGACGCGCACGGGCACGCCGATCGTCGGCATGGTGATCCTGCTGGTCGCGCAGGTCGCGCTGGCGCTGATGACGATCAGCCCGGAACTGAGCAGCCAGTTCCAGAAGATCGTCGATCTCGCGGTCGTCACCAACCTCGTGCCTTACGTGATGTCGATGGCCGCGCTGATCACGATCCAGAAGGTCGCGAAGGTGTCGCCGGGCAAGGCGCTGGTGACGAACGTGGTCGCGATGGTCGCGACCGCGTACAGCTTCTACGCGCTCTACAGCTCGGGCGAGCAGGCGCTGATGCTCGGCGGCCTGTGCGTGTTCCTCGGCTGGACGCTGTTCGGCTTCGTCAGCGCGCGCTTCTACCAGATGGAGGTCGACGCGCACGTGAAGGAGCCGGGGAAATCGCTGCAGACGTGACCTGCTAGCGCGGACGTTGCGCCAGCAGCGGCGGCAGGGCGCGTTTCAGCAGATCGACGACGGCGCGCACGCGCGGCGGCAACGGCCGCTGCGCGTGTACCAGCACGTTGAGCGCGAAGTCGGGGACGTCGTAGTGCGGCAGCAGGCGGACGAGCCGGCCGTGCGCGAGCGCGTCGGCGCAAGCCGGATGCTGGACCACGCCGATGCCGCCGCCCGCCGCGATCGTGTCGAACATCGGGCGCCAGTGGCTCGCGGTCATGACCGTGCGGATGCGCGCGTATTCGACCGCACCGCCGTCGCGCTGCAGCGGCACCTGTTCGTTCGCGAATACGCCTTTCACGCGGATGAACGGATGGTTCGCGAGATCGGCCTTCGTGTCGAGCGGGCCGTGCCGCTCGAGATACGACGGCGCGGCGACGAGCACGCGGCCGACCGCGCCGAGCGCGTATGCGACGAAGCCGCCGTCGCGAAGCTGGCCGACCCGGATCGAAATGTCGACGCCCTCGGTAACCGGATCGACGATCTCGTCGTTCAGCACCAGGTCGATGTGCAGCTTCGGATACGCGGTGCGGATCTGCATCAGTACGGCCGGCAGCACGACCTCGCCGAAACACTGCGGCGCCGCGAGCCGGATCGTGCCGTCGAGCGCGTTCTCCGTCCTCGACACCGACGCCACGGCCAGTTCGGCCGCTTCGAGCAGCGCCTTGCTGCGTTCGTAGAAGAGGCGGCCTTCCTCCGTGCACGCGAGCGTGCGCGCACTGCGCATCAGCAGCCGCGTGCCGAGATGCCTTTCGAGTTTCTCGATGCGTTCGCTGACGGCCGGTTGGCCCATGTCGAGATCCCGCGCCGCGCCGGACATCGTGCCGCGCTCCACGACTCTCACGTAGATGCGCATCGTCGCCAACAGATCCATGAAGTCGCGCCTCGTGTCTTCCGTTCGATTTTTACCGATCGACGGATGGTACCAAAGCGGCGTCGACGCGATGGTGCGCGTCGGGCCGATACTGATGATCGGCCGGCGCGCTCACGATGCTGCCGAAGCCGCGTGCGTTCGTCGGCACCGTGAGCGAAAATCGGCATTCTTTCGCACGGCCGACAGGAGACGCGACATGACGCAACGGAGTGAAGTGCGACGGACGCATTGCGTCGCATGGCAGAACGTGCAGACGTGGCAGGCGGCCGAATGGTGCCGGCTCGACGAGTCGCGAACGGGCATCGCGCTGGCGGGTGCGGTGGCGGGGGCGATCGGCGGCACGCCGTTTCGTATCGACTACGCGATCGCGTGCGGCGCCGACTGGCTCACGCGCTCGGCGCGCGTGACGCATTGGACCGGCACGGCGCCGCCAAGGCAATGGGACATCGCATGCAATGCAGGGCAGTGGACGATCGACGGCGTCGATGCGCCGGCGCTCGCGGGCGCGACCGACATCGATCTCGGCTTCAGTCCGTCGACCAATACGCTGCCGATCCGCCGGCTGGCGCTCGCCGTCGGCGAGTCGGCCGAGATTCGCACCGCGTGGCTGCGTTTTCCGGATATCGTCATCGTGCGCGGCGAGCAGCGCTATACGCGCACGGCGCCCAACGTGTACCGCTACGAGAGCGGCACGTATGCGGCCGATATCGCGATCGACGATGCGGGCCTCGTCACCGATTACGACGAATGGCGGCGCATCGGCGGGGCGGCTGCGCCGTGACGCGTCAGCGCGCGCTGGCGACCGACAGCTTGCCCGGAATCAGCTTCAGCGTACTGAACGCGTCGGCGATGCCTTGCTGGTACGCGAGCGTCGCATCGCCGATCGGCTGCACGCCGTAGCCGGCGCGCTTGAGCGCGACTTCGAGCGTCGGCGCGTCGAGGCCGACGAGCGGCGACAGTTGCGCGGCGACCTCGGGCACGTGATCGCGCGCCCAGCGATCGACCGCGTCGACTTCGTCGAGCAGCGCGCGCAGCACCTGCGGATGCGCGGCCGCGTACTGGCGCGCCGCGAGGTAGTACTGCGTGTTGCGCACGAGCCCGTCGCCGTTCGCGACCACGCGCGCGCCGAGCTGCCGTTCGGCGGCGGCCAGGTACGGATCCCAGATCACCCACGCATCGACGCTGCGCTGCACGAACGCGGCGCGCGCGTCGGCGGGCGTCAGGTAGATCGGCTGGATGTCGGCATACGTAAGGCCCGCGTGCTCGAGCGCTTTCACCAGCAGGTAGTGGACGTTCGAACCCTTGTTGAACGCGACCTTCTTGCCGCGCAGTTGCGCGACGGTGCGGATCGGCGAATCGGGCAGCACGACGATCGCCTCGCCCTGCGGCGCGGGCGGCTCGTTGCCGATGTAGACGAAATCGACGCCGGCGGCCTGCGCGAAGATCGGCGGCGTTTCGCCGACCGTGCCGACGTCGATCGCGCCGGCGTTCAGCCCTTCGAGCAGTTGCGGGCCGGCCGGGAATTCGAGCCATTGCACGGTGACGCCCCGGCTCGCGAGACGCTTCTCGAGCGTGCCGCGCGCCTTGAGCACGACGAAGTTGCCGTATTTCTGGAAGCCGACGCGCAGCCGCGTGCCGCTGTCGGCGGCGCGGGCGGGCACGGCCGCGAGCGGCCCGAGCGCGAGCCCGGCCAGCCCGGCGGCCGCGCCGTGCAGCCACCGGCGGCGGCGCGGGTTCGCCGGGGTCGTTTCAAGGTCTGCGTGCGGTGTGTCGTTCATTAGGGCGTGTTCACGCTAATAACGGGTTTGCGCTGGCCCCCAGAAGGGCCGAGCGCAAGGATTGCGACGAAGCGAATACTCGACGTATTCGCGAGGAGCATGACGCGGCGATCGGCCCTTCTGGGGGCCAGCCCCGCGAATGAATTTTTCCAAACAGGGGAACGTGCCTTTCCGCCCACATTGCGGCGTCGTGCGTCGCTTGTTTGGCACGGCCAAACGGCGCTCCTTACTCCTTGCACTGCGGGCGGAAAGGCACGTTCGCAAACCCGTTATTAGCGTGAACACGCCCTAAGGCGTCCTGCTGGCGGGTTCACGGGGCGCGCGCGAAGGCGGCGCGGCCGGCGCAGGACCGGGCCGGATGCGGGCGACGCGCGCAACGGGCCGGCCCGCGCCGGTGTCGAGACGATACGGCCCGGCGGGACGGCGGCCAACCAATGAATCCGCATATGCAAATCAGCGGCCGGACGATACGTGAACGGTGACGCGGCAGCGCGTCGCCGGGCTCACTCGGAGACGAGCAGGCTTTCCTCGATCGAATCGACGCGGTCGGGATAGAACGCGAGATGCCCGCGAATCGACTCGACGGCCGGATTCGGATGCTCGTACGTCCAGACCGCGTTGGTCGCGCGTTCGCCGCCGGCTGGAATCGAGTAGTACGCGCAATCGCCCTTGTACGGGCAGTAGGTCGCGTGGTCGGTGCGTTGGAGCAGCGACATGTCGGCATCCTCGCGCGGAATGTACAGCACCGCCGGATAGCTGGCCTCGCGCAGCACCAGCGCATGGCGCGTATCGGCGACGACCTTGCCGGCGACTTTCACGACCACGCGCGACGAGTGCGGTTCGATCAGGATCGGGTGATCGGGGCCCGGCGACTTCACGGGACGAGAGGGCGTATCGGGGTTGATCGACATCGGGGTCCTCCAGGAACGGCGCGCACCCGCGGGTGCGCGGTGCCGGCACGCGTGCGCCGGCGGATTCCCGCGCACCGGTGCCGGCGTTGGCCAACCGATACGATGCACCCATTCGGCGGAAGTTGCAGGGGGCCGGAAGGGACGTCCGCCGCCGTGAGCGCATGGCGCTGCGTCATGACGCCGAGCGGGCGGCGTTCGCGAACCTGTCTGCGGCGCTCGCATGGACGTTCCGATGCAGCGGCAGCGGGATGCATCCGCGACGATAAGCAACGCGGAATTAATTGGTAAGCGATCGGCGGGCGGCGCGCGAAGATCGACGGTCGTCATTCGCATGACACCTCTTTCTTCCCTTTGCCACCATGAAGAATCCTTTCGTTTCGTCAGCCGCGCGCCGTTCGAGCGGCGTATCGCCTGCCGCTGCCGCGCTCCGCTGCATCGCCGCGTCGCTGCTGCTGGCCGGCGCCGCGACGCACGCACTCGCGGCGCCCGCGGGCAAGACGCTCGTGTACTGCACCGAAGGCAGCCCGGCCGGCTTCGATCCCGGCCAGCACACGACGAGCACCGATTTCGATGCGAGCACGTACCCGGTCTACAACGGGCTCGTGCAGTTCAAGCGCGGCACGCTCGATCTCGAACCGGCGCTTGCGACGAGCTGGGACGTGTCGCCCGACCAGCGCACGATCACGTTCCATCTGCGGCGCGGCGTGAAATTCCAGACCACCGCGTGGTTCACGCCGACGCGGCCGTTCCAGGCCGACGACGTCGTGTTCACGTTCCGCCGGATGCTCGACCCGGACGACCCGTTCCGCAAGGCCTATCCGGTCAGCTTCCCGTATTTCAGCGATCTCGGCTTCGACTACAACGTCGAGCGCATCGAGAAGGTCGACGACTACACGGTGCGCTTCGTGCTGAGGTCGCCCGACGTCGTGTTCGTGCGCAATCTCGCGATGGCGTTCGCGTCGGTGCTGTCGGCCGAATATGCGGGCCAGCTCGCCGCGCGCCATCGCGAGTCGGACATCAACCAGTTCCCGGTCGGCACGGGGCCGTTCGTGCTGCGTACGTACCAGAAGGACGCGCTGATCCGCTACGACGCGAATCCCGACTACTGGAAGCCCGACGACGTGAAGCTCTCGCGCCTCGTGTTCGCGATCACGCCCGATCCGGCCGCGCGCTTGCAGAAGCTCGTGGCCGGCGAGTGCCAGGTGTCGGCGTTTCCGCGGCCGGCCGATCTCGAGACCGTGCGGCGCGACCCGAAGCTGACGCTGTTTTCGGGGACGGGCTTCAACGTCGGCTTCGTCGCGTACAACACGCAGCATCCGCCGCTCGATCGCGTCGACGTGCGGCGCGCGCTCGACATCGCGATCGACAAGACGGCGATCATCAAGACCGTGTTCAACGGCGACGCGACGATCGCGACGAACCCGATGCCGCCCGCGCAATGGTCGTACAACCCGCGCCTGAAGGATGCGCCGCGCGATCCGGCCGCCGCGAAGGCGCTGCTCGCGCAGGCCGGCTTCCCGAACGGCTTCGACCTGACGCTGTGGGCGATGCCCGTGCAGCGCCCGTACAACCCGAACGCGCAGCTGATGGCGCAACTGATCCAGCAGGACTGGGCGAAGATCGGCGTGCGCGCGAAGATCGTCAGCTACGAATGGGGCGAATACAACCGCCGCGCGAAGCACGACGGCCAGCACGACGCGATCCTGTACGGCTGGTCGGGCGACAACGGCGACCCCGACAACTGGCTCGGCACGCTGCTCGGCTGCGACGCGGTGCACGGCAGCAATCTCGCGAAGTGGTGCAACAAGGACTTCGAGCAACTCGTGACGGCCGCGCGCTCGAATGGGGACGTCGCGAAGCGCACGGCGCTGTACGAGCAGGCGCAGGTGGTATTCAAGGATCAGGTGCCGTTCACGCCGATCGCGACGTCGATCGTGTCGCTGCCGATCTCCAGGCGCGTGCACGGGCTGACGTTCTCGCCGCTCGGCGGGCACCGGTTCGACGGCGTGTGGCTCGATTGATGTAAGCGGGGGCCGGCGCGTTCGTACGCGCCGGCATTTGCCGCATCAGTTGAGTGCGACGGCGGCCGCGGTTTCGACCGGCGTGCCTTCGAGCGCGACCGACGGGCGGCCGTCGGGGCCGACCGGCACGTCGCCGATGAGCGTCGTGCGATACAGCTGGCGGTCGAAGTCGAGATCGAAGATGTCGACGGGCGCGAGATGCGCGGTCGCCCGGTTGTCCCAGAACGCGATGCTGCGCGGCTCCCACTTGAAGCGGATCGTGAATTCCGGCCGCGTCACGTGCTCCCACAGCAGTTCGAGCAGCGCCTGGCTCTCGCGCGGCGTCAGCCCGACGATCGATTTCAGGAAGCTCGGGCTCACGTACAGCGCGCGTTCGCCGGTCTCCGGATGCACGCGCACGAGCGGATGTTCGGTCACGAGCGGGCGGCGCTCGACCGCGTCGTCGAAGGCGCCGGTCGCGCGCGCGCCGGGCGGCGGCGTGAAGCGATGGATGCCGCGCAGCGTGTCGACGAAGCCACGCAGCGGCGCGGACAGCGTTTCGTACGCGCGCACGAGATTCGTCCAGTGCGTGTCGCCGCCGTACGGCGGGATCGTCACGCCGCGCAGGATCGATGCCCACGGCGGGTTCACGGCTGCCGTCACGTCGGTGTGCCAGCCGGTCCAGGGCCGGCGCACCGGCTCGCCTTCGAAGCGCGTCGCCTTGCGATGCTTCGCGATCGAATAGACGGCCGGATGGCCGTCGACGTGCCCGAACACCGGGTGGCCGACCGTCGGCTCGCCGAACTGCGCGGAGAACGCGACATGCTGGTCGTGCGTGAGGAATTGTTCGCGGAAGAAGATCACCCGCCATTTCAGCAGCGCGGCGCGGATCGCCGCGATCTGCGGCGTGGTCAACGGTTGCGTGAGGTCGACGCCGCGGATTTCCGCGCCGATATGGGCGGACAGCGGAATCACGTCGACCGGGTGGGCGGCGGGTTCGAGTAGGGCGCTCATGCGACGCTCCTGGCGGAAGTGAACGGGGAAGACGGACGACATCGTTGCGCGTGCAAGTGTCGGTCCGGTGGTGCGAGCCTCATGGCGGGTGTCCTCCAGCAAGGAGCGCGGCGGCGCGCGGAAAAGCGCCGCCGCGTGACGTGGATAAGCGGACGTTATTGCAGCGTGGCGCCCGGCCCTTTCAGCAGGACGCTCTGGCGGCCGTCGACGCCGACCGGCACGTCGCCGTGAACGGTCGCGCGGCGCACGACGCGGCGCGCATCGCCGTAGTCGTTGATCGCGTAGTGCTGCGTCGCGCGGTTGTCCCAGATCGCAACGTCGCCCTCCTGCCAGTTCCAGCGCACGGTGTTCTCGAGGCGCGTCACGTGCTCGTGGAACACCTGCAGCAGATGCGCGGAATCCTGCGCCGACAGCCCCTTGAGCCGCTGCACGAAGTGCCCGAGCACGAGCGTGCGTTCGCCGGTTTCCGGATGCACGCGCACGACCGGGTGCTCGGTTTCGTAGACGGTCGACGTGAACACTTCGCGGTAGCGCTTCAGTTGCGCATCGTCGGCGTGCACGTGCGTCGACGCATAGTCGTACGCGTTCGTGTGCAGCGCCCACAGCGTGTCGGCGAGCGCGCGCAGCGAATCGGGCAGATGCGCGTACGCGGCGGCCGTGTTGGCCCATACGGTGTCGCCGCCGAACGGCGGGATCACGACCGCGCGCAGGATCGAGATCTTCGGGTACGCATCGACGAAGGTCACGTCGGTGTGCCACGAATTGGCGCGTGCGCCGTGCGCGGAATCGAGTTCGAGCAGCGCCGCGCTGCCGTCGACGGACGGCACGGTCGGGTGCGCGACCGTGTCGCCGAAGCGGCGGGCGAACGCTTCCTGCGCGGTGTCGTCGAGATGGTGCTGGCCGCGGAAGAACAGCACCTTGTGGCGCAGCAGCGCGGCGTTGATCGCGTCGAACGTCGCGTCGTCGAGCGTGGCCGACAGCCGCACGCCGGCAATCTCGGCACCGATCCGGCCGGCGACCTGGCGAAGCTGAAGCGGGACGGCGGCCGTGCGCGGCGCGGCGTGCGAAGCAGGCGAAGACGAGTGAGCGGCATGCTGGACATCGGACATCGGGAGTCTCCTGGGAGTCGGGTCGGTCGAGTCTCCATTCAAGCAGGCGCCGCGCGGAACCGGAACCGATGAATCGTCACAACCTTAGCGTGCGCGCTGCGATGAACGATATGTGTCGTGATGCTGAGCGATTCGGGATGGCATGCGCTTACCACGCGAGCCGCCATTCGCCGATCCGGTGCGGGCGCGCCGCGTCGATGCGCTGGCTGCCCGAACCGTCGTCGTCCGGCGGTTCGCTATCGTCGAAATCGGCGAGCACCGTGTCGCGCAAGCGCGCGAATGCCGGCGAATCGCGCCGGCGCGGCCGCGGCAGCGCGACGTCGACGATGCGCGCGATGCGGCCCGGTCGCGGCGCCATCGTGACGACGCGGTCGCCGAGATAGACGGCTTCGTCGACGTCGTGTGTGACCAGGAGCATCGTGATGCGCTCCTGTTCCCAGATGCGCAGCAGTTCGTTCTGCATCTTCGCGCGGGTCTGCGCGTCGAGCGCGCCGAACGGCTCGTCGAGCAGCAGCACGCGCGGGCGGTTCACGAGACCGCGCGCGATCGCGACGCGCTGCGCCATCCCGCCCGACAACTGGTTCGGAAACGCGTGCTCGAAGCCGTTCAGCCCGACGAGCGCGATGTGTTCCGCGATCGCGCGCCGTTTCGCGGCGGCGTCCAGCGGCGCGTTGCGCAGCGCGGCGCCGATGTTCTGTTCGACGGTCAGCCACGGGAACAGCCGGTGATCCTGGAACACGATGCCGCGCTGCAGCGACGTGTCGCGCACGCGTTCGCCGCCAGCGCGGATTTCGCCGGTGTAATCGGTGTCGAGCCCGGCGACGAGCCGCAGCAGCGTCGACTTGCCGCAGCCGCTGGCGCCGACGATCGTGACGAATTCGCCGGCGCGCACGTGCAGCGATACGTCGTCGAGCACCGCGAGCGCCGCGCCGCGTTGCGCGTAGTGCTTGCCGACATGGAGGATGTCGAGCGAATCGGAGGTGAGAGTCGTCATGGCGGTACGAAGAAGGGGCGAAACGGAAGGAACGGGGAAGGAAAGGGCGCTCAGCGCGCGAGGTCGCCGCGCCGCGCCAGCACCTTGCGCTCGATCGCCCGCGCGGTCGCGTTCAGTGCCCAGCCGGTCACGCCGACGACGATGATCCCGAACAGCACGAGATCCATCCGGAACTGCTCGCTGCCGTCGATCAGCGTGTTGCCGATTCCGCTTCCTGCGACGAGCAGGTACTCGGCGCCGAGCGTCGCGAGCCACGAATAGATCAGGCCGAGATACAGGCCGGTGAAGATCGACGGCAGCGCGGCCGGGAAGATCACGTAGCGGATCAGCTGAAGCCGCGAGTAGCGCAGTGCGCGGGCGACGTCGACATACGTGCGCGGCACCGCGTGAATGCCGTCGCAGGTATGGGCGGCGACCGGCAGCAGCGCGGCGAGCGACAGGAACACGACCTTCGCGACGTCGCCGAGGCCGAACCACACGGAAATCAGCGGAATCCACGCGAACAGCGAGATCTGCTTGAACGTGTCGAAGCTCGGGCCGACCATCCGCGCGGCGACACGCGACAGCCCGAGCACGGCGCCGAGCACGAGCCCGGCCGTCGCGCCGATCGCGAACCCGCATGCTTCGCGCGCGAGCGACGCCGACAATGCGCGACCGAGCGCACCGCTCGTGGCCTGCGCCCACGCGGTGTGCAGCACGTCGGCGGGGCCGACGAACAGCCCGCTTTTCACGACGTGCGCGGCAGCGAGGGCCCACCAGCACGCAAACGCGGCGAGCGGCAGCATGAAACCGCGCCAGTCGGGCGCACACAGGCGGCGGGCGGCCGTGGTGGGCGGTGTGAGTGACGGTGTAGCGGCATGCGGCACGGGCGATTCTCCTTCGAGGGCGCTTCAGCCGCGAAACGCGGACGGCACGCCGCGGCGCAGGCGCGCTTCAAGTGCGTCGAGCGCCCGGTTGATCAGCAGGCCGACCGCGCCGACCACGACCACGGCCGCCATCACGAGATCGAGCTGGAACAGTTGCCGTCCGTACACGATCAGGTAGCCGAGCCCTTCGGACGACGCGACGAGTTCGACCACGACGAGCGCGAGCCACGACTTCGTGAACGCCAGTCGCACGCCGGTCGCGAGCGTCGGGATCGCGGCCGGCAGCACGACGTGGACGATGCGTTGCCGGCGCGTGTAGCCGAACCCGCGCGCGACTTCGTCGAGCGCGGGCGGCGCCTGGCGAAACCCCTGCAACGTGCTCAGCGTGACCGGCACGAGCGCCGCATGCGCGATCAGCAGGTACTTCAGCGGCTCGCCGACGCCGACGAGCAGCAGCAGGAACGGCAGCCAGCCGAGCACCGGGATTTGCACGAGCGCGTTGAAGCTCGGCAGCACGTAGGCTTCCAGCGTGCGCGACAGCCCCAGTGCGACGCCGATCGCTACACCGAGCAGCGTGCCGGCCGCGAAGCCGACGAGCACGCGCTGCAGGCTGATCAGCGTGTGGCGCACGAGATCGCCGCTCGACGCGAGCTCGGCCAGCGTGTCGATCACGCGTTCGGGTGGCGGCAGGATTTGCGGCGCGATCCAGCCGCGCGCGCTGCCGACGCTCCACAGCGCGAACAGCAGCGCGGGCAGCACCCACGGGGCGAGCTGCCACGCGAGCCGTATCACCGGGGCCGCGCGGCGCGGCGGCACGGCGAGCGTGTGCGGTTCGGTCGACGGGACGGAAAACGCGGTGTCGCTCATCGGGGTGGTCCGGTCAGGAGAGGGGCTTGCCGGCCGCGTCGTAGCGCGGCCAGTAGTGTTCGAGTTTCAACGTGTGCAATGCATTGTCGAGATACTTCGGCTCGAACCAGCCGTCGACGTCGACCGGCTGGCGGATCAGCTTCAGGTTCAGCGCATCCTGCGCGACGGCCTTGTAGCGCGCGACGACGAACGGATCGATCAGCGGGGACAGGCGGTCCTTCAGGCGCTGGTTCGCATAGTCGGCCTGCCATGACGAATACGGCACGCCGCTCTTTGCCCAGAGCTTGAACAGCGCATCTCGGTTCGCCTCGTCGGACGACCATTGCGCGCCCTTCACGAACGCGGTGACGACGCGCTGCACGATGTCGGGATGCGCGCGGTCGAACTCGTCGAGCACGAGCAGGTGGGTCTGGCGCGTCAGCTGCGGCCCGTCGTTCTGCGATTCGTAGATGATCTTCGCGAGGCCCGCGTCGCGCAGCTTGTAGAGCCCGTAATCGCCGACCGACGCGTCGATGCCTTTCGATGCGAGCGCGGCGAGCGAGCTGGCGGCGTCGAGGTTGATCACGCGCAGGTCGCGTTCGCCGAGGCCGTTCTTCGCGAGCGCGTTGTCGGCGACGAGCTGCAGGTTGGTGCCGCGGAAGATCGACACGCGGCGGTCCTTCAGGTCCTTGATCGAGCGGATCGTGGAGTCGGGCGGCACCGCGATCTTGATACCCGAGCGCACGCTCGCGGCGAGCAGCAGGCGCGTCTTGATCCCGTTCGAGCGCGCGAGTACGGCGGGCAGGTCGCCCTGGTATGCGAAGTCGAGCGCCTTGTTGGCGATCGCCTCGTTCACGGCCGGGCCGGCGCCCTTGAAGAACAGCCATTCCACCTTGATGCCGTCGGCGGCGAATTCCTTTTCGACGAGTTGCTGCAACTGCACGGTGGCGGCGCTCGATCCGCCGAACGTCGGTGGATCGCCGGCGCCTTGCTGGGCGACGCCGATGCGGATGGTGGCGGGTTTGTCCGCGTGCGCGGCGGCGGCCGGCAACGCAATGAGGGACGCGATCAGCAGCGATCGCAGCAGGCGCAGTGGGAGCATGAATCGATGGATCCGGAACGTTGGGGAACGAGGCCGGGCCGCAGCCCGTCGGGTCATTCTCGATGACGCCCGGGGGCCGGACAAGCAACGATTTGAACTATGCTTATCGCCGCGCGGGGGATCGCGGGAGCGAGCGCGCGCGCTGCAGCAGCACGAGCAGCGCGATCGACGTGACGGCGGGCCCGATCTGCGGCAGCGTCATCCACGGATTCAGAAACTCGTACAGCGGCAGCGCCCACATGACGGCGACGAGGCCCTGCTCGCCGCGTCGCCAGCCGTACTGCGCGCCGAGCGCGATCATGGACGCGATCGGGATGCACAGCCACGACAGTTCGTAGTGCCAGGCATAGGGATTGGCGGCCAGCGTCGCGATCGCCAGTATCGCGCCGCGCAGTCTGACGTCCCGGCTGCGACGCCAGACGCGGCACGCTGCCGCGAGCGCGATCGCGGCCACGCCGGCCTGGCCGGCGAACGCGAGGGCGGGCGACAGGCCGGCGAGCCGAAACGCCGCGAACGGCGTCGGCGACGCAAACCAGAACGGCACGCCATGCTCGATGATGAGCGAACGCAGCGCGCCGGCATTCTGCAGAAACAGGCGGAGCGGTTCCATGCCGCCCGCCGCGATCCCCAGGGCGGTGATCGCGCTCGCCCACGCGGCGGCCCACGCGAACGCGCGCCATGCGCGCGCGGCAATCAGCACGAACGGGAACAGCACCGCCAGCTGCGGCTTGACCGACAGGAGTCCGATACACAGGCCGGCCAGCATCGGCCGCCGGTCGACGAAATACACGGCGAGCGCGGCGCACGCCGCGGTCAGCATCGCGTTCTGTCCGTGCAACGCGGTGACGAGCACCCCCGGGCAGGCGACCAGCGCGAGCCAGCCGATGCGTGTCGCACCGGGTACCGCGCCGAGCCCCGACACGCGCCACACCGCGAGGCCGAGCAGCACGATGCCGAGCACGACGAACAGCGGATAGCTGATCGCGTAGGGCAGCAGCGCGAGCGGTGTCACCGCGAGCAGGTACGACGGCGGGTACAGCCACGGCAGGAACGCATGGCGGCCCGCCAACGGGAACAGTCCGGCGAGCGCGCGAGAAAACGCGGGGACGTCGTAGGCCTGCCACGGCGAGCCGTGGAGCATCAGATGGGATGCCGACCAGAACACCATGTACCCCGAACCGGGGCGGAACGTGGCCGAATCGGTCGAATGAAAGCCGATCCAGAGCAGGATCGACCCCAGCAGCATGCCGATCGCCAGCATGACCGCGCTGTACAGCGCGATGCGTGCGGGTGTGAGCCACACGCGGACCGCGCATTCGTCGCGCCGTATCGACGAGCCGGAAATATCCATGCGGCGCTACTTGACCGACAGGTTGCGCAGCGCGTGTGCGCCCGCGACGACCGTCTGCCGGCGCCGGGCCGTCGCGACGCGCCGGACCGGAAACTGCAGCAGCGTCGGGCCGTCCGGCGGCGCGGCGTGCCGCGCGGGTTGCTGGCCGGCCTGCGCATGGGCCCGGTAGCGGCGCCGCACGAGATAAACCGGGCGCTGCTTCGATTCGTGATAGATCCGGCCGACGTATTCGCCGATCACGCCGATGCCGATCAACTGGATGCCGCCGACGAACAGCATGACGGAAATCAGCGACGCGTAGCCGTGCACCGGATTGCCGTACAGCAGCGTGCGCATCACGATGTACGCGCCGTAGACGAACGACAGCGCGGCGAACGCGAGGCCGATGTAGGTCCACACGCGCAACGGCACGGTGCTGAAGCTCGTGATGCCTTCGAGCGCGAAGTTCCAGCGCCGCCACCCGGAGAATTTCGAGCGGCCGCCGCTGCGCACCGCGCGCGTGTATTCGATGATCTCGGTACGGTAGCCGACCCACGCGAACAGGCCTTTCATGAAGCGCCGCCGCTCGGGCAGCGCGCGCAGCGCGTCGACGACCTGGCGATCCATCAGCCGGAAATCACCGACGTTCTCCGGCATCTCGACCTCCGAGAGCCGGTTGTGCACGCGGTAGTAGAGCGCGGCGGCCACGCGCTGCATCAGCGGATCGCACCGGCGGTCGGTGCGCTTCGCGGCGACGACCTCGGCGCCGGCGTGCCAGCGTTCGAGCATCGCGGGGATCAGCGCGGGCGGGTCCTGCAGGTCGGCGTCGATCAGGATCACGGCCGCGCCGGCCGCTTCGTCGATGCCGGCGGTGAGCGCCGCTTCCTTGCCGAAGCGCCGCGTGAGATCGACGATGCGCACCCGGGGATCGGCGACCGCGATGTCGATCAGCTTGTCCAGCGTGCCGTCGCGGCTGCCGTCGTTCACGCAAACGATTTCGAAGCGCGCGGTGCCGATCGCTTCCAGTATCGGAACGGTGGTCGCGAAGAACGCATCGATCGCTTCCGCTTCGTCGTGAAAGGGCACGACGAGCGATACCAACGGCTTCAGGGTGTGCCTGGACATACGTCCCCCCGTGAGGTCTGGTCTGCGCCGCATTGCGTGGTTCCGTCGCCGCCGGATATGCGGAGACGGGGCCGGATCGGCGCGCTTGCCATGCGTTGTGTTTGTGAGGGCCTCGGCGGCGTGCCGCGGGTCGGTCGGCAAGCCGTCGGATCATTCTACGCACGAATGACACGCAGTTGGCAGCGGGTGCGGGTTTGTTCGGGGGCGGCGTCTCGCCGTCGTTCGCGCCGTCGTCCTGGGCGGACGGCGGCCCGATCGTCGAGCGGCCGCCGTTCGCCGCGATGCGCACGCTCGTCGCGTCGACGTTCGGCGACGACGTGCCGGATCTCGACATGGCGCGGCCGTGCTGAACACGTCCTCGCGCCGCATCGCTCAGGCGGACACCTGCCGGACGGCGATCGACGCGACGTCGACCCGACGCGGCAGGATCGCATCCGCCGCCGCGCGATCGGCGACGCGCTGCAGCACGGCGATGTCGGCGTCGCCGAGGCTGCGTTGCGCGAGCGCGGCCCGGCGCGCGATATCGGTGGCCGCGTCGGTCGGCAGGCGCGTGAACGACGCATAGACGCTCGCGTAGTCGGCCGGGTGCGCGAGCGCCCATTGGCCCGCGCGGGCAAGCCGTGCGAGCACGTCCGCGAGCGCCGCGCGCTTGCCGCGATCGTCGAGCGTCTCGACCGGCGACGTGAGGAACGCGAGCCCCGAATTGATGCCGCTGCCGTCGCGGACGATGCGCGCGCCGCGTCGCACCGCATGCCCGTAGTACGGATCGAACGTGGCCCAGATGCCGATCCGCTTCGCCTCGAACGCGGCGAACGCGTCGACCGGCAGCACGAAGCGCACCTCGACGTCGCGCGGCGCGAGCCCGTGTTCGCGCAGCGCGCCGTACAACTGGTATTGCGAGATGCTGCCGCGCGCCGACGACACGACGACGGTTTGCCCTTTCAGGTCGGCCACCGTGCGCACCGGCGAGTCGGGCTGCACGACGATGCCGAGCGACGTCGGCGAGCCGACGCGCGTCGCGACGATTCGCAACGACGGATCGCCGAGCGCGGCCGTCAGGACGGGTAGGTCGCCGGCCGGCGCGAGGTCGATCGCGCCCGCGCGCTGCGCTTCGAACAGCGGCGCGGCGCCCTGGAAGTTGGCCCAGCGGAACCGGTACGGCGTGCCGTCGAGCACGCGCGCCGCTTCGGCCAGCGCCCGCAGGCCGCCGGCCTGGTCGCCGAGTACGAGCGTGACGCCCGACAGGGCGTCGCCGGCCGCGCGGGCGGGGAGTGCGAGGCCGCCCGCGAGCGGCGCGGCGGCGAGGGCGGCAAGGCGCTGCAGCGTGCGGCGGCGCGCGGTGGCGAAAGCGTGGGTCATCGGCGGCGTGTCCTCGGTGATCCGCGCGCGGGCGGCGCGGCTGCCGGGCAGGTTACGGAATCGGTTTCCGGCCGACAAACATCGAATCGTGGAATGCATATTCGCGCGGCGACCGCCGGTGCGGCCGCCGCCGACCCGATGGCCCGGGCCTGGCGCGAGCGCCTTACGCGGCCGGCGCAACCGTGCGCAGGAATGCCCGCACGGCGGGCGCCTTTTCGAACCGCCGGTGCGCAAGCGCGAGCGCCGACATGATCGGCTTGCCGGCGATCGGCCGGTACACGACGCCCGGCAGCGACACGCAAGCGGCGAGCGCATCGGGAATCACCGCGACGCAGCCGTTCACCGACACGCACGCGAGCACCGCCAGCAGGCCGCCCGGCCGCGCGGCCACGACCGGCGCGAAGCGGCCGCGGCGCGCGACTTCGAGCGTGCCAAGCGCCTGTTCGGGCACCGCGAAGTGCGCGTCGGCGAGGTCCGCCGCGCGCACCGCCGCCATCGCCGCATGGCGCGAATCGGCCGGCACGGCCGCGACGAACACGTCGCGCTGCAGCGTGACGATCCGCAGGCCGCCGGGCAGCGGCAACGGCGGGCGCACATACGCGAGGTCGAGGCGGCCCGCGTCGAGCTGGTTCGCGACGTCGTCCATCGGCACTTCGCGCAGGTTCAGCTCGATGCGCGGATGCGCGGTGCGGAACGCACCGACCGTGCGCTGCAGCGTGCCCGAATAGACGGCCGACGACACATAGCCGATCTCGATCCGGCCGAGCTCGCCGCGTTCGGCTAGCGCGGCGAGTTCGCGACCGCGCTGCAGATGGTCGAACGCGGCGCGCGCTTCCGCGAGATAGGCTTCGCCGGCCGCGCTCAGCGTGACCGCGCGGCGCGACCGGTGAAACAGCCGCACGCCGAGCACGCGCTCGGCTTCCTGGATCTGCCGCGTGAGCGCGGGCGGCGCCATGTCGAGCGCGTCGGCCGCGCGCGCGAAGTGCAGATGCTGCGCGACGCTCAGGAATGCGCGCACGTGACGGAATTCGAGCTGGCTCATGGTTGCGATTTTCGTCAATGAAACTGCCTTGAAGTGTCAATGACAGGCAATAGCGGCCAAGCCTAGCATACGGCTCGTTCATCCTGTTCCGGAGTGGCCGATGTCCCAGTCTTCACCGGCGTCGCGCGCGAGCGCGGCGGCCGCCCCGCGCACCGGCGGCAACTTGCCTGCCGCCGCGACGCTCGCCGTCGCGTCCGCGACCTGCGCGCTGATCGTGCTCGACACGAACGTGGTGGCCGTCTCGCTGCCGAGCATCGCGCGCGGCTTTCACGCGAGCTTCGCCGATATCGAATGGGTCGTGAGCGCGTACATGACCGCGTTCGCCGCGTGCCTGCTGCCGGCCGGCGGCCTCGCCGACCGCTTCGGGCGCAGGCGGATGCTCTTCGCGGGGCTCGCGCTCTTCTTCGTCGCGTCGCTCGGCTGCGGCATCGCGCCGTCGGCCGGCTGGCTGATCGCCGCGCGCGCGGTGAAGGGCGGCGGCGCCGCGCTGCTGCTGACCGCCGCGCTCGCGGTGATCGCGAACCGTTTCCCGGACGGACGCGAACGGGCGCGTGCGTGGGCGATCTGGGGCATGTGCATGGGGATCGCGACGGCGATCGCGCCGCTCGTCGGCGGTGCGATCACGCAATGGATCGGATGGCGCTGGGTGTTCCTGCTGAACCTGCCCGCCTGCCTGCTGCTGGCGGCCGGCGCGCGCGTCGCGATCGACGAATCGAACGATCCGCATGCGAAACGCGTGGACGCGGTCGGCAGCCTGCTGTTCGGCGCGGCGCTCGCCTGTGCGATCGCGGCGCTGATCGGCGCGCCGTCGCACGGCTGGCTGTCGGCCGCGACGCTTGGCCGGCTCGCGCTCGCGGCCGCGCTGCTGGCGGCATTCGTCGGCGCGGAGCGCTGGCAGGCGCGGCCGATGATCGATCTCGCGCTGTTCCGCCAGCCGCGCTTCGTCGGTGCGGTGCTCGCGATGTTCGGTTATGCGGCGTGCGCGCAGGTGATGATGACGTTCCTGCCGCTGTACCTGCAAAACGCGTTCGGGATGTCGGCGGTCGATGCGGGGCTCGGCATGCTGCCGTTCGCGTTCGCGATGATCGCCGGCCCGTCGCTCGGTGCGGCGCTCGCCGCGCGCGTGTCGTCCGGCGGCGTGCTGGCGGGCGGGCTCGCGCTGATCGGCGCGGGCAACCTCGCGACCGCGGCGCTGACGGCCAGCGGCGACTACCGGCTCGTCGCGCTCGGCATGTTCGTGACGGGGTGCGGCGCCGGCATCATGAACGGCGATACGCAGAAGGCGATCATGGCGTGCGTGCCGCCCGATCGCACGGGCATGGCGTCGGGCATCAGCACGACGACGCGCTTCTCGGCGATCGTGACGGCCGTCGGCGTGCTCGGCGCGGTGCTGGCGGCGAGTACGCATGCACGGCTCGACAGCCTGCTGTCCGCGACGCCCGGCCTGCGCGCGTTTGCCGATGCATCGTTCATGTCGAGCCTGCTGGCCGGCGACCTCGCGCAGGCGCTCGGCCGCGTGCCGCCGTCGGCTGCCGGCGCGCTCGCGCAGGCGGCGCCCGTCGCGTTCGCGAGCGGGTTCGCCGATGCGTTGACGGTGAGCGGCGTGCTGGCGCTCGGTTCGGCCGTCGTTGCATACAAGTTGCTTGCGCAACCGATGCGCGGAGGCGCGTGACGTCGTGCCCGATCTTGCTGGCGACGTTCGGGTCGATCGTGTCGCTGTCGGTGCTGCTCGCGCCCGCACCCGCACGCGAGCGCCGCGCCGCGCCGCGGCGTTTCAACCCTTCAATCCGTCAGCGCTTTCAGCGCGTCGCGATCGACCTGCGCGTCGTGCAGGTCACGCGTGGCGTTGCGCAGCTTCGCCTGCTTGTCGGCGAGCTTGCGTTGCGCGTTGTTCAGCTTCTTTGCATCGCCGCGCGCTTCGGCTTCGTGGACGCGCGCCTGTGCGTGGCGTACTTCGTCTTCCGCGTTGCGCAGGTCGCGCGTCCTGTCGGTCAGCTTGCGTTCGGCGCGTGCGAGCTGGCCGCCATCCGTGCAGTTCGCCTGGATCCGTTCAAGCGCGGCCTGCTGGCGCATCGCCTGTTGCGTGTTGCCGAACCGTTTCGCGTTGTCGATCTGCGTGTGCAGCGCGCGGATGCGCGTCGCGCAGTCCTGAGTGCCGGCGAATGCGCCAGCGCTCGCGAATAGCGCGACCGGGACGGCCAGTGCGATGAGCGGGTTCTTCATGGGGAATTTTCCTCGATTCGATCAAGCGGACACGGACGTTCGCAATGCGACGTCCGCCGGCACGTATTCAAGGCGTCATTCTGACGAGTCGGCGCGGCGCGGGTAAATAGGACCGGTCTGACATGCAGCGGCCTGGTGGATCATGCCGGCCGCGCGTGCGGCGCCGGTCAGTGCGACTTCGTCGCGATGCGATGAATGCGGGCCGCCTGCGCGACGCGCGTCGGCGGCGACGCATGACAATGCGTGGCCGGTCCGCGGCGCGTGCGTCGGGCAGGCTCGGGCGGATCGGCGGCGGCCGGCGTGGTTTTCGGCGCGTCCGTATCGGCCCCGGAAGCGGCGATCGCCGCGATCGCAGGCAGCCTCGCGTCGGTGTCGAGCCATGCGCGCGTCGCTTCCGCGATCAGTCCGCGCAGCCATCGACCGCCTTCCGCGCACGCGCCCGATTCGTTCCACGTCATCCGGTACGCGATGTCCGGCGGTTCGGCCGGCAGCGCGACCGCGGCGAGCGGCAGCAGCTTCGCGTAGTGTCGCGCGAGCCGGTACGTGGTGGTGAGGATCAGGTCGCTGCGCACGAGCGCATGCGCGGCGAGTTCGAAGTGCGGCAGCGTGACGACGATGCGCCGCTGCAGGCCCACGCGTTCGAGCTGCCGGTCGATCGCGCCGGACGCTTCGAGCCACGACGGCGTCGGGCACAGCTGCGGCGCCGCGGCGAACCCGGCGGCCGTCATCGCGCCGCGCCGCGCGAGCGGATGCGTCGCGCGCATCAGGCACACGACGCGATCGTCGAAGAGGTCGTCCTGCCGGAAGCGCGACCGGCGTGCGGGGCGGTTGTCGATCACGACGTCGAGTTCGCCGTCGGCCAGCGCGCGCTCGTCGTCGAACCCGTCGCCGAGCGGATGGAACACCAGTTGCGCGTTCGGCGCACGCTCGCGGAACAGCGCGACGAGCTTCGGCACGAACAGCACGTTCAGATAGTCGGGGCAGCCGATCCGGTAAGTGCGCACCGACGTGCGCGCGTCGAACGTCGGCTGCTGGATGCGGATGAAGTCGATCACGCGCAGCGCGTTGCGCAGCGGCTCGATCAATCGCGCGCCGAACTCGGTCGGCACCATCCCGTAACGGCTGCGCACCAGCAGCGGATCGCCGAGCAGCGTGCGCAACCGCTTGAGCGCGGCGCTCGTTGCCGGCTGCGACATGTTCAGGCGCACGGCCGCACGCGACACGGTACGCTCGGTCAGCAGCACGAGCAGGATGCGCATCAGCCGCGCATCGAGCACGTCGAGCGCGCCCACGGCGTCGCCTGCGTCGTGGGGCGGGGCGGCCGGATCTAGCGGGCGCCGCATGCCGATACGCGCCCCGGCGAGACGGGGCGAGCGCGCCACCCGGCAGCTGGCCGGCGGCCCGTCATTTCGCGAAGGTTCCCGGCCAGCCGACGATCCGCTTCGGGCGCGGCGGCGCGTACGTGCGGACCTTCGACGTCTTCAGCTTCAGGCGCACCAGCGACTCGGCGAGCGCGACCGCGGCCGACACGCCGTCGACGACCGGCACGCCCGTGCATTCCTCGATCTGGCGGTCGAGGCCGGCCATCCCGCCGCAGCCGAGGCAGATCACTTCCGCGCGATCGTCCTTCACCGCGCGCTGCGCCTCGACGACGATCGATTCGATCGCGCGGGCCGGGTTCTCGTCGAGTTCCAGCACCGCGAGGCCGCTCGCCCGCACCGACGCGCAGCGCGCATCGAGCCCGGCGAGCTTCAGGCGATCCTCGATCAGCGGCACCGTGCGGTCGAGCGTCGTGACGACCGAGTAGCGATGGCCGAGCAGCATCGCGACGCTCGCGGCCGCTTCGGTGATGTCGACGACGGGCACCGTCAGCAGTTCCTGCAACCCTTCGCGGCCGTGTTCGCCGTAGCCGGCCTGGATCACCGCGTCGTACGGTTCGTCGTAGCTCACCACGCGATCCATCACGGCGATCGCCGCGAGGTAGCTCTCGAAATTGCCTTCGATCGACTCCGCGCCGAAGCGCGGCGTGAGCCCGACGATCTCCGTGCCGGGCGACGCCGCGGCCTGCGCTTGCGCGGCGATCGCGTCGGTGATCGACCCGGTCGTGTTGACGTTGACTACCAGGATTCTCATTGGTGACTCCGTATGCGTGTGTGTCAGTGTTGCGTGCAGGCGACCGCGATGTGTTCGCCCGAACGCGCTTCGTAGTGCCGCTTGCGATCGGCCGTCAGCCAGTACACGCTTCCTGCGATCGCCGCGCCGAGCAGCCACGAGAACGGCGTCATCGCGCTGAAGGCCGGCACGACGGCCAGAGCGATCGAGATCAACGCGGACGGCACGAGTGCCGCGAGCGCCTTGCGGTTCACGCCGCGCGTGTAGAAGTAGGCGCCGGTCGGGGCTTCGGTATAGAGGTCGGGCACGTTCACGCGCTGCTTGCGCACGAGCCAGTAGTCGACCGTGATGATTCCGTACAGCGGGCCGAGCAGCGCGCCGAGGCCGGACAGGAAATAGACGATCACGATCGGGCTGTTGTACAGGTTCCACGGCAGGATCAGCACGGCGATCGTCGCGCTGATCAGGCCCGCGCGGCGGAACGACAGGCGGTGCGGCGCGAGGCTCGTCAGCACGAAGGCCGGCGCGACGAAGTTCGCCATGATGTTCACGGCGACCGTCACGATCAGGAAGGCGAGGCAGCCGAGCACGAGGAACGGCTTGTTCGGCACCGTCGCGATGATTTCCGTCGGGCTGTGGATGATGTGGCCGTTCAGCTTGAACTGCGCGCCGGCCAGCACGAAGCTGATCGTCGCGAACACGAGGATGTTGACCGGCAGGCCCCAGAAGTTGCCGACGCGCACCGTTTTCGCGCTCGGCGACGAACGGGCGAAATCGCAGAAGTTGAGCACCAGCGTGCCGTAGATCGCGAGCCACAGCGCGCCGCCCGCGAAGATTTCCGTCCACATCTTCAGGCCCGTCATCGGCTTGCCGATCGACATCGCGAGCTGGCCGCCGGTGCGGCTGAACATCCATGCGGCGAGCGACAGCGTCGTGACGAGGATCACCGGGCCGGCGAGCCCCTCGTACTTGCGAACCATCTCCATCCCGTACGTGAGGATGCCGATCTGCACGAGCCAGATCGCGATGAACGTGATCCAGCCGAGCGACGACAGCCCGAAGATCGCATTCCGGTCGAACGCGGCGAGGCCCGGCCAGATCGCGGTGAGCAGCACGCGCAGCACGACCGACGCGAGATAGGTCTGGATACCGAACCATGCGATCGCGATCGCCGCGCGGATCAGCGCGGGCAGCAGCGCGCCGTAGATGCCGAAGCTCATCCGGCTGATCACCGGGAACGGCACGCCGGTCTTCTGGCCCATGTAGCCGGTGAGGTTCATGAACGAGTACACGAGCACCGCGCCGATCGCGAGCGACGCGAGCATCTGCCAGCCCGACAGCCCGAGCGCGAACAGCCCGATCGCGAACGAGTAGTTCGCGATGTTGTGCACGTCGTTGGTCCATAGCGCGAAGATGCTGTAGCGGCCCCAAGTCCGGCCTTCGGCCTGGGTCGGCGCGAGATCGGCGTTATGCAGCCGCGGGCTCGGCGCGGGATCGCGCGCGGCCGTGTCGGTTCGATGCGATGCGTCGTTCGCGCCGGGCCCGATGCCCGCGCGGTGGATGGCTTCCAGTTGCACGCCGGTGTCTCCTTCCATGTGCGGGGCGCGACACCGGCGCCTGTCGTACGCAGCGCGGGCCGGGCCCCGGTGGACGTTATGTGTCGGATTTGTTCGCGAGTATGGGCGGCGGCTACCGCGATGGGAAATTAAATATTCGGGTGGACGTCATTTGAAAAATGAATGCAATGGCGGGCGGTCGCGGAGAGCGGCGACGGCACGCATATTGCGAGTCATCGGGTTCCATCCACGTCGACATCAGCGGAGGTGTCATGCAGCGATATTCCATTCGTCACGTATCGCGAGCCGTCTTCGCCGGCATCCTGATCGCGGGCCTGGCGGCAGGCGCGGGTTGCCAGAAGAAGGGCGACAACGGCGCGGCCAGTTCGGATTCGAGCGCAGCGAGCGGCATGTCGGCCGCGCCTTCCACCGCACCGTCGGGCATGCCGAGCAGCGGCGCGGCCGGCACGACCCTGCCGGGCGCGGCTTCCGCGCCGGCCGGCGCGAGCGGCGGCGGTTGACGGGCGGTCAGGCGGGCGGCGCGCCAGCGTGCCGCCCGTCCGCTCACCGAGTGCCGCGTTCGTCGGCACGTGCGTCGAGCGGCGCACGTGTGGGGCGATGCGCATGAAAGATTTGCAAGGACCGTTGTAGCGAATTCCGGCCCGGCGACGACGGCGTGACGCCGGCGTCCGCCGGGTCGGGCAAGGAGGTGCGATGCAGAACGCGGAATCGAACCCTACCCCGGAAAAGCAGCGGGAACAGATCGCGAAGAGCCCGGTGAAGACGCCGGCGGCCGGCGACATGCCCGACGCGGCGACGCAGGCCGCACAGGCGGCGCAGCGTCCGCTGACGCCGGAGGCCGTCGCCGGGAAAATGCCGACCGGCCTGCCGGCGATCGACGTCGATGCGCATGCGGTCGACAGCGGCGATCCGGTGCGCCGGGCCGCCGGGCGGATCGTCACGCTCGACAACGCGAACATGGCGATGACCGACAACACGGTCGACGTCGACGGCAAGGGCATGGAGGCGCGCACCGGCGCGTCGGAACTGCAGGACAACGTGATCTATTCGAACGCGTCGCTCGACGAAGCGGTCGATACGCCCGACGAAGGGCTCGGCGGGATCGAGAGCCGGCCGTCCGGCAACATGCCGCAGATCGCGACGCGGCCGGGCTGGCGCGTGCGCCATGTCGGCGACGTCGACATCGAGCATGGCGACAGCACGCGCGCCGAGCACGTGATCTGCCTCGAACGGGCCGACGACTGATGGCGGGCGCCGATACCGACGCTTGATACCGGTATACGACCCGCGGCGGCCGATGCAATCGCACCGGCCGCCGCGTGTCGTTTCGGGACCTTGCTGCGTTACTGCGGACCCAGTTCCTGCGCGGACGTATCGGCGTTGTTGCCCTGCGCGACGAGCACGTGAATGTCGTTCGGCGTCACGTCGCCGACGCCGCCGGACGGAATCGTCAGCAGCAGCCAGTCGGCGTTGTTGCCGATGCTGACCGGCGCGGTCCTGAGGATCGGCGACTTGCTGCCGGCCGTCGTGACGATCACCTGGTAGGTGCCGCCGTTCAGGTAGACCGAATCCTGCGTCGTCGCCGGCACGGCGTTCTGGTAGGCCGCACCCGCCATCGTCGGGCTTTGCGTCGTGATGTCGGTGCCGGGCGGCACGACGTACACGTCCACATTCTGTGCATTCGGCGATGCGTTGAAGCTGCGCACGCGCGCCTTGTCCGACAGCAGGCCCTTGTCGTACGGATCGTCGATCACCGAGATCAGCGACGTCGTGCTCGGCAGCGCGATCGTCGTGTAGTGATGCCCGTTCGCGGCACTGAACGATTGGGACGCGATGGTGGCGGTCGTGCCCGACACGTCGTAGCTCGCGGTCTGCGTACCCGAATCGATGTCGTGATAGCGCGTCACGCCCTTGTATGCGACGCCCGACTGGTCGATCTTCGCATTCAGGTAGTAGTCGAGGTTCGGGCCGGCCGGCACCGCGTTGATGAAGCGCGCCTGCGGCTTCGAGATGCCGAGTTCGGTCCCGGCGTCGTCGCCGCCGCCGCACGCTGCGAGTACGGAAATGACCGAGCACAGGGCCACTATCGTTCGTATTGATTTCATGTCGTCCTCTCGTTCAGGAAACCTGCCTTGCGATGCGGGACCGCCGCGCAAAGGATCGCGCGGGGCGCAGCGCCGGTTGGAAGGAAGATGGCTGTCCGCCGGATGGCGGGCGCGCAAATGACGCAATCGATGTGCCTGCGCGGAAAAAAGCCGGCGAACGACGGCGGGGCGCGCGACGCGGGGCGCGATAGGGGCGGGCTGCGCGATCGGCGCAGTTGTAAAAACGCACATCCGCACGCTACGCGCCGGGGCCAGCCGGCGTGGCGCCACTTGGCCGAAACGTGCGCGAGAATCCGGCGGGGGCGTGCATCGACGGTCGCGCCGGACGAAATGACTTGCCGGACGAATACGACAGCTGGCGACGGCTGTAAATCTTGCCTGATTCGGCCATCGTTTAACCATTCGAAACAATGTGTTCACCGAAAGGGGCATGATCTCCGGCGATCGAGCAGGCATACTGTCGTCTATGTTGCTCAATGCACGTCGACCGGCGTGCGCTTGCCCTCCATGTCCATTCCAGTCTCTTTTCGAACCTTGCGATGGTTGACCATTGCGGCTACTGCATGCTTGCTCGCCGCATGTTCGACCGCTTCCGACGTGACCGCGACGTCGAACCCGAACGTGTTCACCGTGACGACGCGCACGGTGGGCGTGTCGACGACGTGGGCCGACGCCCACGAGAAGGCCGTCAGCGAAGCCACCAACTACTGCTCGCAGCGCGGGATGCGCGCGAGCATGAAGCAGGAATCGCTGACCGCCGGCCGCCGCGTCGACGCGCGCTCCGAACTCGCGTTCGAGTGCCATCCGACCTTCGAGACGGCGTCGAACCCGCGCGGTTGACCGACCGGCGGCATGATCGCGCCGCCCGCGTTGTCCTTCCCCCGCATGCAAACCGACCCGCGATGCCGTACCGGCACGTCGCGGGTCGGCGCACGTCCGGCGTCGGCCGGGCGGGTCAGGCCGGCTGCGCCTCGTACAGCTTCACGCACGCGGAGAAGTCGAGCGTGCCGAGCCCCTGCTGGCTCATCGACTGATAGAGCTGCTGCGCGAGCGCGCCCATCCAGACCGGCTGATGCGCGCTGCGCGCGGCTTCGGTCGCGAGCCCGAGATCCTTCAGCATCAGGTTCGCCGCGAAGCCGCCCGCATAGCCGCGCGCGGCCGGCGCCGTGTCGCTCACGCCCGGATACGGGTTGTACGCGTCCGAACTCCAGCAGCGGCCGGTCGACGTGTTGATGATGCCGGCCAGCACGGCCGGCTCGATGCCGAGCGTGGCGCCCAGCGCCATCGCTTCCGCCACGCCCATCATCGAGATGCCGAGCAGCAGGTTGTTGCAGATCTTCGCGATCTGCCCGGTGCCGGTGCCGCCGCAGTGCACGACGTTCTTGCCCATGTCGAGCAGCACCGGGCGGATGCGCTCGAACAGCGCGGCGTTCGCGCCGACCATGAAGGTCAGCGTGCCGGCCTGCGCGCCGCCGGTGCCGCCCGACACGGGCGCGTCGGCGAGCGGGCAGTCGCGTTGCGCGGCGGCGTCGGCCACCGCGCGCACGGTGCCGGGATCGATCGTGCTGCAGTCGATCAGCGTCGCGCCGGCGCGCGCGCCGGCCAGCACGCCGTCGTCGCCGAGGTAGACGGCGCGCACGTGCTGCGCGGCCGGCAGCATCGTGATGATCACCGAGCCGCGAGCGGCGGCGTCACGCGGCGACGCCGCTGCCGTCGCGCCGGCGCGCACCGCGGCGTCGACCGCGTGCGCGTCGAGGTCGAATACCGTCAACGCGTGGCCGGCCTTGAGCAGGTTGGCGGCCATCGGGCCGCCCATGTTGCCGAGTCCGATGAAGGCGATTTCCATGTGCGGGCTCCGTCGGGTCAGCGCAACGCGATCGTCGTGTTCACGCTGCCGGCCGTCGCGTCGTCGTCGAACCAGCGCGCGGTAACCGTCTTCGTCTGCGTGTAGAACTGCACGACCTGCTTGCCGTACGGGCCCAGATCGCCAAGCTTCGAGCCGCGCGAACCGGTGAAGCTGAAGTACGGCACCGGCACCGGAATCGGGATGTTGATGCCGACCTGGCCGACGTCGATCTCGCTCTGGAACTTGCGCGCCGCCGCGCCGCTCTGCGTGAACAGGCCCACGCCGTTGCCCATCGGGTTGCGGTTGACGAGCGCGATCGCGTCGTCGAGCGTGTCGGCTTCCATCACGACCACCACCGGCCCGAAGATTTCTTCCGTGTAGATCGACATGTCGGTCGTCACGCCCGAAAAGATCGTCGGGCCGACGAAGTTGCCGTGCTCGTAGCCGGGCACCTTCACGTCGCGGCCGTCGAGCAGCAGCGTCGCGCCTTCCTTCACGCCGGCGTCGATCAGCGACACGATGCGCGCCTTCGCCGCCTTCGACACGACCGGGCCGACGTCGGTGCCGGCTTCGGCGCCCGCGTTGACCTTCAGCGCCTTCGCCTTCTCGACGAGATCGGGCAGCCAGTCGCGCGCGTTGCCGACCAGCACGACGACGGAGGTCGCCATGCAGCGCTGGCCGGCCGCGCCGAAGCCCGCGCCGACGAGTGCGTTGATCGCCTGCTCGCGGTGCGCATCGGGCAGCACGACCGCGTGGTTCTTCGCGCCCATCATCGACTGCACGCGCTTGCCGTGCTGGCTGCCGAGGTTGTACACGTGCGTGCCGACGCGCGTCGAGCCGACGAACGAGATCGCCTTGACGTCGGGGTGCGTGCACAGGCGGTCGACCACCGTCTTGCCGCCGTGCACGACGTTCAGCACGCCTTTCGGCACGCCGGCCTCGATCGCGAGTTCGACGAGCTGCATCGTCGACAGCGGGTCCTGCTCGGACGGCTTCAGCACGAACGTGTTGCCGCAGACGATCGCCATCGGGAACATCCACAGCGGAATCATCCCGGGGAAATTGAACGGCGTGATGCCCGCGCAGACGCCGATCGGCTGGCGCAGCGTGTAGGTGTCGACGCCGCCCGCGACGTTCTCCGCGAATTCGCCTTGTTGCAGCGTGCCGATCGAACACGCGTGCTCGACCACTTCGAGGCCGCGGAAGATGTCGCCCTGCGCATCGGGCAGCGTCTTGCCTTGTTCGGCCGTCAGCGTGTGCGCGATCCGTTCGAGATTGCGGCGCACGAGATCCTGGAACTTCAGCATGATGCGCAGCCGCGCGCCGATCGGCGTCGTCTTCCAGGTCTGGAACGCGCGCTGCGCGGACGCGATCGCGGCATCGACCTCGTCGAGCGTCGCATACGGCACGCGGCCGATCACTTCCTGCGTCGCGGGGTTCACGATGTCGCCCCATTCGGCGCTTTGCGATTCGACGAACGCGCCGTCGATCAGCAGCTTGGCGGTGGGCAGGGCGAGGGTGGTCTGGGGAACTGCGGCGTTCATGGAACTCTCTCCGGGGAAACGGGGTGGCGAGGACAAAGGGAAGCCTGCGTCCGCCGCGCGTGCACGCGCGGCGGGCGGCAGGGCGAACGGAATCCGATCGAATGCCGTCCGGCGTGCTCAGGCGCGCGCCGGGCGCATCAACGCGGTACACACGAGCGCGAACACGCCGAAGCCGACGAGGTACGCGATCACGTAGTGCGGCTGGCCGCCGCCGGCCTTGAGCAGCGACGTCGCGATCATCGGCGCGAAGCCGCCGCCGATCACGCCGGCCAGCTGGACCGACAGCGAGATGCCGCTGTAGCGGATTTCCGCGGGAAACTGCTGCGCGAACAGCAGCGATTCCGGCGCATAGAGGATCGGGAACACGATGCCGAGGCCGAGCACGATCGCCCACCATGCGGTCGACGTCTGCTGCGTGCCGAGCATCATGAAGAACGGTGCGGCGAATGCGCACATCAGCACGAGGCCGATCGCGAACATCCGTCGCTGGCCGATGCGGTCGCTCAGATGCCCGCACAGCGGCATCGTGACGAGCGACAGCGCCGCGCCGGCCGTGATCGCGTGCAGCATCTCGGCCTTCGGCAGATGCAGATGCTGCGTCGCGTAAGCGAGCGCGAACGTGACGACCATGTAGAACCAGGTGTTCTCGGCGGCGCGCGCGCCGACGATCGTCAGCACCTCGCGCGGATGGCGGCGCAGCGCGGCCGTCACCGGCGATTTCTCGGCCTTGCCCTGCTTGCGGACCTTCTCGAAGTCGGGCGATTCCGGCACCTTCGCGCGGATGAACCAGCCGAGGCCGACGAGCGCGATGCTCGCGAGGAACGGCACGCGCCAGCCCCACGACAGCATGTCGGCTTCCGGCAGCGCGGCCACCGCGGCCATCGCCAGCGACGACAGGATCAGGCCGAGCCCGACGCCCGTCTGCGGCAGGCTGCCGAACAGCCCCTTGCGGCCCTTCGGCGCGTGCTCGACGGCCATCAGCACAGCACCGCCCCATTCGCCGCCGACGGCCATCCCCTGCAGGAAGCGCATCGCGATCAAGAGCGCGGCGGCCCAGTAGCCGATGCTGTCGTACGACGGGATCAGCCCGATGATCATGCTCGGCACGCCCATCAGCAGCAGCGTGATCATCAGCATCGACTTGCGGCCGATGCGGTCGCCGAAGTGGCCGAACACGATGCCGCCCATCGGCCGCCCGATGAAGCCGACCGCGAACGTGCCGAACGCGGCGAGGGTGCCGACGACCGGGTCCAGCGACGGGAAGAAGATGCGGTTGAACACGAGCGCGGCGGCCGTGCCGTACAGGAAGAAGTCGTACCACTCGATCGTGGTGCCGGCCATGCTGGCCCAGCCGGCCAGCAGATAATGCTTCGCGGTGCGCTCGGGCGCCGGCGTCGCGATGGTCGCATGCTCATCGAGGGTGGATCGGGTCTGCATGGTGTCTCCGGTTTTATTGCCCGCGGCTCATGGTCCGCAGGTCACGGTCGAGTATAGTTATGCGCAGATTCATGATGTACCGATAAAGAAACCGGTTGGATGTGCATTTATGCATATCGACGGCCGGCCCGGAGACGCCCGTTTTTCCCCTCGCCGATGCGACATGCCACCGAGCCGGTTTCCGGCAACCTGAACTGGGACGACCTGCGCTTTTTCCTCGAAGTCGCGCGGACGCAGCGCGCGAGCGGCGCGGCGAAACGGCTCGGCGTCGACTACACGACCGTCGCGCGGCGCATCCGCGCGCTCGAAGCCGCGATGGGCACGCTGCTGTTCGACAAGTCGCGCTCCGGTGGCTTCACGCTGACGGCCGAAGGGCAGCGGCTCGTCGCGTATGCGGACGCGATGGAGACGACCGTGCAGTCCGCGTGCGACCAGGTCGCGAACACGGGCGAGGCGCTGTCGGGCCACGTGCGGATCGGGTCGACCGAAGGGTTCGGCTGTTTTTTCCTCGCGCCGCAGCTCGCGCAGTTTCGCGCCGCGCATCCGCACGTGACGGTCGACCTGCTGCCGGTGCCGCATTTCGTCAATCTGCCGAAGCGCGAGGCCGATCTCGCGATCACGCTCGAGCGTCCCGAGCGCGGGCCTTACGTGGTCACGAAGCTGTGCGACTACCAGTTGCGGCTCTATGCGACGCGCGACTATCTGGCGAACCACGCGCCGATTGCCTGCACGGACGATCTCGCGCGGCACGCGTTCATCAGCTACGTCGACGATCTCGCGTTCAGCAACGAACTGCTGTACCTGGACCGTGCGGTGCCCGGCGCGACGGCGGGTTTGCGCACGACGAGCGTGATCGCGCAGGTTTTCGCAGCGCTACAGGGCGGCGGCCTCGCGATCCTGCCGTGCTTCATCGCGGCCACGCAGCCGGCGCTGGTGCCCGTGCTGCCGAACGACGTGGTCGTCACGCGGTGTTTCTGGCTGACGTGCCGCGAGGATCTGCGCAAGCTGCGGCGTGTGACCGCGCTGTGGGATTATCTGCGCGCGGCGGCGGACGCGAACCGCGCGTTGCTGTCGGGGGAGTCGGGCACGCTGCGTTTCGTCGGCGAGCCGGAGTAGCGGTCGACGGACGGGGCGCGACGGCGACGCGACGATCGATCCGGATGACAACACGGCCGGCGGCGATTCGATCGGCTATCGGGGAGAGGGCAAATGGCGTTGACGCATGCAGGCAAGGTTTTCGTGGTGTGCGTGGTCGTATTCGGCGTGACCGCCTACTGGCTCGCGTCGCGCATGGTGCGCCGACAGACGGGCGGCAAGCGCGGTTCAGGTGGCGCGGTCGCGTTCTGGTGGCTCGTATGTTTTTGCCTGGTGTCGCTGTTTTTTCCGTTCGCGTACTGGATCGGCGACGAGCTCTACGCACTGACGGTGTCGCCGAAATACGAGGCGACCGTCGTGTCCTACGAATCCGGGTGGGATACGTGCGAGCGTCGCGACAGCCGCGGGCGCACCGAAAAGTATCGATGCATCCAGTACACGTCGATCCTGGAAGCCACGATGCCGGATGGCGAACGCATCGTGCTGCGGGGCAACATTCGCTCGGGCGCCGTGCCCGAAATCGGCGAGAAGATCGATGTCGTGTTGCCGCAAGGCGCCCGTCAGTGGCACGAACGCAGCGTGCGAAGTATCGGGCTGCTGGCCGGCGGCACGGTGATGGTCGCGATCATCGGGTATTTCGTGTACCTGATCGCGGCGTACGGGGCCGGGAAGAAGATCGACGGTGCGGCACGCTTCGGCGTGGCGGCCGTGCTGAACGGGCTCGTGCCACTCGGCGCGCTGCTGATGGAAATCGCGTTGCTGAGCGTGCCGTACCGTTACTGGGTGCACGGGAATCCGCAGCAATGGCCGGTATGGGTGCTCGCGCTGTGCCTGCTGTTCGCGCTGGCGCTGCTGCCGTTGCTGCTCGTCCATGCGCGAACCGCATGGCGGGCGGTGGTGAAGTAGCGGAGGCGCGGCATGCCTGTACCGCGCCTCGCGAGCGCAGCGCGGGGCAGGCCGCGCCGCGCGGCACTCAACCCGGGCAACCCAGCCGATCCGCGAGTTCGTTCAGATCCCTGACGTCGAAATCCCACGCATCGTCGGCTTTCAGGTCGGTCGTCTGGCCGGGCCCGTGCTCGGTCGGCCGCAGCACGAACGCGGTCGACAGCCCGAGCCGGCGTGCTGCCGCAAGATCGCCGTTGTGCGCGGCCACCAGGCACAGCTCGGCCGGCGCGAGGCCGAGAATCTCGACCGCTTCGGTATAGACGGCCGGCGACGGCTTGTACGCGCGCGCAACCTCGGCGCCGAGAATCGCGTCCCACGGCAACCCGCCGTGCTTCGCGACGTCGACCATCAGCCGGATATTGCCGTTCGACAGCGGCGCGATGATGTAGCGCTGCTTCAGCCGGTGCAGCCCGGCGACGGCATCGGGCCACGGATCGAGCCGGTGCCACGCGAGATTGAGCGCGTCGATGTCGGCATCGGGCACGTCGACGATCCCGAAACGGTCGAGCGTACGGACGAGGTTCTCGCGATGCAGCACGTCGAGCCGCACGTAACGGCGGCGTCCGCTGCGGATTTCTTCCATCGACGGCGAATATTCGGCGCGCCACGCATCGGCGAACGCGAACGGATCGAGCGTCGGCGCGTGGCGGTCCAGGAAGGCGGCAGCGCCGCGTGCGACACCGCTTCTCCAGTCGACGATCGTTCCGAAGACATCGAAAACGAGCGCCTTGATTTCGGCAGGGTTCGTCATGGGGGTCCAGTGAAAGTCGTTCGATGAGGGTTCACATCGCCGTGCCGCTGGATGGCGCGACGCCGGTTCGATCGACATTGAATCACGGATACGAAAACGCGGCCGGGGAGGCCGCGATGCGGGACTCGCGCCGGTCGCGCCGGCGCCCCGAAGCAGGGCAAGGGCGCGCGCTGGCCGGACAGCGCCGACCGCCGCGCCCTCGGGCCGATCAGCTCTTGTCGTACGAGAACTGGATGCCGGCCGTGCCGCCGGTTTCGATGAACAGGTTCACGAACGCCGGCACGGTGGCGCTGCGCGCCCAGTCGCGCTGCAATTCGCAGAACAGCTGCGCGACGCTGATCATCTGGCCGCCGGCCTGCTCGATGCGGCGCAGCGCGGCTTCGTGCGCGGCGACCGACGTGCCGCCGACCGCATCGACGACCACGTACACCTCGTAACCCGCCTTCAGCGCGTCGAGCGCCGGGAAGGTCAGGCACGCTTCGGTCCACAGCGCGGTCATGATCAGCTTCTTGCGGCCGGTCGCCTCGACGGCCTGGCGGAACTCGACGTCTTCCCACGAGTTGATGCTCGTGCGGTCGTAGGTCGGATAGCCTTCGAGCGCCGCGCGCAGTTGCGGGATCGGCGGCTTGTTCAGCCCCGTCTTCACGTTGACGGTCGAATGGACGATCGGCAGGTCGTACGCAACCGCCGCCTTCGATGCGCCGACGATGTTGTTGATCAGCAGTTGGCGGTCCATCGACGCGATGGAATTCACCTGCACCGGCTGGTAATCGATGACGATGAACGCCGCGTTCCGCGGGGTAAGCAGGTGGTCGTTCGCGGGGTCGCGAATCGGTTCGCTTGCCATGGTTGCCTCCAGAGATAGTTCGGGAATGTGAAGGGGCATGTCGAAACACGATGCTATGCCTGCAACAACCGGTGTTCCAGTCCCTTAAAATGCCGTCAGTGTTCTATGGGTGGAACAATCATGGATGACCTGAACGACCTCTACTATTTCGTGAAAGTGGTCGAACACGGCGGGTTCACGCAGGCCGGGCGCGCGCTGGACGTGCCGAAATCGACGTTGAGCCGGCGCATCGCGGCGCTGGAAACGCGGTACGACGTGCGGCTGCTGCAGCGCACGACGCGCCATTTCATGGTCACCGAGACCGGGCGCGAATTCTACGAGCGCTGTCTCGCCGTGCTCGTCGAAGCCGACGCCGCGCGCGAGGTGATCGAGCGCCGGCACGCCCAGCCGCGCGGCATCGTGCGCGTGAGCTGCCCGACCGCGTTGCTCGAATACCGCGTGAGCGAACTCGTGGCGCGTTTCATGGCGCTTCATCCGCAGGTGCACGTGCATCTCGACGCGACGAATCGCCGCGTCGACCTGTTGAGCGAAGGATTCGACCTGGCGCTGCGCGTGCGTTTCCCGCCGCTGGAGGACAGCGATCTCGTGATGCGCGTGCTCGCCGACAGCCCGCAGCGGCTGGTGGCGGCGCCGCAGTGGCTGGCCGGGCGCGCCGCGCCGTCGGACCCGGCCGAGCTGATCGGCGTGCCGAGCCTCGACTGGGGGCCGGCACGGCATCACGTGTGGCAATTGATCGGGCCGAACGGCGAGCATGCGCAATTGCGCCACCACCCGCGCTTCGTGACCGACGACATGCACGCGCTGCGCGATGCGGCGATTCATGGCGTCGGCATCGTGCAACTGCCGTGCATGGTCGTCGAGGACGACCTGCGCAACGGCACGCTGGTCGACGTGCTGCCCGGATGGGCGCCGAAGGGCGGCGTGGTGCACGCGGTGTTTCCGTCGCGGCGCGGGCTGCTGCCGCGCGTGCGCCTGCTGATCGACTTCCTGGCCGAGCACATCCGGAAGGATTGACGGGCGGCGCGCCGGCGCCGTCGTGCGGCGCTGCAACCTTTCATCGCACCGGCCGCCGCCCGCACGCCGCGCGGCAACCGAGCGTAAACCCCTGATGTAAGCAGACACGCCGATCGTCACGGATTGGTGTTAAATACATTTCGGTGCGCCCTCGCTCGGCGCGCAAACGGGGCGCACCGGGGATCGGCGTAAACCCGGAGCGGAACAGGGCACGAAATATCGATGACGAACCGGGCGTATCAGACCCGGTCGGACAGACGGCAGGATTCACTTGAATACCGAACCGCAAAGTTCTCGCTACAGCCTCGGGCTCGCCGCGGAAGTGCTCGCATCCGAGCAGAGCGTGCTGAGGCTGATCACACGCAACACGCCGCTGCCGGAACTGTTGGTCGAAGTTTGCCGGCGTGCCGAGGCTTTGCTCGGCGACGGCGCGTCGTGCACGATCCTGCTGCTCGATACGGACGGCATGCACGTGCGCGTCGGCGCGGCGCCGTCGCTGCCCGCGCAGTACAGCGCGGCGATCGACGGCGCGACGATCGGCCCCGCGGCCGGCTCGTGCGGCACCGCGATGTACGAGCGCCGGATGGTCACCGTCGAGGACATCGAAACCGATCCGCTTTGGGCCGACTATCGCGCCATCGCGTTGCCGCTGGGCTTGCGCGCGTGCTGGTCGGTGCCGTTCCTCGACGACGCGGGCGCCGTGCTCGGCGCGTTCGCCGTTTATCATCATTGGCCGTGCCGCCCAAGCGACCAGGAAACGGCGCTGTTGCGCGATATCGGCAACAGCGTCGGGCTCGCGGTGCACCAGGACCGGATCGCGCGGCAGCTCGCGCGCAGCGAGGAACATCACCGGCTCGTCGTCAACAGCCTGAGCGAGGGCATCCTCGTCGTGTCGCGCGACGGCGTCGTGATCGCGAGCAATCCGAGCGCGAACCGGATGATGCGCGCGAAGGGCGAACTCGTCGGCCGCCGGCTGTCCACGGTGATCCTGCGCAAGCTTCGCGAGGACGGCACGCCGATCGACCCGTACGACTGGCCGAGCCGGCGCGCGCTCGACACGGCCACGCCGATGCTCGACTACACGGTCGGCTTCGGTCTCGCGGACGGCGACATCATCTGGGTGCGCGGCAACGCGGTGCCGATCGTGAGGCCGGGCGAGACGCAGGCCGATTCGGTGCTCGTGTCGTTCAACGACATCGGCCCCGTGCGCGAAGCGCAGCAGCAGTTGCGCTACATGGCGACCCGCGACGCGCTGACGGGCCTCTACAACCGCCGCTGGCTCGGCGACCGCATGCGCGAGCTGTTCGGCGTGCGCGATGCGGCGGCCGGGCCCGCGCGCGTCGCGATCCTGTTCATCGATCTGGTCGGTTTCAAGAAGGTCAACGACACGGCCGGCCACGACGCGGGCGACGCGCTGCTGCGCAGCGTCGCGGCGCGGCTCGCGGGCTGCGCGGACGGCCGCTACGCGCTCACGCGCGTCGGCGGCGACGAGTTCGTGATCCTCGTCGACGACTGCGACGATCCCGAGCGTCTGGCGGGGCTCGCGCGCGAGGTCATCGACGCGATCGCGAAGCCGTTCGCGATCGCGAACAACGAATACTGGCTCGGCGTATCGATCGGCATCAGCGTCGCGCCGCGCGACGGCGACGACGCCGTGACGCTGATGCGCAACGCCGATTCGGCGATGTACGACGCGAAGCAGCACGGCCGCAACCACTTCACGTTCTTCACCGCGCAGCTCAACCTGCGGCTGCAGCGCCGCTTCGCGATCGAGCAGTCGCTGCGGCGCGCCCTCGCGTCGGACATGCTGCGGCTCGCGTATCAGCCCGTGGTCGACGCGCGCACCGGCCGCACGGTCGGCGCCGAAGCGCTGCTGCGCTGGACGAGCCCCGAGCTCGGGCCGATGTCGCCGGCGGAATTCATTCCGGTTGCGGAAGACACGGGGCTGATCGTCGCGATCGGCCAATGGGTGCTCGAAACCGCGTGCCGGCAGGCGGCCGAGTGGCGCCGCACGATCGCGCCGGACCTGATGCTGGCCGTCAACCTGTCGCCGCGGCAGTTTCACGAAGGGCTCGTCGAATCGGTCGCCCGCTGTCTCGCGCAAACGCGGCTCGACCCGTCCGCGCTGGAACTCGAGATCACCGAAGGCGTGCTGATGAACGACACGGATACCGTGCTGCCGATGCTCGAAGCGCTCACGGACATGAACGTGCGGATCTCGGTCGACGATTTCGGCACCGGCTATTCGTCGCTCGCGTACCTGAAGCGCTTTCCGCTGCACAACCTGAAGGTCGACCGTTCGTTCGTGTCCGGCGTGCCCGATCATCACGACTCGGTCGCGATCACGCAGGCGGTCGTCGCGATGGCGCATTCGCTCGGCATGAAGGTCACGGCCGAAGGCGTCGAGACGCAGGCGCAGTCGTGGTTCCTGCAGCAGATCGGCTGCGACATGCAGCAGGGCTATCTGTTCAGCCGCCCGCTGGATCCGCACGACTACGCGCGCCGGCTCGGCGCCGCGTGAGCGCGACGCGCTCGCCGGACATGGCGCGTCAGCGCGCGCCGAACCCGCCGCCGCCCGGCGGCGTCGGCGACGGATCGATCTCGACCCGGTTCTTGCCTTCGTGCTTCGCGCGATAGAGCGCGCGGTCGGCCGCCTCGATCAGCACGGTCGTCGGCAGGCCGGGCGCCGGCACGATGCTCGCGCCGCCGATGCTGATCGTCACGATCTGGCTGCCCGTGGACGAATGCGCGTGCCGTACGCGCAGCGCCTCGACCGCGAGCCGGATCTTCTCGCCGAGCAGCCGCGCGGCGCCCGGCGACGTGGCCGGCATCACGACCGCGAATTCCTCGCCGCCGAAGCGGGCGGCGAGATCGCCCGACTGCCCGAGGCAGCGCTCGATCGTCGATGCGATCTGCTTGAGCACGCTGTCGCCGGACACGTGCCCGTACGTGTCGTTGTACAGCTTGAAGTTGTCGACGTCGATCATCAGCAGCGACAGCTCGCTGCGCTCGCGCGTGCCGCGCCGCCACTCGGCGGCCAGGTATTCGTCGAGATAGCGCCGGTTCGACAGCCCGGTCAGGCCGTCGGAGTGCGTGAGGCGCCGCAGTTCGAGATTGGCCTCGAGCAATTGCTGTTGCGACTGCCGCAGCGCGCGATAGGCTTCGTCGCGCTGCAGCAGGTTCATGTACGAGCGCGAGTGGTAGCGGATGCGCGCGACGAGCTCGATGCGGTCGGGCAGCTTGACCAGGTAATCGTTCGCGCCGCACGCGAACGCGGCGCTCTTGATCACCGGTTCTTCCTGCGTCGACAACACGATGATCGGCACGTCGCGCGTCGCCGGATTCGCGCGGTACGCGCGCACGAGGCTCAGCCCGTCGGTGCCGGGCATCACGAGATCCTGCAGGATCACGGTCGGGCGCGTCTCGATCGCGGCGGCCATCGCGTCGTCCGAGCGCGGGCAGTAGTGGAAGTCGATGCCTTCCTCGTCGACAAGCGCGCGCCGCACGGCTTCCGCGACGATCGTCTGGTCGTCGACCAGCAGCACCATCGCCGGCGCATCGGCGGGCGACGCGGTCGGGCCGCCCGGCGGGCGAGTCAGGTCAATCGTCATGGTCGATGCGGGTCGTTGCGGTTGTTGCTGGGGCAGGCATGGGCGTTGCGCGCGGTCATCGTCGGGGCTCAGATCCGCGCGAGCGCCGCCAGTTCGCCCGCGATGCGCCCGAGCGGCAGGATCGCGCGCGCCGCGCCGAGCGTCGCGGCCGCCTTCGGCATCCCGTACACGGCGCTGGTCGCCTCGTCCTGCGCGATCGTATGGTAGCCCTTCATGCGCAGCGCCTTCAGGCCGATCGCGCCGTCGCGTCCCATCCCGGTGAGCAGGACGCCGATCACGCGGCCGGGCCAGTGCTCGGTCAGGCTGTTGAAGAACACGTCGACCGACGGACGATACGGCGTGGCGGCCGGTTCCCGCGTGTATTCGAGCGTGCCGGCGCGCGTGATGCGCAGGTGATCGTCGGTCGCGGCGAGCAGCGCGACGCCCGGCTGCGGGCGGTCGCCTTCGTGCGCGACGCGCACGGCGAGCCGGGTCTGACCGTCGAGCCATTGCGCCATGCCTTCGGCGAACGCGCGATCGACGTGCTGCACGATCACGATCGGTGCATTGAAATCGGCCGGCAGGCTGCCGAGGATCGATGCGAGCGCGCCGGGTCCGCCGGCCGATGCGCCGATCGCGACCAGCGGGCCGACGCCGCCGCGCGCGGCCGCGCCGGCCACGCGCGTGCCGCCCGGCGCGTCGAGCAGGCGGCCGATCTGGTCGATCTTCGCGAGCAGCAGTGTCGTCGTGTCGCCGGCCGCGCCGTCGCCGAGCCGCGGCGTATCGACCGCGTCGAGCGCGCCGGCGCCCATCGCCTCGAACACGCGCCACGCGTTCGCGCCGATGCAGCTCGTCACGATCAGGATCGCGCATGGTCGCTCGGAGCGCATGATCCGCCGCGTCGCTTCGATCCCGTCGAATTTCGGCATGATCAGATCCATCAGCACGATGTCGGGCGGCTGCGCGGCGCACAGTTCGACGGCCTGCGCGCCGTCGGTCGCGACCCACAGCACGCGGTGCTCGGGCCGTCGCGCGATCGCGCGGCGCATCGCCTCGACGGCAAGCGGGAGGTCGTTGACGATGCCGATGTTCACAAGCGGAATTCTCCGGTCGGTTCGTAGTGTTGTTGGAGGTGGGCCGGGTTCATGGAAGGTGCAGCCGGTTCGGCGCGGCCGGACGGCATCGGCGGCCGGACGGCGCGGCATTCTTTTGGGTTGACGACGCCCGAATGCTGTCATGCGGCGCGGGCGGCGGCAATCGAAAAATTTGCGCATTGTGCCGTTTCAGTGCGTTTCCTCCATGGCGATGCCGCATTGTCTGCAAGCGGGCCGGTCGATCCCGTGCGGACAGGCCGCAAAAGTCCGCATGTTACCGTGCCGGCATCGACAAAAAGAAAGGAGAGAACCGAATGACCGCGCCCGATACCGTCCTCGTCAGACGCGCCCCGTACGCGCCGATCGTGATCGAGCAGGACGGCTGTTTGCTGTACCGGATCTACATCGAGAGCGGGCACGCGTCGTTCTACCGCGATTTCCCGGTCGAACCCGATGCGGTGCGCGTGCTGCGCGACGATGCCGAACGCTATTACTTCCTGTTCGCGGCGCTTCACCATCCGTACCAGTTGAGCGCGACGAACCTGTCCGATGCGGAGCGCGAGCGTTATTTCAGCACGATCCTGTTCGCCGGCCGCGACGCGGTCGAAGCCTTCATGACGGAACGCGATCGCGCCAGCAACGGCGCGGTGGCGAACCTGCTGAGGATCTTCACGCAGGCCGATTACCGACAACTGCGCGAGGGCCGGTGGTTCGGCCTGGGCGCGGGTACGCCGGCCGCGTAGCGGACCGTACCGTGGCAATCGGGCCGCGCAGCGGCCCCGCCGCCGCGCCGTCAATGGCTGCGCGCGTAGCCCTGGATCAGTGCGCGCATCATCCCCTCGACCGTCGCGTCGCGCAGGTCGTCTTCCTGCTCCGCTTCCTCGACGAGCGCGGCATAGGCGGTCGCGAGCGTCACGCGGTCGACTTCATGGCGTTGCTCCATCAGCGTCACCATCCCGTCCTTCGCCAGATGCGCGGAGAACGCGCGGCTGCCGATGGTCTGGAATACGTCAATCATGGCGGCTCTCCCATACGTTGCCGATGCTTTTCAGTGTAGTCGGCGTCCCGCGGCCGCGCCACGCGCGGCGACCGGCCGACCGGCCCGATTCGTCCGATGAAACGCCGCCGACACATGCCGCATGCACGGTATCCGGCGGCTTCAACGTTTACCCGAATCGGCAAATTGTCGACTTTTTATCGATAAAGTCTCGTGTTAGATTTCGCCGTCCGAGCCCGATGCAAACCGGGCCGGCAGCGCGCGGCCGACGTGCCGCGCGTCCAGACACAAGGAGGGGAAATGCTGGTGCTGATTGGGGTGCCGATCGTCGTGATCGGCTTCGCGCTGCGCTTCAATGCGCTGCTGGTGGTCACGATCGCCGGGCTCGCGACGGGGCTGGCGGGCGGGCTGAATCTCGTCGACATCGTCAGCGCGTTCGGCAAGGCGTTCGCCGAGAACCGCTACATGGGGCTGATCTGGCTCACGCTGCCGGTGATCGCGCTGCTCGAGCGCAACGGGCTCAAGGAGCAAGCGAAGCGGATGATCGCGCGCGTGCACGCGGCCACCACGGGCCGCGTGCTGATGCTGTACTTCGTGCTGCGCCAGGCGACGGCCGCACTCGGCCTCACGTCGCTCGGCGGCCACGCGCAGATGGTGCGGCCGCTGATCGCGCCGATGGCCGAGGCCGCCGCGGTCGGCCGGCACGGCGAGCTGCCCGAGTCGGTGCGCCAGCAGATCCGCGCGCATGCGTCGGGCGCCGACAACGTCGCCGTGTTCTTCGGCGAGGACATCTTCATCGCGATCCAGTCGATCCTGCTGATCAAGGGCTTTCTCGAACAGAACGGCATCGCCATCGAGCCGCTGCACCTGTCGGTATGGGCGATCCCGACCGCCATCGCCGCGCTGCTGATCCACTGCACGCGCCTCGCGCTGCTCGACCGCCGGCTCGCGCGCGGCTTCGGCCTGGTGAAGCAGGAGGGCGCGCGATGATCGGTCTCGAATCGCTGTACACGCTCGCGGGGCTCATGTTCGCCGCGTTCGCGTACTTCAACCTGACGGACCGCACGAACCCGCGGCGCGTCGTCAATTTCGCGTTCTGGGCCATCTACGCGATCACGTTCCTGTTCGGCGCGCTGCTGCCGCATTTCGTCATGGGCTGCCTGGCGATCGCGCTCGCGCTGATCGCCGGTTCGGGCAAGCTCGGCCGCGGCCGGTCCGACGAGGCCGGCGAAGCGGCGGCCGTGCGGCGCGAGACGCTCGCGCAGCGCTTCGGCAACCGGCTGTTCCTGCCCGCGCTGCTGATTCCGCTCGTCACGCTGATCGGCACGTTCGCGCTGAAACTCGTGCCGTTCGTCGAGCCGAAGAGCGTGACGCTGATCTCGCTCGTGCTCGGCACGATCGTCGCGTTCGTCGTCGCGCTCGCGATGCTGCGCGATTCGCCCGTGCATGCGCTGAAGGAAGCGCGCCACACGATGGACGCGGTCGGCTGGGCCGCGATCCTGCCGCAGATGCTTGCGGCGCTCGGCGCGCTATTCGCGGTCGCGGGCGTCGGCGGCGTGGTGTCGGGGCTCGTGAAGGAATGGGTGCCGATCGATTCGCCGTTCGCGGTGGTCGCGGCCTACACGGTGGGCATGGCGCTGTTCACGATGATCATGGGCAACGGCTTCGCCGCGTTCCCGGTGATGACGGCCGGCATCGGCCTGCCGCTGATCGTCCACCAGTTCCACGGCAATCCGGCGATCATGGGCGCGATCGGGATGCTGAGCGGCTTCTGCGGTACGCTGATGACGCCGATGGCCGCGAACTTCAACATCGTGCCCGCGGCGCTGCTCGAACTGAAGGACAAGAACGGCGTGATCAAGGCGCAGTGGCCGACCGCCGTGCTGCTGCTGGCCGTGAACACGCTGCTGATGTACGCGTTCGTATTCCGCTTCTGACTCGATGGACGAGATCCTCATGACCGACCGACTCACCCCCGAACTCGCGTCGAAATTCGCGTCGCTCGCGCTCGCACACCTGACCCGCGAATATCCGAACAAGCTCACGCATGCGCTCGAAGGTCCGCACGACGTGCAGGGGCCGCGCGCGCTGCACCCGATCTTCTATGGCAGCTACGACTGGCACTCGTGCGTGCACGGCTACTGGCTCGTGCTGCGCGTGCTCGAACGCTTCCCGGCATTGCCGGAGGCCGAGCGCATCGTCGCGATCGTCGACGCGCACTTCACCGACGCGAACGTCGCCGGCGAGCGCGCGTATCTCGCGCGGCCGCACAACAGCGGCTTCGAGCGGCCGTACGGCTGGGCATGGCTGCTCGCGCTCGTCGCGCAGCTCGAGCGGCTCGCGCTGAAGGGTGCGCTGCCGCAGGCCGCGCGCTGGGCGAAGACGATGGCGCCACTGGCCGACCTGTTCGTGTCGCGCTTCGAGACTTTCCTGCCGAAGGCCACCTATCCGCTGCGCGTCGGTACGCACTTCAACACCGCGTTCGCGCTGGCGCTCGCGCTCGATTTCGCGCGCGATACGCGACGCGACGGGCTCGCGGCGCTGATCGTCGATACCGCGAAGCGCTGGCACCTGAACGACGTCGCATGCCAGGCGTGGGAGCCGTCGGGCGACGAATTCCTGTCGCCCGCGCTGATGGAAGCCGAACTGATGCGGCGCGTGCTGCCGGCCGCCGAATTCGACGGCTGGTTCGCGCGCTTCCTGCCCGACCTCGCGCGCGGCGAGCCGGCGACGCTGTTCGAGCCGGCGACGGTCAGCGACCGCAGCGACGGCAAGATCGCGCACCTCGACGGGCTGAATCTGAGCCGTGCGTGGTGCCAGCGTTCGCTGGCCGGCGCGCTGCCGGAAGGCGATGCGCGGCGCGCGAAGCTGCTCGACGCGGCCGATAGGCATCTCGCGAGCGCGCTCGCGCACGTGGCCGGCGACTACATGGGCGAGCACTGGCTCGCGACGTTCGCGTTGCTCGCGCTGGACGCGTAGCGCACCCTCAATCTTTCGTGGGGGCACGACCGCCTTTGCATCCCATGCAACACCGCTTTCCATATCAGGACCGGCGCGCGGCGGCGGCGACTCGCTACACTGCCGTACCGGTTGGACGGGCCCCGGCATCAGGCCCGCGAGCAAGGAGACAGAAGAGGATGGACACCCCACGCGCAGCGGTCGTCACGTACCGCGGGAAGGCGATCGAGAACACGCACATCGCCCATGTGGCGGTCGTCGATGCACGCGGCCGGCTGCTGGCCCGGTTCGGCGACCCGTTCCGGATGACGCTCGCGCGGTCGGCGGCCAAGCCGGCCCAGGCGCTGTCGGTGATCGAGACGGGCGCGCCGGAGCGCTTCGGCTTCGACGACGCGGACATCGCGCTGATGTGCGCGTCGCACAGCAGCGAGGATCGTCACATCGAACGCACGCGCGCGATGCTCGCGAAGGTCGCCGCCCACGAATCGGATCTGCGCTGCGGCGGCCATCCGCCGTTGTCCGACGCGGTGTACCGGGCATGGATCAAGCGCGACTACACGCCGACCGGCGTGTGCAGCAACTGTTCGGGCAAGCATGTCGGGATGCTGGCCGGCGCGCAGGCGATCGGCGCCGCGATCGCCGATTACCATCTGCCCGACCACCCGATGCAGGTGCGCGTGAAGCACGTGGTGGCCGATGCATGCGGCCTGCGCGACGACGAGGTCGACTGGGGCATCGACGGCTGCAACCTGCCGACGCCCGCGTTCTCGCTGGATCGGCTGGCGCGCCTGTACGCGTCGCTGGCCGACGGCGCGGACGCGGTGGAAGCGGGCGGCGCGCTCACGGACCGCGTGCGCGCGCTGGCGCGCATTCACCGTGCGATGACCGCCCATCCGGAGCTGGTCGCAGGCGAAGGGCGCTATTGCACGGTGCTGATGAACGCGTTTGGCGGGCAGGTGGTCGGCAAGCTCGGCGCGGATGCGTGCTACGGGATCGGCGTGCGCGCGTCGGAACGCACGCGGCAACTCGGCGCGGACGGTGCGCTCGGCATCTCGGTGAAGATCGAGGACGGCAATCTCGACGTGCTGTATATGGTCGTCAGCGAAATCCTCGAGCGGTTGCAGATCGGCACGGCCGAGCAGCGCGCGCAACTGTCCGCGTTCCACCGGCCGCCGATGCTGAACACGCAGGGTGTCGAGTTCGGGCACGCGACGTTCCCGTTCGAATTGCAGGCGGCTTAGGGCCAGCGCAAGCCCGTTATTAGCGTGAACAGGCCCTGACGCGGTCGCCGCGCCGATGCCGCCGGCCCGCCATCCGGGCCGCGCCTCGGCGCGCGCTACGCGCGTGCGTCGCGAAGCTTCGCCAGCTCCCGATCCGACAGCTCGCCGATCTGCGCGAGATGTTCCACGAGAAAATCCTTCAGCACGCGCAGCTTCGCCGAGCTGCGCCGGTTCGCCAGATACGCGATGTAGATGAATTCGCCGGTCAGCCGGTTCTGCAGCCGGTAGCGCGGCAGCACGGCTTCAAGCTGGCCGCCCGCGAGCAGGTCGCGCACCAGCCAGATCTCGAATTCCGCGATGCCGAGCCCCGCGCAGGTCGCTTCCAGCAGCAGCTCCGAATGGTCGGTGACGAGATTGCCGGCCGGCAGCACGCTGTGCCGCGTGTCGCCGCGCACGAGCTCCCAGCGCGGATCGCCTTCCGGGTGCACGTAGCGCAGGCAGTTGTGGTGCTTCAGGTCGTCCGGCGTCGCCGGGCGACCGCAGCGGTCGAGGTAGCCGGGCGTCGCGCACAGGATGCTGTCGTTGCGCGACAGCCGGTGGACGACCAGGTTGTCCAGGTAGTTCTCGCCTTCGTGGATGTCGAGATCGAAGCCGCCGGCCACGAGGTCGTTGTGGTTGTCGGTGAGCCGCACGTCGAGCTGGATCGTCGGGTAGCGCGCGAGAAACGGCGCGATCAGCGGCGCGAGATGGCGGCGGCCGAACGCGACCGGCGCGGTGAGCTTCAGCGGGCCGCTCGGCTGCGCATTCAGCTCGGCGACGACGCGTAGCGTGTCGTCGAGATCGGCGATCAGCGTGACCGCGCGCTCCAGATAGATATGGCCGGCTTCGGTGAGCGTCACGCTGTGCGTCGAACGGTGCAGCAGCGCGACGCCGAGCGCCTCCTCGATCGCGGTGACCTTGCGCGCGACCGTCGACGTCGACACGTGCATCTCCTTCGCGACCGCCGAAAAACTTCCCGTTTCGACCACCCGCACGAACGCGCGCATGGCGCCCAGGTGATCGATGCCGGTTTCTCTCGCGCCTTTTTTCATTCGATTCTCGCTGTTGCGTCCCACGCAAAACCGCTTTCGATAATACAGAAGGGAGCTTGTTTTTGCAAAGGCATAGAATGCGAACCCGTCGCGTCGGCAAGCGGCGGCCGGCGAGCGGCACGAGACATTTCAGGAGGGCACGATGGCAGAAAACGGCTTCCGCGTCGAAGCGGATCTTTTAGGCAAACGAAGCATTCCGGATACCGCCTATTACGGCGTCCACACGCTGCGCGCGAAAGAGAATTTCGACATTTCGGGCCGCACCATCGCGTCACTGCCGTACCTCGTGATGGCGCTCGCGTCCGTGAAGGAAGCGGCGGCCGACGCCAATTGCGAACTCGGGCTGCTGCCGCGGTCGTACCGCGATGCGATCGCCGCCGCGTGCGTCGAGATCCGCGAAGGGCGGCTGCACGACCAGTTCGTCGTCGACGTCATCCAGGGCGGCGCCGGCACGTCGACCAACATGAACGCGAACGAGGTGATCTGCAACCGCGCGCTCGAAATCATGGGGTACGCGCGCGGGCAGTACGAATACCTGCATCCGAACGAGCACGTCAATCTCGCGCAGAGCACCAACGACGTCTATCCGACCGCGATCCGGATCGCGACGTGCTTCGCGGTCGAGCATCTGCTCGAAGCGATGGCGCGGCTGCGCGATGCATTCGCGGAGCGGGCCGACGCGTTCGCCGGCTTGCTGAAGCTCGGCCGCACGCAGTTGCAGGACGCGGTGCCGATGACGCTCGGCCAGGAATTCTCGACCTACGCGGTGATGTTGACGGAAGACATCGCGCGGCTGCAGGAAGCCGGCTGGCTGATTCGCGAGATCAACCTCGGCGCGACCGCGATCGGCACGGGGATCACCGCGCATCCGCAATACGCGGAGAAAGCGCTGGCCGCGCTGCGCCGCATCACCGGCCTCGACCTGAGCACCGCGCCGAACCTGATCGAGGCGACGCAGGATTGCGGCGCGTTCGTCCAGGTGTCGGGCGTGCTCAAGCGGATCGCCGTCAAGCTGTCGAAGATCTGCAACGACCTGCGGCTGCTGTCGAGCGGCCCGCGCGCGGGCTTCGGCGAGATCAACCTGCCGCCCGTGCAGGCCGGCTCGTCGATCATGCCCGGCAAGGTGAATCCGGTGATTCCGGAAGTCGTCAACCAGGTCGCGTTCGAGGTGTTCGGCAACGACGTGACCATCACCTTCGCGGCCGAGGCCGGCCAGCTTCAGCTCAACGCGTTCGAACCGGTGATCGCGAGCGCGCTGTTCCGCAGCTTCAGCCACCTGACGGCCGCGTGCACGACGCTCGCGCAGCGATGCGTGAGCGGCATCACCGCGAATCCGGAACGGTTGCGCGAAACGATGGAGCGCTCGGTCGCGCTCGCGACCGCGCTGAATCCGTACATCGGCTACAAGCGCGCGACCGCCGTGGCCGCCGAAGCGCATGCGACCGGCAAGTCGATCCGCCAGGTCGTGCTGGCGCGCGAACTGATGACCGAGGCGCAACTCGACGAAGCGCTGCAGCCCGAAGCGCTGATCCGGCCGCGCGCGTTCTGACGCGAGCCGGTTCGCGGTCGTACCGAAAACGCCCCGGAGCGGGGCGCGACACATCTACAAACAACGGAGACTCACGATGAAACACCCCAGCGAGCGCCCGGCCGGTCCGGCCGGCGGCGCGGATGCCGCGCATGCCGATCCCGATGCGATGTTCGCGTCGCACGAAGCCGGCTATGCGAAGCAGTTGAAGCCGCGGCACGTGCAGATGATCGCGATGGGCGGTGCGATCGGCACCGGCCTCTTTCTCGGCGCGGGCGGTCGCCTGCAAAGCGCGGGGCCCGCGCTCGCGCTCGTGTATCTCGTGTGCGGCGTGTTCGCGTTCCTGATCATGCGCGCGCTCGGCGAACTCGTGATGCACCGGCCGACCAGCGGCAGCTTCGTGTCGTACGCACGGGAGTTCATGGGCGAACGCGCGTCGTTCGTCGCGGGCTGGATGTACTACCTGAACTGGGCGACGACCGGCATCGTCGACATCACCGCGGTCGCGATCTACATGAAGTACTGGGCCGTGTTCACCGACGTGCCGCAATGGGTGTTCGCGCTCGGCGCGCTCGGGATCGTGTCGGTGATGAACATGATCGGCGTGAAGGTGTTCGGCGAGATGGAATTCTGGTTCTCGCTCGTCAAGGTCGGCACGCTCGCGGTGTTTCTCGCGGTCGGCGCGGTGTTTCTCGCGAGCGGCCATCCGGTGGGCGGGCAGATGACGGGGCTGCACCTCGTCGCGGATCACGGCGGGATCTTCCCGCACGGGATCCTGCCGGCCGTGCTGATCGTGCAGGGCGTCGTGTTCGCGTATGCGAGCATCGAGCTCGTCGGCGTCGCGGCGGGCGAGACCGCCGACGCGCGCAAGGTGCTGCCGAAGGCGATCAACAGCGTGATGTGGCGCATCGCGCTGTTCTACGTCGGTTCGGTCGTGCTGCTGACGATGCTGCTGCCGTGGACCGCGTACAGCGCGCACGAAAGCCCGTTCGTCACGTTCTTCAGCAAGCTCGGCGTGCCGTATGTCGGTACCGTGATGAACGTCGTCGTGCTGACGGCCGCGCTGTCGAGCCTGAATTCCGGCCTCTATTCGACGGGCCGCGTGCTGCGCTCGCTCGCGATGGGCGGCTCGGCGCCGCGCTTCGTGTCGCGGATGAACGCGCGCGGCGTGCCGTACGGCGGGATCGTGATCACGGTCGCGATCAACGCGATCGGCGTGCCGCTGAACTATATCGTGCCGGCGCAGGCGTTCGAGATCGTGCTGAACATGGCGTCGCTCGGGATCATCACGACGTGGGGCTTCATCGTGATGTGCCAGATCCTGTTCCGTCGCGCGGTCGATCGCGGCGAGATGAAGGCCGTGTCGTTCCGGATGCCCGGTGCGCCGTTCACGTCGTGGCTCACGCTCGCGTTCCTCGGCGGCGTGCTGGTGCTGATGGCGTTCGACTACCCGGGCGGCACGTGGACCATCGCGACGATTCCCGTCGTCGTGCTCGCGCTGGTGATCGGCTGGAAGCTGGCGAAACGTGGCGCCGAGCGCGAGCGGGCGGCGGCGATGCCCGCATCCGTGCGTGCCGTTGCGGATCCCGCGCAGAACGCGTGACGTCATGCACCGGGGGGCGGTCCGTTCGCGGGCCGGCGCCCCGGTGCGTCCGGTTCCGGTTCAATTCTCAAATTCAGTTCAACCCGGCGCGCTCGCCGACCCATCGGCCGAAATCGCCGGCCATCTCCGCGGTCAGCTCGTGGCCGGCCGCATACAGACGCGTGTCGTGCGCGACGCCGAGCGCCGTCAGCTTCGCGTCGGCCGTGTCGGCCCACGCGATGGGCAGCTTGTCGTCGAAGCGGCCGTGCATCACCAGCGCGTGCAGCGTGCTCAATGCATCGCGCGGCGCGATCAGCGGATCGATTTCCGGCAGGATGCGCCCGCACAGCACGGCGAACGCGCTCACGTCGCCCGGCGACGTCAGGCCCACGCTCGCGCTCATGATGCCGCCCTGGCTGAAGCCGGCGATCATGGTCGGCAACGCGGGGGCCGCGCCATCCCGCGCGCGGAGCGCATGCAGCAGTGTGAGCAGGTGCACGCGGCTCTCGTCCGCACGCGCCGCATCGATTTCAGGGCCGTTCGGGCCGAAACGCACCGGAAACCATGCATGCTGATTGGGCCCGAATGCGAGCGGCCCGCGCAGGAACGCGATTTCGATGCGTGGATCGATCGTGTCGGCCACGTTCAGCAGGTTGGTCTCGTTGCCGCCGACGCCGTGCAGCAGCAACAGGCGGGCGGCGGGGCGGCCGGTGGCCGGACGCAGCAGGTATCGAAGGCCGGAATCAGGTTCGGTGGTCAGCGGCAGGACGTCGGTCATCGCAGGGGTCCGGTTGGGGGGAGTGATCCGACAGTCTAAAACGCCCCGGGGGTGAGGTGAATCGCCGGATTGCGATTGATTCTTTCTCACCAGGAATGAATTGACCGGGTTGAAAGTTTTTTGTCAGAATCGGGTGCGACCACCGACACACTGGGAGATCCGATGAATTCGACGAAAAGATTTGAAGCCGACGATGCCAAAGCTGAACGGTTTCCCAAGGACGCGGGATTCGGCGCTCGCGGTTCCCATGAACCTCGTTGCAGCGCAGTGAGCGCGAACGAGCCGGCGCCGGAGCAGTCGGCGTGGCTGGCACCTCTGATCGGACCAATAGACCCGGAGTTTGAAAACGCGCTCGCGTCGCGACCCGCGATTTCAGACGAGAGCGGATGCGTTTGACGTTGCGGCAGCGAAGCGAAGGCGCAAACGTTTTACCGGTATTCGACCGGATTGAATTATCGGATCGAGAAATAAAAGAATGAATATCCAGATCCGATTTGCCGAGGTCGCCGGGCAAGCCGGACGGGACGCCCAGGCTGGCAGTTAACGGCCGGTCCAATAAGAACTTTAGCCTTTTCTCCCTACAATTAATCATTGCGATTTTCTCAATGGCCGATTGATTTTCGGTCATCGGACAGTCATACACCATCCCCGATAATTCGGCGCTCACATTCTTTCAATAGACCAAAGGGCGATCGAAACCCGATCGCTGCGGGGAGCCGTGTTCATGACCATCCGTCATCGCATTACGCTGCTAGTCGTCCTGACGTTCTTCGCGCTGTCCGCGATCGGCGTCTACGCCGTGTACCAGACGCGCAAGAGCGCGTCCGAAGTGCGTCAGGTCACCCAGGGAATCGTGCCGAGCGCGCTTGCGTCGGCGGATCTCGTCGCCGACGTGAAGAACATCCAGATCGCGACGATGACGCTCGTCTACGCGCCCGACGCGAACACCGCCGCGCAGGCGCGCGACGAGCTGACGGCGAAGCAGGCCGCGCTGCGCGCCGCGCTCGACGCGCAGGCGAAATCGGCGGTCGGCCGCGCGCAGGAAGGCCTCGTCGCGCAGGCGAAGGACAGCGCCGCGAACTATTTCGCGGCGATCGACGACACCGTGAAGATGAAGACGGACGGCAAGGCCGGGATGGCGCAGGCCTACCTGTTCGCGAACGTCGCGCAGTATCGCGACGAACTCGAAAGCATCGTCGACACGCTGCGCGTCGAGAAGAACCGCCAGAAGGACGACGCGATCGGCGCGCTGAACGGGATGCTCGCGACCACGGCGACCGCGATCGCGGGCGTCGCCGGCACGGTGATCGTGCTGCTGACCGCGCTCGGCTTCGTGCTGTATCGCCAGATCACGCGCCCGCTGATCGGGATGCAGACGGCGATGAGCGAGATCGCGACGAGCCAGGATTTCACGCGCCGCGTGCCGGTGGGCCGGATGGACGAAATCGGCCATTCGATCGTCGCGTTCAACGGGATGATCGAGAAGATCCAGGAGAACGCCGCGCAACTGAAGCAGAAGACAGCCGATATCCAGGCGATGCTGCAGAACATGCAGCAGGGCATCCTGACCGTCGTCGAAGGCGGCGTCGTGCATGCGGAATATTCGGCGTACCTCGAAACCATCTTCGAGACGAACGACATCGCCGGCCGCGACCTGATGGCGCTCGTGTTCGACGATTCGGCGATCGGCGCCGACGCGCGCTCGCAGGTCGATGCGGCCGTGCATGCGTGCCTCGGCGAGGACAGCATGAACTTCGGGTTCAACGAGCATCTGCTCGTCAACGAAGTCGCGAAGCGGATGCCGGACGGCCGCGAGAAGTGGCTCGACCTCAGCTGGTCGGCGATCACCGACGAGACCGACACCGTGGTGCGCCTGATGCTGTGCGTGCGCGACGTGACCGAGATCCGCGCGCTGACCGCGCAGGCCGGCGAACAGCAGCGGCGCCTCGAGATGATCGGCGAGATCCTGTCGATCAGCCAGGACAAGTTCCACGACTTCGTGCACAGCGCGAAGGGCTTCCTCAGCGAGAACGAGCGGATGATCCGCCAGCACGAGCGCGTCGATCACTCGATCGTCGCGGCGCTGTTCCGCAACATGCACACGATCAAGGGCAATGCGCGCACGTACAGCCTCCAGCACCTGACGAACATCGTCCACGAAGCGGAGCAGGCGTACGAATCGCTGCGCCGCGCGGACGGCGGCCCCGAATGGAACCGCGACGCGCTGATGGACGATCTGGCGCGCGTGCGCGAAGCCATCGATCACTACGCGACGATCAACGCGGTCACGCTCGGCCGCAGCGGCGAGCCGGCACCGAATGGCGCCGATTTCCTGATGGTCGAGCGCGCGCATATCCGCGAGAGCCTGCGCGTGCTCGACGGCGCCGATCCGGCGAACGCGTCCGACTGGCACGCGGCGCGCGATGCGGTGCGCCGCATGCTGAGCCAGCTCGGCACGCAAGGCATCGGCGACGCGCTCGGCGGCGTGATCGAGTCGCTGCCGTCGCTCGCGGCCGAACTCGGCAAGCCGGCGCCCGTCGTGCACATCGACAGCCACGGCCAGCGCGTGCGCAGCGAGATCGTCGCGACGCTGAAGAACGTGTTCATGCACCTGCTGCGCAATGCGATCGACCACGGGATCGAATCGTCCGACGCGCGGCGCGCGGCCGGCAAGCCGGCGTCCGGCACGATCGACATCGCGGTCGGGGTGGGCGGCGGCGAACTGTGGTTCGTGCTCGCCGACGACGGCCGCGGCCTCGCGCTCGACCGGATTCGCGGCATCGCACGCGAGCGCGGCTGGATCGATGCCGCGAGCGAAGCGGCGCTGTCCGACGAGGACGTCGCCGAGCTGATCTTCCGGCCGGGCTTCTCGACCGCGCAGACGGTGACCGAAGTATCGGGGCGCGGCGTCGGCATGGACGCGGTGCGCAATTTCCTGAAGCGCGACGGCGGCGATATCGCGCTGCGCTTCACCGACGATCGCGTCGGCGCGCCGTATCGCGCGTTCGAGACGATCGTGTCGCTGCCGGCGCGTTTCGCGGCGGACGGTGCCGCGCACGGCGCGGGCCACGCGCAGCGCGCGCACGGCGCGGATATCGGCGCGGCGGAGTGACGGCGTGATCGTGCAGGCGTGGATGATTCAGATGGCCGCCGCGCTGGCGGGCGGCGTGGTCGTCGCGGTCGCGGCGGCGATCGTGTTTCGCGTGATGCGCCAGCGGCTCGTCGCGGCGCTGGCGCGCGATGCGCACGCGTTGCGCGGTGCGCTCGACGCCGCCGGCGCACGCGCCGATGAAGCGGCGTCGGCGCATGCGCGAGCGGCCGATGCATGGGCGCAACGCGAGGCGCGGCTGGAGGAGGCGCTGACGCGGGAGGTATCCGCGACCGGCGCGCAGCGCGACGCGTTGCAGGCGCTGTCGGCCGATCGCGCGGCGCTCGCGCAGCATGCGATGAAGATCGCCGACGAAGCCGCGCGCTTGCGCGGGCTCGCCGGCACGTTCGAGCGCTGGCACGAGCAGATGATCTCGCTGACCACGCAGAACCAGGACATGCGCGCGAAGAACCAGGAGCTGTCGGCGATCGTCGCGCACGTGTCGATCGTGTCGCTGAACGCGTCGATCGAGGCCGCGCGTGCAGGCACGGCCGGACGCGGCTTCTCGATCGTCGCGAGCGAAGTGCGCGGGCTGGCCGCGCGTTCGCAGGAGCTGTCGAACAGCTATCGCGACAGCCTGAACCGCAACGATCTCGTGACGGCCGCGACGTTCCAGGACATCCAGGCCGGCGGCAAGATGATCACGGCCGCGCTCGCGACCGTCGAGACGCTGGCTGGGCAACTGCATGCACGGATCGAAGGGGCGGCGGCGTGATCAGTGCGCAGGCGAGGGCCGGTTTCGAACGGATCTTCTTCGATGCCGCGCGCACGCGGCTCGCGGCCGGCGGCACGTGCGACATCCGGCCGGCCGCCGGTCACGAACACGACGCGCCGGATCGCGTGCGCGCGAAGTCGGGATCGAAGCCGAACGTGGTCGAGCATGTGGTCGTGCTGACGATCTCCGCGCTGTATTTCCGCCTGCTGCTCGCGCTGCGCTTCAGCGACGACGACGCGACGCGCCGCCATTTCGCCGGCGCGGCGGCGGGCGCGAACAGCCAGCGGCCGCTGACCGACGCGTTCATGGAAGTCGCGAACCTGTGTTGCGGCGCGATCAACCAGGCGCTGACCGCGCCGTTTCCCGATCTCGGGATGTCGACGCCTTACCTGCTGAGCGGCGCGAGCCTCGACTTCATGCACGCGCTCTCGCCCGATTACGTGGCCGCGTACGATCTGACGCTCGACGGCGACGTGCGGGTCGGCGCGACGCTGTGCGCATGCGCGAACGCGCCGGTCGATTTCCACGTGCCGGAAACGGCGATGATGGACGCCGGCGGCGAACTCGAACTGTTCTGACGACCATCAGGAATCCATCGGATGAACGAAGATCAACCCGTCAGCAAGGTGCTCGTACTCGACGACAGCCGCGTGCACGCCGATGCGATCAAGCGTTTCTGCGACGCGCACAACCTGGTCGGCCTGACCGTGCGGCGCAGCCGGCTGCTGAAGGTGCTGCGTTCGAACATCGATCTCGGCGCGATCCTGCTCGCCGAGGATTACGGCGGCTCGCCGGCCGAGAGCGCGATCATCGCGACGCAGATCGACGCGCTGCGGCCCGAGCTGCCGATCATCCTGCGCCGCGAATCGCTCGCGTCGCGCGACGGGCTACCCGATGCGCTCGCCCGTGTCGCGTGCGCGGCCTACGTCGCCGACGACATGACGCCGCTCGAGCGCGCGATCGACGAATACCTGTTCAGCCGCGACTATCCGAACGCGCTCGTGCGCGGCATCTCGGAAATCACCGAGGCGCGCATCGACAGCCTGTTTCCGGGCATGACGATCGAGCACGATACGCCGTGCATCGTCCGCGACCAGATCATCTTCGGCGAGGTGTTCAGCCTGATCGCGCTCGAAAGCGCATGGTGTCGCGGCTACATGCTGTTGCAGACGAGCGAGCAGCCGCTGCTCGACATGCTCGGCGGCACGCGCGACGGCGGCCGCGCGCCGGATTTCCGCGACGTGAACAGCGTGCTCGGCGAGCTGACCAACCTCGTGTGGGGCGCGTTCAAGAACCGCTATCTCGGCGACGCGGAGGCGCTGGCGCGCCATCCGGTGCAGGTGCCGCTCGTCGTCAATCACAAGCAGAAGTTCATCTCGTTCGGCGGCGACTGTCCGCAACTCTGTTTCAAGTATCGGATGACCGATCCGGCGTCGGGGCGCGCGGTCCGTCTCGACCAGCGTTTCGTGTTCAGCCTGAGCTGGTCGCCGGAGGATTTCCGCGAATCGGTGCAGGACGTCGGGCCGATGGTCGAAGCGGGCGAACTCGAACTGTTTTGAATGTTGAAGTCGGCAACGACGAAAGGGGAATACGACATGGCAAAGATTCTGGTGGTCGACGATTCGGGCACGGTGCGCGACGAAGTCGCGGGCTTCCTGCGCAATCACGGGCTCGACGTCGCGACGGCGGTGGACGGCAAGGACGGGCTCGCGAAGCTCAAGGCGACGCCCGGCGTGCGCCTCGTGATCAGCGACGTGAACATGCCGAACATGGACGGCCTGACGATGGTCGAGAAGATTCGCGGCGAGCTGGCGAACACGGCGGTCAACGTCGTGATGCTGACGACCGAAAGCAGCCCGGCGATGAAGGAGCGCGGCAAGGCCGCCGGCGTGAAGGGCTGGATCGTGAAGCCGTTCAAGGGCGACGCGGTGCTCGACGCACTGAAGAAGCTCGCGGGCTGACGCGCCAGCGGGCCGTCGAACGGTTGCGCGCGCAATTTACAGCGCGCCGGGATGTCCGTATCCTGCCGGATGCCGAGGGCGGCGTGGCGGCGCATCGTGCGCCGCACGCCCGGCATTGACGAACATCAGAAACGGAACGAAACCGATGGCATCCGAACACGGGCGACCCGCTGCGCGGCACACGGGCATGCAAATCGCGAAGGGCGTCGTTTTTACCATCGTCGGCACATGCATGCTGATCGGCGTCGCGCTGTACGCGCAGTCGACGCGCGAATTCCTGCGAACGTCGGTCGTCGTGCCGGGGCGTGTCGTCAAGCTGAACGCGGGCGCGCATCATCCGGAGATCGCGTTTACGACGCTCGCGGGCGAGCAGGTCGAATATGCGCAGGGCGGCGACGTCAGCGTGCAGGACGGCGCGACGGTCGAGGTGCGCTATGCGCCGGACGCGCCGAAGATGACCGCACGGATGAATACGTTCGGCGCGATCTGGGGCGGCGTGCTGACAATCGGCGCGATGGGGGTGGTCTTTTTCGCCGTCGGCGTCGCGCAATTGTGGCCGGGCGTGCGTGCATGGCGTAGCGGGCGGAACGCGGCCGCGCGCTGACGCCCTGACCTGAAGCTTGCAGGCTGGCTACCGGCCCGCCGCCGCGGTCGCGAATTCGTCGACGACGGCTTCGATCACCGCCTGCACGCGCGCGGTCTTGTAGAGATCGGCATGGGCGACGAGCCACACGTCGAAATGATTGCACCGCTGCGGCATGAGCCGCACCAGTTCCGGCTCGGTGTCGGCGCGAAAGCACGGCAGCTCCGCAATGCCGAGCCCCGCCAGCGTGGCCTCCACCAGCATCATCGTCGACGAGGTCTGGAACATCACGCGTCCGCGCGACGTCGGTTCGCCGCACAGCGCATCCCACATCGCCGGCACTACCGGCTGCTGGTACATCACCAGATCGTGCCCGTCGAACGCGTTGCCCGCGAGCGGTTCGCCCCGTTCGGCCAGGTAGCGGCGCGATGCATAGATGCCCGTTTCGAGATGCCCGAGCCGCCTGGCGATCAGGTCCGGCGATTCCGGCCGCAACGTGCGGATCGCGAGATCCGCTTCGCGGCGCGTGAGGTTGGTGATTTGCGCCGACGTCACGCACACGACGTCGATGCCGGCATGTCTGCGCCGCAAGCGGGCGATCGCGGGCACGACGAAACGCTTGCCGAGCGAGTCGGTCGTGGCGATGCGCACGGACCCGGCCAGTTGCTCGTCGAGCCCCATTACGCGGCGTTCGATCGTGAGCGACGCGCGCTCCATCGTTTCGGCCGGTTCGAGCAGCGCTTCGCCCGCGGTCGTCAGCACATAGAGGGACGGTGTGCGGAGAAACAGCCGGGCCGACAGTTCGTCCTCGAGCGCGGCGATCCGGCGCCCCACCGTCGCCTGGTCGACGTTCAGCTGCGCCGCGGCGCCGCGCAGCGTGCCGGTGCGCGCCAGCGCGAGGAAGAAGCGGGCGTTGTCCCAGTTCAAGCGGATCGATCGTGTCATCGGGCAGGCGGCGACGGACGGGAAACGGTGATGCAGATCTGCATCGGGGAAATGCGAAATTATCACTTTTCCGCATCGCGCGCCCGGTCCTAGACTTCCGGCATCTGCATGGAGGTGTCATGGCCGATTGCCGTTCCGTTTCCGTCCCGGTTTCTCCCGTCGCGCTGGCGGCGCCGAGCCGCGCGACGGCGCGCGAGCAGCGCCTGACGCTGGCGCTCGTCGCGGTCGGCATGTTCATGGCGGTACTTGATTCGACGATCGTCAACGTCGCGCTGCCGGCGATGCGCACGAGCCTCGGCGCGACGGTCGCGGAACTCGCGTGGATCGTCGACGCCTATACGCTCAGCTTCGCCGCGCTGATCCTCGCGGGCGGTGCGCTGTCCGACCGGTTCGGCGCGAAGCGCGTGTACCTTGCCGGCTTGGCGCTGTTCGTCGGCGCATCGGCGGCGTGCGGCGTCGCGTCGTCGGTGGCGATCCTCGTGGCCGCGCGTTTCGTGCAGGGCATGGGCGCCGCGCTCTTTTTGCCCGCGTCGCTCGCGATCGTGCGCAGCACCTTCGACGTGCCGGCCGAGCGCGCGCGGGCAATCGCGGTGTGGGCCGGCATCGCGTCGGTCGCGGTCGCGGTGGGGCCGGTGCTGGGCGGCATCCTGGTCGACGATTTCGGCTGGCGCAGCGCGTTCCTGATCAACGTGCCGACCGGCGCGGTCGCGTTTGCCGGCGCGGCGGCGCTCGTTCGCGCCGCGGTCGCGCGGGACGTGCGCCACTTCGACTGGGCCGGCCAGTGCGTCGGGGCGGCGGCGCTCGGCGCGCTGTGTTTCGCGGTGATCGAATTGCCGACGCGCGGCGCCGGCGCCGCGGAGGTCCGCGCCGCGTTGTTGCTCGCCGCGCTCGCCGCCGGGGTGCTGGTCGTCGTCGAGCGGCGCGCCCGCCATCCGATGGTGCCGCTCGCGTGGTTTCGCAATCGCGTCTTCGTCGCGATGAACCTGATGGGCAGCCTCGTCTATGTCGGCTACTTCGGGTTGCTGTTCGTGCTGAGCCTGTACCTGCACGGGCGCTTCGGCATGAGCGCGCGGCAGATCGGGCTGACGCTGCTGCCGTTCGCGTTGAGTCTGTCGCTCGGCAATCTGCTGTCGGGAAAACTGCATGGCCGCGTTCGTCCGGTCACGCTGATGGCGAACGGCCTCGCGATGGCGGCGCTGGCCATTCCGGCGATGGCGCTTGCGCTCGCGCTGCATGCGCCGTGGCCGGTGGTCTGGACGGCCATGGCCGCCTTCGGCACGGGGACCGCGCTGTCGGTCGCGCCGATGATCGCGACGGTGCTCGAACAGGTGCCCGCCGACGCGGCGGGCGTGGCGTCCGGGTTCCTCAACGCGGCACGGCAGGCCGGCAGCCTGCTCGGCGTGGCCGTCGCAGGCGCCGCGACGATACTGTTGCCGGATCTGACCGATGCGCTGTGGGCGGTCGCGGCGCTCGGCTGTGTCGCCTATGCGATTGCCGCGTTGGCCGCAAGGACGGCCGGCCGCGCGGAAGCCACGCAACCACGCCGTTGACGCGTGACGGGCACGGTCGTTGCGCACTGGCCGGCAGCCGCCGTGCATGGGCGTGCGGCACCGCGGCTGGACGCCGTATGAAATGTGGAGGACCATTTCATGACGGTGCCGCGACCGGACGGACACGCGTTTCGTCCGGCCGCGCCGCATCGAATCCTGCCGAACCCCGTCGAACGGAACACCATGGAACCCATTCACGAGACAGCCGAGCCGATCCTGCTGCGCGACGCGCACGACGGCGTCGTCACGCTGCGCCTGAATCGCCCGCAGCAGTTCAACGCGTTGTCCGAAGCGATGCTGTCGGCGCTGCACGATGCATTCGACACGCTGGCTGCCGATCCGCACGTGCGCTGCGTCGTGCTGGCCGCCGAAGGCAAGGCGTTCTGCGCGGGCCACGACTTGCGCCAGATGCGCGGCAAGCCCGAACTCGACTACTACCGCACGTTGTTCGCGCAGTGCAGCCGCGTGATGCTCGCGATGCGCGCATTGCCGGTGCCGGTGATCGCGCGCGTGCACGGCATCGCGACGGCGGCCGGGTGCCAGCTCGTCGCGGCATGCGACCTCGCGATCGCTGCCGATACCGCGCGCTTCGCGGTGTCGGGCATCAACGTCGGGCTGTTCTGCTCGACGCCGGCCGTCGCGTTGAGCCGCAACGTCGCGGCCAAGCGCGCGTTCGACATGTTGGTGACCGGCCGTTTCGTCGATGCGGCGACGGCTGCCGCGTGGGGGCTCGTCAACGAAGCCGTGCCCGAGGATGCGCTCGATGCGGCCGTCGCGCGCAAGGTCGCGGAAATCGTCGCGAAGAGCCCCGCCGCGGTGCGGGTCGGCAAGCAGATGTTCTATCGTCAGCGCGAGTTGCCGCTCGACGAAGCGTATGCGTACGCGGGCGACGTGATGGCGCGCAACATGATGGAAGAGGATGCGGGCGAGGGGATCGACGCATTTCTCGAGAAGCGCAAGCCGACGTGGCGTTCGTGATGCGTTGACGGAAGCGGGCGGGCAGCGAGTGCGTTGTCTCCCGACGGTGCGTGCAACGCGCTACGACGTGGCGCGTTGTCGCCGGTGCGCGAAGGCGGTTCGCCGCAAAGCAGACGGGCCGCCAGGGCGGCCCGCAAGCAAGCGGAACGGCATGCGCGGCGAGACGGTCACGCACCACCGCATCCGTGGTATCGCCGCAGGGCCTGCCGGTCAGCGTCCGTAGCTCCCCGTCCGCAGCGCCGGCTGCACGGTCGACGCGCCGGGCGGCACGATCACGACCGGCACGCGGCGCGCGAGCGCGCACATCAGCTCGTAGCCGATCGTGCCGCTGGCTTCCGCGACATCGTCCACCTTCACCTGGTCGCCCCACAGCTCGACGCTCGAGCCGATGCCCGCGTTCGGGCACGGCGTCAGGTCGACGGTCAGCATGTCCATCGACACGCGGCCGACGACGCGCGTCATCACGCCGTCCACCGCGATCGGCGTGCCGGTCGGCGCGTGGCGCGGATAGCCGTCCGCGTAGCCGCACGCGACGACGCCGATCCGCATCGGCCGGTCGGCCGTGAAGCGGCGGCCGTAGCCGACGGTCTCTTCGGGCGCGAGCGTCTGCACGCCGATGATCTTGCTGGTCAGCGTCATCGCGGCCGTCAGCGGCGTGTCGGCGATATGCCGCGCCGCGCCGGTCGGCGATGCGCCGTACAGGATCGTGCCGGGCCGCACCCAGTCGCGGTGCGCACGCGGATGCCACAGCACGGCCGCCGAATTCGACACCGAGCGCTCGCCCGGAATCCCGGCCGTGGTCGCGTCGAACTGTTCGAGCTGCCAGTCGACTTCGCCTTCGTCGGCGTTCGCGAAATGCATCATCAGCGTGATCCTGCCGATCGACGGCGCGCTGGCCGCGCGTTCCCACGCGGCGCGGAACGCGGCCGGCCGGTAGCCGAGCCGGTTCATGCCGGAATTCATCTTCAACTGGATATCGATCGGCTGCTGCGGCTTCGCGGCGATCAGCAGGTCGAGCTGTTCGTCGCAGTGCACGGCGACCGTCAGTCGATGACGATCGGCCAGTTCGACATCGGCCGGCTCGAAGATTCCTTCGAGCAGCAGCACGGGCTTGTCCCAGCCGAGTTCGCGTACGCGCACGGCTTCGTCGAGATCGAGCAGCGCGATGCCGTCGGCAGCCGCGAGGCCCGGGTAGATCCGTTCGATGCCGTGTCCGTACGCATTGGCCTTGATCACCGCCCACACGCGCGATTGCGCGGTGGTGCGGCGGATGAAGTCGAGGTTGTGGCGGACGGCATCGGGGCGGATATAGGCGACGATGGGGCGGGGCATGGCAAGGGCTCGGGTCGGATGTCGTTCGGCGCAGGGCGGTGCGGGGGAAAATGGCTGGCCCGGCGCGGGAGCGCGTCAAGCCAGTGTTGAGCGCTATCTTATTGGTGTTCGACCAGTTTTAATTAACGTATTTGTCGGCGATTTGGTGGAAATTTTGGTGCCCGCGCGGGCCGAGCCGGTCGCCCGGAACGCCTTGCTCAGCCGAGTCTCCCGTCTAGAAAACCCGTGCGCGAACGGCACGGCGCAATGCTAAGCTCTCGCGATCTTGTCATTGATCAATGTAAGCATAACGGAGGAGACTTTGATGACGACGTCCCAGCTGTGCCTGTTCATCGTGGCGCTGTTGCCGTTCCCGATGACGTTTCTCGCCAAGGCCCGCAAGGGCTACGACAACCGTACGCCGCGCGATTACCTGGCCAAGCTCGAAGGCTGGCGCGCACGCGCGCAGGCCGCGCATCAGAATTCTTGGGAAGCGCTCGCGCTGTTCGCGGTCGCGCTGGTGGTGGCTTGGCACAACGGCGCGAACGTGCATCGTGTCGACCAGCTCGCGATCGCGTTCGTCGCGATCCGCGTCGTCTATGCGCTGATGTACCTGCTCAACTGGGCGTCGCTGCGTTCGCTCGTGTGGTTCGGCGGAATGGCGTGCGTCGTCGGGCTGTTCTTCGCGACGCCGTAAGCGGGCGCCCACAGGCAACGCGCAGCCGACGTTGCATGCCGGCCCGTCACGCGCCGCCCGCGCCTCGTGCGTGACTGTCGTTGGATGCGGGCGCAACGATCTTCGACACGAACGGCGGCGCATCCGCTTCGCTGCGCAGGAACGCGATCAACGGATCGAGCAGCCGGTGCCGCGTCGACGGATGGCGGCGCAGCACGAAGCGCCATGACGCATCGCGCGCGAGGCCCGGCACCAGCGGCACCAGGCGCCCGCTGCGCAGTTCGGGCTCGATCAGCGGCACGCGGCCGAGCGCGATGCCCGCGCCGCCGACGGCCGCGCCGATCACCTGGCTGAAGCTGCTGTAGCGGACGATCTTCGTGTCGAAGTCGTCCGGCAAGCCGAAGTGCACCGCCCAGTTGCGCCAGTCGATCTCGGGGCTGTCCTCGTGCATCTCCTGCAGCAGCCGCGAGCGGCATACGTGCTCCGATGCGTACGGAAACAGTTCGGGGCTGCAGACCGGAAACACGGTTTCCCGTATCAGCACGTCGTCGTCTGCGCGCAGCCGATGCGCGGGCACGTGCACGATCGCCAGATCGACGCTGCTGCGCGCGAAATCCGGCTCGTCGTCGAGCACGACCGCATGCAGCGGGGTGTCGGGATGCAGCGACGAGAATTCCGCGAGCCGGCGCGCGAGCCACATCGACGAAAACGGCGCGTTGGCGGACACGGTGAGCCGTTGCGCGGTGCCGCGAATGTCGGCGCACGCGTCGGTCAGACGCGACAGCGCATCGCCGACGGCCGGCAGCAGACGCGCGCCGGCCGGCGTGAGGCTGATGCCGCCGAGCCCCGTGCTGCGTTCGAGCAGCCGGGCGCCGAGCGATTCCTCGAGCGAACGGATCTGGTGGCTGACCGCGCTGGTCGACACGTTCAGCTCGGCCGCCGCGCGCGCGAATCCGCCGAGGCGGACGGCGGCCTCGAAAGCACGCAGTGCGCTGAGGGGAGGAAGGTGCGACATGCGGGGTATTGTAGTTGACTCAACACCCGTTGAAAAATCATCTTTTGCCGCGCGCGGGCGGCGCGGGTAGCCTCGATCCGGTCCAGAAAAACGCAACGAAACACCGACCGGAGGGCTGCATGTATTTCGACCGACGACTATGGGCAATGATGGCGGGACTGCGCTGGCGGGTGGCGGCGGCCGTCGCGCTCGGGCTGCTCGCGATGGGTGTCGGCATCCTGCGCTTCGTGTTTCTCGGCCGCGTGCTGGCGCTGGTGTTTTCGGGCGCGCCGGCGCGCGGCATCGGCGAGGCCGTCGCTGCAACGGCAGCTTGCGTGCTGTTGCGTGCATGGCTCGACCATCGCCGCACGGTGCTCGCGCAGCAGACGGCGGGCCGCGTGCAGGCGACGCTGCGCGCGCGGCTGTTCGACCGGATCGCCGCGCTCGGCCCCGCATGGTTCAGCGGCGAACGCACGGGCGGCGTGATGCTCGCCGTCGTCGACGGCGTCGAGCAGTTGCAGACCTTCTTCGGCGTCTATCTGCCGCAGCTCGTGATCGCCGCGTGCGCGCCGCTGATGATCTTCGCGGTGCTCGCATGGTGGGACGTGCCGACGGCGGCGATCCTGCTGGTCGCGGCGCTCGTCACGCTCGCGCTGCCGCAGCTCGTGCATCGCGCCGACAAGCGCGCGGCGCTCGCGCGTTCGGCCGCGTTCAAGGCGTTCGGCGAGGAGTTTCTCGACGCGGTGCAGGGCCTGCCGACGCTGAAGGCGTTCGGGCAGAGCACCGCGTTCGGCGCGAAGCTGGCCGCGAAGGCGCGCGCGCTGTCCGACAGCACGTTCTGGGTGCTCGCGCTCGGGCTGCTGACGCGGCTGTTCACGGATCTCGGCACCGGCCTCGGCGCGGCCGCGGCGATCGCGGTGGGCGCGTGGCGTGTGCAGCACGGCGACATGAGCCTCGAGGCGCTGCTGATCGTGCTGATGGCCGGCAGCGAGATCTTCCGGCCGCTGCGTGACCTGCGTGCGGTGCTGCATCAGGGGATGATCGGCCAGTCGGCGGCGAATGCGATCCATGCGCTGCTCGACGCGGGCAGTCAGGCGCCGGCCGCCGACGCGCTGCGCGTGACGGGCCTGCGGCCGGAGATCGCGTTCGACGACGTCAGCTTCGCGTATCCGGGGCGCCGCGCGGACGCCCATGCGGCGCTGAGTTTCTCGGTGCGCGAAGGCGAGACGGTCGCGATCGTCGGGCCGAGCGGGGCCGGCAAGTCGACCATCGTGCGCCTGCTGCTGCGCCAGCACGACGCGCAGGGCGGCGCGGTCCGGATCGGCGGCCACGACGTGCGGACGCTCGATGCCGACCAGGTGCGCGAGATGATCGCGGTCGTCGCGCAGGATGCGACGTTGTTCGACGGCAGCGTCGCCGACAACTTGCGGCTCGGCCGCCCGGACGCGAGCGACGCGGACATGATCGCGGCCGCGCGCGCGGCCAACGCGCACGATTTCATCTCGGCGCTGCCCGACGGCTACGCGACGCGCATCGGCGAACGCGGGCTGATGCTGTCGGGCGGCCAGCGCCAGCGCATCGCGATTGCCCGCGCGCTACTGCGCGATGCGCCGATCCTGCTGCTCGACGAGGCGCTGTCCTCCGTCGATGCGGAAAACGAAGCGCTGATCCAGCAGGCGCTCGACCGGCTCACGCGCGGGCGGACGACGCTCGTGCTCGCGCACCGGCTGTCCAGCGTGATCGGCGCCGATCGCATCCTGGTGCTCGATCAGGGGCAGGTCGTCGACGAAGGGACGCATGCGGCGCTGATCGCGCGCGACGGCCCGTATCGCCGGCTGATGGGGCCGCAGCTGGAAGCGGTCGCCGAATCGGTCGGCGCGACGGCGGCGGTCGGCGCGAGCGCGCGAGCGTCGTCGGGCCTGCAGGTGCGGCCGCTGAACGACGACGCGGCGACGATCGGCTGGCCGGAGACGGTGCAGACGCTGCTGCGCTTCGTGCGGCCGTGGAAGGGCAAGGTCGTGTTGACCGTGCTGTTCGGGATCGGCCGCGTGCTCGCGTTCATCGGTGTCGGCGTGATCGGTGCGCGGGTGGTCGGCGCGGTGCCGACCGGTCACGTCGGTACCGGGCTCGTGACCGCGCTGCTCGTGATCGCGCCGGTCGCGGCCGTGCTGCACTGGCTCGAATCGTGGCTCGCGCACGACATGGCGTATCGGCTGCTCGCGGAAATGCGCATCGCGCTGTTCGCGACGCTCGAACGGCTCGCGCCGGCCGGGCTGCTGCGCCGCCGTTCCGGCGATCTCGTGGCGCTCGCGACGCAGGACGTCGAGACCGTCGAATATTTCTACGCGCATACGCTCGCGCCCGCGTTCGTCGCGGTGCTCGTGCCGGCTGGCGTGCTGGTGCTGCTCGCGTCGGTCGCGTGGCCGCTCGCGCTCGTGCTGCTGCCGTTCCTGCTGTGGGCCGGGCTCGCGCCCGTGCTGGCCCGGCGCGACGTCGACCGGCTCGGCACCGGCGCGCGCGAAGCGCTCGGCCAGCTCGGCGCGCATCTGACCGAAACGATCCAGGGGCTCGCGGAACTCACCGCGTTCCAGGCGATCGCGCGCCGACGTGCGGCCTTCGTCGCCGAAGTCGATGCGTACCGCCGGCAGCGCGCGAAGCTGCTCGACGATCTGTCGACGCAAAGCGCCGCGCTGGAAGTCGCGAGCGGGCTCGGCGGGCTGGCCGTCGCGGCGCTCGGCGCGTGGTTGTGCGCACGCGGCGGGTTCCCGCGCGAGTCGTTGCCGCTGCTGGTACTGGTCGCGGTGGCCGCGTTCATGCCGGTGGCCGAGATCGGCCAGGTCGCGCGCCAGCTTGCCGACACGATCGCGTCGACGCGTCGCTTGCGCGCGCTGGAGAAGGAGCCCGTGACGGTGACGGACGGCGCGCACGCGATGCCGGGCAATTCGGCGGTGCGGTTCGACGCGGCGTCGTTCACGTATCCGGGACGCAGCGTGCCCGCGATCGACCGCGTGAGCTTCGAGGTGCCGGCCGGCAGCACGGTCGCGCTGGTCGGCGCATCGGGCGCCGGCAAGTCGACGATCGCGAGCCTGCTGCTGCGCTTCTGGGATCCGCAGCAGGGCCGCGTGACGCTCGGCGGCGTCGACCTGCGCGACCTGCGGCTCGACGATCTGCGGCAGCACATTGCGCTCGTTGCGCAGGATACCTACCTGTTCAACGATACGCTCGAAGCGAACATCCGGCTCGCCGCGAGCGGCGCGTCCGACGCGGACGTGCGGCGTGCGATCGACCACGCGGCGCTCGGCGATTTCGTCGCGCGGCTGCCGGACGGGCTCGCGACGCGCGTCGGCGAGCGCGGCGTGCAGTTGTCGGGCGGCCAGCGTCAGCGTGTGGCGATCGCACGCGCGTTTCTGAAGGACGCGCCGGTGCTGATCCTCGACGAGGCGACGTCGCACCTCGACACGATCAGCGAGCAGCAGATCCGCGCGGCGCTGGAGGACCTGATGACGCGGCGCACGTCGATCATCATCGCGCACCGCCTGTCGACCGTGCGCAACGCCGACCTGATCCTCGTGATCGAGCAGGGCGCGGTGATCGAGGCCGGCCGCCACGCGGAGCTGATCGCGCGGCAGGGCGCGTATGCGCGGCTCGTGTCGCATCAGGCGAGCGGGGTCGCGGCGTGAACGACGCGGGAGCGGTGCGCCGTCGTTCGCCGATGCCGCGCGCATCCCGCAACATGTGTTGAGACGGGCAGGCGGTTGCCGGCTTCGCGCGCACGGCCATCCCGGCACGGCGCACCGTCTTCTTTCCACGTACCGCCATCCACCGGCGCGCCACGCTCGCGCGGGGCGTTCTGCTCCGCCATTTTCCGGCATTCCTCCGATCTATCCGCACCGCGCGGCCCGGGCCTGTCTCGACGCATTTTTTTGTTGCGGACTTTTTTGTTGTCGTAGTATCGCCATTGACAACACTTGTTGCGTTAAGGTCTAATTCAACATCGCATGTTGCGGTGCGGCTTGATGTCGTCGTTCCGCCGGCCCGTTGGCCGGTTACATCGCTCAATCATGCGGAGAGAAACCATGAGTCGCCGTTCCTTCCTGAAAGCCGTCGCGGTCGTCGCCGCGCTCGGCGCCAGCCTCGCGCACGCGGACACCAAGACGCTCGTCGTCGGGACCGATACGTCGTTCATGCCGTTCGAGTTCAAGCAGGGCGACAAGTACGTCGGCTTCGATCTCGATCTGTGGGCCGAGATCGCGAAGGACCAGGGCTGGAAATACACGATCCAGCCGATGGATTTCGCGGGCCTGATCCCGGCGCTGCAGACGCAGAACATCGACGTCGCGTTGTCCGGGATGACGATCAAGGGCCATCCGGTCGAGCTGATCGACCGGCCGCCGACGCCGCGCCTGAAGGAATTCCTGAAACACGTGTCCTGAACGGAACCGAACCCTCCGACATGCCGCTTTCCCTTTCCCCCGTCATCGCCGGCACGCCGTTCGACATCGGCGTGCGCCTGGGCGAGCTTGCCCGCCCGGTATTCGATACGTACATGCAGCAGAGCAGTGCATGGCAGGCCGTGCGCCGCTGGCGCGGCCATCCGTTCGTCGATGCGCTGCGGCAGGCCGCGCTCGCCGCGTACCCCGATCTCGTCGCGGAACTGGACGGGATCGCGGCGGGCGTCGATTGGCATGCCGACGACATCTTCCTGTGGAATTGCCGCGGCGAACTGATTCACGACGCGCCAGATGGTTGCACGACGCTCGCCGCGCGCGAGGCGAACGGCACGCGCTGGATCGCGCACAACGAGGACGGTGATCCGTACCTGCGCGAACGCTGCCTGCTCGTCGACGTGCAGCCGGCGGGCAAGCCGGGCTTCATCAGTTTCTACTACCCCGGCTCGCTGCCGGGCCATACGTTCGCCGCGAACCGCGCGGGCATCGCGCAGGCGATCAACAACCTGCGGATCCACACGCCGGCGCCGGGCGTGCCGCGCATGATCCTCGCGCGTGCGGTGCTCGACGCGACGTCGCTCGACGCGGCGGCCAACGTGCTGCGATCGCATGCGCGCGCGAGCGGCTTTCATCACACGATCGGTGCGACCGGCGATGCGCGACTGTTGAGCATCGAGGCGAGCGTCGCACGCTGTTCGATCGTCGATGTCACGCGCCTCACCGGCCACGCGAACCATCTCGTGCATCCGGGGTGCGACGCGGACGCGCAGATCGTCACGCAGTCGTCGGTTGACCGCCAGCGCCGCGTCGACGCGTTGACACCCGGCATCGACACGATCGACGAAGCCGCGCTGTTGCGCGTGCTCGGCGATCGGGCGCCGGAAGGGCTGCCGATCTACCGCGACGATCCGGCCGATCCCGACGACGAGAACACACTGGCGACCGCGGTGTTCGCGATTCATGACACCGCGATCGACTTCACCGTCCATCAACACGGCGCGCAGCGCTTCACGACGCGCATCGTGCCGTCCGGACACGCATCCAGCGCGTCCTGATCCATGAGGCCACGCATGACGACCGTTTTCCATCGCGCCCCGCGCGCCACCTTGCCCGTTGCCGTCGCAGGCGACGGCATCGAGATCATCGATTCGACCGGTAAACGCTACATCGACGCGTGCGGCGGCGCGGCCGTATCGTGTCTCGGCCACAGCAACCAGCGCGTGATCGACGCGATCAAGCGGCAGGCGGAGCAATTGCCTTACGCGCATACGTCGTTCTTCACGACCGACGTGGCGGAGGAGCTGGCCGACCGGCTCGTCGACGGCGCGCCGGCCGGGCTCGACCACGTGTATTTCGTGTCGGGCGGTTCCGAGGCGATCGAGGCCGCGCTGAAGCTCGCACGCCAGTATTTCGTCGAGAAGGGCGAGCCGCAGCGCCGCCATTTCATCGCCCGGCGCCAGAGCTATCACGGCAATACGCTCGGCGCGCTCGCGATCGGCGGCAACGCATGGCGGCGCGAGCCGTTCCTGCCGCTGCTGATTGAAGCGCACCACGTGAGCCCGTGCTATGCGTACCGCGACCAGCAGGCGGGCGAAACCGACGAAGCGTACGCGCAGCGTCTGGCCGACGAGCTCGAACGGAAGATCGTCGAACTCGGCGCGGAAAACGTCGCGGCGTTCGTCGCGGAAACGGTGGTCGGCGCGACGGCCGGCGCGGTGCCGCCGGTGCGCACGTACCTGAAGAAGATTCGCGCGGTATGCGACAAGTACGGCGTGCTGCTGATCCTCGACGAGATCATGTCGGGGATGGGGCGCACGGGTTACCTGTATGCATGCGACGAAGACGGCGTCGCGCCCGATCTGCTGACGATCGCGAAGGGGCTCGGCGCGGGCTACCAGCCGATCGGGGCGACGCTCGTCAGCGACCGCATCTATCGCACGATCGTCGACGGCTCCGGCTTCTTCCAGCACGGGCACACGTACCTCGGCCACGCGACCGCGTGCGCGGCCGCGCTCGAAGTGCAGCGCGTGATTGCGGAAGACAAGCTGCTCGACAACGTGAAGGCGCGCGGCGAGCAACTGCGTGCGTCGTTGCGCGAGCACTACGGCGCGCATCCGCATGTCGGCGACGTGCGCGGCCGCGGGCTGTTCGTCGGCGTCGAACTCGTGCGCGATCGCGACACCAAGGCGACGTTCGAACCCGCGCTGAAGCTGCATGCGGCGGTCAAGCGCGAAGCGATGCAGCGCGGGTTGATGGTGTATCCGATGGGCGGTACGATCGACGGCGTGCACGGCGATCACATCCTGATCGCGCCGCCGTTCGTGTGCACCGCGCAGCAGATCGACACGATCGTCGAGCGGCTGTCCGGCGCGATCGGCGCGGCGCTCGCGTCGGCCGGCGCGTGAACCCGACCTCACCGATTCCTCACCATGACAGACCGACTGCCTCCTTTCGATCCCGCGTCGGCCACCGACGAACAGAAGGCCGTGCTCGCCGATATTCTCAGCGGCCCGCGCGGCAATCTGAACGGGCCGTTTCTCGGCTGGATCGCGAGCCCCGAGCTGGCCCAGCATGCGCAGAAGCTCGGCGCGTTCTGCCGCTATCGCACGGGGCTGCCGCTGCGCCTGTCGGAGCTCGCGATTCTCGTGACGGCCGCACGCTGGCGCTCGCAGGCCGAGTGGCACATCCATCATCCGATCGCGCTCGAGGCCGGCGTGCCGGCCGCGACGGCCGACGCGATCCGGCTTGGCGCCGCGCCCGCATTCGAATCGGACGACGACGCGCTGATCCATGCGTTCGCCACCGAGCTGTACGATACGCGCCGCGTGAGCGATGCGACGTTCGCACGTGCGCGGGCGCGCTTCGGCCACGAGACCGTGGTGAATCTGGTTGCGCTGCTCGGCTATTACGCGCTCGTCGCGATGACGCTCAACACGTTCGATATGCGCGCAGACGGACAAACTGCTTTGCCGTTTCCGGAATAATCACCGCAGGCGCGTGCGTCGGTAGCCTGCCGCGCCCGCATGCGGATTGCGTGGAAAAGCCCGGATACACGGGCTTTTCTGCGTTTCGGCACGGATCGATCGGCCATCGCGCCGCGCTGTGAGGTATACACCACACGACCTCACCGTCAGAGCAAGAAATTTTTCCCGTATCTAGAATTCCGGCAAACGGCTTACGGGGGAAATATCGATGCGCTGGGTCCTGTTGATCGTGTTCATTGCGTGTGTCGTGTACACGCATCGGCGCGGCAAGGTGCGGCACCGGTTGTTCAGGCAACTATCCGACCACTCGACCTTTACCGCACCGCTGAACTGCTTTTCGTACGCGTTCTCGTCGGTGCCGACTACGCCGTTTCTCGACACCGATCATTTTCCGGAGCTCGCGGTGCTGCAGCGCGAATGGCGCACGTTTCGCCGCGAAGCGCTCGCGTTGCGCGACGCGAGCCGGATCAAGGCGTCGGGGGAGTACAACGACATCGGCTTCAATTCGTTCTTTCGCCACGGCTGGAAGCGTTTCTACCTGAAGTGGTACGACGCGCCGCATCCGTCCGCGCAGGCGTTATGTCCGCGCTCGGTCGAGATCCTGTCGCGGATTCCGTCGATCAAGGCGGCCATGTTCGCGCAGTTGCCGCCGGGCGGGAAGCTCGGGCTGCATCGCGATCCGTATGCGGGCTCGCTGCGCTACCACCTCGGCCTCGATACGCCGAACGACGATGCGTGCCGGATCGTCGTCGACGGCGAGTCGTATGCGTGGCGCGACGGCGACGCCGTGATGTTCGACGAGACGTACCTGCACTGGGCCGAAAACCGCACCGTGCACGATCGCGTGATCCTGTTCTGCGACGTCGCGCGCCCGATGAAATATCGCTGGGCGCAACGCGTCAACGATGCGGTCGGGCAACTGCTGATGCGCGCGGCCGCATCGCCGAACGAAACGGGCGATCGCACGGGCGGGCTCAATCGCGCGTTCCGGTACCTGTATGCGATTCGCCGCGCCGGCAAGCGGCTGAAGGCGTGGAATCGCACCGTGTACTACATCGTCAAGTGGCTGCTGTTCGGCGGGATCGCGGTCGCGATCTTCTGCATCTGACCGGCGAGGGAGGGCGCTCCTTCTCGTCTGACGATAGCGCGGCGCGGCGTCGCACGGCGTCGACGGCCTGGCGCCGTCAACAATGCAACCAAATGTATTCGTGCGAGATCAACGCGGATTGGCCGCGTATGATGGCTTGTTCACGTCGATATGTCGGTGAGCAAGCATGACGAGTACCCGTAAAACCATGATGATCGCCGGCGGGCTCCTGGTCGCCGCGGCCGGCACCGCGTACGTGATGCTCCTGCGCGCGGACCACCGCGCGATCGAAGACGCCGGCATCGGCGATTCGGCCGCGCCTGTTGCCGCGGCGCCGGCGAGCAACGATCATGCGGTGCAGGGCGCGATCGCGCCGCCGGCACCGGCTGCTGCGACAGCACCGAAACAGGCGGCTACCGCGCCGCCTCCCGCCGCACCAACAGCACCAGCCGCACCAACACCCGCGCCGGCCGCAACCGCGCGCGTCGTCGCCGCGCCTGCGCCGGCTCCGGCGATTCCAGTCGTCAGCGACAAGCCGCAACGCGTGACGAAGCCGGCTGCGCCGCCGCCGAAGGTCAATGTCGTGACGGTGGATGCGCAGGATTCGAACCCGCCGGCACCAGCCCCGACCGCGAAACCCACTCAGTCGGCTCCGCCCGCGCAAGTCACGCAACGCGCGCCGCGCAAGCGCGACGGCCTCGAACGCCACGCCGCCGCCGCGCCGCCGGCCGCGACGAAATCCGAAACGCCGGAGACCGCCGCGCTCGTCAGGGAATCGGCGAAGCTCGACCCGTCGTTGCCGCCGCCGTCGATGTCGTCGATTTCTGCGATGCCGGCGAGCACCGGTTCGTACCGGCACGGAAGTGGGTCGTCCGGCGCGAATCCGGTGGCGGCCGCGATGACCGAGCAGCTGGTCAGGCAATCGAGCAGTTTCAAGTCGACGGCGCCTGCGCCGGCGGACGGCAGCCCGGGCGCGACCAAGTAACCGCGAACGCCTTCGGCATAAAAAGCGCCCCGCACGCCGACCAAAGCATGCGGGGCCAAGAGAGACAAACCTTGATGTCGTCGGGCTGACGTCCGTCAGGCTGCGACCGCTTCCTCGGCTTGCGATTGAGCGGTTGCCACCGGCGCCACGTCTTGCCGGATCAGGTGGTCGAATGCGCCGAGCGACGCCTTCGCGCCTTCGCCGACCGCGATCACGATCTGCTTGAACGGCACCGTCGTCACGTCGCCGGCCGCGAACACGCCCGGCACCGACGTCGCACCGCGCGCATCGACGACGATCTCGCCATGCTTCGACAGTTCGACCGTGCCTTTCAGCCATTCGGTGTTCGGCACGAGGCCGATCTGCACGAACACGCCTTCGAGCTCGATACGCTGCGTGTCGCCCGAGCGCAGATCCTTGTACACGAGCCCGTTCAGCTTGCTGCCGTCGCCGGTCAGCTCGGTCGTCTGCGCCTGCGTGACGATCGTCACGTTCGGCAGGCTGCGCAGCTTGCGCTGCAGCACTTCGTCCGCGCGCAGTTGCGCGCCGAATTCGATCAGCGTGACTTCCTTCACGATGCCGGCGAGGTCGATCGCGGCCTCGACGCCCGAGTTGCCGCCGCCGACCACCGCGACGCGCTTGCCCTTGAACAGCGGACCGTCGCAGTGGGGGCAGTACGCAACCCCGCGGTTGCGGTATTCGCGCTCGCCCGGCACGTTGATTTCGCGCCAGCGTGCGCCGGTCGCGAGGACGATCGTCTTCGCCTTCAGCACCGCGCCGTTCGCGAGGCGGATCTGGTGCACGTCGCCCGGAATCAGCGCGTCGGCGCGCTGCACGTCCATGATGTCGACGTCGTACTGCTTCACGTGCTGTTCGAGTGCGGTCGCGAACTTCGGCCCTTCGGTTTCCTGTACCGACACGAAGTTCTCGATCGCCATCGTGTCCAGCACCTGGCCGCCGAAACGCTCGGCCACGACGCCCGTCGCGATGCCCTTGCGTGCCGAGTAGATCGCCGCGGCGGCGCCTGCCGGGCCGCCGCCGACGATCAGCGTGTCGAACACCGGCTTGTTTTCGAGCGACTTCGCCGCGCGTTCGCTCGCGCCCGTGTCGAGCTTCGCGAGGATTTCCTTCACGCTGCTGCGGCCCTGGCCGAACGATGCGCCGTTCAGGAACATCGTCGGCACGGCCATGATCTGGCGCGACTCGACTTCATCCTGGAACAGTGCGCCGTCGATCGCGACGTGGCGGATGCGCGGGTTGATCAGCGACATCACGTTCAGCGCCTGCACGACTTCCGGGCAGTTCTGGCACGACAGCGAGAAATACGTTTCGAACGCGTAGTCGCCGTCGAGCGCGCGAATTTGTTCGATCACGTCGTCGTCGAGCTTGATCGGATGGCCGCCCGTCTGCAGCAGCGCGAGCACGAGCGACGTGAATTCATGGCCCATCGGAATGCCGGCGAAACGGATGCCGGCCGGCTTGCCGGGCTCGCCGATCGAGAACGACGGCTTGCGCTCGGCGTCGTCGCGGCGTTCGGCCACGGTCACGCGATCCGTCAGCGACGCAATCTCGGTCAGCAGCGCCAGCAGTTCCTGCGATTTCGCGCTGTCGTCGAGCGAGGCGACGAGTTCGATCGGGCGCGTGATCTTTTCGAGGTACGCTTTGAGTTGGTTCTTGAGATTGGCGTCGAGCATGGCGTTTCGGATTCCGTATTGATCATTCTGGTCGGGCACGTCGTGCCGGAGGAGGGCACGGGCCGCGCGAGGCGGCCCGTGGCGATGCGTGTCACGCGCCCCGTGCGAGGCGCGCTGCGCCCCTTAGATCTTGCCGATCAGGTCGAGCGACGGGGTCAGCGTTTCCGCACCCGGCGTCCACTTGGCCGGGCACACTTCACCCGGGTGAGCGGCGATGTACTGCGCCGCCTGGACCTTGCGCAGCAGTTCGCCTGCGTCGCGGCCGATGCCGTTGTCGTGGATTTCGCACAGCTTGATCTCGCCTTCCGGATTGATCACGAACGTGCCGCGCAGCGCCATCCCTTCTTCCTCGATCAGCACGTCGAAGTTGCGCGACAGCGTGAGCGTCGGGTCGCCGATCATCGGGTACTTGATCTTGCCGATCGTGTCCGACGTGTCGTGCCATGCCTTGTGCGTGAAGTGCGTGTCGGTCGACACGCCGTAGATTTCGACACCCAGCTTCTGGAATTCCGCGTAACGGTCGGCGAGGTCGCCCAGTTCGGTCGGGCAGACGAACGTGAAGTCGGCCGGGTAGAACACGACGACGGACCACTTGCCCTTGAAGTTCTCTTCCGAGACGGGCACGAATTCGCCGTTGTGGTAAGCGGTTGCCTTGAACGGCTTGATTTGGGTGTTGATGATCGGCATCTGGGCAATTCCTTTTCGTCAGTGGTGAGTGGAGTGTTGCCAGTATCCGGGTTCACCCTGAACTTGTGAAATTGCTTGTTTCAATCCGCGGCATCGGGATTTTCTATCTGCTTCCGTCCCTTGATTGGCGGGGGCGGGGAGGAGGACGTTGACGTGGGTGGCGCCCGCTTGGCATGAGCGCGGGTCGGGGGGATGTGCTGGGAAGGCGTATGCGCTCGCGTACGCCGGCTTAGATCTGATACGGCACGCGAACGCCGGGTTCGGAGGGGGGAAAGTCCTTCGTGTTGCGCGATACGAGCAGCAGACCGTTCACTTGCGCCGATGCCCACACGATCGCGTCGCGCAGGCGTATGCGGCGGTCCTTGCGAATCGTCACGGCGCGATTCGCAACCGTGCTGTCGAGTGCGATGACATCGAACGACGAGAGCCATGCACGAATGGGTGCCTCGTCATTAGCGGACGTGCCGACGAGGACTTCCATCCACGAGATCATGCTGATTGCACGATAGTCGTAGCGGCCTAGCTCCGCACGGGCGGATTCCACGCCGCCCAGATAATCGATCAGGATGTTGGTGTCGAAAAGGGCTTTTACCATTCCGAGCGCAATTCCTCTTGATAGGCGAGGCCATCGATCGTGCGATCTTTCCAGAGACCGAAGACGTCGTCGGCAAGCCGGTGCTTGTTCAGGGCAATGTAGGCGTCGATCGCGTCGCGAATGATGGCGGCGCGGGGACGGTGTTGAGTCTCGACGATGACGGCCAACTCGTCGAGTTGGCCATCCGACAGATCGACCAGAATCCGGCTCATGGCAACCTCCGATATATGATATGCATATCATATATGCCAAGTTGAAAGCACGCAAGGCTCCCGGCAGGACGACGCGTCTATGGGGCCCGCTCAAATCCCCGCCATCTTCCGCAACCACGCCGCCAGCCGCCGCGCCCCGTCCGGCATGTCCGCGTCCTCGCGCGTGCACAGGTAGTAGTCGCGCCCGTCGTCGAGCGCGTGATCGAACAGTTGCACGAGCTCGCCGTTCGCCAGTTCGCGCTGGACCAGCGGCGCGCGCAGCAACGCGGCGCCGAGATCCGCGCGGGCGGCGCTCAGCGTGAGCTGGCCGTCCTCGAACATCGGCCCCACCGCGTGCGACACGTGCCGCACGCCGGCGCCGTGCAGCCAGTTCACCCACGTGCTGCGATCCTCGTCGTGCACGAGCGGCGCGCGCGCGAGATCGGCCGGCGTGCGGAACGGCCCGTGACGCTTCAGGAACGACGGGCTGCACATCGGCACCATCGCGCCCGGCAGCAGCCGCTCGCAGCGATAGCCGGGCCAGTCGCCGGTGCCGAAGCGGATCGACAGATCCGACGCATCGCTTCGGTAGTTGCGGTGGTGCGCGTACAGCACCGTGACGTCGACATCGGTGTTGTCGGCGAGGAACGCGTGCAGCCGCGGAATGAACCAGCCGATGCCGAGCAGCGGAATGAGGCTGACGGTGATCTGGCGCAGCGACGAACGGTCGCGCACGAAGCGCGTCGCGCTGCGCAACACCGAGAACGCCGCGCTGATCGAGCGGTAGTAGTCGCGTCCCTCGTCGGTGAGCGCGAGCAGCCGGCCTTCGCGTACCGTCAGCGGTGTCTGGATGAACGTCTCGAGCAGTTGCAGCTGATGGCTGACCGCCGACGGCGTGATGTCCAATTCGCCGGCCGCCGCGGTGACCGACCCGAGACGCGCAAACGCTTCGAACGCACGCACCGCGCGCAGCGGCGGATCGTGCGGCAATTGTTCGATATTTTTCATGTATCGAATTTTATCGAAAAGTCAGGGTAAGCGACAGAACAAAAATATTTCGTATTTACATGTAGATACGTTAATGTGTCGAGAACGGTATAAGCATCCAACAATTGGATATTTGGGGTTGGGATGTTGAATATTTAATATTTTTCATGTTTTAGATCCAGCCGACCGATCCCCGCACATGAAAATCGCTTTCCTCTCCGTCAGCCTCGCCTTCTCGGCGGCCGCCCTGGTCGCCACCGTTCCCGCGTTCGCGCAGTCCGCGCCGCAGACCGTCCTGATCGGTCTCGCCGCGCCGCTCACCGGCCCGTCCGCGCGGATCGGCAAGGATCTGCAGAACGGCGCGCAACTCGCGATCGACGACGCGAACGCGAAGCATCCGACCATCGGCGGCAAGCCGGTCGTCTACAAGCTCGTCGCGGCCGACGACCAGTCCGACCCGCGTACGGCCGTCGCGGTCGCGCAGCAACTCGTCGACCAGCACGTGATCGGCGTCGTCGGTCACTGGAACACGGGCTGCAGCGTGCCGGCGTCGCGCGTGTACCGCGATGCGGGCATCCCGCAAATCGCGCCGGCGTCCACCGGCCATCAATACACGCAGCAGGGCTACGCGACGGCCTTTCGCATCATGGGTCACGACGATGCGGGCGGCCACTTCACCGGTGCGTACGCGGTGAAGACGCTGAAGGCGAAGCGCATCGCGGTGATCGACGATCGCACGTCGTTCGGCGCGGGGCTGGCCGACCAGTTCATCCAGGGCGTGCGGGCGAACGGCGGCGCGATCGTCGATCGCCAATACGTGAACGACAAGACCACCGACTTCAGCGGCGTGCTGACCGCGATCAAGGGCAAGCGCGCGGATCTCGTGTTCTTCGGCGGCCTCGACGCGCAGGCCGCGCCGATCGCGCGCCGGATGCGCCAGCTCGGCGTGAACGCGCCGCTGCTCGGTGCGGGCGGCTTCGTGAGCCAGACCTTCCTGTCGCTCGCGGGCAAGGACGGCGACGGAGTGACGGCGCTCGAGCCGGGCCTGCCGCTCGACCGGATGCCGGGCGGCAACGCGTTCGACACGCAATACCAGGCTCGCTTTCACGCGCCGATCGAACTGCATGCGCCGTTCGCGTACGACGCGGCCGCCACGCTGATCGCGGCCGCGCAGAAGGCCGGCACGACTCAGCCGGCGAAGCTCGTCGCGGCCGTTCGTGCGATCGACCGGCCCGGCGTGACCGGGCGCATCGCGTTCGACGCCGAAGGCAACCTGAAGGACCCGGCTTTCACGATCTACCAGGTGCGCGGCGGCAAGTGGGCCGTCGTCGACGTGCTCGGCGGCTCGCGCACCGCGGCCAAGTAACGCCAAAACGACAAAACCAAGACGATTCCCATGACAGAAGCGAACCCGACATCCGCCGCACCCGAGGACACGCGCCTCGGAATCCTCGCGCGGCGCCGCATCGAGGCGGAAATCATCAAGCCGATCTACGAGATCATGAAGCGCGAGTTCGGCATCGAGCGCGCGCAGGCCGTGATCGCGGAAGCCGTGCGCGGCGCGGCCGTCGACGCGGGCCGTACGTTCGCCGCGCAGGAGCCGGACGGCACGAGCGTGAAGTCGTTCATCGCGCTGCAGGTGCTGTGGGAGAAGGACGATGCGCTCGACGTCGAGGTGCGGCGCGCGGACGACGCGCACTACGACTACGACGTGCATCGCTGCCGCTATGCGGAGATGTATCACGCGATGGGGCTCGGCGAGATCGGGCACCTGCTGAGTTGCGCGCGCGACAGCTATTTCATCCAGGGCTATGCGCCGGACATCGCGCTCACGCGCACGAGCACGATCATGCAGGGCGGCGAGCGCTGCGATTTCCGCTATGCGCTGCACGGCGCGCCGGAGAACGGCGATGCGTGACGCTACCGATACCGCGAGCGTGCCGCGCGTCGACGGCGACCGCCTGTGGGCGTCGCTCGAGCGGATGGCGCAGATCGGCGCGACGCCGAAGGGCGGCGTGTGCCGCCTCGCGCTGACCGATCTCGACCGCGAGTCGCGCGACCTGTTCGTGCAGTGGGCGCGCGACGCCGGCTGCACGGTGCGCATCGATCGGATGGGCAACGTGTTCGCGCGCCGCGCGGGTCGCCGTCCCGACGCCGCACCGGTCATGACGGGCTCGCACGCCGATTCGCAGCCGACCGGCGGCCGCTACGACGGCATCTACGGCGTGCTCGGCGGGCTCGAAGTCGTGCGCGCGCTGAACGACGCGGGCATCGAGACCGAGCGCCCGATCGACGTCGTGATCTGGACCAACGAGGAAGGTTCGCGCTTCGCGCCGGCGATGGTGTCGGCCGGCGTGTTCTCGGGCGTCTATACGCTCGAATACGGGCTGTCGCGCACCGACGGCGCGGGCCGGACGATTGGCGAGGAGCTCGAGCGGATCGGCTACGCGGGCACGGAGCCGGTCGGCGGCTATCCGGTGCACGCGGCGTATGAACTGCACATCGAGCAGGGCGCGATTCTCGAGCGGGCCGGCAAGACGATCGGCGTCGTGACCGCCGGGCAGGGCCAGCGCTGGTACGAGGTGACGCTCGCCGGGGTCGACGCGCACGCCGGTACGACACCGATGGCGTTCCGTCGCGACGCGCTGGTCGGCGCGGCGCGGATGATCTCGTTCATCGACGTGCTCGGCCGCCGTTACGCACCGGATGCGCGCGCAACGGTCGGGATGATCGAGGCCCGGCCGAATTCGCGCAACACGGTGCCGGGCGGCTGCTTCTTCACGGTCGAATTCCGTCACCCCGACGATGCGGTACTCGACGAACTGGACGCGGCGCTGCGCGCGGAACTCGCGCGCGTGGCCGACGAAGCCGGCCTCGGCGCGCAGGTCGAGCAGATCTTCACGTATGCGCCGGTGCCGTTCGCGCCGCGCTGCATCGACACGGTGCGTGACGCGGCGCGCTCGCTCGGGTTGTCGCACATGGACATCGTATCCGGCGCGGGCCATGACGCATGCTATGTCGCGCGGGTCGCGCCGACCGGCATGATCTTCGTGCCGTGCGTCGACGGGCTGAGCCACAACGAGGCCGAAGCGATTACCCCCGAATGGGCGACGGCCGGCGCCGACGTGCTGTTGCGCGCGGTGTTGCAGAGCGCACAGGAAGCGTAAGCGCGACGCGCGCGGCCGGGCAGCGGAGCACCCGCGTTACTTCGCTGCATTGCGCCGCGCCCTATACGCGAGATACGCGACGATCTGGTCGAGTTCGCGGTCGCTCAGCTGATCGGGCGGAAACGCCGGCATGCTGCGGCCCGGCCAGTCGCGCACCGACGCCGGGTTGCGGATGTAGCGGCGCAGCGCGGCGGGCTGGAAGTAGTCGACCGGGTTCATCGGCGTGTTCAGGTCGGGGCCGGCGTGGCTGCTCCCCGCGCCGTCGATGCGATGACACGCGAGGCATTGCGTGACGAACAGCCGCTGGCCCGCGCGGGCCGGATCGTTCGCGGGCAATGCGGCATCGACCGCGAGCGACGGCCAGCGTGCGAGCGGCGACGATTCGATCGTGATGCGCATGATCTGGTACGGCCACTGCTCGCCGCGCACCGACGACGCGTCCGGCCCGAGCCAGACGAGATAGAACGGCCCCGCGCTGACTTGCTTGCCGGGCAGCTTCGGCCACGGACGGGCCGGATCCTCGATCGCGAGCCACGGGGTCGCGCCGGCCGGCGCGCGCCGGCGCACGAGATCGAGCGGCAGCTGCGCGGCGAACCCGTCGGCCGCGCGCGTTTCGAGCACACCGTCGTCCGGCAGCGGCGTGTCGCCGAGCAGCGCGGCGAACGGCACCGCGCGGAACGTCATCGGCCGGCCGTATGCGATGTCGCGCGGCACGTGGATGTCGGCCGCATCGGCGCGCGCGAGCAGCGTCTGGCGGCTGACGGCGCGGGCCGTGCCGTCGGTGTCGAGTTCGAGCGTGGACTGGGCCGACGCGGGTTGCCCGAGCAGGCAAACCGTCAGCAGCACGAGCGAAAACCACTGGCGCTTCAGCATTCGTTCTCCGGGAAGGGGCGTTCCGGCGGCGGCAGGAGGCGGGACGCCGCGGCCGATGGAAGGAATCGGGCGACAGTCTATCCGGTACGGGCGGCGCTGGCGAATTCGGCACGGGAAAGGCGCGGCAGTTGTGGTCGGACAGGCGCGCCACAGCGGGCCCGACTGCCGAGTTGCCGAGGTGTTGCCGCCGCACCGTTCGGACGGCGGAAGACGAAGCGTACGGTGCGACGTGCGGCCCGCCCGTGTTCACGACGACATTGCGTTACCGGCCCGCCGTCAATGATTGGAACACGTTACTTCGTTCTTCGGCAGCGGCGTGTCCTGCTTCGGTTCGAAATCGGCTTCGCGCATTCCCGACGGCGTCAGCGACACGAAATGCATCGCCGTGCCGCGCGCCGGGAAGCCGGCGACGCCGGTCGAGCCCCACGGAATCGGCGAGCGCTGCACGCCGCTCACCGCGATGTCCGCCGGCGCGAGCGCGAGCGTCAGCAGCCGGCCGTCGCGGGTCGGCACGTACGCGTGCGTGCCGGAAACACCGAGGTCCGATTCGCGCACCGACGCGGGCAGGCAATCGAGCGTCGCCGTGCGGCGGCCGTCCGGTGCGATCAGCATCGCGACGCCGCGGTCGTCCGCCGTCGTCGTGACGACGACGAAACGGTCGATCTCCGGCACATAGGCGGCCGAATACACGTAGTACTGGATCGCGCCGTTCAGCGATCCGAGTGTGTCCAGCTTCGCGGTGACCGGGTCGAACATCGCGTATTCGAGCGTCGCGTCCGTGCTGCCTTCGATGAATTTTTGCCACACCAGCAGCGCAGTGCGCGGCGAGCCCGCGATCACGGGCCACCATTCACGGCGGTGCGGCGCGACCGCGACATGGTTCAGCACGCGCCCGGCCGCGTCGTAGGTTTTCAGGTAGACGCCGTTGCCGCTGCCGAGGTTGTCGACCCCGCCGCCGTTGACCCAGTCGGCGGAATAGAACACGACGAAGCGGTCGCCGACCGTCGCGACGTGCCCCGAATGGCCGCCCGATTCGACGTCGTTCGGATAGGGCTTGATCGGCTTCAGGTCGCGGCGGTAGACGCCGTAGCGCTGGCTGACTTCCTGCGACGTGTTCCAGCCGTCCTCGAACGTGACGAAGATGTCGCCGCGCGCATTCTGCGCGATCGACACGGGCTCCTGCGCCTCGGGGCGGCTGATGAACGTGCGCACGCGCAGCGCGCGCCGCTTGTCGGGCAGCCATTCGCCGACGTACACGTCATGCGGCCAGTTGCCGCTACGCAGCGCACCGCGCGGCACGATGCCCGAGCTGCTGAAGAATACCCAGCGTTTGCCGTCGCCGGCATCGGCCACGCCGATGCCGTGCATGAAGCGCCGCGGGTCGCCGGTGTCCCGCGACGACGGGGCGCTCGACACGGTGACCGTATGCACGGCCGGCGCGCCGGCGAGGGCCGGCGACGCCGCGCCGATGCCGCCCGCGCCGCAGAGCACGGTCGCCGCCAGCCGCGTGATCGCCTGTACCGGGCGCGTTCGCCGCCTCATTCGACGGTCACCGATTTCGCGAGGTTGCGCGGCTTGTCGACGTCGGCGCCGCGCGCGCAGCCGACGTGATACGCGAGCAGTTGCAGCGGGATCACGTTGACGATCGGCGACAGCAGATCGCCCGATTCGCGCACGCGGATCAGGTGCGTGTCGCGGTCGGCGTCGATCTCGAGCTGATTGCCGGCCAGCACGTAGAGCCGGCCGCCGCGCGCACGCACCTCGGCCATGTTGGACTTCAGCTTCTGGAACAGGCGGTCGTCCGGCGCGATCGTGACGACCGGCATCGCGCTCGTGACGAGCGCGAGCGGCCCGTGCTTCAGCTCGCCGGCCGCATAACCTTCCGCGTGGATGTACGACACTTCCTTGAGCTTCAGCGCGCCTTCCAGCGCGATCGGGAAATGGATGCCGCGGCCGAGGAACAGCGCATTCTCGGTGCGCGCGAATTTCGCGGCCCAGCCCATGATCTGCGTTTCGAGCGCGAGCGCGTGGCCGATGCGGTCCGGCAGCGCGCGCAACTGCTTCAGGTGCGTCGCGACTTGCGCGGCATCGAGCCGGCCGCGCAGCTGCGCGAGCGTCAGCGTCAGCACGAACAGCGCGACGAGCTGCGTGGTGAATGCCTTGGTCGATGCGACGCCGAGCTCGATGCCGGCCCGCGTCAGGAACCGCAGCGGCGCGTTGCGCGCGATCGTGCTGGTCGCGACGTTGCAGATCGCCAACGACAGTTCCTGGCCCATCGCGCGTGCCTGTTCGATCGCGCCGATGGTGTCGGCCGTTTCGCCCGACTGCGAGATACCGACGACGAGCGTGCGCGGATCGGCCACCGTATCGCGGTAGCGGAATTCGCTGGCGATCTCGACCTGGGCGGGCACGCCCGCGATGCTTTCGAGCCAGTATTTCGCGGTCAGGCCCGCGTAGTAGCTGGTGCCGCAGCCGAGCAGCAACACGCTTTTCACCCGCGACAGCAGCGCGCGCGTGTTTTCCGTCGCGTCGAACAGCGACGGCGAGATCGTGTCGATGCCGGCGAGCGTGCTGTCGATCGCCTTCGGCTGCTCGAAGATTTCCTTCTGCATGAAGTGCTGGTACGGGCCGAGCGCGGCGTCGTCCGCGCGCGCCTTCACTTCGCACAACGGGCGCCGTGCGTCCTGCCCGCCCGCATCGACCACGGCGATGCGCTCCGGCGTGATCAGCGCGACGTCGCCGTCTTCCAGGTACACGAAGCGGTCGGTCAGGTCGCCGAGCGCCGCGCAGTCGGACGCGAGGTAGTTCTGCTCGGCGCCGATGCCGATCACGAGCGGCGAGCCGGCGCGCGCGGCGACGAGACGCTGCGGCTCGCGCGCGCCGAGTACCGCGATCGCGTATGCGCCGTGCAGCCGCTTGACGGCGCGCACCACCGCGTCGAACAGGTCGTCGCGATAGAGGCTGTGGATCAGGTGCGCGATGACCTCGGTGTCGGTCTGCCCGCGAAACGTGTAGCCGCGTTGCTTCAGTTCGGCGCGCAGCGTGTCGTGGTTTTCGATGATCCCGTTGTGCACGACGGCGATCGTGTCGCCCGACATGATCGGATGCGCATTCATTTCAGACGGCGCGCCGTGCGTCGCCCAGCGCGTATGCGCGATGCAGGTCTGTGCTTCGAGACCGAGCGTCAGCACGCGATCCTGCAGGTCCGTCACGCGTCGCAGCGTGCGTTCGCTGCGCAGGCGGCCGTCGCCCTGCACGGCGATGCCGCACGAATCGTAGCCGCGATATTCGAGCCGGCTCAGCGCATTGACCAGTTGCGGCACCTGATTGTTCAGGCCGCTTGCTCCGACGATTCCGCACATGATTCACCTCGTCTCCATGAAGTTTTCCGGCTGGCGCGCGACGCGCGCCAGCGCGATGTCAGAAGCGGTGCCGCGTCGCGCGGCAGGCGTCGCGCCCGGCGCGGCACGTCTCCGGCCGGCTATTCGCGGGGCTGCGGCTCGGCATGGGCGACCCATTCGATGCCCGAAATCGATCCGTTCGCATCGTGCGACGCGACGAGAATGCGCGTCGTGCGCCGCGCGCCGCGCCGGCGCTCGCTCGCGAACGCGGTCGGTGGCACCGAACGCACCTTCACGCTGGCCGAGCGCCGCATCATCTTCGATACGCGCAACCGGTACGCGAACGGATGCACGACGCGCCCCGCGATCAGCCACATGACGATCGTGCCGGCGATCAGCGCGATGCTCGTCACGTAGAACACGATCTGTTCGATCGGCATCTCGGCCTCGTTGAACGGCAACAGGTAGCGATACGTGTAGATGCAGATCGATGCCCATACGCCCCCGACCAGCGCGGGCCGCACGAGACGGAACCACGCGACGAGCACGGGCCCGACGATGCTGCCGCGTTCGGCGATCATGTCGCGCGGTGCGCGCAGGGAGAGGTCAATAATCGGCGCGTTCTTCATGTTGAATGCCTCGGTCGGGACTGACCCAAACGGCGCGCTTGCCGCGGCCCCGCAGTACGACGGCGGGCAGGGCGACGACGGTGGTGATCATGCTGATCAGCCAGAACGCGACGGGGTACCAGATGGTGTCAAGGAAGTACATCAGGAGTTTTTCGTCGTAACGACGATCGATCATGCTGCCGACGATCAGCTGCAGGATGCAGGTCGCGACCAGCAGCATCCCGTGCCAGTGCGGCACCACGGACACATGCCAGTTCGGCGGAAGCGGGTAGACGACGTCGATCAGCGCGAGCAGCAGGATGAACGACATCGAGTACGCCCATGCGATGCCGATCAGGTACTCCGCGAACAGCGGCCACATCATCATCTGCGTCGGCCGCATCAGCGTGCCGGCGTACTTCAGCAGTACCTGGATGCCGCCCTTCGACCAGCGCAGCCGCTGCCGGTAGAGCCCCGTGATCGTCTCGGGCATCAGGATCCAGCTGAGCGCGTGCGGCTCGTACACGACGCGCCAGTCGCGGCACTGCAGTTTCCAGCTGATGTCGATGTCCTCGGTCAGCATGTCCGAGCTCCAGTAGCCGACGTCGGCGAGCGCGGTCTTGCGGAACATCGTGATCACGCCCGACACCGTGAAGATGCGGCCGTACACCTGCTGCGTGCGCTTGATCAGCCCGACGATCGACGAGAATTCGCCGACCTGCATGCGGCCGAGCAGCGACGTGCGCGTGCGGATGCGCGGGTTGCCGGTCACCGCACCGACACCCGGGTCGGTCAGGAAGTGCTCGAGCATCCAGCCGATCGCATCGTGCGCGAGCAGCGCGTCGCCGTCGATGCACAGCAGGTACTCCGCGTTGGATACCGCGGCCGCGGTCGTGAGCCCGACCGCCTTGCCTTCGTTGCGCGCATGATGGATCACGAGCAGCCGCGGGATCTCGACGGCCAGCTCGTTGAGGATCTCGCCGGTGCGATCCTTGCTGCCGTCGTTGACCGCGATGATGTCGTAGTTCGGATACTGCATCCCGTTCAGATGGGCGATCACGCTGCGCGCGTTCGCGGCTTCGTTGAAGCAGGGCACGACGATCGAGACCTTCGGGATGCCGCTCGACGCGATCGTGCGCGTCGACAGCTCGCGGCCTTCCTCGAGCAGGAAGTAGTGCACGACGCCGCCGATCATCCACAGATACGACATGAAGAACGGATAGTAGAAGACGAAATCCTGCAGGCGCTGGATGAGGCTATGGGAGGTCATGGCGTCTTGGTTCCCTGCGCGTGCTGCATCTGCATCAGCGCGTTGATCGAGGTCGGGTCGAGGCGCGACTTCAGCGACATCACGTCGCGCATCGCGTCGAGCTCCGGCTGGCCGTTCAGGAAGTTGTCGGGGTAGTAGCCGAAATTCACGGCGCCCTCGCTGCGCAGCCGCCGCATCTGCGCGAGCAGCGTGCTGGCGGGCACGTCCTTGTGCGCGTGCCAGTCGTACGACTGCAGTTCGAACACGGTGCGCTGCAGCCCGCGCTGCTTCGTGCGCACCGCCTTCACGAGCTGGTCCAGCCAGCCTTCCGGGTCCTTCGCCTGCTCCATGTACGGCATCGCCATCAGCGCGACGTAGTCGTAGGCGGCGAGGAAATCGTCGTAGTTCTGCGCATACCACGCCTCCGATTCGGGCTTGAGCACCGGCATCGCGAAGATGTTGCGCGCGGTCAGCACGTCGCCGACGTTCTGGTGGGCCAGCACGATCTGCTCGAGCTGCCGGGTCATGTCGATCAGGTGGCGCGTCTTCTGGCGCGTCCAGCGCTTCATCAGGTCGGGGTTCTCGCGGATCTTGCCGACGTCGGCCGGCAGCCCCCATTGCGAATAGGTGCGCAGCGCATGCCGGCCCGCGTCTTCGTAATCGTCGAGCGCCGCGTCGTCGCCGAACAGGATGCCGCTGAACGACGCGTGCTTGCTGAGATCCTCGTAGATCTGCTGGATCATCAGCCGCGCATCGGGATCGAACGGGCTCAGCCGGAACACGCGCGTGCCGTTCTCGCGGGCCGGCGCGCCGCCGAACGCGCTCACGGCCTCGAGGCCGCGCTGCTTGTCGGCCGGCGGCCGGAACGCGAGCACCGGCATCCATGCGTACACCTGCACGTTGGCGCGCGTATTGAGTTGCCATGCGGCGCGCGAGAACAGGTCGGAACGCATCGGCAGGTGCCGGTTCGGGAAATACACCGCTTCGGCCACGCCGGTGCCCTTCGGGTCCGCATACGCCTGCAGGTACACCGATTTCGGCTGCATCCGGTAGATGCGCTCGATCAGCTTGCCGAGATTCGCTTCCTGCCGCGCGGGATCGGGATCGTAGACCTGGTCGAGGTCGACCTGCACGGTGCGCTCGGGCACGTCGACGTCGCCGCGGTTCGACGCCGGTTCGCGCATCGAGCGTTCGAATCCGCCGATGTCGACGTCGTACATCATCAGGATCCGTCTCAGCCGGTCGAGCGGCACGTCCGGCGTATTCGGGCCGGCGTCGAGGCTGAACTGGACGTCCATGCCGAGCGACGTCGAGATCTGGCGCACGGGCTGGTTTTCCGCGCCGTACGGCCACACCATCGAGCGTGCGACGATGCCGGTGCGTTCGCGGATCTGCCGTACGCACGTCTGCAGGTCGTCGTGCACGCGTGCGTGGAACTCGGCGTCGGTCTCATAGCGTTTCTGGTCTTGCAGGTAGAGATGCGACGTGGTCGCCGGCAACTCGTTGCCTTGCGGATTCGCGATCGCGCCGTGATGGAGGTTGTGCGTGTGGCAGCCGAGCTCGACGAATTCCGACTGCCCGAGCTTCTTCACCTCGTCCCACGACAGGAAGTAGTCGCGCGGCACCTGAACCTTGTCGCTGATGCGGATCGGCGTATCCGGCGGGGTGTCGATCCATGCGGTGACGAGACCCATCACGGCCGGATACTTGAAGCGCTCCAGCAGCGGCAGCACTTTCGTATAGTGGCTGCGGAAGCCGTCGTCGAACGTGAGCAGCACCGAGCGCGGCGGCAGCGGCTTGCCGCCGTGCCGCGACGCCTCGATCTGCTTGACCGTGATGGTGTGGTAGTTGTTGGTCTGCAACCACGAGAAGATCGCGGTGAGCGTGCCGGTGTCGACCGCGAACGGATCGACCACCGCCGTCGGCGACGAAAACGACGCCATCAGGTTGTCGCGCACGTCGTGCATGCAGATCACGCGAAACGTCTTGCCGTCGGCCGGATCGGACGGCGGCAGCAGATCGATCATCTTGGCGCCGGTCACGCCCGGGAACAGCGAACAGGCGGCAAACGTGCCGAGGCATCCGCACATGAAGGTCCGTCTGGATTGCAGCATTGCCCGATCTCCTTGCTAGAACGGCAGGTTGAGCGACAGGAAGCCGGTTTCGGAGCGCTCGCGCTGGCCGTCGTATGCGTGACTGCTGACCTCGACGCCGTAGCTCAGCGTGATGTCGTGCTTGAACGTCCACGCATGCTCGAGGCGCGCGCTCCACAGCGGGCTGGTGCCGAAGCCGCGCTCGTTGTACACGCCGCCCGACACCGACACGCGCTGTTGCAGCCCCATGTCGCCTTTCTTCCACAGCGTCAACTGATGCATCACGGTCGCGGCGGCCGCGTAGTCGCGACCGGGGCTGAAGTAGGGCGCGTCCCGGCGCGTGTTGCTGTCGGTACCGAGATTCAGCGAGACGTTGACGAGCTGGTTCGCGGCCGTGTACACGCGCTGCGTGGCGGTCGCCGCGATCTCCTGGTGGAAGTTCGAATCGCTGTAGCGGCTCACGCCGTAGCTCAGCCTGACCTGGCGTCGGTCGTTCTGGCGATACACGACCTCGACGTTGGCGGAGCGGCCCCAGATGTGCGCGGCATATGCCTTCCACGGCAGCGAGTTGTCGTTGGTGTCGAGCCCCGCGCTGACCGTCCAGTAATCGTTCAGCGCGTACGCGATCGTCCCGCGGCCGCCGGTTCGGCCGTCCCCGCCCATCGAGCGTGTGACTTCGCCCAGCACCGTGAGCGGCCCGTGCCGGTAGTCGCCGCCGATGCCCGTGCGCGTGCGGCTGAGGTTGCCGTCGTCGGTCTGCGCGAAACCGTAGAACGTGTGCGAAAACACGCGCCAGTTGTCGCCGAACGGTTGCGAATACACATAGCTGTCCGACGTGAAGCTGTTGTTGGCCAGTGCGCTGTTGCCGTGCTCGAAGCTTAGGTCGGTCGTGAACACCGGGCTGCGGTACGCGTTGTAGTCGCGCTTGAAGCCGCGCACGGCGCCGCTGTCCGGGAACGTCGTGCCGAGGGTCTGGTCGACGGTCTTCGCGGTCGCGTAGTCGTCCGCCACGAGCGATGCGCGGCCGAGGCCCGCGAGCATTTCGACGCTGTCCGGGTGATCGGTCAGCGACGCGCGATACATCGAGATCGCCTGGCGCGGATGCGACTGGCCCGACACGGCGTCGGCGTGCGCGGCGCGGATCTCCGCGTTGAACGGCACCTGCTTCTCGAGTTCTTCGAGCGCGGCGATCCCCTGGTCGACATGCCCCGTGAAGATCAGGTATTGCGCACGCAGCCGGTAGTAGCGCAGGTAGTCGCTTTCTCCCGGACCGACGTTGGTCACCTGCTTGGCCGGCGGCAGCGACTTCTCCATGTCGTCGAGCACCTGCTTCGCTTGCGGCGCGCGTGCCTGGTCGACGTACGACCAGAACAGCCCTTCCTGCAGCTCGATCGGACGCGTGCGCGCGCCGTACTGGAAGCCGCGGGTCGCGCGGTCCGTCGGCGACGCGGTCGCCTGCTGCAGCGCACGCGCGTAGACGGCGTTCGCCTTGGTCGGCTCGCTCAGGTACAGGTAGGCGTCGCCGACGGCCGCCAGCGCGTCGATCGAGATCTCCGCGTTCGACGGAATCGTCTCGAACGTTGCCACGGCCGGTTTCATGTCGCCGCGTGCCGCAAGGGCGACGACCCGATCGCCCGCGAGCGCCGTGCGGACCGGCGTGTACTCGGGTGTGGCCGGCATCCGCTTGTCGAGGTCGTCGGCCGCGCGCAGCGCGTTGTCGAGCCCGTCGAAGCGGTCCGAACTCGTCATCGAACGAGACTTGTCGCGTCCGCCGCGCACCTGCTGGCGAATCGACAGTTCTTCGAGTTGCGCGATGTCGACGGCGGAGAACGCATCGGGCCGGGCCTTCGCTTCGTCGAGCGCCTTGACCGCGCCGCCGCTCGCCGCGAGGCCGAACACGTCGTTGCGTACCGTCGCGACGTCGGCTGTGCGCAGATTCGGCGCTTGCGCATTCGGCGTCTCTACGTCGGGCCCTTGCGATCGCTGGATCGGCTCGCCGGGGAGCTGCGCGCCGGGCGACTGTGAATTCGGTTGCCGGGACGACGGTGGTTCGGCGCCGGATGGCTGCGTCATGGGCGTGGGCGAATTCGGCATCGGCGTGCCGGACGCCTGCGCGGTGAGTGTCGGCGTAGGCGGCGGTGTGGGCGGTGCGGTGGTCTCGGTTTGGGCGGGCGGCTGCGGTGCATCCGACGTCCGCGCGCGCGGCGCCGACGTATCCGGCGGCGCGGTGTCGAATGCCTGCGCAAGCAGCATCGGCGCATTCGACGATGGCGCGCTCGGCTGCGGCGCGTCGGGGTCGACCACGACCGTGGTCGGCATCGCCGGGTTCGATCCCCGGGCAGATTCCTGCGCGATCTGCATCGACGCATCCGACGCCTGCGCGATCGGCGTCGGCGCTTGAGGGGGCTGCGCACCGTAACCCTGGGCGACCTGCGGCTCCGCGTCGCCTTCGGCGGCAAGGCCCGGGCCGGACGCGACGAGCAGGCACAGCAGCGGCGCATGCAGGAGGATCCGCCGGCTCGGCGGAACGACGGTGGTGCATTGTTGTTGACGATTGTTAGCCACGGTGTCTCCTCACTTTGAAACGTTCACCTCGGTTGCACGCCCGACGGCGTGCGTCGCCGGGCGGCGAGGCCCGGCGGCATTCGCCTGGTTCACAGGCGATTGCGGATCGCTTGTCCAAGCAGCGCGCGCGATTCGCTGTTCTTCGGGTCGATGGCGAGCGCACGACTCGCGTTTTGCTCCACACAGCTCCATTCGTCGATCTGTGCGCACCAGCGTGCCTTGGCCAGCGCGCGGGCGCTTTCCAGCTCATCGTGCGTGACGCTGGTCGCTTCCATGTGCGACGTGCCGGCGAAATACGATTGCGGTTGCTGTTTCGGCACGGGGTCGGGGCGTTTTCTCGTGCGCGCCAGCGCCTGCGAACGGGACGTCCGGTGCGCGTCGCCGGGGCGCGCCGTGCGCCTGGCGGTCGACGCGGCGTGCGGCTCGGCCGCGAGCCTTGTCGCCGGCACATGCGCGGGGCGCATGGGTTTCACGTCGGAACGGGCCGTCGTTTGCGGCGATACGGGCGGTTCGGCTGCGGCCGACAGCGCCGGCGTCGCCGAGGCAGACCGCGGAACCGGCCCGGCCTGCGCGACCGTCGCCGTCGCGCCGGCGGGCGCTGCGGCGCCGGACGCGCCGCCGGTTGCCGCCACGATGAACTCGCGGTACTTGCCGGCGGCGTTTTCGATCACGCCGGCGATATCGTGCGTCACGCTCGCATGGCCGATCCTCGCGTCTCGCTCGACATACGCGAAGGCGCCGAAGATCGCGGCAAATGCGGCGACGCTGAGCGCCGCATTCTTTCCCGGACCCCACGAGGGTTTCGGCTCACGGGCGGGCGAGTCGTCCGGTCGTTCTGCACGAGGCATTCAAGGCTCCTTGATTCGATACGTTCGACGAATGACGCGATCGGCGCGACCGTCACCATCGCAACTGCGTCGTGAGCGTGCCCGTCTCGACGATCGCGAACTGGGTTGCTCCCTGATAAGTTCCTTCGACCCGGTAGCTCGCATCCGGCACGCTGAACAGGCAGCGCGACCCCGATGCATTGAATTCGACGAGCACGCGCCCGTGCCGGCGCAGGCGCACCTGCACGTTGGAGAGCGGCTGTCCGGTGCTCCCCGCCACGAACGACACGCCCAGGTTGTACGGGCGTCCGTCAGGCGGAAGCGGCGCGGTACCGTCGATCCGCGCGTCACCGCAGATATACGAAATCACGTACCGGTTCGCCCCCGGCCCGGACGCCGGCGACGGGGCCGCCGGTGTCTGCGCCATGGCGTTCATGCACAGCGTGGAGATGGCGACGCACAGGAAAGGGCGAGCACGCTGTCGAAGCGAAGGTGACATTGCAATCTCCCATCCGGAACCAATGACACGCATCGATTCCTGTCTAATTTGCCAACGTTCTTTTTGCGACACGCTATTGATACACGATGGTTTTTGAACCAACAACCGCGTGTGGCCCGAATGGGATGAGGTGAAAGATCCTATCTAAACAGGATAAAGAAGGATTGGTGAGGATTTCTTAATACTGAATAAAGGCGATATTGCCGAACATGAAAATTGCTCGCCGGTAGCGATGATCGAGCACGCTTTGAATCATGTCGGAGGTATCGACTGTGGTACCGAAAAATAACGACTGATAAAAGAAAGTATTGCGCCTGTGTTCAGGCCGGTTCGATGAAGGTCAGGGTACAGGCCGCGAATTGAGAAATGAGGGTGCGACGTTTTTGATGATTGCGGCGGTTACAGGTAAATGGAAACTTGTGTAACAAGGTATTTCTGTCTGGAAAATCGGGCTGAATATTCTTACTTAATACGGAAAACAGTAAAAAATACGACATGAACCGCAAACGTTTGCGCTTTTATCGAGATCGCTTGCAAGTCGGCAAGGGTTTTATGGAACCCGGCGGGATTATCGATTTCTATCGAAACAACGTGCATTCGCGCCGCGGACGTTCACGGCGCGAATGCGCGGTCAGCGGCTGCCGCCTGCGCTTCGCCGCGCGCTGCGCATCGCCGGCGCGACCGCCTCTTCGGTGCCGATCGCACCGTCGAGCGCCGTGCGCGGCCGGTTCATGATATAGGCCCACAGCTGTTCGGCCGCGAGCCCGCGCTTGCGCGCCGATCGGTACAGGCGGATTTCGAGCTCGGTGATCCAGTCGCCGGTGCCCGCGCACACGAGCGTGCCGTCCGCGAGCTCCTTCGCGACACAGCTTTCGGGAAGCCAGCCGATGCCGTGCCCGGCCACGACCATCCCTTTCAGCGCCTCGGACATGTGCGTCTCGAAACACCGGTGCAGCACGTACGGCTCGGTCGCGTTCAGCAGCAGCATCTCGACGATGTTGCCGAGAAACGCGCCCGACGAATACGCGAGCAGCGGCAGCGGCGCATCGGGCGTGCCGGGCAGCTGGAACACCGGCTTGCCGCGCGCGTCGGGCGACGACACGGGCAGGATCCGCTCGACGCCGAGGCTGACGAACGGGAAGTGGTTCGGATCGAGCACGATCGGCAGTTGCGGGTGGTGATAGCCGAGCAGCAGGTCGCATTCGCCTTCGACCAGTTGCTGCACGCCCTCCGGCACGTTCACCGCATTGACGCGGGCGGTCACGTGGCCGACCTCGCTATTGAGCTGCTTGAGCCATTCGGGAAACAGCGTGAAGACGAGCGTGTGCGCGACGGCGAAGCGCACGACCTGGTCGCTCGCCGCGAACTGGTCGTAGCCGTTCACGAGATTGCGCGCCGCATACATGCTGCGCAGGATGTCCGCGGCGAGCCCGCGGAACATCTGGCCGGCGGGCGTCAGCGCGACCGGATTGATGCTCCGGTCGACCAGCTTCGCGTCCATCCAGGTTTCGAGGGCGGCGATTCGTCTGCTGAACGCCGACTGCGTCAGGTGCCGGTGACGCGCGGCCCGGGAAAAACTCTTGGTATCCGCCAGGCTCAGGAAATCTTCCAGCCACTTTGCTTCCATTTCGATCTTCGCTTTTTATAGTCGGGCGCCTGAAAGGCGGCGCCGTCTGCTGCACCAACGTTCTAGCGTACCGCGCATCGCGCCGGTCGGGCCGATGTTTTTTTTCGATCGGTGTCAGTCGAAATATGCATGGGCGTTGTCGGCGGGATTACGGCTGCATAGCGTTGAGGGGCCGGACCGGTTAACCGGACGGTTCACCGCGTCGGACCGTCCCGGCCGCCCGGACGGCGCTTCCCCAGGGTCGGCTGCGCCGTGTGCGTGCCGGCCCACCCGTTCACGGCCGTGCCGGGGGCCCGGCTCGCCGTTTTTGGTGCAGTGCAGATTGCACATTCGTGACACGCGGGGGAACTATGTTCGTCGGACGCGGCGCAGCATCGGCCGTGCGCGCTCGCGGCGCACCGCAAGCGGCCGTCGCGTCCGGTGTTGCACCGTTATGGTGCGCGATGCCGCGCAGGCGTGCCTGGGCGGCGCAAAACAGGGGGATATCGAAGGGATCGAGCAAGGCACGTTCCTTGCAAAGCATTCAGTACGCCGGTCCGGCATGCGCAATGCCGGGGAAAACGATCGATGGAGAGAAGATCGATGAAGCCATTCGATGAAATGCTGCAATCCGGCGACATGGTGAGGGCGCCTTACGCGCGCCTGAAGCAATGGCTCGACACGCAGGATCCTGCGAGCCTCGCCCAGAAGGCCCACGATGCGGAAGGCGTGTTCCGCAAGACAGGCATCACGTTCGCCGTCTACGGCGACGCGGAGGCCGCCGAGCGGCTGATTCCGTTCGACATTGTCCCGCGCATCATCTCGGGGGCGGAATGGAGCCGGCTGTCGCTCGGCATCGAGCAGCGCGTGATGGCGCTGAACGCGTTCCTCGACGACATCTACCACCGCCAGGAAATCGTGCGCGCGGGCATCGTGCCGAAGCACCTGATCGCGCACAACGAGGCGTTCATCCCCGAGATGATCGACTTCCGGCCGCCCGGCAACGTTTACACGCACATCATCGGCGTCGACATCGTGCGTACCGGCGAGAACGCGTTCTACGTGCTGGAGGACAACGCGCGCACGCCGTCCGGCGTGTCGTACATGCTGGAAAACCGCGAGACGATGATGCAGCTCTTCCCCGAGCTGTTCCAGCAGGTGAAGGTGCGTCCGGTCGAAACCTATCCGCAGATGCTGCGCCAGTCGCTCGCGGCCGTGTGCCCGCCGGGCGGCAACGCCGACAATCCGACCATCGCGGTGCTCACGCCCGGCATCCACAATTCCGCGTACTACGAGCATTCGTTCCTCGCCGATCAAATGGGCGTGCACCTCGTCGAGGGCAGCGACCTGCAGGTGATCGACGGCCGCGTCGCGATGCGCACGACCGAAGGCTTCCAGCCGATCGACGTGCTGTACCGCCGCGTCGACGACGCGTTCCTCGATCCGCTCACGTTCCGCCCGGATTCGGTGCTCGGCGTGGCCGGCATCATGGACGTGTACCGCGCGGGCAACATCACGATCGCGAATGCGCCCGGCACCGGCATCGCCGACGACAAGGCGATCTACTCGTACATGCCGGAGATCGTCGAGTTCTATACCGGCCGCAAGGCGCTGCTGGAAAACGTGCCGACCTGGCGCTGCGGCGAGGCCGACAGCCTCAAGTACGTGCTCGCGCATCTCGACGAACTGGTCGTGAAGGAGGTGCACGGCTCGGGCGGCTACGGGATGCTGGTCGGCCCGTGCGCGTCGAAGGCCGAACTCGACGCGTTTTCCGCGAAGCTGCGCGCCCGTCCCGCGAACTACATCGCGCAACCGACGCTCGCGCTGTCCACGACGCCGATCCTGACCGACGCCGGCCTCGCGCCGCGCCACGTCGACCTGCGGCCGTTCGTGCTGGTGTCGGACCGGATCCGCATCACGCCGGGTGGGCTCACGCGCGTCGCGCTGCAGGAAGGATCGCTCGTCGTCAACTCGAGCCAGGGCGGCGGCACCAAGGACACCTGGGTGCTGGCCGACTGAGCCGGGCACGACCGCGCGCGCCGGAGCCGGCGCGCGAACCGAACGAAGACGGAGTGGACACGAGATGCTTCTGGGACGTACTGCAAGCGGTCTCTACTGGATGTACCGCTATATCGAGCGCGCGGAGAACATCGCGCGCATCGTCGATGCCGGGCTGCGGATGGCGCTCACGCGCACGGCCGACGCGCCGGCCGAATGGTCGTCGGTGCTCGTCAGCTCGGGCGCGGACGACGGCTACCGGCAGAAATACGACGCGTATGCGGCCGATACCGTGACCGACTACCTGCTGCGCGACCGCGACAACCCGTCGAGCGTGCTGTCGTGCATCGAGGCCGCGCGCTCGAACGCGCGGATGGTGCGCACGGCATTGACGCGCGAGGCGTGGGAAAGCGTGAACGGCGCGTGGCTCGCGCTGCGCCGCGCGTTCGCGCGGCCGGTGCCGGAAAGCGAGTTGCCGGCCGTGCTCGACCAGGTGAAACGCGAAACCGCGCTGATCCTCGGCAGCTTCTACAGCACGATGCTGCGCAACGAGATCTTCGATTTCGCGCAGATCGGGGCATTCGTCGAACGCGCGGACAACACCGCGCGGATCATCGACGTGAAATACCACCTGCTGCTGCCGTCGGTATCGCACGTCGGCACGATCCTCGACAACTACCAATGGGAGACGATCCTGCGCTGCGTGGCCGCGCATCGTTCGTATCGCTGGGTGTACGACGTGCAGTACAAGCCGCTGAACATTGCCGACTACCTGATCCTGAACGGCCGCATGCCGCGTTCGCTGCGCTATTGCTACGGGCGCGTCGTGTCCAGCCTGAACCTGCTCGCGAAGGATTACGGCGTGACACACCCGTGTCACGACACGGCCACGAAGATCCTGCAAATGCTGTCCGATACGTCGGTCGAGCGGATTTTCAAGAGCGGCCTGCACGAGTTCCTGACCGACTTCATCGGCCGCAACAACAGCCTCGGGCTCGAAATCGCCCAGGCTTACAACTTCGACTGAGACTTGCCATGCGACTCGCCATCCGACACATTTCGCGTTATCAGTTCGACGATCAGGCCACCCACGCACTGCAACGGTTGCGGCTGCGCCCGCAGTCGGGCCCCGGGCAGACGGTGCGCGCGTGGCAGGTCACGATCGACGGCGTCGAGCCGACGCTGTCATACGCCGACGGGCTCGGCAACCGGATAGACCTCGTGCGCCACGATCGCGGCGCGAAGGCCGAGATCGTCGTCGTGGCGGCCGGCGTCGTCGAGACGCAGGACCGCGCGGGCATTCTCGGGAATTCCGAAGGCTATGCGCCGCCGTGGATCTTCGAGCGCGAAACGGCGCTCACGAAGGCCGGCGACACCGTGCGCGCGCTCACCGAGGCGCTGCCGATCGAGCCGCACGGCCTCGACGCTTTGCACTGGCTGATGACGGAAGTGCACGGCCGCATCGCGTACGCGCCGAACCTGGCCGCCGACGCGCCCGTCGATGCGGAAACCGCGCTGCAAAGCGGCGAGGGCACGAGCCGCGACCATGCGCACGCGTTCATCGCGGCCGCCCGTGTGCTGAAGATCCCCGCGCGCTACATCTCGGGCTACGTGCTGGCCGACAGCGCGATGCAGCGCATCGCCGATGCAAAGCAGAATGGGGTCGACGTCGAGGACGAGGAAGCGCTCGCGCTGCAGAGCGGCGACGGGATGCAGCAGGCGCTCGGTGCATCGCATGCCGCGCAGTCGCAGTCGCAAGGGCAATCGCAGTCGCAATCCCAGGGGCAGCCGCACGCGGCGCTCGGCGCGCAGCCGCAAGCCACGGCGCTGATGCAGCAACCGGCCGGCCATGCATGGGCCGAGGCCTATGTCGAAGGGCTCGGCTGGGTCGGCTTCGACCCGTTCATGAACCGTTGCCCGGACGAACGCTACGTGCGCATCGCGGTCGGCCTCGACCATCGCGACGCGCAGCCGGTGACCGGGCTCGGCGCGACGGCCGTCGGCGTCGAGATCAGCGTCGTGCAGACGCCGGAACTCGTCTGACCCGCGGCGCGCCTTCGCCGAATCCGCCATGCCGGGCCGCCGCGTCGCAAGCGACGCGGCGTGCGCGGCCGGCCCAACCCGACCCGAGCTCCCATGTCCATCCACGTCGCGCTGCATCACACCACCCGCTATCGCTACGACCGGCTCGTCAACCTCGGCCCGCAGGTCGTGCGACTGCGGCCCGCGCCGCATTGCCGGACGCCGATCCTCGCGTATTCGATGACGGTCGAGCCCGCGCAGCACTTCATCAACTGGCAGCAGGATCCGTTCTCGAACTATCTCGCGCGGCTCGTGTTTCCGGAGCGCACCGAGCACTTCGAGATCACGATCGATCTCGTCGCCGAGATGTCGGTGTACAACCCATTCGACTTCTTTCTCGAAGCGAGCGCGGAGCAATACCCGTTCAGCTATGACGACGCGCTGAAGACCGAGCTCGCGCCGTATCTCGCGTGCGATCCGCAGACGAGCGCCGCGCCGCTGTTTCGCGCGTATCTCGACGGCGTCGACCGCACGCCGGCCGGCACCGTGAACTTTCTCGTCGCGCTGAACCAGCAGCTTCAGCGCGACATCGGTTACCTGGTGCGGATGGAGCCGGGCGTGCAGACGCCCGCGCAGACGCTCGAACTCGCGTCCGGCTCGTGCCGCGACAGCGCGTGGCTGCTCGTGCAGCTGTGCCGCCATCTCGGCATTGCCGCGCGCTTCGTGTCGGGCTACCTGATCCAGCTGACCCCCGACGTGAAATCGCTCGACGGCCCGAGCGGCACCTCGGTCGATTTCACCGACCTGCACGCATGGTGCGAGGTCTATCTGCCGGGCGCCGGCTGGATCGGCTTCGATCCGACGTCGGGCCTGCTCGCCGGGGAAGGGCATATTCCCCTCGCGTGCACGCCGCAGCCGACGAGCGCCGCGCCGGTCGAAGGGCTGATCGACGAGTGCGAGGTGTCGTTCGAGCACGAGATGAGCGTGACGCGCGTGTACGAGTCGCCGCGCGTGACGAAGCCGTATACCGAATCGCAGTGGGAGGGCGTGCTCGCGCTCGGCGCGCGGGTCGACGGCGCGCTGGCCGCCGGCGACGTGCGGCTCACGCAGGGCGGCGAGCCGACCTTCGTGTCGATCGACGACCGCGACGGCGCCGAGTGGAACACCGATGCGCTCGGCCCGACCAAGCGCGGCTACGCGACCGAACTCGTGCAGCGGCTGCGCGCCGAATACGGTGACGGCGGCTTCCTGCATTTCGGGCAGGGCAAGTGGTACCCCGGCGAGCAATTGCCGCGCTGGGCGTTGTCGATCTTCTGGCGCGCGGACGGCCAGCCCGTGTGGCACGATCCGTCGCTGTTCGCCGACGAGCGCGAGCCGTCATCGCACACCACCGACGACGCGAAGCGCTTCATCGATGCACTCGCCGCGCGGCTGAACCTGACCAGCGAATTCATCCAGCCCGGCTACGAGGACGTCTGGTATTACCTGTGGCGCGAGCGCCGGCTGCCCGTCAACGTCGATCCGTTCGACGCGCGCCTCGACGACGAGCTCGAACGCGCGCGGCTGCGCAAGGTGTTCGAGCAGCAGCTCGACAGCGTGGTCGGCTACGTGCTGCCGGTCAAGCGCGTGGATGACGCGCCGGGCCTCGACGGCCCGCGCTGGCAGACGGGCCCGTGGTTCTTCCGCGACGAGCGGATGTATCTCGTGCCCGGCGATTCGCCGATGGGCTATCGGCTGCCGCTCGATTCGCTGCCGTGGGCGGCCCGCGCCGACTATCCGTACCTCGTCGAGCGCGATCCGTTCGCGCCGCGCGACGCGCTGCCGGACGCCGCCGCCATTCGCGCCCGCTACGCGGGCCCGGCCGACGCGCCGCGCTATCTGGCGGGCGTGCATCGCGAAGCGTCCGCGCAGACCGTGATGCAGTGGCGCGACGACGGCACGACCGCGCGCGGCCGGCCGGGCGCCGCGGACCCGCATCGCCGGCCGGAGCGCTTCGAATCGGCCGCGTGGATCACGCGCACCGCGCTGTGCGTCGAAGTGCGCAACGGCATCCTGTACCTGTTCATGCCGCCGCTCGCCGCGCTCGAGGATTATCTCGACCTGCTCGGCGCGATCGAGCTGACCGCGCATGCACTCGGCGTGAAGCTCGTGCTCGAAGGCTATCCGCCGCCGCGCGACGCCCGGCTGAAGCTGCTGCAGGTGACGCCGGATCCCGGCGTGATCGAGGTGAACATCCATCCGGCCGCGAGCTTCGACGAACTCGTCGACCACACCGAATTCCTGTACGACGCCGCGTGGCAATCGCGGTTGTGCAGCGAGAAGTTCATGGTCGACGGTCGGCACGTCGGCACGGGCGGCGGCAACCATTTCGTGCTCGGCGGCGCGACGCCGGCCGACAGCCCGTTCCTGCGCCGCCCGGACCTGCTTGCGAGCCTGATCGCGTACTGGCACAACCATCCGTCGCTGTCGTACCTGTTTTCGGGGCTGTTCATCGGGCCGACGAGCCAGGCGCCGCGTGTCGACGAGGCACGCAACGACCAGCTCTACGAGCTCGACATCGCGTTCGCGGAGATCCAGCGCAACAAGCTGCTGTTCGGGCAGGACATGCCGCCGTGGCTCGTCGACCGCGTGCTGCGCAACCTGCTGATCGACGTGACGGGCAATACGCACCGCAGCGAGTTCTGCATCGACAAGCTGTATTCGCCCGATTCGTCCACCGGCCGGCTCGGCCTGCTCGAACTGCGCGCGTTCGAGATGCCGCCGCATGCGCGGATGAGCATCGTGCAGCAACTGCTGCTGCGTGCGCTGGTCGCGCGCTTCTGGGCTGCGCCGTACACGACGCCGCTCACGCGCTGGGGCACCGCGCTGCACGACCGGTTCATGCTGCCGGAATTTCTCCAGATGGATTTCGGCGACGTGCTGGCCGAGCTGCGCGACGCCGGTTTCGCGTTCGACCCGGCGTGGTTCGCGCCGCACTTCGAATTCCGTTTTCCGCTGTTCGGGCAGATCGCGGTGAACGGGATGGAACTGTCGTTGCGCGGCGCGCTGGAACCGTGGCACGTGATGGGCGAGGAGGGCGCGCCCGGCGGCACGGTGCGCTACGTCGATTCGTCGGTCGAACGGCTCGAAGTGCGCGTGACGGGGCTGAACGACAACCGGCACGTCGTGACCGTCAACGGCCGCGCGTTGCCGCTGCAGCCGACCGGCACCGTCGGCGAATACGTCGCGGGCGTGCGCTACAAGGCGTGGTCGCCGCCGTCGGCGCTGCATCCGACCATCGGCGTGCACGCGCCGCTCACGTTCGACATCGTCGATACGTGGCTGCAACGCTCGCTCGGCGGCTGCCGGTATCACGTCGCGCATCCGGGCGGGCGCAACTACGCGACGTTCCCGGTCAATGCGTACGAAGCCGAGAGCCGCCGGCTCGCGCGCTTCGTCGAGATCGGGCACACGCCGGGGCGGATGGACGTCGCCGCTGCCTCGCCGAGCCGTGAATTCCCGTTCACGCTCGACTTGCGGCGGCCGTGATCGATCGATGACTGGACGGACCACGATGCGCGGTTCGCGACCGCCCGGCGCACCGGCCGGTCGCGGCGCCGCCGGAATGCTAGGATGCGGGCAGAATGCGGTTCCGCACGGCGGCTTGCCGCCTGAATGGCGGCGCGCATGCGCGGCCGCACCCTGACGACGGAACGACATCGTGCCGCCCATTGACCTCGACCATCCCGCCGCCTTCGACGCGATGCCCACGCTTTTCGATACCGGCGCGCAGCCGGACGCCGCCGAACTGGCCGCCGCGCTCGCGGCGCCGGCCGCCGCCGGTCGCTACGACGAACTGCGCGGCAGCGCGGCCGGCCTGCACGCGCCTGCGCTTGCGCCCGCGTGGCGCAGCTTCTTCACGTCGATCGGCAGCGACGGCGTGGCCGACCTCGACCGCCGCGCCGACGCACTGCACCGGCGCATGCGCGAGAACGGCCTGTTCTACCAGTTGCACGAGCAGCGCGCCGGCGACGGCGCCGTCGGCCCGTGGTCGCTCGACCTGCTGCCGCTGATCGTCACGCCCGAGGACTGGGTCGGGATCGAGCGCGGCGTGCTGCAGCGCGTGCGGCTGCTCAACGCGACGCTGGTCGACCTGTACGGGCCGCAGACGATCCTGGAGCGCGGGCTGCTGCCGCCCGCGCTCGTGACCGGCCACCCGGGCTATCTGCGTGCGATGCGCGGCGCGCGCGTGCCGGGCGACACGTGGCTGCACGTCGTCGCGTTCGATCTCGCGCGCGGCCCGGACGGCCAATGGCGGATCGTCGCGCAGCACACCCAGGGGCCGGCCGGGCTCGGCTACCTGCTCGAGAACCGGCTGATCGTGTCGCGGCTCTTTCCGCGCGGGTTTCGCGGGCTGCGCGTGCAGCGGCTTGCGTCCGCGTACCGTGCGCTGCTGCAAAGCATGCAGTCGCTCAGCCCCGCCGCGAAGAATTCGCGGATCGTGCTGCTGACGCCGGGGCCGCACAGCGCGACCTATTTCGAGCATGCGTATCTCGCGCGCTATCTCGGCCTCACGCTCGTCGAAGGCGGGGACCTGACCGCGCGCGACAACCGCGTGTTCCTGAAGACGCTGAGCGGGCTCGAACCGGTGCACGGCATCCTGCGGCGCGTCGACGATGCGTGGCTCGATCCGCTCGAACTGCGGCCCGATTCGATGCTCGGCGTGCCGGGGTTGTTGCAGGCCGTGCGCGCCGGCAACGTGCTGCTCGCGAACGCGCCGGGCTCGGGCTTCCTCGAGTCGCCGGCGATGCTCGGCTTCATGCCGCGTCTCGCGGAAGCGCTGCTCGGCGAAACGCTGACGCTGCCGGCCGTGCATTCGTGGTGGTGCGGCGAGGCGGCCGCGTGCGACGACGCGCTGCCGCAGCTCGCGCGCGGCATCGTGAAGGCATCCTATCCACCCGACGTGCAGGAAGGCGGTGCATTCGAGCCGGTGATCGGCGCGCGGCTCACGCAGGCGCAACTGGCGGAATGGCGCGCGCGGATTCTCGCGCAGCCCGAACATTACACGGTGCAGGCCGACCTGCCGCTGTCGCAGGCGCCGACCTGGCCGCGGCCCGACGCGCCCGACGGCAACGACAGCGCGCGCATCGTGCCGAAGCCGCTGCTGCTGCGCGTGTTCGCGCTCGCCGACGGCGCGCAGCGCTGGCGGCTTCTGCCGGGCGGGCTGTCGCGGGTCGGCACGCGCGATACGCTGTTCAATGCGCCGATGCCGCGCGGCGGCAGCACCGTCGACACGTGGGTGATGACCGAGGGCATCGTCGATTCGACGACGCTGCTGCAGACGCACCTCGGCCCCGACGATCTCGTCGAACGGCCGCGCGCGATCGCGAGTCGGGCGGCCGAGAACCTGTTCTGGCTCGGCCGCTACACCGAGCGGGCGACCAACCTGATGCGCCTGGCGCGCGCCGCGCTCGAACGGCTGCGCGGCGAAGACGACGTCGACAGCCCCGCGCATCTGGAACTGATCGACACGTTGTGCCGCGACACCGGGCTGATCGCGGCCGATGCGCCGCACGCCGTCGATGCGCCGCGCGCGTTCCAGCATGAGCTGGCGACGTCGCTGACGCGCGGCGCCGACCGCACGTCGGGGATCGCGTCGTGCCTGTTCGGCATGCGCGGCGCGGCTGCCGCAATCCGCGAACGGCTGTCGAGCGATCAGTGGCGGCTGATCGACGACGCGACCCAACTGTTCGCGGACAGCGCAGGGCAGCCGGAAGCGGAGGAGCAGATCGGCAACGAGGCGCTGCAATTGCTGGAACGCGTCGGCCTGCTGCTCGGCGCGATCACCGGTGCGCAGACCGACAACATGACGCGCGACGACGGCTGGCGATTGCTGTCGATCGGCCGGCAGATCGACCGGCTCGACTTCCTGTGCAGCGTACTGAAGTTCGCGTTCGACGAAGGCGCCGTGCATCGGCAGGACGGCTTCGAGCTCGTGCTCGAACTGTTCGACAGCACGATCACGTTCCGCTCGCGCTTCCAGCGGGGCTTCGACGTCGCGCCGCTGCTGTCGCTCGTCGTGCTCGATACCGACAACCCGCGCTCGCTCGGCTGGGTCGTGCAGGCGCTGCGCGGCCGGCTGACGAAGGTCGAACGCGGCGAAGGCTATGCGCTGTCCGAACTGGCCGAGACGGTTCCGGACATACCCGCGTGGTCGCTGCACGAGCTGTGCGAGACCGCCGAAGACGGCCGGCACGACAAGCTGCTCGCCGCGCTCGACACGACGGTGAAGGCCGTCTGGGAGCTGTCGAACCGGATCGGCGAGCGCTATTTCAGCCACGTGCGCGAGGCGGGCAGGACGCTATGGTGACGACGAAGGGCGCACCGAAAACACCGGCCGGTTCAGGCAACGCACGGCAGGCGCCGCCGGCGGCTCCGGCCGCAACGGATGCGCCGGCCGCCGTCGCGCCGGGCCGGTTGCTGCGTGTCACGCACGACACCGAATACCGTTACGCGGCGCGTGTCGAATCCGCGCAGCACCAAGCACGCTTGCAGCCGCTCGCGACGCCGCGCCAGCAGGTGCTGTCGTTCTCGCTCGACATCGAACCCGCACCGGAATCGGTTTGTACCGAAGTCGACGCGTTCGGCAATGCACGCGCGTCGTTCGCGCTGAACCTGCCGCACGACACGCTGCTGGTGCGCAGCCGCAGCACCGTGCGCGTGACGCCGCCCGTGTGGTCGCTCGGCGCGCGCGGCGCGCCGCCGCCTGCGATCGCGAACCCGGACGCCGCGCATGCCACCGAATGGGAGGCCGTGCGCGACCGCCTGCGGTTCCGCGCGGGGCAGCCTTACGATCCGGCGAGCGAGTTCGTGTTCGCGTCGCCGCACGTGGCGTGCGATCCCGAACTCGCCGCGTACGCGGCCGCGAGCTTCACGCCGCGACGGCCGCTCGTGCAGGCGGCGTGGGACCTGATGCGGCGCGTGCATGCCGATTTCGCGTACACGCCGAACAGCACCGACATCACGACGTCGGCGCTCGATGCGCTGCGGTTGCGCAAGGGTGTCTGCCAGGATTTCGCGCACGTGATGATCGGCGCGCTGCGCTCGCTCGGGCTCGCCGCGCGTTATGTCAGCGGCTACCTGCTCACGCAGCCGCCGCCCGGACAGCCGCGGTTGATCGGCGCCGACGCGTCGCATGCGTGGGTCGACGTGTACGACCCGGCGTGGCCTGAGGATGGCGGCTGGCTGCAACTCGATCCGACCAACGATCGTGCGCCCGGCGACGACTACGTGATGCTGTCGGTCGGCCGCGATTATGCCGACGTGACGCCGCTGCGCGGCGTGATCCGCGGCGGCGGCGCGGATCAGGAACTGAAGGTTGGCGTGACGGTCGAGCCGCTCGATGCGCCGTAATGCGATGCCGCCCGTTCCGGCGATTCGCCGTTTAAGTCTTCGTTAATACTGCACGCCTAGCATGGTGATGCCGGCGAACGGCTCGAACCCCGGTCCGGCGCGCCGGCGGCACGCGCGGGTGCGTCGACGTCACGGCGCCGCACCGTCACGCGTCGCCATTTCCATGCAACGGCGGCAGACCATGATCAAGCACTTCGACTACACGCTCGGCAACGAGAAGATCGAGCTTTGTGCGAGCTTCGGCGCGGGCCCGGCATTCCGCCGCGTGCTCGTGAGCCGTGCGGATTCGATGGAGACGCTGGTGGTGCTCGACGCACGCGGACTGTCGGGCCTGCTGAAGGTGGCGACCGAAGAACCGGAAGGGCTGCTCGACGACGCGATCCGCAAGGTCGGCGACGAACAGCTCGTCGAGCAGGCGATCAGCGGCCGGACGATCGTCGAAGCCGCGCTTTGATCGCGCGGCGTATGAACGTGCGGTAGGCACGGAAACACGCGCCGCGTCGCATTACGTTGCTCAGGCGGCGAACCGGTCCGTCGCCGCGATCAGCGCCTCCAGAATCCCCGGCTCGTTGTATGCGTGTCCGGCGCCGGGCACGATTTCGAACGTCGCCTCCGGCCACGCCTTCGACAGCTCCCATGCGGTGCGTGCCGGCGTCGCGATGTCGTAGCGGCCCTGCACGATCACGCCCGGGATGCCGGCGAGGCGATGCGCGTCGCGCAGCAACTGGCCTTCCTCGACGAAACCCTTGTTCACGAAGTAGTGGTTTTCGATCCGCGCGAACGCGAGCGCGTAATGGCCGTCCGCGAAGTGCTCGGCGAGCGCAGGATCGGGCAGCAGCGTGATCGTGCGGCCTTCCCAGATGCTCCATGCGCGCGCGGCTTCGAGCTTCGCGGCTTCGTCATCGCCGGTCAGCCGGCGATGGTAGGCGGCCATCAGGTCGCCGCGCTCCGCTTCCGGAATCGGTGCGAGGAAGTCTTCCCAGTGATCGGGGAACAGCCACGACGCGCCTTCCTGGTAGTACCACAGCAATTCCGCGCGACGCATCGTGAAGATGCCGCGCACGATGAGCGCGCTCACGCGTTCGGGGTGGGTTTCCGCGTACGCGATCGCCAGCGCGCTGCCCCACGAGCCGCCGAACACCAGCCATTGCTCGGCGCCGACCATCTCGCGCAGGCGTTCGATATCGGCGACCAGATCCCACGTCGTGTTGTTCTCGAGGCTCGCATGCGGCGTCGAGCGCCCGCAGCCGCGCTGGTCGAACAGCAGGATGTCGTAGCGCTCGGGATCGAACAGGCGGCGATGGTCGGGGCCGCAGCCGGCGCCGGGGCCGCCGTGCAGGAACACGGCGGGCTTGCCGGCCGGGTTGCCGCAGCGCTCCCAGTAGATGCGGTGGCCGTCGCCGGTGTCGAGATGGCCGTGGGCGTAAGGTTCGATCGGTGGGTACACAGGCAGGCTCCGGGTGAGGGTCGACAGGAGGCGGACAAGGCGCGGACTGGTGTGCGGGCGGGTACGGGACTGCGGGTGTTGCTGCGCCGCAAAAATCGTTGCATGGGCATCGGACCGGCCGCCGCCGGACAAGGCTTGTCATTATGCCCATTCGTCGCGCAGGGCGTGGGCGTGCCGTGGCGCGGCGTCGCCTCGCCGACCCCATGTGTCATGCGGAATTTTGAAGCAATTTCATTCCGATATTTTTCATACAAAATCCGACGGCAGGTCGGCGGGCCGATTGGACGCCGGCCCATTCCCGCTCCTTCACCGTGCCAACGGAAACCAGCCGATGAACCATCGCGTCACGCAGTTGACCGGGTTGCGCGCCGTCGCGGTCGCGATGGTCGTCGTCGGTCATGCCGAGCATGTGCTGCCCGGCGGCTATACCGGCTGGTACGCGCCGTTGCGGCTGATCGCCGACGGCCGGCTCGGCGTGCTGATCTTCTTCGTGCTAAGCGGTTTCCTGATCACCAACGTGCTGCGCGCCGAGTTCGCGCGCACGGGCGGTATCGCGCTGACGTCGTTCTACGTGCGCCGCGCGCTGCGAATCTGGCCGGCCTGCTACGTGTATCTCGCGGTCGTCGCGATCATGGCGTTCGCCGGCGGGTTCGACGTCGAGCGCCGGCAGTGGCTCTATGCGGCGCTGCACCTGTGGAATTACTCGGCGTGGTTCGGGCTGACCGGCGACAACGCGCTGCATCCGGACGGCGCGTGGTACCTCGGCCATTTCTGGTCGCTCGCGCTCGAGGAGCAGTTCTACTGGTTCTGGCCGCTGCTGTTCGTGTTCGGCATCCGCCGCGCCGGCACGCGCTGGCTGGCCGCGCTGATCCTGATCGTGCCGCTGGTGCGTGCGACCACGTATTTCGTCGCGCCCGCGCTGCGCGGACAACTCGGAATGATGCTGCATACGGGTATCGATCCGATCCTGATCGGCTGCTATGCGTCGCTCAACCGCGAACGTCTCGAAGCGTGGATCGCTTCGTGGCGGAACGAGGCGCGCATCGTGACGGCGCTCGTCTTCGTCGTGCTGCTCGGCATGCCGCTCGCCGAGCACCGGCTCGGCGGCTTCTGGAATGCGACGTATGGCGTGACGCTCGAAGCCGCGCTGATCGCGATCGTGATCGTCGTGCTGAATTTCCGCGGCGAGTTCTGGTGCGCGCGCTGGTTGCGCGCCAGGCCGGTGGTGTTCGTCGGCACGATCTCGTTCAGCCTCTATCTGTGGCAGCAGCCTTTTGCGAACCCGCGATTGCCTGTGCCGCATGGGTTCCCGCTCGGTATCGTGTGGGCATTGATGGCCGCGACCGCCAGCTATTTCCTCGTCGAGAAACCGTTCCTGCGGCTGAAGGATCGCTATACGGCGCGCGAGGCGCGACGCGTGCGGGACGACGCGTTGCGGATGCCGGCGCCGACCGAGGCGATCGGGCCGAAGGTGGTGGAGTAGGCGGGCGGAGTGGCGATTCGCCCTGGCCTTACTTGAAGCGTTTCTTCGCGGCCGGCGAATACCAGAAGTTCCGGAACATGTCGATTCCATAGGACTTGCCGTCGTAGTGGACGATCGTGCGCGCCGTGCGCTTGCCCGTATCCGAGTAAGCACCGTTCTTGCGCTGCGTCTTCGTGATGTGCGCCGTGATCGATAGATCGGCGAAGCCATGGCTCGACGTTTTCTCGACGGCGATCGTCATGCGGGCCTCTTCGCTGCGCGCATCGCCTGAACCCGGGCCGCAGGCGTCGCCTTCGACGCTGACCCATCCGTACAGATTCGTACCGAACACCGGGCGGATACGGCCGCCTTCGCGCACCCACAGCGTCAACTCTTCACCGGCGTTGGCATCTGGGCAACTCGGCCCGCGTGCGCTGCTGGTAAACACGACGCCGAACGCCCGCACGTCGGGTGACAACCGGTAGGGCGCCGTGTCGATCCGATAGCTGTTCTCGCCGATCTCCGTCACCGCATCCTCTTCGACTACCGACCGATCCGCCGCCACGACCTTGCCGCCCTCGACGAGTGCGACGACCTGCAGCTTTTTGCTTTCGTCCGGGTTCTTGCTCTTCGGCAGCGAATCGAACGCGACGGCCGCGATCGTCGTTTCCGGTGCATTCGGCATGGCCTTGCACGCCGACGCAACGACGAGCCGGTCCGCGTCGCGCGTGGCGATGCGTGCGCTCGCGATGCCGGCCCAGCGGGCGACGGCGGTGACGGTTTCGTCGCTGCAAGGCTGGCTGTCGGCGGCGTGAACAGCGGGTGCGGCGGCGAGCACCAGTATTGAGGCGAAGCGCGGGATTCTCATTGTCACGATCGGAAATGCTTCTTCATGGATGTTCGTGGGTTTCGCCCACCGACCCATAACCGTCATACGAGGCTCGGCGACGGAAACGTTCATTATCGAAGTCTAGCCGCTATTTATTAACGTCTAGACGCCTGTTGCTTGTCGGCCAAAGCCGATAGTCAGGTTCAACATCGAGCGATGATACTATTTGATGCGCACTTCGCGAAAAATACAGGTGGCAGTCGGTCGGAGCCGAAGAGATGGCTGTTGCAAAGATGGCTTGACAAAACAGCGGCGACAGCACTAAATATCTCAATCTTTACTTGCCTGATCGGTTGCGTCCGTGTATGCCGAAAAAAGCAATCAATTAATTAACGAATACTATCTCATTAGACAGCGAGGTGCTCAATGGCTTCACTTCCATACGTCACTGCAACCGGAAATGTCGACAAGGCATTGTTAGGTATAAAACAAGCGGCGACGCCAACATCAGTTAGCCAAGATTTCGTAAAGACTGTTTTGAACATTCCCGGAGGTTCGGGGAATCAGGTAACCTCGTTCTTAAGAAAAATTGGATTCGCAGGAGCAGATGGAGCGCCGACCTCAATCTATACACGCTTTCGAAGCACTGATCGTGATACATCCGGTGGCGCGGCGGCGGAGGCGTTGAAGACCGGGTACTCCGCACTCTATAAGCGTAACGAATATATGCATCAACTCTCTGACGAAAAATTAAAGGGATTGATAATAGAGGAGACGGGAGCAGGGGGTGACTCAAGTGTCGCTGGCCTAATTATAAACTGTATTAAGGCGATTAAGAAATATGCGAATTTCGATGCTGCGAATACGGCGCCGGTTATAGTGGGAAGGGAGGGTGTCGGCTTAATCAATAGCAGCGTAAGCCATCTTAAGGAGGGTAGGGAGCAGGGAGGTGCCAATGGAAGTGCGCTACCTCAAGATGGTGGTGTGGGATTGAATTTGGCCTACACTATTAATCTCAACCTCCCTGCTACTTCGGATATCGCGGTGTTCAATGCGATATTCAAGAGCCTCAAGGAAAACCTCTTAAGAAATTCTAGCGATTGACATGGAAGATCAACTCCGTTCGTTTGGAATGTCAGGGTATCTTCTGACTGACGAGCTCCGTAATGTTGAAAGGCAATTTAATGTCGAGCTCGGGCACGTGCCAATGACCGCGGCGGCTGAGGCGCCGACGGATTACTATCCTCAATTCGAGAGAGATGTGCGCCGTGAGGCTGCAGAAATGGCCCGCCATTTCGAAGTCTTTTATTGCCTTGAGCTATCGATTCGAAGTTTGATCACTGAAACCCTCCAAGAGGCACTTGGTGATACTTGGTGGAGCAGTGGAAAAATACCTGCTAGTATTGCATCCGCCGTTAAAGACCGTCAGCAGAGAGAGCTCGATAGCGGCATGACCCGCAGGTCTGATGCAGAAATTGATTATACGACCTTCGGGGAGCTGTCTGTAATAATCACGTCGAATTGGGGGCTATTTGGGACGGTGCTAAAAAGTCCTAAAGCGGTTGAGCGTGTAATGAATAATTTGAATATGCTTCGTGGCCCAATTGCGCATTGCTGCCCCATGAGTGAGGACGAGGTAATGCGTCTTGGGCTAACTGTCAAAGATTGGTTCAGACTCATTGGTTGACGCTCGTCGAGATCCGTTAATTTCAGTGTTGGAAGGAGGAGCTAAGTCCAGGAACTCGAACGAGTTCGACAGCGTCGAACAGTTACAGGCTGGAATCCAGCAGTACATTCATTACTACAACCACGAGCGTATCCGGTTGAAACTAAAAGGGCTGAGTCCTGTTCAGGACAGAACTCAGCCCCTCTCGGCCTAGCATTCTTGAACCGTCCAACTCTTGGGGTTCAGTTCATTGCGGGCCTTTCGTCGACGAAGTTACGGACAACGCTTACCGTGTCAGCGCCGTAAACCCTTCCAGCAACCGCTCGACATCGGCCGCCTGAATCGCGCCCATCGTCGAGATCCGGAACAGTTCCTTCGACAGCCCGCCTTGCCCCGCATAAATCACGAAGCCACGTGCCTTCAGCCCGTCGTGCAGTGCTTCGTACGTCACACCCGGCGGCGGCCGATACGCACGCAGCACGACCGACGACGCACCTTCCGGCAGCACCAGCGGCATCCCGCGCGCCGCAAGCCCGGCCTGCGCCTGATCGGCAAGCGCCTTGTAATGCGCATGCCGCGCGCGCCAGCCGCCGGCCTCATCGAACTCACGCAGCGCCTCGACGAGCGCGTAATACGCATGCACCGACGGCGTAAACGGCGTATTCCGCTGATCTTGCAGCTTCGCAAGCCGGCCGAGATCGAGGTAGTAAGTCCGGCTCGCGGCCTTCACGAGCGCGCTGCGGCGCACGATCACGAACGCCGCGCCCGGCACGCCGTGCAGGCACTTGTTCGCGGTCGCGGCAACCGCATCGATGACGCCGCCTGCAAAATCGATCGCTTCCGCGCCGAAGCTGCTGACGCCATCGACAAGCATCTTCACGCCGCGCGCACGACAGACTTCGGCGATCGCATCGAGATCGTTCAGCCGGCCCGTCGTCGTTTCATGATGAATCACGGCGACATGCGAGTACCCACCCGCATCGAGCTTCGCGGCGATCTGCGCAAGATCAGGCGCCTGCATCCACTCATGCTTGAGCACGTCATGGGCGATGCCGTACTGCGTGGCGATCTGCGTGATCCGCTCGCCGTACACGCCGTTCTCGATCACGAGCAGCTTGCCGTCCTGCGGCACGAGCGCCGCGATCATGCTCTCGACGGCGGCCGTGCCAGAACCCGTCATCAGCACGGCGGCCCATTCGGCCGGATCGAGCTCGTACGCGGCGACGAGGCGCGCGCGCGCTTCATCCTGCAGGTCGAAGAATTCGCCTTCGCGATGGCACAGATCGGGTTGCAGCAGGCTGCGGCGCACGCGCTCGGTGAGCGTGACCGGGCCGGGGTTCAGCAGCAGCATCAATGGGCTCCTTCAACGTGGGCTTCGGTCTGCTCGGCGCCGATGTGCCGCATCAGACGGGTCTTGACTTCGACCGGCGTGGCGGTCGGGCGGGGCAGGCCGTCGGGCACGCCCGTGCGGATCGCCACGCGAACGAACTGCGCGCCGTCGCTGGTCGAGGCGAGCGTCGCATCGAGCACGTCGAGCGTGTCGCCTTCGACCGCCGACGCGTAACCGCAGGCGGCCGCGACACCCGCGAACGACACATGCTGCGACACCGTTGCCTGGCCGCCCGTCGATTCGTGTGCGCCGTTGTCGAGCAGCACGTGCGTGAGGTTGGCCGGGCCATAGGTGCCGAGCGTCGCGAACACGCCCATGCGCATCAGCGCGGCGCCGTCGCCGTCGACGGCCACCACGCGCAGGTCGGGGCGCGCAAGCGCGAGGCCGAGCGCGAGCGGCGTCACGCAGCCCATCGAACCGACCATGTAAAGCTGGTTCGGGCGATCGTCGAGCGCGTAGAGTTCGCGGCCGCAGAAACCGGTCGATGCGAGCACGACGGTCGAATCGACCGGCGTATGCGCGATCACGCGCTGCAGTGCGTCGTGACGGGTCGGCCACGCGTCGGCCGACGCGGCGCGCGGCGACGATTGCGCGGCGACGTGCGCCCGCGGCTTCGCGGCCGGGTTCGTCTTCAGTTCATACGGCGCGACGCTGCCTTTCTGCATCACGAGCGCGTACGGGCGGCCCGTCGCGTCCATGTGCGCGATCGCGCGGTCGAGCGCCGGGCCGACCTGTTCGGGGTCGGTCGGGAACGTCTCCCACGGGATCTCCATCGTGTCGAGCATCGCCGGCGTGATCGGGCCCATCAGCGCGTGCTGCGGCTCGTCGGCCACGCCCGGCTGGCCGCGCCACGTGACGATCAGCAACTGCGGCAGGCGGAACGTCCAGGTGAGCGACGTGAGCGGGCTCACCGCGTTGCCGAGCCCCGAGTTCTGCATCATCGCGATCCCGCGCTTGCCGCCGAGCGTCGCGCCCGCGATCAGCGCGACCGCGTCGCCTTCGTTCGCGGCCGACACGTAGTGCAACGTCGGGTCCTGCAGCACGTAATTGATGAACGGCGTCAGGTACGAGCAGGGCACGCCCGCGTACCAGTCGAAGCCGCGTTCGCGCGCGGCCTCGACGAACTGGGCCGCTTCGATCATTGCGCGCCCCCGTTGCCGGCGCCCGGTTCGGACAGCGGCGTCTGGCCGTGCGCGAAGTCGCCCGCGCGACGGAAGTCTTCCAGATCGTTGACGCCGCGCCAGTGGCCGTGCACGTACTGCACCTCGATCTTCTCGCCGGCGGCGATCAGCTCGTTCAGCAGCGACGGGATGTCGAGCGTGTCGAAATCAGGGCGTGCCTGCAGCGTCGCGAGCGTCGCCTTCAGGCGGTCGACGCCGGCGCCGCGCACGTTCAGGAGACCGATCCAGCGGCCGTGCGGCGTGCCCGCCGCGACGTCGCTCGACACGCGTTGCAGATAGGTCTTCTGGCCGAACAGGCCGCGATCGTCGGCCGCCGAGCAGAGGGCGAAGTCGCGCACGCTCTGATTGGTCTCGGTGAGCGACGAATCGACCACCACGCTGAACTCGGCCTCGCTCTCCGCGAGGTCGCGCACGATGTAGCTGCGGAACAGCAGGTCGCCGTACGAGATCACGGTGTCGCCGGTCAGGCGTTCGGCCGCGCATGCGAGCGACGCGAGCTCGCCGGTCTGCGCGTGGCGCTCGTTGACGACGAGCTTGATGCCCGACGTATCGATCGCATCGGCGCGATAGCCGCCAACCACGGTGATGTCGTTCACGCCGTGCGTCTTGAAACCGTCGACGAGCCAGCGCAGCAGCGGCTTGCCGGCGACCGGCAGCATGACCTTCGGTTTGTCTTCGGTCACGGCTTCGAGGCCCTTGCCGCGGCTCGCGGCGAGCACGATCGCGGCATTCGACGCGCGCGACGACGACGACAGGTAGATACGCTCGGCGGCCGAGTACTCGTCGGCGTCCTGCAGGCGGAAGATCTCGTTGACCGATGCAACGCGGTCCTCGACGTTGATCAGCGTTTCGCTTTCGTGGATCTCGCGCGCGGTCGCCTGCATCGCGGATGCCGACGCGCGGATCAGGTGATTCGCCCAGATCACGGTGCTGATGCCGGCCTGGCGGAACACGTCGGTCGGCGTGCTGTAGTACTTGGTCGGCACGATCACGAGCGGTGCCTTGCCGCTCCATTCGCGCGCGAACTGCAGGATCTCGTCGGGGCGCGACAGCTTGCTGTGGATCAGGATCGCATCGGCGCCGGCTTCCGCATACGCGTTCGCGCGGCGCAGCGCCTCGTCCATCCCCCAGCCCGCGATCAGCGCCTCGACGCGCGCGACGATCGAGAAGTCGGGATCGGTCTGCGAATCCTTGCCGGCCTTGATCTTGCCGCAGAACTCGTCGATTTCCGCGAGCGGCTGGCGCTCGCCGCCGATGAAGCTGTTCGTCTTCGGAAACTGCTTGTCCTCGATGCACACGCCCGCGATGCCGCGCTGTTCGAGCTTCTTCACGAGGCGGCGCACGTTGTTGAAGTTGCCGTAGCCGGTGTCGCCGTCGAGCAGGATCGGCAGGTCGCTCGCGTCGGCCATGAACTCGAGCACGTCGACGACCTGGGTCCAGCTCGCTTCGTTGTTGTCGCGCACGCCGAACTGCGCGGAGATCGCGAGGCCCGACGCCCAGATGCCCTTGAAGCCGGCTTCGCGGACGATCCGCGCGGACAGGCCGTTGTGTGCTTCCATCAGGAATTCGAGATCGCTGCTGACGAGCATGCGGCGCAGGCGCGCGCTGCGCGATTCGGTGAAGTTGGGTTCGCGTGCGTTCATCGTGCGGCTCCGGCGGTGGTGCGTTGAATCAGGGGAAGGATGTCTTGCGTCGCGCGTGCGACGTCGTTCGGAAAGTCGATCTCGATCCACGGCGAGCCGGTGACGTCGGCGACGTCGAACGAATGGCCGCCTTCGAGCAGCAGGTCGCGCACGGCTTCCTCGTGCGGCATGTTCGCGCGGCCGCTGTCGACATAGCCCGCGACGATCGCCGCGAGGCGGCGCGCGGTGCCTTCGGTGAAGCGGAAGAAGCCGACCGATTCGCCGATCGTGTCGTAGTCGAGGTCGACCGCGAGTTGCTTGCGCAGCTCGACCGGCACGCCGTTCTTCAGGCACAGCTTGACGGGTTCGTCGCCGGCCTCGAAGTCGCGGTCGATCAGCAGGCGGTCGACCGCCTTGTCGGCATCGGCCACCAGCGCGTGCAGGATGTTCTCGTCGTACAGCACGTCCGCGTCCATCAGCAGCACGTCGCCGCCGCGCGTCATCGCATCGGCGACGGTATGCACGGTCAGCACGCTGCCGAGGTCGTAGCGGTCGTTGATCACGATCTCTGCGGTGCGGCCGAGGCGCTTCAGTTCCTGCTCGACCTTCTCGTGCTGGAAGCCGAGCCCGAGCACGATGTCATCGATGCCCGCGGCGTCGAGCACGCGCAGATGGCGCTCGAGCAGCGACACGTCGTCGAAGCGCAGCAGGCACTTCGGGAACTGCGCCTCGGGCGGTTGTTGCAGGCGCAAGCCGAGGCCTGCCGCAAGAATGATGGCTCGCATGGGTTCTCCAACCAAAAAGCCGGCGATCTGAACGATCAGTCGGCGAGCGGCTGCGGCGCACGGCGCCGCTGCCAGTTTCTTTCACTGAAATGCAGATAGAGCAGGCCGGGCAGGCCGAGCGCGAGTTCGCGCGCGCGCTTCGCGAGCGACAGCGCGAGCGCCGCGTCGGGCGGCAGGCCGACCAGCGGCGCGAGCAGCAGATAGCCGCCTTCCTGCGCGCCGAGCGAGCCCGGGATCGCGAAGGCCGCCCCGCGAATCGCCTGGCCGACGCTTTCGAGCAGCAGCGCGTCGAGCCAGCTGACCGGGTGCCCGAGGAAGTGCAGCGCGAGCCACACTTCCGCGGTGCCGACGATCCAGCCGACGAGGCTGAGTGCGAAGGTCTTCGCGACTTTCGCGCGATCGCGATACAGCGCGCCGACCGCGCCGTCGATCGCGTCGGCGCGCGTGGCCAGCGACGACCAGTCGCGCGGGCCGAGCAGCTTCGACGCGAGGCGCAGGCCGCGGCCGAACAGCCCGCGCCGCTGCGCCGCGTAGAACGCGACGGCGAGGGCGCCGAGCACGCCGGTGGCGATCAGCGCGGGCGTGCGCAGATACGCGACCGATTCGTGCGTCGCATACAGGCTGAACGCGGCGATGCCGATCAGCGCGAACGCCATCTGCGCGAGCGCCTGCATCGTCGTGCCGACGGTCACGGCGGCGGCCGCGTCGGCCATCCGCGTGCCGCGTTGCGCGAGGTGGCGCACCATCAGCACGGGGCCGCCGATCTGCCCGGCGGGCAGCAGGCTGTTCACCGATTCGCCGACCCAGCGCGCGCGCAGCGCGTTGCCGAGTTCGGCGCCCGGCTGCCCGTGGCGGAACATCACGGAGATCGCGACCGCGTCGATCGCGAGCGGCACGACGTGGAACGCCGCGACGAGCGCGAGGCCCCAGCCGGCCGCGAGGAACGTGGACGCCACGGCGCCGACGCCCTGCCAGGCCAGCAGTGCGATGAAGAGTGCGGTCCCGAGGGACAGCAGGATGAGGCCCGCGCGTGTCATGACCCGCTCGCGCGCCGCGTGGCCAGTTGCTTGAACACCTGGCGGAAACCGAAATACGCGATCGCGTCCTTCATGTTCGAGATGAAGCGCTTCCACGGCCGCATGCCGGGGTTCGTCACGTATTCGAACGTGAGCGACACGCGCATCTCGTTCTGGCCGAGCGGCGTGATGCGGTGGCGCAGCTTGTCGCCATCGAACAGCACGATGCCGCCGTCGGCGATCTGCACGGAGCCCGGTTCGTCGGCGACGTCCGGGTTGCGCGTATGCAGTTCGTAGTCGAGCCGGCACGACGATTCGTCGATCACGCCGATCAGCAGCGTGTAGCGGCGGCCGTCGTAGTACGACGTGTCGTAGTGCCAGCCGATGTGGTCGCCGGGCTTCGTGTAGTAATACAGCGCGTACGCGTGCGGATCGTCGTCCGGCGACAGCATCAGCTTGTCGCCCGTGATTTTCTCGAGGAAGCCGATCAGCGCCTTCGAGCGATACAGCTCGGCGATGTACGGCGCCTGCTCGTCGATCGTATGGCGGCTCACGCTGCCGCCCTGCTTGTGGCCGGGCAGGTAATTGCGGTTCAGGCCGGCCTGCATCGCGCGGGCCGCGTTCGCGAGCTTCGCGTGCGCGTCGGCCGGCAGGAAGGTGTCGAGGTAGAGGAACGAGCCCTGGCGCGTGTAGTCGCCGCGCAGGCGGTCGAGGTCGAGCTGGCCGACGCGGTCGGCCACGGTGCGATCGGGATCGGCCGCGGCTGCGCGCACGGGCGCGGGGCGTGCCGGGCTCAGCACGGAATCGTCGCGCGTGCTAGGAGTCATTTGGAAGCCTGGATTTCGGTTGGGTTCTGCGCGGCCGGGTTCTGCGGGAGGTTGCCGCGCCGCACGATGCGCCACCAGTCGATCACGACCCAGGCGGCGAACAGCGGGGCGCCGATCGACGCCGCGAGCAGGAACGGCTCGACGCCGTCGACGAGCGTCACGATCGGCAGCAGGTACAGCACGTCCTCGGTCTCGAAGCCGCCGGCGAATGCCTGCTTGGTGCCGGCCTTGCCGGCGATCGATTCGATCCGCATGCGCAGGAAGAAGATCAGCGCGACGGCCGCGCCGGCGACCGCGCCGAGCAGCACCGGCGACGCGGCCATCTGGCCGCCCTGGGCGACGATGCCGACGCCCATGCTGACGAACAGCGCGACCGTGACGAGCGCATCGGCCGCGAGGTCGTAAAAATGACCGATCTTGCTGGACTTGCCGCTGATGCGCGCGAGTTCGCCGTCGGTGTGGTCGACGAAGTTCGACAGCACGATCAGGAACGCGCCTGCATTGCTCCAGCCGAAGCCGCCGTGCGCCAGGCACCAGGCGCCGGCGAGGCCGATCAGCAGACGAAGGGTGGTAAGGTGATTCGGCGTGATCGGCGTATCGACGAGCGGCCGGACAAGCGAGCGCGCGAGCCGCGCATCCCAGGTGCGTGGCGGGGGCGGCTCGGGGCGTTTGACGGTTTTTCTTTGGTCCATCGGCGAAATATATACGGAATTGTAATTTGTTGCTTTTTATTCGATCAATGTCCTGACATGCGGGAGTGTTACCGCGTCTTGCGGGCATCGGCCGGTTCAAAAGCGCAACCGCGAACGAGGTGGCCGACCGGGCGGCCGGACCCGCCTTCCAGTGTGGTTCGCGTCACGCGGCTGTCAAGGCCGGACGGGCCTCGCAGGCCGGCTCGGCGGTGTTTTTCGCGCGCCGCCCGGCCGGGGTCGCGCAGCCCATGCGACCTTGATTTCCATCAGCGCCGGGACAGCCGCATCGGGCGACAATCGGCCGCGCCGGACGGGTAGCGGCGATTACCGAGCCGAACGTCGTCAATGTCGATGCAAACCGGTCGATTGGCGCGCGACGGCAGACGATCGCGAACCGGCGATTCGCCCGATGCTTTCGCACACCTTTCGTCGGCATCCGGTGCGGGCGGATCGCCTGTCACAGAACGGTCGTTCGATACCCGGCAAATCCGGCAAGGATCTTTTGCATCCAGCGGACATTTCGCGGCGATGGCCTCTGCGATACTCCGACCGTGCCCGTGGTGCCGGGCCGCCCCTCGCGGCCCCAAGGGCTTCGCGTCGCTCAGGAGACACCCCCCGCGACGTCAACGACAGACCAAAGCGTCAGATAACCAGCCATGTCTTCATCACGCATCCTCGCTCCCGCCCTGCGTTCGCTCGTCCGCACCGCCGACGAAGCCGCCGCGCTGATCCGCCCCGGCATGACCGTCGCCATGAGCGGCTTCACCGGGTCGGGCTATCCGAAGGCCGTGCCGGCCGCGCTGGCCGCCCACATCGACGCGGCGCACGCGCGCGGCGAGGACTTCCGGATCAACGTGCTGACGGGCGCGTCGACCGCACCGGAGCTCGACGGTGCGCTCGCCCGCACCAACGGCATCTCGATGCGGCTGCCGTACCAGTCCGACCCCACGCTGCGCGACAAGATCAACGGCGGCGAAGTCGATTACCAGGACGTCCACCTGAGCCACGTCGCGCAATACGCGTGGTTCGGGCTGTACGGCGATCTCGACGTCGCGATCGTCGAAGTCGCGGGCATCCGCGAGGACGGGCTGCTGATTCCGTCCGCGTCGATCGGCAACAACAAGACCTGGCTCGAGCGCGCGAAGCACGTGATCCTCGAAGTGAATGCGCGCCAGCCGCTCGGCCTCGACGGGATGCACGACATCTATTACGGCACCGCGCTGCCGCCGCACCGCAAGCCGATTCCGCTGACGAAGAGCGACGACCGGATCGGCGAGCCGTACCTGCGTTGCCCGGCCGACAAGATCGTCGCGATCGTCGAGACCGACGCGCCCGATCGCAGCAATGCATTCTCCGCGCCGGATGCCACGTCCAAGCAGATCGCGCTGCAGCTGATCGACTTCCTGCGCCACGAAGTGAAGCGCGGCCGCCTGCCGGAAAACCTGCTGCCGCTGCAGTCGGGCGTCGGCAACATCACGAACGCGGTGCTCGCCGAACTCAGCTCGGCCGGCTTCTCGAACCTGACGGCCTACACCGAGGTGATCCAGGACGGCATGCTCGACCTGCTCGACGACGGTACGCTGAGCTTCGCGTCGGCCACCGCGCTGTCGCTGAGCCCGGCCGCCGTGCAGCGTTTCGCCGACGAGATCGCGACGTTCCGCGAGAAGATCGTGCTGCGCCCGCAGGAGATCAGCAACCATCCGGAACTCGTGCGCCGCCTCGGCTGCATCGCGATGAACGGGATGATCGAGGCCGACATCTACGGCAACGTGAACTCGACGCACGTGATGGGCACGAAGATCCAGAACGGCATCGGCGGCTCGGGCGATTTCGCGCGCAACGGCTACCTGTCGTGCTTCATGTCGGCGAGTACCGCGAAGGGCGGCGCGATCTCGCGGATCGTGCCGATGGCGAGCCACGTCGACCATACCGAGCACGACGTCGCGGTCGTCGTCACCGAACAGGGGCTGGCCGACCTGCGCGGCCTGTCGCCGAAGCAGCGCGCGCGCAAGATCATCGCGACCTGCGCGCACCCGGACTACCGGCCCATGCTCGAGGACTACTTCGAGCGCGCGTCGCGCGACAGCTTCGGCAAGCACACGCCGCATCTGCTCGCCGAGGCGCTGTCGTGGCACGAGCGCTACGTGCGCACCGGCTCGATGAAGGCCTGACGTATCGGCCCGCGACGGGCGTGCGTCGTGCGCACGTCCTTCGCCTCTCCTTCGCATCGTCAGTCCATCGCCGCATGCGCGACGTCGACGCTCGCCACTTTCTGCGGCGGGCGGATCAGCAGCAACAGCGGGACCATCAGCAGCGTCGCGACGAACATCAGCTTGAAGTCGTTCAGGTACGCGATCATCGTCGCCTGCTGGTTGATCGTGCGGTCGAGCAGCGCGATGTCGACGCGGCTGCCGGCCAGCGCCTGCACGGCGGGGTTGAACGGCGTGATGTGGGTCGCGAGGTCGGCATGCGCGACCTGCGTATTGCGCGTCATCAGCGTCTGCACGATCGAGATGCCGATACTGCTGCCGATGTTGCGCATCAGGCTGTAGGTGGCCGTGCCGTCCGCGCGCAGCTCGGGCGGCAGCGTCGAGAACGACAGCGCGCTCAGCGGCACGAACACGAGCCCGAGGCCGAAGCCCTGGATCACGCCGGGCCACACGATGTCGGCCTCGGACAGCACGATCGTGTACTGCATCATCTGCCACAGCGCGAGCGCGGAAATCGCCAGCCCGGCGAACAGCAACGTTCGCGCGTCCACGTATTTCAACAATCGTCCGACGAACAGCATCGCGATCATCGTGCCGGCGCCGCTCGGCGCGGTGACGAGGCCCGTCGTCGCGACCGGGTAGCCCATCAGGTTCTGCAGCATCGGCGGCAGCAGCGCGCGGGTCGCGTACAGCACCGCGCCGACCACGAAGATGAACAGCGTGCCGGTCGCGAAATTCGGGTCGCGCAGCAGTTCCGACTTGAAGAACGACGCCTTGCCGACGGTCGCCGTATGCACGAGGAAGAACGCGAAGCCGAGCGCCGCGACGAGCGCCTCGAGGCGGATCTCGTATGAGCCGAACCAGTCGAGCTGTTCGCCGCGGTCGAGCATCGCCTGGAATGCGCCGATCGCGAGCGCGAGCGTCGCGAAGCCGAATGCGTCGAATTTCACGTGCGGACGCGGCGGGCGCCCTGGCAGGAAGGTCATCACGCCGGCGAGCGCGAACGCGCCGATCGGCACGTTGATGAAGAACACCCAGCGCCAGTTGTAGCTGTCGGTGAGCCAGCCGCCGAGCGTCGGGCCGAGGATCGGGCCGACCATCACGCCCATCCCCCAGATCGCCATCGCCTGGCCCTGTTTCTCGCGCGGGTTGATGTCGAGCAGGATCGACTGCGACAGCGGCACCAGCGCGGCGCCGAACACGCCTTGCAGCAATCGCGCGCCGACGATCTGCACGAGCGTCTCCGACAGACCGCACAGCGCCGACGCCACCGTGAAGCCCGCGATCGACACGATCAGCAGCCGCTTCACGCTCAGCCGATCGGACAGCCAGCCGGTGAGCGGCGTCGCGATCGCCGCCGCGACGATGTAGGAGGTCAGCACCCACGTGATCTCGTCCTGCGACGCGGACAGCGTGCCCTGCATGTGCGGCAGCGCGACGTTCGCGATCGTGCTGTCGAGGGTCTGGATCAGCGTGGCGAGCATGATCGACAGGGTCAGCATCGGCCGGTTCAGGGCGGGCGAGGCGGGGGCGTCGGCGGCGGGGTTCAAGCGCGTGTCTCCGTGGGGCGGTCGGGCGTGGTCTGCGATCTGGCACGACGCAAATTATAAGCAGGCTTATTATATATCCGCTTATCTCTGGATGGCGGGTCGTGGGCCGGTTCCGGCTTGACCCTATAATCGCCGCATGGACAAGACCTACGAGAACCGGATCGGTTACCTGATCGCCGACGTGGCCCGCCTGAACGGTCGCCTGTTCGACCGGCGCGCGAAGCGCATCGGGCTGACGCGGGCGCAAAGCCGCGTGCTCGCGTACCTGACGTGGAAGGGCGAGATGAACCAGGCCCGGCTCGCCGAATGGCTCGAGATCACGCCGATCTCGCTCACGCGGCTGCTCGACCGGATGGAAGGCTATGGCTGGATCGAACGCATCGCGAACGACGACGACCGCCGTGCGTTCGTGATCCGGCTGACCGACAAGTCGCGCGAGATCTTTCCGCAGATGCTGGAAGTGGGCGATACAGTCGCCGACGACGGGCTGCGCGGCTTCACGCCCGACGAGCGCGATACGCTGGTGCGGCTGCTCGGGCGCGTGCGCCGCAACCTGATCGATTGCGGCGGCGAGTGACGCGGGCGCCCGGTCGGGCGCACGGGGAATGAGACTGCGTGGTCAGGCTCGGCCGCGTGTAGAAGGACGGTGAACGGGTGTTGCAGGGGAGGTTGAGGGTACGCCGGCGCGCTGATCAACCGGCCAGCGCCGCGAGCGTGTACGCTGCAAGGTAGAGCCCTACGCCGTACGACAGATGCGTGACGAGGCTGCGCCGGCGCGCGACGTCCGGCTGCGGCGTGCGCGACGCCGCGATGCCGAAACCGAACGCCGGCTGCATCACGAAGAGCGGTGCGGCCATGCTCGCGGGCCCCACAGCGGAATACGACGCGGTTTCAACGGTTTCATGACGGTCCGGGCTTGTCTTCGTGGAGTCGGGCGATTATCTTGAAACTTCAAGTTCACTTGAGGTCAAGCATGAGCCGACTGGACATTGCGGACGTCGCGCGGCGCACGGGGTTGCCCGCGTCGACGCTGCGCTACTACGAGGAAAAGGGGCTGATCGTTCCGATCGGCCGGCACGGGCTGCGGCGGCAATACGACGAATCGGTGCTGGAGCGCCTGGCGCTGATCGCGCTCGGGCGGGAGGCCGGGTTCTCGCTCGACGACATCCTCGCGATGGTCGGCGCGGAGGGGCGGCCCGCGATCGATCGCGCGAAGCTCGACGGCAAGGCCGACGAGCTCGATCGCACGATCCGCCGTCTCGGCGCGGTGCGCGACGCGTTGCGGCATGCGGCCGTGTGCCCGGCCGCGAACCATCTCGAATGCCCGTCGTTCCAGAAGCTGCTGCGTATTGCCGCGCATCGTCATCCGGCGCGCCGCGCGAAGGCGGAAGCTGCGTAGGCGGCGAATCTGCATGCAGCGGGCGGGGCGGTAGCTGTTCGGAGCGGTGCGGCAGGAGGGCGGCTACGTGGCGACGTGACCGGTTCGACGTGCCGAATCGCGAAAAGGCGATACGGCCCGTATCGCCTTCGACGTCGGCGAGACCGCCGACGCCTGCATCACCCCGCGTAATACACGCGGCATTCCATCTCGCGCCCTCGCACGATCCGCTTGCCGGCGAGCGCGCCGTACGTCCCGGTAAACACGGTGCGCTGGTGCTCGCACTGCACGGCATCGTAGAAATAGAGCGACACCCAGTCGGTCGGGCGCCCGGCTTCCGGCGTGCGCATGGCGGCATGCTGGCTCAGCACCGTGAAATGCCAGCCGCCCTTGGTCATGTGCATCACGGGCGGCGGCACGTAACCGTCCGCGTTCAGGCGCCGGTGCGCGAGCGTCGGCAGCACGCCGGCGGCTGCCTTGTTGCGGTACTGGCGATCGATGTAAAGCAGCAGTTCGACGGGCGGCTCCGTGCCGGGGCCGGCGTGTCGCATGTGGCCTTGCCAGCGCCGGCGGCGGCTCAGCACGTCGTCGAGCGCGGCGCGGATGCCGACCGCGCGCCGCGGGCCGACGCCCGCGATCGTTTCGAGCTGGCCGTTGCGGGCCGCGCGTTCGAGCTCCTCCAGTGTGTCGATATGCAGCGCATCGTGAATGCGCAGCGCGAGCGCGTGGCCGATGCCCGGCACCGCTTCGAAGGCCGACGCGCGTTCCGCGTCGCCGCGTAGGCGGTCGAGCTGGCGCCAGCGCCCCGTCACCAGCAGCTCGGCAATCGCCTGCGCGACGCCCGCGCCGATGTCGGGCAGCGCGCCGAGCGCCTCGACGCCGCCGGTGTCGAACACGCTGCGAATGTCACGGTCGAGCGCGTCGACCGTATCGGCCGCCGAGCGGTACGCGGCGACCCGATACGGGTTCGCGCCCTGGTCGACGAGCCACTGCGCGGCCTCGCGCAGGTAGGCCGCGACAGTCCGGTTTTCCTCGTACGTCTGGCTGACGGTCGACTGCATGGCAAGGGACCCGGAAAGCACAAACGGAATGGACGCGGCGCACGACGCGCCGGTCGGCTGTCAACCATTGTCGCGACGCGCGATGAAGAAAACTTGATGCGCGTCAATGGCAAACGTAACACAGGCGCGCAGCGCACGGTCGTGCCGGAACGCGGCCCGACCGTGCGCTGCGCGCGATGCGGTTACGCGTCGAGAAACGACTGCGCGTTCTCGGCCTCGGCGGCCGTACGCAGTGCGGCGAGCGCGCGTTTCTCGATCTGCCGCACGCGCTCACGCGACATCCCGGCATCCTGCGCGATCGCGTCGTAGGTGTCGGGCTCGGTGCCGCCGAGGCCGAACCGCCGGCGCAGCACGTCGGCCTCGGTCGGCGTGACCGAACGCAGCAGCGCCCGTACGCAGTCGCGCATGCGCGTGTCGGCCAGTTGCTCGAACGGGCTGGCCGATGCCTGATCCTCGATCAGCTCCACGAGGCCGGTGTCCGCGTCGGGCAGCGGCGTGTCGAGCGAAACCGGCTCGGCGGGAAGCGCGAGCACCGCGCGCAGCTTGCCTTCGTCGAGGCCGGTTTCGGCCGCGAGCTCGGCCGGCGTGGCCCGCCGGCCGGTACGTTGGCGAAAGCGGAGCGCATGCCGCTGCACGCGCTGGTACTGGTCGCCGACGTGCACCGGCACGCGGATCGTGCGCGAACGATCCGCGACCGCGCGCGCGATCGCCTGGCGGATCCACCAGGTCGCATAGGTCGAGAACTTGAACCCGCGCCGGTATTCGAATTTCTCGATCGCGCGCATCAGGCCGAGGCAACCGTCCTGCACGAGGTCGGACAGGTCGACGCCGCGATTCAGGTACTTGCGCGCGATCGACAGGACGAGCCGCAGGTTCGCCTCGAGCATCGCACGCGTCGCGTCGCGCACCTTCTGCTGGCCGTCGCTCAGCGCGGCTGCAAGGGCGCGCCGCGCGACCGCGTCGAAGCACGCGGCGTCGGTCGCCGACGAATCATCGCGGGCGGTGGCGAGTGCGCGCACGGCACGACTTGCGTCGTCGACGGCCGGTGCGACCCACGCGAGCGAACCGAGCAGGGTCGCCACGTGGTTGCGCGCGTCGCGGTATTCGGCCGAGCGGCTGCCATGCGCATGCAATGCGTCGCGCAACGCCGACACCGCTGCGTGCAGCGCGTCGTAGCGGGCGGGCGCGGACGTTTCGCGATCCTCTTCATCGGGCGATCCGGCTGCACCCGTCGCGCGATGGCGCTCGAGCAGCGCGTCGACCGCGGGCGGATAGCCGGCAATCGCATGCAATATCTGATGGCGGCCCGTCTCGATCTCGCGGGCGAGCACGATTTCGCCTTCGCGCGTGAGCAGCGGCACCGCGTGCATGCGCCGCATGTACAGCGCGAGCGGATCGGTCGACGCGCTCGTGCCGCGCGCGAGGTCGCCGAGCATGGCCCGGCCTTCGTCGAGCGCGTCGCGATCGACCTCGACCGGCGCCGCGCCGGCGAACGGTGCAGGCACGGCCGGCTCGTCGAGTACCGCGATGCCGATGTCGGCCAGCGCGGCGCGCACGACCTCGAGCGCGTCGGGGCTGTCGCTTTCGGGCGGCAGCGCATCGACGAGGTCGGCGTGCGTCAGATAACCCTGTTCGCCGGCAAGGGCCAGCAGCTGGATGATCGGATCGAGCGGGGTGTCCGCCCGGGGAGTGGGGCGTGGCGTAGTCATGTCGATGGCGGCGCGAGCCGCGTTCCTGTCAGGGCGGGCCGAAGCTCGCCGGTTTGCGGTTGCCGGTGGGTCGCGGACGCCCGTCCGCGCCGGTCAGCCCGACATCGTTCAAGTTGAGGGCATTTGCGCCAACTTCAACGCCGGCGCCGCGGACGGGCCAGCACGCGGCGTGCCCGGCCGGCCGCAGGGTGCAGGAAACAAAAAGTAACCGATCATACGCGCGGAAATCCGCAGGGGACGTAAGCTAGAGTCAGGCGCGCGCCCGGCGGCGACGCGCGGATTCTGCCGGAGTACGAGATGAACCCGATTCCCGCCGCGAGGCCCGCCGTCTTCGCGCTGGCCGCACTGACGCTTGGCGGCTGCTACTACACGAGCCCGTACGGTTATGCACCTTATTACGCGCCGGTGCCCGCCACGGTGACGCAGCGCGAGATCGCGGCCGCACCGACTGCGTCCGGTCCGGCCGCATCGACCGTACCGCAGGCGCAGGTCGACGCCGGCACGGCGGTGCCCGTGTATGTCGCCCCGGCTTATGTGCCGCCGCCGTATCCGTATTACTACCCGGCGTACTACTCCGGCTGGTACGGGCCGCCCGTGACGATCGGCTTCTGGGGCCGCTGGGGCGGCGGATACTGGGGCGGGCGCGGCGGGTACTGGCATCGTCCGTGGGGCGGCGGGCATTGGGGTGGCGGTCACGGGGGCGGCGGTCACTGGGGTGGCGGCCATCGGCACTGACCGGCGCGCGACGGCGCGGGAGAGCATCATGAGGAACACGATTGTCCGAAGTCTGTGCATCGTCCTGGCCGGCCTCGCGGCCGCACCGGGCGTCGCCGATGCGCAGAGCAGCGCTTACACGAATTCGCCGGCCGAGCTGTATGCGGGGCCGGCGCCCGATTACCCGGTGGTCGCGCAGATTCCGCCCGGCACCGCGCTGGGCGTATTCGGCTGCCTGGGCGACTACACGTGGTGCGACGTCGCGCTGCCGGGCGTGCGCGGCTGGATCGATGCGCAGTTGCTCGACTATCCGTATCAAGGCAGCTACGTGCCGTTGCTCGAGTACGGCGCGATCATCGGCGTGCCGGTGACCGGATTCGCGATTGGCGCGTACTGGGATCGCTATTACCGGCACCGCCCGTGGTATCCGGACCGCGACCGCTGGGCGCGCCGTCCGGAGCCGAGGCTCGGCCCGGGCGGCATGCCGCCGGCGCAAGGGCGTCCGCAACCGGGCGCGCCGATGCAGGTCGCGCCGGGCGGCCCGCCGCCCGTGCATGACACGCGGCCGTCGGCGACGCGCGGAGGCTGGAACGGTGCGAACCGGATGCCGGCGCCGGCCGCGCCAACGCCGATGCCGGGTGGGGCGGGTAATGCGCGTCCGGCCAGTCCGGCGCCAACGCCGATGCCGGGCGGAGCGGGCAATGCGCGTCCGGCCGGCCCTCCGCCGGCCGTGCTGCGGCCGCCGCCTGCCCCGGGCGGCGAGGCCCGCACGATGCCGCCGCCGGTGCGGCAGGGCGGCGGCGGCGGTTATGCGCAGCCGCAGGGCGGCGGAAACGGTGGCGGTCACCACGGCGGCGGTGGTGGCGGCCCCGACGAACGCCGGCACTGATCGCGCCGGTGCCGCGGGTGCGCCGCGCCCCGGACGAAAAAAAACCGCTCCGGAGAGCGGCCTTGGGATCAGGCAAGCGGGCGAGGTAACGTGCTACCGGTCGCCCGCAGCCCGCTGCGTCAGTCGTCCAGCAGCGACAGGTCGCGCACCGCACCCTTGTCGGCCGACATGACCAGCTTCGCGTATGCCTTCAGCGCCGCGGACACCTTGCGCGGACGCGGCTGCGCGGGCTTCCAGCCCTTCGCGTTCTGCTCCTCGCGGCGGCGCGCCAGTTCCTCGTCCGACACGAGCACGTCGATCGTGCGGTTCGGAATGTCGATGCGGATCCGGTCGCCGTCGCGCACCAGGCCGATTGCGCCGCCCGCTGCCGCTTCGGGCGAGCAGTGGCCGATCGACAGACCCGACGTACCGCCCGAGAAACGGCCGTCCGTCAGCAGTGCGCACGCCTTGCCGAGCCCCTTCGACTTGATGTAGCTGGTCGGGTAGAGCATTTCCTGCATGCCGGGGCCGCCCTTCGGGCCTTCGTAGCGCACGATCACCACGTCGCCGGCCTTGACCTTGTCGTTCAGGATGTTCTCGACCGCTTCGTCCTGCGATTCGGTGACGTGCGCCGAGCCTTCGAACACGAGGATGCTTTCGTCGACGCCGGCTGTCTTCACCACGCAGCCGTCGAGCGCGATGTTGCCCGTCAGCACGGCGAGGCCGCCTTCCTTCGAGAATGCATGCTCGTACGAGCGGATGCAGCCTTCGGCGCGATCGAGGTCGAGGCTCGGCCAGCGCGTGTTCTGGCTGAACGCGACCTGCGTCGGGATCCCGGCCGGGCCGGCCAGGTAGAACGTGCGGACCGCTTCGTCCTGCGTGCGGACGATGTCCCACTGGTCGAGCGCATCCTTCAGCGTCGGCGCGTGCACGGTCGGCACGTCGGTGTGCAGCTTGCCGGCGCGGTCCAGTTCGCCGAGGATCGCCATGATGCCGCCCGCGCGGTGCACGTCCTCGATGTGGTACTTGTTCGTGTTCGGCGCGACCTTGCACAGCTGCGGCACGATGCGCGACAGGCGGTCGATGTCCTTCATCGTGAAGTCGATGCCGGCTTCACGCGCAATCGCCAGCAGGTGCAGGATCGTGTTGGTCGAGCCGCCCATCGCGATGTCGAGCGTCATCGCGTTCTCGAACGCCTTGAAGCCGACCGCGCGCGGCAGCACGCGTTCATCGTCCTGCTCGTAGTGCTGGCGCGTCAATTCGACGATGCGGCGGCCGGCGCGCTTGAACAGTTGTTCGCGGTCGGCGTGCGTGGCGACCACCGTGCCGTTGCCGGGCAGCGACAGGCCGAGCGCTTCGGTCAGACAGTTCATCGAGTTCGCGGTGAACATGCCCGAGCACGAACCGCAGGTCGGGCACGCCGAGCGCTCGACTTCGGCGACGTCGGCGTCCGAATACGACTGGTCGGCCGCGATCACCATCGCGTCGACCAGGTCGAGCTTCTTCAGTTCGATGGACTTGGTGACAGGGTTCGCGAGGCGCGTCTTGCCGGCTTCCATCGGGCCGCCCGACACGAAGATCACCGGAATGTTCAGGCGCATCGCGGCCATCAGCATCCCCGGCGTGATCTTGTCGCAGTTCGAGATGCACACCATCGCGTCCGCGCAGTGCGCGTTCACCATGTATTCGACCGAATCGGCGATGATGTCGCGGCTCGGCAGCGAATAGAGCATGCCGTCGTGGCCCATCGCGATGCCGTCGTCGACCGCGATCGTGTTGAATTCCTTCGCGACGCCGCCCGCGGCTTCGATCTCGCGCGCGACGAGCTGGCCGAGATCCTTCAGGTGAACGTGCCCGGGCACGAATTGCGTGAACGAGTTGACGACCGCGATGATCGGTTTCGAGAAATCGTCGTCTTTCATGCCGGTGGCGCGCCACAGCGAGCGCGCACCTGCCATGTTGCGGCCGGCGGTGGAGGTTTTGGAACGGTAAGTGGGCATGGTGATGGCTGAAGAAATATCGCGGGAAAAGGGTGGAGGCTCGGGGAATAAAGGCCTCTCTCGCGCCCGTGCGAACAACCTCTTGAGCTGCGCCCTGGGCAAACTTCGCGATTATCCCACAGCCGCCGGGCGGGCGGCGCCGGCCGGCGCGGGCGGTGCGGCGGACAGCGGCCGGGTGCGCCGCGTGCGCGAGCCCCACCAGACCGAGCAAGCACGAAGCCCGACGCAGGCCATCGCCGGCGCAACCGGGCGGCGGCTCCATCGCCCGTTCCGCCGACGATGAAGCCGCGCCGCTCGATCGCGCGTCAGTCGAGCAGCGTCAGGATCTCGTCGTACAGCGCCTTCGGAATCCGCACCCCATTCGCGATGCTGCGCGCGCGGGCGTCGAAGCGCCGTTGCGACGGCAGCCGCGCGCCCTGCGCGACGATCGATTCGAACATCCGCTCGCCGCGCGCGAGTCCCGCGTCGAGATCGTCGCCGAGAAACATCTTCGGATCGAACGCGATCACGAGTTCGCCGTGGCACGGTGTCGCGCCGACGCCTTCGTCGAAGTCCATCGATTCCCGGCTCGTCATGTCGCCGATCAGCGCGCCGCCGAGCAGCTCGACCATCGCCGCGAGCGCCGAACCCTTGTGGCCGCCGAACGTGCGCATCGCGCCTTGCAGCGCGGCCTTCGGGTCGGTGGTCGGCTGGCCGTCGGCGTCGATCGCCCAGTGCGGCGGAATCGCCTTGCCCTGTTTCGCGTGCAGTTCGATGTCGCCGCGCGCGATCGCGCTCGTCGCGAAATCGAACACGAACGGCTCGCCGCCCGGGCGCGGCCATGCGAACGCGATCGGGTTGGTGCCGAACACGGGCTCGCGGCCGCCTTCCGGCGCGACCCAGCTATGGCTCGGGTTCATCGCGATGCCGACCAGCCCTTCGGCCGCGATCGCCTCGACCTCGGGCCACAGCGCGGAGAAGTGATAGCAGCGGTTGATCGCCATCGCGGCGATGCCGTGCTGCTTCGCCATCTCGACCAGCACGGGTAGCCCGGTTTCGAAGCTCAGCAGCGAGAAGCCGCGATGCGCGTCGACCGCGACGATCGACGACGACAGCTTGCGCAACGTCGGCAAGGCCTGCGGATCGACCTTGCCTTTCTTCAGCGAGCGCACGCACACGAGCAGCCGGTACACGCCGTGTGAATGGCATTCGTCGCGCTGGCCCTGCGTGATCACGTTGGCGATGGCGCGCGCATGCGCGTCGGACATCCCGTTGTGCGTCAGCACGCGCAGCGCGAGCGCGTGGACTTCGTCGAGCGACAGCACGACTTCGGCGGTGCGCTCAGACATGGTTCACCTCGCATGGGGCGGGCACGCCGTCGATGCGTCGCGGCACGTGCAGCGGATTGCTGCTGCGGAGCGCGTCCGGCAGCAGCGCGTCCGGCACGTCCTGGTACGACACGGGGCGCAGGAAGCGCTCGATCGCGCGCGCGCCGACCGACGTCGTACGCGTGTCGGACGTCGCCGGAAACGGGCCGCCGTGCACCATCGCGTGGCCGACCTCGACACCCGTGCCGAAGCCGTTGACGAGAATGCGGCCTGCCTTGCGTTCGAGCGTCGGGCGCAGCGCGGCGAACAGCGCGGCGTCGCCGTCGGCGAGATGCGCGGCGACCGTCAACTGGCCTTCGAGCGATTTCAGCACGCGATGCAGCGTGTCGGCGTCCGGGCAGCGCACGACCAGCGACGCGGGGCCGAACACTTCGTCGCGCAGTTCGGGGTGGGCGATGAACGCGTCGGCGGAGGCCGCGAACAGCGCCGCGCGGGCCTGATGGCGGCCGCCTTCGACGCCTTCGGCCAGCAGTTCGACGGCTGAGTGAGCGCGCAGCGCCGCGACGCCTTGCGCATAGCTCGCGTGGATGGCCGGTGTCAGCATCGTCTGCGCGGCCACGGCGCGCACGGCATCGGCCGACGCGGCTTCGAAGGCGCGCAGCGCGGGGCCGTCGACGGCGAGCACGAGGCCCGGATTCGTGCAGAACTGGCCGGCGCCGAGCGTAAGTGACGCGACGAACTGCGATGCGATGGCGTCGTGACGCGCACCGAGCGCGGCGGGACACAGCAGCACGGGATTGATCGAGCTCATTTCCGCATAGACGGGGATCGGCTCGGCTCGCGCGGCCGCGATATGCATCAGCGCCACGCCGCCGCGACGCGAGCCGGTGAAGCCGACGGCCTTGATGCGCGGATCGGCGACGAGCGCCTGGCCGATCTCCCGCGATGCGTCGAACAGCAGCGAGAACACGCCGGCCGGCATCCCGCATTCGCGCACGGCCTGCTGGATCGCGCGGCCGACGAGTTCCGACGTGCCCGGATGCGCGGAATGCGCCTTGACGATTACCGGGCAGCCGGCCGCCAGTGCCGACGCCGTGTCGCCGCCGGCCACCGAGAACGCGAGCGGGAAGTTCGACGCGCCGAACACGGCGACGGGGCCGAGCGCGACGTTGCGCAGGCGCAGGTCGACGCGTGGCAGCGGCTTGCGCTCCGGGCGTGCCGGGTCGATCCGCGCGTCGAGAAAACCGCCGTCCCGCACCAGCGATGCGAACAGCGCGAGCTGCCCGACCGTGCGGCCGCGTTCGCCTTCGATGCGCGCACGCGGCAGCCCCGTTTCGACGACGCAGCGCTCGATCAGCTCGTCGCCGAGCGCCATGACGTGGCGGCCGATCGCATCGAGGAACGCGGCGCGTGCTTCGAGCGACGTTTCGCGATACGTATCGAACGCGTCGTCGGCGAGTGCGCACGCCGTTTCCAGGTCGTGCAGGCTCGCACCGCCGAACGCCGGTTCGAGCGGTTCGCCTGTTGCGGCGGCGAGCGCATGGAGGGTGCCGTTCTGTCCGGCGACGGCCGACTGGCCGATCAGGAGCTGGCCTGTGAGTTGCATGGTTTTCCTCGGAAAAAAGCAGGGCCGGGCGTGATGTGCCCGGCCGATGGAAGGGGAAAGGGGGAGGGCGCGTCAGTCCTCGTCGTCGTCGAGTTGCAGCTTGTCGGCGCGCACGCCGGTGTGCGCGCCCCAGTAGTAGATGACGAGCGCGACGGCCGCGACGACGACCGTGTCGTACGGATGCGCGAGCCGGCCCGTGCCGCCGAAGCCGCCGAGATACGACAGCACGATCATCGCCGCATAGAATGCGATCAGCCACGCGGACGAGCGCACCTGCTCGGCGAGACTCAGGTGCGTGGTTGGCACCCAGCGGCGGCACGCGAGATAGATGGCGAACATCGCGATCTGCAGCCCGAGCAGCCAGGACACCGTGCTCCAGCCCGACCAGTAGACGATCAGCGCGGCGATCACGAACGACGCGGGGCCGGTGAGGCCGAACGCGCTGGCGCGGAACGGCCGCGGCAGGTCGGGCGCCGTGCGGCGCAGCGCGGCGACCGACACGGGCGCGACCGCATAGCTCAACACCAGCGCGGCCGACACGATGTTGATCAGCGCTTCCCAGGACGGGAACGGCAGCGTCCAGAAGATCGCGAGGCCGAATGTGAGCCACAGGCCCGCACGCGGGATGCCCGACGCTTCGTCGACGCGGGTGAACACCTTGAAGAACGTGCCCGTCTTCGCCCAGCCGTAGACCACGCGCGGCGTCGCGTTCATGTAGATGTTGCCGCAGCCGCTCGGCGAGATCATCGCGTCGGCGACGACCATCACCGCGAGCCAGCCGACGCCGAGCGCGAGCGCGATGTCGCGATACGGCAGCGAGAACGCCTTGCTCACGTCGTGCCAGCCGGCGGCGAGCATGTCGGTGGGAATGCTGCCGATGAACGCGAGCTGCAGCAGCACGTAGATCAGCGTGGACAGCAGGATCGACAGGATCAGCGCGATCGGGATCGTGCGCTGCGGATTGCGCACCTCGCTCGCGACCGACACGATCGGCGTGAGCCCGAGATACGCGAAGATGATGCCGCCGGCCGACACGGCCATCTCGATGCCCGGCATGCCGAACGGCGCGAAGCCGTGCACGGTCAGGTTAGCGGGCTTGAAGAACGTGAACAGCACGCCGATCACCGCGAGCGGCACGATGAACTTGAAGACGCTGATGATGTTGTTCGCTTTCGCGAACGTCTTCACGCTCGAATAGTTCAGGTAAAAGAAGAAGCCGAGCAGCGCGGCCTGCACGAGCCAGCCGAGGGTGGTCGGGTCGCTCGATCCTTCGACCGTCAGGCCCGGAAACCACGCGGCCGCATACTGGCGCGCGGCGACGACTTCGATCGCGATCAGGCTCGAGAACGCGATCAGCGTGATGAAGCCCATCAGGTAGCCGAGCAGCGGGCCGTGCGAGAACACCGGGTAGCGCACCACGCCGCCCGCGCGCGGCAGCGCGGCGCCGAGTTCGCAGTAGACGATGCCGAGCAGCAGCACCGCGAAGCCGCCGAGCAGCCACGAGAAGATTCCGGCCGGGCCCGCGATCGTCGATACGTGACTCGCGGCGAACAGCCACCCCGAACCGAAAATGGCGCCGAGACCGATGAACGTGAGATCGGTCAGCGACAGCTGTTTCTTGAACTTGCCGTGACCCGCGCCGGGGCGCGCGGAACGGGAAAGCGGGACAGACGGGTGTGCATTGCCTTGGCCTGGCATGGGCGTGTCTCCTGGGGGAATGTCGGTACAGGCGCGCGTGGCGCGCGCTCCGACGGAGCAGCGCGCACGCCTGCCGGCCGGCGTCGCCCGGTTCGAACGACCGGGGCGGGCCGCGGCCCGTTCACGCGCGGCGCGGGGTGGCGCCGGGGCGAGCGGGCCCGCGGACCATGCCGGACCGCGGACGGCGACGCACAGGGCAAACCCGCGCGCCGCCGCAGGGCGTCGATCAGAGACCGACGTCGGGCAGGGCCGGGCGCGTGTCGAGCGCCTTCGCGACGATGGCCTTCACTTCAGCGAGCGTGTCGCCTTGCAGCGCGAGGCGCGGCGGACGCGTGACCGCGCTGCCGCGGCCGACCAGTTCTTCGCACAGCTTGATGCACTGCACGAGATCCGGGCGTGCGTCGAGGTGCAGCAGCGGCATGAACCAGCGATACAGCGCGAGCGCTTCGTCGAAGCGCTTTTGCTTCGCGAGGCGGAACAGCGTCTCGCCTTCCTTCGGAAACGCGTTCGACATGCCCGACACCCAGCCTTCGGCGCCGACCGCGATGCTCTCGACCACGACATCGTCGAGGCCCGCGAACAGCACGAAGCGATCGCCGACCGCGTTGCGCAGATCGATGAAGCGGCGCGTATCGCCCGACGAATCCTTGAAGCAGACGATGTTCTCGCAATCCTGCAGCGCGATCAGCACGTCGGGCGTCACGTCGTTCTTGTAGATCGGCGGATTGTTGTAGACCATCACCGGCAGGTCGGTGCTCGTTGCGACCGCGCGGAAGTGCGCGGCGGTTTCGTGCGGCTTCGCCGAGTAGACGAGCGCGGGCATCACCATCACGCCGTCGACGCCGACGCGCTGCGCTTCGCGCACCGTATTGCGCGCGAATTCGGTCGTGAATTCGGCGATGCCGGCGATCACCGGAATCTTGCCGCCGGCCGCATCGCGTGCGGCCTCGATCACCTGAAGCTTCTCGCTCGTCGACAGCGACGTGTTTTCGCCGACCGTGCCGCAGACCACGAGGCCCGACACGCCGTCGTTCACCAGGTTCTTGACCACACGGTGCGTGGCGTCGATGTCGAGGGAAAAGTCCGGCTTGAACTGGGTGCTGACGGCCGGGAAAACCCCGGTCCACTGAATGGCTTTGCGGCTCACTGAAATCTCCTACGTTCGTATCGGTCGGCCGACGGGTGTGTCGGTGTGGCAACCAGTATCGCCGCGCAAACGCCCATCACGCTTGAGTCGTATCGCGGAGCAAAATGACGAAATCGGCACAGCGGCCGGCAGGGGCGGGAAGGGTGCGTCGCACTATGCCGATTTCGTCGTCGTCCTCATCGAAAAGCCACAAGCGGACGGACGCGCGACGGAGGAAGCTATGCTCCTTTCCCCACTTCGGACGGCTCATGATGAAGCGCATCCAGATCATCGATTCGCACACGGGCGGCGAACCCACTCGGCTCGTCGTGTCCGGCTTTCCATCGCTCGGCAACGGCACGATGGCTGAGCGCCGCGACGTGCTCGCGCGCGAGCACGACCGTTATCGCACCGCGTGCATCCTCGAGCCCCGCGGCAGCGACGTGCTGGTCGGTGCGGTGCTGTGCGACCCGGTGTCGGCCGACGCGGCGGCCGGCGTGATCTTCTTCAACAATAGCGGCTATCTCGGGATGTGCGGGCACGGCACGATCGGCGTCGTGCGCACGCTGCATCACATGGGACGCATCGCGCCCGGCGTGCACCGGATCGAGACGCCGGTCGGCACCGTCGAGGCGACACTGCACGACGACCTGTCGGTCAGCGTGCGCAACGTGCCCGCGTATCGCCACGCACACGGCATCGCGCTCGACGTGCCGGGATACGGCCCCGTGAAGGGCGACGTCGCGTGGGGCGGGAACTGGTTCTTCCTGATCAGCGACCACGGGCAGCGCGTCGCCGGCGACAACGTCGCGGCGCTCACCGCGTACGCGTCGGCCGTGCGCGAAGGGCTCGAACGCGCGGGCGTCACCGGCGCGAACGGCGGCGAGATCGATCACATCGAGCTGTTCGCCGACGATCCCGCGCATGACAGCCGCAGCTTCGTGCTGTGCCCGGGCCTCGCGTACGATCGGTCGCCGTGCGGCACCGGTACGAGCGCGAAGCTCGCGTGCCTCGCGGCCGACGGCAAGCTCGCGCCGGGCGCCGTGTGGCGGCAGGCGAGCGTGATCGGCAGCGTGTTCCACGCGAGCTACGAGCTGGCCGACGGCGGCATCGTGCCGACGATTCGCGGCAGCGCGCACCTGAGCGCGGAAGCGACGCTGCTGATCGACGAAGACGATCCGTTCGGCTGGGGCATCGGGTCGTGAGCGAAACGAAGACCGACGTCGTCGTGATCGGCGCCGGCATCGTCGGCGCGGCGTGCGCGCACGAACTCGCGCAGCGCGGGCTGCGCGTGCTCGTCGTCGACGACGCGAGCGGCGGCGCGACCGGCGCGGGCATGGGGCACCTCGTCGCGATGGACGACAATGCGGCCGAACTCGCGCTGAGCCATTACTCGATCGAACTGTGGCGCGCGTTGAGCGGCGAGATGCCCGACGGCTGCGCATACCGCAACTGCGGCACGCTGTGGCTCGCGGCCGATGCGCACGAGATGGATCTCGCACGCGCGAAGCAGGCGACGCTCGCCGCCAACGGCGTGGCCGGCGAGCTGATCGACGCGGCTGCGCTCGCGCAACTGGAGCCGATGCTGCGCGCGGGCCTCGGCGGCGCGCTGAAGATTCCGGGCGATGCGATCCTCTATGCGCCCGTCACCGCGAACTGGCTGCTGCAGCGCGCGCCGCGCATCACGTTGCGCCGCGAGCGGGCCGTCGCGATCGACGGCCCCAGCGTGACGCTCGCGAGCGGTGACGTGCTGCGCGCGGAGCGTGTGATCGTCGCGAACGGCGTCGCGGCGCGCACGCTGCTGCCCGAACTGCCGCTGCGCCCGAAAAAGGGCCATCTGCTGATTACCGACCGCTATCCGGGCCACGTGTCGCACCAGCTCGTCGAACTCGGCTATGCGGCGAGCGCGCACGCAAGCGACGGCACGTCGGTCGCGTTCAACGTGCAGCCGCGGCCGACCGGCCAGCTGCTGATCGGCTCGTCGCGCCAGTTTGACACCGAAGACGCGCAGGTCGAGCCGCCGGTGCTCGCGCGCATGCTGCGCCGCGCGGTCGGCTATCTGCCGGATCTGGCCGACCTGAACGGCATCCGCGCATGGACCGGCTTCCGCTCAGCGAGCCCCGACGGCCTGCCGCTGCTCGGCGAGCACCCGGCGCGGCCGGGCGTGTGGCTCGCGGTCGGGCACGAAGGGCTCGGCGTGACGACCGCGCCGGGCAGCGCGCGGCTCGTCGCCGCGCTGATGGCCGGCGAGCGGCCGTCCATCGATATCGAACCGTATCTGCCGGGACGCTTCCTGAGCGCGTCCCTCGTCACCGGAGCGCTGACATGAAACGACCCCCACGCTCACTTTGTTCGCTGTCGACCGGAGTTGGCGCTTCAGCGCTGACTCCGGTCCCATGCAAGGCGCCCCTCGCGGGGGCGGTCGACCTCCTTGGGACGGCCCGGCGGAGGCTGGCATGATCATTCATCTGGACGGCCGCGCGCTGACGGTGGCCGACGGTGCGACCGTCGCGGCCGCCGTCGCGGCGAGCGGCGACGACACGACGCGCGTGTCGTGCACGGGCGCGGCGCGAGCACCGTTTTGCGGGATGGGCATCTGCCAGGAATGCCGGATGACGATCGACGGCCGGCGCCGGCTCGCGTGCCAGACGTTGTGCCGCGACGGCATGCAGGTGGGGCGCACGCGATGAAACAGCAACGATTGAGCGTCGACGTCGCGATCGTCGGCGCGGGCCCGGCCGGGCTGTCGGCCGCGCGGGCCGCCGCGCGAAGCGGCGCGACCGTTGCGATCGTCGACGACAACCCGCGGGCGGGCGGGCAGATCTGGCGGCAGCCGGCAGCAGCCGCACCGACGCCGGCCGCCGCCGAACGCCTCGCGGTGCTGCGGCAGCCGAACGTCACGCATCTTGCGGGGACGCGCATCGTCGCCGAAACGCAGCCGGGCACGCTCCTGCTCGAAGACGACGAACGCGGGCTCCTCCTCGATTTCCGGACGCTGATTCTCTGCTGCGGCGCCCGCGAGCTGCTGCTGCCGTTTCCGGGCTGGACCCTGCCGGGCGTGACCGGCGCGGGCGGCTTGCAGGCGCTGATCAAATACGGGCTCGACGTACGCGGGCAGCGCACGGTGATCGCGGGCAGCGGGCCGCTGCTGCTGGCGAGCGCGGCGACGGCCCGGCAGGCTGGCGCGCGCGTGTCGCACGTGCTCGAACAGGCCGCATGGGGCGACGTGGCCGGCTTCGGCGCGGGGCTGTGGCGCTGGCCGTCGAAGCTCGCGCAGGCCGCGAAGCTCGTCACGGTCGCGTATCGGCCCGATGCGTACGTCGTCGAGGCATTCGGCGACCAGCGGCTCGAACGCGTGCGAATTCGCCAGGGCGATCGCGAATTCGACGTCGACTGCGACCGGCTCGCGTGCGGCTTCGGCCTCGTGCCGAATACCGTGCTGCCGAGCCATCTCGGATGCCGGATCGAGCACGGCGCGGTGGCGGTCGACGCGCACCAGCGCACGAGCCGCGACGGATGTTTCGCGGCGGGCGAGTGCACGGGCGTCGGTGGCAGCGAGCTGGCGATGGTCGAAGGCGAGATCGCCGGCTATGCGGCGACCGGCCAGACCGCACATCTGGCCGCTCTGATCGCACGGCGCGCGCACTGGCAGGCTTTCGCGGATGCCGTGCGCGAGCGCTTCGCGATCCGGGAGCCGATCCGCCGGCTCGCGCGACCCGACACGCTGCTGTGTCGTTGCGAAGACGTGCGGTTCGATGCGGTCGCGCGGGAACCGGGCTGGACGGCCGCCAAACTGCAGTCGCGCTGCGGGATGGGTGCGTGCCAGGGCCGCGTGTGCGGCGCGGCCGCGCAGGCGCTGTTCGGCTGGACGCCGCCGGTGCCGCGCACGCCGCTCGTACCCGCGCGGGTCGGCACGCTGATGCTCGAGGGCACGGAATCCTGCGACCGTGCGTGACGCGTGAAGCGTCGCGGTGAAGCGGCCCGGTTCAGGCCGGGCCGTGTCTTTTACTTCAGCTTCACTTTGGATCGATGGCGGGTGACGCGATGCTGTCGACCGCGTTCGCCGTCGTTGCCGCGCCATGTGTGATCGCGGCGGTCGCCGTGCTGGCGCTCGGCGTGGTTCGCGCCTGCGCGGTACGCGCGGTGGCTGCCGACGGGACGGCTGGCAAGCAGGCCTGACAGACGGAACGGCGGCCGGATTGCCGATCCTGCAATCAGCGGGACACAACAATATATAAATTTATATAATATTGATTCTTTAATCGTATTCCCGCTCCGATGAACGACGATCTTCCCGCCGGGTTGCCCGGGCCCGATCAGATGCGCGCCGCCGCCGAATCGGCGTGCGCGCTCCTCAAGGTGATGTCGAATCCCGACCGGCTGCTGCTGCTGTGCGAACTGTCGCAGGGTGAGCGCTGCGTGAGCGATCTCGAGGCGCGACTGGACATCCATCAACCGACGCTGTCGCAGCAGCTTGGTGTATTGCGGGACAACGCGCTGGTTCGTACGCGCCGCGAAGGCAAGACGATCCGCTATTCGCTCGACAGTCCGGCCGTGGTCGCGATGATGGGCGTGCTGTACGAGCAGTTTTGCGGGGCGACCGCGAAGGAGGCGCGCGATGCAGGTTGATGCACTTCATTTCACGCCGTGGCCGTCGCTGGCCGGCGGCGTGCTGATCGGGCTCGCGGCGGCGTGGCTCGTCGTGTTCAACGGCCGGATTGCCGGTATCAGCGGGATCGTCGGCGGCCTGATGACGGCGGGCGGCGCAGAGCGCGGCTGGCGCGCCGCGTTCGTCGCCGGGCTGATCGCCGCGCCCGTCGCGATGCGTTTCGTCGGGAGCGGGCTGACGCCGCAGGTCGCCGCCAGTTGGCCTGAATTGCTGGCGGCCGGGCTGCTGGTCGGGATCGGCACGCGGTACGCGGGCGGCTGCACGAGCGGTCACGGTGTGTGCGGGATATCGCGCGGGGCGCTGCGTTCGGTGGTCGCGACGGCGACCTTCATGGTTGCCGGCTTCGCGACCGTCTTCGTGCGGCTGCACGTGCCGGGAGGCTGACATGCAGGCAGGATTCGCGTTTCTGGCGGGGCTGCTGTTCGGCGTCGGCCTCATCGTGTCGGGCATGGCCAATCCGCAGAAGGTGCTCGGTTTCCTCGATCTCGCAGGCCGCTGGGATCCGTCGCTCGCGTTCGTGATGGCGGGTGCGATCGGTGTCGCGGTGTTCGCGTTCGCGTGGGCGAAGCGCCGGACACGATCGTGGCTCGGCCTGCCGATGCAGTTGCCGGCCGCCCGGACGATTACCGTTCGCCTCGTCGCCGGAAGCGCAGCGTTCGGCATCGGCTGGGGGATTGCCGGGTTCTGTCCGGGCCCCGCGATCGTGTCGATCGGCTTCGGGTCAGCCAAGGGAATCGGGTTCGTCGTCGCGATGCTGGCCGGGATGGCGCTGTTCGAGTGGATCGAGCGTCGGCGGAACGGGCGGTGAGGCGGCGGCAAGCTCGCTGGACGCGGCCGCTCGGAACATCACACGTTCATCGATCACCGCGATGATGCGGTGACCTCCCTGTGTTTCCCGCGGCGGGCAAGTCGCGATGTCAGACATGCTCGCTCATGTGGCGGCCGCCGTGCACTCGCCCGGACAGCCGGCGCAGGATGCCGCGCCACACCGAGAGCATGCCGCGTCGACCTGACGGTTCCACGATCGTCGTGCTGACCACGCGGCTGCCGCGAGCCGACAGCGCGACGTGACCGGCGGTTTCGAGCGTCAGGCATTCGCCTTCGTCGAGTTCGCGGCGAATGTATTGCGGTACATCGGGCAGCCAGTCGAGCCCGGCGTGGCGCAGCGTGACCGCCAGCGCGCCGTCCAGCACGATCAACTGGCTGCCCTTGTCGAACCACGCAAAGTGGCTTTGCCCGGCGTCGAGCCGGAGGTGTTGCGTCCGCATGGCGATTCCCTTTTCCCGGTTGCTCCGGTTGCGCGGCCTCGTAACGACGAGGCGACAGCGTGCAATCAGGTTAGGGAAACGGACGTGCGCACGACAGATTCAGGGGACGGGAATCTGTTGCGGTGCAGGCGACGATTTCGGGCTGCTGTATCGGTGGGTTTTTCCCGGATCTGTATCTGGCGTGCGGTGGCGGCCGCGGGCACGATGGTTCGCATGACGATTTTCGCCGACGCATCCCGCACGCCTTTGCCGATGGACGGCGAGCCGCTTTACGAACGGCTCGCCGAACATTACCGCCGCATCATCGCGGCCGGCACGCTGTCACCCGGCGACCGGATGCCGTCCGTTCGCGCGTGCATGGCGCAGCACGGCGTCAGCCTGTCGACCGCGATCCAGGCGTTTCGGCGGCTCGAGGATGCGGGCTGGTGCGACGCGAAGCCGCGTTCGGGTTACTTCGTGCGCCGCCGCACGGCGGCCGTGCTCGACACGCTGCCGGAAAGCGACGTGCCGCCGCTGAGCGTCGAGCCGCCGTTCGCGGGGCTGCACGAACGCGTATCGCGCGCGATCGACCGTGCGAACGCGGCGACCGATGCGTTGAATCTCGGCGGCGCATCCGCGCACGCCGCGCTGTATCCGACCGAGCGCCTGCAGGCGCTGGCGATCCGGCTGCTGCGGCGCAAGCCCACATTGCTGACCGACGCCGGGCCCGTCGGCGGTTCGCCCGAATTCCGGCAGACGATGGCCAAACGCGCGTTGTCCTACGGCGTGACGCTGACGCCGGACGACGTGATGTCGACGAGCGGCGGCGTCGATGCGGTGAATCTCGCGTTGCGTGCGGTCGCGCGGCCCGGCGACACGATCGCGATCGAATCGCCGGCCTTCTTCGGCCTGATCCAGTTGCTCGAAAGCCTCGGCCTGAAGGCGCTCGAAATCCCGGCAAGCCCGACGACCGGCCTGTCGATCGAGGCGCTCGAAGTGGCGCTGGTTGCCTATCCGGACATCCGGGCCGTGGTCGTCGTGCCGAACCTGCAAAACCCGCTCGGCTGCGTGATGCCCGACGAGCGCAAGGCCGAGCTCGTCGCGCTGTGTTCGCACCACGGTGTGGCCGTGATCGAGGACGAGCCTTATCGCGAGCTCGTCGAGGCGCCGCAGGCCGTCAGGCCGGTCAAGGCATGGGATCGCGACGGCACGGTGATCTACTGCCCGTCGTTCAACAAGGTACTGGCTCCCGGGATGCGACTCGGCTGGATGAGTGCGGGCCGCTGGCATGCGCGCGTGAGGATGCTGAAATTCGCGCACAGCCGGCACAACGCCGCACTGTTGCAGGCCGTTGCGGCTGAATTCGTGGGCTCGGGCGCGTTCGATCGGCACCTGCACCGGTTCCGCGAACAGTTGCGTGTGCAGCGCGACGTGACGATCGACGCGATTGCGCGTCATTTCCCGGCCGGCACGCGGATGAACCAGCCGCTGGGCGGGATGCTGCTGTGGATCGCGTTGCCGAAAGGCGTGCGCTCCGATGCGCTGTTCGACGCCGCGCTGGCGCACGGAGTCAAGATCGCACCCGGTTCGATCTTCTCGAATTCGGACCGTTTCGACGGCTATATCCGGCTCGTCTGCACGCGCGTATTCGATGCGGCGCACGAGGCGGCGTTCGACACACTCGGCCGCCTCGTACGGGAAGCCATGGCGGCCGCGTAAGCGCGACGGGTGCTCCGGCCGGACGCGGTACCGAAGCGGCAAGCCGCCGCCATTTCATCGGCCGACCGAATGCGTGGCGAGGTGCTGGCGAATCAGCGACAGGTAACGATCGCCGACCGAGAAATCGCGTGCCGCGCGCGGCTGGGCGGCGGCCGGGCGCAGCGTGGCCGGCACGCTCATGCCCAGATACCGGCACACGGCGGACGGAAAGGGCTTGCGCGTATGCCCGAGCTGACGCGCCGCGCGCTCGACGCGGGCATCGCCGACCTGGGCGCGAAGCCACGCCAGTACTTGGCGATCGGTGTCGTTGACGATACGGACCAGATGTTCCATCGCGCACCTCACTGTTCATAAATACAGTACTGTAAATATAACCAGTGTTTGCGCGAACCGCAAGCAGGGGCGCGTCGGCTGGCCGTTCGGCCAGGGTCAGCGCACCGGCGCGGCAGTGCGCGCGACGCGGGCCGCCGGGGCCGCAGGGGCGGCCGGCGCGGCCCGGCCGGTATAGCGGGCATCGGTCAGCGTGCCGAGGAACGCGACGATGTCGTCGATTTCCGCGTCGGTCAGCGCCGGCGGCGTGCCGGGCCGGCGGTTCATCGGCGTCGAATTGACGTTGATGTTGCCGCGATAGGCGGCCGGCACGTCGTCGAAGGTCTTGGCGCCGTGATACCAGAAGCCGGGATCGGTCGAGCGCGTGTTGTAGAACGCGACCGCGTCGCGCAGCGTCGTGAACACGCCGTTGTGCATGAACGTCTGCTTGACCGCGACGTTGCGCAGCCCCGGCGTGCGCAGGTAGCCGCACCATTGCGTCGGCTCGGGCCAGCGCAGCCGGCGCGCGGTGTCGCACAGCCCGTTGTCGAAATGGCGCGGATCGCGGTTCGCCGGCAGCGCGCGGTTGCGCGGCACCGCGATCGCGTCGTAGCCGAAATCGGTGAACAGCGAGCGCTCCGGGCGGCTCGACGTGTCCGACAGCGTATGGCAGGTCATGCAATTGCCCTTGTCCGGATTCCGGAACAGCGCGAGGCCGCGCATCTCGGCCGGCGCGAGCGGCTTGCGCGTGCGCAGGAACGCGTCGAAGCGCGACGTGAACGGCGCCATCTCGTCGCTCTGCAGATAGGCTTCGACGGCCGTGCCCAGCGCGCGCACCAGTTGCTCGGGATCGCGCCGCACCGGCGCACCGAAGCGCGCGGCGAGATCGGGCGCGAGCTCGGTCGCATCGACCTTGCGCAGCAACGCGGCCGGCGACCGGTTGTTCATCTCGTTCGGATCGAACAGCGGCCCGCGAATCTGCTCGGCGAGCGTATCCGCGCGGCCGTCGCTGAACAGGCCGCCGAACGGCGACGGCGCGGGCGCATCGTCGTCCTGGTAGAAGTGGCGGCGCGGCACGTAGCGCACATACAGCAGCGACGGCGCGTTGCGCTGGCTGAAGCGTCCGGGCCGGCTGCCCTCCGGCACGCCGGGCCCCGCGAGCGATGCGGCCGACAGCGTCGGTGCGAACGCGCGGCCCGGATCGTGGCAGCCCGCGCACGACATGCCGCGCGGCTCGGACAGCCGCGGGTCGAAGAAGATCCGGCGGCCGAGCGCGACGAGCGTCGGGTCCGGCGCGAAGCGCGCGGCGGCCGCGTCGATCTTGCCCGTTACCTGCGGCGTGCCGTTGCCGATCGTGTCGACGACCCGCGACGGCGGCGCACCGGGAAGCAGGACCGTTTCGGCCGGCGCGGCGTGAGCCGCGAATGCCAGGCCGGCGAGTACGACCGCGACTACGCGCTGCAGCGTCCTCCGGCCACGCTCGCCGCGGCCGTCACATCGAACTTCTTCCGTCACGGCGCGATGAACCCGGTCTTGTCGCAGGCGAGTGTCCTGCCCGACTGATTGCACGACGCCAGCAGCTTGCCGGCCGCCGAATACGCATGGAACATCCAGCCCGTCGCCGGCGCGGCGTTGCGGTCCATGATCAGGAAACCAAAGCTGTTGTTGTGCGACAGCCGTTCGATCACCGCGCCCGGCGCGGGCGTCAGGCCGGCCGGGAACGGGTCGGGCAGCGCGACGTCGAGGTTGTCGCCGCCGTTGCCGGACACGATCGTCGCCGGGTGCCCGGACGAGAAGTTGATCGCCTGGAAATCGTGCACGTGGCCGTGCAGCGCGACGTGCACGCCCGGCGGGTAGTACGCCTGCGCGTTGAGGCTCGACATCACCGACTGCAGCGCGAGGTTGCCCGGCGCGGGCGTGCTGCCGGCGATCGGCGCGAACGCAAGGATCGGATGATGGTTCGTGAAGATCGTCGTCGTCATGCCGGCCTTCGACGCGAGCGCCGCGACCGTCTGGAACTGCTTCTGGTAGATGCCGAACTGCGCGTCGGTCGTCTTCAGCGGCGTGCGGCCGACCTTCGCCGTGTCGAACACGATCACCTGCGAGCCGGCGCCGAGCGACACCGCATAGGGTTCCGAATAGTTCGCGGTGTTGTCGTTGGCCGGATCGTCGCACGAGCGTGCGGCCGAATACGGGCGCGGGTCGAGAAAGCGGAACCAGCCCTGGCCCGCACGCGCGCATTCCTCGTGATTGCCGCGCACGACGACCCACGGCGCCTTCGCGAGCAACGCCGCGGCCGGGCGGAACAGGTCGGCCTGCCACGTATCCCAGCCGTAGCCCCACGGGCTGTCCTTGCAGCCGGCGATATCGGGCGGGCACGCGTTCTCGCGATAGTGGTAGTCGCCGACGTGCAGCACGAGATCGGGCGACAGCTTCGCGACGCTGGCCGCGATCGTGCCGAGCGGCCAGATCGCGGCATCGTTGCACGCCTGCCATGCATTGTCGGCCTTCTTCATCCGGCAGCCCGTGTCGGCGATGATCGCGATGCGCTGCGGCTGCGCTTTCGGCAGCGGCAGCGTGCGGCCCGCGACGCTCGCCGCCTGCGCGCCGGCCGGCAGCGTGGTTTCGCAGACGGACACCGGGAAGCTCGACGGTTTCGAATCGGCCGGGTCGCTGGCGGTCGGCCGTTGGGCGACGGTCGCGGCGGCTGCGCGCAGTGCCATGCGCGATACCTTGCCGTCAACGTTCAGTTGCGGGCACAGCGGATCGCCGGCCGACGCGGGCGCATAGTTCGTGATCACGCGCGCGATCGCCTGGTTCGCATCGCCGATCTCGACCCATGCGGCCTGGACGTTGGCCGACGCGCTGGCCGGATCGTCCGGCGTATCGATGTGATTCGAGCACGCGGACAGCGCGGCGAGGGCAGCAAGGGGGGCGCAGCGCACGAGCAGGCCGCGCGTGAGGAATCGTCGCATGGGAGGGGCAGGCACCGTAGGAAAGTCGTCAACGATACGCAGCGCGAATGTAAGAAATGTGAAAACGGGGCGTGACGGCGCGCATGCCGGCCGCCCTTGACTTCAAGCCGGCTTGAAGCAGCACAGTCCGGTTCGTGATCAATGAAACGAAAGGGGATCGACGATGGAAGCCAACCGGCCCAACGAAGCGCAATCCGCGTTATGGAACGGTCCGTCGGGGCGCGCATGGGTCGATGCGCAGGTGACGATGGACCGGATGTTCGAGCCGTTCGAAACGCTGCTGGCGGACGCCGCGGCAGCGTCGTCCGCCAGCAGCGTGCTCGATGTGGGCTGCGGCACGGGCGCGGTCACGCTCGCGATCGCGCGGCGGCTCGACGCGAACGCGCAGTGCACGGGCATCGACATTTCGGCGCGGATGATCGACGCCGCTCGGGCGCGTGCCGAACGCAGCGGCCTGCGCGCCCGGTTCGTGTGCGCGGACGGGCAGACGCACGCATTCGAGCCGGCGAGCGTCGACCTGATCGTGTCGCGCCTCGGCGTGATGTTCTTCGACGATCCGGTGCGCGCGTTCGCGAACCTGCGGCAGGCGGCGCGGCCGGGCGCACGGATGCGGTTCGTCGTGTGGCGCGGCGCGGCCGACAACCCGTTCATGACGACGGCCGAGCGGGCGGCCGCGCCGTTGCTGCCGAACTTGTGTGCGCGGCAGCCGGGCGCGCCCGGGCAGTTCGCGTTCGGCGACCGGCAGCGGGTCGCGTCGGTGCTGTCGGACAGCGGCTGGGCCGACGTTGCGATCGAGCCGGTCGATCGGACGTGCGTGCTGCCGGCGTCCGCGCTGGGCGACTACGTTGCCCGGCTGGGCCCGGTCGGCCTTGCGTTGCTGGAGACGGACGAGGCGACGCGGCGGCGTGTGGTGGACACGATGCGCGCGGCGTTCGAGCGGTACGTGCATGGCGCCGAGGTACGCTTCGAGGCGGCGTGCTGGCTCGTGACGGCGCGCGCGCCGTCCGCATGACATGTAGCGTGCAAGCAGCGGATGAGGAACGGCGTGGCCGCCCGTTCGCCCGGCAGGCGGCCGTGCCCGCGTGGCGAAGTGGGGCCGCGCGACCCGCGTGCGTCAGCGTTTGCGCGCGCGCAGCATCAGCCACGCGCAGCCACCGGCGACCAGCGCAAGCCCGAGCAGGACGGCCTCGGCGCCGAGCGCGAAACCGGGCGGCATGGCGCCGCTGTTCGGCACCGGCGACAGGTTGCCGCCCATCGCGACGGCGCCGCCGGCGAGCAGCGCCGCGCAGACGATCCAGTAGGCCTTGCCGAGCGGCGCCGCGGCGCGGATTCGCCACAGCGCGATGCCGGCGCCGCCGAGGTAGAGCACCGCGAGCGTGCCGAGCGCGATGACGTCGGCCGCGCGGCTGTGCGGCAGCCCGCTCATTCGGCCTCCGTCGCGTGTCCGGGTGCACGGCTCAGCAGGTGCGTGCGCTTGTCTGCCGCGAGCGACACGTAGCGTTCGTACTGGCGCAGCACGTCGGCGATCACCTCGTCGCCGCGCAGGTATTCGACGTCGTAGCCGAGCCGGCCGTCCTCGAAGAACGTGACGATGCCATGGACGTGCGCACGCGATGCATCCGGTTCGGCTGCCTCGCGCACGAGGAACGCGGCCGCGGATTTCGCGGTGACGCGCACGCCGTATACGAAATCGCGATGTTCGGCGGTCGGCACGGTGAGCCGCACCGCATCGTCGCTGTCGCGCTGCACGTGCGCATCGACGCCGCTCGCACGCAATTCGTCGGCGACCTTGCGCAGCGCCGGTTCGACCGTTTCCGCGACGAACTGGCGCGCCTCGGCCTCGGTCGTCTGCCGCAGGATGTGCGTCAGGCGATGGCGCCAGTGCTGGCCGGTCCAGAAGCTCGTTGCAGGCGCAACGTCCTGCGAATAGTGTGCGCGGTCGGCCGCGAGCCCGCGCCACAGCCCGTAACAGAGCGCGAGCATGATGATGGCGACCGGCAGCGCGGCGATCAGCGTCATCGCCTGCAGCGCGCCGAGCCCGCCCGCGACGAGCAGCACCGCGGCCGTCACGCCGAGCAGCGCGGCCCAGAACAGCCGCTGCCAGACCGGCGAATGCGCGTTGCCGCGCGTCGCGATCTGGTCGATCACGAACGCGCCCGAATCGGCGGACGTGACGAAGAACACCGCGATCAGCACGATCGCGACGATCGACAGCAGTTGCGGCAACGGCAGGAAATCGAAGAAGCGGAACAGCAGCGCATCGACGTTGGTCGCCGTTTGCGCGAGCGCGCCGGCCGCGCCGTGCGTGTCGAGCCAGATCGCGCTGTTGCCGAACACGGTCATCCAGACGAGGTTGAACGCGGTCGGCACGAGCAGCACGCCGATCACGAACTGTCGGATCGTGCGGCCGCGCGAGATGCGCGCGATGAACATGCCGACGAACGGCGACCACGACACCCACCACGCCCAGTAGAGGATCGTCCAGCCGCCGAACCAGCCTTCCTCGCGCGGCGGCGCGTACGCGTACGTGCGGAACGACAGGTCGACGAGGCTCGACAGGTATTGGCCGATGTTGTCGCCGAGCGCGCGCAGCAGGAACGCCGTCGGGCCCGCGACCACCACGAACGCAAGCAGCAGGAACGCGAGCAGCAGGTTCAGCTCGGACAGCCGGCGCACGCCTTTGTCGAGGCCGGTCGCGGCCGACACGCCCGCGAGGATCACGACTACCGCGACGAGCCCGATGCGGAACAGGTTGCTGCCCGTGTCCCAGCCGGCGACCGTCTGCAGGCCCGCGCTCAGCTGCATCACGCCGTAGCCGAGCGTCGTCGCGATCCCGGCGACCGTGCCGACCAGCGCGAACGCATCGACGGTATGGCCGATCCAGCCGTTGATGCGCTCGCGCAGCACCGGATAGAGCCCGGAGCGCAGCGTGAGCGGCAGGTTGTAGCGAAAGCCGAAGTACGCGAGCACGAGCCCCATCAGCCCGTAGATCGCCCACGCATGGAAGCCCCAGTGGAAGAACGTCATCAACATCGCTTCGCGCGCGGCGGCGGGCGTGCCGGGGTCGACGGTCGGCGGCTTCAGGAAATGCTGCATCGGCTCGCCGACGCCGAAGTACATCAGGCCGATGCCCATGCCGGCCGCGAACAGCATGGCCGTCCACGACACGAAGCTGAATTCGGGTTCGGCATCGTCGGGGCCGAGCCGGATATTGCCGAAGTCGCTGGCGGTGATCAGCACGAGAAACACGAGGAAGCCGGTGACGGCGAGCACGTAGAACCAGTCGAAACGTGCGATGACCCATTGCTGGCCGGCGGAGAACAGCGCGCCGGCTTCGCTCGGGCGCAGTGCGCACACGACGAGCAGCGCGCCGATGACGACGAGCGCGGGCAGAACGACCTGCGGCTTGAATGTCGTGCGAGGCGAGGGACGGGAATCCGGCATGGCGGGCATCCAGTTGTGGGCGCAACGAAGCGCGACGCCGCCCGGCGCATGGTACGCGTCGGACCCTGATACGGCGTGCGTCGAGTGTACCGCGGTGTCAGGACTGCAAGAAGAGGGCATGCAGAAGGGTAAACCTGACGGATTGTAAGGTATCGCGGCGAGCGAGAAAACCCGCGCGGTGCGTGCGGCGAGCGGGCGAGGCGGGGAAACGCGGCGGCGAACGCATATCGGACACCCGGACGGCGCGTACGGCATGCGCATCGTCCGGGTAGAAGACGGCGCACGAAAGGCGCCGCCAGAGGGTTCAGAACGTGACGGCGATCCCGGCCATGCCGACGAACTGGCCGTGCGTCGTCGACGGCGTGAGCTGCTGCGAATCGCCGACGATCGGCGCCGCGTCGACGATGTGGCCGGCGCCTTGCGCGCCGAGCGTCCGCCCGCTCGAATGCGTGTAGGCCTGCAGCGCGTAGAGCGTCGTGCGTTTCGACAGGCTGTACGACTCCTTCAGCGAGTACTGCTGATAGCGGGCCGCGTTCGCGACGCCGTTCGCCTTCGATGCGAGCGTGTACGCGAATGCGCCGGCCACCGAGAACGTCGGCGTGAAGCGGTACGCGGCGAGCGCGCCGTAGGTGTTGAACACGGCCGTGTCGGTGAAGGCCGAGCCGTTGCCGGGCAGATACTTCACGTTCGAATAGTTGAGCCCCATCGTCAGGTCGCCGAGCGTGTAGTTGCCGGCCGCCGCGACCTGCTCGACGGCCTTCGCGGTCAGGTAGCCCTGGTTCAGCACGGACACCGCGAAGCTGCCCGACGACGCGGTGGCCGGATTCAGGAAGCCCGCGGAAGAGCCCGAGCTGTTGATCCGCAGATAGCCGGCCGCGATCCCGATCGGCCCGTTCGCGTAGCGCAGCGCGGCGCTGAACGTGTTGCCCTTGCCGGTCGCGCCCGCGATGCCGCCGAATGCGTACATTGCGCTCGCGGTCAGGCCGGCGAAGGTCGGCGACGTATAGGTAACCGAATTGTTCACGCGAATCGTCGTGTCGAGGCCGTCGATGTCGCCCGGATGTGCGCCGGTGGCGCCCGTCAGCCAGCTGCTCGACGCGTACGGGCCGACGAACAGGAAGTAGGGCGTGTACTGGCGGCCGGCCGTCACCGTGCCGTAGCTCGCGTTGCGCAGACCGACGAAGGCTTGGCGATTGAACATCGTGCCGGCGGCGGCCTGCGCACCCGTATTCAGGTTGAAGCCGGCCTGCAGATCGAAGATCGCGTGCGTGCCGCCGCCGAGATCCTCGTCGCCGCGCAGCCCGAACTTCGACGCATACAGGTTGCCGTCGCGCAGGTAGATGTTCGAGTGCCCTTGCTGGTTGTTCACGTACGCGAGCGAATCGTCGACGACGCCGTACAGCGTGACGCTGCTCTGCGCATGGGCGGCGGTCGCGCCGAGCGATGCGGCCGATAAAATCAGGATTGCATAACGGTTGACGGGTGCTTTCATTGTCGATCTCCGGGTCTCTTCATCTCTTCTCTTCAACGGGGCGGGAGGTCGAATGCCTCCTCTGTGGCAGGCGGCGGGCCGCGCGAACGGCCCGCCTGATCAGGTTGGTTCAGTGGTCGAACGCGACGACGAGGCGGCGCCACGCGCCGTCCCGCGCATCCTGCTCGACGCGCGCGCCGCGCACGGCAACCGGGCCTTGCAGCGACACGGGCAGCAGGATCTCGACGCGGTCGGCCGGGCGCGCCGGGCGGCCGTCCCAGCGGACCGACACGCCGAGCTCGCCCGACGCCTCGCGGCCGGTCTCGATGCGCCACAGTCCGTACTCGCCGTCGCGCCACGCTTCCGTCTCGCCGTCGTCCTCGACGCATTCGCCGTACGCGACGCCGTCCTCGATGCGCGGTGCGACGAGGAAGCCGCGCGTGTCGGTGCGCATGCCGAAATGCTGTTCGGCGACGTTCAACGGCAGCACGCGACCTTCGCGCAGCAGCATCACCGGCGTGTCGAGCGGCGCGGGCAGCGTCACGCTTGCACCGCCGTCGAACGACTGCGCGCTCGCGCAGCACGTCCAGCGTGCGCCGGACGGCAGGTACACCGTGCGTTCGGTCCGGCCGGGATCGACGACCGGTGCGACCAGCAGCGCGTCGCCGAGCATCATGTCGTCGCAGGTGTCGTAGCAGCGCGCATCGCCGGGGAAATCGGCGAGGGTCGGCCGCAGCACGGGCTCGTAGCGCGTCGTCGACAGCCACAGCAGGTGATAGAGGTAGGGCAGCAGCCGGTAGCGCTGCTTGATCAGCGCCGCGATCTGCGCGGTGATCTCCGGGTACATCCACGGTTCGTTGACGGTGCCGTCGTCGTTCCACGAATGAATGCTGAAGCGCGGCATGAAGATGCCGAACTGCACCCAGCGCAGCAGCAATTCCGGCGACGGCGCGGGGCCGGAGAAGCCGCCGATGTCGTGGCCGATGTTCGACACGCCCGACAGCGCGAGCCCGAGGCCCATTTTCAGGTTGTAGCGCAGCGTCTCCCACGACGTGTAGTTGTCGCCCGACCACGTCTGCACGTAGCGCTGCATCCCGGCGCCGCCGGAGCGCGACACGAGGAACGGCCGCCGCGCGGGCGCATGCGCGCGCTGCGCGTCGCGCGACGCGCGCATCATCAGCATCGTCTGCAGCACCTTCGCTTCGCGCGCCGGAAACGGCTGGCCGAAGCCGTGCGCGATCGCGTCGGGCGACCAGATCTCGTATTCGTTGTTGTCGTTCCAGGTCGATTCGATTCCGTATTCCAGCAGCGCCGACGTGACCTGCTCCTGCCACCAGCGATAGGCGTCCGGCTGCGTGAAGTCGACGTACGCGCCCACTTCGTCCCAGAACTGCACCCATGCGGGCTCGCCCGACGCGGAACGGATCAGCAGCCCGCGCTGCGCGGCGTCGTCGAAGGCCGGATGGTCGCGCAGCAGGCAGGGCTTGATGTTCGCGCACAGGCGGATGCCGTGGTCGCGATAGTGCTGCACGAAACCCTTCGCGTCGGGAAACTTGTCGCGGTTCCAGTTGAACACGTAGCGCTTTGCGCCGATCGACGTATAGCCCGACGACAGGTGGAACGAATCGCACAGGATGTCGTGCGCGTCGCACTGCTCGAGGAACTGGTTCATCTGCTGCTGCGCGTCCGGCGCATCGGTGTAGCTCATCGTCGAGCCCGAATAGCCGAGCCCCCATTTCGGCGTGCGTGCGGGGCGCCCGGTCAACCACGTGAAGCGTCGCGCGGCCGCGAGCGGCGTAGCGGGCGACGCGATGAAGTAGTAGTCGAGATCGCCGTGCTCGGCGACGAAATAGCGATAGGGCCCGTGGTAGTTGTCGAGCTCGCGGCCCATGTCGAACGAGCAGTCGGACAGTGTGTCGTAGAACAGCCCGAAGCCCCGGCACGTATCGGGCGACCACGTGATGTAGAACGGAATGTGCTTGTACAGCGGGTCCGTGCTTTTCGCGCTGTAACCCATCGCGTCGATGTTGCGCATCTCGAAGCGTGCGCCCGTGCGGTCGAGTTCGCCCGCGCGTTCGCCGAGGCCGAACACCTTGTCGCCGCGTTCGCGAGCGACGTAGTGATATGCGCGATCGTCCCACCAGCCGAAGTTGTATGCCTGCGTCGCGCGGTCGGCGAGCGCGACGCGCCATGCGCCGTTCGCGTCGCGCATCGACCACGTGCAATGGCCGCCTCGTCGGCGCACCGTGAGCCGGATCTGCGCGGTTTCGATCCGCACGCCGTCGTCGTCTTCGACGAAGTCGTAGTGCGGCAGTGCGAAGCCACTCAGGTCGAGGCGGTCGCGCCCGTCGAGCGGCACGTCGTCGAGACCGGGTGCGATCGTCCACGTGCGCGGGGTGCGCGCCGTCGCGTCGGGCAGCACGCGCACTCGCACGATGTCGTCCTCGAGCACGAAGATTTCGACGGTGGCGCCCGTATCGGACGCGAGCAGCACGCGGTTCGCGTGGTGGCTGGCGACGCGGAACACGGGCGGATGAAGGAGCGAAGTCATGAATGCGATTCCTGGTGAAAACGGAGGTCAGGCGTGCTGCGCGAGCAGGCGTTCCTGCTTCGACTGCCCGCGGATCAGCAGCGCGAGCAGCGTCACGCCGATGATGTCGAACAGGCCGAGGCACGCGAACAGCGGCGCATAGCCGATCTTGTCGGCGAGCGCACCGACCAGCAGCGAGAAGCCGAGGCCGCCGATCCACGCGGCCATCCCGGCGAAGCCGCTCGCGGTGCCGACTTCCTCGGGATCGAACACGTCGGCCGACAGCGTGTTGACGAGCGCGGAAATCATCTGGTGCGCGAAGCCGCCGACGCAGAACAGCGCAATCGCCATGTACGGCGACGACACGAGCCCGATCATCGCCGGCCCGAGCATCAGCACCGCGCCGAGCGCGACGCCGGCGACGCGCGACCACACGAGCGGCAGCTTGAAGCGATTCGCGAGGTACGGCGACAGGTAGCCGCCCGCGATGCCGCCAAGGTCGGCCGCGAGAAACGGCATCCACGCGAATACCGCGATCTGCGTGAGCGGCATGTGGCGCTCGGTCGCGAGGTACAGCGGAATCCAGAAGCTGAAGGTCTGCCACGCGGGTTCCGCGAAAAAGCGCGGCAGCGCGATCGCCCAGAAGCGCCGCGCGGTGACGACGTCGCGGATGCGGCGCTTCGACACGGGCGGCATCGTCGCCTGGCCGTCGCGGATCAGCGTGCGCTCCTGCGACGTGAGGCGCGGATGGTCGGCCGGGGACCGGTACTGCGTGTACCAGAGCGCCGCCCACAGGAAGCCGAGCGCGCCGGTGACCATGAACGCGGCCTGCCAACCGAACCGCATCGAGATGAACACGACGAGCGGCGGCGCGATCGCGGCGCCGAGCGACGTGCCCGCGTTGAAGTAGCCGACCGCGACGGATTTCTCGCGATCGGGAAACCATTCGGCGACGGCCTTCATTCCGGACGGAATCGCGGCGGCCTCGAACAGGCCCAGAAAGCCGCGCAGGATGCCGAGCGAGAGCCACCCCGACGCGAAGCCGTGCGCGACGCCGACCACCGACCACAGCATCGCGAACAACGCGAAGCCGAGCCGCAGCCCGATCAGGTCGACGATGAATCCGCACACCGGCTGCATGATCGTGTAGCCGATCTGGAACGCGCCGACGATGTACGAGTACTGCTGCGTCGAGATCGCGAACACCTGCTTGAGTTCGGGCGCGAGCACCGCGAGGGAATTCCGTGCGAGGTAGTTGAGGATCGTGCCGAGACACACCAGCACGATGATCCACCAGCGCAACGCCTTGACTGTCTTCACTGCTGTCTCCTGTCAGGGAGGGCGGCGCGCGGCGCCTGCCCGGTCCATGAGGCCATCCGTCGGGACGGCTTGATTCGTTTTCGTTCGTACGATGTCCGATCTTGCTGCGCGCCGGATTTGTCGGTTTATCGCGAAATCACGGTGTTCGAGCGAACATTTCGTCGTCGTTGAGCTGCAATGTTATCTGACGACTGATCATTTTCGAACATCCTATGTTCGAATGCGAATCCGGTCAACGTGAATCTGCATTCGAACGAACGTACTCGGGGTTTTCCCGATGAGCGGATGACGGCCGCGCGCGGTGGCGCAGGGCGGTCGCCCGTCGCAGGCCCGTGTGGTGGGGCCGAATGCCCGTCCGCCCGGTCGACAGGCGCCGGATGGGGCGGGACAACGCGGATGAAAATTTATTTCTTTTCTGGCGGTAGATTGTGTAAATTCATTTTCATCGAACCTTGCAACAACCCTTCGCATGACGCCTCTCGTTCCGCCTGATGTCAGTCACGACGAACTCGCGATCGCCGAGCGGATCGCGTCGGCGATGCCGTTGATGACGCCAATTCACCGGCGCATGGGCGAATTCGTGCTCGCGAACCCGTTTCGCGCGGCGACGATGCGGATCGACGAACTCGCACAGGCCGTGAATGCGTCGATCGCGACCGCGAACCGCTTCGCGAAGGCGCTCGGTTTCGACGGCTATCCGGCGATGCGCGCGGCGCTCGTGCGCGGCTTCGAGGCCACGCTCGGGCCGGTCGAGCGGCTGCGTTCCGCACAGGAGCAGGAATCCGGCGTACGCGGCGCGGTCTGGATCGATGCGGTATTCGACCAGGCTGTCGCCAACATCGAGAACACGCGCGCGCAACTGGACGCGGCCGATGTCGAGGCGGCGGTCGAGGCGATCGTCGGCGCGCGACGCGTGCTGATTCTCGGTGCCGGGTCGAGCGCATTCCTTGCCGGGCTGATCGAGCATGGCCTGTCCGTCTGCCACGACAGCGTGCAGTCGCTCGCGCTGCTCGGCGGGCCTTCGCATGCGGCGCGACGCCTGTACACGGCCGATTCGCGCGATCTCGTGATCGCGCTCGCGTTTCCGCGCTACGTGAAGGACACGATCGAGCTGGCGCGTCGTGCGGCGGCGCGCGGCGCACGCGTGCTCGGCATTTCCGACGGTCCGCAATCGCCGCTTGCACCGGTCGCGTCGCTGAACCTGTACGTGAAGGCGGAGCGGCGTTTCGCGGCCACGTCGGAAGCGGCCGTGCTCACGATGATCGAGGCGCTGATCGATGCAGTCGCGCTGCGCACGCACCGGTCCGCGAAATCCGCCGCCGAGATGACCGAATTCCTGCTGCCGTGGCTCGTGCAGCCGCAAGCGGCGCTGCCGGCCGTCAACCCTTCTTCCCCTCGTCCGAAAAAATCATGACTCCATCCGCGATCGTCGCGATTCACGGCGGCGCAGGCACGATCCTGCGCGAAGCGATGGATACCGACACCGAACGTCGGTACCGCGCCGAGCTCACCGCGATCCTGCAGGCCGCGCAACAGGTGCTGGCCGACGGCGGCAGCGCGCTCGACGCGGTGACCGTCGCGGTGCGCATGCTCGAGGACTGTCCGCTGTTCAACGCCGGGCGCGGCGCCGTCTATACGGCCGAAGGCAAGCACGAACTCGACGCGGCGGTCATGGACGGCGCGACGCTCGGCGCCGGCGCGATCTGCTGCGCGACGCGCGTGCGCAATCCGGTGCTCGCCGCGCGGCGCGTGATGGAGGCGAGCGAGCACGTGCTGTTCGCCGGCGCGGGCGCCGATGCGTTCGCCGCCGCCCAAGGGCTCGAACTCGCCGAACCCGGCTACTTCGACACCGAAACGCGGCATGCGCAGTGGGTCAAGGCGCGCGCGGCGGCCGGCATGATGCTCGACCACGATGCGGCCAGCTTCGCGTTCGGCGGCGCCGCCCAATCCGCCGAGCCGCTCGATCCGGATCGCAAGCACGGCACGGTCGGTGCGGTCGCGCGCGACCTGAACGGCCACATCGCGGCGGCGACGTCGACGGGCGGCATCACGAACAAGCAGCCGGGGCGCGTCGGCGATTCGCCGATCATCGGCGCCGGCTGCTATGCGGACGACGCGACCTGCGCCGTCTCCGCGACGGGCACCGGCGAGATGTTCATCCGGCTCGCGACCGCGCATGACGTGGCGGCGCAGATCGCGTATCGCGGCGCGTCGCTCGCGGACGCCGCGCACGATGTCGTGATGAACAAGCTGCCGCGCCTCGCGGGCCGCGGCGGGATCATCGCGGTCGACGCACAGGGCAACGTCGCGATGCCGTTCAACACAGAAGGGATGTACCGCGGCTACGCGCGCGTCGGTGAAGCGCCGGTCGTCGGCATCTACCGCGACGATGCGGCCTGATTGCGGATCGCACGAGGAGATATGTCATGACTTCGAGCCGTAACCCGTCGCCCTTGACGTTGCCCGAGCAGCGCGTGGTGGCCGTCGACGACCTGTCGGTCACGTTCCGCCGCGAAAGCGCGACGTTCGACGCGGTGCGCAACGTGTCGTTTCACGTCGATCGCGGCGAGACGCTCGCGATCGTCGGCGAATCGGGCTCGGGCAAGTCGGTCACGTCGCTCGCGCTGATGCGGCTCGTCGAGCACGGCGGCGGCGAGATCACGAGCGGCCGCATTGCGTTCCGGCGACGTGGCGGCGCGCTGGTCGATCTCGCGCAGGCGAGCGCCGCGACGATGCGCGGCATCCGCGGCGCGGACATCGCGATGATCTTCCAGGAGCCGATGACGTCGCTGAACCCGGTGTTTACGGTCGGCGACCAGATCAGCGAGGCGATCGCGCTTCACCAGTCGAAGAGCGCGGCCGAAGCACGCGCGGAAGCGCTGCGGCTGCTCGATCTCGTGCGCATCCCGGAAGCGCGCCGCGTGTTCGCGCGCTATCCGCACCAGCTCTCCGGGGGGATGCGGCAACGCGTGATGATCGCGATGGCATTGTCGTGCCGGCCCGCGCTGCTGATCGCCGACGAGCCGACGACCGCGCTCGACGTGACGATCCAGGCGCAGATCCTGCAACTGGTGCGCGGGCTGCAGGACGAAATGAACATGGGCGTGATCTTCATCACGCACGACATGGGCGTGGTGGCCGAAGTGGCCGACCGCGTGCTCGTGATGTATCGCGGCGAGAAGGTCGAGGAGGGCGAGTCGGACCGCATCTTCGCGACGCCCGCGCATCGCTATACGCGGGCGCTGCTCGCGGCCGTGCCGCGGCTCGGCTCGATGCAGGGCACCGACGCACCGGAGAAATTCCCGCTGTTGAAGGTGGACGGCACGAACGCGGCGGCCACGGCCGCGACGACGGCGTCCGCCGCGAACGACGCGCAGCCGCCTGTCGATCACGCCGCGCCGCCGATCCTGCGCGTGCGCGATCTCGTCACGCGCTTTCCGGTGAAGAGCGGCGTGTTCGGCCGCGTGTCGCAATACGTGCATGCGGTCGAGCGCGTGAGCTTCGAGCTGCGCGCGGGCGAGACGCTCGCGCTCGTCGGCGAATCGGGCTGCGGCAAGTCGACCACCGGCCGTTCGCTGCTGCGCCTCGTCGAATCGCAAAGCGGCTCGATCGAATTCGACGGCCGCGACATCAGCGCGCTGAAGGGCCCGGACCTGCAGGCGCTGCGCCGTAACATCCAGTTCATCTTCCAGGACCCGTTCGCGTCGCTGAACCCGCGCCTGACCGTCGGCTTTTCGATCATGGAGCCGCTGCTCGTGCATGGCGTCGCGAGCGGCAGCGACGCGCAGGCGCGCGTCGACTGGCTGCTCGACAAGGTTGGCCTGCCGCCGGAGGCCGCGCGCCGCTATCCGCACGAATTCTCGGGCGGCCAGCGCCAGCGGATCGCGATCGCGCGTGCGCTCGCGCTGAATCCGAAGGTCGTGATCGCCGACGAGTCGGTGTCGGCGCTCGACGTGTCGGTGCAGGCGCAGATCGTCAACCTGATGCTCGACCTGCAGCGCGAGCTCGGCGTCGCGTATCTGTTCATCTCGCACGACATGGCGGTGGTCGAGCGCGTCAGCCATCGCGTCGCGGTGATGTATCTCGGCCAGATCGTCGAGATCGGCCCGCGCCGCGCGGTGTTCGAGGCGCCGCAGCATCCGTACACGAAGAAGCTGATGAGCGCGGTGCCGGTGGCCGACCCCGCGCGCCGGCATGCGCCGCGCCAGCTCGCGGCGGACGAGATTCCGAGCCCGATCCGCTCGGTCGGCGACGAGCCGGTCGTCGCGCCGCTCGTCGCGGTCGGCCCCGATCATTATGTCGCGACGCATCGCGTCGGCGGCGCGTATTGAGTCGTGGAGTCGTGCGTCGCGATGACGCCGCACGAACCAGCAGGCAGTCGAAACCGAAACGCCCGTGAGGCGTCACCGATTCACCGATAGGAGCCCAGCAAAATGAACAAGCAGCATCCGTTTCCGATGTTTCGTCCGCGCGCATGCTTCGTCGCGCTCGCCGGCGCGTTCGCGCTGTCGGCCGCGCTGCCCGCGTTCGCGCAGCAGACCGCGGTGATGGCGGTGGATTCGACCTTCACGACGATGGACCCGTACGACGCGAACGACACGGTGTCGCAGGCCGTCGTCAAGTCGTTCTACCAGGGGCTGTTCGGCTTCGACAAGGACATGAAGCTCGTCAACGTGCTCGCGACCGGCTATGAAGCCAGCCCCGATGCGAAGACGTACACGATCAAGCTGCGCTCGGGCGTGAAGTTCCACGACGGCACCGATTTCAACGCGGCGGCCGTGAAGGCGAACTTCGACCGCGTGACCGATCCCGCGAACCACCTGAAGCGCTACAACATGTTCCGCGTGATCGAGAAGACCGAGGCCGTCGATCCGACCACGGTGAAGGTCACGCTGCGCGAGCCGTTCTCGGCGTTCATCAACACGCTCGCGCACCCGTCGGCCGTGATGATCTCGCCGGCCGCGCTGAAGAAGTGGGGCCGCGACATCGCGCTGCATCCGGTCGGCACCGGGCCGTTCGAGTTCGTCGAGTGGAAGCAGACCGACGACCTGAAGGTGAAGAAGTTCGCCGGCTACTGGAAGAAGGGCTATCCGAAGATCGACGCGATCGACTGGAAGCCGGTGGTCGACAACAACACGCGCGCGGCGCTGATGAAGACGGGCGAAGCCGATTTTGCGTTCCGCATTCCGTTCGAACAGGCGGCCGACCTGAAGAGCAACCCGAAGGTCGACGTGGTCGAACGGCCGTCGATCGTGCAGCGCTACGTGTCGCTGAACATGCTGCAAAAGCCGTTCGACAACCCGAAGGTGCGCCAGGCGCTGAACTACGCGGTGAACAAGGAAGCGCTCGCGAAGGTCGCGTTCTCCGGTTTCGCGACGCCGTCGACCGGCGTGGTGCCGCAGGGCGTCGATTACGCGACGAAGCTCGGGCCCTGGCCGTACGACCCGGCGAAGGCACGCTCGCTGCTGAAGGAAGCCGGCTATCCGAACGGTTTCGAGACGACGCTGTGGTCCGCGTATAACAACTCGACGTCGCAGAAGGCGATCCAGTTCGTGCAGCAGCAGCTCGCGCAGGTCGGCGTGAAGGTGCAGGTGCAGGCGCTGGAGGCCGGCGAACGCGTCGCGAAGGTCGAGAGCGCGCCGGATCCGGCGAAGGCGCCGGTGCGGATGTACTACATCGGCTGGTCGTCGTCGACCGGCGAAGCGAACTGGGCGATCACGCCGCTGCTGGCCGGCGCGTCGGCGCCGCCGAAGCTGGTCAACACCGCGTACTACAAGAACGACACGGTGGACGGCGACCTGACGAAGGCGCTGGAGACGGTCGACCGCACGCAGAAGGCCGAGCTGTACGCCGATGCGCAGAAGCAGATCTGGGCCGACGCGCCGTGGATCTTCCTCGTGCAGGAGAAGATCGTGTATGCGCGCAGCAAGCGGCTGCAGGGCGCGTACGTGATGCCGGACGGCTCGTTCAACTTCGACGAGATCTCGCTGAAATGACGGTGGTTTGCCCGCCACGCAGCGCCGGCGGCACGAGCCGCCGGTGCGCTGATTCGATCGGTGTCCCATGCTGAATTTCCTCGTCAAACGCCTGTTCGGCCTGCTGCCCACGCTCGCGATCGTCGCGGTGCTGGTGTTCCTGTTCGTGCACCTGTTGCCGGGCGACCCGGCGCGGCTCGCGGCCGGCCCCGAAGCCGACGAGGCGACCGTCGCGCTCGTGCGCGCCGATCTCGGGCTCGACCGGCCGCTGCCCGCGCAGTTCGCACGCTTCTTCGCGAAGATCGCACACGGCGATTTCGGCGTGTCGACGCGCAGCAAGCGGCCGGTGTCGACCGAGATCGGCGAGCGCTTCATGCCGACACTGCTGTTGACGCTCGTCAGCATGGGGTGGTCGACGCTGTTCGGCATGGCGATCGGCATTGCGTCGGCGGTCTGGCGCAATCGCTGGCCCGACCGGCTCGGCATGACGCTCGCGGTGTCGGGCATCTCGTTTCCGGCCTTCGCGCTCGGCATGCTGCTGATGGAAATCTTCTCGGTGAAGCTCGGCTGGCTGCCGGTCGTGCCGGACGGCACGTGGAAGAGCTACGTGCTGCCGTCGCTGACGCTCGGCGCCGCGGTCGCGGCGGTGATGGCGCGCTTCACGCGCGCGTCGTTCGTCGAGGTGCTGAACGAGGACTTCGTGCGCACCGCGCGCGCCAAGGGCGTGCACGAACCGATGGTCGTGCTCAAGCACTGCCTGCGCAACGCGATGATCCCGGTCGTCACGATGATGGGGCTGCAGTTCGGCTTCCTGCTCGGCGGCTCGATCGTCGTCGAGGCCGTGTTCAACTGGCCGGGGCTCGGGCGCCTGCTGGTCGACGCGGTGACGATGCGCGACTACCCGGTGATCCAGGCGATCGTCCTGCTGTTCTCGCTCGAATTCATCCTGATCAACCTGACCGTCGACGTGCTGTACGCGGTCATCAACCCGACCATCCGGTTCAAGTGAGGCCAGCATGAACGCGACTGTCCAGCCCGCGGCACCGGCCGCAACGACCGCGATCCGCACGCCGTGGCGCGAATTCTGGCGCAAGTTCCGCAAGCAGACCATCGCGCTCGTCGCGGGCGGCTTCGTGCTGGCGCTCGTCGTGCTCGCGTTCGTCGGCCCGCACATCGTGCCGTTCGATCCGGAAAACTATTTCGACTACGACGCGCTGAATGCAGGGCCGTCGGCCGTGCACTGGTTCGGCGTCGATTCGCTCGGCCGCGACATCTTCAGCCGGATCGTCGCGGGCACGCGCATCTCGCTCGCGGCCGGCTTCTTCTCGGTGGCGCTCGGCGCGGTGATCGGCACGTTGTTCGGGCTGCTCGCCGGCTATTACGAAGGCTGGTGGGACCGCATCACGATGCGCGTCGCCGACGTGCTGTTCGCGTTCCCGGGCATCCTGCTCGCGATCGGCGTGGTCGCGATCCTCGGCAACGGGATGGTCAACGTGATCTGCGCGGTCGCGATCTTCAGCATCCCGGCGTTCGCGCGGCTCGTGCGCGGCAACACGCTGATGCTCAAGCACATGACCTATGTGGAGGCCGCGCGCAGCATCGGCGCGTCCGACTGGACGATCATCATGCGGCACATCCTGCCGGGCACCGTGTCGTCGGTCGTCGTCTACTTCACGATGCGGATCGGCACGTCGATCATTACCGCCGCGAGCCTGTCGTTCCTCGGGCTCGGCGCGCAGCCGCCGACGCCGGAGTGGGGCGCGATGCTCAACGAGGCGCGCGCGGACATGGTGACGGCGCCGCACATCGCGGTGTTCCCGAGCCTCGCGATCTTCCTGACCGTGCTCGCGTTCAACCTGCTCGGCGACGGGCTGCGCGACGCGCTCGACCCGAAGCTGGAGCGCCGTTGATGCGGGCGGTGCCGATGTGGAGCGCGACGCTGCCGGCCGGGCCGCGCGGCACGATCGCCGACGTGCCGGGCGTGACGGTCGGCCATTGCACGCTCGATGCCGGCAACGTGCAGACGGGCGTGACCGTCGTGAAGCCGCATCCGGGCGACGTGTACCGCAGCAAGGTGCCGGCGGGGGCGGCCGTGATCAACGGTTTCGGCAAGAGTGTCGGGCTCGTGCAGGTCGACGAACTCGGCACGCTCGAGACGCCGGTCGCGCTGACCAACACGTTCGGCGTCGGTGCGGTCGCCCACGCGCAGATCCGCGCCGCGATCGCCGCGAATCCGCGGATCGGCCGCGACTGGTCGACCGTCAATCCGCTCGTGTTCGAGTGCAACGATGGTTACCTGAACGACATTCAGGCGTTCGCGGTTACCGCCGCGCATTACGACGACGCGTGCCGCGCGGCGTCGCGCGACGTCGCACGCGGCGCGGTGGGCGCCGGGCGCGGGATGTCGTGCTTCGACCTGAAAGGCGGGATCGGTTCCGCGTCGCGCGTGGCCGTCGCGGCCGGCCGGCCCTATACGGTCGGCGCGCTCGTGCTCGCGAATTTCGGCCGGCTGCCGATGCTGACGCTCGGCGGTGTGCCGCTCGGCCGCGTCGTCGCGCAACGGCGCGCGGCCGAAGCCGCGCACGCTGCGCCGCCCGAGCAGGGCTCGATCATCCTGTTGCTGGCGACCGACGCGCCGCTCGACGCGCGGCAGCTGTCGCGGCTCGCGCGCCGCGCGGGGGCCGGACTGGCCCGCACGGGCTCCGTGTACGGGCATGGCAGCGGCGACATCGCGCTCGCGTTCTCGACCGCCTACACGATCGCGCACGACGCATCGACGATCGCGCTGCCGGCCCTCGTGGCCGATGCGGCGCTCGATCCGCTGTTCATGGCCGTGGCCGAAAGCGTCGAGCACGCGATCGCCGACGCGTTGCTGCAAGCGGTAACGGTCGCCGGGCGCGACGGCCACGTGCGGCAATCGCTGCGCGACGCGGTGCCCGATCTCGACCGGTGGTTCAACGAGTACAACGAAGGACGTTCGACCCTGTCATGAAGATCCTGATCTCGACCGACATCGAGGGTGTCGCCGGCGTATTCGCGATCGAGCAGACGCGCGCCGGCAATCCGGAATACGAGCGCGCGCGACGCTGGATGACCGCCGAGGCGAACGCGGCGATCGAAGGCGCGTTCGCGGGCGGCGCGCAAGCCGTCTGGGTCAACGATTCGCACGGCGGCTTTCGCAACCTGCTGCCCGACGGGCTCGATGCGCGGGCGCGCGTCGTGCTCGGCAAGCCGCGCACGCTCGGGATGATGACGGGCGTCGAACAGCAGCCCGATCTCGTGTTCATGATCGGCTATCACGCGAAATCGCAGGCGCGCGGCGTGCTCGCGCACACGATCAACAGCTTTGCGTTCACGCAGGTGTGGCTGAACGGCGTCGAGCTCGGCGAAGCCGGACTGTACGGCGCGCTGGCGCGGGAATACGGCGCGCATGTCGCGCTCGCGACCGGCGACGACGTATTCGCCGAGGAAACGCAGCCGCTGTTTCCGGACGCGCGTTTCGAGACGGTCAAGACGGCCGGCGGCGCATCGAGCGGCGAGACGCTCACGCCGTCGGCGTCGTGCGCGCGGATCGCGGCCGCCGCGCGGGAAACGGTCGCGCGTGCGCTGTCGTCCGGCGTGCGCGCCGGCACGCATCGGCCCGCGCCGGCCGCTTGCACGCTGCGCGTGCAGACGGTCGCGCTCGCCGACCTGTTCTGCGTGCTGCCGTCGCTCGAGCGCGTCGATGCGGTGACGCTGCGCTTCGACGGGCCGTCGGTCGAGCATGTGGTGCGCACGCTGAACAGCCTGTCGGCAATGTCGTTCATGCTGCGGTAATGGGTGCCGCGACCATGCCGCCGGCGCGCGGCCGGTCAGCCGATCGCGACGGGGCGGGCCGTCGCGGCGAACAGGAATGCTTCCATCGCCGCGACCAGCGCGAGCGGCGTTTCGTTCATCGGATAATGGCCGGCATTGCGCAGCACGTCGACGCTGGCGAGCGGATAGCGCCGCAGGTAGGTGCGAGCCATCAGCGCCGCGTCGAACGTCGGGTCGTGCTCGCCGATCAGTACCTTTACCGGATGGATGCCCGCGATCTCTTCGCTGAAATCCGTATCGGCCCACGCGCGGAAGTACGCACCGAATGCCCGCGCCGACGAACAGGCGGCCGAATACGCGGCTTTCCACTCGATCCAGGCGGCGGGCAGCCGGTTGCCGGTGCTGCGGTCGATGATGGTCCTGCGATCGGCGAGGTGGTCGGCGGCCCGCTCGAATAGCGCGCGTCGCGCGGCGTCGAACGGCAGGCCGCCGCACGGTACCGGCGCGATCGGCACCAGCGCGCGAACGCGGTCGGGGGCGATGGCGGCGATTTTCTCGATCGCCATGCCGCCCATCGAATGGCCGACGAGACTGAAGGTCGGGAAGCCGAGCGCGTCGGCGAGTGCGAGCGTGTCGGCGGCGATCTCGTCGATCGTATAGTGGCCGCGGGCGTCGCGCATACGGCCGTAACCCCGGTAGTCCATGAATACATAGCTGAAGCGCTCGCGCGACAGCCACGCTTCGAGCGGTTCGAACGCGCGGGCGTCGCCGAACCAGCCGTGCAGCACGAGAACAGGGTGGGGGCCGTCCCCCACGCGATGAAACGTATTCGGCATGTTCGCTCCGATGAGGTTGCCATCCGGCCGGTCGGGCCGGCGGGTGTTGCGGCCGCGAGGTCGCGCAACGGTGGAGCGGATCGTAGATCGTTCGAAGGCGACCCGCCTTCGATATCGGGTCATTGATGATGGAATTCGGGCCGTGAGAAATACGCAGCTAGATCCCTACGAACACATTCCCCGGAGCGTGGTCGTGACCGCCAACGACTTTGCGGCGGGCACGACGTTTCCGGATCACGCACACGTGCGCGGGCAATTCGCGTTCGCGTCGCGCGGCACGATCAGCGTGTCGACGCCGCACGGCCGCTGGCTGGTGCCGCCGCAGCGCGCGTGCTGGGTACCGGCCGGCGTGCGGCACGAAATGACGATGACCGGGCCGGTCACGATGCTCAACGTGTTCGTGTCCGCCGACGCCTCGCAGACGGCCGGCCTGCCGACCCAATGCGGCGTGCATGGCGTGTCGCCGCTGCTGCGGCAGTTGATCGACGATGCGATCGACCTGCCGGCGATGTACGACGTCGACGGCCGCGCGGGCAAGCTGATGGATCTGCTGGTGGCCGAAATCGCGACGATGCCGCGCCTGTCGCTGCATGCGCCGCTGCCGGCCGACGCTCGGCTGGCGAAGGTGTGCCGCCACCTGTTCGCGGCGCCGTCGATCGCGGCCGATCTCGATCGAGTCGCGGCCGACGCGGGCGTGAGCCGGCGCACGTTCACGCGGCAGTTTCGCGCGCAGACGGGCGTGAGTTTTGCCGCCTGGCGCCAGCAGGTGTGCATGTTGGCGGCGATTGCCCGTCTGACCGATGGGCAGCCGGTGACGCGCGTCGCGCTCGATCTCGGCTACGCGAGCGCGAGTGCGTTCACGTCGGCGTTTCGCCGCATTCTGGGCGACACGCCGAGCCGCTATCTGGAGATTCGTCGCTAGGCGCCGGGATCCGGCGCAGGTCGCGCCCAGGCGTGGGTCGCCGTGCCAAAAAATACGCGTCCGCCAACTTCGGCCAGACGCGTTCAAAGGCACTCTGTCTGAAAAAATGCGCGACCGGCCTGTCGGGCAGCGTCGCGCATCGTTCATATCATTGTTGCTTCGTCCGATTCAATCCTGCCGGCTCGTTGCGGATAGCAAAGAATACGCTGCATGACGCGCAAACGATATCGTGTTGACCCCACGATTCATGTGCTGTCGCAGCATGCGTTGCGATTGCGCATTCGATATCGGGGCGGGAAGCCGATAAGGACGTGCATCCGTAGCGCCGCCGGTCACGATGCGGCGCACCATCGAATGCGGACGACGCAGCGCCCCAAAACGCCGCGTGGCGCGATGCCCGTCGGTATCGCGCCACGTGGGGTGCTGTTGCAGGCGAAGCCGGCGAGCGCCGGCGTACGCGTCAAACGTCGAAGAACACGGTTTCTTCCGGCCCCTGCATGCGGATGTCGAAGCGGTAGACGACCGGCCGCCCCGGCTGCGCGTCGCGTTTCGCGACGAGCGTCGCGCGGCGCTCGGCCGGCACCGCGTTCAGCACGGGGTCGGCCGCGTTCGCGGCGGCTTCATCGTCGAAGTACACACGCGTGAACGCATGGGTGAGGATCCCGCGCATCATCACGGTCACGTTGATGTGCGGCGCCTCGTCGGCGGCGACGCGGCCCGGCTTCACCGTCTCGACGACGAAGCGCTGCTGCGGATCGGTGCCCGTGCCGACCCGCGCGAAACCGGTGAAGCCGGATGTCGCGATGTCGTCGCGCGACGCGGGATAGCGGCCCGCGCCGTCCACCTGCGTGAATTCGAGCACTGCGTCGCCCACGACGTTGCCGTCGCCGTCGAACACCTGCCCGACCAGCAGCACGTGCTCGCCTTCGGCGTGCGCGGCGGCGATCGTCGGCGTGAACAGGCTTTTCAGGTCGTAGTCGTATTGCTGCGGGCACAGGCCATACGCGAAGTACGGGCCGACCGTCTGCGAAGGGGTTTGCTTCAGCGTCGTCATGGTTCAGCGCTCCATCGGGGTGGCGTCGCGGCCGCGCAGCACGATGTCGAATTCGTAGCCGAGCGCATAGCCTTCTTCGGTGATGTCCATCGAGAAGCGCGAGATCAGGCGATCGCGCGCGGCCTCGGGCGTGCCCTGGAAGATCGGGTCGTACGCGAGCAGTGGATCGCCGGGGAAGTACATCTGCGTGACGAGACGCGAGCCGAAATAATCGCCGAACAGCGAGAAGTGGATGTGATTCGGGCGCCACGCGTTCGGATGGTTGCCCCACGGATACGCACCGGGCTTGATCGTCAGGAAGCGGTAGCGGCCTTCGTCGTCGGTCAGGCACCGGCCCGCGCCGAGGAAGTTCGGGTCGAGCGGCGCGTCGTGCTGGTCGACCTTGTGCACGTAGCGGCCGGCCGCGTTGGCCTGCCACACCTCGACGAGCGTGTTGCGCACGGGCTTGCCGCCTTCGTCGAGCACGCGGCCGGTGACGATCATCCGCTCGCCGAGCGGCTCGCCGTTCTTCACGGCGTTCTTCGTCAGGTCGTGGTCGAGCGCGCCGAGATCCTCCGCGCCATAGACGGGCGCGTAATGGTCGCGCAGTTTCTCCTTCAGCGGGATCAGCGGGCGGGTCGGGCCGCGCTTCACGGACGAACGGTACTCGGGGTGAACATAGGCCGGATGCGACGGCCAGTCGCGCGGCGTGAGGATCGTGGGGGAATCCATCGGGCGTCTCCTGTCAGTTTTTCGCGAAGTGGACGGCACGACTTTAGCTAATCCGGAAAGTTATGCAAAATGACCTTTTTTCGCGAATCGCATAACCGTTCGTTATGGTGGTGCCCACCATGAAAATTCCGCCGGACAGGAAACCTGTCCGGCGGAAAAAGCGATCGGGCTTCGCGTCGTCGGTGACGACCCCGTGCACGGCCCTCCAGCCAGCCCGTCGCTGTTTTTGTCTTTCGTTCTCGTTGTTATCCGGTCTCCCCGAGCGTGCCCGTCGTCATGGATGACGAGAATCGAACACGATCCCGTCGAATTCGAGCGCCAACGTGCCGCTGCGCAGCAGGGCCGACGGTGTCGACGCGAGGCCGGCACCGAGCACGTCGGTCACGTACTGCGCGCAGAAGCCGCGCCGCGCCCGCGGGTTCAAGCGACTGCCGAGCAGCGTATCGATTCGCTGTTCGGCCAGCGCATGGACGTGACGCTGCGCGTCGGCCGACGCTGCGGCGAGGCGGCGCGCCAGTGCGATGCGTCCGCCGTCGGCGCGGGCGATGAAGCGCGACAGCGGCGTGAGTTTTGTCCACGCGAACGCGGTGGACTCGGCGATCAGCGGTTCGTCGCCTGACGTATCGACGACGATGCCGAAGCGATTGGCCCAGGTGTCGGACGCGTCAGCCGCGGCATCCGGTGTCCCGGCCGGTACGCGGATGAACACCAGATCGCCGACATGTGCGCCGGCGGCCAGCGTGCGCACGGTCGTGAGCGGCATCGTGCGAGCGGTGTCGCGTGCATCGCGCGGGGCGGCGTGGTGCGGTTCGCGGAAGGCAGTGTCGATTCGGGTGGTCATTTCGGCTCCGTCGTTGCGTGACAGGACGGAGCGGATTATGCAGACAAGTAACCAAAAGTGCTGATGTGGATGCGCAAGTAGCCTAATATCCGACTTCGAGCATCATTTTTTGATACCAATATGACCGAGACCGCCCAACTGATCGAAACGCTGAAGCGCCAGCTGAAGGCGCAGGGAATGACTTACCGGGACGTCGCGCGTGCGCTCGACGTGTCCGAGACGAGCGTGAAGCGGCTGTTCGCGAGCGGCCGCTTCACGCTGGAGCGCGTCGCGGAGATCGCGCAGTTGCTCGGCTATACGCTCGCCGAACTCGTGCAGGAAGCGTCGGCATCCGCACCGCGCTTGCGCGTGCTGACCGAGCAGCAGGAGGCGTTGCTGGTGTCGGACGAGAAGCTGCTGCTGGTCGCTGTCTGCGCGGTCAACTACTGGACCGTGCAGGACATCGTGTCGGCCTATCGGCTCACGCAGGCCGAGTGCGTGAAATATCTGCTGATGCTCGACCGGATGAACGTGATCGCGCTGCTGCCCGGCGACCGGATTCGCGTGCGCGTCGCGCGCGATTTCGACTGGCTGCCGGGCGGGCCGATTCGCCGTTACTTCCATGCGCACGTGCTCGACGATTTTCTCGGCAGCCGCTTCGACGGCCCGGGCGAGACGATGACCTTCCTGCAAGGAATGCTGACGGACGCGGCCGCCGCGGAGCTCGAACAGGAACTGCGGCGGCTCAGCAGCAAGGCGGCGGCGCTGCACGCGGAGTCGTCGTCCGCGCCGCTGGGGCAGAAGCACGGCACGGCCCTGCTGATCGCGAAGCGGATCTGGGAGCCGACCGGATTCCACGCGCTGCGGCGCCATGCATGACGTCGTCCCGAACGCTTGGGCCTTTCCGGAAAGTTATGCAAAATGGCGATTCATCGTCCTGCGCATAACCTCTCGTTATGAATAACCGTATCGCCGACGGCCGCGTCAAATTCCGGCACCTGCAGTGCTTTCTCGCGGTCGCGCAGCTGGGCGGCGTGCAGAAGGCGGCGGAAAGCCTGTCGATCACCCAACCGGCCGTGTCGAAGACGATCGCCGAGCTGGAGGCGATTCTCGGCGTGAAGCTGTTCGAGCGCGGCCGGCACGGCGCGCAGCCGACCCGCGAAGCGCAGCTGTTCATGCCTCACGCGAATGCGTGCGTGCTGGCGCTGCGGCAGGGCGTCGGGCTGCTGGCGCGCGAGGGCGGGGCCGCCGCCGCGACGCTGGAAATCGGCATGCTGCCGACCGTCGCGGCCTCGCTCGCGCCGGCCTTGATGAAGGCGCTGACCGCACGCTGGCCGCGCATCGTCGTGCGGATCGCGACGGCCGCGAACGCCGAGTTGCTCGAGCGTCTGAAATCCGGCGCGATCGAATGCGCGATCGGGCGGCTGTCGGAGCCGGAGCGGATGATCGGGCTCGCGTTCGAGCAGTTGTACAACGAGCCGCTCGTCGCGGTCGTGCGCGCCGGGCATCCGCTCCTCGCGAGCGTGGCGCCGGCCGCCGAGCTGGCGCGCTATCCGGTCGTGCTGCCGCCGTTCGGCACGCTGATCCGCCAGTCCGCCGAGCAACTGCTCGGCGCATGCGGCGCACCGCCGCTGGATTCGTTCATCGAGGTGCTGTCGGTATCGGTCGCGCGCGCGCTTGCGCTCGAGAACGACGCGGTCTGGTTCGTGCCGCTCTATGCGGCCGAATACGATCTGTCGGCCGGCGCGCTGGCGCGCCTGCCGCTGCCGTCGGCGGGCACCGACGAGCCGGTCGGGCTCGTGCTGCGTACCGATGCGCAACCGTCGCCGGTCGCTCGGACGCTGATCGACGCGGTGCGCGACATCGCACGGTCGCGGTTCGGCGATGCGCGCCCGCACCGGGCGCCACGCGCGGCGCGCAAGCCTGCTCGCGGCAAGCGTTGATCCACCGGGCCTGGCGGTGCGCCGGACCTCATCTCCTTTCCCTTTCTTGCTGCAGGATTGGCCATCCGGCCAGTAGCCGTCATCGGGGTGCTTGGCATATCGTACCGTTTTTGATACGATGGACGACAAGACGATGGCGAGACAGCAGATTCAGGTCACGCTCGGCGTGCGGTTCTTCCGGACGGCCCGCGGTAACGAGCCGGTGCGCGAATGGCTCAACGCGCTCGGGCGAGTGGAGCGAAGGGCGATCGGCGAAGAGATCAAGACCGTTCAACTCGGCTGGCCGCTCGGCATGCCGCTGGTCCGCAAGATGGCGAAGGATCTGTGGGAGATCCGCGTGGCGGTGCCGGGGCGAAGCGCTCGCGTGATGTTCACGGTCGTCGGCGACACGATGGTGCTGCTGCACGGCTTCTTCAAGCAGTCGCGGGCCACGCCGTCGGACGATCTCGACGTCACCGTCGCGCGCCTGAAAGCGCTGACGCACGCCATCTGAATTCCCCGGTTGCGCCGGAACGCACCGTCTCCGACGGTCGGGCAGCCGGCAACGCCATGCACCTGGAGTACGACATGACGACCACGAACAATCCGCATATCGGCAGCGATTTCGACGCCTTCCTCGAAGCGGACGGCAATCTCGAAGCAGCCACCGCCACCGCGATCAAGCGCGTGATCGCGTGGCAGATCGGGCAGGAAATGAAGGCGCAGCACATCACGAAAACGGCGATGGCCGCGCGGATGAAAACCAGCCGCGCCGCGCTCAACCGTCTGCTCGACGAAACCGACACGAGCCTCACGCTGGCGACGCTCGCGAGCGCGGCCGCCGCGCTCGGCAAACGGCTCAGCTTCGAGCTGGTGCCGGCCTGAGCGGCGCGAACGAACGGCGCACGGCCGGCTCGACGTGATGGTTCGCGCGCCGGGCGCGGCGAGCGGGCCGGCGTCGGCCCGCGGGCGCATGTTGGGTCATTTGCGCGGGCCGGTGATCTGCAGATAAAGCAGCGCGCCGCCCGCAAGCAGCAGCGGGAACAGGAAATACCAGCCGGTCGTCATGAACAGTCCGGCGACCGCAATCAGCGAAATCCACGCGCAGCGATACGCGATGCCGCCACGCGGCAGCAGTTTCAGCGCGGCCGCCGCGCCGAGCCCGTACACCATCACGAAACATCCGGACGTCACGAGCACGAGCGGCTTCGGTCCGACGTCCGACAGCGCCGTGGCGGCCAGTGCGACGGCCGCGAGCACGGCGATCACGCCGAGGCTGCGGCGCGGCACGCCGCCGACCTGGCTGCCTTGCGCGAGCCACGCAGGCAGCGCGCCGTCGCGTCCGAGCGCCGCGCCGAGCTTGGCCGCGCCCGCGAAATACGCGTTCATCGTGCCGAGTGTGAGCAGCAGCGCGGCGGCGGCGGCCAGCACCTGCGCATGGCCGCCGATGCCGCCCGCGATCAGTTCGGCGAGCGGCGCGCCCGATGCGCCCGCGGAAGGCCCGAGCACCGTCACGCTCGCGGCGGCGACCGACAGATACAGGAACCCGACGACCACGACGGCGATCCCGGCCGAGCGCGGCATGTCATGCGCGGGCCGGCGGAATTCGGCGGCGAGATGGGTGATCGCTTCCCAGCCGGCGAAGCTCCATACGAGCAGCGCGGCGGCCTGGCCGACCGCGAGCCAGCCATGCGGGGCGAACGGATGCAGGTTCACGGTGCGCGCATGCGGCGCGGACGCAAGCACCGCGACAAGCAGCAGCGCGACGAGCAGCGCCGACAACACCAGTTGCACGCGGCCCGACACGGTGACGCCGAACGCGTTCGCGGCCGACACGGTCGCGATCAGTGCGGCGGCCGTGATGATGACCGTCGTGTGCCCGCCGCCCGTGACGGCCGCGACGTATGCGCCGCCGAACATCGCGGCCGCCGGTGCGCCGGCCGGCACCGCGAAATAGAAGCACCAGCCGACGATGGCCGCGGCCTTCGGGCCGAATGCGCGCCGCGCGTAGGTCGATACGCCGCCCGCATCGGGATAGCGGGCGCCGAGTGCGGCGAAGGTGGCCGCGAGCGGCCCGGACAGCACGACGAGCGCTGCCCATGCGAGCAGCGAGGCCGGCCCCGCGACTTCGGCGGCGAGTGCGGGCAGCGCGATCACGCCGGTGCCGAGCACCGCGCCGATATAGAGCGCGGCGCCCTGGAAAATGGTCAGCGAACCCGCATGATGAGCAGCGGGCGAATCGGCATGCGAAGGCATGAGCGGCAGTCTCCGGGAGTCTTGTTTTGTGTGGATGACGCGCGAAAGCCCGCGCGGTCGATCGTTCGATGCTACCCGAACGATGGCATCCCCGCGGCCCGGCGATCAGTAGTCTCGTGCCGCATGCGTGTCAGCCGATGTCAGCAGGATCGTGCGAGCCGCAGGCGCGCGTCCTCGCGCGCGGCGGGCGACAGGTCGGGCGCGTAGTGGAACGTACCCGATACCAGCGACGCGACGGGCACGCCGTCGCGGAACAGCACGCGATTGCCCGCCAGCGCCGGCACCTTGTCGCCCGGCAATAGCGTGCCGGCGAGATTCAGCGGATCGGCGCCCGTCACGCATATGTATTGTCCGTCGCCCGGCTGCCGTCGCAGTTCGCGCAGGATCGGGATGGCCTCGGGCAGCGCGAACTGCTCGCCCGCGAGCCCGGCGACGAAGCGACCGCCGCGAATCTCGCCGCGTGCTTCGAGGCGCTGCAGCACGCGCACGAGTTCGCGCCAACTGGGCAGCCAGTCGGCTTCGCGTTCGAGCAACCGCCAGAACACGACGCCATAGCGGCGCAGCAGCGTCCACACGATATGTTCGAGCGCGTCGGGATCGGTCGTGGCGAGGCTGCGTTTCGGCGCGGGCGCGTCGTCGCCCGGCCGTGCCTGACGCTGCACGAGCGCCCAGCGGCCCGCGTCGTCCATCCCGCCGATCAGCGCGCCGCCGCGGCGCGTGCGCGGCGCATAGGTCGCGCTGCGCTTGACGGCCGGCTTCAGCAGCGCGCGCAGGCCCGCGTAGCTGTCCGCATTCACGAGGCCGGCCGACACGAGTTCGCCGAGGGCCTGTTCGAGTTCGACGGGCAGCATGTGCAGATCGTCGAGCAGCGCATCGAAGAACATCGCGCCGTGCGCGGCGAGCGCGTCGCGCACTTGCGTGGCGCGTGCGGACAGCGCCGGTTGCGCGTCGGGATCGCGCAGCGCCTGCCACGCGGAAAGATGGCGGCGGGGCAGCAGCACGATCGGCGTCGTCTTCACGGGCGTGCCGGCCGCGCGCGCCGGCGCGCCGATGCGGGTCCACACCAGCTTGCCCGAGCGGCACAGCTCGTCGAGGCCGCCCGCCGTATAGTCGGTGAGCCGCGCGGGTAGCAGCGCGTCTTCCCACGCGCTTGCCGCGGCCTCGTAGCCTTCGAGCTGTTCGACCACGGCTGCCAGCGCGTCGCGGCCGGTGCCGCGCATGTCGGGTGTCAGGTGCTGCCAGTGGAACAGGAAGCGCATGAAATCGGCGCGCTCGACCGGCTCGATCTCGCGGCGCAGCCGCTTCACCGTATAGCGATGAATGCGCGCGAGCAGATGGCGTTCGCACCATTCGTCGGTCGTCGCGCCCGGCGTGAAGCGGCCGCGCATCACGTAGCCTTCGCGCTCCAGCGCCGCGAGCGCCGTCGCCACCGGCGCGGGCGGCAGGCCGAGCGGCGTGGCGATCGCATCGAGCGTCAGCGGCCCGAAGCCGGTGAGCCGCGCGCGGATCACGTCGACGAGCGCCGCGTCGGCTTCCCACGGCTGCGCGCACGCGGCCGGCACCTTGAGCGCCGGTGTCGCGCGGGCATCGGGGTGCAGCGCGCGGAGGCAGACGAGCCGTTCGACCGGCACCCACAGCGCGGCGCCACCCGGCGTCGCGAGCTTCGTCGCGCGGCGGCGTTCCGCGAGTTCCGCGAGTCGTTCGGGCCAGCCCGCGTGGGTATGCGCCTCGCTGTCGGCGACGCACGCGAGCGTGAGCAGTGCATCGTGCATTTCGTCGGCGTCGCGCACGAGCGGCCACGCTTCGTCGCGCACCGCGTCGATCGCGTCGGCGTCGAGCGCACCGAGATCGTCGGCCGATTCGGGATCGCTCCATCGGCGCGACTGCACGGCCTGCGTGCGGCGCTCTTCCAGCGGCGCGTCGTCGAGGAACGCGTAGGGCTTCGCGTTCAGGATCTCGGCCGCGAGCGGCGACGGCGCGGGCAAGTCGCGCGCGACGAGCTCGATCGCGCCGCTTTCGATCCGGCGCAGCAGCGCGAGCCAGCCGTCGGTGTCCATCGCGTCGTGCAGGCAGTCGTCGAGCGTCTGGTCGACGAGCGGATGATGCGGAATCTCGCGTTCGCCGACGATGTTCTCGAGGCACGCGGCCTGATCGGGGAACACCGTCGCGAGCAGATCGTCGCTCTTCATCCGCTGCAATTGCGGCGCGGTGCGCCTGCCGCCGGTGAAGCGCGGCAGCGCGAGCGCGGTGGTCGCGTTCCAGCGCCAGCGCACGCCGAACATCGGCGCATCGAGCAGCGCCTGGATCAGCACGTGCTCGGCGCTGGCCGAACGCAGGTAGCGCCACACTTCGTCGAGCGCGAAGCTGTGCGCGAGCGACAGCGACAGGATGATCGCGTCGTCCGTCGCGGCGGCCTGCAATTCGAAGTTGAAGTTGCGGCAGAAGCGTTTGCGCAGCGCGAGCCCCCATGCGCGGTTGATCCGGCTGCCGAACGGCGAATGGATCACGAGCTGCGTGCCGCCCGATTCGTCGAAGAAACGCTCCATCACGAGCGTGTCCTGCGTCGGCAACGCGCCGAGCGCGGCGCGGGTGCGCGCGAGGTAGTCGGCGATCTGGCGCGCGGCATCGGGCGACAGGTGCAGATCGTCGACGAGCCAGCGCAACGCGGGCGCGAGGCGGCTTTCGGTGGGGGCGAGCGCGATTGCGGTTGAGGCTTGCGCTTGCGCATTGCTCGCGGCGTTGCCGCCGGCGCGCTTGCGTCCGGCGGTGCCGGCCTGCCGGCCGCCTTCCGCAAACAGCGCGTCGAGCCGCGCACGCAGCCGGCCGACCGCCGCCGACAGTTCGTCGCTGCGCCCGAGCCCCTCGCCGAGCCAGAACGGAATGCTCGGCGATTGCCCCTGCGCATCCTCGACGCGCACGCGGCCCGTTTCCACGCGAATGATCCGGTACGACTGGTTGCCGAGCTGGAACACGTCGCCGGCGAGGCTCTCGATCGCGAAATCCTCGTTGATGGTGCCGACCTGGATGCCCTGCGGTTCGAGCAGCACCGCATAGTCGGCCATGTCGGGGATCGTGCCGCCGGAAGTGGTCGCGGTCATCATCGCGTTGCGGCGGCCGCGCACGGTGCCGCCGACCACGTCGCGGTGCAGGTACGCGCCGCGCACGCCGCGACGGCTCGTGAACCCTTCGGCGAGCATTTTCATCACTTCGTCGAAGCGTTCACGCGTCAGCCGCGCGTACGGCGCGGCGCGCGTGAAGCTCGCATACAGCGCGTCTTCCTGCCATTCCGTGCACGCGACTTCGGCGACGATCTGCTGCGCGAGCACGTCGAGCGGCGCTTCGGGAATCCGCAGCGCGTCGAGTTCGCCGCGCTGCACGCAGTCGAGCAGCGCCGCGCATTCGACCAGTTCGTCGCGCGACAGCGGAAAGAGCCGCCCCTTCGGCACGCCGCCGACATGATGCCCCGAGCGGCCGACGCGTTGCAGGAACGGCGCGATGCCGCGCGGTGAACCGACCTGGCAGACGAGATCGACGTCGCCGATGTCGATGCCGAGTTCGAGCGACGCGGTCGCGACGAGCAGCTTCAGTTCACCGCGCTTCAGGCGCTGCTCGGCGTCGAAGCGGTGCTCCTTCGCGAGACTGCCGTGATGCGCGGCGATTGCATCCTTGCCGAGCCGGTCGGCGAGATGACGCGCCATGCGCTCGGCGGTGCGGCGCGTGTTGACGAACACCAGCGTCGTGCGATGCGCGGCCGCGAGCCCGGCGATGCGGTCGTACACCTGTTCCCACACGTCGGTCGCCATCACCGGTTCGAGCGGCACGTTCGGCAGTTCCAGCGCGAGATCGCGCTCGCGCGTGTGGCCGGTATCGACGATCGCGCAGTCGCGCGGCGCGTCGGCCGGCCCGCCGACGAGGAAGCGCGCGACCGCGTCGATCGGCTTTTGCGTGGCCGACAGCCCGATGCGCGGCAGCGCACGGCCGACCAGCGCGTCGAGGCGTTCGAGCGACAGCGCGAGATGGCTGCCGCGCTTGGACGATGCAAGCGCATGGATTTCGTCGACGATGACCGAGCGCACGTTCGACAGCATCTGCCGCCCCGACGTGGACGACAGCAGCACGTACAGCGATTCGGGTGTGGTGACGAGGATGTGCGGCGCGCGTTTGCGCAGCGCAGCGCGTTCGGCCTGCGTCGTGTCGCCGGTGCGTACCGCGGTGCGGATCGCGGGCACCGGCAGGCCGAGTTGCGCGAGCGATTCCGCGATGCCGGCGAGCGGCGCGTCGAGGTTCACGTGGATGTCGTTCGACAGCGCCTTCAGCGGCGACACGTAGACGACCAGCGTCGCGTCGGGCAGCGTGCCGTCGTGCGCGAGCGCATCGCGCACGAGATCGTCGAGCGCGCACAGGAACGCGGTGAGCGTCTTGCCGGAGCCGGTCGGCGCGGCGACGAGCGTCGAGCGGCCGGCCTTGATGTGCGGCCACGCGAGCGCCTGCGCGCCGGTCGGCGCGGCGAACGTGCGCCGGAACCACGCGGCGACGGCCGGGTGGAACACGTCGAGCGCACGGGCGGCAGGGCGGGTAGCTGTGACGTCCATCGGAACGTTGAAATAGGGTGCGAGCGGGGTGCGAGCGTGCGGACGCGTCGCACGCGAATCGAATCGTCAGTGTGCCAGACGTCGCATGCGCGTGCCGGGCATGCGTGCCGGCGATTTCCATGCAGATGGGGGCCCGCACCGCGCTTTCAATGGACGGAAAGTTGCGTGCCCGCCGGCACGCCGAGCGCGCGCTGAATTGTGTCGAATTGCAACTGGGGGCGAGCCGCTAGACGCGATGCAGCCAGCCGAGCCAGTGTTCGACCAGCGCCGCACGCGACCACAGCGACTGCGCGAGCCACAGCGTGCCGCCCCAGGCGGCGGCCACCACGATCAGGTCGCAATGCCCGCTGTTCCACAGGTTGAGCGAATGGCGCCGCCAGATCCACGGTACGCCGAGCGGATTGGGCCAGTCGGCGAGCAGGTGCATCACGCCGCCGCAGGCGAAACCGAACAGCGGCGCAGCCCACAGCGGATGCGGATGATGAATGAGCCCGTGCCAGCCGAGCGCGAGCAGCGCGACCCAGCCGATACCCCAGTGCGTAAGCGTGCGATGCGTGATCCACAGGCGGCGCTTGCGGCTCCACCAGGCGACTTCGAGCCAGTCGGGCGCGGTGCCGCCCGCGACGCCCGCCGCGAACGCGGCGAGCATGCCCGAGTGCCACGGGCCGGTTGCGCCGGTTTGCGCGACGAGGACGGCGGCGGCGACGCCGGCCGCGAAGCCGGACGCGTGATGCGCATTGTGTGATGCCATAGGGAGCGAGACGAAGAAACGTGAAGCGGCGCGTGCACGAAACGACGATGCGACGCGCAAGCGGGGCGCTATCTTCGCAGATCGGCCTGTGCCGCGCGCGGGACGTTGGCAGATTTTTTTGCGAGCCGTGCGTAGCATGCTGTGCGGTTCGCAACTTTCGGTTTTGTGCACTGCGCGACGGCGCGCGCCGCAGGTGGCGTCGAACGCTCCACGTGCGCGTCGCGGCGCCGCAACGTGACGCGCCGCTCACAAGCGGCACGCTTTCGTCGCGGGCCGCGTGTTCGACCCTTTTTGTCCCCCTATACTACGAAGCCGGCATATGGCCGTCGGCGCGCCAGCGGCCATCCACGGATCAGGCGCTTGTCGTGCCTGAAGGAGATCCACATGGGGGACATGCAATGACTACGCTGAATCGCTTCAAATCAACCGCCGCCGTGCTGGCGACGGTGGCCGGCATCGGTTTCCTGCCGAACGCGCCCGCCTACGCGAAAGGGCCGCAGCCCGCGGTCCTGACGAGCTCGGCGGTGGCGGTCGCCGACAAGTACAGCGCGGATGCCGCGGAGCGGATCTTCAAGGAAGGCGGCAACGCGATCGACGCGGCCGTCGCGATCGCGTTCACGCTGGCCGTCACGTACCCGGAAGCCGGCAACATCGGCGGCGGCGGCTTCATGACGATCTACAAGGACGGCAAGCCGTACTTCATCGATTACCGCGAGCGTGCGCCGCTCGCCGCGACGAAGGACATGTACCTCGACAAGGACGGCAACGTCGTCAAGGGCATGAGCCTGTACGGCCCGCGCGCGGTCGGCGTGCCGGGCACGGTCGCGGGCATGTGGGAAGCGCAGAAGCGCTTCGGCAAGCTGAAATGGAAGCAGGTGCTCGCGCCGGCGATCCACTACGCGCGCGACGGCTTCGTCGTCGACGAACAGCTCGCGCAGCGCGGCGTCGACGCATCGAAGGAGTTCGGCGGCAAGACCAACTTCGACAAGTATTTTTCCGGGCTGAAGGCTGGCGCGAACTTCAAGCAGCCCGATCTCGCCGACGTGCTGACGCGCATCGCGAACGACGGCGCGGAAGGCTTCTACAAGGGCAAGACGGCCGAGCTGATCGCCGCGTCGATGAAGACCGGCGACGGCAACGGGCTGATCACGACCGAAGATCTCGCGCAGTACCGCGCGGTGTGGCGCCAGCCGGTGCAGGCGAAGTGGAACGGCTATGACGTGATCACCGCGCCGCCGCCGAGCTCCGGCGGCATCGGCCTCGTGCAGTTGCTGAAGATGAAGGCCGACCTCAAGCAGGACTTCGAGGGCGTGAAGCTCAACTCGCCGCAGTACATCCACCTCGTCGCGGAAATCGAGAAGCGCGTGTTCGCCGATCGGGCGCAGTATCTCGGCGATCCCGACTTCTACAAGGTGCCGATCGCGCAGCTGACCGACGACGCGTACATCGCGAAGCGCGCGGCCGAGGTCAACCCGAAGGAGCCGTCGGACACGAAGAGCGTGCAGCCGGGTCTCGGCACGACGATGCCGGAGAAGGCCGAAACGACGCACTTCTCGGTGGTCGACAAGTGGGGCAACGCGGTGTCGAACACGTACACGATCAACGGCTATTTCGGCTCGGGCGTGATCGCCGACGGCACGGGCATCGTGCTGAACGACGAGATGGACGACTTCTCCGCGAAGCCGGGCGTCGCGAACATGTTCGGCGTGGTCGGCAGCGACGCGAACGCGATCGAACCGAAGAAGCGCCCGCTGTCGTCGATGTCGCCGACGATCATGACGAAGGACGGCAAGGTGTCGCTGGTGATCGGCACGCCGGGCGGCTCGCGCATCTTCACGTCGATCTTCCAGGTGATCAACAACATCTACGACTTCAAGATGCCGCTGAAGGAAGCGGTCGGCGCGATGCGTTTCCATCACCAGTTGCTGCCGCCGAACACGATCTTCTGGGAGCCGTACCACCCGATCGAAGGCGAACTCGCGAAGCAGATCGAGGCGCGCGGCTATACGCTGAAGGGGCAGGATTTCAGCGGCGACATCCAGGTCATCAAGATCGACGGGAAGACGCCGGAAGCGATGGCCGATCCGCGCGGGCGGGGCGTGACGCGGATTATTCGTTGACGTTGACCGTGAAGCGATGCGCGCGTCGGCGACAGCGGCCGCGCGCGCCGTTCGGCAGCCGGTGTTGCGACCCGGCTGCCGATTTTTTTCAGCCGGTCGTTCGGGTGCAGTCCGCTATCCACGCGGCAATGGCTTCGGGGATATCCCCGAAGCCGCCATGCCCGACGCGGGCCCGCGCGTTTCGCTGCTGACCGGCTTGGCCGCCCGTTTTCATGAATTTGACGCGCGACGCTGGGATAATGGACGAGTTTGGTTGCGTCAATGATGGAAGGAGGCCCCATGGGCGACAACGATACCCGCACCGAGACCGACAACCGCACCGATACGAGCTCGATGGAAGCGCGCCAGCGCCGTTTCGAGGAGGATCTCGTCGACGCCTACGACGAAGAGCTCGAGATGGAGCTCGACGACCGTCGCTTCCACGATGGCGAGGACCTGCTGTTCTCGCCCGAGCGCCGTGAGGCGCGCAAGGAATATTTCCGCGAGCTGTTCCGGCTGCAGGGCGAGCTCGTGAAGTTGCAGGACTGGGTCGTACATACCGGACACCGGCTCGTCGTCATTTTCGAGGGGCGCGACGCGGCCGGCAAGGGCGGTGCGATCAAGCGCATCACGCAGCGCCTGAACCCGCGCGTGTGCCGGGTTGCCGCGCTGCCGGCGCCGAACAACCGCGAGCGCACGCAATGGTACTTCCAGCGCTATGTCGCGCATCTGCCGGCCGGCGGCGAGATCGTGCTGTTCGACCGCAGCTGGTACAACCGCGCGGGCGTCGAGCGCGTGATGAATTTCTGTACCGACGACGAGTACGAGGAATTTTTCCGATCGGTGCCCGAGTTCGAGAAGATGCTCGTGCGAAGCGGAATCCAGATCGTCAAGTACTGGTTCTCGATCACCGACCACGAGCAGGAGCTGCGCTTCCAGAGCCGGATCGCGGATCCGCTGAAGCAGTGGAAGCTGAGCCCGATGGACCTCGAAAGCCGCCGCCGCTGGGAGGCTTATACGGCCGCGAAGGAAGAGATGCTGCAGCGCACGCATATTCCCGAGGCGCCGTGGTGGGTCGTGCAGGCCGTCGACAAGAAGCGCGCGCGGCTGAACTGCATTCACCATCTGCTGGGCCAGGTGCCGTATCACGAGGTGCCGCGCCCGACGATCGACCTGCCGCAGCGCGAGCATCACGAGGATTACATTCGCCGGCCGGTGCCGGACAACATGATCGTGCCGGACGTTTATTGAGCGGTTCGGGTCGGCCGGACCGGCCGCGGGGCGCGCTGCGCAACGCGGCGCGCGTTACTCGTGGATCAGGCACGCGGCGCGGTCGCGGTCGCGATTTTTCACGGGAATCTGTCCGTCCTACAATGCGGGGAAGCCGGAGCGCCCCTGCGTCAGATCGAACAGTTCGGCTCTTGCCGCGGCTTCGGCGGTTTCGGGCAGCTTGATCACGAGCTTCACCGTCATCCCGTACGCGCTGTCCACCAGTTCATAGCCGGCCTGTTCAATCCAGCGGCGCACGCGCGCCTCTTCCGGATAGCCGATCTCGACCGCGAGCCGCGTGTGCCGAATGCGCTCGACGCGCTCGGCATCGAGCAGCGCCGATGCGATCGCATCCGTGTACGCACGCACCAACCCGCCCGCACCGAGCTTCACGCCGCCGTAGTAACGCACGACCGCGCCGAGCACGCCGTCGAGATCGTGATGGCGCAGCACTTCGAGGATCGGCCGGCCCGCGGTTCCCGACGGCTCGCCGTCATCCGACATACCCGACTGGCCGCCCGCCAGCAATGCCCAGCACACGTGGGTGGCCGCCGGATGCTCGTCGCGCAGGCGTTGCAGGACCTGCATCGCGGCATCGCGGTCCTCGACCGGAACCGCGTACGCGATGAAACGGCTCTTGCGGATTTCGAGTTCGCGGATGTAAGAGGTGGCGAGCGAGTAACTCATGCGTCGCGACGCGGAAAGTGTAGGGAAATCAAGACGATGATGGCTGGTCGATGCGTTTGACGTGGGCCCGTGGACGATTGGATATCGTCTGCATAAGCGCGGGTCGAAGACGGAATTTTACCGTGGCGCGCATCGAAGCATTGCGATGCCGCGCGCGACATCAACGCACACCGACCGACGACCGTAGCGCGGCGCCCAGCGTACGCAGCGCCTGCCGGGCGCGCGCATCGGTCAGGCTCGAGTAAAGCACCACGTCGCGCGTCGGCAGCGGCGGCAGCCCGTAGCGCATCCCCACGTCGACGGTGCCGGCGGGCGCGACGCGATGCCCGAGCGCCGCGACGGCCAGGCCCGCGGATACCGCCGCGCCGATCGTCGCCACGCCGCCGCCGACAAAAACCTCCGTCCACGCGACACCGGCTTCGTCCAGCGCATCGACCGCCATGCGGCGCACGCTGCACGGCTCGGCCTGCGTCGCGAGCCGCAGCGGTTGCGGCGGATGGTATTCGAAATCGGCCGCCGCCATCCAGCCGAACGACTCCGACAGAATGGTTTCGCCGTCGAGCCGCCGGCTGTCGTGCTGCAGCGCGACGGCTGCATCGAGCTGGCCGCGATCGAACGCATCGAGCACGTCGCGCGACGCGGCGACGCGGATTTCCAGCACCAGCGCCGGCTCGGCTTCGCTCATCCGCCGCAGCAGCATCGGGAGATCGGCGCCGACGACGTGGTGGCTGACGCCGATCACCAGCCGTCGCTGGCTCGTGCCGAACGCGCTGATTGCGCCATGGTGAGCGGCCACCAGTTCGCGCGCCGGCTCCAGGAACGCGGTGCCGTCGGCCGACAGGCGAACCTGCCGCGGCGTGCGTTCCAGCAGGCGGCGGCCGAGCCCGTCTTCCAGCCGCTTGATCTTCAGGCTCACCGCGGACTGCGTGGTGTCCAGCGCTTCCGCGGCCCGCGTGAAGCTCTTGAGGTCGGCGGTCAGCACGAAGGCCTGCACGGCCTCGATGTCGAGCGTTTTCATCGCATCCTCATTCATTTAAAAATCGAATCATTGAAATATTCTGACATCGTATTTTCAAATGGCTCAAGGTCTTCTACGCTGCGTTCATGCCGTCCGTTTCTTTCGCCAGGAGCCGATCATGCTGACCGCGTACTACGTGCACCGCCTGCCGGCGGACTACGACCTCGGCATCATCCGCCGGCGCGTGCGCGAGCGCGGCCGCCTATGGGACGACACGCCGGACCTGCTGTTCAAGGGATTCCTGCTGCGCGAGGCAGGCCGCCACGGCGCGACGGAAAACGGCTACGCGTCGTTTTACCTGTGGCGCAACGAACAGGCGTTCGCGCGGTTCGTGACGGACGGCCGCTATCGGGTCGTGACGGACAGTTTCGGCCGTGCGCCGATCGACACCCGGGTTGCGCTCGACGCGCGCAAGGGCAGTGCGTCGACGGGACGCTTCGCGCGTCTGGAAACGATCGAGATTCCGGAGGATGCCGATCTCGATGCGGCCCTGGCGCGGGAGATCGAACGCAATCGCGAAGCGGCGACACGGCAGGGTGTGGTCGCGGCAACCGTCAGCCTCGATCCGCTGCGCTGGCGGCTGACGCGTGCGCTCGTGACGGAACATGAGCCGGACGACGGCGGCGCAGGTACGGTGTACCAGGTCCTGCATCTGGCGAGGCCGCTGCTCGACACGCTGGAAGCGGGCGGTGCGTGATGGCCGGCATCGTGTCGCGATTGCCGGCCGGCGTGGTGGTGGCCGCGCATCTGGCGGGTGTGGTGGCCGGCATCGCCGCGATTGCGGCGCTTGCGACGATGCTGGCGCTGCTGTTCAGATAAGGCGCTTCGGCGCAGTGGTGGTTCAGAAGGGGCGCCGCGCATGCGATGCGCGGCGCCCCCGGTCGCTTCATCGTCGCTTGCTCAGTGGCCCTGCAAGCGGATATCGCGCGACGACGCGCCGACATACACGGTCCCGCCCGGGACGACGCGCCAGCCGTTGCGCGCCGTATCCCACACGCTCTGCATCCGCGGCGACACGGTCACGCGCACGCGCCGTGCCTCGCCAGGAATCAGCCGGATCTTTTCCCAGCCGACCAGCCGCTTCGGCGGCTCGTCCTTGTACGGCACGCCGAGATAGACCTGAGGTGTTTCCGCGCCGGCCACGCGCCCGTCGTTGCGCACGGTAAACGCGACGCTCAGCGAGCCGTCCCATTGCTTCGACACCGACAGACCCGAATACGCGAAGTGCGTATACGACAGGCCGTAGCCGAACTCGAACATCGGCTTGATGTTGCGTGCGTCATACCAGCGGTAACCCATGTTCAGCTTTTCCGCATACACCGGGTCGGTGTCGAACGTGCCGTTTTGCCCCCACGTCGGCGAGTCCTGATCGCGCGCCGGGAAAGTCACGGGCAGCTTGCCCGACGGATTGACCGCACCGAACAGCACGTTCGCGATCGCCTTGCCGCCGGCTTCGCCCGGATACCACGCCTCGACGATGGCCGACACGTTGTCCTTCCACGGCATCAGCACCGGGTTGCCGCTCTGGACGACGACGATCGTATGCGGATTCGCGCGCGCGACGGCTTCGACGAGCGCATCCTGGTTCGACGGGTTCGCGAGGCTCAGGCTCTGCAGATCGCCGAAATCCTCGCCGGCCGGCTGCGCGACCACGACGATCGCGACATCCGAGCGGCCCGCGAGCGCCGCGGCCTGATCGATTTCCTGCTGCGTGTACGCGCGGAACGGCGACTGCTGGTCGCTGTTGCCTGCATACGTGACCTGTGCGGCCGGCGCCAGCGCGCGGATCGCCGCGACGATCGGCACGTCGACCTTGAGCCACGGATTGCGCCACCAGCTGCACCCGGTCGACGATCCGAACGTCAGGCCGCCGCAGCCGGCGAACGAACCCGATACGGGATCGCGCGTGTTGCCCGAGCCGCCGCCGGACAGCACGGCCGCATCCGCATGGCCGCCGATCACGGCAATACGCGACAGCGCCGACGCGACCAGCGGCAACTGGTTGCCGTCGTTCTTCAGCAACACGATCGACTGCTCGGCGGCCGCCTGCGCGAACCGGTTGCCGGCCGCGAAATCGATCGTGCCGCCGCCCTGGGCCGGATCGTCCATCACGCCGACACGGATCATCACCGCGAGCTTGCGGCGCACCATGTCGTCGAGGCGCGCGGTCGACACCGAGCCGTTCGCGATCGCCTGCTTGACGGCCGCCGGCGTCAGGTACACGCTCGGCCCGACGTCTTCTTCCTCGTCGAGCCCGGCGTTGATCGCGGCGGCGGTGCTGTGCGTGGCGCCCCAGTCGGACTGCACCTGGCCCTGGAAGCCCCACTCGTTCTTCAGCACGTCGTTCAGCAGGTGAGGGTTCTCGCACGCATAGGTGCCGTTCAGGCGGTTGTAGCTGCACATCACGCTGCCGGGCCGCCCTCGCTTCGCGGCTATCTCGAATGGCAACAGGTACAGCTCGCGCAGCGTACGCTCGTCGATCTGCGTATTGCCGCCCATCCGGCCGTGTTCCTGCTCGTTGCCCGCGTAGTGCTTGATCGTGGCGATGACTTTCTGCCGCTGCGTGGCGAGCGTGCGTTCGGCGAGCAGGTCGCCGGCGAGCAGCGGATCCTCGCCGAGATACTCGAACAGGCGGCCGCCGCGCGGCTCGCGCGCGAGGTTGGTGCCGCCGGCGAGGCCCATGCCGAATCCTTGCGCGCGCAACTGGATCGCGACTTGCTTGCCGAAGTCGTACGACAGCCGCCGATCCCAGCTCGCGGCGACCGCGATCGTGGCCGGAAACGTCGTGCTGGCTTGCGACGTGCTGCCGGAGCCGGTTGCCGAATCGACCATGTTGAGATCGGGAATGCCGAGTCGCGGCACGCCCTGGATGTAGCCGGCGCCGCCGCCCGGCACCTTCGACATTTCGTATTGCGAATGAATGAATTGAAGTTTTTCGTCGAGCGTCATCTTGCGCACGAGCAGGTCGGCGCGCCGTTGCGCGGCGGCCGACGCGAACGTGTCGGTGGCGTCGGCCTGCGCGTTGAAATCGGCGTCGCCGGCGTAGGCGGTGGTGCAGAGGGTCGCTGCCAGCACGACGGCCGGCCAGAGTGTGTCCCGCATGTTGCTCTCCATGATCGTATTGCCGGTTGTTCGAATGATGTCTGGAGCTGCGTACATCCGGTGGATTCGCACCGGACGCATTCGGCTGACGATGCAGGGTGGTTGCGCGTCGGCATGCCAGCCAGGCGGGGAATCGTTACGGCCGGTTGGGCTCGATCGTCAATGCGGGCGGCGACGCGGACCGCCCGGCACTGTCGAATCGGGTGTAGCGATTCTCTGCTGCGACCAATGGTATGAATGTAGTTTGACTACAGCATCGGTGTTTCTACCGATCCGTGTGATCTTTATTTCGTAGGGGCGCGCGGCGAGGCGGAAAGGCAGTCATCGTTGCCGATCGGGCATGCGCGGCGGAGTAAGAAGTACCTGGGTGCGCGAGCGTGCGGCACGGTTTGTTGCGTCCGCATCGAACGGGACATCGCCGGATGCAAGTCGCCCCGTGGGGAAACTCGGGCGGCACCGACGGTGCGCTAGCTGCGTCGAGCGACGGGACTACCGGGCATCGGAATCCCGGCGCGGTAGACGACGGTTGCGAGTGCCGCGGCGACCACGGCCTCGGCCGTCAGCACGGCGACCGCGGCGCCTTGCTCGGCGAAATACTTGGCGAGCACGGGTACCAGCACGATGTTCAGAATGCCCGATGACATCAGGATTCGCGTGAATGCCGACTTCATCCCGAGCGGCAGCATCGTCTGCACACCGAACAGGTCGGTCATGCCGGCCATGAACGGAATGAAGGCCATCCAGCGCAGCACCTGGACCGTAGGTTCGTACGAAGGGCCATACAGGATGCGCACGGCCAGCGGCGCGCCGAAGAAGATCACGAGCGAGATGCCGAGCACCATCGCGACCTGGATGACGAACAGCTTGCGCAGGAACGAGAACGCATCGTTGCGCGCGTGCCGCATCAGGTAGCTGATGCGCGGATAGGTGGCCGCCTTCAGCGGTTGCAGCATGCTGAGCGCCGCGCGGATCAGCTTGTCGCCGGCGGCGAAGTAGCCCGCCGCGACGTTGCCCGATACGAAGCCGAGCAGCACGGTGTTGGTCGACGCATAGAACGCGATCGACGTGGACGCGAGAAACACCTGCCAGCCGCCTTTCAGCGATTCGGCGATGTCGGTCGCGCCGACGCGCACGAAGTCGATTTCACGGTTGAAGTACAGATAGGCAGCCAGTGCGATCGCGGACAGCGTCGGTACCGCTGCGTTGACGATCATCGCGCGGTCGATGTCCGCCGGGCTGTGCACGAGCGCGAACATGGCCGGCAGGCTCAGGATGCGCCCGATGAACAGGATCATGCTGAGCGCGCGCAGCTTTTCCATTCCCTGGAAATACCAGCCCGGTGTGAACGCCACGCCGGCGACCATCCCGAACCCGATCAGCAGCAGGTCGCGGTCTTCACCGAAGCGCTCGACCGCAAAGGTCAGCGCAACGAGCACGATGAAGCAGATCACCGCGATGCCGATCTGCGCGTATAGCGTCGCCCAGAAGATGCGCGAGCGTTCGGCGCGGTTGTCGCGCGCGAGCGCGATGCGTGGCGTGGCGGTCAGGTCGAAACTGTAGCTCGTGCAGTTGGTGAGATACGCAATGACGGCGAGCGAGAACGCGAGCTGCCCGTAGCCTTCGGGCCCGAGGGCGTGCGTCAGCAGCGGTGCGATCAGGAGCGGCACTGCGTACATCGAAATCTGCAACGTCAGCAGCAGCAGGAAATTCTTCTTGAGGTTTGACATTCGCTCGGTCGGCGCCGTGAGTGTCGCAGTGCGGCGGCATGGGGCCGCGGTGCGCGTGCATCCGGTCGGCGCTGACCCGGGTTGCATGGGTTGGTGGCGCGTCCGGCGTCGCCGGGCACGGCCACATCACATCGTATGGCGGCCATGATACGGGCCGCGCGGGACGACTATGTTCGCGAGCCTACCGTTCGCGGATTCCGTTCGTGCGCGCGGCGTGAATCGCGGCACGGCGCGCGTCGTGGTGCGTTGTCGTCTCGCGACGGCGATGAATCTATTTGTAAGCTGCCGCACCGAAGGGCGCCCGAACCGAGTGCTTTAATCGATCGCACTGTTTTGGTTCACGGTGCAAACCGCCTGACGATGCCTCGGGCACGCAACATCACCTCCCGTGGGCGTGGGGAGCAGGGCAACGCATGGAACCGGGCGGGCCGCGCAGGGGCGCGGCGGGGCCGCTGCCGCGCGTTCATCGACGAGCCGCACGAGCGTGGATCGCTCGTTCCGGTTGCGCGGCCCGAACGCGTGTCCGCGTCCGATAAAAATACCGATCCGAGGAGTACCGATTGAAGCCGATTACGTTCGGCAGCTGCGTGGGGTGGCTGCACGAAGGACAGACGACACAAGGTGTGATCCTGTGCGAATCGTTGGGGCACGAGGCATCGTGGACGCACAAGCTCATGCGGGCGATCGCCGAGCGCCTTGCCCGCGACGGCGTCACGGTGTTGCGATTCAACTATCCGTGCACCGGCGATTCCGCGGGCGATGACCGTGACGCCGATCGGCACGCCGCGACCATCGGCAGCATTCACGATGCGATCGATCTGCTGCGCGACCAGGTCGGTGTCGGGTCGCTGACGCTCGTCGGAATTCGTGCGGGCGCGCTGTTCGCGATGCTGGCCGCCGCGGGGGACGGCCGGCACCCGTCGCCGCGCGTCGACGCATTGGTGGCGCTCGCGCCGGTCGTGCGCGGACGCGCTTACCTTCGCGAGCTGTCGTTCGTGCATCGCCAGTGGCTCGACGTCACGTCGCCCGCGATTCGCATCGCGCATCGTGACGAGCCCTGCATGAACGTGCTCGGGCACCGCTTTCCGGACGATTTCGTCGCTGCGCTGAAGGCGGTCGATCTGTGCGACGTCGTGCGCGATGCCCCGAGGCTGCCTGATGCGATGCTGCTGATTCAACCCGATCAGGACGGACCTGCGTTGCGCGATGCGCTGCTGGCGCGGGGCGTGAACGTGGCGGCCGATCCGTTTCGCGAATGGCCGACGACGATGCTGGACGGTACGCGCTCGCGCCTGCCGCTCGCAGCCATCGACACGCTCGCGCGCTGGATCGGCGAACGTGTGCCGCGCACGGCCGCGGGCGTCGACCCGATGTGGCGGCATGATCCACCATGGAACGGCGAATCGGCCGCCGCGCTCGACATGACCGACATGACCGAGCAGGTCGTCGCGGTCGGGCCGGACCGTTTGGTCGGCGTACTGTGCCGTCCCGCCGAGACGGGGCCGGCGAATCCCGCCGCTCCGGCGCTCGTGATCGCGAACACGTCGACGAATCCGCGAAGCGGCGAAGGGCGCTTCAGCGTGCGCCTCGCGCGGACGCTTGCACGCGCCGGCGTCACGACGCTGCGGATCGACGTGAACGGCGTCGGCGACAGCGGGGCGGCCGCGCTCGACGACCAGTCGCGCGTCGTGTATTCGGCGCAGTCGAGCGACGACGTGGCGGCCGCCGCCGACTGGCTGCGTGCGCTTGGGCATCCTGACGTGGTCGCGGCCGGCATCTGTTCCGGCGCCTATGCGGCATTGCATGCGGCCGTGAAGACGCCGTCGCTCGGCGGCGTGATCGCGATAAACCTGGCGCGCTTCGTGTGGCCGGCCGGGCTCTCGCTCGATGCGGTGCAGAAGCAGCGGAACAACTCGGTGCGCGGCTACTGGCTGTCGGTGCGCGACTGGCAGAAGTGGAAACGCCTCGTGCGCGAACGGCGCGATTTGCGGCCGATCGTGCGCGCCGTCGCCGCCAATGCGATCGCGCGAGTCAGCGTGCCGGTGAAGGAGGCGGCCGCGCGCGTCGGCTGGAAGCCGCGCGCCGGCACCCCACGCGGCGTGATGCACGTGCTTGCGCAACGCAATGTCCGCACGACGCTCGTATATGGCGCGCTCGATCCCGGCATCGACGATGTCCGGCGCCACTTCGGCGCGATCGAGCATGCGTTCAGGTGCTCGCGACACGTACGGCTGCACCTCGAGCCGCAGGTCGATCACGCGGTGTACGGCGCGGTCGGCACGGACATCGTGATCGAGCGGTGCTTGCAGGCGCTCGGTCGCGACTTGACGAGGCCGGCCGTGCACGTTGCCGATCCTGTCGCGCACGAAGCGGCTGCGGGATCGTACGCAAACGTGTCGGTCGGCAGGCCGTGATGCGCGCCGTGCCGCATGCGTCGGCGCTTTGGGGCGCGATCCCCGCTTCGTATGAAGATCGACGTTCGGTGGGGTCGCTCACAGACGCGCCGTTCGCCGTAGTGTCCAATCGCTTATCGATGCATGCACGGTCATGCCGCGGCATGACCGGCCGGGATGGGTCAGTCCCGATCGCCCGGCTCCGCATAGGGTGATTTCGCGTAGGGCGATGCGTACAACGTGTCGCTGCGCCATACGTCGTCGGCGGGTGCATTGGCGACCTGCGCGCGATGTGGCCGCGCCGGCACGAGCGGCCGGCGCAACGTGACGCGGGCCCGCGTGTCGGGCTGGACGGCGGCGCTCGCGGCTGAACCGGCGATCGCGGGTGCTGTCGCCCCGGATGCAGCCGCGGACGCTGTCGCAACGGGTTCGGCGGCCGCACTCGGGCCGACGGCTTGCGCCGAGCGTTGTGGCGGCACCGGCGCAACGAGCGTCGACGACGCGAAGGGCGGTGTGTCGGCAGGACTGCCGGGCAGCGTTTGGGCGCCGGCGGCACAGACGAAGCCGGTCGACACGATGCAGACGAAGGGCGCAAGCGATGAAGAAAAGTTCATGACGGATCGTACGGAGTGACGTGCGGTGAAGAGGCCGGTGCGGCATGCAAGCTGCAATGCAAGCCGCGCTGGGCAAGCGTAATGCCGGAATTCGCCGCGTTCGGCGGGTTACCGCACAGTTTTGGAAGAGCACCATGTCAATCACCACGCAACCGGAATCGACGCGCGGCACGCCGCGGCCTGGCGCCCGTCGCGCGCCGTGGCTGTCGCGCATGGCGATCGTGGCGGCCGCATGCGCGCTGAGCGCATGTGCGCTGTCGCCCGGCATGACTTACCGCGCGCCGGCGGAGCGCGACGCGAATGCGCGCGTGAGCGCCGACGCATCGGGTTCGGGCGGCCTCGACGGCGTGCAGAACGTGTCGAGCGAGGATCTGATCGAGATCACGCCGGCATTCGTCGCGCAGCACCATGCGGGACGGCCGGCCAACGTCGACGCGGAGATCCGCCAACTGTTCGGCAAGCCGACGCCGTACACGATCGGCCCCGGCGACGTGCTGAGCATCATCGTATGGGACCACCCCGAATTGAACCTGCCGACGACGCAGACGGTCGGCGGCGGCGACGGGGTCGGCGCGAGCTCGGTCGCGACGGGCTATACGGTCGATGCGACCGGCAACGTCCAGTTTGCGTACGCCGGCCTCGTGCACGTGGCGGGATTGACCGAGGCACAGGCGCGCGCGCTGCTGACGAAGCGGCTCGGAGAATACGTGCGCAAGCCGCAGCTCGCGCTGCGCGTGCAGAGCTACCGCAGCAAGCGGGTCTATCTCGACGGCGAAGTGCGCACGCCGGGTCTGCAGATCGTCAACGACATGCCGATGACGCTGCCCGAGGCGATCGACCGCGCGGGCGGTTTTACGCCGACGGCGGATCGCTCGCAGGTTTCGGTGACGCGCGGCGACACGACCGTGAACGTGAGCCTGCCGGCACTGATCGCCGCGGGCGTGAACCCGTCGAACATCCTGTTGCGCGACGGCGATCTCGTGCGCGTGCGCGCGGCGAGCGACGCGAAGGTATTCGTGCTCGGCGAGGTATCGCGGCCCGCGACGCTGACGTTGACCGACGGGCGGATGAGCCTCGGCGAAGCGCTCGGCGACACGGGTGGCGTGAGTCAGTACACGTCGGACGCGCGCCAGGTGTTCGTCGTGCGCCGCGGCCCCGACAACCGCCCGCGGGTGTACCACCTCGACGGCAGCTCGCCCGCGTCGTTCGCGCTCGCCGACCAGTTTCCGCTCGAGCGGCGCGACGTCGTGTTCGTCGATGCGTCATCGCTGGTGCGCTGGAGCCGCGTCGTGAACCTGCTGATTCCGTCGTCCGCGCAAGGTGCGCTGACGGCGAAAGCCATTTCGCCGTGATGCCCGAGGCGAATTTCGTGACCGCGACCGTACGTCGCGCCATACGGGACTGATGCTGCATGAACACTTCGACCCTGCCTGACCCGCACAGCGGGCGCATTCTGCGGCCGTCCTATCCGGTGCGCCGCTACTGGAGCATGCTGTATGGCGGCCGGCGACTGATCGTTTGCACGGCGCTCGCGGGTGCGCTCGCGGGCGGTCTGTATGCGCTGTTCGCGGCCCCCGTTTACCGCTCCGACATCCTGTTCCAGGTCGAGCAAAGCCAGACCGATTCGAAGCAGACGTCGCCGCCCGGCGATCCGTCGTCGGTGTTCGATCTGAAGACCGATGCATCGACCGAGATCGAGGTGCTCAAATCCCGTGCGGTGCTCGACCGCGCGATCCAGAGCACGAACCTCGCCCTCGACGCACGGCCGCATTACCTGCCGCTGATCGGCTGGCGCTTCGTGAACGCGGCCGACGGGCTGTCGTCGCCGCTGCCGGGGGGATATGTGTATGGCACCGAGCGCATCGACGTGCCGACCTTCGACGTGCCCAAGCGCCTGCTCGGCAAGCGTTTCGCGCTGACCCTCGGTGACGACGGCGCGTACACGCTGCAGCGCACGGGCTTTTTCGGCCGGAAAGGACCGGTATGGCAGGGCCGCATCGGCCAGCCGCTGCACATCGAGACGCCGCAGGGGCCGATCGACGTGTTCGTGCGCGACGTGGCCGGCCAGCCCGGCGCACGCTTCGACCTGACGCGCTACAGCGACGAAGAGGCGACGACGTGGCTGCAGAAGAACGCGCTGATCTCGGAGCGCGGCAAGCAGTCGAACATGATCGGCGTGACGCTCGACGGCATTGATCCCGTGCACGACAGCCGTGTGCTGAACGCGATCGGGGAGGCGTATCTGGCGCAGAACACGCAGCGCAAGTCCGAGGCGGCCGACAAGCTGATCCGATACATGGACGGCCAGCTGCCGCAACTGAAGGCGCAGCTGGAAGCGGCGGAGAGCCGCTTCAACGCATTCCGTGCCTCGCACGGGACGGTCAATACGAGCGATGAGGCACTGGCATTGCGTCAACAGTCGGTCGACATCGAGACGCGTGTCCAGACGCTGCAGCAGCGGCGCGAGGAACTGCTGACGCGCTTCATGCCGAAGCATCCAGCCATCGTGGCCGTCGATGCGCAGCTCGCCGATGCGCAGCACTCGCTCGACACGACCCGCAAGCAGATCCAGCAACTGCCGACCGTCGAGCAGGGCGTGCTGCAACTGCAGCGCGACGTGGCCGTCGATACCGCGCTGTACACGAACCTGCTCAATACGCGCCAGCAGATGGTCCTCGCGCGCGCCAGCAAGACGGGCACCGTGCGGATCGTCGATACGGCGAAGGTCGCCGAGCAACCGATCGGACCGCATCGCGGCGTCGCGGTGGTCGGCTTGCTGATGATCGGCCTGCTGGCGGGCGCGGCGATCGTGGTCGCCCGGCAGCGTGTCGTCGGCACGATCGGCGACGCGGAGGAAATCGAATGGGCGACGGGTTTGCCGGTGTTCGCGACGGTCCCGCACAGCGCCGTCGCGGCACAAGCGGAACTGCGGTCGAAGGTGCGCCGGCGCGGCCAGCGCACGCTGGCGACGCAGGCCGAGGCTCAGGACGCGGCGCTCGAAAGCCTGCGCAATTTCCGGGCGTCGCTGCAACTGTCGATGCCGGCCGCATCGAATCCCGTCGTGCTGATTTCCGGCCCGACGACGGGCGTCGGCAAGTCGTTCGTCGCGGCCAACATCGCGTCGCTCGTTGGCGCCGCGAAACGGCGCGTCCTGCTGATCGATGCCGACTTGCGCAAGGGCTCGCTGCACGACCGTTTCCGCTATAGCCGCGCGCCAGGGCTGTCCGACGTGGTGGCGGGCACCCACACGCTCGACGACGCAATCAAGCGCGGCGTCGCACCGGGCCTGGATTTCATCGCGATGGGCAACGTCGTTCCCGATCCGGGCGAACTGCTGTTGCAGCCCGCGCTCGCCGAACTGATCGAGCGGGTCGCGTCGCGCTACGACATGGTCGTGCTCGACGGCCCGCCGTTGCTCCCGGTCGCCGATGCGCTGGTGCTCGGGCGCCTGGCGGGCACCGTGTTTCTCGTCGCGCGGAGCGGCGTGACGACGTTGACGGAACTCGACGAAAGCGCGCGGCGGCTCGAGCACGCGCATATCGGCGTGCGCGGCGTGATCCTGAACGACTACAAGGGCGCGCCGGGACGGTACGACTACGGCTACAACGACGCGAACACGCATCAGGCCACGTCCGGGTTGACGGGGATGATGGCGTCGCGGCAACGGGCGGAACGCCCGTCATGAACCGGCGAGCGGGCGGGGTTGGGTCCGCCGGGCCTCGGCAAGACCCGGCGACGCTGCGCAGGATGGCGCGCGTGCGCGGTGCGGCGGGCGGTTACACGGGCTACTGGTGGGAAGATCCGGCCCGGCTCGTGCTGATGTTCATCCTGCCGTTGTACGGATTGCTGTCGCTCAGCCTGCTGGGCGACCAGAAGTCGATTGCGCGAATCTATTTCGACGGCTACTACGCGTTCGCCGGCGCGCTGTTCCTGATGGTGGTGACGGCGACGGCGTGGCTCGCGACGACCGAAGCGCGGACGCGGCGCGGGCCGCCGGAAACGCCCGTCGAGGTGCCGTCGCGCGTGCTCGATGTCCTGTTTGCACTCGCGCTGTTCGGCAATCTCGTGATGATGAGCGGGATCATCGCGCGTCCGGCGCTGCTGCTCGAGTTCCTGCACGGACAGGCTACCGCGTACGACATGCTCCAGCAGATCGGTCGCATCACCGGGTTGAGCTCGTTTACGCAGGCGACGTCGCCGTTCGTCGCGCTCTATTTCTACGTGTTCCGGACGCCGGCGAAAGGCCTGAACCGCTACAAGATCTACATGGCCGTGCTCGCGGTGCTGACGCTGCTGCGCAGCTTCCTCTTCGCCGAGCGCCTCGCGTTGATCGAGATGGTGATGCCGCTCGCGCTGATGGTCGTGCGGTTCCGGCTGCACGGCCGGTATGCGCGGCTGCTGACGCTCGGGCCGTACGCGGCGATCCCGCTGTTGTTCGCGCTGTTTATCGCGAACGAGTACAACCGGTCGTGGGAAGCCTATTACGTCAATGTCTACGACAACATCTTCGATTTCGCGCTTGAACGGCTCGGCCTGTACTATTCGACGTCGCTGAACAATGGGGCGGGGATGCTTGCCGTGCTCGGCTGGGGTCAGGGCCATCCGATGTTCACGTTCGACTGGCTGATGCGCTTTCCGGTGATCGGCGCGGCGTTCCAGCCGTGGTTCGATTCAAGCGACAGCTTCAACCTGTTTCTGAACAGCTACGCAGACCCGGAATTCAACAATCCGTCCGGGATCTTCGTCCACTTCTATGAATGGGGCTGGTTCGGGCTGCTCGACGCGGCCGTGCTGGGCTGGATCGTTGGCCGAAGCTATGCGGGCTGGCGCAGCGGCAACGGGTTCTGGTGTTGCGCGCACGCGGTGCTCTACGTGTCATTGATGGAAATCATGCGTACGCCAAATCTGTTCAGCGGACGCAATTTCCTGCCGATCGTGCTGCCGATCATCGTGTTCCATTGGTTCGGGAAGCGGCCGGCGAGCGTTGCGCCTTCCGCCACGCGTACCGCATCCGGGCGCGGGACGCGCACCTCGGAAACGAACGGGCGCGACGGCAGTGCAACGGCCTAGCAACGCACAGGGCGTCCGGCCTCAGGATGACCCTGAAGCTCATGCGGTGCGCGTTCGTGACGCCGTGTCGCGTCCTGGCCACGACGGGAAACCGGCAATGTGCGCGACCCCTGTCCGCAATGCGACCAGATAGACGGCGATCGGGATCGCGACACCGGCCAGCGTGCCGAGTACGAGGTGTGCCGCGAGATCGGTGACGCCGGCGCGTATCAGCACGATCCGTACGGCCGCCATCGCGAAGATATGGGTCAGGTAGATCGGCATCGATGCGCAACCGATCGCCGCCAGCCATGCCGCGCGTGCCGGCTGTGACGCATACCGATGCGCGAGTTGCAGCGCCAGCGCGATGCCCGAGAACGCAGCGGGAAGCGCCCAGATGCTCGTCGCGCTACCGAAGCCGTGCGCGAATACGACCGCCGCGACGAAGGCCGTTGCCGTGGCGGCGCATGCGGTTGGCCCGCTGTTGCGCGCGAGCCAGCCGGGCAATGCCTGCGACGCAAGGACGCCCGCCACGAAGAATGGTGCGTTCATCAGCGTGATCGACAGGATGCCCCACCGCGTCGCCGCGCCGAGCACCAGCCCGAGCACCGCGTATCCGGCGAGCCAGCCGCGCGCCCGCGACGGCATGGGCGAACGTGTCGCATCCGGCACGGCCGCCGCGAAAGCCCGGATGCCGAGCATGCAGAGCATCAGCGCGTACAGGAACCAGAACTGTGCGAACGGTCGCCAGCCGATCGCCAGCAGGTCGTCCAGCGTGAACGGATGATTGGTGCCGTGCGATGCCATTGCAATCTGCACGGCGCCCTGCGCAATCGACCACAACAGGTACGGATACACGATCGTCCTGATCTTCGACCACAAGAAACCGTGCGGCGCCCGGCGCAGCGAGCTGCAGACGTGCAGGCCGGACAGGAAGAAGAACAACGGCATGTGGAACGTGTAGATCACGTAGTCGTTCCACGCGAATGCCGTGTCGGCCGCGCCTGCCGGCACAAGGTCGGCGGAAACGGCACCGCGCAGCACGTGTCCGTATACGACAAGAATGATTCCCGCGCCGCGGGCGACATCGAGGCTGGTTTCGCGAGCAGTCATGATGAAGGGGCGGCCGGCCCGTCAGGTTCCGCACCGCCGAGAAATCGGACAGTCGTTCACTGTATGGCGGGCCCGTGCGCAGGACAGTGCGGTGGGCGACAGTGGATCGTCGTGCAACCCGACGGATGGCCTACAGCCCCTCGAATATGGCCTTCATCATCTCGGCGCTTCGGCTCCAGCGATACTTCTCCGCGTGCAGGCTTCCCCTGCGTTTGAGTTCGGCCCTGAGTGCGTCGGAATCGAGCAGGCTCCGCAATTTCCGCGCGATGTCGTCCTGCGAGTACGGATCGCAGTACAGCGCCGCATCGGCACAGACTTCCGGCAGGGCCGCCGATTTGCCGACCACCACGGGGCAGCCGTAGCGCATCGCCTCGAGAGGCGGTATGCCGAAGCCTTCGTAGATCGACGGATACAGGAAGCATGCGGCGTTCTGATACAGCGCCTTCAATTGTTCGTCGCTGATATAGCCGACGTACTTGATGTTCGGTTCCGCCGCCGGCATGAGGTCCTGCTGGCCGAACACGATGGTGTTCTGCATCCCGACGATGACGAGATCGACCGACGGATCGTTGATCTGCCTGAACGCCGCGATCAGCCGGCCGAAGTTCTTGGTGGGATTCATGCTGCTGACCGCGAGCACGAACCGGTTCGGTGTCAGCGCATGCTGGTCGAGCACGCTGGTGTCCGGTTCCAGGGTGTCGAGATGATCCGCACCGAGCGGTACGACGCTGATCTTCTCCGCGGCAACCCCGCAGTGATGCGCGAGGCGATCCCGCGAGAAATAGGAGTTGGTCAGCACGCAGACGGAGGTGCGCGCCAGGATCCAGAACATGATCCGGTACCACACGCGAAACGGGCGCGAGAAATGCGCGGGGGTGTCGAACACGGCCGCGTCATGCATGTAGATGATCTGGTTGCCGATGAAAATGGATGCCGAATTGCTGAGATTGACGATGCGGCCGCGGCGCGCGAACAACGGGAGGACCAGTTGCTCCCAGACCACGCCCTTGTAAAAGCCGACTTTGACCGTCTTCGCTCCGCTTACCTCGATGCCCGGTTGCGGAGGCACCAGCACGGTTACCGGATCCTGCGGCTGAAACTTGACCAGTGCGGCGATCAGCTCGCGTGCGACGCGTTGCACCCCGGTTGTCTTCTGCGTGGTGAATCGGCCGTTGTATACGAGTGGCTTCGGTTTCTTGAACGAGATCATGTCCATAAGGGGATATCGAAATCAGGCTTTGACGTGATCCGCTGCAACCGGCTTGAAGTCGCGCGTGTCGACGCGCGGCTCGTCGGTGCCGAGTCCGTAAAGCGCATGCCATTGCCGGAAGATCGCGCTCATCGAAAATCGCTGAATGGCGCGATTTCGCGCAGCCTGGCCCATCTGCTCGCGAAGCTGGCGATCGTCTCGGAGGGCGGTCACGTACTCGACCATCTCGTCGGGGGTTGACGCGACATAGCCCGTCACACCGTGAATCACCACGTCGCGATTGCCGACGACGTTCGTCACCACGGCCGGGATTCCGGCAACCTGCGCTTCGATCAGCGCGACCGGCATGCCTTCCCAGCGCGAGGTCTGGACATAGATGTCGAGTTCCGACGTCAACGCCAGCGCGCGCTCGCGGGTCACCCAGCCGCTGCATGCGACGGCCTCGCGCGCGGCGGAATCCGGGATCTCGGCCGCGTTGCCGCCGATCCACAGAAACTCGACGCCGGCGCCGTGCAACGTGTCGGCGAGTCGCACGAATGCTTCATGATTCTTCTGGAACGACGCGCGGCCGCTCATCCCGATCACGATCTTGTGGTCGTCGCGCGTACGGCGGGCCGGAATCTCCGCGACGTTCACGCCGTTTTCCACCAGGACCGCCGATCTCGGCCTGACTTTTCCGTTGATCTCGCCGAGCTCGCTGCCCGAGCACGCGACAATGGTGCCGCCGATGCGCGCCGCGATGCGCTCGAAGCTCAGATAAGCGAACTGCTTGATGGGCGACACGTCGCAGCGCAGGAATGACAGGCCGTGCGGCGAGTAGAGGACCGTTGCATTCGGGGTGGCGATCCGGGCAGCGATGCGTCCCAGCACACCGGCCTTCGACGAGTGCAGATGAATCGCGGTCGGCTTGCAGTCGCGCAGGTTGCGGACGAGGGCATGCACGCTCTGCAGATCCTGCCGGACGTTGACCTCGCGCACCATGTCGACGTGGACCAGCTTCACGTCGGGCCGGAACAGCGTCGAGAAATCGGTCGGCGTTTCCGGCCGGATCGAGTGCAGCACCGTCACGTCGACGCCGGCCGCGGCCGCATGATTGGCGAGATAGGTGAGCATCGACAGCACGCCGCCGCCGAATGCTTCGGCAATATGAACGATCTTTTCTTGGGTCATCTCTCGGTCTGTCGATTCGGTCGCGCTGTTCGTTACCCAGTGCGACGATGGGGGCGGCGTATCGTCAATCCGTCGGCGAGTCACGCAAACCGGACGTCCGATGCATTACGTATTCCTGATTGATTGATGCGTGATCATCGCCGCCATTGCTTCCCGTCCATCGTGCATGGTCGCGCGAACACGCCACGCGACCGCGATATCTACCGCCACGCATGCATCAACTGGTGAGGACCATTGTGGAGCGCATGCCGCACGCACTCGGTGCGATGGCTAACCGAACAAGCGAATCGGCAGCCGCGGTCGCGCTCGGATGGTATTCATCGCACGCCGGCGCGTGGGGCGGGCGACTTGCGAACGCGAGCGAGCGGATTGGACAGATAGCGGATCGCGCGATTGCTCAGCGTTGACGATGGCAGCAAGCACGCGAGCGACAACACGGTGACCGCCGCCTTCTTGGCCGGGCGCCAGAACGGGTTGCGCAGCACGGTGTGCCAGTAGCGCCCCGATTCGCACAGGAACCAGCGCCAGCGCCGCGCCAGCGGCGCGCGATACAGCGTGCTCGCGAAGCGTGCCTTCTCGATGGCGAAGTCGAGTGGGGCCATCGGCAGCGTTTCCCGCAACCGCGTGCCGGCGAGCGTGCGCAGGATCGACCAGCGGCGTTCGGCCTTCAGTGCACCGGTTGCCGCGTCTTCCGAGTTGGCGAGCGCGAGGGCCGGGCCGTCGGCCGCGCTTGCGTTCGACGGCTGGTGCATGCGATAGCCGCCGAGCGTCGCATCGATCATGTGGACGGCACCGAGCAGCGCGATGCCGTAGATCGCGTAGAAATCGGCGCCATGCAGATTGTCGGCAGTGACGGGCACCGGAAAGATGCGTTTGAGCGCAGCGACCTGATACGCATTGCCCGATGCAGGCGGCGACGGGTACAGCCAGCCCGCGCGCAACAGGCGACCGCAATCCGTATCGACTACCGACTGCGGGACGCTCGCGCCGGTTCGCGCGCCGTCGTGCGCGATCACGTCGAGCCGGAAATGGACCTTCACGAAATCGCCGGATGCGAACGCGGCGAGCACGCGTGCCGCGGCGTCGGCATAGAGCAGGTCGTCCGCGTCGAGCAGGATGACGTAGCGCGACGTGACATGTTCCAGCGCCCGGTTGTACGCGGCAACCTGACCGCGATTCTCCTGGAACACCGCGGCAATGCGCTCGCCATACGAGCGAATGATGTCGCGCGAATCGTCGGTGGACCCGTCATCGACGATCAGAACGCGGACGCCGTGCGCGGTCTGCGCGAGTGCCGAGTCGATCGCGTCGCGCAGGTACTTGCCGTGGTTGTAGTTGCAGATTGCGATGGTCAGGTCGGTCATGTGCTGAAGTCGGACGGGCGGCGCGCGGACGATCGGGCTCATGATACGGATCGCGCGGCTGCGCACAGTTCGCGAGCCTACCGTTCGGGAATTCGCGCGCGCGTGGAATGTCGCGTCGTCGATGCGGTGCCGGGGCGCTTGGTCTGATGACGCACCGACGCCGTTCGGAGCCCGTGATCTAATCAACGTTGGAGCGTCGCCGCTTTCGTCGGCTTGGCGGACACGCCATGCAGTCGGCCTTCAATGCATGCGGTTCGGCGCGCACGAAGACTTGCCAGGGAAACGATACGATATGCATGAGTTGCAACGCCTGTTGCGCATTGTGGTCGCCGGCATGTGCATGGCGGGCGCGCTATCGTGGCCGGAACTCGCCGCGCCCGCGACCTCCGCGACCCGGCCGGCCGCACTTGATGCGCCCGTACCGGACGCGTACGTGCGTCCGGATCCCGCCGGGGCCGATCAGGGCGACGCGCTGCAACGTGAGCTTGACGCGCTGCGGCCGGGGCAACGGCTCGTATTCGCACCGGGGCGGTATGTCGTCAGCCGGTCGCTCGTCGTGCGACAGGCACGTGTGGTGCTGTCGGGATTCGGCGCGACGCTGATCGCGACAGCGCCGAACGATCAGACGATCGAGTTGCGCGGCGACGGTACGACGCTCGTCGGGTTCCGGCTCACGGGAACCGGCACCACGCGTCTCACGACGCCGGAGTCGACGAAGATCGAGGTCACGGGGCGCGACGTGCAGGTGCTCGACAACATCGTCGACGGTGGCGCAGGGGCCGGCATTTTCGTGTTCGGCGGCGCGGATGTCGCGATCGTCGGCAACGAGGTGCTGTCGACGCTGGCGGACGGCATTCACATGACGCACGGCTCGCACAACGTGCTGGTGCAGGGCAACGTCGTGCGTGGAACCGGCGACGACATGATCGCCGTCGTGAGCTACCAGGCGGAAGGCGTGCTGACCCGCAACGTGATGATTACCGGCAACTCGCTGGAGGGCAACCCGTGGGGCCGCGGCATCACCGTCGTCGGCGGCGCGAACGTTACGATTTCAAACAACATCGTGCGCAACGTGCAGGTCAGCGCCGGGATTCTCGTCGCGCAGGAAGACAGCAATCGCACTGTCGGCTCGTCTGACGTCCGGGTCGAGCGCAACGTGATTGCCGATATCCAGACGGCGACAGGCCGGACCGATTTGCGTCCGCTCACGCAGCAAGGGGCGATCGAGGTCAGCACGTGGTCCGGTTCGGTGTCGCGGGTGACCGTGATCGGCAATCGCGTTTCGAATGCACGATTCGATGGCATTCGGTTGTGGGGCAACGTGTCGGACGTACGGCTGGCGGACAATCAGCTGTCGGGAATCGGCGGCATGCCGGTGCGGGTCGGGCCTGAACCGGATTGCGCAGCCGGCGCGGCCGCGAGCGCGTCCGCGAGCAATCGCGCAAAAGGCGCTCCGTGCGCGCGCGCGCGCCTGTCCCGGCCGGGCGCGCCCGATGCCCTCGGCGCCGATACGTCGCTCCTGCCGCGCGTGCGCGAATCCGTCAGACGGGTGCGCTGGTCCCAACGCGGCATCGATTGATCGTGCATGCGGTGCGCCGCCAACGCGCCGGCGCGATTCCCATGCACCGGTCGAACGGCATCGCGTTCCGCCGCTTCCTCCCGACGCTCGTCCGGTTAGCCCGGTTCGCCGGCCGAGAGCGGTACGACCGGCGTGGGCTGCGCGGAAGCCGCCCTTGTCGATGACTGAGCCGTCCCGACGACTGCCCGCCCATACTGATCGTCGAACCGCACGATATCGTCCTCGCCGAGATAGTTGCCCGATTGCACCTCGATGATTTCCAGCGGAATCCGACCGGGATTCTCGAGTCGATGCACTTCGCCGACGGCGATATACGTCGATTCGTTCTCGCACAGCAGGAAGGTCTCGGCGCCGCGCGTGACCTTCGCGGTGCCGCGCACGACGATCCAGTGCTCGGCACGGTGATAATGCATCTGCAGCGACAGCTGCCTGCCGGGTTCGACGACGATCCGCTTCACCTGGAAGCGCTCGCCGAAATCGATCGAATCGTAATGGCCCCACGGCCGTTGCACCTTGCGGTGCTCGCTCGCCTGCGGGCGCTGGTCGGTCTTCAGGCGCGCGACGATGTTCTTCACGCGCTGCACGTCGTGCTTGTTCGCGACCAGCACCGCATCGGCCGTCTCGATCACGACGACGTCCTTCATCCCGACGCACGCGATGAGGCGGCCTTCCGAGCGCACGAGGCTGTCCTGCGTATCCTCGAACACGATCGGCCCGCGCGCGACGTTGCCCTGATCGTCCTTCGGCATGATTTCCCAGATCGCATCCCACGTGCCGACGTCCGACCAGCCGGCCGCGAGCGGCACCACGATGCCTTCGATGCCGAGCTCGCCGTGTTGCGCGAGGCGCTCCATCACCGCATAGTCGATCGAATCCGACGGGCACGCGTCAAAGGCCGCCGCATCGATCCGGAAGAACGGATCGTCGGCGACGCCCGCGCGCCATGCGTTCTCGCAGGCGGCGTGGATGTCCGGCGCGAGCGCGCCGATCGCCTTCAGCCAGACCGATGCGCGCGTGACGAAGATCCCGCTGTTCCACCAGTAATCGCCCGATTGCAGATAGCGTTCGGCGAGCGCCGCATCGGGTTTTTCGACGAAACGCCCGATCGCGTAGCCGCCCTGGCTGCCGTGGCGGCCCGAGCGCGGCTCGCCGACCTGGATGTAGCCGTAGCCCGTCTCCGCGCGGCGCGGCAGCACGCCGAGCGTGACGATCGCGCCTTCCTGCGCATAGCGCGCCGCGCGTGCGATCGCGTCCTGGAACGCGCCGACATCGACGATCACGTGATCGGCCGGCATCACGGCGAGCACGGGGTCGTCCGCGAGCGCGCTGGCGTCGAGCGCGGCCAGCGTCAGCGCGGGCGCGGTGTTGCGCGCGGCCGGCTCCAGCAGGATGCGGGCGGGCGCCGAGCGGCCGTGCACCTGCTCGGCGCTCATGAAGCGATGCTGTTCGCCGCAGACGAGCAGCAGCGTGTCGCCGAGCGACGCGTTCGCGATGCCGTTCAGGCGGCGCGCCGTCGCCGACAGCGGCGACTCGTTCGAGACCAGCTCGATCAGTTGCTTCGGATACTGCTCGCGCGACAGCGGCCACAGCCGCGTGCCGGAGCCGCCGGCCAGAATCACCGGCAGGATGCTCGGCAGATCGGGTTCGGGAACGGGGCGAAGGGTGGGGGTCATCGGTTCGCTCCGGTGTCGACGGGTAGTCGGGTGCGCACGCGGCCGTCGGCGCGTGTGTCGTCGTTGCGCGAGACCGAAACAGCTCGCGACAGCAGCTGACGCAGTGCGCCGGCTGCACGGTCGGCCGACCGTACCAGGCCGACGAACGGCGCACCCTGTTCGAGATACGGGCCGTACGCCTTGCGGAATCCGAACTGTTTGTAGAACGCCTGACGCGGCGCGGGGACGTGCGTGCGCACCGCGGTGTCCGGCCATGCGGCCTGCGCGGCGGTGAGCGCGCGCCCGATCAAGCGTTCGAGCGTGTCGTCGTCGCGGCAGCTTTCGCTCGTCAGCACCTTGTCGATCACGACGTCCGGATCGATGTCGTCGCCGGGCAGGATGCGCGCGTACGCGGCGACTTCCGTGGTGTCGCCGTTGCGCACGCTCGCGTAGACGTGCAACGCGCCCGCGTCCTTGCCGTCGATGTCGAGATGCGTGTGCGCATCCTCGACCACCAGCACGGCGTTGCGCGCGCGCAGGATTGCATAGAGATCGACGGCGCTCAGGTGTTCGAATTCACAACAATGCCATTCCATGATGCTGTCCTCGCGTGATGCCTTCGGCACGCCGCGCCGCACGGACGAGGTCGTTCCGTGCGGCGCGGCGATCTTCATCATCCGGATGCATGGTGCGGCAGTCTGTTCGAAAGCGTACTCACGCTCCGGATTCGCATGCACGGCGCGGGATACGACGCGACGTGCGCGTTACGGGAGCGTCGCAATGTGCGGTAGCACACACCGTCGGGGCCGGTGCCTTTTCATAATTGCTTCGTCGTGGCGGCCTGCAATGAAGCGTGGCCGGCCGATATCGCGCGCAAACAAGTCACCCGGAGGCGGGACCGACGATTGCGGTCGTTCGCGACCGGCCGATCGCGCGCCTGCACCGCCGTGGTGATCTGCCGGTGCGTCTGCTCCGGCCAACGCGTGCGCGGTGGGCGATCGCGCCGGCAGGGCCGTCATGTTGCACCGCACGGCACACGGGCGGGCGTCCGAGGCCCGGCCGCGCCCGTCGGCCGGAACTCGCGAAAAGGTGCTGCGCGGCGCGATGCCGGAGATTACGACGTGTAACGGCCGGGCGGCCCGCGCGCCGGCGCAATGCGATGCGGCGGCCGTCCGGCCAGCGCGATTATGTGGGCCGCGCGCGCGGTCCCACGCACTTTGGGGAGATTTCGGTGAAAATCGCAGGTAATCGTTAGTATCAATGTTGCGGAAAAGTAGTATTTGCCACTGATTGACGGGAATGGTCGGAGATAATCAAATCTCAGTGGTCAAAAGCGCGCAGCGCGGGGTCACGGGCAGCGTAACCGACTGATTCAGGATTATCTTTTGGTAACAAGGTCATCTCGAAACGGGGTGTAGATTCAGGTGCGGATGAAATGGGGCGGTCGATCCGGGCGCGGTTTGGCGGCCCTCCGGTTCAGCATCGGGCGCGAGTGTCGTGTACGACGCGACGCACATGCGGAAGGAATTTCCGTTTGCCGGCGTGCCCCGCCTGACGGCGGATCGCTTCAAAGCCGGAATGTCATGGCTCCCGCAGCCGCGCATTCCGTTCGAGTTTGATGACAACGAGGCCGGATGACATCCGGCTCGACCTCCGGGGGTTTTCGCCGTGTGCAGTTTCGATCTTCGCCAAAGCTGCGGAAACGCAGCGCGGAAGGGCGGCCATGCGCCGCCGGCCGCAGCGCACGCGAACGGTTCGCGGAGTGCAGAGAGTGACGGTTCGTTATGAATATGCCAATAACGCGCGATAAGAGCGCCGGCGCGGGGAGCGGTAACGGGCAGCGTCCGCTGATTTACTGGACGCAGTCGCCGTCCGTGATGCTGCGAAAGGAATTGTCGCGTCGCGACTGGAAAGTGACGGTCGTCGCGCATGCGAACGAGCTGCGCGACACGTCGGGCGAAATTACCTGCGGCATTCTCGACCTGAGCGGCGGCCATGCCGATGCGATCGGCAGCATCGCGTCGACCTGCGCGTCGATGCGCGACGTCGTCTGGGTGGCGCTCGTGGACGTCGGCCAGACGGCCTCGCCGAACGTGCGCGCGCTGCTGCGCGACTACTGCTTCGACTACGTCACGCTGCCGGCGTCGCACCAGCGGATCGCCGATACGGTCGGCCATGCCTACGGCATGGAGTGCCTCTTCGCGCGCGATCGCGAACAGCTCGAATCGGAGGAAAAGGGCATCGTCGGCACCTGCAGCGCGATGTTGCGGCTGTTCGATACGGTGCGGCGTTTCGCGCGCACCGACGCACCGGTGTTCGTGTTCGGCGAAACGGGAACCGGCAAGGAGCTTACGGCCGTCGCGATCCACCGTCATTCGGAGCGACGCAATGGCCCGTTCGTCGCGGTCAACTGCGGCGCGATTCCGCCGCATCTGTTGCAATCCGAACTGTTCGGCTATGAGCGCGGCGCGTTTACCGGCGCGAACGCGCGCAAGATCGGCTACGTCGAGGCCGCGAACGGCGGCACGCTGCTGCTCGACGAAATCGGCGACCTGCCGCATGAAAGCCAGGCGAGCCTGCTGCGGTTTCTGCAGGAACGTTCGATCCATCGTCTTGGCGGCAGCGATCCGGTGCCGGTCGATGTCCGGATCGTGTCGGCGACGCACGTCGACCTGCGCGATGCGATGGAGGAAGGGCGTTTCCGCGCCGACCTGTTCCACCGGCTGTGCGTGATGCGCATCGACCAGCCGCCGCTGCGCGCGCGTGGCAAGGATATCGAACTGCTCGCGCACCACATGCTCGAACGCTTCCGCGGCGATGCGCGCCATCGCGTGCGCGGGTTTTCGACGGATGCGATCACGGCGCTCTACAAGCACGACTGGCCGGGCAATGTCCGCGAGCTGATCAATCGGGTGCGCCGTGCGGTCGTGATGACGGAGGGGCGCCTGATCACCGCGCAGGATCTCGAGCTCGAATACTGTCTCGATGCGGCGTCGCCGTCGGTCGCCGACATCCGCAAGTCGATCGAACGCGAGGCGATCGAAACCGCGTTATTGCGGACGCGCGGGCGCGTCGCCGCGTCGGCGCGCGAGCTCGGCGTGTCGCGCGCGACGCTGTATCGCTGGATGGAGGCGTACGGCATCGAGCGACCGCGCGGAACGGGCTCGTCCGACTGATACGCGGCAGCATGACGCTCGCGCCGGTCGCGAGCGTCGTGTCAGCCGGCCTGCGTGGCGCGCACCGCGCGCGCGGCGTTGACGGCCCGGATTTCGACCGTGGGCGGCACGTTGTCGTCCTCCACCGCGGGCTTCCCGTCGGTCCGCAATGGAATGAGCGCGATGCGCGCCGGCGTGCCGGGCGCGAGATGGAACCAGTCGTCGCTCGGCACGAAACCCGGCGCGTCGATCTGCACGTGGCGAACGACGTGTCGCGTGTCGATGTCGACGTGCCACGTCGCGCCGGTGCGCGACACGCATGCCTCGATTCCGGGTTCGCGACGCACCAGCACGGCCGGATGCGTGCGGGACGGAAAATGGAACGCCTGCGACAGCAGCGTGCCGTCGTCGGCGCGCAGCGTCGCGACGACCGTATCGTGTTCGCAGGGGCCGAAGCGGTACGCGTAGGTCCAGTCGAAGAAGCGGCCGAGCAGTTCGGCCGAGCCGAGCCGTACCGTGTCGTGCGCGGCGATCCGCACCGGGGAGCCGGCCCGTGCGACCGGCGTGCGGCCGTCGCGCAGCGCGACCAGCTCGATCGTGGCCGACAGCGGAGCCGGGCGCTCGTTGATCACATGCACGTCGAGCCCGTTCAAGCCTTCGTCGACGAGCAGCACCTGGATCGGCTGCAGCACCTGACGCAGCGCATACCACGCCGATTTCGGCCGGTGCGCAGCGTCGATCACGCCCCATCCGGCGCCCGGCATCACATCCTGGAACTGCCACACGAGCGCGCCCGCGCAACGCGAACCGGTGCGCCGCCATTCGGAAAACGTCTCGCGCATCACGTCCGCGATCACCGCACGCGACAGCTCGACATAGCGTGCCGGGTCCTCGCGCCGCAGCCGGTCGGGCGCGACGTCGTACAGCGTCTGCAGGTAATGGTCGCGAATATCGTCGAAGTCCCACGACGTGCCGGGGTCGCGTGGCACGGCCGCCTTCCAGCGCGGTTCGTGCACGCCCGGCCAGCCGAGTTCCGCGAGCGTCGCATCGCACGGCACGTTCGCGAACGCGAGGCATTCGCTCGCAAAGCGCACGTCCGCGCGGCGCGCGTCGTCAAGCGGGCGCAGGTACGCGCCGACGCCGTAGTAGTGCGACACGCGTTCGCGCGGCACGAACGGAAGTACGCCGCCGTCGGGCGAGTCGGGCACGTACGGGACATCGGGGCGGTGCGCGGCCGCGTGGCCGGCCAGCCGGTCGGCCGTCAGCTCGAGGAAGCGCTGCTTCGGCCCGAGTCCCGACATCGCGGCCTGCTGCGCGATCTCGCTGCCGCCGCACAGCACCGCAAGCGACGGCGAAGCGCCGTGACGCGAGAGGAACTGGCTCGCTTCGCGATCGACGTTGGCCGCGAACGCGGGATCGTCGAGCGCGTAATCGAAGTTCGCGAAACCGAAGTCCTGCCAGACCAGCAGCCCGAGCCGGTCGCACCATGCGTGGAACGCGTCGGCCTCGTAGGTCATCGTGCCGCCGACTCGGATCATGTTGAAGCCGGCGTCGCGCGCGAGCCCCAGCAGGCGGCCGTAGGTCGCGTCGTCCGCGTGCAGCGCGAGCGGCGCGGCGCTGCTCCAGCAGGCGCCGCGCGCGAATACGGGCACGCCGTTGATGCGCAGTCCGAAACCCTTGCCGTCGGCGCAGGAGTCGACGTCGATCGTGCGAAACCCCGTCGAGCCCAGCGACCGGCGTGCATCGCCGATATGCAGCGCGATCTCGTAGAGCGCCGGTTCGCCGTGCGTATGCGGCCACCAGCGGCGCACGTTCGGTATCGCGACGCTCGTGCGCAGCCGGTCCGCGCCGGCCCGTTCGAGCGTCGCGTGATGTTCGCCGCACGACAGCCGCGCCGCGAACATGTCCGGCAGCGGCGCGGCGAACGTCAGTTCCGCATCGAGCCAGCCCGTGTCGCCTTCGACGCGCGCATGCAGTTTGCAATCGGTGAGAACGGGCCCGTTGGCCGGATCGAGCACGTCGACGGGCCGCCACGGGCCGGTGGGCACATACGGCGGAAACCAACCGGGCATATGCCCGAACAGCGACGTGCGGATCGTGCGCAGCGTGGCCGGTTCGGCGAGCCGCGTACGCCAGCGCGCGCGGCGCGGCGCGCGCGCGTCGCGCAGGTGCGGCGCGAGCGCGCGGAAACAGACGGTCAGCCGGTGCGTGCCGTCGAGCGCCACGGGCACGTCGTGCGCGACGAACATGCTGTCGGAGCGGAGGATCGGCGTGTCGTCGAGCCAGGCCTGCGCGAGCGTCGCGAGGCCGTGAAAGCGCAAGATGCGCGGCCCGCGCCCGCGCAGCTCGAGTCGGTACCAGTGGTCGCGCTCGTCGAGCGACGCGGCTTCGTCGAGCCGGCCAGCCAGCGCGAGCGCCTGCGCGACCGTGCCGGGCACCGGCGCCGCGATCCAGCCGTCATGGTCGGCCGGAAGGTCGCGCGGCGCCCGCGCGGCGCCCGCGGCCGTCGCCAGCATCGACCACGCGGGCTGGGGGCGCGCGCGCGTCACCGCATGGCCGGCACGAGCGCCGTGTCGGCGCGCACGGGCGTCACGTGCCGCAGCGGCGCGCCGATCTGCCGCGCGCACGCGACGAGGTCGGCGTACGCTGCCTCGATCGCTTCGAGCGTCGAATCGCCGCGTTCTTCCTTGCCGCGCGCGCACGCGCGCGCGAGCCGAAATTCGAGCACCATCGCTTCGGACGCGATGCGATCGCACGCGGCGCGGATCTCGGCGAACGGCCCGGTGCAGCCGCTCGCCTGCAGCCAGCGCGCATAGTGGCCGAACAGTTCGAAATTCGCGCCGAGCTGCCGCACTGAATTGAACGAATACGCATGGAAGCGTTCGAGCGGTGCTTCCGCGAGGATCCGCGCGTCCGTCTGCAACTGCCGGCGGAACGCCGCGATCGGATCGACGACCGGCAGGCGCCGCAGGTGGCGCTGCAACGCGGCGAGCGAGGCTTCGCACAACGCGCGCTCGTCGAGCGGCGCGAAGCGTCGCTTCGCGCATTCGACATACGGCGGCAGCGTCATCGGCGAGCTGCCGCCGATGAGCCCGTTGTAGTCGAAATCCTCGGCGACGTAATAGCCGCTGTTGTGGAAGTAGCCGATCTGGTGCTTCTCGCGGTCGATCGCGTCGATGCCGATCGTCGTCTTCGTGTGCTGCGTGCGGTAGCTGGTGCCGCGCGTATCGGGCAGGAACCACGCGTCGACCTCGACGATCATCAGGTGGCCACGCGCGACCTGCGTCTCGATGTGCTGGGCGAGCGGCTCGTAGATCGAATGCTCCTGCACGACGATTCCGTAGAGCCGCTCCAGTTCGTCGTGCGGAAACTTGAAGAACGTGAACTGGTCGCCCTCGAAATCGAGCGCGATCGTAAACGGCAGCGCCGCATACGGATTGAGCCCCCACCACCGGAGCACCTCGAGCCACATGTCGACGTAGCAGTTGGTCTGCTTCCAGACCATCTCCTGACTGTGCAGCGGGTGCGGCCGGTAGTGACGCGCGCGGTGGCGCACGCCTTCGAACGACGCGTCTTCGCCGTCGCGGGAAACGAACCTCATCGCGCGCCCCACAGCACGTCGCGCACCTCGCTCGGCCATGCGTCGATGTCGAAGCCGTGGTGGCGGAACAGCGCGAGCGTGAGCCGCTCGAGACCGAAGCCGACGCAGCCCGTGTGCGCGACGTCGTCGGTCGCGGTGCGGATGTCCCACAGCAGCCCGAAGTGGTCCATGTGGTAGTTGAAGCTCAGGCACGCGGTCTGTCGGTCGTCGTGCTCGATCGGAATCAGCAGCTCGAACTTCAGGTTCTGCTCGCGCTGGCTGTTCGCGACGATCTTGCCGCCGCGCCCGAAGAACGGGTCGTTCGCGAGATCGATCGCATTCGGCAGGCGCAGCGCATCGATCATCCGCGTGCCGCGTTCGATCCAGGTCTCGCGGAACGAGACGATCTGCTCGGGCGTGCCGATCCGCACGTACTCGCGCATTCGGAACAACTGCATGCGGGTCGGGTCGAGCGACGGTTCGTGACGAAAGCAGTACGAGAACACGTCGACGATCCGGCCGTCCGCGGGCAGCGCGCCCGCGCGCGCGACGACGGGATACACGGGATAACACGCGGCCGGCGTCATCACGACGTAGGTCGGCTTCTGGTTTTCGGTCCAGTCGTCGCCGCGATCGAGGCATTGCAGCACGCGCTGATGCTGGCGTTCGTCGCCGCAGAACGCATGTACGCTGCCCGCCAGTTGCGGGAAGCTCTTCATGTATTCGCTGCGCTCGAACTCGGTGCGGCTCATCGCCGGCGGGAAGCGCAGCACTTCGGCCTGCTGGTCGGCGCCGAGGCGCGTGACGAACGCGTCGAGCGCTTCGACCACGCGCTCGAATCGTTCGCTGCGGCCGAACAGGCCCTGGATGCCGGTCGAGACCAGCAGGCCCGCGTCGATCAGCGCGTCGCGCAGCGGATTGACGCCCGCGCGGTCGAGCGGTGCATCGGCGGGAGCGGAGGGGGCGGGAGCGGCAGAGGGCACGGCGAGGCGATCGTTCACGTATGTTTCTCCAGCGTCGCGGGACGCAGCGCGAGCAACAGGCTCGCAGTGTTGGCGGCAATGCGGTCGTTGCTGATCATCAGCGGCGCCGCGTGCAGGTCGCGAATGTGGCGGCCGATGCTGAACGGCGTGCCTTGCTTGTAGCCGGCCATCCCGCAGATCATCATCGCCTGGTGCGCGACCTCGAGCGCGGTCGCCGACACGTAGGTCTTCAGCGTATTGATCTCGGCGGCCCACGCCATGCCGGCCGACCACGAGCGAGCCGACGCGTTCGCGTGGAGGCGCAGCACGTTGTCGACGCGCGCCTGCATCGCCTGCAGCAGCGCGAGCGATTCGGCGATGCGCCGCGCGGCGGGCGACGGTGCGCCGTCGGTCTGACGCGCCTGCGCGCGGAAGAACTGGTGCGCGCGATGGAACGCGTCGCCGGCCACGCCGATCCACACCGCGGCCCACAGGATGTGAGAGACCGGCACCATCGTTTCCTCGGCGATTTTCGCGAACGGCACCGGCAGGCATTGCACGGCGGCGCCCTGTGCGTCGAGCACGAAGCCGTTGCTGCACGTGCCGCGCATGCCGAGCGTGTCCCATTCGCCGCGGCGCGTGAGCGTATAGCCGTCGCGCAGCAGCGTGACGAGCACCTGCTCGGAAGCCGGCGCGTCCGCATCGCGTCGCGCGGTGGCGAGAATGCCGTCCGCGTAGTCGCCGTACGAGATCGTCGGTGCGGATTTGTGCAGCCGGAACCCGCCGCCGTCGATTTCGAGTGCGCACTGGCTCGCGCGCAGGTTGCCGCCGACGCCGTCTTCCGACGTGGCCGACGCGAGCAGCCACTGGTGACGCACGAGCTGCTGCAGGAACAGCTTGTGCCAGCCCTGGTCGGCGGCATGGTCGACGATGCAGGCCACCTGGATCTGGTGCATCGCGAACACCATCGCCGACGATGCGCACGCCTGGCCGAGGATCGAGCAGGCCGACGCGATGTCTTCCAGCGACGCGCCAGCGCCGCCGAGATGGGCCGGCACCATCGCGCCGAGCAGCCGGCGCGCGCGCATCGCCTCGATTGCCTCGACGGGGCAGCGCGCGTCGCGATCGACCGCATCGGCATGCTGGGCGGCGATCTGCGCGACGGCATGCGCGGCCTCGTCGAGCCGATGCGAATCGCTGTCGGACGCGAGTTCGGGAAGCAGCGCGCTCATGCGGAGTGCTCGGTGCGTTGCAGCGTGGCGATCGTGTCCGCGAGCGCGTCGATGCTGCGGAACAGGTTGCGGTTCAGCATCTCGTCGGGAATCTCGATGTTGAACTGCTTTTCGATCGCGAGCATCAGCTGGATCGTATCGAGCGAGGAGAGGCCCGCTTCGTAGAGGTCGTCCCCGTCGCCGATCGAGTCGATCGCGGCTTCGAGGTGGGCGACGTGCTTCAGGATGGTTCTGATTTCGTTTTTCACGTGCTGCTCCGGCGTGCGTGGTGTCGTCCGCTCGGGCAGACGCGCGACAAGCGCTGACATCCCCCGGCAGTCCGGCATCAGTAGACCATCGGCAGACACGGCGTTCTGTTCGCCACCCTACAAACGGCTGACCCGGCACGCGGGCGGCGCCGAAGCGCCGCCCCGGTCCGGTGAGCCGATCACGTGCGCGACGCGGCCGGCACGCCGGAGTCGGCCGACAGGATGCGCTTCATCTCGTCGCGCACGATCGCTCGGCAGCCGCACGACATTTTTTCGAGGCCGTCGAGGTCCGCGAGCTCGATCGAGCTGCGGTATTGCCGGATCAACCCGAGTTTCTGGATTTCGCCTGCGGCGTCCGTGACCGTTTCGCGTCGCACACCGAGCATTTGCGCGAGCATGCTGTGCGTCACCTGGATCTCGATGCTGCGCGTGCGGTCGAACGCGAGCAGGAACCATCTGCATAACTGATGTTTGAGCACGTGATGACGGCTGCAGAACGTGATCTGTGCGACTTGCGCCATCAGCAGCCGCACACAGACGAACACGAGATGGCGGATCACCGGCGACGCCTCGAACGCGGTCGCGAAGACGCGCCGGTCGAGCCGGTAGACGAAGCCGTCGCGGCACGCGACCGCGCGGCAGGGCATTCGGCCGCTGCCGCCGATCACGTCGTCGCAGACCACGCTTTCGCTGCCGATCTCCGCGACTTCCAGCGTCATGCCGCCGGACGACACGTACTGCAGCGAAATCGCGGTCGTGACCGGCAGGTAGACCGCGGCGAGCATTTCGCCGGGTTCGCAGAGCACTTGCCCGGATTTCAGGTGAACGAGTTGCAGGTGGGGCGTCAGGGTGGCGAGTTCGTCGCGGTCGATGGCCGCGAGAAACCGGTTGGCGTCAAAGCTGTGGGAAAGCTCGATCATGCCGTTCGCATAAGCGACGGCGTCGGTGGCCTGATGAGTCACGGCACATCCTCGCAGGTGGGCGGTCGCGCGTCGTTGCAGCGAATCCCGGAACGGAAATCGCACGACCGTGCGGACTTTTGTTGATCAAAAAACGGAATGACGATACTCGCGAAAAAGGCTAGCACGCAATTGAAATCGGCCAATTCGGGCTTTTGCCATTTCACAAAGTTTGACGATTCCGACTGCGCGCAAACGTTATATCGATTTAAGGATTCCTTTCTGTGGAATTAATTATCCGGAAATGGAATCGTGAACCTGCTTGTCATTCTATGTCGACCGGAATCAATCGGACAACGTGACGAATCGTACCGCGGAAGTAGCGGGAAGACATTGAACATTATTTGACAAATAAATGGGGCTCGCTATATTTTTCATTTATATCAACGGCTTGTGGGCGATATGTGCGGTAGAGGACAGAGCCTGGAATGAGTGTGCCGATTCAAATTTGAGACAGTTTGAAACGGGCATGTGCGGTGCGGCGATGCCGGGAAATGCTGCGCCGCACATCACGGAAACAATTGAAAAACGGCTGTAAGTATTTGAACGATAAGCATCGCGGCCGTAACGCCGCGTCCTGATCCAGCGCGCGGGAATTGATCAGTCGAATGCGTGCTGTGTCCGCCGCATGGGGGAGTGTCCGGAAATGAGACGTTTTTTTGGTTTTTGGGTCCGTTATTCGGCGGCTCTAAATCGGATGTGATTCATATATTAAGGACGGGCGGCTATTGGCACGTAAATCGCTTATTCGGGCTGGCGTGTCGAAACGGGGCAGTCGACTCAATTCGGCGTTGACAAGCCGATGATCGGTCGGATTCAGGGTTGTGGGCCGCAACCGTTGTCAATGTCCGGGCGCGCATCGCGATAACGAGTTCCGTGCCTGCCGCTGGTGGCGCGGACGATAAAAGGGATACAGACATGCTTCATCTTCACTCGAGCTATTCGGCGAACGCCATCCTTGCTGCCCTCCCGGAGGACAGCATCCGCGCCATCGCCCCGCATCTCGAACTGGTCAGGATCAAGGCCGGGATGCTCGACCGGGTCGGCGAGCCGATGCGTCATCTGCATTTTCCGACGACGGCGATGATGTCGGTGCAGCACCTGATGGAGGACGGTGCGATGGTCGAGGTGGCGGTGGTCGGCCGCGAGGGCGTGGTCGGGCTGGGGACGCTGGTCGGCGGTATCGCCGCGTCGAGCCGGGTCGAGGTGCGCATCGGCGGAATGGCCTATCGCGTGCCGAGTTGCGTGATGCGCGCCGAATTCGAGCGGTCGGCGCAGACCTACCGGTTGTTGCTCAATATCTGCCAGGCGACGATGGCGCAGATCTCGCGCAGCGCGCTGTGCAACCGGCATCACTCGGTCAGCGAGCAGCTCAGCCGCTGGCTGCTGCTCGCGCACGACCGGATCGACGGCGACGAGCTGGCCGTTACCCAGCAGACGATCGCGAACATGCTCGGCGTGCGGCGCGAGGGCGTGACGGAAGCGGCCGGGAACCTGCAGGAAGCCGGGCTGATCCGGCAACGCCGCGGCCGCATCACGGTGCTCGACCGCGACGGCCTCGAACATCACGCGTGCGAATGCTACAACCTGATTCGCGCCGACTATCGGCGGTTGCTCGGCACGCGCGAGCATGCGAGGCCGGCGACGATTCGCCCGCGCATGCCGGACACGCACCGCGGATTCCCCGCACATGGTGCGTGACGATGCAGTCGATGTCCGGTGGAACGAATGCGATCCGGCGTGCCGCGATCGCGGCGGCCGACGTCGTGCTCGTGCTGGCCGGGGCGCTCGCCGCCCAGGCGGCATCGGGGCTCGGCTGGCATGCGCTGTCCGACGCGCAGCGCGGCGCGATCGCGCTGCTGTGCGTGCTGACGGTGGCGCTGCTGCCGCGCTACCTGCGCACCGTGCGCGGCGGCGTGGTGGTGCAGGGCGGCGTGCACGTGCTGACGCACACGCTGGTGGCGGTGGTGTGCGCGAGCGTGCTGACGGTGGCGGGCACGATGTGGATCATGAATCGCGGCGGCACGGTGACGACCCGCTGGATCGCGCGCACGGTGCTGGCCGGCGACGCGACGCTGCTGCTCGGCCGCGCGGCGCTGCTGGCGCTCGCGCTGACGCGCGGCGATCCGCGTGCGCGGCAGCGCCGCGTTGCCATCGTCGGCGCGACGGCATACGGGCGCGTGGCGATCGAGCGGATGCAGCTCGCGCCGAACGGCCCGTTCGCGGCCGCATGCGTATTCGACGACGATGCGCCGGCCGCCGCGGGCGGCATCGGCGGCGTACCGGTGATCGCCGACTGGAACGCGTTGCGCGACCGGATTCGCGGCGGCGACATCGACGAGGTGTGGCTCACGCTGCCGATGTCGCACGAGTGGCGGATCCAGCGCGTCGTGCGCGAGTTGCGCGACGAGTTCGTCGAGTTGCGGCTGTTGCCCGACGTGCGGCAGATGGCGGTCGTCGATCGTTCCGCGACCGACGTGCTCGGCATGCCGGCGATCAATCTCGCGACCACGCCGCGCTCCGCGCCGGAGCTGTGGGCCAAGTTCGCGTTCGACCGACTGTTCGCGTTCGGCGTGCTGATTCCACTGCTGCCGCTGCTGACGATGCTCGCGATCGCGGTCAAGCTGTCGTCGCCGGGGCCCGTACTGTTCCGGCAGCGCCGCAAGGGCATCGACGGCCGCGAATTCGATATCCTGAAGTTCCGGACGATGCGCGTGCATCGCGCGCAGCCGGGCGTCGTGCGGCAGGCGTCGCGCAACGATTCGCGCATCACGCGCGTCGGTGCGTTCCTGCGGCGCACGTCGCTCGACGAGCTGCCGCAGTTCTTCAACGTGCTGTTCGGGCAGATGTCGGTGGTCGGCCCGCGTCCGCACGCGATCGAACACGACGACTTGTATCGGCAACTGATCGACTGCTACATGTATCGCTACCGCGTGCGGCCCGGCATCACCGGATGGGCGCAGGTGAACGGCTATCGCGGTGAAACGCGCAAGGTCGAGGCGATGGCGGCGCGCGTGAAGTTCGATCTGTTCTACATGCAGAACTGGAGCTTCTGGTTCGACATCAAGATCATCCTGATGACGGTGGTGCGCGGCTTCATCGGACGCAACGCGTTCTGAGGATTGCGAATGATTGCGGCGGCACCGCGCGAGCGATCGATCGTATCGACCGCGCGATGGCGGTTCGCCGGCGCGTATAGAACCGAGGCGACCGCGCGGGAAATTGCTGCGCTGCGGTTGTGCCAACGCGCTTCGACGCGCGCGCCGCAAGGCGGGATTGCGCGTCCGTCCCCAGTTTCCGCACCGCTGTCGCCGCGTGAACGGCACGCTGATTCCGGTCAACACACGCGTGTTCAATGGGTTTATCCTGCGTCGAATGCGTCCGGCGTTTCGCGCGTCCGGCCGCCCATCCGGATGCGACGGCGCAGGTCATGCCTGCGCGCCGCGCACCGGTGCGATACCGCGCGCCGCTCTTGTTTCGCGCGGAACCCGGAACAGGAGAGACGGCCATGTCGCTCGACCCACAACAACGGCAGACGCTGAAGCAGCGGCTGAACGAGAGCGAGCAGGCGCTGCGTGCGGAGATCCGCGCGAGCGAAGACCAGCGCGCGTCGGAATCCTATGCGGAGCTTGCCGGCGCGGCGCCGGACGAGGGCGACGAGGCGAACGCGGACCTCTTCGTCGACGTCGACCATGCGTTGATCGGCATGAAGCTGACCGAACTGCGCGCGGTCGGCCGCGCGCAGCAGCGGATGCGCGACGGCAGTTACGGCGAATGCATCGACTGCGACGGCTCGGTCGGCTACGAGCGCCTGCTGGCGCGCCCGACCGCCGAACGCTGCACGCACTGCCAGTCGCTCTACGAGCGGCGCTACGCGACGACCCCGCGCGCATCGCTCTGACGTCGTGCGTGCGTACGATCGCCGTCTATGGCCGCGACATCCCGACGACGATCGCGAACGGCGACAATCCCGGGAAGATTCCGTCGATCGGGCGCGGCCGGCTGACGTGGCATGACGTGCTGAACACGCGCACGCTCGCGCAACCGCGGCCGCTGCCGGCGCGCACGACGGGCGGCAGCGGCACGAAGCGGAGCCGGCCGAAGCGTGCGTGAACGCGTCGCGGCCGGCGGTGACGCGTTCGACTCATGCCGGCAAGGTCATCCGAGTACGCCGGTCGCCGGGACGTAGGGCAGGCCGAGCGCCTGCGCGACCGCTTCGTACGTGATATGGCCGTCGCACACGTTCAGGCCCGCGCGCAGATGCGGATCGTCGAGCATCGCCTGTTTCCAGCCCTTGTCGGCGAGCGCGAGCGCATGGCCGAGCGTTGCGTTGTTCAGCGCAAAGGTCGACGTGCGCGCGACCGCCCCGGGCATGTTCGCGACACAGTAGTGGACCACCCCGTCGACGACGAAGGTCGGCGCCGCGTGCGTGGTCGCATGCGAGGTCTCGAAGCACCCGCCCTGGTCGATCGCGACGTCGACGACGACCGCCCCCTTGCGCATCGTCGCGATCATGTCGCGCGTGACGAGCCGCGGCGCCGATGCGCCCGGCACGAGCACGGCGCCGATCACGACGTCGGCATCGCGCACGGCTTCGTCGACCGTATGCGCATTCGAGCAGACGGTCGCGATCCGGTTGGCGAACACGAGATCGAGCTGGCGCAGCCGGTTCACGTTGGTGTCGAGCACGGTGACGCGTGCGCCCAAGCCCACCGCCATCTGCAGCGCGCCGGTGCCCACGACGCCGGCGCCGAGCACGACGACGTGCGCGGCCGGTACGCCTGGTACGCCGGCCATCAGCACGCCGCGGCCGCCGCGCGGGCTTTCGAGGTGGGTCGCCGCGACCTGGATCGACATGCGGCCGGCGACTTCGCTCATCGGTGCGAGCAACGGCAGGCCGCCGCCGGGGCCCGTCACGGTTTCGTATGCGATGCAGACCGCGCCGGATTTCACGAGCGCGGCGGCCTGATCGGGATCGGGCGCGAGATGCAGATACGTGTAGAGGATCTGGCCGCGCCGCAGCATCGCGCATTCGGCCGGCTGCGGCTCCTTGACCTTGATGATCATGTCGGCGCGCGCGAAGATTTCATCCGCGCCGTCGCTGAGCGACGCGCCCGCGGCCGTGTAGTCGTCGTCGAGCAGGCCGATCGCCGTGCCCGCGCCGCGCTGCACGAGCACGCGATGGCCGTGCCGCGTGAGTTCGCGCGCGCCGGCCGGCGTGAGGCCGACGCGGTATTCGTGGTTCTTGATCTCTTTCGGCACACCGATCAGCATGAGTCGCCTCCATGGCCTTCGTTATCGTCGTCGTGCGGGCAGCCGGTTGTGCAGCGGCGTGCCGACCGCAGTACTGGAATAACAGCGTAGCGGTGCGCGGAGGGAAGTCAAGCAGCCGGCTTGCGCGACGACGCATCCGCACTGCAACGCAGCATGCGCGGCGACCGATTGCGACCGGACGTCGCAATGCGCGCGTGGCCGGGTTTCGGTATCGTCGTGCGTGACGCGGGCCGGGGCCGCGTGCCGGATCCTTTCGGCAAAACAACGAGACGAGGACATCGATCGACATGACAGGTGCGTATTTCAGCGTGCCGGCGCTTTGCGCCATCGCGCTCGTGCACGTCTACTGGGCGTTCGGCGGGCGGCTGGGCAAGCGTGCGGCCATTCCGGAGCAGGACGGCGTACCGCTGTTGCGGCCGACTGCCGTCGGCACGCTCGCCGTCGCGGCGGCACTGCTGGGCGGCGCCGGCGTGGTCGCCGCGCGTGCCGGCTGGCTCGGGCGCAATGCGCATCCATGCACGGTCGCGTTCGCAGTCGTTGCGCTCGCATTGATCTTCGCGGTGCGGGCCGTCGGCGATTTCCGCTACGTCGGCTTCTTCAAGCGGATTCGCGGGTCGCGTTTCGCGCGGATGGACACGCTGTATTACTCGCCGCTGTGCGCGGCGCTGGCGTTGTCGATCGCGTCGATGTTCTGGCCGTGGTGAATGGCGGCCGGCGCACGGCTCACTCCGTGCGCGTGTCGTCGATCCACTCGAGGTATTCGGCCGGTACGGCATCGGTCAGCCAGACGCCGTTTTCGGAGACGAAGAACGTATGGCCCTGCCGATGCATGCGCCGCGCATGGACTGCGAGGATCGCGGGCACGCCGTAGCGCGCACCGACGGCCAGCGCCGTGCGGACGTCCGCCGACAGGTGTACGTGATGACGGGCGCCGGGTTTCAGCCCTTGCGCGCGAATCGAATCGAGGAAGCGCGTCGCCGTGCCGTGATAGAGACGCCCGGGCGGTTGCACGGCCGGATACTGGCGCTGCACGGCGGGCGTCGAATGACCCTGTACCGCGCGGATGCGTTGACCGTCATCCGACAGCGCGAAGCGCTGCTTGTCGCTGGTTGCGCACACGCTTTCGATCGTCGCGCGATCGAGCCGGCGTCCGTGACGGGCGGCGCCGGCAATCAGTGCGTCGATGTCGGCCCAGCCTTCGGCGTCCAGTTGCAGGCCAATGGCCTGCGGCTCGTGGCGCAGCACGTAGCTCAAATATTTGCTGATGCCGGTCGCATCGGGCGCCGGCTGTTTGTTTTTCTCGGTATTCATGAGTTGCGGAGGCTATCAGAGCGCGCTGCAACTCGATACCGTCATCTGCTCGGGCGTCGCCGGAAAGCGACACGCGCGCGCCGCAGCCTGATCGTTCTCCCGACCGGCGAGGCTGCCGCGATCTCGCCATCCTTGCACATTCCGGCTTCAAGATTTCCCATTGTTGCTAATTTCGATGCACTGAATTGCATTGAACCCCCTAGCAATGGAACCGGTTCCATATATAATCGCCCGCACTCGTCGCCGGACCCGAAAGAGGGTCGTGCACGTTGCGCTTGCCGTGTGCAGACGCGACGTCTAAGTTGAACAAGGGTTCGGGCGATGGCGGACAGATGCAGGCCGATGCCGGTATTTGTCCGACGATAGGCCCGAGAACAGGGCAATCCGTGCAGCCCGCCGCCGGCATCCGGGGCGATGCGCGGCTGCAATAAGGGGCCCCGCTCGTCGCGGCTGGCCCCCTGCATCGAGGTTGTGCGCAACACACGAAAGAACAGGGCGACCGGCCGCCTGCGGCACGGCTGCCTGCCGGGCACGCTGCATGCGGAATGCGCGCGTCCGAACCCCGATCCCCAACGATCAATATCCGACCATGTCCACGCCACCTGACAAACCCAATTCGCGTCGCCGTTTTCTGCGCACATCGGTCGCGCTCGTGCCGATCGCGTCGGTCGCCGGCTGCGACCTGCGCTCGTCGTCGCCGTCCGCGACGACGGCCGGCAACGCGTCCACTGCGTCGGCCAGCGCCGACCGCGCGCCGTACAAGCCGACCTTTTTCGATGCGAAGGAATGGGCGTTCGTCCAGGCCGCCGTCGACCGGCTGATTCCGGCTGACGCCGAAGGCCCCGGCGCGCTCGAAGCGGGCGTGCCCGAATTCATCGATCGCCAGATGGAGACGCCGTATGCGCACGGCGCGACGTGGTACATGCAGGGGCCGTTCCAGCAGGGCGTGCCCGAGCTCGGCTACCAGTTGAAACTGGTGCCGCGCGACATCTACCGGCTCGGCATCGCGGCGGTCAACCGCTATTGCGAAAAGGCGCACGGCAAGGCGTTCGCGGATCTCGACGCGCCGACGCGCGACGCCGTGCTCGGCGCGCTGGAGAAGGGCGGCGCGCAGATCGACGACGTCCCGCCCGGCGTGTTCCTCGGCCAGTTGCTGCAGAACACGCGCGAAGGCTATTTCTGCGATCCGGTGCATGGCGGCAATCGCGACATGGCCGCGTGGAAGATGATCGGTTTCCCGGGCGCGCGCGCGGACTTCATGGATTTCGTCAACCAGAGCGGCAAGCCCTATCCGTACGGCCCCGTCTCGATCAACGGGGAGCGCAGCTGATGGCCGCAGACAAGAAGCCGCATGTCGATGCGGTAATCGTTGGCTTCGGCTGGACCGGCGCGATTCTCGCGAAGGAACTGACCGAAGCGGGCCTGAACGTCGTCGCGCTCGAGCGCGGCGAATATCGCGACACCTACCCGGACGGCGCGTATCCGAACACGATCGACGAGCTGACCTACAACATCCGCAAGAAGCTGTTCCTCGACCTGTCGAAGACGACCGTGTCGATCCGCCACGGCCTGCAGGACACCGCGCTGCCGTACCGGCAGCTCGCGGCGTTCCTGCCGGGCGAAGGCGTCGGCGGCGCGGGGCTGCACTGGTCGGGCGTGCACTTCCGGATCACGCCGGAGGAGCTGCGCCTGCGCAGCCACTATGAAGAGCGCTACGGCAAGAAATTCATCCCCGAAGGGATGACGATCCAGGATACGGGCGTCACGTACGACGAGCTCGAGCCGCATTTCGATTTCGCCGAGAAGGTGTTCGGCACCTCGGGGCAGGCGTACAAGGTCGGCGGCAAGGTGGTCGGCGACGGCAACGTGTTCGAGGCCAACCGCAGCGACAATTTCCCGCTGCCCGCGCAGCTCAATACGTATTCGGCACAGCGCTTCTTCGACGCGGCGCATTCGCTCGGCCTGCACCCGTACCGGCTGCCGTCGGCGAACACGTCGGGCCCGTACACGAACCCGTACGGCGTGCAGATGGGCCCGTGCAACTTCTGCGGCTACTGCAGCGGCTACGCGTGCTACATGTATTCGAAGGCGTCGCCGAACCTGAACATCCTGCCGGCGCTGAAGCAGGCGCCGAACTTCGAGCTGCGCTCGAAGTGCCACGTGCTGCGCGTCGACCTCGACGACACGAAGAAGCGCGCGACCGGCGTGACCTACGTGGATCCGGCCGGGCGCGAAGTGCACCAGCCGGCCGATCTCGTGATCGTGGCCGCGTTCCAGTATCACAACGTGCACCTGCTGCTGCTGTCGGGCATCGGCAAGCCGTACGATCCGATCTCGGGCGAAGGCGTGGTCGGCCGCAATTTCGCGTATCAGAACCTGTCGACGATCAAGGCGTTCTTCGACAAGGATACCTACACGAATCCGTTCATCGGCGCGGGTGGCAACGGCGTCGCGGTGGACGACTTCAACGCGGACAACTTCGACCACGGCCCGCTCGGTTTCGTCGGCGGCTCGCCGCTGTGGGTGAATCAGGCCGGCGTGAAGCCGATCAGCGGCATCGCGACGCCGCCCGGCACGCCGCAGTGGGGCTCCGCGTGGAAGAAGGCCGTCAAGGACAACTACGCGCACACGATCTCGATGGATGCGCACGGCACCAACATGTCGTACCGCGACGTGTATCTCGACCTCGATCCGACCTATCGCGATTCGTACGGCCAGCCGCTGTTGCGGATGACGTTCGACTGGAAGGACAACGACATCAAGATGGCGCAGTACGTGACCGGGCAGATGAAGAAGATCGCGGAGGCGATGGGGCCGAAGGCGATCGGCGTGTCGACGCGCGAGTTCGGCAAGCACTTCGACTCGCGCCAGTACCAGACGACCCACCTCGTCGGCGGCGCGATCATGGGCACCGACCCGAAAACGAGCGTGCTGAACCGCTACCTGCAGTGCTGGGATGTGCACAACGTGTTCGTGATGGGCGCATCCGCGCTGCCGCAGGGCATCGGCTACAACCCGACCGGGATCATCGCGGCGCTGGCCTACTGGTCGGCACGTGCGATCCGCGAGCAATACCTGAAAAATCCCGCCCCGCTGGTGACCGCATGAAGAGGACGATGAACCACCACAACGCCGCCCACCCGGTTTCCCCGCTGCGGCGCGCGCTGGCGATCGGCACGGCATGGGCGGCCTTCGGTCTCGCGGGCGGCGCCGCGTTCGCGCAGCCGGCGGCCGCGCCGGCCGCGGCTTCGGGCCTGGCGGCCGCACCTGCCACCCCGTCGGCCGACGCGGCCCTCGTCAAGCGCGGCGAATATCTTGCGCGCGCGGGCGACTGCATCGCCTGCCACACCGCGAACGGCGGCAAGCCGTTCGCGGGCGGACTGAAGTTCGACACGCCGATCGGCGCGATCTATTCGACGAACATCACGCCGGACTCGAAGACGGGCCTCGGCGGCTGGACCTACCAGGACTTCACTCGTGCGGTGCGCGAAGGCGTGCGCAAGAACGGCGACACGATGTATCCGGCGATGCCGTTCCCGTCGTACGCGCGGCTGACCGACGACGACATGAAGGCGCTGTACGCGTACTTCATGCACGGCGTCGCGCCGGTCGAGCACGAGAACCGCAAGGTCGACATCGTGTGGCCGCTGTCGATGCGCTGGCCGCTCGGCATCTGGCGCAAGCTGTTCGCGCCGTCGCCGAAGCCGTTCGACGCGGCGTCGTACCCCGACCCGGTGGTCGCGCGCGGCGCGTATCTGGTGCAGGGGCTCGGCCACTGCGGCGCGTGCCACACGCCGCGCGCGCCGACGATGCAGGAGCGCGGGCTGACCGACGCCGATGGCCCCGACTTCCTGGCCGGCGGCGCGGCGATCGACGGCTGGGTGCCGACGAGCCTGCGCGGCGAGCCGCGCACCGGTCTCGGCATGTGGAACGAAACCGAGATCGTGCAGTTCCTGAAGACCGGCCGCACGCTGCGTACGGCCGCGTTCGGCGGGATGACGGACGTGGTCGGCCACAGCATGCAGCACATGACCGACGACGACCTGAACGCGATCGCGCGCTACCTGAAGACGTTGCCGCCGCGCGTGCAGGGCGAGCAGCCGCACGTGTACGACGCGGCCGCGGCGAAGGCGCTGCAGACCGGCGACGCGAGCAAGCCGGGCGCGGCCGTCTATCGCGACAACTGCATGGCCTGCCACCGCAGCGACGGTCACGGCTACACGCGCGTGTTCCCGGCGCTCGCCGGCAACCCGGTCGTGCAGGGCGACGATCCGACGTCGCTGATCCACGTCGTGCTGGAAGGCAGCGCACTGCAGGGTACGCGCACCGCGCCGTCGACCTTCACGATGCCGCCGTTCGGCTGGCGGCTGTCGGACCAGGAAGTCGCGGACGTGTCGAACTTCGTGCGCACGAGCTGGGGTAACACAGGCGCGCCGGTGACGGCCGCGCAGGTCGCGAAGGTGCGCAAGAGCGTGCCGTCGACGCGGCCCGAGCCGCCGCCCGGCGCGCGGTTCCCGCAAGCGTCGCGCTGACGGGAGGCGGGGCGTGAGCCCCGCCTGCCGCCGCGTTGACGCCCACGCGCGGCGGCCCGCGACGCCTTTCCCTTCGCCGGGGTTGTACCCCGCGCCGCGCGCAACGCCGTGAAATTTTCCCCGGCTGCGCGCCATTCTTCCGCCTCATCCCTTATCCTTTCACTCTTGAACCTTACTAAATAGTTACAAGAGCTTGGGAGGGGGGATGCCTCATGACGTCAGCCTGATTGCGTTGCTCGCGGCCGGTTTCGGTCTCGCGATGATCTTCGGTTACCTCGCGTCGCTGCTGAAAATGCCGCCGCTCGTCGGCTATCTGCTCGCCGGGATCGTGATCGGCCCCGGCACGCCCGGTTTCGTCGGCGATCTGTCGCTCGCGCAGCAACTCGCCGAAGTCGGCGTGATGCTGCTGATGTTCGGCGTCGGCCTGCATTTCTCGCTCGGTGATCTCCTCGCGGTGCGCAAGATCGCGCTGCCGGGCGCGATCGTCCAGATCACCGTCGCGACGCTGCTGGGCGGCGGGCTCGCGCTCACCTGGGGCTGGAGCCTCGGAGCGGCGCTCGTGTTCGGGCTCGCGCTGTCGGTCGCGAGTACCGTCGTGCTGCTGCGCGCGCTCGAAGGGCGCGGGCTCGTCGAGACGGTCAACGGGCGCATCGCGGTGGGCTGGCTGGTCGTCGAGGATCTCGTGATGGTGCTCGTGCTGGTGCTGCTGCCGCCGGTGGCGGGGCTGCTCGGCGGCACGCCGCCCGGCGACGCGCATGCGGCCGGCGGCAGCGTGTGGGGCACGCTCGGCGTCACGATGCTGAAGGTTGCCGCGTTCATCGCGCTGATGCTGGTGGTCGGCAAGCGCGTGTTCCCACGCATTCTGTGGCTCGTCGCGCGCACGGGTTCGCGCGAATTGTTCACGCTTTGCATGATTGCCGCGGCGGTCGGCATCGCGTTCGGCGCGGCGAAACTGTTCGACGTGTCGTTCGCGCTCGGCGCGTTCTTCGCGGGGATGATGATGCGCGAGTCGGAATTCAGCCGGCGCGCGGCCGACGAGACGCTGCCGTTGCGCGACGCGTTCTCGGTGCTGTTCTTCATCTCGGTCGGCATGCTGTTCGACCCCAAGGTCCTGATCGAAGAGCCGGTGCACGTGATCGAGGTCGCGGCGATCGTGCTGGTCGGCAAGACGCTCGCGGCCGTCGCGCTCGTGATCGCGTTCCGCTATCCGCTGAACACCGCGCTGACGGTCGGCGCGGGCCTTGCGCAGATCGGCGAATTCTCGTTCATCCTCGCGGGACTCGGCCGCGCACTCGGGCTGCTGTCGGCCGAGGGGCAGAGCCTGATTCTCGCGGTCGCGCTGATCTCGATCGCGATGAACACGCTGTTGTTCGCGATGATCGATCCGGCGCTCGCGTGGATCCGCAAGCATTCGGCATTCGCACGCAAGCTCGAGGCGCGTGACGATCCGCTCGCCGCGCTGCCGATGTCGACGCCGCAGACGCATCTGACCGGGCAGGTCGTGATCGTCGGTTACGGCAAGGTCGGCACGCGGATCGCGCATGCGCTGGACGAGCGCGGGATCGCCTATGTCGTTGTCGAGCAGAATCGCGAGCTCGTCGAGAAGCTGCGCGCGGACGGCACCGCGGCCGTGTCGGGCGACGCGATCGAGCCGATCGTGCTCGTGCAGGCGCATATCGCCCGCGCCGGGATGCTGGTCGTCACGCTGCCCGACGTGTTCGACGTGCGGCAGATCGTCGAGATCTCGCGCACGCTCAACCCGACGCTCGAGGTCGTGCTGTGCACGAACAGCGGCGACGAGGCCGCGCTGCTGTCGAGCGAGGGCATCGGCACCGTGTTCATGGGTGAGACCGAACTCGCGCGCGGGATGACCGAGCACGTGCTCGGCCGGATGGCGAAGCCTGTCGCGGCCGCGCATTGACGGCGCGCGGCGGCGCGTCGGGCCTCGTCAGCCTGCGGTAGCCGCCTTCGCGAGCGCGGCGGTACCGGTTTGCGCGGCCGTCTTCAACGATGCCGCGGGTTTCTGCGTGACGGTCGTCGCTGCCGGCGCCGCCGCTTTCGGCGCCGCGACCGTTTTCTGCGCCGCGGCGGCCTGCGTCGGCGCATTCTTCTCCGGTTCGACCGGCGCATCGGGCGGCACGCCGAGCAACTGCAGCGAGCCGCTCGTGACCGACGCGAACACCGGGCCGGCGACCGTGCCGCCGTAGTAGCCCTTGCCGCGCGGCTCGTCGATCATCACCGCGACGATCAGGCGCGGGTTGCTCATCGGCGCCATCCCCGCGAACAGCGCGCGGTACTTGCCCTTCGCATAGCTCGCGCCGACCTGCTTGCGCGCGGTACCCGTCTTGCCGCCGATCCGGTAGCCGTCGACGCGCGCGCGGCGCCCCGTGCCGCCTTCGCCGACCGCCATCTCGAGCATCGAGCGGATCGCGGCGGCCGTTTGCGGCGACGTCACGCGATGCCCGCGGTGCGCGTCGATCGTCTGCTGGTCGGTGCCGTTCTTCAGCAGCGACACCGGGTGCAGCGTGCCGTCGCCCGCATAGGCGGTGTAGGTCTGCGCGATCTGCAGCAGCGACATCGACAGCCCGTAGCCGTACGCCATCGTCGCCTGCTCGATCGGCCGCCAGCGCTTGTAGCCGCGCAGCCGGCCCGACGCGACGCCCGGGAAGGTCAGTTCCGGCGCGCGGCCGATCCCGTACTCCTGGTATTTGTTCCAGATCGTTTCGGCGGGCAGGTTCAGCGCCAGTTTCGCGAGCGCGACGTTGCTCGACTTCTGCAGCGCTTGCGATACCGTCAGCGACCCGTGGTTCGACGTGTCGTGGATCACCGCCGGGCCGATCTTGTAGGTGCCCGGCGACGTGTTGATGATCGTGTTCGGCGTGACCTTGCGCTCGTCGATCGACAGTGCGACGACGAGCGGCTTGATCGTCGAGCCCGGTTCGAACGTGTCGATCACCGCGCGGTTGCGCAATTGCTGGCCGGTGAGGCGGGCGCGGTCGTTCGGGTCGAAGGTCGGATAGTTCGCGAGCGCGAGGATCTCGCCGTTCTGCGCGTCGAGCACGACGACGCTGCCGGCCACCGCGTTGTTCTCGATCACGGCCGCCTTGAGCTGGCTGAAGGCGAGTTGCTGGATGCGGCGGTCGATCGTCAGTTCGATCGTCGCGCCGTGCTGCGCGGGAACGAGCGGGCGCGTGTCCGACACGATGCGGCCGAGGCGGTCGCGGATCACCTCGCGCTGGCCGGACGTGCCTTGCAGGCGCGCATTCGCCGCGAGCTCGACGCCTTCCTGGCCCTTGTCCTCGACGTTCGTGAAGCCGACCACGTGCGCGGCCGATTCGCCTTCCGGGTAGAAGCGTTTCGAATCGGCGATCTGCGTGATGCCGTCGATCGCGAGCTTGTCGAGCCGGCTGGCGGTGTCCGCGTCGACCTGCCGCTTGAGCAGCACGAACGTCTTGTCGTTGCCGAGACGCCGCTTCACCTCGGCGAGCGGCAGGTCGAGCAGCTTCGCGATCTGCGGGTAGTCGGTGTCGGCGACCTGTTTCGGGTTCGCCCAGATTTCATAGGTCGACAGGCTGACCGCGAGCATCGCGCCGTTGCGGTCGACGATGCGCCCGCGCATCGCGTCGAGCTCGATCGTGCGCTGATAGCGCTTCTGGCCCTGGCCGACGTAGAAATCCTGGTTCGCGACCTGCACCCAGAAAGCGCGCACGATCAGCGCGGCGAATGCGAGGAACACGACGACCACGATCAGCCGCGAGCGCCACATCGGCAGGCGCGCGGCGAGCATCGGATTCTTGGTCGCCGCTGCATACGGATCGGCAGGGTGGGTCTTCTTTTTCACGCTCATGCAATGGCCGGGTGGAGCCGCCGGATGGCGGCTGGTCAGTCTGAATAATGCGATTGTAATAAATGAGTAAACGCCGTGTGAGGAAAGTATGTTCCGGCCCCGCAAAAAAGGCGAACGGCAGGCCATCGGGAAGAGCGAGAGGAACGGACCGGAAAGGCGAGGCCGACGCAGGGTTTTCGCGGCGGGCGCCGATGGTGAAACGCGGATTGACTCATCGCATGCCGATTCGGGGTCGCGATTTCCGCCATCGCTCGAACGCAATCATCCCGGGCCCACGATCAATTGCCCGCGCGGCGATTATTTCTCTACTCTTGAAAATAAAAAGCGCCTCGAACGGAGGCGCCATCCATGTTGAATATCGAAATGAATATCACTACTGCCGGAATGAACCCGACAACCGTAGACGATTCATGTCAATAATACCTATCGGGCAACGGAAATAAATTCCCGGTATTCCGGCTCGGTCGTGCAGGTATCGACCGCCTGCAGGCGCCACGCGCCGTCGGGATGATCGCCGGCGAGCACCGCGGGGCCCTGTTCGCGGCGCATCGCGTCGAACGACAGTCCCTTCAGTTGGCAGACGGCATTGCCGCTGTCGGCCGCACAGAGCGCCATCGCACCTTCGATGTCGCGGACCTTGCCCCAGGTCGGAAGGTCGATGCCCTGATGTGCCTCGCGCGACCACAGACCCTCGTCGGTATCGACCCACAAGACTGCGAAGGAATGCCGGGTTGCCGATTCGCTGCCATTAATCCGAATGGTGAGGCGCATTGCATCGTCTCCTGAAAAAAGACACATTCGACCGTTTGAACTTGAACAGTCTAGATAGACTGGTGTGAAACGCAAGTGATAATCCGCAATAAATTTATATTGGGCCTATTTCGATTCCAGATGAAAGGACGTCTGACGATTCATGGTCATTCCCGACGCGTCAGCACAGGCGCGCGATACCGGCGATAGTCGTGGCCGTTCGGGCACGCGCGGCGGTCGAGACATGGGATGACAAGGCCGCCGGCCGCGTCGATCTGTCGCGCACCGGCCGCCATCGCAACCGGGCCGACCGGCGCGTTTCGGCACCGGTCGAATGCAGCCGATCGAACGTTTCATCGTTTTGATCAGATGGCCGGCACGACACACTCCGACAATCGCGTACAAATCGGCACACTTTCACGAAACTTTCGGGACAGACTTGCAAGCGGTCGGGCCCCACACTGGGAACTTCCCGATCCTGTGCCGCGGACGCCCGTCCGCGCCGGCTGCCGCCGTCTCGTGCCAGAGCGCGATCGACGCGATCGCAGGCCGCACGCCCGGTCGGGAGCCGCCGGGGCCCGCGTCGGCCCCGGCCCGGCCGGCGAGCCGGGCGCCGCCCGCAACCGCGGGCGCCGCGCCGCCCGGCCGATTCTTCGAAGGAGACTATCGTGCTGATCTGGAAAACCGCGTTGTCGCTCAACTGGCGGACGAGCCTCGTGTCGCCGGCCAGCGCACCGGTCGCGGCGGCGAACGTCGGACGGCTGGTGCTGACCGGCGCCACCGGCTTCATCGGCAGTACCGTGCTGACGGCGCTCGTCAATGCAGGGCTGCTCGAACGCATCGTCTGCGTCGTGCGCGCGCAGGACCGCGGCCATGCGGTCGCGCGGCTGCGTGAAGCCGCGTTGCGCGCGGGGCTCGCGCCGTACTGGGCGTCGCGTCTGACCGATGCGAACGTGATCGTCGGCGCGCTCGGCGACGTATGGCACGGCGCCGATGCGCCGCGCCTGGCCGGCGCGACGCATGTGATTCACTGCGCGGGCCATGCGTCGCCGGCCGACGGCGCGCACCTGCAGGCCGACATCGCCGATGCGGTGCGCTTCGCCGAGCGCTTTGCGCGCGCGCCGCGCCTGCAACGCTTCGTGTACGTCGGCACGGCCTACGCGCATGCGGGCCGCGGCGGGATCGTGCAGGAAGAGGCGGAGCGCACGGGGAACGACGTCGCGCCGCGGGCCGATGACGGCCTGCCGGGCGCGGTGCTCGCGGCCGACTACCTGCACGCGAAGGCGGAGACGGAGCAGCGCCTGCGCGCGCTCGGGCTGCCGCTCGTCGTCGTGCGGCCGTCGCACGTGGTCGGCCACACGGTGCTCGGTACGCGGCCCGCGCCGAATTCGTTCTGGATGTTCCGGCTCGCGCATGCGGCGCGCCGCTTCACCGCGCGGCCGATGACGCGCATCGACATCGTGTCGGTGGACGACGTGGCCCGCGCGACGATGCTGCTGGCCGTCAAGCCGACGCTCGCGCACGACGTCTATCACGTATCGGCCGGCGACGAGGCGCCCCAGGTCGCGCAGATCGTGCGCGCGATGGACGAGGCGGCGGGCATGACCGGGGCGCCGCGCTACGTGGCATGCGCGCCGGCCGAACTGCCGCTCGTCGTGCGCGACGTGCTCGGGCGCCCCGATCCGGCGCTCGAGCGCGTGATCGGCCGGGCGCTGCAGCGCTGCGGCGAATTCGCGACGGTCGATCGCGTGTTCGACAATCGCCGCGTGCGCGACGAAATCGATTTCGAGCCGTTGCCGTTCATCGACTACGTCGAGGAATGCATGCGCACGTCGCGCGGCGTGGCGGTGACCGAGCTGATGCGCGGCGCGGTCCACTAACCGGCCACATCGCCCCGGCGCCCGTTCCCGTACGTTGCGGGCGCGGCGCCGTCTTTATGCCTGGTTGCCGAGTTCGATGAGCCGGTCGAGCGCGCGGTAGATGTCGTCGAGGCCGTCCTCGCCGAATCGCGCTTCGAGCTGACGGTATTGCTCGTCGATGCGCGGACCGATTTCCGTCACCAGTTTCCTGCTTTGCGGCGTCAGGCTGACCAGCAGCCGGCGCTGATCCTCCTGCGCGCGCGTGCGCGTGATCAGGCCGTCGCGCTCCATCCGTTCCAGCACGCCGGTCAGGCTCGGGCTCAGGATGCAGCAGCGTTTCGCGATCTGCCCGGCTTCGAGCGCCTGCGCCGGCTCGCCGTCGAGCACGCGGATGATCCGCCATTGCTGTTCGGTCAGCGAGAATTCCTTGAGAATGGGGCGAAACAGGCCCATCAGCGTTTCGCGGGCCTCGAGCAGCAGCATGGCCAGGTTGCGATGGTCGAGCGTACGGTTCATCGGGGTGAGCAGAGGACGGGGACGCATCAATCTTAACAGCCGAAGCTGATGAATTTCGTGTATCAGGGTAATCGAGGTTGTCAGCGCCCGATTGTTTACTTAAGATATTAACTATTGACGATGCGCCGCGACGCGCGGCAGGGGAATGACGCATGGAGCTGTCTTGCACGACCGCCGCGGCGCCGCCGTTGCCGGTCGCCATCGGTACCGTCTACGGTGCGCTGCTCAACGAGCGCGCGGCGCTCGCCGCGCTCGGCGATGCGGTGAACGCACCGCCTTACGGCCGGCCGCCGCAGGCGCCGATCCTGTACATCAAATCCGCCAACACGCACGCGGCCGACGGCGCCGCCGTCGTCGTGCCGGCCGGCGTCGACGCGCTGGAAATCGGCGCGTCGGTGGCCGTCGTGTTCGCGCGTCGCGCGACGCGCGTGGCGGCCGCGCGTGCGCTCGACTACGTGCACGGCTTCACGCTCGCGAGCGACGTGTCGGTGCCGCATCCGGATTACTACCGTCCGGCCGTGCGCTTCGAGTGCCGTGACGGCTTTTGTCCGCTCGGCCCGGCGATCGTGCCGGCCGCCGCGCTCGCCGATGTCGACGCGATCGGGCTGACGGTGCGGATCGACGGCAAGGTGGGCGCGTCCGCGTCGACCGCGACGCTGATTCGCCCGGTGCGCGAGCTGATCGCCGACGTGACGGCCTTCATGTCGTTCGACGCGGGCGACGTGCTGCTGCTCGGCGTCGCGGGCGGCGCACCGCATGCCCGCGCAGGCAGCACGATCGAGATCGCCGCGGCCGGGATCGGCACGCTGCGGCATACGCTGACGGCGGAGGAGGCACGATGAAGACGGCGCGCGTGATCTACAACGGCGCACTGCATGCGGCCGAACCGGCCGGCGGCGGCGCGATCCGCATCGATACGGGGCGCGTGGTGGCCGAGGAGGCCGTAGTGTGGCTGCCGCCCGTCGCGCCGCGCACGACGTTCGCGCTCGGCCTGAACTACGCCGACCATGCGAAGGAACTCGCGTTCAACGCGCCGAGCGAGCCGCTGATCTTCCTGAAGGGGCCGAACACGTTCGTCGGCCACCGGTCGCTGACCGTGCGCCCGGCGGACGCCGCGCACATGCACTACGAGTGCGAGCTGGCCGTCGTGATCGGCCGGCCCGCGCGCCACGTGCGCCGTGCGCAGGCAATCGACTACGTGGCCGGCTATACGGTCGCGAACGACTACGCGATCCGCGACTATCTCGAGAACTATTACCGGCCGAACCTGCGCGTGAAGAACCGCGACACCTGCACGCCGCTCGGGCCGTGGTTCGTCAGCCGCGACGAGATCGGCGACGCGCGCGACCTGACGCTGCGCACGACCGTGAACGGCCGGGAGACGCAGCGCGGCAGCACGCGCGACATGGTGTTCGACGTGCCGGCGCTGATCGAGCACATCAGCAGCTTCATGACGCTCTCGCCGGGCGACCTGATCCTGACCGGCACGCCCGAGGGGCTGGCGGACACGCAGCCGGGCGACGAGGTCGTGACCGAAATCGAAGGGATCGGCCGGCTCGTGAACACGATCGTCGGCGAAGCGGACTACTATCGCGCCGGTTGAGGCCGTCGCCAACGAAGGAGAGCACATGACCATCAAGCACTGGATCGGCGGCCGCGAAGTGGAGAGCCGCGACACCTTCACGACGCTGAACCCGGCGACGGGCGACGTCATCACCGACGTCGCGTCGGGCGGCGAGGCCGAGGTCGACGCGGCCGTGCGCGCGGCGAAGGATGCGTTCCCGAAATGGGCGAACACGCCGGCGAAGGAGCGCGCGAAGCTGATGCGCAAGCTCGGCGAACTGATCGAGAAGAACGTGCCGATGCTCGCGGCGCTGGAGACGCAGGACACCGGCCTGCCGATCGCGCAGACGAGCAAGCAGCTGATTCCGCGCGCGTCCGAGAATTTCAACTTCTTCGCGGAAGTGTGCGTGCAGATGAACGGCCGTACCTATCCGGTCGACGACCAGATGCTGAACTACACGCTGTACCAGCCGGTCGGCGTGTGCGCGCTGGTGTCGCCGTGGAACGTGCCGTTCATGACGGCCACGTGGAAGACGGCGCCGTGTCTCGCGCTCGGCAACACGGCCGTGCTGAAGATGTCCGAGCTGTCGCCGCTGACGGCCGACCAGCTCGGCCGGCTCGCGCTCGAAGCCGGCATCCCGCCCGGTGTGCTGAACGTCGTGCAGGGTTACGGCGCGACGGCCGGCGACGCGCTCGTGCGGCATCCTGACGTGCGCGCGGTGTCGTTTACCGGCGGCACCGTCACCGGCAAGCGGATCATGGAGCGCGCGGGCCTCAAGAAGTATTCGATGGAGCTCGGCGGCAAGTCGCCGGTGCTGATCTTCGACGACGCCGACTTCGACCGCGCGCTCGACGCATCGCTGTTCACGATCTTCTCGATCAACGGGGAACGCTGCACCGCCGGCTCGCGGATCTTCGTGCAGCGCACGATCTACGACCGCTTCGTGCAGGAATTCGCCCGCCGCGCGAACAACCTGGTGGTCGGCGATCCGACCGATCCGGCCACCAACCTTGGCGCGATGATCACGCGCCAGCACTGGGAGAAGGTGACGGGCTATATCCGCATCGGCGAGCAGGAAGGCGCGCGCGTGGTCGCGGGCGGCGCGGACAAGCCGGCCGGGCTGCCCGATCATCTGCGCCACGGCAACTTCGTGCGGCCGACCGTATTCGCCGACGTCGACAACCGGATGCGCATCGCGCAGGAAGAGATCTTCGGGCCGGTCGCGTGCATCATCCCGTTCGAGGACGAAGACGAAGGGCTGCGGCTCGCGAACGACACGGCGTACGGCCTCGCGTCGTACATCTGGACGCAGGACGTCGGCAAGGTGCATCGGCTCGCGCGCGGCATCGAGGCCGGGATGGTGTTCGTGAACAGCCAGAACGTGCGCGACCTGCGCCAGCCGTTCGGCGGCGTGAAGGAATCGGGCACCGGGCGCGAGGGCGGCGAGTACAGTTTCGAGGTGTTCGCGGAGATCAAGAACGTGTGCATCTCGATGGGTTCGCATCACATTCCTCGCTGGGGCGTTTGAAGGGCGCGGGCCGTGGCGCCGCAAGAACGAACGATTCCTTGGCCGGCACGCCGGCCAACAAGCATGGGACTGGAGTAACCGCTAAAGCGCCAACTCCGGTTGACCGCGAAGCATGGGACCGGAGTAACCGCTAAAGCGCTAACTCCGGTCGACCGCGAAGCATGGGACCGGAGTAACCGCTAAAGCGCTAACTCCGGTCGACAGGAGACTTGAACGATGGGCAAACTGTCCCTCGCCGCGAAGATCACGCACGTGCCGTCGATGTACCTGTCGGAACTGCCCGGCAAGCATCACGGCTGCCGTGATGCGGCGATCCGCGGCCACCGGCTGATCGGCGAACGCTGCCGCGCGCTCGGCGTCGACACGATCGTCGTGTCGGACGTGCACTGGCTCGTCAACGCGGGTTATCACGTGAACTGCAATGCGCGGTTCGCCGGCACCTATACGAGCAACGAGCTGCCGCATTTCATCCGCGACATGCAGTACGCGTATCCGGGCAACCCGGCGCTCGGCCGGCTGATCGCGGAAACGGCCACCGAGCGCGGCGTCGCGACGCGTGCGCACGAGATCGACAGCCTCGAACTCGAATACGGCACGCTCGTGCCGATGCGCTACATGAACGGCGACCAGCATTTCAAGGTCGTGTCGATCGCGGGCTGGTGCATGTGGCACACGCTCGACGAAAGCCGGCGCTTCGGCGAGGCGCTGCTCGAGGCGATCGAGAAGAGCGATTCGAACGTCGCGTTCCTCGCGAGCGGGTCGCTGTCGCACCGCTTCAACGACAACGGCAGCCCCGAGGAATCGATCCACCAGATCAGCCGCGAATTCTTCCGGCAGGTCGACCTGCGCGTGGTCGAGCTGTGGAAGCAGGGCGATTTCAAGACCTTTTGCGCGATGCTGCCCGAATACAACGTGCATTGCCACGGCGAAGGCGGGATGCACGACACGGCGATGCTGCTCGGGCTGCTCGGCTGGGATCGTTACGACCAGCCCGTCGAGATCGTCACCGACTATTTCGCGAGCTCGGGCACCGGGCAGATCAACGCGATCTTCCCGTTGCCCTGAGCGTTGCCGTCCACCATGCCTTCGAAACCGACTGGAGCGTTGCCATGCCACACATCGTCGTCGAATACACCGCGAACATCCGCGACGACGCACGCATTCCCGCGCTGCTGCGCACGATCAACGCGACGCTGATCGCGCAGGGCGGCGTGTTCCCCACCGGCGGCATCCGTTCGCGCGCGATCGAGCTGCACGACTACTGCGTCGCCGACGGCACGGAGGACGACGCGTTCGTCCACGTGACGCTGAAGATCGGCGCAGGCCGCAGCGACGAAACGAAGAAAGCCGCATGCGACGCGCTGTTCGACGCGATCAAGGCCCATTTCGCCGAGTTGTACGCGAAACGCAGCCTCGCGTTGTCGATGGAGCTGACCGAGTTCAGCGAAAGCGGCTCGTACAAGCACAACAACATCCACGCCCGCTACAAGCGGGCCGGCTGAACCCCATTCCCGATCCGATCATGCTCGAACCCGCCATCATCGACCAGCTCGCGCACCGTCTGCACGACGCCGAGCGCGCACGCACGCAGATCCGCCAGATCTCGCTCGACCATCCCGACATCACGATCGACGACGCGTATGCGATCCAGCGCGCGTGGGTGACCCTCAAGCTCGCGGAAGGCCGCACGCTGAAGGGGCACAAGATCGGCCTGACGTCGAAGGCGATGCAGAACACGTCGCAGATCGACGAACCCGACTACGGCGCGCTGCTCGACGACATGTTCTTCGCCGACGGCGGCACGATCCCGACCGGCCGCTTCATCGTGCCGCGCGTCGAGGTCGAGCTCGCGTTCGTGCTCGGCAAGCGGCTCGCCGGCCCGAACTGCACGATCTTCGACGTGTACGACGCGGTCGATTACGTCGTGCCGGCGCTCGAGATCATCGACGCGCGCAGCCAGTCGATCGACCCCGACACGAAACGGCCGCGCAAGGTGTTCGACACGATCGCCGACAACGCGGCGAACGCGGGCGTCGTGATCGGCGGCCGGCCGGTGCGCCCGCAGGACGTCGATTTGCGGTGGGTCGCGGCGATCATGTCGCGCAACGGCGTGGTCGAGGAAACCGGGGTCGCGGCCGGCGTGCTGAACCATCCGGCGAACGGTGTCGCATGGCTCGCGAACCGGCTGTCGCGCTTCGACGTCGCGCTGGAGCCGGGGCAGATCGTGCTCGGCGGATCGTTTACGCGGCCGTGCGCGGCGCGTTCGGGCGATACGTTCAGCGTCGACTACGGCCCGCTCGGGACGATCCAGTGCTACTTCGAGTGAGGTGAGCGAACGATGCAGATTCCGTCGAATGTCTTCAAGGCCGCGCTCGCACGCGGCGACGCGCAGATCGGCCTGTGGCTCGGCCTCGCGAATCCGTACAGCGCCGAAGTGGTCGCGGGCGCCGGTTTCGACTGGCTGCTGATCGACGGCGAGCATGCGCCGAATACGGTGCCGACGATCCTCGCGCAACTGCAGGCGATCGCGCCGTATCCGTCGCATCCGGTCGTGCGCGTGCCGTGGAACGATCCGGTGATCGTCAAGCAGGTGCTCGATCTCGGCGCGCAGACGCTGCTCGTGCCGATGGTACAGAGCGCGGACGAAGCGCGTGTGGCGGTGGCCGCGACGCGTTATCCGCCGCATGGGATGCGCGGCGTCGGTAGTGCGCTCGCGCGCGCGTCGCGATGGAATCGCGTCGGGGAGTACCTGCATCGCGCGAACGACGAGATGGCCGTGCTCGTGCAGGTCGAGACGCGCGCGGGGCTCGATGCGGTCGACGCGATTGCGCGGGTCGACGGCGTGGACGGCGTGTTCATCGGGCCGGCCGATCTCGCGGCCGATCTCGGGCATCTCGGCCACCCCGGGCACCCGGACGTGCAGGCCGCGATCGACGGCGCGATCCGCGCGATCAAGGCGGCCGGCAAGGCGCCGGGCATCCTGAGCGCGGATGAAGCAGCCGCGCGGCGCTATCTGGAAGCGGGCGCGTTGTTCGTCGCGGTCGGCGTCGATACGACGCTGCTGGCACGGAGCGCGGAGCGGCTTTCCGCGCAGTTCAAGGGGATTGGCGGTGATGTCGTGAAGAAGGGCGACGGCACGTATTGATGCAGCGGCGGGCTGTGTTCGTGTGCCGACCGCCGGCCTTTCGCCGTGCGGCTTCATTCATGCGCATGGCCGCACCTATCGCTGCGCTTGGCTTCCCGCCTCCATATATTTCCCCGGCGTCGTCCCCAGCGCACGCCGGAACATGTCGATGAACGCGCTCACGTTGTCGTACCCGAGATCGAGCGCGATCGTCGTCACCGGCACGCCGTCGGCAATGCGCTCCAGCGCCCGCAGCAGCCTCGCCTGCTGACGCCACTGCGCGAACGTCAGCCCCGTCTCGGCGACGAAGCGGCGACTCATCGTCCGCGCGCCGATGCCGGCCCATTCGGCCCACTCCTCCAGCCGCCGGTCGTTCGCGAGATCCGCGGCCAGCGCATCGGTGATCTTCACGAGCCGCGGGTCGCGCGGCCGGACCAGCCCCAGCGCCTCGGCTTCCGATGCCGCGATTTCATCGAGGATCACGTCGGCGATCCGCGTCTGCGCGGCATTCAGTTCGGCATCCCCCCAGCTTGCCGCACGCTGCACGGCTTCGCGCAGCAGCGGCGTCGTGCGGATCGCGCGCGGCGTCGCCGGCAGCGCCGCGCAGCGGGCTTCGGCGACGAACGCCGACCAGCCCGAAATCGGTCCGAACGAGCGCAGCGAATGCCGGCAATGCGGCGGAATCCAGATCGCGTGGATCGCCGGTACGACCCATTCCTGGTCGTCGAGGCCGATCGTCACCAGCCCGCTCAGCGCGCCGACGAGCTGGCCGCGCGCATGCGAATGCGGCGCGGTGATGCGCGGGTCGCGTTGCGACAGGACGGCGGCGACCACGAACGGGCCGTCGTCGGACGTGACGAAGCGGGCGGGCAGGAGCGGATCGGACATGGCCGGATATCGGTATCGAATGGCTGTTATACCGGAGATTGGCCGGCTTCGCACGCCTACACTGCATTCCATCGATGACAACCGGAGTAAGACGCGATGCGAGCCGAACAGATGCTTCCCGACCATGCCGACCGGATCGATGCCGGCGGTACGACGATTCGCAAGGGCACCGTTGGTGCGTTTCTGGTCAATGCGCGTGTATTGATCGACCCGAACGCCGCGCCGGAGGAGCGGGCGCGCGCGGAGGCCGATGCGATCGATGCGTTGCCAGCACTGCGCGCGCTCGGCCTGTTCGACGTGCTGGAAGTACGCGATCCCGCGCTGCGCGCGTGGCTCGATGCCCGGTAAAGGCCCTTTCTCCAGAATTGAAGGAACCAGCATGAAAGCAGCAGTCGTTGAAGGCGCTGGACAGCGCCCGGTTTATACGGCGTTCGAACCGCCGCGCGCGATGCCGGGCCACCGCCTGATCGACGTGACGGCGTCCGCGCTGAGCCGCATCGCGCAGGGACGTGCGGCGGGGACGCATTATTCCTCCGTTGGCGGTTATCCGTTCGTCGTCGGTGTCGACGGCGTGGGGCGTCTCGACGATGGCCGGCGCGTCTACTTCTTCGGCGCCCCGGTGCCGTTCGGGGCGATGGCCGAACGCACGATCGTGCCCGATACGCAGTGCGTGCCGCTGCCGGACACGCTCGACGATGTCACCGCCGCGGCGATCGCGATTCCGGGGATGTCGTCGTGGGCGGCGCTGACCGAACGTGCGCGGCTCGTCGCGGGCGAGACTGTGCTCGTCAACGGCGCAACGGGCACGTCGGGGCGGCTCGCGGTGCGGATCGCGAAGCATCTCGGCGCGGTGAAGGTGATCGCGACGGGCCGCAACGCGGCCGCGTTGCAGGCGTTGCTGAAGGCCGGCGCGGACGCCGTCGTGTCGCTGCAGCAGGACGACGCCGATCTGGCGCGGGCGCTGGAACCGCATTTCCGCGCGGGCGTGGATGTCGTGCTCGATTATCTGTGGGGCGCCAGCGCGCAGACACTGCTCGGCGCGGCCGCGAAAGCGACACCCGGCGGACGGCGGCTGCGTTTCGTGCAGATCGGCTCGATCGGCGGCGCGGACGTGCTGGTGCCCGGCGCCGTGCTGCGGGCCACCGCGATCGAACTGATGGGCAGCGGGATCGGCAGCGTGTCGTTGCCGCGCTTGCTGGCGTCGGTGCGCGGCGTATTCGAAGCGGCCGGTGAGGCAGGCCTCACGATCGACACGCGCACGGTGCCGCTGTCGGCGGTCGGCGAACATTGGAGCGATACGAGCAGCGTCGTACGTTTGGTGTTCACGATGCGCGGCTAGTGAGCGGCGCATCGGCGTGCAGTGATCGTCGCCCGCCAAGAGTAAGGGCCAGAAGCCGAGTGACGGCGCGTATTGACTGATATCGAGGTTCGGCGATCTTATAAGGGTCGCATCGATTTTCGTTTATTGCGAATTTCGTTTATTTCGAATAAGATGGCGCATTTGAGAACCTGCTTGGGAGTGCGCGATGCCCCATACCTCGATGTCCGATACGATTTTGCCGGTGGAGCGGGAGGTGCAGGCGGCGGTCGAAGGACAGCGTGCGCTGGCGGCTTATCTGGCCACGCGAACGGAAATACAGCGCATCCAGATTTTCGATGACGAGAATCGTGCGCATCAGGTCGAGCTTCCGACTTCTGCACTGCGTCTGCTGGTCGACATCCTCGCGGAGCTCGCAGACGGCAATGCGGTCAAGGTCGTACCCGTTCACGCGGAACTGACCACGCAGGAAGCAGCCGACCTGCTCAATGTGTCCCGTCCACACCTGATCAAGCTGCTCGAATTGAAGGCGCTGCCATATCACAAGACTGGCAAGCACCGTCGTGTGCGCTTTTCCGATCTGATGCGTTACAAGACCGAACGCGATCAGGCGAGCACCAGTGCGATGGAAGAGTTGAGTCGGCAAGCGCAGGCGTTCGGGATGGGCTACGAATGACGAGTTCGCCATTCACGGCGGTCTATGATGCCTGCGTGCTGTACCCGGCACCGCTGCGCGATTTCCTGATGTGGCTTGCATTGAGCGGATGTTTCAGGGCTCGCTGGAGTATCGATATCCACAACGAATGGAAACGGAATCTGCTGCGCAAGCGCGCGGACCTCAGTGCCGCGCAACTCGACCGTACCGCGAGTCTGATGGATCGGGCGATACCTGATGCGTTGGTGACCGGGTACGAAGCGTTGATCGAGGGCCTGACGTTGCCGGATGCCGCTGATCGGCATGTACTGGCCGCCGCGATCCGCTGCAACGCCAGTGTGATCGTGACGTTCAACCAGAAGGACTTTCCCGACGAAGTGTTGTCGGCGTACGGGGTGGAGGCGCAGCATCCCGACGTGTTCGTCGACAATCTCTTCGATCTCGAGCCGGCTGCGGTTGTCGCCGCAGCACGGCGACAACGCGAAATGCTCAAGCATCCTCCGGTGATGGTGGATCGTTACCTCGACATCCTGCAGCGGCAGGGGATGGTTCAGACCTGCAAGGCGCTCGAAGCTTACCGGGCGATTCTCTGAACGAGCCGCCATCGCGTTCGCGTGCTCAGCGAATCGCCGGCACGTTGCTCGCGCATCTGTTTCAGTTTCAACATGTTTCTTCGGTCGCTCGTGCCGTGCCCCGACATTCGACGAAGCGGATGACGACGCGCTCCCGAAACGCTTGTGCCGTCCTCCGCTTGCCGTCACGTCGCAACGGTCAGAACCGCTGCTGGATCCCCGCCGTTACCCCGACCTGCGTGGTGCCGTACCCGTTGAAATCGCGCGACACGCCGACTTTCTGGTCGTGCTTCGCGATCGCAAACGCACCGGCTGCATACAGCACCGTGCGCTTCGACAGCGCGTACTGCGCGCGCACCGACACCAGCGTCGGATCGGCATCCGTGCCGCCCTTGATGTTCTGGTGATAGACGGCCGCGATCAGCGAGAACGTCGGCGTGAACTGGTACGACCCGCCGAGCCAGACCATGTCGCTCAACTGGTTCGCCGCCGCGGTGCGGAAGGTGCGCTTGTAATTGCGATAGCCGGCCATCGTTTTCAGGTTGCCGAAGTCGTAGCTCAGGCCCGCATGGATGCCCTGGATATAGTTGACGGTATCGGCCGGCGTGACGCTGTCGGCCGCGCCGTTCTGCCGGTCGAACGTGACGACGGCGGCGAACGGCCCCGTCTCGTATCCGATCGCGAAATCGTACTTGGAGCTGGTCTTCACGCTGCCCGGCACGTTGCCGAAACCGTACAGCGCGCCGAACTTGAAGCCGCTGAATTCGCCGTCGTAGCGCACCGCGTTCGACGAGCGCGTGAACAGGCCGTCCTTGCGGCCGCCGGTCGCCATCGACGACGTCGCCCACGAGTAGTTCTGCGCGTAACCCATCGGGTCGAACGGCAGCATGTAGTCGTATGTGACGGTGAAGTTGCGGCCAAGCGTCAGCTCACCCCATTTGCCTTTCAGGCCCACCGTCGCACGGCGCGCGAAGATCGAGTCGGGGCCGTCGTCGGACGCGCCGTTCGCGAGATCGATCCCGCTTTCGAGGCGGAACACCGCCTTCAACCCGCCGCCGAGATCCTCGACACCGCGCAAGCCCCAGCGCGACGTGTTCTTGTTGCCCGACTTCAGCTTGAACGAATTGCCGCCATCCGGCGCCGCATGGTTCGTGTATTCGATGCCGGCGTCCATGATCCCGTATATCGTGACCGACGACTGCGCGTGCGCGGCCGGCGCGGCGAGACAGGCTGCCGCGGCCGAACCGGTGAGGACTACTGTTCGAATCGAACGTTCTGCGCGTGACTTCATTTTGACGGTGTCTCCTTGGTTTGTTTTGGGTGAGGTGAAACAGAAAACAGGTACGCAGCGCGCCATCGGCGGACGCGAGGAAGCGTCCGCCGATGCGAGTCGCAAAGGGATGCGCGCTTGACTGCATGCGCGGCGGCGCGTGAGCCGCCGCGGTCGGGTCAGCCCGCTTTCGCGAACGCCCAGCAGTCGTTGGTCGGGAATTCGATCCAGTGCTTGCCGGCCGCGCGCGGCACATGACCGAACGCGCGCAGGCGCATGTCGCCGCAATGGAACAGGTATTCCCAGCGGTCGCCGAGATACATCGACGTGACGAGGTCGGCCTGCAGCCGGTTCGCGCCCGGGCCGTCGGCGACCTGCACGCGTTCGAGACGGATCACGGCCTGGGCGTCCTGGCCCGGTGCGAGCGTGTCGCGGGCGATGGCGCGCAACTCCCAGCCGTCGCCGGCGAGCGTCACGCATTCGCCGTCGATCGCGGCGACGCGCGCGTCGATCCGGTTGTTGCTGCCCATGAACTCGGCGGTGTACAGCGAGCGCGGCGCACCGTACAGCTCGGCCGGCGTGCCTTCCTGCTCGATGCGGCCGTTGCGCAGCAGCAGGATGCGGTCGGACATCGCCATCGCCTCGGTCTGGTCGTGCGTCACGCACAGCGCCGACAGCCCGAGCGACACGATCAGCTCGCGCAGCCACGCACGCGCTTCCTCGCGCAGCTTCGCGTCGAGGTTCGACAGCGGCTCGTCGAGCAAAATCACCGGCGGGTTGTAGACGAGCGCGCGGGCGATCGCGACACGCTGCTGCTGGCCGCCCGACAATTGATGCGGAAAGCGCTCGGCGAGGTGGCCGAGGCCGAGCTGGTCGAGCGCGGTCTGCACGCGGCGCTTCTGTTCGGCCGGCGCGACGCGGCGCAGCTTGAGGCCGTAGCCGACGTTGTCGGCGACGGTGCGGTGCGGCCACAGCGCGTACGACTGGAACACGAGGCCGAGCGAACGCTGTTCGACGGGCAGGTCGATGCGTTGCGCGCCGTCGAAGAACACGCGCTCGTCGAGCTGGATGCGTCCGTCGGACGGCTGTTCGAGGCCGGCCACCGCGCGCAGCAGCGTGGTTTTGCCGCTGCCCGACGCGCCGAGCAGGCACACGACTTCGCCGGCCTTCAGTTCGAACGACACGCCCTTGAGGATCGGGTTGGCGCCGTAGCTGAGGTGCAGATCGTCGACGATGAGCTTATCCATGAAGTTTCACTCCGAAGCGCAGGGCCACGCCGAGACCGGCGCCGACCATCGCGATGTTGATGACAGAGAGCGCGGCGACCTGGTCGACGGCGCCGGTCGCCCACAGCGACACGAGCAGCGCGCCGATCACTTCGGTGCCGGGCGACAGCAGGTAGACGGCGGTCGAGTATTCGCGCTCGAAGATCATGAAGATCAGCAGCCACGCGGCGAGCAGGCCGAAGCGCACGAGCGGCAACGTCACGTCGAGCGACACGCGGCTGCGCGTCGCGCCGACGCTGCGGCCGGCTTCCTCGAGTTCGGGGCCGACCTGCAGCAGCGCGCTCTGGATCAGCCGCATCCCGTACGCGAGCCACACGACCGTGTACGCGATCCAGATGCTCCACATCGAGTTCTTCAGCTCGCGGAGGCCCGGCACGAACAGGAAGATCCACAGGAACGCGAGACCGGCGAGGAGCCCCGGCACCGCGCGCGGCAGCAGCACGAGGTAGTCGAGCAGCCTGGTCGCCCAGTCGGGGCGGCGGTGGCCGGCAAACGCGACGAGCGAGTAGAAGCCGATCGCGAGCGCGCCGCCGATCACGCCGATGCCGAGCGTGTTGACGATCGCGCGCACCAGGTTGTCCTGCTCGAACAGCTCGATGAAGTTCGACAGCGTCAGCACTTCGGCGAGCGCGACGCCTTCGCCCCAGTTGGTCACGAACGCGCGCAGCACGATGCCCGAGATCGGCACGATCACAGTCAGCATCAGCCACAGCGCGACGATCGCGAGCGCGACCCAGCGCCACACGCCGAGCGGCAGCACCGTCGCGCGGCCGGCCTTGCCCTTCACCGTGACGAAGCGGTTCGCCGTCTTCAGCAGGCGGCGCTGCAGCAGCACGAGCGGGAACGTGATCGCGACGATGCACACGGCGACCGCGGCCATCAGGTGATACGACGGCACGCCGAGCTTGTTGGTCAGCTTGTACAGGTAGGTCGCGAGCACGAGGTGGCCTTCCGGGTCGCCGAGCACGAGCGGCAGCCCGAACACCTCGAAGCCGAGGAAGAACACCAGCACGCCGGCGAACAGCAGCGCGGGCATCGTCATCGGCAGGCTCACGTCGAGCGCGACGCGGAACGGACGGGCGCCGGTCACGCGTGCGGCTTCCTCGACGTCCGAGCCGAGGTTGCGCAGTGCGGCCGACGAATACAGGTACACGTGCGGCACGTGCGTGAGGCCGACGATCACCGTGATCGCGAAGATCGAATACACGTTCCAGGGCACGTTCTGCGCCCCGAACAGTTCCTTGAACCATACCGAGTAGAAGCCGACCGGGCCGGCCGCGACCACGTAGCCGAACGCGAGCACCATCGGCGACACGAACACCGGCGTGAGCAGCAGCGGTTCGAGCCAGCGGCGGCCGGGCAGGTCGGTGCGCACCATCAGGAACGCGAGGATGCCGCCGAGCGGGATCGAGATGAACAGCATCCCGCCGGCGATGATGAACGAGTTCTTCACGGCCGACCAGAAATCGGGATCGCTGAAGATGAAGCGGAAGCCGTCGATGCCGAGCGTCTTGTTCGCGTCGAAGAACGGCGCGGACAGCAGGCTCTGGAACAGGATGAAGCCGAGCGGCAGCGCGACCGCGACGGTCAGTACCGCGACGACGATCCAGCGCAGCATGCCGGCGAGCGGCTGCAGGCGGCTGACCGGCAGCGCGGGAATGGCGTCGCGCGGGCCGGCGGCGGGTGGCGCGGCCGGTGCCGTGCCGCGTGTGCTGGTTGAAAGCATGAGTTCGCCCCTGCGGCCATCCGGATGGCCGCCTCAAGGAAGTCGGTGAGGAGAAGGAGCCGCCCGCGCGACGGGCGGCGGGCGGCCTGGGTCAGCCGAAGCCGATCAGCGCATCAGCGCTTGATCGCCTGCTGCCATTGCTTCAGGAACGCGAGGCGCTTCGACTGGTCGAGATAGACGAGCAGGCCGGTGCCGATCTGGATCGGCTTCAGCGAATCGCCGAGTTCCTTCGTGAGGCTCGCGGCCGACGTCTCGCCGGTCACGTCCGCGCGGATCGCATACAGGTTCGCCTGGTTCGCGATCAGCGTCTGGCCGCGCTTGGACAGCAGGTAGTCGACCCACAGCTTCGCGGCGTTCGGGTTTTTCGCCTTCTTCGACACGGTGGCGAGGCGGCTCACGACCTGTGTGTAGTCCTTCGGAAACACGTAGCCGATCGACTTGTCCTTCTTCGCCTTCGCGTACGCATACGAGCCGATGATGTTGTAGCCGATCAGGTTCTCGCCCGACGAGATGCGCTCCATCATCGCGCCCGTGCTCGACTGCAGCTTCGGGCCGGTCGCGCCGATCGCCTTCACGAGTTCCCACGTGACCTTCTCGTTCACGTGCGCGTCCTGGGTCAGGTAGTTGAAGCCGACGCCCGATTTCTCGATGTCGTAGGTCGTGACCTTGCCCTTGAACTTGTCGGCCTGCGTGGTGAGCAGCTTGATCAGGTCGGCGCGCGTCGTCGGCACTTCGTTCTCGGGGATCAGGCGCTTGTTGTAGACGATCGCGAGCGGCTCGAACGTCGTGCCGTACGCCTGCTTCTGGTATTGCGCCCATTGCGGCACGTTCGGGCTTTCCGGCGAATCGTAGGACGCCATCAGGCCGTCGTTGACGAGCTTGACCTGCAGGTCCATCGCGGAGCTCCACAGCACGTCGGCACTGGTGCTGCTCGCCGCGTTCTCGCTGATGTAGCGGTTGTACAGCTCGGTGCTGTTCATGTCGTTGTACTCGACCTTCACGCCGTACAGGCTTTCGAAGTCCTTGATCAGCGGACGTACGAGGCCCGTGTCGGTCGTCGAGTAGACGATCAGCTTGCCTTCTTTCTTCGCGGCGTCGATCACGCCCTGGTAGTTCCCCGGGTAGCCGGCCGGAACCTGCGCGGCGGCGCTGCCGGCGGCAGCGCCCAGAACGACCGCCAGCGCGGCGGCGAGGTGCTTCGGTGCAAACGGCATGTCTTCCTCCAGTGATGCGTCGATGTTGTTCGAGTGACGCGGATGTTAAGTGCGAGGCACTTTCAGCCCGCTTTCATTTCCGTTCGCAATCATGCCATTCGTGTCATGGATTTCCCGAGGTCGGCGCGGCGCCGGCCGCGGGTTTCGCGGGGCGCGGCAGGGCTCGAAAGGGAGAGGGGCGAGGTTGCCGGCTACGCGGACGCGGCCAGCAGTTGTCCGAGGAGGCGGCCGCCATGCCGCGCGTGCGCGGCCGTCAGCGCGGCATATCCGACGACGACGCCCGCTTCGCACCGGGCGCTTCGACAGAAGCCGCGGATCGGCTGCAACTCGACGCCGGCCGCGCGGGCTTGCGAGACGTACGCAGCGTCATCGATACCGGGCGGCAGCCACAGCACGAAATGAAAGCCCGCGTGCTCGCCGGACACCGTGTACCGGCCGCCGGCATGCTTCACCAACTGGTCGAGCACGATGTCGCGCCGCTGACGGTACGCGTGACGCGCGGCGCGCAGGTGCTTCGCGAAATCGCCGTGTCCGATGAAGCGCGCGAGCGCGAGCTGCGGCGCGACGCCGACCGAGCGCGCGGTCGCGTGCCACACGGCGGACAGCGCCGGGCGCAGTGCCGCCGGCACGATCATGAAGCCGATGCGCAGTCCGGAAAACAGCGTCTTGTTGAACGACCCGCAGTAGATCACGCGATCGCACGCATCGAGCGATTTCAGCGCGGGCAGCGGGGCGGTCTGGTAGCTGAATTCGCCGTCGTAGTCGTCCTCGATGATCCACGTGCGGTTGCGCTGCGCCCAGTCGAGCAGCTCGAGCCGGCGCGAGACCGACATCGTGACGCCGAGCGGCGCCTGATGGGCCGGGGTCACATACGCGGCACGCGCATCGGGATGGCGGTCCAGCGATGCGGTGTCGATGCCTTCCCGATCGACCGGCACGTCGATCACGGTCGCGCCCGCGATCGTGAAGATCTGCCACGCCGACGCATAGCCGGGATCCTCCATCAGCACCGTCGAGCCGGGCGCGAGCAGCGTGCGCGCGACGAGATCGATCGCGTGGCGGATGCCGGTCGTGATGACGATGTCGCCGGCCCCGCACGGGATGCCGCGGTATTCCCGCAGGTACGCGGCAATTTCCGCGCGCAGGCTTTCGACGCCTTGGGCCGGCGTCGCGCCGAGCTCGTCGGCCGTCGCGGCAAGCAGGCTGGCGCCGAGCGCCTTCTTCCATTGCTGCATCGGCAGCAGGCCGGGATCGGCGAGCCGCGCGACGAACGGGACGCCCGGACGCACGCCGTGCTCGGGTTCGGCCGCCGCTGCCGGCGCGGGGGAGGCGGCGGCGTGGAGCGGGCTGCCGCCGCGCGACTGCGCGGCCGCGCGCAGATAACTGTCCGGCACCACCGCGCAGACCCGCGTGCCGGACCCTTGAGCGCGAGCGATGTAGCCCTCGGCGCACAGGATGTCGTATGCCGCTTCGACGGTGCCGCGCGCGACGTCCCAGCGCGCGGCCAGCGTCCGGCTCGATGGCAGCGGGCTGTCGGCGGGCAGCAGACGTTTCAGGATCGCGTCGCGAATCGTATCGGCGATGCATTCCTGCTTCGACTGCGGGCTGCCGCCCGACAGCCCAGCGGGGCGCGGCAGGTCCAGCGGGATCGCGGCTTTGCCTCGCGGCATAGTGGTCCAGTCAACGGTCGATTTAATGGTCCTTCAGCTTATATCACTTTCGCCTTAGATTGCTGTCGCCCCAACCATCCTGACCGAAACGGACTCACCGCATGAAGACGCGCTCGTTACCCCGATGGGGCTGGCTGTTCCTGCTGATGCTCGTGGTGTGCCTGCCGCGCGTCACGATCGATGCGTACCTGCCGTCGCTGCCCGCGATGGCGGACGCGCTGCACGGCACTGACTCACAGTTGCAGCTCACGCTGACGCTGTACATGGTCGGCTATGCGCTGTCGATGCTGGTGTCGGGGCCGCTGTCCGACCGCTACGGCCGACGTCCGGTGCTGCTCGGCGGCCTGTGCGTGTACGTCGTCGCGAGCGTCGCATGCGCATGGTCGACGAGCATCCCTGCGCTGATCGTCGCGCGCATGTTCCAGGCGCTGGGCGGCTGCAGCGGCACCGTGATCGGCCGCGTGATCGTGCGCGAGCGCTTTCCGGCCGCGACGCAGGCCACGATGCTCGGCCATATTTCGGCCGGCATGGCGTTGTCGCCGGTGGTCGCGCCGCTGGCCGGCAGCGCGATTGCCGAGTGGCTCGGCTGGCGTGGCGTGTTCGGCTGGCTGGCGGCCGGCGGGCTGGTCGCGACCGCGATGGTGCGGCGCTACCTGCCCGAGACGCGCGAATGCGATGCGCGGCCGCCAGCCGGCGCCGGGCTGCTGCGGACCTATGCCGGCCTGTTGCGCGAGCGGCGCTTCCTGCGCTATTCGCTCGCGATCAGCTGCGCTTACTGCACGTACTATCCGTTCATCGCGGAATCGTCGACGCTGTTCCAGCGGCAAATCGGCGTGTCCGGACCGGTCTATGCGGCGATCTTCGGCGTGACGGTGCTCGGCTATCTGGTCGGGTCGAATATGTTCGCGCGGATCAGCGCGCGCTGGTCAGCCGATTCGGTCATCGCGGCGGCGGCGGCCGTCAATCTGGTCGGCGCCGCCGTGCTGGGGATCGGCGGCGCGATCGCCCCGACCTCGGTGACGGCCCTCGTCGCACCGATGTTCGTCGTGATGATCGCGGTCGGGATCGCGATTCCGGCCTGCCAGTTCGCGGTGATGCAGCCCTACACGAGGATCGCCGGCACGGCGTCGGGGCTGTTCTTCTTTATCCAGATGGCGATCACGGCCGCGTGCGGCGGCGTGCTGGCATGGCTGTCGGACGGCACCGCGCGCCCGATGATCGTCGTCACGGCGGGCGCGAGTATCGCGTTCGTCGCGGTGGTGGCCGGTTTTCGCGAGCGGCGCGTGACCGGCGATGCGCGCATCGCGGCGCGCAACCGTCCGGCTGCCGAGCGCTGAGCGGCAGCCGCCGGCACCGCCCGCGGCGGGTTCGCGGCACCCGCGCAACCCGTGTTTGCGCGAGGCGTGGAGACGGAAAGGATCATGTAATGTAGCGGGCTGTCGCTGACCTTACCGGAATCCCCATGCGCGTGCTGCTCGTCGAAGACAACCCGAACCTGGCCCAGTCGCTGAACGACGCGCTGAGCGCCGCGCGCTTCGCGGTCGATCACATGGCCGACGGCGAGGCGGCGGACCACGTGCTGCGCACGCAGGATTACGCGCTGGTGATCCTCGATCTCGGACTGCCGAAGCTCGACGGGCTGGAGGTGCTGCGGCGGCTGCGCGCCCGTCGCAACCCGGTGCCGGTGCTGATCCTCACCGCGCACGGGTCGGTCGAGGACCGCGTGAAGGGGCTCGACCTCGGCGCCGACGACTATCTCGCGAAGCCGTTCGAATTGACCGAACTGGAGGCGCGTGCCCGCGCGCTGATCCGGCGCAGCCTCGGCCACGAACATTCGCGCGTCGAATGCGGGCCGCTTTCGTACGACAGTATCGACCGCGGCTTTCATCTCGCGGGCGAGCCGCTGTCGCTCACGCCGCGCGAGCGCTCGGTGCTCGAGGTGCTGATCCTGCGCAACGGCCGCGCGATCAACAAGGACACGCTGTCGGAGAAGATCTTCGGGCTCGACGAGTCGGTCAACGCCGATGCGATCGAGATCTACGTGTACCGGCTGCGCAAGAAGCTGGAGAACTCGGGCGTCGCGATCGTCACGCTGCGCGGGCTCGGCTATCTGCTCGAAGCGAAGGCGGAAGCATGATCCGCCTTCGCGCTCACCGTCATTCGCTGTCCCCGGCGCGGGCGCATGCGTCGCCTCGGACGGCTCGGCAAGCCGGATGATGACCCGCCCGAACCTGCGCGCGCAGGTCGCGCTGTGGCTGCTGCTGCCGCTGCTCGGGCTGCTCGCGCTCGACTCGTGGCTCACGTACCAGCGCGCGATGAGCGCCGCGCACGTCGCGTTCGACCGCACGCTGTCGTCGTCGCTGAAGTCGATTCGCGAAGGCGTGCGGCTCAACGCCGGCGAGATCGAGGTCGACTTGCCGTATCTCGCGCTCGAAATGCTCGAATCGAGCGACGGCGGCAAGATCTACTACCTGATCCGCGAGGACAACGGCCGCACGGTCACCGGCTATCCCGATCTACCGCTGCCGCATGGCCGCGACGCGGGCGACGGCGCGCTGTTCGTCACGCGCTACTACGACGTCGTGTATCGCGGCGAGCAATTGCGGATGGCCGCGTTGCGTATTCCCGTGCACGACGTGCCGACCGCGCAGTCGCGCATCGTGTGGGTGATGGTCGGCGAGACGATCGAGGCGCGTCAGGCGCTCGCGCGCGAGATCCTGATCGGGTCGCTGCTGCAGGAAGGGCTGCTCGTCGTGCTGGCGCTCGGGATCGTGTGGCTCGGCGTCGGGCGCGGGCTGCGGCCGCTGAACCGGCTGTCGGCGACGGTCGCCGCGCGCAGCGAGGACGACACGACGCCGCTCGACACGGGCGCGATGCCGAGCGAACTCACGCCGCTCGTCGATTCGATCAACCAGTACATCGGTCGCACGCAGCGGATGCAGGTGGCGCGGCGCCGCTTCTTCGCCGATGCGGCCCATCAGTTGAAGACGCCGCTCGCGGCCGTGCAGGCGGGCGTCGAGCTTGCGTTGCGGCCCGACGAGCAGCCGCGCGCGAACGTGCACCTGCGGCGCGCAAACGGCGCGGTGCGGCAGGCCGCGAAGATCGTCCAGCAACTGCTGTCGTTGTCGCGGCTCGATTCGGACAGCGGTCATGCGGTCGCGCACAAGCCGGTCGCGCTGCATCGGCTCGCGCGCAGCGTGACGCTGGACTGGTCGCCCGTCGCACGCGCGCGCGGCATCGATCTCGGTTTCGAGCACGAGGCCGATGTCGACGTGCTCGGGCAGTCCGACTTGCTCGGCGAGATGATCGGCAACCTGATCGACAACGCGATCCGTTATGCGGGCGACCATGCGGTGATCACGGTGCGCGTGTCGCGCGACGGCGCGGACGCGCGGCTCGACGTGATCGACAACGGTCCGGGCATTCCGGCCGACGAACGCGACGCGGTGTTCGAGCGCTTCCATCGCGGCAGCAAGACGCAGACGGTCGAAGGCACGGGGCTCGGACTGTCGATCGTGCGCGAGATCGCGCGCGTGCATCAGGGCAGCGTGACGTTGACCGACGCGGCGGGCGGCGGGCTGATCGTGACGATCCGGCTGCCGGCGGCGAGCGACGCGATGCCGCGCGCCGCGTGACGGCGCGTGGCGATACGGCACGCGAAGGGAACGGGCGGCGCTGTCCGGCTGCGGCTCAGTCGCCGAACCCGATCTCCGCTTCGACCGGCTGCCCGACTTCGAGCCACGCGCCCGCGCCTTCGACGACGATCGCATTGATGCCGAACGTCAGCGCGCCGTCGTAGTTCGGGTTCGCGCGATAGGTCTGCATCGTGTCGGTCGGTTCGTGCGGCCATGCGGGATCGGGCGCGCCGGTGGCCTGGTCGATCGTCGGCACCGGGCAGCGCGTGCACAGCTTCACGAGCCGCAGTCGCACCGGCGTGTCGCCGTCGGTGTCGAGGTGCTCGACGAAATCCTCTTCGTATGCGTCGAGATCCGACACGACGATGTTCGGACGGAAGCGGTTCATCGGGATCGCCGGCGCGCCTTTCGCGGCGAGCCGCGCATTCAGGTCGTCGAGCGACGACTGGCCGATCACGAGCAGCGGATAGGCATCCGAGAATTGCGTATGCGTATCGATCTCGCCGGTCCATTGGCGGTTGCAGCGGCGGCGCGCGTCGGGGCCGAAGCGCGCGAGCTTCGTCGGCATGCCGAGGAATTCCGTGAGCCACGCGGCCGTGTCGGCGCCCGTGTCGATCGCGTCGACGGTGTCGCGCCACACGGTCGCGGCCATCGTCGGCGTGGCGGGCGTCGCATCCCCGTCGAGCGGCGTGCGGATGGCCGGCATGCCTGGCGCGTTCAGCACGAGCGCGTCGTTGTCGAGCGCCGGACGGATCAGCGCGAGGCGCGGGTGCGTACGCTGCGTCAGCATCTGCCCGTGCGGATCCGTGATCAGCCAGTGGCGGTCGTACGCGAGGCCCGTTTCGAGCAGTTGCGCACGCGGCAGCGCGATGCCGGCGCAGGATTTGATCGGGTAGACGAAGAGTTCGGTGATGGCTGGCATGACGCTGGCTGAAGGCGGGATGGTCGAATCGCGATTGTGCCAGATCATGCCCGAGTCGTTTGCGCGGCCGGGCGCGGCCACCACCCGTCACGCAAGCGGGAAGCCCGTGTCGAAGGTCGTGCGCACGTCGAGCGGCTGGCGCAGCAGCCCGGCCTTCAGGTAGAAGTCGGCGGTGCGCTGCTGTTCGGCGATCACCTCTGCGTCGATCGGCCGCCAGCGCGTGCCGCGGCGCTCGAACTGCAGCTTCGCGGCCGCCGGCGGAATGCCGATGATGCGTGCGAGCGCGGCCGAATACGCGTCGACGTGCCGGTACGACCAGGCCTGCGCGCGCACGACGCGCCGCAGGAAATCGTGCAGTACGTCGCGCTTCGATGCGATCGCCGCGTCGGTCGCCGCGAGATAGCTGAGGCCCGACCACAGCCCGCGGCCGTTGACCAGCACGCGTGCGCGGCCGCTCGTTTCGGCGAGCGCCGTATAGGGCTCCCAGGTCGCCCACGCGTCGATCGAACCGGTGGCGAGCGCCAGCATCGTATCGGCCGGCGGCAGGAAGCGGAACGACACGGCATCGGGCGGCAGGCCGGCCGCGTCGAGCGCCTTCAGCGTGACGAAATGGCCGATCGAGCCGCGCGTGGTGCCGATGCGCTTGCCCTTCAGGTCGGCCGCGCCTTTCAGCGCGGCGTCGGGCTGCACGAGCACGGCCGTGCCGTACGGATCGGAACGGTTCGCGCCGATCACCTTGATGCGGGCGCCCGATGCGAGCGCGAAGATCACCGGCGCGTCGCCGATCGGCCCGCAGTCGACGGCGGCCGCGTTCAGCGCTTCCGCGAGCGGCGCGGCGGCCGGGAATTCGGTCCACGCGATGTCGTACGCGAGGCCGTTCAGTTCGCCGGCCGCTTCGAGCAGCGCGCGCAGTCCGCCTTTCTGGTCGCCGGCGCGCAGCAGCGGGCGGGCGCCCGATTGCGCGCGCACGGCGGCCGGCGCGGCGGCGATCGTGGCAAGGGCGCTCGCCTGCGCGAGGAAGTGGCGTCGGGTCGGATTCATCGTGAAGTTCGGTTGAAGAAGGGGTTCTGGGATTCAATGCGGGAGCCCGGCCTGGACGTCGCGCACGGGTTCCTGGTCGACGCGCAGCAGCAGCGCGGTCAGTGCGTCGCCGCGGGCGGCCGGCGTGGACGGCCGGACCGCCGCCGTATCCGAGCGGCACAGCAGGTCGGCATCCGACCAGCCGGCGCTGCCCGGCAACGCGCGCGCCCGCAGCCAGCCGCGCCGATCCGCGAGCAGTTGCGTGCCGCCGAGTGCGTCGGGCGCGACGCCGGCGATCGTCGCGAACGCGAGCCACGCGTCGGCGGTCGTCGCGACGCAGTTCGCGCGCGCGCCGGCTGACGTTGGCACGGATGCGCCGCGCTCGGTGATGAGCAAGGTCTGCCAGCGCGCGTCTTCCGGCGGTGGCGTCGCGCCGGGCGCAAGCGCGACGACGCGCACGCGCTGGCCTTCGCGCCAGCGCTCGAGCGCCTGAGGGGCGGCGTCGCCGCAGCGCACGTCGAGGGCCGGCAGCGGGACGGGCGCCGGCCACGCGCCTTCCGCCTGCGCGCCGCTGCCGGCGGCCAGCGCTTTCAGGTAGTCGAGCACGGCCCATGTGTCCTGCGGGCCGAGCGTCGCCGCGAAGCCGGGCATCGTCGACGCGCCGTGCTCGTCCTGCGTGCCGTGACGCACGCGCCAGAACAGTTCGCCGTCGAGGCGACGCGCGAGCAGCGCGCCGGCGAAGGTCGGCGGCCAGTGCGCGAGCGTGGCCGCGAGCGGCCCTTCGCCGCGGCCGTCCGCGCCGTGGCAGGCCGCGCAATGTTGCGTGTACAGGTGCGCGCCGCGCATCACGTTCGATACGGAAAACGGCGCGGGATCGCGCTGGAAGCTCGTCGCCACGGCAGGCGCGAGCCACAGCGAGGCGGGCGGCCACGGCGCGAACCACGCGACGGCGAGCGCGGCGATGGCCGACGCGACACGCCACTTGCGCGAAGCCAGTGCGATACAGGCGAGCACGACGGCCAGTGCCGTCACGCCACAGGCGAACGCGAGCTGCCGCGTGAGCCCCGCGTCGATGCGCAGCGTTTCGAGCGCGATGCGGTGTGTCCACGGCCACGCGGGCTGGCCGTCGGCGTCGCCGGTCAGGCCGATCGCGTGCAGCACCCGCGCCAACGCGATCTGCGCGCGATACAGCAGTTGCAGGAACGCGATGGCCCAGTCGGCGAACGGCGGCGCGTTCATCGCGCGCGTCTCCGGCATGCCGCGGCCAAACGTCGAACGCTACCCGGCATCTACCAGCTCGCATCGAGCCCGAGATGCCGCAGCGCATCGTGGCGCAATGCGGCGAGGCGCGGGTCGCCGCGATGGCGCGGGTAGGGCAGGTCGACGCGCAGTTCGGCGACGATCCTTGCCGGGCGCGGCCCGAACACGATCACGCGCTGCGCGAGGAACAGCGCCTCTTCCACGTCGTGCGTGACGAGCAGCGCGGAGAAACCGTCGCGTTGCCACAGTGCGGTCAGCTCGGCCTGCATCGTGAGCCGCGTCAGCGAATCGAGCTTGCCGAGCGGTTCGTCGAGGATCAGCAGGCGCGGATCGTTGACGAGCGCGCGGGCGAGTGCGACGCGCTGCGCCATCCCGCCGGACAACTGATGCGGAAACACGTTCGCGAAGTCCTGCAGCCCGACGCGCGCGAGCGCATCGTCGACGCGATGCTGCGCGGTGCGCGCCACGCCGCGCGCTTCGAGGCCGAGCGCGACGTTCGCGCGCACGCGCCGCCACGGGTACAGCGTCGGGTCCTGGAACACGACGATGCGCGACGGATCGGGGCGCTCGATCGGCGTGCCGTCCTGCGCGATCGTCCCTTGCCGCGCGGCGTCGAGCCCCGCGACGAGCCGCAGCAGCGTCGATTTCCCGCAACCGCTGGGCCCGAGCAGCGCGACGAATTCGCCGGCCGCGACCGACAGCGACACGTCGTCGAGCACCGGCAGCGCGCCGCCGGGGCCGTCGAACGCATGGCTCACGCGGCGGATGTCGATGCGTGCGCCGCGCGGCGCGGTGACGGCGGGCGCAGCAACTGTGGCAACGGACGATTCGAGTGCGGCGGCGCTTACCATTTGACGGTTCCTTTCTGCCAGGCGAGCACGCGGTCGCGCACCGCGAACAGCAGCGCGATCAGCCCGGAAAACAGCAGCGCCATCACGAGCAGCGCCGCATACATGTTCACGTACGACGCCCAGCCCTGCGCCCAGCTCAAATACCAGCCGAGCCCCGACTTGACGCCCATCATCTCGGCGACGACCAGCACCGTGAACGACGCGCTCAGCCCCATGAAGATGCCGACGAACACGTGCGGCAGCGCGGCCGGAATCGCGACGCGCAGCACGAGGAAGCGCGCGTTCGCGCCGAGCGTGCGCGCGACGTCGTAGTACTGCCGGTTCACGCTCGCGACGCCCGACCACGTCAGCACGGCGACCGGGAAGCCGGTCGACAGCGCGATCAGGAACGCGGCGGCCGAATAGCTCGACGGGAAGAAGTAGAACGTGAGCGGGAGCAGCGCGGTGGCCGGCACGGGGCCGAGCACACGCAGCACCGGATGCACCCAGTAGCCGATCCGGCGCGACCAGCCGATCGACACGCCCACTGCGAAGCCCACCGTGACGCCGTACGCGAACCCGAGCGCGAGCAGCTTCAGCGTGTTGCCGGCGCTGCCGGCGAGGCGCGGCCAGTCGTCGACGTAGACCTCGATCAGCGCTTGCGGCGGCGCAAAGAACGGCGTCGGCAGCCAGCCGGTTTTCGCGGTGACGATTTCCCACGCGGCGAGCACGAGCGGCAGCGCGACGAGCCACGGGCCGGCCGGGCGCACCCGTGCGAGCCGCGTGCGGGTTGCCGCAACGAGATGGCCGAGCGTCGCGGCGGCGAGCAGCAGCGCGGCGACCGTCCACGCGGCCGTGCCGAACGTGTCGGTGTACGCCCAGTCGCTGAAGCCGACGATCCGGTTCGGCCACAGTTGCGTGAGCGCGCCGAGCACGGCCCACGCGAATGCGGCGGCGATCCCGGTCGGCCAGGTGCGCGCGCGCCGCGCGTCGGCGGCCAGCGTGGCTTCGCAGGCCGTGCAGGCTGCGCGCGCGGTGGCGGTAGCGTTGACGTCGCCGGCCGGGGCCGATGCGGCGCGTGCGGCGGAAGCGTGTTCGATCGTCGACATCGCGTTACCCCAGTACGTTCGCATAGACCTGCTGCGCGAAGCGCTGCGGGTCCGTGCTCTTCTTCAGCACGCTGATGCGGCGGAAATCGTCCGCGTAGAACGCGATTTCCTGTTGCAGGTCGACGTTGGTCGGGTGGTGCGTGTAGGTGAGCGTCGCGTACAGCTTGCGCAGATCCTCGGGGCTGATCTTCGGCGAATACTTCGCGAACACCTTTGCGGCTTCGTTCGGGTTGTCGTGCGTGTATTCGGTGGCCTGCACGATCGAGCGCGCGAGCGCGGCGGCGGCGGGCCGGTCGTTGCGCACGAGGTCGCCGCGCGCGCCGATCACGCAGCACACCTTGCGCGCGTATTCGCCGGACAGGTTGGTCGCGAGTTCGGTATACGCGCCGTTGCTGCGCTTTTCGAGCAAATAGAGATTCGGGTCGCCGTCGGCGATCGCGTGGATTTCGCCCTTATCGACCGCGACGCCGAGCAGGTCGGCCGGATACTGCCGCCACGTGATGTCGCGCTCGGGATCGATGCCGTTCTTCGCGAGCAGGATCGAGAAGAAGTGCTTGCCGGGCGCGGCCAGATCGCTGACGCCGACCGTCTTGCCCTTCAGCGCCTGCAGCGTCGTGACGCCGGCCGCCTTCGCGCCGAGCAGCCGCACGCAGCCGCCATGCGAGCTGCCGATGATCTTCACGTCGAAGCCGGCTTCGAGCGGCTTCAGCCAGCGATGGATCATCCCGACCGCCGCATCGGCCTTGCCGGTCGCGATCGATTCGAGCAGTTGATCGGTCGAGCCGCTGTAGTTGATCAGCTCGACCTTCAGCCCGTTCTTCTCGAAGAAGCCGCGCTCCTGCGCGACGACGATCGGCGTCAGGCAGAACGCGTTCTGGTTCCACGCGAACGTGAGTTTCTTCAGCGGCGGCGCGGACCACGCGTTGCGGCCGAGCGTGATCGCCGGCACGGCGAGCGCGGCGGCGCCGGCCGCGCGCAGCAGGCGGCGGCGTTGGTCGTCGTGTGCGTCGGCAGGCGCGGATGCGGTGGTTTGGGTCATGGTCTGGTCTCCGGTGTAGCGGAAGGGCGGATCAGTCGAGCAGATCGGGTTCGTCGGCGACGACACGCGCGAACAGGCTGTCGAACGCGTGCAGCGCGCCGTCGGGGCCGCCGATCTGGCCGTGCGTGTGGCGCGCGGTCGCGTGATCGATCGGTTGCGGCGTGCCGGCCGCTTCGGCCAGCAACTGCGTGTGCGCGACGTTGTCGAGCGCGATGTACCACCATGCGGCGGCCTCGACCGTCGGGCCGGCCGTCAGGATCCCGTGGTTCTTCAGGATCACGCCCTTGTGCGTGGTGCCGTCCGGTTTCGCGAGTGCATTGGCGATCCGTGCGCCTTCGCTCGTGTCGACGACCATCCCCGTGAAGTCGTCGAACAGCGCGTGGTCTTCGTAGAACACGCACGCGTCCTGCGTGAGCGGATCGAGCGGGCGGCCGAGCGTCGACCATGCCTTGCCGTAGGTCGAATGCGTGTGCGCGGCGGCGACGACGTGCGGATGGGCTTCGTGGATCGCCGCATGGATCGCGAACGCGGCCTTGTTCAGCGGCCGTTTGCCGATCGCGGTTTCGCCGCGCGCGTTGACGAGCAGCAGGTCGGAGACCTTGATCTGCGAGAAATGGACACCGAGCGGGTTCACCCAGAAGTGATCGGGCAGCTCCGGATCGCGTGCGGTGATGTGACCGGCGAGGCCCGCCGCGAAGCCGAAGCGCGCGAACAGGCGGAACGCGGCCGCGAGCCGCTCCTGCCGGTGGCGGCGCTCGGCGGCGACGTCGACGCACGGCGCGGGCGGATCGAACCAGAAGTGCTGGCGCAGGGTGTCGGCGAGCACGAGGCCCGATGCGGTACGGTTGGGCGAGGACAGGACGGCGGACATGATCGCGTATGGCTCCGTTGACTCCGTTGGGCTCAGGCGGCGCGGCGCGCCGCGTCGCGGGCGGCGACGGCGCTGCGCACGCGCGGAATCAGTTCGCGGCCGTAGTCGATCGCGTCTTCCAGCGGATCGAAGCCGCGGATCAGGAACGTCGTCACGCCGAGGTCGTAGTAGTCGAGCAGCGCGTCGGCGACTTGTTCGGGCGTGCCGACGAGCGCCGTCGAATTCGAACGCGCGCCGGTGAGCTTCGCGATCTCGGTCCACAGCCGCTTGTCGACGCGCGAGCCGCGCTCGGCCGCGGCGAGCAGGCGGCGCGCGCCTTCGCTCTGCTGCGGGCCGCCGGCGCCGAGCCCGGCCGCTTCGCGCAGCCGGCGCGTCTCGTCGAGGATGCGGTGCGCCCGCGCCCACGCTTCGTCCTCGGTCGCCGCGAGGATCGGGCGGAACGATACGGAGAAGCGCACCTGGCGGCCGTGTTTCGCGGCTTCGGCGCGTACGCGCGTCGTCAGGTCGCGCACCTGGTCGAGCGATTCGCCCCACAGCGCGTAGACGTCCGCATGCTTGCCGGCCACCGCGAGCGCGGCTTCCGATGCGCCGCCGAAGTAGATCGGCACATGCGGCTGCTGGACCGGCTTCACTTCCGAAAAACCCTGCTTGAAGCGGTAATGCGCGCCGTCGTGATCGAACGGCTGCGCTTCGGTCCAGATCCGCCGCAGGATGCCCAGGTATTCGTCGGTGCGTGCGTAGCGTGCGTCGTGATCGAGGAAGTCGCCGTCGCGCTGCTGCTCGCTGTCCGAGCCGCCGGAGATGAAGTGCACGGCGAGCCGGCCGCGACTGAACTGGTCGAGCGTCGCGATCTGCCGTGCGGCGAGCGTCGGCGCGGTGAAGCCCGGGCGATGCGCGAGCATGAAATGGATGCGCTCGGTCGCGGCTGCCGCGAACGCGATCGTCAGCGTCGCCGATGGGCCGGTCGAATGATGCGGCACGAGAATCCGGTCGAAGCCGGCGGTTTCGTGGGCGCGGGCAAAGTCGCGCACATAGTCGGGATCGACGACGGGGCCGGACGCCGGGTGGATTTCCGACTGTTTCTGGCTCTGGATCATGCCGATGAATTCGACGCTCATCTGGGTCTCCGGTGCAGGGACGTCCCGGCGTACGGCCGGGCAGGAATGGAGCGCAGGTTAACGCCGGGATCATGCGGAATGGAAATAATCAATCCCGATTTGAATATCAGATTTGCATGGTTTGGGGTCGCATGCGTTGCGCATACGCTGTGGGCTCGTGAATGATCGGGCGCGCGTTGGCGCCTTGTTTGTTGCCGTCGTGTTCGACCTACCCAGGGAATCCGTTTCGATGTCCGCCAGCCTTGCCGTTTCCTCGCCGCCACCGCACCCTTCGCTGCGCCTTCTGCCGCTCGACGCGGCTGACGTCGCCGACGAGACGAGCGACGCGCGCGTCGCCGCGCTGCTCGAGCGCCTCGCCCCCGAACTCGCCGCCGATGCGGCCCGCAACGACGTCGACGGCCGCTTTCCGCACGAGAACTTCGCGCGACTGCATCGCGCCGGGCTGATCGCGCAGGTCGTGCCGCGCGAGCACGGCGGCGCCGGGGCGACGCTGGCGCGGGCGAGCCGGATCGTCGCCGCCGTCGCGCGGGCAGACCCGGCGACCGCGCTGGTGTTGACGATGACGTATCTGCAGCATCGCGCGCTCGGCCGCGCGGACAACCGCTGGCCGGCGCAGGTGCGGCGCGCGGTGTTCGACAGCGCGGTCGCGCACGGCGCGCTGATCAACGCGCTGCGCGTCGAGCCCGCGCTCGGTTCGCCGTCGCGCGGCGGGCTGCCGGACACCGTCGCGCGCCGCGATGGCGACGGCTGGCGGCTGTCGGGCCACAAGCTCTACAGCACCGGAATTCCGGCGCTGCGCTGGCTGGCCGTGTGGGCGCGTACCGACGAGCCGACGCCGCGTGTCGGCGTGTTTCTCGTGCCGCGCGACCCGGAGACCGACGGCGACCGCATCCGCGTGATCGAAAGCTGGAATCACCTCGGCCTGCGCGCATCGGGCAGCCACGAGGTCGTGTTCGACGACGTGTCGCTGCCGGCCGATCACGCGGTCGACGTGCGCGCGCCGGACGCATGGGCCGTGTCGGCTGCCGCGCACGCGGATGCCGACGCGCAGGCCGATCAGCAGGCGTGGATGGTCGCGCTGCTCGGCAGCCTGTACGACGCGGTGGCGCGCGCATCGCGCGACTGGCTGATCGAGTTCGCGACGACGCGTGCGCCGAGCGGGCTCGGCGCGCCGCTCGCGACGCTGCCGCGCGTGCAGGAGGCGGTCGGCGAAATCGAGGGCTGGCTGCATACGAATCGCGTGCTGCTCGACGAGCACATCGCGCGCACCGACGCAGGCAACGCGCCGTCGCTGACGACCAGCGGCCTCGTCAAGCGCACCGTGACCGAGCACGCGATCCGGACGGTCGAGCAGGCGCTGAAGCTGTCGGGCAATCACGGGTTGAGCCGCGCGAATCCGCTCGAACGCCACTATCGCGACGTGCTGTGCAGCCGCGTGCATACGCCGCAGGACGACGCGATCGCGGCGGCGGCGGGGCGGGCGGTGCTCGATGCGGCGACGCGCGGGCAGACGAGCGCGGCGGCGGAGGCAACGTCACGCAACGGGATCGAAGCCGGTCGACGCGATGCGTGAGCCGGGCCGGGTTGCCGCGCACGGAAACGGCGCTGCGCGACGCGGGCGCCGCGCAGCCACCGCGGCTACGTCAAGCGGCCTGGTCGTGCGATTGCTCGGGCAGCGCGAACGCCGTGCGCGCATGCGCGGCGACGGCCGCCAGCGGCGCGTCGAGGCGCGCCGCATCGTGTCGGCGCAGCAGCCACAGGTCGATCTGCGGCTTGAAATCGGCGAGCGGCACGATGTCGAGCGCGTCGCGCAGCGGGCTGCCTTCGACGAGCGGCAGCGGCATCAGCCCGAGGCCGACGCCGTTTGCAACGCTCTGCAGTTGCAGGTCGCGGCCGTATGCATCGAGCGTGACCGGCATCGGCAGGCCCTGCGCGTCGAGCGCGCGCCGCAGGCCCGCACGAAAGCCGCAGCCGTCCGGATTGAGCACCCAGCCGCGCGCGTGGCAATCGGCGAGCCGGTAGCTGCGGCGCGGCCAGTCGCCCTTGCGGCCGACCGCGACGAGCCGCGTGTCCAGCAGCCGCTCACCCTCGACCTGCGCCGGCAGCACCATCTCGCGGGCGAGGAAGACCAGCGCCGCATCGAGTTCGCGGCGGGCGACACGTTCGACGAGCAGGCCGCCCCATGCGGTCGTGACCTGCGTCGCGAGCGCGGGCCACTGCGCGGCGAGATCCGCGATGAGCGCCGGCAGCATCAGCTCGCCGAGCCCTTGCGTGAGCCCGATCCGGAATTCACCGGCAGGCGGCTGCTCGCCGGCAGTCAGTTCGCGCAGCGCGTCGACCTCGCGCAGGATCGCGCGACACTGTTCGAACACCTGCCGGCCGATGTCGGTCGGGCGCGGCGGCTTCGTGTTGCGGTCGAGCAGCGTCACGCCGAGCGCTTCCTCGAGATTCTGGACGCGCCGCGTGATCGCGGGCTGCGTCATCCCGAGCTCGGCCGCGGCCTGGCTCAGGGTCTGGCAGCGGACGACCGCTGCAAAAGCGTCGATATCGCTAATTTTCATGTTTGTTCTGCATGGTCTTTCGGGTGCATCATGACGATTCATCATATTCAGCATCATATTCGAGGAGCCGGCCGATGAGTACGCTTTCGTTGCAGCAGACGCCGCTGCGTCCGTTCGTCGACGGTCTGGATGCGCTGCTCGCGTCCGGCGCGAACGAGGCGCGCATTCTCGACGAGGGCGGCGCGCTGCTCGCCGCGCTCGTCGAACACGACGACTGGTTGCCCGATGCGTTCGCGCAGCCCGACCCCGAGCGTTACCGGCAGTACCTGCTGCATCTCGACCCGGACGAGCGCTTCTCGGTCGTCAGCTTCGTGTGGGGGCCCGGCCAGGCGACGCCGATCCACGACCACACGGTGTGGGGGCTGATCGGGATGCTGCGCGGCGGCGAGTTCTCGCAGCCGTACCGGTTCGACGCGGCCGGCAAGCCGGTGCCCGCGGGCGACGCCGTGCGGCTGCAGCCGGGCGAGGTCGAGGCCGTGTCGCCGCGCATCGGCGACGTGCATCGCGTGACCAACGCGTTCGCCGACCGCGTATCGATCAGCATCCACGTGTACGGCGCGAACATCGGCAAGGTCGAGCGCGCGGTGTATCTGGACGACGGTACCGTGAAGCCGTTCGTGTCCGGCTATTCGAATGCCTGACGCCCGGCCCGCTCGCGCGGCCCGTTGCGGGTGCGCGCGGGCAGGGCCACGCTCGATCCGTTCCGCTTTCTTCACCGACTTCAACACATTCAACACCGAGACATCGTGACGCAATCCGCCGATTCCACTTCCCGCTTTCCCGTCGCGTCGTACCAGGACGTACGCGCGCGCCTGTTGGCCCGCGACGAGATCGCGCTGATCGACGTACGCGAGGAGGATCCGTACGCACAGGGCCATCCGCTGTGGGCCGCCAACTTTCCGTTGTCGAAGCTCGAACTCGACGCATGGACGCGGATTCCGCGCCGCGACACGCCGGTCGTCGTGTTCGGCGAAGCGGGTGGCGAGGATCTCGCGCCGCGCGCGGCCGCGACGCTCGCGCGGCTCGGCTACACCGACGTGCGGCTGCTCGACGGCGGCCTCGCGGGCTGGGTTGCCGCAGGCGGCGAACTGTTCATCGACGTGAACGTGCCGAGCAAGTCGTTCGGCGAATGGGTCGAGGCCGAGCGCCATACGCCGTCGCTGTCCGCGCAGCAGGTGCAGGCGCTGATCGATGCGAAAGCCGATGTCGTGATCGTCGACGCGCGCCGCTTCGACGAATACCAGACGATGAACATCCCGACGTCGATCAGCGTGCCGGGCGCGGAGCTCGTGCTGCGCGTGCGCGCGCTCGCGCCGGATCCGCGGACGCAGGTGATCGTCAACTGCGCGGGCCGCACGCGCAGCATCATCGGCACGCAGTCGCTCGTCAACGCGGGGCTGCCGAACCCGGTCGCCGCGCTGCGCAACGGCACGATCGGCTGGACGCTGGCCGGCCAGACGCTCGAGCGCGGCGCGGCGCGCCGCTTTCCGGACGAAATCGACGCGACGCAGCGCGACGAAGCGCGTCGGGCCGCCCGCGCGGTGGCCGAGCGCGCCGGCGTGCCGCGCATCGCACTGGCCGACGTCGCGGCGCTCGACGAACCGGGCCGCACGCTGTACCGCTTCGACGTGCGTACGCCGGAGGAATACGAAGCCGGCCACCTGCCGGGCTTCCTGAGCACACCGGGCGGCCAGCTCGTGCAGGAGACCGACCATCACGCGGCCGTGCGCGGCGCGCGGATCGTGCTGGCCGACGATGACGGCGTGCGCGCGGACATGACCGCATCGTGGCTCGCGCAGATGGGCTGGGACGTGCGCGTCGTCGAGCCGGCCGGTACCGCGGCATTCACCGAGCGCGGCCAGCCGCCGCGGGAAGTGCCCGCGACGCCGCCCGCGACCGACGTGTCGCCCGCGACGCTCGCCGGCTGGCTGAAGGAAGCCGCGCCCGGCGAGCTCGCGATCGTCGACGTGACGGCCAGCGCGAACTACGTGAAGCGTCATATCCCGGGCGCGTGGTTTGCCGTGCGCGCGCAGTTGCGCGACGCGCTGGCGGCGATTCCGCCCGCGAAGCGCTACGTGTTCACGTGCGGATCGAGCCTGCTCGCGCGGTTCGCGGCGGATGACGCCCGCGCGCTGCTGCCGGCGTCGGCCGAGATCCGGGTGCTGACCGGCGGCACGGCCGCGTGGATCGACGCCGGGCTGCCGCTCGAGCGCGGCGAGACCCGGCTTGCGTCGCCGCGCATCGACCGCTACCGGCGCCCGTACGAAGGCACCGACAATGCGGCCGCCGCGATGCAGGCGTATCTCGACTGGGAATACGGACTGGTCGACCAGTTGAAGCGGGACGGCACGCACCACTTCAAGGCGATCTGACCGACGCGGGCCAACCGGGCGCGGCCCGTCGTGCGCGGCGCCCGGTCGCGATGCGGGTCGGCGCCGGGTATCAGCGCTTGAACGTATCGACGGCCGTGCGACCGACGGCCGGATCGTCGGTGAAGAAGCCGTCGATGCCCGCGCGCAGGTACGCCTGGATCTCGCGCACCGAGCCGGCCGTGTTGCGCGTGGCCGGCGTGCCGCCGTCCTTCAGCGACGCGGGCAGGAAGTTGTTCTCCGGGCGGAACGTGTACGGATGCACGACGAGGCCGGCCTCGTGCGCATAGCGCACGTACGGCGTCGGCTGCTGCAGCGTGCCGTCCGCGGCGACCGCGATGATCGACGTCTTGTACGGTCCGACGCCGTTCGCATAGGTCGCGATCTCGCGCATCCCGTCGCGCGTCGACAGGTCGCCGTAGGTGCGCGTGTCGTTCGCCTTCACGAAGTCGTACGGGCGCTGACCGGCTTCGTCCATCAGTTGCACGAGCTTCCAGTTCGGCTGGCTCGACTTGATCCGGTTGCGGATCGTCTTCAGGTTCGCGACCTCGAACGACTGGATGTAGACGGTTGCCGTGCGCGACGTGTACGCGTCCTTCAGCAGCGCGTCGACGAGGCGGTCCTCGAGCGGCAGGCCGATCGACTGGAAGTAGGTCGGATGCTTGGTTTCCGGATACAGGTGGATCGTGCGGCCGGTCTGCGCGGACATCTGCTTCGCGAGCGCGACGATCTCGTCGAACGTCGGAATCTCGAACTGGTCGTTGTACGCGGTGTTGGCGGGGCGCACCTGCGGGATGCGCTCGCGCGCCCGCAGCGTCTTCAGCTCGGCGAGCGTGAAATCCTCGGTGAACCAGCCGGTCAACGGCGTGCCGTCGATCGTCTTGGTCGCCTTGCGGCTCGCGAACTGCGGCAGCGCCGACACGTTCGTCGTACCCGAGATCTCGTTCTCGTGGCGCGCGACGAGCACGCCGTCGCGGGTCGACACGAGGTCGGGCTCGATCACGTCGGCGCCGTCCTCGATCGCCTTGCGGTACGACGCGAGCGTGTGTTCGGGGCGCAGCGCGCTCGCGCCGCGATGGCCGACCACCTGGACCTTCGCGGAAATCGGCTGCGTGGGATCGCGCGTCAGATCGTCGCCGCCGCACGCGGCGAGCAGGAACGCGGCGGCACAGGCGAACGGGACGTAGCGCAGGGAGGTCGGGCGCTTGAGGAGCATGTCGATGAACCTTCGAAACGGAGTCGGGAAAGGGTGCTCGCGCCGACGGCCCGGCAGGGCGCCGGGCTGCGGAGTCGAACGGTGCGCGATCGTCGCATCGAATGATTACATATGTATTACGTAGACCTTTCCGTTTCGTTGTGGGGCGGCGACATGCACGGCAGCGCGCGTGACGGCAGGCGGGCGCGCACCGCATTCCGGCCGTCACAGCGAACCCGCGCGCCGGATGCACTAAACTTGCGGGAATTTTGCATCGCCGCACCGGGGCCCACGCCCGGCTGGCGCGACGATGCGGCGACTCGCGGGCCGGCGCGGGCGCCCGGCGCCCGTGGCGTCCGGGGCCCGCGCCGGCCGATTTTTCCCGACCCATGACGACCCATACCGATCCCGCCTATCTGCTCGGCGAGCTGCTGAAGAACGTTTCCCGCTCCTTCTACCTGACGCTGCGCGTGCTGCCCGACGGCATGCGCGACCCGGTCGGCCTCGCGTATTTGCTGGCGCGCGCGGCGGACACGATCGCCGACACGGCGCTCGTCGCGCCCGACCGACGCGCGGCGCTGCTGACCGACCTGCGCGACGACATCGAGCGGCTCGGCGACGGCGCGGCGCTGTCGCGCTCGCTCGACGACGTGACGCGGATGCAGACCGATTCGCACGAACACCTGCTGCTCGGCTCGATGGAGCCGATGCTCGCGCTGCTGCGCGCGCAGCCGGAGGCCGATCGCGCGTCGATCCGCAAGGTCGTCGCGACGCTCACGGCGGGGATGGAATTCGACCTGCGCACGTTTCCGGACGAGCAGTCGGGGCAGGTCGCATCGCTGCCGACGCGCGACGTGCTCGACCGCTACACGTACCTCGTCGCCGGCTGCGTCGGCGAATTCTGGACCGACATGACGGGGATGCACACGCGCGCCGCGCGCGGCTGGGATCTGGCGGACATGCGCGAGAAGGGTATCCGTTTCGGCAAGGCGCTGCAGATGACCAACATCCTGCGCGACTGCGCGAAGGACCTGCGCATCGGCCGCTGCTATCTGCCCGACGACGTGCTGCGCGCGCACGGGCTCGTGGTGGCCGACCTGATGCGGCCCGAGGGTTCGGCGCGCGCGCGCGGCGTGCTGGTCGACCTGCTGCGCGTCGCGCTCGACCAGTATCGCGACGCCTGCCTGTATACGCTCGCGATCCCGCGCCGTTTCGTGCGGCTGCGGCTCGCGTGCCTGTGGCCGATCATGATCGGCCTCGAAACGCTCGAGCTGCTGGCCGGCCACGCGGCGTGGCTCGATCCGGCGAAGCCGGCCAAGGTGCCGAGAAAACGTATCTACCGGATCATGGCGGCGTCGCTCGCGCTGGTCGGTTCGAACACGGCGATCCGCACGCGCCTGACCGCGCTCGCCGATGCTGTGTCCGCGCGGCTCGCGCGCCCCGCCACGCAGTCCTGAAGATCGCCGGCGCGACACGCGCCGGCATCGCCTCCCGGTCCGCGTTCGCCGGACCGTACCCGTCCGGTTCCCGGCACGTCGACTAAAAACGTTTTCATGATTTCGTGTCTCGAAATGTGGGTGTCACGAACGTCAGCGATCCTGCGCGGCGGCGTGAATCGCGGCGTCAGCTTCGATCGCGCATTGGTAAGACGTTTTGTCGCCGAAGGCGTCTGACGACATCGGACGGTCGTGTTGCACCCGTAAAAATGTAAAGCTAGGGTTTTCACCGGGAAATGCCGGAAACACCCGCTGAGCAAGCGTTTGGGGCTGTCTTGTAACCGTTTGGTGAACCGCTGCGTTGCGTCGATCATACGATGACCGACTGCACATGTTGGGAAACAATCGGTAATCCGTCAGAATCGCGTCGGCATGTACTCGCACATGTGTCGGTCATAAAACCACACCAGAAAAGAAACATTCTTTGAGGACGGAGAATCAATGAAAAAGCGCGTCGCTTTCGCCATGACGGCAGTCGGTCTCGCAGCCGCTACCGCCGCCCACGCCCAGAGCAGCGTGACGCTGTACGGTATCGTCGACAACGGTATCGCCTGGCAGAACAATTCGTCGGCAACCGGCGCGACCACGGGTGGTCACTCGAAGGTGCAGATGTCCACCGGCGTGTGGGCAGGCAGCCGCTTCGGCCTGAAGGGCAGCGAAGACCTCGGCGGCGGCACGAAGGCGATTTTCCAGTTGGAAGCCGGCGTCAACACGGCTAACGGCTCGTCGCAGTGGACGGGCGGCATCTTCACGCGTCAGGCATGGGTTGGTATGACGAACCCGACGTACGGTACGCTGACGGCCGGCCGCCAGTACACCGCGTACTACACGCTGCTGTCGCCGTACAGCCCGACGACCTGGCTGACCGGCTACTACGGCGCGCACCCGGGCGATATCGATTCGCTGGATACCAGCTACCGCGCGAACAACTCGCTCGTCTACATGTCGCCGAAGTTCTACGGCTTCACGGTCGGCGGTTCGTACTCGTTCGGCGGCGTCGCAGGCGCGACGAACCGCGGCTCGACGTGGAGCGCGGCGATCCAGTACCTGAACGGCCCGGCAGGCATCGCGGTCGGCTACCAGAAGATCAACAACTCGACGCTCGGCGGCGGTGTGTGGGGTGCGAACTCGACCGCGCAGAACGGTCTGGACACGAGCGGCAACGGTGCGGAACAGGCCGTGTCGTCGATCAACAACGGCTACAAGACGGCACAGTCGCAACAACGCGTCGCCGTGACGGCCGGTTACCAGTTCACGCCGTCGTGGGATATTTCGGCGTCGTACTCGAACGTCCAGTACATCCCGGGCGTGGGTTCGTCGTTCCGCAACACGGCGATCTTCAACACGGCAGGCGCCGTGCTGCACTGGAAGGCATCGGCTCAGTGGGACTTCGCCGCAGGCTACTCGTACACGCGTGCGACCGAGTCGAACGGCATCTCGAGCTCGGCCAAGTACCACCAGGTCACGCTGTCGCAGTACTACAGCCTGTCGAAGCGCACGGGCCTGTACGCAGTTGAGGCGTACCAGCACGCGAGCGGCAACACGCTCAACGGCGCGGCGGTCATCGCGGCAACGACCTCGATCGGCGACGGCGTGGGCGCAGGTTCGAAGCAGAACCAGATCGGCGTCGGCGTCGGCCTGATCCACCGCTTCTGATGTCGCGCGGCGCGCGAGCGCCGCTCACGGCATGCGGGATGAAAAACCGGCCTTCGGGCCGGTTTTTTCGTTTACGTCGCGAGCCGATACGCGATCCGTCTCATCGGATCACTGATCGATCGGCGACTTCAGCGGCTGATGCTCGCCCGTCAACCCGAACACGACGAGTTGCGCGGGCTCGGTCGCGCTCGCGTTGCGCGATACCGGATGGCGCGAGCCGGGCGGCTCGTACCAGCCTTCGCCGGCCCGATAGCGGCGCAGCGGTCCGTCGTTTACCTGCGACAGCACTTCGCCTTTCGACACGACGGCGAACACCGAGCCGAGGTGCTTGTGCGGTTCGGACACCTGACCGGGCGCATAGTCGACCGTCGCGACGACCGCGAGCTTGCCGGGCGCCTCGGGCACGGCCTGCTGCATGATCGCGTGCACGCTGTCGCCGGCGTCGTGCGCGCGAGCGGCGGCCGGCAGCGCCGCGGCGAGCACGAGCCCGGCGCACAGCGCGACGCGATGGAGCGGGGAACGGATCATCGTCGGCTCCTTACTCGGGCATCTTGCGGAACGCGATCGCGAAGCGGTTCCACGAGTTGATCGTCGCGATCAGCATCGACAGGTCGAACAGTTCCTCGTCGGTGAAGTGCGGCTTCACGGCTTCCCATACGGCGTCGGGCACGTGGTTGCTGGCCACCAGCGTCAGCGCCTCGGTCCATTCCAGCGCCGCGCGTTCGCGCTCGGTGAAGAACGGCGTTTCGCGCCACGTGACGACGGTCGCGAGACGGCGGTCGGTTTCGCCACCCTTGCGCGCGTCGGACGTGTGCATGTCGACGCAGAACGCGCAGCCGTTGATCTGCGACGCGCGCAGGCGGACGAGCTCGGCGAGCGGCTTCTCGATCGAGCTCTTCGCGAGGAATTCCTCGGCGTTGCGCATCACCTTGATCGCATTCGGGCTGGCGGCATAGAAGTTCAGGCGCGGTTGCATGGCAGGTCCTCTTCGGTTGGGTGCGCCGGGGTGGCGCGACAGGACCCACTTTAAGCACCGCATTGGCCTTCTTGAATAGCCAATTTCGTGCAAATTCAGGTAACCAGTGGCGACCCGTCTACGATGCCGGCCTCCAGCAAGCCGGCCAGCTTCGCGAGCGCCGTGTCGATGCGCAGCGCGTCGATCCCGCCATAGCCGAACAGCAGCCCCGGGCGCACCGGCACGCCCACGTGGAACGCGGAGATCCCGTACAGGCCGATGTCCTGCGCGCGCGCCGCGCGGACCAGCGCCGCTTCGTCGAGCCCCGGTTTCAGGTGCGCGGCGAGATGGATGCCGGCGGTCGGCACGATCGCGTCGAACCACGGCGCGAGTCCGCCGCGCAGGTGCGCGACCAGCATCTTGCGACGCGCGTCGTAGTGCTTCTGCACGCGCTTCAGGTGCCGCGCGAAATCGCCTTCGAGCATGAAGCGCGCGAGCGCTGCCTGCGTCAGCGTGCACGTGTGCCAGTCGACGATCTGCTTCGCCTTGGCCAGCGCGCCGCGCAGCGCGCGCGGCGGAATCGCGTAGCCGATCCGCAGCTCGGGGAAGATCGTCTTCGAGAACGTGCCGACGTACGCAACGAGGCCCGTGCGGTCCAGGCTCTTCAGCGATTCGACCGGCCGGCCCTCGAAGCGGAATTCGCCGTCGTAGTCGTCCTCGATGATCACCGCGCGGCGGCGCTGTGCCCATTCGAGCAGCGCGACGCGGCGATCGAGCGTCATCGGCATGCCGAGCGGGAACTGGTGCGACGGGGTCACGTAGACGAGCCGCGCGTCGTCCGGCAGCCGTTCCGTGACGAGGCCCTGCGCGTCGACCGGCACGCCGATCACCGTCGCGCCGAGCGACGCGAATGCGGCGCGCGCGGGCGGATAGCCGGGATCCTCGACCGCGACGACGTCGCCCGGCCGGACGACGACGCGCGCGAGCAGGTCGAGCGCCTGCTGCGCGCCTTGCGTGACGAGCACGTCGTCCCAACTGCAGGCGACCGCGCGGCTGAATCCGACGTAGCGCGCGATCGCGCCGCGCAACTGCGGATCGCCGGCCGGGTCGTGGTACTGGCCGGGCCCGCGTGCCTGCTGGCGCAGCGCGTGATGCAGGCAGCGCCGCCAGGCGTCGAACGGGAAGAGTGCCTTGTCGGTTACGCCGCCGCGAAAGTCGAAGCCGGGGGAGTCCTGCGGCGCGGGCATCGCGAGTGCGTCGGGCAGGTCGTTCCACAGCGCGCGTGCATCGACCGCGTCGATGCGCGGCATGTCGTCGACGATCGACGGCGCCGACGTCGCCGCGGCATGCGGCACGCGCGCGAGGCCGCCGGCGACGAACGTGCCGTCGCCCGCGCGCGTCGTCAGGTAACCCTCGGCGACGAGGCGCTCGAACGCGTCGAGCGTCGTCTTGCGCGACACGCCGAGCTGTTTCGCGAGATCGCGCGTCGACGGCAGCCGCGCGCCGCCTTCGAGACGCCCGTCGACGATCGCCGTGCGCAGTTGCCGGAAAATTTGCCCCGTCAGGTCGTGACGGCCTTCGATGCGGATCGCGATGTCCATCGCAGTGGTTACCTTGATTCCCGGGATTTCGCCTTGATCAGCATACCGGAAGTCGACCGGGCGGCGGCCGTTCGCGGCAGGCTGGCGCGGTCGCCATCGTCCGTCGGTGCCTTGCGATCCATGACGCGCTCACCACGGAGGGGGCCGTGCTGTCCGAAGGCGAACTGCTGCGGTGTTGTCGGGTTGTTCGGCCGGTGGGCGGTCGAGGGCGGGACGCCGTGCGTCACCCGGCCACACGTCGGTGCGAATCAACACATCGAGATTGCGCTGCGCGATCCGGCATTCAAAGCGACCTCGCCTTCGTCTCCGGCAGCAGCAGGACGGCGAGCAGCACCACGCCATAGGCTGCGCCGGAAAAGATCGCGATGGCCAGCGCGAGGCCGAGCGAATGGCTCAGCATCCCGACGAGGCTCGGGAACAGCGCGCCGATGCCGCGTCCGAAGTTGTAGGTGAAGCTTTGCGCATTGGCGCGGAAAGTCGATGGATACAGTTCCGTCAGGTACGCACCGACTCCGCTGAAGATGCCGCATGAGGAAAAGCCGAGCGGAAATCCGAGCCACAGCATCTGTGCATTCGAGAGCGGGACGGTCAGGTACGCGCACACCGACACGAGAGAGAGCGCGGAGAACAGCATGAAGTTGCGCCGGCGCCCCCACCAGTCGGAAAGATACGCGCCGACGACATAGCCGCAAAACGACCCGACGATGATCACGAACAGATAGGCGCCCGTATCGAGCACCGACAGGTGCCGCTCGATCTTGAGAAAAGCCGGCAGCCACGTCGACATCGCATAGAAGCCGCCCTGGATGCCGGTGCAGAGCAGCGCGGCCAGCACCGTGCGCCGTGCGTGCGCGCGCGAGAAGATCGCCCACACCGACGGCTGGCCTGCGCCTTGTTTGCGGGCGGCGTCCGCCTGCACGAACACCTCCGGTTCGGGCACGTGCTTGCGTACGTACAGGACGAGCAGGGCGGGCACGATACCCACCCAGAACAGGCTGCGCCACGCCAGCGACTCGGGAAGGACCGAAAACGCGATGCTGTAGAGGATCGCCGCGCCGCCCCAGCCGATGGCCCAGCCGCTCTGCACGAGGCCGACCGCCTTGCCGCGATGGGCGGGTGCGACGATTTCGCCGATCAGCACGGCGCCGACGGCCCATTCGCCGCCGAAGCCGAGCCCTTGCAGCGCGCGCAGCACGAAGATCTGCTCGAAGTTCTGCGCGAAACCGATTGCCAGCGTGCAGACGGAGAACCACAGGATCGTCCCCTGCAATACCTTGACCCGTCCGTATCGATCCGCGAGGATGCCCGCGATCCAGCCGCCCACGGACGAGAAAATCAGCGTCACGGTGCTCAACAGGCCGGCCTTGCCGCGATCGAGTCCCCACAGGTCGATCAGCGAAGCCAGCACGAAGCTGAACACCATGAAGTCGAACGCATCGGTCGCCCAGCCGGCGAACGCTGCCTTGAACGCGCGTTTGCCCGCGGAATCGAGTTCGGCGTACCACGACGCGCGCGGCGCGATTCGCAGTGTGGCTTCGTCGGCATCTCTCGTCGTCGTCATTGTTGTTGTTCGCGAAGTAGGAATGGCGCTATCGAAGCGCGGAAGGCCGTTTGCCGGTCGCGAGTGCGCGCCGCACGACGTCCGGCGTGGCCGGCGCTTCGCGGATGCGCACGCCGGTCGCGTGATGGATCGCGTTCAGGATGGCCGCGGCCGTCGGCACGAGCGCCGGCTCGCCGATGCCTTTCGCTCCGTACGGTCCGACGGCGGTCGGCGCCTCGATGAAGATCGACTGCACGTCGGGCATGTCGTGCACGGTCGGAATCACGTAGTCGTGCAGATTGTTGTATCGGCCGGGGTGATACTTCTCCATCAGCGCCATGCCGACGCCTTGCGCGACGGCGCCTTCGACCTGTCCTTCGAGCAGCGTCGGATTGACCATCCTGCCGACGTCGTGCGCGGCCACGACCTTGAGTACCCGCACGCGCCCGCTTTCGCAGTCCACCGCGACCTCCGCCATCTGCGCGCCGAACGCGTAGGTTGCATAAGGCGTGCCTTGCCCCGACGCATCGAGCGACGTGGTCGGCGGATCGAAGCGCTCCTCGGCCGCGATTACGTAGCCGTGCGCATCGACGGGCAGCGTCCGCAGATCGACCGGATGGCCGTCGACGGCGATGCCGCGCGCATCGGACGAAATCCGCGCATCGGACGCCGCGCCGGCGAACGCGAGCAGCCGGTGGCGCAGCGCCGTGCCGGCAAGGAACGCCGCGCGACCGGTGATGAAGGTCTGTCGCGACGCCGACGTGCGGCCGCAATCCGGCGACAGCGCGGTATCCGGGCCGACGAATCGCAGCCGGTCGACCGGTACGCCCAGCGCGTCGGCCGCGATTTGCGGAATGACCGTGTTCGCGCCCTGGCCGGCATCCACCGCACCCTGGTGCAGCACGATCGTGCCGTCGCGCCGGATGCCGAAGCGGACGGTCGACGGGTTCGGCAATGCGGTGTTGCCGCAGCCGTAAAAGAACGCCGCGACGCCGACGCCATGGCGAATGTGGCCGGGCGACGCCGCATTCAGCGTCGCGATCCGCGCATGCGCGTCACGCCACGCGGGACGCAGCGCATCGAGGCATGCGACGAGGCCGACGCTGTCGTCGAGCACTTGCCCGGTCGGCAGCGTATCGCCGGGGCGCAACGCATTCAGCGCGCGGAACTCGAGCGGATCGATGCCGGCCGCGAACGCCAGCTCGTCGATCAGCTGTTCCTGCGACATCGTCGTCTGCGGCACGCCGAAGCCGCGGAAGGCGCCGGCCGGCGTCACGTGCGTATGAATCGCCCGCGTGTGCGCCGCGTAGTGCGGAATCACGTACGGGCCGCCCGCATGCACCGGTACGCGATTCGCGACGGCCGTCCCCCAGGACGCGAACGCGCCGGTGTTGTAGTCGCCTTCGAACGTCACCGCGCGCAGCCGGCCATCGGCATCGGCGGCCATGCTGGACGTCATGCGGCCCGGATGGCGCTTGGTCGACGTGGCCATCGACTCCTCGCGCGAGAACGCCATCGCGACGGGCCGGTCGAGATGCCAGGCCGCGATCGCGAGCAGCGGCTGGACCGTCATGTCGAGCTTGCCGCCGAAGCCGCCGCCGACCGCGGTCGCGACGACGCGCACCTGTTCCGGCGCAACGCCGAGAATGCGCGCGAGGTCGGCGCGATGCGGGTGCGGCGCCTGCGTCGACGAATGGATTTCGATCACGTTGCCCACGCGTCGCGCCCAGCCGGCCTCCGGCTCGAGGTACGCGTGCTCGACGAAACTGGACTGGAACGTTGCGCTGACGACGTGACGGGCATCCTGTATCGCGCGCTCCGGGTCGCCGCGGCGCACGACGCCCTCGATCAGCACGTTGCCGGGGCGATCGGCGTGCAACTGCGGACTGTCGTCCAGCACGGCGTCGGCGATCGCGAGAACCGGCGTCAGCGGCGTCCACTGCACCGGAAAGCGGTCGAGGTCGAGCGCCGCGATCGAGGCGCGCTCGCCGACCACCAGCGCGACCGCCTCGAGATGGTGGCGTGTTTCGGTATCCGGAAGGACCGGCTGGTCCGCGTACGGCGTCGCGACGCCGTGCAGGTTCATGCCCGGCACATCGGCGTGGGTGAGAACGCGATGCACGCCCGGATGCGCGTCGACGAAGGCGGCGAGGTCGCCGAACGCGAAACGTGCGCGGTGATGCGGGCAACGCACCGCGCGCACGAACAGGCTGTCGGCCGGGTAGTCGTCGGCGCCGAATCGCTGGCTGCCGTCGACTTTTTCGGGGCCGTCGAGACGCGTGAGCGGGACGCCGACGGACGGCCCGTCGGACGGCGCGGGCGTGCGGCACCGCGCGATGGCGCCGCATCCGACCTCGGTCACCGCGTCGACGATCTTCTGATAGCCGGTGCAGCGACACAGCACGCCGTCGATCGCGGCCCGCGCACCGGCGCGGTCGCTTACCTCGCCGGCGTCGATGGCCGCCGCCGCCGCGGTGAGCATGCCGGGCGTGCAGAAACCGCATTGCACCGCCTGGTGGGCGAGAAACGCCTGCTGCAGGCGGCCGCCGCATCGCGTGCCGCCGGCAAGGCCTTCGACGGTGACGACACGACGCCCCGCGATCTGCCCGACCGGGATCAGGCACGCATAGCGTGCGTCGCCGTCGACGATCACCGTGCAGCTGCCGCAATCGCCCTGGCGGCAGCCTTCCTTGGTGCCGAACTGGCGCAAGTCCGCGCGCAGATGGTCGACGAGGCGCTGCGAGCGGTCCGCCGGCAGGCGCCGCCGCGTGCCGTTGAAGTCGAACCAGTCCGGTTCCGGCGAAATCGCGGGGCCGTCGCCCGCGATGGTCTCGCGAACGTCGGCAAGCGGGTCAGGCCGGGGATGCGCCACGTGCGTTCTCCTCGATGCAGCATGTGAAAGCGCGCGTGATTGCCAGCCGCGCGAGATGAAGGCGATGCAGTGCGGTCGCCCGGCAGTCGTCGGCCGGAGACAGCTCGTCCAGCGGCGACGTTGCAAGCACGCCGGCCAGTTCGTCACGCCGTCGGCCCGTCAGTGCATTCTCGAGCACCTGCATCCGGCGCGCAACGGCGGAGGCGCCGCCGACGGCAACGGCGGCCGCCTCGATCGCCCCTGCGGCGCCCACGCGCAACTGCGCGGCGGCCGACACCACGGCGATCGCCGCGCCGTCGCGATTCGTGCACTTGATGAACGACGTACGCGCGTGCGCGCGGGGGCGCGCAAACAGCAGCGCCACCAGCAATTCGTCGGCGTCCAGCGCGGTCCGGTGGTTGCCCAGCAGGAATTCGGCCAGCGGCAAGCGGCGCATGCCGCGCACGCTGGCCAGCTCGACGCTCGCATCGAGCGCCAGCAGCGCGGGAATGCCGTCCGCGACGGCGGATGCATGGCACACGTTTCCGCCAATCGTGCCCTGGACGCGGATTTGCCGGGGGGCGATCGAAGCGGCTGCGTCCGTGAGCGCCACGGGGAGCCATGTCGTGCGGGCGATGGTGTCCCACGTGGCGGCCGCGCCGATACGGGCGACGCCGTCGTTCAGCTCGATGCCGCGCAGCGCGTCGACGCGGCTGATATCCAGCCATGCCGACCGTGCCGGCACGAGCCCGATATCGGCAAATGCGTCGGTGGCCCCGCACACGATGCGCGGGCGCGGCTGCGCCGCGAGCGCACCGAGCACTTCGTCGAGGGTATGGGCGCGAACGTAGTTCATCTCTGCATCGTCATGGTCACGAGGGGCGACATCGGTGCCGCCACACGCTCAATCGCCGATCGGCGGATCCTTGCGGACGACCCGCAGCACGCTGTCGATGACGAACGCCTCCCATCGGCGCACGGCCTCCGGCGCATTCAGTTCCTCGCCGAGGAACGCGGACAACGTATGGCGGTTCGACGTATAAAAATACGCTGCCGAAATGATCAGCAGGAAAACGTCGCGCGCGTTCAGTTCCGTGCGGAACAATCCCTGTTCGGCGCCGCTTTCGAGAATCCTGGCCACGTTCTGCACCGCATGCGACGAATATTCGCCCCGGCGCTCGAGCCTGGCCAAATGCTTGCCCTGGTGCAGGTTCTCGGTGTTGAGCAGCGTGATGAAATCGGGATTGCGCCAATAGTAGTCCAGCTTGAAGCGAATCACGGTCTTGAGCGCTTCCACGGGATTCGACGGATCGGGCGCCATCTTGAGCTCCGCCTCGTCCATCCGCCGATAGATGCCTTCCAGCACCGCGACGAACAGGCCCTCCTTGCTCCCGTAGTAGTAGTAGATCATCCGGTCATAGGACTTCGCCAGCCTGGAGATCCGCTCCACGCTGCCGCCTTCGTAGCCGTAGCGCGCGAAGACCTTGGTCGCCGCGCGCAGGATCTTGTCGCGGGTTTCCTGTGCCGCTGCCTCCCGGACACCGGTTCCGCGCACCGTCTTGGCTTTTGTTGCTTGAGTCATACCGCTCCTATGGCGACCGGCAACCTCGTCTTGCCGCCTGAAAGAAACCTGGAACAGCGGCATTCCTCGAACTTTCGTACAGGGAACGCTACATGAATTAAGGATTCTACGGAACTCTCGCCGGGTTCGCAACAAATCATAAATAGGTAATTGATTCAATGGGTTGATGGTGCCGTGATCGACGTATCGGCCCGCATGGAGGAGGTGTGAACCCTATCTTCACATTTTTATTTTGAGAAACTGCTGCTACCATTCGTTTGTGGAGTACTCACTACATGAAATGTTGATTTCAGGTTGGCATAGGCCGATGCCGGCAAGCAGGAGATAGACCCATGAACAACGAACTCGACGATGCCTGCAGCACGCTCGCTGCGCGGACGCCATGGAAATCGCTCGCCGATCCGGGCGGCGCCGAAGCGGGCCCGGCCTTCGACGAACTCATGTCACGATCGCTGCTGTCGGTCGACATGCACGTGTTGCGCGACGTTTCGCGCGCGATGGCGCACGAGGCTTCGCCCGCGACGCGCGTCGCGACCCTGCTCGAGTCGGCGCTGCGGGGGGCGGGGGCAACGTGGGGCGTGATCGCGGTGCTGCGCGACGGCGGCTGGCAGGCAGCGGCCGTCGCGACGGCCGCGAACGGACCGCACACCGAGCGGCGGCCGGTGGACCGGCTGCCCGTGCCGATCATTGCCGCCGCCGTGCACTTGCGCAACGGCCTGGTGCTGCGCGATGCGTGCGCCGCCGACCATTGGCGAACTGACGACTATGTGCGCCGCCGCAAGCCGCGCTCGGTGATCTGCGTGCCGATACGGTGCAACGGTGAACTGATCGGCGCACTGTATCTCGAGCATGGCGACCTGCCGGGCATGTTCACGCCGGCGAAGGCCGCACTCGTCGAGATCATTGCGCCGCATGCAGGATGCGTGCTGGAGAACCTTCGGCTGCGCGACGAGCTGGGCGCGCAGCGCGCACGCCTGGCCGGCGTCGAAGCCGCGATGCGCGAAACGCAGTCCGAAATGGACCGCACCAGTCGGCTGACCGCGTACGGAGAGCTTGCGGCCTCGATCGTGCACGAGGTCGCCCAGCCCGTCACGGCGATCGACACGTCCGCGCGTGCCGGGCTGAAATGGCTCGATCGCGGCGCGCCGAACATCGAAGCCGCTCGCGAGATGCTTGCGCACATCTGTGCGTGCACGGTGCGTGCGCGGACCATCATCGGTGCGCTGCGCGCCCGGGCACGGCGCGCGGCGCCCGTGCTCGCCGTGTTCGACCTTGCCGATGTGCTGCGCGAGGCGGCGGAGATACTCGAAAGCACGCTGGACGCGATGAAGGTGAACTTGCGCGTCGACGGATGTGCGTCCGCGATACCGATGCGCGGCGAACGCGTGCCGCTGCAGCAGGCCATCATCAGCCTGCTGATGAACGGCGCGGAATCGATGATTGGTACACCTGATGGACGGCGTGTCATCGTCCTGACATGCGAATCCGATCGGAACCTCGTGCGCATTCGGATCGACGACAACGGCGACGGCTTCGATCCGCAGCTGGCGGCGCGCCTGTTCGAACCGCTGTTCACCACCAAGCCGCACGGAATGGGCATGGGGCTGTCCATCTGCAAGTCCATCGTTGAATCACACCACGGTCAGCTGGATCTTGCGCCGCGCGAGCACGGTGGTACGCGCGCCACGGTGACACTGCCGGTTTCTTCCATGTGAGCGGATACGGGCGCGATGTGTCGGGGCGTGAATCGGTGCGGACCGGCGCACGTCGCGGGCAAAGCAGACCGGATGCCTATACGAACGTATGCGGCGACTCATGCCGACGCGTCATGCGGCTAGCTGCAGATGCTATGGAGCACGCCGACGCGTCGCCTTATGCTCGCTTCACCGGTACGCGATTCACGTTGACGACGGCTCGACCGACCCGTCAGCGAGTCGGAATCGCGACGCGGCGCGGACGTGATGCGTGCGCATCGTGACGACGCAGGTCGCCGGAACACATGTGCTTGTCGACCCGATACCAGACACCCAAGGAACCCATCATGAAACTCCGACACATCGTCGCCTCCGGCGGCCTCGCCGTCGCCCTGATCGCCGGCATGAACCTGCGCGCGTTCGCGGACGAACGACCCGATACGGCCGGCGCGGATGCCGCGCTCACGTCGACGCCGGCGGCCGGCACGTCGAAGAAGGCGGTCCGTGCGGCCAATCGCACGTTCTCGCGGTCGGTTCAGAAGGCACTGTCCCATACGAAGGGGCTTGAAGGGAAGCCGATCGTCGTGTTCGGCAACGCGTCGACCGGACGCGTGACGCTGACGGGCCAGGTGGAAAGCGAAGACCTGGATCGTCTGGCGGTCGACGCGGCGCGGAAGGTGCGCGGCGTCACGTCGGTGAACAGCCGGATCACGCTGCGCTCGGAAGGCGGCGCCTGAGCGACCGGCGGACGCACCGCAGGCGGATGGCCCCGCCGTGGCGCTCGCGTGCGTCCGCTTTCACACGACCGACACGACCGGATGGGAGAAACGATGATGGCGACACTGCCCGAAGCGGACATCATGATTCGCACGTTGATCAATGTCCTCGATCCTTCGCTGGAGCAACGCGATGTTTGCCGGCAAGCGCAGCGCACGCGATACAAGTCGCGCCGCTTCGGCCGGCGCCGGTGCGACGACAACGACACGCTCGCGCGTGAAGACTCGCTTTACGCGATCGAGGTGATCGAGTGCCTGTCGTCGTCGATGATCAGCGTTTCATGGAGCGACTCGCGTTCGGGACGGTATACCGAGCAGATCTGGTGCCGCAGCCGCGCACGCGAGCCGGCGGTCTGCGCGTTGACGGGAAGCGCGATCGCGCGGGGTGATCGCGTGTTCCGTCCGCGCTCGAGCGACGTTTGCCTGCCCGCCAACCGGCAACGCATGATTCTCGCGGCAACCATTCAGTCGCGCGCCGGCGTATCGGTGCCCGACGCGATCGAGCCGGACGCGTGATGCGCGCGGTGCGAGCGGCGGCGCTAGGCGGACGGGACCGTCACGACGATCAGCGCCGCACCGCGAAGGCGCTCGGCGAGATCGAAGTGAACCGGGCGCACGCGCCACCAGCGCGCGAACCCGCTGCTGGCGCGATGTCCGACGACGACCATGTCCGGACGGGTGGTCAGCGCGTGGGCGGCGACGGCGTCGGCCGCGCGTCCGAATCGCACGAAGCCGCGCGCGTCGATGCCGTCGTCCGCGAGTGTGACGATCGCGCGCTGAAGTGCGTCGCGCGCGAATTCCTCGAGGCGATGGTGGGCGAGATCGGTGAGCAGGCCGGCTGTCTGCGCGTTCGCGGTCACGGGATCCACGACGGTCACGACGTCGACCGCGGCGGACAGCGCGTGCGAGAGCGCCGCACATCGCGCGAGCGCGGCCTGTGCCTCGTCGGTTTCGTCATAGACGAGTAGCATTCTGGAAAGTGCTGACATATTTCGTGTCGAGTAGTAGGCGCCCGGTCGCATCCCCCGCGGCGGATGCGATTGCCTACACTGAACACGCCACGCACGTCGTTTATTCCGTCGCCGTTCGTGCATTGCCGCGACGCGCCGCGAGCGATGCGCCCCCGCGTCGATTGACCTGCCCGCGGCAACGGGCATCAGCCGCCGGTCGCGGAACCCGTGAAGTTGTGTCGCGACGTGCGCGCCGCGTCGCCGCCGAGCGCGATGCGGATCGCCTTGCGCGCACGCGATATCCGGCTCATGACGGTGCCGATGGGGATGTCGAGCGTGTACGCGGCTTCCCGGTAGCTCAGCCCGTCGACGCTGACGAGCAGCAACGCGATGCGCTGCGGTTCGGGCAACCGTTCGACGACGTCGACGATCTGGCGGACGGCCACGGTGGTCTCCGGCGCTGCGCGCGGATCGGCGACCGTTTCCAGCAGCGCGTCGCTGCACGCGAGCAGCAGGCGGTCGCGACGATTGCGTCGCCGCAGCTCGTTGAGCCAGATCGAATGAACGATCGAGAAGACCCAGCTGACCGGCGCCGTATCGGACCGCAATTGATGAGCCCGCTCGAGCGCGCGAATGCATGCGCGCTGCACGAGCTCGTCCGCGTCGTGTCGATTCCCGGTCAGACGCAGCGCGAACGACCGCAGACGCGGCAGCATGTCGGGAAGCATCGTTGAAAATTCGGTTGGCTTCATTGGCAGACGGGCGTGCCCCCTGCATGGGACGAAATGCAGTGACGGCCCGGGCGCTGGCGAGGACGCGGGAGGTGTCCCGCCCGTGCCGGGCCCGACACGAGGGCTGCCGTTCAATGCCCGGAATAGAGTTTCCTCAGCGCGTCGAGCTCGCCGTTCTGTCGCGCCGCCACCAGCTCCTGGCGGACTTCCGAGCGGGTCTTCGCCATCGGTGCGAGCGGCGCCCACTGGCTGGCGGCCGGCACGTCGGAATGTCCGGCGACCGTTTCCGCCGGGGACGCCGCGTAGGCCGATGCAGTCAGCGCGAGTGAGGCGAATGCGAGCGTGATTTTCGAAGTGTTCATGCTGGGCTCCTGAAGAAGGATGGATCGGAACGTATTTGCGTCACCTGATGGCGTCGGGAGCCTGCCTGGGCCCGCGGCGTCGTGTTCGTATCAGGTTCCGCCGTGTGTGTATTGAGCGCCGGGGAGGTATCTCGCATGTGTCCGGCGCGCGGTGTTTTGCAATGTCATGTATCCGCCTCGAAGCCCGATACATTCGGATACCGACGCGTGCGTCGGCGCGTAGGGGCAGCCGACGGACGGCCGAGCGCGATGCGCACGCGGTTGCATCGGTGAATTGCGACTGGAATAATCGGAGCGTTCGCGTGTTTTCATTGATGCCGGCAGAGCGGGCGATCGTTGGGGCATCGTCCGCATGCGTCGCGGCAACGTGCCCGGCCGCACGATGCGAACGGGGCATCCCGCTTCGAGCGGCGGCCGCACCGCGTGCATCGAGATGCCTTCGCGCCGCCACGCGGCCATCCCAGCAAATTCATCAGCGAATATTTCAATGCCCGAGATCAGAATGCCGAACGTGGCGACTTCATCCGACGATCGGAGCGGCCGTGTCGTCTACGTCGTCGACGACGACGAATTCGTGCGTGCCGCGCTCGTCAGCCTGTTGCGCTCGATCGATCTGGCGGTATGCGCGTTTGCGTCGACCGAAGCGTTTCTCGCGGCGCCGAAGGGGGCGGGGCCGTCTTGCCTCGTGCTCGACGTGCGATTGCGCGGGCAGAGCGGGATCGCGTTCCAGAAGTCGCTGGTCGAGAATGGCGGCCCGCAAATGCCGATCATCTTCATGACCGGGCACGGCGACATCGCGATGACGGTGAAGGCGATGAAGGCCGGCGCGATGGATTTCCTGACGAAGCCGTTTCATGATCAGGAAATGATCGATGCGGTGGTCGCGGCGCTCGATCGCGACGCGCAACGGCTGGAGGCCAGCCAGTCGCTGCGCGATCTGCGCGAATGCTGGGAATCGCTGACGCCGCGGGAGCGGGAGGTGCTGCAACACGTCGCGACGGGCCTGATGAACAAGCAGGTCGCCGGCAACATGGGCATCGCCGAGATCACGGCCAAGATCCATCGCGGCCAGGCGATGCGAAAGATGAAGTGCCGTTCCGTCGCGGAACTGGTGCGCAAGATGACCGCGCTCGGCATCGAATTACCGTCGCGGTAGCGGCGGCGCCGTCGGGAGCAAGCCGACCCATACGTAGATATGGTGGCGGCTCGGCGGCGTGACGGTATGCTGGCGACTTGTGTAGCAGTATGTGGGGCGAGCCTGCTCGTTCCCCTGGCCATAAGCGCGGATGCCTCTTTCACTCTCAGTCACCGATCTCGTAGCGATTGTCGACGACGATCCGTTCGTGCGCGCCGCCGTGAGAAGCTTCGTGCGCGCGCTGGGCGGCGACGCGTGCGAGTTCGCGTCGGCGCCGGCATTCCTCGTGTCCGACCGGGTGGCGCGCACGCGCTGCCTGATCTGCGACATCCAGATGCCCGGGATGGACGGCATCGACGTGCTGTCGCGGATCGAAGCCGCCGGCGCGCGCATTCCGACCATATTCGTCACGGCGTTCGCCACCGTCCGCCAGCGCGAGCGCGTGCGCGCGAGCGCCGCGCTGTGTCTCCTCGAAAAACCGATCGATGCGCGAGAACTCGAAGGGTGGCTCGCCCGCGCGCTCCGGCGCGGCTGAGCGCCTGGCGGTTGCGGTTGCCGCGGCGGCAACCTAAACCTTCGTAGGGGGTGAATGGCCGCTCGTTTGATGGTGCACGCCCCCATGCGCGTGTTTTCATCTGTCCTGTACCGTCCGCCGCGACGGCGACAGGAGAACGAAGATGGAGCACATTCCTACCTTATCGTCAGCGACTGTGTTTGAATCGCGGGCCACGCGCAGCCTGCGCGGCGTCGCCCGCGCAGTGTTCCCGCATCCGCGCGAACTCGTCGTGTGGTCGGTGCGCCTCCTGCTCCTCGCCGGCGTGCCACTGGTCGCGGCCGGCATGTACGACGCACGCGCGACGTTCGCGACCGCATTGCGTCCGGTGGCAAGCGAGGGTCTGCTGATCGCCGCGGCCGTGGCGATCCTGTTCGCGCTGGTCGCGACCGCGCTGTGGTCGTGGCTGCGGATGCTCAGGCTGGATGCGATCGTGCGCGAGCTTGCCGATGCCATCGACAAGCAAGGTATCGAGGCGCTTCCCGATACGTGGGCCGAACGCGGCGCGCCATCGATCGCGACACTCGCACGCGCGATCAACGGCGCGCACCGTCAGCATGCGGAACGCATGACGGAACTGCTGCACGTGCTGGCCGCCTATGCGCACGACCTGCGCACGCCGCTCACGAGAATGATGCTGCGCAGCGGGATGATGGATGACGGTGCGCTGCGCGACGCGATCGAGCGCGATCTTGCCGAGATGAGCGAACTGGTCGACGCGAGCCTGGCGTGCGCCCGACTTCAATGCAGCGTGCCGGAGCCGCCGCGCCGTGTCGACGCGGACGAAATGCTCGGTGTGCTGGTCGACAGCTATCGCGACGCGGGCCTGACCGTCGATCTCGACGGACGGGTCGGGCATCCTCTCGTGACGTTCCCGCACGCGCTGCGCCGCGTGCTCGTCAATCTGATCGACAATGCGTTGCGTTACGGGGACGATGTCCGTCTGTGTGTGCGCGTCGACGCGCGGCACGTGATGCTGACCGTGCTGGATTCGGGGCCGGGTATCGTGCCGGCGGAGCTCGAGGCGGTGTTCAAACCCTGGTATCGCGCGCCGCAGACGGCGGCGCGCGCGCCGGGGTCGGGGCTGGGGCTCGCGATCGCCCGCCGGCTCACGCGGGCGATGCAGGGGGACCTGCAACTGAACAATCGCAGCACCGGCGGCCTCGAGGCGACGGTGATACTGCCGTTCGCGCCTGCATGAACGCATCGCTGGGGGGCGTCCGTTTCCCCGATACATTTCGATACGCCGGCGACACACGCCGGATACATGGCGGGCGTCCAATCGGGAAGGCAGCCGCGGCATTCCTAGACTGCGACGGTCGACTGAAGGACCGGCAGGCCGAGCGGCTCGTCGGTGAGGTCGGCGCATCGCTGTTCAGGACCGCGGCGCGCTTGTCCCAGGGCGTGAACCCACCCGGGCCGCCGACCCCAGATCCGGCCGGAATTTCGAAACGACAGGAGGCACGATGGCCGATCCCCACACGATGTCTGCGCGCGGCGCATCGTTCGTGCTGCTGGGCGCGCTGTTGACGGCATGCGGATACGGCGCGACGTTCCTGTTGTCGATGCATTTTCGTTCGGCGGGCGGAGGCGACGTCGATACCGGCGTCGCGCTGGTCGAAGCCATGGTCGGCGCGTTGATCGGCGTGCCGCTGGTCGCGTGGCTTGCCCATTCGATCGGCACCGCACGTACCGCTGCGCTGGCCGCGCTCGTCGTCGGCGCGGGCGTCGTGGGTTTTGCGCTGATCGACCGCGCCGGCTCACTGAGCGTCGTGCCCGGATTGCTGGTCGGCGTCGGCTGGGGCGCGTTCTACCTCGCGGCGCCGATGATGCTTGCCGAGCGCACCACGGATACCGAACGCGAGCGCTGGTTCCTGCGGTTCGGGTCGTTTCAGATGGCGGGCGTCGGCGGCGGCCCGGCCGTCGCGTCGCTCGCGATACGCAACTGGCACTGGACGACGGGGACGGTGTTCTGCACCGTCGGCGGATTGTGCGCGATGGCCGCCGTCATGCTGGAATGCTTCGGCCGGCTGTCGCCGGCGTCGCTGCCCGCCGCGCGGCCGGTGCGGCAACGATGGGGCCGGGAGATGATGGCGATTGCCCGCACGCACGCGATCTATCCGATCGCCATCATCGCGCTCGGCTCGAGCGTCTTCTCGGGCCTGATGACGTTCCAGATGTCGATGGCGCAGGAAACCGGCGTGAAGGCCGGAACGTTCTTCGGGCTGTATTCGGCCACGGTGGTCGTCATCCGCTGGCTGCTCAGCGCGCTCGTGATCCGGATGCGCGTCGATGCGACCACGCAGATCCTGCTCGGCTTCATGATCCTGAGCGTCGCGGTGACGTTCGCCGTGCCGCACCATGCGCTCCTTCATTCGGCCAGCGCCGTGCTGCTCGGTACGGGCTACGGCCTCATCTATCCGATCGTCCAGGCGCAGGCCGTCAACAGCGCCGCTGCGCGGCATCGGCGCGCGGTGCTCACGTGGTTCGTCGCATCGTACTTCGTCGGCGTGTTCGGATTCCCGGCGCTCGGCAGCCTGGTGCTGGTCACCCTGGGCAGGACGATGCTGCTGACGCTCATCGCCGCATGCGGGCTGGCGGCGTTGCTGCTGTCCGTCGTCGAGCACCGCAAGCGGGTGTCGCTCGCGGTGTTCTGAAATCGGCGCAACCGGCGCGGCGCCGCGCCGACCTTCAGCCGGCGGCGTCCTCGAGAATCGTGCGGACTTCGCCGAGCAGTCCCGGGATGACGCGATGGCTCGTATGCGCGAGCCGCAGGACGCCGTCGATCGTGCAGGCGCCGATGACCTGATCGTCGGCGAATCCTGATGTCACGAACGGACCCCACAGCGCGTCGAGCGATACGCCGTCGTACGCGGCTGCGATGGGTTGATTGCCGAGGTTCGACAGCAGGACGTCGAAGGCCAGCACGTTCGACAGGAAGCCCGCCGCGTGCTCGACGCTCGGTCGGGCCGCCATCGCGGTATCCAGCGCCTTCAGCTCCGCCGCGACGCTCGCACGCGTTTGCGACGGCGCGAGGTCCTGCTTGATCGTGCGGGCGGCTGCCCACAAGTCGACCCCGCGCGGGTGATCGTCGATCGTGACGGTCTGGGTGATGTACACGCCGTTCGCGACGCCCGCTTCGCTGGCGAGCGCGCGTACGTCGATCGGCGTGACGGTTCTCAACGCGCGCGCGGCCCAGTCGCTCGACAGGCGCCGGCCCGCTTCATGAACGGCTGCGGCAATCGCGCCATGCACGGTCGTGCGCGCTTGCCGGGCGCGCGCGGCGAGGCGGCGCGTGGCTTCGGCTGAAAGCGCGACGGCGTCGATGTGCGGCAGCGCCGCCGTGTCCGGACGGAACGCCTTCGGCTCCGGTGCCGGAAGCGGCGCGGGCAGGGTGGCCGCGTCGTTCAGGTCGGCCGCGAGCAGCGTCTCGAGCGACTGCACGAGCGGCAGCGGCGTCACGGGCTCGCCCGTCAGCGTGCGCAGCAGTTCGTCGATCAGATACGCGGCGCCCATGCCGTCGAGGACGGAGTGATGCGCGACCAGAATCAGCGTCGACATCGATTCGCGCTGCAACAGCGTTGCGCGCACCAGCGGCGCTGTCGCCCAGTCGAAGCGCGTCGCGATTTCGCGGGCCGTTTCGGTCTGCCACGACGTCGCGTGGTGCTCGATCACGCGTAACGGCACCTCGGCGCCGGGTACCGAATGGAACGCCGAATTGTGCTGCGCGTCGGCGGCGATACGGGGCGACAGCAGCGGATGTCTGCGCTGGAGCGCCTGAAAGGCGGCGTGCCATACACCCGGCGCAAACCGCCGGTCGATCTCCGCGACCATCGCGAAATGCGTCGGCCGATTCCGGTCCAGCAACCAGAACAGATGTTCCGTGCTGCCAAGTGCCCGCACGCGTGTTTGCGCGGTCGCCGGACGATCGTCGAGTTCCTGCTGCTGGTTCTGCACCGTTTCACTCCCGAAGGGTTGTCTGCCTCAACAGAACACCGGAGGACGCAGGGCTATTCCCGCTTCGTTTCCGCAATGGCTGTGGCCGGAGTGGCGGATTCGTTTCTCAATGTGTACGCATCGCGAATGGATACATGACGTTGCAATAGCCCGGCGTCGGGACACATGACCGATACGTGGCCGCGCTCTAATGCATCCCGACGACGGAATACGTTCTCCGTTCATTCACCCTTATCCAGCACGGTACCGATCATGAGCCAGCAAACCAAAGTCCTGTACACCGGCAAGACTCGCACCACCGGCGGGCGCGACGGCGCTGCCCGCAGTGCCGACGGCCGCCTTGACGTGAAGCTCTCCGGGCCCGGCTCGGCCGCGCCCGGCACGAATCCCGAGCAATTGCTGGCCGCGGGCTGGTCGGCATGCTTCATCGGTGCGATGGGGCTGGCCGCGCAACGGCTGAAGGTCGCGCTGCCGCGCGATACGCACGTCGATGCGGAAATCGATCTGGCCATGGCCGACGGCGCGTACTTCCTGCAGGCCCGGCTGAACGTCAGCGTGCCGGGCGTCGATGCGGACGTCGCGCAGGCGCTCGTCGATGCCGCGCACCAGACGTGCCCGTATTCGAAGGCGACACGCGGCAACGTCGACGTGGTCGTCACGGTGATCTGACGCGCGCCACGCCGCCGACGTACGGCCGGCGCCCCGTGATCCGGCCTGTCGGGCGACACGCGACCGCGGATGGAATATCTGCGCCGTCCAGCTGTTTACGTGGGCTGTAGGGGTGTTGCCCGTTCAATTTCGCCTAAACCCATGGATACACATCAGATACGGCCGTTTGTCCGCGTCGGCCGGCTTGCACGTTGCGGAGATCGACGTCGATGACCGCGGCCGAACTGTCCGCCATGCTGCCCGCGATGCTTCCGCGCCTCTGGACGTTCGCGCTGCGCCTCTCCGGCGATCGGCACGACGCGGAGGATCTCGTGCAGTGCGCGTGCGTGCGTGCACTCGAACGCGCGCATCAGTTGCGGCCCGGAACGGCACCGCTCAGCTGGATGTTCTCGATCGTGCAGTCCACCTGGCTCAACGAGCTTCGCGCGCGCAGCGTGCGCCGGCGCTCGGGCATGGACTGGGACGACGACCTGCTCGAAACCATCTCCGATCCCGCCGCGCCGACACTGGAGCAGCAGGCGCTGGACGCGCAGATCGTCAGGGCCGTGCAGCAGCTGCCCGAAGCGCAGCGCGCGGTGATGTTGCTGGTCAGCGTGGAAGGACTCAGTTATAGCGAAGCGGCGGACGTGCTCGGCGTGCCCATCGGTACGATCATGAGCCGGCTGTCGCGTGCTCGCCAGGCGATCGGTGCGCTGTTCGCCGATCGACACGAACGACCCGTGAAAAGCGCGGCGAACAGTGAGGATCAGGGGGCTTGAAAATGGACGACGTCCTGCTCATGGCATACGTGGACGGAGCGCTCACGTCGCACCAGCGCGAGGAAGTCGACCGGGCGATCCGAACGTCGGCCGAGATCGCGACGCGGGTGGCCTTGCTCGAAGCATCGGTGTTGCCCTATCAGCGTGCGTTTCAGCGTCACCCCTGGCTGCCGGTGCCGCAGAGTCTGATCCGGACGGTCGCCGACATCGCGCACGCGCATGCGCCGCCGTCGGCGCTGCCGGTCGGCGGCGGCGATCGTCGGCAGATATCGGGTCCGTCGCAGCCCGGTGTACGCGGGCGGCAGTCCACGCCGGTTCGCTTGCGCGTTCGCATGATGGCGCCGTGGCTCGCGGTCGCATTCGTCGCCGGCGCGTTCTGCAGCGCCGCCGTACTGCGCTTCGCGCCGCCACCCGCAACGGTGGCCGCGCAGGCGCGGATGTCGCCGTGGATCATGGCGGCCGTCAATTATCAGCGGCTCTATACGCGCGACACCGTGGCGTCCGATTCGGCGAACGTCGCGGCCGCCGCGCAGACGATCGACACGATTCGCCGGGACGACGGACGGGGGATACGGATTCCGGACCTGCGCTCGGCCGGGCTGACGTTCAAGCGCATCCAGCGCCTGAGCTTCAATCGCAAACCGCTGGTGCAGATCGTCTATCTGCCCGCCCAAGGCGCGCCCGTCGCGCTGTGCGTGATGAAGGACGAGCGGCCCGATACCGTGCCCGACCGTCAGCAGGTCGGCAACATGGACGTCATGACGTGGCGGCGCTCGGGAATCGCGTATGCGCTGATCGCCGCTCCCGGCGATGCGGACCTCGGCGCGCTCGGCGACCGGATCGTCGATAGCGAACGATCGTGAGGGCAAGCGGCGACGCCGTCGAAACGATCCGGCAACACAGCGTCGTGCCGCAGCGGTCCTGCTCGACGTGCGTGGTACAGCCGGCTGTCGACGTAACCCGGTACAAAGCGATACAAACCGGACAAACGCCGGATACGTTGTCCATTTCCAATCTGTCCGTGGACGGCCTGACGGATGGCCGCCTGCACGACGCGCGTTCCCCGCACCGACGGCGGACCGCGCGACCCATGAACTGAAATCACATACCGTTGGGGGAACCAGGACATGTCAGAGCATTCGATTCCGCGCGAAATTGCCCATGCGAACGGCGCGCCGGTCAGCAACAACGTCAACATCCAGACGGCCGGTGCGCGCGGTCCGGCGTTGCTGCAGGACGTCTGGCTGATCGAAAAGCTCGCGCACTTCGATCGCGAGGTGATCCCGGAGCGCCGCATGCATGCGAAGGGCGCCGGCGCATACGGGACCTTCACCGTGACGCACGACATTTCGCGGTACACGAAGGCGAAGCTCTTTTCCGAAATCGGCAAGCAGACCCCGATGTTCGTGCGCTTCTCGACGGTCGCCGGCGAGCGCGGCGCGGCCGATGCGGAGCGTGACATCCGCGGCTTCGCGCTGAAGTTCTATACCGAGGAAGGGAACTGGGATCTGGTCGGCAACAATACGCCGGTGTTCTTCTTTCGCGATCCATTGCGCTTTCCCGATCTCAATCATGCCGTCAAGCGAGACCCGCGCACCGGCATGCGCAGCGCGGAAAACAACTGGGATTTCTGGTCGCTGCTGCCCGAGGCGCTGCACCAGGTGACGATCGTCATGAGCGAGCGCGGCATTCCGCGATCGTTCCGGCACATGCACGGCTTCGGCAGCCATACGTACAGCATGATCAATGCGGAGAACGAGCGGACCTGGGTGAAGTTCCATTACCGCTCGCAGCAGGGCATCGAGAACCTGACCGACGCGCAGGCGCAAGCGCTGATCGCCCGGGACCGCGAAACCCATCAGCGCGACCTGTTCGACAGCATCGAGGCCGGCAATTTTCCGCGCTGGACGTTGTACATCCAGGTGATGACCGACGCGCAGGCGAAAGCGTTTCGGTTCAACCCGTTCGATCTCACGAAGGTATGGCCGAAGGCCGAGTTTCCGCTGATCGAAGTCGGCGAATTCGAGCTCAACCGCAATCCCGACAATTTCTTCGCCGAGACGGAGCAGGCCGCGTTTTCGCCGGCGAACGTCGTACCGGGCATCGGTTACTCGCCGGACCGGATGTTGCAGGCACGCCTGTTTTCCTACGGCGATGCGCAGCGATATCGGCTCGGCGTCAACTTCGCGCAGATCCCGGTGAACGCGCCGAAGTGCCCGTTCCACAGTTATCACCGCGATGGTGCGATGCGCACCGACGGCAATCTCAGCGCGGCGCCGTCGTACTGGCCCAACAGCAAGGGCGCGTGGTCGGACCGGCCGCAGCTCGACGAACCGCCGCTCGAGTTGAACGGCGCGGCCGCGCATTGGGATCATCGCGTCGACGATGATCATTATCAGCAGCCGGGCGACCTGTTCCGGCTGATGGATGCGCGGCAACGCCAGTGCCTGTTCGATACCACCGCACGGCAGCTTGCCGGCGTGTCGGCGGATATCCGGCAGCGCCACATCGACAACTGCTCGCGGGCCGACCCGGCCTATGGCGCGGGGATTGCCGCGGCGCTCGCGCGACTGGCCGGCGAACGCGAATAGCGGCTGGTATCGGCGACGCGCGACGGCCGCCGCCGGCCGCGCGGCATCGCGGCCGGCGGGCCGGTTCGACGCCCGACGTCACGTCGCCGGCGGCGCGGCCGCAGGCTGGCCGGCGCCGCTCGACGCGCCGTGACGGTCGGCGCGGCACACGCGAACGCCGTCCGTCACGAACGCGCCGCCGTCTTCGCTTCCAGCATCTTCACGAGCAGATGGAGCGTCCGATTGACCGGCGTGTCGATGCCTGCCGCGCGCCCGCGCCGAACGACCGCGCCGTTCAGGTGATCGATCTCGCCGGGTCTGCCGCGCGCCAGATCCTGCGCCGTCGACGAATACTGGCCGGGCGGAATCGTCGCTTCGATTTGCTCGACGATCGCGGCCGGCCGGTCGGCGAAATGGACGCCTTCGGCCGCCGCGACGGCGATGCACTCGGCGACGGCGGCACGCATCGTTTCGCGCAACGCATCGCGATGCGACATCTCGCCCAGGGGCAACTGCACGATGGCGGAAATCGCGTTGTACGCGCAATTGAGGATGAACTTGTGCCAGAGGGCCGCGCGCACGTCGTCGGCGATCCGGGTCGGAATGGCCGCTGCCCGCAGCACCTGCGCCAGCCGTTCGCTGGACGGCGACGCTTCGATCGCGAGATCGCCGCGGCCATGATGCAGCAGATGCCCCGGGCCCGCCATCTCGCTCGCGACGTAGACGGCCGCGCAAATGACCGGGCCGGCGATCTTCGCGCGCAGCACGGCTGCGTTGTCGACGCCATTCTGCAGACTGACCACGATCGCTTCCGGCGCCAGCACGCGGCTCAACGTGCGCGCGGCTTGCGCGGTATCGCCGGACTTCACGCACACGAACACCACGTCGGCCGATGCCGCGGCGTCGATATCGGTCGACGCGTCGGCCGGCACGCGCCTGTCGAACGTGCGCGTCTGGACGCGCAGACCCTGGTCGCGAATCGCGTCGACGTGCAACGGACGACCAATGAAAACCACATCGTGGCCGTGCAGCGCCAGCATGCCGCCGAAGTAGCAGCCGACCGCGCCGGCGCCCAGAACCGCAAAACGCATGATTGCTCCAAGGAGAAGGCGTGAACGTGTCACGCATGGGCGAGGCGCGCGCAAGCGGCAGGCTCGTGCGCCCTCCATTCCGATGGAACACGCGACGGCGGCCGTTTATTCCCGGCGTCGCACCGGATTCGCGACACGGCGTCCGACATTGCTCGGCCTGCAGGCCAACGGAGGTTGCCGAACGCGGCCTGGAACAGGCGCAGCGGAAAATCGACGCGCAATGGAATGACGTGCGGCGCCCGGGTGTTGTCAATCAGTAGCGCGTCATCGGGTTGGCGCGCGGTTCCTGATCCCGGACCTCTTCCAGATGAACTTTCCAGACTCGCTTCAGATTCCGGCTGTATCCCATCGCCCGCTGACCGGCCGCGATCACCGGACGCTCGTGCTCGCCGCGCTCGGTGGCGCGCTCGAATTTTACGATTTCGTGATTTACGTGTTTTTCGCCGCGGTCATCGGCCAATTGTTCTTTCCGCCATCGATTCCCGACTGGCTGCGCCAGTTGCAGACGTTCGGCATTTTCGCGGCGGGTTATCTCGCGCGCCCGCTCGGCGGCGTGGTGCTCGCGCATTTCGGCGATCTGGTGGGCCGCAAGCGCATGTTCACGTTGAGCGTGATGATGATGGCGCTGCCGACGTTGGCGATGGGGCTGCTGCCGACCTATGAGTCCATCGGCATTGCCGCGCCCGTGCTGCTGCTCCTGTGCCGGCTGTTGCAGGGGGCGGCGGTAGGCGGCGAGGTGCCGGGCGCGTGGGTGTTCGTGTCCGAACATGTGCCGCCGCGCCATGTCGGCTATGCGTGCGGCCTGCTGACCGGCGGCCTGACGCTCGGCATCCTGCTTGGCTCGCTGATCGCGTCGACGATCAATCGTCATTATTCGCCGGCGGAGATCGGCGCCTATGCGTGGCGATTGCCTTTCGTCGTCGGCGGCCTGTTCGGGATAGTGTCCGCGTTGCTGCGACGCTGGCTCGACGAGACGCCCGTATTCATCGAAATGAAGCGCAGCCGGTCGCTGACCCGCGAAGTGCCGCTGAAAGCCGTGCTGCGCGATCACGGTCGGGCCGTGCTGGTATCGATGATCCTCACGTGGACGCTCACCGCCGCGATCGTCGTCGTGATCCTGATGACGCCGACCCTCGTCGCCAAGCAATTTCACATCGCGCCCGCGCTTGCGCTGCAGGCCAATTCGGCCGCGACGTTCTGCCTGACGATCGGATGCATCGTCGCCGGTTCGATCGCGGGACGGTTCGGTACCGGCCGCACGATCTTCGTCGGCTGCCTGATGCTCGGCGCATCGTACTGGCTGATGGCGTCGCAACTCGCCGTCGATCCGGCGTTGCTGTTGCCGCTTTATGCGCTATGCGGTTTCTGCGTCGGGGCGGTCGCGGCGATTCCGGTCGCGATGGTCCATGCGTTTCCGCCAGCCGTGCGCTTTTCCGGTATCTCGTTCTCGTACAACGTCGCCTATGCGGTGTTCGGCGGTCTCACGCCGGTATTCGTCTCGGTACTGTTGAAATCGCATCCGCACGCGCCGGAACTGTACGTGGGCGTGCTGTGCATCGCGGGCGCGCTGGCGGGCATCATGCTGCGGCCTGCACGGTAAGCGGCGCGCTGGGGCAATGCGGACAGGGAGATCCGGCGGCGGCGACCGCGCGGCTGCGTGATCGTGCACATGATGCGGATCGCGACGCGCATTGCAGTGGTCGCCTCGAGATTCAGGTGAATTCGCGTCGATCAGCATACCGGGAGTCGTCTGCGCAGGCGGGCGATCGCGCCGGCCGACCGCAGCCGCGATCGCCGGATTGGACCGCGGCGCGCCAGTGCCTTACGATCCACGACATCCTCACCGTGGAGCGACCTCATGCTGTCCGAAGACGAACTGGCGCTGCTCGACGCGATCCGCGCCACCGGCAGCCTGTCGCGCGCCGCCGCGCGGCTGGGCAAGGCGCCGTCGACTGTGTCGCACGCGGCGCGCCAGCTTGAAACGCGCTTCGACGCGCTGCTGTTCGACCGCCGCGGGTACCGGCTGCAACTCACGCCGGCCGGGCAATTGCTGGCCGACGAGGCGGCACGGCTGGCGCTCGACGTCGCCCGGCTGACGCAGCGCGTGCGGCAGGTCGCGAGCGGCTGGGAGGACCGGCTGTGGATCGTCAGCGACGAGGTGCTGGAGTTCGATACGCTGCTGCCGGTCGTCCGCGCGTTCGATGCGCTCGATTCGGGCGTGTCGCTGCGCTTCACGCACGAGGTGCTCGGCGGGACCTGGGAAGCGTTGCGCGACGGCCGCGCGGATCTCGTCGTCGGCGCGACCAACGAGCCGCCGGCGATTCCGGGCCTCAAGTGATTCGAACTCGGCGCGATGGAGTGGGTGTTCGCGGTGTCGCCGCGCCATCCGCTGGCGTCCGCGAGCGGCGTGCTGACGCGCGACGCGATCGGTGCGCATCGATCGGTCGTCGTCGCCGATTCGTCGCGGCGCGCGGCCGGCCGCGCGTATGGGCTGCTTGGCGGGCAGGCGGTGCTCGCGGTGCCGTCGATGCGCGCGAAGATCCTCGCGCAGCGCGATGCGCTCGGCGTCGGCTGGGTGCCGCGCCGGCGCGTCGCGTCGCTGCTCGCGCGCGGCGAACTGGTCGAGAAGCAGACGGCCGATCCGCGCGAGCCGAATCTGCTGTACGTCGCGTGGCACGACGACCGCGACGGTCGCGCACTGCAATGGTGGCTGGAGCAATTGCGCGAGCCGCGGCTCGCGCAGCGGCTGCTTGACGGAATCGACGTGGTCGGCTGAATGCGCTGCCGCCAACATGTTCGATGTTTTCGAACATGTTCGTCGCACCGGTCGTACGGCAACGCCGCGCGGCGCGCGCATCCTGTGTTCACGGTCAACTCACCGGTTCACAGGAGAACATCATGCAACGCTTCGAAGGAAAGACGGTCCTCGTCACGGGCGGCAACAGCGGCATCGGCCTGGCGGCCGCCCGCGCATTCGCGGCCGAAGGCGCGCGGGTCATCATTACCGGGCGCGACGCCGGCACGCTGGAAGCTGCCCGCCAAACGCTCGGCGAAGGCGCGCTCGCGATTCGCAACGAAGCCGGCAGCGTCGCGTCGGCTCGCGCGCTGGCCGACGCGATCGCCACCGCCGGCGTGCGGCTCGACGCCGTGTTCGTCAACGCGGGCGTCGCGAAACTCGCGCCGTTCGCCGACAGCGACGAAGCGATGTGGGATCTCGTGTTCAACACCAACGTGAAGGGCGCGTATTTCCAGATCCAGTCGCTGGTGCCGCGGCTGAACCGCGGCGCATCGATCGTGATCAACGGCTCGATCAACGCGCATGTCGGGATGCCCGGCTCGTCGGTGTACGCGGCGAGCAAGGCGGCCGTCAATTCGTTCGCGAAGACGCTGTCGACGGAACTGCTGCCGCACGGCGTGCGCGTGAACGTGGTGAGCCCCGGGCCCGTGCAGACGCCGCTGTACGGCAAGCTGGGGCTCGATGCGGCGACGCTCGACGCGACGGCCGACAAGATCAAGGGCCTCGTGCCGATCGGCCGGTTCGGCACGCCGGACGAAATCGCGTCGACGGTGCTGCACCTGAGCGCGCCGGAATCCGCGTTCATCGTCGGCGCGGAAATCATCGCGTCGGGCGGGATGGGGTTGCTCTGAGGGGCGAGGCGGGTCAGTACCGATCGTGTGCCGCCTGCAACATCCGCAGGCGCGTCTTACCGTCCGGCATGAAATTGGTGCCGAAGCGCACCAGGCCTTCCCGGTGCAAATGGCAAGCCATCGTGAAGCTGATCAGCATATCCGGTTCAGGTGGATGAATTTCGATTTCCACCTTCTTCAGGCGCGGCTCGTAGGCGAGCAGCGCCGTTTCGATCGCGCGTTGCAGCTTGTGTTCGGAGGATGGCAGATGTCGATATATCCCCGATAGATCATCGAGCCCATAGTCCGGAAGATGAGTGAGCGAGCCGCGCCGGCTGTTCAGAATGCGCTCGATGTTGTCGCGAACCGACAGGAATACCTGTACTTCCGCGGGGAAATCGCTCACGGCCGAACCGTCTGCGAAGTGTCCGGTGATTCGCTCGAACAACCCAGGGCCTACCCACATCGTCGTTCTCCTTCAATTCATGAGCCGGGCAATCGATGCGATGAACCACCGGTCGACCGCAAACCAGACGAATCCCGCCGAAACACACGACATCGCCACCCAGATTGGCCCGGAAATACGCGGCGGTCGCGCGCCGGCATTGCTCACGACGATCGGTGCGACGGGCGTGTGATTGCCGTCGTCTGAGTGTGAGCGTCCCAGTTGCGCGTCGATGGAGCGAACAAGCCCCGCGCGATCGATATCACCGTTGATCGCAAACCGTCCGACGAACCCGAGCGACAACACTGCCGCGAATATCGCGAGCAGTTCGCTGGCGGGTCGAGCGTTGCACAAGCGGTGCCGGATACGGCGTACCAGTTCCTCGCCGGCATCGTTGCTCGAGAAATGCGTCACCTGAAGCGGTTCGCGCTCCCAGTCGTCGCGTGCCGCGCCGGTGAGGTGTTTCAACGCAGCTTCGTCGAGCAGTGCGCATTGCGCATACACTGCATCGTCGATTACGTCATCCGAAAGGCCGCGCGAATTCAAATCCGATCGCAATTGTGCGATCTGCGCGTCGCATTGGTCACGCAATGCCTGAAACGAAATGGATTCCAAGGTCAATGCGGTGACCGTGCGCGCCGTATCGCGCAGTGCAACGGGTAGTAAAGGATGAGTGGCGGCGGTCACCCTGCTCATGACGGCAGCACCGCATACAGCTCAAGCGATACTTCGGGAATCGATGCCGGCACATAGATCTGGCACGCGTGCGCATCGATCATCCGCTTGAACGCGTCGTCATTGCTGTCCAGCGCGAAGTACTGGTTTTCGATCCGGACCGGAATCGCGGCCGGCAGTCTAGGCATCGACCGCAATGCAATGCCCCGCAGTGCGGAATTGACGATTTGCTCGACTTCGTCCGGTGCACCGACCTTGCAAAGGCGCGGCAGATGGTCGACGAGCGCATGAGCGGGCATGGCCGCCTGCACCGAAAGATAGTATTCCGCGCCTTCGGTCAGTCGTTCGTCGTTGATCCGGCCCAGCCACGTCGTCGCGCGCACCTGTTCGAGCGCAATCGGTATGACTCGCGACGGAATAACGGCGTCGAGCAGGGTACGAATCAGCGATTCGAGTTCGGCGAACATCGGCTCCGGTGCACGATGATCGTACAGCGGAATCGACTGAAGCGATTCCGTCGTGGAGAACGCAAGGAGTGCACCCGCGAGCCGCGCGAGAACCGTGTACAACCGTTCGGGATGCTGGTCGGGCGCCTGGACGAGGCGGGCGAGTTCGGGCCACGCGCTGTTGACGCTGTGGAGCAGCCAAAACAGCGCAACATCGGACACGGCGAAATCCGCGATTTGATCCGAGCGTGCTTTCCGGCGCGCGGCGAGACTCGCGCTCTTGGCCGACAGAATTCCCGATAGGCGCTGCGCGCGCTGCATGAGCCGGTCGCTTGCCGACAGGAACAGACATGGCGGAACGAACGTCGCGTCGGGCTCGAATTGCCCTTGCGGTGTGCGAACGAGTCGCGCGATCGGACAGGTCACGTAGTCGCCAGCGTGCTCGAAGTCGAACAGCAGTGCCACCACGTTACGCTCGACGCTGATTTCTTCCTGACCGTCCCCGTTCAGATCGGCGACCTGTTTGTACTCGCGCGTAACGCGACGGGGGCGTGCCGGTTTTTCACCGGGCTCAATGCAGTTGCCGCCCTGTGCGTCCATCAGTGCCAGCCCGAGCAGCACGGTCACCGATTCTACTGTTGCAGGCACGTCTTCGAGACTGCGTGATGCGGGAAGCCAGTCGGCGGTTTCGGTATCGACCAGCGTGCCGTCGGGCAGCCGCAACGACAGGGCCGTGCACTGCAGACGATCGACACTCAGTGCCTGGACGTCGAGCACCGTGTGCACCACGCCCCATGCATCGGGGGTCGCGATGCGCGCAACTCGGTCGTGGGCGTACTGTTCCCATATCGCCTGCTGCTGGAAGTGCTGCGGCGTCATGAAAATCCCCTTGGCCCACAGCGGTCTGGTTATCTTCATCTTGTTGACTGATTCGAAATTAAAGTTGCGGCATGAAAGCGCGCATGGGGGCGCATGTCACTGTTTCGCCTTCGGCATTTGCGAAATCAGGGAAAGGTTGATGTCGACGCCTTCCACCTGAAAGTGCGGAACGATAAAGAGCTTGATTCGAAAGAAGCCCGGATTGTCCTCAATATCCTGGACGGAGACGCTTGCTTCACGCAGTGGATGGGCAGCCTGAAGATCGTCGCCGGGATCGGTCATTTCCGTGACAAGCGATTTGATCCATGTGTTCAATTCAAGCTCGAGCAATCGGCTGTCCCGGGTCGTACCGATGTTCTCGCGCTGGATCAGTTTCAGATAGTGAGCGATGCGTGACAGCAGGAAGACGTATGGGAGGCGGGCATTGATACGGCTGTTTGCCGCTGCGCCACGCGGGTCGAATACGCGCGGATGCTGTGTCGAGTGTGCGGAAAAAAAGCACGCTTGATCGTGATTTCCGGTGGTCGAAAGCGGAATCAGTCCTATATCGGCAAACTCGTTCTCGCGTGTTTCGGGGATCAGCGCTTCGGTGGAAATCTTGTCGAGTTGCCCCGCACCGAGATCGTATCGATGCATCGGAATATCCTCGATCAGGCCGCCCGCCTGCGGGCCGCGAATCTGCACGCACCAGCCATTGCGCACAAAGCTGCGCATGATGTTGACTGCGAGCGCGAAGGCCGCGCTTGTCCAGAGATAAGCGTTTCGCCCGGCTTCCCGCACGTTCTCGGTGTAGTTGAATGCGCGCACGGGCGTCGTATCGGGTCCGTACGGCAGGCGTACGAGGAAGCGCGGCATCGTCAGCGCGACGTAGCGTGCATCTTCGGTTTCACGAAAGTTCTTCCATTTCAGATACTCGGCTCGCTCGAACCATGTCGGCAGGTCGCGGATGCCGGTGACTGCCTCCATCGACGGTTTGTCGAAGAAGGCGGGTGAGACCGCGCCGATAAATGGCATGTGAGCCGCCGCAGCCACTTTCGAGATATTGCGCAATAGCGCGATGTCCGGTGCACGATGATCGAATTCGAATGCCGAGATAATCGCGGCGATGGGCTGCCCGCCCGGCATGTCGTACTCGCCGACATAGGTGAGCCTGAACAAGCCGCTCTGGATGATATCGGGCGCATCGTCGAAATCGTGATGGAGCGCTTCCTTGGAAACGTCGAGGACTTCGATTCTGACGTTTTGACGAAAATCGGTGCGATCCACCAGAAACTTCAAGCCGCGCCAGGTCGACTCGAGTGCCTGGAACGCGGGATGATGCAGGACGGCATCGAGTTGCCGGCCGAGTTGCTCGTCGAGGTTGGCGAGGCACCAGTCGAGCACGTCCGATCGTGCGCAGGTTGCTGAATTCGCATCGACGCGTGCATGCACATCGGGCATTTCGACGGCTTTGGTGTACGGGTCGATCGGAAAGCCTGGACTCATTGGGCGTTGAACGAGATGCGGTCGAAAATCGGCGAAGTGCGACGTATAACACGGCAAACATCTCAAAAAAAGCGTCATTCGTGAACGACTGTTACGTTTCGGTCAAATACAACAATTCGCCGGAATAAAGGAATCGAGCCCTTCCCGAGTCGGGGCGCGAGCGGCTATCTTTCGTCGCTCAATCCACGCATTGCACGCGCTCAAAAAACGTTGTAGAGGGAACAAGTGTGTAGCAGTGCTATATGGTGACGGGGTTTGAATATGGTGGATCTGTTTGACGAGACGCAGCGCTCCGTTTCGAGCCTGGTGGTGTCGGGACGTCAGGCGTATTTCCTCGATGTGCCCGGTACCGACTCCGCTACGGCGCTGTCCGTTGTGTCCGTGCATGCAACCGAGCGGATGGGGGAGCCAACCGAAGTACGGATCGTGCTCACGCATCCGAAGCGGCTCGCGCGTGCCGATTATCTGAATCGCGATGCGGCCTGCACGATCGTTCCGGAAGCTGGCGCGCCTCGTCGTTTCTCCGGCTTCATTGCCCGCTTCTCGACGCTGCAGACCACACGCGACTTCATCCGGTACGAAGTGGTGCTCAGATCCCACTTCGCACGTCTGGAAGCCGTCAGCACCAGCCGGATCTACCAGCACCAGACCACGCCGCAGATCATCGAAGCGGTGCTGCGCAGTCACGGCCTTGACGGTCACCAGTTCGCGTTCCGGCTGCGCCGCGAATATCCGCAGCACCTGTTCCGTTTCCAGTATCGGATCGACGACCTGTCGTACGTGCGGATGCTGATGCAGAAGGCCGGTATCTACAGTTATATCGTCGAGACCGAGCATGGCGATCAAGTCGTGTTTGCCGACGATGTCGACCACTATCAGTGGAATCCGCATCTGGCCGTCGCGTATCGCGAGGCGGCGGGGCTCGAGGCGGCCGGCACGGAGGCGGTGACGGCGCTCGAGGTGCACGCCGTGACGGTACCGCAATCGTTTTGCGTCGCCGACTACAACCCGGAGCAGGCTTGGGAGCGCTTCAAGGACGAGGCCAACGTCGCGCCGCAGGACTCGACCACCTACGGCCAATCGTACGTGTACGGTACGCATCACCTCGATCAGGCCGGCGCGAAATGGGAAGCGCGGCTGCGTCATGAGGCGGCACTCGCCTGGCAAGTCGTGTACGAAGGCGAGACGAATGTGCTCGCGTTGCAGCCCGGCCGCGTGCTGAACCTGGACACGGCGCTGCCCGATGCGCCCGACGGGCAGGTCGTTGTGGAAGTGACGCACAGCGGAGCACGCGATCGCGCTTATACGAACCACTACAAGGCGATCCCCGCCAACCGGCGCTTCCGGCTCAAACTCGAGGTGGACGCATGGCCGACGGTCGCCGGCACGTTGAGCGCGCGCGTGACTTCGCCGGACAAATACAAGTACGCGTATCTGACCGCAGCGGGCTACTACACGGTGCGGTTCGACGTCGATTTCGCCGCTTGGCCATCCGGCGGCGAGAGCGTGCCGCTGCGGCTGGCCAAACCGTTCGCGGGCAAGCTGCAGACGGGTTTTCACTTCCCCGCGCTCGACAACGACGAAGCCGTCGTTTCGTTCCGGGATGCAGACCCGGACAAACCCGAGATCATCGGCTTTCATCACCACGGTCAGGCACGGGACCTGGTGACGAGCGACCGTCGCTGGTTGTCGCGCAACGTGATCCGCACGCAGGCAAACAACAAACTGCGAATGGAGGACTGGGCCGGACAGGAAGGCATCAAGCTCAGCACCGAACACTCGGGGAAATCGCAGTTGAACCTCGGCTATCTGGTGAACCAGCAACTCGAGTGCAGGGGCGAGGGCTTCGAGTTGCGCACGTCGGCCTACGGCGCGATAAGGGCGGGGCGCGGGTTGTATTTCTCGTCGATCGACCGTCCGAACGCAACGGGCTCGCAGCTCGACATGAAGGAAGCGCTGCAGCAGCTCGAGGCCGCGCAATCGCAAATGCAGCAACTGACCCAGGCGGCGCTGAGCGCGCAGGCGGACGCCGCGGATGCCCGGGCGATGAGCGACGTGCTGCAGAACCAGATCAAGGATCTCCAGCAGGCCGTCATGCTGTTGTCCGCCAGCGCGTCGATTGCCGTGACGTCGCCGGAGACGATCCAGCACAGCGCCGGCGCGAATCTCACGCTGACGGCCGGCCAAAACGCCGATATCGGTGTCGTGCGCAAATTCACCGTGGCGGCGGGCGAGCTGATCAGTCTTTTCGCCAGGAAGGCGGGCATCAAATTGTTCGCCGGCAAGGGGAAGGTCGACATCCGGGCGCTGGAGGACGAAATCGCGCTCAGCGCGTTGAAGGATGTCAGCGTAACCAGCACCAACGGCAAGCTGGTCCTCACTGCAAAGGACGAGGTATGGATCGGGGCCGGGGGCTCCTATATCAAGATCAACGGTAGCCGCATCGAGAATGGCACCGCCGGCGACATTATCGAGAAATGTGTGTCGTGGGACATCGATTCGTCCGGAAGTTCGACGCGCACCGTCGCGCTGGGCGCTATCGAGGATTGCGACATGTCCCGGCAGACCGCCGCGTCGCGCCATGAAGCGCTCGTCCCGATGGATGCGTAACGCCATGGAACGTATCCAGCTTGATCGACGTGCGCTCGAACGTTGCGGCTATGCCGTTATCGATCCGCGGCAGGTGGATTCCCCGCTCCTGAAACGCTTTCCGCTGGAATCGCTGGCACCGGCAACCGATGCCGACCGCGCATCTCGCCTGCCATCCGTTCTGCGCCTGGATGCGCTCGGCGCTACCGAGCGCGATGAGCTGTTCGTCGAGGTGATGGAGCGCGATTCGGACGGTGAGGAACCGCTGTTCTGTTTACTGCTCGAGAGCCCGAATACGCCGGGCAGCGTCATTCGCCATCTGCAACGCGTGACGATCGTTCATTCGCCGGCGGAGCGCAAACCATACCACCTTCGATATCACGACGCGTACACGCTGATGCAACTGCGCTGGATACTGGACGAGGATCAGCAGAAGACGCTGATGGGGCCTGCGTCTGCGTGGCTGTTTCCGCTCGAACATTGGTGGCGGCTGCAGCCCGACGAGCACGCTGCGGCGACGCCGGCCCTGCGACTGCGCGACGATCAATGGCGGCAATTGCAGCGGGTGGGCCGGGTGAACGTGGTGCTGGAGCGGCAGCGTACCCCGGCAGAACAACTCACCGCGTTGGGCCGACGGCTCGACCCATGGCTGGCGGCTGCCGAGTCGTTCGCGTTGACCGACGAGGAAGACGCGATCGCCTTTGCAATGCAAGGCATCACACGTCATCCCGAATTCCATCGTCATCGCGTCATCGCGCGCATCCTCGCGCAATGCGACGGGAATCCACGGCGTTACAGCCGCCTGACGTCAGCGCTCGGCGAGGCCGACTGGCAGCGCATTGCGGCCGACTTGTCCTCACCATCCGCCTGATTCACTTACCTCTTCGCGTGCCCATGACGCTTCCACCCTGTCCGTTCTGTGAAAAACAAGGCTTGCCGATCCTGCTTGCGCGCTACGGTATCGCACCGGAGAAAGCATTCATGGCGAGGCCGGGGAGTCCGCCCGTTACGCGGCCCGCGCCGAAGGCCGCGTCCTCCGTCGGCGACCCGACGCCGGCCATCGCGCTCGGCAGGACCGCCGAAGCGCATTACACAGTCCGGAGCCTGCGCGGCGGCTATGTCTACGTCTATTACGAAGTGGGCAAATCGTGGGAGGCCTACGCCGTCGATGACGAAGGAAAGCTGGCGCAGGTGTCGGTCGACAGTTACATGCCGCCGGACGTGAAGCCGTTTCATCAGGGCTGCATGCAGAACATGCAGAAGGTGGCGAGCGCCGCGCTGGTCACCATTCGCGACCCGAAGACCGCGGGCAAGGTCTGGTTCGGTTTTTCCGACGCGTGGTGGACGCCCGCGGTCCGCAAGGACAACGAGTCGGTGGAGATTCGTCGGCAGCACATGCGGTGCATCGACGTTCAGGGCTGGTACAACGATGGTCGACCCGCGAAGGCCCCGCCGCATGCCAGCGCCGTTGCCAACGTCGATTCGGTCGTCGCCGATTACGCGATGTCGGACGAGGACAGCCGGCGCCTGTTTTTCTGGAATCCGTTCCCGACGTTGAGACAGCGTTCGCTGCAGGCGCCGCGCGCCATCGCTCTGAAGGCCGAATCGCAGCGATTGCTGAAGGACAAGGGGCTGATCGTCGTACTGGACGATCCCGTGGCCATGCTGCAGGAAATTTCGTCGTATATCGACAAACGCTGGTCGAGCTTCGTATCGCAGGACGATGTGGAAGATCCGGTCCATCCGGATCAAACATGGCATCGCAAATCCGTGCTCAGTTCGTGTCTCGAAACGCTCAGGTTGCACGTCGAGCGCGAGGCGGAGGCGAGTGTATACGCCGACGCGAGGCAGGCACGACGAGACGTCGAATGGATCGATGGCGGCGACGGCAAGCGCGTGTACAACATGGGGCTGCTGTTTCCGGAATACCGGAAGGCAGCGAAACCGATTCTCGATGAAAAGGTCACGCAGGCGCAGCTCGAACTCGCTCGAACAGAGCGCTGGGGCGCGTACGCGAAGCTGTTCGACGGTGCGCAACGCAACGCATTCGAAGAGCGGTATGCGAAGGCGTCCGCGCTACACGACGCGCAGTACACCACGCCGCTCGCGATCGCGCATGCCGCCTGGCTTCGGAGCGCGAAGCTGCGCGCGGTGCTCGACCACCATTTCGACATGCGCGACATCAACAGCGGCGCTGCTTTCTCGGGTGTGGCGCTGTCGTGCATTCGCGGGACGGGCGGTTTGGGTGCGTGCATGAATGTCTATCGGGACTGGTTCGACGAAGCGGTCGAGAAAAGCCCGTTGTGGCGGGCGCTGAATCTGAATCACGAACCGCTGCTGCGCGCGGTGGACGAGGCGTCGAGCGGTTCGAGCGCGCCATTCACCGGTCCGGACGACTGGACGAACCTGTCCGTCGTTTATTCCGCTGCTGCCAGCAAGATCAGGGAGGTCGGTGCGGCGGTTGGCGCAACCGGCGTGAGGCGCAACGCGGTCATGAGTTCCGATGTCCTGCCGGCGTTGCTGCAGGAACTGGGAACGCTGCCCACGAACATGATGCAGAAAGGCGGCAAGGCCGGTGCGGCGATGCTCGCGACGCTGGGCATGCGCGGCGGGCAGCCGATTCGGTGGGTGCAGGTCGCCGGTACGCGGCGCGATCTGTACAAGAGCGTGCTCGAGGTGATTCTCAAGTCGCAGGCGGGGCGTGCGATTTCGCTGGGTCACCTGCAGTACTCGCTGGCCGATCAGTTGCGCACGTTCGAGATCGAAGGGGTGCCGCTGGACGAAAAGGTCCGGTTCTGGAGCGTGGTATTCGACGAGGACGCGCAAACCGGTCTGGCGAAAGGGCGTGTGCCGCCGGCGCAGCGTGGCGACGCGCTGGGCAAGACGGTGAAGGTGATTGGCGTCGACAAGTTCACGGCGGGAACGATCGGGAAAGTGATCGAGTCGGCCGCGCATCCCGGCGCACTGGCGGGTGTGGGATTGACGCTGGCGCTCGTAGGGCTGACGCAGGCGGCGAGCGCGGATGCGTCGATGAAGCACCTGCGGACGCGAGCGACGCTGAAGATCGCGGCGCTGTATAGCGCGGGGGCGGGGAGCTTGCTGGAATTGGTGCGGGTAGGGGCGCGGGCGGCGGTGGGGAGAAGGATTCCGATGCTCAGTTCGTGGCTGGGGGCGCGGTTGGGGCAGAAGGGGTTTCTAATCTGGGAAGGGTTGGGGGGCGTTGCGGGTGGGGTGGGGACGATCATTCTGGGGAGGATTGATATTGGCAACGCACGGGAAGCCTATTACCGAGATCAAAAGGGTTTGATGGCGCTATACATAGTCAACTTCGGTGCCGAATTCGTTGTAGGTGGCTACACGACTCTTGCCGGTCTCAGTCTTGTCTTTCGATTGGGGTGGGCTTTTGCTGGATTCAATCCAGTTGTTCTCGGATTAACAGTCGTTATTCTTGTCGTCAGTGTCATCATCGAGATTGAAAAAGATCCGCCGACCATGGACTGGGTGCGCCAATGTCTCTGGGGTAAAGAAAATAAGTACAGAGATGCGGCTGAAGAAATGGATAACTTTAATAAGGCTTTGAACGGATGAAACGCTGGATGGCATGGCTGCTGGTGCGAAACAATGGCATTGTGATGTCGGGCCGATATTTGCGCGAGCCGGCGTGGACGCCGAGCGAGAAATTCAATCAATCGCTGCTTGAGAAAAATCGACGTACTGGTGTCGAGCCATGCACGCTCGGCGGTGTCATTGCGTTTAATGAAAATTACATGGACGTGGTTGACTGGGCCTATCATAAGGTCGGTCCGGCTGAGATGATTTGGGCTGTTATGATGCTGGTCCCTACGTTTTTTTTATTTTCGTTTTATTTTGATGCATTTGTTGGACGTAACCCGGATCCACTATTTTACAATTCGGTGGCAACTACTTTTTGCCTTCCTTTCGTCATCTGGTTCAGTCGGAGTCTATTCAAGACATTCACGGGGTGCACCCACTATCCCGTTCGCCTAGATCGAAAGAACCAGATGGTCCACGTATTCCGTCACAACGGAGAAGGTGGCGTGAGCAGTTACCGCTGGCGTGACATTACGTTCGGGATGGTCGGCGGAGGCGCTTTGCAGCGTGGTTTCGTTCAAGGAGTAATGGCCGGCTACGTGCGACGTCCCGACGGCAGCTACGACTACTTCCGCTTGGGCGTGATGTGGCCGACAGAAGAGGGGATGCGCGGTCAATGGGAATACTTCCGTCGCTATATGGAAGAAGGTCCCGACTCGCTGCCCGAGCCTGAAATCCTGCTGCCGATCGAAAACAAGCGCGAATCGTTCCGCATGGGCGCGCAGCTGTGCTGGTTCCTGGCCGGTCCAATGCTCGGCCCGGCGATCTTCCTAGCGCCGCTGACCGTCCCCGGCAGCCTGTTGCGCTGGTTCATCATGAACGTCACGCGTCGGCTGCCGCGCTGGCCGCAGCACATCGTCGACGCCTGTCCGATTTCTCCAGACGACAAATACGCGCACAAGCCCGCCAAGTCGTTGGACGTATCTCTGGACCTTGCCTTCTTCGTGACCGCTGGTGTGCTGGCACTCGATGCCGTGTTGATTTGGTGGTTCGTGGACTGGCTGTCACAGCCGGGCTACCACTGACGAGCGCACAACCGTGATGCTTCCACCCTATCTGTTCTGTGAAAAACAAGGCTTGCCGATTCTGCTTGCGCGCGCCGGGACGCGGCGCGATCTGTACAAGACCGTGCTCGAGGTGATTCTCAAGTCGCAGGCGGGGCGCGCGATTTCGCTGGGTCACCTGCAGTATTCGCTGGCCGATCAGTTGCGCACGTTCGAGATCGAAGGGGTGCCGCTGGACGAAAAGGTCCGGTTCTGGAGCGTGGTATTCGACGAGGACGCGCAAGCCGGTCTGGCAAAAGGGCGTGTGCCGGCGGGGCAGCGTGGCGACGCGCTGGGCAAGACGGTGAAGGTGATTGGCGTCGACAAGTTCACGGCGGGAACGATCGGGAAAGTGATCGAGTCGGCCGCGCATCCCGGCGCACTGGCGGGTGTGGGACTGACGCTGGCGCTGGTGGGGCTGACGCAGGCGGCGAGCGCGGATGCGTCGATGAAGCACCTGCGGACGCGAGCGACGCTGAAGATCGCGGCGCTGTATAGCGCAGGGGCGGGGAGTTTGCTGGAACTGGTGCGGGTAGGAGCGCGGGCGGCGGTGGGGAGAAGGATTCCGATGCTCAGTTCGTGGCTAGGGGCGCGGTTGGGGCAGAAGGGTTTTTTGATCTGGGAAGGGCTGGGGGGTGTTGCCGGTGGGGTGGGGACGATTATTTTGGGTGTGATTGATATTCAAAATGCGGCCGAAGCGTGGAGGCGAGAAAAAGGCGGTATGGTGGTCTTATACGCTACAAATGCGGTATTTGAAATTGCAGCCGGCACTTATTATATTGCTTCAGGAGTTAACCTAATTTTTAGAATGGGGCTGGTTTTTGTTGAATTTAATCCGATTGTTTTGGGTATTTCGGTTGCCATTCTTATCATAGGCGTTGTTGTTGAGGTTAAGAAGGATCCCCCTGCAATGGACTGGTTGCGTCAATGTTTGTGGGGGAGTGAAACCAACTACCGAACTATGAGCGAAGAGATGAGCAACTTTAACAAGGCGTTGATCGGATGAGCCATTTGATATCATGGTTGCTGGTGAGAAGTAACAGCCTGGTAATGTCGGGACGATATCTTCGTGAGCCGGCGTGGACGCCTAGTAAGCAATTCGACGAGTTCATACTTGAAAAATTTCGGCAATCTGAAGTTGTGCCGTGTACGCTCGGCAGTGTTGTGGAAATAAACGAAGGCTATATGGATGTGGTTGATTGGGCATATCAAAAAATTGGACCACTCGAAGTAATTTTCTCTTTTGTGATGCTTTTTTGCCCGGCGTTTTCTGTCTGGTTGGCTTGGGACTTTGTATTGCATCCGTGGGGTTCCGAGAATTTTTTGATCGGACTGTTTGCAGTGGTGATGGTGAACATTATGTCTATACCATTTCTCTTATGGTTCGGTCGTATCCTGTACAACACATTTACTGGCTGTACTCACTATCCCGTTCGTCTGGACCGAAAAAATCGGATGGTTCATGTATTTCGTCACAACGGAGAGGGCGGCGTGAGCAGCTACCGCTGGCGCGACATTACGTTCGGAATGATCGGCGGAGGCGCACTGCAGCGGGGTTTTGTCAAGGGAGTAACGGCTGGCTATGTGCGACGTTCTGACGGCAGCTACGACTACTTCCGCCTAGGCGTGATGTGGCCGACCGAAGAGGGGATGCGCGGGCAATGGGAATACTTCCGCCGCTATATGGAAGAAGGCCCAGACTCGTTGCCCGAGCCTGAAATCCTGCTGCCGATCGAAAACAAGCGCGAATCGTTCCGTATGGGCGCGCAGCTGTGCTGGTTCCTGGCCGGCCCAATGCTCGGCCCGGCGATCTTTCTAGCGCCGCTGACCGTCCCCGGCAGCCTGTTGCGCTGGTTCATCATGAACGTCACGCGTCGCCTGCCGCGCTGGCCGCAGCACATCGTCGACGCCTGTCCGATTTCTCCCGACGACAAATACGCGCACAAGCCCGCCAAGTCGTTGGACGTATCTCTGGACCTTGCCTTCTTCGTGACCGCCGGTGTGCTCGCACTCGATGCCGTGTTGATTTGGTGGTTCGTCGACTGGCTGTCGCAGCCGGGCTATCACTAAGCTTTTTTCAGCGCACATGCACCATCATTCGCGTAACTAAATAACTTGTTCAAAGAAGGGGAAAAACGATGTTCGATGCAATTCGTCTTGGCGACGCGACGGACCACGGCGGCAAGGTCGTCAGCGCGTCGTCGAACATGCGGATCGACGGTCGTCGCGTTGCACGAAAGGGCGACAGGGTGATCTGTCCCAAGCATCCCGACGTCAGCCCCAATTTGATCGTCGACGGATTCGAGCAGGGGACGAACAATGGCGTGCCGGTCGCCCGTCATGGCTATCGGGCGACATGTGGTTGTCGTCTGATATCGAGCCTGCGTTGACGGCCGCGCGATGCCGGTGATCCTCCCGCCACGGCCGCAGCGTCCGCTACCCACGCCTCCCCGAGTCGCTGTCTGGCTGGTGGTGTGCGCGTGCGTTATCGCGGGCGCCGCCGCGTACACGCTCGCTACGTGGCCGAAGGGCGTTCCCGCCGGCACCGTCTGGTTCTGGATCCGCGTACTGGGCTTTCCCGTGCTTGCTTGCGCGATTGCGTATGGTTTTCGGTTGCTGTATTTCGAGCGCGAAAGAGAGCGTCAAGATGCCGAACACGAACAGTGGCGGGAGGATTGCGCAGAAGCAACCCGATTCGCTCAGGAGCCGGTCGCGTTGCTTGCGTCGGGCTATCTGTGCTCGCTCGGCAGCGTCGATGTCGCGGGCGCCATGGCCAACGGCGTCCGGCCACTTGAGTCGGCCGTGCTGGCAGCCGGCGGAGAGGCGCTCCGCCATACGGCATTGCGTCTGATCGACGATGCCGCGCTTGCCGATCGCTACGCATCCTGCTTCCGCGAGTTGCTGGCCATGATCGACGATGCACTCGATGGGCTGCCACGGGCATTGCGGTTCGAGATCTTACTGGACTGCCCGACGAATATCGAAGCTGACGCATTCCGCGACATCTGGCAACGATGCTGGGCGCAGGCGGGACATCGGGCCGCCGACGCGTTCGTGCTTGCACATGATGAAGGCGTGATGGCGGTCGATGCATGGCTCGATGCTTATGGCGGGCCGGCACTCGAGAAATACACGCTGTTTGTGGCCGCCCAGCTATACGACAAGCCGCATGCGGGTAGCGCGGAAACGGCGGTCGCGTTGCTGTTCGGCTGGACGCAGATGGCACGACGCAACGGGGCGCCAATACACGCGTTGATGCATCGGCCGGTGGAAAGATCGAGTGATGCAGTGCTCGATGTATTGCGCACAGGCGTCGAGTGGGGGCACGCGAAGCCCGAACAGGTGAAGGATGTGTGGCAAACCGGGCTCTCATCGGCCGACAAGCCGGCGTTGCTCATGGCGGCGTCCGAACTCGAGCTCGGCGCGTCCAATACCGACGATCTGTCCGGGTTTCACGATATCGATCTGGCGATCGGGCACGCAGGGGTTGCCGCTGCGTGGCTCGCCATCGCACTGGCAGCGGAGCATGCCGTTCAGTCGGGAACGGCGCAGGCCATCGCGACACGCGGCCGCGAGCTCCGTGTCGCGGTCGTTCAGCCCCCACCCGTCCGCGGAGACGGGCACACGCAGGCACCGACGGAAAACGAGAACGAAGGTATTGACGCATGAGCAGCAAGAAGATGTCGGGGTACTGGATCGTGATCGGTGCGCTCACCGCGATCGCGGGCATCGTGGCGTACTACATGGGAGAGACGGTCCATCCGTCACCCTTGGTGCGTATGCTGGCGGTTGCGCTCGTGGGTGCGCTCCTGCTCGCGATGGAAGGGCTGGTTCGCGGCGCATGGCGGTGGACGGCACGGACCGCAGGCACGAAACAGCGAAGCCGGTATGAGCGCGATCCGGCGGCCCGTGTCGGCGCGCCGGAAGCCGCGGTCGGTCCGGTAACCGGAAACTGGGCGACGGATCTGAAGGTGGCGCTGCGGCATCGATACGGCTGGCGCTGGCGTTACCGCTTGCCCTGGTTGTTGCTAGCGGCAACCGATTCGACGATTGGCCGGTTGTCGCCGGAACTGGCTGCGCGCGGGTGGATGATCACGAGCGACGCGGTGTTGTTGTGGGGGCGACAAGGGTCGGACGGCCGGCAGGACGACGTGTGGTTGCGTCGAATCCGCCGCATGCGCTGCCGTCGCCCCGTCGATGCAATCGTGCTGGCGGTGAACGACACGACCTTGTCGCAGGAGGGCGCACGCGGCGGGAATGACTGGGCGGTTCACCTCGCACGCGTCACTCGGCTTCTGCGCTGGTCGGCGCCGGTCTACGTGCTCGATCTCGCCGGCGAAGATTCCGTTCACCACGCCGATACGCCCGTCACCGGCTGCGAATTCGCCAATTCGACGGATGCATCCGCCATCGAGGCCGCGCTGCTCGAGTTGCGCGATCGGCTCGCCGATATCAGCGTCGGACAACTGGCGCGCCATGGCGACGATCGCCACTTGTCGGACCTGTCGGCCCGGCTCGATATGCGTAGCGGGCCGCTGGCGCGCTGGATCGTGAACCTGTCGGACTGGCAACGTCGCCCGCAGCCGGTAGTCGGGGCGTTTTTCGCGCCTTGGCCGGCTCCCGGCACCGAAGGCGCCGGATTGCCGCTGTGGCGCTATCTTCGCGATGCCGCCGCGCGTCGGCCGGGGCGCCGCACCGGAGCGCATCCGATTGCGATACTGTCGACGCATGCAATGGCGATCGTTGGTTTGTGGGGCGCGGGGATGCTGATGTCCGGCTTGACGAACGCGCGTGAGCTCGCGCTCACGAACGATGCGCTACGTACGCTCGAGCGTGCCGCCGACGCGTCCGCTCGCCTGCGAGCGCTGCTCGCATTGCAGCAACGCATTGAGTTTTACGAGGCGCGGATAGAACATCCGAGGCTTTTTTCCCGCTTCGGCCTGAATCACGATCAGGACGTGCTCGCCGCACTATGGACACGCTACCCGCGCGAAGCGCGTCCCCAGCTCATCGCGCCCGTGCAGCAGAACATCGAAGCCCAACTGGTCGATCTGGCCCAGATGCCCGCCACGGCGCTCGACGATCAGGCCGGCCATCTTGCGCGCGCCGGCCATGCCGCACTCAAGGCGTACTTGATGATGGTCGAGCCGACGCGGGCGGATGCCGCTTTCCTGACGCCGCAGCTCGCCCGATACTGGAGCGGCGGCGCAGGACTTTCCGCAGGCGAAAAACTCGATCTGTCGCAGCGGCTGCTGTCGTTCTATGCGCAGCACTTGAGCGCGCATCCTGATTGGCGTATCGCGCCGCGCGACGACCTCGTCGGTGGTGCCCGCCAGACATTGCTCGCCGTGATCGGCGTTCGGAACTCGGACGATACGATCTACCAGGAGATTCTCGGCTCGGTCGGGCACAAATACCCCGACCAGACACTCGCTTCGCTGACGGCGGGAACCGATACCCGTGGATTGCTGCGGACGTCGGCGAGCGTGCCCGGCGCGTTTACGCGCCAGGCATGGGACGGCACGATCGAGGCATCGATCGACGCGATGGCCAAGCGCAACGGCGTGACGGCGGACTGGGTGCTCGGAACGGGCGGGGCTCATTCCGACGCGCTGGCGACGACGCCCGACGCGTTGCGAGCCGCGCTGCGCGCACGCTACTTCGCGGACTACGCGGAACATTGGCAGACCTTCATGAACGGCATCGTGTGCGAGCCGGCACGGACGCTGCCGGCGGCCATCGCTCAGTTGAAGGTGATCGCGGATGCCCGGCAGTCGCCGGTGATCGCACTGATGAAATCGCTCGAATACCACGGAGGCGCCGGTGCCGTGCGGACGTCGCTGTCCGACACGCTGGTGACCAAGGCGCAGAGCATCCTCGCCAGCAAGGACGACGCGCCGCAGGTGGCAAGCCCCGATCCGGCCGGCCCGTTGGGGGCATCGTTCGGGCCGGTACTGCGCTTGGTCGCTGCCGGCGGCGCCGCGGGCGCCGGCGCGATCGGAGATCTGAGCCTGCAGCGCTTTACCGAGCGCCTCACGATGCTGCGCCTGAAACTGCAGCAGATTGCGGACAGCCCCGATGCCGACGGCGAAGCCCGGCAGGTCGCACACGCGCTCTTTCAAGGCAGGAGCTCGGAACTTGCCGATACGCTCGCCTACGCTCAACTCATTGCCGCGAGCCTTGGCGAGCAGTGGGCCGGGATGGGCCAGGCGCTGTTCGTGCGGCCAGCCGCGCAAGCCGCACAAGCGGTTCTCGAACCGGCGCAGGCGAGCCTGAACGACGTCTGGCGACAGACGATCGTCGCGACCTGGAACCGGTCGTTTGCCGGCCGCTATCCGTTCGCGAACACCATCAACGACGCGTCGCTGCCCGAGCTGGCGCGCTTCCTGCGTCCGCAAGGCGGACTCATCGGTTCATTCCTCGCGACCCAGCTCGCCGGCGTGCTGACGCTGCAAGGCGATCAGTGGGTGCCGGCATCGACCGGCTCGGGCGCGAGCAGCGCGGCCCGCACGATCGATCCCGGTTTCCTCGACGCCATCAACCGGTTGCAGCGGATCGCCGCTCACCTGCTCGCGCAGGGGGAGCCCCGGTATGCGTTCGATCTGAAGCCCGTTCCCGTGTCCGGCGTGATCGATACGCGCCTGACCATCGATGGCCAGGTTCTTCACTACTACAACCAGCAGGAAACATGGCAGACGTTCACGTGGCCGTCGAGCGAGCCGCAGAAAGCGGGTACCCGGCTCGAGTGGCAAACCGAGCGCTCCGGTACGAACCTGAATCTGGAATTCAACGGACGTTGGGCGCTGGTGCGCATGCTGGAACGGGCGCAGGTAACGCCGGTCGATACCGCCACTTATCAACTTACCTGGCAGGCTGCCGTGCCGTTGACGCCGGAAACCAGGGCAGCCGGCGTGCAGGCGGGCGATGACGACGCGTTGACGACGCACGGGCCGTTGACGCCGGCGCCGTCATCGCTCACATATCCGCTGACCTATCTGATGCGTATGGATGTAGGCAAGGGGCCGCTCGAGTTGCTGTCGCTTCGCGGGTTCGCCTTGCCGTCGCGCATTTTCGCGTCTCGACCGTCCACCCCTCGCGCGGGTGGGGCTGCCTCGCAGCCGTCGCCCCTGCCACCCGGTGCGGTCGCGGCAGCTCGCCATGCGTCGGTGCCCATCCCGGGCGGGCCGATACCGGAATGACACAACAGGACACAGAATGACGAATCCCATCAAGGACAACGAGATCCTGCGCTATTACGAGGCCGAGATGCGCTATCTGCGCGAGGCTGGGCGCGAATTCGCCCACGCGTTCCCCGACCGGGCCCGCGAGTTGGGCATCGATCGTGGCGGAGACCGAGATCCTCACGTCGAGCGGTTGCTCGAGGGGTTTGCGTTCCTGATGGGGCGACTGCGCCACAAGCTCGACGACGAACTGCCCGAACTGACCGAGGGGCTCGTCAGCCTGCTCTGGCCGCACTATTTGCGAATGATTCCGTCTTTGTCGATTCTCGAACTCACGCCGGATACGGGCGTGCTGCAAAAGCACGAGACGCTTCCGGCCGGCCTCGAGGCGACATCCGGACCGATCGCGACGGGCGTGAGCGACGGAGCGCCTACCCATGTCGAATGCGTCTATCGCACTACGCAACCGGTCGACCTGTATCCGTTGGCGCTCACCGAGGCAGGGGCATGGGCGCGCGAGGACGGTCGCTCCGTCATCCGGTTTCGGCTTGCCATTCAGCAGCAGGCGCAACGCGATCGCTTGCGTGTGCCGCGTCTGCGCATGTATATCGACGCCGATCGTCCCGTTGCCCTTGCGCTGCACGCGGCCCTCACGCGGAAACCGCTTGCGATGCATGTCCGGATCCCCGGATTCCCGGCGATTCGCCCCGGTGCGCCGCTGGAGATGCCGGGGCTCCGGATGGAGGCGGCGGGTTTCGCGGGCGACGAACGCCTATGGCCGAAAGCAGACAACGCATTCGGCGGCTATCAGTTGCTCCTCGAATATTTCACGTTCCCCGAGAAGTTCATGTTCGTCGACCTGCTCGGGCTCGACTTCCAGGCAATTCCCGATTCTGCTCCATACGTCGACGTCGAGATCGTGCTGGCGAAGCCATGGCAGGACAACATGCGCTTCACCGCGGAAAACGTGCGGTTGTACTGCACGCCGATCATCAACCTGTTTCCCGTTGAGGCCGATCCAATCAAGGTCACGCAGTTCGAGACCGAATATCGGGTCCGCGCACGCGAGCAGCACGGGCCGCTGGTGGACATCTACTCGGTCGATGCGGTGCACGGCATCGAGCGCGGCCGGCGCTTCGAATATGTGCCGTTCGCAGCCTTCCGTCACCGCGGCGGGATGCTCCGCCACACGATGCCGGAACGTTATTTCCACGCGCACGTGCGGCGCGCGCCGTCCGGACGTTTCGATACCTGCGTGGTGCTCGGCGGCCATGCATGGGACACCGAGAGAACATTGCCTCGCGAGACGTTGTCGCTTTCGGTGACCGGCACCAACGGGATGCTGCCGCGCAAGGCGTTGCGGGACGCCAGCATCACGCGCATGCGGGCGGGTTTCATGAACGTTGCTTCCGTGCGCAATCTGACTGCGCCGACGTTACCGGTGTACCCGCCGACGGGAGACCGTTTCCAGTGGCGCGTACTGTCGCATCTGGCGCCGAACTACCTGTCGCTGCTCGACGCGGAGATTCTGCGCGGCTCGCTTGCCCTGTACGACTGGACCGACGGTGAACTGAATCGCCGCCGCATCGAGGCAATCGCCGACGTGCGGCACCGGCCGCTGCAAAAGCTCGTGAAGGGAGGCTTGATGCGCGGTGTCGAAATCGCCGTGACGATCGACAGTTCGCACTTTGCCGGCGACGGCGATCTCGAATTGTTCGGCGCCGTGCTCAATCGTTTTCTCGGCTTGTATGCCACGGTGAATCTCTACACCAGGCTCGTGATCGTGGCTCAGCCGACCGGCAAGCGCCTCGAATGGCCGGATACCAAGGGCGAAGGAGCGCCGTTTTGAGCCGCTCCGCGAAACTGTCCGAGCGCAGCCTGACGATGCTGCCGCCGCATCCGGCCGATCGGACGCTGTTGCCGGTGCTGTTCGAACATGCGCACCGCATGAACTTCCATCGCTTCTGCGCGTTGATCGAGCTGGCGGCACCGGATGCTGCGCCGCTGGGGACGACCGATTCGCCTGCGACGGATCCCATCCGTTTCCGGTCCCGTGCCCAATTGGGATTCCCGGCACGCGAGATCGATACGGTGGAATTCGATATCGCCGATTCGGTCGGACTGCCAACCGTACGCACGACGTTTCTCGGCCTGTACGGGGTCGATGCCCGCATGCCGGCGTATTTCGTCGACGAGATTGCACAGAATCGCGACGGTGCCGAGTCGTTGTCCGCGTTTCTGGATCTGTTTCATCATCGGATTGCCACGCAGTTCTATCGCATTTGGCGCAAATACCGGTATCCGACAGGCTTTCGGCCGGATGGTTTCGATACGGTATCGCGGGGCGTGCTCAGTTTCGTCGGCTTCGGGTTCCGGTCTCCGCACACAGGTTCGCCGGCTGCCGGGCTGCCGGCCGGTATCGATGCCCGCACGCTGCTGTCGATGCTCGGGCTGGCAGCCCAGAAGACGCGCACCGCGGAAGGACTCGTCGGCGTGCTGAACCATGCCGTTACGGATGCGACGGTTGCGGTCGATGAGTTTTATCCGGTGTGGCGTGCCATCGACGATTTCGAACCGGCCGCGCTTGGCGAACACTGTGTACTCGGGCGCGGATTCTACGATCGGGCGAACACGCTGAGAATCGTCATCACTCCGCATACACGTGGCGCGGTGGCGGCGCTCATGCCGGGACAGCCGGCATACCACCGGATTTCGGCGCTGCTGCGCTTCTACCTGGGCTATGAGAGCGAAGCGCTGCTGGAGATGCAGGTGCACCCAGACCTGATGCCCGAGCCTGTGCTGGCGCGCGGTCAGGCAAGGTTGGGACTGACCACGCAACTCGGCTCTCCGCCGAACGGACAACATGAACGCACGCGCGCGACATGGGTGCAACTGGGCCGTTGGGACGGTGCAGCGTTCGCCGCGTAAGCTCGATACACCATTCAGCAGGACACGGAACATGGACATGCAGCAGAACACCTTCCGCGCGGCTGCGCCGCGGCGAAGCCTGATTGCGACAGCGGTCGTCATAGGCGCGCTCGCAACCGCCGGTTGCGGCGTCGGACAAGCTGTCAAGGACAGCACCGTGAATGCGGCGAAATGGGTTTTCACGACGCAGGTAAAGACGATGAACGTGGACCTCGTCGCCCGATCGTCATTGAACGAGAATGCGGCCGAGCAGCCGTTGTCGACGGTCGTGAGGTTCTACCAATTGAAGGATGCACGGACCTTCGGGCAACTCGACTACACCCGACTGCAGACGGATGACCTGGACGCGCTGAAAGCGGACCTGCTCGCCACCAAGGACGTCGTGCTGCGACCCGGCGCGAGCGTCAGCGTGAGCGAGCCGATGGATCCGGGAGCCGAGATGGTCGGCGTCGTCGCGTTTTTCCGAGAGCCTGGCGGCGGCGCGGTCTGGAAGCTGATCGTGCCCAAGAAACAATGGAAGAAGACCGACCCCGTGAAGATCGAGGTGCGCAACAATACATTGATCCTCACCGATGCCACAGGGCAGCCGGTTACTCGATCCGCTCCTCGGCAGAGTACGCCGATCCCGCCGCGCCCAAGCAGAAGGCCGTCAGCGCGACCGGACACACTGGATGAAGGCCGGAGCGGTCGTGACATCTCCGAATTAGGGAATCGAGTTTATTCCGACGACCGTGCGCACACGCGAGCGAGAGCAGAGTCGCATGCGTGAATGCCGCTCACCGCCAAGTCGCCTTAATCCTCGATGTCGCGTATCCGATAATCGGAGCCGTTCCGGGGTCTCGCCGTACGATGCATTGGGGCTCGATTCGGGCTGCATGCGGGCACGTCTCGATCGGACGAAAAAATTCGCATTGACGCATGCGTCTATTGCGACGCGCAGGCTCCCCGCGCATCGAGTTGCGTCACCGTCAACCCCGAAAACGTCGCGCGGCCCTGTTCGGCAAACACGGCCACGCGATCCGCATCGAGCGGCGGAAAGACCAGGTCCGTCAGCGCGACGCGGCCGCCGTTCGCGAACACTTCGACCGAGCCGCGATCGACGACGATTTCGAGTCGCAGTTGTCCGCGTTCGAGCGGCAGATCGACGATGTGCTCGCGGCTGAACGTGCCGGCGAAATTCGCTTCGCCGGATCGCGAGCGGTCGAGCGTCAGCGTGCGCTTCGCGGTGTCGTACACGATCCGGGTGCCGACCGACCCGTCGGCCGAGCGCCGCACGATCAGCCCCGCGCGCGCGGCACGCTGCGGCGAGAGCGTCACCGTGATGCGCTGGACGACGCCGCGTGTGGCGGCCGACAGCGGTCGGGTAGCGGAGTCGACCGTGACGTCGCCTTCATGTACGACCGGCCGGCCGTCGGCCCATGCGTCGAACGCGGCGGCGGGCGCGACGACGAGGGTCGGCTCGCCGTCGATCGCCCTCAGCGACAGTTCGCGCGGCAGCGTGGTCGCGCCGCGCCACGGGGTGGTCGGCACTTTTGCCGCGTAATCCCAGTTGCTCATCCACGCGATCGCGACCGGCCGGGCGCCCGGTGCGCCGGAGAACGTGCCGGCCGCGTAGAAGTCGGCGCCGTGATCGACCCAGCGGAATTGCGCGGGATCGGAGCCGGCGGGCGCGACGCGGTCGGGCGTGAACGTGCGGCCGTCGAAATCGCCGACGAAATACATGGCCCCGGAACCCCCCGCGATCGACCACGGATTCACGTTGACGATCATAACCCACTTGATTCGCTTCGGATCGCCGTCGAGCGGCAGCGGTATGAGGTCCGGCATTTCCCACAGCGCGCCCGCATGCGGCACGTCCGGCAGCGTGAAATCGCTGAGGAACGACCAGTGGATCAGGTCGTCGGAACGATAGAGCTTCACGACGTGCGCATCGGCGACGACCGTCGTCATCAACCAGTAGCCGCCCGCCGCATACCACGACACTTTCGGGTCGCGAAATTCCTTCGATTCCGGATCGAGCGTCAGCACCGGGTTGTGCGCATACGGCTGCCAGGTCGTGCCCTGGTCGAGGCTGTACGCGAGCGACTGCGCCTGTATGCCCGGTGCGTGGCCCGAGCCGGGCTTGTAGACGCTCGTATAGAGCGCGACGAGCGGCGTGTGGCCCGGTGTGCCGAGGCCGGACGTGTTCAGCGTATCGGCGACGATCGAGCCGGAGAAGATTTCCTCGGTGGCGTTCGCGCGCATCGCGACCGGCTGCTCGCGCCAGTGGACGAGGTCGGTGCTGGTCGCGTGGCCCCACGACATGTTGCCCCAGTCGTTGCCGAGCGGGTTGTACTGATAGAACAGGTGATAGCGGCCGTTCGCGTAGACGAGCCCGTTCGGGTCGTTCATCCAGTTGCGCTGCGGCGTGTAGTGGAGGGCGGGCCGCCATTGCGGCGTGCCGTTGTCGGCCTGCGTGTGGCAGGGCGCGGCGACGGCCTGCGTGAAGGCCATGCAGACGAGCAGCAGCCGGACGATGCGGACGGAAAAGCGGAAAGACGTCGATTTCATGCGGTGCCGGAGGCGCTTCGTCGGACGAAGCGGGAAAGGAGGGCGCAGGCCGCCTGCAACGACGGCATGCACAACGGTCAAAAGAAAGTCGAAGGGAAAAAGCGGAGGCGCGCACGCGGCACGCGCGATACGCGCCTCCTGAACCTCGTGCCTTTATCGACGATGGTTATTTTCGGTTGCTCAATTGGCCTGGCCGTTGCCGTCGTTGTGGCCGGCCCCCGTCGCCGGCAGGTTCGACGGGATGTCGCCGTAGCCGCCGAGGCCGCCGCGTCCATACGTGCGGTCGACCGCCGTCGACGTGCCGTTGATGTTCACCTTCACCGTCGGCGCGAGCGTGCCGCCGCGGCGCGGGCCGATCGCGTCGATGAACGACTCGACGAGCCCGCCCGGCATCACGTAGTGCGAATACGACTGGAATTCCCGCGGGTTCTGGTTCGGGTCCTGCGCATACGGTGCGCCGGCGGGTGCGGAGAAGTCGGTCGGGTTGCCGAGCACGAGGCCGCTGCCGCCGTTCAGCGGCAGGTAATCGCTGCGGATGCCGTTGCCGACGAAGCCGTACACGCCGTCCGGGCCGTCGACGCCGGCCGCCATCGTCGTGCGGTGGCTGATCGTGAACAGGTAGTACTTGCCGTCCTTCAGGTAGATCTGCGGGCGCTCGGTCTGGTCGTCGACGCAGTTCGCCGACAGGATCGGCGGCAGGAACTTCCACTCGGTCAGTTGCGGGTTCGTCGCGACCGCGAGGCCGACGTTGGCCTTTTGATACACTGCGCCCGAATTCATCACCGCGTTGAGATCTTCGCGGTTCGGATCGTTCGGTGCATAGCCGAGATCGGCCTCGGTGCAGGTGCGTGCGCCGCGCGGGCCGCCGGTATTGCCTTCGAACACCATGTAGGTCTTGCCCGGATGCGCGGGGTCGGTGAACACGAACGGATCGCGGAACGAGAAGTAGGTGTTCTGCTGGCCGGTCTGGTAGTAGTTGCCGTCCGGCTGCAGCAGCGCCTTGTGATCGCCGAAGCCGGTGAACCACACGTGCTTGTCGTCGGCGTGGATGTTGCCGTCGGCGCGCGTGATGATCGCCTGCGGCGGCGTGATGTCGGCGCCGCCGGGGGCCGAGCGGTTGAACGACGTCGCGGTGTAGTAGAGGCTGACGTTGCTGCCGTTCGTGAGGCGCGCGGAGCCCGACCATTCAGCGTTGTTGGTCATCGGCGCGGTGCCGAACACCCTGGCGCTCGCGCCGTCCGGGAACAGGTGGCCGCCCCAGGTCCAGCCGCCGTTCGCCGGGCGCTGCGACGCGGGGATGCCGGCGCGGCGATAGAAGAAGCCGATGCGGGCGTGGACGTGACGGTCGTCGAACGTGTAGCCCGCGTGCGGATCGGCGGTGAGCGAGAAGATCACCTCCCAGCCCTTGTAGCTGAGCTGGTTCGCGCGCAGGTCGGCCAGCGGCCAGGTGTCCCACACCCACACGTTCGAGTTGATCAGCGGGAAATCCTGCGGGATGTCCGGCATCGTCAGCGCTTGCGGCAGCGAGTTCTTGTCGGCGCCGGCGGTGTGCGATTGCGCGACGATCTGGCGGATGTCCGCGCGCGTCCAGCGCATCGTGAAGTTGCCTTCGGGATCGTAGGCTTGCTGCGTATGGGGCGTGGGCACGGGCGCGCCCGTGCCGCTGGACTGCGCGTGCGCGACGGACGCGAAGGCGGCGAGTGCGCCGCCAGCGAGCAGCAAACGTTTGGTCGTGATCGGGCGGAAAAGGGGAAAGTATGTCATCTCGTCGTTGTTTCCTTGGCAGGTGAAAATGAACGGCTGAGTGGGCATCGATGTCCAAACCGGTTTGGATGCTATTTCAAACCGGTTTGGAACGCAAAAGATATTTATTTGACGGTAATGATTACTCAATGGAAATAATTACCCGGTCGGCGCGTCCCGGGCATCGGGCGACCGGGCGGGGCGGCGAATGCGAGGAATGACGGTGAAGGTGAATCTGAAGGCGCTGTCGGATGCGCTGGGTCTGTCGCGGACGACGGTCAGCCGCGCGTTGAACGGTTACGACGACGTCAGCGAGGCGACGCGCGAGCGCGTGGCGAAGGCCGCGCGCGAAATGGGCTACGTGGCCGATCCGACCGCGCGCCGGCTGGCGACCGGCCGGGCCGACATGATCGGCATCGTCTATCCGTTCGGCGCCGGCGATCTCGGCGATCCGCGGTTCGGCGAGGTCGTCGCGGGCATCACCGAGCGGCTCGCCGAGCGAAATCTCGATTTCATCATCGCGTCCGCGCGACCGAACGCGGAACTGGACACCTATCGGCGCATCGTCGACGGCAAGCTCGTCGACGGGCTGATCGTCGCGCGCACGCGGGTCGACGATCCGCGTCTCGCGTACCTGCAAGCGAGCGCGTTTCCGTATGTCGCGTACGGCCGCACGCAGGCGGCCGGCCCGTATGCGTGGTTCGACTTCGACAACGAGGCGGGCGCGCGCGACGCGGCGCGCCGGCTGATCGGCTTCGGGCATCGGCGCATCGCGATGATCAGCGCGCCGCTGGGGCTGAATTTCGCCGCGCAGCGGCGCGCCGGCTATCTGTCGGCATTGCGCGAAGCCGGTATCGAGGCCGATCCGGCGCTGCTCGTCGAGTGCGCGTTTACGCACGACGGCGGCCAGCAGGCGGCGCGGGCGCTGCTCGCGCGCGCCGAGCCGCCGACCGCGCTGCTGGTCGACAACAACATCGCGGGCGGCGGCGCGTTTCGCGCGCTGGTCGACAGCGGGCTGCGCCTGGGCGCGGACATGTCGCTGATCGTCTATGACGGCGTGCCGCCCGATATCGCGCACCCGTATCGTGTCACGGCGGTCGTGCAGCCGACCGGGCACGCATCGGGCCGCGCGCTGGCGGAGCTGATGCTGCGGCTGCTGGACGACGGCGTGTGCGATCACCGGCTCGAAGCGCCAGTCATCGAAGCGGGGGACACGGACGGGCCTTTGCGCGGGTAATCGTCGGGAGCCGGCGCGACGGCAGCGGCCGGCTGCCGCGGGCAAACGGTGGAGGGCGGGACGGCGATGCCGGACTGCGCCCCCCGTCGCAAAGGCCACGTCGATGGCAGGGGCGAATACGCGTTCTTCTAGACGACCGGTCTAATTCAGGGATATCATCGGTCCGGTGAATGCGGCGACGTCCCCGGCAGCTTCATGCCGCGAGACGCCGTCGTTTTATTTCGGTCGCTTCTAGACGACTGGTCTAATAGGCGTATATCGCATGCGGGTGAATGAATCGCACGTTGCCGCGCACGGGCGGACTAACCGACAGGTGCGCCGCGTCGACGTGCGGCCCCGTTCCCCGTTCATTTTCGAAGGAGTGTCCGATCATGAAGATTCTGGTTGTCCTGACCTCGCACGACACGCTCGGCGACACCGGCAAGAAAACCGGCTTCTGGCTCGAGGAACTGGCCGCGCCGTACTACACGTTCAAGGATGCGGGCGTCGAGTTGACGCTCGCGTCGCCGAAGGGCGGCCAGCCGCCGCTCGACCCGAAGAGCAGCGATCCGACGGCCCAGACCGACGCGACGCGCCGCTTCGACGCCGATGCGGCGGCCCAGGCCGAACTCGCGTCGACGCGCAAGCTGGCCGATGTGTCGGCGGACGACTACGACGCGGTGTTCTACCCGGGCGGCCACGGCCCGCTGTGGGATCTTGCCGAGGACCTGCATTCGATCGGCCTGATCGAGCGCATGCTGGCGGCCGGCAAGCCGGTCGCCGCGGTCTGCCACGCGCCGGGCGTGCTGCGCCACGTGAAGCACCCGCAGACCGGCGAGTCGGTCGTGCGCGGCAAGCGCGCGACGGGTTTCACCAATAGCGAGGAAGCGGCCGTCGAGCTGACCGAAGTCGTGCCGTTCCTCGTCGAGGACATGCTGAAAACCAATGGCGCGGAATTCGAGCGCAGCGCCGACTGGGCGCCGCATGTCGTCACCGACGGGCTGCTGATCACCGGGCAGAACCCGGCGTCGTCGGCGCCCGCGGCCGAGGCGCTGCTCGCGAAGCTCGGCCACCGCTGAACACGGCGCCGGCTCGGCCGGCGTCTCGTCCTTGCCGTCGCCGGGCGCACCCGGCCCGCCGACGGCTCGCATCGTTGCGCCGTGCGTCGCGCACGGCGCATTCCCAGCCGTTTTGCAGAACCCAACAAAGGAGTCGTGGATGTCTGCCCTGTTCGAACCGTTCAAACTCAAGGATGTCACGCTGCGCAACCGCATCGCGGTGCCGCCGATGTGCCAGTACGTCGCCGAAGACGGCGTCGTCAACGACTGGCATCACGTGCATCTGGCCGGCATCGCGCGCGGCGGCGCGGGCCTCGTGATCGCGGAGGCGACGGCCGTGTCGCCGGAAGGCCGCATCACGCCGGGCTGCGCGGGGTTGTGGAACGACGCGCAGGCCGAAGCCTTCGCGCCGTCGGTCGCGGCGATCAAGGCGGCCGGCGCGGTGCCCGGCATCCAGATCGCGCACGCGGGCCGCAAGGCGAGCGCGAACCGCCCGTGGGAAGGCGACGACCATATCGCCGACGGCGATCCGCGCGGCTGGCAGACCATCGCGCCGTCGGCCGTGCCGTTCGGCGCGCACCTGCCGAAGGTGCCGCGCGAAATGACGCACGACGACATCGCCCGCGTGCAAGCCGACTTCGTGGCCTCCGCGCGGCGTGCGCGCGACCTCGGCTTCGAATGGCTCGAACTGCACTTCGCGCATGGCTATCTCGGCCAGAGCTTCTTCTCGGTGCATTCGAACCAGCGCACCGACGAATACGGCGGTTCGGCGGAAAACCGCGGCCGCTTCCTCGTCGACACGCTCGCGGCCGTTCGCAAGGTCTGGCCCGAGCACTTGCCACTGACCGCACGCCTCGGCGTGATCGAATACGACGGCCGAGACGAAGAGACGCTCGCCGAGTCGATCGCGCTCACGCAGCGGATGAAGCGGGAAGGGCTCGACATGCTGAGCGTGTCGGTCGGCTTCTCGACGCCCGACGCACAGATTCCGTGGGGCCCGGCGTTCCTCGCGCCGGTCGCCGAGCGCGTGCGCCGCGAGGCCGGCTTGCCGGTGTCGTCCGCGTGGGGAATCGATACGCCGCAACTGGCGAACCGCGTGGTGGCGGAGGAGCAGCTCGATCTCGTGATGGTCGGCCGCGCACACCTCGCCGACCCGCACTGGCCGTACTACGCGGCCAAGCAGCTCGGTGTCGAGCGTCCGTCGTGGACGCTGCCCGCGCCGTACGCGCACTGGCTCGAGCGCTACGGGATCGCCGACAAGGTGGCCTGACCGGCGCGCGGCGACGCGGCGGCGGGCGGTCCGCGCATCGATTGCGCGTGCCGCCGATCCGGCGCCGATGGATAGAATGGCGGTTCGTCCGGGCCGATTGCCTGGGCGAGCCGCCATTTTTTCATTTCGACAGAGGTGCCATGGGCGCACATGTCCCGTCGTCTCCCGATTCCGCCGCGCGGCCGCGCGCCCAGCAGGTCGCCCGCGTCGCGCTGTATGCGGCGCTGCTGGTGCTCGCGCTGTGGGTGATCCGCGACTTCCTTCCCGCCATCGCATGGGCGTGCGTGATCGCCATCGCGATGTGGCCGCTGCTGAAGTGCTTCGAATCGCACCGGCTGTTCCGCAATCGGCCGACGCTGATCGCGACCGTCATCACGGCGGCGATCTCGCTGCTCGTCGTGCTGCCGGTGGCGGTCGCGACGACCCAGGCGATCGCGCAGGCGCACGACCTGCGCGAGTGGCTGCACACGATCCAGGACAACGGCATCCCGTTGCCGGACGTGATCGGCCGGTTGCCGTACGGCGCGACGCAGATTACCGAATGGTGGCAGGCCAATCTCGGCCATCCGCTGCATGCGGCCACCGCGATGCACGGCGTCAACGGCGAGAAATTCATCGCGTTCGGCCGGCAATTCGGCACGAAGCTCGCGCACGTGCTGCTCGAATTCGGTTTCATGCTCGTCACGCTGTTCGTGATCCTGCGCGCCGGCCACAAGCTGTCGGGCGCGTTGCTGCAGGGCGCGCGGCGCGCGTTCGGCCGTAACGGCGCGGAACTGATCGAGCGCATGGTCGCGGCCGTGTACGGCACTGTGACGGGACTCGTCGTCGTCGGGCTCGGCGAGGGCGCGCTGCTCGGCATCGCCTACGCGCTCGCGGGCGTGCCGCACGCGGCGCTGCTCGGGCTCGTCACGGCGGTCGCCGCGATGCTGCCGTTCTGCGCGCCGGTCGTGTTCTGCGGCGCGGCGCTCTGGCTGTTCGTGCAGGGCGCGACCATGTGGGCCGTCGTGATCGCGGTGCTCGGGTTCATCGTCGTGTTCGTCGCCGAGCACTTCGTGCGGCCGGTGCTGATCGGCGGTTCGACACGGCTGCCGTTCCTGCTCGTGCTGTTCGGCATCCTCGGCGGCGCCGAGACGTTCGGCCTGATCGGGCTGTTCGTCGGCCCCGCGCTGATGACGGTGCTGACGATGCTGTGGGCCGAATGGATCGCCTGATCGCGCATGCCGTTGCACCGGTTCGATACAACGGTGCGGTGGTGCGGATGCGCGTGCGCGCACGCCGGCTGCAACGATTGATGACGATTCAGCCGGCGCGAAGGCCCGCAAACGCAGGGATCCGGATAAAGATCTCTACATTTCTTTTCGATCCGGACCCAAAGGTCGAGTAGCATGGGGCTTTCGATCACGCCGGTATGGCGCAGCAGATTTCCCGAGCATGCGATTGATTCCGATGGCCCGTCCCGCAGCGACGCTGTCCCTGGCCGCCAGCTGCCTGATGTTGCATGGCTGTGCGTGGTTCGACTCGTGGCTGCCGTTCTCGTATTCGCGCACGCCGCTTGCACGGGCCGCGTCGCGGCACGGCGCGACGCGCGCCGACGTCGTCCGTGCAGCCGGCAACCCGCGCAGCGTCTGGATGGTCCGTAACGGCGGCGGCGTCTGCTACAACTACTTCATCGAGCACGGCAACGATCACCGCGCGTACTTCGTCGTGTTCGACAAGGCCGGCGTCGTCACGCAGTCCGGCTTCGATACCTGCATGGACGCCGATCGCAAGGGCACGCTTCAGTCTGGCAAGCGCGCGTCGCGCTAGTGCGGCGGCCACGCGCGGCGCGAGCCCGTCATATGGCCGTCACGCTATCGTGTCGACCACGCCGCCGTCGACGCGCAACGCCGCGCCGGTCGTGGCCGAGGCCTGCGGCGAGCATACGTACACGACCAGGTTCGCGACTTCCTCCGTCGTCGCCGGCCGCTGGATGATCGAACTCGCGCGCTCGCTGCGCACGAACTCCACGGCAATGTCGTCGATGCTGCGGCCCGTTTCGTCGGCCTGCGCCTTCAGCATCTCGCGCACGCCTTCCGACATCGTCGGCCCCGGCAGCACCGAATTGACGGTCACGCGGGTGCCGGCCGCGAGCTTCGCGAGGCCGCGCGCGATCGACAGCTGCGCGGTTTTCGTGAACCCGTAATGAATCATGTCGACGGGGATGTTCAGGCCCGATTCCGACGAAATGAACACGATGCGCCCGGCATTGCGTTCGATCATCCCTTTCAGGTAATGCCGCGCGAGCCGCACGCCGGACATCACGTTGATCTGGAAAAAATGTTCCCATTCGGCGTCGTCGATGTCGAAGAACGCCTTCAGGCCGTAGATGCCCGCATTGTTGACGAGAATGTCGGCGTTCGGCGTGTGCTGCGTGACGCGCGCGACGCCGGCCGCGTCGGACAGGTCGGCGGCGACGCCGTCGAAGCTTGCGCCGGGCACGGCGTCGCGCAGTTTCCCGAGCGCGGACTGCACCGACGCGTCGCTGCGGCCGTTGACGACGACGTGCGCGCCGGCGCGCGCGAGCCCTTCGGCGATCGCGAAGCCGATGCCGGCGGTGGAAGCGGTGACGACCGCGGTCTTGCCTTTCAGATCGATCTGCATGAGTGTACCGGTTGGAAGAGGAAGCGGAACCCGCCGCGTGTGCCGCGGCGGCCGAATTCAAAGCTTAGGCGATCCAGCCGCGAAGCGTCGGCTCGCTGTTGCGCGGCGCCGCACAGTCTTGTACGGTGAGCGTTCGCTGTTCGAACCGGGAGCCCGCCGCGTGAGCCGTACCGCCAACCGATCCGCCGTACCGTCGCCATTCTGGCGCGATACCGCGCTGCCGTTCATCGAGGCGCGTACCGTCGACGACGGGCGCGCGATCTGCTATGCGAAGCACACGCACGACACGTTTTCGGTGGGCGCGATCGTCGGCGGCACGAGCACGTACGTGAACGGCGCGACGCACGCGCACGTCGGGCGCGGCGTGCTCGTGATCATCGATCCGGAGCAGGTCCACGCATGCAATCCGTACGGTCCCGATGCGTGGGCGTACCGGATGGTCTATGTCGACGTGCCATGGCTCGCGCGGCTGCAACATTCGCTCGGTCGCGATCCGAATCGCGATTTTCACGGGTTTTCGCCGAAGTTGACCGAGCGCGGCGATCTGTTCGCGCAATTTGACGGCTTCTACCGCACGCTGGTGTCGCCCGGCATCGATGCGCTCGGCAAGGAGAGCGCGGCGGTCGAATTCTTCGCGGCGCTGCATGGCGCGCTCGATCGCGAACTGCCCGAGCCGCGGCCGGGAGACGACAACGTGAAGCTCGCGCGCGCGGCCGACTACATCGCCGCCCATTGCCGCGAGGCCGTCACGCTCGATGCGATCTGCGCGGCGGCCGACCTGTCGCCGTCGTACCTGATCCGCGCGTTCAATGCGCGTTACGGGATGACGCCGCATGCGTTCCTGATCGATCGGCGCGTGCAATACGGCCGCACCGAGTTGCGCCGCGGCCGGCCGATCGCCGAAGTCGCGCTCGACGCAGGCTTTGCGGACCAGGCGCATTTCCAGCGTGCATTCCGGCGAATCGCGGCCGCGACGCCGGGGCAGTACCGCAGCGCGAGGCGCTGAACGCGACGGCGGCTACACGTCGAGCAGAAACAGCGCGCTCCCCGCGAGCAGCAGCGCCATCAGCCGGTTGAACACGCGCATGCGCCGCGCGTTCGCGAGCCGGTGCCGCAGCGACGCGCCCGCATAACCCCAGGATGCGATCGACGCGAAGCAGATCACCAGATACAGCGCGGCGAACTGCCAGACCTGCGCGCGGTCGCCGTCGGATGCATACGCGCCCATCGCGGCCACGCACGCGAGCCACGCCTTCGGATTGAGCCACTGCATCGCCGCGCCGGCCGCCGCCGACGGGCCGGCCACGTCCGGATCGGCCGCCAGCCGGCCGTCGTCGAGCGCGAGCCGCAGCGCCATGTATAGCAGGAACGCGATTCCCGACCACTGCGTGGCCGTCGTCAGCACGGGCCAGCGCGCGAGCGCCGCGTGCAGGCCGAGGCCGATCAGCAGGAACAGCGCGACGAAGCCGAGCGTCGCGCCGGCCGCGTAGCGCAAGCTGGCGCCAAGGCCGTGGCGCGCGCCCGCGCTGAGCGCGACGATGTTGACGGGACCGGGGGTGATCGACGAGGCGAGCGCGAACGCGGCCATCGAAACCAGCATGCTCATCAGGTGTCTCCATGCGACATGTTGAAAGTCGCATCGAGACTACGGGCACCGCGTCGGCCCGTATTGAAGAAAACTGCCGTCGGCGGTGCGGTCGGTATTACGTCACGCTGAACCGCGCGAGGCGCTCACGGGCCGACCGAAAGCGACACGACGCAGGCGCTCCCGCCGACGCCATCGAGTCCCACTTCACGGATGGGCGGGCGTCGCCAGTGCATCGAACGCGTCGGCTTCCGGAAGCCGGCGCCACGACTCCGGGCCGGCGTCGATTTCTTCGACCGTCAGCAGACACGCATCGAGATCGCGGCGCAACCGGACGTGATCGATCGACTGCCCGATGAACACGATTTCCTGTCGGCAATCGCCTGTCGGCTCTTCCCATTTCTTCAGCACACCCTCGCGACGATAGTCGTCGTGCGGCCAGTCCGACGGTGGCGTAAACCGCCACCATCGGCCGACGTAACCCCACTGGAACGTGTCGCCGGCCTGCACGAGCAGGGCGGTTTCGGCATATCGGTGCGCAGCCCACACATAGCCCTTGCAGCGAAGCAGTCGGCCGTTCGTCCAGGGGCGACGCAGCCATGCGAGCAGCCGCGCCGGATGAAACGGCGCACGTTCGCGATAGACCCACGACGCAATCCCGTACGCATCCGATTCCGACGGGCGTTCGTCGGCCTGCATGCGTTGCATCCATCCCGGCGATTCGGCGAGCGCCGGTAGATCGAAGCGCCGCGTATCCAGCACGTCCGACGGATCGACCTTGCCGTGCTGCATCGGCAGGATTCGCGCCGATGGATTCAGTGACGCCAGAATTGCGCGCAGCCGCTCGAAACCCGCGTGGCCGATCCGGTCGAGTCGGCTCACGAGGATCACGTTCGCATATTCGACTTGTTCGATCAGCAGGTCCGACAGCTTGCGCGGCGGATCGGCATCGTTGTCGTTCGCGAGCGGGGCGTCGCGCGTGACCGGTTCGGTCGACGCGATCATGTCCTCGAACGTCTCGCCGTTGACCACCGTGACGAGCGTGTCCAGCCGCGCGAGTTCGCTGAGGCTGAAACCGTCCCGGTCGAGAAACGCGAACGTCTCCGCCACCGGCATCGGCTCCGAAATGCCGGTCGACTCGATCAGCAGGTAATCGAAGCGATGCTGCCGCGCAAGCGTGCTGATCTGCTCGAGCAGATCGGCGCGCAGCGTGCAGCAGATGCAGCCGTTGCTCATTTCGACGAGTTCGTCCTCGCCTCGATGCAGCTCGACGTTGCGCCGCACGTCGTCGGCGTCGACGTTCACCTCGCTCATGTCGTTGACGATCACGGCGACCTTCAGGCCGGCGCGATTGCGCAGGATATGGTTCAGCAACGTCGTCTTCCCCGCGCCGAGGAAGCCGGACAGCACGGTGACCGGAATCCTCGGCGGCGGGGCGGCCGGCACGTGTCGATTCGCCGGCGTCGTCATGCGCTCTGCGCGGACGCGCGATCCAGGTAGCCTTCGAACAGGTCGACCACGACATAGCCGTCGTCGGCGGCATCGCCCCACAGATCCTTCACGCGGAACTCGACGTGATAGGTCGGCTGATGCGCGGCGCTGGTGTCGCCGTGGCCGATCGCGTCCGGGAACGGCCACGATTCGGTCGTCCGGTGCAGCACGACACCTTCCTTGCCGCGAACGTAGCCGGGCGCGCGGATGTGCCCGCTGACGTGTTCGTCGCGAACCACGACGCGATCGCCGACCTCGAACCGCGTCGAGTCGGGCGGGGCCGCCCGGCCGCCGGATCGCGGCGGGTTCGCGAGCCGGAAGTGCGAACCGAGCGCGCGGTCGAGTTCGTCCTGCGTGAGCACGCCGGTTTCGACGAGCAATGTCGCGGTCGCGATCACGTAGCGCTCGTAGTAGCGCGTGCCGGCGTGCTGGCGCACGTCGATGCGTTCGACTGCGTGACGTACCTCGTCGACGCTGAATTTTTTCAGTTGATCCACGCCGACGAACATCAGGCTGTATGCGAGATGCTCCCAGTCTTCCTTGAAGACCGGTTTGTAGCCGAGACTGTTGATCGTATGCGGCACCGGGCCGAAACCCTGGAATCCGCCGAGGTCGTGAAAGCCGTCCATATAAGATCTCCGAATTGAAGGTCGAGAGCGAAACGTGGTGCGCGTCAGTGCGCGCGCGGCAGCGCCACGCCGATCAGCACGTCCTTCGTGACGAGCGTGCGCAGTTGTTCCTCGGTCATGTGCTCGCTGCCGGCCGGCCGCACGGGCAGCACGAGATAGCGGCTTTCGGCGGTCGTATCCCAGACCTTCACGACGACGTCGTCGGGCAGGTCGGTGCCGAGCTCCCGCAGCACCGTGCGTCCTTCGCGGACGAGCCGCGCACGATATTCGAAGCCCTTGTACCACTCGGGCGGCAGCCCGAGCACCGGCCAGTTCGTGCATGAGCACAGGCTGCAGACGATCACGTTCTTCAGCGTCGGCGTGTCTTCGAGCGCGACGATGTATTCGCCCTGCGGGCCGGTGTAGCCGAACTGCGCGCACGCGGCCGTGCCGTCCTTCAGCAGAAGTTCGCGAAATGCCGGATCGACCCACGCGCGCGCGACGATGCGCGCGCCGTTGGCCGGATCCCAGGTGGTGGACATCAGCTCGGTCAGACCTTCGATATAGCCGTCGGGAATCAGGTTCTTCTCTTTCATCACGCGAAACAGCGCCCAGGCGCGTTCGCCGGGCGTCGAGGCTGTTTCCTCGGAAGGAATCGTGTTCATCGTGGGGCTCCTTGTCGTAGTTCGGGGCGACCGCCGCCACGACGTTGCGACTGCCGTGGCGGGGGATGGGCGCGTCATGTCGGTCACGCTCGACGAGCAGGGTAAGAAGAGAAAAAACGCGGTTCTTTGCCGGCACGGATCGGAAACTATGCCGAGACGGCCCCGTTGCGCGGCAGGCGCCGATGCGCAACGGATACGCGGCGATTCGCAACGATTCGCGGCATCGACCGCGCGCCCGGCACGAAACGGCGGCCGCCGGCGCACGTTTTGCGCCCGCTGCAGGACGCTGGCGGAGGAGGCCCGCCACAGCCAATTTCTTGTTCCGCCGGAAAACAGAAATGCGGATTTTGCCTTTCTATTCTCACCCTCAAGCGACGGCCGTTCGATGTCGCGAATCGTCGGCACTCCCTCGAGTACCGGCGGAACAACAGTCAGCCAGCACCCCGCGATTCCAAGCTCCGGCAACGGTCTCCATTGGTCGTACGTCGAGCGTGGCGGTGTCTGCGCATCCAGGTGAGGAGCATGATGGACAACGTCAACAGAATGAAACTGAAGCGAATCGCGCGGTGGATCGGCCTGTCGCTGATGGTCGTCGCATCGCATTACGCGGGCGCGGTCGAGGTCGATCCCGGCGACTACGAGCAGTATCCGGTCGGCGCGACGATCGGCGTGCTGTACTACAACTATTCCGCGACGAACGCGTACTACGCGAATGGCCACCGGACGTCGGATTTCGACCTGCAGTCCAATGTCGGCATCGCCCGCCTGCTGCATGTGTTCCAGCTCACCGACAGGCTCACGATCGATCCGCAGGTGTTGCTGCCGTTCGGTCACATCAGCAGCTTCGGCAGCGCTGGCGCGCTTGGCAGTACGAACGGTGTCGGCGACGTGATCCTGACCGCGCCGTTGAAATTCCGCCTGAACGAAGCGAAGGACGTCGTCGCCGCGACGGTCTACGTTTACGCGCCGACCGGAAGTTACGACCAGAACCGTGGGCTCAATCTCGGCGCCAACCGCTGGTCGCTCGATTTCCAGGCAGCCTACGTCAAGCACTTTTCGCCGCAGTGGGCACTCGATCTCGTCGGCGACGCGATCTGGTACGGCAACAACACGTCGTACGGCGCGAGCGGTGCGACGCTGCATCAGCGGATGAGCTACAGCGCCCAGGCGATGGTGCGTTACATGCCCGATCCGGGCACGTCGCTCGGTGTCGGCATCACCCAGCTCTGGGGCGGCGAAACCAGCGTCGACGGCGCGGGCAACAACGACGCGCTGCGCACGACGCGCCTGCGGATCACCGCGGCGAAGTTCGTGACGAAGGCCGACCAGGTGCAAATCCAGCTCGGCACCGACCTGAGCGTGCGCAACGGCCCGAAGAACAGCGTGCTCGCCGGCCTGCGTTACGCGCACATCTTCTGACTGTCCGCATGCGCCGGGATATGGCCGGTGCATGTCGTTCGTTGCGCCCACGTCGAACCCTCGACACCCGATTCCCTTTCCAGAGAGGTCATGCATGGAATCCGCCATCGACAAACACCTGATCTGCCCGCGGAAGTTGTCACGCCGCGTCGCCGACGATTACCAGCCGCCGTTCCCGATGTACGTCGCCCGTGCCGCCGAAGACCTGAGCCAGGTCGTGATGGGCTATTTCGGCGTGCAGTATCGCGGCGCCGACAAGCGCGCGGCGGCGCTGGCCGCGTTGCGCCGGATCGTCGCCGATTTCGGCGGGCCGGACGGCCCGAACAATTTCGACCTGACGCAGCACACCGACGACGAGGACTACGAGAACCTGATTGCCGTCGGCTACTGGCGCGATCCGGCCGCGTATGCGCGCTGGATTGCGTCGCCGGCGCTCGTCGAATGGTGGGCCTCCGACGCACGCCTCGCGGACGGGATCGGCTACTTCCGGGAAATCGTCGCGCCGCGCGCCGAGCAGTTCGAGACGCTTTACGCATTTACGAGCGATTTCCCCGGCGTCGGCGCGATCATGGACGGCGTCAGCGGCGAGATCGAGGAGCACGGCTACTGGGGATCGATGCGCGACCGGTTCCCGATCTCGCAGACGGACTGGATGAACGCGAACGGCGAGTTGCGCATCGTCGACGGCGATCCGGCTCGCGGCGGCCGCGTGGTCGTACTGGCACACGACAACATCGCGCTGATTCGGTCCGGTCAGGACTGGCGCGCCGCGGAGACTGACGAGCGCCGACTGTATCTGGAGGAGATCGAGCCGACGCTGCGCAGCGGAATGGAGTTCCTGCGCGACAACGGCAAGGACGTCGGCTGCTACAGCAACCGCTACGTGCGCTCGATCGATCTCGACGGCAACGAGCTCGACGAGAGTTACAACATCGGCCACTGGCGCTCGCTCGACCGCCTCGAGCGGTGGGCCGAATCTCACCCGACGCACCTGCGGATCTTCGTCACGTTCTTCCGCGTCGTCACCGGGCTGTCGAAACTGCGGCTGTATCACGAGGTTTCCGTCTTCGACGCAAAGCATCAGGTCTACGAATACGTGAACTGTCATCCGCGCACCGGGCTGATGCGCGACGCCGTCGCCGTCGCGCGATGAATCCCGCCGGCGCCGCCCAGGCTCGCGGCGCCGCTTACCGAACTGGAGAACGTCGATGGCCATCAAACGCCCGACCCGCGAACAACTGTCCGACATTGCAGCCGGCTTCGGCTTTCATGTCGATTCCCGCCAACTCGCCGAATACGACGATGCGCTGCAGGCGAACTTCGACGCGTACGACGCGATCGACGCGCTGCCCGACCATCTGCCCGTCGTCGCGTATCCGCGCACGCCCGGCTACCGCCCGGAAGGCGACGAGAACCGTTACGGCGCATGGGCGCGCAAGAGCACGATCCATGGCGCCGCCGACGGCAAGCTGCGCGGCAAGACGGTGGCCGTGAAAGACAACATCTGCGTCGCCGGTGTGCCGATGCGCAATGGCGCGAGCACGTTCGAGGGCTACGTGCCCGATATCGACGCGACCGTCGTCACGCGGGTGCTCGACGCCGGCGCGACGATCGCCGGCAAGGCGACCTGCGAGTACTACTGTTTTTCCGGCGGCTCGCACACGAGCGCGTCGGGGCCGGTGCACAATCCGCGTAAGGCCGGATATTCGTCAGGCGGCTCGTCGTCCGGCAGCGGCGCGCTGGTCGCGAGCGGCGAGGTCGACATGGCGCTCGGCGGCGACCAGGGCGGCTCGGTGAGAATCCCGTCCGCCTATTGCGGCATCTACGGGATGAAGCCGACGCATGGGCTCGTGCCGTACACCGGCGCGATGCCGATCGAGGCGACCGTCGATCATCTCGGGCCGATGACGGGCAGCGTGCTCGACAACGCGCTGCTGCTCGACGTCATCGCGGGCGACGACGGGCTCGATCCGCGCCAACGGATGTTGCCGCCGCGCGCCGATTATCTCGGCGCGATCCGCGACGGCATCGCGGGCCTGCGGATCGGCATTCTGCGCGAGGCGTTCGGACTCGCGAATTCGGAGAGCGTGGTCGACGAGGCCGTGCGGGTCGCCGCGCTCCGGTTGCGCAAGCTGGGCGCGAGCGTCGACGAAGTGTCGGTGCCGCTGCATGCGGCCGGCACCGCGATCTGGCTGCCGATTGCGGCCGAGGGTGCGACGCAGCAGATGATGAAGGGCAACAGCCACGGCTTCAACTGGGGCGGCCTGTACGTGACCGGCATGATCGATCATCACGCGGGCTGGCGCGAGCGCGCCGACGAGCTGCCGGATACCGTGAAGGTGACGATGCTGCTCGGCGAATATTTCACGAGCCGGTATCGCGGGCGCTACTACGCGAAGTGCCAGAACCTCGCGCGACGCTTGCGAGCGGATTACGACGCGGCGCTGCAATCGTATGACGTATTGCTGATGCCGACCGTCCCGATGCGCGCGTCGGAACTGCCGAAGCCCGGCTGTGCGATGTCCGAGTCGTTGACGCGGGCGTTCGAGATGCTCGCGAATACCGCGCCGTTCGACGTGTCCGGGCATCCGGCCATGTCGCTGCCGTGCGGGGTGGCCGACGATCTGCCGATCGGGCTGCAACTGGTCGGGCGCCGCTTCGACGAGGCGACGCTCTACCGCTGCGCCTATGCGTATGAACAGTCTTCCGACTGGCGTCAGACGACGTTCGCGTGACATGCGGCGCGGCAGCGCATCGCCGCCGCGCCGCATGTCGGTCCGACCGGCAACGCGGCTTGCACGGTTGCCGATTGGACAAGGCGCTTTTGAACGGGCACGCTACCGGCTGCGTGTTGGCTAACCGATGTGGGGCACGACCATGACGATGCGTCCTTTTCCGCGCGCCGCGAGCGGCGACGCGCCCGGCCCGGCGGCCGACGACAGGCCGCCGGACGAATGGACGAATTCGGCGATCGAGGTGGCGACCGACGGCTCGGTCAGCCAGCGTATCGAGTTTTGGCGCGAGACGATTCTGCGTTTGTTCGCGGACGTGCAGATCGCGGCCGTGCAGAAAGCCGATTTCTTCGGCCAAGTGCGGCAGCGCAAATGCGAAAAGATGCGGATCTCGGAAATCTACGCCAGCGAGCAGGCCGTGATCCGGCGCTATCGCCAGGCGCGCAGCGAGTATGAGGACAAGTATTTCGGCGTATTGATGCTCGAGGGCAGCCAATCGGTCGAGCAGGACGGCAAGATCGTCACGCTGCACCCCGGGGATTTCGCGATCTACGACGCGACCCGGCCTCACCACCTGCAGTTCGGCCAGTCGTGGCGCGAGATCGTCGTCAGCATTCCGCGCGCGACGCTGAACCAGCTCGTCGTCGGGATGGAGCACCGCACGGCCTGCCCGACGCATACCGGGCAGGGCGTCGGCAGCGTCATGCGTGCGTTTCTCGAGCAGATGTCGTCGCAGATCGGCAGCGTGACCGAGGACGAGATGCGGCAGTTGTCGGATACCGCGATCTCGCTGATCGCGATGACGCTCGGAGGCATGCAGCGCAACGACCTCGCGCAATCGAGGATGAAGACGTTGACGCTGACGCGGGTGAAGCGGCATCTGCTCGAGCACCTGCACGATCCGGAGCTGAGCCCGATGATGATCGAGCGGTCGATCGGGATTTCGTCGCGGTACATCAACAAGCTGTTCGAGGCCGAAAACACGTCGCTGATGCGTTACGTATTGAACCTGCGACTCGAGCGGTGCGCGCAGGATCTCGCGAATCCGCAATGCGCGGTGCTGCGCGTGTCCGACATCGCGTTGCGCTGGGGATTCAACGACATGTCGCATTTCAGTCGCGTGTTTCGCGAGCGGTTCGCGATGTCGCCGCGGGCGTGGCGCGAGCAGGGCGGCAAGCCGCGCGCGTAACGCGTCGTCCTGGGCCGCGTTCGCGGCAGGCAAGCGCCGATCGGAAGCGGCTGGACGTCGACAGGCGTGGCCGCCGCGGCCGCCGTCAATGCAACGCGCGCGGCACGTGCGCCGGGCGAGCGCCGTGCGGATCAGCGGAATCGCTGGAATCGGCCGGGGCGTCGGCCGCGCGCAGCGGCCCGCCCGACCACGGCTGCGTCGACACCGAGAAGCCGAACGTATTGACGCCGCCGGAACACGCGACGAACACGCCGCCGCCGTGCATCTCGGCCACGGCCTTGACGATCGACAGCCCGAGCCCGTGGTTTTCCTTGCTGTTCGCGCGCGCTTCCTCGAGCCGGTAGAAGCGCTCGAACACGTGCGAGCGCTGCACCGGATCGATCGGCTCGCCGGGGTTCGACACGGCCATCTCGACGAGCGTGTCGCGGCGCGCGATCGTCACGTTCAGCGTCGCGCCCGGCGCCGAATGCTGGATCGCGTTGATCAGCAGGTTCGTCATCGCGCGGCGGAACAGCGACGGATCGACGGCCGCGCGCGCATCGCCGTGCAGTTCGGCGCGCAACCGCGCCTCGTCGAGCGGGATTTCGAGGAAGTCGAGCATGCGCCGCACCTCGTCGGCGAGCGACACGTCCTTCAGGTCGGTCGCGCGTTCGCCGCGGTCGCTGCGCGACAGGAACAGCATGTCGTTGATGATCACGCGCAGCCGCTCGAATTCCTCGAGGTTCGACTGCAGCGTCTGGCGCATCCGGTCGACCGAGCGGTCGCGGCTCGTCAGCGCGACCTGGGTCTGGCCGATCAGGATGCTGATCGGCGTGCGCAACTCGTGCGCGACGTCCGCGTTGAACGCTTCGAGCCGCGCGTAGGTTTGCTGGATGCGTTCGAGCGCGCCGTTGAACGACGTCGCGAGATCGCGCAGCTCGGTCGGCAGCGCGTCGGTGTGCAGCCGCTGGCGGCGGTTCGTCGCGCTCACGCTCGCCGCGTCCTGCGACAGCCGGTCGAGCGGCGCGAGCCCGAAGCGCGCGACCGCGCGGCTCAGCAGCAGCGTGATGACGGTGGCCGTCGCGATCAGTGCGGCCAGCGTCCAGCCGAAGCGGCGCAGCATCCGCTGCGTACGCTCGCACGACGTCGCGACGACCAGCTGCAGCGTCGGCCGCTCGCCGGCGCCGGCCAGCGTGACGGTTTTCGTCATCACCGCGTAGCTGCTGTCGTTGAGCTGGTAGCGCTGGAACGCGCCGAACGGCGGATCGAGCGGCACGCCGTTGACGGGGCTGCCGAAGCGGAACGCGGGGTCGGTGCTGATCACCTGATAGTGCGTCGAGCCGTCGGGCGGTTCGAGATCGGCGAGTTTTTCCTGCATCAGGCGGCCGCGCGTGGCGGTGGTCGCGTGCGACACGATCATCGCGGCGACCTTGGCGCGCGTGTCGAGCGTCGCGCGCAATTCGGCGAACAACTGGCGCTCCATCATCACGAACAGCCCGCAGCCGACCAGCGTGAACACGAGCAGCGACACGATGCCGAACATCGCCGAGAGCCGCAGGATGATCGAGCGTTTCATGCGCGCCGCTCCGTGTCGCCGTCGTCGCGCGCCTCGAGCACGTAGCCCATCCCGCGGATCGTGTGCAGCAGCTTGTCCGCGAACGGGCCGTCGAGTTTCACGCGCAGGCGCTTGATCGCCGTCTCGACCACATTCGCGTTGCTGTCGAAGTTCACGTCCCACACGAGTTCGGCGATGGTCGTTTTCGACAGCACCTCGCCGCTGCGTCGCGCGAGCACGCCGAGCAACTGGAATTCCTGCGCGGTCAGGTCGAGCCGCGCGCCGTCGCGGGTCGCGCGGCGGCCGATCAGGTCCACGCGCAGGTCGCCGATCGAGATCAGCGTCGATTCCTGCACACGCGCGCGGCGCGTCAGCGCACGCAGCCGTTCGATCAGTTCGAGGAACGAGAACGGCTTGGTCAGGTAGTCGTCGGCGCCGCCGCGCAAGCCCCGCACGCGATCGTCGACACGGTCGCGCGCGGTCAGCATGATCACCGGCGTTTGTTTCTGCGCGCGCAACACGCGCAGCACGCCGAAGCCGTCCAGCTTCGGCAGCATCACGTCGAGCACGACCACGTCGTAGTCGAATTCGACGGCTTTCCACGCGCCGTCCTCGCCGTCGAGCGCGGTGTCGACGACCCAGCCTTCCTCGGTCAGGCCGCTCTTCAGGTATTCGACGACTTTCGGTTCGTCTTCGACGATCAGCACTTTCATGGTGGTTGTCCGCGTAACCAGGTTAAGGGCGGGTCAAGGGCCGACGCTCGCGCCGCGCGGCGGGGCCGCCGACGCGACGTCGGACGGCGCGGGGCCGTTCGACGCAGCGCCGTCCCAGCCGCCGCCGAGCGCCTTCGCGAGAAACACGACGAGCGCCGCGCGCTGGCCCTGGATCTGCACGGCCTGGCGCTCGCTCGTCAGCAACTGCTGCTGGGCCGTCAGCACGTCGATGAACGGCGTCAGGCCGCCCGCGTAGCGGTCCTGCGCGAGCGACACGAGCTTGCGCGCGTCGTCGACGGCCGCCGACGCCTGCTGCGCCGCCTGCGCGAGCACCGACAGGCCGGTCACCGCATTTTGCACCTCCTGGAACGCGGTGAGCACGGTCTGCCGGTAGCTGGCCTGCGCGGCGACGTAGCCGGCCTGCGCGAAATCGACGCCGGCCTTCAGCTTGCCGCCCTCGAACAGCGGCTGGCTGAGCGACCCGCCGACCGACCACAGCAGCGCCGGCACGGTGAACAGGCCGGCGAAGCGCGTCGCGTCCCAGCCGATGTCCGGCGACAGCGTGATGCGCGGGAAATACGCGGCGCGCGCGACGCCGATCTGCGCGTTCGCGGCGGCCATCGCGCGCTCGGCCGACGCGACGTCGGGGCGCCGCTGCAGCAGGTCGCTCGGCATGCCGGTCGGCAGCGCGGGCGCGTTGATCGGCACCACGCGCGGCGGCAGCGAGAACGCGGGGGCCGGCGTGCCGACCAGCGTCGCGATCGCGGTTTCGACCTGCGCGCGCTGCTGGATCAGCAACTGCGCCTGCGTGCGCGTCGCGTCGAGCTGCGCGCGCTGCTGCAACAGGTCGAGGCCCGATACCGCGCCGAGGTCGTGGCGCGCGCTCACGTAATCGAGCGCCTTTTGTTGCAGTTCGATCGAGCGCCTGACGACGTCGATCTCGGTATCGAGCTCGCGCAGCGCGAAATAGCTCGATGCGAGATCGGCGCTCAGCACGAGGCGCGCATTCGCGAAATCGTCGCGCGCCTGCTCGGAGCTGGCCTGCGCGGCTTCGACGTTGCGCCGCACGCGGCCGAACAGGTCGAGTTCGTAGCTGACCGCCGCGCCGACCTGGATCTCGTTCTGCACGGTCGACATGCTCTTCGTCGCGTAGTTGGTCTGCGGCCGGTCGGCGGAGATCCTGAAGCGCTGGCCGCTCGCGTTCAGCCCGACGGCCGGATACTGCGCGGACGCGACCGACGCGAGCGTCGCCTTCGCCTGGTCGTAGCGCGCGGCGACCGCCTTCAGGTTCTGGTTGTTGCGCAGCGCATCGGCTTCCAGCGCGTCGAGCTGGGCGTCGCCGAACGCGGTCCACCAGGCCGGATCGAGCGGCGCGCGGGCCGGCGCGGCCGGTTGCCAGTATCCGTCGGCCGGGTCGAGCCGCCACGCGGCCGGCGTGTCGACGGTCGGGCGACGGTAATCCGGGCCGAGCGTGCAGCCGGCGAGGGCGGCCGCCGCGACGATCGCGACGGCGCCGACCGCGGCCGGGTGCACGCGGGTGCGTATCGCACTCACGACTTCGCTCCCGCGACGGCCGAGGCCGGCTGCGCCGCCGGCGCCTGCTCGACGACCGCGTCGCCGGTCGCGAGCGCGTCGCTCGGGTTCGCGACGAGGCGATCGTTCGGCGTGATCGGCCCGTCCACTTCGAGCGTCTGCCCGATCGTGCGCACGACCGTCACCTGTTTCAGCCGGACCTTGCCGTTCGCATCGACGGTCGCGACCGTCGGGCCTTCGGCGCGGAACAGCAGCGTATTGGCCGGCACCTGCAGGCGGCCGACCGGCGTCATCGGCAGCGTCGCCTGCACGTATGCGCCGGGCAGCAGCCGCCCGTCCGGGTTCGGCAGCGTGATCTCGATCTGCAGCGAGCGCGTGGCGACGTCGATTGCCTGCGACGTGCGCGTGATCGTCCCGTCGAAGGTCCGCCCCGGCAGCTCGGCCTGCGCAACGCTCACGTGCTGGCCGACCTTCACCTGCTGCGCATACGCCTGCGGCACCTGCACGTACAGGCGCAGCCGGTCGGCCTGCACGACCGTGAACAGCGCGCGGCCGGCGTTGCCCGAATTGACGAGATCGCCGACGTCGACGTTGCGCTGCGTGACGATCCCGTCGATCGGCGCGACGATCCGCTGGAAACCCTTCAGCTCGGTGAGGCGGCGCATGTTCGCGTCGGCCGCGGCGAGGTTCGCGGCGCCCTGGCTGAACGCGCCTTGGCGGTCGTCGAGTTCCTGCTGCGACACGGCATCGCGCTGGCGCAACTGCTGCGCGCGGTCGAACGACGTCTTCGCGAGCGCGAGCGCCGCTTGCGCCTGCTGGCGCTGCGCGGTGGCCTGCGCGAGTTCCTGGTTCAGCTCGGGCGTGTCGAGTTCGGCGAGCGTTTGCCCCTGCTTCACGTGCGCGCCGATGTCGGCCTGCCAGCGCAGCACGTAGCCGCTGGCGCGCGCATAGATCGGCGCCTCGACGAAGCCGCGCAGCGTGCCCGGCAGCGTCAGCTTGCCGCCGGTGGCCGCGTCGACCGGATGCACGACGGTTACGTACTGGCGCGTGTTCTGCTCGGCGACCGCGTCGAGGTGGTGCCGGTTCAGCACGTTGACGACGATGGTGCGCGCGGCGCCCGCAACGAGCAGCACGCCGATCACGATCGCGACGATCCGCCCGCGTCGCGACACCGACGCGCGCGCCGGCAGGTGCATGCCGTGTTCGTCCACCTGGATGCCGACGGCGCTGTGATGTTTCTCTTCCATGAATTCAACCAATTCAACCGGGTAGTGGGGCGAAAGTCAGTGACCGGCCTGGCGCGCGCGCCGCCGGGCCAGCCGCGCATGCACGCCGCCGAACACGAGCGGCACGAACAGCAACGTCGAAACGGTCGCGAACAGCAGCCCGCCGATCACCGCGCGGCCGAGCGGCGCGTTCTGCTCGGCGCCTTCGCCGAGACCGAGCGCCATCGGCACCATCCCGATGATCATCGCGAGCGCCGTCATCAGCACCGGGCGGATCCGTGTCGCGCCGGCTTCGAGCGCGGCCGTGAGCGGCGGCGCGCCGGCCGCGAGGCGTTGCCGCGCGAACGAGACGACGAGAATGCTGTTCGCGGTCGCGACGCCGACCGTCATGATCGCGCCCGTCAGCGCGGGCACGCTCAGGTGCGTGCCGGTGATGAACAGCATCCACGCGATGCCGGCGAGCGCGGCCGGCATCGCGCTGATGATGATCAGCGGATCGAGCCACGACTGGAAATTGACGACGATCAGCAGGTAGACGAGCACGATCGCCATCGCGACGCCCGCGCCGAGGCCGACATACGACGTGCGCATCGTCTCGATCTGGCCGCGCATCGTGAGGTCGGTGCCGCGCGGCAGCGTCGCGCGCGCGTCGGCCACGATGCGGTCGATCTCGCCCGCGACCGCGCCGAGATCGCGGCCCTCGACGCTCACGTACACGTCGATCGCCGGGCGGATGTTGTAGTGCGTGATCACGGCCGGGTTCACGGTGCTGCGCACCTGCACCAGGTTGCCGAGCAGTTGCAGCGGCATGCCCGTGCGGCCGCTGGCGGAGATCGGCGTGCCGAGCAGGTCGTCGACCGACGACAGGTTGTATTGCGGGGTCTGGATCTGCAGCGGGTATTGCACGCCGGTGCGCGGGTTGATCCAGAACGACGGCGTCGTCTGCGAACTCCCCGACAGCGAGATCAGCATGTTCTGCGCGACGTTCTGCGCGGAGAGATTGAGCTGCTGCATGCGCGTACGGTCCATGTCGGCCAGCAGGGTCGGTTCGTCGTTACGTTGCAGCACGTGCACGTCGACGGCGCCGGGGATTTGCCTGATCTTTTTCATCAGGCTGCTCGCAATCGTCATGTTACTCGCGAGATCGTTGCCGAGCACCTGCACGTCGATCGCGGCCGGCTGCCCGAAGTTGAGAATCTGCGTGATGATGTCCGACGGCTGGAAGAAGAACTCGACGCCCGGGAAGCGCTGCGGCAGCAGCGTGCGCAACGTCTCTACGTAATGCGCGGTTGCGCGATGGCCCGGCTTCAGCGCGATCAGCAGCTCGCCGTCGAGCGTGCCGATCGTGCCGGCGTTGCTGTACGACAGGTTGATGCCGCTCACCGGCAAGCCGAGGTTGTCGACGATCGCGCCGAGCTCGTCGGGCGGCACGGTTTCGCGGATCACGCGCTCGACCTGGTCGGCGAGCCGCGCGGTTTCCTCGATCCGGTAGCCGGTCGGCGCACGCACGTGCAGCCGGAGGTTGCCGGAATCGGCGTTCGGGAAGAAGTCGCGGCCGAGCGCGAACACGAGGCCCGTCGACAGCACGCAGAAGGCGAGGAAGCACAGCGCGTAGAAGCGGCGGCGCACGAGCAGGATGCTGAGCAGCACGATGTACCACGCGCGCAGCCGTTCGAACGCGTGGTTGAACGCGTGATGGATGCGCGCGAAGCGCGACGTCGAAGCGGCGGGGCCGGTGCTCGCCTGCTGCGGGCGGAACAGCAGCATCGCGAGCGTCGGCACGAGCGTGCGCGACAGCACGTACGACGCGAGCATCGCGAACACGACGGCTTCCGCGAGCGGCACGAACAGGAAGCGCGCGACGCCCGTCAGGAAGAACATCGGCACGAACACGATGCAGATGCACAGCGTCGACACGAGCGCGGGCACCGCGATCTCGCCGGCGCCTTCGAGAATCGCTTCGTGCAGGTCGGTACCGAGGTGCAAGTGCCGCTCGATGTTCTCGATCGTGACGGTCGCATCGTCGACGAGAATGCCGACCGCGAGCGCGAGCCCGCCGAGCGTCATGATGTTGATGGTCTTGCCGAGCGCGGACAGCGCGATCAGCGACGTGAAGATCGACAGCGGGATCGAGATCGCGATGATCAGCGTGCTGCGCCAGTTGCCGAGGAACAGCAGGATCATCATCGCGGTCAGCACGGCGGCGATCAGCGCCTCGTGGATCACGCCCTGGACGGCCGCGTTCACGAACACCGACTGGTCGAACAGCGGCGTGATCGTGAGCCCTTCGGGCAGCGTCGGGATCACCTTCGGCAGCAGCGCCTTCAGGTCCGACACGACCTTGAGCGTCGACGCGTCGCCGCTTTTCAGGATCGAGATCAGCACGCCGCGCTGGCCGTTCTGGCGCACGACGTTGGTCTGCGGCGCGAAGCCGTCGCGCACCGCCGCGACCTCGCGCAGGTAGGTCGTCGCGCCGTTGATCGTCTGGACCGGCAGGTTGCTGATGTCGGCGACCGTATCGGCCGACGCGTTCGTGTCGATCCGGTATTCGGTCTGGCCCATCTTCGCGGTGCCGGTGGGCAGCACGAGGTTCTGCGCGTTGACCGCGTTGACGATGTCGGCCGGCGTGAGCCCCTTCGCTTGCAGCGCCCGCGGATCGAGGTCGATCGCGACCACGCGCGTACGACCGCCGTACGGAAACGGAATCTGCACGCCCGGCACCGTGATCAGCTGCGGGCGCAGGAAGTTGAGCGCGATGTCGGCGAGCGACTGTTCGCTGAGCGTCTTGCTCGACAGCCCGAGCTGGATCACCGGAATGCTCGACGCGGAATAGGTGATCACGAGCGGCGGCGTCGCGCCCTGCGGCATCTGCCGCACGATCGCCTGCGCGGACGACACCGTCTGCGCGATCGCCGTCTGCACGTTCGCGCCCGGTTGCAGGAACACCTTCACGACCGCGATGCCGGGCAGCGACGTCGATTCGACGTGCTGGATGTTGTTGACGGTCGTCGTCAGGATCCGTTCATGGACGGACGTGATGCGGTTGGTCATCTCCGTCGCGGAGAAGCCGCTGTAATTCCAGATCACGCTGATCACGGGGATGTTGATCGCGGGCAGCACGTCGACCGGTGTGCGCATCAGCGCAAGCGGGGTGGCCAGCACGATCATGATGGCCATCACGATGAACGTGTAGGGGCGCCTGAGCGCGAGATTGACGATCCACATGGAGGCAGCGGGGCAGGCGGTGATCGGGCGGCGGTGAAGGGAACCCGAATGATAGGCGTCGGCCCGCAACGGGTTACTGTCGCGAAACTGGCGGAATCGTCAGGTTGGGGCGCGCCGGCCGTCGGCCGATTCCGCAGACGGAATGCGCGGGCGAGATGGCGACGGTTTCGCGCATCGGGCGGCGCTCACAGCTGCTCCATGCCGAAGCGCGCGAGCGCGTCGAGATCGACGACCTCGATCTGGTTGTACGCGAGCCGCAGCGCGCCGAGCTTCTCGAGCTGCTGCAGCGCCTGGTTGATCCGCTGGCGCGACACGCCGACGAGCATCCCCAGTTCCTCCTGCGAGATCGACAGCGACGGGCCGGTATCCGGATACAGCGCGGGGTTGAAGAGCTGCGCGAGCGCCTGCGCGACGCGCGCGTCGACGTCGAGCAGCCGGCTGTTCTGGATCGACGCGATGAATTCGCCCATCCGGTTGTTCAGCTGATGAATCACGAAGCGCGTGAACGGCAGGCTCGTGTCGAGCAGCGCATGGAACGTGTCGACCGGCACGAACAGCACGGTCGAGCGCTGGATCGCGACGACCTCGTACTTGCGCAGCTCGCGCTTGATCACGCTGCCTTCGCCGAACCAGCCGCCCGACGGCACGCCGGAAAACGTGCAGCCGCGTCCGGACACGTTGAAGATCGCGAGCTTCAGCAGCCCTTGATGGACGCCGATCCAGTATTCGGACGGCGCGAGCCGGTGCGCGATCACGTCGCCGGCGTCGCACTGTTCGACGTGCGACTGGGCGAGCACGAGCGCCTGGTGTTCGGGCGCCAGCGTGCGGAACCACGCGCACTGGCCGAACAGCGTCGCGAGCGGCGGCACCGGGCCCGGTTCGGGGAGCGTGTCGGCCGGCTGGGCGGCCGCGTCGGGATGGTCGTGCATGGGTGCGGGTTTGCGAGGATAGGGATAACGCGCAGCGCTCGAGCGGCACTCTGTCGTTTCGATGACAGACGGCTCACAATAGCGCCCGTTAGGCTGTCGGCAATTGAACCACATCAAGACGATCCGGGGTGCACGCATCCCGGTGGACAGAACACGGGAGACAGGATCATGACGCAGATGTTCGAGGCCGGGCTCGGCCGCCGCGATGCCAATTACGTACCGCTCACCCCGATCGATTTCCTGATCCGCGCGGCCGAAGTCTACGGCGAGCGCCTCGCGATCGTGCACGGCGACGTGCGGCGCACGTGGGGCGAGACCTGCACGCGCGCGAAGCAGCTGGCGAGCGCGCTCGCGCAGGCCGGCGTCGGCCGCGGCGACACGGTCGCGGTACTGCTGCCGAACATCCCGGCGATGGTCGAGGCGCACTTCGGCGTGCCGATGGCCGGCGCCGTGCTGAACACGATCAACACGCGGCTCGACGTGTCGTCGGTGCTGTTCATGCTGCGTCACGGCGAGGCGAAGGTGCTGATCGTCGACACCGAATACGCGGAGGTCGCGCATCGCGCGGCGCTCGAGGTGCCGGGCCTGAAGATCGTCAGCGTGGCCGACGCGATGCCGGCCGACCCCGACCGTTTCGCGGACGCGACCGACTACGAGACATTCGTGGCCGGCGGCGACCCCGACTACGCATGGACGCCGCCCGCCGACGAATGGGAGGCGATCGCGCTGAACTACACGTCGGGCACGACCGGCGACCCGAAGGGCGTCGTCTACCATCATCGCGGCGCGTATCTCGCGGCGATCAGCAACATCCTCGAATGGGACATGCCGAAGCACGCGGTGTATCTGTGGACGCTGCCGATGTTCCACTGCAACGGCTGGTGTTTCCCGTGGGCCGTCGCGGCGCGCGGGGGCGTGAACGTGTGCCTGCGCAAGTTCGACGCGAAGACCGTGTTCGACCTGATCCGCCGCGAGCGCGTCACGCATTACTGCGGCGCGCCGATCGTGCAGAGCGCGATCGCGAACGCGCCGGCCGAGTTGCGCGCGGGGATCGACCATACGGTGCACGCGATGGTCGCGGGCGCGGCGCCCGCGCCGGCCGTGATCGCGAAGATGAAGGAGATCGGCTTCGACCTGCTGCACGTGTACGGGCTGACCGAGGTCTACGGCCCGGCGACCGTCTGCGCGAAGCAGGCGCACTGGGAAACCGCGTCCGACGAGGAACGCGCGCGGCTCAATGCGCGCCAGGGCGTGCGCTACCACCTCGAAGCGGGCGCGACGGTGCTCGATCCCGACACGATGACGCAGGTGCCGGCCGACGGCGAGACGCTCGGCGAGATCATGTTCCGCGGCAACATCTGCATGAAGGGCTACCTGAAGAATCCGAAGGCGACCGACGAAGCGTTCCACGGCGGCTGGTTCCATACGGGCGATCTCGCGGTGCTGATGCCGGACGGCTATATCCGGATCAAGGATCGCAAGAAGGACATCATCATCTCCGGCGGCGAGAACATCTCGAGCATCGAGGTCGAGGACGCGCTGTACCGGCATCCGGCGGTGGCGGTCGCGGCCGTCGTCGCGATGCCCGACCCGAAGTGGGGCGAGGTGCCGTGCGCGTTCGTCGAGCTGCGCGAAGGCGCGAGCGCGACCGAGGCGGAGATCGTCGCGCACTGCCGGCAACTGCTCGCGGGCTTCAAGGTGCCGAAGGTCGTGCGCTTCGGCGAGCTGCCGAAGACGTCGACCGGCAAGATCCAGAAGTTCCAGTTGCGCCATGCGGTCGGCTCGGACAAGGCGATCGACCTGGCGGGCGACAAGAAGTAAGCGAGCCGCCCGGCCCAGGTTGATCATCGGTCGTGCGTCACGCGCTGCGTTCGAGCCGGAACACGCTGACGGCGTCCGACAGCTGAGCGGCCTGGTCGCGCAACGCGACGGCCGCGCGCTCGGCATCGGAGATCAGCGTCGCATTCTGCTGCGTCGCTTCGCCGATCTGCGTGACGGCCAGGTTCACCTGCTCGATCCCGGTCGATTGTTCGCGCGACGCGGCGCTGATCTCGCCGATCAGCGTGCGGACCTGGTCGACCCGCGCGACGATGTCGCGCATCGTGCCGCGTGCGGCGTCCGCGATCCGGTAACCCTGTTCGACGGTCGTCGACGATTCGGCGCTCAGCGCGTCGATCTCCTTGACCGCGGCCGCGCTGCGCTGCGCCAGCGCGCGCACCTCGGCCGCGACCACCGCGAAGCCCTTGCCGTGCTCGCCGGCGCGGGCGGCCTCGACCGCCGCGTTCAGCGCGAGGATGTTGGTCTGGAACGCGATGCCTTCGATCGCACCCGTGATCTCGGCGATCCGACGCGTCGCGCGGCCGATGTCGTCCATCGTCGCGACCACGCGCTGCACCGCGGCGTCGCCGTTCGTCGCGGCGGCCGATGCGTCCGCGACCAGCGCGTTGGCTTGTGCCGCATGCTCGGCGCTCTGCTGCACGGCGGCGGTGATCTGTTCCATGCTCGCGGCCGTCTGTTCGACGCTGCTCGCCTGCGTCGCGATCCGCGCGGCGATGTCGCCGCTGCCGGCCGCGATGCCGACCGTGCCGTGCGCGATGTCGGCCGCGCTGTTGCGCACCTGCGCGACGATGCGCGCAAGGCCGTCGCCGATTCCGTCGACCGCCTGCACGAGACGGCCGATCTCGTCGTTGCCCGCGCGGTCGGGCACGTTCGCGCCGTCGCGGATCCGCACGCTGAGATCGCCCGCCGCATAGCGCTCCGACGCGCGGGCGGCGGCTTCCAGCGGCCGGCTCACGACGCGACGCACGACGATTACGAACAGCGTCGCGAACGCCGCGACGAGCACGGCGCCGATCATCAGGAAGCGGTTGCGGGTGGCGCGCATCGTGGCGAGCAGTTCGTCGTCGAGCGCGATGCCGCCGACGAGCCATTGCCACTGCGGAATCGTCGTGAAGGACACGACTTTCGCGGTCGGCCCGCGGTCGTGCGCGGCCGGGTCGGTCGACGTGTACGCGAGCCGGCCTTGGGCCGTCGCGAGCATCTGCGCGTAGGGCGCGCGCGTGTTGTCGGCCGGCTGGCCCGCCGCGTCGGGATGCACGACGAAGGTACCGCGCGACGGGCCTTGCGACGCATCGAGCACGAAGTAGTAGCCGTTGTCGCCGATCTTCAGCGAGCGGATGCCGTCTTGGACGAGCTTGAGCTCGGCGCCGATGTCGAGGCCGACGAACAGCGCGCCGATCACGCGGCCGGTCGCGTCGGTCACCGGCTTGTACTGCGTGATGTACGTTCGGCCGAACAGCTTCGCGAGGCCCGTGTAGCTGCGCCCCGCGACCAGCGGCGCATACGCGGGGCCCGCCCGGTCGAGCTTCGTGCCGACGGCGCGCGCGCCGTCCTGCTTCTTCAGCGACGTCGTGATGCGCACGAAATCGTCGCCGTCGCGCGCGAAGATCGTCGCGATCGCGCCGCTTTTCTTCAGGAACTGATCGGGAATCGAGTAATCGAGGTCGAGCGGCTGGCCGCCCGCGAAGAGGGTCGGCGCGGCGACGCCGCCGATATCGACGGTGCGTGCCGGGTCGAGCGAGAAATCGGCCGGCAGGAAGCTCGCGAACAGCGACATCGAGCGGTTGGCTTCGGCGGTCAGCGCCTTGTCGAACAGGTCGACCATCGCGCGGATCGACTGCTCCCTGTCGTCGATCCGCAGATGCGCTTCTTCGGCGAGCTGCTGGCCGGCGAAATGGGCGAGCGTCCACGCGAACACGGTAAACAGCAGGGCGACGAGCGTGCACGCGAGCGCGGCCAGACGCGCGCCGACGCTCACCCGGCCCAATTGGGTCAGTCTCATGGAACATCCTGAGTGGGAGTGAGAGGGGGCGGAACGCACGCGTCACCGCTCGTGGACCCGTTAATACGGCAACTTTCGCGAAATCTTTAGCGGCTGTCGCGAATCGCGAACCGGCAGGCGGGCGAAGGGAAAGCGGCGGTCAGTGGGTGACGAGCCACGCGACGGCCAGATAGCGGCCGACCTTGGCGATCGTCACGATGACGAGAAAGGTCGGCAGCGGTTCGCGCAGCACGCCGGCGATCATCGTCAGCGGATCGCCGATCACCGGCGCCCAGCTCAGCAGCAGCGACCAGCGGCCGTAGCGCGCATACCAGCCCTCGGCGCGCGCCAGCGCCGACGGCTTGACCGGAAACCAGCGGCGCTCGCGAAAGTGCTCGATGCCGCGTCCGAGCGCCCAGTTGATCGCCGAGCCGGCGACATTGCCGACGCTCGCGACGAGCACCAGCGCCCACACGGGTTCGCGGCCGGCGAGCAGCAGGCCGGCGAGCACGGCCTCGGACTGGAGCGGAAACAGGGTCGCGGCGACCATCGACACGGCGAACAGGCCGCCGTAAGTGAGCAATTCGGGCATCGCGCGATTGTACTGGCGACGTCGCCGCCGGTGCGGTCGTGCGGAAAGGAACGCGTCGGCGGTTCTCAGTTCCAGCCGACCATGATCGCGCCCATCCCGACGAGCAGCCCGCCCGTCACGCGGTTCATCGCACGCATCCGCGCGGGCCGCTGCAACGCGCGGCTCAGCCGGTGCGAGAACAGCGCCATCGATGCGACGCCGCCCGCGAACAGCAGGGCGAACGTCGCGGCGAGCAGCAGATATTGAAGGTTCAGGCTCCAGTCGGCAGTCGGGCTGATGAACTGTGGAAAGAACGACGGAAAGAACAGCAGCGTCTTCGGATTCAGACCGGAAGTCGCGACGCCGCGCCAGAACAATGCGCGCCGGGTGTCGGTGTCCGGCGCGGCGCTTGCCGCGGTGTCGGTGCCGGTATCGGCCGGCGCCGCGGCTGCGCCGGCCGGCGCGCGGCTCAGCCATTGCTTGCCGCCGAGCCAGACGAGATACGCGGCGCCGGCCCAGCGCAGCACGGTCAGCGCGTGTTCGTCGAGGTGGACCAGCGAGTTCAGGCACAGCGCGGTCAATGCGAGTTGCAGCAGCACGGCGAGCGTGCCGCCCCAGACGCACGGCAGCGCACGGCGCCAGCCGGTGCGCAGCGCCTGGTTCATCGTGAGCAGGTTGACGGGGCCGGGGGCGTAGATGAGGACGACGGAAGCAGCGAGGAACGACAGATAAAGCTTGAACGACATGACGGACGGGCAGGAACGAGGAAGCAGGCACCGGCCCCGCACGCGGTCGGATAGGCGTGCGGGCGGCGGGGAATCGCATGCCTGCCGGCCGGCCCCGCAACTCGTGATTGCGGTCGTGCGTCCCGCTGCGACGGGTGATCGCGGGGAGCGTGCCGGGCAGCAGGCATGAAGAAAATGTATCAAGCAGGCCGGTTAAAAGGCTTCCTGTTTTCCAGCAAAACGGATCTGAAACCGGAATGTCGTTCAGATAGAATCACGTTTTTCAGTAGAAGATTCTTCTCATCATGGCTACCCGCGAACGCACGCCGAAAACGCTCGACAATCAGGACCGCAAGATCCTCGGCGCATTGCAGAAAAATGCGCGTCTGTCGAACGCCGAACTGGCCGAACAGATCGGCATGTCGACCACCGCCTGCTGGAACCGCACGCGGCAACTCGAACTCGACGGGTACATCGACGGCTATGTCGCGCTGGTCAACCAGCGCAAGCTCGGCTATGCGGATATCGTGATTCTCGAAGTCACGCTCGATCGCCATGAAGACGACGCGCTGGCGCGCTTCGGCGCCGAACTGGCGGCGCTGCCCGAGGTGCTCGAGGCGTATCTGGTGTCGGGCGAGTACGACTACTGGATCAAGGTCGCGGTGGACGGCACGGCCGGCTACGAGCGCTTCCTGCGCGAAAAGCTGTACCGGATCTCGAGTATTCGCCACAGCCGCTCGATGTTCGCGCTGCGATGCATGAAGGACGTGCCTTCGATTCAGGTGTGACGCAAGGGAAATGCGAGCGCGACCGGCGTTGAAACGAAACGGCGGTGCATGCGACGAGGCGCCGACGCGGACGTGACCGGCGAACGGCCGAAAGGAAAGGCTCACCGGCGGGGCTGCCCGCAGAGCCACAAAAACGGATGAATCTTCCGTTCGGGATGGCCGGGTGTTAATCGCCCGTCGGAGGGGAATGGCTTCTCACCGAGGCAACCGGCTTGCAGCAAGTGATCCGCGCCGATACGTACGCATCCGCGCCGGCATCGGCCTGAAACACGGCCTCGATACGATCTTGAAACGCTCGCCACGCGCCGAGCGCATTCGGCCGGGCCCCGGCCTCTTGCTATCCGACCGGCGCACCCGTCGCGTGCCCGGCGCAACAGCTGCTCGCGGCGCGCGTCAGCGCCGGCGCATCAGGCGACCGGCGATTCGCTCAGCGCGGCAGGCGCGCGTGTGCTTCAGCGATGACTTCGCAGTTCTCGAGGTGCAGTGCCCAGGCTTCTGCCAGCAGCTCGCCAACACGTGCGAGCCAGCCAGTGGATTGGGTGGAACGATCGGAGACATTAGACGTTTGCATGACGAAGCCCCATATAGGTGGCGAGTTAGGGATAACCCTAATCATAGCGAAACGGCCCCGCTTTGTGAAATGCGATTTCGTTATATGAGAATTACTGACAATTGATGTTGCTGCTGCGCAACATGAATATTGGCAGTCCGCGCTCGTCGGGCACGCGTGACGAGGCAGCCCGCGCGGCCTCGCGGGCAGAAAGAAAGGGAGTCGAAGGTACGTGGGGAGAAGGGCGTGGCTACCGGCCGATCCACCCGAAGCGCCAGGACAGTCGCCGCGTCGCGGCGCGCAGCGCTTGCGCCAGTTCGCTCTCCGGCTCGCGCGGGAAGCCGCGCGACGAACCGATGATCGCGATCACGAGGCGGATGCTGCCGGTGTGATCGAACACCGGCGCGGCGATCGTCCCGATGCCCGGCACCGGCGCGTCGAACGCGAAATCGAGTTCGTCCGCGCGAATCGCCGCGAGCCGCGCGCGGAAGGCCGCGTCGTCCGGCACGGCAGGCGCGCCAGCGAGGCGCACGGGCTCGTTGGCCAGCAGGTCGGCCAGCACGTCGTCGGACATGCCGGACGCGAAAATCCGCCCGATCGCCGTATTGACGAGCGACATCACGGTGCCGACCTGCAGGCTCACGTGCTGCGGCCGCGCCGATTCTTCCAGCCGGATCACGGTCGGCCCGAGCGGCCCGAGCGTCGCGGCGGCCACGCTCATGTCGGTCGCGCCGGCGAGCGCGACGATCTCGGCTTCCGCGTCGCGCGTCGGCGACACGCGCTGCATCGCAATCAGGCCGAGCGCCTGCGCGAGCGGGCCGCCGTCGAAGCAACCGGCTTCGTCGCGGCTCAGCAGGCCGATCTTCTGCAGGCTGACCAGATGCGGAAACGCCTTCGCCGCAGGCATGCCGGCCGCCGTCGCGAGATCGCGCAGCGGCAGCGCGCGGCCCGCCGACACCAGCGCGAGTAGCAGGTCGCCGGTGCTGTCGAGCGCATTGATTCCGCGCTGCGCCTTCGCGTCGTCGGCCAGCGCCGGCGGTACGCGCGCGGGACCCGACGCCGGTGCGGGCGCCGGTTCCGCACGCACCGCGCCGAGCGACGCGGTGGCCTGCCGCGCCGCGTCGCGCAACGCCGCGGCGATCGGGCCGTTCCAGTCGACATCGATCGAGCCCGTCGACCCGATGACCGTCAACGCGAGCTGCAGGCGCCCGTGCGCATCGAGGACGGGCACGCACATCCCGCTGACGCCCGGGCTCGGCCGGTCGATGCTGCGTTCGATGCCGCGCGCGCGGATCGCGTCGAGGTCGACGTGTTGCGCGTCGGGGCCCGGCGCGCGTGGCGCGCGTTCGGCGCCGGCGAGCGTCTCGCCCGCGCCGGCCTGGCTGGCCGCCATCGCGTTGATTTGCGCGGCGTCGCCGAACGCGCGGAACACCCGGCCGGTCGCCGTGGTGTCGAGCGACATCACCGAACCGACGTGCAGGTTCACGTGCAGCGGATAGCCGCCGTGCTCGATGCGCACGATCGTCGGGCCGAGCACGCCCGGCACCGACAGCGCGACGCTCAGGCCGACCGTTTCCGCGAGCCGCGCCGCATGCGGCAGCGTCGCGCGGTAGGCCGGCTGGCGCTCGATCGACATCAGCCCGAGCCGCAGCGACAGCGGGCCCGGCTCGTAGTCGCCGGTGATCGCATCGCGCTTCACCAGCGCGAGCCGCGTCAGGCTCACGAGATAGGTGTGCGCCTGCGCGGTGGAGAGGTCGGCCGCCGCGGCCAGCTCCGACAGCCCGAGCGGCTTGCGCCGGCGCGCGAACGCGTCGAGCAGCCGGCCGCCGACCTCGACACTCTGGATGCCGCGTTGCGCCTTGGGCGGCGCGTCGTCCGCGCTGACTTCGTGGTTCTGCACGCGATGATTCTTCCGTTTGACGAAACCCCGCATGGTATCCGACGCCGTTTTCAGCGCCAGCCCGGAGGTTTACCCGCATTAGACAATAACAAGTGTATTTGCCATTGACAAATATTGGGTGCAGGCAGATGATCAGCCCATTCCCCTCAACACATGGCTCGCAGCCACGGAACGCACAATGGCCAAAGCATTCGCCTCCCAAGCCGATCTGGAAGAGAAGAAAGTCACCTGGACGAAGCTGTCCGAGAACGCGTACGCATACACAGCCGAAGGCGACCCGAACTCGGGCGTGATCATCGGCGACGACAGCGTGCTGATCGTCGACACGACCGCGACGCCCGCGATGGCGCAGGACCTGATCGCGAAGATCCGCAGCGTGACCGACAAGCCGATCAAGCACGTCGTGCTGTCGCACTACCATGCGGTGCGCGTGCTCGGCGCGTCCGCGTACTTCGACGAAGGCGCGCAGCACGTGATCGCGAGCCGCGGCACGTACGAGATGATCGTCGAGCGCGGCGAGGCGGACATGAAGTCGGAGATCGAGCGCTTCCCGCGCCTGTTCGCCGGCGTCGAGACGGTGCCGGGCCTGACCTGGCCGACGCTCGTGTTCGAGCGCGAGATCACGCTGTTCCTCGGCAAGCTCGAAGTGAAGATCATGCACGTCGGCTCGGGCCACACGAAGGGCGACACGATCGTGTGGCTGCCGTCGCAGAAGGTGCTGTTCTCGGGCGACCTCGTCGAATACGACGCGGCCTGCTATTGCGGCGACGCGCAGCTCGAACAGTGGCCGGCCACGCTCGAGGCGCTGCGCGCGCTTGGCGCCGAGAAGCTCGTGCCGGGCCGCGGCCCCGCGCTGCTGAATCCGGCCGACGTGAACAAGGGCCTCGACTACACGAAGGATTTCGTCACGACGCTGCTCGCGCAGGGCCGCAAGGCCGTCGAGCGCAATCTCGACCTGAAGGCGGCGATGGCGCTCACGCGCGAGGCGATGGACCCGAAGTTCGGCCACGTGTTCATCTACGAGCACTGTTTGCCGTTCGACGTGTCGCGCGCGTTCGACGAAGCGAGCGGCATCGCGCATCCGCGCATCTGGACCGCGCAGCGCGACAAGGACATGTGGGCCGCGCTGCAGGAGTGAATGGCACGCGGCGGCGGGGCGGCGTTCGCATGATCGTCCCGCCGTTTCACTGAGGGTTGCGGCATCCGCGGCGGCATCGCGCCGCGGCGCCGGCAGCCGTATCCGGTCTCACAAGAAAGCAGGGCGCACGCACGCCCTCGGAGACTGCCGCGCGCTCGATATCGCGCGGCCCGTTTGGAGAGAGACATGCCCCAATCGCTTCCCGCCGAAGCGACGCTCGCGCACGCGAGCGCTTCGGCGCCGACTTCCGCATCCGGCGATGCGCTGCTGTTCCGCAAGATCGCGTGGCGGATCGTTCCGTTCCTGTTCCTCTGCTACGTCGTGTCGTTTCTCGACCGCATCAACATCGGCTTCGCGCAGTTGCAGATGAAGCACGATCTCGGCTTCAGCGATGCGATGTACGGCCTCGGCGCCGCGGTGTTCTACGTCGGCTACGTGTTCTGCGAAGTGCCGAGCAACATGCTGCTCGCGCGGTTCGGCGCGCGCCGCACGTTCACGCGGATCATGCTGCTGTGGGGCCTCGCGTCGACCGGGATGATGTTCGTGTCGCAGCCGTCGCATTTCTACGTGCTGCGCTTCCTGCTCGGCGTGTTCGAGGCCGGCTTCTTCCCCGGCATCGTGCTGTACCTGACCTACTGGTTCCCCGCGAACCGGCGTGCGGCCGCGATCTCCGTGTTCTTCGCGGGCGTCGCGGTGGCCGGCGTGCTCGGCGGGCTGCTGTCCGGCTGGATCATGCGCGACATGAGTGGCGTGCTCGGGCTGCACGGCTGGCAGTGGATGTTCGCGATCGAAGGTGCGCCGGCGATCCTGCTCGCATTCGCCGCGTTCACGCTCCTCGTCGACCGGCCGCGGGACGCGACGTGGCTCACGGCCGACGAAAAGGCGCGCGTCGCCGCGCTGTGCGCCGAAGGCCGCACACACGGCAATGCACACGACGGGCGCAGCGTGCTGGCCGCGCTCGCGAATCCGCGCGTGTACCTGTTCGCGTTCATCTATTTCTCGCTGACCTGCGCATCGCTGACGCTCAACTTCTGGATGCCGCTGATGATCCGCGACTTCGGCGTGACCGACGTCGTGGCCGTGAGCCTCTACACGGTCGTGCCGAATGCGGTGGGCGCGGTGGGGCTGGTGCTGATCGCGCGCCGCTCGGACCGCACCGGCGAGCGCCGCAAGCACTTCGCGTGCTGCACGATCGGCGGCGGCCTCGCGCTCGCGGCGCTGACGCTGCACCTGCACAGCTTCGCGGCGATGCTCGCGTGCCTGTCGATCGCGGCGACGCTGATCTTCGCCGCGCTGCCGATCTTCTGGGCCGTGCCGACCCGCTACCTGTCCGGCAACGCGGCCGCGGCCGGGATCGCGTTGATCAGCAGCATCGGGATCACGAGCGGCATCGTCAGCCCGTGGGTGATCGGGATGATCCGCACGCGCACGGGCAGCATGGATCTCGCCGTGTATCTGCTGGCCGCGCTGCTGGTCGCGAGCGGCGTGGCGCTGATGGTCGGCGTGAAGGGCGAATCCGCCCGGCGCGGCTGAACGTCGGCGTCGCGTTTCCCGTCCGGCCCGTATTCGCATCCATCGAGGAGACGATCGATGTCCATCCCCCTGCAAGCGGACGCCGCGCACGCGGCCGCGTCCGGTTCCGCCGCGTCCGGCAACGACGCGCTGTACCGCCGCATCGGCATCCGGATCGTGCCGTTCCTGTTCGTCTGTTACATCGTGTCGATTCTCGATCGCAGCAACATCGGCTTCGCGCAGTTGCAGATGCGGCAGGATCTCGGGCTGACCGACGCGATGTACAGCCTCGGCGCGGTGCTGTTCTTCGTCGGCTACGTGCTGTTCGAGGTGCCGAGCAACGCGCTGCTGCGCCGCTTCGGCGCGCGCCGCACGTTCGCGCGGATCATGGTCCTGTGGGGCGCGGTGTCGGTCGCGATGATCACCGTCGACAGCGCGAAGCAGTTCTACGTGCTGCGGTTCCTGCTCGGGCTGTTCGAAGCCGGCTTCTTCCCCGGGGTGGTGTTCTATCTGACGTACTGGTATCCGGCGCGCCGGCGCGCATCGGTGCTGTCGATCTTCTATGCGGGCGTCGCGGCGGCCGGGATGGTCGGCGGGCTGCTGTCGGGCTGGCTGATGCGCGGGATGGCCGGCGTGCTCGGGCTGCACGGCTGGCAATGGATGTTCGCGATCGAGGGCGCGCCCGCGGTCCTGCTCGGCGCGATCGCATGGTTCTGGCTGTGCGACCGCCCCGAACACGCGCGCTGGCTGTCCGACGACGACCGGCAGCGGCTCGCGGCCGACCTCGCCGCCGATCGCGCCGATGCGCCCGCGCACGCGGCTGCTTCGCTGCGGCAGGTGCTGGCCGAGCCGCGCACCTATCTGTTCGCGTTCATCTATTTCTCGCTGACGACCGCGCTGCTGATGCTGCTGTTCTGGATGCCGCTGATGATTCGCGAATTCGGCATTCACGACGTCGTGCACATCAGCCTGCTGTCGATCGTGCCGAACGCGATCGGCGCGGCCGGCCTGATCGCGATCGCGCGGCGCTCCGACCGCAAGCGCGAACGGCGCCGGCATTTCGCCGCATGCGCGTTCGGCGGTGCGCTGGCGCTCGCGTTGCTGACGCTGCACCTGCCGAGCATCGTCGCGATGATGGCGTTGCTGTCGATCGCGGCGATGCTGATCTTCGCCGCGCATCCGGTGTTCTGGGCCGTGCCGTCCGCGTATTTCGCGGGGGCCGGCGCGGCCGGCGGGATCGCGCTGATCAGCAGCATCGGCGTGTCGAGCGGAATGATCACGCCGTGGATCGTCGGCGTGATCCGCACGCGCACGGGCAGCATGGATTCGGCGATGCTGATGATCGCCGGTTTGCTGGCCGCGTGCGCGGTCGCGATGCTGCTGGGCGTGCGCGCCGCACCGCGCGGCGCAGGCCCCGCCGGCAGCTAGCGCGCCGCGGTGTAGCGCGGGGCCGGCGTATCGGCCGACAGGTGCGGCGCCATCGTGCGGCGCGCGGCCTCGTACGCGTCCCATTCGTCGCCCGCGTGCAGCGACGGGATCGTCACGAGCTCGCCGCGATCGAACCCGACCAGCGCCGCATCGACCATGTCCGGCGCCGTCATCACGATTTCCTTCGGCAGATGCTCGAGCGGCAGGCCGCCCGTCTGCCAGAAATCGGTGGCCGTCGCGCCGGGCAGCACGGCCTGCACCTGCACGCCCTTGTCGGCGAGCTCGTGATGCAGCGACTGGCTGAACGCGAGCACGAACGCCTTGCTGCCGCCGTACACGCCATTCAGCGTTTCCGGCGAGATCGCGACGATCGACGAAATGTTGATCACCGCGCCGCGGCCGCGCGCGACGAAGCCGGGCACGGCCGCATAGGTCAGCCGCGTGAGCGCGGTCACGTTCAGGTCGATCATCCGCGTCATCGCGTCGACGTCGCTGTCGAGCAGCGGCGCATGCGTGCCGATGCCCGCGTTGTTCACGAGCAGCGTGATGCTCGCGTCCTGTTTCAGCTTCGCTTCGACGGCGGCGAGCGCCGCGCGGTCGTTGAGGTCCGCGTCGACGATCTCGACGCCGCGCTGCGTGTCGTTCGTGATGCGGTCGGCGAGGGCGCTCAGCCGGTCGCGGCTGCGCGCGACCAGGATCAGGTCGTAGCCGCGGCGCGCGAGGCGGTCCGCGTAGACGGCGCCGATGCCCGACGACGCGCCGGTAATGACAGCGGTACCGCGATGTGCTTGCGTCATGATGTACTCCGTTTCAATGAGGATGGCCGGATGGCGTGAAGGCATTCTGGCCTCGAAGCGCGGCGACACAAATGACGTAGATGGGTATGATTTCGGACATCGGGCCATTGGGCACGAAACCGGAGAACGCAGATGCACCGAATCGGCTTTCTGATCAGCGACGGCTTTCAGATCATGGCGCTCGCCGCGCAGTCGGTGTTCGAGTACGCGAACATGGGGATGGACGCGCCGTTCTACGCGATGGACAGCTATTCGGTCGACGGCGGCGACGTGCGCTCGTCGCTCGGGCTGACGGTCGCCACGCGCGCGCTGCGCGGGCGGCTCGGCGTCGATACGTGGATCGTCGCGGGCGTCAACGATCCGCTCGCCGCGCCGGCGCCGGCCGGTGTCGTTGCTTACCTGCGCCGCGCGAACGGGCAGGCGCGGCGGATCGCCGGCATCTGCACGGGCGCGTTCGTGCTGGCCGAGGCCGGGCTGCTCGCGCAGCGCCGCGCGACCACCCACTGGGCGTTCGGCCGGGACATGCAGCGGCACTACCCGGAGATTCGCGTCGAGGACGACCGGATCTTCATCGTCGACGGTCCGATCTGGACGTCGGCCGGGATGACGGCCGGCCTCGATCTCGCGCTCGCGATGGTGGAAAAGGACCTCGGCGCCGACGCCGCGCGGTCGGTCGCGCACAAGCTGGTGATGCATCAGCGCCGCGCCGGCGGCCAGTCGCAGCATTCGGAAATGCTCGAGCTTGCGCCGAAATCCGACCGGATCCAGAACGCGCTCGACTACGCGCGGCGGAATCTCGGCCGCGCGCTGACCGTCGAGGCGCTGGCCGAGGCCGTGCACCTGAGCCCGCGCCAGTTCAGCCGCGTGTTTACGCTCGAAACCGGGCAGTCGCCGGCGAAGGCGATCGAGCGGCTGCGGCTCGAATCGGCGCGGCTGATGATCGAACAGAGCCGCCATCCGCTCGACGTGATCGCGAAGGAGAACGGTTTTCGCGACCGCCGGCACATGCGCGACGCGTTCGTGCGCGGGTTCGGCGTGCCGCCGCAGGCGCTGCGGCGCGATGCGCGTGCGGGCCAGCGGGAAACGGGCTGACGCGCAGCCGCACGCCTGCGCGGGTCGGGAAAATCGCGCAGAATCTCGTCGATATGTTTCGCGAGGAAACACGATGTATGCCGAACCGTTCGACGTTGCAATACCCGACCAGGCACTTGACGACCTGCGTCGACGCCTGCGCGACACCCGCCCGCCGAACCTGACGCCCGCCGAGCCGTGGCAGCAGGGCGTCGACGGCACGTGGCTGCGTGAGCTGGCCGCGTACTGGGCCGACGGGTTCGACTGGCGTGCGGCGGAACGCGCGCTGAACCGGCTGCCGCAGTTCGTCGCGGACGTCGGCGGCCGGCGCGTGCATTTCGTGCATCGGCGAGGCACGGGGCCGAAACCCTATCCACTCGTCGTCACGCACGGCTGGCCCGGCTCCGCATTCGAATTCCATGCGCTGATCGATCGCCTGTGCGATCCGGCCGCGTTCGGCGGCGATCCGGACGACGCATTCGACATCGTCGCGCCGTCGCTGCCCGGCTTCCTGTTTTCTCCGGCACCGGCGGCACCCGGCACGTCGGCGCTGCAGGTCGCCGACTGCTGGGCGGAATTGATGGCCGGCCTCGGCTATCGACGCTTCGGTGCGCAGGGCGGCGACCTGGGCGCGGGCGTGTCGGTCGCGCTCGGCGCGCGGCACGAGGGCGTGGTCGACGGCGTCCATCTGAACTATCTGCCCGGCAGCTACGAACCGCCGATGGACGCCGCGCGGCCGCTGACCGACGACGAGCAGGCATTCCTGAAGCAGCGTGGCGATTGGGCGGCGCTGGAAGGCGGGTACGCGTATGTCCACATGACGAAGCCTCGGACGCTGGCCGTCGCGCTCAACGATTCGCCGCTCGGGCTGGCGGCGTGGATCGCCGAGAAATTCCGTGCGTGGAGCGATTGCGACGGCGACGTCGCGCGGCGGTTTTCGCACGACACGCTGCTGACCGGCATCTCGCTCTACTGGTTCACCGGCTGCATTGGCTCGTCGATGCAGATGTATTGGGAAAACCGGCTGCAGCCGATGCGCTTCGCGGCCGGACAACGCATGGCGGTGCCTGTCGCGTTCGCGCGCTTTCCGAAGGAGATCAGCCGTCCGCCGCGCAGCTGGCTCGAACGCGTATTCGACGTGGCGCAGTGGACCGACATGCCGAGCGGCGGCCATTTCGCGGCGATGGAAGAGCCGGATTTGCTCGCCGACGATATTCGGCGGTTTTTCAGGCGTTTTCGATAACGAGCGGGGCGGCCAGCGACGCGTGCGAAGTACGCCGGTGGCCATCCCGGCGACCGGGTGCGCCGCATTGCGCGGATCGCGCCGCGCCGACGCCCGTCTCGAGTCTTACCGCGTCACGAACGCCGTGGCCGCCTCCGGCGCCGTACGCGCATGCTTGCGCTGGCGCAGCAGCGCGACGCGGCAGTTCTCGCGCGCCGTTTCGCGGCCGTCGTCGTCGAGCAGCACGAGGTCGCCACGCATCACGTTCAGCGTGATCACGTCCTCGCCCGGCGCGCCGAGCGTTTCCGGCGTATGCACGGAGCCGGCCGGTTCGAGCACCGTCGAACCGGCGTGCGCGACCCAGTCGTATTCGCGGTAGCGCCACGCACCCTGCAGCGTATGGACGAACACCTCGCCGTCGTGACGGTGGCGCGGCAGCGTGCCGCCTGCCGGCATCTTGAGCAGCGCGGTCAGCGTGTCCTCGGCCGCGTTGATGTGCAGGTACTTGATCGCGAGCCCCGGCAGGTCGGCGCTCATCGGCAGCCACGGCAGCGCGTCCCCGGGCAGGCACGAGATCGGCGGCAGGTCGGTGGAGGGCGGGGCGGACGGCTGCGTCATGGCGGAAGTCGGGCGGAAACGGGAAGCCCGCATTATCGCAGAGGCGAATCGCGCGGCCGAACGGGGCGCGGCGTCGCGCCGAAAGCGTGCGCGGCAGGCCGATTCTTGCGCGACGGAATATACAGTCAAACTGCACAGTTTGACTGTCGATGTGCTATCTTGAATTCATGAACTCGCCATCGCCTCCCGCCGACACGCTCCCACTGGCCGGTCTCGCCGGCGAACTTCGCATCTCGGTTGGCAAGCTGATGCGGCGGATGCGGGAGCAGACCCATCCGAACGACCTCACGTCGTCGCAGAAATCGGTGCTGCTGCGGCTCGATCGCGACGGCCCGGCGACCGTATCGGCGCTTGCACGGGCCGAAAGCGTGCGCCCGCAGTCGATGCGCGTGACGGTCGCGACGCTGGAGGCGCTCGGCGCGGTCGCCGGCGCGCCCGATCCGACCGATGGCCGGCAGACGCTGATCGCGCTCACGCCCGGTTTCCGCAAGGTGCTGCAAGCGAACCGCGCGGCCAAGGACGACTGGCTGTTCCGTGCGCTGCACGCGCAATTGTCGGCGGCGGAACAGGCGGAGCTCGCGGCGGCCGTGAAGCTGCTGCAGCGGCTCGCCGAATTCCGGGACCCGGCGCGTCCGTAAACCGTATCGACCCGCTCGCCGAAAGGATGGCCCGCTCATGAACTTCCTGCATCTCGTGTCGTACTTCTTCGGCGGCGCGTGTCTCGCGAACGCCGTGCCGCATCTCGTCAGCGGGCTGCGCGGCGAGCCGTTCCAGACGCCGTTCGCGCATCCGCCCGGGCGCGGGCTGTCGTCGTCCACCGTGAACGTGGTGTGGGGCGTCGTGAACCTCGTCATTGCTTATGCGCTCGTGCGCCGGGTCGGCGATTTCGACCTGAAGATCACCGCCGACGCGGCGGCGTTCGGGCTCGGCATCCTCGTGCTCGGCCTGTTCCTCGCGCGGCATTTCGGCGAACTGCACGGCGGCAACGCGCCCGGCCGGGTGCGGCGATGAGCGTGCCGGCCGCGGGCGTATTTCGCTCGCTTCGCAGCTTCAACTATCGCGTGTGGGCGATCGGCTCGCTGGTGTCGAACATCGGCACATGGATCCAGCGCACCGCGCAGGACTGGCTCGTCCTCACGCAGCTCACGCATCACGACGCATCGGCGGTCGGCACGGTGATGGCGCTGCAGTTCGGCCCGCAATTGCTGCTGTTGCCGTGGACCGGCTATGCGGCCGACCGCTTCGACCAGCGCAAGCTGCTGATGGCCACGCAGGCGCTGATGGGTGCGCTGGCGCTCGTGCTCGGCGTGCTGACGGTCACCGGCGCCGTGCGGCTCGAGCACGTGTATGTGTTCGCGTTCCTGTTCGGCTGCGCGTCGGCGTTCGACGCGCCGGTGCGGCAGACCTTCGTCGCGGAACTCGTCGGCGACCGCGAGCTCGCGAACGCGGTCGCGCTCAATTCGACGTCGTTCAACGCCGCGCGGATGGTCGGCCCGGCGGCGGCCGGCTTCCTGATCGCATCGGTCGGCACCGGCTGGGCGTTTCTCGCGAACGGGCTCAGCTTCTTCGCGGTGCTGGCGTCGCTGTCGCGGCTTCGGGAAGACGAATTGCGCACGAACGTACGGGCAGGCCGCTCGCGCGGCAGCCTGCTCGACGGATTCCGCTACGTATGGCACCGCCCGGACCTGACGGCGATCCTCGTGATGCTGTTCCTGATCGGCACGTTCGGGCTCAATTTCCAGTTGTTCATTTCGACGATGGCCGCCAGCGTGTTTCACGTCGATGCGCGCGGGTTCGGCTTCCTGTCGTCGATGATGGCGGTCGGCACGATCTCGGGCGCGCTGCTCGCCGCGCGCCGCGAGCAACCGCGGTTTCGCCATCTGTGGATCGGCGCGACGCTGTTCGGGCTCGGCTGCGCGTTCGCCGCGCTGGCGCCCGGCTACTGGTCGTTCGCCGCCGCGCTGGTGCTGACCGGGATCGCCGCGATCACCTTCATGAACTCCACCAACAGCCTGATGCAGCTCTCCACCGAGCCGGCGATGCGCGGCCGCGTGATGGCGCTGCGCCTCGCGGTTGCATTGGGCGGCACGCCGATCGGCGCGCCGGTGGCGGGCTGGGTCGCGAACCACCTCGGCCCGCGCTGGGCGCTCGGCGTCGGCGCGGCGTCGGGCTTTGCCGCGGCGCTCGTCGCGACCCATTTCGTCACGCGCAAGCGTGCGCAGCCGCGCGCGGCCGACGACGGGGCCTGAACGAAACCGGAGCCGAAGCCGCCGTTACGCGGCCGGCAACACCGCCGCATGCGCGACTTCGAGGCACGACTGGAACAGCAGCGCCGCCCGCGACGGCCGCGGCGAGCGTCGCAGCAGGCTTACGAACCGGCACCGGTAATTGAACCGGTGCGGCGCGATCGGCTGCATCAGCCCCTTGTTTTCGAAACTCTCCGCGTAGTGATCGGGCAGGAAGCCGAGATAGCGGCCCGACAGGATCAGCGTTGCAATCGATTCCTGGTCCGACGCGGTCGCGCTGCGCGTGAGCTTCGCGCGATGGCTGAGTTCCATGTTCGGCGAATGGAAGCCGAGCCCCGCGAACGCGTGGTGGCGGATCGTCGTCCACGTGAGCTTGCCGTGCGGCGCGTCGAACAGCGGATGCTGGCGGCCGCAGTAGAGCAGCATCCGTTCGTCGAACAGCGCCGAATACACGAGGCTGCCCGAGTTGCGGTGCGCGGGAATGATCCCGACGTGGTAGCTGCCGTCGATGACCCCGCGCTCGACCTCGTTGATCGACGCGACGTGCAGGTTCAGCGCGACGTCCGGCGCTTCGTCCGCGAACTGGCGAATCGCGTCGCCCAGGCGCGCATGCGGGTTGGTCGCCGTCTTGTCGAACACCGCGATGTGCAGTTCTCCGCCCATCTTGTCGTGAATACCATCGATTCTGCTGCGAAATGCCTCCATCGACGCGAGCAGTCGCAGCGTTTCCTCGTACACCGTCTGTCCTTCGGGCGTCAGCGTGAAGCCTGCGCGGCCGCGCCGGCACAGCACGAGGCCGAGCCGCGTCTCCAGATCCTTCACGTGCCGGCTGATCGTCGAGATGCCGATATTCAGTTCCAGTTCGGCGGCGGCCATCCCGCCGCACTGCACGACGCCCTTGAAGACCCGCAGCAGGCGGAGATCCATGTCGCTGAGCTGCCCGAGCAACGCGCGGCTCTTCGGTTTCTTTGCTTGCATAGTTGCGCAAGTGAACATTGATATTGCGATATTCAAAAGACTAATTGGCGTCCCGACAATGCGCAATATCAATACGAGAAGGAGGGGCGCGCCGCGCCGACCGACATGACCGACATCACCACCGCGCAGCACGACGACACGAACCTCCGCACCGACGCCGCATGGCTCGACGCGCACTGGATGCCGTTCACGGCCAATCGCCAGTTCAAGGCCGATCCGCGCCTGATCGTGTCCGGCAAGGGCGCGTATTACACCGACGGCGAAGGCCGCAAGATCTTCGACGGCCTGTCGGGCCTCTGGTGCACGGGCCTCGGTCACGGCCGCACGGAAATCGTCGAAGCCGTGAGCCGTCAGGTCGCGCAGCTCGACTACGCGCCGGCCTTCCAGTTCGGCCATCCGAAATCGTTCGAGCTCGCCAACAAGATCAAGGAACTGACGCCGGCCGGGCTCGACTACGTGTTCTTCACGGGCTCGGGCTCGGAAGCGGCCGACACGTCGCTGAAGCTGGCCCGCGCGTACTGGCGTGCGAAGGGCAAGGGCACGAAGACGCGCCTGATCGGCCGGGAGAAGGGGTACCACGGCGTGAACTTCGGCGGCATCTCGGTCGGCGGGATCGGGCCGAACCGCAAGCTGTTCGGCCAGGGCCTCGACGCCGATTTCCTGCCGCATACGCAACTGGCCGAGAACAAGTTCTCGCGCGGCATGCCGGAACACGGCGCGGAGCTGGCCGACCGCCTGCTCGAGCTGATCGCGCTGCACGACGCGTCGAACATCGCGGCCGTGATCGTCGAACCGTTCTCCGGTTCGGCGGGCGTGGTCGTGCCGCCGAAGGGCTATCTGAAGCGCCTGCGCGACATCTGTACCGCGCACGACATCCTGCTGATCTTCGACGAGGTCATCACGGGCTTCGGCCGGGCCGGCGCGATGACGGGCGCCGACGCCTTCGGCGTGGTGCCGGACATCATGAACTTCGCGAAGCAGGTGACGAACGGCGTGCAGCCGCTCGGCGGCGTGATCGCGACGAAGGAAATCTACGACACGTTCATGGCCGCGGGCGGCCCCGAGTACATGCTCGAGTTCCCGCACGGCTACACGTATTCGGCGCACCCGGTCGCGTGCGCGGCCGGCGTCGCGGCGCTCGACCTGCTGGTGAAGGAAGACGCGGTGGCCCGCGTGCGCGATCTCGCGCCGCATTTCGAGGCGGCCGTGCACGGGCTGAAGGGCCAGCGTCACGTCGCGGACATCCGCAACTACGGGCTGGCCGCCGGCCTGACGATCGCCGCGCTGCCGGGCGAGCCGGCACGGCGCCCGTACGAGATCGCGATGCGCTGCTGGGCGAAGGGCTTCTACGTGCGCTACGGCGGCGACACGATCCAGCTCGCGCCGCCGTTCATCGCCGAGAAGCGCGAGATCGACAACCTGGTCAACGCGCTGTCCGACGCGCTGAACGAAGTGGATTGAGCCACTGCTCGCCCGCAGCGACAACCGAATTCACGAAAGAGCTCCAGACATGAAACACGACAGCAATGTGACCTCCACCGTCGGCCACCTGATCGACGGCAAGCGCGTCGACGGCGGCAGCCGGGTCCAGCCGGTGTTCGACCCGGCCACCGGCGAGTCGCACAAGAGCGTCGCGCTCGCCGACAAGCTGACCGTCGAAGCCGCGATCGCGTCCGCGCAGGCCGCGTTCCCGGCATGGCGCAACACGCCGCCGCTGAAGCGTGCCCGCGTGATGAGCCGCTTCAAGACGCTGCTCGAGGAGCACGCGGAAGAATTGTGCGCGCTGATCACGGCCGAGCACGGCAAGGTGCTCGCCGATGCGATGGGCGAACTGCAGCGCGGGATCGAGAACGTCGAATACGCGTCCTATGTGCCCGAACTGCTGAAGGGCGAGCACAGCAAGAACGTCGGTCCCGCGATCGATTCGTGGAGCGAGTTCCAGGCGCTCGGCGTTGCCGCCGGCATCACGCCGTTCAACTTCCCGGTGATGGTGCCGCTGTGGATGTGGCCGATGGCCGTCGCATGCGGCAACACGTTCGTGCTGAAGCCGTCGGAGCGCACGCCGTCGTCGACGCTGCGCATGGCCGAGCTCGCGCTCGAAGCCGGCCTGCCGCCGGGCGTGCTGAACGTCGTGAACGGCGACAAGGAAGCGGTCGACACGATCCTGGCCGATCCGCGCGTGAAGGCGGTGAGCTTCGTCGGCTCGACGCCGATCGCCGAATATATCTACGCGACCGGCTGCGCGCACGGCAAGCGGGTGCAGGCGCTCGGCGGCGCGAAGAACTTCGCGGTCGTGATGCCGGATGCCGATATCCCCAACGCGGTGAACGCGCTGATGGGCGCCGCGTACGGCTCGTGCGGCGAGCGCTGCATGGCGATTCCGCTCGTCGTCGCGATCGGCGACGAAACGGGCGACCAGGTCGTCGCGGGGCTGAAGGCCGAGATCGAGAAGATGAAGGTCGGCCCGGGCAACGGCGCGGGCGTCGACATGGGCCCGCTCGTCACGCAGCAGCATTTCGAGAAGGTGACGGGTTTCGTCGAAGCGGGCGTGGCAGCGGGCGCGACGCTCGTCGTCGACGGTCGCGGCGTGAAGGTCGACGGTCACGACGGCGGCTACTACCTCGGCCCGTGCCTGTTCGACAACGTGAAGCCCGGCATGCCGATCTATCAGCACGAGATCTTCGGGCCGGTGCTCGGCGTGATCCGCCTGAAGTCGCTCGACGACGCGATGGCGCTGATCGACGCGCACGAATACGGCAACGGCACGTGCCTGTTCACGCGCGACGGCGAGGCGGCGCGCTACTTCAGCGACAACATCCAGATCGGCATGGTCGGCATCAACGTGCCGCTGCCGGTGCCGGTCGCGTACCACTCGTTCGGCGGCTGGAAGCGTTCGCTGTTCGGCGATCTGCACGCCTACGGCCCGGATGCGGTGCGGTTCTACACGAAGCGCAAGACGATCACGCAGCGCTGGCCGTCGGCCGGCGTGCGCGAAGGGACGGTGTTCAGCTTCCCGTCGAACCGCTGAGTCGACGTGCGCGCCGGCTGCATGCAGCCGGCGCGACGTGAGGCGCCGCCGCGGCCCGCCCCGATCGACGATCGGAGGCGGGCTTTTTTACGTCCCCGCAAAACGCGCGGAACGCGGCGAAAGCAGGCTCAAGGCGCGACCACGTGCCACACGTTCTTGAAGTTGTCGCCGTTGCGTTCGCCCTGTTTCATGTCCTTCGAGTAGAAGTACAGCGGCTTGCCCTTGTATGCCCATTGCGGGCTGCCGTCGTCGCGCTTGACGATCGTGTAGGGGCCGACCGGTACGTCGGTCGCGCTGGCCTTGTACGGCGGCCAGAGGGTTTCGCATGGGCCCGAACAGGCGCTGGTGCCGGCGTTGGGCTTGTCCTTGTCGAACGTGTAGACGGTCATCCCGTTCGCGGCGACGAGTGCGCCGTTTTCTTCCTTCGTGATGGAACCCTGGGCCGTGGCCGAAGCTGACGCAATGGCGAGCAGGGCGGAGCTGACGAGCAGCGCGGCTTTCATGAGTGCCTCCTGATAATCCGGTGGGCGGCCGCGATCGCGTGCACGGGCGAGCGTGCGCCGGAATCGCGATGAATGGTGCCGGAGCACGGCGCCGTCGCCGCCCGCCCGCGTGAGCGACGCCCGGGCGACTGGCGGCAAATGGAGCGCCTTATTCACGATAGGCGGTTTTTGGCGGGGCTGCGAGAAGATCGGGGGCATATCGGCGGCCTGCACGCCGCGCGCAACGGCGCGACGATCGTCGTCGTGCCCGGGTATTCCGCATCCGTCCCCGAACGTACGCCGCGCATGCGTTGCGGCGGCAACGACCCCGATACGGGTTTGCGTGGATGACATCGCGCGGATTCCGCCGGAATATTTCCGTCAGCGCGAGCCCGGCTCGCGCCGATCCTTCCGGGAGGTGATGACGATGCTTGAGGATCCAGGCGATGTAGCGCGCGCCAGCTATCGCGCGTATGTCGACAAGGACCGCGACGCGATCGAAGCGCTGATCGCGCCGGACTTCCATTTCACGAGCCCGCTCGACAACCGGCTCGATCGCGACGCGTATCTGGCGCGCTGCTGGCCGAACAGCGCGATGCTCGCCAGTTTCGAATTCGTCGACGTCGCTGTGCACGGCGAATACGTGTACGTCGTATACGAAGCCGTCACGACCGCCGGCAGGCGGTTCCGCAATGCCGAACGGTTGCGCGTGCGCGATGGCCGGATCGTCGAGGCCGAGGTGTATTTCGGCTGGTACGTGCCGCACCCGGCGCCGGATGGCGGGTTCATCGAATCGGGCACGTGAACGCGATCGCGCGGCGCGAAGCTGACGTTTCGCCGTCGCGAGCCGCCCGCGAAGGGCTGCCTGCCGGGGCGTCGCCGGTCGACGGCGCGCGCGCCGCTCAACCGGCTGCGTCGTTTTCCCCCAGCGCCTGAATGAACCGCGAAAACAGCTCCGGCTGCGACGAGATTCCGAGCTTCGCGTAAAGGTGCCGCCGATGCACCTTCACCGTTTCGGGTGATATCGCGAGCCGTTCCGCGATCGCCTTCGACGAATTGCCGCGCAGCACCATGCGTGCGATCGCCATCTCGCGATCGGTCAGCACACCCGCGCCGAAGCGCGCGAGCGCCTGCTCGACGCGCGCGCCGAGGTCCGCGTCGGGCGTGGCGCGCGCGGCATCGCCCACCAGCCGCCAATGCTGGCGGATAACGGCGAGCACCCACGGCATCGCGGCCGTCAGCTTGCCGAGCGGCTCGACGTCGAAGCGCGTCGACGCACCGAGCGACAGCGACAGCAGCGTGTCGGCGTTCGGCCGCACGAGAATCTGGATCTCGTCGTCGCCGACCGCATCGCGAAAGTAGCTGAGGAAATATTCGCTCTGCCGGAACAGGTCGGGCGCGACTTCCTCGAGCCGGTAGCAGCCGTCGGCGAGCCCGTCGTGCGCGGCCTGCAGAAACGGATCGAGCAGATATAACCCGTTCAGGTAAAGCGGCACCGGCGACGCGGTGTCGGCGCCGCCCGTGTCGTATTCGTCGAGCACGAGCGGCACGCCGTCGCGGCCGATCGCGGTCGCGAGCGCGTTGTCGAACGGCGCCATTTCGTTGAGCAACAGCACGAGGAACCGCCAGAAACGCGGTTGGCCGAGATGATCGATCGCGCGGCCGAGCGCCTGGTGCATCGCGATTTCGGAAAAGAGACGATCCATACCACCACCGGAAGGGCGTAACACGAAGGGGGAATAGCGGTCCTGAAATTGGCTTCCTAGACTGCCACGCAATCAATCGGGCCCGAGTATGGGTGTTCAAAAAAAGGCGGCAAAGGAACAAAGGAGCACGAAATGGCGATGATGTCGGAATCGACGGGCACGCTGCAAGCGGCCTCTGCAACGGAAGATGTGCCGTGCGCGCTGTCGCAGACGCTCAGCGTGCGCGACGCAGTGATGATCACCGTATCGGGCGTGACCCCGGCCAGCTCGATCTTCGTGATCGCGCCGTTCGCGATCCAGCAGGCCGGCAGTGGCGCGGTGCTGTCGTTCGTGCTCGGCGGCGTGCTCGCGCTGGCGTTCGCGCTCTGCTATGCGGAACTCAGCGCCGCCCATCGCAGCGCGGGCGGCGAATACGTGATGGCCAAGCGCGTGTTCGGCACGCTGCCCGGCTACCTGACCTTCATCACGGTGCTGTCCGTCAGCGTGTTCATCCCGGCCGTGCTCGCGAGCGGCGCCGCGCCGTACCTGAACAGCGCGCTCGGCACGCACTTCGGCAACCAGTCGGTCGCGCTGACGATCGTGCTGCTCAGCTATCTGCTCGGCATGCTGAACATCAAGACGAATGCGTGGATCACCGGTGCGTTCCTGGTCGTCGAAATCGGCGTGCTGATGCTGATCGCGGGGCTCGGCTTCGGATCGCCGCATCGCGGCGCCGACGTCCTGATCGCACCGGTCGTCGCGAGCGGCAACGCGCTGGTGCCGGCAACGCTCGCGGCCATCGTGCCCGCGATCGGCACCGCGATCTTCTGCTACAACGGCTTCGGCTCGGCCGCCTATCTCGCGGAAGACTTGCGCGGCGGCAACCGCAACGTCGCGAAGGCGGTGATCTATTCGCTGCTCGTGATCCTCGTCGTCGAGCTGGTGCCGCTCACCGCGATCGTGCTGGGCGCACCGTCGCTGACGGAACTGACGAAGAGCGGCGATCCGATCGGCTATGTCGTGCGCTCGCTGAGCAATCCGGCCGTGTCGCGCGTGGTCAGCGGCGGGATCTTCCTGTCGGTGTTCAACGCGATCATCGCGATCGTGATCGCGATGGGCCGCCTGCTGTACAGCAGCGGCCGGCATGCGCTCTGGTCGCGCACCTGCAACCGCGCGTTCTCGACGATCCATCCGCGCCTCGAATCGCCGTGGCTCGCGACGATCGCGCTCGCGATACCGTCGGCCGGGCTCGTGTTCGTGTCGAGCCTCGACGAGCTGACCGCGTTCACGGTCGACCTGTTGCTGCTGATCTACCTCGTCGTCGGGCTGGCCGCGCTGGCGAGCCGGTTCGTGCGTCGCGACGTCGAGCATCATTACCGGATGCCGCTGTGGCCCGTGACGCCGCTCGTCGCGGTGGCGGGCGCCGCGTACACGCTCTACACGACGCTCGCGACGGCGACGAAGCCGACCGACCTGATCATCATCGCCGGGCTGCTGGCCGCGGCGCTCGTGATGTACGTGGTGTGGGCGCGCCACAGCGCGGCATTCCGCGCGCTCTGAGCATCGGATCGACACCGGGCAGCACCGATACACCGAACCATCGAAAGACAGGAGGAATTGCATCATGCGCACGAGGGATCTCGGCATCCGCATCGGACTCGGCACGCCGGGCCGCTTCAACGCGATCACGGACGTACCGGGCGTGCGGGTCGGGCATTGCACGCTGAACGTCGAGAACGGCGACGCATCGATCCGTACCGGCGTCACCGTGATCGAGCCGCGCGCGGGCGCCGCGCACGATTCGCCGTGCTTCGCGGGCGTGCACGTGCTGAACGGCAATGGCGACGCGACCGGGCTCGAATGGATCCGCGAAGCCGGCCTGCTGACCACGCCGATCGCCTATACGAACACGCACAGCGTCGGCGTGGTGCGCGACGCGCTGATCGCGAACGAACGGGAAGCGGCGGCCGGCCGCGTGTACTGGTGCATGCCGGTCGTGATGGAGACCTACGACGGGCTGCTGAACGACATCTGGGGGCAGCACGTGAACGCCGCGCACGTGCAGCGCGCGCTGGCCGCCGCCCAGCCGGGGCCGGTCGCCGAAGGCGGCGTGGGCGGCGGGACGGGCATGATCTGCCACGAGTTCAAGGGCGGCATCGGCACCGCGTCGCGCGTGCTGGCGGCCGATGCGGGCGGCTGGACCGTCGGTGCGCTCGTGCAGGCGAACTACGGCGTGCGCGAGATGCTGCGCGTGGCCGGCTACCCGGTCGGCGAGGTGCTGCGGCACGTGCATTCGCCGTTCCGCGAAGCCGAAGCGAAAGGCGAGGCCGGCATGGGGTCGATCGTCGTCACGATCGCGACCGACGCACCGTTGCTGCCGCATCAATGCACGCGTCTCGCGCAGCGCGCGAGTGTCGGGCTCGCCCGCGTCGGCGGCGGCACCGAGGATTCGAGCGGCGACATCTTCCTCGCGTTCGCGACCGGCAACGCCGGCTTGCCGGCGGTGAACTACGGCAGCAAGGGCACGCCGAGCACCGACGTGCGGATGGTCAACAACGACCACATTTCCGCGCTGTTCGTCGCGGCGGCGGAAGCGGTCGAGGAAGCGATCGTGAATGCGCTGGTTGCGGGCGGCGACGTCGAGTCGCGCGGGGCACGGGTCGAAGGGCTCGGGCGGGCGCGCTTGCTGGATGCGTTACGCGAAGTGGGCTGGCGGCCGGGGCGCGGCGCCTGAAACGGCAAGCGCCGCTTCAATCGAAGCGGCGTGGTGCGGGACGGCGATGCGGCGATCGGCCGGACCGCCGTCCGCCCGCGCATGTCATGCATGCGGTGCGGGCGATGCGGGCCTGGCCGTGACGACGCGGCGTCATGCTCAGCTGCCGAAGTAGATGTTGCAGAAGCTGACGGGGCCGACGCATGCGTTCGGGTCTTCCTGCTTCGATTGCGCACGATCGACGCGGCCTGCGGCCTTGACGGCCTCGGCGCGGTTCGCCTGTTGCGGTGCGGCGTCTGCCGGCGCCGGCTGCGCGTGAGCGACGGCAGCGGTGAGCGACAGGGCAACGAGGGCGAGGTGCAGCGGCTTCATTTTGTTTCTCCTGGGTGAGTGCCAGTCTCGCTGGCAGTGAGGAAACTATAGGCTCGCACTGCTTAAAGATTAATCGCCGCGCCTGTAGAGCTTATTTCCATCGGGAACAACGATCCCGTTGCGCGCGCATCGATCTTCAATGGCGATGCCGGTTGAACGGCGCGTCCTTGTCGAGCAGCGCGCTGCGCATGAAGTGCAGGCAGCCGACGATCCGCTGCATGTTGCGACGCGCGTCGGGCACCGCGTACCACGCCTGCAGCGCGTGCTGCGCCGCGCGGATCGCGAGATTCACGGATTTCAGCGTGCGCGCATGGCGGGCGGGCGTCGGATCGTCGAAGAAGCGCGGCAGTTCGAGCAGCACCGCATCGATCGAACCGGTCCAGCGCAGCGTCTGCGGCGGTTTCGCCGCGCGGAACGCGTGCAGCTCGTCGCGCAGGTCGATGACCGCGTGGCCGATCTCGAGCGTCGACAGCATCCAGCGCAGTGCATCGCGATGCTGCCGCGTGCGGCGCACCAGCAGCGTACGCAGTTGCGCCATCAGGTCGTGCGTGCTCGACTGGAAGCGCTGCGCGAGGCCCTCCGGCGCGCCTTCGCATGCCAGCGTCACCTGGCGGCGCAAGTCGTGCGCGATCCGGCCGGTGAGCCAGGGCATGTGGGTCGGGAACACGACGGCGAACACGAGCGAGCACGCAAGCATTGCGACGACGACAGCCAGCCCGTTGTTGATCAGCACTTCGGGCGTATACGCGATCGTGTTGTCGGGGCCCGCGAGCAGGCAGAAGAACACCGCGAAGCCGATCCCGTAGCCGGACAGGCCGGGCCGCATCGCGAGAAACGCGCCGAGGCCGAGGACGGGGGCGAGCGCCGCGCACAGCAGCGGAAAGCCGTCGATGTTCGGATAGACGTAGCACAGGAACAGGTAGCCCACGGCCGTCGCGAACGCCGCGCCGACGCCCATCTGCGCGACGAACTTCGGCGCGCGCGGCGACGTCGAGCTGAGCGCGCACGCGATCGCGGTGGCGATCACCGCGAGCGAGCCGCTCGGCCATTCGGATGCGATCCAGAACGCGCTCATCGCGCCGACGGCGACCACCGTGCGCAGGAACGCGAAGCCGACGAAGAACGCATTGGTTTTCACCGCGTAATGCGTGACCGAGCGCTCGAACGCATGATCATCCTGGTCGAGCGACGCGTAGGTGTCGACGTAGCCGAGATATTCGCCGATGAACCGGTACAGCAGCTCGATCGCGGTATCGAAGTCGAGCAGGCCGCCGGCCGCATGGTCCTCGATGGCTCGCCGCGACGCGCGCGCGGCCTTCGGCAACGCAGTGTGAAAGCGGCGCAGTTCGAGCAGCGCGCCGGTGGCCGGCGCGATGCCGCGCTGGCGTTCGTCGCGCAACGCGGCGAAGCGCAGGGCGAGCGCGTCGACGTGCGGCGCCAGCGCATCGAGTACCGCGTCCGACTGATTCGCTCGCAGCCGTTTGACGAGCTGGTGCAGCGCATGCAGCCGCGTGCATGCGTTCATGAACTCGCTGTTCAGCCGCGCAAGCCGGCGGCTGCGCGCGCGAATGTGCGGATCCTCGAACGACGCGAATGCGCGGTTCGCTTCGAAACCGACGATGTCGTCGACGAAATCGGCGAAGCGCCGCTCGAAATCGCCGCGCGCGACGTCGCCCGAGAGCGCGCCGGCCGTGAACGCCGCGAACGTCGCGTGGCGCGCGCTCAACGAGCGCATCAGCGCCTTCGCGGAGCTCAACGGCAGGATCAGCGCGCTGACCGCGCCCGAGCACGCGATGCCGAGGGCGACTTCCGCGGCGCGCGTGAGTGCGGACTGGAACAGCGTCTGCGGCGTCATCACGGCCGGCAGGCCGATCAGCGCGGCCGTGTAGCCGGCGAGCACGAAGCCGTACCAGCGGAAGTGGCGGTTGCGCACCGCGAGCGCGATGCAGCCGCCGATCCACAGCGTGATGCCGGCCATGTACAGCTCGGGCTGCTGCGCGAACAACCCGCCGAGCGCGAGCGCGCCGACGAGGCCGGCCGCCGTGCCGAGCACGCGATAGAAGCTCTTCGCGAACACCATCCCCGACAGCGGCTGCATCAGCACGAACACCGTCGTCATCGCGGTGCGCGGCTGCGACATCTCGAGACGCATCGCGATACCCATCGCCAGCAGCGCCGCGAGCACGGTTTTCGCGAGATGCAGCCAGATCAGCCCGTCGGTCATGGCCCAGTCGCGCGCCGCGTTGCCGAGCGGATCGAGCCATCGCCTCCATCGTGCCGGTTCGATGGAAGGTCGCGCGATCGCAGGTTGTGGCTTCATGGAAAGAGGGCCCAAGGCCGACCGCGCGAGGTGCCGCGGCGCGTCCGAACGGGTCCGTTCGACTGGTGAGGCGCCGATTGTAGGAGTGCGGCGCTCGCGCATTAACGCAGCTGCGGGGAAACGATAGTTGCAGCCGGAGTAACAATCTGTCGCATCCAGTGGAGGAAAATGGCGGCTCCGCTACAGGTCGCTCACAGGAATGGATACCCTACAAAACATGCGGGTGTTTTCGCGCGTCGTCGAGACGGGCAGTTTCACCGCCGCCGCGCAATCGCTGAATTCGACGACGGGCGCGATGTCGCGCGCGGTGTCCGAGCTGGAGGCGCGCCTGCGCACCCGTCTGATGAATCGCTCGACGCGCCGCCTCGCGCTCACGTCGGCCGGCGAAAGCTATCTCCGGCGCTGCCGCCAGATCCTCGCCGACGTCGATCGCGCGGAAGAAGAGGCGAGCTGCGCGCACGAGCGCCCGGCCGGCGTGCTGCGCATGCACAGCTTCGCGAGCGTGGGGCATCACTATGTATTGCCCACGCTGACGCGCTATCACGCGCAGTTTCCGGACGTGTCGATCGAGCTGTCGCTGTCGCAGCGCATGCCCGACCTGTTCGACGGCACGAGCGACACGGCCGTCGTCACCGCGTCGTCGCTGCCCGATTCGGAACTCGTGTCGCACCTGCTCGGCTCGACGTTCAGCATTCTGTGTGCATCGCCCGACTACGTGAAACGGCACGGCGCGCCGGCCCACCCGCAGGATCTCGCCGCGCATGCGTGCCTGACGCTGTGTACGCCGGCGTTTCCGACGCACGAATGGGTGCTCGAAGGGCCCGAGGGCGTCGAGCAGATCCACGTCGCCGGGCCGGTGCAGACCAATACCGCCGAATCGCTCGCGCTCGCGATCCGCGACGGCATCGGGATCGGCATGCTGCCGCTGTATTCGGCGATCGACGCGCTGCGCGACGGCACGCTCGTCCGTGTGCTGCCCGCGCATATCCTGCAGAAGATGAACGTGTATGCGCTGTACCCGTCACGCCGCTTCGTCGATGCGAAGGTGCGGACCTGGGTCGAGATGCTGCGCGCGCAGGTGCCGACGATGATCGCGCGCGACGTCGAAATGCTGAACGCGATCGACCGCGAACCGCAGGCCGCCTGAACGCAGGCCGCCTGGACCCGGCGCGCGCATCGGCGCGCGGCGGGTTGCTTCATGCCCATGCCGAAACGGCGTCGCTCGCCACACATGCCGGATGCGAGCGACGCGCGCCGTCACAGCGCGGGCTTGGCCGCCGCGCCTGATTCGGTTGCCGGCTCGCCGGCCGGGCCATAGGCGGCCCGCGCCGCTTTCCGCTCGGCGAGACGCTTCGCCTGCAGTCGTTCCTGCGCCGCGAGGATGTCGTCCGGATAGTTGCCGACTTCACCGCGCGCCGGGTTGTAGCCGACCGATTCGAGATCGACCAGCTCCTGCAGCACCTGCGCGCGCGTGACGGGCGACTTCGCCTGCTGGGCGAACGACAAGGCCGGTGCGGCAAGCATGACGGCAGCGGCGGCGGTAACGACGAGCGATTTCACGAGGTTCTCCTGAATAGGGGGTGGGTGGCCGGATCGACACGCGACGCGCGGCGCCGACCTTCGACGTCAGTCTACGTAGCGAGTCCGCGTGCAAACACCCCGATTCCAGGAGGGCTGCGTTCCAGAAGGAACAACATTGGCGGCGTCGCCCGCGGGCCACCGAACCCGTGGGGGAACACGGGCGCCGCGCACACGGGGGCCGTGCACACGGCCCCCCGGCAGGCGGACGACGTCGCGCAATGCGGATCAGAACCGCGTGCGCATGCCGATCGTGCCGACCACCTGGTTCGCCGTGCTCGATGCGCCGCCCGACGTGTTGATGAACGCCTGGTAGCCGCGGCCCGACGCATGCTGGAACATCGCTTCCGCGTACAGGTCGGTGCGGCGCGACAGCTTGTACACGGCCTGCAGGTTGGCCTGATGCCACTTCGGATCGCTGCCGTGCTTGCGGTCGGGATTCGACACGCTGGCGTCCGTGTATACATACGCCGCGCCGACGCTGACGGCCGGCGTCACCGCATAGCGCACGTTCACGTCGTAGTTGTTGAACGCGATCTGGCCGCTGGAGCCGAACGCGCCCGTGTTGTCGTACTGCGAACGCGTGTAGACGAAGCCGACGGTCGCCGGGCCGAACACGTAGCTGACGCCGCCGCCGTACGTGCGCATGCGGTCCGAGCCGATCGACCAGCCGCCCTGGTTCAGGCTCTTCGCTTCGGCCGAATCGGTCGCGCCGGGGCTCGTGCTCGTCGAGCCCTTCGTGCCGTTCATCTGCAGGTAGGCGCCGGCCAGCTTCAGCGGGCCGTTCGTGTAGCTCGCGGCCACGCTGTACGCGCGGTTCGCGCTGAAGTTCGCCGAGTTGGAGAACGCGTACAGCGCGCCGACCTTGAAGCCCGCGATCGTATCGCTCGTGTACTTGACCGCGTTGTTGATGCGCAGCGAGTGGTTCAGGTTGTCGTTGTCGAACGGATGCGCGAAGCCCGCATCGCCGAAATCGCCGGACGTCGCCGACAACGGCGCGACAAAGTCGACCATCGTGTCGTACTGGCGGCCGAGCGTCAGCGTGCCGTAGCCGGCCTGGCTGAGGCCGACATACGCGTGCCGGCCGAACAGCTTGCCGTCCTGGCCGAGCCCGCCGTTGTTCGCGTTGAAGCCGTTCTCGAGCACGAACAGCGCCTTCAGGCCGCCGCCGAGATCCTCGGTGCCGCGCAGGCCGAAGCGGCTGCCGTTGATCGTGCCGCTCGCCATGCGCCACTGCGACGCGCCGTTCACGTTGTTGGTATAGGCGATGCCGGCATCGATCAGGCCGTACAGCGTGACCGAGCTTTGCGCGTGGGCGAGCGGCGCGAACAGGGCGGCGGCGCACGCGCCGGCGATCAGGGTTTTTTTCATGGTGAAGCTCCTGCGTGTGGGACGGGAAATCAAAGTTCGGCGCAAGTATAGAAATGCGCGTCGCGCGCAAGGGCCGGGCGGCCGCGAGCGCACTGTTCCAGATCCTGCAAGAGTCGTTCACAAAACCGACACGACGTGTCGCGCGCGCGCCGGGCAGGCGATTCTTGCGTGACGGCCGGCCCGCGGCTTCCGTCCGGCGCGGCCCGGCTGTCGTGTCGATGCAACATGCGCGGTACGTGCGCGCATCGCCGCTTTTACTCCATACTGGTCACCCGGACCGCACGGCCGCCGGCGCAGATCGCGCGGCCGTGTCAACGCATACGACAAGAGGCCCCCATGAACCTGTTCAACGTACGCCTGCGCGGCCGCGACGGCCTGTTCACGATCGGCGTCGATGCCGGCAAGATCGCGCGGATCGATGCGCAAACCGGACCGATCGCGTCGACGAATCCCGACCATATCGATGGCGGCGGCCGTCTTGCGATTCCGCCGCTCGTCGAGCCGCATATCCACCTCGATGCGGTGCTGACGGCCGGCGAACCCGCGTGGAACATGAGCGGCACGCTGTTCGAGGGCATCGAGCGCTGGGCCGAGCGCAAGGCGACGATCACGCACGAGGACACGAAAGCACGCGCGCATGCCGCGATCGGCATGCTGCGCGATCACGGGATACAGCACGTGCGCACGCACGTCGACGTGACCGATCCGACGCTCGCCGCGCTGAAGGCGATGCTGGAAGTGAAGGACGAGGCGCGCGGGCTGATCGACCTGCAGATCGTCGCGTTCCCGCAGGAGGGCATCGAATCGTTCGATGGCGGCCGCGTGCTGATGGAGCAGGCGATCGAGCTCGGCGCGGACGTCGTCGGCGGGATTCCGCATTTCGAGAACACCCGGGAGCAGGGCGTCAGCTCGATCCGCTTCCTGATGGATCTCGCGGAACGCACGGGTTGCCTCGTCGACGTGCACTGCGACGAGACCGACGACCCGCATTCGCGCTTTCTCGAAGTACTCGCGGAAGAAGCGCGCGTGCGCGGCATGGGCGCGCGCGTCACCGCGAGCCACACGACCGCGATGGGTTCGTACGACAACGCGTACTGCTCGAAGCTGTTCCGGCTGCTGAAGCGGGCGGGGCTGAACTTCATCTCGTGCCCGACCGAAAGCATCCATCTGCAAGGGCGCTTCGACACGTTTCCGAAGCGGCGCGGCGTCACGCGCGTCGCGGAGCTCGACCGTGCCGGGATCAACGTGTGCTTCGGGCAGGATTCGATCAAGGACCCGTGGTATCCGCTCGGCAACGGCAACATCCTGCGCGTGCTCGACGCGGGCCTCCATATCTGCCACATGATGGGTTACCAGGACCTGCAGCGCTGCCTCGACTTCGTGACCGACCACAGCGCGACGACGATGCATCTCGGCGATGGCTACGGCATCGCGGTCGGGCGGCCGGCCAATCTCGTCGTGCTCGACGCGGACAGCGACTACGAAGCCGTACGCCGGCAGGCGAAGGCCACGCTGTCGATGCGCGACGGGAAGGTCATCATGCGGCGCGAACCGGAGCGCGTGACGTATCCGGATTGACGGGAAGGCGGGCGCTCGCCGCCCGCCGGCCTTGAGTATTCACTGAATGCATCAGTCGATTCGAAAAATACGTTTGTGTCATGAGAGGCGCGGGCCTACGATTCGGTCCTGACGACGGCGTGCAACGTGCGCACCGTCCTTTCCCTCTTCGTTCGCCGACCCCATGCGCCTCGATCTTCCGTCCGCCCCCGCTGCTTCTTCACCGACCGCCAGCCCGTTCGCGCGCATGGCCGTCGTCACGGTCCTGACCGGCATCGGCGCGGGTTTCGGCGGCATGCTGCTCGCGCTGCTGCTGCATGCGATCCAGCACGTCGCATACGGCTACAGCATCGCGCACGTGATCGGGGCCGAGAGCTTCCTCGGTGGCGTGAGCGGCGCCGAGCCGCTGCGCCGGTTGGCGGTGCTGGCCGTCTGCGGGATCGTCGCCGGCGGCGGCTGGTGGGCGCTTTACCGATATGGCCGGCCGCTCGTCAGCATCCGTCGCGCGGTGCGCGCGGCCGATCCGCGGATGCCGTTCGTCAGCACGACGGTTCACGCGCTGCTGCAGATCGTCACCGTCGCGCTCGGCTCGCCGCTCGGCCGCGAAGTCGCGCCGCGCGAGATCGGTTCGCTGCTCGCCGGGCGGTTTGCCCACGCGGCGCGGCTCACGCCCGACGACTGCCGGCTGATGGTCGCGTGCGGCGCCGGCGCCGGGCTCGCGGCCGTCTACAACGTGCCGCTCGGCGGCGCGATCTTCGTGCTCGAGGTGCTGCTCGGCACGTTCGAACCGCGGGCGCTGATCGTGGCGGTCGTGACGTCCGCGATCGCGGCGGTCGTCGCGTGGGTCGGCCTCGGCAACGAGCATCAGTACACGGTGCCGGCGTTCGTGCTGAGCACGCCGCTCGTCGCATGGTCGATCGTCTGCGGGCCGCTGTTCGGCTTCGCCGCGTACGGTTTCGTGCGGCTCACGAGCCGCGCGCGCGCGAACGCGCCGAAGGACTGGCGGCTCCCGGTGTTCGCGCTGCTGAACTTCGCGGTGATCGGCGTGCTCGCGATGGGGTTTCCGCAACTGCTCGGCAACGGCAAGGGCCCGGCGGCGCTGGGTTTCGACGGCACGCTGACGATCGGCCTCGCGGCGACGCTGCTCGTGCTGAAGGTGCTGATCGAGGCCGGCAGCCTGCGGGCCGGCGCGGAAGGCGGGCTGCTCACGCCGGGTCTCGCGAACGGCGCGCTGCTCGGTGTCGTGCTCGGTGGGCTGTGGAGCGTGGTGTGGCCGGGTGCATCGCTCGGCGGATGCGCGTTGATCGGCGCGACCGCGTTTCTCGCCGCGTCGATGCAGATGCCGATCACGGCCGTCGTGTTGATGCTCGAATTCACGCGTGCGAATCACGACAGCCTCGTGCCGATGCTGCTGGCCGTGGCGGGGTCGCTTGTGGCGTATCGGCTTGCGCAGAAGCTGGCGGAGCGGCGCGCGACAGCGATCGCAGCCGTCGGCACGCCGGAGGCGGTTGCTCGCTAGCGGGCTCACGCCAGGGCGCGTATACGCATCGATGAGCGCGGCGATCCATCCACGACGTGGCGTAGCTGGAGGGCGACTGGTGCGTACGGGAAGATCATGCGCGAAGCGCCGCTACGAGCGGATCATCACAGAAGACACCCTGACGGACATTCAGCGTCGAATCGACGAGAACGTTGCGCTACTGCGCTAGGGCGTGAACATGCGCTAGGGGCAGGGGTTGCCGAAAGAGAATCGGCGAGACGGGCGTTCGTCGGCTCACGGTATCGCACATGCATGATGGGACCGGCGCTTGGGAGCGGGGCGCCATCGCGGGGCTCGGCGTGCGCGACATCATCGGATATTGCGTGACGACGCTGCTGTTCTCGGGCGTCGTGTTCGTCGCGGGGATGTATCTGTTTGGACGGAGCGGAGGCGAGATGAGGTCGGGGCGAAACCCGCATCTCGCCAGCCCGAATCTCGCTGTCTTCAGCCGCGCGACCGAACGTCGGCGCGCTCGTGCCCGTGACGCAACGCGAGGCTCGCGAATGCCGCGACGACGAGTGCCGCCGCCAGCAGCGTCAGCCCGTTCTTCGCATTGCCGGTCGCCTGTTCGATCGCGCCGACGACGGTCGGCCCGACGAAGCCGCCGAGCAAACCGCAGGTATTCACGAGCCCGAGCCCGCCGGCCAGCGCGCTGCCGGCGAGCCGCGACGCCGGAAACGTGAACACGATCGACTGCACGACGAAAAACATCGACGCGGCCACGCACACGCAGAGCAGCCCCGCCAACGGCGACGCATGCGCGGCGCCGACCATCCCGGCCGCCATGACCACCAGCCCCGCACACAGCATCCGCCGCGAATGACGCGATTCGCGCGCGAAGCGCGGCAGCGTCCCGGCCCCGAGCGCGGCGGCGAGCCAGGGCAGCGACGTCAGCAACCCGACCGCGACCGGCGACAGGCGCCCCGACGCGCCGATGATGCCCGGCAGGAAGAAGATCACCGTGTAGATGGTCAGCTGGTGGCAGAAGTACACGAAGATCGCGAGCCAGATCTGCGGATCGCGCAGCGCGGCGCCGAACGCATGGCCGTCGTGCGCGGCGACGCCCGCGTCCTGTTCGGCGGCCAGCTTGCGCTCGAGCGCGCGGCCGGTTTCCGCGGAGAGCCATGGCGCGGCGCTCGGCCGATCCGGCAATCGCGTCCACACGACGAACGCGAGCAGGATCGCCGGAATGCCTTCGACGACGAACAGCCATTGCCAGCCGTGGAAACCGAGCGTGCCGTCGAGCTCGATCAGCGCGCCGGCCAGCGGCCCGCCGACGATATTCGCGATGCACACGCCGAGCAGGAAATAGCCGGTCGCGCGTGCCCGCTCCTCGCGGCCGAACCAGTACGTCAGATACAGCATCACGCCGGGAAACAGGCCGGCTTCGGCCACGCCGAGCAGCAGGCGCATCACGTAGAACGACGTCTCGCCGCGGACGAACGCCATCGCGACCGACAGCGCACCCCACGTGATCATGATCCGCGTGATCCAGAAGCGCGCGCCGACGCGATGCATGATCAGGTTGCTCGGGATCTCGAAGAGCGCGTAGGTGAGAAAGAACAGCCCCGCGCCGAGTCCGTACGCGGCCGATGAAATGCCGAGATCGACGCCCATCGAATGTTTGGCGAACGCGATGTTGGTGCGGTCGAGAAAACTGATCACATACGCGGCGATCAGCAGTGGCATGAGTTTGCGGAACAGCAGCCGGTTCAGCGACGCATTCGCGTCGGTCGCGGCGGACGACAAGGCCTGAGCGTGATGAGTGGACATGCGGACGACTCCGGTAGGGGCGAACCGGCGCGCACGGCAAGCACGGCGCGCCATGTTCGGCAAATGCCGCTGCGATGCAGGCAGCGGATGGGCAGTCGACGGAGCCGCGCCGGCGGCGCTCGAACGGAGCGGGGCGATCGAGGGCGTCCTGGCGCCGGCCGGCTCGGGCCGGCGCCTTGTCACTGCGCTTGCGGATTCTCGTGTTGGGGGCGCACCCCGGCGATCAGAAGTTCACCGCGTCGCCGCCCTTGAGCGCGAGCATCGCGCGCGCCTCGGCCGGCGTCGCGATCTCGAGCGACAGGCCTTCGAGCACCTGCCGCATTTTCAGGACTTGCGCGGCGCTCGATTCCGCGAGCTTGCCGGGCGCGATCCACAGCGAATCCTCGAGCCCGACGCGCACGTTCGCGCCTTGCGCGGCGCCGATCGTCGCGAGCGGAATCTGGTTGCGCCCGGCGCCGAGGATCGACCACACGTAATCGCTGCCGAACAGGCGGTCGGCCGTGCGGCGCATGTGCATCAGGTCCTCCGGATGCGCGCCGATTCCGCCGAGCAGGCCGAACACGCTTTGCACGAAGAACGGCGGCTTCGCGAGCCCGCGGTCGACGAAGTGCGCGAGGTTGTACAGATGCGAGATGTCGTAGCACTCGAATTCGAACCGCGTGCCGTTCGCGCCGCAGCGCGTGAGGATCGTCTCGATGTCCGCGAACGTGTTCTTGAACACGAGATCGCGGCTTTTCTCGAGATGTTCGCGCTCCCACGGATGCTTCAGCTCGCGGAAGCGCTCGAGCATCGGATACAGCCCGAAGTTCATCGAGCCCATGTTCAGCGACGCGACCTCGGGCTGGAAATGCAGCGCCGGCTGCAGCCGTTCGTCGACCGTCATGTGCGGGCTGCCGCCCGACGTGAGGTTGATCACCGCGTCGGTCTGCGCCTTGATGCGCGGCAGGAATTCGGCGAACACGGCCGGATCCTGCGTCGGTTTGCCGTCGGACGGATTGCGCGCGTGCAGATGCAGGATCGCCGCGCCGGCCTGCGCGGCCGCGACCGCGGCCGTTTCGATTTCGTGCGGCGTCACGGGCAGGTACGGCGACATCGACGGCGTATGGATCGCGCCGGTCGGCGCACAGGTGATGATGACTTTGCGAGCGTTTGCCACGGATGGATTCCTTTCGATGAACGATGCAGGACGCGTCAGAGCACTTCGACGTTGCCGCAGACGGAGATCGCCTGCCCGGTGATGCCGTGCCCGCCCGGCGAGCACAGGAACAGCGCGGTCGCGGCGATTTCGGCCGGGTCGGTCATGCGCCGCAGCGAGATCTTCTCGAGATAGCGTCGCTCCATTTCGTCGTAGCCGATGCCGAGCTGCTGCGCGCGCGCCTCGATCACGCGGCGCATCCGCGGACCGCGCACGATGCCGGGCTGGATCGCGTTCACGCGGATGCCGAGTGGCCCGAGCTCGATCGCGAGGCTCTTCACGAGGCCGACCACCGCCCATTTGGTGGCCGCATACGGCGTGCGGAACGCATAGCCGAGCCGGCCGGCCACCGACGACAACGCGATGATCGCGCCGCCGTGTTTCGACTCGCGCAGCAGCGGCACCGCGCGGCGCGCGAACTGGAATTGCGCGTTCAGGTTGATCGCGACGGTCTGTTCCCACTGCACGGGGTCGATTTCGTCGATGCCGCCGGTCGGGCCGGCGATACCGGCGTTGTTGACCAGCACGTCGAGGCCGCCGAGCCGCGTCGACACGTCGGCGAACACGCGCTCCACGGCGGCCGGGTCGGATACGTCGGCCAGCGTCGCGCTGATCGCGCCGGCCGCGGCGCGCGGCGGCCGGTCGGCGAGCGCCGCGATCGCGGCTTGCGACGCGTCGCACACGTGCACGCGCGCGCCGCATTCGGCGAACGCGTCGGCGATTTCGAGACCGATGCCCGACGCGCCGCCCGTCACGAGGACGCGCAGGCCGTCATAGGGTTTCAGCAGGTCGGAAGCTGTCATGCCGGGTTGTCTCCATCGTTGATGTAGTGGGATGGCGGTCGCGCGCGTGTCGGGCGGCCGCCGCAAGCGGCCGCTACGGCTTCGCGTTCACGGTCCGCGGCGTCCGTTCGGCCCGCAGCGTCTCGGCGAGATCGTGCGCGGCGCCGCCGATGTCGAGCGCGATGCCGGCCCGCACGCCCGCGCCGTCGCGCCGTTCGAGCGCATCGACGATCGCGCGGTGCGCGTCCATCGAGCGCCGCATGTGCGGGATGTCGAGCGCGACCATGTTGAGGAACGGGCCGACGCGCATCCACAGGTTCTCGACGATCGCGAGCGTGTTTTCGCTCGCGCCGTGCGCGTAGATCGCGCTGTGGAACGCGAAATTGCTTTGCAGGTAGGCGCGCGAGCGGCCGGCCTCGACGTGTGCCTGCATCGTCTCGCAGGTCTTGCGCACGGCGGCGATCTGCGCGTCGGTCATCCGCTCGCACGCGCGCTCGGCGATGCAGCCTTCGAGCGCGATCCGCACGTCGCGCAGTTCGTCGAGCATGTCGAGCGTCATCGGCGGGACGACGAGCGCGCGATTCGGGCCATCGACGAGCGCGCGTTCGGCGCGCAGCCGCGTGAGCGCGGCACGCACGGGCATCGTCGACGAGCCGACGGCTTCGGCGACGCTGCGCAGGCTCAGCGCCTGGCCGGGCGCGAACCGGCCGCTCATCAGCGCTTCGCGCAGTTGCTGGTAGACCTTGTCTGCCATCGTTTCCTGTTCGATGGCTTTCAGTGCGGGCGGGACGATACGAGGCGGCAAGGGGCGCTCCTGGGTTTGATCTGCGATCTGTGATCACACTGTGGATGTGCGAAGTTTTGTCGATCGGGGCGGCGGAGTCAAGGCGAACGGGATCGGGGAAAACGAGGGGGTGGGTGGACGAAGAGGCTGTCGGCGACAGTCGGCAATACTTTTCCCGTCGGGGTTTGATCCGATCCTCGAGGCCCGGCGTCGGAGGGCGACGGAGGCGAGCATGCGGGGGCGCGACCATGGTTACTTCAACGAACCGGGCGCGCGGTATCGTTCCGGTCGCGCAAACTTTTGGAGCCTGTCATGAGGGGAGTCCGGATCGCGGCCGCGTTGGCGTGCATCGCGTTTCAACCGGCGATGGTCGTGGCGAAGGACGTCGCACAACCCTCGCCCGAGGCCGGCTCACGTACTTATCTGCAGAACTTCAAGGACATGGTGCTCGCGGAGTGCCTGGCTACCGCGTACAAGCCGGCGCCCGGCACGAGCAAGGACATCGGCAGCAGCATCAGCGCGTTGCGCGACTGGACCTACTACGACATGGAACGTGCGCCGGACGTCATTCACGCGCTGGTCGCGAAGTATCTGGCTCGTGACTATCGGAATCCGGTTGTCGAATCGGAAGTCGCGGATGTGAAGTTCGACTTCCTGAAGTGCATCGACCTGTATCACGGCAAGGAACTGGACGCTGCGGCGAAGCAATTCGTATCGCGCCCGAACCGTACCTACCGGACCGAGCATTCGCCGAAGCCGCAGTAGCGATCGAACGCCGTTGCAACGGCGCGCTGCATGCCGCTTCGCCGCCGCTATTCAAGCGTCCGGATCGAATTGCTGATCCCGCGCGCACAGTCGATCACCGCCGGCGCGAGCTTGCGGCGCGCGTCGTCGAACGTCCAGCGGCTCGTCGGCGCGACCACGTGCACGGCCGCGACCGGCTGCCCCTGGCTGCCGAGCACGGGCGCCGCGATCGACATGTCGCCGATGAACAGTTCTTCCTGGTTGGTCGCGTAGCCTTCGCGCCGCGCGCCCTCGAGCAGCGCGACGAGATCGTCGAGCGCCGTGACCGTGCGCGGCGTATGCGGCGTGCGCGCCATGCCGTCGAGCCGCACACGCGCTTCTTCCGGCGGCAACGCGCTCAGGAACGCGCGGCCGGAGCCGGTGCAGTACATCGGGATACGGCTGCCGATCGGCATGTGGATCGGCACGAACTTCGTCGACACGAAACGCGCGACATACACCATTTCATCCTCGTCCGGCTCGGTGAGGTTGGTGGTTTCGCCGGTCAGGTTCGTGAGTTCGGACAGGAACGGATTCGCGACGTCGATCAACGTATCGGCCGCGAGATAGTTGAAGCCGATCCGCATCACGTGCGGCGTGAGTTGGTAACGCCGCGTGACCGGATGCTTGCGGATGTAGCCGAGCTTCTCGAGCGTATAGACCATCCGCTGCGCGGAGCTTTTCGTCATCCCCGCCGCGTCGGCCACTTCCGCCAGCGTCATCGTGCGCCGTTTCGCGCTGAACGCGCGCAGCACGTTCAGCCCTTTTTCCAGCGACTGGTTGAACAGCAGATCGTTTGCTTGGTCGGGTGACGTTTCCATGGCGAAGGGCGGAATCGATTCGATATCGCATCATATCGTATCGAATATCGATACGCAAAAATCTATTTGCGATGTTTTTGATTCGTTTTAAGATCAAGTCATCGTCGCAGTGTCGATCAGCGACCGGCCGGCGCCCGGATTATTCGAGAAGGAGTCACCATGGTTCCGTTCATCAAGCGGTTCGGCGCACTGGCCGCCGGTTTCGCCACCTGTATCGCACTCTCCACGGCGTCGCCGAGCGCCGGGGCGGCCGAGCCCACGCTGAAGGTCGGCGCGACGGCCACCGGCGTGCCGTTCACGTTCCTCGACGTCAAGAGCAATTCGATCCAGGGGATGATGGTCGATGCGATCACCGCGGCCGGGAAGTCGGCCGGGTTTCGCGTCGACGTGCAGCAGACCGTGTTCTCGGCGCTGATCCCGTCGCTCACCACGCAGAAGATCGACATCATCTCGGCCGCGATGCTGAAGACGCCGGCGCGCCAGCAGGTCGTCGATTTCTCCGACACCGTCTACTCGTTCGGCGAAGGTCTGATCGTGAAGGCCGACGACCCCGGCCGCTATACATCGATGGACGATTTCAAGGACCAGGTGGTCGGCGCGCAGGTGGGCACGGCATTCGTCGATGCGCTCAACAAGAAGGGCATCTTCAAGGAAGTCCGGACCTACGATTCGATCGCCGACATCATGCGCGACGTCGCGCTCGGGCGCATCAAGGCCGGCTTCGCCGACCAGCCGATCGTCGCGTACCAGATCGAACACGGCGTCAATCGACAGGTGCGGCTCGTGCCGGAATACCAGAGCGTCGTGAAGGGGCAGGTGTGCTTCATCGTGCGCAAGGGTGACACCGCGACGCTCGAACAGCTCAACGGCGCGATCCGCAAGATGAAGAGCGACGGCACGCTGCAGCAGATCCTGCAGAAGTGGCACATGAGCTGAGCGTCGGCATTCGATTCCCGACCGGCATCGCCCGCGCGTCGCGGGTATCCCCAGCGGCGGGCCGTCCGGCCGTCGCACAGGAGGCCTCATGTTTTTTCAGAACGCGATCGATTTCCTGCCGATCCTGCTGAAGGGCGCGGTGGTCACGATCGAGATCACCGCATGCGCGTTCGTGCTCAGTTCGGTGCTCGGGCTGATCCTCGCGCTGCTGAAGGTGTCGCGCAATCGTGCCGTCTCGACGGCCGGCAGCACGATCGTCAACGTGATCCGCGGGCTGCCGATCATCGTGCAGCTGTTCTACATGTACTTCGTGCTGCCCGATCTCGGTGTGCAACTGTCGGCGTTCCAGGCCGGCGTGCTCGGGCTCGGCATCGCATATTCGGCGTATCAGGCCGAGAATTTCCGCGCGGGCATCGAGGCGATCGACCGCGGCCAGATAGAAGCCGCGCACGCGATCGGCATGCGCGGCCCGATGATCATGCGGCGCGTGGTGCTGCCGCAGGCGTTCCGCATCGCGCTGCCGCCGTACGGCAACACGCTGGTGATGCTGCTGAAGGATTCGTCGGTCGCGTCGACGATCACGGTCGCGGAAATCACGCGCGCCGGCCAGCTGATCGCGTCGTCGACGTTCCAGAACATGAGCGTCTACACGCTCGTCGCGCTGCTGTATCTCGCGCTCGGCCTGCCGCTGATGTTCGGCGTGAACCGGCTCGGCAAGCGGCTCGCACTGAGGAGAGGCGCATGATCCGGATCGATTCCATCCATAAACGGTTTCAGCAGCACGCGGTGCTGAAAGGCGTGAGCCTCGACGTGCAGCCGGGCGAAGTCGTGTGCCTGATCGGACCGTCCGGGTCCGGCAAGTCGACCGTGCTGCGCTGTATCAACGGTTTCGAGACCTACGACGAAGGGTCGATCACGATCGACGGCGTGAAGGTCGACGCGCATTCGAAGCGGATTCACGAACTGCGGATGCGGGTCGGCATGGTATTCCAGCGTTTCAACCTGTTCGCGCACCGCACGGCGCTCGAGAACGTGATGGAAGGGCCGGTGCACGTCCGACGCATGCCGGTCGCGCAGGCGCGCGAACAGGCCCGCGCGCTCCTCGACAAGGTCGGGCTTTCGCACCGGATGAATGCGTATCCGTCGGAGCTGTCGGGCGGGCAGCAGCAGCGCGTCGCGATCGCCCGCGCGCTCGCGATGACGCCGCAGGCGATCCTGTTCGACGAGCCGACGTCGGCGCTCGACCCCGAGCTCGTCGGCGAAGTGCTCGGCGTGATGCGCGGGCTCGCTCGCGACGGGATGACCATGGTGGTCGTCACGCACGAAATGGCATTCGCGCGCGAAGTGGCCGACCGCGTGTGCTTCCTGCACGACGGCACCATCTGCGAAAGCGGGCCGGCGCGCGACGTGCTCACGCAGCCGGCCCATCCCCGCACGCAGGAATTCCTGCGTCGCCTGCTGGCGTCGGACGGCGCCGACCACCCGGATCGAACATGAGCGCAACGAACGCGGCACCCGGATGGCCCGACTCGCCGTGGCCGGATTCGCTGTGGGCGGCGACCGCCGCGCCGGCGCCCGATACACCGGCGCTCGACGCGGCCGTGTCGTGCGACGTGGCGATCGTCGGCGCCGGCTTCACGGGCCTGTCGACCGCACTTCACCTGGCCGAACGCGGCGTGAACGTTCGCGTGATCGACGGCGCGCAGCCGGGCTGGGGCGCATCGGGCCGTAACGGCGGGCAGGTGATTCCCGGGCTGAAATACGACCCCGACGAACTGGTGCGCCGGTTCGGCGACGAGACGGGCGAGCAGCTTGCCGGCATTGTCGGCGGCGCGGCCGATACCGTGTTCGACCTGATCGCACGGCACGGAATCGACTGCGATGCGCGTCGCCACGGCTGGATCCAGCCGGCGCCGACCGCCGCGATGCTCGACACGGTCGCGCGCCGCGCGCAGCAATGGGCCGCGCGCGGCGCGCCGGTCGACGTGCTGAGCCGTGACGACGTCGCGCGGCGGCTCGGCACGCCGGCGTATGCGGGCGGCTGGATTGATCGCCGGGCGGGCAGCGTGCAGCCGCTCAGCTATACGCGCGGCCTCGTGCGCGCCGTGCAGGCGAGCGGGGCGGTCGTGCACGGCTCGACCCGCGCCGTCGGGTTGACACGTGCCGACGGCCGCTGGCGGATCGCGACGTCCGGCGGCGCGACGCTATCGGCCGAGCGCGTGGTGATCGCGACCAACGGCTACACGGACGGACTATGGCCCGGCTTGCGCCAGTCGGTGATCGCCGCGAACAGCTTCATCGTCGCGACGCAGCCGCTCGCGCCGGCGCTTGGCCGCGACATCCTCGCCGGTGGCGAGGTCGCATCGGATGCGCGGCGTCTGCTGCTGTACTTCCGCCGTGACGCGGCCGGGCGTCTGTTGATGGGCGGCCGCGGCCCGTTTGCCGACCCGCGCGCGCCGAGCGACTGGCGACATCTCGAACGCGCGACGACGCTGTTGTATCCGCAACTGAAAGGCGTCCGGTTCGAATACCGTTGGGCGGGGCGCGTCGCGATCACCGCGGATTTCCTGCCGCACGTGCACGAGCCGGCGCCGGGCGTGACGATCGCGCTCGGCTACAACGGCCGCGGCATCGCGATGGCGACGACGCTCGGCAAGCATCTGGCCGCGCATCTGGCGGGCGATGCGCAACTGCCGCTGCCGTTCCGGGTCACGCCGATCCGGCCGATCCCGTTGCACGGGCTGCAGCGCTTCTATATCGCGGCCGGCGTCGCCTGGTATCGCTTGCTCGACAGCCTGTCCTGATGCAGGCGCGACGGTAGTCGCCATTCGTCGTCCGATCGGGCAGAATCGGCCTGCCCTGTTTCGACCGACGGATGCCGCATGACCGAACCGAACGAATCACCCGGCCGCCGCGCGTACGCGAGCTTCGCGCAACGCTATGCGGACCTCGCGCCGACGAAGGCGCACAACGCGCTTTACGAACGTCCGGCAACGATGGCGCTGCTCGGCGACGTCGACGGCCTGACGGTGCTCGACGCCGGCTGCGGGCCCGGCATCTGCAGCGCGCATCTCGCCGCGCACGGCGCGACCGTGCATGCGTTCGACGTGACGCCGGAAATGGTTGCGCTCGCACGAACGCGGTGCGCGGGACTGGCGGTCGACGTCACGGAGGGCGATCTCGAGGCGCCGCTCGCGTGGCTGCCCGACGCATCGGTCGACAAGGTGCTGTGCTCGCTCGCGCTCGACTACGTGCGCGATCTCGCGCCGACGCTGCGCGAATTCCGCCGCGTCGCGCGTCCGGGGGCAACGCTCGTGTTCTCGATGGCGCATCCGATGCGCGACTGGATGGACGAACGCACGCGCGGCGACGGCACGTACTTCGATACTTCGCGTTTCGGTTTCCACTGGTCGGGGTTCGGCGAACCGAGGCCCTACGTCGAAGCGTGGCGGCGGCCGCTCGCCGACATCCTGAACGCGGTCGCCGACGGCGGCTGGCGGCTCGACCGCTTTGTCGAACCGACGCCGCTGCCGGAGATGAAGGTCGTATCCGAACGGCTCCATGCGGAGTTGACGCTGGCGCCCGCCTTCCTGTGCATTCGCGCGTGCTGCTGATGCGGCACGGCGCCCGGCCGGCGCTCAGTGCTGCGCCGGGGCGTCCGTCAGCGTGCCGAGAAACGCTTCGATATCCTTGATGTCCTGCGCCGTCATCGCGGGTTTGTCGCCCGGCTTGCGATCGAACGGCGCGTCGGTCACGTCGACGTTCGCGCGATATTTCGGCGGGATGTCGTCGTATTCGTCGATCTTGCCGTCCGCGCCGCGCGAATAGAACTTCTGCGGCGAAATGCTGCGCTCGTTGTAGAACGCCATCACCTGATCGAGCGTGTGGAACACGCCGTTGTGGAAAAACACGTGGCGCGTCGCCGAATTGCGCAGCGTCGGCGTCAGGAACATCCCGCAATACTGCGTCTGGTCCTTCAGGTCGTCGCGGAACGGCCCGCACACGCCGAGATCGTAGAACGCCGGGTCGCGGTTCTGCACGAGCGCCCGGTTGCGCGGCGCGCCGAGCGCCTCGTACTGGTAATCGGTAAACATCGGCGGCAGCCCGTCCTTGCCGGGTTTCGACAGGTGGCAGCCCGCGCAATTCGCCTTGTCCGGATCGTTGAACAGGCGCAGCCCGCGCAACTCCGCCTGCGTGAGGCGCGCACGGCCTTCGAGCCAGCGGTCGTACTTGCTGTCGTACGGATGGAACGACGGATCCTCGACCTGATAGCGCGCGATCGCGAACATCGCCTCCGATACCGCGAGCTGCGGGGTGGAGAACACGCGCGGCCCGAACAACTGCTCGAACTGCGCGCGATGCGACGACTGCGCGAGCTTGCGGGCGACATCGTCGACGCTCGCATTCGCCATCTCGACCGGATTCAACAGCGGGCCGAACGCCTGCTGCTGCAATGTATCGGCGCGGCCGTCCCAGAACATGCCGCCCTGCGGCACGAGCTGCGGCGCGGCCGACGTGCCGGCCACCTTCTGCGCCTTGACGACGCCGGCCGCCGCCGTGGCCTGCTGCGCGACGCTCGGCGCGGCGTCGTTTTCGCCGGCATCGGGGCCGATGCTGAAATTCGGCTGGCGGTACAGGTACATCAGCGACGGCGGCGGACGATAGCCCTGCTGCGTCATCGCGAGGCCGCCCGGCTGCACGTCCAGCGCATTCGGCGGGCCGTACGCGTGATCGGGGCTGTGGCACGACGCGCACGACTGCTTGCCCGACGCCGATAGCGACGGATCGTTGAACAACGCGCGCCCGAGCTGCGCGACCGCCGACAGCGGCTGCGCGGCGGGCCGCTGCAGCACGACCGGATGCGGGTTCGCGCCGGTCCAGTCGGCGACCACGGTGCCGATCGCCGCCGGCACCCGCGCGGGAAACGCGATCGCGAATGCGCCATAGCCGAGCACGGCCGCGCCGAGCGCGACCGCCGCGCGGCGCAGCAGGCGGGAAGGGGCGCGCGGCACGGGCGTGCCGGCGGCATCGGGAGACGGAAACGCAGGGCGAGCTGTCATGCTGTCGATCGAAAATCGGGCGTCGCACGAGGCGACGCGTTGAAATGGAAACGGCCGGCGCATGATGCGCCGGCCATGCGGTCAGGCAGTGCCGGTCAGATCGCCGGGGCCGCGCTCAATGCGGTGCCGAGCGTCGGGTCGAGATACAGCGGCGTCGTGTTCGGCTTCGACGTGAAGTCGAACAGGTTGCGCAGGTCGCCGGCCGTCGCATCGAACGAACCGCCGCCGATACGCTGGCCGCCGAGCCAGTTGTCCTCGATGAAGCGCACGACGGACGCCTGGTCGAGCATCGTGTGATCGACGTAGTTCTGCTTCGCATACGGCGAGATCACGACGAGCGGAATGCGCACGCCCGGGCCGCAGCGGCCGTTCACGGTCGCGCCGTTCACGCCGGTGGTGCCGCCCGTGCCGCACTTGCCGGCGCCGTTGAGCTGGTCGACCGGGTCCGACGACGCGTGCGTCGGCGGCGTGTACACGTGGTCGTACCATCCGTCCGAGTCGTCATAGGTGACGATCACGGCCGTGTTCTGCCAGTCCGGCTGCTGCTGCAGGAAGTTGACGACCTTCGTCACGAACGCCTGCTCGTCGAGCGGATCCGAATAACCCGCGTGCCCGTCCTGCGCGGCCGGCGCCTTCAGGTAGCTGACCGACGGGAAGTTGCCGGCCTTCACGGCGGCGAAGAAGTCGTCCGTGTCGTACTGGTGGTTCGCGGGTTCGGCCGTCTTGCCGTCGGTCTCGACGCTCGAGCCGATCGCCGCGATCGAGCTCGGGCGCGTGTGCTGCGGGTTCGCGGTCGACGCGTAGTACTGGAACCAGTTGTGGTGCGGGATGTAGTCGGCCGTCGCGGCGTTCACGGCGGTCGCGACCGTGCTGCGCGCGCAGCCCGTCGTGCCGTTGCCGTTCGTCGTCGACAGGTTGAAGCCGCCCATGAAGCCGCCCCACGTGATCTTCGCGGCGTTCAGCAGGTCGCCGATATTCTTGCCCGTCATCATCGCCTGGTCGGTCGTGCTCGAACACACGTCGAAGCCCGGGTCGACGTCGTTGATCATCGTGAGGCCGCCCTGGCCGTCATTGATGTAGTACGAGGTCGCGGCGAGCGTCGACGGCTGCTTCGACGTCTTGACGATCTGCATGCCGTTGGTCTGCCCCGCGACGATGTTCAGCGCGCCCGGCGTCGACGGCCCGTAGACCGTCGTGAACGTGTTGTCGCTCATCGCGAAGCGCTGTGCATAGTTCCACAGCGCGGTCACCGTGTTGCCGTCGAAGTAACCCATCACCTGGCCCTTCGTGCCGAATGCGCCGGCGCCGCCGGACGAGCCCTTGCCCGTGTATTTCGGGAACAGGTCCGCCAGGCCGTTGTCCTCGGCCTGCTGTTCGGCCGTGTACGCGTGGTTCTGGTCGGCGGTCGCGGCCTGCGTGCGGTCGAGACGGAACGGGTTCGCGGCGTCGGTGCCGTTGGCCGTGTTCGTGAAGTTCGGGTTCGCGGTGAGCAGCGTGCCGGTCAGGCCGTTCGGCGTCGGCGTGCCGGACTTCGCGGTGAACGCCGGTTCGCCCGACGGGTTCGTCGCGTTCGGGTAGGTGCCGAAGTAGTGGTCGAACGAGATGTTTTCGCCGTAGATCACGACGACGTGCTTGATCGGCGTGGCGGTCTGCAGCGCATCCTGCGACGACACGGCGGACGTCGGCGTGGAATCGTCGCTGCCGCCGCAGGCGAACAGCGCAAGCGCTGCGGCTGCGCAGGCGGTGACGAGCAAGGCTTGACGGAACATCGGGAAACTCCAGGTAAGGTCTTCGATGGTGGAGAACGGCCCCGTCGCCGTGTCGGTTCGGCGCGAAGCTCGTGAGGGAGCACGCGCATTGGAACAGCCGCGTATGAAGATATGGGGACGGAGTGTTTTCGCGACGGTTGCGCTGCGGTATCGGTTTCATTACGGCGCAGCGCGAGGCGAAAGAGAACGGAAAGGGGCGGACCGCCAGCAACGTCCACGTCGCATGCCGGGGCGTGGCGCTGCTTGCGGCGCAAGCAGCGCCGGGCGGGGCGATGGGGGGCCGCGGCCGGATCGTTTAGGGTGCGCCGTGCGTCGCTTTTTTGACAATCTGGTGACGCATTCATACTACGATGGACGCCTGCCGCGCACCGCGCGGCCTCCGACCCGTCAGCGAGGTTTCAGCGTGCCGATTCCCGTCCTGTTTGCCGTTCTGTGCGCGGCGTTCCTGCATGCGTCATGGAATGCGCTGGTGCGCAGCAGCGGCGACCGGCTGCGCTCGGCCACGGTGCTGCAGATCGCGATCGGGCTGTTCGCGCTGCTGTTCCTGCCGGCTGCCGCGCCGATCGCGCCGGCGAGCTGGCTCTGCGTCGTCGCGTCGGCCGTGATCCACATCGTCTATACGCTGCTGCTCGTCCGCGCGTACGAGCACGGCGACCTGAGCGTCGCATACCCGGTCGCGCGTGGCACCGCGCCGCTGCTCGTCACGCTCGGCGCGGCGGCGTTCGCGGGCGAGCGCCTGAACCTCGGCGCGCAAGGCGGGCTCGTGCTGATCTGCGCGGGCATCATGGCGATCGGGCTGGAACGCGGGCGCGGCGCGAAACACCGGATGATGCAGGTGCTGCCGACGGCGTTCGCGACCGGCGTGTCGATCGCGGCCTATAGCGTGGTGGACGGGATCGGTGTGCGCGAGAGCGGCAGCACGGTCGGCTATACCGCGTGGATGTTCGTGCTGACGGGCGCGATGATGGCCGCGTACTACCGGCTGCGGGCGGGGCCGCTGCGGCTGACGCAGGAGGTCGGCGAGACGGCGAAGGCCGCCTGCGGCGGCGTGTTCGCGGCGCTCGCGTACGGCATCGTGATCTGGGCGATGGATCGCGCGCCGATGGGGCCGGTGTCGGCGCTGCGGGAGACGAGCGTGGTATTCGCGGCGCTGATTGCGCGCGTGTATCTCGGCGAGCGGCTGACGCCGCGCCGGGCGGCAGGGTGTCTGGTGATTGCTTGCGGAGCGTTGTTGATCAGTGCGTTCGAGGCGGTGCGGTGAGCGCATCCGCCTGATGCGCGCCGGGCGGGTCAGCTTTCCACCGGCATCGCACTCGTACACTTGATCTCGTCGAGGCACACGCTCGAATGCACGCCGCTCACGCCGGGAATGCGCATCAGCGTCTCGAGCAGGAATCGCGACAGCCCCTTCAGATCGTGCGCGACGACTTTCAGCACGTAATCGATGTCGCCCGTCACCGAGAAACATTCCTGGATCTGCGCGAGATCCGACACGAGTTTCTGGAATTTCGACAAATCGCGGATATGCCCGCGTTCCATCGTCACGTGCACGAACGCGGTGACGCCGAAGCCCAGCGTGTCGGGGCAGAGCCGGGTTTCGTAGCGGCGGATCGCGCCGATTTCCTCCAGCCGCCGGTGACGTCGCAGCGTTTGCGCGGGTGACAGTCCCACGGCCTTCGCCAGATCGAGGTTCGACGCGCGGCCGTTCTCCTGCAGCACCGACAGCAACTGACGATCGATACGATCGAGAACCGGGTCAGGCATTTTTGTTTCCTCATTCGTCTCCCGGATGCAATCTTATCTCATAATGTAGGGTTTGCATGAGCGGGTTACGCAACCCGATTTCGCGGTCGCGACGCTAAACTGACGCCGGATTTTCGTGTACGACCGCAGCAGTGCGGCGCGGGCGGACGAGTCGGCGGCCAGCCAGGCCGCACACCGACGCGAATCGGCTGCTCGCCACGCGAAAATTGCAGTCCCCAACCCGGCGGCTCCACGAACGGCCGCCGGCACAGCAAAACAGCGCCCGGCACACCGAGGCGCGCCGCACCGCTTCCGGCGGAGGCGGGCAGAATGGAGAAGACATGGTTTCTGGAAACGAGAGCGACGGCCTGAAGCGCGGGCTGAAGAACCGGCACATCCAGCTGATTGCGCTCGGCGGCGCGCTCGGCACCGGGCTGTTCCTCGGCATCGCGCAGACGATCAAGATGGCCGGCCCGTCCGTGCTGCTCGGCTATGCGGTGGCCGGCATCGTTGCGTTCTTCATCATGCGCCAGCTCGGCGAGATGGTCGTCGACGAGCCCGTCGCCGGCTCGTTCAGCTACTTCGCGAACAAATACGTCGGCCACTTCACCGGCTTCCTGTCCGGCTGGAATTACTGGGTGCTGTACATCCTCGTCAGCATGGCCGAACTGTCGGCCGTGGGGATCTACGTCCAGTACTGGTGGCCCGGCGTGCCGACCTGGGTGTCGGCGCTGGTGTTCTTCGTCGCGATCAACCTGCTGAACCTGGCCAGCGTGAAGTCGTACGGCGAGACGGAATTCTGGTTCTCGATCATCAAGGTCGCCGCGATCATCGGGATGATCGGCTTCGGCGGCTGGCTGCTCGTGAGCGGCCACGCCGGGCCGGAAGCGAGTGTCGCGAACCTGTGGCAGCACGGCGGGTTCTTCCCGAACGGCGTGTCGGGGCTCGTGATGTCGATGGCCGCGATCATGTTCTCGTTCGGCGGGCTCGAGCTGATCGGCATCACCGCGGCCGAGGCCGACGATCCGAAGCGCAGCATTCCGCGCGCGACCAACCAGGTCATCTACCGCATCCTGATTTTCTACATCGGCGCGCTGGCCGTGCTGCTGTCGCTGTATCCGTGGGAGAAGGTCGTCACCGGCGGCAGCCCGTTCGTGCTGATCTTCCACGCGCTGAGCAGCAACCTGGTCGCGAACGTGCTGAACGTCGTCGTGCTGACGGCCGCGCTGTCGGTCTACAACAGCGGCGTGTACAGCAACAGCCGGATGCTGTTCGGCCTCGCGCAACAGGGCAACGCGCCGAAGGTGCTGTGCTCGGTCAACAAGCGCGGCATTCCGCTCGCCGCGCTCGGCGCGTCGGCGCTCGCGACCGGCGTGTGCGTGCTGGTCAACTACTTCATGCCGGGCAAGGCGTTCGAAGTGCTGATGGGCCTCGTCGTATCGGCGCTGATCATCAACTGGGCGATGATCACGGTGATCCACCTGAAGTTCCGCCAGGCCAAGCGTGCTGCCGGGGAGCAGACTTCCTTCCGCAGTCTGGGCTATCCTTTCACGAATTACCTGTGCCTGGCGTTCATGGCCGGCATTCTCGTCGTGATGTACCTGACGCCGGATCTCCGTCTGTCGGTGTACCTGATCCCGGTATGGCTCGCGGTGCTCGCGATCGGGTATCGCTTCCGTCAGAAGAATGCCGGCTTTGCGGTACACGACGGCGCGTCCGCACGCTGACGCAGGACACGACCGACCATTCTTCAAACGAGACCGACTCAAGCCATGTTCGAACACATCGACGCGTACCCGGGCGACCCGATCCTGACGCTCAACGAGAACTTCCAGAAAGATCCGCGCGACCAGAAGGTCAACCTGAGCATCGGGATCTATTTCGACGCCGAAGGCCGGATTCCGGTGCTGGGCGCCGTGCGCGAAGCCGAAACCGCGCTGCAGCGCGACAGCGGCCCGAAGCCGTACCTGCCGATGGTTGGCCTGGCCGCGTACCGCGACGCTGTGCAATCGCTGGTGTTCGGCGCCGATCATCCGGCCCGCGCGGCCGGCCGCATCGCGACGCTGCAGACGCTCGGCGGCTCGGGCGCGCTGAAGGTCGGCGCCGATTTCCTGAAGCGCTATTTCCCGGATTCGCAGGTGTGGCTCAGCGATCCGAGCTGGGAAAACCATCGCTTCATCTTCGAGCGCGCCGGCTTCACGGTGAACACGTATCCGTACTACGACGAGGCCACGGGCGGCCTGAAGTTCGACGCGATGCTCGCGGCGATCGACGCGCTGCCGGCGCGCAGCATCGTGCTGCTGCACGCGTGCTGCCATAACCCGACCGGCGTCGATCTCGACGAAGGCCAGTGGGAGAAGCTGATCGACGTGATCGAGGCGCGCGGGCTGCTGCCGTTCGTCGACATGGCGTACCAGGGCTTCGGCGCGGGTCTCGACGCGGACGCGTTCGCGGTGCGCGAACTGGCCCGCCGCGGCGTGCCGACGCTCGTCGCGAACTCGTTCTCGAAGAACTTTTCGCTGTACGGCGAGCGCGTGGGCGGCCTGAGCGTCGTCTGCGAGGACGCGGCCGCGGCCGAGCGCGTGCTCGGCCAGCTGGCCGGCGCCGTGCGCTCGAACTACAGCAACCCGCAGACTTACGGCGCGAAGGTCGTCGCGGCCGTGCTCGGCACGCCGGCGCTGCGCAAGCAGTGGGAAGAGGAACTGTCGGCGATGTGCCGCCGCATCGCACGGATGCGCCAGTCGATCCACGACGGCCTGCGCGACCACGTGAGCGGCGAAGCGCTCACGCGCTACGTGAAGCAGCGCGGGATGTTCACGTACACGGGCCTGACCGAATCGCAGGTCGACGCGCTGCGCGAGGTGCACGGCGTATACATCCTGCGCTCGGGCCGGATGTGCGTGGCGGGCCTGAACGACTCGAACGTCGGCATCGTCGCGGACGCGATCGGCAAGGTGCTGAAGAGCGGCGTCTGAACGCGGCGCGCCCCGGCGCGCAACGGTGAAGAACCGGCTGTTTCCCGTCGCGGGAACAGCCGGTTTTTTGTTGGGCGGCCGTCATGTGCGATGCGCGGCTGACGCACGGGCAGGCGCGGCGGTACGATCACGGGATCGTACGCCATGCAGAGGAGCGACATGGGCATCCGGATCATCCAGCTCGGCACGCCGCGCGCGGCCGGCGAGGGCCCGAGGATCGGCACGGTGCGGCGGCCGCCGCGCGGCGTACCGAAGGCGGAATTCGCGTCGCGCGACTACTATGATGTATGGTTGCCGACGCTGTCGCCAAGCCCCGAGCTCGTCGCGCAGGCGCAGGCCGCCGAAACCGACGCCGAATGGAACGCGTTCAAGCGCCGCTTCCGCGCGGAGATGGCGCACGGCGATCCGGCCAAGGTGCTGGACCTGCTGGCCGCGCTGTCGGCGACGACCGCGTTCTCGATCGGCTGCTACTGCGACGACGAAAACCATTGTCACCGCAGCGTGCTGCGCGAGCTGCTCGCGCAGCGCGGCGCGGCGATCGAGCCCGACGCCGGCTGAAGCGGGGGCGCGCGGCGGCACCGCGATCGTGCGGTGCAGCGAGCCCGTTGACGTGGGTCAAGCGCGCGGCCGCGCGCGCCACTATGCTCTCGTCATGGAGCCTCACGACGATGACGAACCGACCGCTGCACATCGTTTTCCCGTCCGAACCGCCGGAATACTGCGCGCGCGATCTGGTCGTCGCGTTTTCGGCGCTGGTCGACGGGCGTTGCGTTCAGTGCGCGGTCACGGCCGAGGCGCTGGAAGACCATTTCGGTGCGCGGTCGCTGCTCGAACGCGATCTGCTGGGCGCATTCGACGCGCACCGGTCGGCCATCGAGGCGATGGCACGACGAATGCTCGAGGAAATCGGCGGCCGGCCGGTGCTGCTGCATAGCGGGCACTTCCGGCTCGAAGGCTGATACCGCAGGAGGGCGCATGACACTGCAGGGCAACATTCACGAACGCGACTGGTCGGTCGAAGTGGAGACGCGCCCGTGCGAATCGGGCGAATTCCGCTGCCGCGTGTCGGTCGAGCACGGCGCCGGCGCCGCGCGGTTTCATCATACGTTCGAGCACAGCCACGCGTATCCGACGGAGCGCGAGGCGATGATCGAAGGGCTGCGGGCCGGCATGACGTGGATCGAGATGAAGGCATCGCAGACCTTCAACGTCTGAACGGTCCCGCGCCTGTCGGGCGCGGGCAGACTATCGGCCGGCAGCGATCGAAAAATGCGCGCCGCGCCACGGGAAACACGGGCCGCCACATCGTGAGGCGGCCGGTACATGCAAGGCGGTCGACGAGCGGGCGGCCCCGTCAGGAGAGACGACATGGGCGTGGGCATGCAGATCGCCTGCCTCGGATTCACGGGTTCGGCTGCGGTCGAGGCCGAAGCCGGCGCGCAACTGGTGCGACTTGAGCGGTTTCGCGCGTGGATCGAAGGCTGCCATCTCGCGATCGAATCGCGCACGGCGACCGATGGCGCGCGCCGGTACGACGTACGGCTGGACCTGGTGATGCGCGACGCGACGCGCCGGCCGCTGCCGCCGTGCGTCGGAGCCGACGTGGACGACGCGTTGCGTCGCGCGTTCGCGCAGGCCGAACGGGCGCTGCTCACGTGGCAGGCAGGCGCCGCAACGGTCGCGCTGCGCGACGCGGCGACAGGCGACGCGATGCAGTGACGCGGCGCCCGTCCTCAGGCGCCGCGTGTCAGACCCGCGCGAGCGCTTGCGCGTCGATGATGCGCACGCGCTTGCCGCGCGTTTCGACGAGCGCGTCGCGATGGAACCGCGAGAACATCCGGCTGACGGTTTCGAGCTTCATCCCGAGATAGCAGCCGATTTCCTCGCGCGTCATCCGCAGGTTGAATTCGGTCGCCGAATAGCCGCGCGCCTCGAATCGCGACGACAGGTTCAGCAGAAAATGCGCGACGCGCTGTTCGGCCGACATCGTGCCGAGCAACAACATCTGGCTCGATTCGCGGACGATTTCGCCGCTCAGCATCTGGTAGAGGAAGTGCTGCATCGGCTTGATCTCGCGGCACGCGGCTTCGAGCGCGCCGAACGGGATGATGCACACCACGCTGTCCTCCAGCGCGATCGCGTCGCAGCAGTGCTGGCCGCTGCCGATGCCGTCCATCCCGAGCGTTTCGCCGGCGATCTGGAAGCCCGTCACGTGCTCGCGGCCGTCGCGATGCATCATCACCGTCTTGAACGAACCCGCGCGCACCGCATAGATGCTCTGGAACGGATCGTCGGTGCGGAACAGCGCGTCGCCCTGGCGAACCTGCCGCGTCGTGCATATGATCGCGTCGAGGCGGCCGTATTCGGCGGGCGTCAGGTGCGGCGGCAGGCACATCGAGCGCATCGCGCAGGCCGAGCAGCGTGCGGCCGGATGCTTGGCGGCGTCGGCGCGCGCGGCCGGGCGCAGCGGAATCGTTGGCCGGGGTACGAAGGACACGTCGGCGAAGGCGGTGGCGGTGGACATGAGGCGCTCCGGCTCGTCAAGGGCGGCGCACGCGCGCGTGCACCAGGGATTCGATGACACGGCATGCGGCGTCGAATTCGACGGTCTTGTCGAAGAAGTAGTCGGCTCCCGCCGTCGCGCATGCCTCTCTGAATGCCGGCGCCGAGTGGTTCGTCAGCACGATCGTGACGATGCGCGGCGCGGCCTTCGACAGCATCCCGATCAGGTCGAGACCGCTGCCGTCCGCGAGCCGCACGTCGACGATCACCACGTCCGCACGGCTGCTGCGGATATGCGTCCACGCGTCCTGGCCGTCTTCCGCTTCGCCCACGACGGCGACGCCGCGGATCGCGCCGACGAGCAGCGCGATCCGCTGGCGGACGGCAACCGCGTGATCGACGAGAAACACCCTGAGTGCGGCGGGCGACAGGCTGACATTCATGCCGGCAGTATCGTGGTGCGCCGCCGAAATTGAAATCGGCCGAATTGGAACTTCGTGTAGGCCGCTTCGACGCGGTGTAGGGCGTTTCCTACACCGCGTACGGGAAATCGCCGGTATGAATCCGACGATGCGATGCCGCGCGAGCGGCGCGACCGGTTGCGCGGCCCGGTCAGCCGGCGCGGCGCGCGGCCAGCGCGTCGCGCGCGGTGCGGCATGCGGCCAGGTCCCACGCGGCGCAGCCGACGCTCTTGAACAGCAGCGGGCCGCCGCGGGCGAAGGCGCCGTTCAGCACGTCGGCGAGCGATGCGACGTGCTGCCAGTCGACCTGCGCGACGATCAGGTCGCCGGCTTCGTGGCGCGCGCCGGCCGGATCGTCGACGACGAGCCGGCTGCCCCGCACCGTGTTCGCGTCGATCTCGGCGGCATCCGCGGTAAACGCGCCGACGCCGACCACGAGCCGGCCTTCGCGCGCGGCTTCGCGGTAGACGGGCGTGCGGCTCGTCGTCAGCGTGACGACCACGTCGATCGCGTCGGGAATCGCGTCGCCGTCGAGCGGCGCGAGTCGACGCGCATGCGCGCGGTGGGCGGCGCAGAAGGCGGCCGCGCTGTCCGCGCTCGTGCCGCGCACGTGAAGGCGCGCGTCCGGAAAGATCGCCGCGAACGCTTCCGCGTGATTGACCGCCTGCTTGCCGGTGCCGATCAGCAGGATGTCGCGCGGCGCGGCGCCATGCAGCGCCTGGATGCCGAGCGCGGTGATCGCCGCCGTGCGGCGGCCCGTGACGGTCGGGCCGTCGAGCGCGAAGCGCATTTCGCCGGTCGTCGCGTCGTACGCGGTGACCTGGCCGAGAATCGTCGGCAGCCCGCGTGCGCCGTTGCCGGGACACACGTTCACGAGCTTGTGGCTCGCCAGGTCGTGTGCGCTCGACGGCATCGACAGCATCACGCCGCCGCCTTGCAGCGGCACGACCAGGCGTTCGGGGCTGACGATGTCGCCTGCCGCATAGTCGACGACCGCTTGCCCGAGCGTGGCGAGCAGCGCCGGGTAGTCGAGCAGTGCGGCCGTGTCGGCCGCATCGAAAACGGGAATCGGGGAAAAGGCGGTCATCGTGTACGTCGGGGCGTCGGTGAGCGTGGACGGCGGACGCATGCCGCGGCCGCCGCAGGTCTGCCGGGTACCGTGACACAGGGCAGTGTGGATCGAATTTATACCACTTGCTGGCGCGCCTGCAACCCAGAAAATAAAGCGCCCCATCGATTTTGGTTCTAATATCTGGCCAAAAGGCTCGCCGCTGCCGCGCTGCGCCCGCCGCTCCGGTATAGTGCGAACCCATTCCAGATCCACGCCCGCGAACGGGCAGGAGCCACACGATGATGTCCGCGCGTCCCGACTCACTCGAAGGCGGTTTCAGGCCGCTGCAGATCTACGAGCAGGTAGCCGAAAAGATCCGCGACGAGATCCGCGCGGGGCGCTACGCGGCCGAGTCGCGGCTGCCGTCCGAGCGCGAGCTCGCGGCGCTGTTCCAGGTCGGCCGGCCGGCCGTGCGCGAAGCGCTCGGCGCGCTGCAGAACGAAGGGCTCGTGTTCACGAAGCGCAATTCGGGCACCTACGTCGTCGCGGCCGCGCTCGACGTGCTCGCCCAGCGCGGCGACGCGCACGCGGCATCCGAGGCGGACTTCAGCCCGACGTCGACGCTCGACGTGCGGCTGATCCTCGAGCCCGCGATCGCGCGCCTCGCGGCCGCCCATGGCCGCGCCGACCCCGGCGCCGAGCGCTATCTCGCGCAGATGGAAACCATCACCGACGTCGACGATCCGCATCAGCGCGCGCTGTGGAACGAGAGCGACCGTCTGTTCCACCGGCAGCTCGCGCTGATGACCGGCGACGCGTTGATCGTGAAGATCGCGGACGAAGTCGCGAAGACGATGGACCAGCCGCTGTGGAAGCGGCTGAAGGACGACGGCATCTACGACGCGGGCCGGATCCGGCTCTACGTGTCCGAGCATCGGCTGATCTACGAGGCGATCGTGTCCGGGGATGCCGATGCGGCCGCGTTCTATGTCGAACAGCACATTCGCCGCGTGCGGCGCGACATTGCGCCGAAATGATGCGCCCGGCCGCCGTTGGCGCTGGTCTTCAATATGACCAAAATCCCGATAATTATTTTGAAATTGCTTGCGATGTGACCACGCATGTCCTACATTGGTTTCACACAAAACCAATCAGGAGACATCATGCGACACCTCGTGACCGCGTTCTCGGTGGCGGTTGCCGCCGGCGCGCTGACTTCCGCTCATGCGCAGGAAGTCGTGATGATCGGCCACTCGGCGCCGCTCACGGGCCCGCAGGCCGCCAACGGCAAGGACAACGAAAACGGCGCGCGGCTCGCGATCGACGAGCTCAACAAGGCCGGCGTGAAGGTCGGCGGGAAGACCGTGACCTTCAAACTGGTTTCCGAAGACGACCAGGCCGATCCGAAGGCAGGCGTGCAAGTCGCGCAGAACCTCGTCGACAAAGGCATCGTCGCGGTGCTCGGGCCGTACAACTCGGGCGTCGCGATCCCGGCTTCGCGCGTGTATTCGACTGCCGGCGTGCCGATCCTGCCGGTTGCGTCGAACCCGGCGCTGACGAAGCAGGGCTTCAAGAACATCTTCCGGATCGGCGCGAGCGACGAGCAGCTCGGCGGCACGATGGCCACGTTCGCCGCGAAGACGCTGAACGCGAAAACCGCCGCCGTGATCGACGATCGCACCGCGTACGGGCAGGGCGTCGCCGAGCAATTCATGAACGTCGCGAAGGCGAACGGGATCAAGATCGTCGACCAGGAATACACGAACTCGTCGGCCACCGATTTCCTCGGCATTCTCACCAAGATCAAGGCCGCCAACCCCGACGTGATCTTCCTCGGCGGCTATGCGGCGCAGGGCGCGCCGATGGCCAAGCAGATGAAGCAGCGCGGCTTGCGCGCGAAGCTGCTCGGCGGCGACGGTATCTGTTCGGCCGACATGGGCAAGGTCGCGGGCGAGGCCGCGTCGATCGTCTATTGCGCGCAGGGCGGCGTCGCGCTCGAGAAGACGCCGGCCGGGCGCGAATTCCTGAAGAAGTACCACGACGCCTATCACACCGATACGCAGGTCTACGGCGTCAACTACTACGACGGCGTGAAGCTGCTCGCCGACGCGATGGTCAAGGCCGGCACGACCACCGACAAGGCGAAGCTGAGCGCGCAGCTCGCGAAGTCGAACTACGCGGGCGTCGCGGGCACCTATTCGTTCGACGCGAACGGCGACCTGAAAGGCGCGCCGACCACCGTCTACGTGATCCGCAACGGGCTGCCGGCACCGTACGCGAAGTAATTGCCGCGCGCCTCTCATCGGACGGCGGCCGTGCCGCCGTCTTTCGTTTCAACGCATCCGATCCGCCATGAAAATTTCCCGATCCCTGTCCACCGTCGAAGTGCACACCGGCGGCGAGGCGTTCCGCATCGTCACGAGCGGGTTGCCGCGCCTGCCCGGCGACACGATCGTCCAGCGCCGCGGGTGGCTCAAGGAGCACGCCGACGAGATTCGCCGTGCGCTGATGTTCGAACCGCGCGGCCACGCCGACATGTACGGCGGCTATCTGACCGAGCCCGTCTCGCCGAACGCCGATTTCGGCGTGATCTTCGTGCACAACGAAGGCTACAGCGACCATTGCGGACATGGCGTGATCGCGCTGTCGACCGCGGCCGTCGAACTCGGCTGGGTGCAGCGCACGGTGCCGGAAACGCGGGTCGGCATCGACGCGCCGTGCGGCTTCATCGAGGCGTTCGTCCGGTGGGATGGCGAGCATGCGGGGCCCGTGCGCTTCGTCAACGTGCCGTCGTTCATCTGGCGGCGCGACGTGTCGGTCGACACGCCGTCGTTTGGCACCGTGACCGGCGACATCGCGTATGGCGGCGCGTTCTATTTCTACGTCGACGGCGCGCCGTTCGACCTGCCGGTGCGCGAATCGGCGGTCGAGAAACTGATTCGCTTCGGCGCCGAGGTGAAGGCCGCCGCGAACGCGAAATATCCGGTCGCGCATCCGGAGATCCCGGAAATCAACCATATCTACGGCACGATCATCGCGAACGCGCCGCGCCACGCGGGTTCGACGCAGGCGAACTGCTGCGTGTTCGCGGATCGCGAGGTCGACCGCTCGCCGACCGGTTCCGGCACCGGCGGCCGCGTCGCGCAGCTCTACCAGCGCGGGCTGCTCGCCGCAGACGATACGCTCGTCAACGAATCGATCGTCGGCACGGTCTTCAAGGGCCGCGTGCTGCGCGAAACGACGGTCGGCGACATCCCGGCCGTGATCCCGGAAGTGGAAGGCAGCGCGCATATCTGCGGGTTCGCGAACTGGATCGTCGACGAGCGCGATCCGCTCACGTACGGATTTCTCGTGCGCTGAGCCGCGGCGCGGCTCGCGCCGCTGTCGCGCTCCGTCGCGCGGCGTTCAGGTTGTCGTACCAGGTTTGGCGCGTCGCTCCGGTTGCCGGACACGCGCCTTTTTTGCGTGAGCGCCGTCGTCATCCCGCCCCGCGTGTGCCGGCCCAGGGCCGCCGCGGGCCGGTCGGCCGCGCGAGTTTGGTACGATGCAGCCTTTTCAGCCGAGCTCCACCCGCGTGAATCGCCGAAACGTGTCGTCAGTGCGTGCCTTGTGTGCCAGATGGGTCGCGCGCGCCCAACCCGTCGCGGCGGCCGCCGTCGCGCGGGTCAAGCCTCTCGCCGCCACCGCGTGGCGCCATGTCCGCCACCCGACGCGCCGCGGCGCGCTGCTCGCGGCCGCCGCCGTGCCGGCCCTGTTCGCGGTGTACGTGGTCGCGCTCATCCCGTTCACGCCGGGCATCGGCGACATCCGCAAGGCGCGCGTCGACCAGCCCGCGCAGGTGCTGTCCGCCGACGGCAAGCTGCTGGCCGAATTCAAGCCGTCGAACCGCGAATGGGTGTCGCTCAAGCAGATCTCGCCGCACATGGTCGACGCGCTGATCGCGACCGAGGATCACCGCTTCTACGAACACCACGGCCTCGACTGGAAGCGCACCGCGTCGGCCGCGCTCCATACGTTCTCGGGCAGCCGCCAGGGCGGCTCGACGATCACGCAGCAGCTCGCGCGCAACCTGTATCCGGACGAGATCGGCCGCGCGCCGACGCTCACGCGCAAGGTGAAGGAGGCGATCACCGCGCTGAAGATCGAGGCCGTCTACAGCAAGGACCAGATTCTCGAGACCTACCTGAACACGGTGCCGTTCCTGTACAACGCGTACGGCGTCGAGATGGCCGCGCGCACCTATTTCGACAAGTCGGCCGACGAACTCGACGTGCTCGACAGCGCGACGCTCGTCGGGATGCTGAAGGGCAACAGCTACTACAACCCGGTGCTGAACCCCGAGCGCGCGCTGCAGCGGCGCAACACGGTGCTCGGCCAGATGGTGAAGTACGGCAAGCTGTCGCCGGCGCAGTTCGCGCAGCTGCAGCGCCGGCCGCTGCGCATCGACTTCGAGCGCCAGAAGGAGCCGCCCGGGCCGGCGCCGCATTTCGCGCAGCAGTTGCGCAAGTGGCTGATCGCGTGGGCCGACCGCAACGACTACAACATCTACTCGGACGGGCTGATCGTGCGCACGACGATCGATTCGCGGCTCCAGCAGATGGCGACGCAGGCGCTCACGCTGCAGGGCAATCAGCTGCAGGGCATCGCGAACAACGCGTGGAGCGGCCGCGACGGCTGCGGCACCGACAACGAGGTATTCCGCACGTTCATGCGCGAATCGCCCGAGTACAAGGCCGCGCAGGATGCCGGCAAGGACGATGCCGCGGCGATGAAGATGCTCGCGGCCGACCGCGGCTTCCTGCACGCGCTGTGCAAGGCGAAGACCGACGTGCAGGCCGGCTTCCTCGCGATCGATCCGCGCGACGGGCAGATCCACGCGTGGGTCGGCAGCCGCGACTTCACCCGCGAGCCGTTCGACCACGTCGCGCAGGCGCGGCGCCAGCCGGGCTCGACGTTCAAGCCGTTCGTCTATGGCGCCGCGTTCGCGGGCGGGATGAAGCCGGAGGATACGTTCATCGACCAGCCGGTCGAGATCCCGCTGAAGGGCGGGGAGATCTGGCGGCCGAACGATGATGCGCCGCCGACCGGCAAGCCGATGACGCTGCGCGACGCCGTCGCGCTGTCACGCAACCGGATCACCGCGCAGGTGATGGAGAAGGTCGGGCCGGCCGCCGTCGCGCGGCTGGCGCGGGACATGGGCGTGCGCGAAAGTCCGCTCGAACGCGTGCCGTCGCTCGCGCTCGGCACGAGCCCGGTCACGCTGAAGGAAATGGTCGTGTCGTACGCGACGATCGCCAACGGCGGGCTGTACGTCGAACCGCAGATGGTGACGCGTATCGAGAACCGCCAGGGCGAGGTGCTCGCCGAATACGCGCCGGCGCCGCCCGAGCGCGCGCTCGATGCCGAAACCGACAAGACGCTGCTCGACGTGATGCGCGACGTCGTGACGCGCGGCACGGGCGGCAGCATCCGCACGCGCTTCGGGATCCGCGGCGACGTGGCCGGCAAGACCGGCACGACGCAGGACAACGCGGACGGCTGGTTCATCCTGATGCAGCCGGGCCTCGTCGCCGGCGCGTGGGTCGGATTCGACGACGGCCGCGTGACGCTGCGCAGCGATTACTGGGGGCAGGGCGCGCACAGCGCGCTGCCGATCGTCGGCGATTTCTTCCAGCGCGCGCAGCGCGCCCGGATCGTCGATACGAAAGCGAAATTCGATACCGAGCCGTCGCCGGGCTGGTTCGGATCGCTGCGCGAGCGCGTGACCGACCTGTTCGATACGTGGTTTCCGCCCGAGCCGAAGAAGGCGCCCGCACCGGTCAGGACGCAGCGTATCGAGCGCCCGGCCGAGACCGACGAAGAGGCGGCGTCGGCGGCTTCCGCCGTATCGGCGCCGGATGCCGCGTCCGGCGGCATCGTCGAGGAATGGGTGCCGGCGTCCGAAGTGGCCGCGTCGGCCGCCGCGCTGTCGACGGGTGCATCGCAGCCTGCGCAGCCGCCGGCAGGCGCCAGCATGACGAGCGGAAGCAGCGTCGGGATCGGCGCGGCGCCGTCGGCCGTGCCGGCTCCGGTTCCCGCTCCCGCTCCGCCAGTGCCGGTGCCGGCCGCGCCCGATACCACGGGCGCTTCGCAGTAACGAAGCCGTTCAGATCCGCGCGATGTTGCCGTAATCAAGTTGTCACGATAGCTCGCGCGGTCGCTCCGCGCTTCTCCGATGCGGCTTTCCACCGACTACGTCGCGCTCGCGCGCGACGATCTTTCCGCCGGCGTCCCGCTCGGCTTCGACCTCTACGACGCCGACGGCGCCGCGCTCCTGCCGGCCGGCACGACGCTGCAGGATGCCGCGCAGCATGCTTTCCTGTTCGACCATTTCCACCCCGCACGCCGCCGCGAGGACGCCGACATCGAGCCGAGCGTGCCCGGGACGGTGGGCACACCCGCCACGCGCATGGCCTTGTCGGCGGGCGCCGCGATCGGCATTCGCCGCCGGGTCGGCACGGCGCGCGCGCTGCAACGCTGCCGGTTGATCGGCGTCGGTGCGTCGGGCGCGCTGTTCGTCGAACCGCAACCCGCCGCCGCGCTCGAGTTTGCACGCGGCGACGACATCGAAGCGGTGGCGATCGGCGCTGCCGCGGTATTCCGTTTCGGCGCGACGGTCGAATCGGTGCACGCATCGGGCGCCGCGCCGTTCATGATCCTGTCGCCGCCCGGCTTCGTCGAGCGGCTGCGTGCGCGCGCGGAGCCGCGCGTGCCGGTGCGCATCGCGGCCTGCTGCAGCGGCGCGACGCAGGGGGCGGAAAGCATCGGGATGGTGCACGACATCAGCCTGAGCGGCTTGTCGATCGCCGTCGACCGGCCGATCGCCGCCACCGGCGAGCCGTTGCGCGTGCTGCTTCCGTACGAAACCGGCGGCCGCGTCGAGCAACTGGCGCTCGACGGCACGGTGCGGGCCGTGCATGCCGACCCGGCGGCCCCGACGCTGACGCTGCATCATGCGGCGTTCGGCGACATCGATGCCGACGATCGGGTGCGCCTCAAGGCGTTGCTGTTCGACAGGCAGATGGCGTCGGTGAATACCGATCGCCTGCGCTGACGCGCTGCCGAGCGGGCTGGATGCCGAAGCGCGGCATTCGGTGCGCGAGCGTCGATAATCGTCTGATGAATTGCGTTATTCCCGTGCGATTGTACGGTTTCGATCAACAGTGAATTTGCGATTTAAGTATTTACCCTGATAGTCGCGCCTCCTAGACTTCTACTCATGCGCAACGACCCCGAGTCCGAAGCGCCTGACAAAACAATCCTGGAGGTAACGCATCATGAAATCGCTGATCAAGGCAGTTGCACTGGCCGCCCTGGTGGCCGCACCGGTCGTCTCGTTCGCCCAATCGAACCCGCAGCCGCTGACGCGCGCACAAGTGCGCGCCGAGCTGGTCCAGCTCGAAAAGGCCGGCTACAACCCGAACGACTGGATCAACTATCCGGAAAACATCCAGGCCGCCCAGGCCAAGATCGCCGCCGCGCAGAACACTGGCGCGCAAGCCGACGCAACCGGCTACGGTTCGAACCCGGTCGCGACGTCGCAGTCGGGCCAGCGCGCGGTCGTGCCGGCCGTCAACGACCGCTCGTCGGTGTACTTCGGCCACTAAGCCGGCTGTTGTGTCGCGGCCCTTGGGGGCCGTGGCCGGAAGCATGTCGAGAAAGCCCGCACTCGTTTCAGTGACGAGTGCGGGCTTTTTCAATGGATGCGCAACGGTCGGATGCGCTCGCCGTCAGGAAAACGCGACAACCGGCGAAATCGCGTCTCGGGCGTCAGCCCGGCACCCCGCTGACAATCCGCCGCGCGTGCGCTAGCATCGCCGTCGATGTCGCCGCGGTGGCGCGGCCCATGCACACGGGGCGCAACAAGGCACCGGGTTCCACACTTCAACGAACAACAAGGAGCATCCATGCGTGTCTTGACCGGTCTGCTGGGCTCGCTGGCGCTGGCGGCGAGCGTCGCCCATGCGCAGGCGAATTGTGCGGACGCGACGGATCAGGCGACGATGACGGCGTGTGCCGATCGCGCGTACAAGAAATCCGACGGGGAACTGAACCGGATCTACCAGGCCGTCACCGCGCGCCTGCGCGACGCGCGGCCGCTTGCCGACAAGCTCGTGGACGCGCAGCGCGCGTGGATCGCGTACCGCGACGCCGAATGCCATTTCTCGAGCGCGAATGCCGAGGGCGGCAGTGCGTACCCGATGGTCGTATCGACCTGCCTCGACGATCTGACCAAAGCGCGCACCGAAACGCTGAAAGGCTATCTGTCCTGCGAGGAGGGCGACCTCGCGTGCCCGGTGCCCGCGAAGTAACGCGTCGTGCGCGGGCCTGCCGAGGCCCGCGCCACGTCGGTTACACGTCGTCCGTTACACGTCGTCCGTTTCGTCGAGCAGCTTGTGCCGCATCGCGTAACGCACGAGCGCCGCTTCGTGCGGCATCTGCATCTTTTCCAGGATCCGGGTCTTGTAGGTGCTGACCGTCTTCGCGCTCACGCACAGCGCATTCGCGATCTCGGTCAGCGTCTGGCCGGCGGCGATCCGCCGGAACACGTCGAATTCGCGGTCGGACAGCCGCTGGTGCGGCAGCGTTTCGGCCGGCTCGTTCAGGCTCTGCGCGAACTGCTCGGCCATCGCGAGGCTCACGTAGACGCCGCCCGACGCCACTTTCGTGACCGCGCCGACCAGCTCCGCGCTCGCGCTTTCCTTCGTCAGATAGCCGGACGCGCCCGCGCGGAACGCACGCACCGCGTATTGCTGCTCCGCGTGCATCGTCAGCACGAGCACGCGCAGCGCGGGCTTCTCGTCCTTGATCTGCTTGATCAGTTCGACGCCGTTGCGGCCCGGCATCGACAGGTCGAGCACGAGTACCTGCGCGGGCGTCGCCCGCACCAGCGCGATCGTCGACGGGCCGTCGCAGGCTTCGCCGGCCACCTCGAATCCGGTGGCGTTCTGGAGGATGTGCCGCAGACCGTCGCGTACGAGCGTATGGTCGTCGGCGATGAGCACCTTGATCATGTGATGAGCGTGTCCTGTTGAACGGTGCCGAGCGGAAACGAGACGGTAATCGAGAAACCGCGCGCGAGCGCGGTGTCGATGGTCACGGTGCCGCCCAGCATGTGTGCGCGTTCGCGAATGCCGATCAGGCCGAACGACTTGTCCTCGTGAGCCGGCCCGCCGGGCGCCGCGCCGCGGCCGTTGTCCGCGACGCGCAGCACGCAATTGCCTTCCTCGATGTCGAGCCGCAACGCCACGCGCGTCGCATCCGCATGGCGCGCGACGTTCGTCAGCGCTTCCTGGACGATCCGGAACAGCGTGGTCGCGCCCGTGCTGGTGAACGTGAGGCCGCCCGTTTCGATGTGGCGCTCGACATCGATCCCATAGCGGTTCGTGAAATCGTTCGCGAGCCATTCGATCGCGGGCACGAGGCCGAGGTCGTCGAGCATCACCGGCCGCAGGTCGGCCGCGATGCGCCGCACCGACGCGACGGTCGCGTCGATCAGCCGCCGCATGCCTTGCAGATGCGTCTGCAGGCCTGCGTCGGGCTGCGCGCGGCCGGGCATGCGCAGTTGCTGTTCGACGACCGACAGGTCCATCTTCAGCGCGGTGAGCTGCTGCCCGAGGTCGTCGTGCAACTCGCGCGCGATGCGGGTCTTTTCCTCTTCGCGCACGTTCTGCAGGTTCGCCGACAGTTCGCGCAATTCCTCGCGCGATTGCTTCAGCGCGTTCTCGGCCCGCAGCCGCTCGGTGATGTCGCGCAGCATTACCGTATAAAGCTTGCCCGACGCGTCGCGGATCTGCGAGATCGACGCTTCGATCGGGAACTCGTCGCCGTTGGCCCGCAAGCCGAACAGCACGCGCTGGCGGCCCATCTGCCGCTCGGACACGCCCGTCACGCCGAACTGGTCGACGTGTTTCGCGTGCGCCGCGCGGAACCGCTCGGGAATGAAGCGCGACAGCGGCGCGCCGATCGCCTCCATCGCCGACACGCCGAACACCTGCTCGGCCATCGGATTGAAGATCACGACCGTCTGCTTCTCGTCGATCGTGATGATCGCTTCCATCGACGAACGGATGATGCCCATCATCCGCGCCTCGTTGAGGCTGCCGCGGCTGCTCGCGCCGGCATCGGCCCGGCCGCGCAGCAGCGCATGGACGAGCGCCGCGAACCCGAACGACGCGATCAGCCCGGCCGCGAGCACGGTGCCGGCCGCCCGCTGCGCGCCGGTCGCGCTCGGCCGGCCGTCCGCGGAATAGGCGAGCGTCAGCGCGGTGCCGCCGAAATTCAGCACGTCGGTGCGCCGCATCAGATCGGGCGACGCCGACGCTTCGTCGGTCGTCGTCTCGACGCTGACGATCGCGCGCGAATCGCCGCTGGCGGTCATCCACAGATCGATCCCGCGTTCGGCGTCGAGCGCGCGCTCGACCAGACGCCGCGGGCTCAGTGCCGCGAACAGCATCCCGTCGACGCCGGCTTCGCGCGTGCCGGACGGCGTGGCGGCGGCCACCGGCGAGGTCGTCACGGGCAGGAACAGCGTCAGGGTGCGGGCGTCGCGGGACGCGTCGTCGTCGGCAGGGTGGACGCCGAGCGCGATATCGCCGGTCCGCAGCGCGCGCGTGAGCGGCGCCGCGTCGGACGCGCCGAAGCGCACGACCGGCGAGTTCGAGACGGGGGCGCTGAGCGTCGCTGCCGCGAGCGGATCGGCCGGCAGGGGCTTCGCGCCGGCCAGCGCGCCGCGCGCCGCGGGCGTCAGCGGTGCATAGCCGATCTGCCGGACCGGCGAGCGACCGCTGTCGAGATCGAGCGTCTCCGCATACCGGCGCCATTGGCCGGGCGTCATGTCCGGGACGAGGCCGAACGCGCCGCGAGCACCTTCGAGCACGGCGACACCGGCCTGCAGTTCATGCCGCAGCATCGCGGTCACGTGCGTCGTCCGACGCTCGAAACGCGTATGAACGGCGGTTTGCCACTGCTCGCGCACGAGCAGCGCGACGCCGAGCGACAGCACGGCGCCCGCGCACAGCGCAACGACGCCGGCCGCGAACGGCTGGCGTAACATGATCTCGAGGCGCGTGGGCTCTCGGGCGTCCCGCGTCGGGGTTCCACTGACGGTCATTCGATGGCCATTCTGTTGTTCGGGCTGCCCGGGGCACGCGGGCAGCGCGGCAAAACCGGGGGAAACTCGCACCGGCTGCGTGCAACGACTATTTTCAGGACGAAATTGTGCGCGTTTTACACATTTTTTGTAATGGGGGCAGTTGAAATTGCGGCAAACGGCGTGCAGCCGCAGGCGCGCCGGCCACGCTTGACGCGCGTCAACGCACGCGTCGGCACGTGGGGCAGACTGTTCGGCAGGCAAGCCGGCGCCGGGCCGGCTCGCGGTAACGGGCCGTGGTGGCGCAACGCGCGACGCACGGCCGGTCGGAGGGACGGACTATGTACAAGCGGATTTTCGTCGGGCTCGACGGCAGCCCGAGCGCGCGTCTCGCGCTGAACGAGGCGATCCGGATCGCGACCGCGTCCGGCGGCGAAGTGACGTGTGCGTACGTCGTCGAACATCGGCCGCAGCTCGTTGACGTCGACGCCGGCTTCGCGGCCGAGCGCGACGGCGACGTCGCCGCGACCGATGCCGCGACGCCGGTGCTCGAGGACGCGAAAGCCGCGCTCGCGCAGCAGCATGTGCGAGGCACGGTGCGCGCGCTCGACGCGTACGGCGAGGACATCGCGACGGTGCTGATGCGCACGGCGGCCGAAGCCGACGCCGATCTGGTCGTGATGGGCACGAGCGGGCGGCATGGTCTGCGCAGGCTGTTGCTCGGCAGCGTGGCGGAGTCGCTGCTGCGCGCGGCCGACCGGCCCGTGCTGCTGGTGCGGCACGACGAGGCCGGGACGTCGGCGGCCGCGTAAGCGACGCGGTACGGCGCCCGGTGCCGCCTCCCCGCGCATTGACGGGCAGCAGGGCGCCACACGCTTGGCCGCACATGGCGCGATGGCGTAGTGCGCCGTGCCACCGATACGCGCGCCGATGCGTGATGGCACGTCGGCGGTTGCATCCCGGCACGCAGTTCTGGCAGCATCGGCCGGTGTCCGCTTGTTCGCCGCGCGTATGGCCGCGGCGATCGACGCAGGGACATCCGGCGGCATCCGGTCGCAAGAACGACGATCGGTCAGCCGCCGGATGCCGGTTGCCTACCTTACCGACGTCATCCGCCATGCCGATTTCCGCGACCGACCTGATTCGCCAGTTCGACCTGCAGCCGCATCCCGAAGGCGGCTATTTCCGTGAAACCTACCGCGCGACCGATTCGGTCGTGCGTCCGGCCGACGGCGCGCCACGTGCCGCATCGACGGCGATCTACTACCTGCTGTGCGACGGCGCGTATTCGTCGTGGCATCGCATCCGCTCCGACGAGGTCTGGCATTTCTACGCAGGCGATCCGATCGAAGTGTGGGTGCTCGACGCGCGTGACGGGCTGACGATTCACCGGCTCGGCAACCCGCTCACGCATCCGGGCACCGTGTTCCAGGCGGTCGTGCCGGCCGGAAGCTGGTTCGGCGCGCGCTGCGCGTCGCCGGAGCACGTCGCGCTCGTCGGCTGCACGGTGGCGCCGGGGTTCGAATTCGCGGAATTCGAGCTGGCGGATGCGGCCGCGCTGGCGGCCGAGTTTCCCGACTACGCGGAACACGTCGCGCAGCTTGCGCAGCGCCCGGACGCGTGACTGTCACGGTCGCGTCACGCCGGGCGCAAAGCCCGTGCGGACGGCCCGTGTTCCGCGCGGTCGAGGCCAAACCCGTTTAGAATGCGCAGGATGCACCGGTCGGTCGCGGACATGCCGCGGCGGCCGTTGCGCCGCCGTACCGACGGCCCTGTCGCGCGGCCCGCATGTCTTCGAGGAGCGCCGCCGTGTGGCACTTTCCCATTGCAATTCCATCGTCGCTCGGCCCGTGGGCCGTGTTCGCGAGCGTGTTGATCACGCAGCTCGGCGTGCCGGTGCCGGCCGTGCCGATGCTGATCCTCGGCGGCACGATGGCGGCGATGGGGCAGGCGTCCTGGGTCAGCATGTTCGCGGCGGCGATCGGCGCGACGATGCTGGCCGATTCGCTGTGGTTCTTCATGGGCCGCACGCGCGGCCGGCGCCTGCTGAACGGCCTCGTGCGCTTCTCGCTGTCGCTCGACACGACGCTGCGCTTCGCGCGTAATGTATTCGAAAGGTACGGCGCGCCGCTGCTCGTGCTGTCGAAATTCCTGCCGGGCCTCGGCCTCGTATCGGCGCCGCTGCTCGGCACGACCGCGATCGGCATCGGCGTGTTCCTGTTCTGGGATCTGGCCGGCGCATCGCTGTGGGCGGCGTTCTGGCTGATCGGCGGCGCGGCCATTCACGACCAGATCGTCCAGTTCGTGCTGTGGGTGCGCGCGAGCGGCGGCACGATCCTCGACGCGTTCCTCGCGATCTTCATCACGTTCCTGCTGTACCGCTGGGTGCGCCGCGTGCAGTTCCGCCGCTATCTCGCGCAGGTGCGCATCTCGCCACCGCAGCTCGTCGAGATGATGACGTCCGACGAACCGCCGCTGATCTTCGACGCACGGCCGAAAGCGATTCGCGAACGCGAGCCGTACCGGATTGCCGGCGCGGTGCCGGTCGATCTCGATTCGCCGGACCTGCTGGCCCCCGAAGTGCTGAAGCGGCCGATCGTCGTCTATTGCGTGTGCCCGAACGAGGCGACCGCGAAGCGGCTCATCGCGAAGATGCAGCGCAAGAAGATGATCCACAACATCCGCGCGCTGAAGGGCGGCCTCGATGCGTGGGAAAAGCACGGTTATCCGGTCGAGCCGCTGCCGGCCGATCTGGATTCGTCGCGGTATTTCGTGCGGCCCGATCATGGTGGGCTGGAAGGCGAATATACGGTACGGGCGACGTTGTCGAAATAAATACGCCCGCCGTAAATACGCCCGCCGCGTCGCACGCATTCCAATCCAACACCGCTTTCACCTGCCGCGATTTTCCCCAAAATCGCCTGGCGCGAAACCGCCGATCCTCCCTATAATCCCGCCTGCATATTGCGTGCGTTTGATTGCGCACATTCGACGCGCGTTCGTTCGCGCCGAAAGCGATGGATCCCGTTACCGCTCGCCCCGCGCACAGCCTTGTCACGCGGGGCGCTCGGGTGTATTCCGTGAAAGGCCCTATCCGTACTTCCAGATTGTTCCGGGGAATACGGATAATCCGCAGCAATTCCAACCGAATTGAAGCGGTATCCACGTCGTTTCTCATTCAGAAATCGACAGCAGGGATTATTTCGTTTTCGGCTGCCGAAATCGGCATGAACGGACGCGCATTGTCATCGACACAATGACGGCGGCCCGCTCGCGGCCGCCAGGAGACGAATTTGAAACAACCAGAAGACCAGTTGCACCGCGGGCTGGAAGAACGGCACATCAATCTGATGGCGCTCGGCGCGACGATCGGCGTCGGCCTGTTTCTCGGCTCGGCCACCGCGATCCGCACGGCCGGCCCGGCCATTCTGCTGACCTATCTGCTGGGCGGCCTCGCGATCTTCCTGATCATGCGCGCGCTCGGCGAGATGGCGATCACCAACCCGGTCGCCGGCGCCTTCAGCCGCTATGCGCGCGACTACCTCGGCCCGCTCGCCGGTTACCTGACCGGCTGGACCTACTGGTTCGTGTGGATCGTCACCTGCATGGCGGAAATCACGGCGGTCGGCGTCTACATGCACATGTGGTTTCCCGGCGTGCCGAACTGGATCTGGGCGCTCGCGGCGCTGCTGGCGATGGGCTCGGTGAACTTCATCGCGGTCAAACTGTACGGCGAATTCGAATTCTGGTTCGCGCTGATCAAGATCGTCACGATCGTGCTGATGATCATCGGCGGCGGGTTGATGATCGCGTTCGGCATCGGCAACGGCGGTATCGCGACCGGCATCTCGAACCTGTGGTCGCACGGCGGCTTCATGCCGAACGGGATCAACGGCGTGATCGCCGCGCTGCCGATCGTGATGTTCGCGTATCTCGGCGTCGAGATGCTCGGCCTCACGGCCGGCGAGGCGCGCAACCCGGAGAAATCGCTGACGAAGGCCGTGAATTCGGTGTTCTGGCGCGTGCTGATTTTCTACATCGGCGCGCTGTTCGTGATCATGTCGCTCTATCCGTGGGACCAGATCGGCACGCAGGGCAGCCCGTTCGTGATGACGTTCTCCCGGCTCGGCATTCCGGCCGCCGCCGGCATCATCAACTTCGTCGTGCTGACCGCGGCGCTGTCGTCGTGCAACAGCGGGCTGTTCAGCACCGCGCGGATGCTCTACAACCTCGCGCAGCAGGGCCAGGCGCCGGCCGCGCTCGGTCGCGTGAACCGCAGCGGCGTGCCCGTGTATGGCGTGGCCGTGTCGGTCGCGCTGCTGCTGATCGGCGTGTTGCTCAACTATCTCGCGCCGCAGCACGTGTTCACGTGGCTCACGTCGGTGTCGACGTTCGGCGCGATCTGGACGTGGTGCGTGATCCTGATCGCGCAGATGCGTTTTCGCCGCACGCTGTCGGCCGACCAGATCGCGCGCCTGCCGATCCGCGTGCCGCTCTTTCCGCTCGGTTCGTTCGTCGCGCTCGGCTTTCTCGCGCTGGTCGTCGTGCTGATGGCGTTCACGCCCGATACGCGCGTCGCGCTCGTGATCGGGCCGGTGTGGATCGTACTGCTCGACATCGCATACACGCTGTTCCATGCGAACCGTCCGGCCGCGTCGATGCCGACGAAGTCGTAAGCCGCGCGGGCGGGGTGCCGCGCGACCGTTCGCGATCGTTGATCGCGATCATGCGCGCGCGGGCCGGACGGCCTATGCTGAACGAACGCATCGCTTGTCCGCGCTTCGCGTGGCATCCCGCCGATCCCCGACCGCAGCGGCTGTCCGCCGCCGCGCGAAGCGCCCCGTCGTCGCCCGGCGACGACGTGCACGCACGGAGACCTTCGCCATGCAGCCTGCCCAGCCCATCCCGACGCTCGCGCGGATCGCGCTGGCCGTCGATCCGACGCCCGAATCGCTGACCGCCGCACGTTACGTGCGCACGCTGCTGCGTCCCGGCATGCGATTGCGCATCATTTGCGCGATCGACAATCCGCGCCTGGTGTTGCCCGACATTCCGCGCATCGACGCGCTGCTGACGTCGGCACGCGAGGACATGATGCGCGAAGCGCAGGCCACCTGCGCGCGAATCGCCGCGCTGTTCGCCGACAGCGGGATCGAAGTCGAACAGGTGGTCGTCGATACGTCGGTCACGGGCGGCTCGGTCGCCGACGCCCTGGTCAACGATACGTCGACGTGGCACGCGGACGTGCTGGCGATCGGCGCGAATCCGCATCACGGGCTGTTGCGGCTCGTCGAAGGCGCGATGTCGGACACGCTGACGAAACGCGCGCGCTGCGCGCTGCTGATCGTGCCGTCCGCCTATGCACGGACGTCGGACGGCCCGCTGCAGCGGCTGATGTTCGCGGTCGACGGCAGCGAGCCGTCGCTGCACGCGGTGCGCGTCGGGCTCGGCTTCGCGGCGCCGACGACGTTGCTGTATGCGGCGTACGTGGTCGATCGCGCGGTTCGTCTGACCGATGTCGTGCCGGTGCGCGCGCTCGAGGATGCATACCGCGCGGAGGGCGAGGACGCGCTCGCGAAGATCGGCCCGCTGTTTCATGCGACCGGCAATCCGACCAAGCGCGGCATCGTCGAGACGCATCCGACCAGCGACGACGTGGCCCATGCACTGATGCGCGATGCCGTGCACTGGCGGGCGGAGCTGCTGGTGGTCGGCACGCACGGCCGTCGCGGCATCGCCGCCTGGCTGATCGGCAGCGTCGCGCGGCGGGTCGCGCATCTCGCGCAGGTGCCGGTGCTGCTGGTGCGCGGTGCGGAATGAATCGCGCGTCGTCGCGATCGAAGCGGGCGCGGATTGACCTGCATCAGAAACGCGGCGCATATCGCGTGAGACAGTGGCGAAGCGTCCCCCGACGCGACTGGCCTTCGCATGCATGCGGGACCATGGCCGCGCCCGCATGTGAAAGGCGATCACTGTCGCACTCGCCGCCACATCATGTTCGGGAGCCGCGCCGCGTGTTTGTCCGGCGCGTCATCCGACCGGAAACTCTCTGGCACGAGGGTAGGCAACCAACGGTTGCCTTGGAGGACGGGCGGGGTGGAAGTCACCCCGTCCGCTTTCCGCCTGGCCCCGTCGAATTCATTTCCCCGCACGAATGGTTTGGAATGCGGCGCGTCGAGCGCCGCGTCATCGCGCGCGGTCACCTCGATACGGGTCGCGGACGGGGCGCATGCAGGATGGGCCCGGCATGGCGGGCGTGTCGTGACGCGCGACCGATGCACGGCTCCGTGCCGTGCGTCGGTGACGTGCGCTGATCAGAGGGAGCGAAGAATCGATCGCAGGTCGTGCCGGCGGCCCGGGCAGCGACGCACCCGTGCATGCGGACGCACGACATGGAGCGGCGCACATGCGCCGCATGTGCGGCTGCGTAAACGATTCGCATGCGGCCAGCCGGGGCGCGCCTTGCGACGGGGCTCCGACGCGGCCGGCGCGTCGGCTGCGTTGCGCGCGGACAGCGCCGCGGCGAATCGCTGCAACGCGAGGACCGACCCCGCGACGCTCTGATACTTCTCGCGGCCGATCTGCCCATCGAGCGTGACGAGCAGCCCGGCCTCGCGTGCGAGCGCGAGCAAGGTGTCGAGGTCGTCGGACGGACGGCTGCCGGCCGACGCGGCCCGGGCGGGCAGGGCGCGCGCGTTGCCCGACGCGCGCCGCTGGCCGTCCCGGCCCGGGAAGTTGCGATGTGCCATGGTTGGTCTCCTGCGCCGGACCCCGCGTGCCGGCTCGATGGCCGACTGAGCGATGTTCCGGTATGAACGCCTGGTTCATGTGACCAGTATCGTGTGGCGACGGCGCGCTGCCAAGCGGCGCGCGCTGAAGTCGCTGTCAGGAAATTGCGCGACGCTATCGGAATCCGCTGACACGCGCGACGGCCGATCGGCCGGGACCGCCGCGTTCGTCCGATGAATGCATGACAGGGGTGCGCTTGACGCATGATTTCGGACGGTCTAAGTTCCCCACTGCATCGGCGTCGCCCGGCGGTCCACCCGCCGCCCGTCGCCCATGCCGCGCCCCGGGGTGGCGTGGCAAGGCTTCCAGTTTCGTTCGCGGGCCATGTGCGCCGCGGATCCTGTGCGAACGGTTCGGAAACGGATCGACGGGGCGGCACGCAACGTGCCATTGATCGCGCGCAAACCCGCGCCGGCGCATCGTACGCCGCGCGTCTGTCCAGTCTTTAAGCTTCCAGTACCGTCATCTTTCGTTCCTCGACCGTCAGGAGTCTGTCGATGTCCAAGGACAATTTGCTCGATTCACTCAAGGAAGCCGCCGAACGGCGCGCGATCGGCGCGGATCAGCTGCGTGCGATGCTCGACGACGAAGTGCGCGCGCTGTCGTCCGGCGCGCGCGTGCACGACTACATCCATGTATTCGCGATCCGGCACCTGCGCGAGCGGATGCGCCAGAAGGACGATTTGAGCCGCGACACCCGGGCCGATGCGGCGCCCGCGGACGCCGATCCGCGTCCGGGCCAGCGGCTGTAGCGTGCGGTGGCCGCGTGCCGCGGCTCGCGCGCAGCCCATCCGTCGAACCCGGCCATCCTGACGATCGGCCGACAGTCTCGGACGCCTGTCGTCATACGTTTCATCGAACCGTCACAACGACCTCAAGTAAGTGGCCCGATTTGCCGTTTACCCGGTGAATTCGTCCAACCGGGCGCTCCCCGTTCTCTTACCGAGTCGTTGCCATGTTCTCGTCCATTCGCGCCCGCATTCTTGCCGCGTGCGTCGCCATCGTCGTATTCGCGCTCGTCGCCACGACCCTGATCAACTATTTCATCGCACGCGCGTACAACGACGACGCGATCGACCGCAACCTGACCTCCGTCGCCAGCGGCCACGTGGTCGGCATCGCGGATTGGGTCGCGACCCGCAGCCGGATGATCGCGTCGCTGCAGGATGCCGCGCTGACGCCCGATCCGCTGCCGGTGTTCAAGCAGATGGCCGCGGCCGGCGGCTTCACGAACGTCTATGCGGGCTACGCAGACAAGGCGTTCCACTTCTCCGACCCCACCGGTATCCCGCCCGACTACGACCCGACGGGCCGCCCGTGGTACAAGCAGGCCGCGCAGGCCGGCAAGCCGGTCGTTACGCCGCCGTACGTCGATGCCGGCACGGGCAACCTCGTCGTCACGTTCGCGGTGCCGATCCTGCGCGACGGCGCGCTGAAGGGCGTCGTCGCCGCGGACCTGTCGATGGACAGCGTGATCGCGAACGTCAAGTCGATCCGCCCGACGCCGGCGAGCTTCGGGATGCTGATCGACAGCAGCGGCCACGTCGTCGCCCACCCGGACGCGAAGCTCACGCTGAAGCCTGTCGCCGACGTGTCGCCCGAACTCGGCTCGCTCGGCGTGGCGTCGATCGCGGCGGCGAACGCGCCAGTCGAGGTCAGTGTCGGCGGCGACGCGAAGCTGGTGCGCGCGAAACCGGTGCCGGGCACCGACTGGTACGCGCTGGTGCTGCTCGACAAGGCCGAGGCGACGGCCGGGATGCGTTCGCTGCTGACCGCTTCGCTGATCACGCTGATCGTGATCGTCGGCGTGGCGTCGCTGATCATCGGCGCAATCACCGCGACCGCGTTCCGCCGCCTGTCGCAGGTGCGCCAGGCGATGGCCGCGATCGGTTCGGGCGCCGGCGACCTGACGCAGCGGCTGCCGGCCGACGGCCGGGACGAAGTCGCCGACATCGCGCGCTCGTTCAACAGTTTCGTCGACAAGCTGAACGACGTGATGCGCCAGATCCGCGACGCGAGCGAATCGGTGCGCACGGCCGCGAACGAGATCGCGGCGGGCAACCAGGACCTGTCGTCGCGTACCGAATCGGCGGCGGCGAGCCTCGAGGAAACCGCCGCGTCGATGGAAGAGATCACCGCGACCGTCGGTCAGTCGGCGGCGGCGGCCGGCCAGGCCGACGAGCGCGCGGCGGCCGCGTCGCGGATCGCGTCGCACGGCGGCGTGGTCGTGTCGGACGTCGTCGCGACGATGGGGAAGATCGAGGAAGCGTCGAGCCGGATCGGCGACATCATCGGCGTGATCGACGGGATCGCGTTCCAGACCAACATCCTCGCGCTGAACGCGGCCGTCGAAGCGGCGCGGGCAGGCGAACAGGGCCGCGGCTTCGCGGTCGTCGCGCAGGAAGTGCGCAGCCTCGCGCAACGCAGCGCACAGGCCGCGCGCGAAGTGAAGGTGCTGGTCGAATCGACGGTCGCGAGCGTGTCGGCCGGGTCCGGGCAGGTGCGCCAGGCCGGCGACACGATGCGTGAGATCGTGTCCAACGTGGCGAACGTGACGACCATCATCTCCGAGATCACGCATGCGGCGAACGAGCAGACGCGCGGGATCCAGGAAGTGAACCGCGCGGTCAGCCAGCTCGACGAAATGGTGCAGCAGAACGCGGCGCTCGTCGAACAGTCGACCGCCGCAGCCACCGCGCTGCAGTCGCAGGCGAACGCGCTCGCGACGACGGTCGGGCAGTTCAAGGTCGCCTGACGCAGCAGGGGCCCGCGGCCCGCGCCGCTTACGAACCGTCCTGATCGCGCATCAGCGCGAGCCGGTTGTAGAGCGTCTTCAGGCTGATGCCGAGCGCCTTCGCCGCGCGCGGCTTGTTGCCGTCGAAGTGACGCAGCGTCGCCGCGATGAAGCGCTGCTGCGCGTGGTGCAGCGTCGCGCCGACCGGCAGCGCCATCGCGCCTTCCGAGGTGCTGTCGGCGTCCGGCATCGGCTGCTTCGGCAGGGCGACGTCGATGCCTTCGTCCGACAGGATGTACGCGCGCTCGATCGTGTTGTGCAGTTCGCGCACGTTGCCGGGCCACGAATACGCGCGCAATGCGGCGATCGCCGCGTCGGTCAGCCGCTTGTGCGCGCGATGCCGCGCGTTCAGCGTGTCGACGAATTCCTGCGCGATCGTCTCGACGTCGCCGTCGCGCTGGCGCAGCGGCGGCACGTAGATCGCGAACGCGGCGAGCCGGTAGAACAGGTCCTCGCGCAGCCGGCCGTCGCGCACCGCGTCGGCCGGATTGTGGCGGGTGGCCGATACGAACCGCACGTCGAGCGGAATCGATTCGGTGCCGCCTACGCGCACGATCGTGTTCGACTCGATCGCCCGCAGCAGTTTCACCTGCAGCGCGGCGGGCATTTCCGCGACCTCGTCGAGCAACAGCGTGCCGCCGCGCGCGGCTTCGAAGAACCCTTCGCGCTGCGCGATCGCGCCGGTAAAACTGCCTTTCTCGTGCCCGAACAGGTGCGCCTCGGCAAGGTCGGGCGGAATCGCGCCGCAGTTCATCGGCACGAACGGGCCGTCGCGCCGCGCGCTCAGATCGTGCAGCCGGCGCGCGACGATATCCTTGCCGACCCCGCTTTCGCCGGCAATCATCACGCTCGCGCGGGTCGGCGCGATTTTGTCGATACGGGCGAGCAGCGTGCGCATCGCGGCAGACCGGCCGGACAGCCGGCGGCCGTCTGCGCGCTGCTTCGTCCGGTTGGCTGGTTCACCCATAGGCGTTCGCGGGCCGTTTTGCAAAACGGCATTACACGTCCCGTTGATTGCAATATTTATCATCGACAGCGAAACAACCGTGAAGGTGCCGCGGAATAGAAAATTCCAATGTGGGCGGCACGAGCGAAAGAAACAGGCCATCGATTTTGTCGGGCGCCTTGGCATGACGCCGCGTTCCGGTCGGATCGGCGCTTTTTTACAGAAACCCGATGAAAAAAGCGGCCGACGCCCCATTGCGGCGGCGGGCGCGACGATGCCGACCGCGACCGCCCAGGCCACCACCCGCGCGGGCGCAAGGCCTAGCCATCCGGTGCCACGAATACGATGTGGAGCCGCGGCCGGGTACGCTGTTTGCTGACGCATTCACGCTCGCCCGGCGCGCTCGACGGTATGCCGGATGGCCGAAAGGCGGCATCCCCCCCGCACGACGGGAGCCGGCGCGATGCAAGGACGCAATGAGGACTCTGACCCGCGAGCTGTTCCGGCAGGGTGCATGGGTCGTACTGGCCGTCGGGCTGGCGTCCGCGCTGCAGGCGTGGGCGATTCAGGCTGTCGGCCAGCACGCGCCCTTTGCGCCGCTGCCTTTTTATGCCGGCGTGGCGGCGGCCGCATGGCTGACGTCGTTCGGCGGTGGCCTCGTCGCGACCGCCGCGAGCGCCGGCGTGATCGCCGCATGGTGGTGGCGTGACGCGCCGCTGGCGGCGCTGCTGACGCAAGCCGGCGCGTTCGTCGCGATCGGTTTCGTCGAATGCGTGCTGGTGGCCGCCGTGAAGCCGCTGCTCGCGAACGATCGTCCGCATGGGACCGGCGACCACGACGGCGATCCGTATCCGCCGCATCGCGAGCCGTCGTCCGTCGCACGCGTGTCCGACGACGAACTGCTGCGCCACGTGGTCGATGCGTCGCCCGATGCGATCGTCGGGACCGACGCCGAGCGCCGGATCACCAGCTGGAATCCGGCCGCGGCCAGTATCTTCGGCGTCGATCCGGCGCAGGCGAGCGGACGCGACATCGTCACGATGATCGCGCCGCGCTGGTTGCGCCGGCATGCGGTGCCCGCGTCGTTCGCGAACCTGTGCGCGCCGGTCGGACCGCTCGACGTACTGTGCGTGCGCCGCGACGGCGGCCGTTTCCGCGCGACCTTCGCCGCGTCGCCGATCGTCGACGCGCAAGGTCACTGCGCGGGCCTGTCGCTGACGCTGCGCGAAGCGGGCCAACGCCGCCGCAACGAACGCCATTACCTTCGCTCGCTGCGCGGCGCGCGCGACGCACGCGTGCAGGCCGACGCGTCGAACCGGCTGAAGGACGAACTGCTGGCGACGGTGTCGCACGAACTACGTACGCCGCTGAACGTGATCTACGGCTGGGTCGAGGTGCTGCGCAACGCCGACGGGCAGGGTTTCACGCAGCAGGCGGTCGATGCGATCGATCGCAGCGCGCGGTCGCTGTCGCACATGGTCGCCGACCTGCTCGACGCGTCGTCCCTCGCGACCGGCCGGCTGCGCCTCGAACGCGTGCCGGTCGATGTCGTGCGGATCGTGCGCGACGCCGCGCGTGAATTCGACGCGACGGCCGAGGCGAACGGGCTCGTGCTGTCGACCGAATACGCGATGCCGGCCTGCGTGATTCCGGCGGACGGCGAACGCCTGCGCCAGGTCCTGTCGAACCTGCTGTCGAACGCGATCAAGTTCACGCCGCCGGGCGGACGCGTCAACGTGTCGCTGACGCGCGCCGGCGAGCGCGTGCGGCTGTCGGTCTCCGACACCGGGCAAGGCATCGCGCCGGAATACCTGCCGCACCTGTTCGAGACATTCAGCCGGCCGCAAGGCGCGTTCACGTCGCCGAAGCGCGGCCTGGGGCTCGGTCTGTCGATCGTGCGCAACATCGCGCAGCTGCACGGCGGCGAAGTCGTCGCGACGAGCGCGGGCGTCGGACGCGGCATGACCGTCGCGGTGACGCTGCCGGCCGGCTGGGACGCCGACGATCCGGTGGAGCGGCCGCCGCGCGCGAAGGGCAGGTCCGATACGGTCGCGCTCGACGGCCAGCGCGTGCTGGTGGTCGACGACGATCCGACGTCGCGGACGAGCCTCGCGGTGGCGCTCGAAACGATGGGCGCGCAGGTATCGACCGCGCGATCGGGGCACGATGCGCTCGACGCGCTCGAGCGGCAGCAGCACCCGAGCGTCGTGCTGTCGGATCTCGCGATGCCGGATGGCGATGGTTACTGGCTGCTGGACCGGATCCGGCGCCTGCCGGACGGCGGTGGGCATCTGCCGGTCGTCGCGGTGACCGCGCACGCCGGCAAGGCCGACCGGCGTCGCGTGATGGCCGCCGGATTCGATGCGTATCTGTGCAAGCCGGTCGACATGCCGACGCTCGCGAGCGTGATCGTCGACGTCGTACCGGACGACAGGCGCGACGCGGGCGGCGGGAAGCCGCGCGAGCGGTAGCGGCGCACACGGACCGCGCAGACACTCTGGTTGCCTGGCCGCCGACCGTATACGAAAAAGGAGGCACGATGGACGCAACGGACAACACGCGGCGCGACGGCGCGGGTAGCAAGCCGGCACGCACCCGACGCAGGACGCCGGTCGTGCCGATCGCGAGCATACTGATGCTGTCGTGTGCATGGATCGCGACGCCCGGCGACGCATCGGCCGACGACGGCACCCGTGCCAAGTTGGCGAGCCAGGCGTCTGCCGTCGGGGGCCAGATCCGGGATGCGACGCTCGCGTCCCGCGTCCGGGCCGCGCTCGTCGCCGAACGCGGCCTGGCCTCCGGCGACATCGACGTGCAGGTTCGCGACCGCGTGGTCGAACTCACGGGCAACGTACCCGACGAGCGGCAACGCGCGACCGCGATCCGCGTCGCGCACGACGTGAGCGGCGTGAGCGGCGTGCGCGACAAGCTGCAGATTCGCCGGAAGTAACGTGATGCGCGGGCCAGCGCCGGGCCGATCGGGCGTCGCGCGCCCGCGGCCCTGCGCGTCACCGGGCAGGAGGTCGACATGGACACCATCATCGCGGGCCGTTTCTCGCGGCTCGAGCAGGCGGAGCGCTGCGCGGAGCAATTGCGCGGCCACGCCATCCACCGGGACGACGTGAAGGTCTTCTTTCTCAATCCGCCCGGGCAGCACGCGCTGTTCTGGCTCGGCGGCGACGTCTATGCGGACTCCGCCGCGCGACCGGGCGGCCTCGGCGCGCTCGAAGGCGTGGCGGTCGGCGCGGTCGTCGGGCTCGCCGGGGCCGCACTGCTGTATCTGGGCGGCCTTCATTCGCCGCTCGCGTGGATTGGCGTGCCGCTCGTGGGCGGCTATGTCGGTGCGTTGTGCGGCGCGCTGGGCCGGATGCGCGGCGATGCGCCGGAGGGGCATGGCGCGTTGAAGCAATGCGAAAACGGCGTCGTGCTGGCCGCGCATGTGACGCGGCGCACGATCGCGTTCGCGGAGCGGACGATGCTCGCCGCCGGCGCGCTGTCGGTGGAGCGCACCGAGGGCGCATGGCACAACGGCGCGTGGACCGATTTCTTCACGTCGGACCATCGTCCCGCGTGACGGCAAGCGGCGCGGCCGGCCCCGCTCCGTCGTCCCACCCGGAGGCCCGGATGACAAAAAACCGGATCATGCAACGCACGCGTCGGCCGCTGGCCAGCGGGCTGACTGCCATCGCCGGCGTCCTGGCGTGCGCGTCTTCGCACGCGCAGACGCCGGCCTCGTCCGCGCAGGTCGCCCCGGGCGTCATCCTCCCCGGCCCGACCGCCGACGAGCCCGGCATGACGCAGCGGCCGACCGGCATCGACGCCGAGTTCGTCGACAAGGCCGGCATGATCGGCAAGGTGGAACGGCAAGCCGGCCAACTGGCGCTCGACCGCTCGTCGAACGCCGACGTGAAGGCCTTCGCGCGCCGGATGGTCGACGATCACGCGCGTATCACGGACGAATTGCGGCACATCGGCGCGCAAAAGGGCGTGCCCGTCCAGACACGAATGCTCGTGGACCCGGCGGTGACGGCATTGCGGGCGAAGGACGGGCGCGCCTTCGATACGGCGTACGTGGCGCTGGCCGGACCACGCGCGCACGAAGCGGCGATCCGGCTTTACGAAACCGAGGCGAAAGAAGGCCGCGACCCGCAGCTTCGCGCGTTCGCGGCCCGCACGCTGCCGATGCTGAACGCGCATCTGGGCGCCGCGCGGCAACTCGCGAAGGCGGTGGCAGCCGCGCAGTGACCCGCTGTCGGGCGGGCAGTTCGGACAGGCTTCTTCAGTGCTGCCGCGTACCGTCTTCGGGGCCGCCCGGCGACGCCTCGTACGGCGGCGAATCGAGCGCCGTTTCGCCTTCCTCGATCAGCCAGTACGGCGAACGGCCGTAATACGCATGCAGCGCTTCGGCCCACTCGGGGTCGGCCATCGTCGGCCAGCGGCTCTTGTCGAAGCCGGGCGCCTCGCGCACACGTGCGGTGCCGACGGGCAGCACGAAGCATTCGCGTTCGGCATCGAGGACGAGCGCGTTCCACGGCACCGCGAGCAGCTTGTCGCCGATCCCGAGCAAGCCGCCGGACGACACGACCGCATACGCGATCCGCCCGGCGCGCACGTCGAGCATGATGTGGGTGACCTTGCCGATGTCGTCGCCGTCCATCGTCAGCACGCGATCGCTTTCGAGCGTGCGGGCGGCCATGACGTCGGGTCCCGGCCCGCCGGCGGCCGTGCGCGGCTTCGCGCCGACGATGCGCGCGGCGTCGCGCGACGGTTTGTCCGTTGTCATCGAAAACCTCCTGGTCGAAGCGGCAACCCGGCCCGCGCGCAAATTCGTTGCGCGGATAATGCGCCGGGGCAGCAGGCCGCGGGATGATGGGCACGCCGACCGGTCAGCGACGGCGCGGCAACGAGACGTCCTCGAGCGTATTGGCGAGCTCGTCGCGCGCCGGGCCGCCCGCGCGCGTCGCGATGTCGCCGAGCGACACCATGCCGACGAGCTTCAGGCTGCGGTCCAGCACCGGCAGGCGGTGCAGCTGCACGTCGGCCATGCGCTGCTGAACGTCGCCGACGCCGTCGTCCTCGACACACCATTGCACGGGCCTGGATGCGACCGCCTGCACCGGCGTATCGGGCGAATGGCCGTGCGCCAGCGCCCGCACCGCGAGGTCGCGATCGGTCACGATCGCGACGAGCTCGGCGCCGTCGCAAACGGGCAGCACGCCGATATCGAAGCGCTGCATCAATTCGGCCGCATGGCGAATCGTGTCGGTCGGCGCGACGCACACTACGTCGCGCGACATGATCTCGTTGACGCGATACATGAACGCCTCCTGGGTGATCGGGACGATTCGGGAGCACCGCGCGTGCCACGCATACGGCGCGCACGCCGGGGCCAAGACCTGTTCACGCCCGCACCCGACCTGCACCGAGGTGCCGGGCGCGGAGAAATTTGCCAGCGCCCTTGTACATCTTCCACGGCGGCAGCCGGGGGCTGTCGGCGGGCCGTCAGTGGCCGATGCCCGTCATCGTGACGATCGCCAGCACCACGGCGCTTTCGATCGCGGCCAGCGCCGCGACGCCGGCCGCCCCACTGATTTCGTGCCATCTGCGTTCAAGGACTTTCATCGAATCGCTCCTGATTGGGCCGACGCGGGTGCGCTGCCACGCAACGCGCGCCGGGTGCCGCCGTCAGCCGTGATCGCGGGGCGGGGAAGGGACGTGCGGCGCGCGACGTTCGTGCTCGCCGGACGGCTTGGTGGGGTCGATACGCGTCGCACCGCCGACGGCGGGCGGATCGCTGGCCGGAAACGTCTCCTCGAGCCCTTCGTCGATGCGCTCCTCCGTCTTGTCTTCAGACGGCGGACGCGACGGGGCGAGCCGGAGCAGTCCGGCGGCCGGTGACACGGCGTCGCGGCGGCCGGTGGCGTGTACGGTCATGGTCGAACCTCCTTGTGGATGAGAACGCGCAAGCGCCGTACCCGTGGCAGCCGCGGCACGGCGCTTGCAAGCCGGCGGTAACCGGCCGGGCACGCGTCCGGGATGAACGAGAGGGCATCGTGATGAATGCAGCCAGGAAAAGGATACGTTACGACGCGAACGTATGCGGCGGCGATTTCGGCCATGTGCGCGAGCGTTTCGATACGTGGAAGCGCGAATCGCGGCTCTATCGACCGGAGCGGCGCATGTTCGACGGCAAGGACGAGGTACGCGAACTGAACGACACCGTCTACGACGGCCCGGAACGCGCGCAGCAGGCGCTCGTCGCGCAATGCGAACCGTCGGATCCGTTCGCGCTCGCCGTGCAACTGGCCGCCGAGGGGCGCACGATGTGGCTCGTCATGGCGGCGTACGACGAGTAAGCCGAGCGACCCAGGGTCACGGCGCCGGAGCAGGCACGGCGCTTGCGGGGGCTCGCCTTGCCATCGAAAGGCGCGCGCCGTCGCGCAGGAGTGACATGAACACGCCATCCATGCTGCACCGCCCCGAACCGACGACACCCGACGTCGATCCGGATCCGCCGCCGCCCGGGCACGACGACCCGGTCGATCCGCCCGTGCCCGACGGGCTGCCGCAGGGCGACCCGCCGTCGAATCCGCCGCCGATGCGGATGCCGGGCGGGAGCCGTGCACGGCGACCGGCCACGCGAACATTGAAAAGGAGGACCGTCATGGACATTCACGTGCAATCGCCAGACAAGCGCGCGATCGCTCAGGTACTGGGCCGCTATTTCGAATCGCGTTCGCTCCGCTATCAGATCGAGGAATTGCCGGGCGGCGTGCTGCAGATCGGCTTTCGCGCGAGTGGCCGTCCGGTCGCCGTCACCGTTTCGTTCGACGATGCCGCCTACGACACCTACACGCACTGGGACGCGAGCCAGAAGCAGCTCGCGCTCGGCCGGCTCGCCGACGGCTTCTCGCGGATGATGTCGACCCGCAGTCCGGCCGCGCTCGCCGGCGACTATCACGTCGAGCGTTTCTGATTCCGCAATCATTCGCCGGCTCGTGCCGGCTTCCGGCAAAGTGCCCGCATACAGCGGGCGCTTTGCGTCCGCGCGCGCGTCGCGTAGGATGTCCGTTAATTCAGCGCATGCTACGTTCGCGCCGCAGGCTGCCTGCCGTTGCAGCCGATGAAGCGCGACGCGCTTTCCTTCAGGTTCGTTTCGTGCAACCGACGGAGACCGCCTTGACCACTGTTGCTCGCCTGTTGCTGTCCCCCGGCGTACGCCGGTTCGTATCCGGCCTGTCGGCACTCGCGGCGCTCGCCGCCGGCGCCCGTGACGCGTCGGCCCAGACGCCTTCGCCGCTCGGCGAATGGCAATACACGGCGGGCGTACCGCTCCAGAAACTCTTCGATCCGAACATTCCCACGTGGCAGGTGAGCGTCGGCGCCGCGATGACGCTGCAGCCACGCTACGCGGGCTCCGACCGCTATCGCGTGATGGGCGGCCCGAACTTCGACATCCGCTATCGCGACCTGTTCTTCCTGTCGACGGGCGAGGGCCTCGGCGCGAACGTGCTGCGCGGGCCGAACTGGCGCGTGAGCTTGTCGGTCGGCTATGACCTCGGGCGCCGGTCGGCCGACGATCTCGGTCATCTGAACGGTCTCGACAACATCAACGCCGCGCCCGTGATGAAGCTCGCGGCCGACTACGTGGTCTCGAAGGATTTCCCGCTCGTGCTGCGCGCGGACGTCCGGCGCAGCATCGGCGGGTCGAACGGCTGGACCGGCGATTTCTCCGCGTACATGCCGATGCCCGGCAGCAACGAGCACTTCTTCTGGTTCGCCGGGCCGACCGTGACGTTCGCCGACTCCCGCTACATGAACAGCTGGTTCGGCGTGAACCCGGGCGCGGCCGCGCGCTCGGGGCTACCGGCCTATTCGTCGGGGGCCGGGATCAAGTCGGCCGGCGTGGGCATGACGATGGTGTGGTTCGTGAACAAGCACTGGTTCGTCACGGTGGACGGCGCGCTCGAGCAGCTCGTCGGCCGCGCGGCGCGCAGCCCGATCACGCAGCAGTCGACCAACGGCGTGTTCGACATGTCGGTGAATTACCAGTTCTGACCGGGGCCGGGCAGTGGAAGGGCGACGCCGCGTGCGGCATTGCCCGTCATATTTGATATGATTGCGACCTGTACAAACGTACAGTTATCGATCCCCGTGACGCCTGCCTCGCCGACGCCTCCGGCGTTTTACTACCTGACCAATTTCGAACGTGCGCTGGCCTGGCTCGGCGAGCGTTACGACGACCTGTTCGACGCGCACGAGCACGCGTTCGTCCGGCAGTTCGCGACGCTGCCGCAGGCGTCGCGCGCGCTACTGGTACGGATGCTGATGCGCAACGGGTCCGATTTCCGCGCGAGCAAGCTCGTGTACGACGAGATCGGCTGCACGCTCGACGCCGTCGCGCCGCTCGTCGCGCTCGGCTGGGTCGATCCCGCGCCGGCGCTCACGCTCGACGAGTTGTTCGCGCTGTCCACCAAGGCCGATCTGCTGCGCATCTTTCCGGCGCTCGCCGCGCATGCGGGCGAGCGCAAGGCCGACTGGCTCGACCGGCTGCGGCCCGCGCACGACGTCGCGCAACCGCTCGACGCGTGGTGCGCGCAGCCCGATGATCGGGTGTTGCGCGTGACGGTCGGCGCGCTGTGCGACCGGCTGCGGCTGATGTTCTTCGGCAATCTGCATCAGGACTGGAGCGAATTCGTGCTCGCCGATCTCGGCGTGTTCCAGTACGAAAGCGTGCCGATCGCGCCGTCGTCGCGCGCGTTCCAGCAGCGCGGCGACGTCGACGCGTATCTCGCGCTGCAGATGTGCCGCGACGCACTCGATGCATGGCCCGACGATCTGCCGTTCGACGACCTGATTCGCGCGCTGGATGCGGTGGACTGCGCGCAACCGTGGCTCGCGACGCGCCGCGCGAAGCTGCTGTTCGCGCTCGGCCAGGCGTGCGAACGCCGCGCCGACTGGTGTGCCGCACTCGACGCGTACGCGCGCAGCGCATGGCCCGGCAGCCGCCACCGGCGCATCCGCGTGCTCGAACGCTGCGGGCGCGACGACGACGCGCTCGCGCTGGCGCTCGACGCCCGCGGCGGCTTCGAAAGCGACGAGGAGCGTCAGCGCGTCGAACGCATGCTGCCGCGCCTGCAGCGCCGCGCCGGCCAGCGCGTCGAGCGCGCGGCCGCTGCCGCGAACGTGCCGCGCGAGACGCTCGTGCTCGCGCGTCCCGACGCGTCCGTCAGCGTCGAATTCGCGGTGCGCGACCATCTCGCTCAGCCGGCTGCGCCGGTCCACTACGTCGAAAACACGCTGATCAATTCGCTGTTCGGGCTGCTGTGCTGGGAACCCGTATTCGCGGCCGTGCCCGGCGCATTCTTTCACCCGTTCCAGCGCGGCCCGGCCGACCTGCACGCACCCGATTTCGCCATGCGGCGCGCGGCGGCCTTCGACGCCTGCTTCGCGCAGCTCGATTCGGGCGCGTACCGCGACACGATCCGCCGGCATTTCGCGACGAAGGCCGGGCTGCAGTCGCCGTTCGTGTTCTGGGGCGTGCTGACCGACGCGCTGCTCGACGAAGCGCTCGCCTGCCTGCCGCCCGAGCACCTGCGGCTGTGGTTCACGCGCCTGCTCGCGGATATCCGCAGCAACCGGTCCGGCTTGCCGGATCTCGTCCGCTTCTGGCCCGACGAGCGCCGCTACGAGCTGATCGAGGTGAAGGGCCCTGGCGACCGGCTGCAGGACAACCAGACGCGCTGGCTCGCCTACTGCCTCGCCCACCGGATGCCCGTGCGCGTCGTCGACGTCGAGTGGGCCGGCGACGGCGTCGCGCATGCCGAGGCGGCGGGGTTGTCCGCATGAGCTACGTCGTCGCGGTACGGGCGATGTGCGAGTTCACCGCGCGGCGCGGCGATCTCGACCTGCGCTTCACGCCCGCGCCGACCGCGCTCGAAGGCATCGCCGGCCACGGCGCGGTCACGTCGAAGCGCGGCGCGCGCTACGAAACCGAGATCGCGCTGACGGGCACGTGGGGCACGCTTACCGTGCGCGGCCGCGCCGACGGCTACGATCCCGTGGCGAACCGGCTCGAGGAAATCAAGACCTATCGCGGCAGCCTCGACGCGATGCCGGCCAACCATCGCACGCTGCACTGGGCGCAGGCGAAGGTCTATGCGCACCTGATGTGCGACGCGCGCGACCTCAAGGAAATCGACGTCGCGCTCGTGTATTTCGACATCGTGTCCGAGCGCGAGACGGTGCTGACGGAAACGCTGGATGCCGCCACGCTCGCGACGTTCTTTGCCGAGCAGTGCGCGTGCTTCGTCGGCTGGGCCGAACGCGAGACGGCCCATCGCGCCGCGCGCGATGCGGCGCTGCGCGCGCTCGCGTTCCCGCACGGGCAGTTCCGCAGCGGCCAGCGCGAGCTGGCGGTGGCCGTCTATCGCGCGGCGCGCGACGAACACTGCCTGATGGCGCAGGCGCCGACCGGCATCGGCAAGACGCTGGGCACCGTGTTCCCGCTGCTGAAGGCATGCGGCGAGGGCGAGCTCGACCATGTATTCTTCCTGACCGCGAAAACCCCCGGCCGCGCGCTCGCGCTCGAAGCGGCGGCGACGCTCGGCGCCGGCACGCCCGCGCTGCCGCTGCGCGTGCTGGAACTCGTCGCGCGCGACAAGGCGTGCGAACATCCGGACCTCGCGTGCCACGGCGAATCGTGCCCGCTCGCGAAAGGCTTCTACGACCGGCTGCCGGCCGCGCGCGATGCGGCGATCGAGGCCGGGCTGCTCGATCGCGATACCGTGCGCGCCGCCGCGCTCGCGCACGACGTCTGTCCGTACTATCTGGCGCAGGAGCTCGCGCGCTGGTCGGACATGGCGATCGGCGACTACAACTACTATTACGACGGCAGCGCGATGCTGCATACGCTCGCGCAGCAGAACCAGTGGCGCGTCGGCGTGCTCGTCGACGAAGCGCACAACCTGCTCGACCGCGCCCGCAAGATGTACAGCGCGTCGCTCGACCCGTTCGCGTTCGCGGCCGCGCGCGAAGCCGCGCCGGCGGCGTTGCGCAAGGCATTCGATCGGCTCGGCCGCGCGTGGGGCACGCTCAATCGCGCGCAGGCCGAGCGCTATGCGGCTTATCCGGAGGTGCCCAGCCCGATCGTGTCGGCCGTGCAAAACCTCGTCGCGGCGATCGGCGAGCACCTGACCGACGCGCCGCGCGCGAACGGCGACGCGCTGCTGCGTTTCCATTTCGAGGCGATCCAGTTCGGCGTGCTGGCCGAAGCATTCGACAGCGCGTCGATCTTCGACGCGACGCTGCATGGCGAACCGATGCCGCGGCAGCCCGCACTCGACGGCGTCGCGACGGCTGGCCGCCGGCGCCGCGTCCAGTCGACGCTGTGCGTGCGCAACGTGATCCCGGCCGGTTTCCTCGCGCCGCGCTACGAAGCCGCGCGCGCGACCGTGCTGTTCTCGGGCACGCTCAGCCCGTTCCATTTCTATCGCGATACGCTGGGGCTGCCCGGCGATACGGGCTGGCTCGACGTCGACGGGCCGTTCCGCGCCGAGCAACTGACGGTGCGCGTCGCGAGCCACGTGTCGACGCGCTGGCGCGACCGCGACCGCTCGCTCGAGCCGATCGCCGACCTGATCGCCGCGCAATACGCTGCGCGACCCGGCAACTATCTCGGCTTCCTGAGCAGCTTCGACTACCTCGGGCGCGTGGTCGCGCTGATGCAGACGCGCCATCCGGACGTCCCCGTGTGGGCTCAGGCGCCCGGCATGGCCGAAAGCGAGCGCGACGCGTTTCTCGCGCGCTTCGACGCGGGCGGACGCGGCGTCGGCTTCGCGGTGCTGGGCGGGGCGTTCTCGGAAGGCGTCGACCTGGTCGGCGAGCGGCTGATCGGCGCGTTCATCGCGACGCTCGGGCTGCCGCAGGTCAACGACATCAACGAGCAGATGCGGCGCGCGATGGACGCGCGCTTCGGCAACGGTTACGACTACATGTACCTGTATCCGGGGCTGCAGAAGGTCGTGCAGGCGGCCGGGCGCGTGATCCGCACCGAGCACGACGAAGGCGTCGTGCATCTGATCGACGACCGTTACCGACGGCGCGAAGTGCGCAGCCTGCTGCCGCGGTGGTGGCGGATCGGGTGACGGCGGCGGCGCCGGCCGCTACAACACGTTGAGCATCGCGAGCGCGGCTTCCTGCAGATGCGGCAGCACGCGCCGCACGGCCGCATCGGTCGTCTCCGCGCCGATCGGCATGTTCGTGCTCAGCGCGGCGACGACTTCGCCGTGACGATTCTTCAGCGGCACCGCGATTCCGCGTACGCCGACCTGCAGTTGCTGCTCGATCGCCGCGTAGCCGGCGTCGCGCGCGCGGTCGACCTGTTCGAGCAGCCGGGCCTTGTTGGTGATCGTGTGCGGCGTGAACGGCGGCAGCTCGGTCTCGTCGAGCCACGCGCGCACGGCTTCGCGATCGGGATGATGGGCGAGCAGCACGACCCCGGGCGACGTCAGCGGCGCCGGCACGCGCGCGCCAAGCACGAAGCCCGTCGTCATCACGCGCGACACGCCGTTGCGGGCGATGAACACGAGCTCCCAGCCGTCGAGCACGCTGACGTACGCCGATTCGTTCAGCGACGCGCTCAGTTGCTGCAGATAAGGCTGGACCGTACGCGGCAGCCGCGCCGAATCGAAGTACGACCAGCCGACCCGCAGCACCCGCGGCGTGAGGCCGTACAGCTTGCCGTCGGTGTACACGTAGCCGAGCGACTCGAGCGTCAGCAGGTAGCGCCGCGCGGCCGTGCGCGTGAGGCCGGTGCGTGCGGCGGCCTGCGTGGGCGTCATGCGCGCGTGCTGGCTGTCGAATGCCTCCAGGATCATCAGGCCTTTTTCGAGGCCGGCAATCCAGTCGCGTCGGTCGAGTTCCGGCTTTTTCGTCATCACGGGTGGGCGGTGGCGCGCGGTATTCGCGCAGGAGTGGGCGATTATCGCGCGGGTTGAGGAGTAGCGGGAGATCGGCCGATCCGCCATCCTTGCGCGTGGTATTGGGGGGCAGATATAGAGTCGGCGGCATCCATTCAAGGAGGTCGTATGCGGGTTGTGAAGTGGGGGAATGATCTGGCCGTGCGCCTTCGGGCCGATCTGGTCGGCGAACTGGGGCTGCGTGAAGGCGACGAAGTCGAGATCGTCGTTCACCGTGCCAGCGCTTTGGTCGCGAGCCCCTACGTGAGCCTCGAAGCGCTTCTGCTGCCGTTGAGGCGTTCAGAGGCACGCTGCCGGGCGATTTCAGGTTCAGGCGGAACGACGCAAACGAGTCGGATTGAGTCGACTCATTCGAGCGCCGGAACGCACGTGCGGCGCAGCCCAGCTTACTTGTGTTCGTGGCAGAGCGCAGCAATGCGCCATCTCGCGTCGATCACGCACCACTGCTCGACGAAATCGAAGCGGGAATCGATTGCCTGGCTTATCCATACCGACCCGATGCCCGTTATCGTCGCCCATTGCCCGCGCGTGACGATCTGCATGGTTTCGTCCCGATACTCGATACCCGATCTATCCACCGCGCGCTCAGCCGCGACGACGCGCATTCGCGCAAGAAATTGCGCCTTCGTGCGAATGTGAGCTTCGTGCCGGACAACGAAGTGCGGGCTGGCGATGAAATCGAGTTGTTCGACGTCGGCGTGACGATACGCATCGATCCAGACGTCGCGCATCTGCGCCAGGGTGGCTCGGGGTTCCATAGGCTGTCCATTTTCCTGATGGCGCGCAGATGCGCGGTTTTTGGCGGTATCCGCCGGGTCGGGAAGGCAGTCTGTGGCCGGGCTCACATTTCGGCAATTGGACGGGTCCGAATCTCGTTTTCCGCGAGCGAGAAAAAGCCGGCGGGGCGCATGAGTAAACGTCCCGATGACGCGTCGTCGGGCCGGCGCCGACCGCGGGAAGAGGCGTGAAGCAACACGCAGTGTGCGGACGCGGACAGATGGCGGCCGGTGGCAGAACGCTACGCGGCCGCGCATGGAAGCGACCGATACGGCATGAAAAGCGAACGAACCGGATGCGACGCGACCATTACGCGCGCCGCATCCGTCATGACCTTATTCGCTGCTCGTCCACTCGACGTTCGCGCCGACCGAACGCAGGTTCTCGACGAAATGCGGATGCGCGCGGCGAATCGGCAACGCGTTCATGATTTCCGAACGGCCTTCGATGCTCGCGGCCACCATCAGCAGCGCGATCGCGACGCGAATGATGTACGGGCTCTCGACGCGCGCCGGCGTCAGTTGCAGTCCGCCGAACGTGATCAGCCGGTGCGGATCGGACAACAGCACGTGCGCGCCGAACTTCGACAGTTCGCCGGACCAGCCGAGCGCGCCGTCGTAGACCTTGTTCCAGAACATCGCACTGCCTTCCGCGCGCACGCCGAGCGCGATGAAGATCGGCAGCAGGTCGACCGGCAGGTACGGCCACGGCGCAGCCTCGACCTTGGTCAGGATGTTCTGCGTGAACGGCCGGCGCACGCGCAGCGGGCCGTCGCGTTCCGCGCGCGACCAGCCGTCGCGGTGCGTGACGGTGACGCCGAACTTCGCGAACGTGCGGTCGATCAGCGGGAAATGCTCGGGCGACGAGTTGCGCACCGTGATGTCGCCGCCGGTGATCGCGCCGAGCGCGAGGAACGTCGCGATTTCATGGAAATCCTCGGCGAAGCGGAACTCGCCGCCGCCGAGCTTGCCGCCGCCCGTCACGCAAAGCCGCGACGTGCCGATGCCCTCGATCGCGACGCCGATCATCGCGAGGAACTGGCAGAACTCCTGCACGTGCGGCTCGGATGCCGCGTTCATCAGCGTCGACGTGCCGTTCGCGGCCGTCGCGCACAGCGCGAAGTTCTCGGTCGTCGTTACCGACGCGTAGTCGAGCCAGTGATCGTTGGCCGTCAGCGGGCCGTCGGTACGGACGATCAGTGAATCAGGCGTGCGTTCGATGTGCGCGCCGAAACGTTCGAACACTTCGACGTGCGGATCGATCTCGCGCACGCCGAGCGTGCAGCCTTTCACGTCGTTCTCGAGGCGCGCGACGCCGAAGCGCGCGAGCAGCGGCGGAATCAGCATGATCGACGAACGCATCGCCTCGGGCAGCCGATGAACGGCCGGATCGAACTTCGTGTTTCGATGGTGAAGCTCGAGCAGACCCGTCGTGAAATCGACCGACACGTCGCTGCCGAGCGTGCGGAAGATATCGAGAATCTTGCGCACGTCGGTGATGTCCGGCACGCCGACGAGGCGCAGCGGCTGATCGGTCAACAGGGTGGCGCACAGAATCGGCAGGACGGCGTTCTTGTTCGCGGACGGCTTGATGTCCCCGCGCAGCGGAGTGCCGCCGTGGACGATGAGATTCGACATGATATGGGGGCGTATCGGTGACTGACGTAGGCCCATATGATGCCATTGGTCGGCACGCGGCGTGGAATGTTCGGAGGGGAAAAAGGGGAATCGGAGCGCGTAACTGACAGTGTTTGACGTCGCGTCCGCGATGTAGCTGGCCGAATACCGGCCGGCATGGCGCAATGGCCGATCGCGTGGCCGCCCGCGTATCGGGCCCGCCACGCGCTCGTTGCGTCATTGCGCCGCCCGCATCCGCGCGGCGACCACCAGCGAGATCAGGCAGCCGACCGCCAGATAGCCGGCGACGAGATGCCATGAACCGCCGGCCACGCTGACGAGCCCGACCGCGATGAACGGCGTGAAACCGCCACCGACGACGCTCGCGAACTGGTAGCCGACGCCCGCGCCGCTGTAGCGGTATTCGGCGCCGAACAGCTCGGTGAACAGCGGCTGCTGGACGCTCACGACCATGTCGTGCGCGGCGTTCGCCAGCAGGATCGAGAAGATCACGATCCACGCGATCGAGCGCGACTCCAGCGCGACGAAGAACGGCACCGCGGACGCGAGGCCGATCAGCGCGCCGATCAGATAAATGCGGCGCAGGCCGTAGCGGTCGGCCAGCCACGCGAAGCAGGGGATCGTCACGCAGCTCACCGCGCCGACCAGCAGGCCAATGTTCAGGAACAGGTCGCGCGACATGCCGAGGTTCGTCGTCGAATAGCTGAGCGCGAACGCGGTGACGATGTACATCGTGAACAGTTCGGCGAGCCGCAGCGCGACGATCAGCAGGAACGCCTTCGGGTGGCGCGTCAGCGCTTCCAGCACCGGCAGGCGCAGCTTGCGGTTGCCGTGCTCGACCTTCTCGACGAACTCCTGCGATTCGTCCATGTTCTTGCGCACCCAGAGCCCGATCAGCACCAGCACGATGCTGAACACGAACGGCAGGCGCCAGCCCCACGACTTGAACGCGGCCTCGCCGAGCGTATGGCTCAGGATCGAGACGATGCCGGTGGCCAGCACGAGCCCGACGCCGTAGCCGACCTGCACGCCGCTGCTGTAAAACGCCTTCTTCTGCTTCGGCGCGCTCTCGACGGCCATCAGCGCCGCGCCGCCCCATTCGCCGCCGACCGCGAAACCCTGGATCGCGCGCATCAGCACCAGCAGCACGGGCGCCCACCAGCCGATCGTCGAAAACGTCGGCAGCAGGCCGATCGCGACCGTCGACAGCCCCATCAGCATCACGGTCAGCACGAGCATCCGCTTGCGGCCGAGCCGGTCGCCGTAGTGGCCGAACACGATGCCGCCGAGCGGCCGGAACAGAAAGCCGACGCCGAAGGTGGCGAACGCCGCGAGCGTGCCCATCGTCGGGCTGACCTTCGGGAAAAACTCGGAATTGAATACCAGCGCGGCGACGATCCCGTACAGCAGGAAGTCGTACCAGTCGACAACGGCGCCGACGAAGCTGCCGATCGCGGCCTTGCGGGCCTGGCTGCGCGCACGGGCGCCGGCGGCGGCGTCGAGGGTGTCGAAGGTGGGGGTCATGGCGATGTCTCCTGGCACGGCGCATCGTGGAATCGTGGCGGCGCCGCGTCCGATGCTGCATTGAAGTCGATGGGTGAACGGAGAATAGGGCTCGCGCCGCACGGCGGCAATTGGCCAATCGGACAATGTGCGCGATGATCGTTCAATTCCGTGCGATTATCGAACGATTTTCGGGTTTGCACTAGGCGGCACACCGATATCCCGTTCGGCCGGGGTGTGCCGCCGTGAACGATCTGGTTAAAATCTGCAGCATCGACAACTCGCCCGTCCGGGGCGGAAGCGGGGCCGCTACATCGGCCGCGCATGCCGCACGCGACAGGCACCATTCCCCCATCGACCGCATGCCCCCGGAGACTGGAATGCCCGGCAATTCCCACCCCTTGTCCAGCGATACGCCGCCCGTCGCCGATCCGGCCGACAATCCGCTCGGGATGGCCGGCCTCGAATTCGTCGAATTCGCGGCGCCCGTGCCGGACGCGCTTGCGCGGCGCTTCGAGCAGCTCGGGTTCAAGGCGATCGCGCGGCACGTCAGCAAGAACGTCACGCTGTACCGGCAGGGGCAGATGCATTTCCTGATCAACGCCGAGCCCGATTCGTTCGCCGCGCGCTATGCGGAGGAATACGGGATGGGCGTCTGCGCGATCGGATTGCGCGTGGCGAACGCCCGGCGCGCGTTCGAGCGGGCGATCCAGCTCGGTGCCTGGGCGTTCGAGGGCGAGAAGGTCGGCGTCGGCGAACTGAAGATTCCGGCGATCCAGGGCATCGGCGATTCGCACCTGTATTTCGTCGACCGCTGGCGCGGGCGGGACGGCCAGCGCGGCGGCGTCGGCGACATCTCGATCTTCGACATCGATTTCCGGCCGATCGACATCGCGACCGCGCATACCGATCTCGATTGCGCGGGCGTCGGCCTGCAGCAGGTCGACCATTTCACGCAAACCGTCGGCGCGGGCCGCATGCAGGAGTGGCTGGATTTCTACCATGACCTGCTGCATTTCCGCGAGATCCACCAGATCGACGCGCACTGGCATGTGTCGGAGGAATCGCGCGTGATGGTGTCGCCGTGCGGCGCGGTACGGATTCCGGTGTACGAGGAAGGTACGCGGCGCACCGAGCTGATGCATGCATACCTGCCCGACCATCCGGGCGAGGGCGTGCAGCACGTCGCGCTGGCCACCGACGACATCCTGGCGTGCGTCGATGCGCTGCGTGCGAACGGTGTCGAGTTCATCGAACCGCCCGCACGCTATTACGACGACGTCGATGCGCGGCTGCCCGCGCATGGCGTCGATCTCGATGCGCTGCGCCGCCGCGCGGTGCTGCTCGACGGCGAAATCGGCAGCGACGGCGTGCCGAAGCTGTTCTTCCAGACCTTCGTCAAACGCCGCCCCGGCGAGATCTTCTTCGAGATCGTGCAGCGCAAGGGGCACCACGGGTTCGGCGAGGGCAATCTCGCGGCACTCGCCCGCGCGCGCGACGCCGGCTGAACGATCAGGCGCCGGCGGCCGTTACGCCGCCGCGCACGCTTTCGGCCACGCCCGATCGGCCGCCGCGAGCTTGCGGCTGTGCCGACGCATGCCGTCGAAGATCGCGTCGGCCACGTCCGCCGGAAAATCCGTCGGGATCTGCGCGGCGGCTTCGGCAATCGCGGGTTCCGTCCGTGCGGCGACGGCCGCCATCGCGGCGCGCACGTCGTCTTCGGTCAGGCCGACGCGGCGGCCCTGCGCGATCCAGTGGCGCGGCTGGATTTCGCCGATCACGTAGTGCCGGTTCTTCCCGCAGACAGCCATCGCGAGACGTGCGCGGAGCGGCGGAATCTGGTTGCGGCCTGTACCGATGATCGGATGCGCAGACAGCACGTCGTACAGCGGCGTGCTGCGATACGCATTGCCGGGCAGGTGCGCGATGCTGAAGTTCTTCGCGTGGCCGTCGATCGCCGCCAGCACCCAGAACACGATCTGGGCGACGAAAAAATTCATCCGGTCGCGGGAAGCGTCAGCCGAATTCGCGAGGATGCTCATGATCGTCTCGATGCCGGGGCCGCCGTCCGATTCGTATTTCGCCCCCGATGGCGTGCCGGTCGCCTGGCACATGTCCTCCTGCGGCAGCCGCAGGATCCACGAGCCGTCGCGCGACGGACGCCGGTCGAAACGCTCGACGATCAGCGCCTTCTGATCGTCGAACCGGCCGATCTCGCACGGCGCCACCGACAGGCCGTACGCGGCGACGAGTTTCGAGCACAGCCATTCGTTTTCGACGGACGTGCGCATGTCGGCCTGCATGTTGCCGACACGCCCGAGCGGCAGCTTGAAGATGTGCGTCGTCGGTGTGCTGCCCGACGGACGCAGCCAGCGATCACGCTGACGCAGCAGCGCGGTCTTTTCCTGCGCGCCGGCAATCGACAGGCGCAGGTCGGCGTCCGGCTCCCCACGGCCAGGCAGCGGCGCGGCGGTCGCGTGGCGCAGCACGTCGGCGACGGCTGCGTCGTCGAGCGTCGCGCCTTCGATCGCCTCGAGATCGACCGGCGTCTCACCCGGCGGCAGCATCTGGATCGCGCCGACGCAGTCGCGGCCGATCGACGCGAGCAATTCGAACGGCGCCGTCGACCCGAGCCGGTAACGTTGCGCGATGCGGCGGCGGATCGGCTCGCTGTCCGGCAGCAGGTTGTCGAAATAATCGGCCACGATCGCGCCCTGATGCGGCTGATTGCCGGGCGTGAAGGGGAGCGACAACGACAGGGGCCGGCCCTGGGGATCGTCGAGCCAGTCCGGCAGGTAGACGAGACGTTCGACGCCGCGGCGGATTTCCCAGTACCCGACGGGAATGCCGTTCATCCATAGATCGAGCCGATCATGGCGGGCGCGTGCGGCCATCGTCACCAGTCCTCCCGCTTCGACCCGCGCGGGCTGGCTCGAGTCGTTGCTGCCGGGCGCTTCCGCGCGGCGCCGATCGGGGTTTTGGCGGCCGTGGTGCCGCGCTTGCTCGCGACCGGCTTGCGGCGCGCCGTCGGCTCGGCGCCGGAAGCCGAATCGGCCGCTTCCGCCGGCGCATCCCGTTCGTCCAGGCTGAGCATCATCCGAACGCCGAGCGCGTTCAGCACCTTGAAAAGCCGCTCGATGCTGACGGCCGACGGGTTGGCTTCGAGCTGGGCATAGGATTGCTGGGTGATGCCGAGGCGGGCGGCCAGTTGCGCCTGAGTGAGCCCCGCGGATTTCCGGAAGCCGACGAGTATCGGGCGCAACTGGGTCAGGGTCTGGACAGGAAAGGCCATCGGGCGCTCCGCGAGATGACAGGCGATCGTTTGTAATCGGAAAATACAGTCTATGGCATGTATTGAAGAAATACAAATCATAGCCTGTATAAACAAAAAACAAACGTTAGCCTGTTACACGGAGATCGATCGTACAGGGAAGGGCGCGAATCGGACGTTGGGCGACATCCGCAGCGTTCACGACCCGCGCGTCGAGCGATTCGCCCAGTCGGCCAACGCCGGCCACTGCCCACAGCCGCGCCGGACGAACCCCGCGCCCGTGCGTATCACCAACGTGCCGATCACCAGCGCGGCGAGGTCGTCGAGACGGCCGAAGCCGACCAGCGCCGCACCCATCGCGAGCGCCGCGAGCAACGACGACAGCGCATCGGTCCGCACGTGCCAGCCGCTCGCCTCGAGCAGTGCGGAGCCGGTCTCGCGCGCCTTGCGCAGCATCCAGTACGACAGCACGGCCTTGCCGGCGAGCGTGACGACAACCAGCGCGAGCGCGGTCGCGCCCGGCTGCACGATCGGCGGCGCATTGAACCGGGTCAGCGCATGCCAGATCATCTGCGCGCCGGTTACGGCCAGTAATGCGCCGAGGCCCGCGAGCGCGAGCGGCTCGTAAGTCGGACGACGCTCCGGCGGCAGGCGTGCGTCGAACCGGCAGGCGACGAGGATCAGCGCATCGGCCGCGAGATCGATCGCCGCGTGCGCGACGTCCGCGAGCAATCCCGACGAATGCGCGAACCATGCCGCCGCCGCCTCGACGGCGAGCAGCAGCAGGTTGATCGCGAGGCTGACGGCGAGGGCTCGGGACGTGGCTGCGTAAACGTGGGACGTGGCGCGCGATGGGCGCTGCATGGCGGATCGCTTGTCGGAATCGGGGACGACTTCGAACGCTACCGGCCTACGGTGGCACGCAAATGACAGACGAAACGCGGGCGCCGGGCGAGGATTCGGCGCACGGCGGGCGATCCGCTGACCGATAACCCGTAGCGCTCAACGCTTTCGATCGTGCTGAAAAAAATACAGCGCACGTTCATGTGGTGGCGAATTCGGCGGCGTCGCGTGGGACTGCGGCGCCATCGACGCAGGCCGTCCGATGGCGCGCCGACCTGCGATGAGTGACGCGGCCGGCCTGCGAGCGGGACCGTGAGTTGCTTGCGCGACAGCCCGGCGTGTTCGTCCAAACGGCATATCGAAGATCCTTCTCGGCCACAATCAAGTGCCATCGAGCGCCGTCGGGCAACGACATGCATTACCCACTCGCTTGAGCAACCCGATGCACGACAGCCAACGCCTTTCCCCGCCCGACACGATGCGTGGGATGCCCGCGCCCGGCCTGCCGGCCGATTTCGATCGACGATTCAGCCGACGCTACGTGCTCGTCAACGACGTTCGCCTCCACTACGTGACCGGTGGCCCCGACGACGGCGAAATGGTGATCCTGCTGCATGGCTGGCCGCAAACCTGGTACACGTGGCGTCACGTGATGCCGGCGCTGGCGGAAGAGGGATATCGGGTCGTCGCGGTCGATTACCGTGGCGCGGGCGAATCCGACAAGCCGCTCGGCGGCTACGACAAAGCATCGATGGCAGGCGACATCCGCGCACTCGTTCGCCACCTCGGCGCGACGCGCATCAACCTGGTCGGCCGCGATATCGGCGTGATGGTCGCCTACGCGTACGCTGCTCAATGGCCCGCCGAGACCCTGAAGCTGGCGATGCTCGACGTTCCGGTGTCGGGGACGCGCATCTGGGACGAAGCGAAGGCGCGTTCCGATCCGCAGATCTGGCATTTCGGATTGCATCAGCAGCGCGATATCGGCGAGATGCTGATCGCGGGCAGGGAGCACGCCTACATTCTCGATTTCTACAAGAAGCGAACCCACGTCGCGCTGTCGGACGACGATATCGCCGTCTATGCGGATGCTTATGCCGCGCCGGGCGCGCTACGCGCGGGGTTCGAACTCTATCGCGCATTCTCGCAGGACGAGGCGCAGTTCAAGGCGTTCATGAAGCACAAGCTCCCGATGCCGGTGCTCGCGCTTGCCGGCGACAAGAGCAACGGCGCCAAGGAGTTCGACATGGCGAGAGAACTGGCGCTGGACGTTCGCGGAGCGGTTGCGCCGGACACGGGTCATTGGCTGCCGGACGAAAATCCGGCCTTCCTGACATGGCAGTTGATCGATTTCTTCACGGAAGCCGCCCCCGGCCGCTGAGGCCCACGGCCGTAACGCGTCGCGCCCTGAGCGGCCATCGCACGCATGCCTATGTTGCCCTGCGGGGCGTGTGGCGCGTGACGCCATCGCAGCTGAGTCGCCAGCCGCGCAAATGGTGGCTGTCTCGATCCGGCGGCGTCCCCGCGACACTCAATGAATCTGCGGCCCATGACCCGATAGGGGATTCCAGCGTTTTGTTGCCGCACCGTGCCACGCCGCCGTAACTAGCCAAGCCGGACAGATCTCCGTCCACAAACTCTCAACATTATATAAATAATGTCAAAACTTATCTCGGTTCAATTGGATATTTAACGGTTTACGTTATATTATTGACGAAATTTTCTCCGAAACCGACCATGTCCGATCTCGCTGCCGACGAACTCCGCCTGACCGCCGAAATCGAGCGCCTCAAGGCCGACTTCCCGAAAACCCGCGAGCTGTACCGCGAAGCCTGCGCACTGCTGTTCTTCCGTTTCGGCATCACGCCGACGGCCAACCGCCTGTACCAGCTCGTGCGCAAGGGCAGCATGAGCACGCCGACAGCGGTTCTCGGCGAGTTCTGGGCCGAGCTGCGGGAAAAGAGCCGTGTGCGCATCGAGCATCCGGACCTGCCGGCCGATCTGCAGGCGGCAGCCGGCGAACTGGTCGCGGCGCTGTGGAACCGGTCGAGTACCGACGCGGCCGCCGCACTCGACGCGCTGCGCGCGGAAGTCGAGGCCGAGCGGGCAGCGGCGCGGACGGAAGTGGCGACGCTGCAAGCCGAACTGGCCCGCACCGAAACCGCGCTGGAGCAACGCACGGCCGCGCTGCTGGCCGCGCAGGTCCGCATTCAGGAACTGGAGCAGGCGAGAGCCGCGGACGATGCATCGCGGCGAGCGATGCAAGCCGATATCGAACGCCTGAAGGCCGACAACGCGGAGGGCGACCGTGCACTCGCGCAGGCTCGTGCGGACTTCACCATTCAGCTCGACCGGCTGCGCGACGACGCCGGCCGCGCCGAAGAGCGGCTGCGCGCATCGGAGAAGCGGGCGCTTCAGGAAATCGATCGCGAGCGGCTCGCGGCCGCGCGCTTGCAAAAGGAACTCGACGCGGCGACATCGCGCGCCGAACAGCGCGACGCGCAGCAGCGGAAGGAAGCGGCCGCGCTACAGACACAACTCGGTGACGCGTTGCATCGCTGCGGCGTGCTTCAGGGGCAGCTCGACGGCGCGCTGGCGGCCGACGCGGCGCGCAGCACCGAACTCGATGCGCTGAGGCGCGAGCTGGCGGCGCTGGTGCGCCGGCCGCCATTACGCGGCATCAAGACCATCCCGGCCGCCGAGCGGAGCGAGCGGCGGGCGCGCACGAGAAAACGCGCAGACGAAGCGCCGCGCTGACGGCGAAACCGAGCCGTCGACATGACGCGTCACGCGCAGACGGTACACGCGGGCGAGGCGCGCGCCGGCCAGGCATTGGGCAGGAGACGGGGATCGGGTAAAGTGCCGCTCAACATGCCGGCTCGACGTTACTAGACGACCGGTCTAATCGTTGCTACCATACGCCATCATGAATGCATCTTCAGGCGCCGAAGTCCGCCAGCACATCCTGAACATCGCGAAGCCGATCATGCTCCACAAGGGGTTCTCGGCGGTCGGTCTGAACGAGATTCTCGCCGCGGCGGGCATCCCGAAGGGCTCGTTCTACCATTACTTCGGCTCGAAAGAGGCATTCGGCGAAGCGCTGCTCGAATCGTATTTCGAAGGCTATCTCGCGCATCTCGACAATCTGCTCGAGCAGCAGGCCGGCACGGGCGCCGAGCGTCTGATGACGTACTGGGGCAACTGGCTGCACACGCAATGCGCGGACGATCCGGAAGGCAAGTGCCTCGCGGTGAAGCTCGGCGCGGAGGTGTCGGATCTGTCGGAAGCGATGCGCGCGGTGCTGCGGCGCGGCACCAGCCAGATCATCGAGCGCCTCGCGGGCGGCATCGAGGCCGGGCTCGCCGACGGTTCGCTGAGCGGCGTCGACGATCCGTCGCACACGGCCGCGATCCTGTACGAGCTGTGGCTGGGCGCGACGCTGCTGGAAAAGATTCACCGCAACCGCCAGCCGCTCGAAAGGGCGATGGCGGAAACGCGGCGCATGCTGAACCTGCCGCCGGCTGCGCCCGGCGGCGCGCAGTCGTAGCCCGGGCGCGCGTGGGCGCGCCTTGTTTTTGCGTTGACCCTAGACGACTGGTCTACTCAATCATTCATGACGAACGCTTCACGCCGCGTTACGCTGTCCCGATCGTTTCCACCCCTGCCGGCGATCGCACCGGCCCGACCGCCGATGCCGTCGCGGGCGTGCACTTTCCGCTGGTCCATCCCTGATCCGATCGTGCCCACGAAGCACGTTCATTCCTGTTGACGGAGGCTCACATGCCGCAAAGCAAGACCGCAAACCGCCAGATCGTCCTGAATTCGCGCCCGGTCGGCGCACCGACGCCGGACAACTTCCGCGCCGAAACCGGCGACGTGCCGGTTCCCGGCCCCGGTCAGGTGCTGCTACGTACCGTCTGGTTGTCGCTCGACCCGTACATGCGCGGCCGGATGAGCGACGCGCCGTCCTATGCGCCGCCCGCCGAACTGGGCCAGCCGATGGTCGGCGGCACGGTCAGCCGCGTGGTGTCGTCGAATCTGCCCGCGTTTCGCGAAGGCGATCTCGTCGTTGCCGGCGCCGGATGGCAGGACTACGCGCTGTCCGACGGACGCGACCTGATCCCGCTCGGCCGCGACTTCGCGCACCCGTCATATGCGCTCGGCGTGCTCGGCATGCCGGGCTTCACCGCATATACCGGGCTGCTGAAGATCGGCGAACCGAAGGCCGGCGAAACCGTGGTCGTCGCGGCCGCGAGCGGCGCGGTCGGCGCGGTGGTCGGCCAGATCGCGAAGCTGAAGGGTTGCCGCGTGGTCGGTGTCGCCGGCGGCGCCGACAAGTGCGCATACGTGACCGGTACGCTCGGCTTCGACGCGTGCGTTGACCATCGCGATCCGGCGTTTGCCGCGAAGCTGAAGGACGCGTGCCCGAACGGCATCGACGTGTATTTCGAGAACGTCGGCGGCGCGGTGTTCGACGCGGTGTGGCCGCTGCTGAACGACCATGCGCGCGTGCCCGTCTGCGGCATCATTGCGCACTACAACGACGCGGCATACGACGACAACGCCGTGTCGAGCGGCCGTGACCGCGTGCCGGCGCTGATGGGCGCGATCCTGCGCAAGCGCATCCGCGTGCAGGGTTTCATCATCCTCGATCACTATGCAACCGGCTATGCGCCGTTCCTGAAAGACATGAGCGAGTGGGTCGCGCAGGGCAAGGTCAAGACGCTCGAGGACGTCGTGCCCGATCTCGCCGACGCGCCGCAAGCGCTGATCGGCTTGCTCGCCGGCAAGAATTTCGGCAAGGTCGTCGTGCGCGTCGGCCCGGACGAACTGGCCTGATCCCGCCGCTCGGCGACAGACAACCGCTGCACGCTGGCGTCGCGAGACGCCGGCTTGTGGCATGCTCGTTTCCGTTTTCAAAGGAGTAGAAAATGGCGCTTCACGTGATTGCTTCGCTGTTCCTGAAACCCGAACACGCGCAGGCCGCCGAGGCCGAACTGCGCAGCATGGTCGCGAAGACGCGCACCGAGCCGGGTAACCGGCGCTACGACCTGTTCCGCGAGCAGGACGGCTCGCCAACCCTGCATCTGTACGAGATCTACGACGACCAGGCGGCGTTCGACGCGCATCTCGCGAGCCCGTATTTCGGCGAATTCCGCACGAAGTCGGCCGACTGGTTCACCGCACCGCCCGTCATCAAGGTGCTGTCGGCCATCGACGTGGCCGAGTAACGACGCAAGCCCGCAACACCGCCGCCGCGGCTCGCCCGCACCCGGGCCGCGCGGCACCCGTTGCGCACGACGCAACGGCGACGCCCCCATGACGCAGCGCGCATCGTTCGCGCCGCTCCCCAATACAACGGCCCCGGAGGCTGAATGATCACCCTCAACATCAACGGCGAAACCCGCTCGGTCGACGCCCCCGACGACATGCCCTTGCTCTGGGTGCTGCGCGACGTCGTCGGCCTGACCGGCACCAAATTCGGCTGCGGCATCGCGCAATGCGGCGCGTGCACCGTGCATCTCGACGGCGTGGCCGCGCGTTCGTGCGTGCTGCCGGTCGCCGCCGTCGCGGGCCGCAAGATCACGACGATCGAAGCCGTCGGCGCGACGCCGGCCGGCCACAAGGTCCAGCAGGCGTGGCGCGAGCTCGATGTCGTCCAGTGCGGCTACTGCCAGTCGGGCCAGGTGATGGCCGCCACCGCGCTGATCGCGTCGAACCCGAACCCGAGCGATGCCGACATCGACGCGGCCATGGCCGGCAACATCTGCCGCTGCGGCACGTACCACCGGATTCGCGCGGCCGTCAAACAAGCCGCTAAGGAGGCATGACATGTCCCGAGGACTGATCGAAGCAGGTCGGGCCGGCGCGGGCGTGTCGCGCCGGTCGTTTCTGAAACTCGGCATGTCGCTCGGCGCGGCGGCCGGTGGCGGCTTGCTGCTCGGCTTCAGCCTGCCGGCGGCGGGTGACGATGCGCGCCGCTCGGTGATCGACGGCGACGCGGCCGAGCCCGCACCGTCGGGCGTGTTCGCCCCGAACGCATTCGTGCAGATCGACCGCGCCGGCAAGGTCACGCTGGTGATGCCGAAGGTCGAGATGGGGCAGGGCGTCTATACCGCGCTGCCGATGCTGATCGCGGAAGAGCTCGAGGTGCCGCTGTCGAGCGTGACGCTCGATCATGCGCCGCCGAACGAGAAGCTGTTCCTCGACCCGCTGCTCGGCGGCCAGCTCACCGGCGGCTCGACGTCGGTACGCTACGCGTGGGAACCGCTGCGCCGCGCGGGCGCCACGGCGCGCACGCTGCTGGTCTCGGCGGCCGCGAAGCAATGGAACGTCGATCCGGCCAGTTGCCGCGCGGCGAACGGCGAAGTGCAACATCCGCCGAGCGGCCGGCGCGCATCGTACGGCCAGTTGGCCGACGCCGCGGCGAAGCTGCCGGTGCCGAAGGACGTCGCGCTGAAGCGGCCGGCGGATTTCAAGCTGATCGGCACGCCCGCGAAGCGCCTCGATTCGCCGGAGAAGGTCGACGGCACCGCGCAGTTCGGACTCGACGTGCGCCTGCCCGGCATGCTGTACGCGGTGATCGTGAACAGCCCGGTGTTCGGCGGCACGGTCGCGAGCGTCGACGACACGGCCGCGAAGAAGATCCCCGGCGTGCGCCAGGTCGTGCGCGTCGACAACGCGGTCGCGGTGGTCGGCGATCACACGTGGGCCGCGAAGCGCGGCGCCTCGGCGCTCGTCGTGAAGTGGAACGAAGGCGCGGGCGCGAAGGTGTCGACGAAGGATCTGTTCGCGGATCTCGCGCAGGCGGCGGCGAACGGCAAGGGCGCGGTCGCACGCAAGGAGGGCGACGTCGGCAACGCGTTCGCGAACGCGAAGACGCGCGTCGACGCCGTCTACGAACAGCCGTTGCTCGCGCACGCGACGATGGAGCCCGTGAACTGCACGGTCCACGTGCGCGGCGACGGCTGCGAGATCTGGGTCGGTACGCAGGTGCCGACGCGGGCGCGCGATACCGCACAGCAGCTCACCGGCCTGTCGCCGGACAAGATCGTCGTGCACAACCATCTGCTCGGCGGCGGGTTCGGCCGGCGGCTCGAGACCGACATGATCGGGCAGGCCGTGAAGGTCGCCAAACAGGTCAATGCACCGGTGAAGGTGATCTGGACGCGCGAGGAAGACGTCCAGCACGACATGTACCGGCCGTGCTACTACGACACTATCTCGGCCGGCCTCGACGCGAACGGCAAGCCGGTCGCATGGCGGCACCGGATCGTCGGCTCGTCGATTCTCGCGCGCTTCGCGCCGCCCGCGGTCAAGGACGGCGTCGATCCCGACGCGGTCGAGGTCGCGGCCGAGCTGCCTTACGACCTGCCGAACCAGCTCGTCGACTACGTGCGCCAGGAGCCGCGGCACGTACCGACCGCGTTCTGGCGCGGTGTCGGGCCGACGCGCAGCACGTTCGTCGTCGAAAGCTTCATCGACGAACTGGCCGTGCAAACCAAGACCGACCCGGTCCAGTACCGCCGCGCGCTGCTCGACAAGACGCCGCGCGCACGCAACGTGCTCGACGTCGCGACGAAGGCGGCCGGCTGGGGTGCGTCGCTGCCGAAGGGGCAAGGACGCGGCGTATCGGTGATGCATGCGTTCGGCAGCTTCTTCTCGATCGTCATCGACGTCGCGGTGGACGGCGGCGAGGTGCAGGTCAAGCGCGTCGTGTGCGCGGTCGATTGCGGGATGTTCGTCAATCCGAACACGATCGAGGCGCAAGTGCAGGGCGGCATCATCTTCGGGATCACGGGCGCGCTGTACGGCGAGATCACGATCGAGGACGGCCGCGTCGTGCAGAGCAACTTCACCGACTACCGGATGATGCGAATCAACGAGGTACCCCCGATCGAAGTCCATCTGGTGAAGAGCGGCGAGGCGCCGGGCGGGATCGGCGAGCCGGGCACGGCCGCGACCGCGGCGGCGCTGGCGAATGCGATCTTCGCGGCGACCGGCACGCGGCTGCGCAAGCTGCCGGTCGGCAACCAGTTGAAAACGGCCTAAGGGGAGGGGACGACCATGCGACATATCACCCTGAACCTGACTGCGCTCCGCGCGTCGCTGCTCGGGCTGTCCGCATTGATGGCCGGCACGGCCGCGCAGGCCGCGCAAACGACACCCGCCGACAGTGCGCTCGTCGCGCGCGGCGCGTATCTCGCGAAAGCCGGCGACTGCGTCGCGTGCCACACCGCGCCGCGCGGCACGCCATTCGCGGGCGGCCTGAAGATGGTCACGCCGATGGGCGCGATCTACACGACCAACATCACGCCCGACCCGGAGACGGGTATCGGCGGCTATACCGAAGCCGAGTTCGCCGGCGCGCTGCGCAAGGGTGTCGCGAAGGACGGTCACAACCTGTATCCGGCGATGCCGTATCCGTCGTATGCGAAGCTGAAGGACGACGACGTGAAGGCGCTCTATGCGTACTTCATGCACGGCGTCGAACCGGTGAAGCAGGCGAACCGGCCGTCCGACATTCCGTGGCCGCTCAACATGCGCTGGCCGCTCGCGCTGTGGAACGTGGTGTTCCTCGACACGACGCCTTACGCGGACAAGCCGGCGAAAGACGCGATGTGGAACCGCGGCGCGTATCTCGTGCAGGGGCTCGGGCACTGCGGGTCGTGCCACACGCCGCGCGGCGTCGGCTTCCAGGAGAAGGCGCTCGACGAAAGCGGCGCGGCGTTCCTGTCGGGTGCGGCGATCGACAACTGGTTCGCGTCGAACCTGACCGGCGAGCACAACACCGGGCTCGGCCGCTGGAACGAGGCCGACGTCGCGCAGTTCCTGAAGACCGGCGCGAACCAGCACGCGACCGCGTTCGGCTCGATGGTGAGCGTGATCAACCACAGCACGCAGGAACTGACCGACGACGATCTGGCATCGATCTCGCGCTATCTGAAATCGCTGCCGGCGGCAGGCGGCACGGGCGCGCCGCCGTACCGCTATGATCCGAAGGCGACGCAGGTCGCGCTGGGCCGACCGGCAACGGATCCGGGCGCGAAGGTGTATAACGCTTACTGCCTGCATTGCCACGGTGTGGACGGGCGCGGCTATGCGCCGCTGCTTGCGCCGCTCGCCGGCAATCCGAACGTGCTCGAGACCGATGCGTCGTCGCTGATCAACGTGACGCTGAACGGTAGCGACACGCTCGTGATCGGCGGCGTGCCGTCCGCGTATCCGATGCCGGCGTTCGCGAACCAGTTGAACGACCGGCAGATCGCCGACGTGCTGACGTTCATGCGCGCCGGCTGGAACAACGGCGCACCGGCCGTGCAGGCGGCGGACGTCGCGAAACTCCGCAAGGCGACGGCGGCCGCGCACTGAGCACGGCGCGCCGCGCAACAAGGGCGGGCCGCCGTGCCTGCCGTCGACGCCGCCGGGTGCGTGCCTGCCCCGGCGGCTTGGCTTTTTCTGTCAACCGGCGTGCGGCCGTTCGCGGCAGCGCGCGTTTTATCGACGCAATGTAGGGGTGTCTGGATGGCTAACGTGACTTATACGGATACGCAACTGCTGATCGACGGCGAGTGGGTCGACGCCGCGAGCGGCAAGACGATCGACGTCGTGAACCCGGCGACCGGCAGGGCGATCGGCAAGGTGGCCCACGCGGGCATCGCCGATCTCGACCGTGCGCTCGCCGCCGCGCAGCGCGGCTTCGAAGCATGGCGCAAGGTGCCCGCGCACGAACGCGCGGCGACGATGCGCAAGGCGGCCGCGCTCGTGCGTGAGCGCGCCGACACGATCGCGCAACTGATGACGCAGGAGCAGGGCAAGCCGCTTACCGAAGCGCGCGTCGAAGTGCTGTCGGCGGCCGACATCATCGAATGGTTCGCGGACGAAGGGCGCCGTGTGTACGGCCGGATCGTGCCGCCGCGCAACCTCGGCGCACAGCAGACGGTCGTGAAGGAGCCGGTCGGCCCGGTCGCGGCATTCACGCCGTGGAATTTCCCGGTCAACCAGGTCGTTCGCAAGCTGAGCGCGGCGCTCGCCACCGGTTGTTCGTTCCTCGTGAAGGCGCCGGAAGAAACCCCGGCGTCGCCGGCGGCGCTGCTGCGCGCGTTCGTCGACGCGGGCGTGCCGGCGGGCGTGATCGGTCTCGTGTACGGCGATCCCGCTGAAATCTCGTCGTACCTGATTCCGCACCCGGTGATCCGCAAGGTCACGTTCACGGGTTCGACGCCGGTCGGCAAGCAGCTGGCCGCGCTCGCGGGCCAGCACATGAAGCGCGCGACGATGGAACTGGGCGGGCACGCGCCGGTGATCGTCGCCGAGGATGCGGACGTCGCGCTCGCGGTGAAGGCCGCCGGCGGTGCGAAGTTCCGCAACGCGGGGCAGGTCTGCATTTCGCCGACGCGTTTCCTCGTGCACAACAGCATCCGCGACGAATTCACGCGCGCGCTGGTCAAGCATGCGCAAGGGCTGAAGGTCGGCAACGGTCTCGACGAAGGCACGACGCTCGGCGCGCTCGCGAACCCGCGACGCCTGACCGCGATGGCGTCGGTCGTCGACAACGCGCGCAAGGTCGGCGCGAGCATCGAAACCGGTGGCGAGCGGATCGGCGCGGAAGGCAACTTCTTCGCACCGACCGTGATCGCGAACGTGCCGCTCGAAGCGGACGTGTTCAACAACGAGCCGTTCGGCCCCGTTGCTGCGATTCGCGGGTTCGACAAGCTCGAGGATGCGATCGCCGAGGCGAACCGCCTGCCGTTCGGGCTGGCCGGCTACGCGTTCACGCGGTCGTTCGCGAACGTGCATCTGCTGACGCAGCGCCTCGAAGTCGGGATGCTGTGGATCAACCAGCCGGCGACGCCATGGCCGGAAATGCCGTTCGGCGGCGTGAAGGATTCGGGCTACGGGTCGGAAGGCGGGCCGGAAGCGCTGGAGCCGTATCTCGTCACGAAATCGGTGACGGTGATGGCGGTTTGATGGTCGGTTGAAGGTGGGCGCGCTGCTGTTTGGGGGCGCGCCCGATTTGCGCTGACAGATTTCTCGCGACGCTCGCTGCATAGCTGAAAAAGAGGCTGGGGAAGCTTCAGCGTTCAGCGTCCGGTGCTATCGGCGCGATGTCTTCGATGCGTTCGAGATTGCTGGGATCCGCGGTTTGGAGGGCGATCGTGTCGATTCACTATTTTACATAACGTGAATTATCGACATTTTTGTTTGTGGCAGCCATATCCTAATGTCGTGTTCTGGCTATTTACAGATGTCGTGTTTTTGACTGCTGGCATGCTGGACGGCTCGTTGAGCAAGCGCGGGAGCCGACCGTGCAGCCAGCCGGATTGGTGACACTGACGATGCGAGAGCTTGATCGACTCAAGGTGATCCAGGCCGTGGTTGAAGCCCGGGCGTGCAGCCGAACGGCTGGGCCTGAGCGTGCGCCAGGTAGAACGGCTGGTCATCCGGTATCGCGAGCACGGACCTGGCGGCGTCGCTTCGGGCCGTCGTGGCCGGCCAGGCAACCGCAAGCTCGACGACGGGCTCGCGTTACGCGCCTTGACCATTATTCGAGAGCGCTACGCCGATTTCGGCCCGACGCTGGCCTGCGAGAAGCTGGGGGAATGCCACGGGCTGCAGTTGTCGAAGGAGACGGTCAGGAAGCTGATGACCGACGCCGAACCCTGCACCTCGCCTCACCCCCCCTTCCCGACCGCCTCCCCGCAAGTCGCCCCACCGCGATTTCGAGCGATTCCGCAGAGGACCTTTCCTGTGCAACGCCTTAATCGACCGACGCACGATCTCCAATAATGACCGCTCGATCCATCGGCCGCCAGGCCGGTCCAACAACAACAAAACGCCTATGCATTCCTGCCAAACGAATCAGCATGCCGGCGCACGCGTCGCGGGGACCCTCATTGCCGCCTGCCTGACCGGCTTCGTGCCCGACGTCGCGCTTGCCCAGAGCAGCGTGACGCTGTACGGCCTGATCGACACGTCGATCACCTATTCGACCAACCAGCGCACGCGCGGTGCCGGCTCGCCCGGCAGCGGCGGCGTCGCGATGACGAGCGGCGCATTGAATGCGTCGCGCTGGGGGCTGCGCGGCCGCGAGGATCTCGGCGGCGGAATGGCCGCGGTCTTCGCGCTCGAAAACGGCTTCTCGGGCACCACCGGCAAGCTGTCGCAGAAAGGCGTCGATCTGTTCGGCCGTCAGGCGTGGCTCGGCGTGGAATCCAGGACGGCCGGCACGCTCTCGTTTGGCCGCCAGTACGACCTGATCCTCGATTTCGTGACGCCGCTCGGCGCGTCCGGCCCCGGCTGGGGCGGCAATCTCGCGGTCCACCCGTACGACAACGACGATTCGAACCGCAACCTGCGCATCAACAATGCGGTGAAGTACACGAGCCCGACGGTTCGCGGGCTGACCTTCGGCGCGATGATCGGGTTCTCGAACACGCCCGGCCAGTTCTCCAACAACGCGGTGTGGAGCTCGGGCGTGTCGTACGCGAACGGGCCGCTGAAGCTCGGCGCCGGCTACCTGAAGATCAGCCGCGACCGCAACGCGCCGAACCCGGACGGCGCGCTGAGCACGGTCGACGGCTCGGCGACGATCACGGGCGGCAACCAGCAGATCTGGGCGATGGCCGGCCGTTACGCGTTCGGCCCGCACTCGGTCGGCGCCGCGTGGTCGCACTCGACCACCGACGGCGTGACGGGCGTACTCCAGGGCGGCAACATCGCGCCGCTGAAGGGCGAATCGCTGGTGTTCGACAACTTCTCGATCGACGGACGCTACTTCGTCACGCGCGCGCTGAGCGTCGCCGCCGCGTACACATACACGATGGGCCGCTTCGACACCCGCACGGGCCAGACGCGCCCGAAATGGAACCAGGTCGTCGCACAGGCCGACTATGCGCTGTCGAAGCGCACGGATGCGTATCTCGAAGGCACGTACCAGAGCGTGAGCGGCGGCAACGGCAATCCGGCGTTCAACGCGACGGTCTGGACCATGACGCCTTCCGCGAACAGCAACCAGGCCGTCGTCGCGCTGGGACTGCGACACAAGTTCTGACGATGCGGCGTGGGCGGCGCCGTCACGCGCCATGGCGGGCATCGCGTACCGCACCCCAAGCGCGGAAGCAAGAATGCCTCCCGGCTGTCGCGTTTGCGCAAAAAATGCGGAGAAACTGGGCACGTTGTGACATTTTTCCTAATCTGTTTGCAGCGACACCGCGATCCGGCGTTCCGGCCGCGACATTCTTTCATCTGGCGCACCACCGGCTTACGAACCTGCATCACGGCAACGGAGCCGGACCTTTCGCGCCATGGCGACCGGACGGCTGCGTGCGAATGGCACGCATCCCGCTTTCAACGCAGTCAACCGCTGGAGAAGAACGATGAGCAAAATGAAGCGAATTGCGGTCCTGGCAACTTTCGTCCTGCTGGCCGGTTGCCACCACGCGGCGAAAACGCCCGAGAATGCCGGCGCGGCGCCGACGCCCTCGAGTGAAGCCGTCGCGACGGTAACAGCCGACGATCTGAACAATCCGAACAGCCCGCTCGCCAAGCGCAGCATCTACTTCGACTTCGACCAGTACTCGGTGAAGCCCGAATTCCAGTCGCTGCTGCAGGCGCACGCCGACTACCTGCGCAGCCATCCCGCGCGGCGCGTGCTGATCCAGGGCAACACCGACGAGCGCGGCACGTCCGAATACAACCTCGCGCTCGGCCAGCGCCGCTCGCAGGCCGTGGCGAGCGCGCTTGAAACGCTCGGCGTGCCGGCGACGCAACTCGAGGCCGTCAGCCTCGGCAAGGAAAAGCCGGTCGCGGCCGGCCACGACGAGGAAGCGTGGGCGCAGAACCGCCGCGCCGATCTCGTCTATCGTTGATCCAGGCGCCGCCGCGGCGATACGCAAAAAGCATGGAATAAGCGCCCCGCCGAAACGTCTTGTCATCGCGCAGACGCGCGGTTCACGCGAACCGCCTTTCCTGTGGGCCTGCGCGCTGCAAGGAGATTGCCATGAAATCGGCAACGTTGGCTGCGACGCTGATCGCGGCGCTGGTGCTCGTGCTGTCGGCGGGCTGTACGTCGTCGGGCGGCGGCGTGTCGCAAGGACCGGGCATGAGCCGGTACGGCGGCGCCGGCGGCAGTGGCGGAGGCGGCGGCTACTGACGCGCCGCCGAACTGGCTTGAACGGGCGTCACGTACAAGCGCGGCCGGTGCCCGGCCGCGTCGCGCGCGACGCCCTGCTTCGTTGCCCGATTTATTGCCGCATCGCCTTCACGTCGGCCGGCGTGACACTCGCGGGCTGGCCGCCCCACGTCGCGCGCAGGTAGTTCGCGAGCTGCGCGAGTTCGTCGTCGCTCAGCGTTTTCGCGAAACCCGGCATCGGCTGCAGGTTGTCGAAGCCGGCGAACTTCTGCTCGTCGATGCCGTCGAGCATCGCGACCAGCAGGTTGCGCGAGTCGGGCTGACGCACCGTCGAATTGCCGTTCATCGACACTGCCACGTGCGGCTTGCCTTCGCCGTCGAAGCCGTGACAGCCCGCGCACACCGCGAGGTACACCGAGCGGCCGGCCGCCAGCTGCGCGGCATCGGCCGACACCGGCTTCACCGGTTGCGGCGCGGGCGGCGTATCGCCGAGCAGGTACGTCGACAGGCCGCGCAGGTCGTCCTTGGTCAGGTACTGCGTGCTCAGGTGTACGACCGGATACATCTCGCCGAACGCCGAGCCTTGCGGCGCAATGCCGACGCCGAAGAACGTCTGCAGGTCGCTCCCCGTCCAGCCGCGCGCGGCGAGGCCGGCCGGCGTGATGTCGGGCGCGGCCACGCGGCCGAGCGCGGCGCCCGCAAACGGCTTCGCGCTGTCGAGCTGGCCCGTGAACGCGCGCGGCGTGTGGCATTCCGCGCAGTGGCCGAGCGCGCCCGCGAGATAGCGGCCGCGCTGCCAGTCGGCGGATTGGCCGGCCGACGCATCCGGCAGGCTGTCCTTCAGGAACAGCATGTCCCAGAAGACCATGCCGAAGCGCAGGTTGTACGGGAACGTCAGGTCGTGCGCACGGTTTTCCCGCGCGACCGGTTTGACCGTCATCAGGTACGCGTACATCGCGTCGACGTCGGCCCGCGTGAGCTGCCGATACGACGTGTACGGCATCGACGGATACAGGCGCTTGCCCGGCGCCTTGCCGTCGTGCAGCGCGGCGTAGAAGTCGTCCGCGCTCCAGCCGCCGATCCCGTGATCCTTGTCGGGCGTGATGTTCGAGCCGTAGAACGTGCCGAACGGCGATTCGAGCGCCGCGCCGCCGGCGAACGGTGCGCCGTCCTTCGCGGTGTGGCACGCCGCGCAGTCGGCGGCCTTGACGAGATAGCGGCCGCGCGCGACCACGTCGGCGCCGGGCGCGCCGGACGCCGCGCTCGACGCCGGCGCGTCGTGGCCACCGCAGGCGGCGAGCAGCAGCGCGCAGGCCGCTGCGAGCGCAGGCACGCCCGCAGCCCGCGCGGCACGATGAGCGAGTGTGCGTTTCATGGGGCTTCCTTCACGAGTCCCGGCGTCGTCAGCACCACGTCCTTCACGGCTTCGTAGTAGCGGACATAGCCCGTGCAGCGGCAGAGGTGCGCATCGAGCGCGTCGGTGATCGTGCGTTCCACGTCGGCCTTCGCGATCGGCTCGCGCTTCAGGCGTTCGATCAGCACGGTCGCCGCGTTGACGAAACCCGGTGTGCAGTAGCCGCACTGGAAGCTGAAGTGCTCGAGGAACTTCTGCTGGATCGTCGACAGCTCGACCACCTCGCCGGCTTCGTTGCGCTTCGCGTGGCCTTCGATCGTGCGGATCGAACGGCCGTGGAAGAAGTGCGCGCCGGTGATGCAGGTGCGCATCTCCTCGCTCGTGCCGTCCGGCTTGTCGACGATCACGACGCACGCGTGGCAGACGCCCTGCCCGCAGCCGAGCCGCGAACCGGTGAGGCCCAGGTACTCGTGCAGGAACTCGATCATCATCAGCCCTTCCGGCACCGGCATCGGGCCGACCGACTTGCCGTTGATGTTGACCGACAGCGGCTTCCGCTGGAACCGGACGAGCGGACGCTCGACGGGTGCCGAAGCCGCAGCGGGTGCAGCAGGTGCAGCGGGTATGGATGCCGGAGCGGCCGAAGCCGCATTCGACGCGGACGCGCCGGCGCTCGCGGCCGAAGCCGCGGTTTGGGCGGTCGTCATGCGAGCACCTCCTGAATCTTTTGCGGGGTCACCGGCAGGTCGGTGAAACGATGGCCGATCGCGTGCGCGATGCCGTTCACGATCGCGCCGACGACGGGAATCATCACCACTTCGGCGACGCCCTTCGGCGGATCAGTCTCGGACAGCGGCGGCAGCACGTCGCCCGTTTGCGTCCATACGGCGACGTCGGACGCGCGCGGCAACGGGTAACGGTTGAAATTCCACGTGCCGTTGCCGGGGCCGTCCTCGTAGAGCGGCAGGTACTCGTGCAGCGCATGGCCGATGCCCATCGCGAGACCGCCCTGCAACTGGCCCGACACGAGTTGCGGCGAAATCTGGTTGCCGCATTCCATGATCGAGTGATGCGTGAGCAGTTCGACCTTGCCGGTCGCTTCGTGCACGGCCAGCTCGACGAGCGTGCCCACCGCCGTGTAGTACGTGACGGCCGCGTTGTTGCGGCTCGTCGGCGGGATGAACACGCGCTTGCGATCGAGCACGCGATAGCCGTTCGCGGTCGGCGGCAATGTGCCGCGCAGCGCGGTCGCGCCGGCCGGTGCGGCGGTGCCCGGCAGCGGGCCGTCGTCGCCGGTCTTCGGCGCGCCGACGCGCAGCGACAGCCCGTCGATCGGCAGACGCTCGATTGCGCCACCTATCTCGAATTCGGCGTCGGTCCACTGCCACCGGTTGAACACGTGCACGACGGCGCCGGTCGGCAGGCCGAGCGCATGCGCCTGCTTCGCGAGCTGCTCGAACGTCAGCGGCTCGAGGCCGTCGGCGGTCAGCTTGCCGTCGACCCAGCGTGCATCCTCGATGCGGATCGTGTACGGCGCGGCCTGGCCGCCGCCGAGGCCGCGCGTCCAGATCGACATCGCGGCCGGCCACAGCCCGTAGCGGAACACGGCGCGCGCGGCTTCGCGCGTGCTGTGCGTGAAGTAGTACGCGGAGTTCGTCGCGCTCGACGGCGACGCATAACCGGGCGACCAGCGCGGGTTCGCGCTCAGGCGGTCCTGATCGGCCTGCGACATCAGGTACGGGTCGCCGCTCGTCTCGACCGGCAGGTCCGGCCATTCGGTCAGCGCGACACGCACGTCGGTCGCCGGCCGGCCGAGCCATTTTGCGACCGCGACGGCCTGCGACGTCGACATCCCGGTGCCGATCTCGGCCGCCGTGTGCTGCAGCGACACCTTGCCGTGCTCGTCGAATTCGACCTTCGCGAACGACGCTTCCGCGCCCGTGCCGAAATCCTTCTGCACGCACGCGAAGCCGACGCCGTAGCGCTTGCCCGGATGCGCGGCCTCGAATTCGGCCTTGCGCGCGGCACGGCGCGTCCACAGCGGATGCTGCTTCGCGCGCTCGAGCACTTCGTCGACGCGCAGCGCGCCGGCGGGAATCGCCCCCTGCGTGTTCTTCATCCCCGAACGCAGCGCGTTGCGCAGCCGGAAGTCGATCGGGTCGATGTTCAGTTGCGCGGCGATCTCGTCGACCGCCATCTCGGTCGCGGCCATGCTCTGCAGCGTGCCGTAGCCGCGCGCGGACCCGGCGTCGATCGCGCGCGACGCGATCGCGACGGCCGCGAGGTCGCTCTTCGGGAAGTAGTAGATCGATTGCGCGGCCGTCGCGCCGACCATCGCGACCGACGGCGAGAAGTTCGAGCGACCGCCGCCGTTCGCCTCGAAGTCGCCCTTGAACGACTGCAGCAGGCCCGTGTTGCGGTCGACCGCGATCCGGTAATGCATCTTGAACGCGTGGCGCTTCAGCGACGTCTGGAACTGCTCGTAGCGATCGTTCGCGAAACGCACGGGGCGGCCGTCCGCGTACAGCGCGCAGACGAGGCCGTAGAACGGCACGTTGAAGTGATCCTTCGAGCCGTAGCCGACCGTGTAGCACGGATGCACGAACAGCTTCTTCACCGGGAAGCGGCATTTCGCGACCATCGCGGCCGCGTTCTCCGACACTTCCAGCGGCGACTGGGTCGGCACGACGAGATGCAGCGATTGCGTCGCGGCGTCGTACCAGCAGTTCGCGTTGTCGGGTTCGAGCGCGGCCGTGTCGACCGACTGCGTGTTGTATTCGCGGTCGAACACGAGCCAGTCGGCCGACGGATGGTCGAGTTCGGCGGCGATCTGCCCGGCGAGGAACATGCCCTGCTCGTCGAGCTTGCCGTGCTCCTTGCCGTCCGGCCATACCGGCAGGTGCTTGCGCATCATGCTCGGGAAGATCGGCGCGTCCTTCAGGCTCGAATAGACGTCGTCGTCATAGGCGGTCTTGCCGCCCACGCGCACGTAGCGGAAGGTGCCCCACGGATCGCGCTCGAGCGGGCCCGTGACCGCGCCGTAACGGATCACGTCGTCGCGAAACTTGAGCGCGTTCTTCGCGAAGCGGAAGCGCGCGAAGTCGTGATAGATCAGGATCGCGACCGCATGGCCGAGATACGCGGGCGTCTTGCCGGCCGGCAACAGCATGTCGTCGCCGTAGAACGTCGGGAACGCGACGCCGTCGCGCGCGAGATCGTCGGCCGTGACCACGCGGTCCGGTTTCAGCTCGTCGCCGAGCAGCGACAGGTCGAAGCCTTCGTACGTCCGGTCGGCCTGCGTGACGCGCAGGATCAGCGCGTGCGATTGCTGCTGTGGCCAGTGCGGCATGTCGGCCGCGCGCACGTCGCGGGCGAACACTTTCGAGCCCGTGACCTTCGCGATGCCGTCGATGCGGAATTGGGGGATACCGGTGACGCTATCCCATTTGACGGGCGTGAGGAGTTTTTCTTCGAAGAGCGCCGCGAACGCGCGGCTGCCGATGGGCGCGACATACACCGCGACGCCCGCCAGCACGCTGGCTTTCAGAAAACCCCGCCGTGACAGGCCGTGGTTTTTCATTGGGGGGAAACCTCCTGAGGCGGCTCGGACGGCGATCGGGTGTCGCGGCGTTCGGAGCGGCGCGCATTCTGGCATTGTTTTTGATATATCGCCTATAGTATTTCCCGCATGAAATACTTATTGGAATTCTTATAACGGGTTTCAGCCGGGCTGCGACGGGTGGTCGCGGGGCGATCCGTTGGCCGTTTGCGTGCGGCCGGATGCCGTCGTACATCGTGCCGTTCACAACGCCCCGGCCTTTGCGCCGCCGAATCCGCAAGCCGCTCGCAGCCGGGACTGACGACCGCGCACGGGGCCACGTTCGAGGAAGTCGACGAAAGCGGTTCGACCCAGTCCTGTTCGGCGTGCGGGTCGAAAGACAGCACGACGCGGCCGAAAGGTATCGCGGGACTGCGAGTAAGAGAATGGGCCTGCAGTGACTGTGGTGTCGAGCATGATCGAGATACCAACGCTGCGCTGAACATTCTCCGATGCGGACGTGCATCGCCAGGTGTGGGAATTCTCTCCCTTTGCGGAGAGGAGGACGTCAAGGTAATGTTGTGCGCATCCGGCTCGGCCGGGCTTCCGCCACGTGCCGTGCGGGCGCCGCCAGCCATCGAGACATCGTGTCGAGGTCGACAATCATGGCAGTCAGAGCGTCTCTCCTGAACTCCGTTCTCGCCACTCCCCCCTCCGGCAACCACCGCGTGACGGCCGCGCTGCGTCCGTCGATGCTCGTGACGCTGTTCGAGGACATACGCCCGATGGCGCTGTCCGGGCTCGCGAGCGGCTTCGTCGCGGCCGTCGCGCTGATGCGGCTGCAGCAGCTGTGGTGCCTCGCATGGCTCGTCCTGGACGTCGGCCTGCTCGTTGCGCGCCTGTCGATCGTACGAGCCTACACGGTGCGGCGCGACGCAGGCGACGATCGCACCGAGTACTGGGCGATGCGCTACGCGCCGGTGTCGCTCGTCGCATGCTTCGTGCTCGGCCTGGGCGTGATGGGCTGCGTGCAGGCCGCCGACGTCGAGCTCGGCACGCTGTCCGTGATGGTCGCGGGCGGCGTGTTCGGCGGGATCGCGTCGCGCAATTCGGCGCTGCCGCGGCTCGCGATGACGCAGGTCGTGCTCGGCGTGCTGCCGATCGGCGTCGGCGCGCTGCTGGCGCCGCGAAACGGCGCGTGGCTGCTGGTACCGCCGCTCGTGATCTATCTGGCGGCGATGCGTACGGTCGTGCAGCGTCACTACCGCGTGCTCGTCGCGCTGATCGCCGCACGCCAGCGCAACGCCGAACTCGTCGCACGCTTCGACGCGGCCCTCACCTACATGCCGCACGGCCTGTGCATGATCGACGGCGACAGCCGCGTGATCGTCGCGAACCGGCGCACTGCGCAACTGTTCGGCTCGCCGCGCGAGATCATGCTCGATACGCCGCTGCCGGCCGTGGTCGCCGCGCTCGGCGCGCATGCCGTGACCGATCCCGGCGGCGCCGGCCTCGCCGCGCAGTGCGATGCGTGGCTGAGCCGCGGCGAATCCGCGCCGCTCGACATCGTGCTCGCCGACGGCCGCCAGCTCGAACTGACGCGCCACCGCGTGCCGGACGGCAACGCGGTGATCATCGTCGAGGACGTCACCGCGCGCCGCCAGACCGAACAGCATATCCGGCACCTCGCGCGGCACGACGCGCTGACGGGATTGCCGAACCGCCACGAACTGCATGCGGCGCTCAAGCGGATGCTCGCGCGCCGGCCGCGGCTGCCGAGCCCCGCGCTCGCCGTCATGTATCTCGACCTCGACGGCTTCAAGTCGATCAACGATCGCTTCGGCCACCAGGCCGGCGACGAAGTGCTCATGCAGGTCGCCGAGCGGCTCGGCAAGACGCTGCCGCCGGGCGAGCTCGCCGCACGCATCGGCGGCGACGAATTCATCGTCGCGATCGACGACACGACGATGCACGCATGCTCGATCCTCGCCGCGCGGATCATCCGGCAGATTTCGGCGCCGTACGCGCTGTCGATCGGCGAGACCGTCTGCATCGGGATCAGCATCGGCATCGCGCTCGACGACGGGCACGGCTCGCCCGACGAGTTGATCCAGCAGGCCGACAGCGCGCTGTACGACGCGAAGTCGGCCGGCAAGGGCATCTACTGCTTCTACTCGAGCGGCAGCGGCAGCCGCCGCATGGCGCCGGCCGCCACGACCTGAGCCGCCGACGCGCGCCGCGCATCCGCCCTTTCCCGGCCTGCCGCCGCCGCCCGACGATTCAACTCCGAAACGCTTTGCGGGTTCGCACGGGGCGCTGCGCGTTCGCGTGTCACGTGACGTGTTCCGTAACATCGCCGTCCGGCACGCGGCACGATGACGGCAGAAGCCTGCACGATCGAGGCCGAGAGCGACATTTACCGGCTGGCATTCTTATTGCTCCTTGATGGAGAAAGAACGTTCCAGGGAGCCCAACATGAATACCGTCGACGTCCTCGCACGAACCGACATCATCGACGAACAGGCGGTGATCGACGGCGCATCGCTGATTCGCCGGCTCGTGTCCGACCGCCGGATGCCGGCCGCGTACGAAGCCGCATGCATCGACAATCCGCCGCTCACGCTATACGGCGCGTTTCGCCAGGGTGTCGCCGATCACGCCGCGCGGCGTGCGAATCCGTATCGCGCCGGCAGCCGTTTCTGGGCACTGTGGGAAGAAGGACGTCTCGAAGCCGAAACATCCGGCCGGTAAGCCCGTTGTGCGCGCCGGCCCCGCCGCGACAAGGGACCGGCGCGAAACGCGACGCGCGAATGCGGCCGGCCGGCGCACCGGCATGCGTTCATCGCTGCAACATCGCGCGGTCGCGCGTATCGGGCCGGCTACGCAAGGCACTGCGCCCGGCCGCAGCCGCGCGTATCCGGATTGATCCCGCCCCGCCCGCCGCGCGTTGCCGGTTTCCCCTATAAGATGGCAGATTCCGTTCATCGAACGATACCGCCATGACCGCCTCTTCCTCCCCCCGAAACCCCATCCACTGCGAAATCGATCTCGACGCGCAAGGCAAGCACGCGGGCTACCTGCGGCTGCCGCACTCCGTGCACCGCTCCGCCTACGGCTGGCTGCCGATTCCGATCGCGTCGATCCGCAACGGCGACGGCCCGGTCGCGCTCGTGATGGCCGGCAACCACGGCGACGAGTACGAAGGCCAGATCATCGTGTCGCAACTGATGCGCGAGATCGAACCCGACATGGTCAGCGGCCAGTTGATCCTGCTGCCGATGGCGAATTTCCCGGCGGCGGATGCGGGCCTGCGCGTGTCGCCGCTCGACGAAGGCAACCTGAACCGCAGTTTTCCCGGCGACCCGACCGGCACGCCGACGCAGATGATCGCCCACTACATCGAGCACGCGCTGCTGTCGCGCGCGCAGTACCTGGTCGATCTGCATTCGGGCGGCAGCTCGCTGCTGTACCAGGGCGGCAACATGCTCGCGATCGATCCGCTCGACGCCGACGAAGCCGAGAAGCTCCACGGGCTGCTGGTCGCGTTCGGGTTGCAGAACGCGCTGCTGCACGCGCCGAATCCCGTGCATTCGGCGTCGGCCGCGCGTCGGCAAGGCGCGATCTCGATCGTCACCGAACTCGGCGGCGCCGGCATGGCCGATCCGTCGCTGATCCGGCTCGGCCGCCAGGGGCTGCTGCATTACCTCGGCCATATCGGGCTGCTGCACGGCGCGCTCGTGCCCGACGCGCCGCCGACCGTCACGCGCTTCATGCGCGTCGACGGCGATCGTCATTTCGTCTATGCGTACGAGCGCGGGCTGTATGAACCGCTCGTCGAACTCGGCGACCAGGTGAAAGCCGGGCAGCCGGCCGCGTGGGTGCATTTTCCCGATACGCCGTTGCGTGAACCGGTGCTGCACCGGTTCAACGGCGATGGCGAAGCGGTGTGCAAGCGGGTACCCGCGCAGGTCCAGCGCGGGGATTGTCTGTTTCAGTTGGCGGAGTTGTCGACGCCGCCGCGTGTCGTCGGGTGAGGAAGCCGGCCGACTCTTTCGGTTGAATCCGCCACTCGTTGCGGTCCTTCGGCGCGACCCGGCTTTGGGTATTGCACTCGCCTGTATCGCCGTGGCTCGGTATCGGTCAATTTCCGCCCCGTCGTACCTTTCCCTGCATCGGCGCGCGGCCGTTGACAGACTCGGGCAGGAACCGTCACCGCCCCTGGTGCCGACGTCGAGCGACCGCTCCCGCCCGCCAACTCTCCCCGTCATATAGAATGACGCGCTTTGCCCGTTCTCCCATGTGGTTCAAGAACCTTCAGCTTCATCGTCTTCCGGCCCCTTGGGCCGTCACCCCCGACCAGATGGAAAAATGGCTGGCGCCTCACGCGTTCCAGCCGGGCAGCAGCGTCGAAATGCAGCGCGCCGGATGGGCGTCGCCGCGTGACGACGGCGCGCTCGTGTATTCGAACAACCGGCAGATGCTGCTGCTGTTTCGTGCCGAAAAGAAGCTGCTCCCGGCGTCGGTCGTCAATCAGGTGACCAAGTCGCGCGCGCTCGAAGTCGAGGAGCAGCAGGGCTTCAAGGTCGGCCGGAAGCAACTGCGCGAACTCAAGGAACAGGTGACCGACGAACTGCTGCCGCGCGCGTTCAGCATTCGCCGCGATACCCGCGTGTGGATCGACACGGCGAACGGCTGGCTCGTCATCGATGCGGCGGCCCAGGCGCTTGCCGACGACGTTCGCAGCCTGCTCGTCAAATCGATCGACCAATTGCCGCTCGCCGGCGTTCAGCTGGCGCGCTCGCCGGTCGCCGCGATGACGGACTGGCTGCTGTCCGGCGACGCGCCGGGCGGATTCACCGTCGATCAGGACGCCGAATTGCGCTCGAGCGGCGAAGGCGGCGCCACGGTGCGATACGTCGGCCACGCGCTGGAAGCGAACGACATGCGCCGGCACATCGAATCGGGCAAACAATGCATGCGCCTCGCGATGACCTGGGATGACCGGATCTCGTTCGTGCTGACGCCGTCGCTGACGATCAAGCGCGTCGCGCCGCTCGACGTGATCAAGGAGGCGGCGGATCCGACCGCGCAGAATGACGATGAACGCTTCGATTCGGACTTCACGCTGATGACGGGTGAATTGGCGCGGATGCTGAGCAGTCTTGTCGAGATCCTGGGCGGCGATCGGCAGGACGCGATTCCTCAGGCGGCGGCAGCCTGAATGCCGCCGTCGTCGACGATCATCGCGCCGCGCTGACCCGACAATTCGAGGAGAACCCGTCGCCACGCTGGCGACGGGCCTCGGCCGTGCGCTCGCGCTGCGGGCAAGCCCGCCCCGAATCGACATCACCGGCCGGCCATCGAGACGACAACACCGCGCCAATTCCCGGCGATCAGCCGCGTCCTACACACCTCGAACGGGCACGGCCCCCACCACGCCCGCTCACCCCACCCCACTCCTCCTGCAAGCCTTCTTCCGCCTTCCGCGAAATCCTTATCGAAATTGCTTCGTTCGTCTTTGCCGGCCGCGCCGCTAACGTGTTCGAAACGGCGGCGGCACGCCGGATGCGTCGCACGCAGCACGACAGCCGCCGCCATCACGACAACTGCGTCGCGATAACGGAACAGACCGGACGGGCCGCGTGCCCGCATCCCGCCAGGAACGTCCGCATCGCGCGCCATTCGCGATGCCCATGGCCACGAACGACCGCATCATCGACACGACGCCGCTCGACGTCCGCGCGCAGCCGCTGATCGACGCGCTGATCGACGAGTATTCGACCCGTTACGACGCATACCGCCCCGACAGCCGCGCGTCGGCCCGCGACGAACTCGCGCGCTACCCGGCCGAGCTGTTCGCGCCGCCCGAAGGCGCGTTCGTGCTGTTGCTGCGCGACGGCGAGACGATCGGCGGCGGCGCGTTCAAGCGCTACGACGCGCAGACCGCCGAACTGAAACGCATCTGGACCCGCGCCGACCTCCGCCGCCAGGGCCTCGCGCGGCGCATCGTCGAAGCGCTCGAACTGCGCGCCGCGCAACAGGGCTACCGCCGTCTCTACCTGACGACCGGCTTTCGCCAACCCGAAGCGTGGGCGCTGTACGACCGCACCGGCTACACGCGGCTGTTCGATTCGTCGATCGATCCCGAAGCGTATTTCCACCTCCGTTTCGGCAAGGATCTCGTCGATCCGTCGCGCACGTCGACGCTGGCCGACCTGTGGGCGCCCGTGCCCGAAGCGGCGCTGCCGCGCTGAGCGCACGGCGCCCCGCATTCCACGTCGCCCATTCCGCTTTCAACGATTCCACGCTTCCACGACAGGACGTTTTCATGCATCGAGCCGTACCGCTTTCATCCCGTGCCGTGCGCACGCTGACCGCCGCGCTGATCGGCCTGAGCGCCTTCGCCGCGATGGCCGCGGCCGCCGCGACCTTCGACCTGAGCCCCGAGCAGCGCGGCCGCCCGCGCGGCACGGCCGATGCGGCGGTCGAGCGCGCGGTGCCCGCGTCGTTCAAGTTCGCCGAGCCCGGCACGCTGACGATCGGCATCGCGCCGAGCCTGCCGCCGATCAGCTCCTATGCGACCGACGCTCGCACGGTGATCGGCTTCGATGCCGACGTCGGCCAGCTCGTGTCGGACAGCCTCGGTCGCAAGCTGAAGATCGTCGCGCTCGCGTGGGCCGACTGGCCGCTTGCGCTCGAATCCGGGAAAGTCGACGCGGTGATCTCGAACGTGACCGTCACCGAGGAGCGCAAGCAGAAGTTCGATTTCTCGACCTACCGCAAGGATCAGGTCGGCTTCTACGTGCGCAACGACAGCAAGATCCCGGCGATCCGCGAGCCGAAGGACGTCGCGGGGCTGCGCATCGTGACGGACGCCGGCACCAACCAGGAAAAGATCCTGCTCGCGTGGGACCGCGACAACGTCGCGCACGGGCTGAAACCCGTGCAGATCCAGTACTACGACGACCAGGCGATGCGCATCGTCGCCGTGCAGTCCGGCCGGGCCGACGTGGTGTTCAGCGTGAACTCGGTGCTCGCGTACCAAAGCGCGCAACAAGGCAAGACGCGGCTCGTCGGCGCGATCAGCGGCGGCTGGCCGCGCACGGCCGACATCGCGATCGCCACGCGCCGCGGCAGCGGCCTCGCCGAGCCGCTGACCGTCGCGCTGAACGGGCTGATCAAGAACGGCCGCTACCAGCAGGTACTCGACCGCTGGAACCTCGCGTCCGAAGCGATCGACCAGTCGCGCACGAATCCGCCCGGGCTGCCGAAAAGCTGAGCGCCCGCAACCGTCCATCCACGCTCACGCAGGAACGCCGCTCACCATGTCTTATTCGCTTTCGTTGCTGGACAAGAGTCCGATCGCCGACGGCGCGAACGCCGCCGACGCACTGCGCTTCACCACCACGCTCGCGCGCCGCGCCGAACAGCTCGGCTACGCGCGCTTCTGGGTCGCCGAACATCACGGCACGCCGGGGTTCGCCAGTTCGGCACCGGAGATCGTCGTCGCGCACCTGCTCGCGCACACGTCGCGCATCCGCATCGGCTCGGGCGGCGTGATGCTGCAGCACTACAGCCCGTTCAAGGTCGCGGAAACATTCAAGCTGCTGGCCGCGCTCGCGCCGGGCCGCGTCGATCTCGGCATCGGCAAGGCGCCCGGCGGGCTGCCGCTGACCACGCGCGCGCTGCAGTGGTTCCACGACAAGGCGCGCAAGCCCGATTTCGCGGGGCAGCTCGCGGAGCTCGACGCGTTTCTCGGCTGGGGCGTGGCCGAAGATCATCCGCTCGCCGGCGCGGTCGCGATGCCGGTGCCGCCGCAATTGCCCGAACGCGTCCTGCTCGGCGGCTCGCCGGACAGCGGCGCGCTCGCCGCGCGCAACGGCTGGCGCTTCTGCTACGCGGGCCATTTCAACGGCGACGACGCGAATCTCGAACGCTCGCTCGACGCATACCGCAGCGCGGGCGGCGAGAAGCCGCTCGTCGCGCTGTACGCGGTCGCCGCGCCGACGCGCGACGAGGCCGAGCGCCTGATCGGGCCGCTGAAGATCTTCAAGCTGCAGTTCGCGGGCGGCCAGAGCTTCAATCTCGGCAGCGCGCAGGCGGCCGCGGAATTCGCGCGGCAAAGCGGCGCGTCCGACTACCGGATCGACGAGCTGCGCCCGACGGTGCTGGCCGATACGCCCGAGCGCGTGCATCGTGCGCTCGACGCACTGAGCCGGCGGCTCGACGTCGATGCGTTCGTGATCGATTCGCCGGTATCCGACTACGCGGCACGGCTCGCGTCGGCCGAATGGCTCGGCGGCGCGCTATCCACCACGCCGTTGCAGGCGGCCCTCGCGGCCGACCGCTCCCTTTCCCCTGACCAGAACGCATGACGCTCCCATCATGACGACCCGACGATCGATCCCTTTCGGCCTGATGCTGCAAGGCGCAGGCAGCCACATGAACGCGTGGCGGCATCCGAGCAACCCGCCCGACGCGAGCATCAACCTCGACTTCGCGATCGGCGTCGCGCGCAAGGCGGAAGCCGCCGGCATCGCGTTCGCGTTCGTCGCGGACGGCCTCTACATCAACGAGAAGTCGATCCCGCACTTCCTGAACCGCTTCGAGCCGCTGACCGTGCTGTCGGCGCTCGCGGTCGCGACGAAGAAGATCGGGCTCGCGGGCACGATCTCGACGTCGTACAGCGAACCGTTCACGGTCGCGCGGCAGCTCGCGTCGCTCGACGCGATCAGCGGCGGGCGCGCGGGCTGGAACGTCGTGACGACGCCGCTCGAAGGCACCGCGAAGAACTACGGCAAGGCGCACCCGGATCACGAACTGCGCTACGAGATCGCCGACGAATATCTCGACGTCGTGCAGGGGCTGTGGGACAGCTGGGACGACGACGCATTCGTGCGCGACCGCGCGACCGGCCGCTTCTTCGATCGCGACAAGCTGCATACGCTCGATCATCACGGCCGCTTCTTCCAGGTCGCGGGCCCGCTGAACATCCAGCGCTCGCCGCAGGGGCAGCCGGTGATCTTCCAGGCCGGCTCGTCCGACACCGGGATCGGCCTCGCGGGCAAATACGCGGATGCCGTGTTCACGCATTCGCCGTCGATCGACGAAACGGCCGCGTTCACGCGGCGCGTGAAACAGAGCGCGGTCGAGCACGGGCGACAGGCCGGCGACGTGAAGATCTTCCCCGGCGTCGGGCCGATCGTCGGCCGCACGGCCGCCGAAGCGGAGGACAAATACCAGGCGATCCGCGACCTGCTGACGATCGACGAGGCGCTCGCGTACCTCGGCCGCTATTTCGATCACCACGATTTCACGCAGTACGCGCTCGACGCGCCGTTCCCGGAACTCGGCGACCTCGGCCGCAACAGCTTCCGCTCGACCACCGACCGCATCAAGGCCGATGCGAAGCGCAAGGGCCTGTCGCTGCGCGAGACCGCGCTCGCGGTCGCGACGCCGCGCCCGAACTTCATCGGCACGGCCGAGCACGTCGCCGACGAGCTGATCCGCTGGCACGACGCGGGCGCCGGCGACGGCTTCATCCTCGGTTTTCCGGTACAGGCGCAGGGCGTCGACGATTTCATCGAGCTCGTGATTCCGGTGCTCGAGGCGCGCGGCCGCTACAGCCGCGACCTGCCCGGCGCCACGCTGCGCGACCACCTCGGTCTGCCGCGCAAGGCGAGCCGCTACGCGACGCCCGGCGCAGCACAGGAAACGGCTGCCGAAGCGCATGCCTGACGCCGCCGCGCCGCGCGCGCGGCGCGCCCGCCGATCGACCGATTCCAGGATTACAACGACATGAGCGACACGACCCACCTCGGCGGCGCGCTGCCGCCGCTCTCTTCCCCCGGCGCACGCGAGCCCGGCACGCATTTGCGGATCGTGCCCGCGCGCCACCGGTCGCGCACGGCCGGCACCGTACTCGCGCTCGTGCTGATCGCGCTCACGCTGCATTCGATCCTCGGCAACCCGCAATGGGGCTGGCCGGTGTTCGCCGAATGGTTCCTGTCGCCGCCGGTGCTGTCGGGGCTCGCGCGCACGCTGGTGCTGACGCTGCTCGGCGCGGTGTTCGGCTTCGTGCTCGGCGCGTTCGTCGCGCTGGCCCGGCTCTCGCGGTCGCGACTGCTGTCCGCCAGCGCGTGGACCTTCGTATGGCTGTTCCGCTCGATTCCGCTGATCGTGCTGCTGCTGATCCTGAACAACCTCGGTTACCTGTACGAGCATGTGCGGCTTGGCGTGCCGTTCACCGACATCGTGTGGTTCGACACGCCGACCACCGACCTCATCAGCCCGTTCCTCGCGGCCGTGCTCGGCCTCACGCTGAACCACGCGGCGTTTTCCGCGGAAGTGATCCGCGGCGGCATTCTCGCGGTCGACCAGGGGCAGCTCGAAGCCGCCGCCGCGCTCGGGCTGCCGCGCGGCCGCCAGACGTCGCGTATCGTGCTGCCGCAGGCGATGCGCGCGATCCTGCCGACCGCGTTCAACGACCTGATCACGCTCGCGAAAGGCACGTCGATGGTGTACGTGCTCGCGATGCCGGAACTGTTCTACACGGTGCAGGTGATCTACCGCCGCAACCTCGAAGTGATTCCGCTGCTGATGGTCGCGACCGTCTGGTACCTGATCATCCTGACCGTGCTGTCCGCGATCCAGGTACAGGTCGAGCGGCACTATGCACGCGGCGCGCTGCGCAATCCGCCGCCGTCCGTGGTCACGTTCGCCCTCGCGCGGATCGGCGGGCTGTGGCGGCGTGTCGCGTCGCGCCGCGCGGCCTCGAGCACGCGGGCCGACGGCGACACCCGCGCCGATACCGCGGCGGCCGTGTCGCGCACCGGCGGCGAAGTGGCCGTGCATGGCGTGTCGAAGCAGTTCGGCATGCAGCGCGTGCTCGACAACGTGTCGTTCGTCGCGCCGCGCGGCAGCGTGACCGTGATCGTCGGGCCGTCGGGCTCCGGCAAGTCGACGCTGCTGCGCACGATCAACCATCTCGAACGCGTCGACGACGGCTTCATCGACATCGACGGCGAGCTGATCGGCTATCGCCGCGACGGCGACGTGCTGCATGAACTGAACGAACGCGACGTGCTGAAGCGACGCACGGCCGTCGGCATGGTGTTTCAGAACTTCAACCTGTTCCCGCACCTGACGGTGCTCGAGAACCTGATCGAAGCGCCGGTCGCCGTCGCCGGCGTGACGCGCGACGCGGCCGAGCACACCGCGCGCACGCTGCTCGCGCGGGTCGGCTTGGCGGATAAGGCCGATGCGTATCCGCGCCAGTTGTCCGGCGGCCAGCAGCAACGCGTCGCGATCGCGCGGGCGCTCGCATTGCGGCCGAAGGTGCTGCTGTTCGATGAACCGACGTCGGCGCTCGATCCCGAACTCGTCAACGAAGTGCTCGACGTGATCAAGGAGCTCGCGCGCTCGGGCACGACGCTCGTGATCGTCACGCACGAGATCGGCTTCGCACGCGAAGTGGCGGACAACGTGCTGTTCATGGAACGCGGGCGCATCGTCGAGGCCGGGCCGCCCGCCGTCGTGCTCGACGCGCCGTCGCATTCGCGCACGCGCGCGTTCCTGTCGCGGATGCTGTGATGCGCGCCGCTTCCCACCCGCGAGGTGCCGCGCGATGACCGATCGACGCCAGTTCATCACGGCCGCGCTGGTCGCGGCATCCGGTCTGCCGTGGCATGCGGCGCGCGCGGCGGCCGCCACCGCCGACCTCGACCCGCGCCAGGCCGGCCGCCCGCGCGCCGGCCCCGACGACGCGGCCATCCGCGCGGCAAGCGGCTACCACTGGGTGCGCGACGGCGCGTTCACGGTCGCGATTTCGCCGCACGCGCCGCCCGTGTCGACCTATGCGACCGACGCGCGCACCGTGGTCGGCGCCGATCCCGACTATGCGCAGCTCGTCGCCGACGCGCTCGGCCGCACGCTCGTGCTGCTGCCGATCGCATGGGCCGACTGGCCGCTCGGGCTGACGTCCGGCAAGTACGACGCGGTGATCTCGAACGTCGGCGTGACCGAGAAGCGCAAGGAGAAATACGATTTCACGACCTACCGGCTCGGGCTGCACGGCTTCTACGTTCGCACCGGCAGCCCGATCGCGAAAATCGCGGAACCGAAGGACATCGCGGGCCTGCGGATCATCACCGGCGCCGGCACGAGCCAGGAGCGCATCCTGCTCGAATGGAGCAAGCGCAACGTCGCGCAGGGGCTGAAGCCGGCCGAGCTGCTCTATTTCGACGACGATGCGACGGCGCGCGTCGCGCTGCTGTCGGGCCGCGCGGATGCGGAGTTGAACCCGAACGCGTCGCTCGCGTACGAGGCCGCGCGCAACGGCAAGATCCGCCGCGTCGGCGTCGTCAATGCCGGCTGGCCGGCGAATGCGGATGTCGCGATCGCGACGCGCCGCGGCAGCGGGCTCGCGCCCGCGTTGACGCTCGCGACCAACGCGCTGATCGGCAACGGCCGCTACGGACAGGCGCTCGCGCGCTGGGGTTTGCAGAGCGAGGCGATCGCGCGGGCGGAGACCAATCCGCCGGGGTTGCCGTCGTTCTGAGCGTTTCGTTCGAAACAATCGCCCCGGCATGTCGTGACGGACATGCCGGGGCGACTCGATCGACGCCTCGTTCGCCTACGCCGGCACCGCGTCCCGATACCGGTCGAGTTCCGCGACATGCGCATGAATCGCCGGGATCAGCTCGCGCCCGTAAGCCAGCGCATCGTCGAGCGGATCGAAACCGCGAATCAGGAACGTCGATACGCCGAGCCGGTAATACGCGCCCAGCGCCCGCGCGACCTGCTCGGGCGTGCCGACCAGCGCGGTCGAATTCCAGCGCGCGCCGGTCAGGTTCGCGACGCCCATCCACAGCCGCTCGTCGAGCACGTCGCCCTGCGCGGCGGCCGCCATCAGCCGCTGCGAGCCCGCGTTCTGCGGCGCGTGACCGGCGATCGGCTGGCCGTTCGCAAGGCGCGCCGCACGCACGCGCTCGCGGATCGCCTCGGCCTTCTCCCACGCGGCCGCCTCGGTATCGGCGACGATCGGCCGGAACGACACGCTGATGCGCGGCGTACGCCCGAACGGCGCGGCGGCGGCCCGCACGCGCGCGATCTGCTCGCGCACCGCGTCGAGCGGCTCGCCCCACGTCATGTAGACATCCGCATGCTCGCCCGCGACCGCGAGCGCGGCCGGCGACGAGCCGCCGAAATAGATCGGCACGTGCGGCCGCTGCTCCCCCTTCACGACCGGCGACGCGCCGCGCAGCCGATAGAACGCGCCGTCGTGATCGACCGGCGCATCGGCCCGCCAGATCCGTTTCAGCACGTCGAGATATTCGCCGGTGCGGCGGTAGCGCGCATCGTGCGGCACGAAATCGCCGTCGCGCTGCAGATCCGCATCGTCACCGCCGGACACCACGTTCAGCGCGAGCCTGCCGCCGCTGAACACGTCGAGCGTCGCTATCTGCCGCGCGGCGGCCGACGGTACGATCACGCCCGGCCGGTGCGCGAGCAGCAGCCGGATGCGTTCGGTCGCGGCGGCCGCGAACGACGCGACGATGAAACCGTCCGCCGCGTTGCTGAAATGGCCGATCAGGATCTGGTCGAAGCCGGCGGCCTCGTGCGCCTGCGCGAAGCGGCGCACGTAGTCGGGCTGGACGGCCGCGCCGCCCGGTACGTCGACCTCCGCGCCGGGTGTCGCGGTGATCATGCCGATGATGTCGACTGGCATGTCGGGATGTCCTTGGATGTATCGATCGGGAAGCGCGGAAATCGCGGAAATCGTGAAACGGGCCGCACGCTTACTGCGCGGCGGCCGTCTTCTGCGCGGGCGCCGCGAACGCACCCGCATACGAGCGGTCGAGCAGCTTCGACGTGTCGTACGCGGCCGGAATCACGCCGGACTTGTGCAGGAAGTCGGCCGTATTCTGCGCATCCTTCGCGGCCGTCTCGTCGACCGGGCCCACGCGCTGTTTCGCGTTGTTGAGCCAGCGATACGCGACGTCGGGTTCGAGATTCGCGCGCTTCGCCCACAGGTCCGCGTACTCGCGCGGATGGGTGTCGACCCACTGGCGCGCGACCACCACGCGCCGCAGGAAATCGGTGATCTCGGCGCGCTTGCCCGACGCGGCCTGCTCGTTCGCGGCGACGAAGCTCAGCGCGGGCATCAGCCCCTGTGCGGTCGTCACGGGCCGCGCGCCTTGTCGCAACGCGAGCGTGCTGACGAACGGCTCCCACAGCGATACCGCGTCGACCGAGCCGTTCGCGAGCGCGTTGGTCGCGTCGATCGGCATCAGGTACGCGTACTTCACCGAATCGGCGCGCAGGCCCGCGTGTTCAAGCGCGCGCAGCACGAGCTGCTGGCTCCATGCACCGCGCCATACCGCGATGGTCTTGCCCTGCAGGTCGGCCACGGTGCGCACCGGCGAATTCTTCGGCACGAGGATCGCGACGCCGTCGAGGCTCTGCCGCGACACCGCGACGACCTTGACCGGCGCGCCGCGCGCGGCCAGCGTGAGCAGCGCGGAATCGCCGAGGAAGCCGATGTCGATCGCGTTGCCGTTCAGGCTTTCGGCCACCGGCGCGGCGGCCTGGAAGTGCTTCCATTCGATCGTGTAAGGCAGGTCCTTCAGCGCGCCGGACGCCTCCATCGACGCCTGGATGTTGAAGTAGTTCTGTTCACCGACGCGCAGCGTGACGGTGTCTTTGGCGATGCCCGGCTGCGCGGCGAGCGCCAGCAAGAGCGCCGTGACGATTCGGCTCAGCAACATGATCTCCCGGAAGGTTTGTCCGCCGTGCGAAACCGCCGGCGCAACGGATGGAACCGGTGAAGATACGTCGATCCACGTCATGACACAAACGCAATATTCTTCTTTGCAAAGATGCAAATATTTTATGAAGCATTCGTCCATGCGCGGTGCTGGCTGCCGGCCGCCGCTTCGTGAATTTCGAACGATTCCTCGGTAGATATTTCGCGCACGAAATAAATCCCGAACTATATTTCGCATACGAAATAACTGCCCCGAGCGAGGACCGCCATGACCTCCCGACCCATCGAGTTTTCCGCCGCCGACGGCTATGTGCTGCACGGCACGCTGTGGTCGCCGGACACGACGCCGCGCGCGCTGGTCCTGATCCATCCGGCGACGGCCGTGCCCGAACGGCTGTACGCGGGCTTCGCACGGTTCCTGACCGAGCGCGGTTTCTCGGCGCTGACCTACGACTATCGCGGCATCGGCGCGTCGCGGCCGGCGCGCCTGGGCGCGCTGCGGGCCCGCATGCGCGACTGGATGGAGTTCGACGTGGGCGCCGCGACCGCCTGGGCCCGGCACACGCATGAAGGGCTGCCGCTGCTGGCGGTCGGCCATAGCGTCGGCGGACACGCAATCGGGCTGTCCGCCGCGACGGCGCACCTGCACGCGGCCGTGCTGGTCGCCGCGCATGCGGGCAGCACGCGGCTGATCGCGCAGGCGGCCGAACGCCTGAAGGTGCGGCTGATCCTGCGTGTGCTCGGCCCGCTGACGTCAGCGCTGCTCGGCTACGTGCCCGGCAAGCGGCTCGGGCTCGGCGAGGATCTGCCGGCCGGCGTGTTCCGGGAATGGAGCCGCTGGACGACGCTGCCGCATTACTTCTTCGACGATCCGACGCTCGGCGCGGCCGAGCGCTTCTCGAAACAGCAGTTGCCGATCCTCGCGCTCGGCTTCGACGACGATCCCTGGGCGAACCCGGCCGCGATCGGCCTGCTGGTAAGCTATCTGACCCGCGCGAAGGTCGAACGCCGTCAGATCGATCCGCACGCGGCGGGCAGCGGCCCGGTCGGGCACATGGGCTTCTTTCGCAGCCGGCCCGGCGCCGTGCTGTGGCCCGACGTCGCCGACTGGCTCGCGCAGGCGCTCGACACGCCGCACACCGCGTGCCGCCCCTTCCTTTCCATTGCAGCCGGGAACCCAGCTTGAGCGAAGACCGACGACTGTTTTTCATGTTGAACATCGGCCAGCGGCGCGTGCAGCGCTGGATCGACCGCAAGGCCGAAACCGACACGCGCGCGAGCGCCGCGCAGGCCGGCGCGCTGTTCTGTCTCGCGAAGCAGGACGGCGCGCTGATCGGCGAAGTCGGCGCCGCATTGCAGCTCGCGCCGTCCGCGATGACGGGGCTCGCCGACCGGATGGCAAAAGCCGGCCTCATCACGCGTCACGCCGATTCGGACGACGGCCGCGCGACGCGGCTGTACCTGACCGACGCAGGCCACGCGGCACTCAAGCGTGCGCGCGTGCTGCTGCGCGAACTCAACGGCAAGCTGTGCGACGGGTTTTCCGACGACGAACTCGACGTCGTCGCGCGCTGGCTGCGCGCATTGCAGGAGCGGTTTCCGGCGGAGCGCTGAGCCGCGCATCGCGCGGTCACGACCGGCTCGCGCCGACAGCGATCGCAAGCGATTGCGATTCGCGTTTTCGATTCGATTTTCATGCCGCCGCAACGGCAAATCTTGCGGGCCGGCCACCTGCTTCCGGCAACGGTTTCCGGCTACGTCCTGTTACAAAAAACCGCCTGTCGCGCGACATTCGAATCGCCTACATTGCAATCCACTTCGACACATTCGTCGCATGCCCGGACTGGCGTTCCCGTCGGGTCGACATCGCAGACACGCCCGACAGCAATGAAAACGAAGAGGACTCTTGACCGAAGCGCTGGCGGCATCCAGCGCACGCGGATTGCGATGGCTGAAGCGACACGCTGAACCGGACGTAACGACGTGCGCGGCACGATCGGCCGCGCACCCGCTCACGTTGTCTCGTCGTGCCCCGTCATCGCCTCCGCACCTCACCGAGGAGTCGTCCATGCGACGCATGATCGTGTCCCATCCGCTTGTCACCCGCCTGTCCGCCGCGATGGCGCTGGCCGCCGCTGCCGCCGCGCACGCCGACCCCGTCGTCGTGTCCGGCCCGAGCCCGTTCGCCGCCTGCACCATCGGCGGCCCGGGCACCAACTACGTGAATGCAGAAGTCGAACCGTGGCTCGCGGTCAACCCGGCGAACCCGAACAACATGATCGGCGTGTGGCAGCAGGACCGCTGGTCGAACGGCGGCGCCCACGGGCTCGTCGCCGGCTACACGTTCGATGCGGGCGCAACCTGGGCGCGCACGCCGCAGCCGTTCAGCGCCTGCGCGCCGGGCGGGCTCAAGTACGAGCGCGCGTCCGATCCGTGGGTCTCGTTCGGGCCGGACGGCACCGCGTATTCGGTATCGATCTCGTTCAACCAGTCGAACAACGCCAACGCGGTCGGCGCGTCGGTGTCGGCCGACGGCGGGCAGACGTGGAGCAGCCCGGCCGTGCTGATCGCGAACGACGAACCGACGACGCAGTTCTTCAACGACAAGGAATCGGTCACCGCCAACCCGGTGAAGGCCGGCACCGCGTATGCGGTATGGGACCGCCTCGAGCTGCCGAACGGCAACCCGTACGCGAACCTGCACACGGCGGCGTACCGCGGGCCGACGCTGTTCTCGAAGACGACCGACGGCGGCAAGACGTGGAGCGCCGCGAAGGTCATCGTCGACGTGCCGTCGCGCCAGCAGACGATCGGCAACCAGATCGTCGTCGATCCGAAGAGCGGCACGCTTTACGATTTCTTCGACCTGATCCAGCCGCCGTTCAACAAGGCGGCCGGCAAGGTCGCGTTCATCAAGTCGACCGACGACGGCGCGACGTGGACCAAGCCGCAGATCATCGCGGGGCTGCAGACGGCCGGCGTCACGGACCCGAACACCGGCGAACCCGTGCGCACCGGCGACATCATCCCGGAGCCGGCGATCGACCCGGCATCGGGGCAGCTCTACGTCGCGTGGCAGGACAGCCGCTTCAACGGCGGCACGTACGACGAGATCGCGCTATCGACGTCGAAGGATGGCGGCGCGACATGGAGCGCGCCGCAACAGGTCAACACGCCGACCGGGCGCCCCGCGTTCAATCCGTCGGTGCGCGTCGACAACACGGGGGCGGTGATGGTCACGTACTACGACTTCCGCGACCTGCAGGCCGGCAACACGACGACGCTGCCGACCGGCTTCTGGCGCAAGATCTCGCACGACGCCGGCGCCACGTTCGCCGACGAGCGGCGCGTCGGCGGCCCGTTCGACATGAAGCTCGCGCCCAACGCCGAAGGGTTCTTCATCGGCGACTATCAGGGGCTCGACGTTCGCCCGTCATCGTCGTTCCATCCGTTCTTCGTCCAGACCAACGCAGGCAACCTGACGAATCGCACCGACGTGTTCTTCGCGCCGTGATGCGAGGATGACCGTCACGCCGCCGCGACGCCATGCGTCGCGCGGCGGCGTGCGCCCGTTCATGGCATCAATGCATGTCCGTCAGCACGATGCGGCCATCGACCTTCCCTTCCCGCAGCTTCGCGAATACGTCGTTGATGTTGGCGAGCCGATCGCGATGGATGTGCGCGCGCACCAGGCCGTCCGCCGCGAAATCGAGCGACTCCTGCAGATCGCGCCGCGTGCCGACGATCGACCCGCGCACGGTGATACCGTTCAGCACGGTCGAGAAGATCGGCAACGGGAAATCGCCCGGCGGCAAGCCGTTGAGCGCCACCGTGCCGCCGCGGCGGACCATCCCGAGCGCCTGCGCGAACGCGCTGCGCGACACGGCCGTGACGAGCACGCCGTGCGCGCCGCCGATTTCCTTCTGGATCACTTTCGCCGGGTCGTCGACCGACGCATCGATCGTCAGCTGCGCGCCCAGTTGTCGCGCCAGCGCGAGCTTGTCGGGCGAGATGTCGATGGCGGCGACGTGCAGGCCCATCGCTCGCGCGTATTGGACGGCCACGTGCCCGAGACCGCCGATGCCGGAGATCGCGAGCCACTGGCCCGGTCGCGTGTCGGTGACGCGAATGCCCTTGTAGACCGTGACGCCCGCGCACAGGATCGGCGCGATCTCGTCGAACGCGACCTGCGCGGGCAACTGGCCGACGTAATCGGGATCGGCCAGCACGTATTCCGCATAGCTGCCGTTCACCGAATAGCCGGTGTTCTGCTGCCCATGGCACAGCGTTTCCCAACCCGTGCTGCAGTACTCGCAATGGCCGCAGGCCGTGTAGAGCCACGGCACGCCGACGCGATCGCCCTCGCGCACGTGCGTGACGCCCGCGCCGACCGCCGCGACGATCCCGACGCCTTCGTGGCCCGGGATGAACGGCAGCGACGGCTTGACGGGCCAGTCGCCGTCGGCCGCGTGCAGATCGGTATGGCAAACGCCCGACGCCTTGATGTTGACGAGAATCTGGCCCGGCCCCGGTGCGGGGATCGGGACTTCCTCGATGCGCAACGGCTCGCCGAACGCGCGTACCACGGCCGCTTTCATGGTCTGGGTCATGCGTTGCTCCTGTCTGGTCGATGAGCGACCCAGTATCCGGTTTCGGCATCGGAGCACGTTGATACGCGTCAACGCATCGGAACGGATGCGACGGTCGGCAGGGCTTCGCCACGATCGGCGTCGGGCGACGCGACAGCCCGACCCGGCAGGTGCACGCTGCCCCGCCGCTCACGCGACCATTTCGCCGATCCGACGGAAAGCCGACGGAATCCCGCCATTCGGCTTGGAATTTGAAATGATATAACATATCATTTCGCGTGCTCGTCCGCCTGATGCCGTTTCAACCCGGGTGGCCGGGCCTCGCCGAGCCATGTTCCAACGGGTCATTGCGCGCCACAGACGCAACAATATATCGTATCCAGCCATGACCCGCATCGCTCGTTATCCGATCCGATTCCAACCGATTCACCGACCATGCGCGACCTTCCTCGATTACCGCTTCGCCCGCTCTCGTCCCTGTCGTTGATCCTGTTCGCCGCTGCCGCCCACGCGCAGACTGATGCGCCCGCCGCGGCCGGCACACACACGCCGGCCGCCGCACCGCTCGCGCCGATCTTCGTGACCGCGAACCCGCTCGGCGACACCGAACTGATCGCGCCGACCGTCCAGCTTTCCGGCGATGCACTGACGCGCCGCCAGGCCGATTCGCTCGGCGAAACGCTCAACGGGCTGCCCGGCGTGTCGACCACCACCTACGGGCCGATGGTCGGCCGTCCGATCATCCGCGGGATGGACGGCGACCGGATCCGGCTGCTGCAGAACGGCGTCGCGGCCTACGACGCATCATCGCTGTCGTACGACCATGCGGTGCCGGAGGATCCGCTGTCGATCGAGCGCGTCGAGATCGTGCGCGGCCCGGCCGCGCTGCTGTACGGCGGCAACGCGGTGGGCGGCGTGGTCAACACGATCGACAACCGGATTCCGCGCGAAGCGATCGAAGGCGTGACCGGCGCGCTCGACGCGCGCTATGGCGGCGCGAATTCGGTGCGCGCGGGCGCCGCCCAGGTCGAAGGCGGCAACGGCCGCTTCGCGTTCCACGTCGACGCGTTCGACCGAGAAACGAGCAAGCTGCGGATTCCCGGCTACGCGCGCAGCAGCCAGCAACGCGCGATCGACGGCCCCGACACGCCGCAGCCGGAAGGCAGCGTGCCGAACAGCGACGGGCGCGTACACGGCGGTGCGGTCGGCGCGTCGTACACGTGGGGGGACGGCTTCGCCGGTCTCTCGTACAACGGCTACGAATCGAACTACGGCTCCGTCGCGGAAAGCGACGTGCGGCTGCGGATGCGCCAGGAACGCCTCGCGTTCGCGTCCGAGGTGCGCAACCTGAGCGGGCCGTTCACGAAGCTGAAATTCGATTTCGCGTACACCGACTACCGCCACAAGGAAGTCGACAACGGCGAGACGGCGACCACCTTCCGCAACCGCGGCTACGAGGCGCGCATCGAGGCACGCCATCGCAAGATCGGCCCGTTCGAAGGCGCGATCGGCGTGCAGTTCGGCCAGAACACGTTCTCGGCGCTCGGCCACGAAATTCTCGTGCCGTCCACGCGCACCAACAGCGTCGCGCTGTTCGGCCTCGAGGAATGGCAGGTCGCCCCGGCGCTGAAGCTGAGCGTCGGCGGCCGCTTCGAGCACGTGAAGGTCGATCCCGATCCGGCCGGCATCGAGAAATTCGCTGGCGCGCAGCCGCGCGACTTCAACGCGGGCAGCCTGTCGGCCGGCGCGCTGTTCTCGCTGACGCCGGTTTGGTCGGTCGCGGCGAACGTCGCGTACACCGAACGCGCGCCGACCTTCTACGAGCTCTATTCGAACGGCCCGCACGACGCGACCGGCCAGTTCCTGATCGGCAACCCGAACGCGTCGAAGGAAAAGGCCGTATCGACCGACCTGTCGCTGCGCTATGCGAGCGGACCGAACCGCGGCAGCGTCGGCGTGTTCTACAACCGCTTCTCGAACTACCTGACCGAGTACAACACCGGCCGCGTGGTGGACGACGACGGCGAGCCCGTCGCGCCCGGCACCGACGGCTCGCTCAACGAAGCGATCTATCGCGGCGTGCGCGCCGAGTTCTACGGCATCGAGCTGGACGGCAAGTGGCGCGCGTTCGCTCGGCGTGGCCACACGGTCGATCTCGAACTGACGGCCGACTACACGCATGCGCGCAACGTCGACACCGGCCAGCCGCTGCCGCGCATCGCGCCGCTGCGCGCGACGCTCGCGGCCGACTATGGTTACGGCCCGTTCGGTGCGCGTGCGCAGGTCACGCACGCGTGGTCGCAGCATCGCGTGCCCGACAACGATTTCTCGACCGACGGCTACACGTCGCTCGGCGTGATGCTGACGTACAAGTTCCGCGTCGGCCCGACGCACTGGCTCGCATACCTGCGCGGCGACAACCTGACGAACCAGGAGATCCGCTACGCGACGTCGGTCGTGCGCGGCTTCGCACCGCAAGGCGGCCGCAGCGTGATGGCCGGATTGCGCACCACGTTCTAAGCGCGGTACGGCTCGCGGCGCCCCGCCGCGGGCTGCTTGCCGGCGCGAATCCGAACCGGGTGCACACGCACGAAGCCGACGTGCGCCACTGGCGACCGGCGACCGCGCGACGGCAAACGCGACGGAGGCGACGATGCGCATGCCGTCATGCACGCATGCGCATCGTCGGCCCGATCGGGCGCCATTCGCGCCGCTCGCCGCATGGCCTTATGCCTGCTGCTTCACAGCGCGCAGCAAATTTCGGTCCCGCTCGGGCATCGCCCGTTGCCACACCGCCGTCATGGCTACCGTGCGACAGGTTCGCGCGCGCCGTTCGTCGAGCCGGACTTTTAAAACGCACGAATGGCGAGTATCCTAAAAAAGCACTTTTCGACCGGACGGCGAATCGCGCGCCCTGACTCCCGTCCGATCGCCATGCGGCCCCGTCGTATCGCGCACCGCGCACCGATGGCGGCGTATGCCTCTCGCGCCCTGGCCGCACGACCCTTCCCCAACAATCGTCAGGAGAGCTGGTGAGCCGACTCGTCGTCGTATCCAATCGCATCGCAGATCCCCGTAAAGCCGCGGCCGGCGGCCTCGCCGTTGCCGTGAAGGACAGCCTGCAGGAAACCGGCGGCGTCTGGTTCGGCTGGAGCGGCAGGCTACGCGGCGCCGACGATCGCCCCGCACATGGCGACGACGTGCAGATCCAGAACGTCGGCGGCATTCAGCTCGCGACTGTCGATCTCGATCCGCAGGACTACGACGCTTACTATCTCGGCTACTCGAACAACGTGCTGTGGCCGGTGTTTCACTACCGGCTCGATCTCGCGCAGTTCGACCGGCGCTTCGCCGACGGCTACCGGCGCGTGAACCAGCTGTTCGCGCGCAAGCTGCGCACGCTGCTGCGCCCCGACGACGTCATCTGGGTCCACGACTATCAGCTGATTCCGCTCGCGGCCGAGCTGCGCGCGATGGGCTGCACGAATCCGATCGGCTTCTTCCTGCACATTCCGATGCCGCCGCCGCCGATCATGGCCGCGATCCCGGAACACGAATGGCTGATGCGCTCGTTGTTCGCGTACGACCTCGTCGGCTTCCAGACCGAATCGGATCTGCTCCACTTCGAGCATTACGTCGAAGCGGAAGCCGGTGCGGCGCGGCTGCCGGACGGCCGGCTGCGCGCGTTCGGCCGCACGTTGTCGGCTGGCGCATTCCCGATCGGCATCAACGTCGACGAATTCGAGTCGCTCGCGCGCGATCGCGACGGCCTCGACATGTTCGAACGCATGCGCGACGAATATTCGCGCCGCCAGTTGCTGGTCGGCGTCGACCGGCTCGATTACACGAAAGGGCTGCCGCAGCGCGTGCATGCGTTCCGCGAGTTGCTCGAACAGTATCCGGAGAACCGCGACCGTGCGACGCTGATCCAGATCGCGGCGCCGAGCCGCGAGGATCTCGGCGCGTACGACGACTTGCGGCGCGAGATGGACAGCCTGTGCGGCGCGATCAACGGCGACTACGGCGAGCTCGAATGGATGCCGATGCGCTACATTCACCGCACCGTCGCGCGCAAGCGCCTGCCGGGCCTCTACCGCGCGAGCCGGGTCGCACTCGTCACGCCGCTGCGCGACGGGATGAACCTCGTCGCGAAAGAGTTCCTCGCCGCGCAGGACGCGGCCGACCCGGGCGTGCTCGTGCTGTCGCGTTTCGCGGGCGCCGCCGAGCAATTGAAGTCGGCGCTGCTCGTCAATCCGTACGACACGCAAGGCACCGCGCAGGCGATCCAGCGCGCGCTCACGATGCCGCTCGAAGAGCGTCGCCAGCGTCACGCGGCGCTGATGGCGATCATGCGCAAGACCGACGTGCACTGGTGGCGCACGCGCTTTCTCGAAGCGCTCACCGAAGCGGCCGAAGTCGCGGCCGCGACCGAATCCTGACGCGCTGACGCACGCTCACGCCGCCATCGTCGTGCGTTCGAGCCCGATGCCGTTCGACCGCTACGTGCGCGTCGCACGGGGCGACGCCGTGGCGGGAACGATCGAGAAGAAAGCGCGGCGTCGGGATATCGGCGCGCGCCGGTCGCTGGTCCGCGCAGCGGCTTCAGCGATCGGATTCGTGCGACCGTCCGTACGCGACGAAATCGCGCTCGACGGTGGCAGCCTGCTCCGTTTCGATCCCGCCGCCGCGCGCACCGGAATCGTCGCCCGGCGAGGCCGACGTGGCTAGCGACGGTTCGATGCGCCCGTCGATCAGCGCCTGCAGCGCGTCGCGTTCGAGCACCTCGCATTGCAGCAGCCGGCGCGCGATGCGTTCGAGCGCGTCGCGGCGTTCGCCGAGCGTCGCCGCGACCCGCGCATGCGCATCGGTCAGCAGCGTGCGCACCTCGTCGTCGATCATCCGCGCGGTGTGCTCGCTGCAGCGGCCGTCGCCCGCATGCCATGCGCCGGGCAGGCCTGGGCGCGCGTCGCCGTCGTCGAACGTCGCGAGCCCGATCTTCTCGCTCATCCCGTACTGCATGACCATGTGGCGCGCCATCGCGGTCGCCCGTTCGAGGTCGTTCTGCGCGCCCGTCGACACATCGCCGAACACGAGTTCTTCCGCCACGCGCCCGCCCAGCAGCGCATCGATCCGGTCGAGCAGCTCGCTGCGGCGCAGAACGTAACGATCCTCGGTCGGCACCTGCTGCGTGTAGCCGAGTGCGGCGACGCCGCGCGGAATGATCGACACCTTCTTCACCGGATCGCAATGCGCGCGGCTTTCCGCGACGAGCGCATGGCCGGCTTCGTGATACGCGATGGTCAGCTTCTCCTGCTCGTTCATCACGCGGCTCTTGCGCTCGAGGCCCGTCAGCGCGCGGTCGATCGCCTCGTCGAAGTCCGCCATCGCGACCGCCGGCTTGCCGAGTTCGGCCGCATGCAGCGCGGCCTCGTTGACGACGTTCGCGAGATCGGCGCCGACAAAGCCCGGCGTGCGCGACGCGAGCTCGCCGAGATCGACATCGGCGGCGAGCTTCACGCGCTTCACGTGCACGCCGAGGATCTGGCGGCGGCCGTTCACGTCGGGCCGGTCGATCGCGATGTGACGATCGAAACGGCCCGGGCGCAGCAGCGCGGGATCGAGGATCTCGGGCCGGTTCGTCGCGGCCATGATGATCACGCCGGAGCCGGCCTGGAAGCCGTCCATTTCGACCAGCAACTGGTTGAGCGTCTGTTCGCGCTCGTCGTTGCCCGACATCGGGCCGACGCCCCGCACCTTGCCGAGCGCGTCGAGCTCGTCGACGAACACGATGCACGGCGCCTTCTGCTGCGCCTGCTCGAACAGGTCGCGCACGCGCGCGGCGCCCACGCCGACGAACATCTCGACGAACGCCGAGCCGCTGATCGAGAAGAACGGCACGGCCGCCTCGCCCGCCACCGCGCGCGCGAGCAGCGTCTTGCCCGTGCCCGGCGCGCCGACGACGAGCACGCCTTTCGGAATCTTGCCGCCGAGCCGCTGGTAGCGATCGGGATTGCGCAGGAACGCGACGAGCTGCTGCAGTTCGGCCTTCGCTTCGTCGATACCCGCGATGTCGTCGAACGTGATGCCGGTCTCCTGCTGCACGTACACGCGCGCGCGGCTCTTGCCCATCCCGGTGAAGTCCTGCAGCCCGCCGCGCTTGCGCAGCATCATGTTCCACACGAACACGAGCAGCATCAGCGGCAACAGCCACGACGCGAGCGACGCGATCCAGCCGGTGTCTGGCGTGCCGTGATAGCGGATGCCGGCGGCGGTCAGCGTGTCGATCAGGTGTTCGTCGGTCACGCGGCTGGTCGTGAAGCGCCACGGCGCGCCGGCCTGCCGCACGATCGCCGCGTCGGACGCCGGCAGCACCGTGCCGGCCTGCGGCATCTTCAGCGCGCCCGAGATCGACGCCGGGCCGACCTCGAGATCGTCGACGAGCCGCGCGGCGACGAGCCGGTGGAAATCGCTGTACGCGATCGGCGTCGACGTCGGGTGCAGCATCAGCAACTGCGCGGCGAACAGCACGAAGAAGCCCGCCGCGATCAGCAATCCCGGGTAGTCGAATTTCCTGTCCATGGCATCGGGCCTGCCGTATCCGCTGCGCGGCGTGCGCTCACGCCGGCACCGGCGCGCAACCGGTACGCGGCCGCCATGCGAAAACGACCTGCATCCACGTCATCGTCGCCTCGCTGTCTCGCGTCGTTCGTCGCATCGATGCCGCCTCGGCAACACCGTCGTCGGCGTTGCCGGGTGATCCTCGCCCGGGCGGCACACCGGCACACCGTCACGCACCGCCCTCGCTTCCAGTCTAGTTCGTGCGCGGGCGTCGCGCCGCTCGGCGCGCAAGCGTCGAATCGTCCGACGAACGGCTTTCGTCGGCCCCCTTGCCGCGTTATAGTCGCGTGCATGACATTTTTGTGACAGTCGCGTCGCGCCGCCGCGCGCGAGGCCGGCCGTCGCGTCCCGTCCCGCGTCGCGGCAGCCCGCGCGGCGCCGGCGCGCATCGAACGACAACGCCCACCCGCCCATCCGAGGAGCCCACGACGTGAACGACACCCCCGATCGCCCCGACGACCTTCCTGCCGATCCCGACCGCCGCCGTGTGCTCGGCGGCCTTGCCGCGCTCGGCGCCGGCGTCGCGCTCGGCGGCTGCGAAACCACGGCGGGCAACGCGCCGCGTTCGGCCGCCGACCTGCGCATCGACGAAGCGCTGCGCGAGCGTGTGCGCCACATCGTCGTGATCTATGCGGAGAACCGCAGCTTCGCGAACCTGTACGGCGATTTCCCGGGCGTGCGTTACCCACTGAGCGAAGTGCGGCCCGAACACGCGCAGCAGCTCGATCGTGACGGCAAGACGCCGCTGCCGGCGCTGCCGAAGATCTGGGGCGGGCTCGTGCCGCAGGCGCAGGAAGTGGACGGCAAACGCTACGCGATCGCCGAGCGCGACATCGACAAGCTGCCGAACGCGCCGTTCCGGATTGCGGACGCGCAAGGCAAGCCGCTGCCGAACGGCGTGATCACGCGCGACCTCTGGCATCGCTTCTACCAGAACCAGATGCAGATCGCGGGCGGCCGCAACAACCAGTTCGCCGCGTGGGCCGATTCCGGCGGCCTCGTGATGGGCCATTACCGCAATTCGGCCGACACGCTGCGACTGTGGAATCTCGCGCGGCAATACACGCTGTGCGACAACTTCTTCATGGCAGCCTTCGGCGGTTCGTGGATGAACCACATGTTCCTGATTTCCGCGCAGCCGCCGCTGTATCCGGACGCGCACAAGCATCCGCATGCGGCGAAACTGCTGTCGAAGGTCGAAGGCGACGACCCGGCCGGCACGCGCCTGAAGCTCGCGGACGATTCGCCCGCGTCCGCGCTCGACGGCCCGCCGAAGTTCGCGGTCGACGGCCCGCTGACGCCGGACGGCTACGGCGTGAACACGATGGCGCCGCCGTACCAGCCGAGCTACGTGCCGCCGCCCGATCCGGGCAACGCCGCGTATGCGGATCCGGCCGACCATCGCGTGATGCCGCCACAGGGCTACGCGACGATCGGCGACCGCCTGTCGGAAAAGAACATCGACTGGGCGTGGTACAGCGGTGCATGGCAGTACGCGCTCGAGCATCGCGACACCGGCACGGTGCCCGATTTCCAGTACCACCACCAGCCGTTCAACTACTTCGTGAACTACGCGCCGGGCACCGAAGCGCGCCGCAAGCATCTGCGCGACGCGGGGCTCGGCGACGAGCCGTCGACCAACCACTTCATCGCCGACATCGACGCGGGCCGCCTGCCGGCCGTCACGTTCTACAAGCCGCAAGGCAACCTGAACATGCATGCGGGCTACGCGGACATCGAATCGGGCGACCGCCACATCGCGACCGTGATCGACCATATCCGGCGCGGGCCGCAATGGGAAAACACCGTGATCGTGATGACGCACGACGAGAACGGCGGCTGGTGGGATCACGTCGCGCCGCCGGTCGGCGATCGCTGGGGCCCCGGCTCGCGGATCCCGGCGCTCGTGATCTCGCCGTTCGCGAAAAAAGGCTTCGTCGATCACACGCTGTACGACACGAACTCGATCCTGCGCTTCATCAGCCGCGTGCACGGCCTCGCGCCGCTGGACGGCGTGGTCCTGCGCAACAACGCGTTCGCCGCGCGCGGCGCGACGCCGCCGGGCGATTTGACGAACGCGCTCGATCTCGGCTGACGCCCGGCCGATCGCCGAAACGACAACGCCCCGGGCCATGCGATGGATGGCCCGGGGCGTTCATGCCGCTTTCAGGTGGTGACGTCGATTCCTGTCGTCAGCCGCCGATACGCCGCTCGATCTTCTTCATCGTGTCGGTCATTTCGGCCGGCAAGCGCAGCTTCAACGTATCGAACAGCGCCGCGTGCAGCTTCAGTTCCTCGCGCCATTCGTCGGCGTTCATCGACGTCACCGCATCGAACTGGTCGCGCGTGAAGTCGAGGCCGTCCCAGTGCAGGTCTTCGTACGCAGGCGACACGCCGAACGCATGCTCGCCGCCACCGCCCGTGCCTTCGAGACGATCGAGCATCCACTTCAGCACGCGCATGTTCTCGCCGAAGCCCGGCCACACGAACTTGCCGTTCGCGTCCTTGCGGAACCAGTTCACGCAGTAGATCTTCGGCAGCTTCGCGCCGGCGGCTTCGAGCTGCTGGCCGAGTTTGAGCCAGTGCGCGAAATAATCGCTGACGTTGTAGCCGCAGAACGGCAGCATCGCGAACGGATCGCGACGCACGATGCCCTGCTGGCCGACCGCGGCCGCGGTCGTCTCGGAGCCCATCGTCGCGGCCATGTACACGCCTTCGACCCAGTCGCGCGCTTCGGTCACGAGCGGCACCGTCGTCGAGCGGCGGCCGCCGAAGATGAACGCGTCGATCGGCACGCCGGCCGGGTTTTCCCAGTCGTCGTCGATCGACGGGCACTGCGCGGCCGGCGCGGTGAAGCGCGAGTTCGGATGCGCGGCCTTGCGGCCGGTTTCCTTGGCCGTTTCCGGCGTCCACGGATTGCCCTGCCAGTCGGTCAGCTTCGCGGGCGGCGTGTCGGTCAGCCCTTCCCACCACACGTCGCCGTCTTCCGTCAGCGCGACGTTCGTGAAGATCACGTTTTCCTTCAGCGTGGCGATCGCGTTCGGGTTGGTCTTCACGCCCGTGCCCGGCGCCACGCCGAAGAAACCGGCTTCCGGATTGATCGCATACAGGCGACCGTCGCGGCCGGGCTTCAGCCACGCGATATCGTCGCCGATCGTCGTGACCTTCCAGCCGTCGAAGCCCTGCGGCGGGATCAGCATCGCGAAGTTGGTCTTGCCGCACGCGGACGGGAACGCCGCCGCGACGTGATACTTCTTGCCGGCCGGCGACGTCACGCCGAGAATCAGCATGTGTTCCGCGAGCCAGCCCTGATCGCGCCCCATCGTCGACGCGATGCGCAGTGCGAAACACTTCTTGCCGAGCAGCGCGTTGCCGCCGTAGCCCGAGCCGAAGCTCCAGATCTCGCGCGTTTCCGGAAAGTGCACGATGTACTTGACCGGATTGCACGGCCACCGCACGTCCTGCTGGCCGGCTTCGAGCGGATGACCGACGCTGTGCACGCACGGCACGAACTCGCCGTCCTCGCCGAGCACGTCGTATACGTCGCGCCCCATGCGCGTCATGATCCGCATGTTCACCACGACGTACGGGCTGTCGGACAACTCGACGCCGACGTGCGCGATCGGCGAGCCGAGCGGGCCCATCGAGAACGGCACGACGTACAGCGTGCGGCCGCGCATCGAGCCGCGGAACAGTCCGTTGAGCGTCTCGCGCATTTCGGCCGGCTCGATCCAGTTGTTGGTCGGGCCGACGTCGTCGCGCGACGCCGCGCAGATGAACGTACGATCCTCGACGCGCGCGACGTCCGACGGATCGGATTGCGCGAGATACGAGTTCGGGCGCTTTGCCGGGTTCAGGCGCGTGAGCGTGCCCTGGTCGACCATCGCCTGGCACAGCGCGTCGTATTCTTCCTGCGATCCGTCACACCACACGACACGCTCGGGCTCCGTGAGCGCCGCGATGCGCGAGACCCAGTCGATCAGCTTGCGATGTTTGACGAAGGCCGGCGGAGCGATCAGCGGGCCGTGTGTCGCTTCGGCCAAAGTGTTTTGCGACATGAGGATGTCTCCAGATTATTGGGCGGGGATGGGGGTGCGGGGCGAGCCCGCGAGATGGGGAATGCGTGCGGAGCGCAGGAAGATGCGGCGCGCAGGACGGGACGCGCGAGCGGAGCGCGCGTCGATGCCGCGATGCGGGCGAGAGAAGATGAAGTCTCGTTAGAAAGTGCGAACACGAGTTTCGCCATGCAAGCAACCTGCCAGACAACTCCATGCCGGCCAGCATACCATCGCCGTTGTTGGCGGGGCGTTGCGTTGCAACAAGAAACAACTGTGAGGGCGTCCCGGCATGCGCGTTGCAGGCAGGTTATTTTTACGGCGGCGGCGTGCGCGCTTTGGGGACGAAACCAGCGCGACGACCGCCCCGCAAGGGTTTCGCACGAACGGCAATTTCAACCTCCCGCTCGTCGGCGCGAACCACGCGAACGCACGCCGTGCGACTTCGCGTTTTCGCTACTCAGGCAAACCCTGAATTAGGTTGCATACACAAACATCCCGTTCGAATGCCTGCTTCACGCCACTGCGCAAAACGCGAGGCCGGGCAATACAGGTAATACGCGCACGCGGCCATCGCGCCGGCGACGCGCGATCCGCACGCGCATGTCGAGGCGATTGCGACGAGGAAAAAATCCCCGCGCGACGCAGCCGATATGTCGCAAAGCCTCGCGCGGATCACGCTCCGCGCCGAATAAAAAAAGCCAACCCGTAACGGGTTGGCTTTCTGCTGCGGATATGACGATTACGAGAACTGGTTCATCGTGTTGTCCTTGCCCGCTGCCTTCAGCGCAGCTTCGCCGCTGAAGTATTCCTTGTGATCGTCGCCGATGTCCGAACCCGACATGTTCTGGTGCTTCACGCACGCGATGCCCTGACGGATTTCCTTGCGCTGCACGCCCGCCACATAGCCGAGCATGCCCTGGTCGCCGAAGTATTCCTTGGCCAGGTTGTCGGTCGACAGCGCAGCCGTGTGGTACGTCGGCAGCGTGATCAGGTGGTGGAAGATGCCTGCTTCACGCGATGCATCGGCCTGGAACGTGCGGATCTTCTCGTCGGCGAGCTTGGCCAGTTCGGTTTCGTCGTATTCGACGCTCATCAGTTGCGCACGATCGTAAGCCGACACGTCCTTGCCCTCGGCCTTCATCGCGTCGTAGGCCTGCTGGCGGAAGTTCAGCGTCCAGTTGAACGACGGGCTGTTGTTGTACACCAGCTTCGCGTTCGGGATCACCTTGCGAATCTCGCTGACCATGCCGCCGATCTGCGCGATATGCGGTTTTTCGGTTTCGATCCACAGCAGGTCGGCGCCATTCTGCAGCGACGTGATGCAGTCGAGCACGCAACGCGCCTCGCCCGTGCCGGCGCGGAACTGGAACAGGTTGCTGGGCAGGCGCTTCGGACGCAGCAGCTTGCCGTCGCGCTTGATGACGACGTCACCGTTGCCCAGTTGATCGGCCGACAGTTCTTCGCAATCGAGGAACGCGTTGTATTGATCGCCCAGGTCGCCCGGCGTGTTCGTCACGGCGATCTGCTTGGTCAGGCCGGCGCCCAGCGAATCGGTACGCGCGACGATGATGCCGTCGTCAACGCCCAGTTCCAGGAACGCGTAGCGGATCGCGCGGATCTTCGCGAGGAAATCCTCGTGCGGCACCGTGACCTTGCCGTCCTGGTGGCCGCACTGCTTCTCGTCCGACACCTGATTCTCGATCTGGATGCAGCACGCGCCCGCTTCGATGAACTGCTTGGCCAGCAGGTAGGTCGCTTCCGCGTTGCCGAAGCCGGCGTCGATGTCGGCGATGATCGGCACGACGTGCGTGACGTGGTTGTCGATCTTTTGCTGGATCGCCGCCTTCGCAGCCGGATCCTTCGCGGCATCCAGCTCGCGGAACAGGCCGCCCAGCTCGCGGGCGTCGGCCTGCCGCAGGAACGTGTACAGCTCGCGGATCAGCGCGCTGACCGAGGTCTTTTCGTGCATCGACTGGTCCGGCAGCGGGCCGAACTCCGAGCGCAGCGCGGCGACCATCCAGCCCGACAGGTACAGGTAACGGCGTTCGGTGCTGTTGAAGTGCTTCTTGATGGAGATCATCTTCTGCTGGCCGATGAAGCCGTGCCAGCAACCCAGCGACTGCGTGTACTTGGACGGATCGGCATCGTACGCGGCCATGTCGGCACGCATGATCTTCGCGGTGTACTTCGCGATGTCCAGGCCGGTCTTGAACTTGTTCTGGGCACGCATGCGGGCGGCATATTCGGGGCTGATGGCATTCCACGCGCTGCCGTGGTTTTCCTTCAAGCCAGCCACTGCCTTGATGTCGTCTTGATATTGGGACATGTCTATCTCCTGGGAACGAAGCGCATTTGAGTAAAGGGTTCAGCGTGCCCGCCGCGTGTGACGAAGCGAACTGCATGGACTCAATAGTAATCCTGTCCCGCGCGCTTTCACGCAAGTCTTATATAAGACATAAGATATAAATTTCCCTTGATTTTCAATGAGATAGCCAGTCGTTTTTGCGATGCAAAACACGGTTTCAAGCGGCGGTAAAACGCGGCGGCAGGAATTCGGCCCACATCCCATAATATGAAATCTCCTTTCGGCTGCTGAAGAACCGACGCGCTTCGAGCACACTGGCGGCACGACGCCGGCTACCCTTTGTCACGTCCATGACAAAACGTCTATACTTGGACAATTATTTGATCCGCGCGCCTCGACGCGTCGGCCTGCCTGCCCGGAGCGACATGAACGACTCTCCCGTTTTCGACACGCTTTGCGAACTGCTGACGACATCCGGCGCGCGTTTCCGCGTGCTCGAGCATCCGGCTGAAGGCAAATCCGACGCGATCGCCGCGCTGCGCGGCACCCGCCCCGAACAGGGCGCGAAGGCGATGCTCTGTACGTTCAAGGACGGCGGCGACGACGCCGCGCTCGCGGTGATTCCCGGCCACCTGAAAATCGACTTCCGCAAGGTCGCCGATGCGGTCGGCCGGCGCAAGGCGACGCTCGCGTCGCCCGACGTCGCGGCCGCCGTCACGCGCTGCGTGATGGGCGCCGTGCCGCCGTTCGTGTTCGATACGAACGTGACGCTCGTCGTCGATCCCGCTCTGGTCGAGCGCAACGCCGAGATCGCGTTCAACGCGGGCCGCCTCGATCGGTCGGTCGTGCTCGACGCGGCCGACTACGTCCGGATCGCGCGCCCGCTGCTGGCCGACATCACGCGGCCGGAAACGACGGACACCCCGACACACCAGGACCACCCATGAGCACGAACCGCAAGCCGCTGCTGTCGGAGCAGGCATCGCTGATCGAACAGGTGCAGCGCATCGCCGAAGGGCTCGGCGAGATGTTCGCGCCGTTCACCGAGGTCGTCGTGCACGACCTGCGCACGCCGGAGCACGCGATCCTCGCGATCCACAACAACCTGTCCGGACGCGCGGTCGGCGATCCGGCGACCGAACTCGGCCTCGCCCGCATCGCCGACGACGATTTCCCGCAGGTGCTCGCGAACTACCCGAACCGCTTCGCCGACGGCCGCACCGCGAAAAGCACGTCGATCGGCATCAAGGATTCGACCGGGCGCTACGTGGCCGCGCTGTGCCTGAATGCCGATGTCACGCTGTTCCGCGGCTTCCAGGGCATGCTGAACCAGTTCTGCCGCACGGACGGCGAAGCCGTCGTCGAAACGCTCGACCCGGCGGGCGCCGACGCGATCCGGCAACGCATCGACGCATTCGCGACGCGCCTCGCGACGACGCCGCGCGAGCTGAAGACCGACCAGCGCCGCGAACTGATGCAGACGCTGAAGGCCGACGGCTTTCTCGAGGTGCGCCGCGCGATGGAAATCGTGTCGCAGCATCTCGGCGTGTCGCGCGCCACCGTCTACAACGATGCGAAATGACGCGGCGCGCCCCGCATTCCAGTCGACTGACTTTTTCAATCCTCGAACAACCATGAACTCTCCCATTCTCCCCACGTACGACGACGTCGCCGCCGCCGCGACCCGGCTCGAAGGCCACGCGCACCGCACGCCGGTGATGACGTCGCGGACGATCGACGACGCGCTCGGCGCGCAGGTGTTCTTCAAGTGCGAGAACCTGCAGCGCATGGGCGCCTTCAAGTTCCGCGGCGCGTTCAACGCGCTGTCGCGTTTCAACGCGGAACAGCGGCGCCACGGCGTCGTCGCGTTCTCGTCGGGCAACCATGCGCAGGCGATCGCGCTGTCGGCGCGCATGCTCGGCATTCCCGCGACGATCGTGATGCCGCAGGACGCGCCGGCCGCGAAGATGGCCGCGACGCGCGGCTACGGCGGCAACGTCGTGACCTACGACCGCTACACCGAGGATCGCGAGCAGATCGGGCGCCAGCTCGCGGAGAAGCACGGGCTCACGCTGGTGCCGCCCTACGACCACCCGGACGTGATCGCCGGCCAGGGCACCGCGGCCAAGGAACTGTTCGACGAAGTCGGCCCGCTCGACGCCGTGTTCACGCCGCTCGGCGGCGGCGGGCTGCTGTCGGGCACCGCGCTCGCCACGCGTGCGTTGTCGCCGCATGCGAAGCTGTACGGCGTCGAGCCCGAAGCCGGCAACGATGCGCAGCAATCGTTCCGGTCCGGCACGATCGTGCACATCGACACGCCGCGCACGATCGCCGACGGCGCGCAGACGCAGCACGTCGGCAACCTCACGTTCCCGATCCTGCGCCGCGACGTCGACGACATCCTGACCGCGACGGATGCGGAACTCGTCGACTGCATGCGCTTCTTCGCCACGCGCATGAAGATCGTCGTCGAGCCGACCGGCTGCCTGTCGTTCGCCGCCGTGCGCCGGATGAAGGATGCACTGCAGGGCAAGCGCGTCGGCGTGGTGATCAGCGGCGGCAACGTCGATCTCGAGAACTTCTGCGCGCTGGTGTCGGCACCGGCCTGACCGTCGCGGCGCGCACGGGGCGGCACGCATCGACAACGCCCCGCGCCGGCCGTCGGCCTTCAGAACGGCGGAACGACGGCCGCCGGTTCCCGCGCGACGGCCCGCGTTCGAACCCGGCTGTTTCTTCAGACCTGCCTGAAACACTGCCCGCGCACCACGAACGAAAGGATTCGGAAAGCTGCCGCCGGGCAATGACGTTTTTTCGCATCCGCGCGCGGCTGGACGATTGACGTCCCTGACCGCGCGCCATTACCCTTGCGCGCTGATGGTTCCCAGGGATGGGATCAAAAGGGAACGCAGCAGGGGCAACGCCCCGAATCTGCGGCTGCCCCCGCAACTGTGAGCGGCGAATCCGTGCCACCGCATGCCACTGGGAAACCGGGAAGGCCTGCACGGATGACGACCCGCGAGCCAGGAGACCTGCCATCGACCCGAGGTCCACGCAGCCGCACCGGGCGGGGTGTCCCGATGCGCCTGGCACCGCCCCCGGCGGTCGCCCGTTGCATGGACGACCCGACCTCAGGATCCGTCAGATGTCCATCGTTCCCGAATCCGCTTCCCGGCCGGAAGCGTCGCACCGACGCGCCGTCGGCATGCGCAGCCTGTCCGCCCTCCGCCCGCGATCGCCGTACGCGCCACACGCCTTGTCCCGCCGCCTCATGAAGATTCGTCGCCTGCTCGCCACGTCCGCCGCCACCGCGCTGCTTTCCCCGCTCGCCCAGGCGGCCGGCGACACGGCGCTCGCGCAGCCCGCCGCGCCCGCGCCCGGCGCGGATCTGCCGACGATCAGCGTGACCGACACGCGGCGCCTGCCCGAATCGTTCGACCGGCGTTACGCGTCGACCCAGGTGCTCACACGCGAGGATCTCGACCGGCTGTCGCCCGCCGACCCGAGCATCACGCAGGCGCTCGCGACGCTGCCGGGCGTGACCGTCGTGCAGAACGGCGGACCCGGCTCGTCCGCGTCGGTCAGCATCCGCGGTTCGTCGTCGAGCCAGGTCGCCGTGTTCATCGATGGCATCCGGATCGGCTCGCCGACCACCGGCATCGCACCGTGGGCCGACCTGCCGACCGAAGCGTTCGAGCGCGTCGAGGTGATCTCCGGCCCGGCCGCCGCGTCGTTCGGCAACAACGCGATGGGCGGCGTCGTGCAACTCTTCACGCGCCGCGCCGCCAACCAGCCGAACCAGACCACCGTGTCGTTCGGCGGCGGCTCGAACAAGACGTTCGACACGCAGTTCCGCACGTCGGGCACGGTGCCGTCGACCGGGCCGCTGGCCGCGCTCGGCGGGCTCACCTATTCGCTCGGGCTGCACGACTACAACACGGCCGGCATCGATGCGACGCGACCGTTCTTCTACGGCCACGAAGACGGCCGCAATCCGTATCACGCGCAGGATCTCGACGCGCGGCTCGGCTATGCGCGCGACAACTGGTCGATCTCGACGTTCGCGCTGTATCACCGCTCCGATCTGTCCTTCGACAACAGCGGTTACGCGAATCGCGAACTCGATCACCAGCTGACGACCGGCGTTGCGTTCCATCTCGACATCACGCCCGATACGCAGTTCGACCAGTCGTTCGGCTATGCGAACGACCGCCAGTTCATCTATGCGGACAACCCCGCCCTCGCAACCGACCAGATCAATTCGCAGCGGATCAGCACGTCGACGTCGCTGACCCATCAGGAGCACGGGTTTCACCTGTTCGGCCTGCCGCTGTCGGGCGAATCGAAGCTCGCGTACGACTTCACGCGCGAGCAGGCGTTCCTGCCGGTCGACATTCCCGGCGGCGTGCCGACGCGCAACGATTCCGCGTTCTCGCTGCACCAGTCGGCGACGCTCGGCAGCGTGACGATGTTCGTCGCCGGCCGTCACGAGATCATCGCCGGACAAGCGGTGAACACCGGCAACGCCGCGCTGTCGTGGGCGATCACGCCGGTCTACACGGCGCGCATGTCGTACGGCAATGCGTTCCGCCTGCCGACGTTCAACGACCTGTACTACCCCGGCTACGGCAACCCGAACCTCAGCCCGGAACGCAGCACGTCGGTCGAGGCCGCGCTCGACGCGAATACGGCGTATGGCACGTTCACCGCGGCGATCTACGACACGCGCGTCAACAACCTGATCGCGTACAACCCGGCGACGTTCTCGCCGATGAACATCGGCCGTTCGCACATTCGCGGCATCGACCTGTCGTACAAGGGAACGATCGGCCGCTCGACGCCGGTGAGCGTCGCGGTCGGCATCCTGAATCCGCAGGACGAAACGAACCAGACGTGGCTCAGCCGCCGGCCGCGCCAGACGGTCAGCCTGAACGTCGATCACACGTGGGACGAACTGAAGCTGCACGCGCTGAGCACGGGCGCGTCGCTGCTGTACGGCGGCTCGACGTTCGACGATCCGGCCAACCGGCAGTATCTGGCGTCGTACCTGACGGTGAGCCTGCGCGCGTCGTACCGGATCAATTCGCACCTGACGGTGTCGGCATCGCTGTCGAACCTGTTCGACCGGCAGTACATGACCGCGTACGGTTACAACACGCTCGGGCGTACCGCGTTCGGCAAGGTCAGCTATACATTCTGACCGCCCCACGCATCGGCGCATCGCGCCGCCCCGGCACGCGCGCGACATTGACATCGCGACAAAAGCTAACAGGATGCCGAGCACGCGCATGCGATCCGCCTGCTTGGCGGCTTCTTCATGGGCTACGTGACGCTCGAAAGCGCCGGCGGCTTCTCGCACCGCGCGCCGGATGCCGACGCGTCGTGGTTGCGCAGCCTCGATGCGCTCGACACATGGCAATCCGATGCGTTGACACGGCTCGTCGACGATCTGCTATCGGTTCAGCACGCGATCGCTGCGCTGCCGTCCGATATCGTCGTCAGCATGCGAATCAACCCGTACTTCCGGAAAACGGTGATGCTCGAGCTGCTCGCCCATATCCGGACGACGGTCGACGCGATCCGGTCGACCCGCGCTACCCCGCGCGCCTAGATCAGCCCGCGCACGCCCGCGACGAGCTGGATCGCGCCGAATACCGCGACGACAGCCGCCGACATGCGCGACAGCCCGTGCATGAACGCGAACGACAGCTTCGCGCGCAGCGCGGCGGTCGCGCTGCTCAGGCACAGCCACCACGTGGCCGAGCCGACGAACACGCCGGCGACCATCCACGCGACGCTCGCCCACATCGCGCCTTCCCGCGCCCCCGGCAACGGGCCGAGCGCCGCGAAGATCCCGACGAACGACACGATCGTCATCGGGTTCGACAGCGTGAGTCCGAACGTCGTCAGGAAATCGCGCAGGACGGTCGTACCCGGCACCTCGCGCTGTCCCACCGGGGCGGCCAGCGGCTGGCGCGCGATGCTCCACGCGAGCCACACGAGAAACGCGCCGCCGCCGATCTTCAGGCCGACGGTCAGCATCGGGAACGCGGTGACGATGCCCGCGACGCCCAGCGCGCCGAGCAGGCCGTAAATCGCATCGGCGCACGCGGCGCCGATGCCCGTCGCGAATCCCGCCTGGAAGCCGCGGCTCAGGCTGCGCTGAATGCACAGCATGCCGATCGGGCCGACCGGCACCGCGATCGACAGCCCCATCACGACGGATTTGATGAACAACATCGCCTGCTCCTTTCGACATCCAATGGCTCGAACAGGCATCGTAGGGAAAGTCCGTGCCGCGCTGAATGCGGTTTTTAAGGAAAAATGGCGGCTCTACCTTAAAAACGCCCGCCGCGATGGACGATCTGGACTGGAAGATACTGGCGCTGTTGCAGGACAACGGACGCCTCAGCTATACGGAGCTCGCGCGCCGGGTTCACCTGTCGGTGCCGGCGGTGACGGAGCGCGTGAAGCGTCTTGAAGCAGCCGGCGTGGTCGAAGGCTACACCGCCCGGATCAATCCGTCCGCGGCCGGCTATCCGGTGAACGCGCTGATCGGCATCACGGTGCAGCAGCCGGCGAAAGCGAAGTTCCTCAAGCTGCTGGAGACGATTCCCGAAGTCGTCGAATGCCATCACGTGACGGGCGCGGATTCGTACGTCATGCGATTCGTCGCCGTCAGCATGGCCCATCTCGAACAGTTGATCGAACGCATCAACCTGTACGGCGAAACGCGCACGTCGATCGTGATGTCGACGCCGCTGCCGGCGCGCGGGCTCGCGCGGCCGGCGTCGAAGCCCGGCGACACGCGCAGGTAGCGGGCCGCGGTTTCCGGATTGCCCGAAACGACCCGCAGGAACCTGCGACGGCCGGGGGCCGCCGTCCCCGGTCATGCGGCCGGGTCCCCGCATGACGATCGGTGCGGGCCGGCTATTTGCCGACCGCGCCGCCGAGCACGCCGCCCACCAGCGACGTCACCGGCGCGAGCGGATTGGAGAGGCCGCCAAGCGGCGAGCCGCCGCTGCTCGTACCGGTCGCGGAGCCGTTATGCACGGTCGCCGGGATGCCGCCGACCACGCTCGTCACCAGGCCGGCGACCGGCACCGCGCCATTCGCACCGCTCGGGTTCACGAAGCCGCCCGCATTGGTCACCGTGTTGCCGACCGCCCGGACGAGACTGCCGGCAGCACCGACGATCGGCTGCGGCGAGGTGGACGTCACCTGCCATCCGGCCGACGTGATCGCGCCGCCGACCTGTCCGAGCAGCCCCGCGACCGGCTGCCCGAGTCCGGTTGCGGTGCCGACCTGCTGCGTGAGTTGGCCCGCCGTCGTCACGACCGGCGTGATCGCGGTGCTGATCGCTTGCGTCGCCTGCTGGACCGGGCCCGACGACAGCGCCGAGCCAAGCATGGTGCCGCCTGACTGCAGGCCGCCGGCCGCCGTGTCGAGCAGGCCGCCGACGGGCGTCGTGATCGGCGCGAGCGGCGAGAGCGGGCCGGAGCCAAGCGCCTTCACCATTTCGCCGAGCCCGTTGACCGGGTTGCCGGTCGAGCCGACGAGGGTGCCGAGGCCCATGACCGTCCTGCCGACCGGGTTCGGCGTGAAGCCGATCTGGCCGATACCGTTGCTCACGACGTTCGTCGTATCGCGGATGATCGTGCCGACGCCGGCGACCGTGTCGGCCGGCCCGGCCGTCGCGGCCTTGCCGACGCCGGGCAACGTCACGTCACCGAGCGTCGAACCCGCGGCCAGCACGACTGCGCCGGCGGAACTGATGATGCCGTTGGTGCCGGGTGTTCCGCTGGTGCCGCTCGTACCTCCGATGCCGCTTGTTCCGCTTGTTCCGCTTGTTCCGCTTGTTCCGCTTGTTCCGCTGGTGCCGCTGGTGCCGCTGGTGCCGCTGGCGCCGCTAGTACTCGTCCCGATGGTGTTACCTGCCGGCATCGGCGCCGTGACGTCCCCGCCGCCGCACGCCGCGAGCGCACACGCAGCGGCCATGGCGGCGAGCACAACGTTCGCCTGGATGAAGTGATCTTGCATGGTAGCCCCCGTTCGCTATTGAGCGCGATCACTCCACCAAGCATCTACCGTGCCATTTCCATCGGGCTCCTTCACAGTTTCACAATCGCCTTGCGATGGCGGTCCAGGCCGCGCTGCGGGGCTGTGCGCATCAGATGCGGATCGCGCCGCCCGGCTCGGCCCGTGCAGGCATTCCGATAATGCTGACGTAACGCCGACCCTGCGTTACGTAGCACAAGAAGCGAAAAAAACGACGGCGGCCACCCGTGCACATGCCGCATCCTCGTCACGGCCGCTTCACCAGCTTCACGATCGTCAGTGTGCCGTTGACGTTCTCCACCCGAACCCGGACCTTGTCGCCCACATGCAGCGACGGGATCATCGCCGCGTCGGCGGCCTTGAATGCCATCGTCATCGGCGGCATCCCGATGTTGTCGAGTGCGCCGTGCTTCAGCGTCACGCGCCCGCGCCCGGCGTCGATTTCCTTGACTTCGGCCTCGGTCAGCTTCGTATCCCGCGTCGACATGCTTGCATCGCTTGAACTCATGCCCGACATGTCGCCGCCCGCGAGCGCCGGCATTGCAACGACCGCCATCGCACACGACATGGCGACAGCGTGAAAGCGGATCTTCATCACGCGTCTCCCTTCGCGCCCGGCGTGTTTCCGCCGCCAGCCGGTGCCGCGCATCACACGATCAACGTCACACCGGCCCACACAATCAGCACGACGCCGAGCGCTCGGCCGATACGATCGCCACCGGGCAGGACCTTTTCCACGAACACGAACAGCGACAACGCGACGATCCACACGACATTCATCACGCCGCCAACGAACAGCAGCGCCATCAGCAACCAGCAGCAGCCCACGCAAACCACGCCGTGTCGCGCACCCAGCAGAAAACTGCCGGCAACGCCCGGACGCCAGTGCGCGACCAGGAACGCCGCCGGCGCACGGCATTGCCGCAAACACGCGCGTTTCAGCGGCGAGAATTGATAGAGCCCGGCCAGCGCCAGCACGATGGCGGAAAGAAGCGCGCTCTTCGACCACAGCATCATCGCGGAGATCAGCCCGGCCGGCTGCAGCAGCGCCTGAAGCAACGCCGCGCCGATCGAGAACGCGAGCCACGTCGTCAGATAGCCGGCCAGCAGCGCCACCGACGTGAACGCCGATCCCGCCGCCCCGTTGCCGTGCTGCCGCAGCACGCGCCGGTACAGCATCACGAGCGGCGCGGCGCCGGGCGTCATCATCGCGATCATCATCACCCACCACATCGCGATCACGGTCGGCAGAGACGGATCCATGCTGCCCATGCCGTCGGCCAGCCGATGCGGAAACAGCGCGACGGTCGTCATCTCCCGTGCCGACATGCCGGTTCCCGCGCCGGTCCACAGATAGAACCAGCACAGGCCGACGAGCGCGGCCATGCCGAGCAGCGTGACGGCGCGCTCGCGCGCGAGCCAGACGTCGAACGGAGTCATGCCGCGGCGCGATGCCGGATCAGCCCGTGGTTGTTCAGATGCAGCCGCGCGAATTGCGCGTAGGTTCCGTCGAGATTCAGCACGATGTTGCCCTGCGAGCGCCCCGTTCCCGAACCGATCTCGGCCAGCTCGTATTCGAAACCGTGCGGCAGGTCGATCCGCACACGGTGCTCGTCTCCCGTCACCGGATTGCGGATGGGGTCGCCGGCGGCGTCGAACACACCATCCACGTGGATCCGGCCGCGCCGCGCATCGACATCGACGTCGAAATCGATCGTCGTGAAGATCGGATCGAACGCGTGCTCGAGCGTCGACGCATACACCGAGAACATCGTCGCAAATGGATCGGTATCCTGACCGGTCATGATTTTCAGCACGGCGTCGCGCTGTGCCGGACTCGCGCGCTCGTCGACGATCGGCTGGCACTTGCCCTTCCCTTCGTGAACCGCGCCCGGCCACTGAAACACCACCGCGATCCTGACACCGTCGAGCACCACGTCGCCGTAGTGGCCGCGGTCGATCGAAATCGCCCCCATCGCTTCGCAGTTGCCGTTGGTCGGCAATGCATTGAACTGGCAAGGGCAACCGTATGAGCAATTGCAACTGATCATTTCGGTACCCTGAATCTCCCACGGCGTCATGGCTCCACCTCGCGCTCTGAAACGGACGAACGCTTCGAATCTAGTGCACGCGATCGGGGAAAGCAAAGCGGTAATGACAGCGTGAAAACCGTGGGTTCCGGCCTCACGTAAGACCTTTCAGGATGGGCTCGTGCAGTTGTTCCGGCAACCGTCCAGTCACCCCGCTCTCATACGAACAGCGACACGACGATCGCACACCACACCGCGCCCGCGCCGCACAGAAACACGCGTCGCGCGACGAACATTCGCGATTCGTCGTCGGGCGTTTTCATCGGCGACGTCGCGAGAAACGGCACGCTGGCGAGGCACGCGAAACCGGCCAGCGCCGGCACGATCACGACGTAGTCGCCGAACCGCCAGGGCAATGCTTCGTGCAATCCCCAGTAGCCGAGAGACAGCATGCCGATCGAGAACATCGTCGCCGCGGCCGAGCTGAGCGCGACCACCGATCCTGTTGGAAATTGCACGGGAACCTCCCCTCGCGCAGCGCGCGATGCAACGCCTGTCGCCGGAGATCGGCATGATCTCGTCCGCCCGCAGCGAAATCAGGCGTTCGTTTCGGACCCGCATGCATCGAGCGCGCCGCCTCCACCCGTCAGCGAATGCGCGTTGTCACCGATTGACGGATTCGATCCGGTCGAGCGGTATTTCGTGCCCGTTCAATCGGCCAGCTGCTGCATTACGTTGCTAACCCGGTTTCTTCGTGCCCTGCGCAACGGAAATCCACCCGACCACCGCCGCGGCGACCCAGCAACAGGTGATCATCAGGTCCAGATCCATCCAGCCCTGGAAATTCGTGCTGTTTTCGAAGCTGCAGCGCTGATGGCCCCTGACCCACATGCAGCCGCTGATCAACTGCTGGATGTGCATGTAGATGCTGTACACGGCAACCGCCGACGCGATGATGGCGACCCGCAGGCTTATGCTCTTTTTCATTGACGCTGAAGGCGTGGGATGGTCGTGGGATGGTCTCCCGACGATCTTAAGCCAATGGCAATGCACGACGCAATCGATCCGGTATCGACCGACGGTGTACGCGGCATCGTGCATGCAGCCGGTCGCGCCGCACGGCGAAATTGTCGCAACGGTGTCGTCGCGCTCGATCGACCCGGTCACGCTCAAGAACGTCGAGAAAATCGCTGAAGAACGCCGGCATGCTCGACGGCAATCGCGCATCGGTATTCGTGGAAGTCGATGGGCTCGACGACTCCCTGCCAAAGTACGCGGATAACAATGTCAATGGACGTGTTCGTCGCGCCATGCAACCGGACAAGGTTCAGCACCGACGTCGACGTGCTCGCGATCCCGTACGCCGCCGCGGATCTCGTCGGACCGATCAAGGATAAGCCGATCCGTCTCGACCGCGATGCGCTGGCGCTCGACCCCATGCGGGCGCCTGCTCGTCGTTTCTGCGTTTGGTGACACGCGCGGAAGCGAAGTGCGGGATTCCGGCACGCGACATTCCCGTCGAACGAGGCCCGTCGGCGGCTCGCCGGCGGCCCGCCGGACATGATCGCGGACGCGCTACTCAAGCTGGTGCGGAAGGTGCCGGCCCGGGCGCACGCGTGCGTGAGGGCATCGAGGATTTTCTTGCGGGACGCGGCTGCCTGAGCGTCGAACACGCGCGGCGCCGGTAAAGGCGGAAGAAGTAGAAGAAGCCGCGACGCGGCGGCGCCGCCGGCGACCGAACGAACGGCACAGTGCGCCGTTCATCCGGTTCGTCCGGCCATGGGGCCGGACAGGTGTCGATCGGTGAGCGTTGCTGCGCACCGGTCGTGGCCGCTTAGCGGCGCGGCTGCCCGCTTCGCGGCGGACGCGGGGAATTCGCGTCCTTGTGCCGGAAGTTGATGCGGCCCTTGGTGAGGTCGTACACCGACAGTTCCAGCGTCACGCGATCGCCCGCGAGAATGCGGATGTGGTTCTTGCGCATGCGGCCCGACGCGTACGCGCCGACCACGACGCCGTTTTCCAGCGTGACACGGTATTTGCTGTCCGGCAGCACTTCGTCGACGATTCCGTCCAGTTCCAGCAGTTCTTCTTTTGCCAAACCAATTCCTCCAGACAAGGTGATTGACCGCGGCCGCGGCAACTGCCCGGCGCCGCTCCCACAAACGGAACGGCGGCCGGCAGGCAGCCGGGATCGGTTCGTTCAGACGGGCCTCGGGCCTGTCTTGCGATCGGAGCCCGGCGCGTTGCGACGTTCGGGCGGTCGGTGGCTGCGGCGCCAGCGGCGCCGCGCAAGTCGGGACCGCGCCAGCTATGGCATGGCGGCGGTCTGCTCGGGTTGATGCGTTGAAGCGGTGATGCGCTCGCGAAACGGCGTGCGCTTCGCGAGGGCGTTGCGTCGCATGCGGTTCGCGCATGCGATGAGGGAGGCGTCACGGCCGATGCATCGTGAATGTCGCGATGCATCGGTCGTGCGCATCGGAACGCACAGGCCGCCGTCATGCGGCGCCCCGCGCGATACTCCATCCGGCATCGGCCGCCGCCTGGCGACCGCTGCCGATGCGGCTTACTGCGGCGTGATGTTCGACGCTTGCAGACCCTTCGGACCGCGCTTCACTTCGAAGCTGACCTTCTGGCCTTCGGCCAGGGTCTTGAAGCCCGTGCCGCGAATTTCCGAGAAATGGGCGAACAGATCGTCGCCGCCGTTGTCCGGGGAAATGAAACCAAAGCCCTTGGTTTCGTTGAACCACTTGACGGTACCGGTATCCACAAATACTTCCTTAATACAAATAATTGAACATGCGCCCGCGACGGGCACAGAAAGAATCAAAGAGGGAGAGACCAACGACTGCCGCACGGTGTACGGCCAATGATGAGCAATCGAACTTCTTGATGACTTCGGTCTCGGACACTACGCGGTAGCGACCGTTTCGTCAAGTTATTTTGATGCAGCGCACAAGCACGAGCGCGTTGGACACGTTCCATGGCGGAGGTTTTGAGTCGACACAGTCGGTTTGGATGCATCCCCCATTCTTTGCCGACCGCCCGTTTTTACGCGGTTTCCATTCGTATCATCTCCACGAAGCCCGGTATGTCGGTCTACGGCGGCATGGTGACCGGCACGAACGGCTTTCCGAATGCGTTGCACGCGGCATCGACCGGCGATGCGCCGCGCGCCGGAGCAGGATTCGGTACCGGCCGCGAATCGTGGCGGTCGTGTCGAGCCGACCCGCGCCCGGCCAGGCGTCGCGCGAGCCTGTGTGCCGCCCGTCCGACTTCGCGACGCGACGCAGCCCCCTCGCACGCTAGTCGAACGGATTCAGCAACCGAACGCCGGTGCGGGCGAAATCGTCGACGTTGCGCGTGACGACCGTCAGATCGTTGATCAGCGCGGTGGCCGCGATCAGCTTGTCGAGTTCGTGCGTCGGATCGGGCACGCGCAAATGCCCCCACATCTGGCTGGTCTCGATATCGACCGACAGGATGTTCGACGCATAGCCGGACAGGATCATCGCCATCCAGGCCTCGAGCGCCGACGCCTGGCTGTGATCGCCGCGATGACGGATCAGGTCGACACCGCGCCGCAACTCGGCCACCGTCACGACGGACAGATAAAGCGGGCTCGCTTCGGCTTCGGCCTGCGTGAAGAACGCCCGCACGCCGCGGTTGGTTCGCTTGCCCTTCCTGATTTCGCTGATGACGTTCGTATCAATCAAAAACACGCCTGACCTCGCCTGAATCCTGAACACGTTGGAAATCCGCGTCTTCGCCCACCTCCGGCATGCTCATCAGCACTTGCGCGAAGGTGCGCCGCTTCGGCCGGCCCAGCGCTTCGGCCAGAATGGCTCGATGTTCGGCCTCGGCGCTCCTGCCATTGGCCGCGGCCTGCTCGCGCAGGCTTTGAACGATAGTGTCATCCACGTTACGCACCAGAAGATTTGCCATGAGTACCTCCATCCAGTTTTGCTATCAATGATAGCGTCATGAGGGTAAATTGCAAGCATTGCTATCACCTTCATGACCGGACGGACCCCGGGGGTCGGCGTAGACCAGCGGCAGAGAACGGCAGGAATCCGCCCCTCTTCCGCCGCTGGCCCGACGCATCGAACTGCTGTCGCTCAAGGTAAGCCCCGGCGGGACGATGCGGAAGCCGACCGAATGGCCAGTCGAATGCCATCGACCGCGATGAATGTCCGGCCGGGCGAGGAACAGGATTTGCGAGGCGGGCACAACAGGCGACAAGCATGACGAATACGGGCGCTGCATCGGTTCGCCCTGAAACATCGTGTTGCACAACGGGCCGCCGCATCGCCCGCGACCGTCGCAATCGTTTGATACCATCGGATCACAAGACCGGCGATCGAAAGCCGTGCGAAGCGCGCAGAAGACCTTGCATCGACGCGGACCGTCCGACCATCCGTGCCTGAAATCCCGATCCAAGACACGAGACGCTCTTCAGTGGACTTTGTTACGCCCTCTCTGGAAACCCTGTTCTCCCCGACACCCGACAAGCTCTACTTCCCGGCATGCGTTGCGGCCGTGGCGATCATCGCGTGGCTCGTCGCCCGGCACGTGCCGTTCTACCGGTCGGCCGTCGACAAGTCGCTGTCGATGCGCTATCGCAATCTCGACGGTTTCCGCGGCCTGCTGGCCATCTCCGTGGTCTTCCATCACTTCGCGTGCAACCAGGCGTTGCTGTCGACCGGCGTCTGGGGTGCCGGCACCGATTTCCTGCGCAATCTCGGGACGATTCCCGTCGCGATGTTCTTCATGGTCACCGGGCTGTTGTTCTGGGAACGCGCATGCCGAGGCGCGCTCGACGTACGGACCTTCTTCGTCGGACGCGTGCGACGCCTCGCGCCGCTCTATCTGTTTTACGCAGCCGTCATCGTCATCTGCACGCTTTACTGGTTTCCCCGCAACGCCGTCGGCGCACCGACGCAGCTGCTGGCCGACCTGCTCAAGACCGTGTCGCTCGGCTGGTTCGGCGCGTTCCCGATCAACGGAGCGGAGCGGACGCCGTATCTGAGCGGCGTCTGGTGGACTCTCGCCTACGAATGGCGGTTCTACGTCGCCGTTCCGTTTCTCGCATGGTTCGTCGCCACGCGCGCGTGGCGCAAGCTGTTCGCGCTCGCGATCGTCACGGCCTGCGCGGCGCTGTTCGGGCCGCCCGGCGGCATGGCGCTGCTGTTCGCACTCGGCGCGGTGGCCTACGAGGTGTCGCGGCACCCCGCGATCCGCGCGCGGCTCGCGACGAAACCGGCGGCGACCGTCGCGCTGCTGATCCTCGCGATGTCGCCGTCCCCGGCCGAACGCTATTCGATCGAAGGCGCGCTGCCGCTACTTCCGGTGTTTCTCTGCATCGCCAGCGGGAACACGTTCTACGGCCTGCTCGATACCCGGCCGCTCGCGCTGCTCGGCACCGCCAGTTTCAGCATCTACATGATCCACATGGTGATCGTGTACCTGATCATTCACGCGTTCAACAAATTCGTTTTCCCGATCAATTCGGCCGGCGATTCCGGCATCTGGGCGCTCGCGCTCGCATGCGCGCTGGTCGCCGTCTTGTGTTCACTGCTGACTTACCGCTACGTCGAGCATCCGTTCATCGCCAAGCGCCACGACGCCCGCCCGGCACGCCGCGCGGCCGAGCCGACGCGCGTGTCCCGCGTCGAGCAGCGTCCCGCCGACGACGAACATGCCTTCGATGCGGTCGGCGAGGCCGCTTCCCGATGACCGGCGGAATCGGTACCATCGAGCGCTTGAGGCCCGCGGGCGCCGCGCCATCGTACGCCGGCGCCCGTCTTTCGTACCACCGATTTCGCCATGTCCCGGGAACCCACACATTCCGCGCTGCTCTGGATCGTCGCCGCCGCATTCTTCATGCAGTCGCTCGATACGACGATCGTCAACACCGCACTGCCGTCGATCGCACAAAGCCTGCATGCGTCGCCGCTCGCGATGCAGCCCGTCGTGGTCGTCTACACGCTGACGATGGCGATGCTCACGCCAGCCTCCGGCTGGCTCGCCGACCGGTTCGGCACGCGCCGCGTATTCTCGGTCGCGATCCTCGTGTTCGTGCTCGCGTCGATCGGCTGCGCCGCGTCGCACACGCTCGGCCAGCTCGTCGTCGCGCGCGCCGTGCAGGGCATCGGCGGCTCGATGCTGCTGCCGATCGGGCGGCTCGCCGTGCTGCGCCGCGTGCCGGGCGAGCAGTACGTCGCGGCGATCGCGTTCGTGTCGATCGCCGGCCAGCTGGGCCCGATCGTCGGGCCGACGCTCGGCGGCTGGCTCACGCAGGCGATTTCGTGGCACTGGGTGTTCATCGTCAACGTGCCGGTCGGCATGATCGGCTTCATCGCGGTGCAACACTACCTGCCGCACGACCAGGCGACGCAGCCGCCGCCGTTCGACTTCGTGGGCTGTGCGCTGCTGTCCGCCGCGATGATCGCGCTGTCGCTCGCGATCGACCCGCCGATGTCTGCGCATCGCGCCGCGTGGGCGACCGGGCTCGCCGGGCTCGGGCTGGCGAGCGCGCTCGCGTACCTGCCTCACGCGCGACGCCGCACGCAGCCGCTGTTCCGGCTCGGGCTGTTCCGCGAGCCGAACTTCGGCTCGGGGCTGCTCGGCAACCTGCTGTGCCGGATCGGCACGAGTTCGGTGCCGTTCATGCTGCCGCTGCTGATGCAGGTGCAGCTCGGCTATACGCCGCTGCGATCGGGGCTGATGATGCTGCCGGCCGCGATCGCGGGCGTCGTCGCGAAACGCTGGATCGCGCCGCTCGTGAAGCGCTTCGGCTATGCGGCGTTTCTGGTCGTGAATACCGGGATCGTCGGCTGCGCGATCGCGGGGTTCGCGCTGGTGTCGGTGCGGCCCGCGCCGATGCTGGAAGGCGTGCTGCTGATCGTGTTCGGCGCGGCGAATTCGATGCAGTTCGCCGCGATGAACGGCGTGACGCTCAAGGGGCTGTCCCATGCCGATGCCGGCAGCGGCAACAGCCTGTTCACGATGATGCAGATGCTGGCGATGGGGCTGGGCGTGTCGATCGGCGGCGGGCTCGTCAATCTGTTCGCCGCCGATCGGGGCTCGATGGCGCACGGGTTCATGCTGTCGTTCGCGTGCATGGGCGCGGTGACGCTGCTGTCGTCGGTCGTGTTCCGGCGGATCGATGCGGCCGCGCCGCCGGCCGGTGCGGCGGCGCGGCCTTCCGCGTGATCGCGGCCGTCAGTTCGCCTGGCGGCGCTCGACGACGCGCTTGAGCACCCAGCGGATCGACGAACCGTCGGCCGGCGGACGCGCGACGCGGTATTCGTCGACTTCGAGCGTGTACACGTAGCCGGGCTGGTACGCGAACCCTTCGATTCCCGCATACCACAGGCTCCACGGCTCGCTCGGGCTGCTGCGCACCTGCAGGCACTCCATCGGCGCGACGCCCGTGCAGCGCGCGGACTGCGGCGCGACATAGACTGTCTTCGTCACGGGCTTGCCGTCGGCCGGGCGCGCCGCGCTCGACGCGGTGGCAGCGGCGTCGGTCTGGCATCCGGCGACGAGCGTGCTGCCGGCAATGACGGCCGCGCCGAGCAGCGTTCGGATCGTGTGAATCATCTGGTATGCCTCTGCGAGCGTTGGAGGGGCAATTAGACGAACCGCCCGGTGAGAAGGTTCACAAACACCTGACTGAACGTGCTCGACTGCCGTCGTTTATCGGATGTCGCGTGCGAGCCGATACGTTACCGTGTTCCGGTTCCGCCTCGCACTTCGTCACCGGCGCGGCGATCGCCGTCGACGGCGGCTTCACCATATGGTGATCGTGTACCATCGGCGCTTCCCGCTACGCTTTCGTGCGCTGCCTGCGTCCGCCCGGCCACGCCCGCGCGATTCGCGCAGTGCGTTTCGTTCGCATGACCTCATCCGCTTCGCCCGACACTGCACTCCGCCCGCTGCCGATCGATACGCTGACCGTACCGGCCGCGCTCGACGGACGCTCAGGCACCAATCGCTCGGGCAGCGCGCACCCGCAGATCGCCGCGACCAACGACCTCGACGCCGTGCGCGCGTGGCTCGCGCGCTTCGTCGATACGCCGACCACGTTCCAGAACTACCGCAAGGAAGCCGAGCGCCTGCTGCTGTGGGCCGTGATCGCATGCGGCAAGCCGCTGTCGTCGCTCACGCACGAGGATCTCGTCGTCTACCGGCAGTTCCTGCTCGCACCCGCGCCGGCCGAGCTATGGTGCGCGAACGGCGGCCGCAAGCATCCGCGCGACGATCCGCGCTGGCGGCCGTTCTACGGTCCGCTGTCGGCAGCCAGCCAGCGGCAGGCGCTGGTGATCCTGAACGTGATGTTCTCGTGGCTCGTGCAGGCCGGCTATCTGGCCGGCAACCCGCTCGCGTTGTCGCGACGGCGGCAGCGCCGGCCCGCGCCGCGCGTCACGCGCCATCTCGGACAGCCGCTGTGGCAATCGGTGAAGGATGCAATCGCCGCGATGCCGCGCGACGATGCCCGCGCATGCTTCCATGCGGACCGCGCGCGGTGGCTCTTCACGCTGCTGTATCTCGGCGGGCTGCGCATTACCGAAGCGGCCGATACGACGATGGGGCAATTCTTCTGCCGGCGCGACGCGAACGGGCACGAGCGCTGGTGGCTCGACGTGACGGGCAAAGGCGGCCGGCAGCGGCTCGTGCCGGCCACCGACGAGATGATGGCCGAGCTGTCGCGCTACCGGCGTGCGCACGGCCTGCCCGCGCTGCCGCGCGACGGCGAGCCGACGCCGCTCGTGCTGCCGATCGGCCAGGCGCGCAAGCCCCTCACGCGCGCGGCGCTGCACCGGATCGTGAAGCAGGTGTTCCGGCACGCGGCCGACCGGCTGCGCGCGAATGGCGAAGCCGGCGAGCAGGCGTCGCGCGTGCTCGAACAGGCATCCGCGCACTGGTTGCGCCACAGCGCAGGCTCGCACATGGCCGATGGCCGCGTCGACCTGCGGCTCGTGCGCGACAACCTCGGCCATGTGTCGCTCACGACGACGAGCCAGTATCTTCACGCGGACGACGACTGGCGCCATCGCGAGACGGAGGAGAAGCACCGGATCGGGTGGGACTAGGCTGCGTTGCTGCGGCACTTCGCACGCTCGCTTGCCGCCGGCACGTTGATCTCGCCGCACCGCATGTCGACACGCTTGCGGTGTCAGTACACGGCCACCCAGTGCCCCGGCACCCACGCCCAGTGATTGCCGGCCCACCGGTAGTGCCCCTTCGCCCAGCGATAGCCGGGCGCGGGCGGCGGCGGCGCCACCTCGACGACCGGCGCGGGCTGCGGCGGCCGCACGGGCTCGACCACGCAGCCGGACATCAGTAAGGCACTCGCACTCACCAGCACGGCCAGCGAAACGGATTGGATCTTCATTGTCGATTCTCCCTGTTGTGTAATGGGTTGATCGGGCCGCACACGGCATGCACCGCATCACGCGCCCCCGCGAATCAGGCCACTCATCGGCGGTGTCGCGCCGCTTTCCGCAAACAACGCGGACGCGGTGCGGCGCGGATCGAGCCGCAGGCTGTCGGCGGCCGCGCCCGCGATCAGCGCGTCGAGCGACGCGGTCGGCTTCAGGTCGCGCCCTTCGTACAGGTCGCCCGGCCGCAGTCCCGGCCAGTCGGCGATCACGCGACCACCGGCAACCGCGCCGCCCGCGAGCATCGCGACCGACGCCTGCCCGTGGTCGGTGCCGCCCGTGCCGTTCGCGGCGGCCGTGCGGCCGAACTCGGTCGCGACCAGCACCGTGGTCTGCTGCCACGCGGGTCCAAGGCCGTCGCGCAGCGCGGCGAGCATCGTGTCGAGCGCCTTCAACTGATTGGCGAGCCGCGCGTTCTGCGCGCTATGGGTGTCCCAGCCGCCCGTCTCGATCATCGCGATCCGCGGGCCGTCGTCGCGTGCGAGAAACGTCGCGGCGAGCTTGCCGACGCCGGCCGGGTCCTGCCGTGCATGCGCGTCGCCGGCGAGGCCGCGCGCTTCCATCGCGGATTGCCACAATGGGCCGAGCTGCGCGTCGGCTTCGTAGAGCGCCGACACGCGCGTGAGCAGATCGTCCGGCGCGGCCGGCAAACCGGACGGCGCATACGACGCGGCCTGCACCGTGCCGCGTAGCGCGAGCGGCACGGTCGGCGCGAATGCGATTGCGTTGTCGCGCGTCGCCGGCAGCAGCGCGGTCAGCCGGTTCAGCCAGCCGTCCTTCACCTGGTACGGCGCCCGGCCGCCCGTTTCGAGCACGTTCTGGCCGTCGAAATGCGAGCGGTCTCGATACGGCGACGCAATCGCATGGACGAACAGTGCCTGACCGTCGCGGTACAGCTGCGCAGTCCGCACGAGCGACGGATGCAGCGCGAACGTGCCGTCGAGTCGCGTCGCGGCCGCCGTGTCGATCGCGAGCGGGCCGCGCAGCGACGCATACGCGGGCTCCGCATACGGGACGACGATGTTCAGGCCGTCGGCCGCACCGCGCTGGATCACGAACACGAAGCGCCGGTCGGTCTCGACGTTCGCGAACGCGATCCGCGGCGCGACGAGGATCGCGCCTGCGCCGGCGGCGGCCACGCGGAGGAATTGTCGGCGGGACAGTGCCATGGTCATCTCCGTTGGAAATCGGGCGACACGAGCAGCAGCGCGAGCGACGTCGTCGCGCTTTCGGCACGCGCGAGCGCGGTCGCGGTCGGCGCGCTCATCGAACCGGCGAGCAGCGTGTTGCCGAGCGTGCGCGGATGGAGCCGGTCGCCCGTACGCGCGGCCAGGCGCTGCGCGATCTCGACGCGGCGCACGAGCGCGTCGGGCGCCGCCCAGCTCGCGGCGATGTCGTCGTAGCCGGCCGGCGAGCCCGGCCGCCACACCGGCTGGCCGAGTTGCGCGAGCAGCGGCGCGGCCTTGAGATCAGCGGTATCGCGCCAGCCGAGCCCGCGCAGCGACGATACGGCCCACTCCCACGGCGTCTTGAACTTGCGGTTGACCGGCGACCACGCGTCGGGCGCGTCGACCAGCGCGCGATAGACGGTCGGCAGGTCACCGCCGCTCGCATCGAATGCGCGCGCGAGCCGGTCGGTCAGCGCGGGCGGCGGCGTATCGGCGACGAAATGACGGGCGAGCTGGAACGCGATGTGCCGGCCCGTCGCCTCCGATCGCGCGAGGTCGTGCAGGACCGCGCGCGCCTGCGCTTCGCCCGGTTGATCGTAGGCGCGGCCCATCACCGTGCGCGTGCCGGGTTCGTGCAGATTCGGGCGAAACACGAATGCGCCGGGCGCCGCATCGCCCGGTTGCGGCCCGCGGCCGCCGGCCACGCTCCAGCCGGTCAGTGCACGCGCGAATTCCGTCACGTCGGTTTGCGTATAACCGGTGCGCACGCCGAGCGTATGCAGTTCCATGATTTCGCGGGCAAGATTCTCGTTGAGCCCGCGCTTTGCCGACGGATTGCGTGCCTGCGCACGCAGCGCGGCCGGGCTGTCGGGGCCGACCGAGCGCGCCTGATCGAGGAACACCTGCATCGCGGGATGCTGCTCGACGGCGACGAGCATGTCCTCGAAACGGCCGAGTACGTGCGGGCGGATCGCGTCGCGCTCGAACGCGCCCGCGTACGCGGCCACCTGCCCCTTGTCGACCGATACCGCGAAATGGTTCGCCCAGAAATGCACGAGACGCTCGACGAACGGCGCGGACGTCGTCAGCGCGCTGTTCATGCGCGCGGCGACGGCGCTGCGATACGCGTCGTAGCCGTCGCGGCGGATCGATTGCGCGGTTGCGCGCTTCGCGGCCGGGTCGTCGCTCGTCATCGCGGTGCGGGTGTTCGCGAAGCGCGTGGCGAGCGTGATCGCGTCCGGCTCGCTCGCCCATGCGGCGGGCCGGGCATCGTAGCGGTCGAACTGGGCGAGCAAGCCGGCCTTCGGGTCGGCGGGCGGTGCTTCGTCGGGCCGCGCGCCGAGACCGAAGCGGTTCAACGCGATCGCGGCCGGCGTGGCGTCGTTCGGGTGGTCCATGACAGGCTCTCTTGCGGTGCGTACTCACGTTCAACGCAAGCACACAGGAAAATCCGTCGCGGGAAGAGAAATATTTTTTGTGATGGGGGAAACGCCGGGCGGAAGTTCCGCAGCGCGGTGGCACGCATCGTCAATGGATAACGACCGCGCGATTCATCGGAACCGGCACGCGCATGACGCGCGGGCAACACGCAGATTGCGTGCCGCCCGCGCGCGGTTTATCCGGCTTACTCGCTCGCCGATGCGTCCGGCTTCTTCTGCAGCCTCGGCGGCAAACGCCAGTTCCCGCTGTGCTGCAACCCGTCGACGAACTTCACGCGCTCGTCGGGCGTCAGCGTCGCCGCGAAATCGACGACGCTGCGCTCGATCTGCGCCCGCATCGCGGTGTCGGCCGCGCGTGTGCGGTCGAGCGCCGCATCGATCGCCGCGCGATCGAGTCGCGGCGCGGCGAGCAGGTCGAGCACGGTGATCCGGCCGTCGCGCCCTTCCCGCGCGAAATCGCGGCCGCTCTTGCGCGCCGCCTTCAGCGCGGCGGCGAACTCGCGCTGCCGCCCGTCGGGCAACTCGTCCGCCGCGAAACGCAACGCGGTGCGCGATGGGGGCGCGCCGGCCGCATGCAGGTCGCGATGGGTCGAGAACCATTGGTATGCGCCGCCGCCGATCGCGCCGAGCATGAACACGTTCAGCACGACCGAGCCGACAAGCGTGAATTTCCAGCCGCGTTCGGTCATTCGTCGGCTCCGTCGATGCTCGGGCCGCCGAACGTCGTCGTCAGGTAGCCCGATTCGTGTTGCGCGATCGGCGCGCTGCCGAGCATCAGCATCGACACGGCCACCGCACCGGCGAGCGCGCCGGCCAGCCCGACGCCCGCGAACGCCGCGCCCGACCACCACACCCGGCCGCGACGTCGCGCGCGTTGCGGCGCCGGCGCCGCCGCCGGCGCGGTCGCGACGATACGCTCGACCAGCGCCGGCGCGGGCGGCGCCACCGTGTCCTGCATCAGCCACGCATCGAGCTCGGCGGCCTCGTCGAGCGCTTCCAGTGCGTCGCGTGGATGCGCGTGCGCCCACGCTTCGGCCGCCGCGCGTTCGGCCTGCGGCCAGCGCCGCGCGTCCGAGCCGTACGCGGCGACGATGGTACGAAATCGTTCGGGTGTCATCGCTTGTCCTCGCTAGGTGGGTCGCCGGCCAGTTGCGCGCGCAGGTTGCGCCGCGCACGGGCGAGCAGGCTTTCCAGCGCATCGACGGTGATGCCCATCAGGTTGGCCGCTTCCACATTCGACATTTCCTGATAGTACTGGAGCACCAGCGCTTCCCGCTGCCTCGACGGCAACGCGGCCAGCGCCTGCCGCACGCGCGCGTCGCGCGAACGCAGCTCCGCGTGCACGGCCGGCTCCGGCTGCGTGTCGGGCACGTCGGGCAGCGTATCGACGGGCTCCTCGCGCCGGCCGCGCAACCGGTCGTAGCACAGGTTCAGCACCACGCGATGCAGCCACGTGTCGAAGCGGGCTTCGCCTTCACGCCAGCGCGGCGCCTGGTTCCAGATTCGCAAGAACGTCTCCTGCGCGACGTCCTCGGCTTCGTTTCGGTCGCCGAGCATGCGCGTCGCCAAAGCGAGCAGCCGCGGCAGCTTGCGCGCGACGAGCACGCGCACCGCCGATGCATCGCGCGCACCGACGCGCGCGACGAGTTCCGCGTCCGGATCGCGGTCGCCGCGATCGTTCAACGCCGCCTGCTCCGTCGCGCGGCGCGCGGGCGCCGCCCTGTCACGGCAGAGGGACCCGCCGCCCGGCTGAAGCTCATCGTCGTGCTCTCCTTGCATGCGTCGGACCATCGCCGGACGGCGCCGCACCGACGGCTCCGCCGGTTCGTCAACGCCGCGCGCGTCGCGCCCGGCATCGCACACGGTATCGGCCGTGCCGGTTTCATCGACATCCGGTTCGCGCCGCATGTCGATCCTGTCTGCCGGCCGCGCGACCATCGGCCGGCGCGCTCAATATACGACGACCGGCGCGGGCCGGTAATACACCGGACGGGCCGGCACGACGACGCAGCCGGCCAGCACGATGGCCGCGGCCGCCAGTATGACGATGGTTCGGACAGGCATCGCTTCGGCTCATGATGTTGCATGAAGAATCCGCTGCACGGGCATCCCTTCGACGCGCGGCGGCGTGCAGGTCACGCCCAGTGGCCCGGCACCCAGCGCCAGGCCGGGCCGCGCGCCGCCCAATGCCCGGGCACCCAGTGGTAACCGACCCGCACCACCTGCCAGTGGCCCGGAATCCATACGTAACGGCCGTGCCGCCAGTGCCAGTGCCCCTGATCCCAGACGTAGCCCGCTCGGGGCGCCGGCATCACTTCGACGCGCGGCGGCGGCGGCGCAAAAGGCGCGACGATGACGGCTTGCGCGAATACGGCGGAGGTCGCGAGCGCCGCCATGCAGCCGGCGGCCCATCGCAATGGAACAGAAAGTTTCATGAAAGACTCCGAAATAACGGCATCGACCGGAAGCGGTCGTTCATGCGTTAAACGGAGCAGGCGGGAGAAATCCGTCGCGACATCGGCGAATAATTTTCGCGGAGGCCGATGCGGACTGGAGGCGCGCGGCGCGCGACCCTGTATCGGCCAGCGCGCACGCACGGTTGCGGTACTGTCACAACGCGGCAAAACTGCCCTTCGACAATGCATGCGACCGGGATCCCGCTCGTTTCCGGCCCATGTCCCGGCCGTGCTCGCGCACGGCCGTGCGGCTCCCCTCTCGCGTCCCATCAACGAACACACCGACCATGTCGAACCAGGACACTCTCCCCGATCAGCCGAACGAGCCGGCCGCTTCCGTGTCGCGTCGCGGCTTCCTGAAACTCGCGGGCGTCTCCGGCCTCGCGACCGCCGCCGGCGGGCTCGCGGCCGCCCGCGCCGCTGCGTCGAATCCGGACGGCACGCCCGAACAGGTTCACCTGACGTGGGGCAACGACCCGACGTCCGAAGTCGTGATCTCGTGGGCGTCGCTCGCCCCGGCCGTCAATCCGCGCGCGCGCATCGTCGCCGACGGCGAGCCGCCGCGCACCGTACACGGCGTCCAGCGCCTGTACACCGACGGCCTGAACGGCGAGACCGTGTTCGCGTATCACGCGCGCGTGCACGGGCTGAAGCCCGATACGCGCTATCGCTACGAGATCACGGCCGACAACGACAGCCACGCCGCACAGCCGTTCTCCGCGACTTTCTCGACCGCGCCGCGCGGCCGGGCGCCGTTCCGTTTCACGAGCTACGGCGATCTCGCGACGCCGAACGGCGCGTGGGTGCTGTCGTCGCCGCAGAGCCGCTTCGCGGTGCAGGCCGTCGAGCAGTTCCAGCCGCTGTTTCACCTGCTGAACGGCGACCTCTGCTACGCGAACCTGAACCCCGCGCACCAGCCCGAGGTGTGGCGCGATTTCGGCAACAACAACCAGACGTCGGCCGCGAATCGCCCGTGGATGCCGTGCCCCGGCAATCACGAGATCGAATTCAACAACGGCCCGCAAGGGCTCGACTCGTACCTTGCACGCTATACGCTGCCGGAGAACGGCACGCACTTTCCGGGCCGCTGGTACAGCTTCCGCGTGAGCTCCGTGCTGTTCGTGTCGCTCGACGCCGACGACGTCGTGTATCAGGATGCCGCCGCTTTCGTCGGTGGCCCCGCGCCGCTCGTGCCGGCCGCGAGCACCGGCCGCCCGCCGATCGAGCCCGGCACGTCGTTCTATGTGCGCGGCTACAGCAACGGCGAGCAGACGCGCTGGCTCGAACGCACGCTGCGCCATGCCGCGCACGACGACGACATCGACTGGATCGTCGTGCAGATGCACCAGGACGCGCTCAGTTCGTCGAAGACGGGCAACGGGTCCGACAAGGGCATTCGCGAAGCGTGGCTGCCGCTGTTCGACCGTTACGGCGTCGATCTCGTGCTGTGCGGCCACGATCACGACTACGAGCGCAGCTACCCGGTGCGCGGCTGCAATCACCGCGCGGGCGTCGATGCGAAGACCGGCGAAGTGGTCGAGACGCTGCAGCCGCGCCCGGTCGGCTCGAACGACCCCGACCGCACGACGTTCGACACGAGCCACGGCACGATCCACCTGATCCTCGGCGGCGGCGGCACCAGCGCGCCGCTCGACGTGTACGGCGAAAATCCGTCGACCGGCTTTGCGCAGGCGAAGGTGTTCACGAAACCGAACCGGCCGGTGCCGGGCGGCGCGCCGAACACGTTCGTGCGCCAGCCGGCCGATGCGCTCGAGGATGCGATCTGGTCCGCGCGCCGCGATACGGGCACCGGCTACGGAATCGCGGTGTTCGATCACGATCCGGGCAAGCCGGGCGGCCACACGACGATCACGATGCGCTACTACCATGCGCCGGGTGCCGACCAGCATCCGACCGCGCAATACGCGCTGTTCGAGACGATCGAGCTGAGCAAGAAGCGGCGCGAGCGGTGATCGACGCATCGGGCGCCCGCTGCGACGAGCGCCCGATGCGCGGCAGTCGACGGGCGGAAGGCACGGCGCGGGTTGGAGTGCCCGCATCGCACTCCGGCCATGCAGATGCGTTTCGAATACCGCATTCACACGCCCCCCACGGCCGACGCATTCGACGCCATCGCGAATGCGCTGCGGCACACCACGCTCGGCCGACGCGGAAAGCGATGCTCGATTCGATCGGACACGCGCTGTCGGGAATCGGTGCACCGTGGCGTATCGGCTCGCGCGACCGAATCGATCGGACACGCCGGTCCGGCTGAATCGCCGCGACGGCTGCGCCCCCGTAAAATGCGCGCTTCCGGCGAAATCTTCTCTTTGTATCGCTGCTCACGATGACGGCACGCGCGAGCCGACCCGAATCATCCGAAATCGAATCAACATGTTGAAACAGGCAGCAAGCATCAAACGCAAGAACAACGCAACGCTCGCCGGGCTCGGCGCGGTGCTGTTATGGGCGTCGGTGGTCGCACTCGTTCGCGGGGTCAGCGAAAGCCTCGGCGCGACCGGCGGCGCGGCGATGATCTATACGGTGGCGTCCGTGCTTCTGCTGTTTTCGATCGGCTTCCCCGACCTGAGCCGGTTCCCGAAAAACTATCTGCTGTGGGGCGGGTTGCTGTTCGTGTCCTACGAGGTGTGCCTGTCGTTGTCGATCGGCTATGCGAGCAACGCCCGCCAAGCGATCGAAGTCGCGATGGTCAACTATCTGTGGCCGAGCCTCACGCTCGTCGCCGCCATCGTGTTCAACAAGCAGCGCGCGAACTTGCTGGTCGTGCCCGGCGTCCTGCTGTCGATGCTCGGCATCTGCCGGGTGCTCGGCGGCGATCAGGGGCTCGATCCGGCGGGCATGCTGCGCAACGTCGCGGACAATCCGCTGAGCTACGGGCTGGCGCTCTTCGGCGCGCTGATCTGGGCCGGCTATTGCACTGTGACCGCGCGCATCGCCGACGGCAAGAACGGCGTGACGCCGTTCTTCATGCTGGTCGCCGCGGTGCTCTGGATCAAGTTCGCGATCGAAGGCGGCGGCGGCATGACGTTCAGTTTGCGCGCGGTCGTGTATCTCGTGCTGGCGGCGTCGGCACTCGGCTTCGGCTATGCGGCCTGGAACACCGGCATCATGCACGGCAACGTGACGGTCATCGTCGGCGCATCGTACTTCACGCCGGTGCTCGCCGCCGCCCTCGCCGCCGCGCTGCTGCACGCGCCGCTGTCGGCCGAATTCTGGCAAGGCGCGTCGATGGTGTGCGGCGGCTCGATCCTGTGCTGGCTCGCGACGCGCGGACGGCGTCGTGACGAGACCGGGCCTGTGCCGGTCGCCAAGGAAGCCAAGGGCAATTGCCAGGGGTGACGATGCCAGGTGCCGTCGACACAAGGCCGGATCGCTGCCGGCGATTTTCGGAACCGTCGACCGACGTGCGCTAGCTGCGCGATTCCAGCGCGATCCGCACGGCCAGGCCGGCCAGCACCGTGCCCATCAACCCGCGCTGAACCGCCGCCCAGCGCGGCCGTCCCGCGAGAAAACCCGCGATCGAACCGGCCGCGCACGCGATCAGCGCATTGACGCCGACGCTCACCGCGATCTGCACGCAGCCGAGCACCAGCGATTGCGCGAGCACGCTGCCGTGCCCCGGCACGATGAACTGCGGCAGCAACGATAGATACATCACCGCGATCTTCGGGTTCGCGAGGTTCGTGACGAAACCCATCGCGAACAGCCTCGCGCGGCTGTCGTGCGGCAACTGCCGGACCTGGAATGCGGAGCGCCCGCCCGGCTTCAGCGCCTGCCATGCCAGGTAGGCCAGATACAGCGCGCCGGCCAGGCGCAGCGCATCGTACGCATACGGCACAGTCATCAGCAGCGCGGTGATGCCCACTGCCGCACACACCATGTAGAAGACGAACCCCAGCGCGACACCGCCGAGCGAGACCAGCCCGGCGCGGCGGCCCTGGCAGATCGAGCGCGACACCAGATAGATCATGTTCGGTCCGGGCGTCAGCACCATGCCGAGCGACACAAGTCCGAACGCAAACAGGGTGGGCAAGGCCGGCATGGCACACTCCTTCAGGGCAATGACAACGAGGTCGGAACAATGTATTGCATCTCAACCATCGTCGGCATGAATAACTTGCAAGTGGCTAATGAAGACCATTCATCATGGCTACCGGTCGCTATTTGCCCTTTTTCGCGCGCGTCCGGATCGTCTTTTCCGCCTTCGCGCGTTGCGCATCGACAAGCCGCACGAATTCATCGGCAACCGCATTTCCTGCGGTATTCCACGCCAGCCGCACGGAGCGATGCAGCCGTGGCGACAGCGCCAGCACACGACCGCCGAACGGCGTGTATGTCAGCGTGATGCGCGGCACGATCGATACGCCCATGCCGGCCTCCGCCATCGACAGGATCGTGCGCATCTCGACGACGTTGAACGCGGCTCGAAGCGGCACGCCGCCGCGCGCGAAGTAATCCGCGATCACCGGCCCGCACCCCGCCTTCGAGAAAATGAACGGTGCAACGGCCAGTTGCCTGGCGGTGACGCTCTTGCGGCCCGCGAACAGGTCGTCCGCCGCGACCGCGACGAAATCCTCGTCGAGCAGCGGCAGGTTGTGCGCGAATGTCTTCGTGCCGGCCACCACGCCGACGTCGGCCGTCCCGTCGTCGATCCACCCTTCGACTTCGCTGTCCGTGCCTTCGAGCAGCACCGCCGATACGCCCGGGTGCATGTCCTTCAACGCCTCGAGCGCGGGAACGACGAACGCCAGCGACACGCTCGGCAGCGATGCGACCACCAGCCTCCCTTCGAGCTTGCCGCGCGACAGGCTGAACTGCTGGCGCAGCATCTGCGCTTCCCGCACCACGCTCCGGACATACGGCCACAGGCGTTCGCCTGCCGCGGTCAGGACGACCGGCTGCCGGTCGCGCCAGAGCAACTTGACCTGCGTGATGTCCTCCAGCTCCGTCAGCGCGTGGCTGATCGCGGATTGACTGCGGCTGAGCCTGTCTGCCGCGGCGGTCAGCGAGCCGAGTTCGACCACGGCGGCCAGGGCCTGCAACTGGGCAAGCGTCATCGGATTTCCTCGTTCGGAGATATGTACGCCGCGCATGAGGCGGCCAGTTCCGTTGAATTATATTGAACCGGTTCGACGGTCATGCATCGGGCGCGCGAGCAGGATCGCGCATGGGTTCTGAAAGCTGCGACGCGTAGTATTCGCAGACCCGGCGTATCGCGCCGACCGACAGCGCGGACGATACGCGACCGGCTTTGCCGCGCGTACGCCGATGTCGACGTCAGCGTCGCCATGTCTTCAGAGGCACGAAATGGAAACCTATGTGTTGCTGGGCTGCGGATTGGGCGTCGGCCTGTTGATCGCGATCTGGGGTATCTGGTCGCTCCGATGACGTGCACCGGCCCCGTCCGCGCGCAAGGACGTCCGGCGCCACGCCCTGCTCCATTCCCGAAGACGCGTTAGACTATTCGGATGGAACAATGCCGTTATTGCCAGAGAGTCCGCGATGAATGGGATTGCCACGGCGACGAATGCCGCCGCGCAATTGCCAAGGCGCTGCGCCGGCAGCGTGCGGGCCTGCCGATGGTGCCCGATCGCATTCGCAACGAGTTGCCGTCCGGCGCACCGACCCAGCAAGTGATCGCCGTCCTGTCGCGCCAGCGCCTGCGCGCGCGCCGCGGTAACGAGGAGCGCCGCGAGCGCAAGGAAATCGACGACGACGGGGTCTGATCCGGCCGCGCTGTAGCCCTGCGGTTCCGCTGCAAGCTATTCGCCGTGGTTGGCCGGCGACGCGTGCCCCAGCGCCGTACGCGACATCCTGCTCCACACTCTCCCGCGATTGCCCGCCATCCTCGCAATACAACATGGGGACGGATCGCGTTTGCGCTGCATTATTACCTGTAACGCAACGATCTTTCCCTCAAAGTCACGTTTACCCTAGGTGAGCCGGCGCCTACGATGTAATCAACCGCTGACGACATGGTGTCGAACGCGGAAAGCCAATAAACATCGGAGGTCATCATGAAATCGCTCGTTTCCGCAGTCGTTGCCGCCGTCGCCCTGTCCGCGTCGTTCGGCGCATTCGCACAAAGCACCGTGACCCGCGCCCAGGTGCGCAACGAACTGGTCCAGCTCGAAAACGCCGGCTACAAGCCCAGCCAGGCGAGCCCGCACTATCCGGCCGACATCCAGGCCGCGCAAGCGCGCGTGCACGGCATCGACAACAGCGGCTTCGGTTCGCAACCGGCCGCGACCGTCGAGGGCGGCGTACCGGCCGGCCGGACACACAGCCCGCGCGACTCGGTCTACTTCGGCCACTAAGCGTGCCGCCGCGCGCCTCGCGCGTGCAGCCCGCACCGGCGACGAGCCCGTCCCGCGACGGGCTCGCCGCGTTTTTCCCGGCCGTCAGCCGCTGCCGCCCGACGCGGCGCGGCCGGTCCCGTCGGGTGCGCCGCCGCGGACGAGGTCCTGATAGCGCACGCACACGCTCTGCGCGGACGCCTTCGCCGCATACATCGCCGCGTCGGCCTTGACGAGCAACTCTTCGGCCGATGCGCCGTCCGCGGGAAACTCGCTGACGCCGATGCTCGCGCCGACGGCCATGCGCCCTTCGTCGAACTCCAGCTCCTCGGCCATCACGATCTGGATGCGCGTTGCGACATCGCCGATCACCGCCGGTGACCGCACGTCCGAAATCAGCACGATGAATTCGTCGCCGCCGAGCCGTGCAGCCATGTCGTCGCCGCGCAGCACCTGGCTCAACCGCTTCGCGACCGCGACGAGCGTGCGATCGCCGGCCGAGTGCCCGTGCTGGTCGTTGATCTGCTTGAAGCGGTCGAGATCGACGAACATCACCGCCAGCCCCTCGCGCGCCGCGGCCGCGTGCCGGATCGCCGCATCGAGATGCTCCATGAACAGCAGGCGGTTCGGCAGGCCGGTCAGTGGGTCGTGACCGGCGAGATGCGTGAGCTCCTGCTGCTTCGCGCGCAGCATCGCCATCTGCGTGCGTATCTCGACGCGCATGCTGTCGAAACAACGCGCGAGCACGCCGATCTCGTCGGCGCGCGCGACCGGCAGCCGTTCGGCGGCCGAATCGTCGAACACGTGCGTCGCCGCGCGCGCGAGCGCCTGCAACGGCCGCGTGATCGCACGCGCGAACAGGATCGCGAGAATCACCGCCAGCACGCTCGACACGAGCACCATCCTGACGATTCGCTCTCCCAGCATGCCGTCCGGCGCGAGGACGTCGGCCAGCGGGCGGGCCATCCCGAGCACGACGAAGCGGCTGCCCTCGTCGTGCCCGAACGGCGTGCGCACGAACGCGAACATCTGGCCCGGCGCCTGATCGGGCTGCGCGAGCCCATTGAACGTCACGTTCATGCGCCCGCTGTCGAACAGCGCGCGCGTGACGGCAAAACGGTCCTGCATCAGCACGCGCCGGCCGCGATCGAAACCGAACGTCTGTTCCGGATCGGGATGCACGAGAAAATCGCCCCACTCGTTCGCGAGATAGACCGCATAGTCGTCCGGCAGATCGCGTTCGATCCGGTCGAACACCCGGGAGAGTTCGACGTCGACGACGAGCGCGCCGACCGTCTGGCCCGACGCGTCGACCACCGGCGTCCCGACGCGCAGGATCGGCAGCCCTTGCGCCGCATGCGATCCCGTCTCGTGATTGATCACGATCGGCGATAGGTAGATATGGCCGGGCGCCGTCGCGAGCGTATCGAATACGTAGGAAAACTGCCCTTTCTCCTGAAACGCGCTTTCGGGCAGCACGACGATGCCGCGCGCATCGCGATCGACGTGAATGCGTTCGATCCCGAAATGCCCGCTTGCGATCAGGCGGATCTGCAGGTATTCCGCATGATTTCTCATGAAGCTGTAATACACCTGCTCGAGCCGCATGCGTCGCACGTTGTCCGGATTGTCGCCGCCCGCGACGGCCGCGGACGACGGCAACTGCGCGAGCACCAGCGCGTCGTCCGCAACGTCGGCGAGCGCGGTCGTGAAGCGCTGCCCGAGCAGTTGCGTCGACATCAGCAGACTGTGCTGCGCTTCCTGCACCAGCATCGCGCGGTTGGCGCGATACGCGTAGTAGCCGGTCGTGCCGGACGCGATCACGCCGATGCACGCGAACAGCACCGACAGCTTCGACGTGAGCCCGAGCCGGATCATTTTGCGAAGCGCTCCGGTCGATCGCCCGACACGATGCGGCTCCACAGCGATTCGCGGCGCGCGATGTCCTCCACGGGCTGAAGCCACACGAGATGCTGGCGCCCGGTATCCAGGCCGCGCGGCTCGAGCGTGTTCGCGAGCCCCTGACGCTCGGTCAGCAACGTGCCGATCGCCGGTTCGAGCATGTAGTTGATCCACGCGAATGCAAGCTCGGGCCGTCGCGTGCCGCGCGTGACGGCCCAGCAATCGAGCCACGCGAGCGCGCCTTCGTCCGGGATCACGTAGCCGACGTCCGCGCCGGCGCGACGCAACTGCTCGACCTGCTGCGTGCCGTAGTTGCCGAACATCAGCGCCGCGCGATGCTGGACGAACAGCGCGGTCGCTTCCTCGGGCAGCGTGTAGTACGTCAGCAGGTTGCGGCGCAGGTCGATCAGCTTGCGGGCCACGGCAAGCGTCTGCGCGGGCGACAGGCGGAACGGATCGGGATAGCCGAGCGCCAGCGCCGTGAACGAGAAATTGTGCTGCGCGCTGTTGAAGTCGAGCACCTTGCCGCGATAGCGCGGATTCCACAGCTCGCGCATCGAGCGCGGCGCGGCCGGCACCTGCTTGCGGTCGTAGATCAGCCCCATCGACGAATACGTGAACGGGATCGCGTAGGACGCGCCGCCCTGCACGAGGCCGCCGATCGTCGCGAGCTGCTGGAAATTCGGCAATTGCCGCCGCCGGTTCGGGATATGCGACAGGTCGATCGGCGCGAGCAGGTGTTCATGCGCATAGCGCTGGATCTCGGCCGTGTTCGCGGCCAGCACGTCGTACGGCGGCGGTGACGCGCTGTGCATCCGCGTCCACAGCGCCTCGTCGGAATCGACCAGCGTCACTTCGACGCGCACATGAAAGTGCGTCTCGAATGCGCTGACGATATCGCTGTCCGCGTAACCGGGCCACGCCAGCACGCGCAGCACGTTGTCGTTGACGGCTTCGGGAGAGACGGCGAAGGCCGGCAGCGCGAGCGCGAGCCAGCCCAGCATCGATATGATGAACAGCGTGCGCACGGCACCGCGGGCGCGCGCCCATGCGCCGATTCCCCTGATCAATCGGACCCCGCGTGAATCGCCCGCCTGCATCCGACTGTCCTTTTTTGAGTCGATGCGATATCCCGCAACGAGACCATAAAACGCAGGGGCACGCAATCGGAACAAGCCGCACATCGCGGATATTCGCGGGCCTCGCGGCAAAACGCACCCCAATTACAGGGGCCTGCGTCGGGGGCACGCCGATACCCGCGCACGGCGCATCGCTCGGCGGGAACCGGAATTTCGCGCGCCATCTCGCGGGCATCTTCATCACGACCTTCACCGGCGTGATGCCGTCGATCACGACCGGCTCGTTCGTGGTGCCACTCGCCGTGGCCGGCGTGCCGTGCGTGCTCGTGGCCCGCAAGGTCGGGCCGTCGCGACCGCAGCAGCGCGGCGCCAGCGGCCAGATTGTCGAGCCGAACGCGCCCTGACGCATCGGGACGGCGCGGCTGACACTCCGCGGCTTTCCTTTTCGGGCCGCGCATCGGACAATGAGCGCCGCCCGTCGGCGCGGCGCCGCTTCGGCCCGCGTACGGCGACGACGCGCTCCGCCCACGCCGATGAAACGCTACGAAACCCTCGCCCACACGATCGCCGACGACATCCGCAACGGCAACCTCGCCGTCGGCACGCGCCTGCCGTCGCTGCGGCAAATCATCGCGCAACATGGCGTAAGCCAGTCGACGGTGTTTCGCGCGTATTACCTGCTCGAACAGTGGGGGCTGATCCGTGCGCGCGAACGCTCCGGCTACTACGTCGCGCCGGGCGCTCAGCCGGCCGCGAGCCCGGCGACGAAACGCCGTGCGAGCCGCGCCGGCGCCACGCGCAAGGTCGACATCAGCAGCCTCGTATTCTCCGTGCTCGATGCGGCCACGCAGCCCGGCATCGTGCCGCTCGGTTCCGCGTTCCCGGCGCCGCAGCTGTTTCCGCTGCCGCGCCTGGCGAAGTCGCTCGCACAGGCCACGCGGCTCGTGAGCCCGTGGAGCACGGTCGTCGACCTGCCGCCCGGCAACGAGGCGCTGCGCCAGCAGATCGCGCGGCGCTATCTCGCGACCGGCATTTCGCAGCCGATCGACGAAATCGTCGTCACGAACGGCGCGCTCGAAGCACTGAACCTGTGTCTGATGGCGGTGACGCGGCCCGGCGACGTCGTCGCCGTCGAAGCACCGGGATTCTATGCGGCGCTGCAGGCAATCGAGCGGCTCGACCTGCGCGCGGTCGAGATTCCCGTCGATCCGCGCACGGGCCTCGATCTCGATGCGCTCGCGAACGCACTCGACCGGCACGACATCCGCGCATGCTGGTTCATGACCAATTTCCAGAATCCGACCGGCGTTACGCTGACCGCCGAAAAAAAGCGTGCGCTCGTCGAATTGCTCGCGGCGCGCAACGTGCCGCTGATCGAGGACGACGTGTACGGCGAACTGCATTTCGGCCCGGACTATCCGCTGCCCGCGCGCGCGTTCGACCGTCACGGCCTCGTGATGCACTGCAGTTCGTTCTCGAAAACGCTCGCGCCCGGCTATCGGATCGGCTGGGCCGCCGCGGGCCGGTTCGCGGAGAAGGTGCAGCGGCTCAAGCTGATGACGACGCTGTCGGCCAGCATTCCCGCGCAGGCCGGCATCGCGAACTATCTCGAACACGGCGGCTACGACCGGCACCTGCGCAAGCTGCGCGGCGCGCTGCACACGCAGCTCGACCGGATGGACGACGCGCTGCGGCGCTGGCTGCCGGCCGGCGTCGAATGGGTGCGGCCCGACGGCGGGTATTTCCTGTGGCTCGCGTTCCCCGACGCGATCGACGCGATGGAGCTGCATCGCCAGGCGATCGCACGCGGCATCAGCTTCGCGCCGGGCCCGCTGTTTTCGGCCGCGCACGGCTTCGAGCGCTGCGTACGCGTGAACTTCGGCCATCCGTGGAGCCGCGACATCGAGCGCGCGATCCGCGTGCTCGGCGAACTGGTCGCGCAGCCGTCGGTCCGCAAGGCAGGCTGATCGCGCAACGCGCGCTGCGCGGCCACGTCACGGCCGTGCAGCCGATCCGTACGCGGGTTACATTGCAGGTCCCGCCGCCCTTCACGACGACTCATGAACCCACTGCCTTATCTCGATCACGACGCGCTGCTGAAACTGACGGCCGAAGCGGCGCACGTCACGCAGCCGTGCACGTGCACGAAGACCTCGCTCGCCGGCTGGACGACCCTGCCGCTGTCGCTGCCGGACGCCCAACTGATCGAAGTGGCCACGCTCATCCCACCGGGCGAACCCGAGCCGACCTACACGGAATATCATCCGGCCGGCACGCGCTACGCGTCAGACGACGCGCCGATCGCGCCGCGCCATTTCCCGTACAACCGCTGCACCGTCAGCCGCTGCCGCACGTGCGGCCGCCTGTTCCTGCGCTATCAGGAAGGCGGCGGCTACTTCATCGACCAGCGCATTCGCGCGCTCGATCCGGCGCTCGTCGTCGACGCATGACCTCGGCCACGGGCATGCGCGCATGCCCGGCCCGCGCCGGCGCCCCGCCGGCCATCTGCTGCGCCTTTTTCGTTTCGATCTGCTGCTTGTCCCGCCGCATCGCGTTCCCTACGCTGTCTTCCGTTGCCTGACATCCGTCGCAACGCCTTCCCGCGCCGCGCGCCGTTCGCCGTGGCGCCTCTCGCTATCAAGTCATGTATCGATATACCGATTTCGACCGGGCGCTCGTGCACAGCCGCGCCGCCCAGTTCCGCGACCAGCTCGAACGCTGGCAGCAAGGCACGCTCGGCGAGGACGCGTTCAGGCCGCTGCGCCTGCAAAACGGCTGGTACGTGCAGCGCCACGCGCCGATGCTGCGCGTCGCGGTGCCGTACGGCGAGCTGTCGAGTGCGCAGCTTCGCATGCTCGCGCGGATCGCGCGCGACTACGACGTACCCGACGACGCCACCTACCGCGCCGCGTGCGACGCCCAGGCGTTGCTCGGCACGTTGCGCCTGCCGACCCGCAGCGCGCACTTCACGACGCGCACCAACGTGCAGTTCAACTGGATTCCGCTGGCGAAGGCGGCCGACGTGATGGACCTGCTCGCGACCGTCGACATGCACGGCATCCAGACGAGCGGCAATTGCATCCGCAACATTTCGTGCGACGAACGCGCGGGCGTCGCGCCGGACGAGATCGCCGATCCGCGCCCGTTCGCCGAAGTGATGCGCCAGTGGACGACGCTGCACCCCGAATTCGCGTTCCTGGCACGCAAGTTCAAGATCGCGATCACGGGCGCGACCGAAGACCGCGCGGCGACCGACTGGCACGACGTCGGGCTGAGGCTCGTGCGCGACGACGCGGGCGCGCTCGGCTTTCGCGTAAGCGTGGGCGGCGGGATGGGCCGCACGCCGACGATCGCGACGCTGCTGCGCGCGTTCCTGCCGTGGCAGCACGTGATGAACTACATCGAGGCGATCGTCCGCGTGTACAACCGCTACGGGCGGCGCGACAACAAGTACAAGGCGCGGATCAAGATCCTCGTGAAGACCGAAGGGCAACGCTACATCGACGACGTCGAGGAAGAGTTCCGCCAGATCGTCGTTCACGACGGCGGCCCGCACACGATCCCGCAGGCCGAATTCGATCGCGTCGCCGCGTCGTTCGTCCCGCCGCGGTTGAAGCCGCGCACGCTCGACCTCGCGGACGCGAACGCGCGCTTGTCCGCGCAGGCGAGCCGTCATCCGGCGTTCGCGCGCTGGCTCGCCCGCAATGTCGCCGATCATCGCGACCCGGCGCTGCGCATCGTCACGCTGTCGTTCAAGCGCCGCCTGCAGGCGCCCGGCGACGCGTCGCCGGACCAGCTCGACGCGCTCGCCGATCTCGCCGACCGCTTCTCGGCCGGCGAGGCGCGCGTCACGCACACGCAGAACGTCGTGCTGCCGTGGGTACACGTCGACGACCTGTTCCTGCTGTGGGAAAACGCCCGCGCGATCGGGCTCGCGAGCGCGAACGTCGGGCTGCTGACCGACATGATCGCGTGCCCGGGCGGCGATTTCTGCGCGCTCGCGAACGCCCGCTCGATTCCGGTTGCCGACGCGATCGCCGAGCGCTTCGACGATCTCGACCTGCTGCACGACATCGGCGACCTCGACCTGCACATCAGCGGCTGCATCAACTCGTGCGGCCATCATCACAGCGGCCATCTCGGCATCCTCGGCGTCGACAAGGACGGCGCGGAGTGGTACCAGGTCACGCTCGGCGGGTCGGACGGCTCGATCGCGAGCGGCCCCGCGCGGCCGGGCAAGGTGATCGGCCCGTCGTTTTCGGCGGACGAGATCGTCGACGTCGTCGACGCGATCGTCAACGCGTATCTCGATGCGCGGATCGACGCGAACGGCCGCAGCGAACGATTCATCGACACGGTGCGCCGCGTCGGTACCGAACCGTTCAAGACCGCCGCGAACGCCGCGCGTCATCAGGAAAAACCCGCATGAACCACGAAACCGCGAACGCAAGCGCGCGCATCCGCCTGCTGACGCCGGCCGAACATGCCGACGAAACCGAGCAGCACGGCGCAGCGACGCTGACGATCGGCAACGACGAGGAACTGCCGCCGCTCGCCGCGCGCATCGCGCACGCCGAGCGCATCGACCTGCAGTTTCCGTCGTTCACCGACGGCCGCGCATACAGCCAGGCCTACCTGCTGCGCAAGCGCTACGGCTTCGCCGGCGACCTGCGCGCGACCGGCGACGTCCTGGTCGACCAGTTGCTGCTGATGGAACGCACGGGATTTTCGAGCGCGGTACTCGGCGACGACACCGACCTCGCGGCCGCACGGCGGCAGCTCGACCGGTTTCCGGGCTTCTATCAGCGCGATGCGAGAACGACCCTGCCGCCGCAGGACGCGGCAGCGCAGCCCGGAAAATGAAACGGGCGGCTCGCTGGCCGCCCGTACGATGAACCCGGAAGCAAAATCGGCCCGCGCCCGCCGTCAAGCGGGCGCCGCCGGCATTCAGCGCGCCGCCGCCGGCTTGCCGAACCCGCCGAGGATCTTCTTCTCGAGCGCGATGTAATCGCGGCCGAAGTGGTGATCGCCCTGTGTCTTGATCACGTCGGCGCCCGTGTTCGCGAGCGCCGGGCACATCGTGTCCGTCTCTTCCGCGCCATAGAAGCACTGCACGAGCGCGGGCGGCACCTTCGCGATTTCCGGCGCGACCTTCAACGCCTTGTCGCTCGCGGGCATGCCGAGCCAGCCCGTCACGCGAATCTGGAAATCGGCCGACGGCGCGAAGCCGAGCAGCGACATCACCGCGACCCTGTCGCGCAGGTCGGCCGGCAGCCGGTTGTACGCGAACGGCATCACGTCGGCGCCGAACGAGTAGCCGACCAGCGCCACGCGGTTCGCATGCCAGCGCGCCATGTAAGTGCGCATCACGCGGGCCAGATCGCGACTCACCTGCGCGGGCGGCTTCTCGCTCCAGAAGTAACGCAGGGCGTCGATGCCGACCACCGACACGCCGTCGCGCTGCAGCGCCTCGGCGATCGTCTTGTCGAGATCGCGCCAGCCGCCGTCGCCCGAGATCACGATCGCGAGCCGGTCGCTGCCGCCCTTGGCCGGCAGCTCGACGAGCGGCAGATCCGACACGTCCAGCTCGTCGCTGCTGCTGGTGTCGCGCAGGTGCGACGTGACGAGCGACACGAGCTTCGCGGTGTCGCCCGCGGCAGCCGTTTCGACGAAACCCGGCATCGCGCGGCGCACGATCGTCGAATCGGGCGGGCACGGCTTGAAGCGCGGATCGAGCTTCGCGGCCGGACCGACCGCGACGACGCCGGCGATCGTGTTCTCCGGCGCCATCGACAGGATCTGCTTCGCGATCGCGCCGCCCTGACCCACGCCCGCGACGATCGGCGTGAAATAGCGCGACGACTGCGCGAGCCGTTCGAGTTGATGGCTGACCGCCTCGGCGTCGCCGTCGAGGTGGTGGCAGGCCTCCTGCTTCGCGGCGAGATTCGCCGCGTAACGCCCGGAATCGACGCCGACCGTCATCGCGCCGGCTTTCGCGAGCGCGTCGGCCGCCTGCTGATCGGCGGCATGCCAGCCGGCCTCGCGCGAGAACAGCACGACGAAACCGCGCAGCGGCCCGCTCGGCCTGGTCACGGTCACGGGCCCGTAGCGGCCGCCGGACACGGTTTCGGATTTCACTGCGGCCGGCTGCGCGGCGCACGCGGCGCCGGCCAGCATCATTCCCGCGCAGGCGGCTGCCGCCCGCGCGATTCCCTTCTTCAACATCATGAACGCCGACCTCCAGCCAGCAATGACAGATCCGCGAGCGTGACGAACACGCCGACCGAGCCCGAGGCCGCGAGATAACGCGGCTCCCAGTGCGGTTCGAACTTGCTCTTGAAAGCGCGCAAGCCGCGGAAGTTGTAGAAGCGGCCGCCGAAGCGCCAGACCATCAGCCCGAGCCGGTGGAACGGCGACGGCATCTTCGCCGCGCCCATCCCCGAGAACGGCGCGATGCCCAGGCTCAGCTTGCGGAACCCCGCTTCCTTCAGATGCAGCGCGAGCTGCGTAAACAAATACTCCATCGCGTACGGCGATGCGTCCGGCAGATGGCGCATCACGCCGACCGTCGCCTCGGTGTTGAGGTCGGTCGTCATGAACGTGACGAACGCGATCGGCTTGTCGGCCTGCCGCACCAGCATCACCGACTGCGTCGACAGATAGCCGTCGTGGAACGCGGCCACCGAGAAGCTCTTCTCGCGCGCATCGCGGCTGTCGAGCCAGCCGTCCGAGATGTCGCGCAGCGCCGGCAGCGCGGCCGGCACGTCGCCCGGCGCGATCACCTCGACCGTCAGCGCATCCTTGTCGCCGCGGCGCAGCGCGTAGCGCAGGTGCGACCGGTTCGAGCCCTTCAGGTCGAACTGGTCGAGCGCGATGTGCGCTTCCTCGCCCAGCTTCATCAGCGTGAGCCCCGCGTCGAGATACAGCGGCAGCGCGTTCGCGCGCACCTGGTAGAACGCGGCGCGGCCGCTGTGCGCGTGCGCGAGCGCGATGAACTTGCTGATCAGCGCCGGCCACTCTTCACGCGGCCCGACCGGGTCGTGCAGCGCGGCCCACGTGCGGCCGTTCTTCGCGTACATCAGGAACGCGCGGCGCGATTCGGAAAACAGGAACGACTTGTCGCCCATCAGCGCGAGGCCCGCGTCGCTGCACTCCTGCGCGCGGATGATCTGCTCCGCGTCGATCAGGTCCTGCTCCGCGGGTTTCACGAAACGCCCGGGCGCCGGGCGCAGCAGTTGCCACAGCGCGAACAGCGCGACGAACACGCCGGACGCGAGCGTCGCGCGCAGCGCCCGCGGCGCGCGCGCATCGAACGAGAAATGCGACCACAGATCGCGCGTGTACGGCACGTCGCGGAACGCGAAGAACAGCACCCAAACGGCCAGCATCAGCACCATCGCCACCGACACGAACCAGCTGACGGTGAAGCGCTCGGCGAGCAGCGACGAATGACGGTTGAACCGGCGACGGCTGACGAGCAGCAGCACGAGCAGCGTGCCGAGCACGCCGGCCTCGACGAACGCGAGGCCCTTCGCCAGCGACAGCGCGAGGCTCGCGAGCGTCAACGCGAAGGTCATCCACCAGGCGCCGTCGAGCCGGCGCAGCAGCCCGCGCGCGACGAACAGCAGCGCGACGCCGAGCACGCTGCAGATCACCTGCGAGCCTTCGAGCACCCACAGCGGCACGATGTGGCGCAGGATCGCGATCCGGTGCCAGAACGCGGGCGTCGCGCTCGAGATCACCAGCATCCCGCCGACCGCGAACGTCACGAGGCTCAGGAACACCGGCGCGAGCTGCGACACGCGCACGGCCTGCCGCGTCACGAGCCGGCGCCGCAGCGCGCGGCCCTCGAAACCGGCCAGCAGGCCGGCCGACAGCACGAGCGGCACGCCGAAGTAGATCGCGCGATACGCGATCAGCGCGGCGACCATCGCGTGCGCGGGCACTTCGCGACCGAGCGTGAACACCATCGCCGCTTCGAACACGCCGATCCCGCCCGGCGTATGGCCGATCATCCCGAGCAGCAAGGCGGCCGCGTAAACGGTGAGGAAGGTCGGGAAACCGACGGGCGCCGCCGGCAGCAATACCCACAGCGTCAGGCCCGCGGCAGCGACGTCGAGCACCGCGTAGACGACCTGCGCGACGAGATCGCGCCGCGCCGGCACGTCGAACGACAGCCATTTGAAGCGCGTGACGACCGGGCGCGCCGTCTTGCCGCACAGCATGACCAGCGCGGCAAGCGCGACGAGCAACGCAGCGCCCGTCCACGTGAGCACGCCGGGCGCGACGTGCAGCATCGCGGCGAGCGCCTCCGGCACGCAGACCATGCCGACCGCCGTCATCAACACCATCGCGAGCGCCAGCGTGCCGCTCGTGAACACCGTCATCCGGCCGATCTGGGCGGGCGTGACACCCGACACGCCGTACACGCGGGCGCGCACGGCACCGCCCGTCAACGCACCGAAGCCCGTCGCGTTGCCGAGCGCGGAACCGGCGATCGCGCCAATCCACAGCGCGACGCGCGGCACCCTGGCCGCGACATAGCGCAGGCCGACCGCATCGCGGGCGACGAGCGCGAGATAGCTGAGGGCCGTCGCGGCGAGCGACGCGCCCCATTCGCCGGCGGACATGTGACGCAACTGGCGGATCACCGACCGGTAGTCGACGGATTCCGACAAATGCTGGAAAACCACGATCAGCAGCAGGCCGATGCCGAGCGCGAGCAGCGGCGACAGCACGCGTTCGTGGCGGATCAGCGCCCGGGCACGGGCGATCACCGCCTCGGCACGGCCGGGCGAACCAGGGTGGCGGAAAGACATAACGTGTTCAGTGGTGTTGCATAGCGTGTCGCGGCGCGGGTTGCCCGGGCGGCGACCTATCTGGTTGTTCTGCATGGGCGGTCGGCCGAAGACGGGCGGGTGGCGCCTGGATCAGAACTTACGAGTATACGGAACTTATATTACAAAATCTTTCACGTCGCCTTTGTGCCGATTTGTGGTTTCTCGCGCATCGAAACGCATAAAGAAACCGTGCACCCCACGAACGCGAGGTGCGCATCATACCGGCAACGGAGGTCGTTTTTTCATCGGATGAATGACTTGTGATGCATTTGGGTGGAATTTACCGCGCGGAGCCCGGCGGGCGAGGACGAAAACGCGAGGGCGCGGCGCGTTGCGGAATGGCGGCGGGCCGATTCGCTGCGCCCTCCGCGGCGCACCGCCGGTCCGGAAATACGCCGCTGCGCGTTACTTCGCCCGCTCATGCTCCCCCAACCCGATCGCCTTGTAGTCGTAAGTCGGATAGAACTCCGTCCGGTACGCGCCCCAGGCCGTATCCTCGAGCACGCGGTTGACCTCGCGCAGCCGCGACGCCGGCAGCCGCAGCACGACGATCTGCCCGATCCCCATCGTCACCGTCCAGCTCACCACCTCGACGCCCGGCGGCGGAAACGCCTTGTAGAACCCCTGCTTCGCGAGTTGCGCATTCAGCTCCGCAAGCGGGCGCGACTGGTCGTGCTTCAGGAATACGGTCAGCAGCACCGCGTTGTCGGGCGTCGCAGCGGCCGAACCTGCCGGCACCGTCGACGTCTGGCCGATGGCCGGCACGCTGGAAACCGCGGCGGCCGCCAACGCGGCGGCAATCACGAACGTTCGAATCGGAACATGCGGGAAAACGGTCATCACGCAACTCCATGGCTTCGTGGGAGGAGCCGCCATCATGCGCCGTCCGATCCATTGCTGCAGCGAGCGGCCGATGCGGTGACTCGGCGCCCGAGCGGCCGGCGTTCCCGCCCGGAGCGTTCGTGCGCGCCGAGCAGGCGCGAATGGGAGCGCCAGTAGTCAACGTGCCAACGAACCGGGCGGACAACCGTCCACCGCTCGCGCGATTCAATACACGTCGCGCATGTAGCGCCGTGCCTTCGAAAGCCGCGCGACGTAGTCGTTCGCGGCTTCGTTCGACATGCCGCCGTGCCGGGCGACGATCGCCTTCAGCGCCGTATCGACGTCCTTCGCCATCCGCGCGGCGTCGCCGCACACATAGAAGTGCGCGCCTTCCTCCAGCCATGCGAACAGCTCGGCGCCCTGCTCGCGCATCCGGTCCTGCACGTAGACCTTGTCGGTCTGGTCGCGCGAAAACGCGAGATCGAGCCGCGTCAGGAAGCCGCTGTCGCGCATCGCATTCAGTTCGTCGCCGTAGTAGAAGTCGGTCTGCGCATGCTGCTCGCCGAAGAACAGCCAGTTGCGCCCGCGCGCGCCGCGCGCCTGCCGCTCGTGCAGGAAGCCGCGGAACGGCGCGACGCCGGTGCCCGGCCCGACCATCACGATCGGCACGTCGCCGTTCACCGGCGGCCGGAAATGCGCGGACTTCTGCACGAACACGGGCACGCGGCCGTCGTCCGCGCGATCGGCGAGGAACGTCGACGCGACGCCTTTGCGCGCACGCCGGCCGTTGTGATAGCGCACGGCCGACACGGTCAGGTGAATCTCACCCGCGTGCGCGCTCGGGCTCGACGCGATCGAATAGAGGCGAGGCTGCATGCGCTTGAGCATGCCGACCAGCTCCGCGCCCGACAGCTCGACCGGGTATTCGTGCAGCACGTCCGCCAGTTGTTGCCCCCACAACCATTGCTTGAGGTCGGCCTTGCGATCGTCGCCGAGCAGCGACTTCAGCGCGCCGTTCGCGCTGCGCGACGCGATGAAGGCCAGCGTGTCCGGATGCGGGCGCGTGATGTCGAAGTGGCGCGCGAGCGCGTCGCCGAGCCGGATCTCGCCGACGCCCGGCACCGACACGGGCGCATCGGCCTTCAGCGCGGTGACGGACAGCAGCTCGTCGACCAGCTCCGGGCAGTTGGTCGGCCACACGCCGAGCGCGTCGCCGGTTTCGTATTCGAGGTTCGCACCCTGGGTCGACAGCGACACGTAGCGCGTGTCTTTCGCGGCGCCCGGCCGGTTCAGCCGCAGGTTGGCGACGAGCTTCGACGGCGCCGGATGCGCTTTCGTCGGCAGCAGCCCCGACGGGCTCATCCCGCCGGACGGCACCGCGTGCAGCGCGGCATCGGCCTCCTTGATCCGCGCGACCACGCGCTCGAGCCACTGATCGGCATCGTGCTGGAATTCGACGTCGCAATCGACGCGCGCACACAGGCGCGCCGCGCCGAGTTCGGCGAGCCGCGCGTCGAGCCGGCGGCCGTGGCCGCAGAACTGGTCGTAGTTGCGGTCGCCGAACGCGAGCACCGCGAAATGCACGCCGTCGAGGCGCGCGGCGCTGCCGGCCTGCAATGCGTCCCAGAACTCGCTGCCGTTGTCGGGCGCATCGCCGTCGCCGAACGTGCTCGTCATCAGCAACACGTATTGCGCACCGGCCAGCGACGCGACCGGATAGTCGGACATGCACGCGGTGCGGATCTCGAAGCCCGCGTTCATCAGCTTGGTCGCGTAATCGTCGGTCAACGATTCGATGTTGCCGGTCTGCGACGCCCACAACAACGTGACCTTCGGGCGCGGGCGCACGATGCGTACGCCGCCGGCCGTGGCGGCGTCGGCCGGCAGCGCGGGCGCGGCACGCTCCGCGGCGTGCGCGGGCAGCGAGCGGCTGAACAGCCCCGCGAGCATGCCGTCGAGCCAGAACCGCACGGGCGGCGTCAACGGCGCGCCGGCCGGCAGCACGGGCACGCTGCCTTCGCGGCGGCCGGCGCTCGCCTTCAACCCGCTGACGAGGCCGGCCACGTACAGCCGCTCGGTGTCGGTCAGCGGCGGCGGCGCGAAATCGGCGACGCCGAGCGCGGCCGCGAAAGTGTCGATGTCTGCCATGTCGGATTCCTGTGAAGCTGCGGCCTGCACCTTCGCCGGCGCGGGGCGCGCGTCGTCGGCGCCTGCATCGGGTTGCGCGGTGTCGGCGGCGGCGTGCGTGAACGCATCGGCTTCGACGCGCGTCAGCGCGACCGCGCAGTATTTCAGTTCGGGTTGCTGCGATTCCGCGTCGATCGCGTCGTTCGTCACCGCGTTGATGCACAGGTCGTCGCCGTACACGTCGTTCCAGTGCATCGGCGCGAAGCAGTTGCCGCGCCGCACGCGGTCCGTCACGACGGCCGGCAGCACCGCGCGGCCGCGTGCCGAACGGATCTCGACGCTGTCCTTCGCGGCGATGCCGAGCGCGCCCGCATCGTCCGGGTGCAGTTCGACGAACGGGCGCGGGTTGAGCTTGTTCAGCATCGCGACCTTGCCCGTCTTCGTCATCGTGTGCCACTGATGCTGCAGCCGCCCGGTGTTCAGCACGATCGGAAACGTGTCGTCGGGCAGCTCGGCCGGATCGACGTGCGGCCGCGCGAAAAAGCGCGCCTTGCCCGACGGCGTCGGGAACGCGATGCGCGGCGCGTCGCTGCCGTCGGCTGCCGTGCGCAGCGGCTGGCTCACGCCGTCGTTCAGGTAGCGGACCGGGTGCCGCTCGCGCGCGGCGCCCGGCGCGACCGGCCACTGCACGGGCCCGTCGCGCAGCGCCGCGTGGCTCGCGCCGCGCAGGTCGTAGCCGGTCGCCGGATTCGAGAAGCGGACGATCTCGTCGAACACGTCGGCCGCCGACGCATAGTCGAACGCATCGCCGAAACCCATCGCGCGCGCGACTTCCGCGATGATGCGCCAGTCGGGCAGCGCGTCACCGGGCGGCGCGACCGCCGCGCGCATCAGCGTCATGTTGCGCTCGGAATTGATCATCACGCCGTCGCCCTCGGCCCACAGCGCGCCGGGCAGCAGGACGTCCGCGTAGCGGTTGGTCTCGGTGTCGAGGAACGCGTCCTGCGCGATCACGAGTTCCGCGGCTTGCAGCCCGGCGATCACGTTGCGCCGGTTCGGCACGGTCGCGACCGGGTTCGTGCAGACGATCCAGCACGCCTTGATGTCGCCCGCCGCCATCCGTTCGAACAGGTCGACCGTGCCGTTGCCGGTGTCCTTGCACAGCGTGCCGGCCGGCACGCGCCACAGGTTCTCGACGAAGCGGCGGTCGTCGTCGGACGCCACCGAGCGCTGGCCCGGCAGCCCAGGCCCCATGTAGCCCATCTCGCGTCCGCCCATCGCGTTCGGCTGGCCGGTCAGCGAGAACGGCCCGCTGCCCGGGCGGCAGATTGCGCCGGTCGCGAGATGCAGGTTGCAGATCGCATTGGTGTTCCACACGCCGTGCGTGCTCTGGTTGAGCCCCATCGTCCAGCAGCTCGTCCATTCCTGCGCGTCGCCGATCCACTGCGCGGCCGTGCGAATATCTGTTTCGGCCAGCCCCGTGATTTCGGCGACGCGCTCCGGCGTGTAGTCGGCGAGGAACGCGGGCATCGCGTCCCAGCCTTCGGTGTACGTATCGATGAACGCGGTGTCGGTGCGCCCGTTCGCATGCAGCAGGTGCAAGAGCCCGTTCGTCAGCGCGAGATCGGTGCCCGGCCGGATCTGCAGGAACAGGTCGGCCTTGTCGGCGGTGCCGGTGCGGCGCGGATCGACGACGATCAGCTTCGCGCCGGCCTTCACGCGATCCATCATCCGCAGGAACAGGATCGGGTGACAGTCGGCCATGTTCGCGCCGATCACGAAGAACAGGTTCGCGCGATCGAAATCCTGGTACGACCCGGGCGGGCCGTCCGCGCCGAGCGACTGCTTGTAGCCGGTGCTCGCGCTCGCCATGCACAGGCGCGAATTCGACTCGATGTTGTTGGTGCCGACGAAACCCTTCGCGAGCTTGTTGACGAGATATTGCGCCTCGATCGACATCTGCCCCGACACGTAGAACGACAGCGCATCGGGCCCGTGCGTATCGAGCACCGTGCGCAGCCGCCGCGCGGTCTCGGCGATCGCGTCGCGCGCCGGCAGCGGCACGAGGTCTTCCTCGCGGGCACGGCGCACGAACGCACGATCGAGCCGCCCCGAACGGCGCAGCGCGACGTGCGCGGACGAACCCTTCGTGCAGAGCCGCCCGAAGTTGGTCGGATGGTCGGCGTCGCCGGACACCTTGACGACTTCGCCATCCTCGACGTGCAGCACCATCCCGCAGCCGACGCCGCAGTACGGGCACACGCTCTTGACGGGGGTGGCGGTCATGCGTGCTCCGGGGCGCTCAGGCCGCGACCCACACGAAGCCGTCCTCGACCCGCGACGGATACGCGCTCACCGACTTCTCGGGCGCTTCCAGGCATTCGCCGGTGCGCAGGTCGAAGTGCTGCTTGTACAACGGCGATGCAACGACGACGCGCTCGCCGAGGCTGCCGATCAGCCCGCGCGACATCACGGCGGCCTGCGACACGGGATCGACGTTGTCGATCGCGAACACGCCGCCTTCTTCGGCGTGCGCGACGTGAAACACCGCGATCTGCTCGCCGTTGACGAGCGCACACACGCCGGTGTTCGGCACGATGTCGTCGAGCGGGCACACGCGGGTCCAGGACAGCGGAAGACGATCGTTCATGACGGGCTCCTTTAAAAGACGCGGGTGTCGGTCCGGGTCAAACGGTTGCGGGTTCGGCGACGACCGGAATCGCCACGGGCTTGCCGCCCGTGCGCTCGGCGGGCGTCGCGGGCCGGATCTGGCCGCGCGTCTCGACGAACGCGATGGTCGTGTCCGGCGCGTCGCTGTTCACGAAATGCCGGAAGCGCTTGCGCGTTTCCGGATCGGTGACCGCCCGCTTCCATTCGCACTCGTAGGTGTCGACCACGTGCTGCATGTCGGCTTCGAGCTCGGCCCCAATCCCGAGCTTGTCGTGCACGACGACGTCGATCAGGTAGTCGAGGCCGCCTTCGAGGTTGTCGCGCCACACGCTGGTGCGTTGCAGCCGGTCGGCCGTGCGCACGTAGAACATCAGGAAGCGGTCGATGGTGCGGATCAGCGTGTCGCGATCAAGGTCGGACGCGAGCAGTTCCGCGTGGCGCGGCTTCATCCCGCCGTTGCCGCACACGTACAGGTTCCAGCCCTTCTCGGTCGCGATGACGCCGACGTCCTTGCCCTGCGCTTCCGCGCACTCGCGGGTGCAGCCGGACACGCCGAACTTGATCTTGTGCGGCGCGCGCAGCCCCTTGTAGCGATTTTCCAGGTCGATCGCGAGGCCGACGGAATCGTCGACGCCGTAGCGACACCACGTCGACCCGACGCACGACTTCACGGTGCGCAGCGCCTTGCCGTATGCGTGCCCCGATTCGAAGCCGGCCGCGATCAGTTCCTCCCAGATCGACGGCAGCTGCTCGACGCGCGCGCCGAACAGGTCGACGCGCTGGCCGCCGGTGATCTTCGTGTACAGGCCGTATTTTTTCGCGACCTGGCCGACCGCGATCAGCCCTTCCGGCGTGACTTCGCCGCCCGGCATGCGCGGCACGACCGAATACGTGCCGTCGCGCTGGATGTTCGCGAGGTAGTAGTCGTTCGAATCCTGCAGGCCCGCGTGCTCCTTCTTCAGCACGAATTCGTTGAAGCACGACGCGAGGATGCCCGCGACGGCCGGCTTGCACACGTCGCAGCCGAGCCCGCGGCCGTGCTTGTGCAGCAGTGCGTCGAACGTCGTGATGCGCTCGACGCGGATCAGGTGGAACAGCTCCTGGCGCGAATGCGGGAAGTGCTCGCACAGATGGTTGTTGACCGCGAGGCCCTGCTTCTTCATCTCGGCCTTCATGATCTGCGTGACGAGCGGCACGCAGCCGCCGCACGACGTGCCGGCGCCCGTGCACGTCTTCAGCGCGCCCAGGCTCGTCGCGCCGTCGGCCACGGCCGCGCAGATCTGCGACTTCGACACGTTGTTGCACGAGCAGATCTGCGCGCCGTCCGGCAACGCGTCGACGCCGATCGCCGGCTTCGCCGCGCCGTCCGACGACGGCAGGATCAGGAATTCCGGCGACTCAGGCAGCTCGATGCGGTTCAGCATCATCTGCAACAGCGTGCCGTATTCGGCCGCATCGCCGACCATCACCGCGCCGTGCAGGAACTTGCCGCAGTCGGACACCACCAGCTTCTTGTAGACCTGGCGGCGCTCGTCCGCGTACTGGTAGGTGCGGCTGCCGGCCGTCGTGCCGTGCGCGTCGCCGATGCTCGCGACGTCGACGCCCATCAGCTTCAGCTTGGTGCTCATGTCGGCGCCGGCGAACGCGGCGTCCGCCGCTTCGTCCGCGTCGCCCGCGAGCTGTTTCGCGACCACGCGCGCCATGTCGTAGCCGGGCGCGACGAGGCCGTACACCATGCCGTTCCAGGCCGCGCATTCGCCGATCGCGTAGATGTCGGCGTCGCTCGTGCGGCACGCGCCGTCGATCGCGACGCCGCCGCGCGGGCCGATCTCGAGCCCGCACGCGCGGGCCAGTTCGTCCCGGGGCCGGATGCCGGCCGAGAAGACGATCATGTCGGTGTCGAGATGCGAGCCGTCGGCGAACGCCATCCGGTGCGCGCCTTCGTCGCCGTCGACGATCTCGAGCGTGTTCTTGCCGGTATGCACGGTCACGCCGAGCGCCTCGATCTTCGCGCGCAGCATCCGGCCGCCGCCGTCGTCGACCTGCACGGCCATCAGGCGCGGCGCGAATTCGACCACGTGGGTGTCGAGCCCCATGTCGCGCAGCGCCTTCGCGCATTCGAGGCCGAGCAGCCCGCCGCCGATCACGACGCCGCGCTTCGCGTGCGCGCCGCACGCCTGCATCGCTTCGAGATCCTCGATCGTCCGGTACACGAAGCAGCCGGCGCGGTCGCGGCCCGGCACCGGCGGCACGAACGGGCGCGAGCCGGTCGCGAGCACCAGCTTGTCGTACGCGAGTGTTTCGCCCGACGCGAGCGTGACCGTACGCGCGGCGCGGTCGATCGATGCGACCGGCGCGTTCAGTCGCAGGTCGAACCGCGGATGACGCTCGAAGAAGCCGGGTTCGACGAGCGACAGGTCGTCCGCCGACTTGCCGGCGAAGAATTCCGACAGATGCACGCGATCGTAGGCCGGGCGCGGCTCCTCGCCGAGCACCGTGACCTGCAGCGCGCCGGCCGCACCGGCTTGCGCCGCGACGCATTCGAGGAGCTTGTGGCCGACCATGCCGTGGCCGATGACGATGAGTTTCATGATGACGGTTCCTTCGGTCGATCAGTTCGCGGCGCCGGCGGCGGCCAGCGCGCGATCGCGCAGCTCGGCTTCGCGCGCCTTGTGTTCTTCGCTGAAGCGCACGGCCATCGCGCACAACGCGGTTGCGGTCACGGCAAGGCCGAGCAGGCTCAGCGTGTGCTGCACGTCGCCGACACCCTTCAGCAGGAAAGCCGCGGCGACCGCGCCGACGTTGCCGCCCGCGCCGACGATCCCCGCGACGCCGCCGAGCGCCTTCCGGTCGATGAACGGCACCAGCGCATACGTCGCGCCGCACGCCATGTGCGTGAAGAGGCCGAAGGTCAGCATCGCGACGAGGGCGATGCCGACGCCTTGCGCATGCGAGAACCAGATCAGCCCGAGCCCTTCGCCGATGATCAGCGCGCACAGCAGCGTCGCGCGCACGTCGAGGCTGCGCCGCGCGGCGATCTTGTCGGACAGCCAGCCGCCGAGCGCGCGGGCGAACAGCGCGAGCAGCCCGAACATCCCGACCGCGAAACCGGCGTCCTTCAGCGACAGCTTGAAGTGATCGACGTAGTACAGCGCGGCGATGTTGTGGATGAACACCTCGACGCCGAAGCACGCGCCGTACGTGACGAACAGCATCCACACGCGGTAGTTGCCGCAGGCCGCGAAGAAGCTCGCCCAGCCGCCCTTCTTGCCACTGTCGACCGTCACGCCCTGCCTGCGCAGCACGACGAAATCGCCTTGCGGGCAGTCCTGCGTGAAGCGCCAGTACGCCCACGCCATCACGAGCATCGCCACGCCCGGCACGACCAGCGCGATGCGCCACGACGAATCCTCGCCGAAGCCGAGCATCAGGCCCGCGGCGACGAGCAGCGGCATCAGCGCCTGCGTCGCGCCCGCGCCGGCATTGCCCCAGCCGGCCGTCGTCGCGTTCGCGGTGCCGACCACGTTCGGCGCGAACATCACCGACGTGTGGTACTGCGTGATCACGAAGCCCGCGCCGATCGCGCCGATGCCGAGCCGGCAGATCAGGAACCACAGGTAATCGTGCGTGAACGACACGGCGAACACGGGGATCGCGCCGAGCAGCAGCAGCCCGGCATACACGCGGCGTGGGCCGAAGCGGTCGCACAGCGGGCCGACCAGCAGCCGCACGGCAATCGTCGCGGCCACCGCGGCGATGTTGATGTTCGCGACTTGCGCCGCCGTGAGATGGAATTCGCGCGCGATCAGCGGCATCAGCGGCGCGCACGCGAACCACGCGAAGAAGCATACGAAGAACGCCATCCACGTCAGATGGAACGCGCGCATCGGCGCGGTGCGGAGGCTGAAGAGATCGATACGGGTAGCTTTGTCGGTCATGTCGTCCGCCCAAACGAAAAACGGCGTCCTGCGCACCCGGTCTCGTCGAGACCCGATGCGTAGGACGCCGTTGCCCATGAAGCCCGTTGCCGGGCGCTTCGGTATTCGGTACTGCGGACGGATCGCCATTGACCCGTCCGAACGAGCTAACGCAAGCGACGTGCCATGTCGGCGTCAATCACGCCGCGAGCCCCACCGCACAAGGCGCATCGGGCATCGGGCGCGTCACCGCGATGCGCGGCGCGCTCTCCGTCGCGATGCATCGAGGCACAGATGTGGTGCGCTGCAGCACTGTCGCCGTGCGACATCGCGGTGCGCACGGGCGGCGCACGATGCACGCCGACGCGGCATGGCGAGTGCTCGCGCATGGCGAGCACATGCACGCTCGCGGCCGTCGCACGGTGCGCCGCGCGACGGCCGCATCGTTGCGCCGCTTGGCCCGGATATTGCTGAACGTTTCATTACACCGGCAACGGCGCCGGTGGGCAGTCTCCGCAGAACCTTGCCCGCCCTTCACGACGGGCCCGACAGGACAACGGCGTCCCCCCGTGCGCGGCACGGCCGGATGCCCGTGCGTTTCGACCGCCCGCCGCCGCCGCGCAGCAACGCGACATCAGACCGCCGCAGCAATGCGATGCGGCACAGGAACACGACATGACGACAGGTAAAGTCACGCTGCTGGGCGCCGGCCCCGGCGACCCCGATCTCCTTACGCTGAAGGCGGTCAAGGCACTGGCCGCCGCCGACGTGCTGCTGCTCGACGATCTCGTCGCGCCCGGCATCGTCGAACTCGCGCCGCAGGCGCGCGTGATCCGCGTCGGCAAGCGCGGCGGCTGCCGCTCCACGCCGCAGGCGTTCATCGAGAAGCTGATGCGCCGCTACGCGCTGCGCGGCGCGCACGTGGTGCGCGTGAAAGGCGGCGACGCGCTGCTGTTCGGGCGCGCCGGCGAAGAACTCGCGACGCTGCGCGCGGCCGCGATTCCGGTCGAGATCGTCAACGGCATCTCGTCGGGATTCGCCGCCGCCGCGAGCCTCGGCATCTCGCTCACGCACCGCGAGCACTGCCAGGGCGTCACGTTCGTCACCGCGCACCGCCAGGACCATGGCGAACCCGACTGGGCACGGCTTGCGGCGACCGGCACCACGCTCGCAATCTACATGGGGATGAGCCGCGTCGAGCGCATCGCGGCGGGCCTGCTCGCCGCGCTCCCCGCGTCGACGCCGGCGGCGGCCGTGCAATGGGCCGGCACGCCCGACGAGCGCCGCTGGACCGGCACGCTCGGCACGCTCGCGCGCGGCATCGAAGCCGCGCGGCTCGGCAGTCCGGCCGTGATCCTCGTCGGCGGCGCGATCGGCGAAGCGGCCGCGCAGGACGCGGACGCAACGACCGACGCGACGCTGGCGCGGGCCGCCTGACATGCGCGGCATCGCGCGGCTTCAGCCGCTCTCCGCCTCCGTCCGCCCCGGCCGCGCGCGCGGCCTGCATGCATCGTTCGCCGGTTGCACCGACACGTCCCTGCCCCGCTTGCCCGCCTCATGAGTTCGTCCGCCCCCGTCCGCCTGCGCGTGCTGCTCGTCACCGATACCGACAAGCCGATCGGCGAGCTCGGCGACGCGCTCGCGCGCCTCGGCTACGAGATGCTGAACGACGTCGCGACGCCCGCGCGCCTGCCGGCGGCCGTCGAGGAGCAACGCCCCGACGTCGTGATCATCGATACCGATTCGCCGTCGCGCGACACGCTCGAGCAGCTCGCGGTCATGCATGCGACCGCGCCTCGCCCCGTGCTGATGTTCAGCCACGACGCAGACCAGGAACTGATCCGCGCGGCGGTCGGCGCGGGCGTCAGCGCGTATCTCGTCGAAGGGTTGTCGGCCGAGCGCCTCGCGCCGATTCTCGAAGTCGCGCTCGCGCGCTTCTCGCACGACGATGCGCTGCGTCGCCGGCTGGCCGACGTCGAGCGCGAACTCGAGGAACGCAAGCTGATCGATCGCGCCAAACGCGTGCTGATGGACCAGCGCAAGCTGTCCGAACACGACGCCTATGCGGCGCTGCGCAAGCGCGCGATGGATCAGGGCCTGCGCATCGTCGACATCGCGCGACAATTGCTCGACGCGTCACCCCAGTCATGAGTGCCATGAATACCTCTCTCCCCGCCGCGCCGGAACGCGCGCATCTTCGCCTCGGGTTCGTCGCGCTCAGCGACGCGGCCCCGCTGATCGTCGCGCAGCGCCTGAACCTCGGCGCGCGTCATGGCCTCACGCTCGAATTGAGCCGCCAGCCGTCGTGGGCGGCCGTGCGCGACAAGCTGCTCAGCGGCGAGCTCGACGCCGCGCATGCGCTGTACGGGCTCGTCTGCGGGCTGCAGCTCGGCATCGGCGGCCCGCAGGCCGACATGGCCGCGCTGATGGTGCTGAACCGCAACGGCCAGGCGATCACGTTCTCGCGCGGCCTCGCCGACGCTTACCGCGAAACCGGCAGCGTGCGCGCCGCGTTCGCGACGCTCGGCCGCAAGCCGCTGCTCGCCCAGACCTTCCCGACCGGCACGCACGCGATGTGGCTGAACGCGTGGCTCGCGTCGCACGGCATCGATCCGCTGCGCGACGTGCGCAGCGTCGTGATTCCACCGCCCGAGATGGTCGCGGCGCTCGCGGGCGGCGAGCTCGACGGCTTCTGCGCGGGCGAGCCGTGGCACGCGGTGGCCGAAGCGTGCGGCGCGGGCCGCACCGTCGCCGTCACGAGCGAGATCTGGCCCGATCACCCGGAGAAGGTGCTCGCGAGCCGACGCGATTTCGTCTCGCTGTATCCGGCCACCGCTCGTGCGCTGGTCCGCACGCTCGTCGACGCGTGCGCGTGGCTCGACAGCGCCGCGCACCGCCGCGAGGCGGCCGACTGGCTCGCGTCGCCCGACGCGCTCGGCGTGCCGGCCCGCCTGATCGCGCCGCGCCTGCTCGGCGACTACGGCGCGGGGCCGTTCGCGACGCCGCCCCTGCCGATCCGCTTTCACGACGGCGGCGCGGTGAACCGGCCCGACCCGCGCGAGGGCCAGTGGTTCCTGTCGCAATACCGGCGCTGGGGCATGCTCGACGGTTCGCACGACGACGCGGGCATCGCCGCGGCGATCGCGCAGACCGCGTTGTATGATGCCGCGGTCGCCGAAGGCGGCGCAGCGGGTCTGTCGCGGGCATAACGCGTGGCCGTAGCGCGCACCGCGCAATGCAGCCGGCGCCACGCAGGCGGCCCGGCCGCTGACCGCCGGCCGCCCGTGCCGCGCATGCGGCACCGCGTTGCGACCCCATCCCCGCTCCGTATCCATGCCGAAACAAACACGCACGCCGCTCGACGTGCTGCTCACCGAAATCCGCGCGTGCCGTGCATGCGAAGCCGACCTGCCGCTCGGCCCGCGCCCGGTCGTGCGTGCGCATCGCCACGCACGCATCCTGATCGTCGGCCAGGCGCCGGGCGCGCGCGTCCACGCGAGCGGCAAGCGGCTGCGCGACTGGCTCGGCGTCGACGCCGAGACCTTCTACGACGACACGCGCTTCGCGATCGTGCCGATGGGTTTCTGCTACCCGGGCCGCGGCGCGAGCGGCGACAACCCGCCGCGTCCCGAATGCGCGCCGCTGTGGCTCGACCGGCTGCTGGCCGAACTGCCGTCGATCCGGCTCACGCTGCTGATCGGCCAGTACGCGCAGCGGCATTTCCTGCGCGACACGCGCAAGGCGACGCTGACCGACACCGTGCAGGCGTGGCGCGACTACGGTCCCGCGATCCTGCCGCTGCCGCATCCGTCGCCGCGCAACCAGGCATGGTTCAAGCGCCATCCGTGGTTCGGCGCCGAGGTCGTGCCCGAGCTGCGGCGCCGGGTCGCGCCGCTCGCGACAGGCTGACCGCGCAGGCGCGGGGCCGCGCCCGTCCCCGTCGCGCCCGGTTCGCTGTACCATCGCGGCTCAACCGCGTCACGAACAGCACAATCCTTCATGCCCTCCACCGCCCCGCCGCGCCTGTACGGGATGCCCGAACGCAGCGACCGGCTCGATTTCTACATCCGCGACCAGGCGTCGCGCCAGGCGATCACCGAGCCGCACCGGCACGCGTATTTCCAGATCCAGTTCAACCTCGGCGGCGACACCGAGCAGCGCATCGGCGGCGTCACGCGGCCGTTTCCGCGCGGCGCGCTCGCGTTCGTGCTGCCGCACCGCGAGCACCTGATTCCGCATCCGGAAGGCGCGCATTTCGTCGTGGTCAACTTCAGCCAGGCGTTCCTGCGCGCCGATCTCGACGTCGATCCGCTCGATCTCGAGGACGTGCCCGCGCACCGCTTCCCCGAACTGACGCCGTTCCGCTTCCAGGAGCACCTCGATTTCATCCTGACCGGCGATACGTACGACGAAGCGCGCCGCCTCGCACTGTGCATGCTCGACGCCGATCGCGCGCGCACGTTCGGCTCGACCACGTTGCTGCGCGGCTACCTGCTCCAGCTGATCGGGCTCGTCTGCACCCAGTACGCGGGCGCGCTCGACAAGCTCGCGCAGCGCGGCGCCCAGCGCGCCGGCCGGCGCGACGCACTGGCCCGCGTGCTGCGCCACGTCCGCGCGAACCTGACCCGCGAGGACCTGACGCTCGCCGCGACCGCCGAAGCCGCGTTTCTCTCCCCGAACTACCTCGCGCACCTGGTGCGCAAGGAAACCGGCAGCACCTTCACCGATCTCGTCACCGAGCGCCGGATCGCGCTCGCGCAGTCGCTGCTGGCTCATACCAGCCGGCGCATCGCGGACATCGCACGCTCGGTCGGCTTCCGCGACGAAGGGTATTTCGCGCGGCGCTTCCGCGCGCGGGTCGGCGTGTCGCCGAAGGCGTACCGCGACGCAAACGCCGCGCTGCCCGCCGCCGACGACGCGCAACCCGCCGCCGACGCGTAGTTTTGTCCCGGTAAAACGCAGTTGCGTCGCATCCGCGCGCGCACGCGTCGGGTATCGTTGCACGCATGCCGGCCGGCGCGCCGGCCATCCGTCTTCCTACCGAACGAGGCCAATCCGATGTCCGCCTATGTCATCGACGCCGCCGAGCGTCCTTCCGTCGAAGTCGAACAGTCGTCCGCGCGCTTTCCGGTGCGCCGCGTATTCTGCGTCGGCCGCAACTACGCCGACCACGCCCGCGAAATGGGCGCCGACCCCGACCGCGAACCGCCGTTCTTCTTCACGAAGCCGGCCGACGCGATCGTCCCGGCCAGCGGCACGGTCGCCTATCCGCCGCTGACGAACGATCTCCATCATGAAATCGAGCTGGTGGTCGCGATCGGCAAGGACGGCCGGTCGATCGACCCGGCCGACGCGCTGTCGCACGTGTGGGGCTACGGCGTCGGCGTCGACCTCACACGCCGCGACCTGCAGGCCGAAGCGAAGAAGCTGAGCCGGCCGTGGGACTGGGCGAAAGGTTTCGACGCATCGGGCCCGGTGACCGCGCTGCGCGCGGCGACGGCCACCGGCCACCCGGCGACCGGCCGCATCTGGCTCGCGGTCAACGGCGACACGCGCCAGCAAGGCGACCTCGCCGACATGATCTGGGCCGTGCCCGACGTCATCGCGTACGTGTCGCGCTCGGTCGAGCTGAAGGCCGGCGACCTGATCTTCACCGGCACGCCCGCCGGCGTCGGCGCGCTGCAGCCTGGCGATCGCGTGACGGGCGGCGTCGACGGCATCGCGACGTTCGAATTCGTGGTCGGCGCGAAGCCGTAACGCAGTGTGCAGGGCGGCCGCCCGCCGGGCCGCGCGGCGGGCGGGATTCCGATGCCGGTCAGTCGTAGCGGCGCAGGAACGCGTCGGCGACGGCCGGCGGATTCAGCGCTTTCGCCGACGCGTTTTCCAGCGCCTCGGCCGCGTCGTCGTCGCTGATCGACACGAACAGCGTGATGGCCGCCCTGTCGTCGCCCGTGCCGAACACGCCGTCGCGATCGAGTAGCCGCAATGCCGCGATCATGTCGGCGTGCAGTTGCCGGGAAAATTCCGCGAATCGCGACCGGACGAACTGCGGGCTCAGCACTTCGTCGGCCAGCCTGCCGCAGATCGCGTTGAACGGCGACGCCTCGGCCGCCGCATACGCCCACTCGGACACGCCCCACACGAACCACGGATCGTCGTCCGCCACCGCCTGTTGCGCGCGGATCCGGCGCAGCCCTTCGACCGAATTGGCGGCCGGCACCACCGTCATCGCGCCGCTGTCGGTGTACAACGCAAACGCATAGAAATGCTCGTCCGGGTGCAACGCCCGCAGCGCCCTGAAGGTCGCCCTCGCGGCGTCGGCAATGTCCCGCTGGAAATCAGAAAAGTCGCTCATCGCATCCTCGTCCAGTCGCCCTTCGCGCTCGCCGGGACGCGCGGCGCGCGGATCATGCGTTGTCTCCCGGCATGCGGCGGATTGTCCGTCATTCGGCTGCGCGCCGGTACCGGGGCGCACCCGCGCTCACCCGGCGTCCTGCGCGTCGAACGCCCGCACGCACACGGCGGCCGCCAGCGCGATCGCCGCCGACAGCAGCATCATCGCGAGCGGCAGGTAGCCTGCGTTGCGCGGGGTCAGCAGCGCGCCTGTCAGCGACGCCAGCGCGGCGCCGCCGCCGATCGTCATCGCGCCCGCCAGCCCCGACGCGCTGCCTGCCAGCTCCGGGCGCACCGATACCGCGCCCGCATGGGCGCCGGGAGTGCTCAGCCCGTTGCCGATGCCGACCAGCACGCACGGCCCGAACCACGCGAGCGCGTGCGTCGCGCCGCCGAACGCGAGCGCGAGGCCGATCAGCGGACCCGCACACGCCACGACCCGCCCGCACAGAATCGTCGTGGCCAGCGCGTAGCGGTGCGCGGCCCGCGCGGCCAGCAAGCTGCCGCACACGAAGCCGGCCGTGATCGTCCCCATGTAGAAGCCGATCTCCGCCGGCGCGATGCCGAACAGCGTTTTCGCGGCGAGCGGCGCGCCGGCCAGGAACGCATAGAATGCGCCCGTCGAAAACGCCATGCACAGCGCATAGGCCCAGAAACGGCGCGCATGCAGCAGCGCCGGATACGCTCGAAGCTGCTGCGCGAAGCTCGACGGCCGGCGTATATGGGTTTCGACGAGATCGAGCGCGCACCAGGCGAACAGCGCGATGCCGACTGCGGCCAGCAACCAGAAGCTTGCGCGCCACCCGACTGTCTGCTCGAGCACGCCGCCGAGCGTCGGGCCGAGCATCGGCGCGAACGCGGCGGCCATCGCCGCATAGCCGATCCGGCTCGCCGCGCGCGCACCGCCGCCGGTATCGCGGATCGCCGCCATCGACACCGGATAGACCGACGTGATCGCCGCCTGCATCAGCCGGCAGCCGAGAAACACGCGAATATCGGTCGCCACCGCGCAGCCGAGCGAACCGAGCGCGAATATCGCGACGCTCGTCAGCACGATCGGCCGCCGCCCGAACCGGTCGGACAGCGGCCCCGTCACGCATTCGAGCGACGCGGCCACCGCCGCATAACCGCCGAGCGACAGCGCGACGAGCGCATAGTCGGTGCGCAGGTCGCGCACGATCGCCGGCAGCGACGGCAGGAACAGGCTCAGCGGCAGGACCGACAACGCGCACAGCACAATCAACGTTGCATGCCGCGGCGACGCCGGGTCGGAAGCGGTCGACAGGTTCGATGACAAGCGAATGCCCTCCCGCGCACGGGCCGCACGGCCGTGCGCAACACAAAAAAAAGCCCCCGAACGAGTCGGGGGCGCATGGGTGCCGGCGCGGTGCCGCTACCGGACCCTGCGCCTATGAATGACTACGATGAAGCAAGCCGTTTTCATGCCGAATGGCTCCTGAATGCGTGGCGGACCGCCAGCGATATCGGACGATGTTAGGCGGACGCCAGCAGCCGCGTCAACGCCCTACCGTACGCGCACCGAGACGAACTTCCGCGCGTTGTTGCGCTGGATCAGCACGGCGATCACGCTGCCGCCGCTCGCTTCGAGCGTCTGCACGTCGTCCGGCGTCTCGAGCAGCGTGTCGTTGAGTTCCAGCACGACATCGCCGGGCAGGATGCCTGCGCGCGCGGCCGGGCCGTGCACCGCATCCACCATCATCCCGACCGCGAGCCCCGTCGACCGACGCTCGGCATCGCTCAGCGCGTGCATCGTCAGGCCGAGGCGGTCACCGCGGTCACCGCTGCCACCGCTGCCACCGGTATCGCCGGGCTCGCCGGCGGCCCGCCCCAGCCCCGGCCGTCCAGCGGCCTTCGGCGCGGCCGAGCCGACCGTGGCGGCCGCGCTCCCGCCCGCGTCGTCGGCACCGACGATCGTCAGCTTCATCGGCGCACGGTTGCGGATCACGCGCAGCGGCGCCTTCGCGCCGGGCGGCAGCGCGGCGGCCAGATCGTCCAGTTCCGCCGAGCGACCGATGGTCTTGTCGCCCATCTTCACGATCACGTCGCCGGGCTTCAGGCCGGCCGCGGCGGCCGGCGAGCCGGGCGCGACGCCATTGACGAGTGCGCCTGCCGGGCGCGGCAGCCCGAACGCCGCGGCCAGCCCGACACCGACGTCCTGCACCTCCGCGCCGAACGCATTGCCCGACGGCGCGCCCGGCGCGAGCGCCTGAGTCTGCTGTTGCGTCTGCATCTGCGCCTGCTGTTGCGCGCGCAACTGGGCGCGCATCCTTGCCGCGAATGCGATCGGAATGGCGAACGTCGTGCTGGCGTAGCGATCGGTGCCCGTATAGACCTGCACCGCGATGCCGATCACGTCGCCTGCGCGATTGAACACGGGGCCGCCCGAGTTGTCGGGGTTCGGTGCGATGTCGGTCTCGAAGAACGGAAACGCGCTGCCGTCCGCCAAGCGGCGCGACGTCGCGCTGACGATGCCGGCCGTGACCGTGTTGCCCGATCCGTCCGGCGCGCCGATCGTCATCACCGGTTCGCCCGCGCGGACTTTCGACGAATCGCCGACGCGCACGAACGGCAGCTTCGTCGCGTCGACGCGCAGCACGGCGACATCGCTTTGCGGATCGACGGCCAGCACCGTCCCCTTGAATTCGCGGCGGTCGGTGAGCCGCACCGTCACGTCGGTCGCCTCGTCGACCACATGGGCGGACGTGAGAATCAGGCCGTCGGCGCTGACGATGAAACCCGAGCCACTGCCGGACACCGCACGCGGCGGCGTATCGGGCGCCGGCGTCTGCGCCGCCTGTGGAGGCGCCGCCGCGCCGTGCCGGAAGAACGCGGCAAGCGGATCGTCGGGATCGAGGGCGGCAAAGGCCGGCCCGCCGGTTTGCGGATCGGGCGTGGCGGCCAGGATGGTCACGACCGCCGGGCCGTAGCGCTCGACGATCGCCGGGAAGTCGACCGGCATCGCGTAAGGCGCGGCAGGCGGCCGCGCCTTCATCGCCGGCGGGGCGGCGTGCGGCGCGAGGGTGCCGGCAACGGCGGCGGGCGGCGGCAAACATCCGGCAAACACGCCCCCGATCAACGCGGTGCGAAGCACGGCGCGAGCAAGCGTCTGGCAAACCACGGCGCCACCTCCCCCGGCAGCCGCGACGCTCCCCTGCGCGCGACGCGCAGGCGCCCGACAAGCACCGGTACACCCAACCATTTATAGCGCACGCGCCGGTTGGAACATACGAATCGAAACCCGTATGCCGGGAGGCGCCGTGGCGGCAGAGCCGCGACGGCGTTCGTTTCGAACAAAGCGCGCGGTTCGTCAATCCGAATATCCACCACGCAGCGGTGCGCGTGCCGGCGTCATCGTGGCGGTCTGCGGCCAATCATCAGTCTGTCGCGCATCATCGACAGACAGCACGCAAACCGCGGATGGCCGGTCAGCGGTCCGCATCCGGCGACACGCCGGCGTCCGCTCCGGTTCAGTGGCACGACAACACCGCCACCCCGCCGACGCCTTGCGTGTTCGGCAATGCAGCCGTGTAACCGACGGCGACCAGCGACATGCATGCAATGGCAACGAACAAGAATGATGGGCGGAGCGTCATCACGATCGGGCAGCAGGCAGTTGAAATCGCGAAACCATACCATCACGCGTCACCTGCGCCCACCCGCTCCGCGATCGTCGACACCATCCGCAACATCGGCTCGAACGCGTCGGCCGACGTATTGCCGAAACCGAGCACGAGCCCGTTGCCGGCCCGCGCCGCATCGATCGCGAAACCCGACAGCGGAAACAGGCCGATGCCATGCGCGCGCGCCGCATCGACGATCGCGCGATCGCGATAACGCGCCGGCAGCCGCAGCGCGAGATGCAGCCCGCACGGGCCGCCCTCGACCTGATGCGGCACGCTCAGGCTGCTATCGAGCGCGGCGAGCAGCAAACGCCGCCGGTCGCGATACAGCCGGCGCATCCGCCCGAGATGCCGGCCGTACTCGCCCGTCTCGATGAAATCGGCCAGCGCGAGCTGCACATGGCGCGTCCCGCCGCGCAGCATCTCCGGCAGCGCCGGCCGTACCGCGGCCAGCAACGCGTCGGGCAGCACGAGAAACCCGATCCGCAGCGCCGGAAACATCGTCTTGCTGAACGAGCCGAGATAGACGACCGGCGAATCGGGCGCGAGCCCCTGCATCGCGCCGATCGGCTCGCCGGTGTGACGGAATTCGCTGTCGTAGTCGTCCTCGATGATCCACGCGCGATGGCGGCGCGCCGCATCGATCAGCGCGAGCCGGCGCGAGATCGACAGCACGGCGCCGGTCGGGAACTGGTTCGACGGCGTCGTGTAGACGAGGCGCGGCGGCCGCTCGCGCCAGTCGTCCGGTTCCGCGCGCAGTCCTTCCGCGTCGACCGGCATCGGCACGACGTCGAGGTCCGCCGCCTGCATCGCGGTGCGTACGCCGCGATAGCCGGGCTCCTCGACCCACACCGTATCGCCCGGATTCGTCAGCAACTGCGCGCACAGCGCGATCGCGCCCTGTGCGCCTTCGGTGATCACGATCTGCTCCGGATCGCAGCGCACGCCGCGCGTGACGGCCAGATGGCGCGCGATCGATTCGCGCAACGCAGGCTCGCCGAGCGGATCGCCGTACGCCAGCAGATCGCGGCCGGCACGGCGCAGCGCGCGGTCGATCGCATGCCGCCACGCGTCCACCGGGAAATGCGCCAGCGCGGGCACGCCCGGCCGGAAACCCTCCGATTCGCCGGCGCCGACGAGGCTCGGGCGAATCCGGCCGAGCCGCTGCGCGACGGCCGGCGGCGCCGCACGCCGGCGCGGCGGCGCCGGCCGCGACAGCCCGACGACCCGCGTACCGCGACGATCCGACTGCAGGAAGCCTTCGGCGACGAGCTGCTCGTACACGGCGGCCGTCGTATTGCGCGACACGCCGAGCATTTCGGCGAGCGCACGCGTGCCGGGCAGCCGCGTGCCGGCCGGCATCGCGCCGCCGAGAATCGCGTCGCGCACGCGGCGCAGCAACTGGCGCTGCAGCGAAGGCGCACCCGGCGCGCGCGCCAGCGGCGCATCGAGCGGCAGCAACGGCGCGTCGCCGGAAGGAAAGGCAGTCGTCATTGGAACATCGCAGCGTGAAAGGCGGGAACGGGACGGACGGCCAGTGGTGCACGGCAAGCGTGCACACGGCTGACGGCCACCCCGCGTGGCACCATAAATTTTCCATTCTCTGGCGCTTCTCATGGTACCTCGCCGGGACTACGATCGTCTGCATGCCGGCATGTCGCCGGCCGCCAACCGAAGCGAGATCGACCTTGCCCACGCTCACCAACGCTTTCCAGCAGCCCATCGGCCACCCCGTTCCCGACTGGTCCGCGCGTCCGCGCCCCGAGCGCATCGCGCTCGAAGGCCGCTACTGCCGGCTCGAACCGCTCGACGCCGAACGCCATGCGGCCGACCTGTACGCCGCCTACGCGCAGGCGCCCGACGGCAGCGACTGGACCTATCTCGCGCACGGCCCGTACGCGGACGCGTCCAGCTACCGCGACTACGCGCGCGGCGCACAGGCGAGCACCGACCCGCTGCACTACACGGTGATCGACCGCGCCACCGGCCGCGCGGTCGGCACGCTCGCGCTGATGCGCATCGATCCGGCCAACGGTGTGATCGAGGTCGGCTCCGTCACGTTCTCGCCGCTGCTCAAGCGCACGCCGGTGTCGACGGAAGCGCAGTTCCTGCTGATGAAGTATGCGTTCGACACGCTCGGCTACCGGCGCTACGAATGGAAGTGCGACGACCTGAACGCGCCGTCGCGCAAGGCGGCTGCGCGCCTCGGCTTCCGCTACGAAGGCACGTTCCGGCAGGCGATCGTCTACCGCGGCCGCAATCGCGACACCGCGTGGTTCTCGATCATCGACGGCGAATGGCCGGCCGTCCGCGCCGCGTTCGACGCGTGGCTCGCGCCGGAGAACTTCGACGCCGAAGGCAACCAGCGCCAGTCGCTCACCGCGATCCGCCACGCGCAAGCCGCCGCGCGCGACGCCGCCGGCCGCGCGAACGACGCGACGCGCGTGACGGTGCGCCCGCTCGTCGCCACCGACGAAGCCGCGTGGCGTCCACTGTGGCAGGGTTACCAGACGTTCTATGACACCGCGCTGAGCGACGCGGTGTTCGCGACGACCTGGGCCCGCCTGATGGACCCGGACGAGCCGATGTTCGTGCTCGGCGCGTTCGACGCGTCGGGTGCACTGGTCGGGATCGTGCATGCGATCTACCACCGCTCGTGCTGGACCGAAGGGCCGTACTGCTACCTGCAGGACCTGTACACGGCGCCCGACGCGCGCGGGCAAGGCGCGGGCGGCGCGCTGATCGAGGCCGTGTACGAACGGGCCCGCGAAGCCGGCGCGAGCCGCGTGTACTGGCTCACGCACGAGACCAACACGACCGCGCGCGCGTTGTACGACAAGCTCGCCAACAACGCCGGGTTCATCCAGTACCGGCACGACCTGAAGAAATAACGTCGTCGCCGGACGGCCGATGGTCAGCCATGAACATCGGCCGGATGGCGTGCGTCGTCGTCCTCCGGCGCGCGATCGCACGCCACACCGGCCATACCGGGCACCGATGCCGGGTGGATCATCTCGTCACCGTTGGCCGGCACGGGCCGCCGCACCGGCCGGAACACCGGCTCGCCCGGCTCGATCGTCTGCCCCGAGAGCGCGCAGCGACCAGGCTGCAACGCGACGCGCAGGCGCCAGCGCTGCTCGCCGTAATGACAGCGTCCGCTCTCGACCCATCGCACCAGCAGTGCGTCGTCGCCAGCCTCCAGTACCGTGACGAACAGTTGCGGGCGCAACGGCGACGCCGCGGCCGTCGCATGCGCCGGAATCGGCGCACGGCCGATCGTCGCGAGCGGATGCGCGACCATGCCGTCGCGCGACGGCAGCGCGTCCTCTTCGTCGAGCGCGGATGCGGACACGTCGCACGACCGGTCTTCTTCGCAGATCAGGCTTTCCATGGTGTTGAGCATGCTTGACGGACTCCCGTGCAGGTGGACCGACGCAGGCGCCGCCCTCAGCGCCGGCCCATCGGTTCGCGCCGCAGGAACGGACCGAGCGCCGCGCCAGCGACGGCGCGCCGGTAGCCGCGCGACGGCAGCATGGCCGCATCGGCCGCGCAGGCGCTTCGGTCATCTTCACCGCCATCGAAGCGGCAGCGTGCAACGGGATGTCTCACGCGCGCGCAATCGGACTGGCGCACATGATACAAATTGAAGTTAACTTCAAGTAAAGGGGTAGCGTGCGCAACGATCCGTTTCGGCGATGGCGGCAATGGCCGGCGCGACACGCGACGACATCCTGGTCTAAGCTGTCGCTTCCCTGACAACGCTGCGCACCTACGCATGCCGACCGCCTCTCCCGCCCCGGCCACGCTGTTCCCCCTCGACGACGCCTGGTCCGCCTTCCCGCGCCGCAAGGCGGCCGTACGCGCGTTCATCGCCGGATACTGCGCCGCGCGCGACCGGCGCGATGCGCCGCTGCACGACGGCCCGGACGGCCATGTCGTGCAGTTCGACGACGCGATGGGCCGGCCGTTCGAGCATTTCATGATCGAGGGTGCGCCCGTCGCCGGCGCCGGCCCGTTTGCCGTCAGCGCGTGGATCACGCGCTACGGCGCGGCCCCGCTGCCGCCCGCGCTGCACGGCAGGACGCGCCGGCTGACCGACGAGCACTTCATGGCCGCCGATATCGATGAGCTGTCCGGCGACGACGCGCTCGCGCAAACGCTCGCCTGCGACACGCCCGACGCGATCGCCGCCTTCAACGCCAGCGGCGCGTTTCCGCCGTTCCAGCCGAATCCGGCCGCGTTCCTGTTCGCGCACCGCGTCGACGGGCAGATCGCGGCCACCGCGCGCTACGGCTTCGCGTCGCCGCGCGATATCGTCGTCGACCGCCTCGGGACGGCGGACGCCTACCGGCGCCGCGGCCTGGCGACGCAGCTGCTCGCCGCGATCGTCGCGCACGCGCGGCGCCGCGGTGCGCAGCGCGTGTGGCTCATCTCGACCGAAGCCGGCCAGCCGCTGTACCGCGCCGCCGGATTCACGCCGCTCGCGACGGTTGCCGTGGACGAAGTGCTCGCCTGAACGCGGATCGAACCGCGTCCCCCGCCCCGTTCGTCTCGCGATTCGTCTCATTGCGCTGAGACGAACGTCCCGGCGTCTCACTCTACTCGCCGTTTCGCTATCGCAGCAAATTCGACACGCCATTTCTTCCGAATCTTTACGGGACGGCGGAAAGCGACATGGTGCAGCGCGCGTCCCACGCACCGTCCGACCGCCACGCACAGCCCCGATTCACGCTGGCCCCGTTCCTGCATACCGGTCGATCGCGCAATCGCGCGACGGGCGCACCGGCAGCGTTGCCGCGCGCCCGACGACAACCTGACGGAGACAGCAACGTGAGCACACCGGTATCGATCACCCCGCCCAGCATGAAAGCCGCCGTCTGGCATGGCCGCCACGACATCCGCGTCGAACAGGTTCCCGTTCCGGAGCGCCCGCCCGCAGGCTGGGTCACGATTCGCGTGCACTGGTGCGGCATCTGCGGCTCCGACCTGCACGAATACGTCGCCGGGCCGGTGTTCATCCCGGTCGACGCACCGCATCCGCTGACCGGCCTGAAGGGCCAGTGCATCCTCGGCCACGAGTTCAGCGGCGAAATCGCCGAACTCGGCGCGGGCGTGTCGGGCTTCGCGGTCGGCGACCGCGTGACGGCCGACGCGTGCCAGCATTGCGGCACCTGCTGGTACTGCCGGCACGGGCTGTACAACATCTGCGAGAACCTCGCGTTCACCGGGCTGATGAACAACGGTGCGTTCGCCGAATACGTGAACGTGCCGGCCGAACTGCTGTACAAGCTGCCCGACGATTTCCCGACCGAGGCCGGCGCGCTGATCGAACCGCTCGCGGTCGGGCTGCATGCGGTGAAGAAGGCCGGCAACATCGTCGGGCAGACCGTCGTCGTGGTCGGCGCGGGCACGATCGGCCTGTGCACGATCATGTGCGCGAAGGCCGCGGGCGCCGGGCGCGTGATCGCGCTGGAGATGTCGGCCGCGCGCAAGCAGAAGGCGCTGGAGGTCGGCGCGAGCGTCGTGATCGATCCGAAGACGTCCGACGCGATCGCGGAAGTCAGGGCACTGACGGGCGGCTACGGCGCCGACGTGTCGTTCGAGTGCATCGGCCACACGACCACCGCGAAGCTTGCGATCGACGTGATCCGCAAGGCCGGCAAGTCGGTGATGGTCGGCATCTTCGAGGAACCGGCGCCGTTCAACTTCTTCGACATCGTGTCGACCGAGAAGGAAGTGATCGGCTCGCTCGCGTACAACGGCGAATTCGCGGACGTGATCCGCTTCATCGCGGACGGCCGCATCGACGTGCAGCCGCTCATCACCGGCCGCATCGCGCTCGGCGACATCGTCACGCGCGGCTTCGAGGAACTGGTCAACCACAAGGACCGCAACGTGAAGATCATCGTCCAGCCGGCCGTCTCCTGACCGCACGCGCGGCCGCGGCATCGATTCACGCCGCGCCGCGCAGGCTCGCGTACCGCCAACGCATCCCGATCGACGACGTGCCGCGACACGATGCCACGCGACGGCGCGATCGCGCAGGGCGCCCCGGCCCTGCCGCCGCGTGCGCCGATCGATCCGCCGGCCCTGCACTCGGGTACGGCGGATCGCTGTCGCGGCAGGCGACACCGCAACCCCGCACGATTCTTCGATATACTGGACCGAACCCTTTTCGGGGCAACCGGGACAACGGCGCCTTTCGCGCGTCCGCCCCGACCTGCGTGGAATGGCGCACCGTGAAACCGCGAGCCGGACTGATTCTCGAACTCTTCGTCAACCTCGTGCTGCCCTGGGTGGCCTATCGGGTCGCGCGTCCGTATTTCGGCGAAACGGGCGCGCTGTACGCGTCGGCGGTTCCGCCGATCATCTGGTCGATCGTCGAATTCATCCGCTCGCGCCGCGTCGACGCGGTGGCGGCCATCGTGCTGCTCGGCATCACGCTGTCGATCGTCGGGATGGCGTTCGGCGGCAGCCCGCGCACGCTGCTGATGCGCGAGTCGATCGGGTCGGGCACGATCGGCATCGTGTTCCTGCTGTCGCTGTTCCGCGAACGCCCGCTGATCTACTATCTGGCCCGCGCCACCGTGGCCCGCGAGATGGACGGCGGCGCCGCGCACTTCGAAGCCGTCTGGGATGCGCAGCCGGGCCTGCGGCAGATGCTGCGGCTGATGACGTTCGTGTGGGGCGCCATCATGACGACCGAGATGCTGCTGCGCTGGTGGATGGTCTTCCACTGGCCGGTCGAACGCGTGCTGGTCGTGTCGCCGGTCATGGGCTACACGGTGTTCGGCTGCCTGCTGCTGTGGACGTTCTGGTACCGGCGGCGGATGCGCGTGCGCAACAGCGTCGACATCCCGGGCCGCAGCGGCGTCACCGAAACGGCCGGCCGCTGACACGCGGCTGGCCCGTTGCCCGGCGGCATGTCACGGCGCCTGCTGTATGATGCGCGGCGTCTCGTCCGCCGATCCGTTTCCCGTCATGACCCTTTCGCTCCTTCCGTGTGCCACGATCTGGCTCGCCCTGTTCGCGGCCGCCGCATTCGCGTGGCATCGCCCGCTGCACGGCCTGAGCATCGGCCTCGCCGCGCTCGGCTATGCGGGCGCGCTGGCGTTCGGCCAGCTTGCGCCGATCACGCTGGCACCGTTCGCGCTGCTGATCGCGGCCGGCTGGGGCGTGTTGCCCGGGCGCCCGCTCGCGGTGCGCATCGCCGCGCACCTCGTCTTTGCCGCGCTCGCGATCGCGCTGAGCCTGCACCTGATTCCCGGCTTCCACAATCCGCGCGTGATCGGGCCGATCCGCTTCACGCCGGACGCCGTGCCGTTCACGATGTACCTGAATTTCGACAAGCCGCTCGTCGGCCTGTGGCTGCTGTGGGTGCTGCCGTGGGTCGCCCCCGACGTCGCGCTGTCGCGCGCGCTGCGCACCGGCGTCGTGGCGGCCGTCGCAACGGCTGCCGCGTGCCTGGTCGGCGCGCTCGCGTTCGGGATGGTCGGCTGGGCGCCCAAATGGCCGCCGTCCGGCTGGCTGTGGCTCGCGAACAACCTGTTGCTGGTGACGCTCGCCGAGGAAGCGCTGTTCCGCGGCTACGTGCAAGGCGGGCTGACCCGCGTGCTCCATGCCTACTCATGGGGCCCGTGGGTCGCGCTCGCAGCCGGCGCGGTGCTGTTCGGCGCCGCGCACGCGGCCGGCGGCTGGCCATGGATCGTGCTCGGCACGGTGGCCGGCGTCGGCTACGGGGTCGCGTGGCGGCGCGGCGGCCTGCTCGCCGCCGCGCTCGCGCATGCGGGGCTGAACGTCGTCCACTTCGGCCTGTTCACCTACCCGATGCTCGCCGCCGCGCGCTGATCGCGACGCCGGCACCGGCGCCGCCCGCGCGGCCGCTCAGTTGAAACCGGCCACCGCGTGCGGCACGTACGGGCGTTCGAGCGTGGCGATCTCGTCGTCGGTCAGCTTCAGCGCGAGCGCGCCGAGCGCATCGTCCAGTTGCTGCGGCTTCGAAATGCCGACGATCGGCGCGGTCACGCCGCGCTTTTGCGCGACCCACGCCAGCGCGACCTGCGCCCGCGGCACGTTGCGCGCGGCGGCGATCGCCGCGACGGCCTCGACGACCGCCTTGTCGGCGTCGGCCGTCGCGTCGTACAGCCGCTGGCCGACGTCGTCCTTCTGCTGCCGTTCCGACGATTCGTCCCAGTTGCGCGTCAGGCGCCCGCGTGCGAGCGGGCTCCACGGGATCACCGCGATGCGTTCATCCTCGCACAGCGGCAGCATTTCGCGCTCCTCTTCGCGATACAGCAGGTTCAGGTGGTTCTGCATGCTGACGAAGCGGGTCCAGCCGTTCTGCTTCGACGTGTGCAGCGCCTTCGCGAACTGCCACGCGAACATCGACGACGCGCCGATATAGCGGGCCTTGCCGGCCTTCACGACGTCGTGCAGCGCCTCGAGCGTCTCCTCGATCGGCGTGCCGTAGTCCCAGCGGTGAATCTGGTAGAGATCGACGTAGTCGGTGCCGAGCCGCTTCAGGCTCTGGTCGATGTCGGTCATGATCGCCTTGCGCGACAGACCCGCGCCGTTCGGCCCCGGCCGCATCCGGTAGAACACCTTCGTCGCGATCACGACGTCGTCGCGCTTCGCGAAATCGCGCAGCGCGCGACCGACGATCTCCTCGGACGTGCCGTCCGAATACATGTTCGCGGTATCGAAGAAGTTGATGCCGGCCTCGACCGCCCGCTGGATGATCGGGCGGCTTTCTGCTTCCGGCAGCGTCCACGGGTGCGTGCCGCGCAACGGCTCGCCGAACGTCATGCAGCCCAGCACCAGCTTCGACACGTCCAGCCCGGTCGACCCGAATTTCACGTATTCCATTGCACGCCTCGCCACTCAAGTTGGGGGTTGCGGCCGGATGCGCGCCGCGCATCCGCCAGACGTTGCATGGTATCCCGCACGCCGCGAACGCGTATGACCGCGCGCCGCGTGCAGGCTGCGTGAAAGGTTGAACCTCGAAGGACGAACCGGAAGGCTTCGCTTACTTGGCCTGGTCGGCGATCGGCTGCAGGAACGCGGAGAAGCCGGTCAGCATGATCTGCACGCCGATGCACAGCAGCAGGAACGCCGACACGCGCTTCGCGACCTTGGTCCCTTCGCTGCCGAGGTAGCGCGCGAGCAACGCGGAGCGGCTGTAGACCTGCCAGATCACGAGCGCGACGAGCACGGACACGGCGATCGACACGATGCTCGACAGCATGAATTCCGACAGCTTGTGCGTGCGGTTCGCATTCAGCGCGATCGCGGTCGCGATCGAGCCGGGGCCGACGGTCAGCGGCACCGTCAACGGGAAGAACGCGCGCGTCATGATCGCGTTCGCGTCGATCGGCTTGACCGGCGTATCGCCGCCGCCCGGCCCGTCCGGTTCGTTCAGCATCTGCCAGCCGGCCACGGCAACCGCGAAGCCGCCGCCGATCCGCAGCGCTTCCATCGAGATCCCGAAGAAATGCAGCACCGGCGTGCCGGCGAAGAACGCGACCATCAGCACGACGAACGCATTGAACGCGACCTTCCGCGCGAGCAAATCCCGTTCGTGCGCGGTGAGCGCCTCGGTTCGTTCGAGAAACAGGAACGCGATGCCGATCGGATTGATGATGCCGATCAGGCCGGTAAAGCCGAACAGGATCTCGGAGACAAGGCGATTGACGATCATCGTGCGAAGCATCGGTCGGGACGGGGCCGGCAGCGCGCCGGGGGTCACGCATTGTAGTGCAAGCGCTCGCGCCCGAGACGCAAAATGCGGCCGGCCCGGTTCCGCCGTCGATCGTCGTGGACGTTCGTCGCGCAGCCTTATTCGGCGCCCGGCTCCCACGCCGGCGGCCGCTTCGCGAAGAAGGCCGCGAAACCCTCCTTCGCTTCCGGCGTCGCCCGCACGCGGGAGATCGTCTGCGCGGTGAACGCCGCGCGTTCGTCCGACGGCGGGTACTCGCCGATCGCATCGAAAAAGCGCTTGATCTCCATCAGCGCGTGCGGGCCGTTGCGGCCCAGTTCCGCGAGCGTCCGCTCGAGCGCGTCGTCGAGCGCATCGAGCGGCACGGCCTGATGGATCAGGCCGATCGCGACGGCTTCGGCGGCCGCGAGCTGCGTCGCGGTCAACGCAAGCCGGCGCGCCTGGCGCTGGCCGACCGCCTCGACCAGATACGGGCCGATCACGGCCGGCAGGATCCCGAAGCGCGCTTCGCTCACCGAAAAGCGCGCGTGGTCGCTCGCGATCACGATGTCGCACGCCGCGCACAGGCCCACGCCGCCGCCGAACGCGTGGCCCTGCACGCGTGCGACCGTCGGTTTCGGGCATTGCCGGATCGCGCGCATCATCGCGGCGAACCGCTCGGCGTCACGCAGGTTCGCGGCCGCGTCGTTCGCGCTCGCGCGCTGCATCCACTGCAGGTCGGCGCCCGCGCAGAATGCGCGGCCATCCGAACGCAGCACGATCGCGCGTACGTCTTCGCGCCGGCCGAGCGTCGTGAATGCATCGGTGAGTTCCGCGATCATCGTCTCGTCGAACGCGTTCAGCACGTCGCCGCGCTGCAGCGCGACGGTCGCGATGCCGCGCGCATCGACCGTGACGGCCAGGGTCTTCAATTCATCCATCGAACAGGTTTCCTCGGGTAGAACTGCATACATCGAAATCAGGCAGCCTGGCGGCGATCGATCACGCGTCGCGCCTTCCCGGTCGCGCTCGCGGGAATACCGCCGGCCGCCAGCACCGTCACGCCGGACGACACGCCGACCATCGTCTTGATCCGGTGCTGCAGCTCGCGCGCGAGTGCCGCGCGATCGCCGTCGGTGACGGACGCCGCCGCCTCGGAGCGCAGCTCGACCGCGAGGTCGAGCCGGTCCATGTGACCGTCGCGCGACAGCGTGATCTGAAACTGGCCCGACAACTGCGGCAGCGCGACGACGATCTCCTCGATCTGGCTCGGGAACACGTTCACGCCGCGCACGATCAGCATGTCGTCGGAGCGGCCGGTGATCTTCGCGAGCCGGCGCATCGCGCGCGCGGTCGGCGGCAGCAGCGCGGTGAGGTCGCGCGTGCGGTAGCGGATCACCGGCATCGCCTCCTTCGTCAGCGACGTGAACACGAGCTCGCCCTCACTGCCGTCGGGCAGCACTTCGCCGGTGACGGGATCGATGATCTCCGGGTAGAAATGGTCCTCCCAGATCACCGGGCCGTCCTTCGTCTCGACGCATTCGCACGCGACGCCCGGGCCCATCACTTCCGACAGCCCGTAGATGTCGAGCGCGTCGATGCCCACGCGCGTCTCGACTTCGTTGCGCAGCGCCTGCGTCCACGGCTCGGCGCCGAAGATGCCGATCTTCAGCGACGATTCGGCCGGGTCCATCCCCTGCCGCACCATCTCGTCGATCAGGTTCAGCATGTACGACGGCGTGACGAGGATGATCTTCGGCTCGAAATCGCGAATCAGCTGCACCTGCTTCTCGGTCTGCCCGCCGGACATCGGCACGACCATGCAGCCGAGCCGCTCCGCGCCGTAGTGAATCCCGAGACCGCCGGTAAACAGGCCGTAGCCGAACGCGTTGTGCAGCGTATCGCCCGGGCGGCCGCCGGCCGCGCGGATCGAGCGCGCGGTCACGTTCGCCCACGTGTCGATGTCGCGCGCGGTGTAGCCGACCACGGTCGGCTTGCCGGTCGTGCCGCTCGACGCGTGCACGCGCACGACCTGCTCGCGCGGCACCGCGAAGAGGCCGAACGGATAGTTGTCGCGCAGGTCGCTCTTGGTCGAGAACGGGAATTTCGCGAGATCGGCGAGCGACTTCAGATCGTCCGGATGCACACCCGCCGCATCGAACGTACGCCGATAGTGCGGGACGTTGTCGTACGCGTGGCGCAGCGACCACTTGAGGCGGTCGAGCTGCAGCGCCTGCAGTTCGTCGCGGCTGGCGGTCTCGATCGGCTCGAGGGCGGCGGCGGGATGCGTCGGGTGAGTCATCGGGGTGCTCCTCCAATGGAGTGATGTCGTTGTCGTGTTCGAAGTGACGAAGCGGTCATGACCGGAACGTGCGGCCGGCCGCATGCAGCGCGGCGAGGCGCGGCGACACGCGATAGCGGTCCTCGCCATAGCTGGCCGCCAGATTCGACAGCACGCGATGCACGCGGCCGATCCCGATCGCATCGGCCCACGCGAGCGGGCCGCACGGGTAGTTCACGCCCTTCTCCATCGCGAGATCGAGATCGGCCGGCGAGCACACGCCCTGGTTCACCGTGTCGGCCGCCTCGTTCGCGAGCATCGCGACGGTGCGCATCGCGACCATCCCGGGCACATCCGCGACGCCGACGACGCGAAAGCCCGCCTGCTGGAACAGGCCGACCGCGTCCGCGTAAGCGGCGTCGCTGCACTGGAGCGCGCGCGTCAGCGCGACGAGCCCGGCCTGCGCGTAATCGCGCGCGAGGTCGACGAGCACGAGATCCGCCACGCCCGTCTGGGCGGCGCGCGCGGTCGCCGTACGGCCGTCGGTCAGCGCGATCGACGCGCGGCCGGCCACGGCGAGCAGTTCGTCGGCATGCGCGTCGTGGCGCCGCGCGTTCGCGGTGCGTTCGACGAAGCGCGCATGCAGCGCGGCGGCCGGGCCGTCCTGCGCAAACAGCACGACGTCGGCCGGCGCGGTGCGCGCAGGTTCGAGATCGGGAGCGGGCGGCGTCGCGCCCTCCGCATACGAGTAGAACCCGCGCCCGGACTTGCGCCCGAGAAAGCCCGCGTTCACGAGCTCCTGCTGGATCAGCGACGGCGTGTAGCGCGGATCGTTGAAGTACGCGCGGAACACCGACTCGGTCACCGCGAAATTCACGTCGTGACCAATCAAGTCCATCAGCTCGAACGGCCCCATCCGGAACCCGCCGGCTTCGCGCATCACCGCGTCGATCGTGGCCGGCGTGCCGCCCTGCTCGTTCAGCACGCGCAGCGCCTCCGCGTAATACGGCCGCGCGACGCGGTTTACGATGAAGCCCGGCGTCGATTTCGCCATCACCGGTTGCTTGCCCCACGCGGCGGCGGTCGCATGCAGCATCTGCGCGACCTCGGGCGCGGTCGCGAGCCCGCTGACCACCTCGACGAGCGCCATCAGCGGCGCCGGGTTGAAGAAATGCAGGCCGGCGACGCGTTGCGGCACGCGCAGCCCGGCCGCGATCGACGTGATCGAGATCGACGACGTGTTGGTCGCCAGCACACATGCGTCGTCGACATGACGTTCGAGGGTCGCGAAGATCTCGCGCTTCACATCGAGCCGTTCGGCCGCCGCCTCCACGATCAGCGCGGCGCCCGCGAAGTCGGCCAGCGCGCGCACCGCGCGAATTCGGTTGCCGGCCGCGTCGGCCTGCGCCGGTTCGAGCCGGCCCTTCTCCGCGAGCCGCGCGAACTGCGCGCGGATACCGGCCAGCGCCTTGTCGCAGGCCGCTTCGTTCAGGTCGTACAGCAGCACCGGATGGCCGGCCGCGGCCGCGACCTGTGCAATGCCCGCCCCCATCGCGCCGGCGCCGATCACGCCGACGACGGCCGACGGCGCCAGCGCGCCCGAGTTCACCGAATGTGCAGAGAAAACAGCCATCGCTTGCGATCCGTCATGAAGTGGAAATGCGAGCGATTATAAACCGACCGGTCGGTATGTTTATGTCAGGGCGAGCCCGAATGTGCGGTGCAAGACACCGTTACGGAAGCTGCAACGACAAAAAATCGGCAGGTCGGGGCACTTTTTATAAACAGAAAGGTCAATGTAATGATTCGAATATGAGATAGCGACCCCCGATCGCCTGATAAAATTCGACAAATTGCCGGATTCCAGGGGAGACATGTGCCGCGCCATCACCGCCGTCCATCGCTCCCTTTTCGGGGGCGAATCGAGCCCGGCCCGCGCGTCGCCACGTGTTGCTCGTCTCGCTGTCAGCGGGCAACCGCATCGAATCGTTTCATCCCGCGACGGGCTTCGGCCCGCCCGCGCCGTCGCCGCCTCGCGGCAGCGAACCCAGGGCGGCACCGCTGCGTGTCGCCACCCATCGGTTTCATCGTCCTCGTTCGGCGGATAGTACGGCCGGGCTTCGTCAACCCGTGACGGCGCGTCGCGCGCCGCCACTCGCATAAGGAATCCCTCATGCCGCTCTCGTCCAACCAGCTCCCGCGCTGGACCCTCTGGGCCCCGCTTGCCGCGTGGCTGGTACTCGCGCTGTCGCGCGTCGTGCCGGCCGAAGGCCTCGCCATCGCGGTGTTCGCCGCCGCGCTCGCCGGCGCCGTGTTCGCCGCCGTCCACCATGCGGAAGTCGTCGCGCACCGCGTCGGCGAACCGTTCGGCACGCTGGTGCTCGCGGTCGCCGTGACCGTCATCGAGGTCGCGCTGATCGTGTCGGTAATGCTCGGCGCGGGCCCCGAGAAGTCGGGCCTCGCCCGCGACACCGTGTACGCCGCCGTGATGATTATCTGTAACGGCATCGTCGGCATCTGCCTGCTGGTCGGCGCATGGAAGCACGGCGAACAGGATTTCCAGGGGCGCGGCGCGAGCAAGGCGCTCGCGGTGCTTGCGTCGCTGTCGGTGCTGTCGCTCGTGATGCCGAACTACCTGAGCGCCGCACCGGGCCCGTTCTTCTCGAAATCGCAGCTCGCGTTCGCCGGTGTGGCGTCGCTCGTGCTGTACGGCGCGTTCGTGTTCGTGCAGACCGTGCGCCACCGCGACTACTTCCTCGCCGCACACGACAGCGCGGACGAAGCGGTGCACGCGGCGGCGCCGAGCAACCGCACCGCGATCATCAGCATGGTGCTGCTGTTCGCGAGCCTCGTCGCCGTCGTGCTGCTCGCGAAGCTGCTGTCGCCGGCCGTCGAGCATGCAGTGCTGAAGCTCGGCGCGCCCGAAGCCGCGGTCGGTATCGTGATCGCCGCGCTCGTGCTGCTGCCGGAAGGGCTCGCCGCCGTCACCGCCGCGCGTGCGAACCGCCTGCAGACCAGCATGAACCTCGCGCTCGGTTCGGCGCTCGCGAGCATCGGGCTCACGATCCCGACCGTCGCCGCCGTATTCATCTGGGTCGGCCAGCCGCTCACGCTCGGGATCGGCGCGATGGAAACGGTCCTGCTGGCGCTCACGCTGCTGGTCAGCACGCTCACGCTGAGCCAGGGGCGCACGACGGTGCTGCATGGCGTCGTGCACGTCGCGCTGTTCGCCGCTTATCTGTTCCTGTCGTTCACGCATTGACGTCCCGATGCACGCGGCCGGGCGGATGTTCTCCGCCGGGCCGCGCGCATGTCTTCCAGTCCTTCCCCTCCTTCGCTTCGCGCCGCCGTCACCGGGCCGCAATCGCAAAATGCGTCCGGATCGACAGCGCGTCAAGTCGCGTCATCGCGCCGCGTATCGGTGTGGAATCCGTAGAGCGCAGCTGCGTTGTCGACCAGGATTGCGCGAGCCGTCGCATGGTCGGCCGCGCAATCGCGCAGCCAGCCGAGCAGGCGCGCATCGTCGGGCATCGGCGATGCATTCGGGTGCGGCCAGTTGCTGCCCCACACGCAGCGCGCCGAATGGCCGCGCGCGAGCACGGCGGCAAGGCGCGCGACGTCGTCGTAGCCCGGCGCGCCGGATCGCGACGTCTCGTACGGCGCGGACAGCTTCACCCATGCGTGGCCGCGATCGAGCAGGCGTCGCAGTGCGAGGAAGGACGGCGCATCCGGTGCGACGGGCGTCAGGAATTTGCCCGTGTGATCGATCACCACGCGCGCCGGCAGCCGCGATAGCGCGGGTTCGATATCGCACAGCGTGCGACCGTCGAACTGCAGGTCGATATGCCAGTCGAGCGGCGCGATCCGCGCGGCCATCCGCTCCAGATCGCCCCATTGCGCGGTGCCGCCCGCCAGCATCATGAACCGCACGCCGCGCATGCCGGCGGCATGCAGACGTTCCAGCTCGGCGTCCGGCACGTCGATCGGCAACGTCGCGACGCCACGCGCCTGCGGGCCGAACGCGGCCAATGCGTCGAGCGTGCAGCGGTTGTCGAAGCCATAGCCGGTCGGCTGCACGACGACCACACGCGTGAGGCCGAGCGCCCGCTGCATGCGCCGATATGCATCCACCGGCGCATGGGGCGGCCGAAACGTCGCCGTCGGCGCGAGCGGATACGCATCGTCGTAGATATGGATATGGCAATCGCACGCATCCGGGAACCGCCTGCTGTCTGCCCCGTCGCGCGTCATTGCAGGCCCTGGCCGACGGATGCGCTCGACCTGCGCCAGCGCGCGAGCCGCGTCGCCTGCGCGGCGTTGATCGCGCCGTTCGGCACACGTCCGTCGAGCAGCGCGGCAAGCTGGTCGACCGTCTCCAGCGCCTGATGTTCGATCGCCGGCAGCGTCAACCCGCCGATGTGCGGGGTCGCGATGACGCGCGGATGCGCGGCAAGCACGGGGGACGGCATCTGGTCCGCCGCGCGACCGACGTCGAGCGCGCAGCCGGCGAGCCGGCCGCCGTCGAGCGCGTCTGCAAGCGCCTGCTCGTCGACGAGTTCGCCGCGCGACGCATTGATGAAATACGCGCCCGGCTTCATCGCGGCGAATGCCGCCGCATCGATCAGGTTCGCGGTGGCCGGCGTGGCCGGCGCAAGACAGACGACGTAATCCGCATCGCGCAGCAACGTTGCGGAATCGACCTGTTCAAGCGGCGGCGAGTCGACCCGCACGTAAGGATCGCTGACGAGCACGCGCATCCCGAGCGCCGTCGCGATCGGTGCGAGATGACGCGCGATCTGCCCGTAGCCGATCAGGCCGAGCGTGCTGCCGCGCAGCTCGCGTCCCATCCGGGGCACCGGCGGCGCGCCACGATGGTATGCATCCGCGTAACCGCCGATCCCGCGCGCGAGGTCGATCATCGCGCCGACGACCCACTCGGCGACGGCCGGCCCGAAGCCGGGGCTCGCCTGCGTGACCAGTACGCCGAACGCGCTCGCCGCGGCGACGTCGATCGTGCGGATGTCGACCGCGCAACGCAGGAACGCGGCGAGTGCGGGCAGCCCCGCGAACAGTTCGCGAGGCGCGGGGGTCTGCCGGTACGCGATGATCGCGTCGCATCCCTGCGCGGCGGCAATCAGTTCGTCCGTGCCGAGTTCGCGATCGTGCGGGTTGCAGGTGACGTCCGCGAGCGCGCCCAGCGCGCGCAACGCCCTGGCGCCGAAGTAGTGGTCGATCATCCCGGTCGGATGCGTGACGTAGACGCGCGTCATGCGCGACCTCCGCTCGTACCGGCCGCATCCGGCGGCGGCGCCACCGATGCGCGCTCGACGAGCGTCACGTCAGCGAACACGCATTGCCCGGGGGCGGACGGCACGTCGCCCTCCTGCCGCATCACGCGCCGCACCATCTCGCCGGCCATTTCAGTGACCGGCAGTTGCACCGTGGTCAGCGCCGGGCACGAGATCGCCGCCAGGAAATGACCGTCCATCCCGATGACGGACACATCGTCCGGCACCCGCAGCCCGCCGTCGCGCAGCCCGGCCATCAGGCCGAGCGCGAACAGGTCGTTGACCGCGACGATGCCGGTCGGCCGCGCCGGATCGGCCGCGAGCTCGACGCCGAGCGCACGCCCGACGTCGACGATCACCGAGTCGCCGTATTCGTTCGCGGGGCCGCCGTCGAGCACGCGGGCCTGCGTGGCGCCGCCCGCCTCGCTCGCCACGGCGAGAAACCCGCGGATCTTGTCGCTGCGGCTCACGGTGATGCCGGCCACGGTCGCGAACGCGAGCCGCGTATGGCCCGCATCGACGAGGCGGCGCGTCGCGAGCCGCGCGGCCGCCTCGTTGTCGGCCGTCACGTGATCGACCTTCGATTGCTCGCCGGGCGTCGCGCGACGGTCGTAGCTGACGACCGTCATCCCGCGTTCGGCCGCGCGCTCGAGGTGGCTTTCGTCGGCGAGCGACGAGATCACGATCACGCGCCGCACGCCATGCGCGCAGAGATCGTCGAAGAACGACGCCTCCTTTCGCGCATCGCGGTACGTGTTGCCGATCAGCACGCGATGACCATACCGTTCCTGCGCGCAGGCCTCGACCTCGCGTGCGATGTAGCCGTACATCGGGTTCGCCATCGACGGCACCAGCAGCCCGACGAGCGGCGTCTGCCCCGTCTTGAGCTGGCGCGCGAGCGTGCTCGGCCGGTACTGCAGCGCATCCATCGCCGCCTTCACGCGTTCGAGCGTTTCCGGCTTCATCTGGTCGGTGCGTCCGTTGAGCACGTTCGAAACCGTGCTGACCGAAACGGCCGCATGACGGGCCACGTCCTGAATCGTACTCATGTCGTCTTGCATGGAACGGGCTACAGGCCGAAATGGGCCGGCAGCCACAACGAAAACGCCGGTGCGAAGATCAGCGCCACGAGGGCAGCGAACAGCACCAGCAGATATTTCACCATCGGCCGGGCCACGCGCCCGACCTCGGTGCCCGTGATCGCGCACGTCGTGAACAGCCCGAGCCCGACCGGCGGCGCGAACAGCCCGAACCCCATCGCCACCACCACGACCGTGCCGAAATGCAGCGGATGGATGCCGAGCTGCAGCGCGATCGGCGCGAGCAGCGGCCCGAAGATGATCAGCGCGGGCGCGCCTTCGAGCACGGCGCCGAACACGATCATCAGCAGCGCCGACAGCAGCAGGAACATCGTCGCGCCGTACTGATGGGCAAACGCCGTCATTGTGCCCGAGACGAGGGCTGGAATCTGCTCGATCGACAGCGCGAACGACACGCTCGACGCCGCGGCCACGATGAACAGGATGCCGCTCGCCATCGACGCGGCGCGCACGAATACGCGGCCGACCGAGCGCCACGTCAGTTCGCGGAACGCGAGCCAGCCCACGACGAGTGCATAGACCACCGCGAACGCGGACACTTCGGTCGACGTCGCGATCCCCGACGTCACGCCCTTGCCGATCATCGCGACCATGACCAGCGCGACGAGCGCGCCGCCCGCGAGCGGCAGCCACGCGCGACGCTCGCCGAATACCTCGGCCACGTCGATCTTGCGCCCGGTGACCACCGTCACGACCGCGAGCGACGCGGCGAGCACGGCCGCCGGCACGATCCCCGCGACGAACAGCCCGGCGATCGAGATGTTCGCGACGAAGCCCATGATGATCATGTTCACGCACGGCGGAATCGTCTCGGCCATCACCGCGCTGCACGCGAGCAGCGCGGCGGTTTCGTTCGGGTCCTGCCGCGCGCGGCGCACGGCCGGCATCACGACGCCGCCCACCGCCGCGATATCGGCCAGTTTCGAGCCCGACACGCCGGAAAAGCAGGCCGTCGCGAAGATCACGATCAGGCCGAGCCCGCCCCGCACGCGTCCGAACATCCGCAGCAGCAGTTCGACGAGCCGCGCCGACATCCCGTTGGACTCCATCAGCAGCCCCGCCAGCACGAAGAACGGCACCGCGAGCAGGACGAAGTGATCGGCCCCGGCCATCACCTGTTGCGAGTAGACGAGCAGCGGCAGCGTCGGATCCGCGAGGAAATACAGCAGCGCCGAAAACGCCAGCACGAACCCGATCGGCACGCCGAGCACCAGCCCGCCGACGAAGCCCGCGACGAGCAGCGTGCCGGGCGCGACCGCATGCGCGGGCCACAGCGCGTTCCAGCCGTATATGGCGGCCGCGAGCGCCGCACAGCACGCGAACGTGCGGATCACCCGGCGGCGCGGCGCGTTCAACGCATTGGCGAGCGCGAATACCGTCATGAACAGTGCGCCGAACATCATCGGATACCCGTTGATCCAGCCCGGCAAGCCGCCCGTCGTCATCTGGTCGTACGAATCCGCGAGCAACTGGCATGACGACACCAGCAGGTTCAGCGCAACGGCCGCCACGATCCAGTGGCCGACCTGGATCAACGCGCCCTGCCAGCGTGCCGGCAGCAGGCCGCGAAACACGTCGATGCCGACATGCTGGCTGCGCCCGAGCACCGCCGCCGCGCCGAAGAACACCAGCACGATCATCAGCGCGCTCGCCACTTCCTCGGCCCAGTCGACCGGGTCGTGCAGGAAATAGCGGAACACGACCGACACGAACACGACGAGCACGTCGACGGCGAGCACCGCGGCCGACAGGATCTCGATCCCGCGCAGCACCGCATCCAGCACGCGGGCGGCGCGATGCGCCGGCCGGCCTGCGGCGGGCGCCGGCGCGGCGCCCGAGACGGAATGCATGTCCATCGCTCAACCCCGCGCGGCGGCGATCGCCGGAAAGAGCGGCGCGGTGGCCGGATACTGCTTCGCGAACGCCACATACAGGCGGTCGTGCATCGTCTGCCGCAGCGCCGCGCGCTCGCCATCGGCCAGCGGGTGAAACGACATGCCGCGCTGCTTCAGCGCCTGCTCCGCCTGCGCGGCCTTCTGCGCGGCAATCGCGCGCTGCTGCACGGTTGCGTCGGCCACCGCGCGGTCGAAAGCCGGCCGCAGATTGGCCGGAATCCGGTCGAGCGCACGCCGCCCCATCACGACGGTCATCGCCGCGAACACGTGTTGCGATTGCCAGCACGACTTCACGATCTCGTCGAAGCGACTCGCGAGCACCGTGGCGGGATCGTGTTCGAGACCGTCGACGACGCCCGTCTGCACGGCCATGTACAGCTCGCCGAACGGGATCGGCGTCGGCACCGCGCCCATCGCCTTGAAGGTATCCATGAACGCGGGCGTCGGCAGCACGCGCAGCTTCGTCCCCTTCAGCCCGGGCAGCGCCGTCACCGGCTGCTTCGTAAACACGCAGCGCCCGCCGAAATGCGAGCCCCAGGTCAGCACCGAGCATCCCGCGCGCTTTTGCAGCAGCGCGTTCAGGCTCGTGCCGACCGGGCCGTCGAGCGCCTTCGCGACATGCGCGTAGCTGTCGAACAGGTAGCCGAGATCGAGCATCCCGAGCTCCGGTGCGATCGTGGCCCAGATCGACGAACCCGCGATCATCATGTCGATCGCGCCGATCTTGACCTGCTGCACGACATCGCTTTCCTTGCCGAGCTGGCTGTTCGGAAAGTAGTCGACCCGAATCGCATCGCCCACGCTCGCCTTCAGGTTCGCGGCGAGACGCTGGTACCACACGTAGTGCGCGGCGTTCTGGTCGGCCGGCATCGACGACGAGCAGCGCAGCGTGACGACCGGCTGCTGCGCGCGCACGGCTTCCGGCAAGCCGCCAGCGGTCGCGAGCGTAGCGGCGGACAGCGTCTGCAGAAAGCGCCGCCGGGTATAGGTACTCATGAGCCGTCTCCTTTGCGAGTGCGCCTCGCGACGCAACTGTATCGATTTAGTGTATCGATACAGTAATGCGACGACCGATGAGAGAAAAATGAGGGTTTCCCCTGTCCAGGATGAAATGACGAGGAGTACGTGGATTTGTTTCTTGCCAAATCCGGATGAAAAATCACTGTTTCTCACGTGTTTCAGCCGTCGGCGAGACGACCGACACCGACGGGCCGAATCATCAGACGACAGACTTTTCGGCGCGCAAGGACGCTCCGCTCATGCAGGCAAGCGCCGCTCAACGCCCGCGTCGTCCGGGTTGCCGGTCAGAAACCGCTCGACCATCGCGTTGAACACCGGCAGCGCCGGATTGTCGTTGTCCGCGCGCCATGCGAGATACAACTCGGCCGCCACGTTCGCACCCGCCAGCGGCCGGAACACCACGCCGTCCACATGAAGCTCGCGCGCCGACGCGGGCACCAGCGCCGCGCCGAGCCCCGCGCGCACGAGGCCGAGGATCGTATGCGTCTGGCCGACGTAGTGCAGGTAGTTCGGCAGACGCCCGGCGCCTGCGAACATCCCGGAGATCATGTCGTGGAAATACTTGCCCTCATTCGGCGAATACGCGATGAACGGCTGCCGGTCGAGCTCGTCGGGGCCGATCTGCGCGTAGGCCGCGAGCGGCGCGCCTTCCGCGACCGCGACGAGCATCGGTTCGCGCTGCACGAGCCGGTATTCGAGCGGCTGGCGCGCGGCGCGCTGGCGGACGAAACCCGCGTCGAGCATCCGCGACGCGAGCGCGTCGATCTGCACGGTCGACACCATTTCGCGCAGTTCGACGTCGACGTCCGGCAACGCATGCGCGGCATGCGCGAGCAGCACCGGGATCATCCGGTACGCACTGACGGCCGTGAAACCGAGCGTGATGCGCCCGGCCCCGCCGTGCGCGACGCGCTGCGCGGCCTGCTCGGCACGCGCGGAGAATTCGAGGATGTGCCGCGCGTCGCGCAGGAAGCGTTCGCCGGCCGCGGTCAGGCTGACCTGCCGGCTGTTGCGCTCGAGCAGCGCGATGCCGAGCGCATGCTCGAGCAACTGGATTTGCCGGCTGAGCGGCGGCTGGGTCATGAAGAGCCGCCTGGCCGCTCGGCCGAAATGCAGTTCCTCGGCAACCGCGACGAAGCAGCGAAGCTGGTGCAGTTCAATCATTCAAATCTTGAATCAATCGATAGTCTTTTGATGTTAGACCGATATCGATGCGATTTCTATACTCGGTTCCTCCGGATGCGCGGCCCACGTCGCGCACGACGACCGAGACCCTCATGACCATCGATATCCTGCTGACGCAGCCGCTCCCCGACACCATCGACGCCGAACTGTCCGCCCGTTACACCGTGCATCGACTGTATGCGGCCGAGGAGCCGGACGCGCTGCTCGATCGCGTGGCGCCGCGCATTCGCGGCGTCGTGACCGGCGGCGCGAACGGCCTGTCCGCCGCGCTGATGGACCGGCTCGCCGCGCTCGAGATCATCGCGATCAGCGGCATCGGCACCGACGCGGTCGATCTCGACCGCGCGCGGGCGCGCGGCATCCACGTGACGACCACCCCCGACGTGCTGACCGACGACGTCGCCGACATGGCGTTGGGGCTGATCCTGATGACGCTGCGCGACCTCGGCGCCGGCGAGCGGATCGTGCGCGCCGGCCGCTGGGGCAAGACGGCCCAGCCGCTCGCGACGCAGGTCACGGGCAAGCGGCTCGGCATCGTCGGACTCGGCCGCGTCGGGCGCGCGATCGCGCGGCGCGCGCAGGCGTTCCGGATGCCCGTCAGTTACTTCGGCCCGCGCGAGCATCGCGACAGCGGCTATCGCTTCGTGCCCGACCTCGCCGCGCTCGCGCGCGACAGCGACGTGCTCATGATCGCGGCGTCGGCCGATCACGGCAATGTGCTGGTGACGGCCGACGTGCTCGCCGCGCTCGGCCCGAAAGGATTCCTGATCAATGTCGCGCGCGGCAAGCTGATCGACGAAGCCGCGCTCGTGCGCGCGCTGTCCGACGGCACGATCGCCGGCGCCGGGCTCGACGTGTTCGCGAACGAACCGCATGTGCCGGCCGCGCTGCTCGAACTCGATCGCGTCGTCGTGCAGCCGCACCGCGCGAGCGCCACGCATGAGACGCGGGAGCAAATGGGGCGCATCGTGCTCGCGAACCTCGCCGCGTGCTTCGCGGGCCAGCGCCCGCCGACCAGCGTCACGCGCTGAGCGTGGCGCCAGTCTTCCGTTACAACACCGGATGCCTCCGCACGACGGGGGCCAGGAGACACGCATGTCCAATCGATCCAGCGGCGCTGCGCTCGCCGCATCGCCCGCCGCGTCGCGCACGATCGGCCGCGTCCGTTATGCGGTCCTCGCGCTGATTTTCGCGGTCACCGTCATCAATTATGCGGACCGCGCGACGATGTCGATCGCCGGCACCGGCGTCGCGCACGACCTCGGACTCACGCCCGTCCAACTCGGCATCGTCTTTTCGGCGTTCGCGTGGGCCTATGCGATCGGCCAGGTTCCGGGCGGCTGGCTGCTCGATCGCTTCGGCGCGCGGCGCGTGTACGGTCTGAGCCTGCTGCTGTGGTCGATATTCACGATGTTGCAAGGCACGGTCGGCGGGTTCGCCGTGCACGGCGCGGCCGCGACGCTCGCGCTGTTCGTGATGCGCTTCATGCTCGGTCTCGTCGAGTCGCCGGCGTTTCCGGCCAATTCGCGGATCGTCGCCTGCTGGTTCCCGACGGCCGAACGCGGCACCGCATCCGCGCTGTTCAATTCCGCGCAATACATGGCCGTCGTGCTGTTCACGCCGGCGATGGCGTGGCTCACGCATGCGCTCGGCTGGGAACACGTATTCCTGTGGATGGGGCTGCTCGGCATCGCGCTCGCCGCGCTGTGGTTCGCGTGGTATCGCGAGCCGCATGGCCACCCGCGCATGACCGACGCGGAGCGCGACTACCTGCGCGCCCACGGCGCACTCGTCGATCTTGAAGCGAACCGCATGCGCGAACGGCCGCGCGCGTCGTGGCGCGACGTGTCGCAACTGTTCCGCCACCGGAACCTGTGGGCGATCTACATCGGCCAGTACTGCATCACGGCCCTCACCTACTTCTTCATCACGTGGTTCCCGATCTATCTGATCAAGGGGCGCGGGATGACCATCATGGAAGCCGGCTGGGTCGCCGCGCTGCCGGCGATCTGCGGCTTCACGGGCGGCGTGCTCGGCGGCCTGCTGTCGGACTGGCTGATCCGGCGCGGCATGCATCCGTCACGGGCGCGCAAGACGCCGTTCGTCGCGGGGATGGCGATGGCGACGCTGCTCGTGCTCGCGAACGGCGCATCGTCGAACGCGGTCGTGATCGCGCTGATGACGATCGCGTTCTTCGGCAAGGGACTCGCGGCGGTCGGCTGGGCCGTGCTCGCCGACACGGCGCCGGAAGGCATGGTCGGGCTGAGCGGCGGCGTCTTCAACGGTCTCGGCAATATCGCCGGGATCGTCACGCCGCTCGTGATCGGCTACTTCGTCGCCAGCACGGGTTCGTTCGCCGGCGCGTTATGGTTCGTCGCCGCGCACGGGCTCATCGGCATTGCCGCGTACACGTGGCTCGCGGGCCGCTTCGAGCGGATCCGCATCGCGCCGGCCGCATGAACGCCGCGGCCGTGCGCCGGCGCACCGTTACGCGCGCTGGCGGCCGGCTGGCGCGTGCTCGGTCGTCAGCCGGTCGAGTTCGCGCAGATCGTTCTCCAGCGCGGGCGTGAGCGTCGTGCGCAGGTGATCGAGGAAGGTGCGGATCTTCGCATCGAGATAACGGCGCGTCGCGTAGACGGCATAGACGCTCACCGTCTGCAGCCGGTATTCGGGCAGCACGCGGATCAGCCGCCCTTCGCGGATATCGTCCAGCACCGTATACAGCGCCACGCACGCGATCCCGCGTCCGGCACGCACCGCGACGCACAGCGCATCCGGCACGTTGACCTGGAACGGCGCCGGCTGCAGCGCGTAGACGGTCTCCTCGCCATCGCTGCGTTCGAGCCGCCATTCACCGGCCGGCGACGCGGGCGTGTCGAGGCGCAGACACACGTGGTTCGGCAGCTCCTCCGGCGTCTGCGGCGTGCCGTGTCGCGCCAGGTATTCGCGCGACGCGACCAGCACGCTGCAACTCGTGCCGCAGGTCTGCGCGACATAGCCGGAATCGGGCAACTGCGACGCGGTCACGATCGACACGTCATAGCCCTCTTCGACCAGATTCGGCATCCGCTGCGCGAGCGTCAGCTCGACCGACACGTCGGGGTTGTCCGCCTGGTAGCGCACGATCGACGACACGACATGACTCTGCCCGAGCCCCGTCATCGCATGGATGCGCATCTTGCCGCTCGGCCGCAGCAGCGCGTTGCGCGCCTCCGCATTCGCGTAGTCGAGTTCCGCGAGGATCGATTTCGCGCGCTCGAAATAGCGCTCGCCGCTTTCGGTCAGGCCGAGGTGGCGGGTCGTGCGATGCAGCAGGCGCGTCTGTACGTGGGCTTCGAGGTTCGAGACCGCGCGCGATACCTGCGCGGTGGTCGCGTCGATTTCCTTCGCGACCGCAGTAAAACTGCCGGCTTCGACAACGCGCACGAACAGGCGCATGTTTTCGAGCATGTCCATTGAATTGGCTTGGGAAGAGTCAGTGGGGAGGCGTCGGCGGTGCTCGCGTCAGAGGGGCAACGGAACGCGGCCGCGAACCACGTCGAATCGATCACCGTGCCGGGGAGGAGGCGGGAGAGCGGGCATCGAGGTCGGGGGTTCTGGCATGACGGGGGAATTGACTGCGCCGAATTGTACGCCGCTGCAGACAAATTTGCGCGGCTATGCGCGCGCAAGCTCTCATTCGATGAAAGGATTTTGCAAGTCGCGTGCGTCGTGCGCGTACACCGGCGTGATGCGGCGCGGCAATTTGTATCACAACACGATATAATTCAACGCTTGTCGCCGCCGCCAGGCGCCGTCCTTTTTACCGCTCATCACCCATGTCGCCAGGCTCCTCCCCGTCGCGCCGCACGCTGCGGCAATGGCTGCACAGCTTCATTCCCCATCCGATGACACTCGGCTGGCGCGAGCGCCTGCGCGCGTGCACCGGCGCGCTCGTGGGGATTGCGACGGTCGGCGTCGCGATGCGGCTGCTGCCCGGCGTGCCGGGCCTCGTGCCGCTGCTCGTCGCGCCGATGGGTGCGTCGGCCGTGCTGCTGTTCGCGGTGCCGGCGAGCCCGCTCGCGCAGCCCTGGTCGATCGTCGGCGGCAACCTCGTCGCGGCGACCGTCGGCGTCGCGTGCGCGCAATGGATCGCCGATCCGATCACGGCCGCCGCGGTCGCGATCGCCTGTGCGATCGGCGGCATGTTCGCACTGCGCTGCGTGCACCCGCCGTCGGGCGCCGTCGCGCTCACCGCCGTGGTCGGCGGCCCGGCGATTCATTCGCTCGGCTTCGGTTTCGTGCTGCAGCCGATCGCGCTGCAATCGGCGATCCTGCTGTCGGCCGCGCTCCTCTACCACGCGCTGACCGGGCACCGCTACCCGCACGGCGGCGTGCGTCCCGAAGCGAAACCGCAGGCGGGTGCCGCACTCGCGCGCGGCGACTTCACGCGCGGCGACCTCGATGCGGTACTGAAGCGCCGCAGCGAATGGCTCGACGTCGATCCGGACGATCTCGAAACGCTGCTGCGCGAAACCGAAATGCAGGCTTATACGCGCACGTTCGGCCAGTTGAAGTGCGCCGACCTGATGACGAAGCATGCGATCGAGGTCGCGCCGTCCACGTCGGTCACGGCCGCGCTCACGCTGCTCGACCGCCACCGCGTGAAGGCGCTGCCCGTGGTGGACGGCGAAGGCCGCCTGGCCGGCATCGTCACGCGCGCCGACCTCACGCGCCAGTCGCGCCATCCGGCCCCGCTGTGGCAGCGCCTGTGCGCGCGGCTGCCGCAATCGTTCGGCGGCCAGCCCGCGAGCGTCGCGTCCGTGATGACGCGCGACGTCGCGTCGGTGCAGGAAACGATGCCGATCACGGCGCTCGTGCCGCTGTTCACGCATTCGGGCCACCACCATATTCCGGTCGTCGATGCATCACGCCGGCTCGTCGGCATCATTACGCAGACGGATCTCGTCACGGGCCTTTATCAGCGGACCCAAATGCTCGAAGCCGCGTAGCGCGCATCACGCCATGTAGCCGCCGGCTGAACGCAGAATGCAGTCATTCCGCCATATTCCGGCCATTTATATCATGTTGTGATATATTAATCGCCACCGTAACCGACTGCCCGAATGACTTCGATGACCGATACCCGACGCGCACTGACGAAAAGCGATTTCCAGCAACTGTCCGAGTTCCGCTACCAGATGCGCCGCTTCGAGCGCTTTTCCGAACGCGCCGCGCAAAGCGAAGGCGTGACGCCGCTGCAATACCTGCTGCTGCTGCACATCAAGGGCTATCCGCATCGCGAATGGGCGACCATCGGCGAACTCGCGGAGCGCCTGCAGGCGCAGCACCACGGCGTCGTGGCGCTGGTGACGCGCTGCGAAGCGCTCGGGCTCGTGAAGCGCAAGCCGAGCGAAGCCGACCGCCGCCAGGTCGAAGTCCACCTCGAGCCGGCCGGCGAAACGCTGCTTGCCCGTCTCGCGGCCATGCATCGTGCCGAACTGAAGTCGCTCAAGGGCACGTTCCAGGTTCCCCAGATCGATTACTGACCCTCGCCACTCCGATGAACGCACCACACAAACGCGATTTCTCGACCAACGAACGCCTGCCCAGGATCGCATTGCTTGCCGCCGTGATCGGCCTGCTCGGCACGCTCGCCGCGTGCGTGCTGCTGAGCCTGATCCGCCTGTTCACGAACCTGTTCTTCTTCCAGCAACTGTCGTTCGCCGACCATTCGCCCGCGAACAACACGCTCGGCACATGGGTGATCGTGGTCCCGGTGATCGGCGGGCTGATCGTCGGGTTGATGGCGCGTTTCGGTTCGGAGAAGATCCGCGGCCACGGCATTCCGGAAGCGATCGAGGCGATCCTGTTCGGCAAGAGCCGGATGTCGCCGAAGGTCGCGATCCTCAAGCCGTTGTCGTCCGGCGTCGTGATCGGCAGCGGCGGCCCGTTCGGCGCCGAAGGCCCGATCATCATGACGGGCGGCGCGCTCGGCTCGCTGATCGCGCAATGCGTGCACGTGACCGCCGCCGAGCGCAAGACGCTGCTCGTCGCCGGTGCGGCGGCCGGCATGACGGCCGTGTTCGGCACGCCGGTGGCCGCCGTGCTGCTCGCGGTCGAACTGCTGCTGTTCGAATGGCGTCCGCGCAGTTTCCTGCCGGTCGCGCTCGCATGCGCGGTGGCGGGCTTCGCACGCGCGATGTTCTTCGGCGTCGATCCGCTGTTTCCGCTGACGACGGCCGCGCCGACCTCCGCCGCGCTGCTGTCGTGCCTCGTCGCGGGCCTGCTGTCGGGCATGCTCGCGTGCGGCCTGTCGGCGGCGCTCTACCGCGTCGAAGACGCATTCGCGAAGCTGCCCGTGCACTGGATGTGGTGGCCGGCGCTCGGCGCGATCGTGATCGGCGTCGGCGGCTGGCTCGAACCGCGCGCGCTCGGCGTCGGCTACGATGTGATCGGCGACCTGCTGCACCAGCACATCGCGCTGAAGATCGCGCTCGCGCTGCTGATCGTGAAGGCCGTGATGTGGGTGATCGCGCTCGGCTCGGGCACCTCGGGCGGTGTGCTCGCCCCGCTGCTGATGCTCGGCGCCGGCCTCGGCACCGTGCTGTCGCCGGTGTTGCCGGGCGGCGATCCGGCGCTGTGGCCGCTCGTGTGCATGGCCGCGACGCTCGGCGCGACGCTCGGCGCCCCGCTCACCGCGATCGTGTTCGCGTTCGGCCTCACGCACGACGCCAATGCGCTGCTGCCGCTGCTTGCGGCGACGCTCGTCGCGCACGGGTTCGCGACCATCGTGATGAAGCGCTCGATCATGACGGAAAAGATCGCCCGCCGCGGTTACCACATCTATCGCGAATACGGCGTCGATCCGCTCGAACGGCATGACGTCGGCGAAGTGATGACGTCGGCCGATCGGCTCGTCGCGATCGACGGCGCAGCGACGCTCGATACCGTCGAAGCGCAATACTTCGGCGCGAAGCAGACGCACCGCGCGTATCCGGTCGTCCAGCACGGCCGCCTGCTCGGCCTCGTCGATCGCGCGACGCTCGACGCGCAGCGGGCACAGGCCGGTGCCGACACGCCGATCTCGGATGTGTTCACCAACCGCGCACCGGCCGTCGCGCTGGCGCACGAAACGTGCCGCGTCGTCGCGTCGCGCCTCGCGATGCTCGGCCTCGAACGCCTGCCGGTGGTCGCCGACGAGCAATCGCTGCGCATCACGGGCATCGTGTCTCGCAGCGACCTGATCAAGCCGGCGCTCCAGCACGTCGACGACGAACAGAAGCGCGAGCGCTTCCGTCCGGTCGTCCCGGTCAACCTGCGCGACGTCGGCACGCGCAAGGCCGGCTGACACAGCCCGCCTGCGCGGCGTTCGCCCCGCCCGCGCATCGCGTCCCCGCTGCCTTCCTCGGTTTAAAGTTGGTTAACAGTTCGCTGGACGAAAGTTTGTCATCATGGTGCTCATGCGACGGGGCCATCCATCAGCCATTCCACTTCGTCATCAGATAAAGAGTCGCGGCGCGGGATGCACGGACATCCCGCCCGCCGCGGCCGTCACCTCACCACACCACGATCGGACAGCGCGCGGACCGCGCCATGCATGACGTCGAGCACGACGCATGCCGCGCCGCAGCAACATGCGCAGCATCCGGGCCGCCATTTGGCAAGCGCGTTAACAACTTGTTTCGGAATGGTCGGAACCGTGCTTGCAGGATGGAATCTCACTTGCACGCAGCATTGCTGCGCATCCCACTCAATCAATCACGACTCGAGGGAGATAACGTGAACGTGAAATACTTACCGCTCATCGCATTGACCGTGGCAATTTCTGCTCATGCTGCCGAACCTGCCGTGCAGAACGTGGGACAAAGCCAGAAAGACGCGCCGGACGTGTCGGCGTGCATCGCCAAGACCTGGGCCGACAAGTCGCAACAACAGGTGATCTCGCAGAACGTGCTGGCCAACGGCCTCGCGACCGACGTGTACGCACCGGGCCAGCAGCCGCCGAACGGCGCCGCCGCGATGGTTCGTCCGTCGTGGAAGCCGGGTGCGAAAACGTGGGTCGGCGTGCGCGGCGACGCAGCGTCCGCCGGCGACATCAACGCCTGCCTGTAACGCAGTAACGAGAACAGGCGCTTCGGATGGCCTCGCGCCATCCGCTTGCGACCAGCCCCGCTTCGGCGGGGCTTTTTCTTTGCCGCGGGAAGCGCGTTACAGATAGCTGCAGACGTAATCGAGCGTCTCGAGCACTTCGATGTCGAAGCGGCTCTTGCCCGGCACCGAGAACGATTCGCCGGCGCCATAGGCCTGCCATTCGCTGCTGCCGTCGAGCTTCACGCGGCACTTGCCGGCCTGCACTTCCATCAATTCGGGCGCATCCGTGCCGAAGTTGAGCGCGCACGGCAGGATCACGCCGAGCGTCTTGCGCGTGCCGTCCGGGAAGAGCACGGTATGCGACACGCACTTGCCGTCGAAATAGACGTTCGCGCGCTTGACGACCGATACGTTGTCGAATTGGGTTGCACTGGTCATGGGATGCCTCTGATTGCTGGATGCCGGATGGCGGTGTGGTTGGAGGCCGGCCGGAGCGGCGGGCCGGCCGCTATGATACCGGCTCGCGCAAGATGCGCTCGAATGGCGCGCGGCCGGCGCATGCCTGCCCCATGATCGTCAGGATCACTACGTGATCCTTGCGGGGCGCGCGCTCACCTTAATCCCTTGCGCCGCGCGGAATCGCGCAGGCAATCGAGCAGCATCGCCGCGGCCGGCGTCAGCGGGCTGTCGCGGCGCGTGACGACCTGCACCGATACGCCCGGCAAGCGCTCGCGGATCGGCAGCACCGCCAGCTGATCGCGCGCCCACTCGCCTTGCAGCAATTGCTCGGGCATCGACGCGATCAGGTCGCAACCGGTCATCAGGCTGTGCGCGAGACCGAAGCTCGGGCACTCGACGACACGCGCCGGCACCGGCAGCCCGTACGCGACGAACGAGTTGAACAACACCTGCGTGGAGCTTTCCGGCGACGGATTCATCAGCCAGTCGGCCTCGACGAGATCGGCAAGCGACGTGGCCGACGCGAGCGGATGCCCTTTGCGCGCGACGATCAGCGAGCGGCTCGCATAGAGTTCCGCGTGATCGAACTCGGCCGCCAGCAGCTCCGGCACGACGACGGCCACCGCGAAATCGAGCGAACCGTCGTGCAGGCGCGGCAGCGCAACGCCCGGAAACCCTTCGACCAGATTGACGCGCGCCACCGGAAAGCGGCGCCGGAACGCACGGAATGCGTCGGGCAGGATCGTCACCGCCGCCGCCGGCGTGATCGCCGCCGCGACGGAACCCGTCATCGCGCCCTGTGCCTGCTCGATGTCGTCGCGGGCGCGCTGCATTTCGGCGACGATCAGCCGCGCGCGCACCTGCAGTTGCTGGCCGAACGCGGTGAGCTGCACGCCGCGCGCGGTGCGCACGACGAGCGATACGCCGAGCGCGATCTCCAGTTCCTTGACCGCCTTCGTCAGCGCGGCCGGCGATACGTTCAGCCGCCGCGCGGCCGCGCGAATGCTCCCTTCCTCCGCGGCGGTGACGAACGCTTTCAGCTGATGGTATTTCATGGCGGCAATGCGTGATCCGTGGAAACCCCGTGCGCCGTGCCGCGCAATGGTTCAGGGTATTCCCGAGCGGCAACCGACGGTGTGCACCAAAGCAATTTAGCAGCTTCTGGTACGCAAAAGAAATTTATATGCTTGGTCGTCATATGCGCGTCAAACGACCCACCCGCCCCACTGGAGAGACCATGCTGCAAGCCGTGAACCCCGTCATCCCCGGCATCGCCGCGATCGCCCCCGAACTCGTCGAGGTGCGCCGCCGCATCCACGCCCATCCCGAACTCGCATTCGAAGAAACGCGCACGAGCGATCTCGTCGCCGAACTGCTCACCGGCTGGGGCTACGACGTGCATCGCGGCATCGGCAAGACGGGCGTAGTCGGCGTGCTGCGCGAAAGGCAAGGCGCGCGCACGGTCGGGCTGCGCGCCGACATGGACGCGCTGCCGCTCACGGAAACCACGGGCCTGCCGTACGCAAGCCGCCATGCGAACAAGATGCATGCATGCGGCCATGACGGCCACACCGCGATGCTGCTGTGCGCGGCGCGCCACCTCGCGGCCACGCGCCGGTTCTCCGGCACGCTGAACCTGATCTTCCAGCCCGCCGAGGAAAACTTCGGCGGCGCGAAGGCGATGATGGACGACGGCCTGTTCGACCGTTTCCCGTGCGACGCGATCTTCGCGATCCACAACATGCCGGGCCGCGCGGCCGGCGACATGGCGTTCCGCACCGGCGCCGCGATGGCGTCGGCCGACCGCGTGACGATCACGCTGCGCGGCGTCGGCGGTCACGGCGCGATGCCGCATTTCGCGCGCGATCCGATGTCGGCCGCGGGCAGCATCATGGTCGCGCTGCAGACGATCGTCGCACGCGAGGTCGATGCACAGCATGCGGCGGTGATCACCGTCGGCAGCGTGCAGGCCGGCGAGACCTTCAACATCATTCCCGAAACCGTCGTGATGAAACTGTCGGTTCGCGCGCTGAACGCCGACGTGCGCGCGCTGCTCGCGCGCCGCATCGAAGCACTCGCGAAGGGCCAGGCGGAGAGCTTCGGCGTCACCGCGGAAGTCGACTACGACTACGGCTATCCGGTGCTCGTCAATCACGCGGAGCCGACCGCGTTCGCGGCCGACGTCGCTCGCCAGATGCTCGGCGCGGAACGCGTTGAAACCGAAGCCGCGCCGCTGATGGGCAGCGAGGATTTCGCGTTCATGCTCGAGGCGCGCCCCGGTTGCTACGCATTCATCGGCAACGGAATCGGGAGCAAGGGCGGCTGCATGGTGCACAACCCGGGCTACGACTTCAACGACGACATCCTCGCGATCGGCGCGAGCTACTGGGTCCGCGTCGCCGAAGCCTGGCTCGCGGCCTGACTGCCCTTCACCACGCAGCTTCGTGCTTACCCGGGGGAACCCCATGGAAACGTCCGCCCTTCCGTTCGCCGGCACGCCGGCCGATTCCCGCGCCGCCGCGAAGAAACGCCGTCTGATCGCGGCCGCCGCCGTCGGCAATGCGCTCGAGTTCTACGACTTCACGGTCTACAGCTTCTTCGCGATCCTGATCGGCAAGCTGTTCTTTCCCGTCCATTCGTCGTTCGGACAACTGATGCTCGCGGTCGCGAGCTTCGGTGTCGGCTTCGTCACGCGTCCGCTCGGCGGGCTCGTGATCGGCATGTATGCGGATCGCGCCGGCCGCAAGAAGGCGATGATCCTCACGCTGCTGCTGATGGCGCTCGGCACCGCGATGATCGCGGTCGCACCGACCTTCGCGCAGATCGGCATCGCCGCGCCGCTGCTGCTCGTGCTCGCACGGCTGCTGCAGGGGTTCGCGTCGGGCGGCGAAGTCGGCGCATCGACGACATTGCTGCTCGAACAGGCGCCGCAGCATCGCCGCGGTTTCTATGCGTCGTTCCAGTTCTCGAGCCAGGGGCTCGCCGCGCTCGCGGGCGCGCTCACCGGCGTTGCGCTGACGTCGACGCTGACCGCCGCGCAACTCGAAAGCTGGGGCTGGCGCGTGCCGTTCATCATCGGCACGCTGTTCGTTCCGCTCGGTTACTGGCTGCGCCGTACCGTCGAGGAAGTCCCGGCGGCGGCGCCCTCGCCCGCCGCCGCGCACGACGAGCCCGTTGCGTCGCTGCCGCTCGCCGACGTGCTGCGCCATCATGGCAAGGCCGTGTTCGCCGGGCTCGGCGTGACGATCGGCGGCACGTCGATCCACTACATCATCGTGTTCTACATGGCGATCTACGGCGTGCAGGTGCTGCACCTGCCGACGTGGCTGTCGATGACGGCCGGTTGCGTCGCCGGCGCGATCCTGATGCTCGTGACGCCGATCGGCGGCCACCTGTCCGACGTGTACGGGCGCAACCGGATCGTCTGGTGGACGCGCATCGTGCTGATGGCCGCGATCTACCCGGCGTTCATTGCACTGAACCGCTGGCCGGGCGCCGCGTCGCTGCTGTCGATCATCGCCGCGCTGTCGATCGTGCATGCGATCAACATCGGCGCGACCGGCGCGATGCTCGGCGAGTTGTTTCCGCGGGCGGTGCGGGCGACGGGCGGTGCGCTCGTGTACAGCGTCGGCGTCGCGATCTTCGGCGGCTTCGCGCAGTTCTTCGTCACGTGGCTGATCGCGGCAACCGGGAATCCGAATGCGCCCGCGTGGTATGCGATCGGTTGCGGCGTGCTGACGTTGCTTGCGATTCGTTGCATGGACGAGAGGGCAGGAAAGGCGCTGGACTGAGCGGTGGCGCGATGTGCGGCACGTGAAGCGCCATTGACGTCGCACGCGCGCATCGGGCATCATTGACCAATGCACAACGCCACGATCACCCTTTCGACGACCACGCGCACGACCGCCTTCGGCGGGCCCGTGCGGCGAGTGCGCGCAAGATCGTAGCATCACCGATTCCCACAGGCCCCGCCGGTTCCGGACGGGGTCTTTTCGTTTCTCCGTCTGCATCGGCCACTCAGGAGAAACGCAATGTCCGAAGCCTCTTCCCCGAAACGAGCGCTGCTCGTGATCGACATGCAGATCGGGTTGTTTCATGGCGACGATCGTCCGCATGACGGCGAACGCGTGCTGGCCAATATCAACCGGTTGATCGATCGCGCGCATGAAGCGGGTGCCCCCGTGTTCGCCGCGCGTCACACCGGCCCAGCCGGCTCGCCGATTGCGTCCGACGCGCCGCTGGCCGCGCTGCTGCCGGAGCTTGCGATCGATACCGCCCGCGACATCGTGTTCGACAAGACGCGGCCGAACTGCTTCGCGGGCACGCGGCTCGCCGAGTGGCTGCATGCGGCTGGTATCGGCGAGATCGTGATTGCGGGGATGAAGACGCAGTACTGCGTCGATACGACGTGTCGTGCGGCCGGCGATCTCGGATTTCGCGCGGTGCTCGTTGCGGATGCGCACACTTGTATGGATACGCTCGCGCTGCCCGCCGAGCGGATCGTCGCGCATCATAATGCGACGCTTGCCGGGCCGTTTGCGACGCTGACGACGACCGAAGCGTGCGTGCTCTGATGGACGGCGCCGATCGGACTGCCATGTGCCAGAGCGCGCGTTGCAATGGCGTCAGCAGAGACCTGCCATACGTATTGCTTCAATGCTCGATGATGTGTCGCGGACTGAAACGACCTTCGCCGAAAGCACTGCGTCCGCGGACAGAAAATCGCTGAGCCGCTTGTCGAAGCGCAATGAAAACCTGATCAGCTCGACGGTGTTCCGGAAAGTTTCCTTGGGCAACTTGCCCGTTACCGTCGAGCTAACGAAGCGCTTGATCAGGCGTATCGCTCTCACACCAAACGGGACCTCTACCCTCAAGATCAGCAAACAGTCTGCGAGCAGCGGATACATCCGCTTGTCGTACGCACCTTCGACGAGCCAGCGGCCTTGTTCGATGATCTTTTCGACGGCCTCGCCCATCGACTGCTCCGAGTTCTTCACATACTCTGTACCGCTCGTGTCCCAATACACGTCGTCGAATTCGTACGTGGCGATATCGAACTTGCGCGCTAGTTCCGCTGCGATCGTTGTTTTCCCAGCGCCCGACGGGCCTACGATACAAATCTTCATATTTCAGTCTCTGCTCAATCACGCACCCGACAGCTCGCGCATGAAGTGTTTCAGGACGGGCAAGAAGAAATCGTGCCCACCAATCAGCGCGAATTCTGCTCCGAAAAGAGGAAACCACTGGAAGCTGAATTCAATGGGTTCACCACCGGAACCTGGAACGCTTTCGAAATGCGTCCATTGCGCCTTCATTGCAATGGCATCGCTCACCGTGACATGCACGACATGCCGGTGCTGAATCTCACTTCTTCCGAATTTCTGCATCGAATAGAAGTAGTTGCCGAGAATACGCACAACCTGGGCATTGTCGATCCCGCTTTCCTCGCGAAGCTCGCGTAGCGCGGCGGCCACCGGCATTTCGTCCTGCGCGATCGTGCCGGCAATCACCTGCACCCCGGCTTCCGGAAACTTGGGTTGCGTGAAAACGAGTAGTCTATCCCGCCATGTAAGATAAACGAGTACCTTGTTTTTGATTTGCACGGTCACTGTTCCGACAAGAATCGCCCCAATCCCGACAACGCTTCAACTGACAGTCAATTGCAACTCGCGGACCACCTTGTACAGCGTCAGGATCGCCGTTGATCGAAATGCATTCGAGGTGTCGAGCGGTGCGTTCTTATCCGTCCAGGCGATGGCCGCCAAGCATTGCACGCCGACATAGTAGAGAAATTCCGCTCGTGGGACCGGCTCACCGTACGTCGCCTCCCAGCTCGCAAGAAAGGTGTTGCGCAGCACTTCGTCGGAGAAGTCCATATCCACCCAGACGATCTTCGCCAGGTCGTAGGCCGCGTCCCCAATGCGCGCGGCCTCGAAATCCAGGATTCCGGACACGTGATCGTCCGAGTCGACCAGGATATTTCTTCCGACGTAGTCGCAATGCAGCAACCGGAGGTCGGACGGCACACGCAGATCAGCGCCGAAATGACGAAGTCTATCCAACTGAACGCGGTATTCCGGGTAACCAGGAGCCATCCGGTTCAGGCTCGACAGCCACTTCGAAACCATCCCGTCGAGATGAACACACCATCCGGCAGGACGCTCCAGCCTCTCGTCACGCTGCTGCCAGAACGTCATACCCATCAGGCGCGATGGCGTGATTGTGCGATGAAGTTGCGCTAAAGCAGAACCTGCAGCCGCGGCGAGCCGCAGCTTCGTGTCCCGCTCCGCATTTTTCAAAACGTGATCGAGTCGCTTGCCTGAAATAGCGCTCAAAACGACTACCGCATATTCCCCCCAAGCGGTCTTCTCCAATATTCCGGGTGCGAAAGAACTCGCCTCGAGTGCTTCGAGGATTTCACAGTGCCGATCGAAAGCCGTTCTGTTCGTCGTGGCCTTGACGAATACCTTTCCGTGCAAGGTATGAGCCTCGGCGACGAATGTGTCATTCCGCTCGACTACCAGACGAAGGTTGTCGGCTCGGATGAGTTTCTCCAACGAAGACAAATTTTTCATAGGGCAAGGTTCCGCATCACGTTTCCCGACCGTATCAAAACGACTCAACGATCAATGAGTCGGCGAAGCTTACGGATCGATTTCGTCTTGGTCAAAAATGCGTGGACCCAATCCGGGAAAGGGGAGCTGACGCGGCCTTGATTAGCCTTGTGCCATTGGGGTGTTTGCTTTGGAATGTGCGGTCCGATAAAAACTTGAGCGAATGTAAATTTAAACAGGACTGGCCTCGACGCAGCAGAAGAGCCCTCCTTGAGACCATATCGCGTCACGCAATGGGAATCGACGATACGACGCGCGCCGTAAGCGCAAAAAGGCACGGACCATCACCGCCCGTGCCTTTTTCACCAACACAAACCGCCCTTCTCAGAACGTATGCATCATCCCCACATACGCGCCCGTCTGCGACTCGCCCGTTATCGGGCTCGTCCCCGACGTCGCATCCCGCGGCGTCGCGAGCAGCGAGAAGTTCGAATTTCCGCCGTTGCGTGCATACGCGACCGTCCCATACAGGAACGTGCGCTTTGACAGGTTGTACGTGGTACCGAGCACGTACATGATCGCGTGCCCCGACGGATCGTGCGACGCATCGCCGCCACCATCACCCACCTTCACGTAATACCCACCACCCGTCACGGCCCACTGCGGCGTAGCCGAATAGGTCGCGCCGAGCCAGTAGTGATCCGCACGATCGGCGACACCAGCCGGGCTGTCCGGCGCCTGGTAGTGCGTATACGCGCCCTGGATCTTGAACTTCGACACCTTCACGTTCGCACCGACGAAGTACTCGCGCGACGCCGTGAAGATATTGCTGAACTTGCCGTTGTTATCGCGCAGTTCGTCGTAGATGCCGCGCACGTCGAGCACCGGCGAGTGGTACGAGATCATGATCCCGTCCGAGCGGCCGAAATCGTCGGCCGCGCCGTAGTTGAAACCGCGCGACTGATTGCCGAACGCGTATTGCGCCTGCACGTCGAAGCCGCCAATCACCGGGCTGTGATATTCGATGTTGTTGCTGCTCTGCTGCCAGTTGCGGCCGCGCACGAGCGACGCCGACGAAAACGCCTGCTGGACGAACGGATCGAATTCCCACACGCCGTCGCTGTCGATGAACAGGTTGCGGCCCGCCTGCAATTGGCCCCACGTGTCGCTCTTCAACCCGACGTACGCGCGCCGCGACCACATGCGCCCGCCGCCCGTCTGGCCGTTCATCACCTGGAACGCGGTTTCCAGGTTGAACACCGTCGACATCCCGCCGCCGAGATCCTCGACGCCTTTCAGCCCGAACATGCTGGTGCCCCAGTCGCCGCTTTCCGCGCTCCAGCGCGTCCCGCTGCCGCCGTTCGGCTTCGCGATATGGTTCAGGTATTCGATGCCGCCGTCGATCCGGCCGTACAGCGTGACGCTCGTCTGTGCAAACGCAGCCGCCGGCGTGGCGGCCGCAATCAGCCATGCGAAGTATTTGAGTCGCAAAATGATGCCCCCTCGAAGTCTCGACCGTCCGTCGCGCGCCCCATGCACGCGCCTCGGGTCGCTTATCCGCGATCGATCGAAAAACGTCCGGGGCCGGCCGCGCAGAGCGCAAGCAAGCCGCCCGAGATCGCGATGTTCTTGTAGAAATGAATCATGTTGTTGATCTGCTCGCCGCCCGTCATCGTCCAGTAGTGGTGGCCGATGATGCCGGTGCCGATCGTATATAGCGCAAGCAGCAGCGCGAGCGGCCGCGTCTGGAAACCGACGAGGATCGCGATCCCGGCGAACAATTCCATCACGACGGAGATCGCCGCCGAGATGATCGGGGCCGGCGCGCCCTCGCTGCCCATGAACGCGATCGTACCGGAGAAGTCGACAATCTTCTTCCAGCCGAACATCACGAACAGGATCACGAGCAGGATTCGGGACAGCAGCAGCAGCACATCGCGCTGGGACGCGAGAAACGGTTGATTCGGTGTCATGGTGTGATCAACGAAAACGATGCGCGCGCAACCGCACGCACCGGATTGCCTGTGAACCGGGGCGGGGCGGCCAATTGCGCCGCCCGCCCCGCTCTGCAACAACCGGCATCGGGCCCGCCCGATGTGCTGTGCTCCTCCTCTTTTGTGTTGTCGCCCTGCTTCGTCGCGTGCCGCGTCAACGCAGCTTCGCGACGTCCTGCTCGGTCACCTTCGCGGCCGGATTGCCGAACTGCCCGGTCACGTAGTTCGTCAGCGCGGCGATCTGCGCGTCCGACAGCTCGTGGCGGAATGCCGGCATCCCGACGTCCTCGCTGCCGGCCTTGCGCTGCACGCCGTTCAGGATCACCTGCACGAGATTGGTCGGATTCGGTGCGCCCACCGTCGAGTTGTGGAACAGCGGCGGGTAGTAACCGTCCGGCGTGCCCTTGCCTTGCATCTGGTGGCAGGTCGCGCAGTTGCCGAGATACAGCCGCGCAGGATCGATGCCCGACGATGCGAGCGCGACGCCGCGCAGCTTCAGGCCGTCCTCGGCCGGCTTGCCCCACGACGAACGCGACTGCTTCGCGTCGCCGTTGGCGACCGCCGGCACCGTCCGGATGTACGTCGAGATCGCGCCGATGTCGGCTTCGGTCATCTTCGAGAAGCTGTGCTCGATCGCCTCGGCCATCGGGCCGGCCGCCTGCGCAAGGCCCGGCACGCTGCCGGTGCGCAGGTACTGGACGAGCTGCTGCTGCGTCCAGCCGCCGATCCCCGCGTTCGGGTCGGACGTGATGTTGTAGCCGTCCCAGCCCGCGAGCACCGAGCCCGACAGGAAGCTGCCGCCCGTTTCGTCGAGCGACTTCTCCTGCATCGCGATGCCGCGCGGCGTGTGGCACGTGCTGCAGTGCGCGAGACCCTGCACGAGATACGCGCCGCGGTTCCACTCGGCGCTCTGCGCCGGCTTCGGCTGGTAGACGCCGTCCTTCAGGAACAGCCAGTTCCAGATCTTCAGCGGCCAGCGCATGCTCAGCAGCGCAGGGATCTCGTTCTTCGGCGGCGCCTGCTTGACCGGTTCGACGCCGTGCATGAAGTACGCGTACAGCGCCTGCACGTCGTCGTCGGTGATCTTCGCGTACGACACGTACGGCATCGCCGGGTACAGGTTGGCGCCGTTCTTCGACACGCCGTGCCGCACCGCGCGCTCGAAATCGTCGAACGTCCAGTTGCCGATGCCGGTATCGGGATCGGGCGTGATGTTGCTCGTATAGATCTTGCCGAGCATCGGCACCGGCATGCCGAGGCCGCCCGCGAACGGCTTGCCGCCCTTCGCGGTGTGGCACGCCATGCAGTCGCCCGCGACCGCGAGGTATTCGCCGCGCTTGACTTGCGCCGGATCGGCCGAATCGGCCGCGCGTGCGAGGCCCGGCAGCGTGAGGCAGCCGGCGAGGAGGAAGGTGAGAGTAGATTTCCGCACGGTCAGACTTCCTTCTTCAGCGTGTCCGACATCCGCAGCGCGAGCGCCGCGATCGTCAGCGTCACGTTCACCGTACCGACGGTCGGCATCGTCGAGCTGCTCGAGATGAACAGGTTCGGATGGTCGAACGTGCGGCAGTCCTTGTCGACGACCGAGTCGCGTGCATCCGCGCCCATGATCGTTGCACCGGTGATGTGGTTGTTCGGCGCGAACTCGTCGTTGAAGACGACGTCGGTGCCGCCGAGCACCTTCGCGGCCGTCGCGTAGACCTCGCGCGTGTGCACCGCGCCGCGCTTCACGTAATCGTCGATCGCATACGTGATCTCGGGGCGCGGGATGCCGATCGCGTCGGTGGCCGTCTTGCTCGGCACGATGCGGTTCTCGGGCTGCGGCAGGATTTCGTGGAAGCAGTCGAACTGCACGTAGCGCGCGGAACGGTCGCGGATCTGCGCGTCGAGCTCCTCGTGCTTCATCAGCTTGCCGGCCTTGAAGATCTTCTGCGTCTCCTGGTTGATGCGCGACATGTTCGACAGGTGGATCTTCTTCGCGGCTTCGGTTGCCCGGAACGGGCCGTCGCGGAAACCGATCAGCGACGTCATCTCCTGCGGGCCGCGGCCCGGCCACAGCTTCTCGTTCGCGTAGAACGACACGCCGGTGCCCGGATGGTCCATCAGGTTGCGGCCGACCATGTCGGAGCTGTTCGCGACGCCGTTCGGGAAATCGCGGTTCGCGGACATCAGCAGGATCTTCGGCGTCTCGATGCCGTTCGCGGCGAGCACGAAGTACTTGCCCTCGACGCGATGGTCGGCGCCGGTCTTGTCCTTGTAGATCGCGGCGACGATGCGCTTGTCCGGCCCGGTCTCGAGCTTGTAGACGACCGCGCTGTCGATCAGCTTCGCGCCGGCCTGCTCGGCCTTCTCGACGTGGACGATGCCGTTGTACATCGCACCGATCGGGCAGATCGGCATGCAGTTGTTGTTCCCGCAACAGGTCGGCCGGCCGTCGTACGGGCGGCTGTTGCGCGCGACGGGCTCGGTCACCACGTGGAACTTCGGGTCATAGCCGTTCAGCGCGCTCTTGATGGTCTGCTCGTTGAACGACAACGGCAGCGGCGGCATCGGGTATGCCTGCTTGCGCGGCGAATACAGATCTTCCTCGGGGCCCGGGCCCCACACGCCGAGCTCTTCCTCGGCGCGCTGATAGTAATGCTCGAGGTCGTCGTACTGGATCGGCCAGTCGCGGCCGACGCCGTACACGGTCTTCATCTTGAAGTCGTTCGGGATGAAGCGCCACGCCGACGCGGCCCAGTGCCACGTCGTGCCGCCCACCGCGCGGATGTACTGCGAGTTGAACTTGTGCTCGCCCTTCAGGATCAGGTAGTCGTTCGGCGGGCCGTATTCCGGATGCGGCGCCCACGGGCTCGACGGGTACGGCGCCATGAAATCGGTCTTGTCGGGCTGGTTGCGAAAACGCTCGACGATTTCCCAGCGCGGCATGCGCGGGCCGGCTTCCAGCAGGATCACGGACTTGCCCGCCATCGCGAGCTGGTGTGCAACGATCGCGCCGGCGACGCCCGATCCGACGACGACGATGTCGGCTTTTTGCGTATCGGTATCGGCCATCAGGCTTGCCTCTCGATCGGTTTTTCGGCCCAGAAGCCGGGTTTGTTGGGGCAATACGAAGGAATCACGAGCGTATCGGACACCACGCTGAACATTAATGCTTCTTCGTAGGTAATCACGACGTTGTCGACGATGCCGAGATACCACGCGCCGAGAATCGTCAATGCGAGCGATTCCTGGTCGGGAGTCAGCGAGCCGGATGCGAGCGCACCGGCGAGTTGCGACAGGCTGTCGGCCGTCTTGAACGAGCCCTTCTGCAGTGCCTGCAGATAGCGCTCGCCGGTGACGCGGCTCAGCCCTTTCTTGCCGGTCAATGCTTCGGAAAGCGTCATGAACGTATCGAGCGGCGCGGTGGCCGGATCGTCGGCCAGGGCCCGCAACGCCAGCGAGCCGGTGAGGCCCGCCGCCGTCAGCGCCAGTGCGCCCTGCAGCCATTGACGCCGCGTGATGCCGGTTGCGGCTGCGTCGTTGTCACGACGCGATTGGGGGGTGTTGTCGTTGTGCATGTTTCCTTCTCTCGAACACCGGATTCGGGAAAACCACGCTTGATATTTCTCAAACATTGGCGCGGACCTGAAATGTACGCGCACAAATCGAATCGAACAATCTTTTTATAGTTCATTAAATGTTCCGCAATCCGGGACAATCGACATTTCGCTGCAATTTTGTGTCGTCGGCGCGACAGATCCGTTGCACGCATACCCGTGTCGCGTGCCGACCACACACTGCACCTGCATGCCGCGCTGCGCGCGCACGGCGGTCGGTTAGAATCCCGTGCAATCAAACAGAAAGCTTCCCTCCGAGGGCAATCGAGCGATGAAGCAGCGCGACAAGCACAACAAAGAAACCAACCATACGACCCGGCTGCTCTGGCGCATCGGCGCCGTCGCGGCGCTCGGCGGCGCCGCGGCGCTGTCGCTGCATGCGGGCGCGGCGCGCACGGTGAGCGTGTCGCCGCAAGGCACCGTCACCGAAGTCCGGCAAAGCGTCGTCAAGTTCGACGAACCGATGGTCGCCTTCGGCTCGGCCTCCGCGCCGAGTCCGGCGCGCGTGACCTGCAACGATTCGACCGCCGCGCGCGGCTCGGGCCACTGGCTCGACGACAAGACCTGGGTTTACGATTTCGAAAGCGACCTGCCGCCCGGCGTACGCTGCTCGGTCGCGCTCAACGACACGCTGCGCTCGCTCGCCGGCAATGCGGCCAGCGGCCCGCGCCGCTTCGCGTTCCAGACGGGCGGTCCGTTCCCGGTGTCGGTGCGCCCCGGCTCCCGCGAGATCGAGGAGCGGCAGGTCTTCGTGATGAAGCTGAACGGGCCGGCCGAGCCGCGTTCGGCGCTCGCGTACATCTGGTGCGAAGCGGCCGGCATCGGCAACCGCATTCCCGTCACGGCGGCCGACGACGATACGCGCAACGCGCTGCTCGACCATTTCGGGCTGAAAAAGGAGGCCGCGCGGGTGCTGACGCTGTCGTGCTCGCAGGCGCTGCCGGCGAGCGCGAAGATGCAGCTCGTATACGGCAAGGGCGTCGCGAGCCCGAGCGGCATCGCGAACGAAACCGAACGGCGCTTCGATTTCACCGTGCGCGCACCGTTCGCCGCGAGCTTCTCGTGCGAACGCGAGAACGCGAAGGCGCCGTGCACGCCGCTGCGCCCGCTCACGCTGTCGTTCAACGCGCCGATCTCGCGCAAGCAGGCCGAAGCGATCAAGCTGCGCGGTCCCGACGGTTCGCTGTCGCCGACCTTCGCGGCCGACGATCACAGCGAGGAAGTGACGACCGTCACGTTCAACCCGCCGCTGCCGGCGCAGGCCGGCCTGACCGTCGAGCTGCCGTCGGGCCTGCGCGACGTGACCGACCGGCCGCTGTCCAACGCCGACCTGTTCCCGCTCGCGACGCGCACCGCGCCGATGCCGCCGCTCGCGAAATTCTCGTCGGGCACGTTCGGGATCGTCGAGCGCTTCGCCGAACCCGATACGCCCGCGCTCGTGCCCGTCACGCTGCGCAACGTCGAGGCCGACCTGCATATCGCCGGCCTCAATGCGGGCGGCGCGCAATTCGCGAACCTGAAGGTCGAGAACGACACCGCGATCCGTCAATGGATGCGCACCGTCGATCGCTTCGACAACTGGTCGATGACGGCCGGCTCGATCGACAGCCAGATTCCCGGCCTGCTGGAACGCAAGGGGCAACACCCGGTCTACGTGCCGCTCGAGGCGGGTGAAAAGCAGCCCGCGCCGAAAAACCGCCGCATCGACGTGCGTTCGCTGTCGCTGCTCAAGGGCGAGCCCGGCGCGCAGGTGCTGACGCTGCCGAAGGCCGATCCGAAAGCGCTGCGCCCGTTCGAAGTGGTCGGCGTGCCGATCGACAAGCCGGGCTTCTACGTGCTCGAACTCGCATCGCCCGCGCTCGGCCGCTCGCTGCTCGCGAAGCCGTCGAGCATGTACGTGCGCACCACCGTGCTCGTCACGAACCTCGGCGTGCATCTGAAACAGGGCCGCGAGAACAACCTCGTGTGGGTCACGACGCTCGACAAGGGCAAGCCGGTGCCGAATGCGCAGATCCGCGTGTCGGACTGCAACGGCGACGAAATCGCGGCCGGCAAGACCGACGCGCAGGGCCTGCTGAAGATCGACGGGCCGTTCGAGCCGAAGCGCGCATGCAGTTCGTCGGAACAGCGCTTTGACGACTACTTCGTGTCGGCGCGCGTCGACGATCCGAAGACGGGCCCCGACATGGCGTTCGTCAGCTCGGGCTGGAACCGCGGGATCGAATCCTGGCGCTTCAACGTGCCGACCGACACCGACAGCGCACCGACCGTGCGCGCGCATACGGTGTTCGACCGCACGCTGCTGCGCGCCGGCGAAACCGTGTCGATGAAGCATTTCATCCGCACCGAAACGCTGCAGAGCCTCGCGTTCCCGTCGCAATACCCGACGCGCGTGACGATCCGCCATCTCGGCACGGGCCAGACCTACAAGCTGCCCCTCACGTGGGCGGCCGACCACAGCGCGGATTCGCAGTTCACGCTGCCGGCCGCCGCGAAGCTCGGCGAATACAGCGTCGAGCTCGCAGGCGGCCCGGACGATGCGCCGACCGCCACCTACTACAGCGGCAGCTTCCGCGTCGAGGCGTTCCGCCTGCCGGTGCTGAAAGGCTCGATCGGCGCGCGCGACGCGCAGAAGAGCCCGCTCGTCGCCGTCAAGGAAGCGCCGCTCGCGGTGCAGATCGACTACGTGTCGGGCGGCGGCGCATCGAACCTGCCCGTGCAGGTGTCGGCGCTGATGAAATGGGCGTCGCCGCCGTTCGCGGATCGTTTCGAGGATTTCAGCTTCACACCGTATCGCCCCGACACGAGCGACGGCAATGCCGACGACGATGCGCAGGACGGCGACAACGCGTCGTCGGCGGCGTCGAGCAACGATCCCGACGCGACGAAGCTGATCGCCGACAAGCTGCCGCTGACGCTCGACCGCAACGGCGCGGGCTCGGTCACGCTCAAGGGCCTGCCGGACGTCGACGCACCGAAGCGCATCGCGCTGGAGGCGACGTTCGCGGACCCGAACGGCGAAGTGCAGACGATCCGCGGCGACACGATCCTGTGGCCGGCCGCGGTGGTGGCCGGCATCAAGGCCGGCCGCTGGGTGTCGGTCGGCCAGCGCGTGCCGGTGCAGGCGCTGGCGGTCGACCTGCAGGGCAAGCCGCGCGCGTCGGTGCCGATCGAGATCAAGGGCGTCGCGCGCATCACGACGTCGTCGCGCAAGCGGATGGTCGGCGGCTTCTATGCGTACGACAACAAGAGCGATACGCGCGACCTCGGCGTGCTGTGCTCGGGCAAGACCGACGACAAGGGCCGCATGGCCTGCGACGCGACGCTCGAGCAGGCCGGCAACGTGCAGCTGATCGCGGTCGCGAAGGACGGCGACGGCCGCACGTCGAATGCGTCGACGTCGGTATGGGTCACGCGCGAGGACGAACTCTGGTTCGGCGGCGACAATACCGACCGGATCGACGTGATCCCCGAGAAAACATCGTACGAACCGGGCGAAACGGCCCGCTTCCAGGTGCGCATGCCGTTCCGCTACGCGACCGCGCTCGTCGCGGTCGAGCGCGGCGGCGTGATGGAAACGCACATCGTCGAGCTGAACGGCAAGAACCCGACCGTCGACCTGAAGGTCGGCGAATCGTGGGGGCCCAACGTCTACGTGTCGGTACTCGCGCTGCGCGGGCGGATTCGCGAGGTGCCGTGGTATTCGTTCTTCACGTGGGGCTGGAAGGCGCCGGTCGAATGGGCGCGCGCGTTCTGGCGCGAAGGCCGCCACTACGAGGCGCCGACCGCGTTCGTCGACCTGTCGAAGCCCGCGTTCCGCTATGGCCTCGGCGAGATCAAGGTCGGCACGGGCGTTCATCGCCTCGGCGTGACCGTGACGACTGACGCGACCCGCTACACCGTACGCAGCAAGGCGCAGGCGCACGTGAAGGTCACGCTGCCGAACGGCCAGCCGGCACCGGCGGGCACGCAGATCGCCGTCGCGGCCGTCGATGAAGCGCTGCTCGAACTGATGCCGAACAACAGCTGGGACCTGCTCGACGCAATGCTGCGCCGGCGCGCGTACGGCGTCGAGACGGCCACCGCGCAGATGGAAATCGTCGGCCGCCGCCACTTCGGCCGCAAGGCCGTGCCGGCCGGCGGCGGCGGCGGCAGCGCGCCGACCCGCGAGCTGTTCGACACGCTGCTGCTGTGGAACCCGCGCGTGACGCTCGACGCGAACGGCAGCGCAACCGTCGACGTGCCGCTGAACGACGCGCTCACGCGCTTCCGGATCGTCGCGATCGCGGCGGTCGGCCCCGACCGTTTCGGCACGGGCAGCACGTCGATCCGCAGCACGCAGGATCTGCAACTGATCTCCGGCCTGCCGCCACTCGTACGCGAAGGCGACGCGTTCCGTGCGCAGGTCACGCTGCGCAACACGACTGACCGCGCGATGCAGGTCGTCGTGACGCCGCGCGTGACGGGCCTCGACGTCGCACCGCAAACCGTGTCGCTGGCCGCGAATGCGGCGACCGAGGTCGCGTGGACGATCACCGTGCCCGAGCAGGCGCTCGATGCGGCCGGTGCGCTGAACTGGCGCATCGAGGCGGCCGAGCAAGGCGGCAAGCGCGCGTCCGACGCGCTGGCCGTCGCGCAGAAAGTCATGCCCGCGCTGCCGGTGACTGTGCAGCAGGCGACGCTCGCGCAGGTCGACGGCACGCTGACGGTGCCCGTCGCGGCCCCGGCCGGCGCGGTGAGCAACGCACAAGGCGTACCGCGCGGCGGCATCGCCGTGTCGCTGCAGTCGAAGCTCGCCGACGGCCTGCCCGGCGTGCGGCGCTGGTTCGAGCGCTATCCGTATCGCTGCCTCGAACAGCAGACGTCTCGTGCGATCGGGCTGCGCGACCCCGCGCAATGGCAGGCGCTGATCGCGCGCATGCCCGTCTATCTCGACAGCGACGGGCTGGCGAGCTACTTCCCGCCGTCATCCGACGATTCGCACCACGGCAGCCCGACGCTGTCGTCGTACCTGCTCGTCGTGTCCGACGAAGCCAGCCGCCTCGATCCGCGCTTCGCGCTGCCGGAAGACCTGCGCACGCAGCTCGAGGCCGGGCTCGCGCGCTTCGTCGACGGCCGCCTCGAGCGCAACGCGTGGGCGCCGCGCCAGGATCGCGACCTGCGCAAGCTCGCCGCGATCGAGGCGCTGTCGCGCTACGGCGCCGCGCAGGGCCGCATGCTCGGTTCGATCGAGATCGCGCCGAACCAGTGGCCGACGTCGGCGGTGATCGACTATCACGCGATCCTGACGCGCGTGAAGGACATCCCGCAACGCGACGAGAAACGCGCGCAGGTCGACCAGATCCTGCGGGCGCGCCTGACATACCAGGGCACGCAGCTCGTGTTCTCGACCGCGCGCGACGACGACCTGTGGTGGTTGATGACGAGCAACGAGACCAACGCCGCGCGTCTTGCGCTGGAGTTCGCGGGCGACCCGGCATGGAAGGACGAAATGCCGCGCGTGACCGCCGGCCTGCTCGCGCTGCAACGTCAGGGCGCGTGGCAGACGACGACGTCGAACGCGCTCGGCCTCCTCGCGGTCGAGCGCTTCTCGCGGACCTACGAGAGCACGCCGGTCACCGGCGCGACGAAGGTTGCGCTGGGCGGCGACGAGCGCTCGATCTCGTGGTCGCAGGCGGCATCGGCCGCGCCCGCCGATGCGCCGGCTTCAGCCACGCCAGCGACCCGCGCGGCTGCCGCGCGCAGCGTGCTGATGCCGTGGCCGCGTGCGTCGCAGGGACCGGCCACGCTGTCGGTCGTGCAAGACGGCACGGGCCGCCCGTGGGCCACGGTCGAAAGCCTCGCGGCCGTGCCGCTGCGCGCGCCGTTCGCGGCCGGCTACCGGATCACGAAGACCGTCACGCCCGTGTCGCCGGCCGTCAAGGGCGTGCTGACGCGAGGCGACGTCGTGCGCGTGCATCTCGACATCGACGCGCAGAGCGACATGACGTGGGTCGCCGTCAACGATCCGATCCCGTCCGGCGCGACGATCCTCGGATCGGGCCTCGGCCGCGATTCCGAAGCCGCGACGCAGGGCGAGAAAACGCCCGACGGCGCATGGCCGACGTTCATCGAGCGCGACTTCGACGGCTACCGCGCGTACTTCGACTATTTGCCGAAGGGTAAATTCTCGGTCGAGTACACGGTGCGGCTGAACAACGTCGGCACGTTCGGACTGCCGCCGACGCGCGTCGAGGCGCTGTATGCGCCGTCCGTGTACGGCCTGTGGCCGAACCCGCCGATGACCGTGAAGCCGGCCGACGCGGGCAAGTGACGAGACCGCGATGATCGATCTGGCCTTGCCGCGGCCGGCGCGTTTCGCCGGCCGCGTATTCGTCGCCGTCGTGCTGGCCGCGCCGCTCGTCGCGCACGCGCTGCCCGGCTACGACGACGTGCGACGCAACTGGCGCAGCTCCGACTGGGTGCTGCTCGCGCGCGACGGCACGCCGCTGCAGCACACGCGCATCGACCTCGCCGAACGGCGCGGCGACTGGGTATCGCTCGCCGACGTATCGCCCGCGTTCCGCGAGGCGATCGTCGTGTCCGAGGACAAGCGCTTCTACGAACACAGCGGCGTCGATTGGCGCGGGATTGCCGGCGCCGCGTGGGGCAACCTGTGGAACGAGCGCACGCGCGGCGCGTCGACCGTCACGATGCAGCTCGCGGGCCTGCTCAGCGATTCGCCGCGCCGTTCGGGCCAGCGCTCGCTGCCGCAGAAGGCCACGCAGGCTGTGAGCGCGCTGTGGCTCGAACGCAGCTGGCGCAAGGACCAGATCCTCGAGGCGTACCTGAACCTGGTGCCGTTCCGCGGCGAAACGATCGGGCTCGGCGCGCTGTCGCAGGTGCTGTTCGGCAAGGCGCCGTCGGGCCTCGACGCACGCGAGGCCGCGATCGCCGCCGCACTCGTGCGCGCGCCCAACGCGGCCCCGGCAAAGATCGCCGAACGCGCGTGCCGGATTCTGCGCGACATGCAGGCCGCGCAGGCATGCGCGTCACTCGACGGCTACGTGCAGCTCGTCACCGCGCGCCCGGCCAACGCGGTACGCGACGACGGCGCCGCCCTCGCCCCGCACTTCGCGCGGCGCATCGCGGCCGAGGTCAAGCCGGTGGCCGGCGCGCAGGTCCGCACGACGCTCGATGCGCCACTACAGCGCTTCGCGCAGGACACGCTGATGCGCGCGCTGACCGAACTCAATGCGCCCGCGCACCGGCGCAACGTGCAGGACGGCGCGGTCGTCGTGATCGACAACGCGACCGGCGAGATCCGCGCATGGGTCGGCTCGTCGGGGGCGCTGTCGAGCGCGCGCGACGTCGATGCCGTGCTCGCGCCGCGCCAGGCCGGTTCGACGCTCAAGCCGTTCCTCTATGCGCAGGCGATCGACGAGAAACGGCTGACGGCCGCATCGCTGCTCGACGACGCGCCGATCAACCTCGCGGCCGGCGGCGGCCTCTATATTCCGCAGAATTACGACAAGGATTTCAAGGGCTGGGTGAGCGTGCGCAGCGCGCTCGGCGGCTCGCTGAACGTGCCGGCCGTGCGCACGCTCGTGCTCGTCACGCCGCACCGCTTCGCGCGCACGCTGACCGCGCTCGGCCTGCCGCTCGCGCAGGAAGGCGATTACTACGGCTTCAGCCTCGCGCTCGGGAGTGCGGACGTCACGCTGCTGTCGCTGACCAATGCATACCGCGCGCTCGCGAACGGCGGCGTCGCGCGCAAGGTGGTCGACCTGCCGGCCACGGCGCCGACGCCGGCATCCGGCGCATCGGCGCCCGCGGGGGCGGACACCGGCACGCGCGTGTTCAGCGAGGCGGCCAGCTTCGTCGTCACCGACATCCTGTCCGACAACAACGCGCGCGTGCGCACGTTCGGCTTCGACAACCCGCTCGCGACGCGCTTCTTCTCGGCGGTCAAGACCGGCACGAGCAAGGACATGCGCGACAACTGGACGATCGGTTTCACGTCGCGCTATACGGTCGGCGTGTGGGTCGGCAATGCGGACGGCTCGCCGATGTGGGACGTGTCGGGCGTCACGGGCGCGTCGCCCGTGTGGTCGGCCGTCGTCGGCTACCTGCACCGCGACCTGCCGAGCCGTGCGCCGCGCGCGCCGGCCGGCGTCGAGACGCGCCGCATCGTGTTCGAGCGCGACATCGAGCCGGCCCGCAACGAATGGTTCATCGCGGGCACGGCGGTCGACACGATCCGGCTCGCGGCGCCCGTCACACCGGGCAAGGACGGCGCACGGGCGCCGCTGACGATCGGCGCGCCGACCGACGGCACGATCTTCGCGATCGATCCCGACATTCCGCCGAAGAACCAGCGGATCTGGTTCGAGCGATCGGCCGGGCACGCGGCGAAGTTCGCGTGGCGGCTCGACGACAAGGTGATCGGCCATGCCGATCGCGTCGCGTGGCTGCCGTGGCCGGGCCGGCACCGGCTCGAACTCGTCGATGCGCGCGGCAATGTCGCCGATGCGATCGGCTTCGAGGTGCGCGGCGCATTTGCGAAGCCGGCCGCGCGCAAGCCGTGAGCCGGCGAACCGGCTTGCTGGCCAGCCGTATTCGCTTTCCCCGGATCACGACATAGAATGACAACAGCGCCGCATTCCCCCACGCGCGCCGATTGCCTCATTCTTTCGGATTGCCCGCGACCATGAACATTCGCATTACGCGGTTCACCCGCCCCGCGCTGGGCGCCTTGTGCGTTGCAACGCTCGCCGCCCTCCAGGCCTGCAACGGCGAGGCCTGCTTCGGCGTCGACGCGTGCTTCAACGACAACACGCAAACCGTCTCGCTGTCGGGCACGGCCGCGACGGGCGATGCGCTCGCGAGCGCGCAAGTCACGGTCAATTGCGCGGCGGGCTCGGCGACGACGCTGACGGACGGCGGCGGCAACTACCATGTGACGCTCAACGCGGCGCTGCCGTGCGTGATCACCGTGGCGTCGGGCGGCGCAAGCCTGCATTCGCTCGCCTACGCGGGCGGCACCTTCAACACGACGCCCGAGACCGAACTGCTGCTCGTCTATCTCGCGGCGCAACTGGGGACGAACACGGCCGGGCTGATCGGCAATTTCCAGGGCACCCTGCGCTACCAGCGCGCGATGAACAGCCCGGACACCGTGCAGGCCGCGCAATCGGCCGTGGTGACGAACCTGCAGCAGCGCTATGCGGTCACGCTCGCGGCGCCGGCGTTCCTGACCACGTCGTTCGTGGTCGGACAACCGGGTGTCGACAGCGATCTCGTTGCGCTGGGCAAGGCCGGGGCGATCGATTCGAACGGACTGCCGGATCCGGTGGCCGTGTCGCTGTTGCAGCAGGCCGGGACCGCGCATCCGCTGTAAGCGACGCGAGACGGGACGGGAATCGACCGTCAGGCGCCGGCTTCACGCACGTCGTCGGCCAGTAACGCCCAACGCTCGTGGTCGCGCCATTCGCCGCCGATGCGCAGATAGCGCGGCGAAAATCCCTCCTGCCTGAACCCGAGCCGTCGAACCAGCGCGATCGACGCATGGTTGCCCGGCTGGATGTTCGCTTCGAGCCGGTGCAGCCCGAGTTCGCCGAACGCGACGTCGATCGCCGCGCGCAACGCGTCCGTCATTAGCCCCTTGCGACTGAAATCCGCCATTCCGTAGTACGCAAGATAAGCGCTCTGAAACACGCCGCCGACGATCTCGTTGAGATTCACCACGCCGACCACCGCGCCCGACACCCGCTCGCGCGCGACCAATCCGAGGTTCGGCCCCGTCAGGCAGCGGGCGAACCATTGATCGAACCCGGCCTGGTCGATGAACGAATCGACCCACGGCAAATGGTGACTCCGGCTCGCGCGGTTGGCGACGATCAGGTCGGCGGCGTCGGACCGGGCGACGCGGTTCAGCAGGATACGGTTCATGAGTCGATCGCGAGCCGGCGCTTACGCCGCCTCCCCGCTCCCGCACACCACCGGCGCCGCCTGCTGCTGCGACAGATACCGCAGCAGCTTCGTCACCATCCACACGACGATGAACGACAACGCGACGAAGAACACCGCGAGCGGCGTCAGCACGTGAATCGACACGAAACCGGCCAGGCCCATCATCGCGGACGACACGAGCAGCAGCGCACAGCCGAGAATCGCGCTCGTCAGGCCGGCGATATGCGGAAACAGCGAATTGCCCTTCGCCATCAGCGTCGGATACATCGCGCCCGCGCAGAAGCCCATCACGAGCACCGGCGTCGCAAGCGTCCACACGCGCAGGCCGATGGTCAGCGCCAGCACCAGCATCGCGATCGACGCGCCCGCCATCACGCGCGCGCCGATACGCAGCCGTTGCTCGGCGCTCGGCAGCCCGCGGCCGTGAATCCGGTTCGACAGGCCGCCGAGGAAATACATGAGGCCGATACCGAGCGCCAGATACCCGAAGAACGTCGGCGGCTTGTGCAGCGTGGTCTGCACCATGAACGGCCCGACGATGTTGAACACCAGCAGGATGCTGTAGCACAGCCCCTGTGCGAGGAAGCAGCTCTGGAACACCGGGCTCGCCAGCACCTTGCCCGTGTTCGCCATCAGCGTGCGCGGTACGAGATGCACGGGCTTCGGCAAGGTTTCGCGGTAGCGCCACAGCAGCGCCCACATCGCCAGCGAGTAGACCAGCAGGAACACGAGGCACGCGCGCCAGCCGAACCATTCCTGCAGGTGCGCGCCGATCACCGGCGCGATGATCGGCGCCAGCCCCCACGCGATCGACATATACGTGAACGCGTGCATCAACGCCTGGCCGGAGAACGAATCGGTGATGATCGCCTTCGCGAGCAGGTTGGTGGTCGCGATCCCGAAGCCCTGCAGGCAGCGCGCGAGTACGAACGTCTCCAGATTCGGCGCGCCGAGCGACAGCAGACAGCCGATCGTGTAGATCACGAGCCCGAACGCAAGCACGCGCTTGCGTCCGTAGGCGTCGGCGATCGGCCCGAAGATCAGCTGGCCGAGCGCATAAGCCGCCATGTAGCCGGACACGCTCGACTGGATCGCCTGCGGCGTGGTCGCGAACGAACGGGCCATGTCGGGCAGCGCGGGCACGTAGATGTCGATCGCGAGCTGGCCGGCGGACGCGAACAGGCAGATCAGGAACAGCAGGAAGCGCGGCGAATTCGACTCGCGCGCGGGAGTGGGCGTGGCGTTCATGACGACTGGGAAGGAGGTCGAGCAGCAGGCCGCACCGTCAATGTTCGAATGTCGAACATGCGTGCGGTGGTGACGAATTCCGTATTGTGCCTGTTGTTGCACCCGACGACAGGATTCCCCCTGGCGCGGGCGAGGTTGAATGCCGACTGCGGCACGTCCTGAAATGCGCGGATCGGGCCGGCGAGCGGCGATTTTAATGTTGATTTAAGCCGACGGCCGCATTGTCCTGGATGGCTCACTCCGTGAGCCGTACGTCATTGTTGATTCGATCAGTCTCGTTTGATGGAGATACGAAGATGCGATTCCGTTCGTATATGGCGGCGGGCACGCTGGCGCTGGCGCCCGTGTTCGCGCTGGCCGGACAGGCCGGCGCGGCGGCGGCCGCCCAACCGATGTTCGTCAATGTCGACGGGCAGGCCGTGCCCGTGAAAGCCGAAACGCGCGTCGTCCAGACGGCCGTCGGCCCGATGAAGGTCAGCACGTGGAGCTGGCGTAGCCCGCAAGGCGGCGCGAGCTTCGAGATGCAGACGTCGTCATCGGGCGGCATGCCGCCCGCGGCGGCGTTGCGGCAAATACAGACCGCGCAGTACCGGATGCAGGCGGCGCAGGCGCAGATGGTCGCGATGCAGCAGCAGATGATGGCGCTGCAGCACATCGCGCTCGCCAACGCGTTCGCGATGTCGGTGCCGCAGCCGGTCGGGTTCGCGATACCGGCGTGGGCCGCTCCCCAACCGGTGCTCGTCATCGTCCCGGCACAGCCGCCGATGCCGTCGGCGGCGCCGGCAACGCCGGCCACACCCGCCGCCCCCGTGGCGCGCGGCCCGGAAATCAAGGCCTGACGCGCTTGGCGCCGCTCGGCGCTCTGCGCTCGAACCGCCGGCACGTGCCGGCGGTTTTTCATTGCAACGGCCGAATCAGTACTGCGCCTGATCCGTCGGATTCTTGAATAGCTGCTTCATCTCCGCCGACAGCGGATAGTTGAGGCTCACGCCCTTCGGCGGAATCGGCTGCATGAACCACTGGTCGTACAGCTTCTCGGCCGCGCCCGAGGTTTGCATCTTCGCGATCACGCCGTCGACGACACGCTTGAACGCCGGATCGTCCCTGCGCATCATGCACGCGTAGTTTTCGTGAACGAGCGGCGTGCCCGCGACCGTATACGCACCCGGATTGCGGTCCTTCGCGATTTCGCCGTACAGCAGCGGCTCGTCCATCACGAACGCGACCGCGCGACCGGTCGTGACGTTCATGAACGCCTCGGCATGATCCTTCGCGCTGATGATCGTCATGTTCATCGCCTTCTCTTCGTTGAGCTTGCGCAGCAGGCGCTCGTCCGACGTGCCGGCCGTCGTCGCGACCGTCTTGCCGGCCAGGTCTGCGAAGTCCTTCACGCCCGAATCCTTGCGCGTGCTGAAGCGGATGCCATACAGAAAGATGCTGTTCGAGAACGCGGCCTGCTTTTGCCGTTCTAGCGTATTCGTCGTGGAGCCGCATTCGAAGTCGATCGTCCCGTTCTGCAGCAGCGGAATCCGGTTCTGCGACGTGATCGGAATCTCCTTCACCGCGAGGTTCGGCACGTTCAGATCCGTCTTCAACTGGTCGATGATGCGCGACGCGATGTCCCGCGAATAGCCGATGTTCTTCTGCTGGTTGTCCGAATACGAGAACGGCACCGACGACTCGCGGATGCCCAGCGACACGACGCCCGTGTCCTTGATCTTCTTCAGCGTACCGGTGAGGGCCTGCGCGTGGGCGGTGCCCGCCAGCGCGCAGGACAACGCGACAGCCAGCCAACGGAAGCGGTAATCCATGCTTTTCTCCTGACGAAACCTCGATCGAATCGCGATCGTACGCCCAACAAAATTCGCACCGCATCGGGGAAAGCGTCAAGCGCCCTCTGTCTCGGGCCTCACCGAGAGAAATCGTTTCCGCGGCGCGCAAAAGCGCCTGCGCCGCACGTTTGGCCGGGCCGTCTGCCCGCAGTCTTGCACCCGATGCACAGATCATCCGCTCCAAACGGGTGTTCATGCTGCAGGACAGCATCGCAATCGTTTGCGTCCCGCACCTTTTTCACACAAAACATATTCAAGAAGCCGCCTCATCAGCCGTTACCCAATGCATGGCGCGTCGCAGCAGCCCTGGGTGCGCCGAACAAAAACAAGGTCCGGTTTACGCCGGACCAGGCACCACCGCCGGCACGACGGTTATCTTCGAGGATCGACTTTCAATATGAAAGCCAAACGCTTCAATTTCGCGCTGGCCCGTCCGGCCCATGCGCGCATGCTCGCCGGTATGCTGTCCGCCGCCGCTCTCCTGCCCCTCGCCGGTTGCGGCGGAGGCGGCGGCGACGGCAGCAACCCGTCTTCGTCCAACGCGGCACCCGCACCGACGCCCACGCCGGCGCCCGCTCCGACGCCTGCTCCCGCACCCGCCCCCGCCCCGCCGGCGTCGACCGGCGGCAATACGTGCACGTCGCAGCAGGCCGCCACACAGATGGCCGCGCAAACGGCGCCGGTCGAGCCGCCGGTCGATCACCTCATCGTCAAGCTCAAAACGCTGACGGCCACCCGCGCGATGGCGACCATCGACAACGGCTCGCGACTCGATGCGGTGATCCAGCGCGCGATGACGCGCTGGACGGCGCCCGTGACCGGCAACGCACGCGCGTACGCGAGCACGGTTGCGCCAACGCCGGTGAACGTACAGGTCGAACGAACGATCTCGAGCGGCGCGACCGTGCTGTCGCTCGGCCAGCGCATGGCCGCCGCCGATGCCGCCGCGCTCGCACAGGCGTTCGCGGCCGACAGCGATGTCGACTACGCGGAACCGGATCACCCGATGCAGATCCGCGACACGCCGAGCGATCCGCTCTACAACCAGCAGTGGTACCTGTCCGACCCGGCCGCCGGCATCGACCTGCCACCGGCGTGGAACGTGACCAAGGGTTCGCCGACCGTCGTCACCGCCGTGCTCGATACCGGCTATCGGCCGCACGGCGATCTCGTCGGCAACCTGCTGTCCGGCTACAGCTTCATCAGCAACGTCAACACCAGCAACAACGGCTTGACGCGCGGCCCGGACGCAACGGATCCGGGCGACTGGGTCACGCAGCAGGAACTCGACAACGTCAACGGCCCGTACTATCACTGCGCAAGCCAGCCGAGCAACAGCAGCTGGCACGGCACGCGCGTGATGGGCGTGATCGGCGCGACCGCCAACAACGGCACCGGCGTCGCCGGCGTATCGTGGCTCGGCCAGATCCTGCCCGTGCGCGTACTCGGCAAGTGCGGCGGCGTGACGAGCGACATCGCGGACGGCATGCGCTGGGCAGCCGGCATCACCGTGGCCGGCGTACCGACGAACCCGCGGCCGGCGAAGATCATCAATCTGAGCCTCGGCGGGGTCGGCGCATGCAGCACGACGTTCCAGCAGGCGATCGACGACGTGACCGCGAAGGGCGTGACCGTGGTCGTCGCGGCCGGCAACGACGGCCTGTCGACCGGGCTCGACCAGCCCGCGAACTGCCGCGGCGTGATCACCGTCGCCGCGACCGACGCGACGGGCCGACGCGCCTCGTTCAGCAACTTCGGCGCCGACGTCGCGCTGAGCGCGCCCGGCGTCAACATCGTGTCGACGTCGAACACCGGCACGACGACGCCGGGCTCGGACACCTATGGCCCCGCGAACGGCACCAGCCTCGCGGCGCCGCAGGTGACGGGGGTCGCCGCGCTGATGCTGTCGGTCAACGGCAACCTCACGCCCGCGCAGATCCTGCAGAAGCTGCAAGGCGGCACGCGCGCGGCGAAACTCGCGGCCGGCACGTCGTGCACCGCGCTGCCGGCGGGCTCGGGCATCCTCGATGCAGGGGCCGCCGTCGCGACCGCGAACCAGTAACCGGCACCTCGTTCGACACGGCCGCGCGCATGCCGACACGGCATGCGCGCGGCTGTTTCGTGACGGGCTGCCGCACACGCCCGCGAACGCGTACCGGCACGATCGAGTATCTCGAAATAACGCCTGACAAAAGGGTTGACGCTTCGCACAGCGAGCCATTACCATCGCCCCGGTCTCATTACATGGAGTGTTCTGTGAACACCGATGCGAGTTGTAGTTGGTGCGTCACCAACTTGACTGCTGCCTGAGGAAAACGCGCAGAGCCTCGTCTTCTGCCGCATCCCGGGAAGCAGGATGCGGCGTCCTTCCGGCCTGACTACCGGCCAGATCTCCCGCCGAATTTTCGATGTTGTCGAATGCACGCGACGCGCCGTCGCGCGTGTGCGTTCGCGTTGCGCGCGGCGCCAGCCGCGTGCGCCCTCCGTTCGCGTGCCGTCCGGCCGCGCGCGTCGTTGCGCGCGCCGCTGCCGATCGCCCGCGCCGACAATCCGCAACCGACAGGAGTGCAGATGAACTCAGACGACAGTAGTCGATTACCGCTCGCCGGTGCGACGCTGCGCATCGACACGCCGTCCGCATCCCGCGCGCCGGCGAGCGTTCCCGCCTTTACCGACCCACAGCCGATCGCGCCTGACGCGACGCGGCGGGGAGCGTGCGTGCGTCGATAACGCCACGGCCGCTCCCCGCCCGCCGCCTCGTGCGCAAGGAGCGACTCATGACGACACGACACAACACCTCGCACAAGAAACAGCGCGGCTTCATCAAGGCCGGCGCCGGCCGGCAGAACGAACCGCGCATCATGCGCGCCGCGCAGGAAGCGGCCCGCCCGCTCGAAGACACGCTGAAGTCGCTGCGCACCAGCACGCGCGGCCTTACCTACGACCAGGCCGCCGACCGCCTGCAGCACGACGGCCCGAACGAAATCGCGCACGACAAGCCGCCGCACTGGACCCGCCAGTTGCTGCTGTCGTTCCACAATCCGTTCGTCTACGTGCTGCTGGTGCTGGCCGCCATCAGCTTCTGCACCGACGTCTATTTCGCGGCGCCCGACGATCGCGACTACGTCGGCATGACGATCCTGCTGACGATGGTCACGATCAGCGCGCTGCTGCGCTTCGTGCAGGAATTCCGTTCGCTGCGCGCGGCAGAGAAGCTCAAGGCGATGGTCCGCACGACGGCCACCGTGCAGCGCGCCCTGACGGACACGTCGGAGCCGACGCGCCGCGAGGTGCCGATGCGCGAAGTCGTGACCGGCGACATCGTGCATCTTTCCGCCGGCGACATGATCCCCGCCGACGTGCGCCTGCTCGCATCGCGCGACCTGTTCATCAGCCAGGCCGTGCTGACCGGCGAGGCGCTGCCCGTCGAGAAGTACGACACGCTCGGCGCGGTGGCCGGCAAATCCGCGGGCACGCATGCGACCGGCGCGGCGAACGACGCACCGGCGTCTCTGCTCGATCTCGAAAACGTCTGCTTCATGGGCACCAACGTCGTCAGCGGCACGGCGACGGCCGTCGTCGTCGCGACCGGCGAAGACACGTACTTCGGCTCGCTCGCGCGCAACGTCGTGAGCCACAAGCGCATCGAGACGAGCTTCGACCGCGGTGTCGCGAGCGTGAGCTGGCTGCTGATCAAGTTCATGTTCGTGATGGTGCCGATCGTGTTCATGATCAACGGCCTGACCAAGGGCGACTGGCTGAGCGCCCTCACGTTCGCGCTCGCGGTGGCCGTCGGCCTCACGCCCGAGATGCTGCCGATGATCGTCAGCGCGAACCTCGCGCGCGGCGCGGTCGCGATGGCGCGCCGCAAGGTCGTCGTCAAGCGGCTGAACTCGGTGCAGAACTTCGGCGCGATGGACGTGCTGTGCACCGACAAGACCGGCACGCTCACGCAGGACAAGATCATCCTCGAACACCACCTCGATCTGTCCGGCCACAAGAACGAGGACATCCTGCGGCTCGGCTGGCTGAACAGCTTCCACCAGAGCGGCCAGAAGAACCTGATCGACATCGCGGTCGTCGCGCGCGCCGACGAGATCGGCGAACGCGTGAAGCCGCAGGGCTACAAGAAGATCGACGAACTGCCGTTCGACTTCGTGCGGCGCCGCCTGTCGGTCGTCGTCGAGGATACGCGCGGCACGCATCTGCTGATCTGCAAGGGCGCGGTCGAGGAAATGCTGGCGGTGTCCACGCACGTGCAGGACGAAGACGGCGTGCGCCCGCTCGACTTCGTGGCCCGCAAGCGGCTGCTCGAACAGGCCACCGCGTACAACGAGGACGGCTTCCGCGTGCTCGTGCTCGCCACGCGCACGATCCCGCGCGGCGACGAACGCGCGCAATACCGCACCGCCGACGAACACGATCTCGTCGTTCGCGGCTTCCTGACCTTTCTCGATCCGCCGAAGGAATCGGCCGCGCCGGCACTCGCCGCGCTGCGCGAGAACGGTGTCGCGGTGAAGGTGCTGACGGGCGACAACCCGACCGTCACGGTGAAGGTGTGCCGCCAGGTCGGCCTCGAACCCGGCAAGCCGATCCTCGGTGCCGAAATCGAGACGCTCGACGACGCAACGCTCGCGCAGGTGGTCGAACGCACGACCGTGTTCGCGAAGCTCACGCCGCTGCAGAAGGCGCGCATCGTCAAGGCGCTGCAGGCGAACGGCCACACGGTCGGCTTCCTCGGTGACGGCATCAACGACGCGCCCGCGCTGCGCGACGCGGACGTCGGCATCTCGGTCGACAGCGGCGCCGACATCGCGAAGGAAACCGCCGACATCATCCTGCTCGAGAAGAGCCTGATGGTGCTCGAGGAAGGCGTGATCAAGGGCCGCGAGACGTTCGGCAACATCCTGAAGTACCTGAACATGACCGCCAGCTCGAACTTCGGCAACGTGTTCTCGGTGCTCGTCGCGAGCGCGTTCCTGCCGTGGGAGCCGATGCTCGCGACGCAGCTGCTCGTGCTGAACCTGATCTACGACACGTCTCAGATGCTGCTGCCGTGGGACAAGATGGACCGCGAGTTCCTGAAGAAGCCGCGCAAGTGGGAGGCCGGCAACATCGGCCGCTTCATGCTGTGGGTCGGGCCGACGTCGTCGGTATTCGACATCACGACGTACGTCCTGATGTGGACCGTGTTCGGTGCGGGCGCGCTGTATCACCTGAACGGCGGTGCGAGCGGCCAGATCGTGATGAATTCGGGCTGGTTCATCGAGAGCCTCGTGTCGCAGACGCTCGTCGTGCATCTGCTGCGCACGCAGAAGATCCCGTTCCTGCAGAGCACGGCGTCGCTGCCGGTGCTGCTGTCGACCTTCACCGCGATCGCGATCGGCTGCTGGCTGCCGTTCTCGCCGTTCGCGCAAGCGCTCGGCTTCATGCACCTGCCAAGCACCTACTGGCTGTGGCTCGCCGCGACGATGGTCGGCTACATCGTGCTCGCGCAGATCGTCAAGACGATCTACGTGCGTCGCTACAAGCAGTGGTTCTGATGCCGCGCGGATGACGATGCGCCGGCCCGTGCTCGCGAGCGACGAACGGGCCGGCGCGACGTCCGCGTCGAACCATCCGTATGCCTCGGGCCGCATCAGCGGCCCGTTTTTCAATCATTGGGCATCGTTCGCGCCGAACAGCTGCGCGCACACCACGCGCCCTTCGTCGGTCAGCGCGGCGCTGCCGGTACCGTCCTCGTTCAGCGTCGTCGCGCTCAGGCCCGCGGCGTCCAGCTGCGTCAGCACGCGCCGCAGCGTGCTCATGGGCAATTGCGTGCGCTTCGCGATCTTCGGCAGCGACCACGGCTTTCCGGCCGGATCGCTCGCGGCTTCGTTCAGCGTCGCGAGCGTGGCGACGAGTGCGGGATCGAGCGGGGATTCGTCGGATTCTGAAGTCATCGGTTCGGGTTCGTCGGCCGGCGTCGGGCCGGCATGCATGGAGACAACCATCGCGAGCACTATACGCCGCGTCACGCGCCCTTGAGTGCGGCGCGCATGAACGACACGAAACGCGTGGTGACGGGATCGTCGCGCTCGGCCCGCCATGCGAGCCCCACGCGCCACTTCGCGTCCCGGCCGTCGAGCGGCAGCACCGTCGCGTCGCGCAGCAGGTACTGCGCGCTCGACGGGATGAACGCGACGCCGACGCCGGCCGCGACCGACGTCAGCACCGACTGCACGTCCTCCGCCTGCTGCATCACGTGCGGCACGAAACGGCGCTCGACGCACCACCGGTCGATCTGCGCGGCCAGCCCCGGGCCGCGCGCACGCTGCAGCGCGATGAAGCCGATCTCGTTGAGCACATCGAGGTTGGCCGGCACGCGCTTGAAGCCGAGATGCGGCGGCACCGCGAGCGCGAGCGCTTCGTCGGTCACCTTGAACGACGACAAGCCTTCGTCGGCAGGCAAACGCAGGAAACCGGCGTCGAGCTTGCCGGCGTGCAGCCGGCGCGTCTGTTCGGAGGACGACAGGTCGCTCAGCGTCACCGCGATACCCGGATTGCGACGACGGAATTCGGCGATCAGTTTCGGCACGAGCGTGAGCACGGACAGGCAGATGCCGAGCCGCAAATGCCCGCGCTGGCCGCTCGTCGCTTCCCGCGCACGCGCCAGGATTTCGTCGGCATCGCGCACGAGCGCCTGCGCGTCGGGCAGGAAGCGTTCGCCGAACGGCGTCAGTTCCGCGCCATGCCGGCCGCGTTCGAACAGCTTGCCGCCGAGGCTCGCCTCGAGCGCGCCGATCTGCTTGCTGAGCGCGGGCTGGCTCATGTGCAGCGCGTCGGCCGCACGGCTGAAATGGCACAGCTCGGTCACCGTCAGGAACGTGCGAAGCAGCTTCAGTTCCATTCTTTAACGGAATCATAATGATCGAAAGATTCATTTTACCGATCGAATGCAATGGCGTTCAATACGGACATGCCCTTCCCGGAACGCACTTTCATGTCCCTCGATCCAGCGGCCGACTGCGTGGCCGAGCCGTCATCCGATGTCCCTGATGCAAGCGAATGCGTTGCTGCCGCCGATGCGCGCGCACCGAAGCGCCGTGCCGAACGCACGGACGGTCGCAGCCGCCGCTTTCGCTTCGGCGATGCGCTGGAAGACGCGACGCCGCGTGCGATGACCGGTTCGATCGCGATCAGTTTCGCGGTCGTGTCGCGGCGGAACTGGCCGCGCTGAACCGCGTATCTGCCCGCCTTTCACGCCACGCCCACCGGTTGCCCGGCAGCGCAAAAGCGACCGGAACCCTCCCGTATCGCGCGTCATCCAATCGTCATCGCCCCGCGATCGACCGTATAATTTCCCGCACCCGCTGACCGCCCACGCATTGCGCGCAGCCGCATCGCGCGTGAAAAGGAGACTTTCGCTTGACCGGCCTCATCGCGCGCCTGCCTCGCGCCCGGACCACCCTGATCCTCGCCCTGTCGTTCCTGCTGCTCGCATTCGCCGCGAATGCGTCCGCGCAACGCGTGCAGCCGCATCGCACCGCCCATGCGCAACCGCATGCCCATGCGAAGGCCGTCAAGAAGACACCCCATCGCAAGAAAAAGGCCGTCAAGCGTCGTCGCTCGCGCGTGACGCATCAAGCGGCCCAACGCCACGCGGCACCCGCATCGCAGCAGCGGCGCGCGAAACGCACGACCGCCGTGCGACCGCGCGTGCCCGCGAAACCGAAATTGCTCGCCCGTTGCGGCTACACCCCGCGCGCGGTCGGGTCGCTGCATTCACGCGCGGCCTATGTGCTCGACGTCGATTCCGGCACCCCGCTGCTCGCGCGCAACGCACGCACCGTACGGCCGATCGCATCGATCTCGAAACTGATGACGGCCGTCGTCGCGCGCGACGCCGATCGTCCGCTGAACGGCGTGCTGCGCGTGACCGCGCGCGATCGCGACACGATCAAGTTCACCGGCTCGCGCCTGCAGGTCGGCTCGGAACTGTCGCGCCGCGACATGTTCCATATCGCGTTGATGTCGTCGGAGAACCGCGCGGCCGCCGCGCTGAGCCGCGACTATCCGGGCGGGCGCGCGGCGTTCGTGAAGGCGATGAACCGCGAAGCGCGCCGGCTCGGCATGCGGCATACGCACTTTCGCGAGCCGACCGGCCTGTCGCCGCACAACGTGTCGACGGCGGAAGATCTCGCGCGGCTCGTCGGCGCGGCCGCGCAGGATCCGCTGATCCGCTATTTCTCGACCGATCTGTCGACCACCGTGCGCCCCGGCGACGGCGAACTCGTATACGTGAATTCCGACCCGCTCGTGCGCTACCGCCGCCTGCCGATCCGGCTGCAGAAAACCGGCTTCATCAACGAATCGGGGCACGGCGTCGTGATGCGCATGCGCGTGAAAGGCCGCCGCGAAACGGTCGTGCTGCTCGGCGCACCGACGCGTGCCGGCGTATCGAGCGACGCAATCAGAATCCATCGCTGGCTGTCCTGCTCGATCCAGTAAACGCACACGGGCAGCCGGCGCATTCACGCCACGGGAGCGACGCGATGCAGCACGAATACCGCTTCAACGCCTTCGGCCGGCTGCTCGCCGTCGTGCGCACCGACGGCCGCTGGGCCGTGTTCGATCTCGGCGCCGAAGGCAAGCGGCGCCCGGCCAATCTGCAGATTCCGGCGGCGCTCACCGCCGACGAACTCGGCCAGTACCTCGGCGATCTGCTGCACGAAAACGCAACCCCGCGATACAACGAAGTCGTACCGGTCGCGCATCGACGCGCATAGTCGCGCGCCGGACGGTGCTGCCGGGCCGGCGGTCGATTCGACAGTTAAACTTGCAAGTCTAACTGTCGTGTTCTAAGATTCGCCGCATGAACCCGCCACGCAAACCCGGCGTTTCCGCCGAAACCGTCGCCGCCGACCTGACCCTCGCGGTCGGCCAACTCATCCGCCGGCTGCGCTCCGAAATCGATTCCGGTGGACTCGGCATGTCCCAGACGAGCGCGCTCGCGCGGCTCGATCGGCACGGGCCGATGACGACCGCCGATCTCGCGCGCGCCGAAGCGATGAAGCCGCAGTCGATGAAGGCGATCCTCGCAAGCCTCGAGGAAGACGCGCTCGTCGAGCGCGAACCGCATCCGACCGACGGCCGCCAGATCCTGTTCAAACTCACCGCCGCCGGCGTCGACGCGCGGCGCAAGCGCAATGCCGCAAAACACAAGTGGCTCGGCGCGGCGATCGAACAACTCGATCCGGAAGACATCGACACGCTTGCCGCGGCCATCCCGCTGATCCGCCGCATCGGCGAGCAATGAACCCGGCCGGTGCGCCGCGCAGCATGCGCGCGCCCGGCTTTCTTCGCCCTTTCCCCCGGAGCCCATCATGAGCGTAACCCGTCTCGACACGAACACGGCGCTGGTCGTCATCGACCTGCAGAAAGGCATCGTCGCCCTGCCCACCGCGCACCCGGTCGCACCGGTGATCGCCCACGCCCGCGAACTGCTCGACGCATTCCGCGGCCGCGGCCTGCCGGTCGTGCTGGTCAACGTCGCGGGCGGCGCGCCGGGCCGCACCGAGCAGGCGCCGCGCACGGCGCAGCTTCCCGCCGACTGGACCGAACTCGTGCCCGAACTGAACCGCCAGCCAGGCGACCACGTCGTGACGAAGCAGACCTGGGGCGCGTTCACCGGCACCGGTCTCGACGCGCATCTGAAGGCAGCCGGCGTCACGCAGATCGTGCTGACCGGCGTCGCGACGAGCATCGGCGTCGAATCGACCGCGCGACAGGCGCACGAACTCGGCTACAACGTGACGCTCGCCATCGACGCGATGACCGACCTCAACGCGGATGCGCACGTCAACAGCGTCGAGCGGCTGTTCCCGCGCGTCGGCGAGACGGGCACGACGCAGGACATCGTCGCGCTGCTCGACCGGCGCGGCGCGTGAGCGACGAACGCAGACAGCCGGCGCCGGGCCACGCAGCCGGGCGGCTCGATCCGTCGATCTGGAAAGTCAGCGCGGTCGCGACGCTCGGCTCGCTGCTGTCGCAGCTGGATGCGACGATCGTCAACGTGTCGCTGTCGAGCCTCGCGACGGACCTGCATGCGAGCCTGTCGACGATCCAGTGGGTGACGAGCGGCTACCTGCTCGCGCTGACGCTGGTGCTGCCGCTGAGCGGCTGGCTCGTCGACCGCATTGGCGCGAAGGCGCTATACCTGTGGTGCTTCTCGGCGTTCACGCTTACATCGGCGCTGTGCGGGCTCGCGTGGTCCGCGCCGTCGCTGATTGCGTTCCGCGTGTTGCAAGGCGTCAGCGGCGGCTTGCTCGCGCCGATGGCGCAGATGATGATCGCGCGTGTCGCCGGCCAGCAGATGGCGCGCGTGATCGGCTACGCGGCGGTACCGGTGCTGCTCGCGCCAATCCTCGGCCCGGTCGTGGCCGGCGCGATCCTGCAGCACACGTCGTGGCGCTGGCTGTTTCTGGTGAACCTGCCCGTCGGCGCGCTCGCGCTCGCACTGGCCGCGCGGTTCCTGCCCGGCGACCGGGACGATGCGCCGCGGCGCGAACTCGACTGGATCGGCCTCGCGTTGCTGTCGCCGGGCCTCGTGCTGTTCCTGTACGGCGTCGAGCGGATCGGCTCGTTGCCCGGCATCGCGGCGGTCGCGGGCTCCGCGCTATTGCTCGTCGCGTTCCTGTGCTTCGAGCGCCGCCAGGGCGAACGTGCGCTGATCGATCTCGCGCTGTTTCGCTCGCGCGTGTTCGGCGCGGCAGCCGGCACGCAATTCCTGTCGAACGGCGCGCTGTATGCGGGCCAGATGCTGATTCCCGTGTTCCTGATCCAGGCGTGCGGGCGCTCGCCGGGCGAAATGGGCTGGCTGCTCGCGCCGCTCGGCCTCGGCATGCTCGTCACCTATCCGTCGATGGGCGCACTGACGAGCCGGTTCGGCGTACGCCGGCTGGCCGCCGCCGGCGCGCTGCTCGCACTCGCCGCCACGCTGCCGTTCGTGTTCGTCGCGCTGACCGGCTACGATCCGCTCGTGCTCGTACCGGCGCTGTTTCTGCGCGGCATGGGTCAGAGTGCGATCGGCGCGCCGTCGATCGCCGCCGCGTATGCATCGGTCGAGCGCCGCGACCTGCCGATGGCGACCACGTCGCTCAATATCGTGCAGCGGCTCGGCGGCCCGACGTTCACGACGCTATGCACGCTGTTTCTTGCGTGGCGGCTGCAGGCCGAAGCGACGTCGGCGGGCGGCACGCAGGCCGTTGCGTATGCATGGGCGTTCGGCCTGCTATGCGCGCTGCATGCGGCGAGCTTCGTGACGACGCTGCGGCTACCGTTGCGGTCAGCCGGTGCAGGCGGCGACGGACGGGCCGGCAACGCGCCGGCCGGCTCGCGCTGACTACAGGCCGCGCCGCACCGCACGCGCGGCCCCCCGCTACGGCAAGTCACATCCACACGATCGACGCCGCGAGCGGACGGCACTGACCCGCTGCCTGCGCAACGGTTTCGCGCGCGTGCGCGCTCGCGTAGCGCCGCTTCGCGTTACACCGCGCCCGGCTCCTGCGGCGCGGGCGTCGCGCCCGCCGCCTCCAGCGCCTGATGCAGCGTGGCGAAGATGCACGACGCGCCGACCGCCTCGGTGATCCCGTGACGATCCATGTCCGCGCGCAGATAGCGGTTCACGCGCCCGAACAGCACGCCGATTCCGCGCGCATGCAGCGCCCTGACGAGATCGACCAAGGTCCGCGCGGCCGAATAGTCGACGTCGGTGATCGCGCCCGCATCGACGACGAACCAGCGCGGCGGCAGCGGTGCCGTATCGACGAGTTCGGTTACTTCGGCCGCGAACAGGTGATCGTTCGCGAAGAACAGGTCGGCGCCGAACCGGTAGACGATCAGCCCGGGCGCCGTCATCGCGCCGCGCCGGGCAGGCACCGGCTGCCACCGTCCGTTGCCGGCGACGGGTTCGAGCACCATCGTGTGCGGCTGGTAGCTGTGGCGCACGTGCCGCATCAGCGACAACGCGACGGCCAGCAGGATGCCCTGCTCGACGCCGACCGCCACGACGGCCGCGGCCGTGACCAGCGCGAGCATGAATTCACCGGGGCTTTCCCGCCGGATCGCCGCGAGACCACGCATGTTGATCAGCCCGAGCGCGATCGTGAACACGATGCCGGCCAGCACCGCATGCGGCAGATACTGCAGATACGGGCTGAAGAACAGCAGCACGACGGCGACGACCGCGGCGAACGCGAGATGCCCGATCTGGCTGCGCACGCCCGCGCCGTCGGCCATCGCCGTCTGCGTCGGGCTACCGTTGACGACGAACGCGCCGCCGAGCGCCGCCGCCGCGTTCGCGGCCGCGAGGCCGAGGATGTCGGCATTGGTGTCGACGTCCTCGCCGTACTGCTGCGCGAACACGCGCGCGGCGGCCGCGCTCTGCGCGATGATCATCACGAAGCACGAAGCGGCGACCGGCACGAGATCGAGGAACTGCTGCCACGTGACCGACGGCCAGCGCAGCGTCGGCAACCCGCCCGCCACGGGACCGAGCACCGCGATGCCGTGCGCGGCGAAACCGAACGCTGCACTCGCGGCGATGCTGCCCGCGACCGCGATCATCGGCATCGGCACGCGCGGCAGGAACCGCTTGCACGCGAGAATCGCGACGACGACGAGCGCCGCGAGCGCGAGCGTCGGCCGGTGCGCGTGAACCACGTGCGTGACGACGTAGTCGAGTTGCGCGAGGCTGCGCGACGCCGGGTACGGCACGGCCAGGCCGAGCATGTCGCCGAGCATCGCGATCGACACCTGCACGCCGACGCCGGCGAGAAAGCCGACCAGCACCGTGCGCGACAGGAAATCGGCGAGAAAGCCGAGCTTGAAGATGCGCGCGAGCAGCAGCATCGCGGCGGTCAGCAACGCGACCATGCCGGCGAGCGCCGCATAGTCGGCGCTGCCGGCCGGCGCCATCGACGACAGCCGGCTCGCGAAAATCGTTGCGGTCGCGGAATCGGCGGCGACCACGAGATGGCGCGACGCGCCGAAGCATGCGAACGCAACGAGCGGCAGGAACACCGTGTAGAGCCCCGTGACGGCCGGCATGCCGGCGATGCGCGCGTAGCCGAGCACCTGCGGGATGTCCATCGACGCGAGCGACATGCCCGCGAAGATGTCGCGAATGGCGCCCGCGCGACGAATCGGAAGAAGGCCTTTCAGCAGCCATACGCGCGACGGACGGCTTTCGTTGGAATCTTGCATGCGTGAAATGCGCGAAGTCGAAGTGACGGGCCACGAACGGGTGCGCGACGAGGTCGCGTGTCGCTCACCGTCGCCGGAGGAGCCGCACGCCAACGCGCGCGGCACACCGACGACGCCTGCGACGCCTGCATGATTGCATGGATCGCCGACCGCGCGCATCGAAACGCGAGGGCCTGCCGTCATGGCTTCGAGCCGACCGCGTTCCTGTGGACGCCGCATCCGGCAACCGGCTCGCACGCCGGCTTGCGGTGATGCGGATTCCCCCTCTGCCGTCACCTCGATGCAGAGGATACCTGCACAAAGGTGAGCCGATTCGGGAGCCGATCGACCCGCGTTTACGGCACGCATCCGGAACCCGATGGCACAATCACGGTCCCTTTCATGCGCCCTTCACCGGGCGCGCGCCGCGTCGCGGCGCCGATTCAACGCACGAGAAGGCCCCCGTCTGCCCTATGACCCTGAACGAATCCTGGTTGACGCCGCTCGTCGGCATCCTCGTCCTGCTCGCCGCCGCCGGCGCGATCACCGCCGTCGTCCATTTCCTGCTGTTTCGCGTGATCGCGCGGCTCGCGCGGCTGTCCGCCACGCGCGTCGACGACGCGCTGTTCGAATTCGGCGCGTTCAAATGGTTGAACCGCATCGTCCCGTTCGTCGTGATCAAGCTCGGGCTCGGCGCGGTACCGGGCATGCCCGGCCTGGTCGCGCAGGTCGCCGACAAGGTGCTGTTCGCGCTGATCGTGTTCCTCGTGACGATGACCATCAGCGCGACGCTGTCCGCGCTCGAGCACACGCACCGCACCGCCCAACGCGACCAGCCGCGCCTGTCGCTGAAAGGCGCGATGCAGCTCGTCAAGCTGGTGATGTTCATCACGGCCGCGCTCGTCGTGATCGGCGATGCGACCGGCAAGCAGATCGGCCTGCTGCTGTCCGGCATCGGCGCGATGTCGGCGGTGCTGATGCTGATCTTCAAGGACACGCTGCTCGGCCTCGTCGCCGGCGTGCAACTGTCGTCGAACGACATGCTGCGGATCGGCGACTGGATCACGATGCCGTCGGCCGGCGCGGACGGCACGGTCATCGACATCACGCTGAACACCGTCAAGGTCGCGAACTTCGATCACACGATCATCACGGTGCCGACGTGGAAGCTGATCACCGAGAGCTACCAGAACTGGCGCGGGATGACCGAAGCGGGCGGCCGCCGCATCAAGCGCGCGCTGTTCGTCGATGCGACGAGCGTGCGCTTTCTCACCCATGCCGAGATCGAGCGGCTCGAACGCCTGACGCTGCTGAAGGACTATCTCGAGGATAAGGTCGACGCGATCGAGCAATGGAACGGCACGCTCGGCGCGGCCGGCGACTGCCCGGCGAACCGCCGCCAGTTGACGAATCTCGGCACGTTCCGCGCGTACGTCGCGCACTACCTGAAGAGCCATCCGCGCATCCGCCGCGACATGACGAACATGGCGCGACAACTGCCGCTCACGGCCGAAGGCATTCCGCTCGAACTGTACTGCTTCACCGATACGACGACGTGGGTCGACTATGAGGCCATCCAGGCCGACCTGTTCGACCACCTGATCGCGGTACTGCCGGAGTTCGGGCTACGCGTGTACCAGCATCCGTCGGGCTTCGACATGCGGCAGATGGTCGACGCCGCGCAAGCCGGGCTGCACGCGCCGCGCGCGGCTTGATACCGGCCACGGCGGCCGGCCGCCGGTCGCCGCCTGCCCTGCCGTCGGGCGCCAGCACTCACCGCGCCGCGCACTCCGACGCGAGCCGCCCCAGCACCTTCAGCGCGTCCTCGATCTGCCGCGACCACGGGTAGCTGTAGTTGAGCCGGATGAAATGCCGGTAATCGGTGCCGGCCGAGAACATATGCCCGGGGCCAACCGTGATCCGCTGCGCGAGCGCGAGCGTATACAGCTTCATCGCATCGACCCGCGGCGGCAGCTCGACCCACAGCACATACCCGCCCTGCGGCTGCGACAGCCGCGTGCCTTCCGGGAAGAAACGCCGCACCATCGCACTCATCAGGCTCGCCTGCTGCGCATACAGCTTGCGCATGCGCCGCAGATGAAAATCGTAGCCGTCGTGTTTCAGGTACTCGGCGATCGCGAGTTGCTCGATCGCGGGCGTCGCGAGCGTGTTCAGGAATTTCAGCTTCTCGACCTGGTCGCGGTAACGGCCCGGCATCGCCCAGCCGATCCGGTAGCGCGGCGACAGGCTCTTCGTGAACGACGCGCAATGCAGCACCAGCCCGTCGCGATCGAACGACTTCAGCGCGCTCGGCGCCGTGTCGCCGAAGTGCAGCTCGTGATAAACGTCGCTCTCGATCGCCGGCACGCCGTGCTTCGCGAGCAGCTCGACCAGCGCCCGCTTGCGCGCATCGGGCATCTGGAAGCCGAGCGGATTCTGGAAATTCGGCATCACCATGCACGCAGCGATGCGCTCGCGCGCGAGAACCCGCTCGAGCGCATCGAGATCGATGCCGTCGCCCGGGTGCGTCGCGACTTCCAGTGCACGCATGCCCATGCGTTCGATCGCATGCAGCATCGCGTAGAACGTCGGCGACTCCACCGCGATCGTATCGCCCGGTTTCGCGACAGCCTGCAGGCACAGGTTGATCGCCTCGGTCGCGCCGATCGTCATCACGATCTCGCCCGGCTCGACCGCGACCCCGCGCTCCGCATAGCGCCGCGCGATCTGGCGGATCAGCTCCTGGTTGCCGGGCGGCAGGTCGTCGATCACGCCCCAGCGCGTGCGCCGCCGCCCGATCGCCTGCGCATAGCGCGCGAGGCGCTGCACCGGAAACTGCGATGCGTCGGGATACGGGGAGCCGAGCGGCACCGCGTCGTCGCGCGCGATCGAGCGCAGCGTCGACAGCACGAGCCGGCTCACGTCCACGGCCGACGGCTCGGCGGCCGGTGCGGAAATATGCAGCTCGGCCTCGGCCGGCGCCGCCGCGCGCGCGCGCACGAAGTAGCCCGACTGCGGCCGGCTTTCGATCAGGCCGCGGCTTTCCAGCACGAGGTATGCGCGCAGCACGGTCGTGACGCTGAGCTGCTGTTGCCGGCTCGCGTGCCGCACCGACGGAATCCGCTCGCCGGGCCGGTACACGCCGCGCTCGATCTGCGCCTGGAGATCGTCGGCCAGTTGTTCGTAACGCTTCACGCGCCTCCCTTTCAACTTCCCTTCATCAACACAGTTGCGATCCGCACGGGATGAATGGCCGAAACTGTACTCTTTTTTGAAGTGAACAGGTGTACACACAGCCGCACGGGTGCCGCGCGTACTCTGCACGCATCGACCCCGACATCCGCATCATGAAAAAGAAATCCGCGACCGCGCGCATCGAACCGTACACCCACCCGGCCGCCGGCTGGGGCGCGCTGAAAGCCGTCACGATCAACCTGATCAAGGAAAAGGTCGCCGGCGGCAACTACCGCACGCTGTTGCGCCAGAACCAGCCGGACGGCTTCGACTGCCCGGGCTGTGCGTGGCCGGACCGACAGCACGCGTCGACGTTCGAATTCTGCGAGAACGGCGTGAAGGCGGTGGCCGCGGAAGCGACGAGCAAGCGCGTGACGCCCGAATTCTTCGCCGCGCACACGGTAACCGAACTGCTCGAACAATCGGATTTCGAGCTCGAACAGCACGGCCGGCTCACCGACCCGATGGTCTACGACGCGCGGACCGACCGCTACGTGCCGATCGCGTGGGACGATGCCTTCGCGCTGATCGCGCGCCATCTGCGCGCGCTGCCCGACCCGAACCAGGCCGCGTTCTACACGTCCGGCCGCGCGAGCAACGAAGCGGCGTTCCTCTATCAATTGTTCGTGCGCCTGTACGGCACCAACAACTTCCCCGATTGCTCGAACATGTGCCACGAGGCGACGAGCCGCGGGCTGCCGGCGTCGGTCGGCGTGGGCAAGGGCACGGTCACGCTCGACGATTTCGAGCATGCGGACATGCTGCTGATCTTCGGCCAGAACCCCGCGACCAATCACCCGCGGATGATGGGCGAGCTGCGCGAGTGCGCGAAGCGCGGCGCGACGATCGTGTCGATCAACCCGCTGAAGGAGCGCGGCCTCGAACGCTTCGCCGATCCGCAAAGCCCGCTCGACATGCTGACGATGTCGGGCACGAAGATCGCGTCGACGTTCATCCAGCCGACCATCGGCGGCGATTTCGCGCTGATCAAGGGGATGGCCAAGCGCGTGCTCGAACTCGACGACGCCGCGCGCGCCGCCGGTGCGCCGCGTGTGCTCGACACCGCGTTCATCGACGAGCACACGGCGGGCTTCGATGCGTTCGCCGACGATCTGCGCGCCGAAAGCTGGTCCGCGCTGACGGCCGAAAGCGGCGTGCCGTACGAGCAGATCGACGCGCTCGCCGAGCGCTATGCGCGCAGCGAACGCGTGATCGCGACGTGGGGCATGGGCATCACGCAGCACAAGCATTCGGTTGCCACGGTGCAGATGCTGACCAACCTGATGCTGATGCGCGGCAACATCGGCCGCCCCGGCGCCGGCCTGTGCCCGGTGCGCGGCCATTCGAACGTGCAGGGCAACCGCACGGTCGGCATCGAGGAAAAGCCGTCGCAGGCGTTCCTCGACCGGCTCGGCCACGTGTTCGATTTCGAACCGCCGCGCGATCACGGCTACGACGTCGTCGAGACGATCGAAGGCATGCTCGACGGCCGCGTGAAGGTGCTGATCGGTCTCGGCGGCAACTTCGCGATGGCGACGCCGGACACGCCGCGCACGTGGGAAGGGATGCGCCGCTGCGCGCTTTCCGTGCACATCACGACGAAACTGAACCGCAGCCACCTGATCCACGGCCGCGACGCGCTGATCCTGCCGACGCTCGGCCGCACCGAGATCGACCTGCAGGACAACGTCGCGCAGGGCGTGACGGTCGAGGATTCGATGAGCATGGTCCACGTGTCGTACGGGATGAACAAGCCGGCGTCCGCGAACCTGATGTCGGAACCGGCGATCGTCGCGCACATGGGCCATGCGCTGTTCGGCAGCGGCAAGATCGACTGGCTCGCGTACAAGGACGACTACGCGAAGATCCGCGATGCGATCGAGGCGACGCTCGACGGCTTCTACGACTACAACACGCGCATCGCGCGGCCCGGCGGCTTTCACCTGCGCGTCGCGTCGCGCGATCGCGAATGGCTGACGCCGACGGGCAAGGCGAACTTCATCGCGCACGCGCTACCGACCGACACGCCGATCCAGCGCGCCCGCGCGCTGCACGGCGACCGGCTGATGACGCTGATGACGACGCGCTCGCACGACCAGTACAACACGACCGTGTACGGGCTCGACGACCGCTATCGCGGCGTGTTCGGCCAGCGCCGCGTGGTGTTCGTCAACCGCGACGATCTCGCGATGCTGGGCCTCGCGGCCGGCGAATGGGTCGACATGGAAACCGTATGGCACGACGGCATCGAGCGGCGCGCGGCAGGCTTCCTGCTCGTCGAGTACGACATCCCGCGCGGCTGCATCGGCGCGTACTACCCGGAAACCAACCCGCTCGTGCCGCTCGACAGCGTCGGCGACGTGTGCAACACGCCGACGTCGAAGTCGGTGCCCGTGCTGCTGCATCGCGCGGCCGCGCCGGCCCCGATCGCCGCCTGACGGAGCACGACGATGATCGTTCGTCCGCGCGAGCACTGGCTGCGGATGCTGCTCGTCTGGAACGGCTCGGTGCTGCCGACCATCCTGCCGCAGCTCGTGCTGACGCTTGCGATCAGCCTCGTCGCCGTGTGGGGCGGCGGCCGTGTGCTCGGCGAAAAGGTGCCGCTGAACCCGACGCCGTTCACGCTGATCGGCCTGACGCTCGCGATCTTCGCCGGGTTTCGCAACAACGCCAGCTACGAACGCTATCGCGAGGGCCGACAACTGTGGGGCGGCGTGCTGACCGCCACGCGCACGCTGGTGTCGCAGGCGCTCTGCTACGGCGCGGTCGACCGTGACGACGCCTCGCGCCGCGCGTTCGTGCGCACGGTCGTCGCGTTCGTCTATGCGCTCAAGCATCAACTGCGCGGCACCGATCCGGCCGCGGACCTGCGCGGGCTGCTCGACGGCGCCGCCCATGCGCGCGTCGCCGCGTCGCGGTTTCGCCCGGTCGTCATCGTGCACGCGCTGCGCGAAGCGTTCGCCGCCCGCGCCGACGCCGGCCAGCTCGCCGATACGCGGCTGTGGATGCTCGATGCGCGCCTCGACGAGCTCGTCGCGACGGTGAGCGGCTGCGAACGCATCGCGTCGACGCCGATTCCGTTTTCCTATGATGTGCTGCTGCACCGGACCATCTACGCGTATTGCGTGCTGCTGCCGTTCGGTCTCGTCGATTCGATCGGCGCGGCGACACCCTTCGTCACGGTATTCGTTGCCTATACGCTGATTGCGCTCGACGCGATCGCGCATGCGATTGCCGAGCCGTTCGGCGACGGGCCGAACCATCTCGCGCTCGATGCGATGACGCGACAGATCGAGCGCACGCTGCTCGAACTGAACCGCGAGCCGCTGCCGGCCGAGGTGACGCCCGGCCCGTCGTACCGCCTCACCTGATCCGCTTCGACTGACTCGCCCCGCTCAATCGCGGCGGCCACGCAGGAAGTCGCGATGCTCGGCGACCGCGTCCGCGATCCGCCGCGGCAGGACCACGCCGCTCAGCAATGCATGCGCGGCGGCGCTGTCGCGCGGGTGCGCATGCGCGCCGGCAGCGCGACGGCCGGGGCAATCCGCCGGTCACGACGACAACCGAAGCAAGCGCCCGTCCGACAGCGGGCGCCGGTTGTATCGAATCGTTTCAACGCGCCAACGGCGTCAAATGCTGCGGGTATACTCCGTCGTCAGCCGCCTGCCGTGTCGTCGTCCGTCAAAAACGGCCCGATTCCGGGCGGTTTCGTCGCGAAGCTTCGCGTTTCGCTCCCCCGCGCCCCAGCCTCGATACGAGACACCCGACGACCGACCATGAAACGATTCCTGCTGCTCCTTCCCGCCGCCCTGCTCGCCGCCTGCGGCTCCGCACCCTCGTCCGATTCGGCCGGCTCGGGCGCCGCGCCGATGATCTACGTGTCGTCGCAACGTCCGGCCTACGCGGTCGCGAACTGCCTCGACAGCCGCCTGTCGGGCACCGAGCAATCGCAGCACAACGGCGTGACCGACATCGCCGTCGGCTCGAATTCGTACTTCGTCACGCTGACGCCATCGGGCAACGGCTCCGTCATCAAGGTCGTGCGCGGCTCGGGCAACGAACCGGCCGAGGAAGCGATGCGCTTCGCGGTCGCGCGCTGCGCGATCTGACGTCCTGCCGCGCCGGGTGTTCGCCCGGCCGCCGCTGCGCCACCCGGCGCGTCTGCCGAATATTTTCATCCGGGTACCCGTCGATGAGAGAATCGCACCACGATTCCCTTTCGATGGAGCCCGCATGAAGCACCTGCTGTCCCGACTGTTCGTCAGCGCCGCGCTCGTCGCGCTTGTTCCGGCGCTGCCGGCGCAGGCAGCCACGCCGCCCGGCATCTTCGTCGTCGCCACGCAACTCGGCGAATTCACGACCCTCGACCCGAGCGGGATCTACGAGCTGGTGCCGTCCGAATACGTCGCGAACACCTACGAACGGCTGGTGCGCGTCGACCTGAAGGACCCGACGCGCTTCGATGGACAGATCGCGCAATCGTGGACGGTCGGCGCCGACGGCGTGACCTACACGTTCAAGCTGCGCGCGGGCCTCACGTTCCACTCCGGCAACCCGGTCACCGCCGACGACGTCGCGTGGTCGCTGCAGCGCACCATCCTGCTCGACAAGGGGCCGGCCGGCGTGCTCGCCGATCTCGGCCTCACGAAGGCGAACGTGACACAGAAGGTGCGCGTGGTCGATCCGCAGACCGTCGTACTCGAAACCGACCGCAAGTACGCGCCGAGCTTCGTGCTCAACGTGCTGAGCGCGTGCCCGGCCTCCGTCTTCGACAAGAAGCTGCTGCTGTCGCACCAGCAAGGCAACGATTTCGGCAGCGGCTGGCTGCGCACCAACGACGCGGGCTCCGGCCCGTACCAGCTCGTCAAGTGGACGCCCAACGAGAGCATCGTGCTGCAGCGCTTCGACAAATACCGCACGCCGTACCCGATGAAGCGCGTGGTGCTGCGCCACGTGCCCGAAGCGTCCGCGCAACGGCTGCTGCTGGAGAACGGCGACGCCGACGCCGCGCGCAACCTGAGCCCCGACAGCCTCGCCGCGCTGTCGAAGGCCGGCAAAATCAAGATCGCGTCGTGGCCGGTGTCGGCACTGCTGTACCTGAGCCTGAACACGAAGAACCCGAACCTCGCGAAGCCCGAGGTGCAGCAGGCGATGAAGTGGCTCGTCGATTACGACGGCATCCAGCGCAACATCGTCAGCACGACCTACAAGGTGCATCAGACCTTCCTGCCCGAAGGCTTCCTCGGCGCCTCGAACGCACGGCCCTACAAGCAGGACGTCGCGAAGGCGAAGGCGCTGCTCGCGAAGGCCGGCTTGCCGAACGGTTTCGACGTGACGATGGACATGCCGAACGACTATCCGTACCTCGAGATCGCGCAGGCGCTGCAGGCGAACTTCGCGCAGGGCGGCATCCGCGTGAAGCTGATCCCCGGCGACGCAAAGCAGGCGATCGGCAAGTATCGCGCGCGCCAGCACGACATCTTCGTCGGCGAATGGTCGCCCGACTACATGGACCCGAACAGCAACGCGCGCGGTTTCGCGTGGAATCCGGACAACTCGGACCAGTCGCCGACCAAGATGCTCGCGTGGCGCAACAGCTGGGACATTCCGCAACTGACGAAGGACACCGAGGCCGCGCTCGTCGAGCCGTCGCCCGCGAAGCGCGCGCAGCGTTACGAAGCGCTGCAGAAGGCCGTGCTCGCGAACTCGCCGTTCATCATCATGTTCGAGAAGGTCGTGCAGGTCGCCACGCGCCCCGGCGCGACCGGACCGGAAATCGGGCCGATCAACGACCTCGTGTCGTACCGCACGCTCGCGAAGTAATCGCGGCCGCCCGCGCGCGTGGCCACGCCGCCGCGCGGGTAATCGCCTCGCGGCGCGCACACGTCACGGGACGAGCACACGCATTTCGAGCGAGCACGCGGTGTGCGTGGCGATCGGCGACGGCAACCGCGCGTGGTGCGAAATGCGCATGCCGTTCCCGCGAAGCGCCGGACGCGCCGCAGCAAGCGGCAGGCCCGCACCCGTTCAATTGAATGCCGCCCATACCAGGTACGCATTCAGCCCGACGATCACGACCGTCGCCGCACCGGCGACGATCCGCAGCGGCATCCGCATCGCGTAAGCGCCCATCACGTCCGCGCGCGCCGACAGCATCAGCAGCGCGATCATCGGCATCGGCAGCACGAAGCTCAGCACGACCTGACTGGCCACCATCGCCCGCGTGACGTCGCAGCCGAGCGCGACCACCACGAACGCGGGCGCGATCGTCACCGCGCGCCGCACCCAGATCGACATGCGGCGGCGGATGAAGCCCTGCATCACGACCTGCCCCGCCATCGTGCCGACCACCGAGCTCGACACGCCGGAGGTCAGCAGCGCGACGAGAAACAGCGCGCCGGCCGCCGGCCCGAGCACCGGGATCAGCGTGTGATAGGCGTCGCCGATGTCGGTCATGCCCGGCGCGGCCGCGTGAAACGCCGACGACGCCATCATCACCATCGCGAGATTCACGAACCCGGCGAGCCCCAGCGCGATCACGACCTCGCGGTTGGAGAAACGCACGAGCCTTCGCCGCTCTCCGTCGTCGCGCGGGGCGGTGCGATCCTGCGTGAGGCCCGAATGCAGATACAGCGTGTGCGGCATGATCGTCGCGCCGATGATGCCGACTGCGATCGTCAGCGCCGCATGATCCGGAATCTGCGGGACTACCAGATGGAACGCGGCCGCATGCCAGTCCTGCGGCGCGATCAGCAGTTCGCCGAGATAGCACGCGCCGATCACGCCGACCAGCGCCGCGATCGCCGCTTCCAGCGGCCGGAAGCCGCGTTTTTCGAGCGCGAGGATCGCGCAGGTCGCGAACGCGGTCGCGATCATCCCCGCGAACAGCGACAGGTGGCACAACAACCCGAACGCAAGCGCGCCGCCGAGGAATTCGGCGAGATCGGTTGCCATCGCCGCGATCTCCGACGCGATCCACATGCCCCACACGACCGGCGCGGGGAAGCGGTCGCGGCACAGCTCGGCGAGATTGCGGCCGGTCACGATGCCGAGCTTCGCCGACATCGCCTGGAACAGCATCGCGATCGCGTTCGCGGCCAGCACGACCCACAGCAGCCGGTAGCCATACGCGGCGCCGGCCTGGATGTTGGTCGCGAAGTTGCCGGGATCCATGTAGCCAATCGACGCGATCACGGCCGGGCCGACGAACGGCAGCAGCGCGGCGACGCCGGTGCGGCGCCCTTCCAGCGCGGCGCGCGCCGCGCCGTCGGTAGGCTCGATGGACCGGCCCGGCAGCGCGAAGCCGCCGGCAGGTTTGCTCGGGACGGGAATCATGTGAGTGTTCCGTTCGAATAAGACGGCTGATTGCGGATCGCGTCCGCCACGGCCAGCAAGCCGCGTGCCGGCCACGGCAGGACGCCGGCGGCGTTACAGCGGCACGACGTCGGGGCGATTGCGCGGAAACTGCGCGATCACGTCCGGCGCGATGTTCAGGTGCGCTTCGACGAGCTTCGGCGGCGTGTGCGCGAGCCAGTCGGACAACGACACCTCCGCATAGCGGTCGGTCTTGAAGATCTCGAGGAACACGAGGTCGGTCCGGCCGGTGTTCTGCACGTAGTGGCCGAGGCTCTTCTTCACATAGCCGACGTCGCCCGCGCGGAAGTCGGCCGTCTGCGCCTTCGGCCCCGTGTCGAACACGGTCATCCGCGCCTCGCCCTGCAGGTAGTACTGCCATTCGTCGGCGTTCGGGTGCCAGTGGAGCTCGCGCATGCCGCCCGGATGCACGGTGACGAGCGCCGCCGCGACGGTCGTCGACACGTTGAAGTTGGTGCTGTCCGCGATCCGCACCTCGCCGCCGCGCGTCTTCCTGACCGGCTTCATGTCGCCGAGCGAAAAGACGAACGGATGCGGCGGCGCACCGGCCGACGCCGCCGACGCGCGCTGCGCATCCGCGAGCGGGCCCGGTTCGTCGCCCTGGAATATCCACAGGTTGTCGAGCGGCACGTTCCTGAACGCGTCGGCCGGCACGCCGAAGTTCAGCGCGAGCACGTCGGGCGGCGTATGCGCGATCCAGTCGGTCAGCAACAGCGTATTGAATTCCGACGCGCGACCGTTATCGAAGGCGAGCAGGAATTCCGCGCCGTCGCTGCCGAGGCCCTGCAGCGAATGCGGCAGGCCGGGCGGGAAATACCAGAGATCGCCGGTCTTGACGTCCTGCACCGACGGCCGCCCGAGTTCGTCGAGCACCGTGATCCGGCAGCGGCCGTCCAGCATGATTGCCCACTCGGCCTGCTGGTGCCAGTGCATCTCGCGAATGCCGCCGCGCGTCAGCCGCATGTTGACGCCGGAAATGGTTTCGGAAATCGCGAAATCGTCCTGCGTGACTTCGCGCGCCCATCCGCCATTCTGAATGCGTTTATGCGCATTATTGAAAGACGCCCAGAATAACGGCATCCCATTGATATCGGTGGCCGGCGGATCCTGAAAAGACGGGAATTGATTGGCGATGGCCGGATTTTTAGGCCCCGGGTCGGTCAGGCTCTGACGGTTGCGCGCATTCACCGCGCCTTCCGGCGGGCTGTCCGGGTTACCGAACGAAGCGGCCTTCGCCGTTACCGCAATGCCCGCGGCGGCAATGGCGCCAGCCGTACTCGTCAACATCCTGCGTCGAGAAAGATTCGTCATGATTTCCTCTTCATTTTTGCAATCGAGAGAATTTCCATTACGGAACACTTGCCGTTTTTCGAATTACCGAAAATCGAACATCCCGTGACGCAAGTTAAATCCATATTCATCTAAAAATTAAATGAATTATTAACCTGAATTAATGACCAAAACTGATCGACTTTAATTTTGTAATTGTTGCGATGCAGCAATGGATGAATGGCGAAGAGAAGAGAAGAGATCGATAGGCGCGCCGCGCGATGGCGACTCAATGCAATCGCCGGGAACAGGAAAATGCGGATGCGCGTGCTTTTACCCGCCCGGACCGGGACCGCGTCACTCCCGCGGCATGTCGGCAAGCCGTTGCGCGGCGAAGCGCAATCCGCCGAGAATGCGTTCGGCGGTCCTTACCGGAAACCCGGCCGGCAGCGCCGCGCCGACCGATTCGATCACGTGCGGCGTCATCGCAATCAGTCGTTCGACGATTGGCGTAGCGATATCGCCAAGCAGGCAATACTCCGCCATCGCAGTGAAGTGCCGGCGCGTGATGTCGCGCATCGCGTAATGCTTGCGCTTGCCGTGCACGGCCATCGCGAGCTTCGCCTTGTGCCACGACCACTGGTTCGCGCCATCCCCCTCGACCGGCCAGATCGACATCACGTCGTAGAGCGGCGTCAGGCGGAAGCGACCGCCCGGCAGCAGGCGCAGGCTGAAGTTCTTCGCATGCCCGTCCGGTGCGGCGAGCATCCAGAACACCACCAACGCGGTGAACAGCGTGTCTAGGTCGGCCTGCGCCGTTTCCGACCGGCGCAGGATGCCGGCCAGATCGGGCACACCGGGGCCACCCTGCGATTCGTATTTCAGATGCGGCGGCACGCCGAGCGCCTGGCAAAAATCCTCTTGCGGCAAGCGCAACAGCCATCCGCCATCACGATGCAGCGCGCGATCGAAGCGCGCGACCGACAGCACCTTGTGTTCGCCGAAACGCAGGATGTCGGCATCCGCCGTCGGCAAGCCGAACGCGCGCAGGATCGCGAGGCACAGCCACTCGTTTTCGACGGATGTCGTCAGGTCCGCACGCTTGTTGCCGACCAGCCCCAGCGGCAACTTGAGGATATGCGTGGTCGGCGTCGCGCCATGCGGACGCATCCACCGCCCGTCGTGAAACAGCAGCGCGGTCTTTTCCTGCGCGCCGGCCAGCGACAGGCGGAAGTCGTCGTCGTCCTGCGCACCGGCCGCCGCCCCGCTCGCCTGATCGAGTACGCGCGCCACGTCATCGTCGGACAACGGCGTACCGTCGATCCGGTCATGGCCGGTCGGGGCTTCATCCTCGCCGAGCAACTGCACCGCGCCGACGCAGTCCCGGCCGAGCGCGGCGAGCAGATCGAACGGCTCGGTCGTCGCCGTGCCGAACCGAGACGCAAGCCGGCGCCGAATCGCGTCGCTGTCGGGCAGCAGATTATCGAAGTAGTGGTTCACGCGCTCGCCGCGCAACGGCGCAGGGCCGATGCCGAACGGCAGCGACAGCGACAGCGGGCGGCCGGCATCCGACTGTTTCCAGCCGATGTCGTACAGCAGCTCCATGTCGCCGCGCGCGGGAATCCGCCAGATGCCGACCCGCACGCCGTTGGCCCAGATCGATAGCGCGCGGCTGTGCGATTTGCGTCCCATCGATCACCACTCGACGTCGGCAGCGTCGCGCCCGTCCTTCGTGCGGATGCTGAGCTCGAGACCGTACAGCGCGGTCAGTTCGAGCAACTGCTTGAGCGACAGGCTTTCGGTGCGGATCGTTTCCAGCGACGACAGGCGCGATTGGCCGACGCCGATGCGTGCCGCCGCCTCGGCTTGCGTGAGCCCCTTGGCCTGACGCGCGGACGACAGGATTTCGCCCAGTTGAGCAGGGGTATTGACGATGAGATTCACGGCGCGGGTCCTGTATGCAATCTATGCAGTATATCTCTGACAGGCATAAACGCAAATTATCCCTGATACAAATAAACTCGAAATATTCCTGCCAGGAATATTTTCACACTACAGGGCGTTGCTGCCCCCGGCATTGCGCGCACGCGCACGCCCTATCGCCCGCTGTCAACCCATAGTTTTTATTCGCTGGCGCCAATGATTTTGGCTTTGTCAGATAGATGACATCGAATCATCAAATGACAACGATCTAACAGCCCGATGACCTGCGCGTTCGCCCATACCGTCGAATCCCGCTTTGCCGAGCTGACGCCGACCGCGAAACGCATCGCCAGCTACATGCTCGCGAACCTCGATCGGCTCGGCCTCGAAACCGCCGACCAGATCGCGCAGCAGACCGGCACCAGCGGCATTTCGGTCGGGCGTTTCCTGCGCAGCGTCGGTTACCGGAATCTCGACGACCTGAAACGCGAACTGCGCGGCGGCGGCGACCGCCCGTGGATGATCACCGACCGGCTCGACGAATACCGCCGCGCCACCACGACGCCCACGACCGCCCACGCGCGCGCCGGCGATCGCAGCGGCGGCACGCTCGCCGCATCGCTCGACCGCGAACTCGACGCGATCCGCCACGTGTACCGGCTCGCCGAAGAACCGGTGTTCGCGCAGGTCGCGGACCGGATCGCGCATGCCGATGCCGTCTTCATCCTCGGCATCCAGTCGACGCGCGGCATCAGCAACGCATTCAGCAGCTACCTCGAATACCTGCGCCCGCGCGTGTTCTATTCCGACGGCCAGTCGGGCTCGTACGTCGATTCGCTGAATTCCGAGTTCGAACGGCCGTACTGCATCGTCACCGACACGCGCGCCTATTCGCGCAGCGCGCGCCGCTATTGCCAGGCCGCCGCCGAGCGCGGCCAGCCGTTCGCGCTGGTCACCGATCTGTATTGCCCGTGGGCGCGCGAGTGGCCGGCCGACCTGCTGCAGGTGAAGACCGACGTCGGCCAGTTCTGGGATTCGCTCGCGCCGCTCACCTGCCTGTTCAACCTGCTGATCACCGCCGTGGTCGACCGCCTCGGTCCCGCGATCGACCGGCGCGTCGCGCGCAACCGCGAACTGCAGCGCACGTTCGACCAATTCGAATCCTGAGCGAACCGGACCGCCGATGAACCCTCACCGCCTCGTCGAAATCACGCCCGCCACGCATCGCGTCGAGATCGATCTCGTCTACGCAACCGAGCGCAACCTGACCGGCAAACCGATCTACCGCCACGCGCACTGTCTGCTGCTCGAGCCGGCCGAAGCCGCGCTGCGCCGCGCGGTCGACGTCGCCGCGCAAGCCGGCTTCACGCTGCGCATCTACGACGCGTACCGGCCGCCGCAGGCGCAGCAGGTGCTGTGGGATTTCCTGCCCGACCCGAACTTCGTCGCCGATCTCGGCCGCGGGTCGAACCACAGCCGCGGCACCGCCATCGACCTGACGCTCGTCGGCGCGAATGGCGCGCCGCTCGACATGGGCACCGGCTTCGACGAGATGGTGGCCGCGTCGGGGCACTTTCACGCGGGGCTGCCCGAGCCCGTGCAACGCAACCGGCTGCTGCTGCTCGGCGTGATGCATGCGGCCGGCTTCGCGCACATCGACAGCGAATGGTGGCACTACGAGTTGCCGGGTTCGTACGCGCTGCCGCCGATCGACAACGCGGCGAGCGGCCCGTGGCGCCTGATGTGACGACGCCGCACGCCCCCTTTTTCATGCACGTTCACGTTCAACGACTCAAACGACAGATGGAGAAGCGCCCATGAAATTCCCGACCTCCCCGCTCGTCGCGGCGCTGGCCGCCGCGTCCCTGCTCGCCGCCGTTCCGTTTTCCGCCGCCCGCGCGGAAACGCCGAAAGACATGTTCGTGATGGCCACGCTGCTCGACGAATTCACGACGCTCGACCCGGGCGAGATCTACGAGCTGGTGCCGGAGGAATACGTCGCGAACACCTATGACCGGCTCGTGCGCGTCGACCTGCGCGATCCGTCGAAATTCAACGGCGACGTCGCGCAATCGTGGACGGTGAGCCCGGACGGGCTGACCTATACGTTCAAGCTGCGCGCGGGCCTCAAGTTCCACTCGGGCAACCCGCTGACGGCCGACGACGTTGCGTGGTCGATCCAGCGCACGGTGCTGCTCGACAAGGGCCCGGCCGCGGTGCTGACCGGCATCGGGCTCACGAAGGCCAACGTCGCGGCGAACGTGAAGAAGCTGGACGACCAGACGGTGTCGATCACGACCGACCGCAAATACGCGCCGACCTTCGTGCTGAACGTGCTCGGCTCGTGGCCCGCGTCGGTGCTCGACAAGAAGCTGCTGCTGTCGCACCAGCAGGGCAACGACTTCGGCAACGCGTGGCTGAAGACCAACGAGGCCGGCTCCGGCGGCTACAAGCTCGTCAAGTGGGCGGCCGGCGACAGCATCGTGTTGCAACGCTTCGACGGCTACCGGCTGCCGCTCGCGATGAAACGCATCGTGCTGCGCCACGTGCCCGAAGCCGCGAGCCAGCGACTGCTGCTGGAAAACGGCGACGTCGACGCGGCGCGCGACCTGAGCCCCGACGATCTCGCGTCGGTCGTGAAATCGGGCAAGGCGAAGGTATCGGCCTCGCCGCAGGCGACGCTGCTGTATCTCGGCCTGAACACGAAGAACCCGACGCTCGCGAAGCCCGACGTGCAGGAAGCGCTGAAGTGGCTGGTCGACTATTCGGGCATCCAGTCCAACGTCGTGAAGACGACCTACAAGGTGCACCAGACCTTCCTGCCCGAAGGTTTCCTGGGCACGCTGAATTCGAATCCGTACAAGCTCGACGTCGCGAAGGCGAAGGCGCTGCTCGCGAAGGCCGGCGTGCCGAACGGCTTCTCGGTGACGATGGACGTGCGCAACGATTATCCGTACACGGAGATCGCACAGGCCGTGCAGGCGAATTTCGCGCAGGCGGGCGTCAAGGTGCAGTTGATCCCCGGCGACAACAAGCAGACGCTCGCGAAATACCGCGCACGCCAGCACGACATCTACATCGGCGAATGGTCGGCCGACTACATCGACCCGCACAGCAACGCGCAGGGTTTCGCATGGAATCCGGACAACGGCGACAAATCGAGCTATAAGATGCTGGCCTGGCGCAACAGCTGGGACATTCCGCAACTGACGAAGGAAACCGACGCCGCGCTCGCCGAGCCGACCGCCGCGCAACGCGCGCAGCGGTACCAGGCGATGCAGAAGGAGATGCTCGCGCGCTCGCCGTTCGTGATCATGTTCGAGAAGGTCGCGCAGGTCGCGACGCGGCCCGGCGTGAGCGGGCTCGAAGTCGGGCCGATCAACGATCTCGTGTCGTACCGTAACCTGAAGAAGCAATAAGCATTGGGAGAATGTGCGGCGCGGCGAACACCGTCGGCACGCGGCTTCGGGATGGGCGCGGGAAAATTCATCCGCCGCCGCACGCAGGTAGCGCATTTCCGCATCGAAATACTTGAGGAACGGCTTCTCGTTCTCTGGGGGATCGTTTCCACGGGCCGTTCATGGTTGCATCTCCGGCGGCAAAGGTGGCGGCGGCAGGAATGCCGGCTGGCTGCCGCCCTTGCCGACGACAAAAATTCGCTCCGGCATCCGGAAGCCTCGCAGCTTCAGCAGATCCAGCGGTCCGGCACCTACCTGTGCTCGCAGCACATAGCGCAGCGGTTCGTCGTGTGGCGCGTTCCACGTGAGTTGATAACGGGTGCTGTCGAGCGGCTTCACGTCGGCCTTGCCCAACAAACGCAGGAATGCCCAGTCGCCCGTCGCATCGAATGCCTGCCGCAATCCCGCACCGACCGTCTGCCACGTCAGTCCCGCGTGCCCGTTCAGGCCATTGCCGGGCCATGCGAGCGGTGTCCAGCTTTCCCGTTGGTTGAAGTAGACGATCTGCTTGCCGTCCACCGACAGTTCCGAACGCGTCACGTTTGGCGTCGGCAGCGCCATCATCTCGAAGCGCTCGCCCGCATCGCCCTGCAGATACAACTGGGCACCCACGGTCGACAACTGGCGCAGGCCGGAGAGGAACTTCGGATCGAACTGCAGTGCCTGGGGCGCCAATTCGTTCGGCACCCAGTGGTCGCCCTCCATCGTCAGCACGCCAGCCAGTTGCGTCGAGACGAAGCGCGCGATCAGGCCGGTGTCGGGGCGCACGTAGCGCCCGAGTTCGGCAAACGACGCATCGGTGTTTGTATCGAAGAACGGATACCGGCCGTTCATGGCCGCGTTGAACGGCATGGCGACGCTTGAGCGCCACGCCCCGTTCAGGCTCGCGGCGGCCGGCTGCAAGATGGTCTGCCACGCTCCCTCGAGCGGCTGAGCGAATGCAGCACTGCCGAAGCCCGACCATGCAGCGCCTAGGCTTGCGGCGGTGAGCGCGGCATCGTCGCAGGCCTGCGAGAGATCCGACAGCTTGCCCTGGAATACCGCCTGCGCGAGCGAGCGGGCCATCGCTTGCGCATCGGCGCTGCCCGCGATCTGCTGTAGCTTCAGGCGCATCGTCGTCACGGCCGTCAGATAGCGCGATAGACTCACGCCGTTCAGCGCGATATTGGCGGGCATGTTGCCCTCGCCGTTGCCGCCGGCTGGTGCGGCGCCGACGTCGCCCATCAGCGCAAGCAGTGGGCCGAATGGCTTGTCGAGAGGATGGACGGCCCGCGCGTCCAACTGCTCGTCGCTGCCGATCAGGCTTTGCGCCTTGCGTACCAACGTGTCGCTCAACGCCTGCGACGGGCGGCCCGCCTGCGCCTGATCTTGCACCGCCTTCATCAGCGCGATCAGCGGCGAGGTCTGCGTATCCGCGAGTCGGGACAACTGGTCGATCGCACCATTCAGATTCGCCGCCGGTTGCCACTGGATGCTGTTGAGCATGTGCTGCCACGCGGCCGCATACTCGGCGAAGTAGCGCGCCGTCAGGCGTTGTTTCAACTCCTCGGCCACGCGCTTCTCATCGATTGCCGCCACTGTCTTGATGGTGCCCACCGAAAGCACATTGCCGATAGTCTGCGCCGACTGTGCACCGGTCAGCACCCAATCACCGCTCACGCGACGTTCGCTCGACGCCTTGTCGATCGCCGCTGCGACCATGCCGTCCCACGCAGCACGGGTATAGATCCCCGGCACCGTCTGCGCGGTCGTAAAAAGACCATGTGCATCCGCACCGGCGAGCAGCGTCGCCAGCGACGCATCCGCATACTTGCCGCGTGCTGCATCGAGGATGCCCTGATACAGCATGTCGTCGCTGCCTGCCAGCCCGATCTGATTGACGAGCGTCGAGCGCATCTGTGCGACAAGCGGCATCGATGCGTCGATCCGCCAGACCGGGTGCGCCTGGAGGTGTGTCGCCCAAAACCCGGCCAGTTGCTGCGAGATATCAAGCCATTCGCCCGCACGCATGCCGGCAGGCGCGGGCCATACGTCGAGCAGTTGGGTCTTGAGGAAGGGCGCATCGGTCCGCGACGGCTCGGCCAGCATCAGATAGGCCTTGAGGCGGTTATACGCGCGCGCCCGCGCGTCGCGGCTCTGCTGTTCGTCGTCACGAACCTGAGAGAGCTGGGTAAGCTGGCCTTCCAGCGCCTGCACGACTGGTTGCCGCAAATTGCGTGCGGCGATCGTCCGATATGGCAACCACAGCGCGTCGAGCAGTTCATCGTTGCGCGACAGGCCCGCGCGCAAGTACCACGGCACCCCATGCAGTTGGCGGTATTCCAGCAGGCTGATCTGCTTCTGCAGCGCGAGTTGCGCGTGCAACGCCTGCGGCGTGCCGGGCGGAGCGGTTAGCGCCACGTCGGCCACTGCTTGCACTTCGCGAACCAGTACACGGTTACCGATGCCGGACATCACCAGCATTACCAACCACGCAATCGCCCCGAACAGCGCGCACCCCGCCAACACGTTCGGCCAGTAAAGCTTCGTGCGGCGGCCCCGGTAGTGGCACACACCGGCGGCGATCTTCCGCCAGACGGGGAGCAGCGCAACCGGTTGTTCGCGCGTGACCGCTTCCACCGGTATCGCCGGGGCGGACGGATCTTGCACGTCATCGGCGACTTCCGGGATCGGCACCGGGACAGTGGATGCCCCCGGAAGGACTGGCACGAACATGATCCCCGTCAGCGGTACGCGCAGCCACTTCGATGCAGCGAGCGCTTGCCAGCCTTCGATCATCCGCTCGCGTTGGTCGCCAATGTATTGCGAAATCTCCAGCAGCCACGTGTACCAGTGCGGCTGGCCGCCCATGCGTACTCCAGCATCTGCAGTCTTGTATTCGAGGTCACGCAATCTGTCCAGCAGGAAGGCTCCGGCGGTTTGCATCTCCTTGCGCGAACTGCTTGGCATGAATGTCCCAACCGGATCGAACCGTTCGGGTAGATTGCCGCCTTTAGCCTCGACCGGATGTAGAAACGTGATCGGAGCGGCCCAGCCCAAAGCGATGGCAATCGTCGAGAGCGTACGAGGCAGCTCGGGATCGGCATCGCTCGCGCAGGCCACCTGTACCAAGCCGTCAACCGGGTTGCGGCGACGCAACTCCCGGATCTGGCCGAGCCACTTCGTCGACTCAATCCCGTCAGGCGATGCGTGTACCAGCACCGTTTCGTCCACGTGCATGATGCCGGCCTGCTTGAGGCCGGGCGCGACCTGATCGATCCGGTCATCCGTGCCGTTCACCAATAGCCAGCACAGGCGGCGGCGCCAGAACCAACCGTGCGCGACGCGTAATTCCTCATAAAGACATTGCAGCCGGGCGTCACGCTTCGGCGGCTTCAGCCTCGTGGACGTTGTTCTCGTCTCACCCGTTTCAAGACGAAATAATCGGGCAGCGCTCGCATAGGCACCCGTGGAGATCGAATACAGATGAGCGGTCACGACGGCGACGAGTAACACCGGAATGCCGGTCATTATCTGCATACGATGCATACCGTCTGCAATGCCGAGATGATCGCCATAAAACCAGATCAGCCAGAGCGCTACGACGGCAAGCACCAACGCGGCGAGAGGCAAGCCCCAGATCGCCGCGCGGCTCGGAGTCGCCTTCTCGGCGGAAACTTGGCGCTCGATGTGCTGCAGGTTATTTTTGGATATCGACATGCGCGGAAATCATTTGATCTTCGGATATGACATGGAGAATGGCCGACTGAAGACCATCGACGACAAGTTGAGGTCCGTCATCGGTGGGCGCTTCGATGGCAGCGGCAATCGACAACAAGCTATTGCCCGCGCAGGCGTCGCCGACAATCCGATCCAGCCTGCACTGCGCAGCGTCTTTTGCCGCAGCCAGAAATCCGGCGGCACGCAAAACCTCGTCGCACCTTTCGATTGGACGGGTGATCCACGCGCTCTTCACCGCCCCGGGTTCAGTCTTGCCGCAGATTGCGGCATCGGCGAAACCGTATTCGGGTTCGGCGGCATCACATGCGATGGGCCTGCACAGCTTCGCTTTCAGGCTGACTTCTGACGGAAACTTGAAATAGCCGGCATCAAGCAATACGGCGGCACATCCCTCGGAGAAGCCTTCGTCAATGTCATCGTCGTACCACGCTGCCGCAATGACGAGAAGCGGACGACGCTCGTGCGCATCGAGCCACGCATCGGCCACCAGCAATCCGTCGCTAGCTGGCGCTGGCTGAACCGCCAGCGGGGGAAGTCCTGCCAAACGCATCGCATCGCGAACCTGGGCGAGACGCTGGTTCGCCACTTTCGATTCGACCAGTACGCGTACTTGGGGCCAATAGGTCGCTCCGTATCGAGTCAGCGCGCGGATACTCTCGATCAACGGTTCAAGCGCCAAACGAATCATCTGAACGGCGGGTGCGATCTTCACCGGTTCGGGTGGATCATCTGTCTGGTCGTCTTCTCCACTCGTCGTGAATGCGGTAGCAAGTAACGGAGCGTCGTCCGCAAATCGGTTGCATAAAACCTTGCCTGGACCGTGCCGAGGGGCTTGCATTTTCAGGATCGGCCTTTTCGCTTCCAGAACTTCGGACAAGGATTTGCCCGCCAGCGGCAAGCAATAGCCTGCACCGAGTACGTGTAGCGGGCGCTGTGCGAATCTGATTTTCTCCGCGAGCCAGCGATCACGATGATGGTTGCGCCAGTACGCGCGATACCACAGCACTTCGTAGCCGGCGCGGCCGAAACCGAGCAGCACCAGGAACAATCCGTTCGGCACGCCAACGATCCAGCTCCAGAACTTGAGGCCGCTTGCTGGCTCGCCTTTGGGCCATGCCAGCAACACGAACGCCGGGCCGAATACGTTGCAGACGAGCCACGTACACGCCCATGGCCAGAAACGCATTCGATGGGGGTACGCGCTGGGGCGTCCGGCGGGAGAAAAGTCGACCGGCATCAGACAATATTGACGTTCTGTAGCGACGAAATCAGCCGGCACCCGCAGGCACATCGATGGTGATGCATGGCGATGAACCTGCCGTCGCGATCGGGAAAACGCTCGTAGCCTTCGTCAACGGTGGTCGGTCCGTGCTGGTCACAGATTGCGTCGTCGCCCTTGCGGGCGAGTGGCTTGCCCATGAATACGGTCCACGGGGAGCCGCTGGTGACTTCGCCACCGTGTTCGAGTTTGTCGCCCTTTCGGATGGGAGATTTCATTTTTGGAATGCCATTTCTGTGGTGTTTAAAAGACCGCACTTGTGTCATCTGTCGTCACGACGCGTCGATTGCCCTGAATTGCCCACACTTGGACAGGCTCCGTCCGTGCAATCCATTTTCCCTTTTGACGTGTTGCGCGACATTCATTCAACGATGGGTGTCGCTGCATTGATCCGAGACCGTCAAAAGTTGACACTTAATTGCACCATGATCGAAGACGGAAATATCCGGGCAATACATGATCGTGCCGCCCGCAACTGGGGTTTTCTTCTAGCGCCATCGTTCCGTTCGGACTAGCTTCGTCGACGGCGAGTGGCCGTTCTTCTTTCTGAAGATCGTGGAGTGATATCGGATCATTGCGCGACAGGGACACTTGCTGCCACGGGTTTTGATCCTGAAGTATCAACGAATTCGACGCTGCGAAGGACTTCAATAACATATGAGAGCAGACTGCCATTCGGATCACTAAGGTACATGACAGGTTCACCACCACATACGGCCATACCTTCGTGAAAAATACAGAATGACAAGTAGCGCTCGCGCTGACCTGGATCACCATCCTTATCGTCCTGGATCAAATAGAATCCGTTCCCGTTGACCGCTTCCAGGTTGTACACATTGGTGAATGCACCCAGAAGCTCTTTATCTCTCGCGCTCTCGAAATAAGGGATCCACTTTTTTCCATATTCATCATAGAGAGCACCATATTGGCGTGCGACTTCGTTTTTCGATTTTTTGACAAAATTAACGCATGCAAAATTAATACCGAACTTCGAAAATGCATTTTTAATTGGTGGCTTTTCCGTCCAGTAAGACGCATTTAATGGCATCCCGCTGACCAAGTGGCCATTGAAATAGTCAACAATACTAATTACACATTGCTCGCCCATATCGACTACAAGCCTCGATGGTTTATCGCCTAAGAAAGTTCCACCTTTGGCGTACGATCCAAATTGGACGAATAGGAAAATTATCCCAATCAAAATTGCACTCAATTTGTCACGCATACTCAATCTCTCCGGGGAATGCGCCCCTCAGGAAACTCGTGTGAGGGAGCGCCTGATTCGTCTGGAAATTTGACTTCCGCCAGCACCGCTAGCGCTTGCGCGAATGCCACGCACCGGGCGATATAGCCATTAAATGGTTTATGGAGACGGCCTACGGCAGCAGGAAGGTTCACAGCAGCCGACGCGTCCCGAAAATTCATGCTGTGATAATAGATCTTGCTGACTGGTGGGTTCGGACGGGGACGTTGACGGTCCGGCGGTCGCGTAGCAATTACTGCACGCCGCTCCAAGATGATTGGCCTATCAGCGTAACGCCCCATACCCATTTTTGCCCAGTAGTACCCGGCACTATCGGCAGGAGCAAAGGTGTCTTCGGGTGTTACAGGCTGGCCCTCAGCACCGACTTGCTCGCGCCACGTTAGCATTACAGGCGTTACGCCACTGACTGGATCCGCTAAATAAGTTCGGGCCTGTGCTCGATGCCCATCGGCTTGGGCCTGCGCGTGTGCCAAGTCGTTGCGTGTGGTTTGCGAGATCAGAGCGTTGCGTCCACGAAAATCCCAGTAGCCGATGTAATTTGACGAATGTGTAATCTGCAGAAATCCGCGACCATCCCACGGGTAGTACCACTCGTTACGATTGTTCTCGTGCAATTTTTCAAGCCATTGGGTTTCCTGCAAAGAATTTCCAAAGAACGTCGCCATGCGACCAGGCGAAGAAACAGTGTATTTTCGCAAAGCACAATTCAACGGAACCCGATGAGCGTTAGAGATATCTGATCGGCGCCTCGAATAGGCCACTTCTTCGTAATACAACCGGTGGTTTCCTGCTTCGCGCAGGACCTCTATTGGCAACAACTGTTTGAATTCGCTCGCGCTCAACCACGCACACTTCCTGAAATGCCGAATAAACGCCAAGGGATGAAAAAACCAGACCTTCTGTCCAGCAAGCGGCGTCTTATCCAGAAATTGGAACTTGCTCAAGAATTCAATGAACTTCTCGTACCCGTCCGGATTGGTATCTTTCTGCTTACCGAAGAATCCATCCGGCTCGTTCAATCCCTGATACCGCTCGTCGTTGTCGGACGGGTCCCACTCGCTGCGCGCCTTGCACACCAGTCCCCTAAGTTTTTCGCGCGCGCCCGCTGCGTTCCGCACGTAGCCTGCGAGTTGCAGGTTGACGCTATCGTCGTTGTTCCTGTCGTATTCGAGCGGCGAGATCATGCCGGACGCGGCTTGCGGATCCGCGACGCCAGTCAGACGGCAAAGCTCATCGTAGCCGCAGAGTCCATCGTGATTGAATAGCGTATTGTCGTCATCGACCTTTTGCCAATCCTTGAAGAACGGGAAATCCGCATCAGAAAGCTTGACGATCGCGTCTGATGCGATGTTGATATATCCCTGGCTTCCGTTCTCATCGACTGGCACCGCGACCCAAGTATCACAAGCCGCACCCGAGAGCGTCGGATCGTCCGAGAGAATGCGCCCAAACCGAAGCATTTCGTAGCCATCGCTCGGGCAATCGGAATAGAGCGCCATCGAACGCTGATACAGGTCGTACTCGTATTGCTTCGTGTCGTTGTCGTACGGGTCAGCGACCGGGGCAGGCGTGAGCAAGGTGACGCTACCACTGTTGCCGCGGTCGATCCACGCCTGCGTATAGCGCCGTCCCTTGTTGAACCAGGCTTCGACATAGAGCGTGTCGTTTTCACCAATTGAACCGCCCTGCACTGGAGGAAACCAGGCGTCACTCATACCCGCCGGCTGAGGCACGAAATCCATCGGGCCGGGAATGACAAAATACGTATGTCCCCAATAGTCGCCCGACGTAGGCTGAACGGGGTTCTTTTCACCTAGCTGAACCTTGTGGCCGTCCTGCTCGAACCAGGCCGTGAAATCATCGTCTGCCATGAAGATTTCAAAGTGCAGATGCCGAACACCCTGATGCCAGCCGACATAACCAAGTATGTCCTTGCGATACACCTTTTTCGTACCGCCCGGCTGAACCACGCCATCCTTGCCCTCTGCCGTATCGAGCAGCCATTTCGGCAGGGCGTTCGCCGATCCGGTCGCTGGCGGATCGTTCGGTTGAGGCGCGACATCTTGCTGCCCGGTCATGTCCAGCAGGTGCATATAGAGCGAGTAATACGTGATCGTGCGCCCGTCTCCCGTGTCGGTCGTGTGCCTGAGCAGGACGAAACCGGCATTCGAGTTCCGTTCCAGCTGCCCTGTCGTCGGATCGATCCTGCCATCGGACAGGGCGTTCTTGCAGATCCGATAGGCCACCACGTCACCGTCGGCAATCGCGCGCACGGGTTCGTGCTGCTCGCTCGGCGCCAGATGAATGCCGCCGTGAAAACGCCGGTCGAAGGCGACCGGGTAGACCCCGTGATGGCCGATCTCGAACTGGTCGACGGCGTCCATCATGAGGTCCGGCCTCGACGCATCATTGGACGACAGACCCGATGCGGGCAAAAAAGGAGGGCTGATGATCATGGCTTCAATGCGACGACGAGTAATGGTCGGAAATTTTCAGGCCGATTTTTGGCAGGAGTGGCAATGGCGCTGCAACGTTGTCCGGCCCTTCGAAGGTGAACGACGCCGCCTTGATAACGAACGCACCGGGACAGTGGAACGTCATGTTGCCGTTTTCGATGACCAGCGACGCCCCGCCGCTGTTGAGCGTGATTTTCGACTTTGCCGCCAGTTGGACGTCCGCACTCTCGCTCGCGACACGCAACTGTTTCTGCGCGAACAGATCCATCCCGTCCGTCAGGGCCATAGCCGTCAATTTCCCCTTCGAGGCGGTCAGATTGATGCCTAGCTTGTGGGCACACAGCGAAATCAATTCGCCCGCCATCATCCGCAGCCGCTTGGTGACGCTGACGTCCATGTGCTTGCCCGCCGTGACGATCACGTTCTCGCCCGCCGAGTGCTGGGCAGATTTAGGCGTCACGAACGCCATGCCGCCGGGCGCGCTCGCGAGCAGCCCCGCGTCACGAAGCTGGTTCAATCCGTCCAGCAGTGCCGCCTGCGTGGCCCGGTCGGCCGGTTCTACCTTCGCCTGCCGTGTAGCATCGGCCAGTTCCGTTACGTGCTGCAGCGCTGCCTTCAGCTGCTGGATGGCAGCGGGCATGTCGAGGTGCGGCGTGTCAGCACCACCTGTCGAGTCCGCGGAAAAATACAGCCCCTTCTCCGCACGCATCGTGCCCCACGCACGAGTCGTGACGTCGATTCCCTCTCCGCGCTTGAATTTCTTGCTGTCGAGCAGATAACCGAGATTCACCGCCGACTGGCCGTAGACCGTGGCGATGCGCGCGCTTTCCTTCTCTCGCAGGTCGTTGAACACGATCTCCGCGCCCCGCAGCGGCGAGCGCCAGATTGCGTAGCTGAACATCGCCTGCGCACCATGCACCAGGTCCGGGTTCGAATAGTCGTGCAGCGCGCCCGATATAAGCAAGCGATCGACGTCGTTGTGTTCCCCCTGCAGCAGCACCTCCGTCTGCGGCAGCAATGGCGAATGGAAGCCGGCCTGATACGACGACGACGGACGCACAAGGCGCAGATTCAGCAACTGCTTGTCGGCGCTGTCCGACCCCTGCAGGAACTTGGGCAGGACGGGATAGCGCCCGTGCTCGTCTATACACGCATAGGGTGCGCGGTCAAACGTCGCTACAACGCCGGCGACTGGCCCTTCCAGAAAACGCCAATGCTTTTCGTAGTCGAATTTCGGCCGGTAACCGAGATGTCCGGGCATCGCCTTGAAGGTATTGTGCGCCGGCTTGGTGCGCCCGCCCTTCATCTCCATCGATGTGATCACGAACCCGTATTCGGCGCCGCGCATCTTCGTGTTGCCAAGTTTCACCACCACACCCGGCATGAGGCCCTTCACGTTGCTGGTACCGAACAGAGTGACCTGACGGGCGATCTGCTCGTCGCGTCGCGTTTGCACCAGCGCCTCGCCCCCTTGCTGCGTCAGGTGAAATTCCGCGCTACGGTTGATCCGGCCGAACACCGAGCGGTCACCGCTCTCGTCCGAAACGGTCGCCGTCGCGCACAGCGGATCCTCCGGCGTGCGATAGTTGCGCTCCCACACCTCGATCTCGGCCGGCACCAACGTGCGTTCGCCATTCAGTGAAAGCACCGCCTCGTGCCAGTTACCCGTGAGGCCGGAATCCGGCATCAGCGGCACTTCGATCGAACGCACATAGGCGCGCGGATTGTCCGCAAATACAACGGTGTCGAGCTGCCCCTGCTTGCCGCGTCCCTGTTTGTAGAACCAGAAAATGCCTTTTCGGCGGCAATGACGTGCGATGAAGTTCCAGACGGACTCCTCGTACATAACCACCTGCTCAAGCTTCTCCTTCACGCCTTCCAGGTTGAATTCGATATCGAACGCGTCGAAGTTCCGCCGATCGACAACCAGTTCGGTGATGATCTCCTGCAGGCTCTTGTCGCGAAATACCCGCGAGCCATGCACGCGCTTGAGCAGAGCGGCAAACCTGGGCTCGATGCGCAACTGGTAAGCCGCCTCGTCGCGACTCGTACGGATACGCTTCCAGCGCGTGACGATGCCATTGAAGGTGGCTGCGGCATGCTCGACCGGATCGACGTAATTGACCGACGGGACAGCCACCCGCTCGTCAATTTGCAAGCCTGCGCGCCGTCCGACGCACTGCTTGCCATCGATATCGAGATGTGGCGAGGTAACCGTGACATCGACCTTGTAGTCCCTGCAAAACCCGGCGCGTACCTTGAAGTCGAGCACGTCGAGCCCGAGGTCGAGCGTGCCGATCCATATTCCAAGACGCTGGCTAAGGCGTGCGCTCGGATGGCGCAGTGCATCCACAAGGGTTTTCGTCACCGCATTCATATGCCATTCCTATCCGATTGAAGAAGAAACGATGTAATACCGTTGCACCAGCAACTTTGATCGAAAGGGCGCAGAAGCTGCAACGCGAAAAATCCAGCTTCCGTTACTACGTATACGAGGCCTTCAATAAAATTGTTAAATAGAGTGACTTTTGATTCTCTGGCCCGCCCAAAATCAATATCGAATGATTCGACCGCACCAGTTTCGTTTTCTTGATTCGAACGGCGGCGAGCGGTCCATTTCGACTGCGGGTTGCGTCGAAGGCATCAGCGCGCTTCGAATATATGGATACTGTGTGGCGCCGCCTCCCGAAGAAGCGCTAAGATTCACCGCATGTCGACTCCCGCCTCCTCCCTCGAAGCCCTGCGCACGCTGCCCGCGCGGCGCCCGGCCGTACGCTGGACGCTGCGCGTGCTGCGCTGGGCGCTCACGCTCGCCGTCACGTTCGCGGGGCTGCTCGCGCTGACGTTCGTGATCGGCCGCAAGGTACCGATCGATCCCGTGCTCGCGATCCTCGGCGATCGCGCGTCGGCCGACGCGTACGCGGCCGAGCGCATCGCACTCGGCCTCGACAAGCCGCTCGCCACGCAGTTCCTGATCTACGCGCGCGACGTGCTGCACGGCAATCTCGGCATGTCGCTGCTGACCGCGAACCCGGTGCTCGACGACATCAGGCGCGTGTTTCCGGCCACGCTCGAACTCGCGACGATCGCGACGCTGATCGGCATCGCGATCGGCGTGCCGCTCGGCGTCGCGGCCGCGGTGAAACACAACCGGCCGATCGATCACGTCGCACGCTTCGTCGGGCTGATCGGCAATTCCGTGCCCGTGTTCTGGCTCGGGCTGATGGGGTTGCTGCTGTTCTATGCGCGGCTGCACTGGGTCGGCGGGCCCGGCCGGCTCGATCCCGTGTACGACGGAATGGTCGACCCGCGCACGGGGAGCCTGCTGATCGACGCGGTGCTCGCCGGCGAATGGGACGTGTTCCGCAACGCGATGTCGCACATCGCGCTGCCGGCCGCGATCCTCGGCTACTACTCGGTCGCATACCTGAGCCGGATGACGCGCTCTTTCATGCTCGACCAACTGAGCCAGGAATACATCGTCACCGCGCGCGCGAAGGGCCTCTCGGAGCGCCGCGTGATCTGGCGGCATGCGTTCGGCAACATCGCGGTGCCGCTGCTCACCGTGATCGCGCTCACGTACAGCAACCTGCTCGAAGGCTCGGTGCTGACCGAGATCGTGTTCGCGTGGCCGGGGCTCGGCTCGTACCTGACCGGCGCGCTGCTGAACGCCGACATGAACGCGGTGCTCGGCGCGACGCTCGTGATCGGCGCGATGTTCATCACCGTCAACCTGCTGACCGACGCGCTGTACCGCGTGTTCGATCCGCGTGCGCGCTGAGGGCCGCTTCGATATGACCGTTTTCATCCTGCTTCCTGTTGCACCGATGCCGAAGGCCACTCGATCATGAATGCCGAGCGTCTCACCCTGCGCGCGTGGCTGCTGTCCGATGCGCCCGCGTCGCGCTCGCAGGCCGCGTTCGGCCTCGCGTACCGCCGCTGGCGCCGGTTCGCCACGAATCCGCTCAACCTGTTCGGGCTCGCGATCCTGGTCGCGCTGATCGTCGTCGCGATCATCGGCCCGCTGATCATGCCGCACGATCCGCTGCGCCAGGTGCTGTCCGACCGGCTGCTGCCGCCCGGCTCGCCGTCGCACTGGTTCGGCACCGACCAGCTCGGCCGCGACATCCTCTCGCGGCTGATCGCCGGATCGCGCCTGACGCTCGGCATCGCCTTGCTCGTCGTCGTGATCGTCGTGCCGATCGGCCTGCTGATCGGCACGACGGCCGGCTATTGCGGCGGGTTCGTCGACAGCGTGCTGATGCGCATCACCGACATCGCGCTCGCGTTCCCGAAGATCGTGCTCGCGCTCGCCTTCGCGGCCGCGCTCGGCCCCGGCGTGATCAACGCGGTCGTCGCGATCTCGATCACCGCGTGGCCCGCGTATGCTCGGCTCGCGCGCGCGGAGACGATCCGCATCGCGCAGGCCGATTACATTCATGCGGCGCGGCTGCAAGGCGCGTCGGGCCCGCGCATCCTGCTGCGCTACATCATGCCGCTGTGCATGTCGTCGGTGATCGTGCGCGCGACGCTCGACATGGCCGGCATCATCCTGACCGTCGCGGGCCTCGGCTTTCTCGGCCTCGGTGCGCAGCCGCCGAGCCCGGAATGGGGCTTCATGGTCGCGTCGGGCCGCAACGTGCTCCTCGACGCATGGTGGGTCGCGACGCTGCCCGGTATCGCGATCCTGCTCGTCAGCCTCGCGTTCAACCTGCTCGGCGACGGGCTGCGCGACGTCTTCGATCCGCGTCATGGAGCGTGACATGTCATTGAATTCCATCGCCACCCCGGCACCGCTCTGCGAGATCGACGGGCTGAAGATCGGTTTTCGCGGGCACGACGGCGTCGTCACCGACGCGGTGCGCGACCTGTCGCTGACGCTCGCGCCCGGCGAGCGGCTCGGCATCGTCGGCGAATCGGGCTCCGGCAAATCGCTGACCGGCCGCGCGCTGCTCGGCCTGCTGCCCGACGCCGCGCGCTGGTCGGCGCGCACGATGCGCTTCGCGGGCCACGACCTGCTCGCGATGTCGCCGCGCGAACGCCGGCGCCTGTGCGGCAGCCAGATGGGGATGATCCTGCAGGACCCGAAATATTCGCTGAACCCGGTGATGACGGTCGCGAAGCAGATGGGCGAAGCGTTCCGGCGGCACGAGCCCGGCTTGCGCGGCCGCGCGCTGCGCGAGCGGATCGTCGACGCGCTCGCGGCCGTGCAGATCCGCGATCCGGCGCGCGTCGCCGATGCGTATCCGCACGAGCTGTCGGGCGGCATGGGCCAGCGCGTGATGATCGCGATGATGGTGTCGACGGGCCCGCGCCTCCTGATCGCCGACGAGCCGACGTCCGCGCTCGACGTCGCGGTGTCGATGCAGGTGCTCGCGGTGCTCGACGCGATGATCGCGCGGCACGACACGGGCCTGATGTTCATCAGCCACGACCTGCCGCTCGTGATGTCGTTCTGCGACCGCGTCGCGGTGATGTATGCGGGCCGCGTGGTCGAAACCTGCGCCGCGCGCGATCTGCGCGACGCGTCGCATCCCTATACGCGCGGGCTGCTCGCGGCGAATCCGCCGCTCGCGAACCCGCCCGACGAACTGCCGGTGCTGCGGCGTGACCCGGCATGGCTCGACGCGATGCCGCCGACCGCCGCGCTCGCCGGTCCCCAGGAGGCCTCGAGATGATCGACGTCGATCACGTATCGATCCGTTTCCCGACCCGCACGGGTCACGTCGACGCGGTGCGCGACGCGAGCTTCGCGGTGCGCGACGGCGAAGTGTTCGGGCTCGTCGGCGAATCGGGCTCCGGCAAGTCGACGCTGCTGCGCGCGCTGACCGGCCTCGTGCCGCTCGCGGGCGGCAGCCTGTCGATCGATGGCCGGCCTGTCGGCGGCACGCCCGATCGCGCATTCCGCCGGCACGTGCAGATGGTGTTCCAGGATCCGTACGCATCGCTGCATCCGCGCTTCACGGTCGACCAGACGCTGCGCGAGCCGCTGTCGATCCATGCGATCGGCGACGCCGACGCGCGGATCGCCCGCGCGCTGTCCGAGGTCGGCCTCGGCCCGTCGTTCCGCTTCCGCTATCCGCACCAATTGTCGGGCGGCCAGCGGCAGCGCGTGGCGATCGCGCGTGCGCTGATCGTCGAGCCGCGCGTGCTGCTGCTCGACGAGCCGACCTCCGCGCTCGACGTATCGGTGCAGGCGGAAATCCTGAACCTGCTGCGCCGCCTGCATCGCGAACGCAACCTGACGATGATCCTCGTCAGCCACAACCTCGCGGTGATCGGCTTCCTGTGCCAGCGCGTCGCGGTGATGCAGCACGGCGAGATCGTCGAACAGCTGCGGATCGAGGACGTGCGGGCCGGGCAGGTTGCACGCGACTACACGCGCACGCTGCTGAATGCGACCGAAGGGTATCGCCGGCTCGATCCGGCAGCCGGTGTGCCGGCAGCCTGACATCCGCACGACGCGCCGGCATGCGATACTCGGCACGCCACGCGGCGGCCGGCCGTCGTGTGGAACCCTTGCGCACTGCAAGGGTCAACTTCCTTTCGTCAACAGCGCAACAGCCATAGGGAGGCGTTCATGCTGCAATTCATCGAAACCCTGGTCGTCGGGCTCATCGTCGGCCTCCTCGCCCGCGCGTTCAAGCCGGGCGACGACAAGATGGGCATCCTGATGACCATCGTGCTCGGCGTCATCGGCTCGCTGGTCGCCGGCTACGTCGGCCGCGCGGCCGGCTGGTATGCGCCGGGCCAGGGCGCGGGCTGGATCGCGTCGATCATCGGCGCGATCGTGCTGCTCGTCGTCGTGGGTGCGATCCGCAAGCGCGCGGGCTGAACACCGCACGCCGCGCTCCGACGCAAACGGCCGCTCGTCTCACGCGAGCGGCCGTTTTCTTTTGGTGAATCGTCCTCCTCAGGATTGCCGATTCGTTGAGCCCTCAACGATTCACCTGCGAATCCCGCATCCATTGACGCGTGTCACCCGAGCTTACGTCATCGGCAATACCCTGACTTGCGGCCGCACAAATTTGAGATAAATTGATTGAAGGAACGCGGCGTCGTTTGCTCGTCGTCGCTATTTCCGGTTTCTCACTCAAGAGGTTCGATGAAATTGCCGTTTACGCATACAGCACCGCAGCGTTGACGGACTGCCATTCGAGCGGCCTCGCTGCGACGCGCTTCCTCTCTGGAGCCTGTCATGAAGCATCGCCTGTTTGCCGCCTCGTTTGCCCTGGCTGCCTCGCTTCTGGTCTCGTCCTCGTCATTTGCCGCCGGCGCGTCCGGCATCATCCACTTCACCGGCATGATCGTCGAGCCGCCGTGCTCGTTCGCGCTCGACACGACCGACGCCGCGCATGCGCACGTGCGTCCCGACTGCCCACGCCCGGCGAGCGGGCAAGTCGCGTTCGTCGACGCGGCCAGCCTGCGCCCGATCAAGACCACGACCTTTACGCAGGCCTCCCGCGCAATCGTTTTACCTGATCGTCCGGGCAACGCGAACGCGCCGATGATCGCCGTCGTCACCTACCAGTAACGCTCGCTGCGGGAGAACGTCGCGCGTCAGTCGCGATGGCGCGCGATCCAGTCGCTGAACGCGCGGATCTTCTGCTGGCTGCCGAGGTTCTCCGGATAGACGAAGAAGTAGCGTGCGCCCGTTTCCAGCACGATGTCGAACGGCCGTTCGAGCCGGCGCGCGCTGACGTCGTCATCGACGAGCGTCACGTCGCCGATCGCGACGCCGAAGCCCTGCATCGCCGCATTCGTCGCGAGATCGAGCGTGTCGAACGTCGGCCCGCGCGCGGGATCGACGCCGCGCTCGCCCGCATGGTCGAGCCATGCGCGCCAGTCGCGGTGGTCGCGCGTCGGATGCAGCAGCGTATGGCGCGCGAGATCGCCGACCGCGCCGAGCGGCGACGCCTGCCGCAGCTCGGGCGCGCAAACGGGCGTGAGCCGCTCGTCGAACAGCGGCAGCGCGACGACGCCCGGGCCCGGCGACGTCCCGTAGACGATCGCCGCATCGAACGGCTCGCTCGAGAAATCGACGACGTGCTGCCACGCGGTCGTGATCTGCACGTGGAGATCGGGATGTTCGCCCTGGAAGCGCATGATGCGCGGCAGCATCCAGCGCATCACGCAGGTCGGCACCTTCAGCGCGAGATCGGTGCGCTGCCGCGTGAGCTTCATCGAGATGTCCTCGATCCGCGCGAAGCTCTCTTCGACCACCGGCAACAACTGCTCGCCCTCGGCCGTCAACGTGAGGCCCTTCGCATGCCGCCTGAACAGCGGAAAACCGTAGTGCGCCTCGAGCGTCTGGATCTGCCGGCTCACCGCGCCCTGCGTGATGCACAGCTGCTCGGCCGCGCGCGTGAAGCTGCGGTGGCGAGCCACCGTCGAGAAGATCTGCAGCGCGTGCAGGGGTGGAAGTCGGCGCATGGCGAACGGGACACGGGAACGGAAAACGACGCGGAAGGACCGCGCGCCGACGCCGGCGCGCACTGACCGACACGATAAGCCAAACGCCGGCTTCGCGCGAGACGCCGCAGGTTCAGGCCGTCGCGGTCAGCGCGCCCGCCGCGATGCGCGCCGCCGATGCGACGACGTCCGCACGCGCCGCGGCAGCGGCATCCGGCTGCGTGAACGACACGGCCATCACGATCGGCGCGCGCGACGGCGGCCACAGCACCGCGATGTCGGTCGTCGTGCCGAAGCCGCCGGTGCCGGCCTTGTCGGCCACGCGCCAGCCGGGCGGCACGCCCGCCGCGATGCCGGTCGCGCCGCGTGCGCCGCCGACCATCCATTCGGTCAGTTGCGCGCGCTGCGGTTCGCGCAGCACGTCGCCGAGCAGCAGCCGCTGCAGCGTGTCGACCATCGCGACCGGCGTCGACGTGTCGCGCTCGTCTCCGGGCGCGGCCTTGTTGAGTTCGGGTTCCCAATGATCGAGGCGGAAGGTGGTGTCGCCGCTTTCGCGCGCGAACGCCGTGACGGCCTGTGGGCCGCCGAGCACGCTCATCAGCAGGTTGCCCGCGCCCTTGTCGCCGGACTGCAACATCGCCGCGCACAGCTGCGCGATCGTCATGCCGGTGTCGACGTGGCTCTCCGTCACCGGCGAGCCGGATACGATTTCATAGCGGCGGTACAGGATGCGGCGCGGCAGCAGCGATGCGTCGAGCGCGCCGCGCGCGAGCATCGCGGCGGCGGCCACGACTGCGTACGTGCCGCACAGCGGGAAGCGCTCGCGCGCATGGTGCGCGATGCGCACGCCGTTCGACGTATCGAGCGCGGCGACGCCGAGCCGCCCGTTCGAGGCTTTTTCGAGCGCGGCGAGTTCGGCTTGTGCGGTATGGGCGCGCCCCTGGTCGGCGACCGGCGCGGACGTGCACGCGGCGACGAACGGTGCGGCAACGGCGGCAAGCAACAGCGAGCGGCGTGTCGGAGAGTGTTCCATGAATGAGGTCTGTTCTGTCGGAAACGGTGGCGCGAAGCGACACTGCCGCGCGTCGACGACGCGCGACCGTTCACGCCGACGGCCGGCCCGCGACGACATTCGCCGCGCATCCCCGAAAGACGTCCGTCGGCCCCGCGCGCTGGCGGGATTCGCATGAACGCCTAGCGTAGCAGCGACCGCCGTCGCGTTCCAGCGAAACGGCCCGACTTCACCCTTGCGACGAAGGCAGGTACGGCATCGGATTCACCGGCTTGCCGTCGCGTCGCACCTCGAACAGCAGCGCGACGCGCGAATTGTCGAGGTCGCCCATCTCGGCGATCGCATCGCCCTGATGCACGATGTCGCCCGTCTTCACGAGCAGCTTGCGGTTGTGCGCATAGGCGGTCAGGAAATCCGCGTTGTGCTGGACGATGATCAGGCTGCCGTAATCGTTCAGGCCGGTGCCCGCATACATCACGCGCCCGTCGGCCGCGGCGCGGACCGGGTCGCCCGGCCGGCCGGCGATCTGGATGCCGCGGTTCTGCCCGGGCCGGAACCCTTCGACGATCTTGCCGTTTGCGGGCCACTTGAGCGCGACGCCGCCCGCGTGGCGCTTCGTTTCCTTGACGACCTGACGGTCGCTCGCGGTCGACGCGCTGGCCGGCGAAGTAGCTTGCGACGCTATCTGCGCAGTCGCCTGCGCGGTGGCCTGATTACCCGCCGCGCCATTGCCCGCGACGGCCTGCGTGCCGGCCGCGCCCGCGGGCGGCAGCGGCTGCTGCTTGACGATCCGCAGCACCTGCCCCGTGCGCAGCCTGCCGTTCCCGGCCAGCTTGTTCCAGGTACGCAAGTCGGCCACGCTGCAATCGTTCGCGGAGGCGATGCCTGTCAGCGTGTCGCCGCGTTTCACGACGTACTTCCGCGCGACAAGAATCGGCGCGGCCGGCATCGTGGCGGCCGGCGTCGCCGCGGCGGACGGGCTCGAATCAGAGGGCTGCGCCGCCAGCGTGTTGCTGGGCGGAACGGACTGCGTATTTGCACAACCGGCCATGACGAGCACGGCGGCCAGGCCCGACAGCCACGCCGCCTTGCGGTGAATCTCGCGCGTTTTCATGGACGATCCGACTCCGGTTTGACAATCTTTCAAGCATCTCAAAAACGGAACGGCCGACGTGTAACCGGATGCAAACAATGATGACAAACGATCACGGACCGGATGCCGGCCGGCATTCGCTACCGGTAATACGGTCCGATTCGGAAAAACTTGATGGCGCTTGCGCCGAAAAACGGAAGAATTTTCGTCGCAAAAAACTATGGCCGGTTCGCCTTGATAGCCTTGGCGCGACGATATTCATCGCAACCATGCGACGAATTCGGCACCGGCCCACGCGACACCGATGCACAGGAACAGCAGATGCAGCGCGATCTTGAACGACACGCCCCATGACGAATCGATCTGCATGACGGGCTCCCCGGTTGATGTGCGTCCATGATCGGCCGTCGGTCGCGCCCCGAAAATGCGGAAGCGGCGAACCGGGTCTCAGGCTACCCCTGAGACCGGCGCCGCGGTTCCTGCTAACTTATCGGCCATTCCCCACCCATCGCTCCGCCCATCATGCGCTTCGACCTGACCGACCTGCGGCTCTTCCTGAACATCTGCGAAGCCGGCACGATCACGGGCGGCGCCGAACGCACGCACATCACGCTGCAGGCCGCGAGCGAGCGTATTCGCGGGATGGAGGACGAGCTTGGCGTGCCGCTGCTGCACCGGACCAAGTCGGGCGCGCAGGCAACCGACGCGGGCCGCGCGCTCGAACATCACGCGCGCACCGTGCTGCAGCAGATCGATCACATGCGCGGCGAACTGCAGCAATACGGCCAGGGGCTGCGCGGCCATATCCGGCTGCTGTGCAACACCGCGTCGCTGAGCGAATACCTGCCCGATGCACTGGCCGATTACCTGCCGCGCCATCCGAAGCTGTCGATCAGCGTCGAGGAACGCTCGAGCCAGGAGATCGTGCATGCGATCCGCAACAAGACGGCCGAAGTCGGCATCGTCGCCGATTCGGTCGGGCTCGGCGGGCTCGAACAGAAACCGTTCCGCGAAGACTGGCTGATCGTCGTCGTGCCGGCCGCGCATCCGCTCGCGTCGCACGACAAGGTCGCGTTCGACGACATCGCCGGCGAAGACTTCATCGGCCTCACCGACGGCAGCGCGCTGCAGGTGCATCTCGCCGATCAGGCGCGCGCGCTCGGCAAGCGGATCCGCTATCGCGTGCAGTTGAAGAGCTTCGACGCGATCTGCCGCGTGATCGCGAGCGGCGTGGGCATCGGCATCGTGTCGCGGCATGCGGCCGAGCGCGCGATGCAGACGATGGACGTGCGGCTCGTCGAGTTGTCCGATCCGTGGAGCCATCGGAAACTGACGCTCTGCGCGCGGTCGTTCGACGCGCTGCCGAAGTACACGCGCGAGTTCGTCGCGTTCCTGTCGGGCGACGCACCGCCGCCGTAACGCGCACCGCGCCCGACTCGCCCCATCGACATACGGAGACTTGACCATGACCGATATCGATCTCGCCACCCGCTATCGCGCGTATATCGACTGCCTGAACCGACAGGACTGGACGGCGCTCGGCGAGTACGTGTCCGACGACGTGATCCACAACGACCGGCCGCTCGGCCTCGCCGGTTACCGCGCGATGCTGGAACAGGACTTCCGCGACATTCCCGACCTGCGCTTCGACATCCGGCTGCTCGTGTGCGAGCCGCCGCGGGTCGCGTGCCGCCTTCGCTTCGCGTGTTCGCCGAAAGAGACGTTCATGGGGCTCGCCGTCGACGGCCGCAAGGTCACGTTCGCCGAGAACGTGTTCTACGAGTTTCACGAAGGCAAGATCCGCCAGGTGTGGTCGGTGATCGACAAGGCGGCGATCGAGAAGCAGCTTTGAACGTCATCGAAACGGCGGCTCGTCGCGTGCGGCGGCGGGTGGCCGTGAGCGGTTCGCTGCAGTTCGAGTCTTGTGGATAACGTTTTCTCTCTTCATGCAGCGAGAACCCGTTTCCCGCCCCATCTTCCGCCCGTTGCCTCAAAGCTTCGCTCCCGCGCTGACCATGCGATCATCGAGATAAAAATCCCGGCGATTGACGCGTAATTCCGGTTCTTCTCCCGTACGCCCCGACCTCCCCCATTCGGGTTTCTACCGGCGCATCCGATGTGAAAGTTCATTGACATCACGCGGATCGATGCCTAAATTTGGAAAACGTTTTCCAACGCGCGAGCGAGGGATCCGTCATGGCCCGCGCAGGGGAACGCTTGCCTGCTCGATTCGCGATTCAGGCGTCCGTCTTCAGGGATCAGGGTTGGCGAGGCGGACGCCGGGTACGGGCACCGAGCGCGGCATCGGCGACACGTGCCCGTGCTTCACCACTATTCAAAATTGGAGACACCATGCATCCGCGCAGCAGATTCACGCTCGGCGCCGCGCTCAGCGCCCTTTCCGTCGTGCTCGTGAGCGCGTGCGGCGGCAACGACGTGACCGACACGCCGTCGTCGCCCCCGACCTCCACCCCGCCCGCGCTCGCGTCGAACTCGCTGCAGGCGCTCGTCTACGGCGCGCCCGACACCAGCGTGCCGGCCGGCACGAACATCCCGGTCACGATGATGGGCCAGATGCGCGCGCTGTTCGACCTGATCCGCAAATCGCCCGATTTCACGCAGGTCGTGATGGATCTCGGCGACGGCACGCCCGTCCATGTGCTCGACACGAACACCGGCGACAAATTCCTGCCCGGAAAGCTCGCGCTCGGCCTGTCGTACATCCTGATCGACATGAAGTCGAAGAACGATCCGCAATACGCGAGCTACCTCGCGACGTACCAGACGATCACGACCGCGATGATGGCGCAGTCGGGCGGCAACTATGCGTATGCGAACACGTCGTGGGGCGAGTACTACTACCTCGTCGCGCTGAACAACCTGAAGGCGCACGGGATGCTCAACGAAGTCTTCAGCGACGCGATGCTCGCGACGCTGCAGCAGCGGCTCACGTTCTGCGACATGTTCGGCCCCGATGCGAGCGGCAAGACCACGACGTGTCCGGCCGCCGGCACGCCGATCGACATCGCGTCGCTGAACACCGCGCAGAACTACTATGCGGTGTCCTACGGCATTGCCGGGCTGCGCCAGAAGCTTGGCTGGGGCAGCCCGTCCTTCGCATCGAAGACCGATCCGGCGGTCGCGACGATGAGCGCACGCGACGCGCTGCTGTACACGCTGACGAACCACATCCGCCACGATTCGTCGGGCGGGTTCTCCGACGAAGCGTCGAACACGCACACGACCTACTACGACCAGGCGCGCTTCGACCGCTACAGCACGCTGCTGATCGGCGAGGTGGTCGAGCGCACGTTCGAGATGGGCAACGAAGCGAACCTGACGCCGGAGCTGAAGGGCTATCTGCGCAAGTCGGTCGACCTGATCCTGCCGCAGCTGAACGCCGACGGCCAGGGCTTCAACTACGGCCGCTCGATCGGCCCGTACGGCGATTCCGCGTTCATGGAAGTGCTGACGGCCGCGGCCAATGCAGGCGTGCTGACCGATCGCGAGAAACAGGTTGCGTATGCATTCATCTACCAGGCCGCGCGTCGTTTCGACACGTACTGGTACGACCCGTCGCTGCCGACGCCGTCCGTGAACATGTGGGTCAAGGGCCGCGGCACCGACACGTATCGCGGCAAGCCGCGCGTGATGGGCGAGAACTTCAGCCTGCTGCACCAGTACCTGTACGTGAACGCATGGTGGAACAAGCTCGGCTTCGGCGGCCAGGCGCCGATGGCCGATGCGGACTACCGCGCATGGCTCGACGCGCTGCCGCGCTACACGCTCACCTGGTACAACGAGCCGGGCGATGCCGCGCATCCGTACAGCGCCGCGCTGCTCACCGTGCGCGACGGCCGACGCGTGATCAACCTGAACCTCAGCCAGGCGCCCGACTACAACGCGTACACGCCGTATTACCCGGTGCCGTTCTCCGACAAGCTGATCTACGGCACGACCGACCTCGGCTATGCGCTGCTGCTGCCGCAGGTGACGTACAACGCGAAGACCTACATTCCCGTCACTTACTACAAGAACCTGAACGTGCAGCAAAGCAACGGCCAGGTGATCGTGTCGTTCGATACGACGAAGTTCCGCCTCGCGTCGAAGAATGCCGCGTACACGACGGATCTCGACCTGCAGGTGCACACGGTGCTGACGTTCGCGCACGGCACGGTCTCGCGCAGCGATACGCTGAGTTCTGGCACGCTCGCGGGCAACCTCGCGGTCGAGACGGACTTCACGTCGTTCGCGGATTTCGCGTCGACGCAGGCCAACGGCGACGGCGTGTCGGTGACGTACGCGAACAGCGCCGCGACCGGCTATGCGGCATCCGGGTTCGACAACTGCGCGCTGTCCGCCTTCGACACGGCGAACGGCGCGACGAATCCGCTGTCGACGACGCCGATCGGGCAACTGCATTCGAACTTCGCATGCACGACGAAACCGTTCGCGCTCGGCGCGGGCGCGACCCGCACGGTCGGGTGGACGCTGAGGTACGCCGATCCGGCGTAAGCGGCACGACCGCGCTCCCGCGACCGTTCCCGAAGCCGGTTGCCGAAACCGGCTTCGGGATCATTCAGCGCCCGGGGGACGCGTTCACCACCATCCCGATCCCGCCATATACGCACCGAGCGCAATCAGTCCGACGAAGAAGCAACGCTTGAACGTCTTCTCGCTCATCACGCGCCGCGCATATTGCCCGCCGGCCATCCCTGCCAGCGCGGGCACGAGCGCGAGCGCCGACACGCCGAGATCGACCGCCTGCAGTGCGCCCGTGACGCGCAACTGCAGCGCGAGCACGATCGTCGATGCGGTAAACGACAGTCCGAGCGCCTGGATCAGATCGTCCTTCGACAGCCGCAGCGCCTGCAGGTACGGCACGGCCGGTACGACGAACACGCCGGTCGCGGCCGTCACGACGCCCGTCAGGTAGCCGACCACGGCCGACAGCCATCTTTCATGGCGGCCCGGCGCGGGCAGCCGCGCCGCCGCCAGCCCCCACAGCCCGTAAAGCACCAGCACGATGCCGAGCGCCGTGTGCGTCCACGTGCTGCCGGCCGCGAGCGCCGGCAGCCCGCCCGTCAGCGTACCGACCGTCAGGCCGGCGAGCAGCGGCCACAGCCGGCGCAGCAGCGCGCCAACCGACGGGCCGAGCCACAACTGCCACACGTTGGTGATGAACGACGGCACGAGCAGCAGGCTCGCCGCGGCCGACGGCGGCATCGCGAGCGTCAGCAGTCCCATCGCGATCGTCGGCAGCCCGAGCCCGATCATGCCCTTGACCGCGCCGGCCAGCAGGAAAACCAGCACGATGATCGTCAGCGTATGAATTTGCATGGCGGCATTCCGTCCGTTGAGTACGGCGCCGATGGTGCCTGCCCGCCATGCCGCCCGCCATCTGGCTTTGCCTGAGGCTGGCTCGGGCCCGCCGGACGGCGCTCGCGGCCTTGATCCGGCCCCATGGATCACCCCCGGCCCTGCTCGCTGTCGAGGTGCACCATTTGCGCGGCCGGATAGCGGTCGCCGGCAGCCGCCCCGGCGGGAACCGCCGCTTCGATGCGTGCGAGATCTTCGACCGTTAGTTGCAATTCTGTCGCCAGCAAACCGTCCTGCAGTTGGGTGCGCTTGCGCGCGCCGACCAGCGGCACGATGTCGGCGCCGCGCGACAGCGCCCACGCGATCGCGACCTGCGCCGGATTGCTCTCCTTCTCGTCGGCGATCGCGCGCAGCGCGTCGACGAGCGCGAGGTTGTGCGCGAGGTTCTCGCCCTGGAAGCGCGGGCTCGCCGCGCGGAAATCGCGCTCGCCCTGCCGCGCCGCGCTCCAGCGCCCGCCCAGCAGCCCGCGCGACAGCACGCCGTAGGCCGTCACGCCAATGCCGAGCGCGCGGCAGACGGGGAGGATTTCGGCCTCGATCCCGCGTGACAGCAACGAATATTCGATCTGCAGATCGGCGATCGGCGCGACGGCGGCCGCGCGGCGGATCGTGTCCGCGCCGGCTTCCGACAGCCCGATATGACGCACGTACCCGGCCTTCACGAGATCGGCGATCGCACCGACCGTTTCCTCGATCGGCACCGCCGGATCGACGCGTGCCGGCCGGTAGATGTCGAGGTAGTCGGTGCCGAGCCGCTTCAACGAATACGCGACGAAGTTCCGGACCGCCGCGGGCCGCGCGTCGTAGCCGGCGAACCCGCCGGCCGGATCGCGCAGCGCGCCGAATTTCACGCTGATGCGCACTTGGTCGCGCGCCCGGCCGCGCAGCGCGTCGCGGATCAGCATCTCGTTGTCGCCCATGCCGTAGAAGTCGCCCGTATCGAGCAGCGTGACGCCGTTGTCGAGCGCCGCATGCAGCGTCGCGATGCTTTCGTCGCGGTCGGCCGGCCCGTAGAAATCCGACATCCCCATGCAGCCGAGCCCGATCGCCGAAACCTGCGGGCCCGTGCGGCCCAGTTGACGCATGTCCATGTCCGTTTCCTTCAAAGGGTGAGTAGATGCAACGGATTCTGGCCGCACGACGCCGCGCGATAAACGCGAAACGCGCCACCAAACCATTCGACGCTGATTAACAATGGAGCCTGTTCCCGTTCCCGCCAAGGTTCTCGCCCGCATGGACCATCTGCAAGCAATGCGCGTCTTCGCGCGCGTCGCCCATCTCGGCAGCTTCACGAAAGCGGCGGAGCAGCTCCAGCTGCCGCGCCCGACGGTCAGCAACGCCGTCCAGTATCTGGAAAAGCACCTGAAGATCCGCCTGCTGCAACGCACGACGCGGCGCGTCGCGCTGACCGCCGAGGGCGCGACCTACTACGAGCGCTGCGTGCAGTTGCTCGCCGACCTCGACGACGCGGAAACGCTGTTCGAGGATGCCGGCGCGTCGCCGCGCGGCGTGATCCGCGTCGACCTGCCCGAACGGTTCGCGCTGAACCAGGTGATTCCGGCGCTGCCGGATTTCCACGCGCGCTACCCCGACCTGCGCATCGTGATCAGCACGACCGACCGCTTCGTCGATCTCGTGGCCGACGGCATCGACTGCGCGGTGCGGGTCGGCGTGCTGTCCGACACGTCGCTCGTCGCGCGGCGCGTCGGCGAGATGGCCCAGATCAACTGCGCGTCGCCCGCCTATCTCGCGCGCCACGGCACGCCGCGCTCGCCGGACGACCTGCCGGACCACGTCGCGGTCGGCTATTTCTCGAGCCGCACGGGCCGCGAGCTGGACTGGGAATATGCGGACATGGATTCGGGCGAGATGCACACGGTGAAGATGCACAGCGTCGTGTCGGTCAACAGCTCGCAGGCGTATCTCGCGTGCTGCCTCGCGGGCCTCGGGCTGATCCAGGCGCCGCGCGACGGGCTCGCGCCGCTGCTCGCCGACGGCTCGCTGGTCGAGGTGCTGCCGGAATGGAACGCGGGGCCGCTGCCCGTATCGGTGGTGTTTCCGACCGGCCGGCATCTCGCGCCGCGCGTGCGGATCTTTGTCGACTGGCTCGCGGAAACGCTCGGCAGCGCGCGCCGGGCGGACTGACGACGGCCGTGCCGGGGCCGTTCGCCCCGGCGCCGGCGCCCGGTCAGAACTTGTGGCGGATCGCGGCGCGCACCGCGAACTGGTTCGACGATGCCGACGGGCCGTCCGTGCCGACGACATAGCCGCCGTCGGCCGCCGTGCCCGTCTTGTCGCCGCCCACCTTCTGCCACGCGCCCTGCAGGTACACGTCGGTGCGCTTCGACAGGCTGTAGTCGGCCATCAGGCCGACCGTGTGGTACTTCGGCTTGAACGAGCCGGCCGCGGCATCGTACTTGCCGTCCGTATACACGTACTGCGCGCCCAGGTAGAAATCGGGCGTGAGCTGGTACTTCCCGTTGATCTCGAAGTTCTGGAACTTCGTCGCGGTCAGCCCGAGGCCGGCGAACGTCGACGCCGGCAGGTAGACCGTCGATACCGGGTTCTTCACGTCGGTCTTCGTATAGACGACGCCGACCGTCGCCGCGCCGAACGTGTAGTTGACGCCGCCGCCGAAAATGCGCAGCCGGTCGGCGACGAAGTTCGCGTCGTCGGCCGCGATCGCGCCCGCGTTGCCGATGCCCGGGTTGTTCGCCTGCAGGTACGCGGCCGCGACCTGCAGCCCGGCCAGCGAATACTGCGCGCCGATACTGTACTGGCGGTTGTTCGAGAAGCCCGTGCTGTTGCTGAAGCTGTACGTGCCGCCGAACGTCAGGCCGTTCCAGTCGGCGCTCGCGTACTTGACCGTGTTGTTGACGCGGAACGAGTTGTCCGTGTTGTCGTTGTCGAACGGGTGCGAGAACAGCGTGCCGCCCCAGTTGCCGTTCGCGGTCAGCGGCGCGAGATAGTCGACGACGGCATCGTACTGACGGCCGAACGTCAGCGTGCCGAAGCGCGACTCGGACAACCCGACGAACGCCTGACGGCCGAACATGCGGCCGCCCTGGCCGAGCCGGCCGTTGTTCACGTCGAAACCGTTTTCCAGCGTGAAGACCGCCTTCAGCCCGCCGCCGAGATCCTCGCTGCCCTTCAGGCCCCACCGGCTGCCCTGCGCATAGCCGCTCGCGAGCTGGTAATTGGTCTTTCCGACCCCATTGACGTTGACGTTGTTCGTGTAATTGAAGCCTTCGTCGATCACGCCGTACAGCGTCACGCTGGTCTCGGCAAAGGCCGGCGCGGCGAAGGCAGCGAGCGCGGCGGCAAAAATGACGTGCTTCCTCATGACGAATCTCCGGAGCCGGGGGCCGGGCTGGCCGAACGCCCGGCGAATGTTTGGTCTGTTGTATGTGGCCCGCAGGGCGGACGACGCGGTGTGCGGCCGCGTGAGGACAAAATGGTGTCACGACGCAAATCGTCCGTCCATCGGGTGCGGGTGGTCGCGCGCAAAGCGTTGCGCTCGTCCAACTGCCCCGTCGCGCGGACAGCCCGACCGGGCTTGTCGGCAGCGGCCGGCCGGCCCGCCATCCGCGTAAACCCGGAAGGCTTCGCATCGGTGGCACAATGCGCATCCGTTCGCCATTTCTTCACGAAGTCATGCTTCACCCCGATTCATGCGCGGCGCGTGCCGGCCGTGCCCGCGGCCCGCGCCGGAAGGCGCTCCGATGACCGCGCCGGCCCGGGCCGGCCGCTACGCCGAGCTCGATTTCTTCCGCGGCCTCGTGCTGCTCGTCATCGTCGTCGACCACATCGGCGGCAGCATCCTGTCGCGCGTCACGCTGCACGCGTATGCGCTGTGCGACGCGGCCGAGGTGTTCGTGTTTCTCGGCGGCTTCGCGACCGCCATTGCGTACAACTCGCTCGCCGAGCGGCACGACGAGGCCGCCGCGCGCCAGCGTTTCATCCGGCGCGCGTTCGAGATCTACCGCGCGTTCCTCGTGACGGCCGGCCTGATGCTGCTGATCACCGCCGCGCTGAACGCGTTCGCGATCGACGGCCCGAACATGCCGACCAACGATCTCGACGGGCTGCTGCACAAGCCGCTCGCCGCGCTGCGCGACATCCTGCTGTTCCGCCGCCAGCCGTACCTCGCATCGGTGCTGCCGATGTACGCGTTCTTCGCGCTGCTCGTCCCGCTCGCGCTGCCGCTCGCGCGCACGCAGCCGTGGCTGATGCTCGCGTTCAGCGGATCGCTGTGGTACGCGGCGCCGCACGTCGCACGCTTCTTGCCGACCGTCGAAGGGGCGCCGTGGGATTTCAACCCGTTCGCCTGGCAGTTCCTGTTCGTGCTCGGCGTGATCGCGCGCTGCCAGCCCGTCTACCAGACCCTCGCGCCGAAGCCGCAGGGCTGGCTGCTGACGGCCGCGGCGCTCGCGATCGTCGCCGCCGGCGCGTACTACCGGCTGCGCATCGAGCCGTTCCCGACCGATCCGTCGATCAAGCAGAACCTCGGTGCGCTGCGGCTCGTGAACTTCCTCGCGATCGCGTGGCTCGCGGCCAAGCTCGTGCACCTCGGCTGGATGAAGAAGGTCGCGCACGCGATGCCGTGGATCGGCACGATCGGCCGGCAGGGGCTGCTGTGCTTCGTCGCGGGCACCGGTATTTCGCTCGCGGTCGATTCGCTGCTCTATCAGGCGACCGAAGGCTATCTCGACGTGCCGCTCGGCCTCACCGCCGACGCCGTCGCGATCGGGCTGCTGTATCTCGTGGCCAAACTCTACGGGCCGCTCGTCGCGCGGCTGCCGTTCCGTTCGCGGCCATGACGCGCCGCGCCGTCATGCGCCGCTGCTACGATAGCCGGCGCCACTCCTGAAACGATTCGCCATGCGCCGACTCGCCCTCCCGTTCGCCCTCGCCCTGATCGCCGGCGCGATCGCCACCGCCCATGCCACGCCGCCGTCGGCGGCGCCGGCCGCCACGCCGGGGGTATCGCCCGCGCCGCCGGCCGTCCAGACCGCGACGACGCCGTCGACCGCGCAGGAGCCGCCCGTCAATCCGGGCAGCAGCGTCGTGCTGCGCACGTTCCGGTCGGCGTCGCTGAAGCGCGACTGGTCGTACACGGTCTACCTGCCGCCCGGCTACAACCCGGAAGGCGCGCGCTACCCGGTGATGTACCTGCTGCACGGCAACGCGGGCAACGCGAACGACTGGGTCACGCAGGGCCGGCTGCAGGCCACCGCCGACACGCTGATCGAGCGCCGCGACATTCCGCCGGTCGTGATCGTGATGCCGCAGGGCGGCACCGACTGGTACGTCGACCGCAAGGAGAAGATGCAGAGCGCGTTCCTCAACGACCTGCTGCCCGAAGTCGAGGCGCACTTCGCGGTGTCGAACCAGCGCGCGGGCCGCGCGATCGGCGGCGTGTCGATGGGCGGCTTCGGCGCGCTGCGCTTCTCGCTGCTCGAACCGGGGCTGTTCTGCGGCGCGATGCTGCTGAGCCCCGCGATCTATGCGAACGAGCCGCCGCTCAATTCCGCCGCGCGCTACGTCGGCGTGTTCGGCGACCGGCAGTTCGATTCGCGCGTGTGGCACGAACTGAACTACCCGGCGCTGCTGCGAGGCTATTTCGCGCGCAACTGGCGCGTGCCGATGTTCATCGCGGCCGGCGACGACGACCTGACGATCCAGGCGGAATCGAGCGTGCTGTATACGCACCTGCGCCGCGCGCAGAATCCGGCCGAGCTGCGCATCGTCGACGGCGGGCATACGTGGGACGTCTGGCGCGGGTTGCTCGGGCAGGGGTTGAAGTATGCGCTGGAGTGCGTGAAGTGACGGCCGGCGGCCGTTGCGCCGACCGTTTCGGGCTGGCGGGTCGGTAATCGGCCGACCGCCGTCGAGGGCCGCCGTGCCCGCCGCTCAAAGCCACGTCCCGCCCTGCCGCTCGCTCGGCTCCGTATCGAGCGCATCGAAATCGTGGATCCAGTCCAGGTGATGCAGCACGCGATCGCGGTCGGCCAGACGCGCGTTGCGTGCCTGCGCGGCCGGCCCGTCGGGAAGATGCAGCACGTCGGCTGCCGAGATCGATGCGTATTGCACCTTGCGCGTCCGGCCGCGACGCAGCCGCTCGTAGGCTTCCTGCGCTTCGCGCCAATTGCCCGGGCCGGCCTTCGCCAATTGCGCGGCCAACACCACCGCATCCTCGATCGACTGATTCGCGCCCTGCCCATGATGCGGCACCAGCGCATGCGCGGCATCACCGATCAACGTCACGCGCCCGCGGCTCCATCGGCCGAGCGGCGGACGGTGAAACAGCCCCCAGCGCTGGCTGATCGGCACGGCCGTGATCATCTGCACCACCGCCGGATGCCAATTCCGGAACGCACGCAGTTGCTCGCCTTCCTCGGCCGGCACGACCCAGTCGCGCGACGGCCACGGTGACGGATGCCGCTCGACCAGCAGGAAATTCTGGTCGCCGTCGTCGCCGATCGGATAGTGCAGCAGATGCCCGTGCGGCCCGATCCAGAACTGGATCGTGTCGGGATCGGGCAGCAGGTCCATGCGCGCGGCCGGCACCACGCCGCGAAAACCCGAACATCCCGAATACAGCGCATCGTCGTAGCCGAGCATCCAGCGTCGCGTGATCGAACGCGCGCCGTCCGCGCCGATCACGAGATCGGCGTCGACCTGCGTGCCGTTGTCGAACGACAGCGTCACGCGATCGGGGTGTTGCGCGAGGTCGACCAGACGATGGCCGAGATGGATGCGCTCGGGGCCGACCGCCGTCGACAGCACGGCCTGCAGATCCGCGCGATGCACGCCCCAGTACGCGCCGCCGAATTGCCGGCGGTAGTCGGGGGCACCGCGATGACGGCCGATCACCGCGCCGCTGCGCCCGTCGCGATAGACGAGCGCCGGGATATCCGCGCATACCGCATCGAAGGCCGCGCGCAAGCCCATGCGTTCGTAGAAGCGCGTCGCATTGGCCGACAGCGCGACCGCCGCGCCGACTTCGCGCAATTCAGGGGTCTGCTCGTAGAGTTGCGCGTCGATGCCATGCTCGCGCAAGGCGAGCGCGAGGGTCAGGCCGCCGATGCCGGCGCCGACGATCGCAATCTTCAGGTTCGTCTGCATGATGAAGGTGTCTCCGATAGGCGTATATGAGGTGTGCGACGGGCGCGGCGGTCATGTCGAATGCATGCGCCGTATCGGTATTTTCAGGAGTGGACTTTTATCCGGCAATAAAATGAAATGAATCTGCTTCATCACTGAATGCAATGAACCGGGCCACGCACAACCGATGGAACTGAGCGAGATCGACCTCAACCTGCTGCTGCTTTTCCAGCGGCTGATGCAGGAACGGCGCGTATCGAGCGTCGCCGAGCAAATGAACATGAGCCAGCCGGGCGTCAGCAACGCGCTCGCCAAACTGCGCCGCCGGCTCGGCGATCCGCTGTTCGTGCGCGGGCCCGGCGGCGTCGTGCCGACGCCGTTCGCGCTGCGTCTCGCGGAACCGGTGTCGCAGGCGCTCGCGACGCTGCACGCGGCGCTGAACCCCGACACCGCCTTCGATCCGCTGCGCGCCACGCGTACGCTGACGATCGGCATGACCGATATCGGCGAAGTCGTGTTCCTGCCCGCGCTGCTCGAACACCTGTCGCATGCGGCGCCGGGCATCGCGCTGAACACCGTGCGCAACACGAGCGTCAACCTCGGCGACGAAATGGCCGACGGCCGCGTCGATCTCGCGATCGGCCTGTTGCCGCAACTGAAGGGCGGGTTCTATCAGCGCCGGCTGTTCGATCAGCGCTACGTATGCCTGTTCCGGCGCGGGCACCCGCTCGAGGGAGCGCCGCTGACGGTCGACGCGTGGCGCGACGCCGAACATCTGGTCGTGGTGTCGGCCGGCACCGGGCACGGGCAGGTGGACGAATGGCTGACGCGGCGCCGCGTGAAACGCCAGGTGCGGCTGACGGTGCCGCATTTCATGAGCGTGGGCTACATCCTGCAGCGCACCGACCTGATCGCGACAGTGCCTGAGCATCTCGCGCTGCAGCTCGCCGCGCCGTTCTCGCTCGGCTGGCGTGCGCTGCCCGTCACGCTGCCCGGCGCGCCGATCCATATGCTGTGGCACACGCGGGTCAATCAGGACGAAGGGAACCGCTGGCTGCGGGATGTGGTGGTAGCGCTGTTCGCGGACACCGGCGCGCGAAGCCGGAAAATCGCGCCTGGTCGGAAGAAATAGTCGAGATCGCGGTCGCGGCGAGCGCGTTTCACGATGCCGCCCAAATCCGGGCATCATGCATTTCGACTACATTGCCGGAGTGGCGACGGCATCGACGATCAGCCACCTCCCCCGTCATTCAACCCGCAGGAAATCACGCCATGTCCGTCTCGAAGAAATTCGCCGCCGTCACCGGTGCCGGCTCCGGCATCGGTCGCGCCGCGGCCATCGCACTCGCCCAGGCAGGCTTCACCGTCGCGCTGCTCGGGCGTACGGAGGCGTCGCTGCGCGACACGCAGGACGCGATCCGCGCCGCCGGCAGCGACGCCGACGTGTTTCCCGTCGACGTCACCGACGAAGCGTCGGTCGACCATGCGTTCGCGCGGATCGCGCAACGGTTCGGCCGGCTCGATGTGCTGTTCAACAATGCCGGGCGCAACGCCCCGGTCGTGTCCCTCGACGAATACGAACTCGACGTGTGGAACAGCGTCGTCGCAACGAACCTGACCGGCGTCTTCCTGTGCGCGCGGGCTGCGTGGCGGCTGATGAAAACGCAAACGCCGCAGGGCGGCCGAATCATCAACAACGGCTCAATCTCGGCGCACGCGCCGCGCCCCGGCACGATCGCGTACACGGCCACCAAGCACGCGGTGGCCGGGATCACGAAGTCGCTGGCGCTGGACGGCCGCCGGTACAACATCGCGTGCGGCCAGATCGACATCGGCAACGCCGCAACGTCGCTCACGGAACGGATGACGCAAGGCGTCCCGCAAGCGGACGGCAGCCTGGCGCCCGAGGCGCGGATGGACGTGGTGCATGTCGCGAATGCGGTCGTCCAGATGGCGAATCTGCCGCTCGATACCAACATCCTCAACATGACGATCATGGCGACTGCGATGCCGTTCGTCGGGCGCGGATAGCGCGCATGGCAGCCAGTGCCGGGAGACGGCGTTCACACACTGGCTGCTACCCGATCACTCCGTCGCAACGACGCCGCATGCAAGCCCATTCACGACGCAGATTCAGTGCGGCAGGCCGATCGCCTGCCGCTCGTCCTCGAGCAGTTGCGTCAGCGAAGCGTGCAACCGTTCGAGGCTGCGCGGCGGTAGTGCAAAGCTTGCCCAACCCAGCCCGCTATGACGCAGTAACAGCACCACGCCGCCCTGCATCGGATGGCGCTCGGCGTACCAGCAAGGGTCCATTTCCGTCACGAATTGCTGCGTGTGCGGCGCACGTTCCGGCACGGCAGGCTGCATCGACGCGCGCAGCAAGCTCAAGTACTGGATGACTGCATCCACATCTTCCGGATCGAGCACGGCCGCGCCCCGTTCGATCGACATCAGCACCACGAGCTTGCCGCGCTCCTCGATCATCTTGATGCTCAACGGTTGTGTCATTTTTGTCGTCCTTGCCGGAATTACGCGATCCAATTATCGATCTCGGTACACGTGAACCGGCTGAAGATTCGTGATCTGCGCATGAATCTTTTTTTAGAAAACGCTAGAAGAGCGCGCAGCTTCATCGATTACTTCATCGATTACGTGGTCGGCTTCTGTCGCATGCCCGGCCCCGCCGCCACGCAGCTTGTCCGGCCGGCTATTAAAACTTGTTTCATCTTTTTTGCGACCGGCTGTTAGTAGCCGCTCCGCAGAATGCGCTCATCGGTTGCGCATCGGGTTTTTCCCGGCGACGCGCACATCCGGCTCTTCTTCACGACGATATTGAACGGAGCAGCACCTCATGCTGAAAATTGTCCGGCTCGCGCTCGCCCGGCCCTATACGTTCGTCGTACTGGCGCTGCTGATCCTGATCGCGGGCCCGCTCGCGGCCGTTCGAACGCCGATCGACATCTTCCCGGACATCCGCATCCCGGTAATCAGCGTCGTCTGGAACTACGCGGGCCTGCAGCCGGACGACATGTCCGGACGCGTGATCACGTACTACGAGCGCACGCTCGGCACGACGGTCAACGATGTCCAGCATATCGAGTCGCAATCGTTCCGCGGCTACGGCATCGTCAAGATCTTCTTCCAGCCGACCGTCGATATCCGCACGGCGACCGCGCAGGTCACGTCGATCTCGCAGACCGTGCTCAAGCAGATGCCGCCCGGCACCACGCCGCCGCAGATCCTCAACTACAACGCGTCGACCGTGCCCGTGCTGCAGATCGCGCTGACCAGCAACACGCTCGACGAACAAAAGCTCGAGGATTACGCGGTCAACTTCATTCGACCGCAGTTGCTGTCGGTGCCGGGTGTCGCGATTCCGACGCCGTACGGCGGCAAGGCGCGCGAAGTGCAGATCGACCTCGACCCGCAGGCGCTGCAATCGAAGGGGTTGTCTGCGCAGGACGTCGCGCACGCGCTCGCGCAGCAGAACCAGATCATCCCGGCCGGCACGCAGAAGATCGGCCGCTTCGAATACAACATCAAGCTCAACAACAGCCCGCTCTCGCTCGACGCGTTGAACGACCTGCCGATCAAGTCGGTCGACGGCACGACGATTTACATCCGCGACGTCGCGCACGTTCGCGACGGCTACCCGCCGCAGGGCAACATCGTGCGCGTGGACGGCCACCGCGCGGTGCTGATGAGTATCCTGAAGAACGGCTCGGCATCGACGCTCGACATCATCGCCGGCGTGAAGGCGAAGCTGCCGCTGGTCGAACAGACGCTGCCGCCGGGCCTGAAGCTCGTCACGATGGGCGACCAGTCGACCTTCGTGAACGGCGCCGTCAGCGGCGTGGCGCGCGAGGGCATCATCGCCGCCGCGCTGACCTCGCTGATGATCCTGCTGTTCCTCGGCTCGTGGCGCTCGACGCTGATCATCGCCGCGTCGATCCCGCTGGCCGTGCTCTCGGCAATCGCGCTGCTGGCGGCCACCGGCGAAACGCTCAACGTGATGACGCTCGGCGGCCTCGCGCTCGCGGTCGGGATCCTGGTCGACGATGCGACGGTGACGATCGAGAACGTGAACTGGCACCTCGAACAGGGCAAGGACACGCGCACCGCGATCGTCGACGGCGCGAAGCAGATCGTGATGCCCGCGCTCGTCTCGCTGCTGTGCATCTGCATCGTGTTCGTGCCGATGCTGATGCTCGACGGCATCTCGCGCTTTCTGTTCGTGCCGATGGCCAAGGCGGTGATCTTCTCGATGGCGTCGTCGTTCGTGCTGTCGCGCACCTTCGTGCCGATGCTCGCGCAATACCTGCTCAAGCCGCACGCATCGGCCGGTCACGCGTCGGGCGAACTGGCCGCGATCATGGATCCGCACGCGGGCCATGCCGGCGCGCACGACGTCCCGACGTCGCGCAATCCGCTGGTGCGCTTCCAGCGCGCCTTCGAGCGCCGCTTCGAATCCGTGCGCGCGTCGTACCGGATCCTGCTCGGCCTCGCGCTCACGCGCCGCAAGCCGTTCGTCGTCGCCTTCCTCGGCATCGTGGCGGCGTCCTTCCTGCTCGCGCCGTGGCTCGGCCGCAATTTCTTCCCGACCATCGATTCCGGCGAGATCGCGCTGCACGTGCGTGCGCCGGTCGGCACGCGGGTCGAGGAAACCGCCGCCGAGCTCGACCGCATCGAGAACACGATTCGCGGCGTGATCCCGCCCGCGCAGTTGCGCGAAGTGATCGACAACATCGGCTTGCCGAACAGCGGGATCAACCTGACCTACAACAACAGCGGCACGCTCGGGCCGCAGGATGGCGACATCCTGATCTCGCTGTCGCACGATCACGCGCCGACCGCCGACTACGTGCACACGCTGCGCGAACGCCTGCCGCGTGCCTATCCGGGCACCACGTTCTCGTTCCTGCCCGCCGACATCGTCAGCCAGATCCTCAACTTCGGCGCACCGGCGCCGGTCGACCTGCAGGTGGCCGGCCCGAACCAGCAGGCCAATCTCGCTTATGCGCGCGAGCTGTACCGCAAGCTGCGGCTGATCGCCGGCATCGCCGATCCGCGCATCCAGCAGGCCAGCACCTATCCGCAGTTCACGGTGACGGTCGATCGCACGCGCGCCGACCAGCTCGGCATCACCGAGCAGGACGTGACGAACTCGGTGGTCGCGACGCTGGCCGGCACCAGCCAGGTCGACCCGACCTACTGGCTCAACCCGCACAACGGCGTGTCCTATCCGATCGTCGCGCAAACGCCGCAGTACAGGATGACCACGCTGTCGGCGCTGCAGAACCTGCCGGTCACGGGCGCGAACGGCCAGTCCCAGTTGCTGGGCGGTCTGGCCACGATCACGCGTGGCGTCGGCAACGCGGTGGTGTCGCACTACAACATCGAACCGCTGTTCGACATCTACGCGACCACCCAGGGCCGCGACCTCGGCGCGGTCGCGGCCGACATCGACGGCATCGTCAAGGCCACCGCGAAGGATCTGCCCAAGGGCTCGACCGTCACGCTGCGCGGCCAGGTGCAGACCATGAACGGCGCGTTCGCCGGCCTGCTGCTCGGCCTCGTGGGCGCGATCGTGCTGATCTACCTGCTGATCGTCGTGAACTTCCATTCGTGGGCCGACGCATTCGTGATCGTCTCGGCGCTGCCGGCGGCGCTGGCCGGCATCGTCTGGATGCTGTTCACCACGCATACGCCGCTGTCGGTGCCGGCGCTGACCGGTGCGATCCTGTGCATGGGCGTGGCCACCGCCAACTCGATCCTCGTCGTCAGTTTCGCGCGCGAACGGCTGGCCGACACCGGTAACGCGCTGGCGTCCGCGCTCGAAGCCGGTTTCACGCGTTTCCGCCCGGTGCTGATGACCGCGCTCGCGATGATCATCGGCATGGCGCCGATGGCGCTCGGCCTCGGCGACGGCGGCGAACAGAACGCGCCGCTCGGCCGCGCGGTGATCGGCGGCCTCGCGTGCGCGACGATCGCGACGCTGTTCTTCGTTCCCGTCGTGTTCAGCCTCGTGCATCGGCGCGACGCGCTGAAGCACGATGCTTCCCGCGCTTCCTCCCTTTCCGCGTCCGGAGCTTCCCATGTCCACTGAGATCGATATCAAGTCGCCGAAACGGCTGCCCAACCTCAAGCTCGTCGCCACGCTCACCGCGCTGATCGCGGTCGGCATCGTGGCGACCGGCATCGTCGGCCGCGCGCACGCGAAACAGGACATGACGACCTGGTCCGCCGAACAGGCGGTGCCGACCGTGGTCGCGTATACGCCGTCGGCCGGCGGCGACGGCGCGACGCTCGTGCTGCCCGGCCATCTGTCCGCATTCGAGAGCGCGCCGATCCATGCACGGGTGTCGGGCTACCTGCATGCGTGGTACACCGATATCGGCGCGCACGTGAAGTCGGGGCAATTGCTCGCGCTGATCGATACGCCCGAACTCGACCAGCAACTGCAGCAGGCGCGTGCCGACCTGCAAAGCTCGCTTGCCAACGAGAAGCTGGCCGCGACCACGGCCGCGCGCTGGACCAGGATGCTCGCGCAGGATTCGGTATCGCAGCAGGAAACCGACGAGAAGAACAGCGACCTCGCGGCCAAGCAGGCGATCGTCGCGGCCAACGAGGCCAACGTGCGGCGCCTCGACGCGCTGGAGGCGTTCAAGCGCATCGTCGCGCCGTTCGACGGCGTCGTCACCGCGCGCAAGACCGACATCGGCCAGTTGATCTCGGCCGGCGGCGGTGCCGGTCCGGAGCTGTTTGCGGTGTCCGACGTCCACCGGATGCGCGTCTACGTGAGCGTGCCGCAGAACGAGGCCGCCACGATCCGGCCCGGCATGACGGCCACGCTGACCGTGCCCGAGCATCCGGGCGAAACCTTCCGGGCGACGCTCGCCGACACCGACGATTCGATCGCCGATTCGACCGGCACGCTGCTCGTCCAGTTGATGGTCGACAACCGCGACGGCAAGCTGATCCCCGGCGAATACACCGAAGTACATTTCGCGCTGCCGGCCGGGAGCACCCACGTGCTGACGATTCCGGCCAGCTCGTTGATCTTCCGGCAGGCCGGCCTGCAGGTCGCCGTGGTCGGCAAGGACGATCGCGCGGTATTCAAGCCCGTGACGATCGCGACCGATCTCGGCACGCACGTGCAGATCGCGACCGGCCTCGCGCCGGACGATCGCGTGATCGACAACCCGCCCGATTCGCTGGCCGACGGCGACCCGGTCAGGCTCGCGGCGCCGGCCCGCACCGTTGCGTCGGCCGCGCGCGATACGGAGCGTGCGCATGGCTAACCGGCTTCGGCTCGGCGCGATGCTCGCCGGCGTCGCGTTCCTCTGCGCGTGCTCGTTCGCGCCCGCCTATCACGCGCCGCAAACGGCGCTGCCGAACAGCTTCAAGGAAACGGGCGGCTGGCAGGCCGCGAAGCCGGCCGACCGCATCGCGCGCGACGGCTGGTGGAAGGCGTTCCGCGATCCCGTGCTCGACCGGCTCGAAGCACGGGTAGCCGCGGCCAACCCCGACGTGGCCGCGGCCGTGGCCCGTCACGACGAAGCGGCCGCGCTGTTCGATCAGGCGCGCTCGGGGCTGCTCCCGACCATCGGCCTCGGCGCGCAGGTCTCGAGCAACCGCCAATCGGCCACGCGGCCGCTGCGCGGCGCGAATCAGCCGAACGTCTATGGCGACAACACACTCGACGCCGGCTTCGACTACGACCTCGACTTGTGGGGGAAAGTCCGCAACGAAGTCGCGGCCGGGCGCGCCGACGCACAGGCCAGCGCCGACGATCTCGCGTCGGTGCGGCTGAGCCTGCAGGCCAGCCTCGCCAGCGCGTACTTCAGGCTGCGCGGGCTCGACCAGCAGCAACAGCTGCTGGCCGACACGATCGATACCTACCGGCGCGCGCTGCGCCTGACGATGAGCCGGCACGCGGGCGGCATCGCGTCCGATCTCGACGTGTCGCGCGCGCAGACGCAGCTCGATTCGGCCCGCGCGTCGGCCGAGGACGTACGGGCGCGTCGCGCGCTTGACGAGCACGCGATCGCGACGCTCACGGGTGTACCCGCGTCGTCGTTCTCACTGACGCCGGACGTCAACGCCGTGTATCTGCCGACGATCCCGACCGGTATTCCCGCGACGCTGCTGCAGCGGCGTCCTGACGTCGCGGCCGCCGAGCGGCGCATGGCCGCCGCCAACGCGAAGATCGGCGTGGTGCGCGCGGCGTTCTTCCCCGACGTCACGCTCGGGCTGGTCGGCGGGTACCAGAGCTCGGGCCTCGGCCACTGGCTCCGCTCGCCGAACGAGATCTGGTCGATCGGGCCCAGCCTCGCGCTGACGCTGTTCGACGGCGGCCGGCGCCAGGCGCTCACCGACCAGGCGCGCGCACAGCTTGCCGAGAACGGCGCGAAATACCGCGCGGTGGTGCTCGATGCATGCCGGCAGGTAGAAGACAACCTCGCACTCACGCACCACCTCGGCGACGAAGCCGATCGCGAGCAGGAAGCACTCGACGCGGCCGAACGCACGTTGCAGCTATCGATGTCGCGCTATCGGGACGGCGTTGTCAGCTATCTCGACGTCGTGACGGCGCAGGCCACCGAACTCGATACGAAGATCGCAATGCTGGCGTTGAACACGCGCCGGCAACTGGCGGCGGTGGAATTGATCGCCGCGCTGGGCGGCGGATGGTCGACCGATGAAGCCGCATCCGGTACGCAAGCACCGGCTGCGACGACGCCCCGTTCAGCGAACTGATTCCCTTGCGACACGGACGAGGCGTGTCGTATTTCAAGGCACCCGTCGCGATGACGGGTGCCGTTTTTTTGCGTCGGCCCGACCGCGCGGAACCTGTGACGGATGCCGGCCGCAATCACGGCCCGACGATCATTGCCCAATGCGGCCAGGTTGAAGATTCCCGCGTGGCCGAGCACCGCGCGCCGATGCATGAATTTCTTTTCACGTTGCGTATGCCGATCCGCTAATGTCCATGCCCCATGCTTGTCCTCAACCGTGCGCGACGCCGACGCGCCGCGCCGGTGGATGACCCCGTTCAATCATCATGAGGACTCCAGAAATGAAAACCGCCAACGTCATCGCCGCCGCGTTGCTCGCCGCAATCGGCATGCTGTCCGTTCCCGCGTTTGCACTGACCGGCAGCCGGCCGATGCAGATCTCCCCGGCCGCCACCAAGGACGGCGTGCCAGGCACTCAGGCTGCCGGCCAGTGGGTGCTGCCCTACGGCCAGCCGATCCACGAAAAGACCCGCGCCGAGGTCCATGCCGAGCTCGTGCACGCCGAACAGGACGGGCAGCTCAAGTACCTGAACTCGACGCTCTATTCGCATTGATGCGCGCGACCGTGCGGCCGGGCGTGGTGCCCGGCTCACGCCGGCAGCGCCGCCGCCCGTCCACCGAACTGCTCACCCTCCATGAAGCTTCGTCCGTTTCTCGCTCGTTCCGCCCGTATCGCACTCGTCGCGATGGCTGTCAGCGTCATGTTGTCCGGGTGCGCCTCCGCGCGGCCCGACGGCCCCGGCGATTGTGTCGGCCCGCCCGACTTCTGCGTGCCGTTCTTCGGCTCGTAAACGAACATGACGAGCGCGCTGCCATCGGCAAGGCGCCCGTCATGCTCATTGCGCGGCGGGAACCGCGCGTTCATGCATCCGGCAGCATCACCGGATAGCCGTAGCGGCTCGCGGTATCGATTCGGACGTCGGGCAGATCAGCCCTGGTGCGGTTGCGTGCTCGATCTGTCCGCGCGATGCGAGGCGAGATTCCGTGCGGTATCGATCGCACGATCCCGATGTTCGGCTTTTCCGTGCGCGAGCGTCGCATCGGCGATCGCGAGTCCGGTTCCCTGCACCTTCGCGAACGCCGGCAGCGATGAACACGCCAGCGCGATCAGTCCAGCCGTCATGAAAGTCGATTTCATTGCATTACCCTCCAGTGCGCACCGCACGGTGCGCGGCATCGAATGATCCATCGCTCGACGATACGCCGCTGCGCCTGACCATCCGGGAACACTGGCATGAAGGATTCTTTATCTTTCAGTGCATGCGGCAGCCAATGCATGACCGGATGCGGATTTTCCTAAAACATGTTTCATCATCGCGCTGCTGTTTGGATAGTCCGCTGTCCCCAATCTTCATCTTGCGGCCGACGCAGGCATCCTGCCGTACGGCCTCGACCCAACGCTATCCAGGAGCCGAAGATGCATCATCCCGCCCGCTACCTCGTCTGCGCCGCCATGCTCGCATTGAGCGTCTCCGCGCATGCCGAGACGAAGCTTACGTCGGCGCAATGCCATGACTATCCGTTCGTTCACACGAACGGCCAGGTCTCCCACCGACAGCTCGTCAACGAACTGAATGAGCTGGAATCCGTCGGCTACAACCCGTCGTCCGGAGACGAGAGCAGCTATCCCGACGATATCGATTCGGCACAGGCGCGCCTGATGCAGAAGTACCGGCACGATTGTGCCGGCGCGGCCAATACCGTCGCGTCGAACGGCAACTGAATCGTCCCGGGGAAACCCTTCTGCGAGTTTGCGCGCGGGCCATGTGGCCGCGCGCGTTTTTGGGGTTGATGCTTCACGACCGGCTCGCCAGTATCGCCTTTCGTCCGTCGACGGACTCGTACGCCATGGCGTCGTCGATCAGATCAAGGCTGAATTCATGACCGACACGCGTCCTGAACACGGGATCGCCGATCACGCTCTCGAGCGCATTCAGCGCAGCCACCAGCCTTTCATGTTCTCTCACCGTGCGGCTCTCGAAATTGCTGAAACGCTGCATCGATAGATCTTTCATCATGAAGAGCGGCGCCGACACGGGAAACGGAACGGATCCGGCCATCGTGCCGTAAAAATATACCGACGAGCGCATCGGCAGACAGGTTGCCAACTGGCCGGTCAGTGCACCGCCCACCCCATCGAATACGGCCGTCGTTCCAAGCTCCAATGACAGCTTTCCAAGTGTGTCGGTAAAGTCTTCATCGGCGCGCACGATATGCTCGACACCATCGCGTTGCAGAGCCTCCTGCGCAGCCTGGCTCCTCACCATGGAGATGACCGGCATATTTCGCTGACGAGCGAATGCCGCGAGCGCCAGCCCGGTTGCCGAGTTCCCCGCCGTGACAATCACGCCGTGGTGCCCGGCCTCGCTAATCGTGTCGAGAAACGCGTAGGCCGTGATCACGTTCACGAGCGATCCGCAATAGTCCCGTGCGCTGACGTGTTCGGGCAAGATCAGGCAACTCGTATACGGCACCTGGGCTTTTTCGCACCAAAGGCCGATGTTGTACGCGCTACGGTTCAGCGAGCGGTAGACAGCGACGCGTCTACCCATATAACGCTCTGGTACGCCGACACCCGTCGCCACCACCGTCCCCGCGCCGGAAGCGCCCCATACGCCGTGCTGGCTTGCGGGCAGCGCTCTGCCATCCTCGGCCCGCATACGCAAAAATATCTTGTCGCCATGGTTGATTGCAGATGCCTCCATGTCGATCAGCACATGGCCTGATTCCGGCCGGCTCGGCGGCCGGATATCGCGAACGTCCAACGAGCGTTCAGGGGTAACGCAAATCGCTTTCATGACGCGTTTCTCCAGCGGTAAACAGCGATGACGGTAACTGCACAGGCGGTAACTTAAACAAGTCCGCCTGTTGCCGAAACGCAGTCTGCCGGCATACCATCGATTCCAATACAGAATGGATCGATACGAATACTCATGGATCGCCTGGATGCAATTCGCCTGTTTGTTCGACTCGTCGAATGTGGCAGTTTTTCCGCCGTAGGGCGAGAGGAAGGCATTGGACAACCAACCGTAAGCAAGCAGATTGCCGCGCTGGAGCGGTATCTCGGCGCTCAGCTGGTGTTGCGAACGTCGCGTCAGGTGGTGATCACCGCGGCGGGCCAGGCGTTCTATGAGTCGGCCAAGCGATGGATGGACGACTTCGATTCGCTGGAGTCATCGGTGGGGACGCGACAGCAATCTCCACAAGGCTTGGTGAGATTGACGACCGCGCCTGCCTATGGCCGCCTGTGCGTGACGCCGCTCCTTCCCGGGTTCTTTCGGCACTATCCGCACGTTGCGCTCGAATTGTCCGTATCCGAACGACAGATCGACCTGGTCGGGGAAGGAGTGGATCTGGCAATCCGCCACGGGCCGCTGGTGGATTCCTCGCTGACAGCGAGAAAACTATCGGAAATGGAATCGCTGCTCGTGGCCAGTCCGGGCTATATCGCTGCCAAAGGCAGGCCTACCCGGCTGGCCGATCTGGACGCACACACGGGCGTCGTCTTCGCTCGAAACCATGAGCGCCGCCCTTGGCGCTTCAAGGTCGGGCGCGAAACCGTTCATCGCGTTCCTCAAGGGTCTTTCTTTACGGGTGATGCAGAGCAGGTGCGCGCCGCGGTACTGCACGGGCTCGGCATTGCCCAGGCGCCACGATGGCTTTTCGGAGCGGAAATCGATACCGGACAAGTCGAGGTCCTCCTGCCCGAGTTTCAGCCTGAACGCATGGCAACCCACCTCGTCTATCCCGCCGGTCGACGCGTACCGACGCGAGTCAGGGTGGTGATCGATTATCTGATGTCGGCACTCGGAACCCCCTCTACCTGAACCGGGCGCAACCGGTCGCGCGTAACGGCTTGTCACTACCTACCTCTTCACACCTCGATCCCAAGGCGTCTCGTTGCCGAACGCTGCAGTCAGGGTAGTCAACGAACCGTCGAACTTTGAGCGGGATGCGCCGAGCACTCGGGTAGACCGCCTGTATCGTCAACTCGGTTGCTCGGTAATTTGGCAGTAGCGCGACGAGCTCGCCACGTCGAGCCGCCGTGCATGAAGCAGATCACGCGGCTTACGCGGTATTCCATGCCGCGCGCATACTCACTCTTCGTGCGGAATGCCTTCGATCGGACACTCCGGCGTGCCGGGGCTGGCGCGCGTGAGCGATTCGACACGGCGACGCGTGGCGTCGGGATCCGCAATCCAGTCGCGATAGAAGCCGAACGGACATTCGGCGACGCCATTCGCGCCGTCACCGGAATTGATCGTGCCGGTATAACCGCGATGCAGCAGCTTGTACAGATGGTTCTGCGACTGCATGTTACGCCGCGCATCGCGAATCATGCCGAGCGACAGCTCCGCATACTGCACGCCCATTTCCTCCTCGCCGCACTCGCCGAGCGTACGCCCGTCGAACCCGACGATCGCCGAATGGCCGAAGTACGAATACACGCCGTCCCAGCCCGTGGCGTTGGCCACGGCCACGTAGGTGTTGTTCATCCACGCCATGGCCTTCGCGACCATCACCTGCTGCTCTTTCGCCGGATACATATAGCCCTGGCAGCGCACGATCAGCTCCGCGCCATTCATCGCGCAGTCGCGCCAGATCTCCGGATAATTGCCGTCATCGCAGATGATCAGGCTGATCTTGAGGCCCTTCGGCCCGTCCGTCACATAGGTGCGGTCGCCCGGATACCAGCCTTCGATCGGCGTCCACGGCATGATCTTGCGATACTTCTGCACGATCTCGCCACGATTGTCGATCAGCACGAGCGTGTTGTACGGCACCTTGCGCGGATGCGCTTCATGGCGCTCGCCCGTGATCGAGAACACGCCCCACACGTTGGCCTTGCGGCACGCCGCCGCGAAAATGTCCGTCTCTTCGCCGGGAATCGCGGACGCCGTGTCGAACATCTCCTGGCGGTCGTACATGATGCCGTGCGTGGAATACTCGGGAAACACCACGAGATCCATGCCCGGCAAACCCTGCTTCATGCCGACCACCATGTCGGCGATACGGCGCGCGTTGTCGAGCACCTCCGCCTTCGTGTGCAGACGCGGCATCTTGTAGTTGACCACCGCGACGCCCACGCAGTCGCGGCTACTCGAAATATCACCATGTCGCATGACGCATCCTCCTTGAACGCGTTGACGCCACGCGCGACGGCCGCTGCTTCCGCGCATCGGCTCGCGCGCGGCACACCTTAGTGGCTGATCATCCACGGCCGTCCCGCCGGCCGCTTGAGGCCGTCCGACGCCGTGCCTGCGCGCGTCGCCGCGCCGCCCGAGCAGCAACTGCAACCCGCGCGATGGCGCAGCGGCGGCCCGTCGCCGGACTGACGCGGCGCGTGCGCGGCACGCTCGTTGGTCGCGTGTGCGGCGCGGCGCGCGCCCCCCATCAGCGCCAGTGACGGCGCGCTGATGACGCGCCCGCCTTCGGCGCCGCAGTCGGGACAGCGGCACGGTTTCTCGCGGTCCGCGATGCGACGCATGACGGAGAACGGCCCGCAGCTCGCGCATTCGAAGTCGTAGATTGGCATGACGGCCTCCTTTTCCTGCGTTATTTCAGTGTGTCGGTCACGCGTTCGCGAGATCCGGCGAACACGGCAGATCCACGCCGCCCTGGATGTGCCGGATCGGGCCGTCGGCATTCGGGCGAATGTCGAAGTCGAAGATCTGCGTGGGCAGCCACAAGGTCGCACACGCGTTCGGAATATCCACCACGCCGCTGATATGCCCCTGCACCGGCGCACAGCCAAGCAGCGAATACGCTTGCGCGCCCGAATAGCCGAATTTCTTCAGGTACTCGATGGCGTTCAGACACGCCTGGCGATACGCGGTGGTGACGTCGAGATAGTGCTGGCCACCCTGCTCGTCGACGGAAATGCCCTCGAAAATGAGGTAATCGTTATAGGTCGGCGTGATCGGGCTCGGCTGAAAGACGGGATTGCGAATGCCGTATTTCGCCATGCCGCCCTTGATCAGATTCACGCGCATATGCACCCAGCCGGCCATTTCGATCGCGCCGCAGAACGTGATCTCGCCGTCGCCCTGGCTGAAGTGCAGGTCGCCGACCGACAGGCCCGCGCCATCCACATAGACCGGGAAAAAAACCTTCGAGCCGCGCGACAGATCCTTGATGTCGCAATTGCCGCCATGCTCGCGCGGCGGCACCGTGCGTGCGCCCTGCGCGGCGGCCTGGTCGCGCGCGTCGCCCGCGAGCTTGCCCATGTGCGCGGTGGCCGCGAACGGCGGATTCGCAAGCGGCGGCACGCGATCGGGCGCGGTGGCGATCAGGCCGGTTTCGCGCGCGTTCCAGGTCTCCAGCAGTGTCGGGTCGGGCAGGCAGCCGATCAGGCCCGGGTGAATCAGGCCCGCGAAATTCACGCCGGGAATATGGCGCGAGCGCGTATAGACGCCGTGAAAATCCCAGATCGATTTTTGCGCGCTGGGGAAATGATCGGTGAGAAAGCCGCCACCGTTGGTCTTCGAAAAAAAGCCGTTGAAGCCCCACTGACTATCGGCCTTCGCGCCGATGTCGAGCAGGTCGACCACCAGCAGGTCGCCGGGCTCCGCGCCGTGCACGCCTACCGGGCCGGACAGAAAGTGCACGATCGACAGGTCGATGTCGCGCACGTCGTCGGCGCTGTCGTCGTTCTTGATGAAGCCGCCGGTCCAGTCGTAGGTTTCGAGGATGAAATCGTCGCCGGGCTTGACCCAGCAGGCCATCGGAATGTCGGGGTGCCAGCGGTTGTGCACCTGTTCGTTTTCGTAAGCCGACTGGTTCAGATCGACCTTGATGAGAGTCTCGGGCATGGCGTTCACTCCTGGTTCGCGGATTGACATACGGCGCGGCGCGCGAACGCCGCGTCGCGTTCAGACGGACAGATATTCGCGGATGCGGTCGGTGTCGCCCGCATCGCGCGTACTTTGGTGCACGAAGCGCCCGCCCTCGATCACGAACAGGCGGTCGGCCACGTCGAGCGCGAAGCTCAACACCTGCTCCGACACGACGATGGCGATATTGCGGCTCGTGCGAATCTGGTTGAGCGCCTTGGCGATGTCCTTGATGACGGACGGCTGGATGCCTTCGGTCGGCTCGTCGAGCAGCAGCACTTTCGGGTCGGTCGCGAGCGCGCGCGCAATCGCGAGTTGCTGTTGCTGACCGCCCGACAGATTGCCGCCCTTGCGCTTTCTCATGTCGAACAGCACGGGAAACAACGCGTAAAGTTCGTCGGGCACGCGCTGGCTCTGCGCGTTTTCGAGGCCCGTCCGAATGTTTTCCTCGACGGTCAGCGACGCGAAAATCTGCCGCCCTTGCGGCACGTAGCCGATGCCTTTCGATACGCGGCGGTAGCTCTCGTCCTTCGAGACGTCCGCGCCGGCCACGCGCACCGTGCCGCGATGGGCGGGCAGCATGCCGATCAGCGCCTTGAACAGCGTGGTCTTGCCCATGCCGTTGCGGCCCATCACGGCCACGCTTTCGCCTTGCGCAACGGAAAAGCCGATGCCGTGCAGCACCTCGCTCTGGCCGTAGCTGACGACGAGATCGTCGACTTCCAGCATGATGTGTTCTCCGTGTTGTCGTTCGGTTGCCGGCTCAGTGGCCCAGGTAGACGTCGATCACGCGCGGATCGGCCTGCACCTGCGCCATCGGTCCTTCCGCGAGGATCTTCCCCTGATGCATGACCGTGACCTTGTGCGCGATGCGCTCCACGAAAGCCATGTCGTGTTCGATCACGATCATCGAGCGGTTGCGGCAGATGCGGTCGAGCAGATCGGCGGTCAGCTCGCGCTCGCGCACGCTCATGCCCGCGATCGGTTCGTCGAGCATCAGCAGTTCGGGGTCCTGCATCAGTAGCATCCCGATCTCGAGCCACTGTTTCTGGCCGTGCGAAAGCAGCCCCGCTTCCAGATGGAGCGCGCCGGCGAGGCCGATTTCATCGGCCACGTCGCGCACGCGATCGGCCACGTCGGCATCCTCGCGGTACGCGAGCGCGCCGAACACGCTGCGTCCGCGCGGAAACGACACTTCGAGGTTCTGCGCCACGCTCAGGTTTTCGTAAATCGACGGCGTCTGGAACTTGCGGCCAATCCCTTTACGCACGCGGCGGAATTCCGCGAGATTCGTGATTTCCTCGTTGCGGAACTTGATGCTGCCCGCCGTTTCCTTCGTCTTGCCGCAGATGAGATCGAGCAGCGTGGTCTTGCCCGCGCCGTTCGGGCCGATCACCACGCGCAGCTCGCCGCGCTCGAGATAGAGATTCAGCGAATCGATCGCCTTGAAGCCGTCGAACGACACAGTCAGGTCTTCGATTGCGAGCAGAAAGTCGGTATTGCTCATGCTTCACGCCTCCTCGTTCGCCGCGCCGAGCAGCCGCCGCACGCGCGGGCGCACATGCTCGTCGTAGAGACCGGCCAGCCCGTTCGGAAACACCATCACCACGCCGATGAACATCGCCGCCATCAGATAGAGCCAGAGGTTCGGAAAGCTCTCCGAAAACCAGCTCTTGCCGAGATTGACGAGAATCGCGCCGTATACCGCGCCGACCAGCGACATGCGCCCGCCGACGGCCGCATAGATCACCATCTCGATCGACGGCACGATGCCGACGAACGACGGCGACATGAAGCCCACCTGCAGCGTGAACATCGCACCGCCGATGGCCGCGAGCATCGCCGCGAGACAGAACGCGAACACCTTGAACATGGCGACGTCGTAGCCCGAGAAGCGCACGCGGTCTTCCTTGTCGCGCATCGCGAGCAGCAGCGTGCCGAGCTTGCTGCGCTGAACCCAGCGGCACGCGAGCAGCGCGCCGATCAGCAACGCGGCGTTCACGAAATACAGCACGAGCTTCGCGTGATCGGTGCGGATGTCCCAGCCGAGCAGCGTGCGCAGGTCGGTGATGCCGTTCACGCCGCCCGTATAGCCTTGCTGGCCGATGATCAGCACCGAGAGAATCAGCGCGACCGCCTGCGTGATGATCGCGAAATACACGCCGCCCACGCGCCGCTTGAACATCGCGTAGCCGATCACGAAGGCGAGCGCGGTCGGCACGACGAGCACCGCGAGTATCGAGAACGGCAACGAGTGAAACGGCTTCCACCATGCGGGCAGCGCGGTGAGCTGGTTCCAGTCCATGAAATCGGGAATGCCCGGCGTGGTCTGCGTGCGCGTGGCGGCCGGATCGGACGCCTCGAGCTTGAGAAACATCGCCATCGCGTAACCGCCGAGGCCGAAGAACACGCCCTGGCCGAGACTGAGCACGCCGCCGTAGCCCCACGCGATCACGAGGCCGATCGCCACGAACGCGTAGGTCAGGTACTTGCCCATCAGGTTCAGGCGGAACGTGTCGAGCGCGAGCGGAAACACGACCACGATCAGCAGCGCGAGCAGCACGATGCCCGCGTAGCCCGACGCATCGAGTCGCGCCGCGCGCACGCGCCAGCCGGCCGGCGGCACGCCCGGGCCGGATCGCGGGGATACGCCGCCCGCCGCGGATTGGATGGGTTCCATGTCCGTCTCTCCAGTCGAATGAAGCTGTAAATGAGGCGTGGGGATGAACGCGCGCTTAAACTCGCCGCACCTTCGACGCAAACAGGCCCTGAGGACGCAGCATCAGAATCACCACGACGGTGAGTAGCGTGAGCACGCGCGCAATCGAGCCCGACAGAAAGAACTCGCTGATCGACTGCATCTGCGCGATGCCGAACGCCGACGCGACGGTACCGAGCAGGCTCGCCGCGCCGCCAAACGTCACGACGAGAAACGAATCGACGATATAGAGCGAGCCGCTCGTCGGTCCCGTCGAGCCGATCGCCGTGAAGGCCGCGCCCGCGACGCCCGCGATCCCGCAGCCGATCGCAAACGTCATGCGGTCGGTGCGCCGCGTGTTGATGCCCGCCGCGTTCGCCATCGGCCGGTTCGCGACCGTGGCGCGCACGCGCAAGCCCCAGCGCGACCGATAGAGCGCGAGCAGCAGGCCGCCCGTCATCAGCAGCGCGAGGCCCATCACGAACATGCCGCTTACCGGAATGTCGAGGCCGGGCGTGGGCTCCCACGAACCCATCAGCCAGTCGGGCAGCGCCGGGCTCACTTCCTTCGGCCCGAAGGTCGAGCGGAACACCTGCTGCATGCCGAGGCTCAGACCCCACGTGGCGAGCAGCGTGTCGAGCGGGCGCTTGTAGAGATGGCGGATCAGCGCCCATTCGGCGAGCCAGCCCGCCGCGAAGGCCAGCGCGAACGCCGCGAGAATCGCGAAGAAGAAATACACGGGCGTGAGCGCGTGCCAGACGTTCTGCGACAACCACGAAAACAGGTAGACCGTATACGCGCCGATCGTCATGAATTCGCCGTGCGCCATGTTGATCACGCCCATCTGGCCGAAGATCACGGCGAGCCCGAGCCCCATCAGGAGCAGGACGCTGAAGAGGCTCAGACCGGCGAAGCCCTGCATCAGCGTGATGTTGAAAATATCGGTAGCGGACATCGAACGCTCCTCGCGCGGCGGCGTCATCGGCCGCCGCGCCGCTGCGGTTGACGGATTACATGTAGCCCTTCGGGAACGGATTCGGCTGGATCGGCTGCTCCGACTGCGCGACGACCTTGAACTGGCCGTCTGCCTGGCCCTGCCCGATCAGCGAGCGGCTCCACAGGTGATGGTTCGCATCGACCTTCGCGTAGCCTTGCGGCGCGTTCGCCACCTCGATACCGGCCGAATGCGCGACCACCTTGTCGACGTCGAAGCTGCCGGCGCGCTCGCACGCGGCCTTCCAGATCCACGGGCCGAGATAGGCGGCTTGCGTCACGTCGCCGATCACCGACTTCTGGCCGTAGCGCGCCTTGAATGCCGCGACGAACTTCTTGTTGTTGTCGTTATCGAGCGACTGGAAGTACTTCATCGACGAATAGAAGCCCGCGAAGTTGTCGCCGCCGATGCCGAGCACTTCGTCCTCGGTCACCGACAGCGTCAGCAGGAACTGCTTCTGCGGCGTGATGCCCGCGGCCTTGAGCTGCTTGTAGAACGCCACGTTCGAGCCGCCCACCACGGTCGCGAAGATGCAGTCCGGGCGTGCGAGCTTGATCTTGTTCATCAGCGACGCGAACTCGGTCGTGCCGAGCGGGTAGTACTCCTCGCCCACCACTTTCGCGTGCAGATGCTGTTCGATATGGCGCCGCGCGATCTTGTTGGACGTGCGCGGCCAGATGTAGTCGGAACCGATGAGGAAGAAAGTCTTGGCCTTCTTCGTGTTCGACGCCCAGTCGAGCGCCCAGACAATCTGCTGGGTCGCTTCCTGACCCGTGTAGAACACGTTCTTCGATTGTTCGAGGCCTTCGTAGAAGGTCGGGTAATACAGCAGGCCGTTGTCCTTCTCGAACACCGGCAGCACCGCCTTGCGCGAGGCCGAGGTCCAGCAGCCGAACACGGCCGCGACGTGGTCGTTCTCCAGCAGCTTCTTCGATTTTTCGGCGAAGGTCGGCCAGTCGGACGCGCCGTCTTCCTGAATGATCCGCACCTTGCGGCCGAGCACGCCGCCCATCGCGTTGATCTGCTCGATCGCGAGGCGCTCGGCCTGGATCGAGCCGGTTTCGGAAATCGCCATCGTGCCCGTGGCCGAGTGGAGCTGGCCGACCGTCACCGTCGTATCCGTGACCGCGAGGCCCGTGGTGTTGACCTTCGCCGTGGGCGGCGTTTGAGCAAATGCGCCGCGCGGCAGGCCCAACGCCATCAGCGGCGCGGCGGCGAGACCGCCGAGCATTTTCCGGCGCAGCGGCGAAGGCATCCGGGCTTCGTCATCGAGTCGATCGTCTGCGGACATCACGTTCTCCTTATCGGGCGCCCGGCGCGGGTCGCTGCGGGCTGGGTCGAGGTTGGACGCAATGTAGAAAGCCAATTTGAGGATCGGAATACGTCAATCGACGTATTCCCGGCGTGCGTACTGGAATGTAATTTGCATTGCAGGGCGATCCTGAGCGGTGTGGTCCGCCGTTGTGCCGTTCGCGCCCCGCTCGTGCCGCTTTCGCACCATTTCGGATCATCTTCATGTCCCAGAGTCACCCGTCAGTGGGCGCGCCCGGTACGCAACGCATCGTCAAGGTGCGTCGCGACTACAACGCCTGGGTCGGCGACGAAACCCTCGAGGACTACGCGCTGCGCTTCACGCCGCGCTCGTTCCGGCGCTGGTCGGAGCTGCGCGTGGCCAATACGGCGATCGGCGCCGTGTCGTTTCTGGTGCTGGAGGCGATCGGCGGCAGTCTCGTCGTCAACTACGGCTTCACGAACGCGGTCTGGGCCATTGCGGCCGTCTCCGTGCTGATCTGGCTCACCAGTTTGCCCATCAGCTATTACGCGGCGCGCTACGGCGTCGACATGGACCTGCTCACGCGCGGCGCGGGCTTCGGCTATATCGGCTCGACGGTCACGTCGCTGCTGTACGCGGTGTTCACGTTCATTTTTTTCGCGCTCGAAGCGGCCATCATGTCGCTTGCGCTGCAGCTGTATTTCCATATTTCGCTGGCGATCGCCTACGTCGTGAGTTCGCTCGTGGTGATCCCGATCGTCATGTTCGGCATCACGCTGATCAACCGCCTGCAAAGCTGGACGCAGCCGCTGTGGCTCGCCTTGTTCGTACTGCCCTACGCCGCCGTGCTGTGGCGCCATCCCGACCTGATCGCGCAATGGACCACCTTCGCGGGCTTCGCGCCGCAGGGCCGCGCGTTCAGCCTGATCGCCTTCGGTCAAGCGTCGACGGTCGTGTTCGCGCTGATCGTGCAGGTGGGTGAACAGGTCGACTATCTGCGCTTCCTGCCGCCGCTCACCGCGAAGAACCGCACGCGCTGGTGGTTCGCGTTGCTCTCGACGGGGCCGGGCTGGATCGTGCCCGGCGCGCTCAAGATGCTGGGCGGCGCATTGCTCGCCTTCATCGCGCTCCAGTACGAAGTCGATGCCGGCCACGCCACCCAGCCTACGCAGATGTACCTCGTCGCCTATCATCTGCTGCTCGATCCGTTGGGGCTCGCGAGTTGGGCGCTGCCCGCGATGACGCTGTTCGTGATCGTTTCTCAGTTGAAGATCAACGTGACCAACGCCTATGCGGGCTCGCTCGCGTGGTCCAATTTTTTCGCCCGGCTCACGCACAGCCATCCGGGCCGCGTGGTATGGCTCGTGTTCAACGTCATGATCGCGTTGCTGCTCGTGGAAATGGGCGTGTTCGATGCGATCGCCAAGGTGCTGTCGCTCTACGCGAACATCGCGATCGCTTGGATCGGCGCGCTGTTCGCCGATCTCGTCATCAACAAGCCGCTCGGCTACAGCCCCCGACATATCGAGTTCAAGCGCGCGCACCTCTACGATGTGAACCCGGTGGGCGTCGGCGCGATGCTGATCGCGGCCGCCGTCGCGATGCTCGCGCATAGCGGCCTGTTCGGCGCGCTCGCCCAGGCGATGTCGTCGTTCATCGCGTTCGGCGTGGCGTTCGCGTGCGCGCCGGTGCTCGCGGTACTCACGCGCGGTCGCTATTACATTGCCCGCGCCGCGCAACCGACCGGCGACGCCACCTCGCTGCGCTGCGCGATCTGCGAAAACACCTTCGAACCCGACGATACGGCGTACTGCCCGGCCTATGGCGGCACGATCTGCTCGCTGTGCTGCTCGCTCGACTCGCGCTGCCACGACCGCTGCAAACCGCACGCGCGCTTCGCGTCGCAGGCCGACCGCGCGCTGCATCGCGTGCTGCCCGGCGCGCGACTCGGTCCCGCCGCGCTACGCCTGATCCACTATGCGAGCCTCGTGATCGCGATGCTCGCGGTGCTGGGCAGCGTGCTCTACCTGATCTGGTCGCAGAGCGCGACGTCGATGAGCGCCGCCGGGCCGTCGATCGGCCATGCGCTCTCGGGCAGTTTCCTGAATATCTTTCTCGCGCTCTCGCTGGTGGGCTGCATCGCGGCCTGGTGGTTCGTGCTCGAGCGCGAAAACCGCCGTGTCACGCAGGAAGAGTCGCAGCGGCAAAACGAATTGCTGATGCTCGAAATCGACGCGCATCAGAAAACCGACGCGGCGCTCAAGCGCGCGACCGCCGCCGCGGAATCGGCCAATCGGGCCAAGAGCCGTTACGTGTCCGGTTTGAGCCACGAGTTGCGCACGCCGCTGAACAGCATTCTCGGCTACACGCAATTGCTGCTGCAGGCGAAGGAAGAACTCTCGCCCACGCGCTACAACGCCGTGCGCACGATCCATCGCAGCGGCGAGCACTTGCTCGCGCTCGTCGACGGTCTGCTCGACATCGCGCGCATCGAGGCGGGCAAGCTTCAGTTGAACATCGCCAAGGTATCCCTCGCCGATTTCGTCGCGCATCTGACGTCGATGCTCCGTCCGCAGGCGCTCGAAAAGGCGCTCGCCTTCGACGTGCGGACGGTCGGCCGGCTGCCCGCCACCGTGCGCACCGACCAGAAGTGCATGAGTCAGATCCTCACGAACCTGATCGGCAATGCGATCCGCTTCACGTCGAGCGGCACGATCACGCTGCGCGTGAGTCACGTGCTCGATACGCTCAAATTCGAGGTGATCGATACCGGCCCCGGCATCCCGCCCGCCGAAATGGAGCGCCTGTTCCTGCCGTTCGAACGCGGCGAAGCGGCCCATGCGTACGATCACGGCGCCGGCCTCGGACTCACGATCTGCCGCCTGCTCACGCAAGCGCTCGGCGGCAGCCTCGAAGTGGACAGCGAAGTCGGGCACGGCACGCGCTTCGTGGTGCGCCTGTTCGCCCCGGCCGTCGACGCGGCGGCCGAACCCCCCACCGAACTCGCGTCGATTCGCGGCTATACGGGGGCGCGCCGCACCATTCTCGTGGTCGACGACCTCGACGACCAGCGCGACATCGTCGTGCAATTGCTCACGCCGCTCGGCTTCGACGTCGCCGAAGCGGCCAGCGGCACCGATGCGCTGCGCTGGCTGGCGATGCACACGGCGGACGCGATCATCATGGACATTTCGATGCCGTTGATGGACGGCTACGAAACCAGCCGCCTGATCTCCGAGAATCAGTTGTCGAGCGCGCCCATCGTGCTGCTCTCCGCCAACGCGTTCGCCGACGACCGCGATCGCGCGAACGCGACCGGATGCAAGGGTTATCTGGTGAAACCGCTGCAGGTGAATCTGCTGCTCGACAAGCTTGCCCAACTGCTTGCACTCGACTGGATTGCATCCGAGACAGGCGCGAGCGCGCCGGCCGCGCCGCCGCCGCTCACCCCCGCCGTGTGGCCGCGCGGGCTCATCGAGCATCTGCATGCGCATCTCGAAGTCGGCTACGTACAGGGCGTGATCGAACAGCTCGACGCCGCCCGTGAGGCGTGGCCCGCGTTGCGGGATCAAATCGACGCGTTGCGCGCGTTGGCGGAACGTTTTCAGCTAAGGGAACTCGAGCATGAGCTTGACCGACTCGCGCGCGGCGCAAACGCGTGACGCGCACACCACGATCGCGGCCTCCCCGATCGTCGACGCCCCGGCCGCGTGGCTGCGCGAACGGCCGATGATCCTGATCGTCGACGACACGCCGGAGAACCTCGCCTTTCTGTCCGATACGCTGCAGGCGAACGGCTACGCGGTGATCGTCGCGCTGTCCGGCGAGGACGCGCTCAAACGCCTCGCGCGCGTGACGCCCGACGTGGTGTTGCTCGACGCAATGATGCCCGGCATGGACGGCTTCGAAACATGTGTGCGCATCAAGCAGGACGGACGGCACGAGCATCTGCCCGTCATCTTCATGACTGCCTTGACGGAAAGCGAGCACGTCGTACGCGGCTTTCGCGTGGGCGGCATCGATTACGTGACCAAGCCGGTGCAGCCGGAGGAGTTGTGCGCGCGCATCGGCGCCCACGTGCGGCGTTCACGCGCGCAGTTGTACGCGGAGGCCGCACTGTCGCTCGACACGCGCGCGGCGCTGATCGTCGGCGCGGACGGCACGATTCGGTGGCAAAGTCCGCAGGCGGCGCATCGCATCGCTGCATACGCGACTGCGCATGACGCCCCCGATGCCCGGCAAACCGCGAACGCACGCGATACCGATGCGCCGCCGAAGCTGCCTGCGCTGCTGCGCGCCTGGTTCATCGACTGGCTCGCGCGCGGCGCCCCAGGCGACGCCGTGCACGAATTCGGCTCGGGCCAGATACGCCGCTCGGCCAGTGCGACACTCGGTCCGGAGCCGGGCGAATGGATCGTCATCCTCAAGGAGCGGGACGACACCGTGCATTGCAATGCGCTCGCCGAACGCTTCGGCCTGACGATGCGGGAGGCCGAAGTGTTGCTCTGGGTGTCGCACGGCAAGACCAACCGCGATATCGGCGACATTCTCGGCATCGCCTCGCGCACGGTGAACAAGCATCTCGAGCACCTGTTCCGCAAATTGCATGTCGAGACCCGCGCGGGGGCCGCCGCCGCGGCGATCAAGATGCTCGAGCGCACGTGAAAGGCGCGGGCCGCGGAATGGTCCGTTTTCGCAGCCCTTATCGGGCCGCTCGCCGGGACATCATTTCGTAAACTTGATCTTTTGCTCCGATTCTGGATAATTGTTCATGCCTTGAGCGCCATGTGCCTTGTCGCTCGCGCCACGAGGCCGTAGCCCGCCAGCCCCTCTTGGCTGGCATCCCCTGTTTCGGCGCCTGACCAACCGGTCCGCCGAAATACCGTCACGATTCCCCCGGCAACGGCGGAATCGTTCGCCTGCAACGCAGGCCGTGAAGCGCCAGAGGAGACACTGGCGCCTTGCTCCAAAGTGCGGCTCCAGATCGTGCTCAACCAGAGGAATCGTCGCGCCCTCGATCCAAACCGGTTTGGACGGGCCGTGAGCGAGTTCCCTACTCGGTGACCGACATGACGAAGCAATCAACCCGCGTACCAACCGGACGTCCCTCCTATCGGCGCGTTCCATTTGCCCGACGCGGCGGCACGCCGCCCGGCCACGTCCCCGCGCTCGCCTGAGCGCCGGTCCGCGCCGTCCCGCTCCGCGGCTTGATCGAGGCGTTACCGCACGTGCGGCGGCGCCTTTTACCGGAGCGGACGCATGCCGTCACGTTTCGTTCGCCCGTGCGACGAACCGCATCACAAGGAAAACCGTCATGGCTTCTGACTCCGCCCTTCCCGACACACCCGCGGCCCGCCCCGGGCCCACTCCCTCCGCCTACATGCGTACCGTCGCATCGATCGCGGCGATCGCCGGCGGACTCTACGGATACGACACCGGCATCATTTCGGGCGCGCTGCCCCTCATCGCGCGAGAGTTCGCGCTCGACTACCGCGCGCAGGAGCTCGTCGCCGCCGCGATCCTGCTCGGCGCGGTGATCGGCGCGCTGGCCGGCACCCGCATGTCGGCTGCGCTGGGACGCCGCAAAACCATTACGATCGTCTCGGCGATCTATGCGGCCGGCGTGCTGGCTGCCGCCCTCTCGCCCGACGTCTGGTCCCTTGCCGCTTCCCGGCTCGTGCTCGGATTCGCGGTCGGCGGCTCGACGCAGATCGTGCCGACCTACATCGCGGAACTCGCGGAGCCGGACAAGCGTGGCCGCCTGGTCACCTACTTCAACGTATCGATCGGCATCGGCATCCTGCTCGCGGCATTGATCGGCGTCGCGGGTAACGACCTGTTTTCCTGGCGCGCGATGATCGGCATCGCGGTCGTCCCGTCCGTGATCCTGATGGTCGGCATGACCCGACTGCCGCGCAGCCCGCGCTGGCTCGTCGAGCAGGATCGCATCGCCGACGCGCATGGCGAGTTGTCGAAGGTGCGGGCATCCCAGGCGGCCGTCCGGCACGAGATTGCCGATATTCGGGACGTGGTCGAGCGGCAGCAGGACAGCGCGACATCGGGCTGGCGCACGATGCGCGAGCGCTGGGTACGCCCCGCGCTCGTTGCCGGCCTCGGCGTCGCCGCGTTCACCCAGCTGAGCGGCATCGAGATGATGATCTATTACACGCCGACGTTCCTTCGCGACGCGGGATTCGGCGCGTCGGCATCGCTGTGGGCCGCACTCGGCGTCGCCATCACGTATCTCGTGATGACCTTCATCGGCAAGCTGATCGTCGACCATGTCGGCCGCCGTGCGCTCAGCCTGGCGACGCTGCCCGTCGCGGCTGCCAGCCTCGTGCTGCTTGGCTGCCTGCTGCGCGGCGACTTCGTTTGGCCCATGCAGCAACTGTGGATCGTCATCTGCCTGATCGCATTCATGGTGTTCAACGCCGGCGGTATCCAGGTCATCGGCTGGCTGACGGGCGCCGAAATCTACCCCGTCGCGATTCGCAACCAAGCCACCGGCGCGCACGCGGCGATGCTGTGGGGCTCGAACCTCCTGCTGACCGGCACCGCGCTGACCGTGACCAAATGGCTCGGTGTCGGCGGGGCGATGTGGGCGTACGCGTGTCTCAACGCGCTCGCCTGGGTGTTCATCTTCTTCATGGTGCCGGAAACGCGCGGTCGCAGTCTCGAGGACATCGAACGCGCATTGAAGCGCGGAACCTTCGGGCCGCGCCATTCCTGATCGCCCCCCCGGTCAAGCCAGTTACGTCCATCCCGCCTTCTCGTCACGGAAACCGACATGAACGAACTCACCGACATGCGTCGACTTTCTGACCTCGCGCTGATCAGCGATTGCGACGGCGTGCTCGTCAACAGCGAGGCCATCGCCGAACGCATCATCGTGACGCGCCTCGAGCACCTCTGGGGACTCGCCGGCCTTCGCGACGTCGTGCGCCCCCTGCTCGGCATGCGCGCCGAGCAACTGCTGCGCACGGTCGCAACCATCGTCGATCGGCCGCTCGCCGACGACACGCTGGTGGCGATTCGCGCGGACGTCCACGCAAACGCGGTCAATGCACCGGCCATCGACGGCGTGCGCGACGCGTTCGCCGCCATCCCGCTCGTCAAGGCATGCGCAAGCAACAGCGATCTTGCGTACGTGCGCAGCGTGGTCGACCGGATCGGCCTGGCCGACATGTTCGGCGAACGCTTGTTCACGGCCGACCAGGTGCCCTCGCCCAAGCCCGGCCCCGATGTCTATCTGGCCGCTGCCCGTCGCATGCATGTCGCGCCCGAACGGTGCATCGTCGTCGAGGACAGCGCGACCGGGACGGCAGCCGCGATTGCCGCCGGCATGACCGTACTCGGTTTCGTGGGCGCCGCGCATGCGGCACGAACCCAGGCGGACAAGTTGCGCGCCGCCGGTGCGTACGTCGTCTTCGACGACATGGCCGCGCTGCCGTCGCTCGTCGAGCGCTGGCTGCAACACCTGCACGGCACGACGCCCGATTTGCGCATGCGCGCCTGACCTTCCTCGAACCCGACACACCCCGCGATCATGAACGACAACGCCTTCCCTCTGGCGCCCGAAGACGGCGCGCCCCATCCGCTCTCCGATGCGACGCTCGGACGCGTGGCACCGCACGTCGCCGTTCCCGCCTACGACCGTCTTCGCCTGAGCGCAGGCATTGCGCATATCGGCGTCGGCAACTTCCATCGCGCCCATCAGGCGCGCTACATCGATCACGTGCTGCATCTGCCCGGTCACGAAAAATGGGCAATATGCGGAATCGGACTGGGTAACGGCCCGGCCTCGGTCGCAAAGGCCGACGCGCTCCGCGCACAGGATTGCCTCTATACGCTGACGGAGTTCGCGAGCGACGGCACGACGATGGTGCGCGTCATCGGTGCAATGATCGAGTATCTGCACGCACCGGGCGATCCGGAGGCCGTACTGACCCGCCTTGCCGACCCGGCGATCCGGATCGTCTCGCTGACCATCACGGAAGGCGGTTACAACCTCGACGAGACGACCGGCGCATTTCGCTTCGACACGCCCGACGTCGCGCACGATCTGCTGGGGGGACCGCCCCGTACCGCGTTCGGGTTCATCGTCGAAGCGCTCAGACGGCGCCGAGCCGCCAACGTACTGCCCTTCACCGTGATGTCCTGCGACAACCTGCGCAGTAACGGCGATACCGCGCGACGCGCCGTACTCGACTTCGCACGTGCGGTCGACGTCGATCTCGCTGCCTGGATCGAGCGTTACGTGGCGTTCCCGAACAGCATGGTCGATCGAATCGCGCCGCAGGTGACGGACGCGGTCCGCGTGCGCGCCAACCGGTCGTCAGGCATCGACGACACGGCACCCGTCGTTGCCGAATCGTTCTCGCAATGGGTGATCGAGGACAGTTTCAGCGCCGGACGTCCGGCATTCGACGCCGCAGGCGTCGAATTGCGCGACGACGTCCATACGTACGAGGCCATGAAGGGGCGCATGCTGAACGCTTCTCACATGTTGCTCGCTTACCCGGCGATTCTGTTGGGGCATCGTTTCGTCCATGACGCAATGGCTGATCGCGATCTCGCCGCGCTGCTCGACACCTTCCTGACCCGGGACGTCGTTCCGATCCTCACGCTACCGCACGGCGTGTCCGCGCACGCCTATGCTCAAAGCACGCTCGCGCGCTTTCGCAACGCCGCACTCGGCGACCAGTTGCTGCGCGTCGCGCACGACGGCGCATCGAAGATCCCGGTGTTTCATGCAAAGACCATCGGAGCACTGGTCGCGCGCAACGGCGACCTGCGCCGCGAAGCCCTGCTGCTGGCTTGCTTTCAGCAGTACCTGAAGGGTGTCGACGATCGTGGCGCCCCCTTCGCCGTCAGTGAACCACAGTTCGACGCAGCGGATCTCGATCGTGTGCGAAGCGGCAATCCGCTCGCGATCCTCGACTCAAAACCGTTCGCCGCACTGGGCCTCGATGCCGACGCGGAATTCGTCGCGCTGTTCCGCACGATGCAGGCAGCCGTGGCGGCACGCAGGACGCGCGATGCCATCCGGCTGGCACTCGATGCTTCAGATGCCTGAACAACGTAGCGCTTCCCGAACATCGGTGGCGCGAACGCTGCTGTCGGAGCGATGCGACCGTTCCTCGCCCGTCGTTTTTCCGAACAGCGCATCCTCGAATGCGCGGTTGAGTTCGATCAGCTTCGCGTCGAGCCGAGCCAGTTCCCGAGGCGTCGGCAACGGAGGATCGCCGGCTATCGCGAGCGTTCCGTGCCCGACGCTCGCAGCCGCCTCGAGTGGCATCGAACGGCCGCGATCCAGATCGCTCATCAATGCATCGATTCGCGTGACGATGGCTGCGCGCGCATGTCGCTCGAATGCGACAGCCGACTCACCGAATTCAACAGGCAGGCGTGTCGCCACGATTCGTCCGTACAGCCAGCAGACCAGCAGCGTGTCCAGCAACCGTCGGGCATCGCCGGATGCACGGAGCAGGCGCCACGCGGCCAACGGCCTGATCGCCATCCGCACGTCGTGCAAACGACGATCGGCCATGCGCGTCTGCGGCGCCGCCGGGCGCGTGCCGTCGTCGCGTTCATGCACGAGTTCGCGCAGCGCCGCCAACAGGCCGTGCGAGCGCGTCGCGATGTGGCGCGACGCCGCCAGCGGCATCACCAGCATCGCCGCCGCGAGCGAGACCGCGCAGCCGATCAACACCTCGCCGATACGCAGTTCCGCAAGCGCGCCGATCTCGAACCCCAGTTGCGCATAGACGACGCCGATCAGCACCGTCAGAAAGAATACGCCGCGCCCGTAGGCATGCAGGATGTGATACGCCCAGGCAAACACACACACGCCCATGACGACGACCACGACTGCATTCGCATGATGAACGGCGCTGACGACGAGTACGCTCGCGAGCGCGCCGGCCAGCGTGCCGGCAACGCGTTGCGCGCCGCGATAGATCGTGTCGGCGCACGAATAGGTGCCGAAGAACACGACGAACGTGCTGAGCACCGCCCACATCCACCGCTCCGACGACAGCGTCTGGCCGATCAACATGGCGGCGCACGCGGCCGCCGCGGCGCGGATCGCCGGCAACCATGCAAGCGTGCGCCAGTCGGTGATCCACGGCAGCGCGCGTGCGTGCCGCGGCGTCGCGGGCGGACGTGCGGCGGCCATGCGCGCCGCCACTTCGCCGGCGACGGTTTCGAAGCGCGCAATCGCCGCGCGTAGCGCCGCGGCGGCGGCGTCCGTCCGGTCGTGGTTCAGCACGCGCCGGGCCGCCGCCATCTCCAATGCGACGAGCGCGGCGTGCAATGCACGCGCGTCGCGTTCATCGAGTGTCGACGCGTGATTCTCGAGCGCGATGGCGGCTTCGTTCAACGCGAGCAGATGCGCCATCGCACCCCACTCGCCCGCGCCCGGTACGTCGCTTCGTGCGATGCATGCCGCTTGCAGCGATACCGAGCGCGCAATGAGCCGGGGCGTGTGCGCCGCATGCGTCGGCAACAGCATCCGGCAAACGAGCACGACGCCCGCCGGGCCCGCGATCGACATCGCCAGCATGCGGCCGACCTGTAGCGCGGCCGGATGCAGATAGAGGCCGAGGTAGTACATGGCGATCGCCAGGAACGCACATCCGACCGTGCGCGGCCCTTGGGTCTGGCACAGCATCGAACAGAACAGGACCATCACGAAACCCGTCTTGCCGACGACCGGCCACGCGCTCGCGACGGCGGCCGCGGCGAAGCTCGCGCATGCGACGCCGTACTGCCACGCAAGCGATTCATACCAGTCCAGCCGGCGAGCATCGCGCAGGAAGAGTGGCGCGATCATCGCGAACAGTATGCCGACGGCGCCCGTGGTGATCGCGAGACCGTGATGAAGCGCCGGCGCAATGCCGAGCGCGCCGGCAAGCACGCTCGCCAGTGCGGCGCGCGCCCCGCCCAGCAGCCGATGAAGACCGGGGTCAACGATAAACAGGCGGTCAATGGCGCGTGACAACGAAACAGCGGACATGATCGGAGCATTCCAGGAGGCGGTGCGGCCGGCATGCCGGCCGTGGCTTTCGAGGCGACCGTCACGAGACGTGACGGCCGCCGTGCCGAACTCAAAACACGCGGTCCACCCAGCCGTGGCGATCGGCTTCGCGACCGTTCTGGATATCGAGCAGCGCCGCCTTCAGCCGCGACGTGACCGGCCCCGCGCCGCCTTCGCCGATCGTGAAGTCGTACGCGCGGCCCTTCACCCGGCCGATCGCCGTCACGACCGCCGCCGTGCCGCACGCGAACGCCTCGACCAGCCGGCCGCTGCGCGCGTCCGCCTGCCACTGCTCGATCGTGTAGCCCTCCTCCCGCACCGTGTAATTCAGTTCCCGGGCCAGCGTGATCAACGACGCGCGCGTGATGCCCGGCAGAATCGTCCCGTTCAGCGGCGGCGTCTGGATCGACCCGTCGTCGAACACGAAGAACACGTTCATCCCGCCCAGTTCCTCGATCCAGCGACGTTCGACCGCATCGAGAAACACCACCTGCTCGCAGCCTTCGCGAGTCGCCTCCGCCTGTGCGGCCAGGCTCGCCGCGTAGTTGCCGCCGCATTTCGCGTCGCCCGTGCCGCCCGGCGCCGCCCGCGTGTACTGCTCGGACACCCACAACGTCACCCCCGACGCTCCGCTCTTGAAGTACGCGCCGACCGGCGTCGCGATCACGCAGTACAGATATTCCGGCGACGGCTTCACGCCGAGCACGGCCTCCGTCGCGATCATGAACGGCCGCAAATACAGCGCCGCGCCGTCGAACGCCGGAATCCAATCGCGATCGGCCCGCACCAGCGCACGTACCGATTCGACGAACATCGCCTCCGGCAACGGCGTCATCGAGAGCCGCTCGGCCGAATGACGAAAGCGCCGCGCATTCGCATCGGGGCGGAACAACGCCGCGCCGCCGTCCGGCAGCCGGAAGGCTTTCAAGCCTTCGAAAATTTCCTGCGCGTAGTGCAGCACGAGCGTCGCCGGATCGAACCGGAACGGTTCGCGCGGCCCGATTTTCGCGTGATGCCACCCTTCATCTGCCGAGTACCGGATCGTCACCATGTGATCCGTGAACACACGGCCGAAACCGGGATTGTCGAGCAGCGCGGCGCGCTCGGCCGCCGCGACGGGTTGAGGATTGGGTTCGAATTCGAAGTGCTGGACGGAATCGGTGCTCATCGTTTGCCCCTTGATCGGCAGCGGGACCGTCCCGGCTGCTACGGGCAAAAATTTATCGTAGAAAAAATAATTTCAGGTTGCGTGTTCGCCTTAAGATGGACGCGGTTTGGCAATTCCATGCTGCAAAACTCGAAAACCCGGGCACCGCGTGCCTCAACCGAATAGGTCGGACCCATGGCCGTCATCGAACTGGACGAAATCGACCGTCGCATTCTGAAAGTGCTTCAGGAAGATGGGCGAATCCAGAACGTGGAACTGGCGCAGAAGGTGGGGCTGTCGCCGTCACCGTGCCTGCGTCGCGTCAAGCAGCTGGAACAGGCAGGCGTCATCGAGCGCTACGCGGCGCTGCTCGACGCATCGAAGATCGGCGCGGGGTTGACCGTCTTCGTCCGCATCTGGCTGACGAGCCAGGACGCGAAAACCGTCGACCGTTTCACCGAGGCGGTTCAACGTCTTCCACAGGTTCTCGAGTGCCACTTGATGGCGGGCGATTGCGATTGCCTGCTGCGTGTCGTCACCGCCGATATCGACGCCTATCGGCAACTCCAGATCGACCACCTGACCCGGATCGAAGGGGTGCAGAGCGTGAAGACCGAGATTCCGATGCAGAAGATCAAGCAGACTTCCGTGCTTCCGCTTTGATCGCGCCCGGCGCCCAGGAAACGTCGGCGCGTCGTGTCGAACCGGGACTCGCGTCAGCGATCGGGGGACAGGTATCGAACCCTCACGCGCGACCGGATGAATGCGCGTATCGTTCGCGGCGCCACGCAGCCTCCGCGAACGGCATTGGCGTCAGAAGTGATGCAGCAGCGCGATACGCGCGACATATTGATTCGGGCCCGACGAGATATCGGCGGCGCCCGGAATGTACGCGTAGTCGAAGTCGGTTCCCGTGTGCGCGTTCATCGCATGCTGATAGACGCCCTCGACGAATACCGACGTACGTTTCGACACGTCGTAATTCACCTTCGTGCTCAGTTGATGCCACTTCGGATTGAACGCGCCGACCGTCGATGCGACGCGGGCCTGCGTGTACGTGTATGCCGCGCCGACGTAAAACGCAGTCGTGAAGTGATAGAGGCCGTTCACCTCGAAGTTGTCGAATTTCCACGATTTCCACGCACCGCCCGCCGGCTGCGTCGTACCGGTGAAATACGTGTTCGAAGTCGGGTCGTAGACGTCGACGTGCGAATACGTGAATCCCACGAGCGCATTCGAGAACGCATAGTTCACGCCGATGCCGATGTTCTGCTGCGACGATGCATCGAACGTGTTGTCGCCGGTGATCGCCCCGCTCGAATCGGCATTGCGTGCGTGATTGATCTTCAGATACGACGCGCCGACCGTCAGCCCGCCCCGCTGGTATTGCAGCGCGGCGCCATACAGGCGGTTGTTCGCGAAGCCGCCCGCCTGATTGCTGAACCCGTACATCGCCTCCGCGGTCACGCCGTGCCACACCGGCGACACGTACTTGACCGCGTTATTCACGCGGAACGAGTAGTCGGTGTTGTCGTTGTCGTACGGATGCGAGAACAGGTAGCCGGTCCAGTTGCCATTCGCGGTGAGCGGCGAGAAGAGATCGACGCTCGGGTCGTACTGGCGACCGAACGTCAGCGTGCCGTATCGATCCGACGCGATGCCGACGAAGGCCTGGCGGCCGAACTCCCGACCACCCTGGTTCATTTTGCCGGTGTTGACGTCGAAACCGCTTTCGAGCGTGAAAATCGCCTGGTAGCCCGCGCCAAGATCTTCCGTGCCCTTGATGCCCCAGCGGCTGCCGTAGTCATAGCCGCTTTGCAGTTGCACGGTTCCGTGCCCGCGTGCGTTGCTCGTGTAGTTGATACCGTCCTCGATCTTGCCATACAGCGTCACGCTGCTCTGCGCATGTGCGGCCGCAGCAAGCAACGCGGCGGGCGCGACGATCCCCCAACGCTTGTTCATGACGATTTACCCCCAAGTCTTTCGTTTGCCGGTCGTAACGCTTCCGCGCTGCGTATGTGCCGCGTCGAGGCTGCTCGGCGATGCGACGGGCGCAGTGTAATGAGCCGATTTTCTGCTGTTAGCCCCTCGCGGCAGGAAGGTGCTCTTCAAAATGGGGGATGTTTGTCAGCGCGGAAAACGGCTAAGGGGCGGTTGAAAAGCACACCGGCCCGCATTCCATCGACAGTCGCGAGCCGTTTGGCGCGTGGCCCGGATCGCTGCATGGACGCACGACGGCATGGATTTTCCGTCACGCAGCGCCGCGGCCTGGCATTGAATTTCAGCGGGACGCTGCGGCGGACTGGAGCAGCATGGCCGGAACGGAGATCCGGGGATCCGTCCGTGTCGATCGAAGGCTATGACAAGGTGCGAGATGGATCGTCGATTCGCGCTAACGGCGCTATCGACCCGCCGTCGATCCGCATGGCGGTTGGCAACGAAAACGCTTGCGATTTGTTCCGCACTCGCGAGTTGAAGCACGCGCAGATCGTGCGGGCACCGACCTCCGCGACCTTACCCATGTCACGGCGCGGCGATCAACGCCTGGACCAGATTTGCGGCGATCGGGCGCCCGAGGCCGGTCACGTAGTCGTATCCGGTTGCCGCCGTGCAAAGCGTGCCGCATGCGCCGTTCGAGCCGCTGACGATGTCGCGGAAGTTCGTCGCGTAGGCGCTCGACGCGAGCCCGTACAGCACACTCTGGATCGCGCTCACCGCGTTCAGCGTCGTCTTGCCGCGCGCGATGCGCGCGCTGTTCGCGATCGCGATCAACGCGGACCATTGCGGTGCGCCCGCGCTCGTGCCGCCGACGACGAACCACCCGCTCTGCCCCGCATAGCCGTACGAATCGTAGACCGCGAAGCCGGACGCCGGGTCGGCATCATAGGCGACGTCGGGCAGGCCGCGCAGCCCGAGGCTATCCGACGGCATCCCGAAGTTCGACTGATACGTCGGCACCGTCTCGACGGCGCTCTGCCCGCCGCCGCTGCCGGCCCACGCCGTTTCGTCGGCATATGCGCCGCTCGCATCGGTTGCGATCGACGTGCCGCCGACGCTCAGCACATACGGCGACGCGGCCGGGTAGTCGATCCCGTTGCCGCCGTCGCCCGATGCCGCGACGAACGACACACCGTTCGCGCTGGCGAACTGCCCGTCGAATTGCGTTTCGGCCAGGAACTCGGCGCTCCCCCAGCTGATCGACACAACCTTCGCACCGACCCCGCCCGGTGCCGGCCGCGTCGCGAGTGCGACCGCGCTCATCAGGTCATCGAGCGAACTCGATGCGGCTTCGACCATCACGATCCGCGCATTCGGTGCGATCGCGTGCGCCCACTGCACGTCGAGCGAACTCTCGAGCGCCCACAAGGCATCGGGCGGCGGAGGACGCTTGTCGGCCGTCGCGTACACCTTCGTGAAGCAGTGCGGCGACGCGCACGGCGGCAGGCCGAACGTGCGGCTGAACAATCGCAGATCGCCCTCGACGTTCGGATTGTCGTACGCATCGACGATCGCGATGATCTGATCGTCGCCACCGTAGCCGCGCGCCGGCAACGGGTCGAACCCGTAGAAACGGCGAATCTGCTGCGGCGACAGGCCCGCCGGATTCCGTTTCGCGGCCCCATGCAGATGGAGCGGCGGCCGTGCAAACCCGCTCGGCGCGCGATGCGCAGACTGTGCGAACGACACGCCGGACATCAGCGCGATGCTCGCCGATACGGCCAGCATGCACAGCGCACGCGCAAACGAAGCTCGCTTCATGGTGTTCCCCGTTGGCAAAGGAGCCGGCGCGCGTCAGTGCACCTTCGCGCTCGTGAACGACAGCGACTTGCCCGCGCCCGCGATGACCAGCCAGTTGACCGGATCGGTGATCACGACCGTCGCGCTGCCGCTTTTCACGCTCGGCAACTGGTACGTGCTCTTCGGCAACAGCCACGTCATGTCCTGCAGACTGGTCGGCTGCGTCGCGCTGAACGTCCAGCTGGCGCCGGTATCGGTCGCCGTCCAGTTCACGAGCAGACGGCGCCGGTCGAACTGCGTGAGCTGATCCATCGTGAACCACTTGAACTGGCCGGTCGTCGCCAGCGACGACGCGTAGCCGAGAATCGCCGTGACGACGTTCGGATACCATGACGCGCCCAGCGGGTGCATGTAGATCAGCCGGCTCGTGCGGTTCGCGACGACGAAATCCATCAGCGACGTGTACCAGTTCAGGACGTCCGTTGTCGGCACCGCGAACTCCTGGAACTCCTCGAACGTCGCATACTTGCCGAACGGCATCACCGGGAACGCCCAGATGCCCGGATTCAGCAGCGAACCGTTGCGATACGCACGCGTTTGCGCATTGCCGGTATGGCCGGTGAAGTAGTAGCCGGAGTAGCCGTTCGATTCGAGCCAGTTCACCGCCCATGTCGGCGTATTGCCTTCCGGGGCCGCCCACTCGACGTCCGGCTTGCCCGTCACCGACTGGACCGCATTGTGGTTCAGCACCAGATACTGCGTGAACGTGCTCGCGTTGGCTTCGCTCGCGTTCGCCCCCCAGTAGTCGTGCGCCCAGCCGCCGTGGCTGCCGACCTTGTGTCCTCGCTTGAGCAGGAACGCGACCAGTTGCTTCGCCTGCGTATTGTTCGTCAGGTTGATGCCGAGACCGTCGCCGATCGTCACGTCGTCGGGGCCGGCCGTCATCACGATCGAATACGGGCCGCTGTTCCAGACGCCGTAGTTCTTCAGGGACTGCGCGGGCTGAATCTGATCTCGCGCACAGAAGTGCCAGTTCAGGACCATCCCGGCCTGCGCACGCGGCTGCAGCGACAGGTGCGGCATCGACAGGATGTTCGTCGTGAAGTAATGCAGGAAGCCGTGGATCGGCATGCTGTCGGTTTGCCCGCCGAGATACGCGAGCGGCAGGTTGACGAACATCACGCCGCCGTTTCCATACGCCTGATAGCCGGCCACGAGCCCGAAGTTCGGCGACGTCAGCAACGTCGTGCCCGTATACGTGCCTTGCGTGACGTAGCTCGGATAGGTGAGGAAGCCGTATACGTAGCCGGAAATGCCTTCGAGCACGTCGGTCGCCGCGGCGGGCGACGCGCTCGCGAGCGACGTCGCGCCATTCACCGCCGTCGATGCCGACGACAGCCTCGTCGAGGTCGGCGAGTACGATCCGGCTCCGACCTTTGCGCCGGCCGACACGCGCCCGAGATTCAGCGGCACGCCGGTCATGCGCCCGTTCACCGTCTTGTACGTGAAATACGCCTGATGGTTGTAACCGGCAAGCCCGCCGGGGTTCGACGTGCTCGGCTGCAGGTAGAGCAGCGGGTTCGTCGTCGAGCCGGTCGACGGAGTCGACGTGGTTGCGGTCAGCGCGGTCGCGGCCGTCGTCGAGCCCGGCCACGGCATCGACTTCCCCGGCGGAATCTGTAGCGCGCGCAACGTGCTGCCCATGCCGGTCACGTTGCCGAGGCCGATCATGTTTCCACCGAGCGTGTCGTAGAGCACGTAGTTGACGCCGGCCATCGAGCTGAAGCGCGACTGCCCGGCCGGATAGAAACCCGTCGCGTTCAGTACGCCGAAATCATAGACGAGCATCACGCGCCCGCCGTTCAACGCGTAGCTCTGGATAGCGGTCACGAGCGTATCGTCGGCGACCGTATGCACCTGGTCCGGCAGGATGAGTCCCTGGTACTGCTGCAGCGACGTGCCGCCCTGCTTGAATTGCGTGTCGCTGATCAACGATATCTGCAGTCCCTCCTCCGCCGCGGAATCGAGCCACGCGGACACACGCGGGTCCGGCAACGTGAAGTTGTCCGGCAGCAGCAACAGCAACTGGTTCGACAGCGCGCTCGCCCGCCCGGGTGCCAACGTCATCAGGCAAACGGAGAAGACGATCAGAAAGGCTCGTAGGGTCCGGATTGACTTGGCCGACATTTTTTCTCTCCCCGTAGGAGGTGGGATGACAGCCGATGCTTCACTCGTCACTGCGTGCGCGTTGCGCTCATCGTGATCGAGCGGTCCGCGTCCGGATCGGGGCGCGCCATCGGCTGGCGGCGCAGAGCGAGCGTGCCGTGTTTCGGACGCCCCGCGACGCATACGCGTCGATTTGTCGGACGATCAGGAGTGCATGGCGACTATCGTTCCTACCGCCCCCGGGTGAAGCGAACAACGTGCCAGTCTCGCGACTGCGTTGTCGGGACGACCCGCGGCGACGTCAAGCATCCGGCACGGGAAAACCGGGCCAAAAACGTTACAGCGCCGATACGGCACACGTGGCAGGTAATGGAGCGAAGCCGGCGGGAACCCTCGCGATGGATGTGAGGCTGTTCGGTGCTGCGTCGGATGGCGCTCCCGATCGCTGCCCGCGTTGTCGGGCATCGGCAAGCGCGCGGGGAATCAACGGAAAATGATTCTGCCGTGCAACACCGGCTCGGCACGCGTGTGGCTCGTGCCGTGCTCGCCTGCACGGCGTGCGGTTTTGCCTGCAAAGTTCAGCCGACCTGCTCCCACGGCTGCGGAGCCGTGATCGCTGGAAGCACCCGCATGAAGCAAACCGCCGGCCCTATCGCACCAGCACCATTTTTACGCAGGTCGGACCGAGTGGTTCGCCGTTGCCGGCAGAAGCCCTGAGCGGGGACACCTCCACGGACATGCCCTGCCGTTCGAAGGCATCGAAAATCCAGCGACCGTGCTCGCCATAGCGGGATTGACGGCTGAATCCCATGGACTCCAGCGCCCGCGTGAACTGCGCGAAATCCGGCTCGCATGTCGTCGGCAGCGGGGAAGCCTGGGTTCCTGGAATCGGGTCAAAGATCATATCCACTCGCGGACCTGTATCATCGCGCGCCCACCGTTGGAGGCTGAACGCCCAGTTACCCTGCAGGCGTTGGCCGTAGCCGAATCCATCTTCACTCGACACTTCGGTCTGCACGCCAAAGATGCGGCGCACCGTTTCGGGCGTGATGTCGGTCACGCGATTGCTGGCCTGAATCAGCTCGAGCATGCGTTGTAGCGCCTGCGTTGCAGTCAGGCTCGCCGGGGATCGGGATTCGACGCGCGAACCCGATGCCGCTTCGTCCGCGGACTGCCCATGCACGCTGCCGAATGGCAGGCATAGACTCAATACGGTCAGGATGGCGAAATAGGCCGACAGCTGGCGACCGGCGCGCGCACCTGAAATCGTGCGATTTCTGATTGCTGTCTTTGTCATAGGAAATTGACGATGGTTTTGTCGATCGACTGAAAACGATGGACAACCCGACGGCGTCGCCGGCGTTTTGCTGGCCCGCTCCTTTGCTTCAGATCACGACCGGTTCCACAATCACGGTTCCCCCGCGCTCAGAACCTGGCATTGACCCGCACATATGCCGACTGCGCCGACACATGGCCCGTATTGATCGTCGCATCCAGCCCGAGCGATACCGTGGTCGTCTTGGCGGCCTGCAGCGTGACGCTCGCGCCCGTGGTCAGGAACGAGCGCGGCAGGTCTGTACCCGGCGCCGCGAACACGGTCCCGTCCTGGCTCTGCACCTGGACGACGCGGCTGCCGCGCAGGACCTCGTGCGCATAGCCGACGCGAAGCTGGACGTCGACCGGACGCACCGCGTCGCCGAACGCCTTGTCGAGCGACACACCCACGTACGGCTGGAGGCTCCTCGCGCTGTCGGAGCCGACGTGCAGGCTCTGGCCGTTGGCGCCGTCCTCGCTGAAGCCGTTGCCGCGCACGTATGCATACCGCAGCCCGACGTGCGGCGCGAACCGGAAGCCGCCGGCCGCCATCGGCAGGCTGGCCTGCGTAGCGGCGGTGAATTCGTGGCCGAGATGGTCGCCTTCGGCGGTACCCACGCTACCGAATGGCCGCTTCTGCGACAGGAAATCGAGACCGTAGCCGAGCGCGGCCGACAGGTTGACCGCGCCGATCGGCTGCGCGCCGTACAGCGCGACGCGCAGCGTATCGATGGCGCCCGATGCGCCTGTCGTGTCTTCGGACAGCGCGGTATGCGTGTAGCCGCCGGCCGCACCGACCGTGGCGTCGCCGAGCCGTCCCTGCGCGCCCGCCAGAAACCCGTACGCATGCGTGAGGAAGCCCGGCGCGCCGCGCGTGCCGCCCACCTTGGTGCTGGAACCGCTGGCAACGGCCCATACGTTGCCGGAGCCGGCCGCGTTATCGTCCGGGCCCGCCAGACGCCCGAGCAGCGTCGAACTGGCGCTCTGCGCCTGCAGCAAGGCTGTCGTGCCGAGCGCCGTGTAGATCGACGTCCTGGTCGGCGCGATGATCGTCGGGCCGGCCGGCGTACTGGGCCCGGTCGGCTCGGCGAGCAGCAGGTCGACCGCGTTGGCGCCGTAGTCCACCGACGATTGCAACGCGCCGAGATTCGCGCCGGCCGTGGTGGTGCCGACGTTCGCGAAATGGCCGGTCACGCCGTTGGCCGCGCTCAGCACGGTGTAGCGGCGGGCGGTATAGGTGCCGGGATCGAACAGGACGGCCAACGCGCCGCCGAGCGTCGCGGCGCCGCCTACGCGCAGTTGCGATGCTTCGGTCGGGCTGACCTCGATCGACAGCGTGCCGCCGGCCGTCTGCGTATAGTTGCCGCCCACCGACAGCGTTCCGATCGAGCCGCCCGGCGCGACCACGCCGCTGCTGCTGACGTCGCCCGATATCGTGCCGTGGCCGCGCAACGCGCCGAGCGGATTCACCACGACATTGCCACCCAGCACCGCAGCGGCATTCGCCGCGTCGCCGACGGCCAACGTGCCGCCCGCAACCGTCGTCGTTCCGGAAAACGCGTTGCTGACACCGTTGAGCGTCAGCATGCCCGTGCCCTGTTTGACCAGGCCGCCGGTGCCGACGAGACTGCCGCCGAATGTTTGCGACGAGTCGTCGGACAGCGTAAGCGCGCCGCCGCCCAGCACCACGCGGCTGCCTGCCACGCCGGACAGATGCGCGACCGTCTGGCTACCGGCCGCGGACAGGTCGAGCGCGGCCACGGGGCCGGCGAGCGTGACCGACGTGGACGACGCCAGCCGACCGGCGCCCGACAACGCGAGCGTGCCCGCGTTGACCGTCGTCGCCCCTGTATAGGTGTTCACGCCGGACAGCGTCTGTGTACCGCCCGCAACCGTCAGCCCGCCGCTGCCGCTGACGGTTCCGCCAAACGTGCCGGCCGCATTGGCGAGCGTCAGCGTGCGGCTGCCCAGCGCGACCGTGCCGCTGCCGGTGAGCGCGTTGATCGTGGCGCCGGAGGGGGTTGCCGAGATGTCCAGCGTGCCGTTGTTGACGACGCCGCTCGAGGCGGAAATGCTGCCGGCGCCGGTCAGCGCCAGCGTGCCGGCATTGAGCGTGGTGGTGCCCGTATAGGCATTCGCCGCCGACAGCGTTTGCGTACCGCCCGCCACCGTCAGCCCGCCACTGCCATTGATGGTCCCGGCGAACGTGCCGGCCGCATCGGCGAGCGTCAGCGTGCGGCTGCCCAGCGCGACCGTGCCCGTGCCGGTCAGCGCATTGATCGTCGCCCCGGCGGTCGTCCCTGAGATGTCGAAGGTACCGTTGTCGACGACGCTGCTGGACGCGGCGATGCTGCCCGCCCCGGTCAGCGCAAGCGTGCCGGCATTGACCGTGGTGGTGCCCGTGTAGGCATTCGCCCCCGACAGCGTTTGCGTACCGCCCGCCACCGTCAGCCCGCCGCCGCCATGGACGGTCCCGGCGAACGTACCGGCCGCATTGGCCAGCGTCAGCGTGCGGCCGCCGAGCGCAACGGCGCCCGTACCGGTGAGCGAGCTGATCGTGGCCCCGGCGGCGGTCCCCGAGATGTCGAACGTGCCGTTGTTGGCGATTCCGCTGGAAGCGGCGACGCTACCCGAGCCGCTTAATGCCAGCGTGCCGGCGTTGATCGACGTTGCACCGGTAAAGCCGTTGGCGCCCGAAAGGACCTGCGTGCCGCCCGCCACGGTAAGCCCGCCGCTGCCGCCAATCGCGCCGCTGAACGTGCCGGCCGCATTGGCCAGCGTCAGCGTCCGGCCGCCCAGCACGACCGTGCCCGTGCCGGTCAGCGCATTGATCGTCGCCCCGGCGGTCGTCCCCGAGATGTCGAACGTGCCGTTGTCGACGACGCCGCTGGATGTAGCCATGCTGCCCGCGCCGATCAGCGCGAGCGTGCCGGCGTTGATGACGGTGCTCCCCGCATAGCCGGCGGCGCCGGATATGGCGAGCGTGCCGCTTCCCGCCTGCACGAGGCTGCCCGTCCCGCTGATGGTACCGCCATACGACACCGTGTCGCTGCGGTTGAACGCCAACGTGCCGTTGTTGACGATGTTGCCGGCGACGGAGCCCGTGGTCCCGCCGCTGCCGATCTGCAGCGTGCCGGCGCTGATCGTCGTGTCGCCGGTATAGGTGTTGTCTCCCGTCAGCGTGACCGTTCGGCCGCCGCGCACGGCCACGTTGCCCGCCCCGGATACCACGCCTGAAACCACGAGACCGGTCGAGCGGGAATCGAAGGTCACGCGGGACGCGGCATCGCCGAGCGTGACCTGGTTGGACAGCGAGAGCCCTGCGGAGGCCGCGGTGATGGTGGTCGTCGCCCCGGCCGTCACCTCGAGGTTACCGACGATGTCGGACCCGGTGAGCAACTGCAGCGTATTGTTCGCGCCGTTGAACCGGATGGCGGCCGCGCGCGTCACGCCGTCCGCGTACAAGCCGCCGGCGATCGTGCCGCCGTTGATGACGACATCGCCGCCATTGGCGATGACGCCGGCTCCGGCGGCCCCGCCGTTGCCGGCGCCGCCGGTGATCGTGCCGAGGTTGCTCAGCACGGTGAAGCCGCCAGCCAGGTTGACGCCCGCGCCGCTGGCGCCGGCCGTGCTTGCGCCGCCGCCGCTGACGCCGCCCACGCCACCGACGATGGTCCCGAGATTGGTCACCTGCGAACTGGCCCCCAAGGTCAGCAGCCCGTCGCCGCCCCCGCCGCCGCCACCCGGGTTTCCGCCGCCGCCCCCGTTGCCGCCGTTTCCGCCGATGAGCGTCCCCTGGTTCGTCACCTGGGCCACCGGTATCACCATGACCAGCCCACCGCCACCGCCTCCGCCACCGCCGCCGTTCGAGGCAAACCCCGATGTGCCGGCCCCGCCGTTCCCGCCGGCGCCGCCCTGCACGGTCACGCCGTTGTTGACGGTCACGCTGGTGCCGGTCGAATACACGCCCGCGCCGCCGCCGCCGGCGCCACCGGCAAAATTGAATCCATCGAAGGCCTGACCTGCGCCGCCTTGCACGTTCACGTTGACCACCACATCGCCGGCGAGCACCACCGCGGGCGCGCCGCCGGGGCCGCCCTGGCCGCTGTCGTTCGTCGCGCCGGTGCCGCCTGTCCCGCCTGACGTGGCGCCGCCGGGAACCTGGACCGTGGCGGAGCCTCCGCCCAACGTGGAGGAACCACCGCCACCGCCGTTACCGCTGCCGCCGTTGCCGCTTCGGTCCGGGATGCCATCGCCGCCGCGGGCGCTGCAATTCGCGATGGTGCCGGCAGAGCACGTGACGGCCCAACCGGGGACGGCCGCACCGGCCAGGCCGAGCGACACGCCAATTGAAACGATGGAAGCGATGGAAGCGCAGCGGCGCGCGGGCGTGGCGCCATGGCCGGCGTCGACTCCACCGTGTGACGCCCTCGTGCGTTCGGATACCACTTGCGGAGCACGCAAGCTACGGCTCCAGACCAGCCGATAGACCCGGTTCATGTCGATCCCCTCGGTGCATAGACCCATGGGCCTGGCGCTGGTCACGGAGAGGCTGTACCGATGGCGCGACGGACCCGTCGTTGTTGTCTTTCTATGCCGCGCCGGTCCGCGAATACTGATTGTGTTGGCTTATCGGTCGGGGCGCATGCGCGCGCAATATAACACCTGCCCCGAACACACATCCAGGGCTGTCGCGGGGCCGCCACTTTTCCGGGTGCGAGGGGAAGATACGGCACGGCCGACTACCTCTCGCGATCGAGCCTGGCAACAAATGCTCGACTTACATCGTCGCTTCGTCGCAGCCTTCGCGTCGCGCTCGCCACCCACGCCGATATGTCGTCGACACATGTCCGGACATGCCCTTGAACGCATGACTGAATGCGCTCGTTCATCACGATCGCCCGGAAAAGTCGGCACTGCCTCCTTAGCGCGCCAGAACCCGCTCCACCAACCTCACGAAATAACTCGCCCCCACCGGCAGCAACGCATCGTTGAAGTCATAGCTGGCGTTATGCAGCAGGCAAGGCCCGCCGCCATGCCCATGCACGCGATGATCGCCCGCCCCGTTCCCGAGGAATGCATAGCAACCCGGCTTCTCGCGCAGCATGAACGAGAAATCCTCCGCCGCCATGGTCGGATCGACGGCGGCGTTCACATGCGCGTCGCCCACCAGCTCGCGCATCACCGCCACCGCCACCGCCGTCTGCCCGGCGTCGTTCACGGTGGCCGGATACTGGCGCTGGAAATCCACCTCGCTCTCGCAATCGAAGGCCGCGGCCGTTGCGGCCGCCACGGCGCGCATGCGCGTCTCGATCAGATCGAGCGTCGCCTCGGAGAAGGTCCGCACCGTGCCGCCGAGCCACGCATCGGTCGGCACCACGTTCATCGCCTCGCCCGCATGCACCTGCGTGACCGACAGCACCGCGCCGTCGATCGGATTGCGGTTGCGCGTGACGATGCCCTGCAGCGCGCTCAGCACCTGTCCCGCCGCGAACACCGGATCGCGGCCCAGGTGCGGCATGGCCGCGTGGCAGCCGGCGCCGCGCAAGTCGATCCGGAACAGGCTGGTCGACGCCATCAGCGCCCCCGGCCTCACCGCGAAATCGCCGGCCGCGATGCCGGGCCAGTTGTGCAGCCCGAACACGGCATCCACCGGGAAGCGCTCGAACAGGCCGTCCTCGATCATCGCGCGCGCGCCGCCGCCCGCTTCCTCGGCCGGCTGGAAGAACAACTGCACGGTGCCGTCGAACTCGCCATGCCGCGCCAGATGGCGCGCGGCCCCCAGCAGCATCGCGGTGTGCCCGTCGTGGCCGCACGCATGCATCGCGCCGGGCACCGTCGAACGATGCGCGAACGTGTTGGCCTCGTGCACGGGCAGCGCATCCATGTCGGCGCGCAGGCCGATCGCACGCGCGCTGCCGCCGCGCTTCAAGGTGCCGACCACGCCGGTACGGCCGACGCCGCGCGTGACGGCGTAACCCCATTGCTCGAGCCGCTCGGCGACGAGTTCGGCGGTGCGGAACACGTCGTAGCCCACCTCGGGATGGGCATGGATGTCGCGGCGTATCGCCGTCAGTTCGTCGGCGTGTGCGACGATGGAGTCGATCAGTTTCATGCGGAAGGAAGCGTTTTTGTCGGTCGTCGCGGCGCGGCGGCGGGCCGGCCATGCCGCCCGCCGCCGCGCCGCGAGGCATCGGATCAGATATGGAACAGCTGCGCCACCAGGGTCGCGCCGATGAAGGTGCCGGCATTGGCCACGAAAGACACCAGCACGATGCGCCAGCCGAGCCGGCGGAAGGCCGGGATGTCCTTGGCGATCGACAGCCCCGCGAACACCAGCATCGGCGTGGTCACGCCGAGGAAATCGTTGTGCGAGCTGAGCGCGGCGATTTGCGAAGCCCACGGCGACCACGGCGAGGTCAGGAACATCGCCACCACCGATACCCAGCAGACTGCCGGAATCCGCCGCCCCGTCACACGCGCCAGCGCATCGCCGACGATCGTCGCGCACACCATGATCGCGATTCCCGGCAGTCCCGCCAGCGGGGTGGTGCCGTGGGCGATCCAGTCGCACACCAGCGCCATCGCGGCCGTCACGATCCAGGCCAGCAGCTTGCCGCCGTAGCCGAGCGCGGGCGCCTCGGTCCGCACGTCGCCCAGCGACGGGCTGGCCGCCTCCGGCTGCGCCGACGCCTTGGTGGTGCGGCCGATCAGCGGCTCCAGCACGCGATAGCCCCAGACCGCGAGCGGCAGCGAGATGAACAGCGTGAAGTAGGTGCCGATGGTGGTGGTGATCAGGTTGCTGGCCGCGGCGAACGCGAGCACCGATTTCGCCGTCTCGGGGTCCTGCTGCGCGGCGATCGCACCCGAGGCGGCCGCCATCATGCTGCCCGAGCCGACGCCCGAGCCCATCGCCAGCGCGAGCGGATCGAAGATGCCGAGGCTGCTCACGAAACCCGCGAATACGGCGATGAACACCGCGCCGAACACTGTGCCGGTCAGATACTCGGCCAGCACGCCGCGGCCCTCGGCCGAATCCATCCCGTACTTCTCGCCGATGATCGCGAGGCTCGGCTCGCGGCCCACCGAGAAGGTCGCGCCAATCGCCTCGCGCTTGATGCCGAGCAGCAACGCAAGCGGCAGGCCGAGCAGGATGGTGCCGACGAAGTGGCCGAATTCCTGGAAGGCCAGCGCCCAGCCCGCCGACGCCAGCTTGGGCAGCGCGCTGCCCACCATCAGCCCGAGCTTGGAGACGAACAGCAGCAGCGCCGGCTGCAGGATCGCGGCCGCGAAGAACTGGTCGGGCACGCTCAGGCGCGCGCTGCTGTTCCAGCGCGCGCTGGCCAGCCCCACCGCGGCGCCGAGCAGCAGCGCCCAGATCATTGGCAGCAGCACGACCTTGCCCGGTCCAAGCTTGAACGTGAACGAGCCGATCCATTCCGCCACCAGCAGGATGCCGGCCGCGTAAAGCAGCACCTTGGCGGTGGCCGCGCCGCCCAGCTCGCGGCGCTCGATACCCAGTGCGTGTTCCATGACGAGTCTCCCCTTGAAGCCCGGCTGCCGACGAATGCGGGCCGGTGATTACAGATAACCGAACGCGGTGGGCGGCGCTTCGGCCGTCTCGACCCACACACTTTTGGTCTGCGTGTATTCGTACAGCGCCTCGACCCCGCTCGAGCGGCCGTAGCCGCTCATGCCGTAGCCGCCGAACGGGGAAGCCACGTTGATGGTCTTGTAGCCGTTGACCCAGAAGGTGCCGGCATTCACCTGCGCGGCCACGCGATGCGCGCGCGCCACGTCGGTGGTCCAGGCCGCGCCGGCCAGGCCGAAGTCGGTGTCGTTGGCGATCGCGATCGCCTCCTCCTCGGTGTCGAACGGGATGGCCGCCACCACCGGCCCGAAGATCTCGGTGCGCGCCACGTCCATCGCGTTCGACACGCCGGCCAGCACGGTGGGCGCCACGAAGTAGCCGCCGCCCTCCCCGACGCGCTCGGCCGAGCCGCTGGCAAGCGTGGCGCCTGCCGCCACGCCGCGCGCGATCATCGACATCACGTGGTCGTACTGCTTGCGATTGTTGATCGGGCCCACCTCGGTCGCCTCGTCGAGCGGCGCGCCGACACGGATCTTCTTCGCGCCGGCCGCCACCATCGCGACGAATTCGTCGTAGACGGCGCGCTGCACCAGCAGACGCGAGCCGGCCACGCAGCTCTGGCCCGCGCCGGCGAAGATCGCCGCCTGGGCGGTCAGCGCGGCGCGCTTCAGGTCGGCATCGGCGAACACGATATTGGCGGACTTGCCACCCAGCTCCAGCACACAGGGCAGCACGCGGCGCGCGGCGGCCTCGGCGATGCGCGCGCCGGTGGCCGGCGAGCCGACGAACACCACCTTGCTCACCACGCGATGCGCGATCGCGGCCTGCCCGGCGGTGTGACCAAAGCCGGCCAGCACGTTGACCAGGCCGCGCGGCAGCCCCGCCCGCTCGCCGAGCCTCGCGACCGCCAGCGACGTGAAGGGCGTCAACTCCGAAGGCTTGAGCAGCACGCCGTTGCCCATCGCTACCGCGGGCGCCACCTGCCAGCCGCAGGTGAACACCGGCGCGTTCCACGGCGTGATCTGCAGCACCACGCCGGCCGGCTCGCGGCGCGTGTAGTTGAGGTGCGAGGTCGGCACCGGGATCACGCTGCCGTAGAACTTGTCGGTCCAGCCCGCGTAGTACTCGAACATCTCGGCGACCTTCGCCACCTCGCCCCGGCAGTCGCGGATCGGCTTGCCCGAGCCCAGCGCCTCCAGCCGCGCGATCGCCTCGGCCTCGGCGCGGATCGCGCGCGCCACGTCCTGCATCACGCGGCCGCGCGCGGCATGCGTGAGCGCCCACCATTCGCGCTGCGCGCGGCGTGCGCTTTCGGCGGCATGGTCGACAACGGCCGCGCCGGCGTCGCGATAGGCGAGCGTGGCCTCGCCCGTCGCCGCATCGTCAAGCTGAATCGTGTCGCCCTGGCCGGCGACGAGCTCGCCGTCGATATACGAGCCGATCGTGGCGGCGCCGGGGAAGAAATGCGCGAAGGCGGCGAGCAACTGGTCTGCGTGCTGGGTCATGTCAGGTTTCCGTATAGGTGGGTCGAGCGGGATCGTGGCGCGGGCTGCCGGCCTCATGCAGGGTCGACGAAGTCGACGATGCGGTTGAAGTCCTCGCCGTCGGCGACGGAACCCTCGCTGGCGGCCCACACGCGCGCGGCCTCGCGCGCCACCGGCGCGACGCTGCCGAACTGGTCGAGCAAGCCCAGCGCGAGCCGCACGTCCTTGCGCATCAGCTTCATGGTGAAACCGGAATCGAACTTGCCGTTGAAGATCCAGGTCGGGTAGTTGGTCAGCGTCGCGCTGTTGCGGCCGGAGCCGCCGTTGAGCGCGTCGACCAGCTTTTCCGGGTCGACGCCGGCCGCGCGCGCGGTGCGCACCGCCTCGCTGGCGACCAGCAGATGCACGCCGGTCAGCAGGTTGTTGAGCAGCTTGGTGACGTGGCCGGCGCCCACGGGGCCCACATGCACGCGCTTGGCGCTGATCACCGCGAGGATCGGCTCGATGGCCGCGATATCGCTGTCCGAGCCGCCCAGCACCATGGTCATGGTGGCGGTGGCCGCGCCCTTCGGGCCGCCGCTCACCGGGCCGTCGACAAAGCCGATGCCGCGCTCGGCCAGGGCCGCCGCCACGCGCCGCGTGCTGTCCGGATCGGCCGTGGTGGTGTCGATCACGATGCTGCCCGGCTTGGCGTTCTCGAGCACGCCGCCCGCGCCCAGCACCACCGCTTCGACCACCGCCGAGGTCGGCAGCGACAGCAACAGCACGTCGGCGTCGCGCGCGATCTCGGCCACCGAATCGCGCGCCGACAGCACCGCCTGCCCGGCTAGCGTGAGCGCCACGCCGGGCGCCGCGTCGTAGCCGAGCACCGTGTAGCCGCCACGCCGCAGCGAACCCGCCATGCCGCGCCCCATGTTGCCCAGACCGATCACGCCCACCGTTTTCATCCGACGACTCCCGATAGCTGTTGGTTCGAGGCCGGCGCACCAGCTTGCGCCCGCCTTGCATAGCAACGATGTTCGGTCCGGCGACCCGTATAATCAATCAACGCCAATATTGATATTGTTCTCTTTTTTAGAACACACGGATCATGAGCGATACCCTTACCGACAGCCGGATCGTCTATTTCTACGAGGCCGTGCGCTGCGGCACGATCCGCGCCGCGGCCGACTGGCTCGACGTGGCGCCCTCGGCCGTGAGCCGCCAGATCGGGCTGCTGGAGAAGGAGCTCGACGCCACCCTGGTGGAGCGCCACGCGCGCGGCGTGACGCCCACCGAGGCCGGACACTGCGTGATCGAGTATTTCCGCGAGCAGCTCGCGCACCGCGACGACCTGATCTCGCGCCTGCAGGAGTTGCGCGGGCTCAAGACCGGCCAGGTCAGCCTGGTACTCGGCGAGGGCTTCGTGTCGGACCTGCTGGCCGGACCCATGCAGCAGTTCTGCCGGCAGTTCCCCGGGATCCATGTCAACCTCGACGTGGGCAGCACCAACGACGTGATCCGCAAAATCTCGAACGACGAGGGCGAGATCGGCCTGGTGTACAACCCGCCCGCCGAGCCCAAGCTGGTGTCGCGCGCGTCGAAGCGGCAGCCGATGATGGCGATCGTCGGCCCCGACTTCCCGCGCCGCAGCCACAAGGTGCTGACGGTGCAGCAGCTCGCCACCTACCCGCTGGCGGCCACCCATCCGTCCTACGGCACGCGGCAGATGATGGAGGCCGTGGAATACGCCGAGCGCGTACGGCTCACGCCGGTCGTCACCACCAATTCGTTCGCGATCCTCAAGGAGTTCGTGAAATCGGGACTCGGCGTCGCGGTGATGCCGGCCTTCGCGGTAACGGCCGAACTACAGGCCAGGGAGCTGTTCGCGATCGACATCGCGCATCCGATTCTCGAGAACGCCGAGGCGCACATGGTCACGCGTGTGGGCCGCAAGCTGTCGGTGGCCGCCAACAAGATGCTGCAGATGATGACGGGGCAGATGCGGGCGTTTCGTTAGCGGGGGCTGGCCTGGCTCGTGCCGATGCACGAGAAGGTCAACAGGACCGATCGAAAGTAAACAACCCCACGCGTCATTTTGCTAAGGATTCGTGGCCCCGACATCCAAGTGATGGCCGCCCCCGTGACCGGGCGAGTACCGGCCACGCTTCTTATCGCGTGCAGGGGTAAGCAGCCTTCAATGCCCGGGTAATCATGGTCGCGGCCGGGGCGTCCAGGTCGCGCGACGAAAGCTTGGTCAGATACCCATAGGTCGCGACAACCAACTCGGTCGTTGCCATCCTGGACGGCGGGCACCACGCCTTTCCGGCAGTCGTGTCGGCCACGCCGTAGATAAAACTCGTGGCCCGGTTCGTCGAGATCGTTCGTTGCCTCACCTCTCCTTCTTCGAGGCCGGCCAGCGTGCCATTGTCGATTCCGGAGAGCAGAGCCTCTGCCGTTAACGGACGATAAACGTCTGCGGATGGCGTGGCTGCCCTTGCCTGCGTAAGCGGAACGAATCCGTTGAACGTCGTTGCGGCCACCATGGCTACAGATAGTCGAGTGCACCAACGCATTGGATCTCCCTATGGGTGAGCAGGCGGATTGGAGGTCAGTCGCACTGATAGAGCGATTGGGTCTTGTCGAAGCGATGACTCAGCAGATCGTCGCGTTGAATCATGAGGTAGGTCGTACCGTCTCCACCGGAGGGCGCGTGCATCCGCCGAGTGCCTGCGTAGTATTCGCCACCCCACGAAAAGAGGTGACGAATCCGATCGTCCCCGGGGTCGAGGAAACTGCGCGCCTCGCCGATGAACATGCGTTCCGGATCTGCCTGGATCGGCTTCGGCCAGCCGCCGAGGAAGTCGCCGAAATTGCCGGCCTGCTCGCCTTCGACGGCATCCGGCTGGGGGGAATAGCCGCCGACAGGCCTGTGCAATAAATCGAATACCGCGTTTCGCTGAGGGCCAACGGCCTCGATCCAGTGAAAAGGCACCACCAACGTGGAGTGTGGCTGCAATACTTCCGCCATCGTCTGTTCGTGCCACGGAAAATCCGGTTGCCTGGCGTCGGACAATTCGATCAACGCCGCGGGGGGCGCTTGGCGTTCAAGTGTCTCGGCGGCGACGTCGAACCAATGCAACTGGAACGAGCCGTCGCCATCGCGCGCCGTCAGATCCTCGAACACGCTGAGCACGCCGCGCCGGGGTAAATCACGGTCGAAGCCCGGTTCATTCGACAAAGCGCCGAGGTTGATCTGTGCAAGAAAAGCCAGCGGAAATTCGCGGCCCAAAGCAACTGCCATCAGGTCGTCGTAACGATCCTCTTGAGCCTGGATGGCCCTGAGCGTGTCCGGGTCTGGGCGGCTGGCTTCTATCGAGCGAAGCCACGCGTCCCGCTCATGTTCAGACAGCAAAGCCAGGATATCGTCACTGGGCCGTTGCGATCTGGACGAGGCCGAGCGCTCCCGGTCGCGAATGCGCTGTTCGCGCAATGCGCGAATCTGCGTATCGGCATCCGCGGGCGATCGCCGGTGTGGCCAAGCGAAGCCCGGAGGCAGATCGGGAAGGCCGCCGATCTTGCTCGTGCCAGGCGGCAGTGCGTCGTCGGGCTGCTGTCGGCGGACGAACTGAATGGCGGGACGCATCGTCGCCACGATCCGGTCCGCCAACGAGTCCAATCCGGCCTCGCTCAATGCGTGCCGAAGATCTTGTTCGGTGCGGAACGTGCTCATCCGAAAATCCTTTCGATAGCCGGCCAGAAGTTGAATTGAACAATTTGAATCTAACCAAAGCCAAACGCCCTCAAACATCCGGATCCGGAATCCGCGCCGACTGAATCACCACCAGCGTATCGCCCGCCTCGATCCTGCACGGCGGATCCTCGTAAAACGAATGGATCTTCCCGCAACGATCGAGCCCGACCACGATCGCGCCCGGCACGACGTTCGTCAGGCAGCCGATCTCATGCGGCAACGCCTCGCGCTCCACCAGCGTCGCGCGCCCGCGCGTCGACAGCATGTCGTTCACGAACGGCACGATGTAGCGGCTATGGACAGCATCCGCCAGCAGCAGCGCGCCGATCTTCGTCGACGACACGATCACATCCGCGCCGGCCTGCCGCAGTTGCCGCTGGTACAGGTTCTCCTGGATCCGCACGACGATCTTCGTATCGGGCGCGATGCTGCGCACCGACAGGGTGAGCAGAATCGCGGTCGGATCGTCGGTCACCGAAATGATCACGGCCTTCGCCGCGCGCACCTGCGCCTGCTGCAGCAGATCCTCGTGCGCCGGATCGCCGAGCAATCCGGTCACGCCGAGCGACGTCGCCGCCTCGAGGGCCTGCTGCTGCGAATCGATCACGATGATCGTCGCCGGATCGACGCCGCTTTCCAGCAACTCGCGCACCGCGATCGACCCCGACAGGCCATAACCGCACACGACGATATGATCGGACAGTTGCTTCTGCAGGCGTTTCATGCGGAATTCCTCGATGACGCGCTGGATCACGAACTGATACGCCGTGCCCAGGAAAATGAACCAGATGCCGATGCGGATCGGCACGATGAAGAACGCATCGAGCAGGCGCGCCCGCGCCGTGACGGGCACGATATCGCCGTAGCCGACCGTCGCGACCGTGACCATCGTGAAGTACACGAGATCGGCGACCGTCATCGGCGTGCTCTTGGTCGAATCGCGCAGGCCGTCGCGATCGAGATACAGCACGAGGAACGCAAGCGTGCACAACAGCACGACCGCGCCGAGACGGAACAGCAGCGTGCGCCGCGGCGACGTCGCGGGGCGTGTGAACAGCGTGCGCGCACGCGGCGCCTGCCACGGATTGCGGGCGCGGCGCAGGCGCATGCGCAACGAGCGGCGCTGATCGGATGGCGTGGCCAACGGGGAATCTCCTGAAGGATGCGGGCTCGATTCTACGACGGGAACGCGTGCGCCCGGCCGTCACAGCATGCTGCGCGGCCGCACCATCGTTCCGTCGACGAAACGCCGAGCGCGAAACGCCGACAGGTCGAGCGACGGCGCGCCCGTGTCGATCCATTCGGCGAGCAGCCGGCCGACGATCGGCCCCATCGCGAAACCGTGCCCGCAGAACCCCGTCGCGATCGCGAGCCCCGATGGCGTGCCGGGTGCATCGATCACCGGGATGCCGTCCGGCAACACGTCGATCAGGCCGGCCCATGCCTCGACGACCTGCGCATCCTTCAGCGCGGGAAAGATCGCCTTGAGCTTCGCGAGCGCGCGCGGCGCATGCGTGCGATTCGGCTGCGGCTGCGGATCGCGCGGCTCGATCGGCCCGGTCGAGCCGTTGATGCGGGCGAGCACGTCGCGCCACGCGGACGCACCCAGTTGCAGCCGGAATTTGTCGCGCTGCGACCAGAATTGCGGCCAGAAGAGGCTCAAGCCGCGCAAGTGGCCGAGCGTCAGATCGACGTCGACCTGCATGTCGTCGGCGAGATTGATCGCGCCGTTCTTGCGCTGCCGGATGCCGAGGCCATGGCCCCACACCGTCGCCGCCGTCACCGGCGGGACCACGTTGGTGCGCATGCAGGTGCCCCGCACGGCCTGCTGCGGCAGCCGGATGCCGACGCTGTCGAGCAGCCGGAAGCTGGTCGCGCCGGCCGCGCAGATCACGCGCTGCGTGCGGATCGTGCCGCGTTCGGTCTCGACGCCGACGACCGCACCGCCGGCCGTCTCGATCGCGGTCACGCCGCAGCCTTCGAAGAAACGCGCGCCGGCCTCGATCGCGCGCGCCGCGAATGCGGCGGCCACGCGACGCGGCTCGGCCTGCCCGTCGGTCGCCGTGTACAAGCCGCCGAGGGTACGCGCGTGCGTCGACAGCCCGCTCACGCGTTCGTCGATCTGCGAGCGCGTCAGCGTGCGCGTGTCGAGCCCGTGCTCGCGCGCGACGGCGAGCCACGCCTGGAACGACGCCCAGTCGTCTTCGTTGTCCGCGATGTAGAGGCAGCCGCCCTGCCGCCATTCGAGATCGAAACCGAGCGCGTGCTCCAGGCCTTCCCATATCCGCATGCCGGCCATCATCAGCGGCACTTCGGCGGATTCGCGTCCCTGCTGTCGCACGAAGCCCCACGCGCGCGTCGATTGCTGGCCGGCGATGCGCGACTTGTCGAGCACGACGGCTTTCAGGCCGCGCAGGCCGAGGTAGTAAGCCGCCGCGCAGCCCATGATGCCGGCGCCGGCGATCACGACGTCGGCCTCGGGCGGAAACGCCGTATCGGCATGACTCAATGCGTCGTGCAGCGGATAGGTGGTGGTCATCGTTTGCTGTCGAGTGTCAATGCATGGCCGGCAAAGCTTATCGCGGCAACGTCGTCGCATGAAGCGATAAATTGCGGGAAACCGTCATTCGGCGATCCCGTCGAGGCCCACCATCGCATTGACGCCGACCGCAGTCACGTGGCCTGCCGAAGCCACGGCGCCGGAGTCGCGTGTTGCATTGACGGTTGCCGGCGCTTGCGCGTCGATACCGGCAGCGATGAAATCGTCGACCGGCGCCGGTTCTCCGACATCCAACGCCGTCTCGGAAAGTCCATTCGACGATACTCGACGATGCGAGATCGCGGAGCGCAACGCGAGCTGCTGCATCGAAATAAACTTCACACTCGATGCAGGTTGTCCGCTCACGCATCCGGACTTTTTAATTTAATCAGGACTACAAATACAATGACAGACCATGCCCGATCCATGCCGGGCATCTGGCGATTTTCGTGTGCAGCCGGCGCGGGTCAACAAACGATCGCGCCAATCGCTTCCTGCTGCCGAAACAGCGATCGATCCGGCGCGATCGACCCTGTTCATGCTCGTGCTCTTGCCCACAACGAGGGGGCAATCGTCTGCACAAAACGCACGTCGACCGGCCCCGTTTTTTCGGCTTGACGCCCCCGGACCGTCGCGAGATAAACTGTATATCTATACAGTATCGCCGCAGTAAAAATGATCCTCCCCCCATTCGATCCCCCGAAGCTGAACGATCTCACCGAATGGTGGACGAAGTGCACCTACGCGGACGTACAGCGCCTGATCCTCGAAGTGCAGCACCTCCGTCTGACACTGTGGGAGTTGAAAGCCCACGTCGCGGATGCCTCGCGCCGCATCCGCGTGCTCGATCCGGACATGCTCGCGCATGGGTCCGCGCTTCGGCGGCTCGGCTACCTGCTCGACAAGGAAATCGAGCGTGCCAACCCGATCGGGCGCACGCGCGACGTGTATGCGCCGTTTTCGGACGAATGGCGTGCCCGCGCGTCGCTGCGCTGCGCATTGCGCGGCCAACCCGAGCCGGCCGAGGCAGGCACGCTGCCGAGCACGATTCCGGAATTTCAGCGCATCACCTGGGCCGAGCTTCGCGATCGCTGGCGCCACCTGAGCGACAAGAAATCGAATCGGCAGAACGTCGAACAACGCATGGTGCTCGAGATCGCCCGTCAGCGGTCCGTGATCCTTGCGCGGGCGCGCAAGCTGGTCGACGCGGCGATCGCCGAAGCCGCGGCGGATGGAAAACGGCTGTTCGCGCTGGATCAGCTCCAGCGGCTGCTGTCCGTCGAGCGGGAAGATGGCGAGCCGTTCATGTATATGCCGGCGTAGCGAGAACGCGCATCCATTCGTATCGGCGCCACGGCGACATGGCGGACGCTCGATCAACCATGCGGCCATTCAGGCCGGACTTCGCGGTCTGCACGGGCGCCGCCGCTACGCAAGCGCCCTCAGTGCGAATAGCGCGCTTGGGTGCCTGCCGTGCGTTCGAACGGCTGCAGCCTCGCAAGCTGCTCGATCGACATCGCGACGACCTCGAGAACATGCCGCGCGATTTCGTCGGCGGCCATGCCGGCATTGACGTATCGCTCGATGCTCATCGTGCGGGGCGGATAGCCGCCGGCTTCGTCATCGACGATGTCGATCCTGGCGGTACGCCGCTCGGGCGACAGCACGACCTGGACAGTTTTGCCGTGAACGACGGTCTGCATGCACAAAGTGGACATTCGCAGTCTCCAATTGCGTTGCCTTCGGACGATCGATACCTCACAACAGGAGTCATCAATCTACAAATTTCCGAACGCATTCGCAATATTCAGGCACGAATTCCGGCCGTTCGGGGCGCCGCCCTACGCATAGCGGCTCAGCCACTCTTCGGAGAATTGTCTCGCGTACGCGACCGCCTCGGCTTCGGTCTCGAATTCACCCAGCTTGCGGAACGCAGCCTCACGGCTGAAGCCCACCTTCGTGACCTCGACCTGCGCGGCGTATTTGCCGGCCTCCGTCACGCGCGGCTCGCAGTTCATTTCGTATCCGCGCATCAAGAATTTCTTCTGCATCGGTTCAACACTTTTTTGAGACGGCGAAAATCGTAGCACGCAGTTGCACTGGCGTCCGTAAATGTATCCGTGTTGGTTTCACTAGAGGAAACCATCGAGCGCCCCCTTTTGCAGGGCTTCCGCCGGCCCTCGCGCGATATCCTCCGAAACTCGGGCGGATAGCTTGTTCCGGGCGCGTACGTGCCCCGCGCTGGTGCATGTCGCGGGATTACCCACCGCTTCGTGCGGAATCGCGTCCGGGCCGGTGAAATCCTGCCGTGACGGCGCGAACGCGCCTTCGCGCACGCCCGCCGCGACAGGCCGGACGTAACTTCATGACACACCTTTCACACAAACGCACCTTTCACCACACTGAATGCCGACCATTTTGCGGTAAAGTTATCTTTTCCGTGCGTGGCCGGTCGGCTCGCCATTGGACGTCATGAAGACTGTCCGCCGAGACTGCCGCAAGGCGTCGTTCTGAACGTCACAATCCGTTCCCGTAGCATGACCACTGAAGCAATCACCACGGATTCCCTCGCGGTTGCCGAGCGCGTGCGCGAGCTGATGACCCGCAACGGCATCGGCAAGCGCCAGCAGACCACCGAGCTGTGCCGCATCCTCGATCTGAGTTTCTCGCAAGGCCACCGCAAACTGCGCGGCAGCAGCCCCTGGACGCTCGCGCAGATCAAGAAAGTCGCCGAAGCGTACGGCGAGCCCGCCGCCCAGTTGTTCGGCGCGCAAACGCTCGACCCCGGCATGGTCGGCGCCTATTCGCAGGAAGCGGTCCTGTATGCGGGCGTCGCCGAGATTCCGTGCACCGCCTGGATCGGCGCGCCGCTCGAAGCCGGCGCGCGCCCCGAGTTCGTCGCGTACGAACAGAATGGCCGCTGGCGCGTGCTGCGCCATACCGGCGTGCTGTACCAGAACGCGTACGACGTGCACAAGATCGAGATCTACCCGCGCCGCGCGGAGAGCGACAAGCTCGTCATCGCGGTGATCGATCCCGATCGCGTCAGCGCGACCGAGCTGTGCCGCTATCTCGAACGGCAAAGTTTCGCGACGGCCGCGTTCGACGGCCTCGCGGCGTTCGTCGATGCGCTGCAGGGTCAGGCCTTCGACGCAGTCCTGACCGAATGGCTGTTCGACGACGGCACGGCCGCCACCGCAATCAAGGCCGTGCGCACGTCCGACAACCCGGGCGCGCCGATTTTCGTGCTGACGGGCGACCTGCTCACCGGCCGCGCGAGCGAAGCCGACATCAGCGAAGTGATCCGCGCGTTCGACGTGGTGTGCTACGAAAAACCCGCGCGCATGGCGATCCTCAGCGCCGATCTCGCGAAGCGGCTCGCGCGCGGCTGACGTCCGCCGGGCCGGCCGCCCGTCGAATGGCCCACGCACGCGCGGCGCCGCGGGCATGAACGGGTTCCTCAGTACAATAGCCCCACCCGTTCACGCTCACGCCGGCATCCGCCGCCCGACTCCATGGCCCGCCTCATCCCCGACGACTGGAAAAGCCTCGCCGCGACCGGCGCGGCCGAACGCGAGCGCGAAACGCTCGCCGCGCTCGAACACGCGCTGCCCGACAGCTACACCGTGTATCACGGCGTCCACTGGACGCGCGCCGACCAGGCGTTCTCGGTGTTCGGCGAAGCCGCGTTCGTCGTCGTGAGCCCGGCCGGCCGCGTGCTGCTGATCGAGCAGAAGGCCGGCTTCCTGCGCGAAACCGCGAAAGGGCTCGTGAAGGTCTACCTGCAGAAGGAGCGCAATGTCCCGATCCAGCTCGCGCGCACGCAGGAAACGCTGCACCGGCGCCTGACGGCCGCGCTCGGCGCGGGCGTCTACGGCGTCGAGGCGCTGCTGTACTGCCCCGACTACGCGATCCGCGACGCATCGATCGCCGGCGTCGCGCCCGACCGCATCGTCGATGCGTCGCGCAAGGCGCAGCTCGCGCAGGTGATCCTGCAGATCCTGCCCGAGGACGACGAACACTTTCCGAACGCGCCGAAGCTCCACCATTTCCTCGCGGACGAGCTCGCGCTCACGCCCGACACGAGTGCGCTCGTCGGGCAAGCCGGCACGCTCGTCACCCGGCTGTCGGGGGGGCTCGCCGCATGGGCGCGCCAGCTCGACTTCACGCCGTTCCGGCTGCGCGTGACCGGCACCGCCGGGTCGGGCAAGACACAGCTCGCGGTGCAGGTGATGCGCGACGCCGTCGCGGCCGGCCAGCGCGTGCTCTACGTATGCTTCAACCGGCCGCTCGCCGACTACATCGCGCGCATCGCGCCGCCCGGCGCGAAGATCGCGAACTACCACCAGCTGTGCGACTGGGTCGCGCGCGACGGCGGCTATACGCCCGACTTCCAGACGCCCGGCGAATTCGAACGGCTCGAGGCGCGCTTCGCCGAGGCGCCGATTCCGGAGCGCTGGCGCTTCGATGTACTGATCGTCGACGAAGGGCAGGATTTCCATGCGCCGTGGGCGGCCGCACTGGAGCGCCTGCTCGCGCCGGACGCCGCATGGTGGTGGCTGGAAGATCCGCTGCAGAATCTGTACATGCGCGAACCCGTCGCGCTGCCCGGCTGGGTCGCGCTGAAGGCGCTCACGAATTACCGCAGCCCGCGCGACCTGCTCGAATTCGTGCGCGACATCGTCGGTCGGGTCGAGCCGCTCGCGGCCGAACTGCGCTCGGGCAGCCCGTTCGACGGCTCCGATCCGTCGGTGTCGGCATACGGGGAAGACGGCACGTCGGGCGACGCACTGGCGCAAGCCTGCATCGACGCGACCAAGCGCGCGATCACGCAGGCGCTGTCGCTCGGCTTCCGCAAGCAGGACATCGCGGTGCTGTCGTACCGCGGCCGCGAAGGTTCGGTGCTCGCGCCGCTCGACCAGCTCGGCCCGCACCGGATCAAGCGCTTCACCGGCAAGTACGATCTGTTCGGCAACCCGGAATATCGCGAAGGCGACGTGCTGCTCGATTCGATCTACCGCTTCAAGGGCCAGTCGGCGCCGTGCGTGATCCTCACCGAAGTCGACTTCGACACGCTTGACGCGCGTGCCGCGCGCAAGCTGTTCGTCGGCGCGACGCGCGCGACGATGAAGCTGCTGATCGTCGCGTCGTCGCGCGCGGCAGCGCAGCTGGCGGACGCGGCGGGTTGACGCGGCGGGCGGACGCCTGCCCGCCCGGGGACGAACGCGACATCGCGGTTGTCGACACAATCGGGCACATTTCTCAATGCCCGGGCCCCTTGTCCACGCTCGTTCGACCAGTTTAGGCCATACCTGACGGTTTGTCCGTTTGCAGACGGCTTTTACGATGCCAGGCCATTCGTTGCAAACGGAATAGTTGGTGAAATATGCCGAATAGAGCCATCAGATACATTGGCCTAACCATTGCCATCTACATATGCGCAGGTTTGATCATTCATTTCAGTCGCCCCGCCTACGGACGATGTGACTTCTATGATCGCCCGGATACATTAGATGGCGGCATAAAAAACATGAATGGCGTTTGGTATCGATTCAAGCTGTGTGGCACTGGCGGGAATGATCAGGACGCGACCGACGACAACATCGAACTAAGCGTGTTTAGTGAAAATGGCGAACTTCTTGCGAGACGATATTTCTCCGTCAACTGGTATCACGGAGATAGCTCTCACCCACCCCTGCGTTACGAGGGCAACCTGGTTCGCTATATCGACTTGACCGATGAATCGAATATAAAAAAACATCTGATGATCCCCCCCTCCAAGTGGGATTGGCTTCGCGCCAGATTGCCTTTGTTTTAAGGGTTACAACCTAAGTTTTGAGTTATAAGAAACAAAGCCCCGCCAGCGGGGCTTTGTTTCTCGACAGACTGCGCGCTCGGATCACCGACGAGAGCATCGACCAACCACGAAACAGGTCGCATCGGCCCACTGATCCGCGGCAATTCACCTCGTCACGCTCAACCCACCCGAAACGCCCCCACCGCGCGACGCAGCCCATCCGCCTGCTCCTCGAGCGACGCGGCAGCCGCGGCCGCCTGCTCGACGAGCGCCGCGTTCTGCTGCGACACCTGATCCATCTGCGACACCGCGCGGTTCACCTGCTCGATCCCGTCGCGCTGCTCGCTCGAGGCGGCCGCAATCTCCGTCATGATGCCCGTCACGCGCCCGATCGCCTGCTGGATGTCCTGCATCGTCGCGCCGGCCGTACCGACGAGCCGCGAGCCGGTCGCGACACGTTCGACCGATTCGCCGATCAGCGTGCGGATTTCCTTTGCCGCGGACGCCGAGCGTTGTGCCAGCGTGCGCACCTCGCCCGCGACCACCGCGAAGCCGCGGCCCTGCTCGCCCGCGCGTGCGGCTTCGACTGCCGCATTCAGCGCGAGGATGTTGGTCTGGAACGCGATGCCTTCGATCGTGCCGATGATGTCGGCGACCTTCTGCGAGCTCCGGTCGATCTCGTTCATCGTGCCGATCACCTCGCCGACGACCGTCGCGCCGCGCGTCGCGATCTCGCTCGCGCTGTCCGCGCAGGCCTGTGCCTCGAGCGCGTGGTCCGCGTTCTGCTTCACGGTTGCCGTCAGCTGCTCCATGCTCGCGGCCGTCTCCTGCAGCGCCGACGCCTGTTCCTCGGTGCGCTGCGACAGGTCGGTGTTGCCGGCCGCGATCTGGTGCGTCGCCGTCGAGATCGCTTCGGAACCCTGGCTCACCTGACGCACCGTATCCGCGAGGCTGCGCTGCATGCCGGTCACGCCGTTGACCAGTTCGGCCATCTCGTCGCGCGACGACCAGTGCAATTCCGACGTGAGATCGCCGTCCGACAGCCGGCGGAAATGCGACAGCAGGCGATTCACCGGTTGCGTGATCGCGAAATGCAGGCCGATCGCGCAACCAAGACACGCGGCCAGCCCAAATGCGATGCCCGCGAGCGCGCCCATGCGCATCCAGCCGTAATAGGTCTGCGCGGTGTCGTACACGTCCTTGCCGCGCGCGGCCTGGTACGCATCGAGCGCGTCGGTCGCCTGCGTGAGCGCGACCGACAGCGGCGGTGCGACCGTCATCAGCAACCGGTCGGCTTCGTCGCGCCGCCCGTCGCGGATCGCATCGATCATCGGCTTCAGTGCCTGTCCGATCAGCGCCTGACGCGCGGCATCGAGGCGGCTCGCGAGCGGGCCTTCGTCGTCGCCGTGCGGCATCGCCGCGTAGCTGCGCCACGCCGTGTCGGCCTTCGCCAAATAACCTTCGGCCTTCTTGACGAGATCGGGCACCTCCGTCGCTTCCGGATGCAGCAGCGCACGGTCGAGCGTCGTGCGCACGATCGTCAGGTTCAGGCTCGCCGCGGACAGCGCGGTCTTCGCCGCCAGTTGCCGCGTATAGGCCTCGTCGAGGGCGCGATTCGAGCTCTGCATGCCCGCAAGGCCGATCAGCCCCGACACGACGAGCAGCGCGGCGACGAGACCGAGCGTGGAGAAAATCCGCGTACGGATCGAGAAACGGGAAAACAGGGCGTTCAGGTTCATGACGGCACGTGAGCGAGAAAAAATGCCGCGGCAATCGGTCCGCGGCCCTCTGTATTACGGTGTGCCTGCAAAAAACTTGAGTCCGCTCCTGCCTCGCGGCTGATCGTCGTCAATTTTTCGGGCCGGCAATCTCCGTCGGGCGCGACGCTGTTCCGTTCGATCGGCGGCTTGCTCGGCGTCGCCGGGTTCGGCGCGCTGTTCTCGCACCGGCTGCAGTCGCGGATGATGCACGCGCTGCCGGCCGGCACGGCGCGGCCCCCTGCGCTCGGCCTGGCCGCCGTGCACCGGTTACCGGACCCGGTGCGCGACGCGCACGTCGACGCATTCGCCGGCTCGCCGCACGTCGTGTATCCGGCGGCCGCGGCGGTCGGGCGCGATCGTGCTCGTGCTCGTGCTCGCATGGTTCGTCGAGGATGCGCCGCAGCGCCAGCACCACCGAGCGGTCGGCTCCTCGCGGTGCGACCGTCGAACCGCGACTCGCCCCGTCCGCGCCCGCCGTCACGCCAGCAGCACGACACCGCCCGTCGTCGCGCGCGACTCCAGCAACCGGTGCGCGTCGGCCGCCTGCTCGAGCGGCAGCCGCGCGCCGATCTCGACGTGCATCCCGCCCGCCAGCCGGTCGAGCGTCGCACGTGCGGCGTCCCGATACGCGCCGACGTCGCGCGCGATGAAACCGAGCACGCTCGGCCGCGCCAGCGCGATCGAACGGGCCGGCCCGAGTTCGTCGAGGTCGAACGTCTGCCGCGCGCCCACCGCCGCCACCTGCCCGATACTCGCGACCATGCCGAACGGACGAATCGCCCCCAGCGTGCGGGTCAGCACGTCGCCGCCGATCCCGTCGATCGCGTAGTCGACGCCCGCACCGCCGCCGAACGCACGCGCGGCCGCGACAAAGTCTTCCTCGCGATAATCGATCACCGCTTCGGCGCCGTGCGTGCGCACGAGCGCGGCTTTCGCGGCCGATCCGACCGTGCCGATCACGCGCGCGCCGAGCGCATGCGCCCATTGCGTCGCCAGCAGCCCGACGCCGCCGGCCGCCGCATGCACGAGCACCGTATCGCCGGCGCCGACCTGCCGGACGCGATGCATCAGCATGTAGACGGTGATGCCCTTCAGCAGCCCGGCGGCGGCGGCTTCGTCGCTCAGCCCGGCGGGAATCGGCAGCACGCGCCCGGCCGGCATCGTGCGCAGGCTCGCATAGCTGCCGGTCGGCATGCCGGCATACGCGACGCGCTGGCCGGGCACGAGCTCCGTCACACCCGGGCCAACCGCATCGATCACGCCGGCTGCCTCGACGCCGAGCGCCTCCGGCAGCGCGGGCAACGCGTGCGCGCCCGTCCTGAAATAGATGTCGACGAAGTTCACGCCGATCGCGGTCTGTCGAATCCGCACTTCGCCGGCGCCGGGCGGCGCGACAGGCGCATCGACGCGGCGTAGCACGCCGGCGTCGCCGTAACGGTCGATGCCGATCCGGATGGCGTTGGCTGTTTGGGTCATGACGTTCCTCGCTGTCGAATGAAGTGACACGATCATCCCATTGTGCATAATCGAACGGAATTCACACTGAACGCCCATTTACTGTGCAAAATTCGACCGATCACGATTCCGCCGCCCCGCCTGCGCCGCCGATGAGCTGGGACGATATCCGCTACTTCCTTGCGGTGCTGCGCGGCGGCAGCCTGTCAGCCGCGGCGCGAGCGCTGCAGGTCCAGCATTCGACGGTCGCGCGGCGCATCGACGCGCTCGAGTGGGCGCTCGGGATCCGGCTGTTCGACCGGCTGCCGCGCGGCTGGCCGCCCACCGACGAAGGGCTGCACTTGGCCGAGCACGCCGCGCGCCTCGAAGCCGACGCGCACGCGTTCGCGCGCGCGGCGCAGGGGGCCGCGGCGCTCGACGGCGTGGTGCGCGTGTCGGCGTCGCCGGTATTCGCGAGCCACTTCCTCGCGCCACGCCTGGCCCGCGCGCAACGTGCGTGGCCCACATTGCGGATCGACCTGATGGGCGAGATGCACGCAGCGAACCTGTATGCGCGCGAAGCCGATCTCGCGGTGCGGCTGTCGCGGCCGAGCGAACCGGGGCTCGCCGCGCGCCGGCTCGGCACGATGCGCTTCGCGCTGTGCTCGGCGCCGGACTGGGCCGCCGCGCCGCCCGACACGTGGACGTTTCTCGGCTACGACGACGCGCTCGCGCAGATGCCGCAGCAACAATGGCTCGAACGCTTCGCGGCCGGACGCCGCTTCGCGTTTATCGCCAACGATCTGGCCGCACTGCACCGCGCGTGCCTCGCCGGCGCGGGCATCGCGTTGTTGCCGCGCTTCCTGCTCGACGATCCGGCGTTCGACGCCTTGCCGGCGGCGCCCCGGTCGCCCGGCGAACCCGACACCGGCGGACCGCAAGACGCGGCCGACACCCACGTCGACAAAACCGCCCGCGCCGCCACGGCGCTCGTCGAGCTCACGGCCGCGCCGCGCTGCGACATCGAGCGCGAAATCTGGCTCGTCGTCCACCCGGACGTGCGCCGGTCGCCGCGCGTGCAGCGTGTCGCGGATGCGATCGCCGATGCGGTGCACGCGGCCGACGGGCGGCTCTGACGCCCCGGCCGTCGTAACCGCTGCTCAGGATTGCCGGGCAGGTGCCTGCTGCGGTTCGCCGGCACCGCCCGCACGGTCGCGATGCGAAGCCGAGCGTCGATGATCGATCAGGCCGACCGCGAGCGCCGCCGCCAGCGCTGGCAACCCGATCGCCATGAAGTTCTGCTCCAGCGGCAGATCGATGCCCACCAGCACGCCGATCACGATCGGCGCGAGGATCGCGCCGCCGCGGCCGATGCCCAGCGTCCAGCCGATGCCGGTCGAGCGGATCGCGACCGGATAGAACTGCCCCGCATACGCGCAGTTGACGATCTGCGTGCCGATGGTCGACGCGCCAGCCAGCCCGACCAGCACGAACAGCAGCGCGGTCGGCATCCTGTAGCCGAGCAGCGTGATCGACACCGCGGCGAGCAGATACATCGAAACGAGCACCGTCTTGATCGGAAAGCGATCGGCCAGCCAGCCGCCGCCGATCGCGCCGACCATCGCGCCGGCGTTCAGCACCAGCACGAACGTCAACGCGGAACCGAGGCTGTAGCCCGCCCCCGCCATCAGCCGGGTCAGCCACGAACTGAGCGCGTACACCATGAACAGGCACATGAAGCAGGCGATCCAGAACATGATCGTGCTGAACCCGCGACCGTCGTCGAACAGACGGCGAACCGGCGCGTTGCCAGCCTGGTCCTCGCGCGGGAACACATGGCGGTCGTCCGGCAGAGGCCGGTACGCGGGATCGAGCCGGCTCGCGATGCGCGCGAGTTCGCCCGTCCTGCCGCGCCGTACCAGGAACGACATCGATTCCGGCATCCATTTCACGAACAGCGGGACGAGCAGCACCGGCGCGCCCGCGGCGACGAACACCGACCGCCATCCGTACGCCTCGATCATTCCCTTGCCCATCACGGCCGCCAGCATGCCGCCCACCGAATAGCCGCTGAACATCAGCGTCACCAGCGTGCTGCGCACGCGGCGCGGCGCGTACTCGGTCATGTGGGCAATCACGTTCGGCATCACGCCGCCGATGCCGATGCCCGCCACGAAGCGGGCGGCGCCGAACAGCGCGGGCGTCGGCGCCAGCCCGGCCGCCGCGGTAAAGACGCTGAACAGCGTCAGGCAGGCCGCGATGGCGCGGCGGCGCCCGATCCGCTCGGCGACGGTTCCGAACACGATGTTGCCGAACATCATGCCGAACAGCGCCGAACTCACCATGAAGCCGGCATGCGCGGGGCTGACGCCCATGTCCTTCATGATCGCCGGCAGCGCGATGCCTGCCACCGCGAGATCGTAGCCGTCGAACACGATGATCAGCGCGCACCAGAACAGCACGACGCCGTGCAGCGGACCCAGCCGCGCATCGTCCGAGAGCGCCTGCAGGTTGATTTGACGCATGGAATTCCTTCTTTTTTCAGGGGGAGGCTTCGAATCAGTACGATCTCTCGGCCTGCATATTTAGTAGTTGTCCGAAGTTACGTGGCGAGATGCACGGCCCTCCAGCACGCGTCGGCGCAGTGTAGGAAGCCACAATGATTCCCACTATCCGGAATTTGCAGGCCGCGCACGAATTCAATCCGTTTTTTTCTCGTGCCGCGCGCTATCCGGATTTTTCCTGGGCGGGAACAGGACTATCCGATTCTTGCAAACCCTCGCGATACTTTGGACAAGCCTGACGAAGGTCAATATCATCCGTCCAGGAGATTTCGCGCACGCAAGAGAAACCGATGCGGCACGACGCGCATCCGCGGCCAGCCGGATGCGCTGTACGGAAATGCCGCACAGGAGACGCCCCATGCCCCTCACGCCGAATGCGGACGTGCTGTCCGCGTTGTACCGGAATTGCCTGTTCCGATCCGGATCCCGCACGGATGCGCACGAGCAGGTCTCGGCGGAGCTGGCCGAGCATGTGCTGCACTGGAAGCACGGCGTCGCCGACGCCGCCCTTTTCAAGGGGCGACTGAATCGTTTGAGCGTCTACGCGCTGCAGTACGGCGCCGAAGTCGAGGTCGCGCCGCGCCCGTTCGACGGTTTTTCGCTCGTCCACACGTCGCTCGCGGGAGGCGCCGAAATCGAGTGCGACGGGCATGTGATGGACGTGCTCGAAGGACGCACCGCCGTGCTCGCGCCCAGGACGCGCGTCCATCTGCGCTGGCGGCCCGGCACCCTGCAACTGATCGTCAAGGTCCCCGACGCGCTGCTGCACGCGGTTTCCGGCTGCCCGCCCGACGACGGAAGGCCCGGCCTCGTGCCGGGATTTCTGTTGCCGCCCGCACTGGCCTCGCAATGGGACCTGATCGCACAGTCGCTGCTCAACGTCCTCGCGGTGGCCGGCGACGGCGGCATCCGGGCCGAGTGGCGCGACCACTTCGAACGCAGCCTCGCGCTATTCCTGCTCGTACATTGCCCGCCATCGCCGACAACCGCGCATGCCCTCGCTTCCCCGGAAGCGTGCGATCTTCCGGGGCCATCCGGATCCGGGGGCGGCATCCGGCAAATGGACGCGCTCCTCGAATTCATCCATGCGCGACTCTGCGCGCCCATCTCGCTCAAGGATCTCGCCAGGGCGGCCGGCGTCAGCTTCCGGACGCTGAACGTGCTGTGCCGCCGCTACCACGGCGCAACCCCGATGGAACTGCTGCGCAACATCCGGCTCGACGCCGCCCGCGCGCAGTTGCTGACCGACCCGATGGCCAGCATTACCGATACGGCGCTGACGTTCGGTTTCGGCCATCTCGGCCGTTTTTCGGGCTACTACTTCGCCCGCTTCAACGAGCTGCCGCGCGACACGCAGCGCAAGCGGCTGCCGAACTGAACGCGACGATGCGCGACGCCCGGCCTCCACCGCCGCTTTACGCGCCGCGCAATTGCCCGCATAGTCAGGGTTTGCCCGCATCCACGCCCCTTGCCATGTCCGCCACGCCAGCCGCCTGCGTCGTCCGCGACGCGACCGATGCCGATCTCGCCGCCATTCACGCGATCTACGCACACCATGTGCGCCACAGCGTCGCGTCGTTCGAGGAGACGCCACCCGACGTCGACGAACTGCGCGGCCGCCGCGACGCGGTGCTGCGTCACGGGCTGCCCTATCTCGTCGCACAATGCGACGGCCGCATCGCCGGCTACGCGTATGCGACGCCCTATCGCACGCGCAGCGCGTACCGCTTCACGATCGAGGATTCGATCTACATCGACGACGCGCAACGCGGGCGAGGCATCGGCCGCGCGTTGCTGGCGGCGCTGATCGCGCGCTGCGAAGGCGGCCCATGGCGGCAGATGATCGCGGTAATCGCCGACGGCGGCACCGGCGGCTCGACGTCGCTGCATCGCGCATTCGGCTTCGAACCGGCCGGCCAGCTGAAAGCGGTCGGTTTCAAGCACGGCCGCTGGATCGACACCGCGCTGATGCAGCGCCCGCTCGGCGACGGCGCGAACACGCGCCCCGCCTCGCCCGAGCCTGCCGCGGCGCGCTAAAATGGCCGCATGTCAAAACAGACTTCTTCCACGCCCGACGAGGCCGCGCCGGATTCCCGCAACGAGTACACGGTCGACGAACTCGCGCGCGTGTCCGACACCACCGTGCGCAACGTCCGCGCGTACCAGGATCGCGGGCTGCTCGCGCCGCCGGAGAAACGCGGGCGCGTCGGCATCTACGACGACACGCACGTCGCGCGCCTGAAGCTGATCAACCATCTGCTCGCGCGCGGCTATACGCTGTCGAACATCCAGGACCTGATCAAGGCGATCGACGAAGGCCACGACCTGCGCTCGATCCTCGGTCTCGAAAACGCGATCGGCGGCCGCTGGTCGCACGAGCTGCCGAAAACCTATTCGCTCGCGCAACTCGCGCAGATGTTCGGCCCGCAGGCGACCACGCAACTGTCGCGCGTGACCGAGCTCGGGCTGCTCGAACGGCGCGGCCTGTCGTTCGTCGCGAAAAGCCCCGCGCTGCTCGAGGCGGCGGCCGCGATGACGAAGGAAGGCATTCCGCCGCGCGAGCTGCTCGACGTGATCAGCCTCGCGCGGCCGCATTTCGACGCGATCGCGCGGCTGCTCGTCGATCTCGTCGTGAAGCGGCTCGACCGCTACGACGCCGGCACGTTGCCGCCGGCCACCGACGTCCCCGAACTGGTCGACGCGATCTGGCGGCTGCGCCCGCTCGCGGCCGTGTTCGTCGAAGGCGAGACGAACCGCGCGCTCGAAACCGCGGCGGGCGCGTATCTCGGCGGCCGGGTCGCGACGATTCTCGACAAGAAGCTCAGCGACGAAGCAGCGCGGCAGTCCGGTACGAGCGATACGCAAGGCGACGGCGACAACGCATAGGCGCGCGGCCATCATGCATGCGCCGGCATGTCGCCACGACGCGCGCGTAGCCGGTTCGCGGCAACGCCGACGGCCATTGCCGGCGGCAACCGCGGCTCGCATGGGTCGGCGAATGGCCAGGAGCGCCGCTCGGCCCCCGTTTCAGCCAGGCGGCGCCACATCGCCCCACGCACGGCAACCACGCGGCCGCGGCACAGTTACAAGTTATCGGTTGACGCGAGCCCGTCCGACGGTTAGTGTATGCGTCGAAGTCCAAGAAGTCCGATTGCTGTTCATCAATTGCTCGCTCCTCCCCAGCGGTATTCGTTGTCCTCTCCCTCCTTGACGCTTCACGCGCTCTTCAACAGAGCAAATCTCTATTTTTTTCTCAAGGAATCTTCATGGATACCGGTATCGTCAAGTGGTTCAACGACAGCAAAGGCTTTGGCTTCATCACGCCGGACAACGGCGGCGACGACCTGTTCGCTCACTTCTCCGAAATTCGTGCCGACGGCTTCAAGACGCTGGCTGAAAACCAAAAAGTGAGCTTCGAAACGAAGCAGGGCCCGAAGGGTCTGCAAGCGGCCAACATCAAGCCGCTGTAACGTTTGAAGGGCCCGGCGTCCGCGACGGACGCCGGGTCGCAGCGACATCCCCACGGAGCTTCGTCTCCCAAAGTTGGCGCGATCGGCTTGAGCTGCCTCTGTTCAATGAGCAGCTTGCCAGGCGCCACACGTCTCGTTGCACTTCATCCCCCCTCCGGCCGCAACGCCTTATTTTCGCTTTCCGACTGCGTCAGATTCCGCTCGCAAGGGCGTTGAATCGGCATACCCGTGCGCATTCAGCACGGCACGCGCGCACTCGATCATCATTAAAATTAAAATGCACAACCAACGAATTCAACAGTACAACGGCTATGCCGTCCACCCCTCGGCGCATCGCCTGCCCGACGGGAGTTTTTCATCCAACCTGCTGCTCGAACGCACCGATAGCGCGCACGACGAAGGCCGCTACCAGTTCTATTCGCTCGACTACTTCGCGAGCGAAGCGCAAGCGCTCGCGCATTCGGCACGCTGGGCACGCAACTGGGTCGATACGCGCGGTTAAAGGCCGCGCTACTGTCGATATCAGCGCAGACGGTCATCAAAACCGGCGGGTGGCCGCCCCGGCAGGCCACGACGCCAAAGCATAGGGCCGCCGCCGTCATATCCATATCGGCAATGCTTCGTTTGCGGGCGCAATCGCCCATGCGACGATTCTTCCAACCGAGCGGCGCCGGCCGCTTTCCGAAGATGCCTCGCATGGAGTTCATTAGATGATTCGTTTCACCCGCTGGATCACCCGCGCCACCGCGGTCTCGCTCGTTGCCCTGTCCGCCGCGTCGGCATTCGCGCAAGGCGGCGCCGACAAGATCGTGCGCATCGGTTATCAAAAGGCCGGCCTGCTGTCGATCGTCAAGGCGCAGGGCGCGCTCGAAGCGCGGCTCAAGCCGCTCGGCTATGACGTTCAATGGTTCGAATTCCCGGCCGGCCCGCAACTGCTCGAAGCGCTGAACGCGAACAGCATCGACTTCGGCTACACGGGTGCGCCGCCGCCCGTGTTCGCGCAGGCGGCAGGCGTGCAGTTCGTCTATGTCGGCGCGGAACCGCCTGCGCCGCACAACGAAGCGGTGTTCGTGAAGAGCGATTCGCCGATCCGGACGGTGGCCGGCCTGCGCGGCAAGAAGGTCGCGCTGCAGAAAGGCTCGAGCGCGAACTACCTGCTGCTCGAGGCGCTGAAGAAAGCCGGCGTGCGCTACGACGAAATCCATCCGGTGTATCTCGCTCCGGCAGATGCGCGCGCCGCGTTCGAAAGCGGCAATGTCGATGCGTGGGCCGTGTGGGATCCGTACTACGCGGCCGCGCAAAACGCGCTGAAGGTGCGCACGCTGTCCGACTACACGGGGCTCGCGGCGACCAACAACTTCTACGAGGCGACGCGGAGTTTCGCGCAACGGCATCCCGACGTGGTCGGCGCGATCCTGAAACAGGCGCGCGAAACGGGCCAGTGGGTCAACGGGCATCCGGCCGACACGGCCGCGCTGCTGGCGCCGAAGGTCGGGTTGCCCGAGGCGCTCGTCGAGACGTGGATCAAGCGGGTGCCGTTCGGTGCGGTGCCGATCGACGAGCGCATCGTCGCCGCGCAGCAAGGTGTTGCCGATGCGTTCTACGCGGCGAAGCTGATTCCGCAGAAGCTGAGCGTGGCCGGGAACGCCTGGGTCGACAAAAGCGTGGCGAGTGCGCTGGCGGCGAAGTAACGCTCGCGGCCCCATCCGTCAGCAGGCCGGCGGGCGCGCTGCCCCACCGGCCGCTTTCGTGTCCCGCTCGGCACGCGCTCAACGCAACGCTTCCGCCATCTTCTTCTGCCGCCACAGGCACAGCAGATCGCAAGCCACATGTGCGGCCGCGATCGCCGTGATGTCCGCGTGATCGTACGCGGGCGCGACCTCCACCACATCCGCCCCGACCAGATTCACCGCTCCGAGCGCCCGCACGATCGCCAGCGCCTGTGCTGACGACAACCCGCCGGCGACCGGCGTCCCCGTCCCCGGCGCGAACGCCGGATCGAGGCAATCGATATCGAACGTCAGATACGCAGGCCGCGCGCCGACGATCTCGACGATCCGCGCGACCGCCGCCCGCGGACCATGGTCATGCACCCACGCGGCATCGAGCCGCTCGATCCCGAGAAAGTCGTCGTTCCACGTGCGGATGCCGACCTGCACCGACGTCGCGGGATCGATCAGCCCTTCCTTCACCGCCTTGTAGAACATCGTCCCGTGATTGAGGCTGTCCGGATCGTCGTCGGCCCACGTATCGCAGTGCGCGTCGAAATGGATCAGCGACAGCGGCTTGCCGTAGCGCTCCACGTGCGCGACCAGCAGCGGATACGTGATGTAGTGGTCGCCGCCGAGCGTCAGCATCTTCGCGCCCGAGCGCAGGATCGTGCGCGCATGCTCGACGATCGCCGGCTTGATCGACAGCGGGTTGTGCGCATCGAACCAGCAATCGCCGTAGTCGACGGCCGCGAGATCGTCGAACGGATCGAAGCCCCACGGATACGGATTGAGCTCCGCGAGCTGCACGCTCGCCGCGCGGATCGCGGCCGGCCCGAGCCGCGCACCGGAACGATAGGTCGTCGCGAGATCGAGCGGCACGCCGGAGATCGCGACGTCGACGCCGTCGAGTGCGCGCGAGTAGTTGCGGCGCATGAACGACAGCACGCCCGCATAGGTGTTTTCGATCGAGGAGCCGTACGGCGTCGCGCGACGGATCGCGCCGTCGCCGTGGAGAAGTTCGGTCATGGTCGGACCTGTTTTCGTGGTGGCCGGGCCGTCCCGCTTCGACTGAGCGCGCGGGCCGGGCACGGCGGGATTCATCGGGCATGTACCGGCTCGCGCATCCGTTCGCGAAGCGAGGCGGGACATCGACAACGACAACGCTAATACCGCGGCGATCGTAGCAAGCCGAATCGGAACCGTTGCCCCGGTTCAGCCGGGGCAACGCGCGAAAAAAGTCCGGCGGCGGCGACGCCGGTCGCGATCGTTTCCTAGAAGGATTCGCCGGTTTTCGCGCCCCCGTTCTTCCGGATAATGGCCGGCAGCCGCGCTGTCGACGGCGCGCCGTCCACCGCAGACAACAACAAACCGGAGACACCCGCCTTGATCGCCACGCTTCCCGCCACGTACCGCCGGCTCTGGCCGCTCGCCATCGCCGCGGCGCTGCTGTACGGGCTGTCGCTCGCCGCCGCGCCCTATCCGGGCCAGGCCGCCGCGAAGGCCGCGATGGGCATCCTGCTGCTCGCGGCGGGCAGCACCTGCGGCGCGCCGCGCGAACGCACGTGGCTGTGCGCGGCACTCGCGACGGCTGTGCTCGGCGACGTGCTGCTCGCGCTGCCCGACTGGCCGCCGTCGTTCGTGCTCGGCCTCGGCGCGTTCCTGCTCACGCACCTGTGTTATTGCGCGATCTTCTTCCGGTGGCGCGCGCGGCCGCATGGCTGGCGCATCGTTGCGCTCGTCGTGCTATGGATCGCCGCGCCGGCGTTCTACGTCGCGTTCTTCCCGCACCTCGGCGAGCTGCTGGCGCCGGTCGCCGTCTACATGCTCGTGCTGTGCGCGATGGCGAGCTTCGCGCTTGCCGCACGCACGCGCGGCCCGCTGGTCGCGATCGGCAGCCTGATCTTCGTCGGCTCGGACACGCTGATCGGCGTCGGCCGGTTCCTCGGCGGTTTTCCGGGCATTGACTATCTGATCTGGGGCCTCTATGCGCTCGCGCAGGTCACGATCGTGGCCGGGGTTTTCCATGAGATGTCCGCCCGGTCGATCCGTCCCTGATACCGTTTCAAACAGGCCGTCGCGCGCCGGCGGTCCCGCCTCTTCCCTCTCCCGCCGTGCCGACGGCCCTTTCCGCGCATCCCGCATGGCGGAGACGGGACCGTTCGAAACCCCGCTCGGCCTTTCCCCGCTTGGTTTCCGGCCCTTAGAGCGTCGCTTCTAGCCTCTTGCGGTTTCCGGGTTCACCCACTATCGTTACATCAATCAATGTAACATTAAAAAATGAGCCAGATCGGAGACACCCGGATGAATGCTCGCACGTTGCCTTTCGGCCCGCCCGGCCATGACGGCCTGGACGAAGCCATCGACATCGCCATCATCGGCACCGGCTTCGCCGGCCTCGGGATGGCGATCCGCCTGAAACAAACCGGCGTGACCGACTTCGTCGTCCTCGAGAAGGCGGCGTCGGTCGGCGGCACGTGGCGCGACAATCATTACCCCGGGTGTGCATGCGACGTGCAATCGCACGTCTATTCGTTCTCGTTCGCGCCGAACCCGCGCTGGACGCGCATGTTCGCGCCGCAGCCGGAGATCCGCGCGTATCTGGAAGACTGCGTGCAGCGCTTCGACGTCGGCCCGCACCTGCGACTGAATCACGAGTTGCAGCGCGCCGAGTACGACGAAGCCGCGCAACGCTGGCGCCTCACGTTCGCGAACGGCAAGCGGCTGTCGGCGCGCGTGCTGGTGTCGGGGATGGGTGGGCTGTCGCGCGCCGCGCTGCCGGCGATTCCCGGTGTCGAAACCTTCAAGGGCCGCGCGTTCCATTCGCAGCAGTGGGATCACGACTACCCGCTCGACGGCAAGCGCGTCGCGGTGATCGGCACCGGCGCGAGCGCGATCCAGTTCGTGCCGCAGATCGCGCCGCGCGTGAAGTCGCTCGCGCTGTTCCAGCGCACGCCGCCGTGGATCATGCCGAAACCCGACCGCAACCTGACGCGTTTCGAGAAGTGGCTGTTCCGCACGCTGCCGGTCACGCAGAAGGCCGTGCGCGGCGGTATCTACTGGATGCTCGAATCGCGCGTGCTCGGCTTCGCGATCCATCCGTCGCTGATGAAGAACGTGCAGAAGCTCGCGCTGCGTCACATCCGCAAGCAGATTCCCGATCCGGAACTGCGCAAGGCCGTCACACCGAACTACACGCTCGGCTGCAAGCGCGTGCTGATCTCGAACGACTACTACCCGGCGCTGTCGCGCAAGAACGTCGACGTGATCACGACCGGCATCGATCGCATCGAAGCCGACGCGGTCGTGACGACCGACGGCAAGCGTCATGAAGTCGACTGCCTGATCTACGGCACCGGCTTCCAGGTGGCCGACCCGTATCCGCGCGGCGCGATCATCGGCCGCGGCGGCCTCGACATCGTCGATGCGTGGCGCGACGGCGCGCACGCGTATCTCGGCACGACGCTGCCCGGCTACCCGAACTTCTTCATGATCGTCGGCCCGAACACGGGCCTCGGCCACAACTCGATGGTGTTCATGATCGAGTCGCAGATCGAATACATCCTCGGCGCGCTGCAGGCGATGCGCCGCGAACGCGCGGAGGCGATCGAGGTGCGACCGCTCGTCGAGGCGCAGTACAACGACGACCTGCAGGGCAAGCTCAAGAAGGCGATTTGGTCGACGGGCGGCTGCAAGAGCTGGTACCTCGACCCGCGCACCGGCAAGAACACGACGCTGTGGCCGGGCTTCACGTGGCGCTTCCGTCAGGCCACAGCGCAGTTCTCGATCGCCGATTACCACGCGTATCGCGCGCCGCACGACACGACCGCGCGGCCCGCCGCCGCGCCGGCCGCTTCCGCTTCCACGTCCGCCGAAGCGGCCTGAGCCAGACAAGGAGCCATCGACATGAGAGATTTCGCCAACAAGGTCGCCGCGATCACGGGTGCCGGCTCGGGCATGGGCCGCGCGCTGGCGATCCAGCTCGCGCAGGCCGGCTGCCACGTGTCGCTCGCCGACAAGAACGGCGTCGGCCTCGCCGAAACCGAACGGATCGTCCGCGCGATCGCGCCGAACGTGCGCGTATCGACACGCGTGCTCGACGTCGGCGATCGCGACGCGATGTTCGCGTGGGCCGACGACACCGCGAAAGAGCACGGCAAGGTAAACCTGATCTTCAACAACGCGGGCGTCGCGCTGTCGAGCACGATCGAAGGCATGGACTACGGCGATCTCGAGTGGATCGTCAACATCAACTTCTGGGGCGTCGTGCACGGCACGAAGGCGTTTCTGCCGCACCTGAAGGCATCGGGCGACGGCCACGTGATCAACACGTCGAGCATCTTCGGGATCTTCGCGCAGCCGGGCATGAGCGGCTACAACGCGACCAAGTTCGCGGTGCGCGGCTTCACCGAATCGCTGCGCCAGGAACTCGACATGATGAAGTGCGGCGTGTCGGCCACCTGTGTGCATCCGGGCGGCATCCGCACCAACATCGCGCAGTCGAGCCGCGTCGCGAAGAACATGGTCGGCTTCATCGTCGAGAGCGAACAGCAAGGCAAGGACAGCTTCGAGAAGTTCTTCATCACGACCGCCGATGACGCCGCGCGCACGATCCTCGCCGGCGTGCGCAAGAACAAGCGCCGCGTGCTGATCGGCCGCGACGCGAAAGGCGCGGACTGGATGGCGCGCATCCTGCCGGCCGCGTACCAGGCGCTCGTCGTGCTCGCCACGCGCCGCGAGGCCGCGAAAGCCCGCCGTGCCGCACGCGGCACGCCGGCGCCGGCGCCGGCGCACGCCACCTACAACAATGCAGGCAATCAGGGAGAACAATCATGACGACACCGAACATGATGCCCGTGCGGCGCGACATCCGATTCGCGCTGCCACCCGAACGCGCGAAGGACTGGCATGTGCAGGGCGTGCCGGTCACGCACTTCATGAATGCGCTGTCGCTGCTGTTCCCGGCCGGCGAGCGCTTCTTCATGGATTCGGTGCGCAACTACCGTGACCGGATCGAGGATCCCGAGCTGAAGAAGCAGGTGATCGGCTTCATCGGTCAGGAAGCGATGCACACGCGCGAGCACATCGAATACAACGACCTGCTGCAGGCCGCCGGCCTGCCCGCGCACAAGCTCGACAAGCGCCTGTGGACGATCCTCGGCTGGTTCAAGAAGGTGCTGCCGCACTCGATGCAGCTGGCGATCACGATCGCGCTCGAACACTACACGGCGATCCTCGCGAACCAGTTGCTGTCGGGCCACGAGCACCGGATCGACGGCTCGGTCGAGGGCTACCAGCAGATGTGGATGTGGCACGCGATGGAGGAAACCGAGCACAAGGCGGTGTCCTACGACGTGTGGCGCACCGTGATGAAGCCGGGCGTCGGCAGCTACCTGCTGCGCACCGGCACGATGCTGACGACGACGGTATTCTTCTGGGCCATCGTGTTCGACTTCCACGTGCGACTGATGCGCGCGCACCGTCGCGAACACGGCAAGTTCGGCGGCATGTGGCGCCTCGTGAAGTACCTGTACAGCCCGAAGAACGGCGTGTTCCCGAGCATCGCGCGCGAATGGCTCGACTACTTCCGCCCGGGCTTCCACCCGTGGGATCACGACAACCATCAGTATCTGCAGGAGCTCGACACGCTGCTCGATAACATCGACGCGACCAACGCGCGCTATGCGGCGCAAGCCGCCCCGCGCCGCGTGCCGCTGCATTCGGTTGCGCAGGCATGACGCGATGGCGCGCGCTCACGAGATGCTGACCGTCCGGTCCGGCGACGTGAAACTCGCCGTCTACGTCAGCGGGTCGCGTCGCGCGCCGCCGCTGATCCTCGTGCATGGCTACCCGGACTCGGCGGCCGTGTGGGCGCCGATCCGCGCGCGGCTCGCGAAGCGCTACCGCGTGATCGCGTACGACGTGCGCGGCGCCGGCGCATCCGATGCGCCGCGCCGCCGCGCCGACTACACGCTCGAACGGCTCGCCGGCGACCTGAAGGCGGTCGCCGACGCAACCTGCGGCGGCCGGCCGTTCCACCTGGTCGGCCACGACTGGGGCTCGATCCAGTGCTGGGAGGCCGTGACCGACCCCGCGTTCCGCGGCCGCATCGCGTCGTACACGTCGATCTCCGGGCCGTGCCTCGATCACGTGTTCCGCGCGAAGATGCGGCTCAGGCAGAGCCTGAAATCCTGGTACATCGCGTTCTTCCATCTGCCGCTCGTGCCGTCGCTGGCATGGCGGCTCGGCGGTGCCGCGCTGTGGCCGCGCTGGCTGCAGCTCACCGAACGCGTGCGCGCCGAGCGCGATCCCGCGCAACTGAAGAACGCGCTGAACGGGATGCGGATGTACCGCGCGAACTTCCTTGCACGGGCCCGCAAGCCGCGTGAGCGGTACGCGCAGGCGCCGGTGCAGATCCTGGTGCCGGTGCGCGACCGCTACGTGACGCCCGAAATGTCGGTCGACCTCGACCGCTGGCTCGGCGAGCACGTGCGCGAGGAAATCGACGGCACGCACTGGATCGTGCTGCGTCATCCGGACCTGATCGCGTCGCGGATCGACCGGTTCGCGGCCGCGCATGAACGGCCCGCGGTCGCCGCGGCGCCGGCGGCGCCGGCCACGCGAACGGAAGCCGCAGTTCAGCGCAGCGGCGGCAGACGCTTGAACAGCGTTTCGTAGTCGATCACGAGCCCATCGTCGTCGATGTCCATCTCCGCGGTGAAATTCCGGAAGATCCCTTCGTAGCGGTAGCGGCGGCCCGGTACGATGCACGCATAAGCCTGCTTGACCGGCGTGACTTTCAGATCCGGCGTCGAGATGTATGCGACGTCGATCGGCCGCCGCTCGCCGCGCGCGAGCCCCAGGCGGCCGATCGGCAGCGAATTCGTGAACGGCGTCGCGGCGATGTCGATATCGATGCAGCCGTCCAGCTCGCGCAGTTCGCGGCCTGAACCGTCGCGCCAGTGCCCGGCCCCGTCGCCGCGCAGTTCGAGCGTGCCGCCGCCCATCACCTTGAGCACCGCGTACTTCACCCGCCACTGCGGATCGCACTCGACGCGATACGCGAGCCCGTACGCACGGCCGTACCGCTGGCCGACCACCGCGCTTTCGACGACGATGCCGGATTCACTCCGATCGAACGTCAGATGTTCGATTCCGTCGCCCTCGAGCGACGCCCAGCGCACCTCACGCATCTTTCCGCCCTCCCGGTTTTCGCCCTGCGGAGCATCGTCGCACAAATCCTGACTATCCAGAATTCCCTATTCCGGTGCATCGCAGCGTGTTCTATGCTCGCGGCTCATCCTGTTCCGCCGCGATCATGCCTATTGCCCGCCCCGCCTCGCCATCGATCGACCTGCGCATGCTGCTGCGCGGCATCGGGCAGATCGTGCTGCAGGCAAATGCGCTCACCGGCGCGCTGCTGCTCGCCGCGCTCGCGCTGAACGACCTGCGGCTCGCATGCGCGGCGCTGGTCGGCTCGGCCGCCGCCAGCATGACGGCCGTGCTGACCGGCGCCGAACGCCGCGACGTCGAACAGGGGCTGCACGGCTTCAACGGCGCGCTCGCGGCGCTGATCGCCGTCTCGTTCGCGCCCCATCAACTCGCCGCCGTCGCACTGGTGCCGCTGGTCGCGATCGGCGCGGCGCTCGTGCAACGCGCGATGCGCGCGTCGCTCGCCCGCTGGCGCCAGTGCCCGTATTCGAGCCCGTGCCTGGTCGTCACCGCGCTGTGGCTGCCGTCTGTCGCGGTGCAGCATGCGGACGGCGCGACCGCCGCCCCGGTGCCGACGTTCGCTTCCGCGACCGACGCGCTGCTGTCGGGCGTTGCTCAGGCCACCTTCGCGCAAGGCGCCTGGGCCGGCGCGCTGGTCGTCGCCGGCGTCGCCGTCGCGTCGCGCCGCGCGGCCGCATTCGCACTTGGCGGCGCGATTGTGTCGACCGTGTTGCTGACCGCGCTCGGCGCAAGCGCCGCGTCGTTCGCCGACGGCCTGCTCGGCTTCAACGGCACGCTCGCCGCGCTCGCGCTGATGTCGCGCGGCCCGCATGCGGCGCTCGCGGCTGCCGCGCTCGCCGCGTTGATCCAGTGGCTCGCGATGCGCGCGGGCATCCCCACGTTCACGGCCCCGTTCGCGCTCGCGGCATGGGCGACCGTAGCCGTCGCGCGCCGCCTCACGCTCGGAGCACCCGATGTCATTCGCACACCGTCCTGATGCCGTGAAGCCCGGCGGTCCGGTCTCCGACGCCGAACGCCGGCTGCGCGTCGACCTCGCCGCCGCATACCGGCTCGTCGCGCTGAACGGCTGGGACGACCTGATCTACACGCATTTGTCCGCGACCGTGCCCGGCGAGCCCGGCCACTTCCTGATCAACCCGTTCGGCCTCACGTTCGACGAGGTTCGCGCATCGAACCTCGTGAAGATCGACGTGGCCGGCAACCGGATCGGCGACAGCGAGCACGCGGTCAGCACGACCGGCTTCGCACTGCATGCGGCCGTGCACGCCGCGCGCGCCGATGCCGTCTGCGTGATGCACCTGCACAATACGGCCGGCATCGCCGTGTCGATCCAGCGCGACGGGCTGTTGCCGGCGTCGCAGCACGCGCTGCGTTTTCATGGCGATCTCGCGTACCACGACTACGAAGCACTCGCGTTCTCGCCGGCCGAAGGCGCGCGGCTGACCGCGAGCCTCGGCGCGAAATCCGCGATGCTGCTGCGCAATCACGGCACGCTCACGGTCGGCCGGACCGTCGCCGAAGCCTACGTGCTGATGGATACGCTGATCAAGGCATGCGACATCCAGGTGCGCGCGCAGGCGGGCGGCGGGCCGCTCGTGCTGCCGGAGCCGGCCGTCGCCGAGCGCACCGCCGAACAGTTGCGCGACGGCGGCGCGATCGAAGGCGAACTGGAATGGCCGGCGCTGCTGCGCCGGCTCGACCGGATCGATCCGTCGTATCGCGACTGACGGCGCATCCGCACTCGACCGAATCGTTCAATCCCAACCGGAGCCTGTGTCATGCCGACTTTCAATATCCAGCTGTTCGAAGGCCGCACCCTCGAGCAGAAGCGCGCATTCGTCGAAGCAATCACGCGTGTCACGTGCGAGACGCTCGGCTGCGACCCGGGCTCGGTCGACATCATCCTCGCCGACGTGAAGAAGGAGAACTGGGCGACGGCCGGGAGGCTGTGGAGCGACGAGCGCTGAACGCCGACGGCGGCGTCGCGTCGGCGCCGCCCGCCCTGCGCTGAACCCTGCACCGCGGCGCGCGCACGAGACGCTGCATGCGGGTTTCTCCGCCCGCCGCCCTTGTGCGCCCGCACATCGCTTTGTCACGCAATCGGCGCATAATGCCGGACAGACGCAGCAGCCAATGGCCACCCGACGGAGACCGCCATGGAAGCGAAGAACGAGGAAGTCGTCGCACACCTGCTCTCCGATGTCGTCGAATTCGCGCGCGCTCGCCTGCCCGACGCCACGTTCCGGATCGTCGAACCCTTCCTGCGTCATTACTACGATTTCGTCGATGCCGACGATCTGCAGAGCCGCAGCATCGCCGACCTGTACGGCGCCGCGATGGCGCACTGGCAGACCGCCCAGAAATTCGTGCCCGGCAGCGAACGCCTGCGCGTGTACAACCCGATCCTCGAGCAGCACGGCTGGCATTCCGACCACACGGTGATCGAGATCGTCAACGACGACATGCCGTTCCTGGTCGACTCGGTGACGATGGCCATCAACCGTCTCGGGCTCGCGCTGCATTCGGCGCTGCATCCGGTGTTCCGCATCTGGCGCGGCGCCGGCGGCGGCATCGAGCGCGTCGACGCGGGCGGTGCGACGTCCGGCGACGGCCAGTCGCAACTCGCGTCGTTCATCCATTTCGAAGTCGACCGCTGCGGCGACGCCGCGCTGCTCGACACGCTGCGCGAGGACATCGCGCGCGTGCTGGGCGACGTGCGCGCGTCGGTCGAGGACTGGCCGAAAATCGTCGACATCGCTCGCGCGACGATCAAGGAGATGAAGGCACGCGAATCGACCGCGGAGGACATCGAGGCGCGCGCGTTCCTCGAATGGATGGCCGCCGATCACTTCACGTTCCTCGGTCAGCGCGACTACGCGCTCGTATCGGACGGCACGGGCTTCGGGCTGCGCGGCATCGAGGGCTCGGGCTTCGGCATCCTGCGCGAATCGCTGCGCACGTCCGGCGCCGCCGACGTGACGCCGCTGCCGCCGGCCGCCGCCGACATCATCACCGGCGCATGGCCGATCTTCGTGACCAAGGCGAATTCGCGCGCGACGGTGCACCGGCCCGGCTACCTGGACTACGTCGGCGTGAAACTCGTCGGCGCCGACGGCAAGGTCACCGGCGAGCGCCGCTTCATCGGGCTCTACACGTCGACCGCCTATTTCGGTTCGTACACCGAGATTCCGATCGTGCGCCGCAAGTGCGCGAACATCGTGCGGCGCGCGGGCTTTTTGCCGAAAGGGCATCTCGGCAAGTCGCTCGTGACGGTGCTCGAAACCTATCCGCGCGACGAACTGTTCCAGGCCGACGAAGACCAGCTCTACGACATCGCGCTCGGCATCCTGCGCCTGCAGGAACACCAGCGCACGCGGCTGTTCGTGCGGCGCGACCGGTTCGACCGCTTCGTGTCGTGCCTCGTGTTCGTGCCGCGCGACAAGTACAACACCGACCTGCGCCGCCGCATCGCGAAGCTGCTGGTCGACGCTTATAACGGCGTAACCGTCGAATTCACGCCGCTGCTGTCGGAATCGGCGCTCGCCCGCATTCACTTCGTCGTGCATGCGGAACCGGGCACGATGCCCGACGTCGACACGCGCGAACTCGAAACACGGCTCGTGCAGGTCACGCGCCGCTGGCAGGACGATCTCGCGGACGCGCTGCTCGACGCATTCGGCGAAGAACAAGGCAACCGCCTGCTGCAGCGCTATGCCGAGTCGTTCCCGGCCGGCTATCGCGACGACTATCCGGCGCGCACGGCCGTGCGCGACATCGAGCTGATCGAGCGCGTGAAGGACCCGGGCCAACTCGCGATGAACCTGTACCGGCCGATCGAGGCCGAGCCGCGCGCGTTCCGCTTCAAGGTGTACCGCGCGGGCGACCCGATCGCGCTGTCGCGCAGCCTGCCGATGCTCGAACATCTCGGCGTGCGCGTCGACGAGGAGCGGCCGTACCGGATCCAGACGCAGGATGCCGCGCACGCGTGGGTACACGATTTCGGCCTGGAACTCGCCGACGATACCGAGTTCGACATCGAGCGCGTGAAAGGCCTGTTCGAGGATGCGTTCGACCGGATCTGGAGCGGCCGGATCGAGAACGACGACTTCAACCGCCTCGTGCTGCGCGCGCACCTGAGCGCGCGCGAGGTGACGATCCTGCGCGCGTATGCGAAATATCTGCGGCAGGTCGGTTCGACCTTCAGCGACGCGTATATCGAACGCGCGCTGACCGGCAATCCGGCGATCGCGCGGCAACTCGTCGAGCTGTTCCTGCTGCGCTTCGACCCGCGCATCGGCGACACGCGCGACGTGCAGGCCGAACGGCTGCTGAAGGCGATCGAAGGCGCGCTCGACCAGGTGCCGAACCTCGACGAGGACCGCATCCTGCGCCAGTTCCTCGGCGTGATCAACGCGACCGAGCGCACGAACTACTTCCTCGCCGACGCGAACGGCGAATCGAAGCCGTACCTGTCGTTCAAGTTCAACCCGGCGAAGGTACCGGGCCTGCCCGAACCGAAACCGATGTTCGAGATCTGGGTGTATTCGCCCCGCGTCGAGGGCGTGCACCTGCGCGGCGGGCGCGTCGCGCGCGGCGGCCTGCGCTGGTCGGATCGCCGCGAGGATTTCCGCACCGAGGTGCTCGGGCTGATGAAGGCGCAGATGGTGAAGAACGTCGTGATCGTGCCGGTCGGCTCGAAAGGCGGCTTCGTCGTGAAGAACCCGCCGCCGCAGAGCGATCGCGAAGCCTGGATGCGCGAAGGCATCGCATGCTACCAGACGTTCCTGCGCGGGCTGCTCGACCTCACCGACAATCTCGCCGGCAACGCGATCGTGCCGCCGCCCGACGTGGTGCGCCACGACCCCGACGATCCGTACCTGGTCGTCGCCGCCGACAAGGGCACGGCGACCTTCTCCGACTATGCGAACGCGATCTCGCACGAATACGGCTTCTGGCTCGACGACGCGTTCGCGTCCGGCGGCTCGGTCGGCTACGACCACAAGAAAATGGCGATCACCGCGCGCGGCGCGTGGGAATCGGTGAAGCGGCACTTCCGCGAGATGGGCGTCGACACGCAGGCCACCGATTTCACCGTGGTCGGCGTCGGCGACATGTCGGGCGACGTGTTCGGCAACGGGATGCTGCTGTCGCCGCATATCCGGCTCGTCGCCGCGTTCGATCATCGGCACGTGTTCCTCGACCCGAACCCCGACCCGGCGACGAGCTTCGCGGAGCGCCAGCGCATGTTCGCGCTCGAACGCTCGAGCTGGGCCGACTACGACACGTCGGTGATCTCGCCCGGCGGCGGCGTGTATCCGCGCACCGCGAAGACGATCCCGCTGTCGCCGGCCGTGCAGTCCGCGCTCGGCGTCGACGCGCACGCGCTGCCGCCCACCGAGCTGATCCGCGCGATCCTGCAGGCGCCGGTCGACCTGCTGTACAACGGCGGCATCGGCACCTACGTGAAGGCCGCGCGCGAAACGCACGCGCAAGTCGGCGACCGCGCGAACGACGCGGTGCGCGTGAACGGCGCGGACCTGCGCTGCAAGGTCGTCGGCGAAGGCGGCAATCTCGGCTGCACGCAGTTCGGCCGCATCGAATTCGCGCAGCGCGGCGGGCGCATCAACACCGACGCGATCGACAACTCGGCCGGCGTCGATTGTTCGGATCACGAAGTCAACATCAAGATCCTGCTCGGGCTCGTCGTATCCGACGGCGAGATGACCGAGAAGCAGCGCAACGCGCTGCTCGCCGAAATGACCGACGAAGTCGGGCTGCTCGTGCTGCGCGACAACTACTACCAGACGCAGGCGCTGTCGATCGCCGGCCGCCATGCGGTCGAATTGCTCGACGCCGAGGCACGCCTGATGCGCTGGCTCGAGCGCGCGGGCCGCCTGAACCGCGTGATCGAATTCCTGCCGACCGACGACGAAGTCGCCGAGCGGCAGGCCGCGAAGCTCGGCCTCACGTCGCCGGAGCGCGCCGTGCTGCTCGCGTACAGCAAGATGTGGCTCTACGACGCGCTGCTCGAATCCGACGTGCCCGAGGATCCGCTGGTGGCCGCGATGCTCGTCGACTACTTCCCGAAGCCGCTGCAACAGCGCTTCAGCGAGCCGATGCGCCGCCATCCGCTGCGCCGCGAGATTCTCGCGACGCATCTGACGAACGCGCTCGTGAACCGCGTCGGCTGCGCGTTCGTGCACCGGCTGATGGAGGAAACCGACGCGAAGCCCGGCGACATCGTGCGTGCGTGCATCATGGCGCGCGACGTGTTCGACCTCGATGCGGTGTGGCGCGATATCGACGCGCTCGACAACCGCGTCGCCGACGACGTGCAGGCGCGCATGTTCGTCGACGTCGCGCGGCTGCTGGAGCGCGCGGCGCTGTGGTTCCTGCGGCATCTGCAGTCCGGCGCGGTGGCCGACGGCGGCGTCGCCGGATTGATCGCGCGCTGCCGCGACGCGGTGCAGCGCATCGCGCCGCAACTGCCGTCGCTGCTGCCGGCCGACGATCTGGAAGCGCTGTCCGAGCGGCAGCGCGTGCTGGTCGATGCCGGCGTCGACAGCGCGCTCGCGGTACGCGTCGCGAGCGGCGACATCTCGGCCGCGCTGCTCGACATCGCCGAAGTGGCGGCGACCTGCAACCGCAGCCTCGAACTCGTCGCGGGGGTCTATTTCTCGCTCGGCACGTTGCTCAATTACGGGTGGATCGGCGAACGCGCGGCGAACCTGCCGACGCCGACGCACTGGGACATGCTCGCGCGCGCCGCCGCGCTCGCGGAAATCGCGCGGCTCAAGCGCACGCTCGCGACGAGCGCGCTCGCGGAATCGCCGGATTCGACCACGCCGGACACGATCGTCGGCGCGTGGCGCGCGCGCCGCGAGGCCGCGCTCGCGCGCTACGAGCACCTGCTCGCGGACCTGCGCGCATCCGGCGGCGCGAGCCTCGCGGTGCTGCTCGTGGTGGTGCGGGAAATGGCCGTGCTCGAACGCGCGTGACGAGCGTGACGAAGGCGGCGGGTCAAACCGTCGCGACGAGCAACTCCTCCGCGCGGTTCGGCGGCCGCAGGCCGTCCGTGCGATCGGCGAAATAGCGGCGAGTCAGCTCGGCGGCCGACACGTGTTCGGCCTGCGCGAAGCCGGCCTCCCGTGCAAGTGCCCGGATCTCGTCCGGCACGAAGAAGCTGATGAACGGCGTGCCGCTTGCCCGCGCACCCTTCGCGGCCATGTCCAGCCCCGGGCGCACGTCCGGATCCGCATTGTCCAGCGGCCACAGGAACGTCATCGCGAACGTCGAACCGGGCGCGAGCGACGCGACTTCGCGCAGCGCGGCCGCATTCGCTTCGCGCGTCAGGTACATGCTGACCCCGGTGGACACCACGACCGCCGGCTGGCCCGCATCGAAGCCCGCGCCGACGAGCGCGTCGCGCCACGACTGCCTCGCCTCGAAATCGACCGGCACGAAACGCAGCCAGTCGGGCACGCCGAAGCCGAGTTCGGCCAGGCGGCGCTGCTTCCAGCGCTGCGGCGCCGGCTGGTCGACTTCGAACACGGTCATGCGCGACGCCATGTCCGGCCGGCGCTGCACGAAACTGTCGAGCCCCGCGCCGAGGATCACGTACTGGCTTACGCCGCGCGTGACCTGCTCGATGACGAGATCCTCGATGAAACGCGCCCGCGCGACGATCGATGCGCGAAACGGCCGCGTGAACTGCGGATCCATGTCGCCGCGCTGCCGCCAGCCGGGTGCCGGCGCAAGCAATTGCAACCCGATTTCGTCGGCAAGCACGTGCGGCGGTGCATCGAGCTCGACGTGCAGCGCCCGCCACAGCGCGACGCGCGCGGCCGTGCTGTCGGGCGCGTCGTCTTCGCGGATAACCGTCATGTCGACCTCACGCGTGCTGCTTGCCCGGCGCCTGCAGACGCCACACCCGGCCGTCCGGATCGCGCACGGTCATGTCGCGCGTGCCCCAGTGCGTATCCTCGAACGGCGTGACGACATCGACGATCGGCTGCGGCTGCACCGCCTGCTCGTCGGCCACCTTGAGTACGACCTGCATGTCGGGCTTTTCGCCCGGCGGCACTTCGGCGATGAACAGGAACGGGCCGTCGCCGCTGCGCAACTGGCCCGACTGGTGATCGGTTTCGAATTCCAGCGTGAAGCCCAGCGCCTGGAAGAACTTCGCCGACTTGCCCCAGTTGTGCGTCGTCAGGTACACGGCTTCGATTCGCTCGGATGACATGTCACTCCTCCTTGTTGGACGGTTCCGCGCCGGAGGGCGGCGCGGCCAGGTACGCGCGCAACGCGTCGGCCACCAGCGCGGACAGCGATTGCTCCGTTTCGATGGCGCGATGCTTGACCTGCCGGATCAGCGAGAGCGGCAGGTACACGTTGAATTGCTTCACTTCTTCGTCGGTCATGGAGGCTAGTATGCTAGCAATCTAGCAAAAGTCAAATGCGGATGCGATGAAACGACTGGATTGAATCGGCGCGCGGCCCGCGAGCAGGCCGCTTGCAGTGTCTCGTATGCCCGCGTTACCGCGCGGCTCGCGCCGCGAGCCGCGCGAACAGCGCGTCGAGATCGAATCCCGCCGTATTGATGCCGATCGTGTCGCGCAGGCATGCGGCCCAGTCGGCTGCTGTGTCGAACGTGACCGTGCGCCCGGCGCCGGCCGCGTCGCGCAGCGTCAGCACGGTGTTGAGCAGCGCCGCGCGGCCGTCCGGCAGCACGCGGCACGCGATCAGGTCGTTCACGAAGATCGATTCGGGATACGTCGACGTGAACCAGTTCGCGGCGTCGTAATCGATCCATTCGGCCGGCTTCAGCGAGAAGCGGTAGGTCGTCTGCCAGCCGTCGGGGATCTCGAACTGCATGTCGAACTCGCCGTCGACCGGGGCATCGACCACGCGAAACGCGCCGTGCGGCGTCAGTTGCCGCTCGCCCGGCACGAAGCGCAGCGGCGCGGTCAGCGTCGCGCTGCCGAAGCCGATGTCCGCGAGCCACGCCGCGCCGTCGAGGTCGATGCGCAGCAGCATGTGCGTCTGCGCGGTGACGATCTCGGGCGGCCGCATCCAGCGCACGCGCGCGATCAGCGGCGTCACGCGGAAACCGATCGTCGTGAGCGCGGTGTAGAACAGCTTGTTGAGTTCGAAGCAGTAGCCGCCGCGGCGGCGTTCGATCACCTTGTCGACGATCGCGGGCAGGTCGAGCGCGACGCGCGCGCCGGTCAGCGGATTGAGGTTTTCGAACGGAATCGCCTGCGGGTGCAGCAGATGCAGCCGGCGCAGCACGTCGAGCGTCGGCTCGGCCGGGCCGTCGTAGCCGATGCGGGAGAAATAGCGCGAGAGGTCGAACGAGTCAGTCATGAACCGGCACCGATGAAAGGGACCCGCCACGATAGCATCGCGCGAAATCCCTATGTTGTGCGGGACTATCGTTCGCGGCCGGCGTGCCCGATGACGGCCACGCATCGCTCCCGCACGACGTTACGGCAGCAGCTTCAGGGCGGACGACGCGACCGACGGCACCGAAATGCCCTGGCTCGTCGCGAACTGCACGGCCTGGCTGAGCGTCGCGGCGAGCGACTGCAACTGCCCAGGCGCGCTTTGCGCGATATACGTCGCGGCCTGCATGTTCTGCGGATTCAGGCCCGACTGCAGCAGCGATGCCGCGCTCGTCGAACCGAGATTGCCGAGCCCCGACTGCAGTTGCGAGTACTGCGTGAGCCCCTGCCCGAGCGAGGCGAGGCCGTTGCTGAACGCCTGCTTGTCGATCGGGCCGTGCGTGGCGCCGCCGCTCGCGAACGCCTGGCCGAGCGCCTGCGACACCGATTGCTGCGCGCCGCCCATCTGCGACAGCGTGGCGGGCGACAGCGCATCGCCGCCGGACAACTGGCTCGCCGCCTGCTGCGCCTGCCCGGCCGCGCCCGTCAGCCCCATCGCAGACGCGAGCGACGACTGGCCGCTCAGCACCTGCTGGTTCGCGCCGACATAGGCCTGCAGCAACTGCGCGACACCGCCCTGCGCAGGGGCCGCCTGCTGCTGCCCGCCGCCGAGCAGCGACGCGCCGATCGACTGCAGGTCGAGCTGTGCATGCGCGGCGCCGCTCGCCAGGATGCCGAACGCGATGCCTGCCAAGGCCAGATGCCGGCCCGTCGCGCGAATGTGCTTCATGTGTTTCCCTCGTGCCCGAATGGTCGAGGCGATATTGTCGAAGCGCGTCGCGCGCCGCCGCAACGACTGAAACACATCGAAACGAAATCACCGCGCGCCGCCGCTTGCAATTCCGCGGCCGGCGAACGTCGTCGCGCCGATTCGTCCACGTTTGCGATGCGATGTCACGCGCGTACCGGCATTCTTTCTCCGGTTGCGTCAATGGACGCCGGCTCCCGCGTGCGCAGGCGGCGCGACGAAACCCCTCCCCGGGCGCGTTTCGCGTCGAGCGATGCCACGCAGAACGGGCAGCGCGTCACCGCCCGCTTCGTCATCCGGCCGCTACCGCCCGCCATCGGCTGACGCCGGCGGCGCCGTCACGCGGCCATCCATGCGGGCAACCGCTGGTTGACCCAGTCGGCCGCCCGCTCGTACCCGCGCGCAAGCTGCAGCACGGCGAGATCGGCGCGCGGACGCCCGATCAGCTGCATCCCCATCGGCAACCCCGCGTCGTTGAAGCCGACCGGCACGTTGATCACAGGGCAGCCGGCCAGCGTCCACGGCACGACCGTTTCCATCCAGCGGTGGTAGGTATCCATCGCGCGGCCCGCGATCTCCTTCGGCCAGCGCTGGTCGACGTCGAACGGGAACACCTGCGCGGTCGGCGCCGCGAGGAAGTCGTAACGGTCGAAGAAGCTCAGCACCGCCTGATGCCATGCGGTCCGTTCGACGCTCGCGTCGAACACCGCCTCACCCTGCAGCGCGAGCAGCCCTTCGACCTCGTAGATCGCCTCGGGCTTCAGCAGCGCGCGGCGCGCCGGGTCGCGATAGTGCGCGAGCAGCCCGCCGCCCGACAGCAAGTGCCGGTGCGTGAGCCATAGACGCCAGATCCGGTCGGGCGCGAACGCCGGCAGCGCCGCATCGACGTCGCAGCCGATCTCGCGCAGCGTCGCCAGCCCGCGCTCGCACTGCGCGAGCACGCCGGCCTCGGTCGCGAGATAGCCGTTCCAGTCGCCGACCCACGCGATGCGCTTGCCGCGCAGGTCCGCGTCGAGCGGCTGCGCGAACACCGCCGGATCTTCCGCGAGCGACAGCGGATCGTTGCGGTCGTGGCCGGCCTGGATCGCGAGCAGTTGCGCGACGTCGCCGACGGTGCGGCCCATCGGCCCTTCGATGCCGAGCTGCTGCATGAACACGTCGACGCCCGGCCAGCGCGGCACGCGGCCCTGCGACGGACGGAAGCCGTAGATGTTGCAGAACGCGGCCGGATTGCGCAGCGACCCGCCGAAATCGCTGCCGTCCGCCACCGGCAGCATCCGTGACGCGAGCGCCGCCGCGGTGCCGCCGCTGCTGCCGCCCGCGCTCTTCGTCAGGTCGTACGGGTTGCGCGTCGCGCCGTAGACCGCGTTGAACGTGTGCGAACCCAGCCCGAATTCGGGCGTATTGGTCTTGCCGATGAAGATCGCACCGGCCTCGCGCATCCGCGCGACGCCGACGGAATCGGCCTGCGGCACGTTCTCGCGGAAGATCGGCGAGCCGTAGGTCGTCCGCAACCCCTTCGTCATCGCCAGATCCTTCGGCGCCTGCGGGATCCCGTGCAGCCAGCCGCGATAGTCGCCGCGCGCCAGCTCCGCATCCTTTTCCGCGGCTTCCGCCAGCAGCGCATCGCGGTCGCGCAGCGCGACGATCGCGTTGACCGCGCCGTTCACGCGCTCGATGTGGTCGAGATACGCACGCATCGTCTCGACGCACGAAACCGCCTTGCCGCGGATCGCCGACGCAAGCTCGCCGGCCGACAGGCGCACGATCGGATCGACGGAAATGGAAGCGGGAGCGAGAAACTGCGGGGCGCCGTGCGGCATGCGAGGTCTCCTGGGAAGCGGTATCGGATGGCGCGCCGCCCGGCGGCGGCCGCCGCTCTACTCTACGCGACGCAATCCGGGCAACCTCCGATATTTTGCGGCGCAATTCATTGCGGATTCGACTGAATCGCGATGCGTCGGACAGCCGGCGACGGCCGGGCAGGACCGGCGCCGCCGCCCGCAGCCGTTTATGCGCATAAACTTAAATTTCTTATATTTTTAATCGGTGCGTCACGGGATCGCGCACGTTAACGACATTTTTATGCGGCCGGCCGATCTCTTTAGATCGCTTCGTCCGGCCGCCCGCTATGCTGGAAGCACTTCGTTTCCGGGTTCATCGTCCATGCTCAAGCTGCTGGTTCCGGTCGGCCATTCGCCCCGCTCGCTTCAGGCGGTTCGTCACGCGACGTTCCTGTATCGCGAGCGCTGCGCGTCGGAGGTCGTGCTGCTCAACGTGCAGGCGCCGCTGGAATCGACGCGGCTCGAGGCCTATCACCCGTTGTCGCGGCTGCGCGCGATCGAGACGCAATTCGCGACCGACGATCTCGCGATGGCCGAGCGAATCCTGCGCGATGCGGACGTGAAGTTCAGCGTCGTGTTGAAGGTCGGCCCGGTGGCCGACACGATCGCGGCCGCGGCGGCCGAGACCGGGTGCGACGAGATCGTCGTGGCCGCGCCGAGACGCGATCCGCTGCACGCGCTGATGTCGGTGTTTCGGCGCAGCGTGATGGCCCGTCTGGTGCAGATTTCGAATGTGCCGGTGACGGCGGTGCAATGACGGAAAGGCGCGTTACGCGTGCGCATCGTGCGCACGCTGTCGCGCAGCGCTTATTTGATGACCTTGCGCCAGAACACGAAATAGGCGGCCGCCGAAGATGCCAGCAGCAGGATGGCCCACATCGGGGCAAGACTGATCAGGACGGACGAGACGTTCAACATTTGGATTCCTCACTATTTCGACAGCGATATTCAACATCGGCCTGCTTGCCGGACCCGATGCGTTGACCCGCATCGCGTTCCGTCAAATCATGCGTTCATGCTATCGCCTTGAACGGCCGCGCGGCCGCCGCCGCCCGCCCCGACCCTGACATTCGTCAAACTGGCGCGCATTGCCCCCCCGCCGGGCGGCGGTGACGGAAAAACGGGACAGGATCGTCCTGCACGCCACCGCTTTCAGCAGACGTTTACCGGGGGAAGCCCCAAGTGCTTCGTCGAACGTGTCCGCGTTACGCTTGAGCGACGAGGAGACGAACCATGAGACGAGCCGTACATATCGCTGTTTTTGCACTGCTGGCCTATCTCATCGGCGATCGCGCGATCCTGCACGCACAGGGCCGCGACGCCAGCCCACTCGCGTGCGAGCAAGGCGCCGCGCAGGTGAAGGCCGACGCGCTCGGTCGCGGCTTCGGCGAAGCCGCTGCCGGCAGCCAGAGCGAGGCCTTCATGTCGGGCTGCCTGGTGACGGGACGGGACGATCGGAACGTCGCGATGGCGGCCCGCTGACGCGTATCATCCGTGGCGAGCGTGCCGCGCCTGAAGTCGCAGGCACGGGCGCCCGTTTGTGCTGCCGGCCATCACTTTCCCGATCGGCGTTTCGACGGACGTCATCGTCCGCCCCTCCCTGCCCCGTTACGCCCCGACATGACTGATCCGAACACCGAGCTGATCCAGCGCTTCTACACGGCCTTCCAGCAACGCGACATCGATGCGATGCTCGCGTGCTACGCCGACGACATCGTGTTCAGCGATCCCGCATTCGGCGAGCTGCGCGGCGAACCTGCGCGCGACATGTGGCGGATGCTGGTCGCGCGGGCGCAGGAATTCGCTCTGACGTTCGGCGAAGTCGCCGCGGACGATCAGGCCGGGCGCGCGAAGTGGAGCGCGCGCTACCGGTTCGCCGCGACCGGGCGGATGGTGGTCAACCGGATCGATGCGCGCTTCCGGTTTCGCGACGGACGCATCGTCGAGCATCGCGACCATTTCGACCTGTGGCGCTGGGCGCGTCAGGCTCTCGGAATGAAAGGCGCGCTGCTCGGCTGGACGCCTTTCATGCAGCGTGCGATCCGTGCACAGGCACGGAAAAATCTCGACGCGTATCGCGCCAAACGGAAATAAGCCGCGCGCGCCGCGGCCCCTCCGCTACGGCTTCATCGTCGCGTCGATCAGGTCGTAGGCCATGTCCGGCACCACGCCGTCCGGATTCGTGAGGCCGTTCTGGCGATACCAGCTTTCATCGGCCTCCGGATGCGGGCCGGCAAGGCCGACGCGCCCTTTGCCGTAGCGATACGTGGCCGCCGCGATGTCCTTGTTCGGGTAGATCGCCAGCACGATGCCGCCGGAGCCGATCGGCGCGACCGGCAGCCTCGCACCGTCCTGATAGTAGATCCAGCGCTTTTTCCCGCGCCAGACGACCGGTGTCACCGTGTCGGCGACGCCGTGAAGCGTCGAGCCCGGCCGGTCGACCTCGGAGTCGATATCGCCGGCGACCAGCCCGAAACCCTGCTCGCCGGCCAGATACGCGCCCATGCACACTCCGAGATATCGACCGCCATTCGCCACGTATCGCCGCACGGCCCGGATTTCATTTCGGCCGATGCTGGCCGCCGCGCCGGGAATGTCCTGCCCGCCGCCGGGCTGCACATAGAGCGCCGCACCGGCCAGCGCCGCGGGCGTGATCCTGAGCTTTTCCGCCGGCCCCACGTAGATCACCCGGAACCGGTAGTCCGATTCCCGCAGGCGTCTGGCGATGGTTTCGGCGCACCCGTCGCACGCGGCAGGCCCGCGATAGACCAGCGCGACCGGCCGGCTCGCCGCATCCCGCGCTTCGTCGCCGGGCGTGGCGGCGTGAACGGCCGGCGACGCGACGAGCGCCATCATCAGGAAAATCGCGTTTCTGGAGTGCATGTCGTGGATCGCCGGAGTCAATGGAATCGCTACCGCCCGGGCCGAATCGACAGGCGCGCGACGACTTCCGCCTCCCGTTCCGACGCCCGATTGCAAGCTGCGCGACAGCAAGCGTAGCGACCCGAACGCGGCCGGTGTGTGCCGTTTCCTGCGGGCTTGTGCAGATATGTGCGCACCGGCGACCGGAACCCACACCGCGCCTCCGCCCGCCGAACCCCGCCCCGACAAGGCCGTTTCCGCCATGCAGCCGCCCTCCGGTCTTTCGCACCGACAAGTCTTATATAAGACATAAGACATTTGACGTTCCAGGTCATTGAGATTAGAATCCCGCTCAAAGCAGTGCCTGGAATAGCCCCGGAGTGCCGGCAAGGCCTTCCCCTCAAACGCAATATCAGCAGGTCTCCCCATGCTTGAAAACTTTCGTGCTCACGTGGCCGCCCGCGCCGCGCTCGGTATTCCTCCCCTGCCGCTGACGGCTCAGCAGACCGCCGAACTGGTCGAATTGCTGACCAACCCGCCCGCCGGCGAAGAGCAGACGCTGCTCGAGCTGATCACCCATCGCGTGCCCGCCGGCGTCGACGAAGCCGCCCGCGTGAAGGCCGGCTTCCTGGCCGCCGTGGCCAAGGGCGAGACCGCCTGCCCGCTGATCTCGCGTGCGCGCGCCACCGAGCTGCTCGGCACGATGCTCGGCGGCTACAACATCCAGCCGCTGATCGAACTGCTGTCCGACGAAGCCGTCGCCGCGGTCGCCGCCGACGCGCTGAAGAAAACCCTGCTGATGTTCGACCAGTTCCATGACGTGAAGGAACTCGCCGACAACGGCAACGCGCACGCGAAGGCCGTGCTGCAGAGCTGGGCCGACGCCGAATGGTTCACGAGCCGTCCGGAAGTGCCGCAAAGCCTGACCATCACCGTGTTCAAGGTCACGGGCGAAACCAACACCGACGATCTGTCGCCGGCACCGGACGCCACCACCCGCCCGGACATCCCGATGCACGCGCTCGCGATGCTGAAGAACGCGCGCCCCGGCATCACGCCGGAAGAAGACGGCAAGCGCGGCCCGGTCAAGTTCATCGAATCGCTGAAGGAAAAGGGTCACCTCGTCGCGTACGTGGGCGACGTGGTCGGCACCGGCTCCTCGCGCAAATCGGCCACCAACTCGGTGCTGTGGTTCACCGGCGAAGACATCCCGTTCGTCCCGAACAAGCGCTTCGGCGGTGTGTGCCTCGGCGGCAAGATCGCGCCGATCTTCTACAACACGATGGAAGACGCCGGCGCGCTGCCGATCGAACTCGACGTGTCGCAAATGAACATGGGCGACGTGGTCGAACTGCGCCCGTACGAAGGCAAGGCGCTGAAGGACGGCAAGGTCATCGCCGAATTCCAGGTGAAGTCCGACGTGCTGTTCGACGAAGTGCGCGCCGGCGGCCGCATTCCGCTGATCATCGGCCGCGGCCTGACCGCGAAGGCGCGCGAAGCGCTGGGTCTCGCGCCGTCGACGCTGTTCCGCCTGCCGCATCAGCCGGCCGATAGCGGCAAGGGCTTCTCGCTCGCGCAGAAGATGGTCGGCCGCGCGTGCGGTTTGCCGGAAGGCCAGGGCGTGCGCCCGGGCACGTACTGCGAACCGAAGATGACCTCGGTCGGCTCGCAGGACACCACGGGCCCGATGACCCGCGACGAACTGAAGGATCTGGCCTGCCTCGGCTTCTCGGCCGACCTCGTGATGCAGTCGTTCTGCCACACCGCCGCGTATCCGAAGCCGGTCGACGTGAAGACGCACCAGACGCTGCCGAACTTCATCAGCACGCGCGGCGGCATCGCGCTGCGCCCGGGCGACGGCGTGATCCACTCGTGGCTGAACCGCATGCTGCTGCCCGACACCGTCGGCACCGGCGGCGATTCGCACACGCGCTTCCCGATCGGCATCAGCTTCCCGGCGGGGTCGGGCCTGGTCGCGTTCGCGGCCGCCACCGGCACGATGCCGCTGGACATGCCGGAATCGGTGCTGGTCCGCTTCAAGGGCAAGATGCAGCCGGGCGTCACGCTGCGCGACCTCGTCAACGCGATCCCGCTGTACGCGATCAAGCAAGGCATGCTGACGGTCGCCAAGCAAGGCAAGAAGAACATCTTCTCGGGCCGCATCCTCGAAATCGAAGGCCTGCCCGACCTCAAGGTCGAGCAAGCGTTCGAACTGTCGGATGCATCGGCGGAGCGTTCGGCCGCCGGTTGCACGGTGCGCCTGAACAAGGAACCGATCATCGAATACCTGAACAGCAACATCACGCTGCTGAAGTGGATGATCGCGCAGGGCTACCAGGATCCGCGCAGCCTGCAGCGTCGTATCGCCGCGATGGAACAGTGGCTGGCCGACCCGCAACTGCTGTCACCGGATGCCGACGCCGAATATGCGGCCGTCATCGAGATCGACCTCGCCGACATCCACGAGCCGATCGTCGCCTGCCCGAACGACCCGGACGACGTGAAGACGCTGTCCGACGTCGCCGGTGCGAAGATCGACGAAGTGTTCATCGGCTCGTGCATGACCAACATCGGTCACTTCCGTGCCGCGTCGAAGCTGCTGGAAGGCAAGCGCGACATCCCGGTCAAGCTGTGGGTCGCGCCGCCGACCAAGATGGACCAGAAGCAGTTGACGGAAGAAGGTCACTACGGCGTGTTCGGCACGGCCGGCGCACGGACCGAAATGCCGGGCTGCTCGCTGTGCATGGGTAACCAGGCACAGGTGCGCGAAGGGGCGACGGTCATGTCGACGTCGACCCGCAACTTCCCGAACCGTCTCGGCAAGAACACGAACGTGTACCTCGGCTCCGCTGAACTGGCCGCGATCTGCTCGCGTCTGGGCAAGATCCCGACCAAGGAAGAGTACATGGCCGACATGGGCGTGCTCACCGCCAACGGCGACAAGATCTACCAGTACATGAACTTCGACCAGATCGAGGACTTCAAGGAAGTGGCCGACACCGTGCAGGTGTAAGCACGCAGTCGGGCTGCGACGGGCGGTCGACGTCGCAGCGCACCGAAAGGCGCCGCAAGCCGAAAGGCCGCGGCGCTTTTTTCATGCGTCGGCGACCGGACGCGCCCGTCCGGTCAGTCGTACAGCGCGTGCAGCCGCTCGACGACGTCGAACGGCAAGCCTTCGTCATAGCCGTCCGCTTCGTCGAGATCGACATACTCGCGCCCGTCGGTCGGTTGCAGCATCAGCGCCGGCACGGGCCGCGCGACCGGTACGTCCGGATAATCGTTCGGCCCCGCACCATCGAAGTCGTGCGGATCGAACCAGATGCCGTGATTGGCGTAATAGCCGTCGGCGTAACGTTGCTCGATGTCGCGAAGCAGCCGGAACGTATCGAGTTGATACGACGCGTCGCCCAGATCGCTTTCGCTCGCATACTGCACGAACCACGCGGCGCCGAGATTCCAGTAGATCAGCAGTGCGGTCGCGCGATCGACGTTGCGATTGTCCAGCAGCCAGCGCAATGCGCGTCCGTTGCCGTCGTAATTGGAGCGTGCGGCGAACCGGTGCCACTGCTCGGGCGTCGCGCGTTCGAGCCACGCCCGGACGATGTCCCACGCCTTCTGTTCGATGTCGGTGTCGTCCATGGATTGCGTCTTGCGGAAAGAGCGGTAACGGGAAAGACTTCGATGACCGGCGATTCTAGCGTCGCTGCCCATTCATGCGGCGTCGCCGCCCGACTCGCGACGGATCACCAGTTCGTTGAAGCCGGTGCCGGCATCCGGCTCGCGCGAGAAGCGATGCGCGGGCAGCAGCGCGAGCAGGATCTCGGCCGTCGTGCGCACCACGCAGCCGCTCGCGACGTGGCCGCCCGTCACGCAGCCGGCTGCATCGGAGATCGACATATGAAGGTGCGCGCCGTCCGGCGATACGGAGCCGGCCAGCGTCAGGATTTCGAGGTCGCCGCGCAGTTCGGTCGGCTGATCGACGCCGGCGAAACGCAACTGCGCGACGCTCAGGCTGCCGATGCCCTGGATCACGAAGGCCGCATGCGCTTCGTGCTGACGTAACGCTGCCTCGATGGCGCCGCGCAGATCGTCGCCGGGAGAAAGACGCAAAGGATGGGCTTGCATGGTCGAGAACCTGTGGGTCGATCGTGGTATCGACCAAGCGTACGTTCGCCCGGCGAATCCGGCAAGTCGGCTATTTACGCGCGGCGGTCGCTCGCCAGCAACCCGTACAGCGCGCTGTCCGACACTTCGTCGCCGACCATCCAGCGTTCGCGCAGCAGCCCTTCCCGCACGAAGCCGAGCCGTTCGAGCAGCCCCGCCGACGCGACGTTGCGCGGATCGATATCGGCCTCGAGCCGGTTCAGCCGCAGCGTGCCGAATGCATGATCGATCACGGCCGACGCCGCTTCGCGCATGTATCCGCCGCGCCAGAACGCGCGCCGCAGGCTGAAGCCGATCTCGGCGCGACGGCATTGCGCGTTCGCATGGAACAGCACGCACTCGCCGAGCGCTTCGCCGGTTTCCCGCAGTTCAAGCACACAGACCAGGCTCTCCCCGCTTGCGGACGTCTGCACGTTGCGCGCGACGCGCGCCTCGGCCTGTTCGATTTCCGTCATCGGCGAGAACGAGAAATAGCGCATCGCTTCCGCATCGGACCAGATCTCGAAGAAGGCCGGCGCGTCGGCGTCGCGAAGCGGCCGCAGCACGAGGCGGGATGTTTCCAGCGTGACTAGTTCGAACAGGGGCATGACAACACTCGATCGAAAAACGGGAGCGTGAATTAGAACACGCAAGCCTCAAGTCGGCCATGCCGCGCATTCGCACGACCCGTCCCGCCACGCTAACATCGCCGCAAAAACAAAAAGCCCGGGCATCGCCCGGGCCTCACCACGTCGTCCGCTACCGCCGCCGGCCCCGCTTACGCCTCGAGCGCCTCCAGCACCTTCCCCTTCGTCTCGATTCCGACGAAGTGCACGGTCAGCGCCGCGATCAGCGGCACCACGCCGATCAGGTAGAACGCCGGCGCGAGGTTTCCGCCGATGATCGCGTGCGGCACGACCATCGGTGCGACGAACGACGCGATCTTCAGCCACGCGCTGCCGAGCCCGCAGCCCGACGCACGGATGCTCGTCGGATACTGCTCCGGCGTGTAGACGTAGGCGGTAATGAACCCGGACGCCATCAGCCCGAGCGACAGCGAACAGAAGATCGCGACCACGTACACCGACGACGCGTGATAGATACCCGCGAGTGCGAGCGACAGCGCGCACAGCACGAACGACCACACGATCACCGGCTTGCGGCCGAGCTTGTCGACGAGCAGCGCCGACGCCAGCGACCCGAGCACGCCCATGACCGACCCGATCACCGCGAGGTTCAGCGCGAGCTGCAGCGGCGCGTGATAGAAGTTCTTGTAGATCGTCGGCAGCCACGTCGACAACCCGTACTGGATGAACCCGCAGGTCGCCCACAGCGTCGCCACCGCGAGCGTGCGCTTGCGATACGCGGCGCGGAACAGGTCGCTCATCCTGCGCTTCGGATGCTGGCGCACCATCTCGTCGAACGCGGCCGCCTGCGTGACCGGCGGCAGTTCGCCGCGCACCGACGCCTCGAACGCGCTCGTCGCCCGCCCGGCTTCCGCGAGCCGCCCGCGCGACGCGAGCCAGCGCGGCGATTCGGGCACGAGGTGCGTGAGCACGAGCGACAGGATCACCGGCAGCCCGCCGACGAAGTACATGATCTCCCAGCCGAAGCGCGGCACGAGCCAAGCGCCGAGCGCCATCGACACGAGCAGGCCGATCGGAAACACGATCTCGTACAGCAGCACGAAACGGCCTCGGCCATGTGCACGCGTGATCTCGTTGATGTACGTCGCGGCGACCGGCAACTCGCCGCCGAGCCCGAGCCCCTGCAGAATCCGCAGCAGCACGAAGATCTCGAACGTCGGCGCGAAACCGCACGCGATGCTCGTGATGCCGATCACGGCCGAACTCCATGCGATCGCTTTCACGCGGCCATGCTTTTCCGCGAGCGCGGGAAACAGGAATGCGCCGATCAACTGGCCGATCGCGCCGGACGCGATCAGCATGCCGATCTGCGTCGGCGACAGCCCCCACTTGTGAATCAGCAGCGGCAGCGTCGCCGCGATCGTGATCACGTCGAAGCCGTCGAAGAACGTCGCGGTGCCGATCAGCACGCGCGCGCGGATCTGCATCGCGTTGGCCGGAAGCCGCTCGAGCCGCGCGATGATCGCGCCGGGCGTGGAAGCGGCAGCTTCCATCGTGGCCTTGCCGGCCACGACGTTGTCGAAAGTGCTCATGCGGGGTGTCTCCTGGGTCTCTTTCCGGTCGAGCCGGTCAGGCAAGCGCTTGGGTCGTGTCTGCCAGGGCTTCCGTATCCACTGCCCGGCCCTGGTTCATCCACTTGCGTGCGAGCTTCAGCTCACGCGCGTTGTTCACGGCGATGACACCTCTCACATGCCCGTCGCCAACAAAAAACAGCGTCGCACGACGCGCGGCGAGATCGCCGCGCACGACGAGCTGCGCATCGGCCGGCAGATCGCCGAGGATCTGCAGGTTCACGTCGTACTGATCGGACCAGAACCACGGAATCTCCGCGTACGGTGCACGCACGCCGAGCACCGCCTTCGCGGCCGCGATCGCCTGGTTCTGCGCGTTCGCCCACGATTCGAGCCGCACGCGCCGCTTCAGCCAGCCGTTGTGATGGTTCGCGACGTCGCCGCACGCGAAGATCGCCGGGTCGCTGGTCGCGCCGTATTCGTCGACGACGATGCCGTCGTCGACCGCGAGCCCCGCGTCGCTCGCGAGCGACGCGTTCAGCGCAAGGCCGATGCCGGCCACCGCGAAGTCGGCGTCGATCGTCGTGCCGTCGGCAAGCGTCGCGCGTACCTTCGATGCATCGCCGGGCGGCGCATCGAGCGATTCAAGCGCCGCGCCAAGTCGCACGTCGACACCGTTCGAGCGATGCAGGTCGAGCAGGAAGTCCGATACGACCTGCGGCACCGAGCGGCCGCACAGGCGCGGCGCGCCTTCGACGACCACCGCTTCGACGCCGAGCTTGCGCGCGGTCGCCGCGACTTCGAGGCCGATCCAGCCGCCGCCGATCACGAGCACGCGCCGGCTCGCACGCAGCTTCTCGCCGAGCGCGGCCGCTTCGTCGAGCGTGCGCAGGTAATGCAGATTCGGCGTGTTGACGAGCGCACCGGGCAAGCGGCGCGACGTGCCGCCGGTCGCGATCACGAGCCGGTCGTATTCGATCTCGCGGCCGCTTTCGGTTCTCACCACGCGACGTGCACGATCGATCGACGCCGCGCGTTCCGGCTGCCACGCTTCGACGTTCAGCGCGTCGAATTCGTCGGGCCGCACGACGCGCACGGTCTCGATGTCGGCGTCGCCGGCCAGCACAGCCTTCGACAGCGGCGGACGTTCGTACGGCAGGTGCCGCTCGTCGGCGATCATCACGAGACGGCCCGCGTACCCTTGCGCGCGCAACGTCTTCAGCACCCAGCCGGCCGCCTGGCCGCCGCCGATCACGACGACCGTGCCCGGCGCGGCCTGCTCCTGTGTGTTCTCTTCGCTCACGATTTGCGCTCCGTCATGAACTTGCCTTCCGGCGCCTTCGCGTTCTTCTGCCGGCGCGTGTTGCCGTCGAGGCCGCCGTCGACGGCCCACTCGGCGAACACGGTCGGGCCTGGTTCGAATTCGCGCGGCTGCCATTCGGGCGTCAGCACGTCTTCGTCCGCGTAGTACTCGATCAGCGCGCCGGCCGGGTTCTGGAAGTACCAGAAATACGCGGACGACACCGGATGACGCCCTGGGCCGAGCTGCGTTTCCCAGCCGCAGCGGTCGATGTGCATGCCGCCGCCGAACACTTCGTGGATGTCGCGCACGGTAAACGCGACGTGGTTCAGGCCGCGTTTACCGTTCGGCAGCGCGAGCAGGAACAGGTCGTGGTGGCCGCCATGCGGCGCGCAGCGCATGAACGCACCGCGGCCCGGATAACGGTCCGACGTCTCGAAGCCGAGCCGTTCGTGATAGAACTTTTCCTGCGCATCGAGGCAATTCGTGAAGAACACGACGTGCCCGACCTCGACCGGCTCCGCGCGCGCATAAATCGGGCTCGGCTGATCGACGCGCAGCGTCTGGCCCCACACGTTCGACGGTGAGCCCGTGATGTCGAGTGCGCGCTTGCGCGTGACTTCGATACGGATCGCCATCCCGTTCGGGTCGATGCAGCCGACCGCATCGTCGTGTGCGTAGTAGCCGGGCTGGCCGGCCAGCTTCGTGCGCAGTGCGTCGACTTCCTGCCGCGTCGCGACGCCCCATGTGACTTCCCGCAACGTCGGGCCCGCTTCGAACGCGGGCGGCAGCGACGGATCGTCGGCTTTCACGACGAGCACGGTGCAACCGTTCAGCGTCTCGAAACGCGCACGCGTGTCGTCGTGCGCGACTTCCTTCAAGCCCCAGTCCGCGAAAAAGCGCCGGCACGTGGCGAGGTCGTCCACACCGTACGTGATCTGCTCGATTCCCAAGATGCTCATTGCGTCATTCCCCTTCGCTCAGTTCGCCCACGGCAGCGGCGCGTCGTTCAAGCCCCAGTAAAGGCTCTTCTGCTGCATGTATTCGCGGATGCCGAGACGCCCTTTCTCGCGGCCCATCCCGCTCTCCTTCCAGCCGGAGAACGGCGTGGAGATCGAGAACAGCTTGTACGTGTTGATCCAGATGGTGCCCGTCTCCAGCGCCCGCGCGATGCGCCACGCGCGCTTGTAGTCACGCGTCCAGATGCCGGCCGCGAGGCCGAACACGCTGTCGTTCGCCTGCGCGATCAGCGACGCTTCGTCGTCGAACGGCATCGCGACCAGCACCGGCCCGAAGATTTCCTCCTGGCAGATGCGAGCGCTGTTCGGCAAGCCTTCGAGAATCGTCGGCTGATAGAAGAAGCCGTCCTCGCGTCCGTCGCCCGACGGCCGCTCGCCGCCGCACAACAGCCGGCCGCCTTCTTCCAGCCCGAGCGCGACGTAGCGCTCGACCGACTCGCGATGCTTCGCGGTGATCAGCGGGCCCATCTGCGTATCGGGCCGCGTCGGGTCGCCCACGCGCAGCTTGCGCGCGCCGGCCACCAGCCGCTGCATGAATGCGTCGTACACCGCGCGCTGCACGAACAGCCGCGAACCCGCGATGCACGCCTCGCCCGACGAGCTGAAGATTCCGTACAGCACGCCGTTGACCGCGTGATCGAGATCCGCGTCGTCGAATACGATCGTCGGCGACTTGCCGCCGAGTTCGAGCGACACGGGCATCAGTTTCTCGGCGGCGATGCGCGCGATGCCGCGGCCCACTTCGGTGCCGCCGGTGAACGACACCTTCTTCACCAGCGGATGACGCACGAGCACGTCGCCGATCACCGAGCCCTTGCCCGGCAGCACGCTCAGCACGCCCTTCGGCACGCCGGCTTCCTCGCAGATGCGCGCCAGCGCGAGCGACACGAGCGGCGTGACTTCAGCCGGCTTGAGCACCACCGCGTTGCCACCGGCGAGCGCCGGCGCGAGTTTCTGTGCATCGGATGCGATCGGCGAGTTCCATGGCGTGATCGCCGCGATCACGCCGATCGGCTCGTACACGCTCATCGTCAGGTAGTCGCCGCGCGACGGCGTCAGTTCTTCGTCGAGCGTTTCGAGGCACGCCGCGAAATAGCGAAACGTATTCGCCGCGCTGGCCACGAGCACGCGCGTCTCGGCGATCGGCTTGCCGTTGTCGCGGCGCTGCAGGTTCGCGAGCGCCTCGTGCCGCTGCATGATCAGGTCGGCGATCCGGTACAGCACCTGCGCGCGCTGATGCGGCTTGAGCCCGGCCCAGTCGGCGCGGCGCCATGCGGCGTCGGCGGCCACGATGGCGTCGGCCGCGTCCTCCGCGTTCGCCGTCGACACTTCCATGTTCAGCGACTGGTCGGCCGGATAGAGGCTCGCGTAAGGCGCGCCGCGGCCGCGCCGCCACTCGCCGCCGATCAGGATGTTGCCGTCGGGCACGAGGCGCGTATCGAAAGGAGTCATGTCACAAGTCTCACAAGTCTGTCTCTGCACATCCGCCCTCGCCGTGGCGCGGGCGGACGCTCGATGGTCCGGTCAGATCACGCAGCAGGCCGCGCGGTTGCGCAGCGCGCGGATCGCGCTGTACGCCGTCAGCGCGGACGTCTTCGGGTTGTCGGGCAACGGCTTGCCGCTCATTTCCAGCGACATCTCGCCGAATGCGCCGCGCGCGGTGATGCGGTGCACGTTGCGCTCGACGGCCGGATCGGCGATCAGGCGCACGTGCGTCGCGTCGAGGCCGACGCCCGCGAGCGCGACCGTCGCCGCGACGTTCGCGTTCTTCGGATACAGCCGCGCCGCATCGCGCGCAGTGCCTTCGAAGATCACCTTCTCCGCGGTCATCGCGCGCAGGTCGCACAGTTCCTCGGCCGGCGTGCCGAGCCAGCCAAGCGGCGGCTTGCGACCGACGTACAGCACTTCGTCGAGGCCACCCTGCTGCGCGGACGCCAGCGCATCGATGCCGCCGATCGCGCCGGACAGCAGCGTCACGGTGGTGCCGCCTTCGTCGGCGGCCTGCGACAGCACGTCGAGCAGCGCGAGATCGGACAGCGCGCCGATCGACGCGACCGCGCAGTCGGTGCCGGCCTTCAGCAACGGCACGACGTGATCGACGAGCGCGCTGTGGCCCGCGCATTCGAGCGCGAACGCGGGGCGGCGGGCCAGCGCGTCGACCGACGACACGACCTCCACCGCACTGCCGAGCGCGCGCTGCACCGCGTCGCGCTGATGCTCCGGCACGATCACGTGCGCGACGTGCAGCGACGCGTCGTGCTCGACCGCGCGGTACACGGCCGCGCCGATCGCGCCGAAGCCGATCATCGCGACGTCGACGGGTGCCCGCTTGTGCCCGTTACGCATACTGGCGCTCCGTCGGCGCTTCCTTCTTCACCGGCGGGCCCGCGAAGGCGGACGCGAACGAGCCGACCGACAGCATGTCGACCTCGACCATCACCGGCCCTTCCTTCGCGATCCCTTCGCGCACGATCGCTTCGGCCTGGTCGAGCGACGTGATCCGGTAGTGCGTGAGGCCGAAGCTCGCGCAGAACTGCGCGAAATCGGGCTGATGCAGCTGCACGAAGCAGCGGCGGCCGCCGTAGTGCGCGTCCTGGATGTTGCGGATCACGCCGTAGCACTGGTCGTTCATCAGCACGATCATCACGTTCGCGTTTTCCTGCACGGCCGTGACGAGCTCGCCGACGTTGACCATCAGGCCGCCGTCGCCGACGAGGCAGACCGTCTTCGCCGCCGAACCGGCCAGCGCCGCGCCGATGCCCATCTGGATGCCCTGGCCGATGCCGCCGCCGAGCGCATGCACGCCCGCGCGCGGCTCGAAGATCTTCAGCAGGCGGTTGCCCCACGTGCTGTTCGAGATCGTCACGTCGCGCACCCAGTTGTAGTCGCGGCCGACGGCGGCCTGCAGCGTGTCGACGAGCTTCCTGTACGGCCCGAGGCCCTTCGCCACGTCGGCCACCGCGTCCTCGCGAGCCGCCGCGAGGTCGGCCGCGAATTGCGGATCGACCGACAGGCGGCCTTCGAGGCGGTCGGCCAGCTCGGCCAGCACGCGCTTCGAATCGCCGTGCACGAACAGCGCGTTGCGATAGCCGCGGTTGTCGGCGAGCGCATCGGCATCGACGCGGAACAGCGGCTGCGGCAGCGCAAGCTTGTACTTCAGCGTTTCGTTGCCGCGCAGGCGCGAGCCGACCACGACGAGCGCGTCGCAGGTCTTGTAGAACGCTTCGACCGATGCATGCACGTTGAACGCGCCGAGCGTCGCCGGGTGATCTTCCGGCAGCACGCCGCGGCCCTGCACGCTCGTCACGACGCCGAAGCCGAGCTTCACGAGGCGTTCGACTTCCGCGCGGGCATGCCGCGCGCCGCCGCCGAGCCACAGCAGTGGACGGCGCTTGGCCGCGAGTGCGTCGGCGAGCTTCGCGACGCGGGTGCTATCGTGCTCGCGCACCGCGACGTGGGCCGGTGCGAGGTCTTCCGGCCATTCGATTTCGGCTGCCTGGATGTCGATCGGAATCTCGACCGACACGGGGCCCGTCGGCGCGGTCTGCGCGACGCGCACGGCTTCGCGGATCGTCGGCAGCACGGTTTCGACCGTGCGCACGCGGAACGCGGCCTTCGAGATCGAGTCGAGCATCGACAACTGGTCGGGCGCTTCATGGATGTACGCGAGATCCTGGTCGAGGTACGGCGTCTCGATCTGCCCGGTGATGTGCAGCAGCGCGGTGCCGGCCGTCAGCGCCTCGACCATCGCGCCGGCCGCGTTGCCGGCCGCCGTGCCCGTGCTCGTGAACGCGACGCCGAGGCCGCCCGATACGCGGGCCAGCCCGTCGGCCATGTTCAGCGCACCGGCTTCGCCACGTGCGCCGACATACCGGATGTTGCCGCGCGAGTTGATCGCGTCGAGGATCGGCATATTGTGGATCGAGATGACACCGAATGCGGTTTTCACGCCGCACTGCTCGAGAAAGGCGGCAATCAGCTCGCCAACCGTGGTTTTTTCAGACATGGCGTGCAAAGCCTCCAGAAACGTCGATATGGCTGCCCGTCGTGTAGGACGACAGATGCGTTGCGAGATAAAAAAGGGCCCAGGCCGCCTCGTCGGGCTTGCCGAAGCGATTCAGCGGAATGTTCTTCTTGCGGGCGAGCGTGCCCGTCCACGCCTCCCAGCTTTCGCCGGGCTGCGCCTGCGCTTCATGGCGGCGGCGCCACTGCCCCGACTCGACGATGCCGATCAGGATCGAGTTCACGCGGATGCGCTGCGGCGCGAGTTCGGTCGCGAGCGACTTCACGAGGCTCAGCACGCCGGCGCGCGCCGACGACGTCGCGACCATGTGCGGCTCCGGTTGTAGCGCGAGCAGCGAGTTCACGCAGGTGATCGTCGGCGCGGCCGCATCGCGCAGCAGCGGCAGGAATGCGCGTGTCGGGCGGATGATGCTGAAGTACTTCAGCTCGAGTTCTTCGCGCCATGCGTCGTCGGTCGTGTCGGCGAAGGTCGACACGCGGCCCTGGCCGGCGTTGTTGACCAGCATGTCGGCGCGGCCGAATCGTGCGGACACCGCTTGCGCGAATGCGGTCACGTCGGCTTCGTCGAGCACGTCGCAGCGTGCGGCCAGCAGTTGTGCGTCTGCGTACTTGTCGCGAAGCATTGCTTCGGCGCGTGCGAGGCGGTGGCCGTCGCGGCCGCAAATCGCGACCGATGCGCCGGCCTGCAGGAACCGTTCGGCCGTCGCGAGGCCGATGCCGGACGAGCCGCCCGTCACCACTGCTACTTGCCCGGTCAGATCGATCTTGATCATCGGAGTCCTAATGCTTTCAGAAACGTGTGCTCGTCATCCGAGCGGTAATTGAGCCGCCGCGACAATTCCGCCGCCGCGCGTTGCACCTTGTCGATCAGCCCGTCCGCGATCAGCGCCGCGTCGATCTCCGGACGCGGCACCGTCACCGTGATGCACGCGACGATCTTCTGCGTCTCGTTGCGCACCGGCGCCGTGACAACCGAGATCCCGCGCTCGAACGACGAATTGCTGACGCCGTAGCCGCGCAGCGCATCCTCGCGAATCACTTCGTAGAGCGCGTCGACCGTCTCCGGCGTCGCGCTCGTCATCCGGTTCAGCATGCCTTCCGGATACAGCGCGTGCAGTTCCTTCAGCGACAGGTCGCCCATCAGCACGTGGCCGTGCGTCGTCGCATGCGCGGGCAGCCGCGTGCCGACGTTCACGCGGATCGAGCTGAACACCGGCGACTGGCTCTGCGCCTTCGCGACGAACACCACGTCGCGGCCGTCGCGAATCACGATATGCGTCGTGAAGCCGGTCGCATCGCGCAGGCTCTCGATCACCGGCAGCCCGAGGTCGGTCAATTCCAGCGAGCTCAGGTATTCGAAGCCGAGCCGCAGCACGGCGATGCCGAGCTTGTAGTTGCGATCCTTGTCCGCGCGTTCGAGAAAGCCGAGCGATTCGAGCGTCTGCAGCAGACGGAACACCGTCGTGCGCGGAATGCCGAGCCGTTTCGACAGTTCGGGCGCGCCGAGCACGGGCTCGCGCGGCGAGAATTCGGCGAGAATGCGCAGCCCGCGTTCGAGGCCCGGCACCACGTAGCCGGCTTCGGCCTTCGCGTTGTCCGCGTCCTGCCGTTGTTGCAACGGTTCGCTCATTCCAGCCCCCGTTGACGATCGCATTGGCGACAGAAGCCGTCGATCAGCGATGAATAGACTGCCGGCTGTTCGACGTAACCCGCATGACCCGCCTGCGGAATCACCTGCAGCCCGACGTGCGCGGCCGCGGCGATCCGCTCGCACGCGGCCGGCGGCGTGATCGCATCGTTCGCGCCGACGGCCACGGCCGTGCGGCCGCGAAAACCGGCGAGATCGGCCGCGAGATCGGCGTTCGCGAGCAGATGCGTGGCCTGCGCGTAGCCGGCCGGCACGATGCGCGCCATGTTCCAGCGCACCCACGCACGCGCGTCCTCGTTCGCGAAGCCGGACAACATGTTGCCGCTGCGCTGCTCGGCGAGCCCGGCCGGGCCGAGTTCCGCGAGCATCGCGAGCCGCGCGTCGCGGCGTGATTCGCGGGTGTCGGCCGGTGCGTTGCCGTAGCCGCCCGCCGGCGAAATCAGCAGCAGGCCGGCGATCCGCGCGGGCATCACGCGAGCCAACCCGCCCGCGACGATCGCGCCGAGCGAATGCCCGACCAGCACGCAACGCTCGATGCCAAGTGCCTCGAGCCACGCGTTCAGCGATGCCGCGTAATCGGCGGCGGCCGGCGACGCGCCGTGCACGGGCGTCGACACGCCGTAACCGGGCGCATCCCACGCGAGCACGCGCCGCGATGCGCGCAGCGTATCGAGCTGGCTCACCCACGATGCCGCGCCCGAGCCGATTCCGTGCAGCAGCACGACGGGCAGCGTGCGGCCCGCATGCTGCGCGCGGGCCTCCCGGTAGCCGATCGTGCCCGCCGCGCCGGCTTCGCAACGCTGTTCGGGAAACTGCCCGAGCAGCGCGGCGAACGCCGCGGTGCGGTCGCGTTCACGTTCGCGTTTGTCGATGACACTCATTGCTTCACCGGCTCCGTCTCAACGCTTGATCTTCGCGAGCGGCGAATCGGGCGGATACGTCGGCGTGATCGGCTTCGACGAACCGAGCATCACGCACATCAGCGCGTCTTCCTCGCCGATGTTGATTTCCGTTCGATATACGCCCGGCGGCACCGAGATCAGGTCGCGCTCGCCGAGGATCGCTTCCCAGGTCTCGCCGTCGCGCTCGCAGATCACCTTCATCTTGCCGCGCAGCACGAAGAAGATTTCCTCGACGTCGATATGGATGTGGCTCGGGCCAATGTTGCCGGCGGGGATCACCATCGTCGAAAACGTGAAGTTGCCGGCCGGCACCGTGTTGACGTCCTTCGCGACGCCCGTGCCGCCCGTGCCGACGTAGCGCATCTGCGCACGGCGGTACTTCGGGTCGTAGTCGGCCTGGAACTTCAGTGCGTCCCAGTCGTAGCGCCGCGTCGCATAGCGCGCGACGCGCCCTTCCATCCAGTCGTTGAAGCTTGCGCCTTCCGGCTGGTCCCACGACTTGCGTTCGAGATCGGCGTCCGCCATCGTCCTCTCCTTCATTCCGAGTGAAAACTTCAAATCAGTTCATTACGAAGCCGCCGTTCACCGGCAGCAGTTGACCCGTCACGAAGCGCGCGCCGTCCGACAGCAGGAACAGCACGGGGCCCGTCACGTCGTCGGGCACCTGCGCGCGCGTGAGCGCACGGCCCTGCAGGTAGAACGCATGGCGCTCGGCGGGCACGTAGGCCGTCGCCTCGACTTCGGTCAGCCCCGGCGCGATCGCGTTGACCGTCACGCCGTGCGCGCCGAACTCGCGTGCCTGCGCATGCGTCATCGCGATCACCGCGCCCTTGCTCGCGACGTACGCGAGCAGCTTCGGCGCGCCCCACAGCGCGGTGTCCGATGCGAGGTTCACGATCGCGCCGCGGCCCGATTGCGCGAGGTGCGGGAGCGCCGCATTGCTGACGAGCCACACACCGCGCACGTTCACGGTCATCACGGCATCCCACGTCGACACGTCGAGCTGCGTCGAGAGCTTGCCGCCGGAGTTCGTGATCGCCGCGTTGTTGATCAGCGCGTCGATGCCGCCGAGCGCCGCCGCGGCCTGTGCGACGAACGCGTCGATGCTGGCCGGATCGGCGAGGTCGAGCGCGAAGAAATGCGCGGTGTGGCCGGCTTGCGCGAGCTGCGCGGCCAGCGCGCGGCCCTCGTCGACCAGCACGTCGCCGAACGCGACCTGTGCGCCCGCTTCGACCAGCGCCTTCACGAATGCGGCGCCGAGACCGCGCGCGCCGCCCGTGACCAGCACGCGGCGACCGGGCAGCGCCACGACCGGAGCGGATTCAGCCATTCGCGGGCTCCGAGGCGGCGTGGGCCGCGCGATGCGCGTCGAGCGCGGACAGATGCTCCTGCGCACGCTGGCGCAGCATCCGGCGCACACGCGTGATGCCGACGTCGTGCTGGTACAGGTATTCGTGATCGCGCGCCTGCGGCGCGAGGCTTTCGAGGACGTAGCGATCCTGCTCGAGCACGTCCCAGTGCAGGCCCTCGAGGCGGTTGCGGTACATGAAGCGCCACACGTCGCGCTGCCAGCCGCCGACCTTGCGCGTACGCCAGAAGTAGACCTGACAGTTGTCGCCGTCGACCGGCGTCGCGAAGCCGATGATCCCGAAATTGCCGCCGGGACCGAACTTCTGCTTGTACGGAATCGCGAGGCGCATCCACAGGCAACCCGTTTCGCCAAGTTCGACCCAGTCGAAGTTCACGTCGCGCTGGCCGATCTTCTCGAACATCAGGCCCGTTTCCGTCTTGCGCACGCGCATGTCGGCCTGCTTGTCGCCTTCGGCCATCGAGTGCGACGTCGCATGCAGATACGCGCCGTGCATCGGGTCCATCACGTTGTCGATCGCATACTGGTAATTGCACTTCCAGTTCGACACGCACAGGAAGTGCGCGTACTCGTCGGCGACCAGTTCTTCCGGCAGGTTCAGCGGCGCCGGCTCGCCGTGCGCTTCGTCACCGAACCACAGGAAGATCGCGCCGGCCTTCTCTTCGACCGGATACGACTTCACGCACTTCGTGCCTTCGAGCGGACAGTTCGATACGGCCGGCACGCGGTTGACCGTGCCGCCGCCGTCGACTTCGATGCCGTGATACCAGCACGCGATGTTGCCGCCGAGGTTCCAGCCGAGCGACAGGCGCGCGCCGCGGTGCGGGCAGCGATCTTCCAGCGCGTGGACCTTTCCTTCGTGATCGCGCCACAGCACGATCTGCTCGGACAGGCGCGTGACGCCGACGGGCGCGTTCGACACCTGCCAGCTTGGCGTGACGGGATACCAGTAGTTCTTGATGCCGCGGTCGAGGTAATCGCGGACCGGGTCGTGTTGGGTTTCGTGTTGTACGGGGGACGTCATCAGTGTGCTCCGGATGCGGTTGTCTTCGGATCGGCGCTCAGGCGCGCGGCGCGGTTGGTGCGTTCATTCCGCCAGCGAGGCCATTTCGGCGCGAAAACGCTCAGGTGTCCAAGCCGTGCCGTCCGGCGCGCGAAAACCGATGCGGTTCAGGCCCGCGACGACGTCTTCCAGTTCGGTCGCACCGCTCTCGAACACGCGTTCGAGCGCATCGCCGAGGTCGTTCTCGTACTGCGTCGGCTCGGCCTTGCGGTTCTGCCAGACCTGGTTCTCGACCTGGCCGGGGATCTCGATCCGCCCCTTGCCGGCGACGTTGTTCGGCTGCGGCGCCACCCACGGCTTCAGGAAGGGATTGAAATTGACGGTCGCTTCTTTCATGTCACTCCACCTTGATCTGGATTTCTTCACCGGCGAGGCGCACCGCGTACTGCTTCAGCGCGCGCCCGCCCGGACCCTTCAGGCATTCGCCCGTCTTGATGTCGAACACGGCCTCGTGCAGCGGGCATTCGACCGTGCCTTCGTCGACGAAGCCCTGCGTCAGCAGCGCGTACGCATGCGGGCACACGTTCTCGAGCGCATACACGGCGTCGCCGACGCGGTAGATCCCGATTTCCACGCCGTCGGTCCGCTTGAACTCGATCGGCGTGTCTTCCGACAGTGCGCCGGCGTGACCGGCGCAAATCCATTGCTCAGACATCTCGCACCCTTCCTTCTGATCGACTCTTGATTTGTTCCATATCCGGAACAGCAGTTTATGGATGGTGATTATAGGAGCGACCTTCCACGAGTAAAACAAAAAGCTGCATGTCCTAGGGAAAACACCGACCGGCAGGTCGACCTGTCCCTCCACTTACCCTATCGAATGTGATTTTTTGTTTTACGACGGGTATTTATCGACTGTTTCGAGACATGACGCCGCGCAGGCTGGTCTCCGGACGGCATCCATCCGTCCCGAAAAATTTATTTTTGATCCGGCGTGCGACACCTCTATACTCCATTCCATCAAAGGTACGTTGTTCCTTATATGGAACACAAGAATGCCCACTCGGCGATGAACATGCGCGACGGCCGGCCGTGCCTGCGCAGGCCGTCACAACACGTATTCATCAGGTTGGAGAGTCAGGAGACGAAATGGTCAAGCATGCGGTAGCAGCGGCAGTCATCGGAATGGGCGCCGCGTCGGGCGCGTGGGCGCAAAGCAGCGTGACGCTGTACGGCAGCATGGACGCGGGTGTCGCGTACGTGAACAACGTCGGCGGCCACGCGAAGTGGGCAATGATCCAGGGCAATACGCAGCCCGACCGGTGGGGCCTGAAGGGCAAGGAAGATCTCGGCGGCGGGCTGTCGGCGATCTTCCAGCTGGAAAACGGCTTCTATACGAACAACGGCCAGTTCGCGACCGCGAACACGATCTGGAACCGCGCGGCGTTCGTCGGCCTCGGCTCGGAGCGCTACGGCACGCTGACGCTCGGCCGCCAGACGCCGTTGACGTTCGACTATCTCGATCCGCTCAGCACCGCGTACCTCGCGCTGAGCTGGTTTGCGTTCCATCCGGGCAACATCGACGGGCTCGCCGCGACCGGCAACGTACCGTACAACAATTCGGTCAAGTACCGCTCACCGACGTTCGCCGGTTTCTCGGCCGCGGCCACGCTCGCGCTCGGCAACACGACGAACTTCTCGACCGGCAAATCGGTCGGCGTCGCGCTGAACTACGCGAACGGGCCGTTCAAGGCGTCGGCCGTCTACTCGAACGAGCACGACCGCTCGATCCTGATCGGCCAGACCGGCATCACGTCGTTCCAGGGGCAGAACACCGCGAACGGCTACCTCGCGAACAAGGTCGAGAACATCGGCGCGGGCGCGTCGTACCAGATCGGCGACTTCCTCGTGCATGGCCTCTACACGCGCGTGAAGATGCAGTCGAACGGGTTTTCCGACACGTTCCAGAGCTACGACGCGGGCGTGAACTACCGCAGCAGCGCGTTCAACACGATCGCGGGCGGCGCGGCGACCACGACGCTGGCCGGCCGCCGCTGGACGCAGGTCGAACTCGGCGACATCTACGCGTTGTCGAAGCGCACGCAGTTGTATGCGAACGTGCTGTATGAACACGGTTCGGGCGGCGCAAAGGCTGCGTTCTTCACGGCCGGCGTGTCGAGCACCGCGAACCAGGTGATCGTGCTGACCGGGATTCATCACTCGTTCTGAGCGCGTTCAGGCACCAGGCTTCGGCGCCCGAAAACGACAAGAGCGGCCCGCGGGCCGCTCTCTTCGTCTGGGATGCCGCGCGCCGCGGCCGGTACGACGCGCACGCGTCAGAACATCGCGACCTTGTGGCGCGCATGCGCGAACGTCGGATCGCTTTCGAGCGGACGATAGTTCAGCCGTTGCGACAGGTCGACCGCCGCGCCGCACACGGCTTCGACGAGCCGCTCCTTCTCGCCGGCGTCGCCGATCTCCGAGCGCGGCACCGTCGCAGTGATCGCCGCGACGATCGAACCCGAATGATCGCGCACCGGCGCGGTCACGGCCGAAATGCCGCTCTCGAATGCCGCCTCGCTGACCGCGTAGCCGAGCCGTGCGTAATGACGCACGCGTTCGTACAGTTCGTCGACGGTGCCGGGCGTGCGCTCGGTGAACCGTTCGAGTTTCTTCTCCGGGTAGAGCTGCCGCAGCGCATCGCGCGTCAGGTCGCCCATCAGCACGTGGCCATGCACGGTCGCATGCGCGGGCAGGCGCGTGCCGACGTGCACCTTCACCGAACCGAACATCGACGTATTGCTCTGCGCCTTCGCGACGAACACCACGTCGCGCTGATCGCGGATCAGCAGGTGCGTCGACAGGCCGGTCGAATCGCGCAGCCGTTCGAGCACGGGCGCGCCGAGATCGGTCAGTTCGAGCGAATTCAGGTATTCGAAGCCGAGCCGCAATACGCCGACGCCGAGCCGGAAATAGCGGTCGCCGTTCACGCGCTCGAGGAAACCGAGCGCCTCGAGCGTCTGCAGCAGGCGGAACGTGGTCGTGCGCGGAATGCCGATGCGCTTCGACAGCTCGGGCGCGCCGAGTACAGGCTCGCGCGCGGAGAATTCGGCGAGAATCCGCAGCCCGCGCTCGAGCCCCGGCACCAGATAGGACGAAGCGCCGCCCGACGACTCGTCGTCGCCGGGCGCCGCCGGATCGGGTGCACCGCTCATCGTTGTCTTGACCATGTGGACATGGACGGAAGGAAGTCAGTCACGAAACAGGTCGTCGATCGTCGTGGATATTCAGTCATGCTACCTCAGTGCGCGCGTGGGCTCGCACCGGCGCGCAGCGCCGCGATGCGGCATGCGCGCCCGCCGCCATCGCACGTCATTCAAGGTCGAGAGGATAGCAGCGTTGGACGGCGCGACGCCATGCGGAAATCGCCGGACGGCCGGAAGGCGGCCGCGCGCGGCACTGGTCGGGCGACGCTGGCCGGAGCGTGAGACTCGACACCGGACAGCCTACAGGCGCGACAGATAGACGCGAATGGTCGTGCGGTCGTACGCAAAGCCGCCGGCCGGGTCCGGCTGCAGTACCCGCGTCAGATCGACCGGATGCAGCCATCCGGCGCCCAGCAAGCCACCGTTAATCCCGCGGATTCGGGTACCGCCGACGGCGATCGCGGCGTGAAAGACATTGGTGCCCCGCGCGAAGCCCACCGCGGTGCCCGCGGGAATGCTCGCGCGCCCGTCCCATTGATTGCCGGTCTCGAAGTTGAAGCGCGTCTTCCATAGCTGGCCGATCGTGTCGAGCAGCGCGCCCGGTGCGATCATCGCGTCGGCGCGCAGCAGATACCGGACGTACGCCGCGGCGTCGTAGCAGACGCCGCCGGACACGTATTCGTCGATGTTCGCCATCCCGAACATCAACGCTTGCGCGTGTTTTTGCCGCTCGGCGGCACCGGATTGGGCGACATGCCCGCCTAACTGGGTCAGTTGCACGGATAGCTCCTTTCAGGAAGGCGGGACGTCATCGTCTCGCCGGTGCGATAACGTCATATTTTATTACGATATGGCCGGGCGTTTTCCGGGCTTGCTCGCGCCGAACGCAGTACGTACTTGCTCGGGGGCTCGCGAGCGCGTACAGGCTTTCGCCATGCGCGTCGCATCGTCGACGCGAGGACAGATGGCGCGGCAAACGCGAGCGGACAGTCGCCTCTCGCCACCCGCGAAAAGCGAAAAATGGAAAGCAGTCGGGAAAGCACCGCCCGGTAACGGACGGCACGGAGGAAGACGATCCTCGGGCGGGATCGCCGCGACGGCGTCAGGCCGTCACGGCGGCGTCATATTCGGCGCGGGCGAGCTGGCCGGCGGCGTATGCCTCGGCTTCGCCGCGAAAGCCTTCCCGGCTGAACGCCACGACTTTCACGCCGACGCCGGTCGCCCGCTTCACCGTCAGCGCCCATTGCCATCCGTCGTCTTGCTCGAAGACGTGCAGCGAGGGTGCGAAGGAAGGGTCGAGTACGGTCACGCGTTTTGCTCCTGCCCCGTTGCGCGCTGCGTCGGCCACGCACGGAGACATGTCGAAAGGATCGCGCCGGCATGCCGACGCACTTCTGTCATTCGACAGTTTATTCAGGAATTGTTGCGACGCACCATCAGAGGTTTCACTCACCTATCGGAACTGCGTGGTCGATCGAATCTACCTGAAATCCATACGGGACGGGCCTCAGCGCCCGGTCGCATCGTCCGGCATCGCGTTCGTGCGGCAACGTGCCGCACGCGCGGCCGATTGCTTGCGTCCACCTTTCGTGAATCAAAGAAACGGGGCGCGACCTATCCGCCCGCCATCGACACGCGCCGGAAGGTCAGGTTCACACGTTCGCCCTGCACGCCCGGCGCCTTCGGCACGCGGTGCTGCCATTCGGCCTGCGTGCGTCCGCGCATCACGAGCAGGCTGCCATGTACGAGACGGTATGCATGCGTAATGCCGATCGCGCGATGACGAAGATCGAACACGCGCATCGCACCGAGGCTCACCGACGCGATCACTGGCGCGTCGCCGAGTTCGGGTTCGTTGTCCGCATGCCAGCCGAGGCTGTCCAGCCCGTTGCGATAGCGGTTGAGCAGCACGCTGTTAAAACGCACGCCGCAGGTCGCCTCGACCGCCTGCTTCAGCTCGAGCACGGCCGGCGTCCAGGGCTCGGGGACGTTGCGGATCCCCGAATACACGTACACGGCATCCGGTTCGCCCTGCCACGCGGTGAGCCGCGGCAACGGAATGCGTCCGCGCGGCGTGCGGATCGTGTCCTGCCGCCACGCGACCTCGCCGATCAGCGCGGCCAGCGCGCGATCGGCGTCGGCTGGCGCAAGCCAGTCCGGGTACCAGTCCACGTCGGGCACGGGCGTGTCAGCGAAGAGATCGGGGGTCGACATGTCGGCAGGAACGGGCAAGGATCGGAGCGAACGACGCATGTCTGCATACTAGCCAACGGCGCCGCGCGCCGCCATGCGCTGTCATTCGCCGCCGAAAGGCCGACAGGAAGCCGCCGTGCACCGCGAGGCGCGTTCGTATCGCGCGACGGCCGCCTCCCGGCCATCGGCTAGCCGCGCGTCAACCGAATCAGCGTGATCTCGGACGGCACGCCGAAACGGTTCGGCGGTCCCCAGTAGCCGGTGCCGCGGCTCGTATACAGCCACATGTCGCCGAAGCGGTTCAGCCCGCCGATCACCGGCTGCTGCAACCGCACGAACGGCGGCCACGGCAGGAACTGGCCGCCATGCGTGTGCCCTGACAACTGTACGGTAAAGCCCGCGCGGTTCGCCGCTTCCGCGCTGCGCGGCTGGTGCGCGAGCAGGATCTTCGTGCCGACGTCGCGCGGCGCACCCGCCAGCGCCTGCGCAGGGTCGCTGCGATGCGCGGGATCGAAGCCGCCCGCCGTGAAATCGGTCACGCCCGCGAGCACCGCGCGCGCGCCGCCGTGCTCGATCAGCACGTGCTCGTTGAGCAGCACCGTCAGCCCGATACGACGAAACTCGTCGATCCATGCATGCGCACCCGCGTAGTACTCGTGGTTGCCCGTCACGAGGAAGCTGCCGTGCCGCGAGCGCATCTGGCCGAGCGGCGCCGTGTGTTCGCGCAGGCGCTTGACCGAACCGTCCACCACGTCGCCCGTCACGACCACCAGGTCGGCGTCGAGCGCATTGACCGCGCGCACGATCCGTTCGATGTAGGGCCGCTTGATCGTCGGCCCGACGTGGATGTCGGACAGTTGCACGATCGTCAGCCCGTCGAGCGCGGCCGGCAACCCGGCGACCGGAATCGACACGCGCTTGACCGCCGCCGTACGGCGCGCGCCGACGAACCCGATCGCGGTCGCGAGCACCGCGACGGCCAGCACGCCGAGCGCCGTGTCGGGCGCCGCGCGGCTCCATGCGCCGTCATGCCCGAGATGCCGCCACGCGAGCACGCCGAGCAGCACGATTTCGCGCAGGAACGTCAGCACCAGCAGCGACGAGAAGAAACCCATCGCGAGCGCGCCGGCCCAGCCGACCAGCGTCGCCGCCCACCCTTCGTCGAAACGGCGCGAGAACATGCCGACCGGAATCAGGATGACGAAACTCGCCAGCACGAGCGCCGCGATCGTGCGTGCGAGCGGCGACGCGAATGCGTCGGGAATGATCCGCATCCCGACGTACAGATGGAACAGCACGCCGATTGCAATGAACCGGACAAAGAAACTTCGCATGGAACGTTCACCTTCGTTGCAGTACTGCTTCCCCGACGCGCGTCGCGCGGGCCGTGATGCCCGGTGCCGCGCGTCGCGCCATACGCACGATGGTACACAGATCCCGGCCGCGACGACGGGTCGCGGCCGGCGGCGCAGCGCCGTGCCGCTTTACACGCCAATCGGCCATCCTCCCGCCGCCACGGCCATGCGCTTCGTTCTCGTCGACTTCAAACTTTTCACGCAGATCGCCGAAGCGAACATCCCCACGTGCGCCCCCGAACGCGCGCATTTGTCGCGGCCGGCCGCGATCATGCGCATCAAGCCCGTCGAGGAGCAGGTCGGCGTGGAACTGCCGAGCCGCACGAGCCAGGGCGTCACGCTGACCGCGCCGGGCGACACGCATGCGCGCGGCGTGCTGCGCCAGCTCCGGCAGCTGACCGGCAACCGGCAGGAACAGGCGTCGGGCGTAAAAGGCCACGTACGCATGTTCGCGAACACCACGGCGATGAGCGCGTTCCTGCCGGGCGTGCTCCGCCACTATCTCGTCGGCCGGCTCGTCGAGGATCCGCGCGGTCAGCGGGCCCACCGGATTTGCATGGGTCCAAGCGGCAATCGACGGTTTGCGCGCCGATTGCCGCTGCGTCGGCATGGCAAATTCCGCCGCGCGATTTCATCTGACGATCCTTTACAGTCCGTTAGCAACCCTACGCGAGCGGGTGCTGGCAAAATCGCGGCGATCCGATCATCGCTGCCGACACGCGCCGCCGGATCGTCCGGCATGACTGACGACGCGGCCACGGCCAGCCTCGGCCGATGCGGTGAACATGCCGGATGGCTGGCGATCCGCATCGCGCTGATTTATGATCGCCTCCGTATCCTGGAATCGTCGTCGCGGCGACGATCCGCATTGCGCCGCGCCCGGCATCCACCCCCAACGTCGAGCTCGTCACACCATGAGAAAAACAACGCCGCGCGCGCCCCTGCGCGTCGCCGCCGTGCTGGCGCCCGCCCTGCCGCTCGCGGGCTGCGCATCGCGCGGCGCACCGTCCTACGTGCTGTTCGGCGCGTATTTCCCGCTGTGGCTCGTCAGCGCGATCGTCGGCATCGTCGGCGCGATCGTCGCTCACCGCGTGTTCGTCGCGACCGGCTGGGCCGCGACGGTGCCCTACCAGCTCGCCGTCTGCACCGCGATCGGGCTCGTGGTCGCCGTGATCGTCTGGCTCGCCGGCACGGGGCCGTTCGCATGAAGGCCGCCGGCATCGCCCGCCCGTCCGTCAAAGGCCGCGTGATCGCGCTCGCGATCGTCGCGCTCGGCATCGCGGCGCTCGCGTACGCGTACCATCGCACGACCGCCTATCCGTCCACCGACGATGCGTCGATCGACGCGGACGTCGTGCACGTCGCGTCGCCGGTCGGCGGCCGCATCGTGCAGCTCGCGGTGCATGAAAACCAGCGCGTCGCGAAAGGCGACCTGCTGTACGTGATCGATCCCGTGCCGTACCGGCTGAGCGTCGCGCAGGCGCAGGCCGACCTCGAACTCGCGCGCGCGTCGCTCGACACCCGCCGCCGTTCGCTGATCGGCGAGCGCTCGAACGCATCCGTCGCCGCCGAGCAGGTCAAGCGCGCGACGCAGAACTACGATCTCGCGACGCGCGACGTGAACCGGCTCGCGCCGCTCGCCGCGCAGGGCTACGTCAGCGCGCAGCAGTTCGACCAGGCGAAGGTGCGCCAGCGCGACGCGTCCGTGTCGCTCGCGCAGGCGCAGGAGCAACAGCGCGCGTCCGCGCAGACGATCGGCGACGATGCCGACGCGATCGCGACGCTGCATGCACGCGAAGCCGCGCTGGCCCGCGCGCAGCATGCGCTCGACGACACGGTCGTGCGCGCGCCGCACAACGGGCTCGTGACGGGGCTGAGCGTACTCCCCGGCGAAACCCTCGCACCGAACCAGTCGATCTTCACGCTGATCGACGCGAGCGAATGGTTCGCGGTCGGCAACTTCCGCGAGACGTCGCTCAATCGCATCGCGGTCGGCGACTGCGCGACCGTCTATTCGATGATCGACCGTGACCGCCCGATGACGGGCAAGGTCGTCGGCATCGGCGCCGGCATCGCGGACAGCGATCGCATCAACCTGCCGCGCTCGCTGCCGATCGTGCAGCGCTCGGTGAACTGGGTGCACGTCGCGCAGCGCTTCCCCGTGCGCGTGAAGCTCGACGAACCCGACGGCAAGCTCGTGCGTGTCGGCGCGAGCGCGATCGTCGAGGTCCGGCATGGCTCAGCCTGCCGCTGAGGTCCGCACGCCGGGCCCGCGCGAAGTCCTGCGGCTGCTCGCGCCGTTTCCGGGGCGCACGGCCATGGCCGTGCGCGTCGCGCTGATCTGCGCGCTGACCGCGCTCGTGACGGCCGCATACGGCACGCCCGAAGCCGCATTGTCCGCATACGTCGTGTTCTTCATGATCCGCGCCGACCGCGTCACGAGCGTCGTACTCGCGGCCGCGCTGCTGCTGATCGTCACGATCGTGATCGGGCTCGTGCTCGGCATCGCGATCTTCAGCATCGACTATTCGATCCTGCGCGTCGCATGCATGGCCGTGCTGTCGGTCGCCCTGCTGTACCTGACTTCCGCGAGCAAGCTGCGCCCGGTGGGCGCGATTCTCGCGATGATCGTCGGCTTCGGGCTCGACCAGCTCGGCCTCGCGCCGTTCGGCGAAGCCGCCACCCGCGCGCTGCTGTACATCTGGCTGACGATCGCGATCCCCGTCGGCGTCGCGATCGTCGTCAACCTGCTGATCGCGCCGTCGCCGCGCAAGCTCGCGCACGCGCAACTCGCGAAGCGGCTGCGGCTCGCCGCGCGGCGACTGCGCGACGACGACGATGCACGCGCCGCGTTCGACGCGAGCCTGCGCGAAGGCGACAAGCCGTTGCTCACGTGGCTCAAGCTGTCGAAACTCGAAGGCTCGTCCGACGTCGCGGATTTCGCGGCGCTGCGACAGGCGATCGCATCGAGCACCGCGCTGATGGTCGACGTCGCGCTGGCCGATCGCGAACCGGAAGCGCGGCTGCCCGATGCGTTCGCCACGCCGATCGCCGCGACGCTCGACGACATGGCCGCCATTCTCGAACAGGGTGGCTACCCGGTCGACGTGACGCTCGCGCTGCCGCCCGCCGACGCGCTGCCGCCGCTCGCGCGCGTCGTCGCGACCGGTCTGCAGGCAACGATCACGCATTTTGCGGAGCCGGGCGCGACGGCCCCGACGGCCGATGCAGCGGCGCAGGCTTCGGCCCAAGCAACGCCCGCCGCCCCTGCCGCCACGCCCGAAGCACCCACCGCCGCCCCGGTAGCGGCCCCACGCGGCGGCTTCTTCCTGCCCGACGCACGCACCAATCCCGACCACATCCGCTATGCGCTGAAGACGACAGCGGCGGCGATCTTCTGCTACCTGCTGTACTCGCAGCTCGACTGGTCGGGCATCCATACCTGCGTCGTCACCTGCTACATCGTGTCGCTCGGCTCGACGGCCGAAACGGTCGAGAAGCTCACGCTGCGGATCTTCGGCTGCATGATCGGCGCATTGCTCGGCACCGCCGCGCTCGTATTCGTCGTGCCGGCGCTGTCGTCGATCGGCGAACTGATGGCGCTCGTCTTCGCCGGCGCGTGGCTGTCCGCGTGGGTCGCGTTCGGATCGCCGCGCATCGCGTATGCGGGCTTCCAGATTGCGTTCGCGTTTTTCCTGTGCGTGATTCAGGGCGCCGGACCCGGCTTCGACCTGACGATCGCGCGCGACCGCACGATCGGCATCCTGCTCGGCAACGTCGTCGTGTATCTGGTGTTCACGCGCATCTGGCCCGTCAGCATCGGCAAGCAGATCGACGTCGCGTTCGCCGCGCTGCTCGACCAGTGGCGGCGCATCGCGCAGATCCCGCAGCCGGCCGAACGGCGCGCGCTCGCGGCCGACGCGTTCGCGCGTCACGGGGCGATCTCGCAGGAGCTCGGCCTGGTCCATTACGAACCGTCGTGGGTGCGGCCGGCCGCGGCGTGGCTGGCCACCCGGCGACGCGCACTCGCGGAACTCGGCGCGCTCGAAGGCCCGCTGTTCCTGCTCGCCGAACGCAAGCCCGGGGACGCGGCGATCGGCGCGCAACTCGCACGCGTGGCCGCGCCGGGCGATGACGAAACGATGCCCCGCGCGCGTGCCCCGGCGCCGCCGTCGAGCGCCGCCCCCACCGACCCCGCGCGCGACGCGCTGCTGAACCTGATCGACACGCGGCTCGCGCAGATCGCCGACGCCGCCCGTCAAGCCACACCGAAGGAGTCTGCCCCTCATGCGCGTACCTGAACCGCCGGCCGCCTCGATCGCCGCCGCCGCGCTCGCGACCGCCGTCGCGCTGGCCGGCTGCGCGACGTCGTCGATCGATCTGGCGCCGGAGGCGTCCGACCGCCCGTGGCAACCGCAAACGTCGGCCGCGGGCGACATCGTGGCGGCGCCGCCGCGCGCATCCGCGCAAGGTGCACACGACTACACGCTGCCGGCCTCGCCGGCGCTCGCGTCGGTGTCGGCGCCGGCCGCGCTCGATGCCGCGCATGCGTACACGCTGCCCGAGCTGATCGATCTCGCTGAATCGGCGAACCCGCTGACCCGCATCGCCTGGAACGACGCGCGCAACGCGGCGCTCGCGGTCGGCCTCGCCAAGTCCGCCTATCTGCCGCGCCTGTCTGCGACGGCAATGGGCGCGTACCAGGCGAACCACGGTTCGACGTCGACGATCCTCGGCGATTCGTCGAGCAACACCACCGTGCACGGCACGATTTCGGCGCTGTCGCTGCAATGGTTGCTGTTCGATTTCGGCGGCCGCGCGGCGCGCGTCGAAGCGGCGGAGCAGGCGTCGATCGCGTCGAACGTCGCGTTCACGGCCGTGCACCAGCAGGTGATCCACGACGTGACCGTCTCGTACTACCGCTACGAAGCCGCCCGCTCGCGCGCGCTCAGCGCGCAACAGGGCCTCGCGAACGCGGATGCGATCCTTGCGGCGTCCCGCGCGCGGCTCAAGCACGGCGTCGGCACGGTCGTCGAGCTCGCGCAGGCGACGCAGAACCGCGCGCAGGCGAACCTCGCGCTCGTGCAGGCGAACGGCGCCGAGAGCGACGGCTACCTCGCGCTCGTCTCCGCGCTCGGCATCTCGCCGCTGTCGAAGCCGACGATCGCCGCGCTGCCGAAGCGGCCGCTGCCGCCCGCGCTCGGCTCGTCGGTCGATGCGATCGTGTCGGACGCGATCGCGCGCCGCCCCGATCTGCAGGGCGCGTTCGCGGTCGAAAAGGCCAATCGCGCGAAGATCAAGGCAGCGCAAGCCGCGTTCATGCCGAAGATCTTCCTGTCCGCATCGACGTCGTATGCGAGCGGCGGCACGTCCATCTCCGCGCTGCCCGCGATCGGCGACCAGGCGCCGACCGTCAACCTGAACGGCAGCCGCTACGGCGGCGGCGTGTTCCTCGGCGTGACGATTCCGCTGTACGACGGCGGCTTGCGCTCCGCCGTCTTGATGCAGGCGCGCAACGACGCGGACAACGCATCCGCTCGCCTCACGCGGACCAAGGAGGAAGCGGTGCGCCAGGTCGTCGCCGCGCAGAACGCGGTGCAGACGAGCCTGGCGTCGCACGACGCCGCGAAGGCACTCGTCGATGCCGCGCAAACCAGCTACGACGCGGCGCTGACCGCGTACCGGAACGGCGTCGGCTCGGTCACCGACGCGACGATCGCGCAAAGCCAGTTGCTCGCCGCGCGGAACGCGGAAGTCGACAGCTATGCCGGCGCATTGTCGGCCGCCGCCGCGCTCGCGCTCGCGACGGGGACGATCGGCACGACCCGGTAGCGCCGCCGCGAGGCGGTTGACGCGGGCGCGCGCCGCCCACTAGAATCCCGCCCATTCTTCCTTCAGGAACCATCGTGGACAGTTGCAGCACTCCGTTGCGTGCGCCGCTTGCCGCCTGAACGCCTGTCCGCCGCAGTTCTCCTGCCGCGGCTCGCGTTCCGCGAGCCGCACGCTCCCCCCGTTTCACACTGAATGACGCATTCGCGCGGTACAGTACCGCGCGATGACGGCTATCGCCGCGTCGCGTTCGGCCTTGCGCCGTGGCGACGCGCGCCGGCATGCGCTTCTTGCACGGCAGGACAACCATGACTTTCGATTTCGCACTCCGTCTATTCACCGCGTTCGCCTGCGGCGTCGCCATCGGCCTCGAGCGGCAGATGCGCCAGCGCACGGCCGGCCTGCGCACCATCACGCTCGTCGCGAGCGGCGCGTGCCTGTTCGTCACGCTCGGCGTGCTGACCGGCAACGGCGTCGCGGGCGTCACGCAGATCGCCGCGTACGTCGTGTCGGGCGTCGGCTTTCTCGGCGGCGGCGTGATCATGCGCGACAAGGGCTCGATCCAGGGCATCAACACCGCCGCGACGCTGTGGTGCTCGGCCGCCGTCGGCGTGCTGGCCGGCTCCGGCCACTACGTGCCGGCGCTCGCCGGCACGGGCGTCGTGCTGCTCACCAATACGGTGCTGCGCGGCGTCAGCCAGGCCATCAACGCAACGCCCGTGTCGAATGCCGATCTCGTGCGCGAATACCAGATCACCGTGATCTGCCTCGCCGCCGACGAAGTGCACATCCGCACGCTGCTGTCGAACGCGATGTATGCGAAGCCGCTGTCGTTCCAGAGCCTTACGAGCGAAGACGTGCCCGAGCAACCCGACCGGCTGAAGGTGACCGCGACGCTGAAGCTGCATCCGAAGGATCAGCAGAAGCTCGAGCAGATCGCGAGCCGGATGAGCATGGAGAAAAGCATTTCCAGCGTGAGCTGGACCGCGAAGGAAGCGGAGCCGATGATGGAGTGAGCCGCGGCGCGGCGGCCGCCGCATCCGGCGCCACCGTCGCGCGACGTCACGTCAAGGTGGTTCGATGAGGCCGGCCGAGATCGCCTTGACGACCGCCTGGACCTTGTTGGTCGCGCCGAGCTTATCGAGGATGTTGTTCACGTGGAAGTTGACCGTCCGCTCCGAGATGCTGAGGATCTGGCCGATTTCGCACGCGGTCTTGCCCTCGGCCGTCCAGCACAGCACCTCGCGCTCGCGCGCGGTCAGCGTGACGCCCGCCGCGGGCGACAGCTTCGGCACCATGAAGCGGCTCATCAGCGAATGCGACAGGTTCGCGAGCCAGTTCGTCTGCAGCGTCAGCATGTTGATCTCGGCCGGCGTCAGCCGGTCGGCATGACGGGCGATGCTCAACAGGCCGAACGCGCCGCGCGCCGCCCAGCTCGATTGCGCGACGCCCACCGACAACCCGAAATCGCGCGCGTCCTGCCACAGCGGACATGGGTCGATGTTGTCGACGTCCGGCCAGACGATCATGTTGGTGCTGAGTGCGCCGTCGCGAACCGTCGAGTCGATCTCGATATAGTTCTGCGCCTGATAGTGCGCCATCCAGCCTTCCGGGTAGGTATTGAAGATGGCGACCGCGGGCTTCGAAACGGGCAGCGGTACGCGAATGCCGTAACAGCAATATTCGAATCCCAGCCGCCTGGAATAGGCGGCGATCCGCTGGAAGAGCTGCTGCTCGTCTTCCGCGGCGCTGAATTGTTGGTAGGCATCCTGCCAGCGCAGTTCCATTCTTTCTCCGACAACGTCACGCTGTCATACTTGTCAGGTTCCAGCACCCGTTCGAGGCTGATACATTCCGCGCATGACTTCACCCTTGCTGCACCCAGTCCCCGGCCCGTCCCCGGACGGCTACGTACGCCTGTCAGAAAGCGCACTGGCCGCGCTTGTGCTCGACCATGTCGCGAGCGGCCTCGACCCCTCGCTGCTGGCCGAACTGCACGACAACGCGATCGACGCCCGCCTCGCCGGCTATACCGAATGGCATCGCGCGGCCGGTGCCGGCGTCGCCTACGTGACGGTCGGCTGGGACTGGTACCTCGAACGTGCGACGGGCACGTTCGTGATCGCGGGCGGCGACGTCCGCAGCAACGTGATGGCCGTCGACGCCAAGGGCGCCGACATCGGCATGTTCCGCACGGCCGCCGCGCTCGCCGCGCGGCTCGCCGCCATCGACTGGCCCGCCGCGGTCGCGTCGGCCCTCCTCGGGCACGACGACGCCTATCATGCCGGGCCCACGCTCCAGTGACAACCGGCTGCGCATTCCTCTGACAATTTTGCAAGACTGGCGCTCTTTATAAGCAAAAGCGGCCCGGTTTTCAATCCCGTCGATCAAGAAACCGTTACCACCGCGCAAATGGCGTCTTTACGCCATCACCCTGTAAGAGTTACCAGTTACAGGCTCCTCGTGCCGCGCGCTGTAATGCGTGCATACAAAAGCACAGATCCGAGGACATCCATGCAGACCTTCGTTCACGAGGAAGGGCGGTTATCACACGAACTCGCGGCGGATCTAGGGCGCTATCGGCGCCGTGTGTTCGTCGAACAGCTCGGTTGGGCGCTCCCGTCGGCGAACGAAAGTTTCGAGCGCGACCAGTTCGATCGCGACGATACCGTCTACGTGTTCGCGCGCAACGCCGACGGCGACATGTGCGGCTGCGCGCGCCTGCTGCCGACGACGCGTCCGTATCTGCTGAAGTCGCTGTTCGCCGACCTGGTCGCCGAGGACATGCCGCTGCCGGAATCGGCCGCCGTGTGGGAACTGTCCCGATTCGCGGCGACCGACGACGAAGGCGGGCCCGGCAATGCCGAATGGGCCGTGCGCCCGATGCTCGCGGCCGTCGTCGAATGCGCGGCGCAGCTCGGTGCGCGGCAGTTGATCGGCGTGACGTTCGCGAGCATGGAGCGGCTGTTCCGCCGGATCGGCATACACGCGCACCGCGCAGGCCCGCCGAAGCAGGTCGACGGACGTCTGGTGGTCGCGTGCTGGATCGACATCGACTCGCAAACGTTTGCGGCACTAGGAATCGAGCCGGGGCAGACTGCCCGGCAAGCTATCGCCGCCTGAGCCGGAACGCACGTTTCCGTCCGGGCGGCATCGTAACGAAGGAGAACCAACGTGGACCAGTCCCAGGTCTTTCGCGCGATGATGCCGCGGTTGACGAACGCCAGCGGCGCCGGCATCGCGGTCGCCTATCCGGCGTTTCCGAGGCCGTTGCCGCTCGTACGGCTCGACCGCCGCGGGCTCGTGTTTCGGGCAGCCGGCGCCGCGCCGCTCGTGTGCGGGCTGCCGCGCCCGGCCACCCTGCTGGTTGCGGACGAGCCGTTGTGCTCGCTGCGTCTCGTGATCCGCGACATCGCCGCGACCGGCGACGGCCGGCACGACCTGACGATGCAGCCGTCCGGCGCGGCGGGCGACGAATTGCTGTGGCACGCATTGCGCGATCGCGAGCCGTACCGACAGATGCGGCAGCCGCTCGCGCCCGTCGCCTCGGCCCGGGAACCGCATGCGGCGCCCGGCGAAATCGCAGCGCGCCCGTCGCGCAGCGCAGCTTTCCGCCTGCCCAGCCACAGCGACGCGCTGTTCTTCGCGGACTGGCTCGAATATCACTTCGACGAATTGCGCGCGCTGTCCCAACAGCATGGGCCGCAACTGCAGCTCAATCAGCTCGAGCGACAGGTCGACGACGACGAGGTCGGCGTGCGTTTCGTCTACGACATCGACGGGCATGCGACGCGGCACGCATTGACCGACTGCGCACGCGAGGCGTGTGCATGGATCGAGACGGAAATGCGCAGCAAATACGCGCTCCCCGTCGCGCAAGAGCGGTTTGGCGCGTTTGCGGCGCATGCACGGGCCGGCGGCATGTGAATGAGGCCGTGCCGCTGCGCGGCGATCTGCGCGGCGGTAAGTTGTGCGGATACAACGAGGGCTTGCAAACGTCCGGGTTTTCCCTTAAATTTACGTCTGTCTCCTCCATGTCTCCAAACATGGATTCAGCCCGCTCAAGCAGCGGGCTTTTTTATTGCCTGAACGTTTGTGGGGGCGCATCATCTTCCCCGTGTGGCTAGCCCGCTGGATGCATACCAGTCGGCCGCAGCCAGTAGTGGCGCACCGCAAATATCAGCGCGACCGCGACGACAAGCGCCAGCAGCAGGTACAGCCAGCCCTTCCGGGTCGTCGGCAGGTCCGTCAGGGCACCGACGTCGCCCGTCAGCGCCGCCAACGCGACCAGCGCCAAGCCGGCCAGCACCAACGTCCCCCTTGCCACCCACCCGAAGGCGGCCTCAACTCCAGCCGCCCATCGCGACTGACGATAAGGTCCGGCAACCGGTCGACGAAAATCGGGCTTACCCATTCGTCACCTCCCACCCAGCATGCGCGTATCCGCACGTCGTGCGACAGGCGGTGCCGAACGCATGAATTCGAATGTCTTGCCGACGAGTGGCCGCTGCGACGCGGCGTGCCCACATGGAATCGAGAAGCGTCATGCTTTTTTCTTTCGCGAGATGAGAGTCGACACCATTCGATTCGCTTGGCCGTATCGAATCGATATCGTTCGATACGCCAAGTATCGCCCGAAGCGCGGCCCGCTCGCCTCGCGCAATCGCGATCGGACGGCTTATCATTGAGCGGCCCGCCACTTCCCGCCGAGGCCATCTTGCACGCCCATCTGCGCATTGCCCGCCCGGTCAGCAACCTCGCCCGCACCGAGCGCATGTATCGCGACGCACTGGATCTGTCCGTACTGGCTCGCTTCGAAGATCACGACGGCTTTTCCGGCGTGATGCTCGGACGCGAAGGCCTCGACTATCACTTCGAGTTCACGCACTGCCCCGACCATCCGATCGCGCCATCGCCGACACCCGAGGATCTGATCGTGTTCTATCTGCCCGATCGTCCGGAATGGGAAACCGCCTGCGAGCGCGCGACCGCACACGGCTTCATGCCGGTGACGTCGTTCAATCCATACTGGGAAATATCAGGCCAGACCTTCGAGGATGCCGACGGCTATAGGATCGTGTTGCAGAACGGCACGTGGCGCTGACGGGCACGCGCGCGGAGCCGTTACACGCCGGCACGGCTGACGGAGCGGGCGACGTAAACGACATGCCGTCGCAGCGGGTGCCCTTCCGGCAACGCGGGATGGTCGAAATCGCGCGCGGGCTGGCGCAGCATCTCGAGCCGTTGCATCACCTGTTGCGATCGCAGGTTGGCGTCGGCCGTCCACGCGAAGATCTCGCCGAGCCCGATCCGGTCGAACCCGTCGGCCAATGCGGCTGCGGCCGCTTCGCCCATGTAGCCATGCCCCCACGCATGGCGCGCCTGTCGCCACATGATCTCGACGCAGGGCGCCATCGGATGCGTTGCGCGTGCCTCATACGACAGGCCGCAAACGCCGACCAGCAACGCATCGGCGCGACGCTCGACTGCCCACGCGCCAAAGCCGTGCGCATCGACATGCGCGTCGAAGCGCGCAATGACGTTACCCGCCTCGTCGATCGACATCGGGCCGCGCGCGAGCCACGCGGTCACGTCCGGATCCGCATGCATCGCCGATAGCGCTTCCGCATCCGTGGTTCGCCAGCGGCGCAGCGTCAGGCGTTCGGTTTCGATCCTGAATGGCGTGGTCGTCATGGGCGTGCAGAGCAGATGGGCGGCGGGCGCAATTCAGATGACGTCACGAACCCGGAACCGGAACGAATGAGGAAGAAATCGCGATCGTCGCATGTCGCGGCGACGATCGGAAGAATGGGTGACGAGAAACAGGCGCTGGCACGCCTGCTCGGGTTACTCGTTTTCCTCGAAGTAATGCCCGAACTTCGTCTGCTTCGTGCGGATATAACGTTCGTTTTCCTCGCGCACGGGCACCGCGAGCGCCACGCGCTCGCAAACGGGAATGCCGTGCTTCACGAGCGTATCGAACTTCTTCGGATTGTTGCTCATCAGCCGCACCGACGTCACGCCGAGGATGCGCAGGATCGCGGCGGCCGAGTCGTATTCGCGAGCGTCGTCTGGCAGGCCGAGATCGAGGTTCGCCTCGACGGTGTCGCGCCCCTGCTCCTGCAGCGCGTACGCGCGGATCTTGTTGCTCAGGCCGATGCCGCGGCCTTCATGGCCGCGCAGATACAGCAGTACGCCGCGATCTTCGGCCGCGATGTAACGCAATGCGAGATCGAGTTGCTCGCCGCAATCGCAGCGGTACGAGCCGAACACGTCACCGGTCAGGCATTCGGAATGCAGCCGGGTCAGCACGGACTGCTCGCCCGTCACGTCGCCCATCACGAGCGCGAGGTGTTCGGCATCGCTGCCCGACACGCGAAACGCGTATGACGTGAACGTACCGTAGCGCGTGGGCAGCGACGCGGTGGCGACGAGCGTCACGCACTCGTCGGCCTGGCCATTGCCCGGCGTGGGCGATTGGGGACGCGAAGACATCATGAATTCAATCGAAACTTCAGGAATGTAGGAGTTATGTGGATGGTGCGTGACGCGAGTTTACCGCTAATCTGGAAACGTCACGCGACTGCCGCCGCCCGCCCGGCTATACTGGGTTCACCGGGTGACGCGCAGCACGCCCCGCCTGCCCTGCATCGACCTGCACACGGAGAAAGCGAATGAGCACGACTGTCGCGCAGATTCTCAAGGCCAAGCCGGATTCGGGCCGCACCATCTACACCGTCACGAAGACCGATCTCGTCTACGACGCCATCAAGCTGATGGCGGAAAAGGGCATCGGCGCACTGCTGGTCGTGGACGGCGACGACATTGCGGGCATCGTCACCGAGCGCGATTACGCGCGCAAGATCGTCCTGCAGGACCGCTCGTCGAAGGCCACCCGCGTCGAGGAAATCATGACGGCGAAGGTGCGCTACGTCGAACCGTCGCAATCCACCGACGAGTGCATGGCGCTGATGACCGAGCACCGGATGCGTCACCTGCCCGTGCTCGACGGCGGCAAGCTGGTCGGCCTCATCTCGATTGGCGACCTCGTGAAGAGCGTGATTGCCGATCAGCAGTTCACGATCAGCCAGCTCGAGCACTACATCCACGGCACGCCGAGCGTCACGTCCGCCTGATCCGCCCAGCAAAAAAGGCCCAAACGCGTCAGCGTCTGGGCGGAAAGCCGCCGGCATGCGGCGACGGAGGTTCTGCTCCTGCGGGCGAACGACGCGCGCGACTGGCGCGCGTCTCGTCAATTCAGCGGTGCGCTCGGGCAGACCCGGGGGGACGTTCGATCAGTTACCGAAGTAGACCGAATTCACGGGATTCGGCGCTTCCCGCGTCACGCGGCGGCCGCCTTGCGCGGCACCCGTTGCCACGGCACCGTAGCCGCTCGTGTCGGCTTGCGCGAGCATCGGCTGGTTCGGCCGGACGCGCTGCTCGGCGGTCTGGATGTCGCTCGGGTATTGCGAATCGCTCGCCTGCGGCTTGTAGCCGTTCTGCTCGAGTTGCACGAGTTCGGCCTTGACCTCGGCGCGGGTCAACCCCTGCTCGGACTGCGCGAACGATGCGATCGGAGCGGCAAGAACGGATGCGGCGATGGCTGCGTAGATGATCGACTTCATGATTTACCTCCGGAATATGTTCTGTTTTGACGTCGCCTCGGCAGGACTGTCTGAAGCGATTGAATTCAGTGTAGTGCGCGCCACCCCAAGGGGAAACCCTTAGTTTGAACATACAGCGTTGCGTTTTTGGAAAAGATCGCCCACTGTTTCGGAAAAGGGCCGCCCCAACTTGCTTCACCTACACAACAATCGCTGACGAAACGCCAACAGCCAGATCACATGTCCGGAAGGTTGTGTTGTAGAATCGTAAGGTTTCATTCGCCAGTCGATATTCCGTCCATCATGTACGCGCTCGCGCCCCTTTCGGTTTCGCAGTCCGGCCCGGCCGGCGTGTGCGCGCGCGCCAGCCAGCCGGCGCACCCCCTCGCTCGACGCACGGCCCAGGTGCCGCTCGCCCCTGCCCGGCGCCTGATCTGACCGCACGGTCTCCACCCGGAGCCAGGTTAGACAGGCTCCGGGCGATCCTCATAGGCACGCCACGCCTGCCCCTGCCGATCATTTGGAGAACCACCATGAAACAACGCCTTTACCAGTTGACCGAACTCGACGTCGCTCGCCTCGAAAAGCACGCCGAGCACAACCCGCGCTTTCAGACGATGCTTGATACGCTGCTCGAGCGCGCCGATATCGTCCAGCCCGACGCCATCAAGGCGAACGTCGTCACGATGAACTCGCAAATCACGCTGCTCGACGAAGCAACCCAGGAACAGGCCACCTGGACGATCGTTTATCCGGACGCCGCCAACCTCGAACTCGGGCGCCTGAACGTGTTCTCGCCCGTCGGCATGGCGTTGCTGGGCACGCAGCGCGGCCAGATGGTCAAGGTGATGCAGCCGAGCGGCGCCGAAAAGCTGATGAAGGTCGCCGCGATCGTCTTCCAGCCGGAAGCCAACGGCGAATACACGCGCTGAGCTAGCAGCCGGCCAGCGCCGCGCCATACGGGCACAGAACGACAAAAGCGAGGCATGAGCCTCGCTTTTTTGCATCCGGACGATCCGGATTATCGTCATCGATTTCCACAGACGAAAAAAAGGCGCCCGAAGGCGCCTTTTCGATGCTGCGGAGCGGGTTACCCCGCCCGTCACGCTTAGAAGCGGTGACGCAGACCAACCGTTGCTGCGGTTTGGTTGATCGACGAGCTCGGAGCCGTCGAGTTGTCGCCGTTGTAGATCGACGTGCCGAACGCGTTGTTCTTCGCACCGCGCTGGTACACAGCTTGTGCGTACACGTCCGTGCGCTTCGACAGCGAGTAGTCAGCTTGCAGGCCGAACTGATTCCAGTGCGAGCTGCCACCGTTAACCTTCGCGTTCGTGTACGTATACGCTGCGCCGAGGCCGAGAGCCGGCGTCAGGTTGTACTTTGCGTTGACTTCGTAGTTGTCAGCGCGCAGCGACGGAACGCCAACAGCTTGGTTGTCGATACGCGATTGCGTCCATGCAGCACCGACTTGCGCCGGGCCGAATGCGTAACCAGCAGCAGCACCGTACGTGCGGACGCGGCCTTGTGCAGCGATGTTCGTCGCGCCGTTGGCGTTGGTACCGTCACCGAGGTTCGCTTGCGAGTATGCCGCACCCAGCTTCAGGCCTTGGAACTGGTACGACAGACCGCCGCTGTATGCACGGTTGTTACCGAAGTTCTGGTTGTTCGAGAACGAGTACGTGCCGCCGAATTGCAGGCCAGCGTAGTTAGCGCTCGTGTACTTGATCGAGTTGTTCAGTGCGACGTCACCGTTCGTGCTCAGGCGGTCGTTGTTCAGCGGGTGAGCGAAGTACGTGCCGCCCCACGAACCCGTTGCCGTCAGCGGCGCCAGGTAGTCTTGCGTTGCGTCGTATTGCTTACCCAGCGTGACCGTGCCGTACTGGCTCGACAGACCGACGAACGCTTGACGGTTGAACATGCCACCGTTGTTGCCCAGACGGCCGTTACCGATGTTGAAGCCGCTTTCCAACGTGAAGATTGCCTTCAGGCCGCCACCGAGGTCTTCCGAACCACGCAGGCCGAAACGGCTCTGGTCGATACCCGAGCCCATCGACCACAGCGACTTGCTGGCGACGTTGCTTTGGTAGGTGATGCCTGCGTCCAGCACGCCGTACAGCGTGACGCTGCTTTGCGCGTGAGCGACGGTAGCGAACGATGCTGCAGCTGCTGCAACGATCAGAGTCTTGTTCATTCGTGGAGCTCCCTTCTAAAAAGAGGCAGGTCTCGCGACCTTGTTCATAAACGGTCTGCAACCGCCCGGGAGCGCCATCGGTCCTGCTGGCGGCGCCCGGATAGTTGCCCGTTTGGGAACCGTGAGTTTAGGGGTGTACCCTAGGGGAGCGATCCGCAAATAAAGAAATAAGCTTTTCCAGAACTAGAAATAATGAAAGTGGGGACGCGTCATAAGTATTTGTTTTAACGTTTGTTTTTGACTTCTTGACGCGTACTTTTTGGAGGCTTTCATCGCACCATTCTTACATGTCATCGTCTTGACGGTTGCATAGAAACAACAAACGGATTCGGTTCGGCAGCCTCAAATCGGTAACTATTACCCAAACCAATCTCAAATATTGGCCATCCGCCTCCCAAGCGTCCCCGACCCGTCAACAGCGGACGCCCGCCGGTCCACGGCGCGATCCGTCAGTCGCTGGAAAGGAAAGGCGGCTCGCGCCTGCCGTGACACTCGGTAACAGCCTTGACCGTCCACGTAACCCGGCGGGCGTACAGGCAGGCTAATGTAAGGCGGCCTCGAATACAGAACAGGAACCGCCATGAATCGACGCTCGCTGCTGCGCACCATCGGATTGACCGCCGCCTTCGTCGGCACCGGCTGGCTGCGTGCCGCCTCTGCCCAGCCTGCCCCGCCCGTGTACCGGCCATCCGGCCCGAACCGCGTTCCCGGCGGCCCGCCGTATGCGGATCGCCCCGGCTTCGCGCCGCCGCCGGCACGCCACGACCGTCGCCCGCCGCCGCCACGGCCGCACGGCTATATATGGACGGACGGCTACTGGCGCTGGCAGCGCGGCCGTTATATATGGGTGTCCGGCCGCTGGGTCGCACGGCGCCCCGGACGCCGCTGGGTGCCCGGCTACTGGCGCCGGCAGGGGCCGGTGTGGGTCTACGTCGACGGTTCGTGGCGGTAAGCTGCGGTCCGGCTCCGACCGATCAAGTTCCGGAGCCGGACCGCGCGCGAGCGTGAGCGCTGTCCGCGCCACGGAATCACGCGCCACGGCAGCCGCGCTACGGTCAAACATATCGTTTGGCCGCCATTCCGACGACATCGTTCCGACCACGACGTCATGCCATGCATCCGGCCATGCTCGCCCCATCGCGCTCGTCTGCCGCATACCGCCAGCCAACGGACCGATGCGTGCGCCGCGCCCCGCGCCCGCCTTCTTCCAACTCGCGTGTACGACGGCGCGCCGCGCAGATCGCGCGATGATGTTCGTGGGGCCGCCGGATCATCGCCGCGCGCAGGCTAACGGACGTGCGAGCCCGCCTAGGACAACACGGCCGTTCGCGCACCCGGCCGCGTGCGGCCATACACGACCATCATCGCAAAGCCGAGCAGGAAACCCGCGCCGCCGATCAGTAGCAGCCCGGTCTCGCCGAGCACGGGCAGCAGGTTCGTCAGCGCGCCCGTCACGACCCACGCGATCGCCATCACCGAGCCCGCGACGCCGAGCGCCCAGCCCTGCCTATCGTCGCTGACCGCGTCGGAAAACGCCGTATACATCGTCGTGTACGCAACCATGTCGAAGCAGCCGACGACCATCGCGAGCGTCCACAGCACCGGTTCGCGCGGAAACAGCGCGGACAGGATCTGACCAAGCCCGGCGACGAGCAGGCCCGTCTTCGCGATATCGATCACGCGCCACACGCGCAGCATCAGCCGCACGACGCACAGCAGGCCAAACACGAAACAGATGCCGATCACGCCGCTGAACAGCCCGAGCCGCGCGCTCGTATAGCCGAATTTCGCCTGCAACAGCAGCATGATGGTCTGCAGGTAGAGCCCGTAACCGACCTGCATCAAGAAGAACACCGCCGACAGGAACGCAACGTTGCGCTGGCGCGCAGCCTCCCCGATGATCCGCAGCGGCAGCAGCGGATCGATGCGCGTATCGCCGCGCGGCGCGGCGGAATCGCGATACGACGCCCAGGTCCAGCACGCGCAGATCAGCGCCAGCGCGGCGACCAGCACGAACGGCGTGCCGTAGTCGAACAGCGGCGAGATCGTCCGGTCGGACGTGACGCCGCCGAGCACCGGCCCGACGATCACGCCCGCGCTGAACGCGAGCGACATGATGCTCATGTTGTACGCCTTCGTGTCAGGCGTGCTGAGATCGGTGATGGCCGCCTGCGCGATGCCCTGGCAGCCGGCCATCAGGCCGGTGAGCCCGCGGCCCGCCAGCAGCAACGCGATGCTCGCGTGCCACGCGCCGGCCGCCATCATCGCGTAGCCGGCCGCGAGGCCGAGCACGCACAGCAGCAGGATCCGGCGGCGTCCGTAGCGGTCGGACAGTTCGCCCATCAGCGACGAGCCGAAGAACATGCACAGCGGGTAGATTCCGTAGCCGAGACCGAGATAGAAATTGCGCACGTGCGCGCCGGCGTCGGCCGGCAGGATGCCCGCGTGCGGATCGCTGAAGATCGCGGACATCATCGGATAAACGAGCCCGAATCCCATCGCGTCGAGCGCGATGGCGAGCAGACAGGGGCCGAGCAGTGTGTAGTCGAGCCGGGACATGGCGACCTTCCGGACAGAGTGAATGATCGCCCCAGCGTAATGACCGGGCGGCGGCCGCGGTAGGCCGCCGGCCGCGATGCTAAGCATCGGTTCGCGCGATACCCTGCGTACGGCCAGCGCCGATGGATAGCCGCCCCGGCCGTGCGGCCGCTACTCGACGCTCAGCAGCTTGCGCCGAACCTGCGGCGCGCGACCACGCATGGCGTGCCGTCGTGCATGAACACGCTGGCGAGCAGCCGGAACGACGCCCCGCCACACGAATCCGCACGCCGGCCGCATGCAGCGTTCTCGTCCATTCGGATGACACGAAGCGCGCGCTTTGTTTGCGATCATGGCCGCATACGGCGCGCGCGATGTCAGTGCGCCGCCTCGGCCGTCGACGCGCGGCATGCGATCAGGCCGCGTTGTACGGCCGGCCGCGCGGCGATATCGGCAAGCCAGCGCTCGACGTGCGGAAAACCGGCAATGTCGAGGTCGAGCTCGTCCGCCGTGCGCAGCCACGGAAACGCCGCGATATCGGCGATCGAATACCGCGACGACGCGAGATACGCCGATTCCGACAAGCGGCCGTTCACGACCCCGTAGAGACGCAGCGCCTCCTTCCGGTAGCGGTCGATCGCTTCCGCATTGCCCGTCTTCGATGCGCGCAGGAACCACCACAGCTGGCCGAGCATCGGCCCGATCCCGCCGATCTGGAAATGCAGCCATTGCTGGACCGCCGTGCGCTCGGCCAGCATTTCGGGCTGCAGGCAACCCGTCTTCGCGGCGAGATAGCTGAGGATCGCGCCGGATTCGAATACGGCGAGCCCCGCGTCGTGGTCGACGATGGCCGGGATCTTGCCGTTCGGATTGATCGCGAGATACGCCGGGCTGCGCTGCTCGCCGGCGGACAGGTTCACCTGCACGCGATCGTGGGCGAGCCCGGCCTCTTCCAGGTAGATCGCGATCTTGTGCCCGTTCGGCGTGTCGGCCGTATAGAACGTGAGGGAGTGCGTCGAGGTCATGGCGGTCCTTGTCATCGAGTTATCGTTGCAACTACAATCGTTGCAATTGCAATCCTATGTCGAAACCGACGGCGCCGGCGACATGCCAATACTCGAAGGAGGGACATCCAGAAGTGCGACCCGGTCCGCCCGTACAGCGCCCGGCATCCACGCGCCGCAAGGCCGCGCAGCGTCTCCGCTCGACGCTCGACGCTCGGCGCTCGACGCGTGGCCGCTCGGTGCGCCGGGTACCGCTACTTCGCGTCGGCTGCCGCATCGCGCGCCGCAGCGGTCGCACGATCGAGCGCGGCGACCATCGCCGCCCGCTCCTTGCCGGTGAACTGGTCGAGAAAAAGCTCGGCGACCGTCGACTGGTACACCTTCCACATCTTTTTGCGCAGCGTCCGCCCCTTGTCGGTGATGCTCGCGAACGCCGCGCGGCCGTCGTCCGCCGAACGCGTGCGCGTGACGAGCCCCTCCTGCTCGAGCCGGTCGACGAGCCGCGTCAGGTTGTAGCGCTCGATCGCGAGCACGTCGGCCAGTTCGTGCATCCGGCGCGTGCCGTCGGGTCCGCTTTCGAGCCCCCACAGCGCGTCGTACCACGCATACGCAGGCAGACGGGCCGCCGCGAGGCGACGCTCGATCTCGCGGATCATCGTCCGGTGCGCGCGGACGAACGAGAACCACAGATCGGGTTCGGTTGCGTTCATGTCAGGTCGTTCCTCTCGCTTAATTGCAGTTGCAATTAAATTTTACCGCGAGAACGACGGCCCTTTCATGCGCCTGCCATCGCATCCGTCTTGCCCGCCGATCGGCAAGGCAAGCGTTTCGTCGCGCGACGCGGCGCCACGACCGCCGCGCCGCACTACTCGCGCTACCTCCCCGACCGAGCGAGCGGGCCTTGTGTGCCCTGCCCCGTGCCCGCCGGCCAGCCGCCCGCGAGCGCCTTGTACAGCGCGACCGTCGACGCCGCGCTGCGCATCCGCCCGTCGGCCGCCGCATCCTGCGCCTGCAGCAGCGTCCGCTGCGCGTCGAGCACTTCGTAGTAGTCGATCGCGCCGGCCGAGAAGCGCGCCTGCGCGAGCTGCGCGGCGCGTGCGCTGTCGTCGGCCGCGCGCACGAGGTGCGCGGTCTCGTCACGCGTGCGGGCGACCCGCAGCAGGGCGTTCTCGGTTTCCTCCAGCGCGCCGAGCACGGTCTGCCGGTACTGCGCAAGCTGGCCGACCGCTTCCGCGTCGCTCGCGGCGATCCGCGCACGCACGCGGCCGATGTCGAGGAACGACCAGTCGATGCCGAGCGCGATCAGGTTCGTGTCGCTGCCCGCACGGAAGAACCCGTAGCTGCTCGTCGCGCTGCCGAGCAGGCCGGACAGCGTGAAGCGCGGAAACAGGTCGGCGGTCGCGATGCCGACGCGCGCGGTCGCCGCATGCAGGCGGGCCTCGGCGGCCGCGACATCGGGACGCCGGCGCAGCAGGTCGCCCGGCGTGCCGGGATCGATGTCGGCGACAAGCGCCGGCAACGGCACCGGCGTGCCGGTCGGCGCGGCCGTCTTCGGCCAATCGAACCGGCCGATCAACGCATCCGGCGTCTGCCCGGTCAGCACCGCGAGCCGATGCTCGTCGACGCCGATCGCGGCTTCGTACACCGCGATGCGCGACGTCGTCGATTCGTACTGCGCGCATGCTCGCGCCGCATCGAGATCCGAGCCGCGTCCCGCGCCGACGCGCGCATTGATCAGCGCGAGCGTCTGCTTCTGGTTGTCGGCGTTCTCGCGAGCGATCCGCAGCCGCTCCTGCGAGCCGCGCAGGTCGACATACGTGCTCGCGACCTCGCCCGCGATCGCGACGCGCACCGCGCGCACGTCGGCCGCGCTGGCAGCCGTTTCCGCGCGCTGCGATTCGATCGAGCGGCGCACGCGGCCGAACAGGTCGAGTTCCCACGCGGCATTGATGCCGACGCTCGACATCGGCGTATCGCGCTGGCTGCGCGGCGCGCCGAACGCCTGGTCCTTGCTCGTCAGCTGATGGCCGATCTGACCGCTCGCGGTGATCGTCGGATAGCGATCGAACGTCGCCTGCGACAACAGCGCGTTCGACGCGTCGTAGCGCGATACGGCGACCTGCAGGTCCTGGTTCGCCGCGAGCGCCGTATCGATCAACTGCGTGAGCGTCGGATCGCCGAAGCCGCGCCAGAACGTGGCGTCGGCCGCCGCCGATGCATCGGGCGGCATATCGGGCCGTGTATCGGCCGGCGCCCCGTCGCGCTGCGTCGCCGGGTGAGCGTCGCGCGCGAACCGCGCGGCGGTGGCCGTATCCGGCCGTTTGAAATCGGGGCCCACCGCGCAGGCGGCCAGCGTCACCGACATCGCGAGCACGGAAAGACGGAAAACGGCGCTCATCGGTTTTCTCCTTCGAGAGTGCCGTGCTGTTCGCTCCAGACGGCCGGCGTGCCGCCCGCGAGCTTGCGGATCGCCACGTAGAACACGGGCGTCAGGAACAGCCCGAACAGCGTGACGCCCAGCATCCCGGCGAACACGGTGACGCCTGTGGCCGCCCGCACCTCGCTGCCTGCACCGCTGCCGATCAGCAGCGGCACCGAGCCGGCGATGAATGCGACCGACGTCATCACGATCGGGCGCAGCCGCAGCTTGCACGCTTCGAGCGCCGCTTCGACCGCGCCCGTGCCCTGGATCTCGAGCTCGCGCGCGAATTCGACGATCAGGATCGCGTTCTTGCACGCCAGCCCCATCAGCACGACGAGTCCAACCTGCACGAACACGTTGTTGTCGCCGCCGGACAGCCACACGCCGAACAGCGCCGCGCACATGCAGACGGGCACGATCAGGATCACCGCGAGCGGAAGCGTCCAGCTCTCGTACAGCGACGCGAGCACCAGGAACACCAGCATCACCGCGAGCGGGAACACGACGATCGCCGCATTGCTCTGCGTGACCTGCTGGTAGCTGAGGTCGGTCCATTCGAGCGTGATGCCGGGCGGCAGTACGTCCTTCGCGATCTGCTGCAGCTTCGCGATCGCCTGCGACGACGACATCGCCTTCGGATCGGCGTCGCCGATCAGGTCGGCGGCTGGATAGCCGTTGTAGCGGACGACCGGGTCGGGACCGTACGCGGGCCCGACCGTCACCATCGAGCCGATCGGCACCATCTCGCCCTTCGCGTTGCGCGTGCGCAGGTTCGCGATGTCGGCGGCCGTCTGCCGGTGGCCGGCATCCGCTTGCGCCATCACGCGATACACGCGGCCGAACACGTTGAAGTCGTTCACGTACATCGAGCCGAGATACACCTGCAACGTATTGAACAGATCGGTCAGCGCGACGCCCTGCGCCTTCGCCTTCAGCCGGTCGACCTTCACCTCGAGCTGCGGAATGTTCGCCTGGTACGAGCTGACGGGATAGCTCATCCCCGGCGTCTTCGCGACCGCGGCCTGGAACGCCGTCAGCGCCTTCTGCAATTCGCCGTAGCCGAGCCCGCCGCGATCCTCGAGATACAGCGAGTAACCCGAACCGTTGCCAAGACCCTGGATCGGCGGCGGCATCAGCGCATAGGTAATGCCGCCATCGACCGCCGCGAAGCGCGCGTTCAGATCCGCGTTGATCCGCGCGGCGCTGCGATGGCGCTGGTCGAACGGCTTCAGGATCACGTACGAATTCGTGATGTTCGGCGTGTTCACGCCCTGCAGCGCATTCAATCCGGCAAAGGCCGGCACCATCTCGACGCCGTCGATGCCGAGCGCGATCTTCGTCATCTGCTCGGTGACCGCGCTGGTGCGAGCGAGCGACGCGCCTTCCGGCAACTTCGCGCCCGCGAACAGGTACAGCTTGTCCTGCACCGGGATGAAACCGCCGGGCACCGCGTTGAACAGCAGCGCGGTCGCCGCGAGCAGCGCCGCATAGACCGCGAACACCACGCCGCGCCGCTTCAGCGTGCGACCGACGACGCCGTGATAGCGGTCGGAGCTGCGCTCGAAGAAGCGGTTGAACGGATGGAACAGCCAGCCGAACGCGCGATCGAGCGCGCGCGTCAACGCATCCTTCGGCGCGCCGTGCGGACGCAACAGCTTCGCGGCGAGCGCGGGCGACAGCGTCAGCGAGTTGATCGCGGAGATCACCGTCGAGATTGCGATCGTCACCGCGAACTGCCTGTAGAACTGACCTGTGACGCCCGACATGAACGCCATCGGCACGAACACCGCGCACAGCACGAGCGCGATCGCGACGATCGGCCCCGACACCTCGCGCATCGCCTGGTGCGCGGCGTCGCGCGGGCTCAAACCCTGTGCGATGTTGCGCTCGACGTTCTCGACCACCACGATCGCATCGTCGACGACGATCCCGATCGCGAGCACGAGCCCGAACAGCGTCAGCGTGTTGATCGAATAGCCGAGCAGGTAGAGCCACGCGAACGTGCCGACCACCGACACCGGCACCGCGACGAGCGGAATGATCGACGCGCGCCAGGTCTGCAGGAACAGGATCACGACGAGCACGACCAGCACGACGGCCTCGATCAGCGTGTGCTGCACCGCGCGGATCGATTCGCGCACGAACACGGTCGGGTCCCACACCGGACGATAGGCGACGCCGGGCGGGAAGCGCTTCGACAGCTCGTCGAGCTTCGCATACACAGCCTTCGCGACGTCGAGCGCGTTCGCGCCCGGCGACAGGAAGATGCCGACGACGGCCGAATGCTTGTCGTTGAAATACGAGCGAAGCGTGTAGTCGCCCGCGCCGAGCTCGATGCGCGCGACGTCGGACAGCTTCACGACCTGGCCGTCGTCGCCGTTGCGCAGCACGATGTCGCCGAACTCCTGCGCCGTGCGCAGCCGGCCGCGCACGTTGATCGACACGAGGAAGTCGTTCTTCTTCGGCGACGGCTCCGCGCCGAGCTGGCCGGCCGACACCTGCACGTTCTGCTCGCGCACGACCGCGATCACGTCGCTCGCGGTGAGCCCGCGCGACGCGAGTCGATTCGGGTCGAGCCACAGCCGCATTGCATAGTCGCCGGAGCCGTACACGCCGACGTCGCCGATGCCGGTCAGGCGCGACAGCTCGTCCTTCACGTGCAGCGTCAGGTAGTTGCGCAGGTACAGCGAATCGCGGCTGTTGTCCGGCGAATAGAGGCTCACGTACATCAGCGGCGTGGGCGACTGCTTCTGCGTGGTCACGCCGTACTGGCGCACCTCGTCGGGCAGGCGCGACAGCGCCTGACTCACGCGGTTCTGCACGCGCACCGCGGCCGTGTCGGGATCGACGCCCTGCAGGAACGTCACGACGACCTGCAGGCTGCCGTCCGAACCGGCAACGGACTTCATGTACATGATGCCTTCGACGCCGTTGATCGCCTCTTCCAGCGGTTCGGCCACCGACTCGGCGATTTCCTTCGGGTTCGCCCCCGGATACGTCGCACGCACGACGACGCTCGGTGGCACGACTTCCGGATATTCGCCGGCCGGCAGCATCGGAATCGAGATCAGGCCGAGCGCGAAGATGACGATCGACAGCACGACCGCGAAGATCGGCCGGTCGATGAAGAATCGGGAGAAATCCATCGTATCGCTCCCGTCATTGCGCGGCAGGCGCGCCGGCGTCGGCCACGGCCTGCGTGCCGGCGCCGGGGTCCGCCGCGGCGCGCGCGGGCAGCGCCTTCGGCTTCACCTGCGCGCCCGGATAGTAGATACGCTGCACGCCGTCGACCACCACGCGATCGCCCGCCTGCAACCCCTTCTCGACGATCCGCTCGCCGTCGAGTTCGCGGCCGATCGTCACGTCGCGGCGCAGCGCCTTGTCGCCGGGGCCGATCACGTACACGTACTTGCGGTCCTGGTCGGTCAGCACGGCCTTGTCGTCGACCAGCAATGCGTGCTGGTCGCGGCCGCTGACGAGTTGCACGCGCGCATACAGCCCCGGCGTAAACGTATGGTCCGCGTTCGGCAGCCGCACGCGGGCGCGGATCGTGCCGGTCTGCGGATCGAGCCGGTTGTCGAGGAAATCGACGGTGCCCGCATGAGGGAAGCCCGTCTCGTTCGCGAGGCCGATGCGCACCGGATCGGCGCCGATCGCGCGATGCGTCGGATCGGCGCGCCGCGCGTTGTAGCGCAGGTAGCTCTGCTCGTCGCAATCGAAATACACGTAGACCGGATCCTGCGACACGACGGTCGTCAGCAGCGTGTCGTCCGCGCGCGCGAGGTTGCCGACGGTCGCGACCGCGCGGCCGACGCGACCCGCGATCGGCGCGCGCACTTCGGTGAAACCGAGATTGAGCTTCGCATCGGCAACGGCCGCATCGGCCGCCTGCAGATCCGCGCGTGCCTGCTCGGCGGTGGCGCGCGCATTGTCGAGTTCTTCCTGCGACGTCGCATGCGCATCGATCAGCGTCTGCACGCGCCTGAGCTGCACGTTCGCGAGGCTTGCCGCCGCACGGGCGCGCTGCTGCTGCGCATTCGCACGGTCGAGCGCGATCCGGTACGGACGCGGATCGATCTCGAACAGCAGCGCGCCCTGCGCGACCACGTCGCCCTCCTTGTACGCGACACGCTGCAGATAGCCGCTCACGCGCGGTCGCAGTTCGACCGCGTCGACCGCTTCGACGCGCCCGTTGAATTCGTCCGCGAGGCGGACGGTACGCGGCGCGATCGTGGCGACGCCGACTTCGGGAAGGGGGTAAGCCGACGATGCGCCTTTGCCGTCGTGACAACCCGACAACGCCAGCAACAGGGCGCAGGCGGCGCCGAAAGGCGGCGTCCTGCGTAGGGAAAAGGAGAACATGATGCCTCGCGACGGGTTAAACTGCCGCGTAGCATAAAAGTTGAAGTTAACTTCAAGTCAAGCTTTCCCGGAGGGTGTCATGGGTATCCAGGAAACGCCGCAATGGCCGCTGATGTCGATCCGCGAAGTGGCCGCGCGCAGCGGCGTGCCGGCGTCGACGCTGCGTTTCTACGAGATGCGCGGGTTGATCAAGTCGCACCGCAACGGCTCGAGCCATCGCCACTATTCGCGCGCGGTGCTGCGGCTGATCGCGTTCATCGTGTTCGCGCAGAAGATCGGCTATTCGCTCGACGAGATCGCCGAACAGCTCGTCAGCCTGCCCGAGGACACCGCGCCGAGCAACAAGGACTGGCAGCGGCTGTCGCGCGGCTGGAAGCAGCGCGTCGCGAGCCGGATCGAGGAGCTTCAGCGGCTCTACATCAACCTCGACGAATGCATCGGCTGCGGCTGCCTGTCGCTGAAACGCTGCAAGCTGACGAACCCGGAAGACCGCGCGGGCCGCAACGGGCCCGGCGCGCGGCGCTGGCTCGGCGACAAGCCGCCGATCGATTCCGCATGACACGCAGGCCGCGCGCCGTGCATCATCCGACGCGCCAGCCGCCGTTCACCGCGATCGTCGCGCCGGTGACGAACGACGCGCGCGGCCCGGCGAGCCACGCGACCGCATCGGCGACGTCGTCCGGCTGCCCGGCGCGGCCGGCCGGCGTCTGCACGCGGATCATCGCCGCGACGGCCGGTGCGACGCCGCTATCGCCGAACAAGCGCGTGCCGGCGATATAGCCGGGCGCGACCGTATTGACCGTCGCGCCGCGCGGCCCGAGTTCGCGCGCCAGCGCGACGGTGAAGCCTTCGACGCCGGCCTTCGCGGCCGCATACGCGAGGCCGCCCGGCAACAGGCTGCCGGCGCGCGCCGCGATCGAACCGATGTTGATGATTCGCGCGGCACGGTCGGCCAGGTGCGGCAGCACGGCCATCGTCGTCAGGAACAGGCTTTTCAGGTTCGCATGGAGCACCGCGTCCCATACGGCCTCGGCCTCCCCCGCTTCGGTATCCGCGCCGACGCGCCCGGTCAGCCCCGCGTTGTTGACCAGCACGTCGATACGCGGCCATCGCGCGACGATCGCGGCGACCGCCGCTTCCGCGTCGCGCCGGACGCTCAGATCGCCGGCCTGCCCGATCGCCTCACCGCCGAGACGCTCGACGGCCGCCTCCAGCCTCGCCGCATCGCGCCCGACGATCGCGACGCGATACCCGTCCTGCACCAGCCGGTTCGCGATCGCGAAACCGATCCCGCTCGACCCGCCCGTGACGATCGCCGTGCGTTGCTGTTCGTTGCCCGTCATGACCTGCCCTCCTTTCCTCGGAGTTGACGCTTGGTGACAGTTGCAGTGTGGGCAACGCGCAGCGATAGGTAAAATACGAATTCAATGACGTCTTGATACGAAACAGGTATCGCATGATCGATTTGCGTCAGTTCCGCCAATTCATCGCGGTGGCCGAAACGCTCAGCTTCCGCCGCGCGGCCGAACGGCTGCACATGGCTCAACCGCCCCTCAGCGCGGCGATCCGCAAGCTCGAGGATGAACTGGGCGTCGCCTTGTTCGAACGCGACAATCGCGGCGCGCGGCTCACGCCGGCCGGCGAAGCGTTCCTGCTCGAAGCGAGGCGCGCGCTCGAACAGGCCGAGCGCGCGGTGGCCGTCGCGCGCCGCGCGGGCGCCGGCCTCGGCGGCACGCTGCGGCTACGCTTCGTCGACAGCACGGTCAATGCGCTGTTGCCGCTGATCCTCCGCGCGTTCCAGGAACGGCATCCCAACGTCGATTTTCAGCTCGAGGAAGGGACGACCGCCGAGCAGGTGCTCGCGCTGCGTCAGGACCGCACCGACGTGGGCCTCGTCGTGCTGCCGGTGCCCGACGCCGGCGACGTGCATGTCGAGCCGCTGCTGCGCGACCGGATGGTGGCCGCGCTGCCCGACGGGCATCGGCTCGCGCGCCGCCGCCGCATCGCGCTGGCCGAACTGGCGGACGAACCGTGGGTCATGTTTGCCGCGCACCACGGACCCGGCATGCACGCGCTGATCGTGACCGCGTGCGCGCAGGCGGGCTTCGCGCCACGCGTGGTCCAGCAGCCCCGCCAGATGCAGACGACAGCCGGGCTCGTCGCCGGCGGCATCGGCGTCGCGCTGATGCCGCGCCTGTTCGTGCCGATGCAGCCGCGAGGCATTACGTTCTGCGAACTGAAGGATGCGGGCAGCCCGCTCGCATACGAAGTGGCGCTCGCGTACCGTACGCCGTCGCCGCTCGTCGATGCGCTGCGCGACACCGCGTGGAACGCGGTGCGCGAACTGGGACTGGTTGCGGCGACGTGACCGCGCGCATCGCGCGCGGCGCTCAGTCCCGGTCGCCGAGGAAGTTGAACACGACGCCGAGCACGGCCTCGCGGAACGCCTCCGGCCGCGTCGGCAGCAACGTGTACTCCAGCATCATGTGGCTGTACGACACCGTCGTGCCGATCGCGCTCGCGATCATGAAGAACAGCACGTTCGGATCGACCGGACGGATCGCGCCGGCCTCGACCGCGTCCTCCAGCAGCGGAAACATCGCGTCGTGATACGGGCGCACGATCCGCTCCTGCAGCCGATCGAGCCGCCCGCCCTCCTCGGTCGCCGCCGTCGAGAAGAACATGCCGATATCCGGCTCCGCGAATTCGTGATCGACGCACAGCTCGAGCGCGCGCCGCACACGGTCGCGACGCGACAGCGGCGACGTGCGCAACGCGTGCAGCGCGTCGAACATCGGTTCGGCCAGCTCGACGATCTGCTCGACGACGGCCAGCCACAACGTTTCCTTCGCACCGAAGTGATGGGCGATCAGCGCCGCATCGATGCCCAGCTCGCGCGCGACTTCGCGCACGCTCGTCGCGTCGTAGCCGCGCTTCGCGAACGTGCGGCGCGCGGCCCGCAATATCACGTCCGGACCGACGGACGCCTCCGCCAGCGGCCGTCCGCGCGTACGCCGCTTCAACGGCGCGCGCTCAGTGACTTCTGCCACGTTTTTCCTGCTCCTTGAACGATTCGAATGCCCGTATCCGGCCCCGGTTTCCCGACCCGGAATCGGGCGGCCTGCCCCGCTTCGTTGACACGCGGAGCCGGGAAGCGCTAGGATCATACCTTATTCATCACGTGATGATTTATACATGACAACCCCTACACGTATCGTCATCGTCGGCGGCGGGATCGCCGGGCTGCAGCTCGCGACCCGCCTGGGCGAGCGTCTCGGCCGGTCCGGGCGGGCGCAGGTCACGATCGTCGACCGCAGTCCGACGCATATCTGGAAGCCGATGCTGCATACGATCGCGGCCGGCACGCGCGACGTCCAGCAGCAACAGGTGATCTTCCTCGCCCATGCCCGCGACCACGGCTACACGTACCAGCCCGGCGAACTGAAGGGGCTGGATCGCGCGCGCCGCCGCGTGCAACTCGGCGAGATCCGCTCGCAGGACGGCGACGTCGTGATCGGCGCTCGCGAACTCGAATACGACGTGCTGATCCTGGCGCTCGGTAGCCAGGCCAACGATTTCGGCGTGCCCGGCGTGCGCGAGCACTGCTACTTCATCGATAGCCAGCGCCAGGCCGAGGTCTTCAACGAAGCGTTGCGGATGCGCGTGTTCCGCAGCATCGCGCGCGACGAGCCGTTTCGCGTCGCGATCGTCGGCGCGGGGGCGACGGGCGTGGAACTCGCGGCGGAGCTGAGCCGCTTGCTGGAGGTGGCGCAGGCGTACGGTGACGAAACGGTGCGCGAGCGGCTGCAGCTCACGCTGCTCGAAAGCGGCCCGCGCATCCTCAACGCGTTTCCGCCGCGGATTTCCGCGTCGGCCCAGCGGCGGCTCGAGCAGATCGGTTTTCATGTGCTGACGTCGACGCGCGTCACGTCGGCCGACGCGAACGGTTTCCATTACGGCGACGGCTCATTCGCCGAAGCGGACCTGATGGTCTGGGCGGCCGGCGTGAAGGCGCCCGATTTCATGCAGGGGCTGGGCGGGCTCGACACGAACCGCGCGAACCAGATCGTCGTCGGCTCCACGCTGCAGGCGAGCGGCGACGAACATGTGTTCGCGATCGGCGATTGCGCAAGCCTGCAGCTCGATGGCCAGGAACGGCCGCTGCCGCCGACCGCGCAGGTCGCGACGCAGCAGGCCGAGCATCTCGCGAAGCACCTGCCCGCGTGGCTCGACGGCACGCCGATTCCGCCGTTCGCGTTCCACGATTTCGGCGCACTGGTGTCGATCAGCGATTACGACGCGTTCGGCACGCTCGGGCAGTTCGGGTTCTTCCGCGGCGGCTTCATCCAGGGGCGCTTCGCGCAGTTCAGCCACCTGATGCTCTACCGGCGGCACCAGCAGGCGCTGCACGGCTTCTCGAAGGCGACCTTGCTGTGGATCGCCGAACGGATCAACGGCTGGGTGCAGCCGCGCATCCGCCTGTCGTGATATCGCGCTTGGCGGTGTCGCGTAACGTTTAGAGGAAAACTGACATGAACAACCGTTTAGCGCCCTGGCTCATGACCGTCGCCGCCATCGGCAGCTTCGACATGCCATCCGTCTCGTGGAGCGGGCCGCGGCGGCGCAGCATCACGCGCGACCGGCTGCCGTCGTGGGACGCGACGAGCAAGCCGACCATCAGCGTGCTCGAACGGCCCACGGCCGACACCGTGATGATTTCGTGGTGCGACGCCTGCACCGGACATTACGGCTACCAGAAGTGGCGCCTGTTCACGACGCGCAAGCGCGGAGTGTGTGCGCTGTCGGGGCGATCGATCGAGATCGGCGACAGCGTCTATGCGCCGCAACTGCTCGGCTCGACGCCCGGCAACGCCGCCGCGATGGTGCTCGCGGCGTGCATCGACGACGCATTGGCGGCCTGATCGTCAGGTCGATGTGGTCTGACCGGCGCCATAGGCCGGAGCGCCGCTCTGCCGTTCGAGTTCGGCATCGAGATGCGCGGCATGCGCGTTCGCCTCGGACTCCGACATCAGCTCGCCTTCCCACTTCGCGACCACCGCGCTCGCGATCGAATTGCCCACCGCGTTTGTGGCGGAGCGGCCCATGTCGAGGAACGTGTCGACGCCGAGAATCAGCAGCAGCCCGGCTTCCGGGATGTCGAACTGGTGCAGCGTCGCCGCGATCACGACGAGCGACGCGCGCGGCACGCCGGCCATCCCCTTCGACGTCAGCATCAGGATCAGCAGCATCGTGATCTGCGTGCCGAGCGACAGGTGGATGTTGTACGCCTGCGCGATAAACAGCGACGCGAACGTGCAGTACATCATCGAGCCGTCGAGGTTGAACGAATAGCCCATCGGCATCACGAAACTCGAAATCTTGCGCTTCACGCCGAAACGGTCGAGCGCGTCGAGGATCTTCGGATACGCGGCTTCCGAGCTCGCGGTCGCGAACGACAGCATGAACGCTTCCTTGATCAGCACGAGCAGCTTGAACACGCGACGGCCGAGGAACAGCAGCCCGGCCGCGACGAGCGTGGCCCACAGCAGCACGAGGCTCACGTAGAAGTCGCCCATGAACACCGCGAACTTCAGCAGGATCGACAACCCGTTGACCGCGACGGTCGACGCCATCGCGGCCATCACCGCGAGCGGCGCGAGTTTCATCACGTAGCCGGTGATCTTCAGCATCACGTGCGCGAGCTGGTCGATCGCGGCGACGAGGATCTTGCCGCGCTCGCCAAGTGCGGCGAGCGCGACGCCGAAGAACATCGAGAACACGACGATCTGCAGGATCTCGTTGTTCGCCATCGCCTCGGCGATCGACTTCGGCACCATGTGGCCGACGAAATCCTTCAGCGTGAACTTGGACGTCGCCAGATGCGCGGACGCGCCGATATCCGGCAGCGGCAGGCCGAGGTTCTCGCCCGGCCGCAGCAGGTTCGCCATCAGCAGGCCGAGCAGCAGCGAAATCAGCGACGCGGTGACGAACCAGCCGAGCGCCTTCACGAACACGCGCCCGACCGACGACGCATCGCCCATGTGCGCAATGCCGACGACCAGCGTCGAGAACACCAGCGGGCCGATCACCATCTTGATCAGCCGCAGGAACACGTCGGAAACGAGCGAGATGTAGCCGGCGATTTCCGCGGCCGACTGCTTGTCCGGAAGCTGCGTATAGATCAGGTAGCCGATCAGGATGCCGGCTGCCATCGCGAGCAGGATCCAGCCTGCCGCAGACATTCGTTTGTTCATGACGGAATTCGCCGCATGGCGATGGAGTTGACGGAAAAAAGGCGCGCGTGCCGCTCAGGCTGGCGAATGTCCACCGACGGACGCGCTGCCGCCGCATCGGCATTCGCGGCAACGCGAACGCCGGCGGCAGCGATTCGGCATGAAACGATCGGGTCAGTAGCCGATCGCGGCGCCCGCCGGACGGCGCGGGTCGTTGTAGCCGTAGATGAAGCCGGCACGCACGTTGCCGGACACGGACGAATCGTTCCCGGAACTCTGGCGGCTCGCCGCTTCGGTGCCCGGCAGGCCGACCAGAATCAGCTCGGCGGCGCCCCACGGCGTCTGCTCGACCATCTTGTAGCCCATGTTGCGCAGGATCGCGAGCGTGTCGGGCGACAGGCCGTAGGTTTCGTAATAGACCGCGTCCGGCAGCCACTGGTGATGGATGCGCGGCGCGGCGACCGCGTCCTGCGGCGTCATCCCGTAGTCGATCACGTTCAGCACGGTCTGCAGCGTGATCGTGATGATGCGCGAGCCGCCCGGCGAACCGACCACCATGAACACCTTGCCGTCCTTCTTCACGATCGTCGGCGCCATCGACGACAGCGGACGCTTGCCCGGCGCGATCGAGTTGCGCGTGCCCTGCACGAGGCCGAACAGGTTCTGCGCGCCGACCTTCACGGTGAAATCGTCCATCTCGTCGTTCAGGAAGAAACCCGTGCCCGGCGCGATGACCACGGCGCCGAAGCGGCCGTTGACCGTATAGGTCGTCGACACCGCGTTGCCGTCGTGGTCGACGATCGAGTAATGCGTCGTTTCCGGCTTCTCGTGCACGCCGACACCGGGCTGCACGTCGACCGACGGCGTCGCCGTATCGGCATGGATGCTCTTGCGGATCTGCGCCGCGTATTCCTTGCTCGTCAGCTTCGCGATCGGGTTGTCGATGAAGTCCGGGTCGCCGAGCAGCGTGTTGCGGTCTTCGTACGCGTGGCGCATCGCTTCGGTCATATAGTGGACCGCCGCGGCCGAGTGGTAGCCAAGCTTGCGCAGGTCATACCCTTCGAGGATGTTCAGCGTCTCGCACATCGTCACGCCGCCCGAGCTCGGCGGCGGCGCCGACACGAACTCGTAGCCGCGATACGTGCAGGTCAGCGGCGCCATGTCCTGCGCGCGATAGGACGCGAAATCGGCCGCCGTGATCACGCCGCCGCCGCGCTTGGCCGCCGCCTCCACGATCTTCGGGATCTCGCCGTGATAGAACGCGTCGGGCCCCTGCTCCGCGATGCGCTCGAGCGTGCGGGCCAGGTCCTTCTGCACCAGGCGATCGCCCGGCTGCAACGCGGTGCCGTCCGGGCGCAGGAAGATGCGCGCGGCTTCCGGATCCTTCTTGAAGCGCTCGATCGTCGTATCGAGGATGTCCGTATCGCCGCGCGTCAGCACGAAGCCGTCGCGCGCGAGCCGGATCGCCGGCGCCATCACCTGCTTGCGCGTCAGCTTCCCGTACTTGCGCTGCGCGAGATCGAGGCCGGCCACCGTACCCGGCACGCCGACCGCGCGATAGCCGTACAGGCTCTGCTCCGGAATCACGTTACCCGACGCATCGAGATACATGTTCGCGGACGCCGCGGCCGGTGCGGTCTCGCGGAAATTGATGAAGCGGTCGCGACCGTCGGCCAGGTGGAGCGTCATGAAACCGCCGCCGCCGATGTTGCCGCAGCACGCGTTGGTCACGGCCTGCGCATAGCCGACGGCCACCGCCGCGTCCACCGCGTTGCCGCCCGCCTTCAGGATGTCGACACCGATCTGCGACGCGAAGTGCTGCGACGACACGACCATGCCGTTCTTCGCTTCGATCGCCGGGTCCGACGCGGCGAACGCGCACACGCTCATCGCCGACAACAGGGTGAGTACTACCAGCCGCCTCATGACGGGATCCTCCAGACGAATAAACCGGGCCATGCCGGGATGCATCGGTGCGCCGCTGCGTATTCGGCCCAGCCCATCCAGCATGTAATAAACAATACATTTCAGCGAGGCCGCGATCATAACACTCACTTTTTTGCGCCAAAAACTAGGGTAACCACTGAATTCATTGCGAGTGGACCTCGCCGCGTGCACTGATGTATGTTCGATTTATTACACATATGAACGTATTCGCCGACCGAGTGATACGTCCCTCTAATTTCGGGCCACACGCGGGTTGCCGCACGTCAATCGGCTAACATGCGTGCAGTTGCCGGCAGGCGCCCGTCTGCCGTTTGGTCAATCCATTCAGATAGAGAGCCGGAGTGCCGATGGGGACGAGCATCAGGGCGTTGCTGTTATCCCAGATGGATAGCTTCACGCCGTCGGAACAGAAGGTCGCGCAGGCGTTGCTGGATCGCTATCCCAGTCTCGGGCTGGGCCCGATCGCGCAGTTTGCGAAGCAGGCGGAAGTCAGCGACCCGACCGTGTTCCGCTTCGTCGTCAGGATCGGCTTTCCGAACTATTCGTCGTTCCAGCAGGCGCTGCACGACGAGATCGACACCGCGATGAATTCGCCGCTCGCGCGGATGGACGCGTTTCATTCGGAAACGGGCATGCGCGACAGCCATGCGGCGATTTTCCAGCGGCTGTCCGAATCGCTCGCGACCACGATCGAAGGGCTCGACGCGGCCGCATTCGATGCGGCCGTGGCGGTGCTGGCCGATCCGGACGTGCGCGTGTTCTGCGGCGGCGGTCGTTATACGGCGCCGCTCGCGTCCCTGTTCTCGTTTACGCTCGCGTATGCACGGCCGCATGTGCAGTCCGTCGAGCCGAACGTGAATCTCGCGTCCGTCGCGCTGGCCGACATGGGGCGCAACGACGTGCTCGTGATCTTCGACTTTCGCCGCTACCAGAAGGACAGCATCCGCTTCGCGCAGGCCGCGCACCGGCTCGGCGCGCGAATCCTGCTGATCACCGACGAATGGCGCTCGCCGATCGGCGAGTTCGCGGAGATCGTGCTGCGGATTCAGGGTCGTCCTTTCGCGATGCTGCAGACCAACGTACCGGCGCTCGCGCTCGCCGAAGCGCTGGTGATCGGCGTGACGAACCGGCTGCCGGAACTGGCGCGGCAGCGGATGGAAAAGATCGAGCAGCTCAATGCGGGCGGGATCGAGTGGGATGTGAGCCAGCGGGATTTGCCGGAGTGATGGCCTGTGGCCGTTCGGGCGCGGGCGTCCGCGTTCGACCTCGTGGCGTGTGCAAACTGCAAACCCCGCATGCAACGCACCATGCCCACCACCGGCGCATTCCCTCGTTCAGGGTGCCAGTTCCATCCGGTTGCCCGTCACGACCAATTTGACGGGGTCCGTCTTCTTCCACTTCGACTTCGGAATCACCAGTTGCCATTCGGCGCCACGCTGATCGCGAAAGAACCCGGCCACACCCACGGCTTGCGCGTCGGCTGCCATCGGCACGGACAGCGTCACCGTGGCGCCAGGCACGAGCGTGGCTTCCATGCTGTCGAGCAGATCGGCCCTCAGTAACGCATTGTCGTCATCAAGCAGCGAGACGTAAGCTGCGCTCTCGAAAACCTTCACATCCTTCACTCGAAGTGGACGTTCGGTAGCGACGAAATCAATCGACAACCACATGCACATCGATGGCCGTCCAGCGCGAACAGCTTCTCGTCGCGATCGGAATACTTGTCGGCGCCCTCGTCAATGACGGTCGGACCATGCAAGTCGCAGGTCGCATTATCGCCTTTACGTGCAAGCGGCCTGTCCATGAACATCGTCCATGGCGAGCCACTGGTGACTTCGCCGCCATGTTCGAGCTTGTCACCTTTGCGAATGGGAGATTGCATATATCGGCTATCTAGTTGAGTAGGGATTTGGGGAATTCCCGGCACACCGCACGCCCAAGCCCACGAACAAATGGTGAATTAAAATCTATCGATTTCTTTCATTTGTTTCAGGAACTGTCGATCGCAAGGCAACAACTTCAATTCCGCCGAGTGCTGCAGGAATTCGTTCGCTTTCCTTTTTTGCAAGCCCCCTCCCCATAACCTCAAACGAGAAACACGGAAAATATATCGTATTAGGACATATTAAAAAATAATCAGGAACACGCACCCTTTCTCGATCGCCATATACTGAATTAACATAGGCAACGGTTCCATCCCACCCCTTTCCTTCATATTTCCGTTGCCATACGACATTGCGCACATATCGCCCACCAGAATCTTCCAAAGCAATTTCGTCGACGGCGGTAGTTTTATTCGCAACACTCGACCCTGAAACACTCGCCCCAGCCACGAAGCAACTGAACGACAGCTTCCCGCGTATAGCAGACCTATCCAGCTTCATCACAAGATAAAAATCAAACGATATAATTCCATTATTTACATTCACAGATGAATCAACTATTTTTAATGATACATTTTCACCGAGAATGTACCCACACCGACTCTCCAATAGAAATATATTATCCCTATAATTGGATCGACCGTTAGAAGCCAACTCAGCTATCGCAGCCCCATCGAGCCAAAAAAATGCCACCAACGCTAAAAATACATTTCTCACGACAACTTCCGCCTTGTGAAATTTTCCGGCCACATTAGATCCTCTTGATTTGGGCCCTTGAAAAACACAATATCAGTCAGAACCATTAGTGCATTAGTGAACGACGTCGATCGATCTACTAGACCATTCATGTTTGGTGGATTCCTTCCTGTAGCCCCCGGATAATTCACTGCCGCAGCACAATTCGCAAAGGACTGGTTGTAATACCACACCTTAACACCGGCATTTGTTCGAATTGTCCTTCTTTCGTTCACACTCATCTCGTCCGCATATTTATTCGCACTATCCACCCGTGGTCACGACGGATTGTTCGCCGTTGGCATTGATTTTCCGGACCAAACCCAATAAGCTCCTGCACTATGACTCGCATTAAAAACATCTCTTGCAACCTCATTTCGCCACGCAACTCCTGCCCCCCCTGGCGGCAAACTCGGGTTTCGACCAATGAATTTAAAATATTTATAATAATTATTATTTCCACCACCCATATTTCCGTTAGGATTTGTCAACTGCAAAAAACCCCGACCAAACCAACCGCCGTGCAGATCTGTCGCGCCATCATTGCGATCCCCTTCCGTAAGATAGCGGAACCACCCTGTTTCCTGTGTAGCATTTGCCATAAAACACACCTGTCGGACAGGGGTATCAAGCTTGAACTTCCTCATCGAATTGTTCAAACCCAGTCCAAATCTATCAAGCAAAGATGAAGCATAATCTGGATTTGGCGATTCCCATACTCCTTGAGAGGGCGAATTATGCGACCCGGGCTTTCTAATAACGTGATCCGGTATAAGCTGAAGCATCTCCTTCTTACTGAGCCACCCGCATTTCCTGAAGTGCCGGATAAATTAAAGCGGATGAAAATACCAGAACTTCTGATCTGCTAGCGACGATTCGGACGGCAACTTGTCCAGAAATTGAAAGTTTCCGAGGAACTTAATAAACGAGGTATAGCCATCTGGATTGGTATCTTTCTGCTTTCCAAAGAATCCATCTGGTTCATTCAGACCTTTATAGCGATCGTCGTTGTACAACGGATCCCACTCGCTGCGCGCGTTGAACACCAACCCTCTGAGCTTTGTGCGCACACCCTCTGCATTCTGCACATAGCCTGCGAGCAACTGGTTGGCACTATCGTCGTTGTTATTGTCGTATTCGAGCGGCTGGATCATTCCGGACGTTGCCTGTGGATCAGCAACGCCGGTCAGACGGCAAAGTTCATCGTATCCGCATAACCCATCCTGATTAAACGGCGTATTGCTTTCGTCAACTTTTTGCCAGCCCTTGAAGAATGGAAAGTCGGCGTCCGACAATTTGATGATCTCGTCAGCAGCGATGTTGACATATCCTTGCGTGCCATTCTCGTCGATTGGCACTGCGACCCAAGTAGCAGGCGCCTCTCCCGGCACCACCGTACTTGAAAGAATTCGCCCAAAGCGCAGCATTTCATAGCCATCGCTCGGACACTCTGAATAGAGTGCTACCGCTCGATCATACAGATCATATTCGTACTGTTTCGTTTCTCCGTCGTACGGGTCAGCAACCGGAACCTGTGTAAGCAGGATAACGTTGCCGCTGCTACCACGGTCGATCCACGCGCATGTATAGCGCCGCCCCTTGTTGAACCACGCTTCCACATAAAGGATGTCTTGCTCACCAATTGAGCCGCCTGGCAGTCGCGGAAACCAGTCGTCCGTCATACCCGCCGGCTGCGCGACAAAATCCTGTGGACCCTTAATGATGAAATAGGAATATCCCCAGTAGTCGCTCGACGCAGGCTGAACAGGATCTTTCTCGCCCAGTTGAACCTGGTGGCCGTCCTGATCAAACCAGGCTGTAAAGTCAGCATCCGACATGAAGACTTCGAAATGCAGATGCCGCACCCCCTGATGCTGACCGACGTACCCGAGCATGTCCTTGCGGTACACCTTCTTTGCGCCGCCCGGCTGAACGACTCCGTCTTTGCCGCCCGCCGTATCGAGCAGCCATTTGGGGAGGACATTCATCGATCCCTCGGCCGGCGGATCGGTTGACTGGGGAGCAAGCCACTCCTGTTCGGTCATGTCCAGCAGATGCATATATAGTGAGTAGAACGTGATCGTTCGCCCATGTCCTGTCTCGGTCTTATGTCTGAGTAAGACAAATCCCGCATTCGAGTTCAGCACTGGTTGTCCAGTCGGATCTTTCGCGCCATCAGACAGAGCGCTTTTGCAAACGCGATACGCGACCACCTCGCCGTCAGCGATTGCCCGCACCGGTTCGTGCTGCTCGCCCGGATCCAGGTGAATGCCGCAGTGAAAGCGCCGGTCGAAGGCAACGGGATAGACCCCATGATGACCAATCTCGAACTGATCGACGACGTCCATCATAGGGTCCGTCTTTGACGCATCACTAGACGTCGCGCCCGATACGGGAAGAAAGGGAGGGCTGATGATCATGGCTTCAGTGGGACGACGAGTACCGGTCAGAAACCTTCAGGTTGGCCTGCGGTAGCGACGGCAATGGTGTTGTGACGTTGTTCGGCCCGTGAAACGAGAATGACGCCGCCTTTATCGTGAAGGCGCCGGGACAGTGAAATGTCATGTTGCCGTTCTCGATTACGAGCGAAGCTCCACCGCTGTTGAGTGTGATCTTCGACTTGGCCGACACTTGGACGTCCGCACTTTGGCTCGCGACGCGCAACTGCTGCTTCGCGAACAAGTCCATCCCGTCCGTAAGCGCCGCCATCATGACCTTGCCCTTCGCTGCGACAAAATTCAGCCCGAGCTTGTGCGCGCACAGCGAGATCAGGTCACCTGCCACCATGCGCAGTCGCCTGACGATGCTCACGTCCATATCCCGGCCTGCGGTAACGATCACGTTCTCGCCCGCCGATTGCTGCAGTGATTTCTGTGTCACGAATGCCATGCCGCCGGGAGCACTCGCAAGCAGCCCCGCGTCGCGAAGCTGATTCAGGCCGTCGAGCAGCGCCGCCTGCGTCGCTCGGTCCGCAGGGTCGGCCTTGGCTTGCGTCGTCGCGGCCGCAAGGTCCGTCACGCGCTGCAATGCAGCCTTGAGTTGCGCGATAGCGGCGGGCATGTCGAGATGCGGCGTCTCGGATCCACCTGCTGCGTCTGCCGAAACGAACAGCCCCTTCGGCGCGCGCAACGTGCCCCATTTCTGCGTGGTCAATTCGAAGCCCTGGCCGCGCTTGTTCTTGTCCCTGTCGACCAGATGGCCCATGTTGAGCGACGATTGCCCGAACACCGTCGCCAACCGGATGCCCTCGTGGTCTTTCAGATCCTCGAAGCGCAACTTGTTGCCGAGCAATGGCGAGCGGAATATGGCGCGGCTGTACCAACCCTCCTTGCCATGAACGAGGTCACGACGCGCATGGTCATGCAGCGCCCCTGCGATCAGCAGGCGGTCGCAATTTCCCTGGGTCGCGACGACACGTACTTCGGAGCGCGGCAGTAAGGGGACGTGCAGGCCGCCCTGGTGCGACGCCGACGTACGCAGCACGCGCAACGGCATGCTGTTCGTGCCGCGCTTGCCGCTGTGCCGGGTGAACAGGAGCCTGACGCGATAGCGGCCATATTCGTCCATCCATGCGTACGGCTCGTCGTCGCCGGACTCGACCACACCGATCAGCATGCCGGCGATCCATCGCCAATGCTTTTCAGGAACGTATTCGGGCCGGTAGGTCTGATGTGCGGGGATCGCTTCGAAGGTGTTGACCACCGACTGGCTCCGACTACCGGTCGTGACGAGCTTCGTGATCACCATCCCGTGCGGCGCCTCGTGCACCTCGTCATTGGTGATCCGCACCACCATGCCAGGCGTCATGCCGATGACGTTACTCGTGCCCGTGAGCCGCACTTGCCGTGTGAGCAGTTCGTCACGCCGCGCATCAGCCAGCGCCTGCCCTTCCTCGACCGAATGGAAATGCTCGACGCTGCGATTCACGCTTCCGTATACCGAGCGGTCGTCGTAAGCCACGATCGATTCGACTTGCAGCGGATCGTCGGGTATGCGGTAGTTGCGATCCCATTCGCGCACCGTCTGCGGCACCAGCGCACGCGTAACTTCCAGCGTCAGAATCGCCTCGTGCCAGCTCGTCAGACCGGAATGCGGCATCAACGGCACCTCGAGCGCTCGCAGATAGCCTCGAGGCGTATTGCCGAACACCAACGTGTCGCGTTGTGGGCCGTCCTCCTTGTTCGCCTGCTTGAAGTAGTAATAGACACCCGCGCGCCGGCAGTGCCGGTCGATAAAGTTCGCGACCGTCTCTTCGTACATCACGGTTTGCTCCAGCTTCCCGTCGAGCCCTTCCAGCTCGAACTCGACGTCGAAGGAATGGAACAAGTCGCGATCGACGATCATGTCGCTCAGCAGCTCGCGAAACGACCTGTCCAGCAGTACGGCCGAATCGTGCACCTCTTCAAGCAGCGAGAAACGCGGCTTCAGATGGACTTGGTAGGTTGCTTCGTCGCGAGACGTTTTGACGCGAGTCCATTGCGTGACGACGCCGTGCACCGTACGCGCCGCATGCCGAACCGGATCGATCACAGCCGCCATCGACGGCACCGAAGCGTGTTCCTCGATCGTGAAGACTGCCGGCTGGCCCACAATCGTCGCACCGTCGATCCGCTTGTCCTGCGAGGTCACGATGATGTCCGCGAGGAATCGCGTATTCATTTCCTCGGTCAGAACGAATGACAGAACGGAGACCGGCGTATCGAGCCCCACGATCTCGAGATGCAGAGGTTGGGTAACGACCGAATTGGGGTGTTTCAGTACATCCTGAATGGTTCGCATGGTTGCCGTTGAACGAGAGGTTTTACGCCGGCACGTTCGCCCATGCACGCTTTCAGGGGCGCAGTGCCACAACGCTCTCGCCAGTGAAGCATGTGTTCACGAAAATGAACACGCACCGGTCACAGATCTGGCAATTCGGAATTTTCAAATAATCACATAAGCCATTTATTTATTTTATGAATTTTTATTTGATTTTATCAAAATTTCAATTTTTACTATCTCTTATTAAATCAATCCTCGATCTCAACAAGCATCGTTAAAATCGAACCAACGAGCGGAAAATATAGGTATTCGTACTGCTACAACGTGGGTTCCCAGCCGTCACCGGAGAAAACCAATCCTCTCGAAATGCAAGTAGATTTATACGGATCGATATCCAAAAAATTCCATACAAATCCTCGACATATTGAGCGATATAAAGCCACCAATCTGATAAATAACCGAATTTTAAAATGTAGAAAATTGTCACGCTCCACCGTCGGCGCGACATCGGTGACGGATGAATGTCGCGCCCCACATATCTACTTTCCGACTTTACGACTCGACATCCTCCAGACTGAACACTTCCGTCTTGTCGTTGTACGAAAAGACCTCTCCGTACCGCCCCCAGTCGATCACCGCGTCGAGCGTCTCCTCGGCCGCGCCGTCCGACAGGAAATCCTCCAGTTCCTGCTCGAAGCGCACACGCGGCGCGCGATGGCCCGGCCGCTCGTTCAGCACCTTCTTGATCCGCGCGGCGAGCGGCACATGCTTCAGCAGGTGATCCGCGAACATCAGCTTGCGCTCCTGCGTGCCGAATTCCGCGAACACGCGCCCCGGCGGCGTCAGGAACACGTCGCCTTCGCGCACGTCCGCGAAGCCGAGGTACTGCAGCACTTCCGCGATCGGGAACAGGTCGTCGACTTCCAGATGCAGCGTGCGCGCGATTTCCGGCATGTCGGCGCGACCGTGGTACGGCGCCATCGCGAGCGTCTCGATCAGGCCGGCCATCAGGTTGGTCGACACCTGCGGAAGCCAGCTGCCGAGCTCCAGCCCCTTCTTCGTCGCTTCGCCGGTCTGGCGTGCGGTCATCTTCGCGTAGATGTCGTCGACGAGCTTGCGGAACGCCGGGTCCAGACGATTGCGCGGGTGCTTGAACGGCACCTTGATCTCGGCGATCACGCGGCCCGGGTTCGACGACAGCACGAGGATCCGGTCGCACATGAACACCGCTTCCTCGATGTTGTGCGTGACGATCAGCACCGACTTGATCGGCATGCGGCCCTGCGTCCACAGATCGAGCAGGTCGGTGCGCAGCGTCTCGGCCGTCAGCACGTCGAGCGCGGAGAACGGCTCGTCCATCAGCAGAATGGTCGGATCGACGACGAGCGCGCGCGCAAACCCGACGCGCTGGCGCATCCCGCCCGACAACTCCCGCGGGTACGCGTTCTCGAAGCCGTCGAGACCGATCAGGTCGATCGCGGCGAGCGCACGCTCGCGCCGCTCGCGCGCGCCGACACCGAGTGCTTCGAGCCCGGCTTCCACGTTCTGCAGCACGGTGAGCCACGGGAACAGCGCGAAGGTCTGGAACACCATCGCGACGCCTTCGGCCGGGCCGCGCAGCGGCTTGCCGAGATAGGTCACCTCGCCGCCGGTCGGCTCGATCAGCCCGGCGATGATCCGCAGCAGCGTCGACTTGCCCGAGCCCGAGCGGCCGAGCAGGCCGACGATCTCACCTTCGCGCAGCGACAGGTTCGCGTCGTCGAGCACGAGCAGTTCGCCCTGCGTCTTGTTGAAGCCGCGGCAGACGTGATCGACGCGCAGGATTTCTTCGCCGAGCCGCGGCGGCTGCAACGGCTGGGACGTCTTGACGGGGGCGTGGATAACGGTCGAATTTTGCATCGCGCTTACTCTCAATCGAGACGGAGCCGGGATTCCGCATAGGCGTACATCGGACGCCACAGCAGGCGGTTGAACAAGGTAACGAACAGGGACATCACGGCGATGCCGAGGATGATCTTCGGGAAATCGCCGGCGGCGGTCGTTTGCGCGATATACGAGCCAAGGCCGTGCGCGACGACTTTCGTATCGCCCCACTGCACGAACTCGGACACGATGCTCGCGTTCCACGCGCCGCCCGACGCGGTGATCGCGCCGGTCACGTAGTACGGGAAGATGCCGGGCAGCATCGCCTGGCGCCACCACTGCCAGCCGCGGATGCGGAAATTCTTTGTCGCTTCCTTGTAATCGTTCGGATAGGACATCGCGCCGGCGATCACGTTGAACAGGATGTACCACTGCGTGCCGAGCACGATCAGCGGCGACAGCCAGATGTCTGCGTTCAGGTTGAAGTGGACGATCGCGATCACGAACACCGGGAACAGCAGGTTCGCGGGGAACGCGGCGAGGAACTGCGCGAGCGGCTGGATCTTCTCGGCCAGCTTCGGGCGCAGCCCGATCAGCACGCCGAGCGGCACCCAGATCACCGATGCGATCGCGATCAGCACGAGCACGCGCAGCAGCGTGATGAGTCCGAGCACGAGCACGTGGCCGACCTCGGCCATCGTCACGCCGGTCGCGACGAAACTGACGACGCGCCATGCGACGTACGCCGTCAGCAGGATCACGAACGCGGCCCACACGATGTCGCCGATGCGCGACGGACGGCGCGACGAGGCGGCGCGCACGCGCGTGCCCGTCAGCGACGGCGCGCGCAACGGAATCCGCGCGGCCTGCGACAGCAGCCAGCCGGCCGGCACGAGCAACTGATGGATCAGGTGCGTGCGCCGCATCATGTCGAGCAGCCACGATTGCGGCGCATCGCCCGACGCGGTGTTCTCCATCCGGAACTTGTCGGCCCACGCGACGAGCGGGCGGAACAGGAACTGGTCGTAGGCCAGGATCACGACCGACATCGCGACGATCACCCAGCCGACCGCACCAAGATTCTTGTCCGAGATCGCCTGCGCGAGATACGCACCGATGCCCGGCAGCGTGATCGTCTGGTTGCCGACGGTGATCGCCTCCGACGCGACGACGAAGAACCAGCCACCCGACATCGACATCATCATGTTCCAGATCAGGCCCGGCATCGAGAACGGCACCTCGAGCTTCCAGAAGCGCTGCCACGGCGTCAGGTGAAAGCCGCGCGACACTTCGTCCAGGTCGCGCGGCACCGTGCGCAGCGACTGATAGAAACTGAACGTCATGTTCCATGCCTGGCTCGTGAAGATTGCGAAGATCGCGGCCAGCTCCGCACCGAGCACGCGGCCCGGAAACAGCGCGAGAAAGAACGTGACCGTAAACGAGATGTAGCCGAGCACCGGCACCGACTGCAGGATGTCGAGGATCGGGATCAGCACCATGCCCGCGCGGCGGCTCTTCGCGGCGAGCGTGCCGTAGACGAGCGTGAACGCGAGCGATGCGACCATCGCGGCGAGCATCCGCAGCGTGGTGCGCAACGCGTATTCGGGCAGGTTCGACGGATCGAGCGAGATCTTCTGCGTCTGCAACACGCCGATCGGCGCCATCGTTTCGTGAAAGCCGACGATCGCCATCGCGAGCATGCCGATGATCAGCGGAAACGCGACCGCGTCCCAGCGGTTGGGCAGCACGCGCCACGCGGACGCGTTGGCGGTGCGATTCGGATCGAAGAAACGGATATCCATCGGTAGCGTCTTGTGTCCTGTGTTGAATTAAAAATCGATGGGTATGGACGTGTGCCGCGTAGCCAGTTCGCAGCCGCGGGGCGATTCAGGACAGGCCGTGCAGTGCGATCGGCAGCACCGAACCTTCCTTGACGAGACGAAGATCGGCGCCGGGATGCATGCCGACAGGGACGATGCCGCCGGCAATGAACGGAAAAAACAGCGCGAGGCCGAGGGAGCGCATGCGGTGACCGACCGCACGGCCCGTGTCCGTTGCCGCGAGGTTCGGCATGAAGGGCTCCGGAGAAGTGATTCGGAGTGGGAGGCTATCGGGCAGCCGTGACGCAAATGTGACGTGTCACTTACAGGACATTGACGAGTCATCCGGCGGCGTCGCGCATCGCTCCGACGGCCGCCCACCCGGCGGGCGATCTCGCAACGATCGGGAATAAATCCACCGCTTCGTCGGTATCGCATGCGAAGGCGCCGGCTTATTCCAGGACGATCCGGCCGTCCGGTTTCGTCACACGAATGCGAGGCTTACATGTCTTCATCGACCCCTACCCGCCCGTCGCGCCGCAAGGCCCTGCAATGCATGGCCTTCGGCGGGCTCGGCACGCTGTTTACGCTATCGGGCGGCATCCTCACGCCGTTCGACCTCGCGCTCGCGCAGCCCGGCGACGCGCGCCCGGCCAACGCCGGCCGACCGCTATTCGTGCAGATCAGCGATACGCACATCGGCTTCAACAAGGACGCGAATCCCGACGTGTCGGCCACGCTGAAGCAGACGATCGATCTCGTCAACGGGATGCCTGCGCTGCCCGCGCTGGCGATCCACACCGGCGACATCACGCATCTGTCCAAGCCCGAGGAATTCGACCACGCGTCGCAGTTGCTGTCCGCGCTGCGCGTGCCGGAACTGCACACGGTGCCCGGCGAACACGACGTCACCGACGGTTCGGGCGCCGAATATTTCGGCCGGTTCGGCAAGGCGTCGGACAACCGCGGCTATTACAGCTTCGACCATGCGGGCGTGCACTTCATCGGGCTCGTCAACGTGATGCACTTCAAGCCGAACGGGCTCGGCAGCTTCGGCGACGAACAGCTCGCGTGGCTCGCGCAGGACCTGAAAGGCCGCTCGTCGAGCACGCCGATCGTCGTGTTTTCGCACATGCCGATGTGGACCATCTACGAACCGTGGGGCTGGGGCACCGGCGACGCGCCGCAGACGATGGCGCTGCTGCGCCGCTTCGGCTCGGTCACCGTGCTGAACGGGCACATCCATCAGATCGTGTCGAAGGTCGAGGGCAACGTGACATTCCATACCGCCCGCTCGACCGCGTTCCCGCAGCCGACGGCCGGCAACGGGCCGGGCCCCGTGCCGCTCACGGTGCCGCACGACCGGCTGCCGTCGATGCTCGGCGTGACGACCGTCGAATTCACCGGCCATCCCGCTACGTCGTCGCTGCACGATGCGACGCTCGCGTGACCAATATAAGGAGGCCGACATGATCCGCTTCAAGCCATCTCGAATCATCGCAATGCTGATGCTGTGCGGCGCGGCCGCCGGCACGCCGCTCGCCGCGTTCGCGCAGGGCCCGAACGGCCCGCTCGTGACGATTCGCAATTTCATGTTTTCGCCGATGTCCACCACGATCAAGGCCGGCACGACGATCACATGGAAGAACCTCGACGCGGAGCCGCACACCGTCGTCAACGACGCCGGCATCTTTCATTCGAAAGCGCTCGACCAGGACGAGACGTACGCGTTCCGCTTCGACAAACCGGGCGTCTACAAGGTGTTCTGCGGAATTCATCCGTACATGAAGGAGACGATCACCGTCGAATGACGCGGCTCGCCACGCAACGCGCGGGGAACGACGGGCGGCAGCAAAAAACGCAAGCCGCCGTTGCGCAGCGGGCGCCCCCGCGCTGTCGATCGCCTAAACTGAATCGAACTGTTCGGTTCCGACCCACCGTCACACGCAGCGAGGCAAGCCATGACCGCGAGCCAGCCGGCACGAATGGACCTCCCCGGGCAAGTCGTGCTCGTGCTCCAGGGCGGCGGCGCCCTGGGCGCGTTCCAGCTGGGTGTATTCCAGGCAATGGACGAGGCCGGGATCCGGCCCGACTGGGTGGTCGGCACGTCGATCGGCGCGATCAACGCGGCGTTGATCGCGGGGAATCCGCCCGAACGACGCTACGACCAGTTGTCGGCATTCTGGCATCGCGTGACGGAGCGGACCCGCTTCGACGTCCCGCCGCTGCTGCCCGGCTGGGACCGGGCGCTGGCCGAGCTGATGATCATCGGCGGCGGCATCACGGGATTCTTCCAGCCCAATCCGGCGTCGTGGCTCGGGCCGATGGTGCGGCTCGGCGTCGATCGCGCGTCGTACTACCGGATCGCGCCGCTGCGCGACACGCTGGCGTCGCTGGTCGATCCCGACCTGCTGAACGCCGGCCATCCGCGGCTGACCGTCAGCGCGGTCAACGCCTGCACGGGGACGATGCGCTATTTCGATTCACGCGATACGCCGCTCGGAATCGACCACATCATGAGTTCCGGCGCGCTGCCGCCCGCGTTCCCGGCGATACGGATCGACGGCGCGCCGTACTGGGACGGCGGCGTGTATTCGAATACGCCGGTCGAGGTCGTGCTCGACGACAACCCGCGCCGCAGCGCGGTCATCTTCTCGGTGCAGATGTGGAATCCGGCCGGCCCGGAGCCCGAGAGCATCTGGCAGGTGTCGGAACGACAAAAGGACATCCAGTACGCGAGCCGCACCGACAGCCACATCGCGCGCCAGCAGCAGATTCACCGGTTGCGTCACGTGATCCGCGAACTGGTCCGGCACGTGCCGGAAGCCGACCGCGCGTCGCCGGCCGTGCGCCAGCTCGCCGCGTGGGGATGCGAGACCACGATGCACCTGATCAAGCTCGCCGCGCCGCGGCTCGACGGCGACAATCAGTGGAAGGACATCGATTTCACGCCTGCCGGCATCGCGGCCCGCCGGGAGGCTGGCTACGACGCGGCGAAACGGGCCATTGCCGCGCGGCCGTGGGAACTGCCGATGGACCCGACGGAAGGCTTGACGGTGTTCGATCCGGACGCCGCGCCGGTCGCGGAAAAAACGGCATGACGCGCGGCAGGCACCGCCTCGCGCCGAGTGCCCCGCAGGGTCAGGCGCGCGCGGCTCGGATATGCGCGCGGCCGGCGTCGCTCACTTCGACCTCGGCCACGCCGCCCGGCGCATGATGGCGGACCAGATAGCCGCGTGCGCAGGCCTCCTCCCACACCGGCAGGCGCGGGCACGACGTGCGCCACGCGTCGATCACCTCGTCGTACGGCCGCGCGCCGGGCCCGATCCATTCGAGCAGGTCGAGAATCAACGGCTCGATCGATGCTGCTTCGCGCTCGGGTACATCCGGCGGGACTGCGTGGATCGGCGGCCCATCCGGCTTACGGTAATCATCGACGATCGTGATGTTCATGGGGAGCTCCTGGGAACACCGTCATCCTGATCCGCGAAGGCCGCGCGGGGAAATGAATTTATCTTGCCGATTCCTGCATTTTTCTGATCGATCGATTTTCGTCGGGCGTACGCCAGTCCGCCGCGGTGCCGGCCACGACCGGACACGACTGCGGCAATGCCTGCCCGAACAGCACGGCCAGCCCGCAAGCGGACGTGAACATGCCGAGACCGTCATGCCCGACACCCGGCACTTCGACGACCTGCTGCGCGAGATCGTCCGGATGCCGCTTTTTCAGGTAATCGAAATAGGCCAGCCCGCGCGCGAGCCGGTACGGCCCCTGCGCCATCGCCGCGCATGAACGGTCGATGAAATGCGTATAGGGATTCGTGTCGGCCTGCCCGAGCAGATACACGACGTGGCGTGCGACGTAGCGGGTTTCGAGATCGCGGACGTCCTGCGACGCCACGTAAGGCGGCGCCGATTTCAGCCCGTATTTCCATTCCGTCGCGCGCGGGCAGACGCCGCCGGCAAGTGCATCGGCATTCGGACGTTCGTCGTCAAAATACAGGTAGCTCGACGGGTTCGCGACCACGTAGCGTATGGCGATGCCGGCTCGCGCGAGCGCGTCGCCTTCGCGCCCGGCTACTGCGTAACGCTGCAGCAATTGCGCACCGGCGGAGTGGCCGATCACGACGACCGTCGTCAGCGACGGGTACAGGCTGCGGTCGGTGAAATGCGCGAGCAGCGCGTCGAGCGCGGCAAACGAGCTGATCGGCGCCGGCTGGCGCGCCGGTTCGCCGCCCTTCCATCCTTCCTGGGTCCACGCGAGCGTCGATGCGGGCAACGAGAACGCGCGCGTATCGGCACGTGTCAGGAACTGCGGCGCGACGACCATCGTGCCGTTGCCTGCCGCACCGGCCTTCTCGACGACCTTGCGCCCCGATGCGTAGTACGTGTCGGCATTGCGCAGCGTGCCATGAATCACGATGAACACGCGCGTGACGTCGGGCGCGGCCCGGTCGAGCGGATGATCTGCGTAGACCGGCAGCATCGCGCTCCCCTGCGGCGTATCGACGGCCACGCGCTGGTCGGCGACGGCCTTGACCGGCGCTTCGAGCCGTTCGCGCTGCGTGGGCGTGGCGGCTTCGGCCGGCTGCGCGCCGGCTAGCGTGCCGGCGGCGGCGCAGGCTACCGCGAGCGGAACGGCGTATGACAGGGCGCGCGCGGCCAGCAGCGCACACGAGCGTCGGAGACTGGCAAACGCGACGGAGGGGACGGACATGGCGGCAGCTCGGTGGTAGAGATGACTTGAACGGCGATGGTCGCAGAATCCGTCGCACGCCGCCGGCCGGTTGCGAACAACCGGTCAGCCGCCCGTTACGCACCGCGTTCGGCGTTGACGCACCCTTTGCCCGAGCGGCTCGTGTGTGGTGGTATGACATTGCCGGCAAGACGAACTAAAACCAGCGGATTCATCGAGAGCGGTTCACGGCGCCGTCGATCCGCCCCCGAGATTACGGTTTCCTATCAACCCCATTGTCGGCAGTGCTTTCACGAATATCGTCAAAATACGATATAAGATTCGCCCATCGACGATACTTGTTTGCCCGATCGAAACACCCACCCTTCCATGCCGACCGAACTCGACATCGACGCGATCCTGAAAGCGCTCTCGAACCCCGTGCGCCGGGAGATCCTCGTCTGGCTGAAAACGCCCGGCGAGCATTTTCCGCAGCAGACGCTGCCGTACGAACACGGCGTCTGCGCGGGCCAGATCGACGCGCGCTGCGGGCTGTCGCAGTCGACCGTCTCCGCGCACCTCGCGACGCTGCAGCGCGCGGGGCTCGTGACGTCGACGCGGATCGGCCAGTGGGCGTTCTTCCAGCGCAACGAGGCCGTCATCGACGCATTTCACGACGCCCTGCGCCGCGAACTCTAGCCAACGGCCGAACCGGCCATGCGGGGCGCCGTCGCGCATGGTGCGCACGCTTCCCCGCCTTTCGTGAAGAGGTTATCTGCCATGCCCACGTTGTTCGATCCCGTTACGCTCGGCGACCTGACCCTGCCGAACCGCATCGTGATGGCGCCGCTGACCCGCTCCCGTGCGGGTGCGGCGCGCGTGCCGAACGCGCTGATGGCGCGCTACTACACCGAGCGCGCGTCGGCCGGCCTGATCATTACCGAAGCGACGTCCGTCACGCCGCAAGGCGTCGGCTATGCCGACACGCCGGGCATCTGGTCCGACGAGCAGGTCGAGGGCTGGAAGCAGGTCACGCAGGCCGTGCACGCGGCCGGCGGGCGCATCGTGCTGCAACTCTGGCACGTCGGCCGGATCTCCGATCCGATGTTCCTGAACGGCGACCTGCCGGTCGCGCCGAGCGCGATCGCCGCGGGCGGCACCGTGAGCCTCGTGCGTCCGCCGCGTCCGTTCGTGACGCCGCGCGCACTCGAACTCGACGAAATTCCGGGCATCGTCGCCGCGTACCGCAAGGGCGCCGAGAACGCGAAGGCAGCCGGCTTCGACGGCGTGGAGATTCACGGCGCGAACGGCTACCTGCTCGACCAGTTCCTGCAGGACAGCACCAATCGCCGCACCGACGCGTACGGCGGCCCGATCGAGAATCGCGCCCGCCTGCTGCTCGAAGTGGTCGACGCGGCGATCGATGTGTGGGGCGCCGGCCGGGTCGGCGTGCACCTCGCACCGCGCGGCGACGCGCATACGATGGGCGATTCCGATCCGGCGGCAACGTTCGGTTATGTCGCGCGGGAACTCGGCCGCCGCAAGATCGCGTTCATCTTCACGCGCGAATCGTATTCGGGCGACCAGTTGAGCCCGCGCCTGAAGGAAGCGTTCGGCGGCCCGCTGATTGCGAACGAGCAGTTTACGCTCGACACCGCGCAGGCCGCGCTCGCGAACGGCAGCGCCGACGCGATCGCCTGGGGCAAGCTGTTCATCGCGAACCCGGACCTGCCGCGCCGCCTCGAAATCGGCGCGCCGCTCAACCAGCCGGTGCCGGAGACGTTCTACGCGGAAGGCGAAACGGGCTACACCGACTACCCGGCGCTGAGCGACGCGGCCTGACGGTGGAACGGCGCGGGTTCAGGCGGGCACGTCCGCACGCATGAACACGCGCCGCGTTTCATCGAGGCCGAGCGCGACGTGGTGCGCGCGGATCGCGCGCAGCGCGTCGTCGAGCGCCGCATCGTCGATGATCCGGAAACCGAGACGCGCGTAATAAGGCGCGTTCCACGGCGCCTCGCGAAACGTCGACAGCACCACCTGCTCGACGTGCTCCCGCGCCGCGCACGCCATCACCTGCTCGATGAGACGCGCGCCGATCCGCTGCCCGGCATGCGACGGCGCGACATCCAGTTCCTCCAGATACAGCCGCCGCGCATCGAGCAGCCGATAGAACGCGAATCCCACGCACGTGCCTCGCGGATCGACCGCGACGTACGCGCGACCGCCGTCGATCCGCTCGAGCACGGCGGCCGTATCGGTCGGCTCGGCATCGGCGATGTCGGCCATGCCGATCTCGCGAAACCGCTGCGCGGCGGCAACTTCCACCGCGGCCATCGCGGCCGCGTCTTCCCGCGCGGCGGGGCGAATCAGGATCGAGGCAGGCATGACGGCATTTCAGGCAGGCAGTCTGGAACGGCCGTCACTATAATCGAAACTTCATACGTATCGTTTTCGACCGCCCGATCCACGAGGTCCGTCATGACGTTGTCCGCACTCGCCGTCTTCGCCTTCGCCCTGCTCGTCACCGCCGGCACGCCCGGCCCGAGCGTCGCCGCGCTCGTTGCGCGCGTGCTGACGAACGGCGTGCGCGACGTGCTGCCGTTCCTTGCGGCCATGTGGCTCGGCGAGGCGCTGTGGCTCACGCTTGCGGTCGCGGGGCTGTCCGCGTTCGCGCGCACGTTCGCGACGGGCCTGATCGTGCTGAAGCTGCTCGGCGTTGCGTACCTGCTGTTCCTCGCATGGAAGATGTGGACCGCGCCGACCGGCACGGGCGCGGACGACCTGCCGCGCGGCCAGTCGCCGTGGCGCATGTTCGTCGCGGGGATGCTCGTCACGCTCGGCAACCCGAAGATCATGATCTTCTACCTCGCGCTGCTGCCGACCATCGTCGACCTCACGCACGTCAGCGTCGCCGCCTGGGCCGAACTGGTCGGCACGATGCTCGCGGTCCTGATCCTGGCCGACTGCTTCTGGTCGCTGCTCGCGTCGCGCGCACGGGCCTTCCTGACATCGGCGCGCGCGAAGCGGATGGCGAACCGCACGAGTGCAACCGCGATGGCCGGGGCGGCAGTCGCGATCGCGACGCGGTAGTCCCCGGCGACGCTCCCCCCCGTTAACAGCGAAACGCCTTGCGCCACACACCCTGCCGCGGCGTGTGATCGTTGCATTCGATCAGCCCACGCACCAGCGCCCAGTCGTCGTCATCGCAGAAATCGAGCAGCATCGCGCCATGCGGGCCGCGCTGCTCGCGCAAGCGCTCGGCGAGCCGCGCATGAATGCCCTGCGCGCGGCCATCGCCGTGTGCGACCACCGACGGATTCGCGCCCATCCCCGTTCCGCTGCAGAAATTGAGCGCCCAGCGGCCGCTATCCGGCAGCGGCAGATGCGTCAGCAGCGCGTCGATCGCGCGCCACTTCCATGCGATCGACGCGGCCACCGGCACGCGATATTCGTCCTGGATCACGAACGCGCCGTCCGGATGATCGATCGTGAACGTCGCGTTGTCGGGCCACGCGGTGAGGTCGATGCCGAGCGGCCGGCCGCTGCGAAAGCGCCGCAACAGCACGACCGCGCCGCGCACGTCGCCGAGCGTCGGCAGCGTGCCGCCGGCATGCCAGCGCAATCGCGGGTGCCGCGCGCGATGCGCGTCGAACGTTGCATCGAAACCGCGCGTGCACGCATGCGCCGGCCACTCGTCCTTCACCGACATCACGATGCATTCGCGCGGATGCGCATCGAGAAAGCGCGTACAGGTGGCCAGCACGTCGTCGAACGTCATGCCGAGCGCGATGCCGCCGTGATGGATGTCGAACGCATCGCGCACGTGCCGGCAACGGATGTCGAGCAGCCGCACGCCATGCGCGAGCTGCGCATCGAGCGGCGCGCGCTGCGTGCGCACGAGTAAATCGTCGACCGTATACGCACAGGTGTCATGGCTGCCCGGTAGGGTCAGCGTATGCAGCGGCCGCGCGTCGTCGAGCGCCGACATCCAGTCGGCGGGCGGCATGCACGTATCGTGGCGCGAAGGGATCATGAATCGATGAATGACAAGGAAAGGAAACCGTGGGTCACGGCGTCGGATGTCGCGGCGCGGGCCGGCGTCTCGCGCTCCGCAGTGTCGCGCGCGTTCTCGCCGACGGCAAGCATCGCGCCGCAAACGCGCGAGCGCGTGATGGCCGCCGCGCGTGCGCTGGGCTATCAGGTCAACCTGATCGCACGCGACATGATCACGCAGCGCAGCAGCATGATCGGCGTCGTCACGGCCGGCTTCGAGAACCCGTTTCGCGCGCGGCTGCTGTCGGACCTGATGGCCGCGCTCGGGCAGCACGCGCTCACGCCGCTCGTGACCAATGCGGAAGATCCGCGCCAGGTACGGCAATCGCTCGAACAACTGCTCAGCTACCGGATCGCGGGCCTCGTGATGACGTCCGCGTCGCCGCCACTGTCGGTCGCGCAGCAATATCTCGAACACCGGATTCCGGTCGTGATGATCAACCGCGAAGCGAATCTGCCGGGCGCGGATGTGGTCGTCAGCGACAACGCGGCGGGCGCCGCCCACGCGGCGCAGCGGCTCGTACGGGCCGGCGCGCGCCGGCTCGCGTTCGTCGGGCCCCGCGGCACGAGCTACAGCGCGCGGTCGCGCGCCGCTGCGTTCGAGCAGGCGATCGGGCCACGCGACGCGTTCGACGCGACGCTCGTACGTATGCTCGATACGCCGTCCGACACGCACGCCAGCGGAGTCGACGCCGCGCGGCACCTGTTCGCGACCGGCGAACGACCCGACGGCGTGTTCTGCTCGTCCGACCTGCTCGCGCTCGGCGTGATCGACGTCGCGCGTCGCGAATTCGGCTTGCGCGTGCCGGACGACCTGCGCGTGATCGGCTTCGACGATATCCCCGCCGCCGAATACGATGCATATCGGCTGACGACGCTGCGGCAGGACACGCGCGGCCTCGCGCTTGCGGCGATCGACCTGCTCGCCGACCGGATGCAGACGTTCGACGGCCCGTCGCGCACGCGGGTCGTGCCGGTCACGCAGGCGGTGCGCAACAGCTGCGCGTGACGACGCAGGACCGGGCGCGGCCACGCCACGCGTCACTTCAACCCACCCGCGAACCCGCGCAACAGGTAGCGCTGTACATAGCCGGCCACGGCCAGCGTGGGCAGCGACGCCATCAGCCCCGCGCTCATCAGGTCGCCCCAGTCGATCCCGTTCTCCGTCACGTAGCCGGCAATCGCGAGCGGCAGCGTGAAGCGGCTCGGCGTCGACACGAACAGCAGCGCGATCAGGAATTCGTTCCACGCCGCGATGAACACGAAGATCGCGGTCGCGATCAGCCCCGGCGCGCACAGCGGCAGCACGATCTGCACGAGCCGCCGTGCGAGCCCCGCGCCGTCGATGCACGCCGCTTCCTCGTATTCGATCGGGACGTCGCGCACGAACGCGAGCAGCATCCAGATCGCCATCGGCAACGCGTAGATCTGGTACGCGAGCATCAGGCCGAGCGTCGAATCGAGCAGGTGCAGCCGCTTCGCGAGCGCGAACAGCGGCACCGCGATCGTGATCGGCGGCATCAGCTTCAACGCCAGCACGAGCATCAGGAACAACAGGTCGAGCCGCGCCGGAAACCGTAGCCGCACGAGCGCATACGCGGCCGGAAATGCGAGCGCCAGTGCAAGCAGCGTCGTGCCGAAGCCGACCAGCAGCGAATTGAACAGCGGTGCGCCGATGCCGTTCGACCACACCGACGCAAAATGCGCGAAGGTCGGCGCGGCCGGCCAGATCCGCAATGGATGATCGAGACGTTCGAGTGTCGGCATGAAGGCCGCGCCGGCCATCCACAGGCACGGCAGCAGCAACAGCGCGAGCGCGACGACGCGCAGCACCCATGGCATCGCGTGACCGCATGCGGTGCTCGTTCGTGCGCGCGAGATACCCGCCGATCGCGTCGTCATGCGCGCCGCTTGCGGACCGTCTGCCATACGTACCCCGAGACCAGCAGCGCGGACGCCGCCAGCATCAGCACCGAGGCGGCACTCGCCGGCCCGACGTTGAAGAAGCGGAAGCCCGTGTCGTAGATATAGGTCGACAGCGTCTGCGTCGCATTGCCGGGGCCGCCGCCCGTCAGCGCATAGACCTTGTCGAACAGCTTGAACGTGTCGATCGAGCGCAGCAGCAGCGCGAGACCGATCTGCGGCGCCGCGAGCGGCAGCGTGACGTCGCGCAGGCACTGCCACTCGCTCGCACCGTCCGTGCGCGCGGCTTCGTACAGCTCCTGCGGAATCGACTGCAGCCCGGCCAGCACGATCAGGAACGCCATCGGCGTCCACTGCCACACGTCGACGAGCGCGAGCGACCACAGCGCGAGATGCGGATCGGACAGCCAGCGCACGCCTTCGACGCCGAACGCCGCGAGCAGCGCGTTCAGGAAGCCGTCGAAGTTCAGCCAGTTGCGCCAGATTGCCGAACACACGAGCGTGGACAGCATCATCGGCAGGATCGCGAGCGGCAGCGCGATGCGCCGCCCGGGAAACGCGCGCACGAATAGCAGCGCGAGGCCGAAGCCGAGCGCGACTTCGGCGAGCGACGCGACGATCGTGAAACGCAGCGTGTTGCCGAAGCCGGCGGTAAACGCGTCGTCGCCGAGCACCGCGCGATAGTTCGCGAGCCCCGCGAACGCGCGATGGCCCGCTGAATAGTCGACCCGACAGAATGAGTCGATCAGCACCTGTGCGACCGGATACAGCGCCAGCGCGGCGAGCACCAGCAGCGCGGGCCCGAGCAGCGCGACGAACGGCAGGCTGCGGCCGAAGGTTTTCATGCGCGACCTCCGGCCACCGGGTTGACGCGCGCGGTCACTTGCCGGCCGCGGCCGTTGCCTGCGCGATCTTCTGCTGCGCCTGACGCAGTGCGGCGTCCGGTGCGGCCTGCCCCGTCAGCGCGAGCTGCAACTGGTCGCCGAGAATGCTCTCGACCTGCTGCCAGTCCGTCACGCGCGGCCGCGCACGGCCGGCCTCGAGCGCCTTCAGCTGATCGGGATACCAGCGGTACTGGCGCACCAGCGCCGGATCGTTGAACACGCTGCGGCGGGTCGGCGGAATGCCGATGCCGGCGAGGCGCGTCTGCGTATCGCGCGCGGTCAGGTAAGCGAGGAAGTCCTGCGCGAGCTTCGCATGCGGCGCGTCCTTCGGAATGCCCATCTGCCAAATGCCGAGCATCGGGGCCGGGCCCGCGGTCTGCCCCGGCGGCGGCTGCAGCGCGATCTGCCCGACCACGCGCGACTGCTTCGGATCGTCGAGCGCCGGCACCCATGCCGGCCACACCTCGATCGACTGCGCGGCCGTGCCGCGCTGCAATGCATCGCGCACTTCGGCCGCGCCGTACACGTCGACGTCCTTCGGCGCGAACGCCTTCAGTGCGAGGAACGTCTTCAGCGCGGCCTGCGCTTCGCGCGAATCGATCGTCACGTTGCCGGCACGGTCGAACACGTCGCCGCCATACGCCCACAGGATCGGCAGGAAGCCCGTGACGACCGGGTTGCCCTTCGTGCCGCGAAACACGACGCCCGACACGCTCTTGTCCGCGCCGCCGACGGTCTGCGCGATCTTCAGCACGTCGTCCCAGTTGCGCGGCGGTTGCAGTTTGTACTTCGCGAGCAGGTCCTTGCGGTACGCAAACATCTCGACGTTGCCGACGATCGGCAGCGCGTACAGCGCGCCGGCCGCATTGCGGCCGAGCGCGACGGCGGACGGCACGAGATCGGCGTCGGCGAGCGCCGCGGGCAGCGGCTTCAGCCAGCCGTTACCGATGAATTCGGGCGCCCACGTGTCGTCCATCATCACGAGGTCGTACGCGCCGGTGCCTTCGCGCATCGACAGCTTGAGCTTCTGGTACAGGTTCGCGTTCGGCAGCTTGAGCAACTCGATGTCGGTGCCCGGATGCAGTTTGTTGAAGCCGGCGACGGCGTCGGCGAGCCCCTTGCCGTAGATGTCGTCGCGGCCCGCGATGACAAGATCCGCCGCGAAGGCGTGCGTGGCGACAACGGATAGCGCAACGGCGGCGGACAGCGCCCGCAGGCGACTCAGCAAGGTCATGAGGTCTCTCTCGATCGGCGTGGTAGCGGGACGGCCAGGCATTGCACACGTGTGCAACGCGGGCGATGTTTCCGGCCGTCTGGAGCGAACGCCATTGTTCACGCCGATCGTGACGAACGTGTGGCATCGCACCGAAGCGGCCGCCGCCCTGCGGAGCCCGACATCGGCCGCGACCGGTTTTGCGCGGTCCCGGACGCGTCTCATGGAATTCAGATACCCGTCCACTTTTCAAAAACTCGAATTAGTATTTGTCCTATACAAATCGCCTAACGTCCAGTACTCGTCCAATAAACAATTTGTTTATAAATCGCGACAATTAATCCCGGAATGCAGCTCACCTGAAACGCATTTCGCTTTTTAAATCACAAACCCTCGGAAATCAAATCAATGAAGATCGCGATCAACAGCAAACTGCTCTCCCTCCTCGTCGTGTCGGCCGGCCTCGCGGCTGCTTCCGCGGCACACGCATCCGACGGCACGATCACCTTCACCGGCAACGTCATGGCATCGACCTGCAAGGTCGACAACGGCGGCAACGTGGCGGTCGCGCTTCCGCACGTCGGCGCCAACACGCTCGAAGCGCCGGGCGCGACGGCTGGCCGCACGCCGTTCACGCTGTCGCTGCAGGGCTGCGCGACGGGCGCCGGCAATCCGACGAAGGTCAGTGCCGTGTTCGAATCGGGCTCGAACGTCGACCAGACGTCCGGTCGTCTCACGCTCGACGCAGGCACGGCAGAACAGCCGGCAGCACAGAACGTTCAGATCAACGTGCTGAATGAGTCGCAGAAGGCGATCCGTCTCGGCGCGATGGGCGACCAGGGCTCCCAGGTCATCGATATCGCGGCCGACGGCAGCGCGAAGCTGAACTACTTCGCCGAGTACTACGCAACCGCCAAGGCCGTTGCAGGCGCCGCCAACTCGAAGGTGCAGTACTCGCTGACTTACCAGTAAGTCACAGCGAATCCGGAGCCTTCCCTCAGAAGGCTCCGGCCCCTCGCCGCACGTCCGGTCAAAGAACATGAATCCGATCATCGAGCCACCATGAAAATCTTCAAGTCGCTTCCAGTCCTCGCACTCCTTTCCGCCCTGATGACATCGCACGCATACGCGAGCATCGTGATCTCGGGCACGCGCGTCGTGTTCCCTTCCACCGAGCGCGAAGTCACGCTCAAGCTCACGAACGAGGGAAAGACGCCTGCGCTGGTGCAGGCATGGATCGACACCGGCGAACAGCATGCGTCGCCCGACGACATCGAGGTCCCGTTTACGTTGACGCCCGCCATGTTCCGGATGGAGCCGGGCAAAGGCCAGACGCTGCGCCTGATCTACACCGGCGAGCCGCTGCCGGCCGACAAGGAATCGCTGTTCTGGCTCAATGTGCTGGAAATTCCGCCGAAGGCCGCGGCCAACGACGATCGCAATCGCATCCAGATCGCGTTCCGCTCGCGCATCAAATTGATGTTCCGCCCGTCCGGCCTGCCCGGCAGTGCGAACACCGCCCGCAACCAGCTCGAATGGCGCGTCGTCCCCGCCGACGGCAACCGCTATGCGCTGCAGGCGATGAACCCGACGCCGTACGTGGTCAACCTCGGCAGCGTCGCGCTGAAGTCGGCAGGCCAGAAATACGACGCCGGCATGGGCTACATCCTCCCTGGCGGCCAGCAACGCTTCCCGGTCAACGGTCTCGCCAGTCTCCCGGCCGCGAGCGCCACCGTCGAGTTCGGCAGCATCGACGACTGGGGCGCAACGGTCGACAACGAACAACCCGTTTCGTCGAAACCCTGATCCATCCACGACCGCCTCGATCCAGCCCGCCGCCGACGCCTCCCGTCGCCGGGTTCGGTCCCGGCTTGTCGGCCCGAGCGGGCTGACGGGCAGGCAACACGCCCGCCCATTTCCGATCCGCGCCCGACGCCAGCCTTTCCCGCCCGGATCCGCCCATCCGAAGCCCGGACCGGCCGACCTGCGCGCCGCAGCAATGCCAACCACACCAGGAGTTCCCGGGGAATGACCTCGATTCGACATGCGCGCCGTGACGTGGCGAACAACCCGCGTCCCAAAGCACTCTACCTGCTGATCCTGTCCAGCCTCGCGGCATGGTCCGACGCCGCTCGCGCCGACGTCGCGGCGCCCGCGCAGGCCGCGCCGGTGCAAGTCGCGCAAGTCGATTTCGCCCAGGTCGAGTTCGACCCCGGATTCCTGAGCAGCCACCCGGGCCAGAAAGTCGACGTCACGCGCTACGGGCGCGGCAACGTGACGGCGGCAGGCGTCTATCGCGTCGACATCCATGTCGGATCGGACTGGATCGGGCGCTACGACGTGCCGTTCAAGGCCACCGAAGGCACGCCGGACGCCCAGCCCTGCTTCGATGCACGGCTGCTGAAACGCATCGGCATCGACTTTCGCAAGCTGCCGGCCGACCTCGTCGCCGAGCTCGCCGTCGAAGGCGCATGCCGGCGCATCGGTCAGGTCGTGCACGACGCGAGCGCGTCGTTCGACTTCACCGAGCAAAAGCTCACGCTGAGCATTCCGCAGGCCTCACTTGCCCGCGCGCCGCGCGGCTATGTCGAGCCCGATCAATGGGATTCGGGCGTGCCGATGGGCATGCTCGGCTACAACCTCAACCTCTATGGTTCGAAGCATCAAGGCAGCGCCAGCGAGATCCAGGGCTATCTCGGCCTGAACGGCGGCGTGAACATCGGCAACTGGCACTTCCGCCACACCGGTTCCTATACGTGGTCGTCGCGCGGCAGTGGCCAGTACCAGGACATCGCCACCTACCTGCAACGCGACCTGCCGTCGGTGTCGTCGCAGCTCGTCGTCGGCGAAAGCTATACGTCCGGCGAACTCTTCGACGCCACGCAGTTCCGCGGCGTGCAACTGGCGACCGACGACCGGATGCTGCCCGACTCCCTGCGCGGCTATGCGCCGACCGTTCGCGGCATCGCGAACAGCAACGCGAAGGTGACGATCCGTCAGAACGGCGTGACGATCTACGAGACGACCGTCGCGCCGGGCGCATTCGAAATCGACGACCTGTACCCGACCGGCTATGGCGGCGACCTGAACGTGTCGGTCACGGAAGCCGACGGCTCCGTGCATACGTTCGCAGTGCCGTACGCGGCCGTCCCGCTGTCGCTGCGGCCCGGCATCGGCCGCTACAGCTTCACCGCGGGCGCGTTGCGCAACCAGCAGGGCACGAGCAACCCGCTGTTCGCGCAAGCCACGTACCAGCGCGGCCTGACCAACCTGGTGACGGGCTACGGCGGCGTGAGCGTCGCGGCCGGCTACGCGGCGGCGATGGTCGGCGCGGCGCTCAACACGTCGCTCGGCGCGTTCGGCGCGGACTTCACGCACGCCACGACGTCGATTCCCGGCATCAAGCGCTTCAACGGTTCGAGCCTGCGCGTGAGCTACTCGAAATCGGTCCTCGCGACCGGCACCGACGTCGCGCTTGCCGCGTACCGCTACTCGACGAGCGGCTATTTCAACCTGAACGACGCGATGCTCGCACGCGACACCGTGCGCAGCGGCGGCCGGCTCGACGACGTCTGGCGCCAGCGCAACCGTGCATCGCTGACGCTCAGCCAGCGGCTCGGCGAAAAGGGCGGGCAGCTCAGCGTCACGGCGTCCGCGTCGACCTACTGGAATCGCCCGGGCTCCGACGTCAACTACTCGCTCGGTTACAACAACACGTTCCGGAACATTTCGTACAACCTGAGCGCGACTCGCCAGCGCAGCGCCGGCGGCAACATGAGCACGCTCTACTACGCCGGCGTGACGATTCCGCTCGGCCGTACGCGCCCGATGATGCTGTCGACCAACGTCACGCACGACTCGCTCGGCCGCAGCCGGGTCCAGTCCGCGCTGTCCGGCTCGCTCGGCGAAGACAGCAACCTGGCATACGGCGTGAACGTCGATCACGCATCCGGCTCGGGCAGCGCGTCGACCAATGGCGGCGCCAACGTCGCATACCGCGCGCGCTTCGCGGAACTGAACGCGAGCATCGGCGCCAGTACCGATTACCAGCAAGGCTCGATCGGCATCCGCGGCGCGGTGGTCGCGCATCCGGGCGGCATCACGCTGTCGCAGCCGCTGTCGGAAACGTTCGGGATTGTCGAGGCACCCGGCGCCGCGGGCGCGCGAATCGCGAACGCATCGGGCGTGCGGGTCGACAGCCGAGGCTACGCGATCGTGCCATACCTGACGCCGTACAACCTCAACACGGTCGAGATCGATCCGAAGGGCATTTCGACGGACGTCGAACTGAAGGAAACGAGCCAGCAGGTTGCGCCGCGCGCGGGCGCCGTGCCGCTCCTCAAGTTCTCGACCGAAACCGGGCGTTCGGCGCTGATCCGCGCGCGCCGCGCGGACGGCAAGCCGCTGCCGTTCGGCGCAACGGTCTACGACGCGTCCGGCAAGCAGCTCGGCATCGTCGGCCAGGCGAGCCGGATCCTGGTGCGCGGGCTCGAGGACAGCGGCTCGTTGACGGTCAAGTGGGGCGACAACGGCGATTCCAGCTGCCGGATCGCCTACGCATTGCCGGTCGCGAAAACCGACCGGAAATCCGCCGGCTTCCAGACGATCGCGGGCACCTGCTCGCCCGGCGCGACGATCTCCGCACGCTAAGCCATTCGACGGCCGTGGGCCGCAACCAGACAAACGGAACGACGAACATGAAGATGACGATGAACGACTTGCGATGGACCGACAACCGGAACGGCACGACGCGCCGGCGCCTGATGCGGATGCTCGCCCCCTGCGTGCTGCTGCTCACGGCGTTCGGCGCGCATGCCCAATGCACGGTCCTCAACAGTACTCCCCAGAACCGAATGGTGCTGCTGAGCGGCAATATCAGCATTCCTCGCGACGTCGCGGTCGGGACTGAACTGGGAAGGGCGACGTATACCCTGCCCGACCAATTTCCATACGCGTACTGCAGCACGTCAGGCACCATGGTGCTCGACCGGAAACTTTCGTCGACGCCCCATCTGCCACCGACTCCGGACAAGGTATATCCGACCAACGTGCCCGGCATCGGCGTCAAGTTCATTTACGGGAGCTCGGTCCTTCCGTATCAGTCCTCGCTCGCGACAAACGCCGACAAGACCTGGTCGATCAACGCGAATACCCAGTTCTCGTACGTATTCGTCGCGACGGGCCCGGTGTCGGGCGGTACCGTCAACGCGACCGATCTGCCCACCGCGTCGTTCGAACTCGGCGGCCGGGCCTATCTCGTCATCAGTGCGATCAACAGCATCCGCTTCACCGCGCTCTCGTGCAAAACGCCCGACGTGACCGTCGACATGGGCACCGTGCGCGCGGCGGACATGAAGAGCGTCGGCGCATCGTCGGCGCCGGTCAGTTTCAAGGTGGCGGCCAATAACTGCCCGGCCGGCATCTCGAAGCTCACCTATCAGTTCAAGGCGCCCAACGGCGTGCTCGACGCGGCGGCCGGCGTCGTTGCGCTGAGCGACGGCTCCACCGCACGCGGATTCGCACTCAAGCTGATGGACGAGAACGGCGCGGCGCTCCGCTTCGACTCGCCCTATCCGATCAACGTCGCGCCGACCGGCGGTTCATACGCATTGCCGCTGAAGGCCGCGTACTACCGCACGAGCCAGACGATCAGCGCCGGCAGCGCGAACGCGATCCTCACGTTCACGATGTCCTACAACTGAGCGGGCGGACCATCGCGCGGGCATCGCCGGCGCCGCGCCCCGTCAGAAGTTCACGCGAATGCCCGCCATCACGGCGAGCTGCCGGCTCGAATTGCTGTTCGCGAGCACCGGGATCTGCGCGTAGTTCACCGCGTTGCCGTTCGCATCGGTGCCGAGCCCCGCGCCGCTCGCGATCTGCCCGATCGCGACCGCATACAGCGCGGTGCGCTTCGACAGGCTGTAGTTCGTGCCGACGTTGACCTGATGGAAACGCGTCGTGCCGCGCCCGTCGGTGTGCGCGGCGTTGAAGATGTACGCGACACCACCCTGCAGCGCGGGCGTGAACATGTACGTGACGTTCAGCTCGCCGACGTCGAACGTGAACGCCTGCGTGCGCGGCTGCGCGCCGGTCGAGAAATAGCGGCTGTCGCCGAGACGCGTGTGCGTGTAGGTCAGCGCGACCGTCGCCGCGCCGAATGTGACCGAGCCGCCAGCGCCGAACGCGCGCATCGAGCCGGCGTCCTGCAGCAGGCAGAGCATCGCGCCCGGGTTGCTGCACGCGAAATCGCCGATATAGCCGCTCGCGCCGCCGAGCGCCGCGTCGAGCGGCTGGTGCAGGTCGAGATAGCCGACCGAGAAAGCGACCGGCGCACGCGTGTAGGTCGCGGCGACCGCATAGCCGCGCTTCGCGGAAAAGTCGCCGGCCTGCCCGCCGAAGCTGAACGTGCCGCCGAACGTGAGGCCGTTGAAATCGGCGCTGGTGAACTTCACCGCGTTGTTGAAGTTGAACGCGGCGTTCAGGTTGTCGACGTCGCCGAGATGCGAGCCGTACGGCGTCGCCCAGTTGTTGCTCGATACGTATGCGCCGAGCATGTCCGTGTACGAGTCGTATTGCCGGCCGAGGCCGAGCGTGCCGATCGAATCCTGGCGCAGCCCGACCCATGCCTGCCGGCTGAACGCCGTGCCGCCCTGCAGCGCCTGCCCGTTCGCGGACAGAAACTGCTGCTCGAGCGAGAACACCGCGCTGAGCCCGCCGCCGAGCGGCTCGGCGCCCTGGAAGCCGAAGCGGGACGGCACCAGGTTGCCGCCGCCCATCTGCCATGCATGGCCGCCGCCCGTGCTGCCGTCGGCGCGCGTGAACTGCTGGTTCGTCGAATAGATGATGCCCGTGTCCACGGTGCCGTACAGCGTCACGCTGCCGGAGGTTTGTGCGTGCGCGTGCAGGCAACCCAGCATGGCCGCGGCTGCGGTCAGTCGTCGTCCGTTCTTCATGTCCCGCCCCTCAATGATCATCGGTTCGCAGTACAAACCGATGGTGTTGTCGATATGGGTGGCAGGACTTTATCCAGCGAAAATTCCGGACCTCTATCCCAAATCAGCAAACGGTGATGGGGACGGGCAATACACGACGGCGCTCGGCGGCGCCGCCACGGTGAGGAGGCGTCATTCGGGACGCAAGGTTTGCGACGGCAGCTCGCCGAACAGGTCGCGATACTCGCGCGCGAAATAGCCGAGATGCGTGAAACCCCAGCTCGCGGCGGCCTCGCCGACGCCGAGCTGCTGCACCGGGGTCGTGCGCAGCAGGCGACGCACCGCGTTCAGCCGGATCGTGCGCAGGTAGCCGACCGGCGTGACGTCGGCCACGCGCTGGAAGCTCGTTTGCAGCGTGCGGCGGCTGCAGCGCAGCGCGCGACACAGTTCGAGCACGGTGACGGGTTCTTCGGGCCGCTCGCGCAGATGCTTCTCGCAGCGGCTCACGATATCGCTGTAGGTGGCGTGCGTGATGTCACGGCGCTCGACGCCGATACCGTGTTCCAGCGCATCGAGGAACATGCCGAGCATCGCGTCGCGGAACATCTTGCGGGTCGCCGCATATTCGAGGCAGCCCGGGTTGCGCTGCGCATCGTCGATCAGCGCCGACAGCCGCACGCCGAGCGCGACGCCCTGCGCGTCGGACAGCCGCGTCACGTGCCGCAGCCTGCGCGCGGCCGTCGCGCCGAATTCGGCTTCGCACAGCTCGTCGATCATGTCCGACGCGGCGCTGATCCCGACCAGCCCCATCCCTTCCGGCGTGTGAAACTCGAAATCCTCGCCGGCGCGCAGCGCGAGCAGCGCATAGCCGTCGACCGGCTGGCCCTGGAACGTACCCGCGAGCGGCACCGACAGCGGCACCGCGAGCGACGTGCGTCCGAGCGGCGCGAGCCCGGTTTGCGCGACACGGCGGTTGGTCGTCTCGCGGAAGAAGTGGAAATCGTCGTACAGCACCTGCGTGACGGTGCCCTTGAAGCGGCCCGGCGTCATCTGACGGTACACCTGATGCCAGCCCGCGATCGCGAGCCCGTGATCGTGCACGTCTTCGTGTGAACGGGACTGGAACAGCATCGGCGTCTCCGGTAAAACCCTTGGGTGCTGGATGCGGCCGCCGGGCTCGCACGGCACGCACCGTCACAGCTTACCCTCGCAAAATCCTGCGTAGTGCGGTTTCGAACGCAAGACAGGCCGCCGACAGCGCGGCGGCCTGCTCATCGATCAGCCTGACGTAACGGCGAAACGACGGCATCCTGTTCACGACCTCGCTGCCGCCGAACGGCACGATCGCGAGCGTCCAGCGGCCTTCGCGCGCGGCGATCGTGCAGTCGCTCAGGTGCAGCGGGCGCAGCGCGTCGGCAAGCGACGAATCGGCGACGAGCGCGGCCACCGTCCGGACAAATCCGGGGTCGCATCCCGGTGCGGGCTCGGCCGCGACGCCGGTGCGCCGCAGCCAGCCGGTCTGCAGCATGCGCGCAAGGCCCTGCCCGGCCGGACCGACCGCGTGGATCGACACTTGCACGCTGACCGTATGCATCAGGAACTGACGGTCGACGCGTTCCTCGATGCTCACGCGCACGCCGTTCGGCAGCCGGGCCAGGGTTTCGGCCGCGCCGCCGTCCGCATCGCGCACCGCCCCGAGGTCGGCCAGCACGCGCGCCGCGATCGCGCCGGGCCGGTGGCCGGGCGGCGGTGTGCCGGGCGCCGCGCGCCACCGGGCAAATACGAGCCTCACGACACGACGTGCTCGTTGCGCAGCACGTCCTCGACCGGCACCGGCCTGAACGGATGCCGGCGCTGCACGACGAGCGTCCAGAACAGCGCGTACAGCGCGGTGAGCCCCAGCATCGCGCCGAACGGCACGTAGATGTCGCGCGCGTTCATGCCGGGCGGCGTGATGTACCAGATCGCGAGCACGATCCCGACGCTCGACACGATCTGCGGCAGCGGGAACAGCGGCGAACGGTACGGCCGCGGCAAGTCCGGGCGGCGGATGCGCAGCATCACGACCGACGCGGTGACGAGCAGGTACGCGGTGCCCCATGCGCAGGTCGCGGCGAGCACGAGGTGCAGGATGCTGTCGAGGTTGCCGTTGATCAGCCATGCATGGAAGATCGGCACGACCGCCGCCGCGATGATGCCGACCACCGGTGTCTTGAAACGCGGATGCAGGTACGCGAAGCAGCGCGGCAGCGCGCCGTCGATCGCCATCCCGTACAGGATGCGCGGCAGCCCGGCCATCAGCGTGTTGATCGTCGCGGCGCCCGCGCACAGGAACGCGATGCCGAACCAGATCCGCCCGAACGGCCCGAGCACCTGCAGCGCGAACGCGGGAATCGCTCCGGGCGTGTCGAGCAGGTGCGTGAGGCCGTCCGGGCTCACCGGCACGTTCGGGACCTGGCGGCGGATCGCCGCGCCGTACAGGAACATGCAGATCGCGACGCCGACGAGGCCGAGCGCCATCGCGCGCGGGATCGTCCGGCCGGGCGCCTTCATTTCCGGCGCGAGCGGCGTGACGAACTCGCAGCCGACGAACATGAACATCGCCATCCCGACCAGCGACAGCACGGCCGGGATGGACGTGCCGACTTCCGACCCGCCGAACCAGCCGTCGAGATGCACGGCCGGCGCGGCCGCGAGCCCGAGGATCCCGAAGATCATCAGCGACAGCCACATGCCGGCCGTCAGCACGATCTCGAGCTTGCTGAACACCTTGATGCCGACGATGTTGGTGATCGCAAACGTGACCACGAGGCCGACGCCGACGAGCCATGAACTGTTGTGCTTCTCGAACGCGGCGTTCAGCGATTCGAAGTTCACGAGCGCCATGATGCCGCTCAGGATCGTCTCCGCGGTGCCGGCGAACACGTGCACGAGGAAATACGCGGAAATCGTGCCGGTGATCGCCCAGAAGCGGCCGAGCCCGCACGACAGGTAATCGTAAACCGAGCCGGCCGTCGGCAGCATCGCGGCGGCTTCGGAGAACGTGGTGGCCTGCGCCTGCATCATCACGAACGCGATGATCATCGCGACCGCGAACGCCCAGCCGCCCATCCCGAAGCCCGACGTCGCGGTGAGGATCACCGGGCTCGCCATGATGAGCCCGACCGCGCTCGCCATCGCGGTCGGAAAACCGACCGCACCGGCCTTCAACGCGGTGCCGCCGCCTGCTTCAGCCGGCGCACCGGCGGGCGTATCGCCCGCGGCGCCGGTCATTCCCGACCATCCCGACATCGTCGTCTCCTTCGTGGGTTGGCCCCAACCGGCGCTTCGTCGGCGGCCGGGGCCAGATGCTTTGCGGTCGGCCCCGGGCGGTGTTTCAGCGCGTCGATTCCCGGGGCCCCTCGTCGATCACGGCGTGATCCGATGTCGAAAAAATACGCAGGCAAAATAATCCGGTCATAGCGCAAATCGGCAAACCCGCGATGGCGTTTACCCGCCACCGCGGGTTGGCCGTCATGCGAACGGCACGGCCTCGAAGCCGGCCGCGAGCGCGTCGACGATCCGGTCGAGCTGTTCGCGCTGGATCACGAGCGGCGGCGACAGGATGATCTTCGTGCCGACCGGGCGCACCAGCACGCCGTGCTCGCGCGCGACTTCCGCGACCGCGTTCGCATAGCCCGACAGCGGGTCGATCGGCTCGCGCGTGTCCTTGTTCGCGACGAGATCGAGCGCAAGCATCAGCCCCTTGCCACGCACCTCGCCGACCGCCGCGAACCGTTCCGCGAACGGCTGCAGCGCTTCGAGCAGATACGCGCCCTGCTTCGCCGCATTCGCCGGCAGGTCTTCCTTCACGACGATATCGAGGCTCGCGATCGCGGCCGCGCAGGCGACCGGGTGACCGGCGTACGTATAGCCGTGCATGATCGCGCCGCCGAAATCGGCATTCGCGGCGAACGCGTCCTCGATTCGCGCGTTCACGACCGTCGCCCCGAGCGGCACGTAGCCCGACGAAATCCCCTTCGCGAGACACATGATGTCGGGGCGCACGCCCCAGCCGCGGCTGCCGAACAGACTGCCGCTACGGCCGAAGCCCGTCACGACTTCGTCGGCGATCAGCAGCACGCCGTAGCGGTCGCACACTTCGCGCACCAGCGGCCAGTAATTTGCCGGCGGTACGATCACGCCGCCCGCGCCCTGGATCGGCTCCGCGATGAACGCGGCGACGGTGTCCGGGCTCTGGAACTGGATTTCGCGCTCCAGCATTTCCGCGCAGATCCGGCCGAGTTCCTCCGGGTCCTGCGTGAACGGGTTGCGGTACAGCCACGGCGTCTCGACGTGGAAGCAGCCGGGCAGGTTCGGTTCGTAGTTGCGGCGGAACACCGTATTGCCGTTCACCGACGCGCCGCCGAAGTGCGTGCCGTGATAACCCTGCTTCAGCGAGATGAACTTCGTGCGATCGGCCTGGCCGCGCACCTTCCAGTACTGGCGCGCGATCTTCAGCGCGGTCTCGATCGCATCGGAGCCGCCCGAGCTGTACAGCACGCGGCGCATCCCTTCCGGTTCGAGCATGTCGATCACCTTCTTCGACAACTCCTCGGCGCGCGGATGCGAGATGCCGTCGAACAGCTGGAAGTATTCGAGTTCGTCGAGCTGACGCACGATCGCGTCCTTCACTTCCTGGCGGTTGTGGCCGACGTTCACGTTCCAGAGGCCCGCGACGCCGTCGACCAGCTGCTTGCCGGTTTCGTCGAACACGTAGCAGCCGTCGCCGCGCACGATGCGGATCGGCTTGCGCTGTTTCATTTCGTTCGGGTGCAGCATCGGGTGCCAGAATTTCGCTTCGTTGTAGCTCATTGCAATCTCCACTGTCGGATCGTTTGGATCGGGTTCGTTCGGGTTCGAGCGTCGCGCCGTGCGTCAATGCGCGATGCAGACGGATTTGGTTTCGGTGAAGCCTTCGATCGCGTACTGGCCGAATTCGCGGCCGATGCCCGATTGCTTGTAGCCGCCGAACGGCATCGACGGATCGAGCGGGATATGGCAGTTCACCCACACGGTGCCGGCCTCGATCCGCGGCACGAGGTTCATCACGCGTGTCAGGTCGTTGCTCCAGATGCTCGCGGCAAGGCCGTACGGCGACGCGTTCGCGAGGCGCACCGCGTCGGCCGCGTCGTCGAACGGCACGACGACGATCACCGGGCCGAATACCTCGTCGCGCACGATCGCGCTGTCCGGGTGCGGATCGGCGATCACGGCCGGCTTCACGTAATAGCCGGGCAGATCGTCGGCCGGCGTGCCGCCCGCGAGGAACGTGAGGCCCGCGCGGCGCGCGCCCTCGATGTGCTCGACCACCTTGTCGCGATGGTGCGCGGATACGAGCGGGTTGATCTGCGCGGTGGTATCGAGGCCTGCGCCGAGCTTCATCGACTGCGCGATGCCGGCGAGGCCGTCCGCGAGCTGCGCGAACTTGCTGCGATGCACATAGATGCGCGAAGCGGCCGCGCACACCTGCCCCTGGTTGAAGAACGCGCCGGCGGCCACCCCGTCGAGCGCCTGCGCGACGTCGACGTCGTCGAGCATCACGATCGGGTTCTTGCCGCCGAGTTCCAGCGAGAAGCGCGTCATGTTCTGCACGGCGGCCGCGCCGACCAGCTTGCCGGTCGCGGTCGACCCCGTGAACGAGATCTTCGCGATCGACGGATGGCTCGCGAGCGCCGCGCCGCAGACGCGGCCGCCCGTCACCACGTTGAACACGCCGGGCGGCACGCCGGCTTCGCGGGCCAGTTCGGCCAAGCGCAGCGCCGTCAGCGGCGTTTCCGGCGACGGCTTCAGCACGATCGTGCAGCCGGCCGCGAGCGCCGGAATCAGCTTCCACACCGCGATCATCAGCGGGAAATTCCACGGCACGATCGCGGCGACCACGCCGACGGGCTCCTTGCGCGTATAGGCCGTATAGCGCGCGCCGGGCGGGAACGGGATCGACACGTCGAGCGTCTGGCCGGTGATCTTGGTCGCCCAGCCGGCCATGTAGCGCACGTATTCGACGCTTGCGCCGACTTCGATCGCGCGCGACACGTGAATCGACTTGCCCTGGTTCAGCGTTTCGAGCTGCGCGAGCGTTTCGGCGTCGGCTTCGATCAGGTCCGCGAGTTTCAGCAGGATGCGTTCGCGGTCGGCCGGCCGCAGCCCGCTCCAGACACGCGCGTCGAACGCGCGTTTCGCACTGGCGACCGCGCGGTCGACGTCGTGCGCGTCGGCGTCGGCGACGGTCGCGAGCCGCTCGCCCGTGGCGGGGTCGTACACGTCGAGCCGGGCAGCGGCGTGCGCGGGCTGCATGGCACCGTCGATGAAGAGGCCGAAGTCGCGCGCGACGAAGGTGCGCACGGTGTCGCTGACGGCGACGAAGTTCGTGTGGCTCATGGGCGTCTCGTTGATTGTCGTGGCTGGACCGCGGGCCGGTGAGGCACGCGGGCGTCGGACCACTGTATCGACGAGAATTCACGCCCGGTGAGCGCAAATTGGCAGCGCGTTATCGCAAGACGATCGCGCGTCGTGCCGCACGATCCCGATTAGAGGAACAACGCCCCGACCAGCTCCGTGCGATTCGACACGCCGAGCTTGCGGTACATCCGCATCAGGTGCGTCTTGATCGTCGGCGGCCCGAGCGCGAGATCGCGGGCGATCTCCTTGTTCGAGCGACCGTCGCGCACGAGCCGCGCGATCTGCTCCTCGCGGTAGGTCAGCCGTTCCTCGCAATCGATCCGGTGGATGCCGCGCCGTGCACGCAGCAGCGGGCTCAGTGCGGCTTCGGCGACCGGCTGCAGCCGCGCGAGTGCGTCGATCTCGCCGGGCGCGAAGCGTCGTGCGGTGCCGTTGCCGTTCGCGTCGCCCATGCCGAAGCGCAGCAGCGAAAACGCGCCGACCGTCCGGCCCGCGTCGCGCAGCCAGATCTCGACGACGTCGGCCACATCGTGCCGCCGCAGAAAACGGGTCCAGTACGCGGACGCAGCGCGTCGTTCGTCGGGCAGTTGGGACGCGAGCGTGACGACCGCGCATTCGCCCGCCGCGCAGCGCGACGGATGCAGCGGATCGAGCGTCCGGTAGCGGGCGACATAGGTGCGGTGCATCGATTCCGGCATCCCGAACAGCTCGAAATCGGCCGGTTCGCCGCTCTGGTCGAGCCGGTAGAACACGATCGCCGACGGGCTCGCGAACGCGTCGAACGCGTCCACGCATGCGCGCAGCGTGCGTCGCCAGTCGGCGGGAGCGCAGTCGGTGGGGGCGGACAAGGTAGGCATGGGAATCGGCTGGCGCGCGAATGCATCGAATCTCGACGTCCGGGCCAGCGTACCGACGCCGACAAGCGCCGGTGAGCACAAATCGGCAAATCGGCCGGTTCAACCGGGGCGATACGGGCGCGCGAAGGGGCGCGCGCCCTGGTTCAGCGCGCGTTCGCGGCGAACGTGTCGCAGGCGCTCACCTCGCCCGATTCCATCCCGCGCCGCAGCCAGTACACGCGCTGCTCGCTTGTGCCGTGCGTGAAGCTTTCGGGCACGACGTAGCCCTGCCCTTGCTGCTGCAGCCGGTCATCGCCGATCGCGGCTGCGGCCTTCAGCCCCTGCTCGAAATCGCCCGGCTCCATCAGCCGCTGGTTCGCGCGTTGCGCGTTGTTCGCCCACACGCCGGCAAAGCAGTCGGCCTGCAGCTCCATCCGTACCGACAGCGCATTCGCGCGCGCCTGGCTCGACCGCCGGCGCGCGGCGTCGACCTTGTCGGCGATGCCAAGCAGATTCTGCACGTGATGGCCGACTTCGTGCGCGATCACGTAGGCCTGCGCAAAATCGCCACCCGCGCCGAAACGCCTGCGCAGTTCGTCGTAGAAGCCGAGATCGATGTACACGTTGCGGTCGCCCGGGCAGTAGAACGGCCCCATCGCGGTCTGGCCGGTGCCGCACGCGGTCGGCGTCGAGTTCGTGAACATCACGAGCTTCGGCGGTTGGTACTGCGCGTGCAGTTGCGTGTTGAACACGCCCGTCCACGTGCGTTCGATATTGCCGAGCACCTTGCGCGTGAACACCGCGCCGGGATCGTTCGCCGGCGCGCCCTGGTGCTGGGTCGGCGCGGGCTGCGCCTGCTGCTGCCTGCCCTGCAGCGCCGACGCGCCTTCGAGCACGACGCGCGGGTCGATCCCGAAGAAATACGATGCGGCCAGCGCGACCACGATCGTGCCGATGCCGATCGTCGCGCGCCCACCGCCGAACCCGCCGGCGCCGCGGCGATCCTCGACGTTCATGCTTTCTCTTTCGTCGTCCAGCCTCATTGCCGGCCCCTCCCTGTTCTTTTGTCGATGGTCCGGCCGCGCCAGCGCGCAACCGGGCGATACGCCGTGGCGACATGAGCCGTCGGCGGACGTGATACATGCGCATCGGACGCCGGCTCGCAGCGATGCCGCCTGCCGCGCGATTGCGGGCCGCATCCTTGCGGGGCCGCACCATTCGTACGACGGAATCGGTTGATCAACACGCCGCGCGCCGTTGCGCGCCTGCTTACGCTATTTTGCCGGGCTTTCGTGGCTTATCGCAAAAATGTGGAGGATAGAGCGATTCGGCGGCGGACATCGTCAGCCTTTGCAAAATGGGCCACGGCCGCCGCGCCTGGCTGTCCGGACGACACCCATTCATCCTTTCGGCGGATACCGGCGCGCGCCGGCGCCGCCTAAAGTGGCCGGAACGCATCTTCCCGGAGAACGACATGACGCACCCGCCACCCCGCACGATCGCGATTACCGGCGCAGGCACCGGCATCGGCGCCGCGTGCGCGCGCCGCTTCGCCCGCCGCGGCGACCGCGTCGTGCTGATCGGACGCCGTCCGGCACCGCTCGACGCATTGGCTGCCGAAACGGGCGGCCTCGCGCTGGCCGGCGACGCCGCCAGCACCGCCGACTGGGCCGACTTCCTGCCGCGCATCGCCGAACGCTTCGGCCGCGTCGATGCGCTCGTCGCCTGCGCGGGCGGCCATGGCATCGGCCGCGCGGACGAAACCGACGACGCGCAGTGGCGTGACGCGATGCACGCGAACCTCGACACTGCATTCGTCAGCGCCCGCGCATGCCTGCCCGACCTGATCGCGCAGCGCGGCAATATCGTGCTGGTCGCGTCGATCGCGGCGCTCGCGGCCGGGCCCGGCGTATGCGGCTACACGGTCGGCAAGCACGCGCTGCTGGGGCTGGCGCGATCGCTCGCACGCGACTACGGTCCGCACGGCATGCGCGCGAACGCCGTCTGCCCCGGCTGGGTCCGCACGCCGATGGCCGATGCGGAAATGGAACCGCTAATGGCCGCGCACGGCGATTCGCTCGACGATGCATACGCACGCGTCAGCGCCGACGTGCCGCTGCGGCGCGCGGCCGATCCCGACGAGATCGCGGCCGTCTGCGCGTTCCTGGCGTCGCCGGACGCCTCGTTCGTGACCGGCACGACGCTCGTCGCGGACGGTGGTGCGACGGTCGTCGACGTGCCCACGCTCGCGTTCGACCGGCTGTGACGCCACGAAAGGCGTCACGCGTGCCTGCCCGCTTCCGAATCCGTTAACATCGTCCCGATCCGCCGCCTGGCGCGGCACCGCCTTACCGTTCGAGATTCGATGAACATCCGGTTCCTGGAAACCTTCGTCTGGCTCGCGAAGCTGGAAAACTTCCGGCTCACGGCCGAGAAACTGCATACGACGCAGGCGGCCGTGTCGAGCCGCATCGCCTCGCTCGAGGAAGCGTTCGACGTGCGCCTGTTCGACCGCAACACGCGTTCGGCCACGCTCACGCCCGCGGGCCGGCGCATGCTGGCCTACGCGGAGCGGATCGTGCGGCTCGACGGCGAAATGCGGCGCGACATCGATGCGGCGAGCGACGCGGGCCTGATCCGGATCGGCGTGATCGAATCGATCGTGCACAGCTGGTTCCCCGCGCTGATGGCGCAACTGCGCGAACGCTATCCGCGCCTCGACGTCGAGATCACGAGCGACACGACGCTGCACCTGATCCGCCTGCTCAGCACCGATGGCGTCGACCTGATCCTGCAGACCGATCCGGTGCCGGGCCCGGACTTCACGAACCTGCCGCTGGGCGAATTCCCGGTGCGCTGGGCCGCGAGCCCGCGCCTCGGGCTCGGCGGCCAGCCGCTCGACGTCGCGCGCCTGGCCGGGTTTCCGATCATCAGCTTCTCGCGCCACTCGGCGCCGCACGCGACGATCGAGCGGCTGTTCGCGGCGGTCGAACGGCCGGCCAGCATCAACTGCATCACGTCGGTCGCCGCGATGATCCGCCTCGTCGCCGACGGGCTCGGCGTGGCTGCGCTGCCGCCTGCGATCATCGGGCGCGAACTGCATGAAGGCGCGCTCGAACTGCTCGACGTCGAACCGGAATTCCCGGCGCTGCCGCTCGTCGCGACGTACCGCGGCCAGGGGTTGCCGGTCGCCGCGCGCATCGCGGAACTCGCGAGCGAAGTGGCGCGTGCGACGGCGGCTGCCGCGAACCTCGCGAAACCGGCCGCCTCCGATCGCGTCGACGCAACGCCCGCGCGCAGGGCAACCGGGACAAAGACGATTCCCCCGGCGGAAACGAAGCCGAAGCGCACGACGAAAGCCGCATCGCCTGCCGCGCCTGCCGCAAAACGGCGCCCGCGCCGCTCATAAGAAAACCTGTTCACCGCGAATTTGTTTTCTTGTTGGACGGGCGCGGGCCGTCTTCGGGACACTGGGGTTCCTGACATCCCCGTCACGAGGAACCCCGCGATGACCCGCCTTTCCCTTCCGCACGGCCAGCTCTGCGTCTGGACGGATATCGACCCCGCGCACGAAGCCGATTTCAACGCGTGGTACGACCGCGAGCACATGCAGGAGCGTGTCGCGATTCCCGGCTTCACGCATGCACGGCGGTTTCGCGCGACCGATGGCGGTCCGCGCCGCTACCTCGCGCTGTATGTGACGGACGCGCTCGACGTGTTCCACGGCGACGCGTACCGGCGCGCATTCACGCAGCAGACCCCGTGGTCGCTCGCGAACTTCGAACGCATGACGGGCACGCAGCGGCGCGTTGGCGAGCTGACGATCGAGGCCGGCGACGGCGAAGGCGCGCATCTCGCACTGTTCGTGCTGCCGCCGGATCGCATCGACGTGCCGCAACTGCGCGAGCGTTTCGACGCGGCGCTGCAAGCACCGGGCATCCACGCCGCGCGGCTCTTCCGCACGTCACCGGACCTGTCCGCGCCGATCGGCGCATCGGCGGCCGCCCACCCGGCCGCCGATGCGCTGGTGCTGATCGAAGGCAGCGACGCAGCAGCCACTCGCCGCGTGGCCGCCATGCTCGCCGGGCACGACGACGTGCGCACCTTCGACCTGCTGTGGCGTGCCGCGTCACCGCTGCCCGCCCAGCGACGCGAAGCCGAACCGGCCGCCGATGCCGCGCTGCCTGCCTGAACGTTCGACGCCGACGCCCACGCCGGCCTCGCGCTTCACCCCGTCACCCGTCACGACCCGCCCGATACCATGAGCACTCTCGCCCAGCCCGCCGCCCACGCGCCCCGCCGTGTCCGCAACAGCCGACTCGCGACCGCGAGCATGATCGGCACGTCGCTCGAGTGGTACGACTTCACGATCTACAACACGCTCGCCGCGCTCGTTTTCAACCACCTGTTCTTCCCGTCGGTCGATCCGCTGGCCGGCACGATCCTCGCGTTCTCGACCTATGCGGTCGGCTACGTGTCGCGCCCGCTCGGCGGCTTCGTGTTCGGCAACCTCGGCGACCGCATCGGCCGCCGCGCGGTGCTGATGCTCACGCTCGTGCTGATGGGCGTGACGACCGCGCTGATGGGCGTGCTGCCGACCTATGCGCAGGCCGGCATCCTCAGCCCGATCCTGCTCGTCGCGCTGCGTTTCGTGCAGGGTGTCGCGCTCGGCGGCGAATGGGCCGGCGCGGTGCTGCTGTCGGTCGAGCACGGCGACCAGAAACGACGCGGGCTGTCCGCGTCGTGGACGCAGATCGGCCCGTCGTTCGGCACGTTGCTCGGCACCGGCTGCATCGCGCTCGTCACGCTGTCGACCACGCCCGACAACTTTCTGTCGTGGGGCTGGCGCGTGCCGTTCGCGGCCAGCGCGCTGCTCGTCGCGTTCGGCTTCTGGGTGCGGCGCGGCGTCGACGAAACGCCGCAGTTCGAGCAGCTCGCCGAATCGCACGCGACCGCCGAAGTGCCCGTCGCCGACGTGCTGAAGTACCACTGGAAGCGCCTGCTGATCGCGGGCGGCTCGCGAATCGGCTCGGACGTGCTGTATGCGCTGATCGTCGTGTTCACGCTGACCTACGTGACGACCGTGCTGCACCTGTCGCGCCCCGTCGCGCTGACGGCCGTGATGATCGGCACGGCGTGCAACGCGCTCTCGGTGCCGTTCTTCGGCGCGCTGTCGGACCGTTTCGGCCGCCGGCCCGTGTATCTCGTCGGCGCAATGGCCGGGATCGTGTGGGCGTTCGTGTTTTTCACGCTGCTCGATTCGGCGCGCCCGGCGGCGATCGTCGCGGCCGTCGCGATCGGCCTCGTGATCCATGCGGTGATGTACGGCCCGCAGGGCGCATTCGTGACCGAACAGTTCCCGACGCGCGTGCGCTATGCCGGCTCGTCGCTGGCGTACACGCTCGCCGGCATCGTCGGCGGCGGCTTCGCGCCGCTCGTGATCGCCGCGCTGTTCCGGCAGACGGGCACGACGACCGCCGTGTCGCTGTACGTCACCGCCGCGCTCGTCGTCACGTCGATCGCACTCGTCGCCGCGCGCGAGACCGCGCACCGGCCGCTCGAGGATTGAGCGTCGCCGCCAGCCGCATCGTTCCTTCGCACTTCAAACGGATATCTGCATGCCCACCCTGTCGTTCAACGTGATTTCCCTGCAACGCGCGCCGGCCGCCGTCGACGTCGACATCGAGCGCGTCGTGATCGCCGGCTGGGCCGGCCGCGACCCGGCCGCGATCCGCGCGCACATCGACGAACTCGCTGCGCTCGGCGTCGCGCCGCCATCGACCACGCCGTGCTTCTATCGCGTGTCGTCGGCACTGCTCACGCAGGCGCCTTCGATCGGCGTGCTCGGCGCGCGCTCGGGCGGCGAGATCGAATGCGTGCTGGTCGACAGCCCGGCCGGCACGCTGGTCACGGTCGGCTCCGATCACACCGATCGCGAAGTCGAGGCGTACGGCGTCGCCGTGTCGAAGCAGGTGTGCGCGAAGCCGCTCGGCCGCGACGCGTGGCGCCATGCGGATGTCGCCGATCACTGGGATGCGCTCGAGATGCGTTCGTGGCTGATTACGCGCGACGGCGAGCGGACGGCGTATCAACACGGCGCGGTCAGCGGCCTGCTCGCGCCCGACACGCTGTGGCAGCGGTTCGACGATCGCCGCGCGATGCCCGCACGCTGCGCGATGTATGGCGGCACGGTCGCCGTGCACGGCACGATCGCGACGATGAGCAACGGCGATGCGTTCGAGATGGAGCTGCACGATCCGGTGCTCGGACGCAGTCTCACGCATCGCTACGCAGTCGAGGTGTTGCCGGTCGTGGCTTGACGGCGAACGGAAAACCGCACGGGACGCGGGCGCCACGGCTGTCGGTCGTGACGCCTGTTCCTACCGGTACGACTCGAAGCAGTGATAGTCCGGGAAGTTGAACTGCGAGTTGCCGCAGGACAGCACACCGGCCAGGTTGGTACACCCGCTCAACGTGAACATGATTGCTCCCGCAACCGACGCTTTCCAGCCGAAATGCAACATCTCGCCCCCGTTTCCCGTTGATCGACGTTGACGACATGATGCTCATCGGATGCGCGCGGGTATGTGGAAAATTGTTGCCCCGCGGGTGCTTCGATTCTGTCCGACGCTCCGGTGCCGGGCATGGCCCGACGCACCGGAAAGCGGTCGAGGTGCGTGGCTGCGCGTGACGCAGAAAATGGCGGCGACGCAACGCGCACGCGCCATCGCCCGTCACGCCTTGAACGTGATCCACGGTTTCAGCCGGACCGCACTTCGGATCAGCCCGGCCTGCTCCTGCGAGTCGATCACCGGCCCGATCGGCTTGTAGGCCTCCGGCGCCTCCTCGATCCGGCGTTCGTCGCGCAACGTCACGCATCGCCACGTACCGGGCGCGTGCTCGGTACGCATCCTTCGCAACGCCTGACGGCGCACGCTCCGGCCCGCGCCGTGGCTGCATGACCACAGCCAGTCGGGATGGCCGAGCCCCGTCGCCAGAAACGACGCGTCGCCCATCGAGCCGGGAATCAGCGCGAAATCGCCATCGCGCGCGGGTGTCGCGCCCTTGCGGTGGATGTTCATGCCGTTCTCGCGCAGCACGACGTTGTGCGGCACGTCGACCACGAGCGCCGATCCGGTCGCGCCGGTCAGCTCCGCCAGCTCCTTGCGCACCATTTCCGCGAGAACGACGCGGTTCAGCCATGCATAGCGCGCGGCCGTGCCCATCGCGACGAGGTATTCGCGCGCCAGTTCGCCGGACAGACCGTACAGGCCGCTCTCCGGATGCCTGACGCCGGCCGGCCACGCGGCACGCGCGCGATCCATCCAGCGCCGCCCGACGTAGAAGCCGACATCGCGCGAGCCGCTGTGAATCATCACGACGACATCGTCCTTCGCGAGCCCGGCGCGGTACGCCGCATGCCGGTCGAACACCGCGTCGACGATCTGGAGTTCGACGAAATGGTTGCCCGAGCCCGGCGTGCCCAGGCTCGGGTCGCGAAACATGTCGCGCGAGCCGACATGCGCGTCCGGCGCATACTTCGCGCTGCCGTCGAACCCGGCGAGACCGATGCACGACGACAGTTCAGCGGCCAGCCGGTCGCGGTCGACCTGCTGCCACAGCCCCTGCCGCGCCACGCGGTCGATGAATGCCGCCGGGCCCGCGTCGAACAGCGCGCGAAATGCGTCGCCGCCGACCGGCACGTCCCGGCGATCCGCGAGAATCGTACGCGTGAGCCGCTCGACGAGCGCCGCTTCGAATGGCGCGAGGGCCGAGCGCTTGAGACCCGTCGTGACGAGGCGCATCCCGCAGTTGATGTCGGTGCCGATCGCGGCCGGAATCACGAACGCGTCGTCGGTCGCGACGACCGAGCCGACCGGCGCGACGCCGCCCGGATGGAAATCGGGCGTCGCGCACGCCTTGCAGACGCCGTGGCGGCCATCGGGCGACCGGACCGCGGCGAACGCGAGCAGCTGCTGCACGGCCTTCTCCTCGAGCGGGAGCGAATCGGGCAGCAGCACGGAAGCCTGCGACTGTTCATTGCGCAAATGGTAGATGCCGGCCTGATGGTCGACATGGATGCCTTGCCGCTGCAAGGCTTTTTTCAGACGAGGGAAAGTAGACATCGCTGCTGGAAATGAAAAAGGTACGACGCGACCCCCGGCATTCCGGCGGTCGTGGGTACCTTCCTGCAGCAGCGTCGAGGAAGGAAGCGCGGATCATAGCAGAGCCGCGCGACATCCGCGACGACCGTGGCTCACCCGAGACACCCGAGCCCCGCCAGCGTCGCCTCCACCGCCGTATCGAGCGGCGTCACCGGCTCGCGGCCGAGCACCGCGGTCACGCGCGCGTTGTCCATCCGGATCGGTTCGCGCCACAGGTAACGCATCTCGAGCAATTCGCGCAGCGTCGTGACGAACGGCGCGGCCACCCACACGAGCCACCACGGGAAGTCGCGCAGCGTCGGCCGCATGCCGTGCCGCTGCGCGACGCGTTGCACGGCCTGCGCCATCTGCATGCCGTCTTCATCCCAATGCCCGCCCAGATGAAAACGCGCGAACGGCTCCAGCGTCTCGCGCCGCTCGATCAGCTCGACCATCGTGCGGGCCACGTCCGGCACGTACGACCATTGATGGCCGACGCCGCGGCTCGGCACGCTGATGGTCGCGACGGGCCGCCCCGGCTTGATCAGCCCCTGCGAGAACCAGCTGTTGCCGAGCTGCGGCCCGAAGAAATCGCCGGCCCGCACGACGATCGCCCGCACGCCGTGCACGCTCGCGTCCTGCAGCCGCCGCTCCAGTTCGACGCGGATCGCGCCCTTGCGGGTCGCCGGATGCTGCGGCGCATCTTCCCGCAGCACGGGAAACGCATCGGTGCCGAAGTTGTAGACCGTGCCCGGCAGCACGACGGTGGCCTGCGCGGCCCGGGCCGCCGCAATCGTGTTGTCGATCATCGGCAGCACCTGCGTGGCCCAGTTCCGGTATCCGGGCGGGTTCACCGCATGCACGATCACACTGCAGCCGCGCGCGGCGCGCACCACCGCCTCGCGATCCAGCGCGTCGCCGCGCAACCATGCGATGCCGTCGCGCTCCACGCCCCCGGCGTCAAGCCCGCGCTTGAGCGCGCGCACCCGCCAGCCCGCATCGCGCAATTGCCGCGCGACTTCCCCGCCGATCCCGCCGCTCGCACCCAGCACGAGTGCCTGCCGTTGCGCCCCGCCTGCGTTTGCCAACATTGCCGCTCTCCTTGAATGACACCCTCACGACACGCATTCTGGCGCGCCGGTCGCTATCAAGGAATTGCCGAACCTGGCAGATCGGCTATACATTTATGCATGACCACCGATCTGAACTGGGAACGCTACCGCACCTTCCTCGCGGTGCTGACGGAAGGCTCGCTGTCCGGCGCGGCGCGCGCGCTCGGCATCACCCAGCCGACGGCCGGCCGCCACGTCGCGGCGCTCGAAGCCGCGTTCGGCCAGACGCTGTTCACGCGCTCGCCGTCGGGCCTGCTGCCGACGGAGGCCGCGCTCGCGCTGCGCGGCCATGCGGAGGCGCTGCGCAGCGCGGCGGCCGCGTTCGAGCGCGCGGCGGCCAGCCACGGCGCCGGCGTGCGCGGCATCGTGCGGATCTCGGCCAGCGACGTGATCGCCGTCGAGGTGCTGCCGCCGATGCTCGCGCAGTTACGGCGCGACCATCCGGGGCTCGTGATCGAACTGGTGCCGACGGACCGCATCCAGGACGTGCTGAAGCGTGAGGCCGACATCGCGGTCCGGATGGCGCCGCCCGCGCAGGACGCGCTCGTCGCGCGACGCGTCGGCGACATCGAGGTCGGGCTGTATGCGCGCGACGATTACCTGGCGCACCACGGCGCGCCCGCGACGAGCGACGCACTCGCGCATCACGCGCTGATCGGCTTCGATACGGTCACGCCGTTCATCCGCTCGGCGGGGCGTGGACTGCCGCTCTGGAAGCGCGATGCGTTCGCGCTACGCACCGACAGCAATCTCGCGCAGCTCGCGATGATCCGCGCCGGCTACGGGATCGGCTTCTGCCAGACGGCGCTCGCGAAACGCGACGCGCGGCTCGTGCGCGTGCTGCCCGACGGGCCCGCGATGCGGCTGGAAACCTGGGTCGTGATGCACGAAGACCTGCGGACGAGCCCGCGCTGCCGCGCCGTGTTCGATGCACTGGCCAACGGGCTGCGTGCGTATGCGGACGGTGAGGTCGCCGAGTAGAAAGCCGCGGGCACGAATAGCGCGGCCGCCGCTATTCGTAGATTTTGCCGGCGAACAGGATATCGGCGATGCGCCGCCAAGGATTGTCGGGCACGTCATAGAAGCGCAGCCCCTCTTCCGACGCCTCGGCCCAGTCGATCATCGCTTCCAGGTATTCGCCGATCGAACGATTTTCCCAACCGAGCGCGGCGTGCGCGTATGGCGACAGCGGCGCGTCGGCCTCGAGCTGCCGCTCCGTGTGCCAGGCCGAGCACGCGCAGGAAGTGAATCAGCGAACGCTCGTCGACCACGCGTTCCAGCGCATCCTGCAGCTTCGCGGCCATCTCGCTCTTCAGCTCATCGTTCATGTCCGTGGCCCCCTGGCGCGCCTCTCGATGACGCGCCGCCGCGTGTCGCGCGGCATGGTTTTACATCAGCAGTTGACGCGACAGCACCTCGCGCGCCTGGGTGACGGTTTCACGTTCGCCCGGCAGCGGCGGCGTCAGCGAAAACACCGCGTCGGGCAGCGGCGGCAGCCGGTATTTGGTGCCGAGCCGCATCAGGCCGTCACCGATCGCCGACGCGCACAGGCAGCCGACCCCAAGCCCCGCCGCGAGCATCGACTGCAACCCCGCGACGCCCGACGCGCTGTGCACGAGCACGTACGGCGTGTGCTGCTCGTCGAGCGAGCGCACCGCGACCTGATGCATCATGCAGTCGTCCGGCAGCAGCACCAGCGGCAGCGGCTCGGGCAACTGCTCGGCGAGCGCCGGCGACGCGACCCATGACAACGGTTCGCGACGCAGCACCCAGCGCGTGTCGGCCGACACCGGCCGGAACGGCCCGCTCGACATGTTCATCACCACGCCGAGATCGATCTGCCCGCGTGCGTGCGCCGCTTCGATCTCCGCGCTCTTCATCGCGCTCACGTGCAGGCTCAATTGCGGGTAGCACTCCCGCAGCCGCGCCAGCATGCCCGCCACTTCATTCGTGCGGTAGTAGTCGGTGATCGCGACGCGCAGCTCGCCCTTGATCGCCTGCCCGCGCAGCTCGTCGAACGCGGCCTCGTTCAGCGCGACGATGCGCCGCGCGTGCTGCAGCAGCCGCGAGCCGGCCGGCGTCGGCTCGACGCCGCGCTTGCTGCGCACGAACAACGGCACGCCGGCGCGCGATTCGAGCTTGCGCACCTGCTCGCTGACCGTCGACTGCGACAGGTGCAGGAGCGGCGCGGCGGCCGTCAGGCTGCCGGCGTCCGCGACCGCCGCGAAAGTGCGCAACTGATCCAGGTCGAAACCGCGCATCGCCATCCTCCATCCATCGAATAACCCGATGGATGCTACCACTCTTTCCCGCTTTTCCGAATCACGGGCGATACCCAGAATAAGAGGTCAACGGCCGGATTGCGTCGATCGTCTATCCGGCCCTCATTCTTTGGATCTGCTTTCATCATGACGAACAACACCCTCGCTCCCTGCGCGCCGGCCGGCGCGGCTGCCGCGGCGACGCCGCGCGGCCACCACGGCTGGGCGCTCGTGGTCCTGCTGGTCGGCGCCATTCTGCCGCCGCTCGACTACTTCATCGTGAATCTTGCGCTCCCGGCCATTCGCGACGGCATTGGCGCGCGCCAGGCCGAGTTGCAGCTCGTCGTGTCCGCCTATGCGTGTGCGAACGCGGTCGTCCAGATCACCGGGGGGCGGCTCGGTGACCTGTACGGACGCAAGCGCATGTTCATGGTCGGCATGGCCGGCTTCGTGCTCGCGTCGACGCTGTGCGGGCTCGCCGACAACGGCACGGTGCTCGTCGGGGGCCGCGTGCTGCAGGGCCTGTTCGCCGCGATCCTCGCGCCGCAGGTGCTCGCGACGATCCGCAGCGTGTTCAGCCCGCAGGAACAGGTGCGCGTGATGGGCTTCTACGGGTTCGCGTTCGGCCTCGCGGCCGTGATCGGCCAGCTCGGCGGCGGCGCGCTGATCAGCCTGCATCCGTTCGGGCTCGGGTGGCGCGCGATCTTTCTCGTCAATCTGCCGATCGGCATCCTGGCGCTGCTCGGCAGCTGGCGCTTCATCCCGGAAAACCGCGCGCCGCGCGGCCAGCGCATCGACGTGCCGGGCACGGTGCTGATGTCGCTGTTCCTGCTGATGATCGTGTACCCGCTCACGCACGGTCGGGAAGCCGGCTGGCCGCTGTGGATGATCGCGTGCGGCATCGGGGCGCTGCCGATGCTCGGCGCGCTGCTGACGGTCGAAGCGCGCCGGCTCGCGCGCGGCCACGATCCGCTGCTCGACGTGCGGCTGTTCCGCAACCCGGTCGTCGCGCTCGGGCTTCTGCTCGCGTTCCTGTTCTACATGCTCAGCGCGTTCTTCCTGAGCTACGGGATCTATCTGCAGGGCTGCCTGAACTGGTCGCCGCTCGCGTCCGGGTTCGCGATCCTGCCGCTCGGGCTCGGCTTCCTCGCGAGCCCGCTGCTGACGACGCGCCTCGTCGCCCGCTTCGGCGGATATCGCGTGCTCACGCTCGGCTTCGCGATGCTCGCGGCCGGCGTCGCGATCGCCGCCGCGCTCGCCCGCGACAGCGCGCCGGGGCCCGGCTTCTATGCGGGCATCGCGGCGATCGGCATCGGGCAAGGGCTCGTGCTGCCGTCGGTCGTGCGGATCGTGCTCGCGGAAGTCGATGCGGCGCGCGCGGGGGTCGCGTCGGGGATGGTCAGTGCGATGCTGCAGATCGGCGCGGCGGTCGGCGCCGCGACGATCGGCGGCGTGTTCTTCGCGCGGCTCGGCGTCCATCCGGCCGCACTTGATTACGTGCAGGGGTTCAGGACGTCGATGTTCACGCTGACGATCGTGTTGCTGGGCTGCATTGCATTGTCGATGGCGCTCGGGCCGCTGCATCGGCGGCTGCATGCGGATGCGTGACGCCTGGTGCGCCACGGGATTGGCCTCGTCAGTCCAACACCGGCAACAGACGCGGCGCATGCAACGCATGGCCGCTCGCCGGCGTCCGGTTTATTTGCGATGCTCGCGCTCTGCCTGCCGCGCCTCCCATTCGGCCAGTTCGACGCGATAGCGCGCGAGCGCTTCGTCGTACAGGTCGAAGACGCACGGCGAGCAGCCGCTGTTGCAGCAGTCTTCCAGTTCGGGTTGGATGGGCGGGGTCGGACGGGGATCGTCGATGGACGGATCTCCGGAAGCTTGGTTCGGCACGGCGTGGTCCGGTAATGTGGGGCGGTCAGTATAGGGCGATCCGGGCCGCCGCCGCGTTCGGCAAGCCGGGCGGGCGACGACGAACGCGTCCCTCACTGCGCGATCGCCGAGCCCACCCGCTCGCTCGCCTACTTCGCCGACGCGCCCGGCTTCACCGCCGCCGGCTTGTCGGCCAGCGGCTGCCACGCGGCGCCGAGCGAATACCAGTCGACGCGGCGCGTGAGCATCATGATGCCGGCGAGAATCGCGAACAGCAGCAGCGAACCGAGCATCAGCGCATTGTCTTCCGACAGCAGGAGTCCGTAGAGCGCCCCGTACAGCATCGCGAGCAGCGTCGTGAACGTCGCGCCGCGCTTCACGCTGTGCAGCACGAACGACAGGTAGAAGCCGAGCAGCCCGATGCATGCGCCGCTCGCCGCGAGATACGCATAGCCGAACGCAATGTGCTCGGACAGGCTCAGCAGCAGCAGGAAGAACAGCGCGAGCGACAGGCCGACCAGCGTGTACTGGATCGGGTGAATGCGCAGCCGCTTCACGAGCTCGTACATGAAGAAGCTCGCGAACGTGAGCATCACGAACAACGCGCCGTATTTCGTCGCGCGCTCGGCCTGCAGATAGACGTTCACGGGCTCGATCACCGACACCGACGCCATCTCGATCTCGCCGTCGCCGGCGCCGGCCGCCACTTGCTCGCGCGCCTTCGTGTTGAACGACGTCACGTGCCAGTTGCTGACGAAGCCGCGCGCGTCGATCGTGCGATCGGCCGGCAGGAATTCGCCGCCGAAGCTCGGATGCGGCCACGTCGATTTCAGCGAGAAGTCGTTCTGGTCGCCCACCGGCGCGAACGCGACCGATTCGGCGCCCGCCAGCGGCAGGCCGATGCTGAATGGCACGACCGCCGCGCCTGCGTTTGCGTCCGCCAGCGCCGCGAGATCGACGTTCGCATGCACGCCCTGGCGCAGGCCCTCGAGCCGCGTGCCCTGCTCCACGTCGATCCGCTTGCCTTCGATGCGCAGGTCGGGCTGCGCCTTCAACCCGCGAAGGTCGCCGATGCCGAGTGCGACATACGCGCCGTCGATCTTGAAGCTCACGTGGCCGTCGGCCTGCGGCAGCTTCTTCAGGTCCGGCAGCGGCAGCGTGCCCGTCATCCGGCTGTCGAGCCCGTACACGAGCGCCTTGTGGATGCCGCGATAGCGCACGCTGACCGACAGCGTGCCGTCCACGTTCAGCGTCTTCGGAAACACGAGCAGCCGTTTCGTCTCGCTTTTCAGGCTGGTTTTCGCCTTGCCGCCGGCACGCACGTCGTCGCTGACGCGCGTGACTTCCGTGTAACGGACGACGAGCACCGGCCCCGTCACCGTCTGCGGGCCCGCGTAGCTCGCCCAGATGCTCTGGAGCGCGCTCTGCCGATAGTCGGCGCGTTCCCGCACGATGCTCTGGACCATCTGCAGCGGGATCAGGATCGCGAGCGCCAGGAGCGCGGTGATCATGGACTTGAACAACAGGACTCGATTCATTGCTGACAGGTACCGGAGTGGAAGGTACGGTCAGCATGAGCGGCCCCGGTGAAGGGCGATTGAAGCCGGCGTGAAGCGAATGTGTGGCGAGCGTGAAGCGCGCGGTCAGCCCGCCGACGGCAGCGTGAGCGTCGCGCACGCGCCGCCTTCCGCGCGGTTCGCGAGCGCGACCCGGCCGTGGTGCAGCATCGCGACTTCGCGGACGAAACACAGCCCGAGGCCCGTGCTGCGATCCTGCCCGTCGGGACGCGGCAGCGAATAGAAGCGTTCGAACACGCGCGACAGCGCATAGTCGGGCACGCCGGGGCCGTCGTCGGCGACGCGCACCACGGCGACGTGCGCCTTGCCCGCCGGCTGCCGCTCGAGCGCGATCCGGATCGTGCTGCCCTGCGGCGCGAAATCCAGCGCGTTGTCGAGCAGGTTGCCGAGCGCCTGCCGCAGCAGGAACGGATCGCCGTCGACGACCGGCGCATCGGCCCCGTCAGCCGCATCGTTCGCTTCGATCCGCAGGCTCACGCCGCGCTGCCGCGCGCGCGGCTCGATATCGTCGACGAGCTGTTCGAGCACCGGCCGCAGCGCGACCGGCTCGTGCACCGACAGCCGCTGCTTCTGCTCGACCTCGGCCAGCGCGAGCAGCTTGCGGATCATCTGTTCGAGGCGGCCGGCCTGGCGGCGGATGTTCTCGGTGAAACGCCGGCGGTTCGCGACCGGCATGTCTTCCTGCAACAGCTCGGCCGCGCCGCTGATCGCGGCCAGCGGGCTCTTCATCTCGTGCGTGAGCGTGTGGATGTAGGTTTCGACGTACTGCCGGTCTTCCAGCCGCTGATGCATGCTTTCCACCGCGCGCCCGAGTTCGGCCAGCTCGTTCGCGCCCTGCAGCGGCATCGACGCGCGCTCGCCGGCCGCGATCGCGCGCGCATAGCGCTGCAGGCGCCGCAGCCCGAGCACCAGCCACCACGTGCACGCGGCGCCGATCAGGATCGCGCCGCCCATCAGCAACGCGCCGTACAGCATGATCTTGCGCTGGCTGCGCGCGATGAACGGCGCGACCGTCTGGTTCGGCTTCGCGATCGTCAGCACGCCGATGATCTCGTTGCCGCGCCGGATCGGCGCCGCCACGTGCATCACGGTGCTGCTGTCGTCGTTCGGATCGCTGCGCGTGCTGCGCGCGCCGTATTCGCCGCGCAGCGTCCGGTACACGTCGTTCCAGCGCGAATAGTCCTGCCCGACCGCGCTGCCGGACGAGTCGTAGCGGACGATGCCGTGCGCGTCGGTGATGTAGAGACGGTAGCCGATCGCGTTCTTCTGAATGCCCCACACGTTCGCGCTGACCGGGCGCTCGTGCAGTTTCCCGAGCTGCCGCGCGAACGCGCCGTCGGCGATATGGCCGGTCGCCATGTCGTCGGCCGCCAGCGTCGCCAGCACCTGCGCGGTATCGACGAGCGTGTCCTCCATCGCTTCGCGCACGCCGGGCTTCACTTCCTGCACGAACACGCGCAGCGTGATCAGCGCGGCCAGGCCGACGATCAGGAAAAATCCGAAGAAGATGCGCAGGCCGATATGCATGGGCGGTGTCGATCGTTACGGTTGCAGCGAATAACCCATCCCGCGATGCGTGCGGATCGGGTCGCGCTCGGGATCGATCGCGCGCAGCTTGGCGCGCAGCGTCTTGATGTGCGTGTCGACCGTGCGGTCGGCCGAATCGGGCGCCTCGTGCCACACGAGATCCATCAATTGTTCGCGCGAGTAGATGCGGCCCGGATGCCGGACCAGCAACGCAAGCAGCCCGAATTCGTAGCGCGTGAGGTCCAGCGCGTGGCCGAGCCACGCCACCCGCGCGCCGTCGGCATCGAGCGTGAAACCGGCGGCGACCGGTGCAGGCGCGTCGGCCGACGCGGGCGCGGGCGCCGGCTCCGGTGTGGCCACCCGGCGGAAGCGGCGCAGGATCACGCGCACCCGTGCAGCCAGCTCGCGCGGCGAAAACGGCTTGACGACGTAATCGTCGGCGCCGATCTCGAGCCCGACGATCCGGTCGATCTCGTCGTGCCGCGCGGTCAGGAAAATCACCGGAACATCGGTGAACGTGCGCAGCCGCCGGCATACCTCGAAGCCGCTGAGGTCCGGCAGGCCGACGTCGAGCACCACGAGATCGACACGCGTGTCGCGCAGGCGGTCGAGCGCCACCTGCCCGAGCGTGCAGTGAACGGTCTGCATGCCGTCGGTGCCGAGGGCATAGACGATCGTGTCCGCGATCGCCTGTTCGTCTTCGACGATCAGGATGGTGGGCTGAGTCATGGTGTCGGGTTCGGTCTCGGGTCCGGGTCGCGCAATCCGGTGCGACATTGTACGCACGGCCGGACCTGGCGAGCCCTCCCCCGGCGCACTACGCGACGCGGCCGCTCACCGGAATCGACGCACCGGTGATCGCCTGCGCGTCGGCCGACAGCAGGAATCCGATCGTCGCCGCGAGCTGTTCGGGGCGGACCCAGCGCGAGAAATCGGCGTCCGGCATGTCCTTGCGGTTCGGCGGCGTGTCGATGATGCTCGGCAGCAGCGCGTTCACGGTCACGCCGCGATCGAGCAGTTCCGCCGCCAGCGCCTCGGTGAGCCGCGCGACACCCGCCTTCGCGGCAGCATACGCACCCATCCCCGCGCCGGCCTTGAACGCCGCGCCCGCACCGATGTTGACGATGCGACCGGCCTGGCTCGCCACCAGGTACGGCAGCGCGGCCTTCGACGCGTTCAGCGCCGTCCTCACGTTCAGTTCGTACATGCGGTCCCACGTGGCGGCATCGCCGTCGGCGATCGTCTGCCACACGAATGCGCCGGCGATGTTCAGCAGCGCGTCGACCCGGCCGAATTCGCGGTTGACCGTGTCGAGCGCCTGTACGGCGGCCTGCGGATCGACGAGGTCGATGCCGCCGATGCGCAGCGCATCGGCCTGCACGCCGGGCAGCGCCTGCGCCGCCGGCGCCTCGCCGCGGCCGATCAGCGCGACGCGTGCGCCGCGCTCGCCGAGCCACGCGGCCGTCGCGACGCCCAGATGACCGAAGCCGCCGGTAATCGCGACTGCCTTGCCTTTCAGGTCGTGTTCCATCGATGTGTTCTCCTGGATCGAGGGTAATGGGGATGAAATGCCGACAGCGTAGCGCCGTTCACGCGTTCGTGCGCACGGGATGAGGGTGCGGTCGCGCGGTTCGTCCGTCGGCGGACCGTGGCTGGCCGGGAGGGGAATCGGCGACAGGTCGACGGGAGGCCGGCGGCGACCCGTCGGCGGCATCGCGAAACAGATCGCGGCCCATACGTCGCGAGACGGTGCGATGCCTGCGCGGGTCGACGAGCACGCAGTCGGACGGCCGGGCATAATGCGCGATGCCCGGCACTCATGGCCCGCGACAACGCAGCCGGGCTGGCCCGCCGACGGCCCGCGCCACCGCCGACTCGCATCCCGAACCTCAACCCGCCCATCCCATGCAAGTACTCGTCATCGGAACCGGCAAGCTCGCCAACGAGTTGCTCGGCTCGCACAAGCTCGATCCGGCCACCTGTCGCGTGATGCCGTGGTCGGACAGCACGCGAACCGACGCCCGGTCGATCGTCGTCCACGCCGGTTCCGGCCGCGAACTCGCCGCGGCGATCGCGTTCTGCCAGGCCACCGCGTCCCCGCTCGTCGAGTTGTCGACCGGCTCCGACCTCGAAACAGGAACGTACGGCTTTCCGGTCGTGCTGTGTCCGAACACGAACATCCTGATGCTCAAGTTCATGAGCATGCTGGAAACCAGCGGCCACCTGTTCCGCGACTGCGAGATCAGCGTGACCGAGTCGCATCAGGCCGGCAAGACGTCCGTCCCCGGCACGGCCGTCGGCATCGCCCAGTCGCTCGGCGTGCGACCGGAAGCCATCCGCTCCGTTCGCGACCCGGCCGTTCAGCACAGCGAATTCGGCATCCCGGCCGATCAGCTCGGCCGCCATGCGGTTCATCGGATACGCATCGACGACGGCGCCTGCAGCCTGCAGTTCGAATCGCGCGTATCCGGCGATACGCCCTATGCGGATGGCGTATCGCGGATCGTCGAGGCCGTGCGGCAGCACGATCTCGAGCCTCGTCGCTATTCGATCGTCGAATTCATCCGCAACGGCTGGCTGTAGTCACGGCGGCGGCGTGCGGCACGGCCCCATGGCGCGGGCCGCCAGCAGATGACCGCACGGCTCGCCGCGGCCGCCGCCCTCGCTGGCTCGCCGCTACCCTTCTCCCAGCACCGCCCCGCTCTCCGGCAACGTCGCCCCGCCGTCGACGACGATCGTCTGCCCGGTGATGTATGCCGCGTCGGCCGACGCGAGAAACAGCATCGCGTTCGCGATGTCGTCCGGCTCGCCCAGCCGCGCCAGCGGAATGTCGTGCGCGATCTGCGCCGCGACCGACGCGTCGCCGAGATTGCCGGCCGCCGGCGTGCGGATCATCCCCGGTTCGACGCCATTGACCGTCACGTTGCGGCGCGCCAGCTCCAGCGCCGCCGCCCGAATGAAGCCGTTCACGCCGGCCTTCGACGCCGCGTAATGCGCAAGCCCCGGATAGGCGACGCGCGGCCCCGTCACCGACGACGTGACGAGCAGCCGCCCGGCCCCCGCGCGCTCGAATGCCGGCAACGCGGCCTGCGCAAGCCAGAACAACGCCGACAGGTTGACCGACAGCGTCCGGTCGAGCGTCGGCTCGTCGATCTGCGCGAATGGCGTCAACGGAAAATACGCGGCATTGTGGATGACGACATCGAGCCGGCCGCCGTCGCGCTCGACCGCCACGACGAGCGCATCGAGTTCGGCCCGGCTCGCGGCATCGACCCGGTACGCGCGTGCATCGCCGCCCGCGCGGGCCAGCGCGTCGGCCTGCGCGGCTGCCGCATCGCCGTTCAGGTCGGCGACTGCGACGAACGCATCGGATTCCGCGAAACGGCGCGCGATCGCCGCGCCGATCCCTTGCGCGGCGCCCGTGACGAGCACGACACGGCCGCTGAAATCCGCACGCAAGCGGCCGCTGCCGAGCACGGCAGTCATCGCTGCGCCTCGTCGCCGAGCGGATGCACGGTTTCGTTCAGCACCTGCGCGTACGCACCGATCTGGAAATTCGACAACGAGCCGAAATCGCTGCCCTGATAGCCGAAGATCTTGCCGTCGGTCTTGCGCTGCGCGAAATCGATCAGCACGACGCCGAGCGTCGGCACCACCTTCTCACGCCACACGAACAAGTAAAGCTCGTCTGCGATCCTGAAGTAATGACAGCGGTCGACATCGGCCAGCCCGCCTTCGACGCCCTGCAGGCACTGCCACGCGTAGAAATTCTCGTTCAGGTAGATGTGCTCGTAGCATTCGGTCGGGCTGTAGCGGTACATCGTCCGCTTGCCGATCAGCTCGCGCGTCGGCGCGTGCAGCGGCCCCGGCCGGGCGTGGCCGCCGAGCGCACCGTGTCGGAATTGCGCATCGACCGCCGTCAGCGGCAGCCCGTGCGTGACGCGCGTGAACGCATCGATGCGTGTGTCGGCTTCCGTCGGCAGCGTACCGACGACCGACGTCCACACGCCGGTGTCGAGATCGATCACGAGGCTCACCGACGTCGCCCGAGCGGTGGCATCGATGTAGTCGACGAAGTACAGCCCGTCGCGCAGCCGCGTCACGCGGCACGCCGCGCGGCCATCCGTACCGGTCGCCGCATCGCGCCACTGCAGCGCGCCCGGCTCGAACGTATAGACCCGCCACGCGCCCGATGCGTCGCCGAGCGTCAGCGTCCGCCCGACGAGTGCGTCGACGGGGGCGAGGACGTTCGCGTCCGGCGCGAAGCCGTCCGCCAGCGCGCCCACCTGAATGAATACCGGATCCTGTCGTTCCACCTGCCCTCTCCCGCGCAGCTTCAGGCCCGGCGGGCCGTGTACGCTGCTCATGCGCACATGGTGCGGGTTGTGCGCGCCGCGCGGTATCCGCCAAACGGATGAAGGGCGCGCGGCGCCGGAACGCGCTAAAGTGCACGTGATCCGCGCCGCCACCGGCGCGAGGAGCGCACATGCACCGTGTCACCCACTACCGACGCACCGGCGAAGGCATCGAGGCGATCACCCTCGAATCCGATCGCGCGTTTCCGCGCCACGCGCACGACGAATTCGGGGTCGGCGTGATCGTCAGCGGTGCGCATCGGTCGTGGAGCGGCCGCGGGCAGGTCGACGCACTGGCCGGCGACACGATCATGGTCAACCCGGGCGAGATGCACGACGGCTCGCCGCTCGAAGCCGGCACCGGCCGGCGCTGGCGGATGCTGTACCTTGCCCCCGCGCTGGTCGCGGGCGTCGCGGCGGAAGAAGGCGTCGGCGGCGTCGAGCTCGCGCATCCGGCCGTGCGCGACGCGTGGCTCGCGGCCGCCGTCGGCCGGCTGCATGCGCGCATCGTCGCAGGCGAAACCCAGCCGCTGGCCCGCGACGAAGCGCTCGTGATGCTCGTCGCCGGTTTGCTCGCCCGGCACGCAAACCGCACGCTGCCGGCGGCCGGCGTCGCGCCGGCGGTCCGCGTCGCCCGCGAGCGGCTCGACGCGGCGCCGGCCGCACCCGTGTCGCTCGCCGAACTGGCCGACCTGAGTGGCGTCAGCCGCTTCCAGTTGCTGCGCGGCTTCGCGCGCGAGCTCGGCATCACGCCGCATGCCTATCTGGTTCAGTCGCGCACGCGGCTGGCGCGCGCGTTGCTAGCCGGCGGCCTGCCGATCGCCGATGCCGCGGCTGAAGCCGGCTTCGCCGATCAGAGCCACCTGACGCGCGCGTTCGCGCGCCAGTTCGGGATCACGCCGGGGCGGTTTACGCAGGCGGGCTAAGCCGCGCCGTCGCGCGCGCAGCGCGACGCCGTCGGGCGCACTGCATTCGCAGGCGGTTGCTGCTCAACGTGAGCCGCGCCCCATTGCGTCCTGGCATGTCGACGGCGCACCGTATTCAACGCCCCCGCCGCTGCAATTTCGTTCAAGACGTTCCGCGCCCGGTACGCGACGATGCGGCGCATGAAGACACGACTGATCGGTTATCTCTATCTCGCCGCCGCGATGGCGGGCGTCGGCAGCACCGTCATCGCGAGCCGCCTCGCGGCCGGCGGCCTGCCGCCGTTCGCGGCCACCGCGCTGCGCTTCCTGATCGCGACCCCGCTGCTGTTCGCGCTGATGCGCGCGCAGCGCATGCGCTGGCCGCGCGTTTCCGCACGCGACGCCGTGCTGCTCATCATCCAGGCGGCGGCGGGCGGCGTCGGCTATACGGTGCTGCTGATCAGCGGGACGAAGCTGTCGTCGCCGCTCGATGCGGGGGTGATGCTCGGCACGCTGCCGGCCATGTCGACGTTGATCGCGGCCGTCGTGCTGCGCGAGGCGCAGACGCCGCGCGACTGGCTGGCTGCCGCGCTCGCCACCGCCGGTGTGCTGTTCGTCACGTTCGCGCCAGGGCACGCGATGCCGTCGCTGCAGACGCTTGCCGGCGATGCGCTGGTACTGGCGGCCGTCGCATGCGAAGCGGTTTTCATCCTGCTCAACCGGCGGCTTGCCGCGCCGTTGCCGCCGCTTGCGCTTTCCACCGCGATGTCAGGCCTCGGCTTCGCGCTCGCGCTCGTGCCGGCCGCGTTCGAATGGCGTGCGGTGGAGAGCGGCTGGACCGTCGGCGCCGTGTCGGCGATCGCGTACTACGCGCTGATTCCGACCGTGCTCGGCTACCTGTGCTGGTATGCGGGTTCGGCGCGCACGAGCGGCACCGAGGCGGCCCTGTTCACCGCGGTCGCGCCGGTTTCGGCCGTGCTGTTCGCCGTCGCGCTGTTCGGCGAAGCGCTGACCGGCACGCGTATCGCCGGCATCGCGCTCGTCGTCGCCGGCATGCTCGTCGGCGCGACGCGACGACGCGGGCCGTCCGTCGAATCACGCACGACGCTCGCTGCGCGGACCGCCTGCGACTGACTCGCGCTCATCGCGTCCCGGCGGAAACGGCGGCGGCTCCGTGCCGTCGCATCGCCTGCCGCTTCCCGCCTTCGCCGCCACGCAGCCGGCGACTGCAAGAATGTGTCCGCACACCGCAAAACCGTTGCGCACGGCTGCGCAAGATGCAATATTCGCGTGGCTGCCCCCTTTGACCACCCTCGAACAACAATCCGCCAAGCAATGAACAGGAAGGAAGCCAAAACAAGAATCGCGGCGCTGCTGTCCGCGGGAACGAGGAAGGCCGACGCGCTGGCGGAACTGTCCGGACAGGGGCTCAAGGATCGCGTGCTCGCGCACCTGATCGCGTCGCGCCCGGACCCCGAACGCTGCCGCAAGAACAAGGTGCACATCCGGATCCTGATCGCGCTCGGCATCGCCCAGTTGGTCATCAGCCTGATGCTTGCGTACTACTTCTTCGCATCCGGCGCCGGCACCGTCCTCGTCACCGTATTCGTTGCGTTGACCGTGCCGCTGTCGCTGCTGTTCATCTGGGGCTTTGCGACCCATCGTGTCGGCGCGTATCACGCGTTCATCCTGCTGTCGCTGTTGCAGATGCCGAAGACCGTCGCCGATCTCGGCCGAGATCCGGCGGCCGCGCTGCCGAGCCTCGCGATCACGGTCGTGCTGGTGGGTTACGTGTGGTTCGTCCGCAACCGGTTGTTCCCCGACTACGGCTGGTTCACGCCGCGCAAGGTCGAAGGCCGTTACGCGTTCGTGGAACGCGCCTGACGCCGCCGGCGTCGACTCGCGCACAAAAAAAGCGCCGGGCCGCCCCGCCATCGCGGGAAGGCCCGGCGCCTTCTGCATGCCGGAACCGGTCGGCTTACTTGGCCTTTTCAGCCGAATCGCTGATCGCCTGGCCGCCCTTCGAAATATCCTGGCCCACGCCGGCGACCGTATTGCAACCGGCGAGCGCGGCGGTCAGCACCAGCAGCATTGCAGCAATCGTACGCGTCATTCTCATTCTCCTTGGAATCAACAAGCCCGACCGGGCGGATCGTGTGAATCGTGTGTGGCGTGGCGCCCGGCACGCTGCCGGACACGGGGCCTGACCTGATTATACGGAGAGCCGCGCCGCGCGCCAGTACGGCCCCGCCGCGTGCCCTGCGCGCCACACCGCGCGTGCTCGCAGATTTTTCTTGACTTCATTGCGCCAGGAACTAATATACGCACCGCGTATATTTTCCACCCCAGGAGCCGCCGATGACCGTTCCCCAGCAAGCCTTCCTCCGCGACGCGATGCGCCGCCTCAACATGACGCGGGAGGCATTCGCGAATCGCATCGGCGTCAGCCGGCGCGCACTGGATACCTGGCTGCTGCCGGACGATTCGCAGGAATCGCGCGGGATGCCCGAGATCGTCGAGCGCTTCGTGTCGGAAATCGTCGAACGCTCGGAGCCGGACGGCGAGAAGTATACGCAAAGCGTAGACAAGCAGGGGCTTGCGAAGCAGTTCCTGTTCGAAGGCAAGCCGCAATTGATCTCGGTCGACCAATTCTCGCGGGATTCGGTCGAGGCGCTGTTCCGCGTGGCCGACGTCATGCAGCCGATCGCGCGGCGCCACAAGATTTCGCGCGTGCTCGAAGGCGCGGTGCTCGGCAATCTGTTCTTCGAGGCCAGCACGCGCACGCGCGTGTCGTTCGGCGCGGCCTTCTGCCGGCTCGGCGGCTCGGTGTGCGACACGACCGGCTTCACGTTCTCGTCGATGGCCAAGGGCGAATCGATCTACGACACGAGCCGCGTGATGGCCGGCTACGTCGACGCGCTCGTGATCCGTCATCCGGAAAAAGGCTCGGTGGCCGAATTCGCCCGCGCGACCAATCTGCCGGTGATCAACGGCGGCGACGGCCCCGGCGAGCACCCGAGCCAGGCGCTGCTCGACCTGTATACGATCCAGCGCGAATTCTCGCGACTCGGCAAGATCGTCGACGGCGCGCACATCGCGCTGGTCGGCGACCTGAAATACGGTCGCACCGTGCACTCGCTCGTCAAGCTGCTCGCGCTGTACCGCGGGCTGAAGTTCACGCTCGTGTCGCCGCCGACGCTCGAGATGCCGGCCTACATCGTCGAGCAGATCGCGACGAACGGCCATGTGGTCGAGCAGACGAACGACCTCGCGGCCGGGCTGCGCGGCGCGGATGTGGTCTATGCAACGCGGATCCAGAAGGAGCGCTTCACCGACGAGTCGTTCGAAGGCTATACGCCGGATTTCCAGATCAACCAGGCGCTCGTCGATTCGGTATGCAAGCCCGACACGCTGATCATGCATCCGCTGCCGCGCGACAGCCGGCCCGGCGCGAACGATCTGTCGGTCGACCTGAACCGCGACCCGCGTCTCGCGATCTTCCGGCAGACCGACAACGGCATTCCGGTGCGAATGGCGATCTTCGCGGTGCTGCTGGGTGTCGAGAATCTCGTCCAGCACTCGATGCGCGATGCGACGTGGCGTCCGCCGGCGTACCTCGGCCCGGAGGATGCCGTGTTTCACGGAATCGACTGACCGCGGCCGGTGTCGTGCGCCTTCACGGGAGATCGCTTCAGTTCAAGGGCCGCGCGCAGACGTAACGCATTCAACGCGCCGACTTGCACGGCGCGTTTTTCATTTTTAATGCAGGCGCACGCAACCCCGCGTTAGTTGGCCCACGGGTCGATCACGCGCAGGCCCGCTGCCTCGAACGGCGCGACATCGCGCGTGGCCACGATCAAGCCGTTCGCGACGGCGGTTGCAGCGATGAAGCCATCGGCAGACGCCATCGCGTTGCCCATACCACGCGCTTTCGCGCGAAGGCTCGCGTACGCCTTGCTGGCCGCATCGTCGAACGGCAGGATCCGGCCGCGAAACAACGGCACGACGCGCCGCTCGATACTTTGCTCGAGCCAGTCCCGCCGGCGTCCCTCCGGCAACGCCGCCACGCCGAATCGCATTTCCGCCAGACTGATCGCAGCAAGAAACAGCGTCTCGACATTCTGCGCGTCGAGCCATTCGATCACGGCTGGGTTCGGCTCGCGCCGCAGCGGCTCGGAAATGACGTTGGTATCGACGAGGATCATTCGAAGCTCATCGGATCGGTTGGCGATGTATCGCGCCGAACGTCGAAATCGATGCCACCGGCCTCCCGCCCCATTTCCGCCAGCAGCGTCCCAAGCCTGGGCCGCCCGCCGGGCTGCACGGCTTGCTCGAGGATGTCGCGTACCTCGGCTTCGGTACTGCGGCCATGTTGCGCAGCCCGGATTCGAAGCGCGCGATGCACTTCGTCGGGCAAATTTCGAACAGTAATCACCGGCATGATGCGCCTCACTACATTTGCTTGCAATGCAGTCATATTAACATCTTGCTGTCATTTGAGCCGAAAGAAGATTCGACCACTGTAAGCCGCCCGCCCCACCTCTTCCATTCGGCCGTTCGGCCATCCTCGCGGCCCTGCAAGCCCTCGCCAACCCTCCGCAACATTCGTCAACAATCCTCCCGCAAACGAGAACAAGAACGCTTCTCATTCAACAAGAAATTACATAGAATGCCGCCTGAAAACAAATCGTAATAATTCCCGGCGGCGTGCACATTTCCGCAACGCACCGCCCCGGGGCCACATCGCGAGGTCGAAGCACCATGAAGTCCCGTCCCGACGAGCCAAAGCTCGGTAAATTCACCACCCTGTGCAGCGTGCTCGCCGCGAGCCCCGCGTTTGCCGACGGCACGCCGCCCGCGGCGCCCGTCAGCCCCGAAGGCCACCTCGCGCCGATCGAAATCCAGGGCAAGACCGAGCACAGCTACAAGGCCGACTTTTCCGCTTCCGCGAAATTCACCGCGCCGCTCGTCGACACGCCGAAATCCGTCACCGTGATCCCGCAGGAACTGATCCAGAGCAGCGGCGCGGCGACGCTGACCGAAGCGCTGCGCACGGTGCCCGGCATCACGTTCGGCGCCGGCGAAGGCGGCAACCCGCTCGGCGACCGTCCGTTCATCCGCGGCTACGACACGCAGGGCAGCATGTTCGTCGACGGCATGCGTGACACGGGCGCCACCACCCGCGAGATCTTCAATACCGAGCGCGTCGAGATCACCAAGGGTTCCGACGGCGCATACGGCGGCCGTGGCGGCGCGGGCGGCAGCATCAACCTGATCACGAAGGCGCCGCATCTCGGCACGACGGCCGCCGCGAGCGCGGGCCTCGGCACCGACCGCTATCGGCGCTTCACCGCCGACGGCAACTGGCAGTTCGCCGATCACGCCGCGTTCCGCCTGAACCTGATGAGCCACAACAACGACGTCGCCGGCCGCGACGCCGTCAACAACGAGCGCTGGGGCGTCGCGCCGTCGATCGCGTTCGGCCTCGGCACGCCGACGCGCGTGACCGCGAGCTACTACCACCTGTCGACCGACGACATGCCCGACGGCGGGATCCCGTACTTCTACACGACGTCGAACAAGCCCGCGAACGTCGGCACGATCTATCCGGCGCCCGTCGATCGCCACAACTTCTACGGCCTGATCGACCGCGACTTCCGCAAGACCACGTCGGACATCAGCACGATCAAGATCGAGCACGACATCACGCCGAACCTCACGGTGCGCAACACCACGCGCTACACGGAATCGACGCAGGACTACATCTGGACGCAGCCGGACGACAGCCAGGGCAACGTGGTCAACGGCAAGGTCTGGCGCCGCAACAACAACCGCGACAGCTCGATCAACAGCCTCGCGAACCTGACCGAGCTGTTCGGCGAATTCCGCACGGGCCCGTTCAAGCACAGCTTCACGACCGGCATCGAGCTGTCCCGCGAATGGGGCAAGCGCGATTCGTACACGGTCGCAACCGACAAGGGCACGATCTGCCAGAAAGGCATCGGCGCCGCGTCGGGCTACAACTGCACGAGCCTCTGGTCGCCGAACCCGAACGATCCGTGGGCCGGCTCGATCACGCGCAACAACGACTACGCGCATGCGCGCACCACGACGAAATCGATCTACGGCTTCGACACGATCGAGATCACGCCGCGCTGGCAGGTGAACGCCGGCGTGCGCGTCGACGACTACTCGACCCGCTTCACCGATACCAAGGCGAATGGCGGCAAGACCTATACGCGCGACGACACGCTCTTCAACTGGCAGGCCGGCCTCGTGTTCAAGCCCGCGCGGAACGGCAGCATCTACGCGTCGTATGCGACGTCGTCGACGCCGGCCGGCATGCTGCTCGGCGAAGGCAGCGAAACGCAGTCGCTGACGCCGGGCCGCGGCGGCGTCGGCCCGAACGCCGACCAGATGGCGCCCGAGAAGAACCGCAGCATCGAGCTCGGCACCAAGTGGAACATGCTGAACGACCAGTTGTCGCTGACGGCCGCGCTGTTCCAGATCGACACGACGAACGCGCGCGTGACGCTGCCGAACAACCAGTACGCGATGGTCGGCAACAAGCGCGTACAGGGCCTCGAACTCGGCGTCGCCGGCCAGATCACGAAGCAGTGGCAGGTGTTCGGCGGCTACACGTACATGAAAAGCCAACTGCGCGACAACGGCAAGGACGCCGCGAACAACGGCAACCGCTTCCCGAACACGCCGAAGCACAGCCTCACGATGTGGTCGAACTACGACGTCACGCCGAAATTCACGGTCGGCGGCGGCGCGTTCTACATGTCGGAAGTGTTCGGCGATCCCGCGAACCTGCGCGCCGTGCCGTCGTACTGGCGCTTCGACGCGATGGCGCAGTACCGGATCAACAAGAAGCTCGACCTGCAGCTGAACGTGAACAACCTGTTCAACCGCACCTACTTCGATCAGGCGTATCCGGCGCACTATGCGTCGATCGCGCCGGGCCGCTCGGCGTTCGTTACGCTGAACGCGCGCTACTGATCGATGGAGGCCGTATCGCTGAAGGCGCTCGCATCGGTATCGCCGCGCGAGTTCGCCGACATCCTGGCCGGGCCGCCCGAGCGCGCCGCCGCGTGGGTTGCGGCGGCGGCCGACCACGGCATCGTCGATGCGCAGGCTGTGTACGGGCAATACCTGCTCGACGGGCACGGCGTCGCACGCGATCCGGCCGCCGCGCTCAACTGGTTCCGGCATGCGGCGCGGGCGGGCCACCCGATGGCGATGAACATGCTCGGGCGCTGCCACGAGTTCGGCTGGGGCACGGCCGCCTGCGCGCCGGTCGCCGTGTACTGGTATCGGCTCGCCGCGCAGGCGGGCCTCGACTGGGGCATGTACAACTACGCGACCGCACTCGCCCTCGGCAACGGCGTCGACGAGAACCGCGCCGACGCGCTCGACTGGTTCCGCCGCGCGGCCGCGCTCGGTCACGCGAAATCGATCAACCTGATCGGCGGCTTCTACGAGGACGGCTGGGTCGTATCGGTCGATATCGACGCCGCGTTCGATCACTATCGCCGTGCGGCCGTTGCCGGCGATTTTCGCGGCCAGTTCAACTACGCGCGGCTGCTCGCCGAGCGCGGGCGCGTCGACGAAGCGCTCGTCTGGCTCGCGCGCGTGCCGACCACCGCGACGCCTGCGTTCATCGCGAAGATGCGCGCGTATCTCGTGTCGTCGCCGATCGACGCTTTTCGTTCGGCGGCCATGCAGCTGGCGCCGCACGCCATGGAATCCGCATCATGATGCTTCATATCCCCGGTGTACTGACCCAGGCGCAAGTCGCGCAATGCCGCGACCTGCTCGATGCCGCCGAATGGATCGACGGCAACGCGACGTCCGGCGCGCAATCTGCACTCGCGAAACGCAATCGGCAATTGCCGGAAGGGTCCCCGGTCGCACGCACCGTCGGCGACGCGATCCAGGACGCACTTGCCCGCCATCCGCTGTTCTTTTCGGCGGCGCTGCCGCTCAAGGTGTTTCCGCCGCTGTTCAATCGCTATGCAGGCGGCGAGACGTTCGGCACGCACGTCGACAACGCGATCCGGCTGCTGCGCGGCACGGATTTCCGCGTGCGCAGCGACCTGTCGGCGACGCTGTTTCTCGAGGAACCCGACGCGTACGACGGCGGCGAGCTGTGCGTCGAGGATACGTACGGCGTGCATCGCGCGAAGCTGCCGGCAGGCGATCTCGTGCTGTATCCGGCGTCGAGCCTGCATCACGTGACGCCCGTCACGCGGGGCGAACGCGTGGCTTCGTTCTTCTGGATTCAGAGCATGGTGCGCGACGATGGCGATCGCACGCTGCTGTTTCAGCTCGATACGCAGATTCAGGCGCTGTCGGCGGAAAAAGGCGCGAAGGACCCGATGGTCATTTCGCTGACCGGGATTTATCACAACCTGTTGAGGAAGTGGGCGGATGCGTAGCGTGAGCCGCTCACGCTCCACAGCGCTTGCGCCGCGTCGAAATGCGGGTCTAAAATGACCATCGTCAAATGACCATGCTCATACCATGATGCCGCACGCTCCCGTATCGAAATCCGAATTCAAGGCTCGCGCACTCGAATACTTCCGGCTCGTCGAGGCGTCGGGCGAAAGCCTGATCGTCACCGACCACGGCAAGCCGACGCTCGAGATCCGGCCGTATCGCTCGCGCGAAGCTCAGCCGTTGGACATATTGCGCGGGTCGGTCATGCGCTACGACAATCCTCTCGATCCGATTGCGGAAGATGATTGGGAGGCGTCGCGGTGATCGTGCTGGATACGCATGCATTGGTGTGGTGGGTGGGTGGCGACCCTGCGCTCAGCAAGAAGGCGAGAAGCGCGATCGATCGCGCACGGAGCGAAGGCGCGCTCGCCGCATCGGCCATCTCCGCGTGGGAGATCGCGATGCTGGTGCGCAACGACCGCCTCGCCCTGACGATGGATGTCGACGCGTGGCTCGCCACCGTCGCGCAGATCGACGGCATGCGGTTCGTGCCCGTCGATGCCGACATCGCCGCGAAGTCCACCGACTTGCCCGGCACGTTCCACAAGGATCCTGCCGATCGCATGATCGTCGCGACCGCGCGGCGGCTCGGCGCGCCGCTTGTCACCCGCGACGAAAAAATCCGCGCGTACGCGCACGTCAAGACGCTTTGGTGAGCGCCACCCGTCCGTGGGTCGAACCGCCGCGCATCTTCCGCCAGACTCTGGCATATTGGCGATTCGTCTGATCAAACCGACCACGACCGCCGCGCTCGACATTGGCGCGTGGCCCGCAACCGTCGTTGTGCCACTGACCCGCGTCGGCTTCACGAATTACCCGTCCGAATGGTGGCATTGGTCATTCGGCGACCGCTATTGGGCCGTCATGCAGAACGAATCGCATGCAATTTACGGTCCTGTCGACGAAAGCATGCTCGGGGAAGCGTCGCGATGACGGTTTTCCCGATCCGGCACGCGTGACTCGGTAACATCCTCACTTGCCGATCCCCGTGTGCTCCCGCACAATCGCAGCACCTGCCTCACTCCCCGCGCGCCGATGTCCTATGCGTCACTCGCGACCGGCGTCCTGCTCGCCGGCGGCCTTGGTCAACGCTTCGACCCGAGCGGCCTGCACAGCAAGCTGCTCGCCCGGCTTCCCGACGGCACGCCGGTGGCGGTGGCTGCCGCCCGCCATCTCGCGGCCGCAACCGCCGACGTGATCGCCGTCGTGCGCCCCGGCGCCGAAAAGCTCGCGATTCTGCTGAACGAAGCCGGCTGTCAGGTCGTCTATGCGCCCGACGCGTTGCGCGGCATGGGCGCGAGCCTCGCGGCCGGCGTCCGCACCGCGCCCGATGCGAGCGGCTGGCTCGTCGCGCTTGGCGACATGCCGTGGATCGCGGCTTCCACATACGAAACGGTCACACGCGCGCTCGAAGCCGACGACGCGTCGATCGTCGCGCCCGCGCATCGCGGCGTGCGCGGCCATCCGGTCGGTTTTGCCGCGCACCACTTCGAGGCGCTCGCCGCCCTCGACGGCGACGCGGGCGCCCGCGCGCTGTTCGCCAGCGCGCCGGTGACCCTGCTCGATGTCGACGATCCCGGCATCCTGCGCGACGTCGATACACCGGCGGATTTGCGCTGACTTCGATTGCGCGGGCCCGCACGTTCACGCACGCACCGCGCCAATAAGCGGATTTCTCCGACGACCGACAAGCCGTCGCAAGAATCCCGCTGCAAACACGCGCCCGATTGGCTATAACGGAGACGAGGCGCGTCCGCCGCGCCACCGCCGTCACGCACGCCACGAGTTCTCCATGAGCGACCACACGACCCCGACGCCCGAGCCACCGGCCGACCCGAACCGCGATCCGGAAGACGATCCGTTCTCGTCGCCGCCCGGCCATCACGACAACCCGCAGCAGCCGGACGGACCGCCGAGCAAGGATCCGGTCTAGCCGCGCGCCGGCCGCGCCGCGCACTCGACCCGCGACTTCCGCGACGCGGTCTAGCGTGCGGTATACCCGCCGTCGATCGGCAGCGACACGCCGCTGATCATCGACGCCGCGTCGCTCAGCAAGAACAGGACCGGCTCGACGACTTCGTCCGGCTGCGCAAAGCGGCCGAGCGGAATCGCGGCCAGCATCGGTGCGCGCTTCTCCGGTTCACTCCACGCGAACTGCGCCATCGGCGTGAGCGTGACGGTCGGGTTCACGCTGTTCACACGAATGCCGTGCGGCCCGAGTTCGATGCACAGCACGCGCGTGATCGCGTCCATCGCCGCCTTCGACGCGCAATAGCTCAGATGCGCGGGCAGGCCGACGAGCGCCGCCTGGCTCGACACGTTGACGATGCTGCCGCGTGCGTTCGCCGCGCCGCGTCCGTCGCGCTCGATCATCTTGCGCGCCACGGCTCGCGCGACGAGCGCCGCGCCGCGCGCATTGACGGCCATCACGCGATCGAAATGCGCGGCGTCGACATCGAGCGCCGGTTCCAGCGATGCGATCCCCGCGCAATTGACGAGGCCGTCGAACGCATCGTACGGGTCGAGCGCGGCATCGATCGCGTATTCGTCGCCGCCGACATCCATGCGCAGCGTATCGCACGCAATCTCGCCGGCGAGCGCGTTGAGCGCGGCCATGTCGCGCGCCGCCGCGACGACGCGCGCGCCTGCGTGCGCGAGCGCGACCGCGCACGCGCGGCCGATGCCGCTCGACGCGCCCGTGACGAGCACCGTCGCCCCGCCGAAATCGAATCGTGTGTTCATGAGGATGTGTCCAGCCTGTGCATGATCGGCTTGAGTGCGGGATACAGCGCCGTGTAGAGCGCGAAACGCGCGTCGTATGTTTTCGCGCGGTCGGCATCGGGCCGTGCGCGCTCGACGAGCGTGACCCAGCCGCCCTGCGCGTCGTCGCGCGACACGAGCCCTGCGCCAACACCCGCGAGCAGCGCGGCGCCCATCGCGGCTTCGACGTCCTGCTCGATCGTCCACACCGGAAAGCCCGTCACGTCCGCGATGATCTGCATCCATAGCGCCGAATGCGCGGCGCCGCCGACGACGATCAGTCGGTCGTCCAGCGCCACCGCGCCACGGCGGCCGGCCTCGATGTTATGGCGCAACGCGAACGCGACGCCTTCGAGCACCGCGCGATAAAGATGCGCACGCGTATGCGCGAGACTCAGCCCGACGAACGCGCCGCTCGCCTTCGCATCCCACACCGGGCTGCGCTCGCCCATCAGGTACGGCAGGAACAGCACGCCGTCCGCGCCGGCCGGCACGCGCTCGGCCGCCTCCTCGAGCAGCACGTGCGGATCGCCGTGCGGCAGCAGGCTCGCCGCATCGATTTCCGCGTGACAGAACTGGTCGCGAAACCACGCGACCGACGCGCCGGCCGTGATCGCGCCGCCGAACACATACAGGTCGCGCTGCCCGTCGAATACGTGCGGCATGCTGACGAGCCCGTGCCGCGCATCGACGTGCCGGTTCACATAGCCCCAGCACATGCTGGTGCCGATCATCGCGACGTGCTGCCCGGTACGCGTCGCGCCGGCCGCGAACGTCGCCACCGCCGCATCGACGCCGCCCGCGACCACGGGCGTGCCGGCCGGCAGCCCGAGTTGCGCGGTCCATTGCGACAGCAAGCCGCCGACGACGTCCGTCGAATCGACGAGCCGCTCGGGCATCATCGTCGCCGGAATGCCGAGCATGTCGAGCGCGTCGTCGGACCACTCGCGGCGCGCGACGTCGTACACGCCGCCGATATTGCCGGCCGAACTGTGATCGACCGCGACTTCGCCGGTCAGCAGGTAGATCACGTATGCGTTCGGCGGCAGGAAATAGCGCACGTTCGCCCACACGTCCGGCCGCTGGTCGCGCAGCCACAGCATTTTGGTGAAGCCGTAGTAGCTGTCGACGCCGTTGCCGGTGATCACGCGCAGCCGCTCGACGTTCACGTGTTCGTTGACCCAGTCGACTTCCGCGGTCGCGCGCCGGTCCATCCAGATCAGGCACGGATGCAGCGGCCGCATGTCGATGTCGACCGGGATGCCCGAGCCGCCGTACAGGCTGCTCACGCACACCGCCCGGATCGCATCGGCCGGCACGCCCTGCGCGCGCGCGTCGCTCACGCAGCCGGCGATGCAGTCGAGCACCGCGTCGAACCACACCTGAGGCCACTGCTCGGCCCACAGCGGGCGCGGCGTATCGGGCTGGTAGCCGGCCGAGCGTCGCGCGACGATCGTGCCGTGCCGGTCGACCAGCAGCGCCTTGGTGCTCTGCGTGCCGATATCGACGCCTATGACGTATTCCATGATGTCTCCGGTGAGGCGCACGCCGGCGTTCAGCGGGCCGGCTTCAGCAGCACCTTGATCGATTCGGGCGATTTCGCGACGCGGATCGCGTCGTCCCAGTCCTCGAGCGCGAAGCCGTGCGTGACGATGCCCTTCGACGTGACGAGCCCGCGCGCGAGCAGGTCGATCGCGACCGGATAGCAGTATGGCCCGAGATGCGCGCCGCGTACGTCGAGCTCCTTGCGGTCGCCGATGATCGACCAGTCGACGGTCGCATCCTCGCCGAACACGCTGAATTCGACGAAGCGGCCGAGCTTGCGAATCAGGTCGAGCCCCTGGTTCACGCCGACCGGCGCGCCGGTCGTCTCGATGTACACGTCGCAGCCGTAGCCGTCGGTGAGTGCGCGGACGATCTCGCGCGCGTCGTCGCGCTGCGGGTTGATCGTCACGTCGGCGCCGTACTGGCGCGCAAGTTCGAGCCGTTCGTCGATCAGGTCGATCACGACGAGCTTCTTCGGCGTCTTCAGATGCGCGACCTGCGTCATCATCAGCCCGAGCGGGCCGGCGCCCGCGATCACGACGACGTCGTCGAGCTGGACGTCGCCGCGATTCACCGTATGGATCGCGCACGACAGCGGCTCGATGATCGCCGCGTCCTCGAGCGATACGCCGAGCGGGATCTTGTGAACGATCGCGGTCGGCGGAATGCGCATGTACTCGGCCATCCCGCCGTCGGCGACCTCGCGCTGGAAACCGAAGATGTTGTGCACCTCGCACATCCAGTACTGGCCCGACTTGCAATAGCGACACTTGCCGCACGGCACGATCTGCTCGGCGATCACGCGGTCGCCGAGCGCCACGCCGAAATGCTCGGCCGCGCCGCCGCCGAGCGCCTCGACATAGCCGAAGAATTCATGGCCGGGAATCACCGGCGCCTTCACCCACGGGCTCGGTCCGCCCCAGAACATCTTGGCGCCGGTGTAACACTTGCAATCGCTCGCGCAGATCCCGCACGCGGCGATGCGGATCACAAGCTCGTTCGTCCCGGGGTGCGGCTTCGCGACCTGTTCGACGCGATAGTCCTCGGGGCCGTGGCAGACGACCGCGGTCATGCGCGGCTGGGCTTCGGATATCGTCATGAGTTGTCTCTTTTATGAGTGATTCGGATACCGGATTAATCAAGCGTTACCGCGATCGCTCGCGGCTGATGTAGATCGCGAGCAGGATGATTCCGCCCTTGATCACGTTCTGCACGTACGGGTTCACGCCGATCATGTTCAGTCCGTTGTTGAGCACGCCGAGCAGCAGCGCGCCGACCAGCGTGCCGAGGATCGCGCCGCGCCCGCCGGAGATCGACGTGCCGCCCATCACGACGGCCGCGATCGCGTCGAGCTCGAAGCCCACGCCCGCGTTCGGCTGCCCGCTCATCAGGCGCCCGGTCAGCACGATCGCGGCAAGCGCCGACGTGAGCCCGGCGAGCGTATAGACGATCAGCTTCACGCGCGCGACCCGCACGCCGGTAAGCCGCGTCGCCTGCTCGTTGCCGCCGATCGCGTATACGTAGCGGCCGAACGGCATCCGGTCGAGCAGCAGCCATGCGATCGCGTAGACCACCAGCATGATCAGCACCGGCGCCTGGACGCCGAGCACCTTGCCGCTGCCGAAGAACGCGACCCAGTCGGGCAGCCCGTCGATCGGATAGCCGCCCGTGTAGATCAGCGCGAGGCCGCGCGCGATGCCCATCGTCGCGAGCGTGACGATGATCGGCGGCATGCCCGCGAACGCGACGAACACGCCGTTCAGGAAGCCGAAGCCGAGCCCGACCGCGATGCCGATCGCGAGCGCGGCGACTGCGTTGACGCCCGCGACCATCAGTCCGGCCGCGAGCGTGCCCGACAGCGCCATCACCGAGCCGACCGACAGGTCGATCCCGCCCGTCAGGATCACGCAGGTCATGCCGACCGCGATGATCGCGTTGATCGAGACCTGGCGCAGCACGTTCTCGAGGTTCGCGGCGGACAGGAAGCTCGGGCTCGCGATCATCATCGCGATGCACACGACGATCAGGCCGACGAGCGGATAGAACAGCGTCGAGCGGCGCAGTTGCGCCCACATCGGGCGCGGCGGCGGCGCATCGCCGGCCGTGGCGGCGAGCGTCGTGGATGGCGTGGAAGAAGAATCAGGCAGGTTCATGGGTCGCTCCTCGCGTGCCGGCCGTGGCATAGGTCATGACCGTGTCGGGATCGATCTCGTCGCCGGCGAGCGTCGCTTCGATGCGGCCTTGCCGGAACACGGCGACGCGATCGCACATGCCGACGATTTCCGGCAATTCGGACGAGATCATGATGATGGCGTAGCCGCGCGCGGTGAGTTCGCGCATCAGCCCGTAGATTTCGGCTTTCGCGCCGACGTCGATGCCGCGCGTCGGCTCGTCGAAGATCAACACCGACGTGTGATGGTTCAGCCAGCGCGCGATCACGACCTTTTGCTGGTTGCCGCCGGACAGCGTCGCGACCTCGGTGTGGATCGACGGCGCCTTCACGCCGACGCGCCGCATCACGTCGTATGTCGTGCGCGCCTCGCCGCGCCGGTCGATCAGCCAGCGCATCGACCGGTACTTGCCGAGGTTGTTCAGCGAGATGTTGTCGCGAATCGAGAACGACGTGACGAGCCCTTCCGTCTTGCGGCTTTCCGGCAGGATGCCGATACCGGCACGCAGCGCGTCGGCCGGATCGGCGAGCTTCGCCGCTGCGCCGCGCACACGCAGTGCCTTGCGGTGCGCACGCGTCGCGCCGATCACCGCGAGCGCGGTTTCCGTGCGGCCCGAGCCAACCAGCCCCGCGAAACCCAGGATCTCGCCTGCATGCAACACGAAGCGGTTCACCGGGCCATCGCGCTCGATCTGCAGCGCATCGACCTCGAGCACGGCCGGCGCGTCGGCCGGCAGCGCCGGCTTCGGCGGAAAGCTGCTCTCGATCCGGCGGCCGACCATCATGCGCACCAGTTGCTCGACGTCGGTGTGCGCAACCTCGGTCGTCGCGACGTACTGGCCGTCGCGCAGCACCGTGATGCGGTCGCACACCGCGAAGATCTCGTCGAGGTGATGCGAGATGAAGATCATCGCGACGCCCTGCCGCTTCAATTCGCGCATGATCGCGAACAGGTGCTCGGCCTCGGCCGGCGTGAGCGTTGCGGTCGGTTCGTCGAGGATCAAAATGCGCGCGTCGAGCGACAGCGCCTTGCCGATCTCGACGAACTGCTGCTGCGCGACCGACAGCGCACGGATCGGCGCATCGAGATCGATCGCCACGCCGAGCCGCGCGAAGATGGCGGCCGCCGCGGCGCGCATCCGCTTGCGGTCGCGCGCGCCCCAGCGGTTGCGCAGCTCGCGGCCGAGGAACAGGTTGTCGACGGCATCGAGGTGCGGAATCAGGCTGAATTCCTGGAACACGATGCCGACGCCGGCCGCGACCGCGTCGTGATAGTCCGCGAAATGGCGCGCGGCGCCGTCGATCTCGATCGTGCCGGCATCCGGCTGATGGATGCCGCACAGGATCTTCATCAGCGTCGACTTGCCCGCACCGTTCTCGCCGAGCAGCGCATGAATCTCGCCGCGCGCGATCTCCAGATGAATGTCGGACAGCGCCTTCACGCCGGGAAAGCTTTTCGTGATGTGGCTGAGCCTGAGTATCGTGTCCATCGGCTTCTCCGTGCGAAGGGCGTCGGCCGCGCCGCCGCCCTTCGCGTCGCTTCGCACGTCGTTCACCAGCTGAAGCCCTTCGCGTTGCCGCGATCGACGACCTTCACGTCGACCGGAATCGCCTTCGGCACCGTTGCGCCCCACTTGCGCGCGATCGCGATGCCAAGCGCGATGCGCACCTGGTCGGCCGGAAACTGCGCGGTCGTCTCGATGAACTTCGAGTTCGGCTTCTGGATCGCGGCGATCGCCTCGGGCGCGCCGTCGACGCTCGTCAGCTTGATGTCCTTGCCGGACCCCTCGATCGCGGCGAGCGCGCCCATCGAGCCGCCGTCGTTCACGCTGAACAGGCCTTTCAGGTTCGGATGCGCGGAGATCATGTTTTCGGTGACCGCCAGCGCGGTCGCGCGCTCCTGCTTGCCGTTCTGCGTATCGACGAGCTTCACGTTCGGGAATTTCGCGAGCCCGGCCTTGCAGCCGCGCACGCGTTCGAGAATCGGCACGACCGGAATGCCGTCGAGGATCGCGACCTCGCCGCTGCCGCCGATCGCCTTCGCGAGGTATTCGCACGACATCACGCCCGCGTCGTAATTCTTCGAGCCGACGAACGAATCGACCGGGCCGTTCGCGTTCGCGTCGACGGCGACGACCACCGCGCCGGCCTTCTTCGCCTGCGTGATCGCCGACTGGATGCCGGTCGAATCGGTCGGGTTCACGAGCAGGATGTCGATCTTCTTCTGCAGCATGTCCTCGACGTCGCTCACCTGCTTGCTGACGTCGTGATGCGCGTCGGTGACGACGACCTGCGCGCCGATCGACGCGGCCGCATCGTTCAGCGCCTTCTGCATCGTCACGAAGTACGGGTTGTTCAGCTCCTGGAACGTCATGCCGATCCGCAGCGGCGCAGCGTGCGCGGCGGCGGGCAACAGGGCCGCGACGGCGAGCGCGGCAACGGCCGCCAGGCGGGCGGCGCGACGGGGGGATGAAGCGGGCGATGCGTGCGTCATGACGGTGTCTCCAGAATTGTGTGCGGCTTTTTCGTGGGTGAATGCGCCCCTCGCGACGTGAGCGACGCGATCGGCTGGGTAAAACGGCGGGGAAAACGCGGGCGGGCAACGGCCCGGCGATCATCCGGGCTGCGGCATGAGTTCGGGCGCACCGGGCGTCAGCACGCGCGGCGGCAGCGGGTTACCGGTCGGCGCCGCGTGCAGCGCCAGCTCGCGGCTGCGCGCGTTCAGGCGTTGCAGCGCACGGAATTCGGACGGCGCCATCCCCTTCACCGCGCGGAACTGGCGGTTGAAGTTCGACACGTTGTTGAAGCCGGCCTGGAAACAGATGTCGGTGATGCTCGCGTCGTCGGCGAGCAGCATCTGGCAGGCTGATTCAATCCGCAGACGATTCACGTACTGGACGAACGGCATGCCCGTATGGCGATGGAACGCGCGCGAGAACGCGCTGACGCTCTGCCCGGTCAGTTGCGCGAGATCGGATTCGCGCATCTCGGACGCGAGGTTCTTGCCGATATACGACAGCGCGTGGCTCAGGCGCGTGGGCGTGACGTCGGCCTGGTCGTACGCGGGACTCGCGAGCAGCGTGCGCTCGGCCGCATCGCACAGGCGTTCGAGGATCGTCATGAACAGCGCGATACGGCGCATGCCCCGCGCGGTCAGCAATTCGTCGAACAACGGCGCGATCGCGGCGCTCGTCGCCCCGTCGAAGCCGACGCCGCGCCGCGCGTCGTCGAGCAGCGTCTGTGCATCACGGCATTCGGGAAACGCGTCCATGCAGCGACGCACGAACGACGGATCGAACTGGATCACGAGATTGCGGCGCTCGACGGTTTCGCCTTCGGCCATGTCGCTGACCCAGTTGTGCGGCAGGTTCGGGCCGAGCAGCACGAGATGGCCTGGGCCGAACGAACCGATGTGATCGCCGACGAAATACTTGCCGTGCGTCGCGACGATCAGGTGCAGCTCGAATTCAGGATGGAAATGCCAGCGGATCGTGCGGTACGGATAGCCGTGCGACCAGACCTTGAACGACTCGTCGCGTCGCACTTCGACCACTTCGAGATCGGGGTGCATCATGTTGGCGTCTCCATTCCCATGGTTCGCTGGCCGGCCTGTTCGGCTGTGCGCGCGTGCGCCGCGTGTCTCGCGCGGCACCGCGACCGGTCGCATGGGAAGCAATGTAGGTCGATCGCGCGCGCGGCTCCACCAACTTTACGCCTGATTTTCGATACTTTTTTGCCGTCCGCGCGTGGAAATGGCGCCGGACGGCAAATTTGTTGCAGCGCGCAACGGTGCGGCGGCCACCCGCGCCGCCCGTGCCGCCCGTCCGCGCCGGCTTACGCCGCCGCGTGCTCGCGCGCCGTGCGCACCTCGTATGCCTTCAGGTGGTTGTACGCGATCCGCAGCAGCGACAGCGTATCGGCCGCCTGCGGATCGCGTCGCGCGAGCAGGTCGCCGATCACGTGATCGGCTTCGACGCGCGCATGATTCTCGACGTCGCGCAGCATCGACGCCGTCAGCGGCGACGGCGTCAGCACCATCCGCTGCATCCGCTCGCTGGCCGCCGGGTCGGGCCGGTAGCCGTTGTGTTCGGCGATCGCACTGCATTCGGCGAGCATCGTCTCGAGCAGGCGGCGGCCGTCCGGCGCGGCGAGAATGTCGCCGATCGACCCGCGAAACAGCGACGTGCTCGCGGCGAGCGTCGCGAGGAACACCCACTTGTCCCACATCCGCGCGGTGATATCGTCGCTGAGCGTGGCGTCGAAGCCCGCGCCGCCGAGCACGTCGGCCACCGCGCGCACGCGCGGCGATTCACCGCCGGCAAGCTCGCCGAACGTCACGCCGTGCGTGTCGTTCAGGTGCACGATGCGCTGCTCGCGATCGAGCGTCGCCGCGATCACGCACAACCCGCCGAGCACCTGTGACGCGCCGAAACGCTCGCGCAGCACGTCGACGTGACGCATCCCGTTGAGCATCGGCAGGATCAGCGTCTGCGGGCCGACGAACGGCGCGAACGATGCAATCGCGTCGTCGAGGCTGTACGCCTTGCAGCTCAGCAGCACGAGGTCGAACGGCGCGACGCCGGCGCCCGCGTCGCCCGCGCGTATGGTCTGAACGTTTGCGAGCGTCAGGTCGCCGCGCGGGCTGCGGATCAGCAGCCCGTCGCGCGCGAGCGCGGCCGCGCGGCCGTCGCGCACCAGGAACGTCACGTCGCGCCCCGCCGCGGCCAGCCGGCCGCCGAAGTATCCGCCGACCGCGCCGGCCCCTACCACCAGAATCCGCATCGTTGCCTCCTTTCGGTTTCATCGGCGTCGCGCTGCCGCCCGCGCGGGCGCGACGCCGACCATCGCCCGACAGTATAGCGGCCTCGGTTATGCATATGCATAGATGCCCGCGCCCGCGTCGCGGACTTCGGTAAATGGCCGCTTCTAAGAGTGCTGCCACGGCCAAAGCCACGCCGCAAGAAACACCCAGGACGGCTTCCGGTCTCCAACCGGGCTGCACTGAACGGCATCCTGAACGTATTTAAGACCGGGATACGCTGGTGCGACCTCTGAACCAAGCTGGATTTGGCTCAGGGCCGACCTGCTGGAAGCGTTTGCGCGACTGGCAAAGGGCCGGCGTATGGAGCGCGTTGCACGCACTGCTGCTTGCGAAGTTACGCGAAGCCGGCGAACTCGACTTCTCACGGGCAGCGGTCGATTCATCCTCGGTGATCGAACACGTGATCGCCCGGCGCCGTATGGAATGCGGCAGCGGACTAGGCAAGCTCCGCTGGGTGGTCGAGCGTACTCCGCATGGCTGCACAATTTTCGTCGTCCTCGCATTCGCTTTGAGCGTCGAGCCGCGTCTGTACCGGTCAATCGACGCTTGCAGAAAAAGCAGCACTGCGCGACGTCATCCTTGTAGAGTAAATGAAAAAAACCGGACCTAATGAAGGTGCCGGGGCTTTTGTTGGTTCTTCGTGGATTTCCGTGGGTGTCCCCAGCCGACCGAAGAGATCTCAGGGGCAGCGTACGGTACGCTGTCCTTCTAACGAAAACGAGAAATCATTTAGCTGAAAAATAAATCATTTTTAGGTGGCGGAAATGTAATCTCCGCATCTGAAAATTTTTCAATGTCACGACGAACTATCGCGCCACCCAACTTTTCATCAAAACACCTTCCAAACACCCCAAGAACCTTATAGGTGTATTTCGCCTTTTTAATAAATTGGCGAAAATCATCAATCGCAAGTTGGCGGATTTTTTCATTTTTATTGCCTATAACGGGATGAATCAAAACTTCAGCCACATACCTTATATCCGACCCTTCGAATACAGGGCAATCATTCCAGCGCACGATTTTATTTCTTTGCTTATTTAGCGAATCAACGATCTTGCGCACCTAACCCCAAAATTTCTTGAATTGATCTCCGCAGGACGCCGCCAGAATGGCGGTCACGATTTCAATCCGTGGACTCATTGAAATATTTTAGTAAAAAATGACAAATGCAATCTGATGGTCAATTTTTCCCGCGTCAGCCATAACCCAGCAAAGCTGGCTCTCAATGTTCGCAAATGCGTCGATCGCCCTAGCTCTCTCAAGATCGAAAGTGTCCTTTATATGATCTTTGTTATCCATCTATATTTTCAAAAAAATCGCCGCACATACGACAACAAGCACGCTCAGTTGGATAGTATGTCGCTTGACTGAACAACCCTCCAATGCAATGCCATGTACTTCTCAGTGGTGCGTTGATCCGCTCTATCGGTATTCATCGATTTCGACTTCGCCTCCGAGCGATTCGACAAGAGCCCGGATATCGTCCGGCACGTCCGGCACGCGCTTACCGCTCTCGTTGTCCCAATAGCAGCGGAGACGGACCCGAGCGCCCGCGCCGTCGATAAGCCCGCGCAAGTCCGGGCGCGGCAACGACAGATGCTTGATGAGATAGCGAAGATGGGGTTCCAGTTGATCACTGTGGACAGCCCCGTCACTGCGAACCGCCCAAACACTCGTGCGACGCGTTATGACGCGCCCCTGTCCTGTCGGATCGTTTACCCGTTCCCCTTTCGTTACCTCCGTATCGGGTACGACGCGGAAATAGTCTGTCCAAAATTTGGGGACGACGCGATCGCCTGAAATAGAGAATGATGCATGTGCAAGTTGCTGTTTTTTCATGATCCGCTCAGTCCCCGTAGTTGTGCATGTTGTCGATCACGACACCTTTGAATTCAACGTCTCCGTTGTCGTGCCAGAGAACGTTATCGGCCCCTCCCAAATCATTCGCGTCTTTCATTTGGTGGATCATGTTGCCGAAGATTTTGCGCTGGTAACCAAGCATTTTCGCCGCAAAGTTCGGGTTAGTCGTGCTTGCCGCTAGCTCTTGAATGTCACCGCTCACAGGGCTATCAGCGTAGTCAAACACGTTCGCATCACCTAGCGGTGCCTCCCATCCAAACGAGTTCGCAAGTTGAGGCGTACCGCCTGCTAGTGCGCCGCCAGTACCGGCAGCGACACTTTGAAGGTAACTCATGAGTTCACCGGCTGACACATCGCTTGGTACGGCCCAAGACGGTATCGGCTTGTCCACTGGAAGCGCAGCCATCCCCGGCACACTGGGAAACCTCCTGCCCTTTGGGAAAGGCGGTGTTGATGGTCTGCCACCGCCCCCAGCACCCCCACTTGCCACGGGCCTATCGATCGACACGGTAACCCGGCCGTCCTCTATCGCTGACCTAAGCGCGGCGACGGGATCGCCGGACAACGACCCGGCAAGCCCCAGTTCCCGAAGGTAGCTGGCAGCCTCCGCCATCAATGCGGAATACTTCGGCCAATGGAGCATTAATTCTGAGACAGCCGCGCGCTGTTCCGCAGACCGAATTGCCCCGCTGTCACTGGACAGCGTAGCGCGCTTTCCTGAGCCAATGTCGATAGTTACGGCCACAACTCGAATTCTCCATATGAATCCCGGTCACTGTATCGCACCCACCCGCGGCCTGTGAAGGCGCGGAGGGGTTCGTTTTCCGATCCGGCGCGACGCCTTATAACGCGTCGCATAGAAGCTGTTGCGAAATCACGGCTTAGGTTTGTTAACTTTTTCGCAGCCGCCTCAAGATTCGCTACGAACGGTGCGCACACGTGCACGAGGCATTCCTCTCGGTCGCGTGCTGCTTGATTTGCTGGAACAAACGCAAGACAGCGTCCGATTAATTTCGCAGCATCTTCTAAGGGATTTCCCGTCTACGGCGACGCGCATGGCGCGCCGTCAAGACATGTATCCCGTCACGCCGCCGCGGCGAGCTTCCACGACTGACCGACCTCATACCATGCGCAATCTCTCCCTGAATCAGAAACTCGCCTCGATGATCGTCATCCTGTGGCTCGGCCTGCTCGTGATCGCCGGGCTCGGCGCATGGCAGACCCGCGCGTCGATGATCGCGGACCGCCGCGACCAGCTTGCGTCGCTGGTTGCGCAGGCCGCGAGCGTGACCGACCACTACTACAAACTGTCGCAGCAGAACGCGCTGCCGGAAGCCGATGCGAAGCAGAAGGCGCTCGAGGCGATCGCCGCAATGCGCCATGGCGCCGACGGCTACGTGTCGGTCAACGATTCGAAGCCGGTGATCGTGATGCATCCGATCAAGGCCGAACTCAACGGCAAGGACGTGTCGAATTTCACCGATCCGAACGGCCAGCACCTGTTCGTCGAGATCGTGAAGGCCGGCAACGCGGCAGGCGGCAAGGGCTTCGTCGAATATCTGTGGCCCAAGCCGGGCGCGGACAAGCCGCAGGACAAGACCAGCGCCGTGCAGCGCTTCGCGCCGTGGGACTGGTATCTGGTGACCGGCATGTACATGGACGACGTGCGCTCGGCGGTGCTCGCGAGCGTCGGCCGCTGGCTCGCGATGACGGCCGTGCTCGGCGCGATCGCGACAGCCGTGATGGTGCTGGTGCTGAAAAGCGTGCGCGCAAGCCTCGGCGGCGAGCTCGAAGCGGCGCTCGACGCCGCGCAGCGCATCGCGCAGGGCGACCTGACCGCGCGCGTGACCGTGAAGCACGACGATCGCGGCAGCCTGCTGCATGCGCTGCACACGATGCAGGGCGGGCTGATCGACATGGTGTCGCGCGTCCGGATGGGCACCGAGAACATCAACGTCGGCGCGAGCGAGATCGCGTCCGGCAACACCGACCTGTCGCAGCGCACCGAGGAACAGGCGGCCGCGCTCGTGCAGACCGCGTCGAGCATGGACGAGATGACCGCGAACGTGAAACAGAACGCGGACAGCGCCGCGCAGGCCGCGTCGCTCGCCGGCCAGGCCGCGCAGGTCGCGACGCGCGGCAGCGCAGTGGTCGACGACGTCGTGCGCACGATGAACGAGATCACCGACCGCTCGCACAAGATCGGCGACATCATCGGCGTGATCGACGGGATCGCGTTCCAGACCAACATCCTCGCGCTGAACGCGGCCGTCGAAGCGGCGCGGGCAGGCGAACAGGGCCGCGGCTTCGCGGTCGTCGCGGCCGAAGTGCGGTCGCTCGCGCAACGCTCGGCGACGGCGGCCAAGGAGATCAAGTCGCTGATCGTGTCGTCGAACGAGACGGTCCAGCACGGCGCGACGCTCGTCACGCACGCGGGCGAGACGATGGCCGAGATCGTGCAGTCGGTGCGGCGCGTGAACGAGATCCTCGACGAAATCAGCCACGCCTCGCGCGAGCAGAGCGCCGGGATCGAGCAGGTCAACCGCGCGGTCGGCGAGATGGATCAGGTCACGCAGCAGAACGCGGCCCTCGTCGAACAGGCCGCGGCCGCCGCGCATTCGCTGCGCGATCAGGCCGAGGCGCTGCGCGACGCGGTGACGCGGTTCGCGTTGCCGGCCTGACGGCAGGCCCGCCCCGCACTCACGCCGCGCTGCCCGCCCGCAGCGCGGCCTCTCCGCTCCCGAGCCCCAGCCCCGCCGCGCGCTGGATCAGCTCGACGTCGTTGCTCGCGCCGAGCTTCTTCATCGCGCTGATCTTCTGCGCGCTGACCGTCTGCTTGCCCTTGCTCAGGCGCTGCGCGATCGTCTTGATCGGCACGCCCGACAGATACAGGCGAATCACCTCGATCTCGCGCGCCGACAGCTTCACGGGCGCATCGCCGCGCGTGCCGAGCGCATCGACCGCGCGGCGCACGGACGGCGACAGGTAGGTCGCGCCGCTGTAGCTCGAATGGATCGCCGTGACGATATGGCCGACCTCGTCGAGCTTGCTGACGACGCTCACGCCGCCAACCGCGAGGATCGACCGGAAGATCAGCGGATTCTCGTTCGCGACCAGCGCGACGATCCCGACGTTCGGCCGCGTGCGGCGCAGCCAGTCGAACAGCGCGAGGCCGTCCATCTGTTCGTCGCCGCGAATCGTATAGTCGACCAGCACGACGTCACAATCGACGCCGCCGAGCGACGCGACCAGTTCGGCCGCGCTCCGGTAGACCGCCGCGAGCTCGATCGCGCAGGCGCCGCCTGCGATCTGTTCGATACCGGCCAGCGTCAACGGCCAGTCGTACGCGACGACGATGCGAACATTGAATTTCCTCATGCGCAATTCCTGGTGGTTCACCGGCCGCGCCACGCGAAACGCACACGACCGGTTGGGCGTTGAAAGGACATTCAGGCTATTTTTAGCCTGAATGTCGATTCTATGAATGTCTGCCCGCGCGCGATATCGGACGGCGTACGAATTGGCCGCCGAAGACGTAATACGCGTTTGATATTTGCACCGGCTCGGCGCCCCGGCGGCCGCCGATCGACCGTCGCGGCATTGGCCCAATGGCCGGTATTGCACGCCGCACGGCCGGCCAGCAGGTAAAATCCGGCGTTTGCATGCCACCCCGGGCCGCCGGCGGCGAGCGACGCGCCGATGCCGGCCGCGCGCCACCGCCCTTTCGCCGGCTTGCCCGTACTCCCGCTTTCCTCATGACCGATTCCGACCTGCAATCCGACGACACCTCCATCCACGAAGACGGCCTCTGGCGCGACAACGGCTGGACCGCCCGCATCATCAAGAACGAAGACGACGACGGCTGGGCCGTCGAGATGGTCAAGGACGGCGAGTCCGAGCCCGCGCTCGTCGGGCCGTGGACCATGGGTCGCGACAAGAAGAACCCGAAGCCGATGGACGCGAACGCGTTCCGCACGCTCGTGAAAACCGCGACCGAAGTGCTGATGCGGCACGAGCAGCAGCGGCGCGCGCTGCTGCACAAGGAAGTGACGGTGCAGGACGAAGCCGGGCAGGATGTGTCGGTGACGCTCGACATCGTGCCGGACGAGTTCGAGCCGTATGCGCAGCTCAAGGCGTTCGATCCGTATGGCGAGCTGCTGGCCGAAGCGAAGGTGTCGGCCGGGTTCAAGCTCAACAAGGCCAGTGCCGAACGCTGGGTCGCATCGGGCTTCGACCGGCCGGCATAGGGCCTGTTCACGCTAGTAACGGGGCCCTAAGCGAACGGGCCCCAGGCAAGCACGCACGGCGCGCCGAAGCGCGCGATCAGGCGCTGGCGCCCCGCTCCGCGCGGGCGAGCCGGCGGGCGGCCAGCTTGCGCCGCACGAGCGCCTCGAACTGCGGCGTCGCGGCCTCGGGATCGCGTGCGGCCAGGCCCAGCAGGTTGCGCGCGAGCTGGATCGGCGTCAGCACGATGCCCCACGGCAGCCCCCACCAGCCGAGCGTGGCCGACGCGAGCAGCGCGACCGCCTGCTTTCTGCGGCCGCAACGGCGGCAGCACACGTGGCGCCGCGTCGCCCAGCGCGTGACGAACACGAGCGACACGACGCGATGCGACGCGTGGACGTCGACCGGCTGCCCTTCGCGCAGGCAGATCGGACAGGGCCCGTAGCGCCAGTCGTCGACGTACTGCCGCACCTTCGCGTCGGGCACCCGTTCGGCCTCGACGACGACCGGATGCGCCCGTGCGCATGCCGGGCTGCAATAGCGGCGGCCGTCGATCGACTGCCCGCCGACCAGGAACGTCCTGCCGCACTGACTGCACTCTGCCACGATGACCTCGGATGAACGTGATGCGCCGCGTGCCGGTTGCGCGCCCATCGATGCGCGCGCCGGCCGGGGCCATTTGATGTTTTAACGGCTGCCGCCGCGAGGTCTTGAGCGCTCGCGCGCCGCGGCGTGTCAGCCATGCAGCCCGTGCGTGTTCATCAGACGGTACAGCGTCGCGCGCGAGACGCCGAGCTCCGCCGCGGCGTCCGCATGCTGGTGGCGGTGACGCAGCAGCGTTTCCTCGATCGCGTTCCGCTCGGCCTGCCGGCGCGCCTGCGCGAGCGACGGCGGCCGCAACGACGTGTACGGGCGCAGCTCGAGATCGGCGGCCGAGATCAGCGGGCCGTTCGTCATCACGACCGCGAAGCGGATCCGGTTGATCAGCTCGCGCACGTTGCCGGGCCACGGATAGTTGTGGATCGCCGCGATCGCGCACGGCGTGAAGCCGCGAATCCGGTACGAGCCGTCGCCGCGATAGCGCCGCAGCACGTCATCGGCGAGCAGCATGATGTCGCGGCCGCGCATGCGCAGCGGCGGCTCGTCGATACGCAGCACGCACAGGCGGTAGTACAGGTCGGCGCGGAATCGCCCGGCCTGCATCGCGGCCTCGAGATCGACGTGGGTCGCCGACACGATCCGCACGTCCACCGGAATCGACGCGTACCCGCCGAGCCGCTCGATCTTGCCCTCCTGCAGGAACCGCAGCAGGCTCGCCTGGCTCTCGAACGGCATGTCGCCGATTTCGTCGAGAAACAGCGTGCCGCCGTGCGCGGCCTCGATGCGGCCGATCGTGCGCTGGTGCGCGCCGGTAAACGCGCCGCGCTCGTGCCCGAACAATTCGGATTGCAGCAGCGTCGTCGGGATGGCCGCGCAGTTCACGGCGACGAACGGAGCGTCGGCACGCTGCGACTGCCGGTGGATCGCCGCCGCCGTCAGCTCCTTGCCGGTGCCGGATTCGCCGGCGATGAACACGCTCGCCTCGGTGTTCGCGACCTTGCGGATCGTCGCGAACAGCCGGCGCATCGCGTCGCACGCGCCGATCATCGCGCCGCCCGGCGGCGGTGCTTCCGCGGCCGGATCGCCGTCCGCGAGCGTCAGCATCCCGTATGCATGGCCGACGAGATAACCGATCGTCGTATAGGCCGCCGCATTGCGCACATAGTCGAAGCAGCAGCGGCGGATCAGGCGCGCGATCGTGATGTCGCGCAGCCGCTCGCCGTCGGCGAGCGCGACCCAGCCGACGCGCGGGTCGCGCAGCAGCGCCTCGAACGACGCGACGTCCGGCGCCGCGAAACCGGCGAAATCGACGATGCCCGCGTGCGGACGGTTCGCCTTGACGAGATTCAGCGCGTCCGCCACGGTTCTGGCGCGCCTCACGTCCCAGCCGCGCGACGCGAGCACATCGACGAGCGCGGCATCGTGTTGCCGCGACAGGTAGACGAGCGGCCGCGACGGCCCGACGGGGGGGTGACGGACCGCGACGAACGGCAGCGCGCTCACCCGCCGTTCGACATCCTGCGGGCCTGACATGCCGAACTGACAGCACTGGTTCACGATCGCCTCGCCGCATAAGGTTGTGTATCGGAGCAGCCGTTTCCCGATCGCGCGTCGCGGGCTCGCAGTCCCGCGGCGCGACGCCGCTCCGTCCTCGAATCGATGCGTCATCGGCAGAACACGACGCGCTGCGTGTAGATCTGCGGCTCGACGACGGGTTGCGCCTGGCCGTTGAGATCGTCGCGGTAGGCGCGGTAGGTCTTGCCGTTCACCGTCACGTCCGACGCGCGGGCCGTCTCGATCCTGTCGAGCCCGGTGTGCCGCCATTCGTTCACCCGGTCCGCCGCCGTGACGCTCGACTCGCCCGCGATCTTCTGCGTGATCGCGCTGCCGTCGCTCCACGGTTGCGTCTGCATGTCCCCAGTGTGCTGCATCGCGCCGACCGTCCTGCCGATCGGCTTCGGCCCGCTCTGCGCGTCGAACGGCGCACCGCGGCCGTACACCGGCGATTGCCACGACGGCGCGTGGCCCGCCTCCGGCATCATGTAGACCATCTGCGGGTCGCCGATCATCATCATCGGCGCGCATGCCGTGTTGTCGGGACGGCCGAGCGTCGATAGCGCCTGCTGCACGCTCGCGGCGTTCGCGAGGGTCTGCTCGTTCAGGATGACGAAGACCGCGGGATTCTGGAAAACCGACTGCGCAGCGGCTTGCACGCTGGCCAGCAGCAAAGCGACCCAAAAGATCCTCATGATTGAGGCCCTCCCTGCATCCTCGTCACGCAAAAAGAGGTGTTGACCTCGGGGATCGGAACAACACCCGTCAAACCGGAAAGACGGTCGGGCATCGGGCCGAACGCCTGCCGCGCGACCGGCGCGCCGGTCGTACGGCAGACCGGCCCGCACGCTCACGACGAGGTACTCGTCGAGATGACGGTCGGCGCCGGCGCGACCGGTGCAGCCGGTGCGGCCTGCCGGTCGACCGTGGCCGGCGGCAATGCTTGCAGCGGATCGGTCAATGCACGCATGCCGGCCGCATGTGCAGCCGCTGTGCCAGCCGCTTCGACCGCGTCCGGCACGGTCGCGTCGGCTGCCTGCATGTCGGCGGACGCCGCGGCGATCGCAGGCCGCGCGGCCTCCGGTGCACGCGCTTCGGTGATTGCCTGCGGCGCGGGCGCTGCAGCCTTCGTGTCGGCTGCCGGCGCCGCGGCGACGGCTGCCGCCGGCATCGGTTCGGCCACCGGCTCGCCTGCGGCCTGCGCAGCGTCGGTCGCGGCCGGCATCGGCTTCGATGCGTTGCCGGCGACGGTCGGGGCAGGCTCGGGCGCTTTGTCGGCAACGGCCGGCGCAGGTTCGGCGGCCTGGTCAGCAACGATCGGCGCAGGCTCCGGGGCCCTGTCGGCAGCGGCAGGCACAGGCTCGGGCACCTTGTCGGCGATCGGCTGCGCGGGCTCCGGCGCCTTCGTATCGGCCACCGGCGCGGCAGGTGCTGGCGATGCGTTGTCGGCCACAGCCGGCGCGGCGATGACGGCCACAGCCGGCACGGCTGCCATCGCGGCCGCCGGAACGACCGACGCCGCGGGCGCGGCGGCGGCCGCAACAGGCGCGACGGGTGCGGCTGCCGCAGGGACCGCAGCGGCAGCCGTCGGCGCTGCGACAGCCGGCGCGACTGCAGCCACGGCCGGCGCCGCGACGCCCGGAGCGGCGGCGACAGGCGCCATCGCCGGAACCGGCACGGGCACGGAAACCGGCGCAGCGCGCATCGAAGCCGTCTCGATCGGACGCGTCGGTGCGGGCGCCGGCGCGGCCGAGCCAAGCGGCGGCAGGCCCATCCGGTTGCGCACGATCGGATCGCGATACTTGATGTCGTCCGCGACGGTCGCTTCGACGCTGGGCGCCACGTTCGAACGCGCGAGCGGCGCGCTCGTGCCCGGGCACAGGTGTCCGGTCGCTTCCACCGCGCGCCGGTTCGCGTCGCTCTGGCACAGCAGCGCGAGCGCCACGTCGGTCAGGCCCATCGCACGGAATTCACGCGCATCGAGACGCCGCACGCAGGCCTGGTCGACCAGCGTCGTACCGCCCGTCGCGCCGAACCCCGGGAACGACACGCCGACGCTCACCGAGCCCATGCAGGTATCGGACAACGTGGTCGTGAGGCCGGGCGCCTGGATCGACGGGTTCGTCTTGATCGTCTGCGTGCCCGAGTAATTGACGTTTTCCGAGATCTGGGTGTTGTAAGGGTTGGTGCCGGGCGCCCCGGACGACTGGAGCGAGTTCACGCTCTGCGGCGTCACGTTGCCGCCGGCCGTGCCGGACGGCATCGTCACGTTGACGTTCACGCTCGAATTGCCGCTGCCGCGCACGCCGCTGGAACTGGTGGCATTGCCGCCGCGCGAACTCGTGGTGTTCGTATTCATGCTCGACCCACCGCCCTGGCTGATCGCGGTCGACGACGTCGACGATTGCGCGCTCGACGTCGAATCGGCGGTTTGCGCATGGGCACCGATCGTGGTCATCGCGAACATCGCCGCACATGCCACCTTGATCCTGTTGCTGTTCATTTCACTCTCCGGACGAGGTTTGACCTCCCACCCAGGCAACCGTACTAATTCCCCTGAATGCCTTCAGTTTTCGCTGCTTCCCCGAACTGCTTCCAGCCGCTGCCCAGCTGGGACCACGAGCCGGCCGACATGCCCTGCCATTGCTGGGTGTCCGGTCCGCCGATGGCACTGCCCGACGAAAGCGTGTGTTGCTCTGACGGTTTGGTTGTCTGGTCGGGGTTGTTTGACGTCTGCATAGTCGATTGCACACCATCGGGAGCACGGTCGGCGCCATACGCCGTCAGAGACGCGAGCATCAGAGCGGCGGCAATCAGGTTCTGCTTCATGCCAACTCCTTACGTGACAACAATGCGGAAAAGAGACCAGCGTCGCTGCGAAACTGGTCCCCCCCACCCCTGACTAACGACTGCTCCCGGTCGCGCTCGAGTCGCCCTGGCTTCCGCCCGATGCGGACGGCGAACCGGCCGGACCGGTACTCCACACGGTCGATGTGTTGTAGTGATTCGAGCCCGCGATCGCGCCCGACCCGCCGCCGCCCGTCCACCCCACGGCCCCCGCGTTGGCCATCCCGTGGTCGTTCGCGCCCGTGGCCGTGTAGTGGTTCGCGCCAAGTACGATCGTGGCGGTCACCCCTCCCGAAAGCGCATTCGCGTTCTCGTTCGTGCTGCCGTTTCCGGCGAACGAACCCGCGGCGCCGATCCCGCCGCCTGCCGCGAACGCGCCCCCGTTCGTGCCCGAACCGCTGGCCGTCGAAGTCGAGTTGTGATACGCGGACGCCGTGCCGGCAGAGCCGGCGGGTGTCACGGTACTGCCTGCATTCGCGCCGGCCGTCGAAGTCGAATTGCTGGTATAGCTGCCGGAGCCGACCAGCACCGAACCGGAAACACCCGCCGCAACGGATTGCGTCTGGTTGGTCGTGGACGATCCGGCCGCCAACGCAGCGGACGAAATGACGGCGAGCGCTGTCGCTAAAATGACTTTGGCTTTCATAGCAATTCCTTGCCGTGAGGAAGTTCGAACGGTGGCGGAGCCGGGCCTGCCCGCACGGGGCAAGGCCCGGCATCCGACCCGCCAGCCAATGACGAACGCTACGCGTCGCGGCTTAGTGGTGATACGTCCAGCCGGTCGATCCCGCGTTCGCGCCGCTGCTGCCGCCCGCTTGTGAGCCGCCGAAGCCGAAGCCGCCGACCGTCGACGTTTGCGTGTGGCTCGTATACGAGATCGAGCCGCTGCCGGGGCCGCCGGCCAATGCGCCGGCTGCGCCGAGCGCCGAGCCGGAATCGGTCGCGGAGAAGTGACCGAACCCGGTGACCCCGGCCATCGTCTGGCCGCCGCTCGACGAGTTGCTGCTCGACACCGTGCCGCTGCCGGCAAACGCTGCACCCGAAACCGCCAGAACTGCTGCTGCAATCAGAAGCTTCTTCATGGTGGACTCCTAACGGCGTGGAGAGAATGAGCACGGAAGATCGCACGCCATCGACCTTCCAGCCGCGAGCAATCCTCAAAAATAAGGATTACTATAAAATTCACAAATCATTGTTCTATCGCGAATCGGCTTTTTATTTTTTGCCAGACGAAGTCTAGTTTTATGTTTTTAAATTGTCCAAAATTCAAGCGTAGGTGTTTTCTATTATTTTTACGACCATTGCTGACGGTCTAAAAAACACCCTAGATTCAATTAACCGAAATGACGCACACATCTTTCCGGCTCGCGATTTTCAATACCACGTCGAAAACGAATGCCGGCACTGGCACCCGTTTCCGGAATTGAAAATTGGCGAATGTATTGACTACCGCAAAATGCAGCGCCCGCTCGACACGTGCCCTTCATTCGGGCGATAACGGGCCGGCATTGCAGCCAGACGACATGTCTGCTCCCTGAGCTGACGAAGCAAGGCCTTCCGGATAACCCGGGCGACGCGCGTTCGATCTAGTCCGGCCGGCGCAGGGACTGGCCCGGCGCGATCGAAACGGCGCTGCACGGTTGAAGAGGAATCGGCGCCACGCTGTCCGGCACGAACAGCAGGCCCCATCCGGGAATGCCGAATGAAGTGGAGCACCGCTGTCGGCCGGTTGCCGCGCGAAGCGACGACCGCGCCCGCATGCGGCGCGCGCGGAGGACGGGAAATCGGCAAGGCGCTACCGACGACGCTGGCACTGCGTCGCAAGCGCTACCCCGATCGTTCCGACTACCCCTTTGGTGCGCAACCCACGCGCAGGTCATGCCACTGCTTATAGTGTTCATCGCCATTTCCCCGACAGGCTCGTGACGAACGGGTCGCCCCCACATCGTTGTTGCATCGTGTCGACCGCTCGCCGGTACGTCCCATATCGCAAACCCCATGCCATGCGATATTCCACCGAGCATTGCATCCGGCGTGCGGCCGTCAGGCCTGATCATTTCTCCGGAAACGGCGTTTTTTTGTTTCATGAATGTATCGCGATAACGGGGCGCGCCCTAAAGCGATCATTGAAGATCGTGACGCAATACCGCGATTTGATGGAAGAATCCGGCTTGCCGGGCGTTGACGGACACCCGTGCGAACGGGTGTTTCAATCTTGAGAGGCGAATCTCGACTCCCCGCTCGGGGTTCGCGCGTTTCCGCTGACAAACCGCGTGTCGCGGCATGCCAGCAGCCGTCCATTACCCCGACGAACGAGGGCCGGTCGCTCGATGCGCCCCACCGAACGGCCGCCGATACGGCCGAAACACGGGTTCACCCTGAAATGCAAAAGGAATTTGATTCATCCGTGAAAATACCCGCACGATCACGCGGCGAAAAATCGTGCCATCCGGTATGTTTCGGGCGCAATAACCGAACAAATGAAAACGTCCGATTCCGACACAGACGGGCACCTTCATTTTTTTCATTCCCATTCGATTCACCTTTCGCGCACGAAGCGACGGCGGTCGATTCATCGAATAGACACCCTCAGTCAGTTACCCGCTTGATTCTCATCACTGAAACATTTCGATTCAAAACAGCTTTCACGTCTTCAATCTCGTGAAAGCTTGACTCATCGCGCGTTTCGTCGCATCGAACCGTATCGATCCAGCCATCTCCGTGGGTACTTCCCTGCCCCCCGAGACTCACGCGTGAGACACAAACGTTCGATATCGATGAAGGCCTGCGTCGGATGAGCGGCGATTTCAGTCGCGAACCGTGGCGCGACCCGGCACTGCGCAAGACCGGAGCCCGCCACGCGTCGCGGCCGACATCCTCGAGCGCAACGCGCCGCCGTCGCGAAATGACGATCGATGGCCGCCCGTCAGCCGAGCAGCTCCTTCTTCCGCAGATGCACGACGTCGCGCATCGGCGGCGCGCCGAACAGCCGGCTGTATTCGCGGCTGAACTGCGACGCGCTTTCGTAGCCGACGACGGCCGCCACCGACCCGACGTCGCCGCCCTGTCGCAGCAACAGCCGCCGCGCCTCGTGCAGCCGCAGTTGCTTCTGGTACTGCAGCGGGCTCAGCGTCGTCACGTGCTTGAAATGATGGTGCAGCGACGACACGCTCATGTTGACCGCCTGCGCGAGCGATTCGACGCGCATCGGCTCCGCGAAATGATCGCGGATCCATTCGATCGCGCGCGCGATCCGGTGCGTCTGGCTGCCCGCGATCGCCATGTGCCGCAGCCGCGTGCCCTGCCCGCTCGTCATCAGCCGATACAGCACCTCCTTTTCGATCAGCGGCGCGACGACCGCGATGTCGGCCGGCGTATCGAGCAGCCGCAGCAGCCGCAGCGCCGCGTCGAGCAGCGGCGGCGTCAGTTCCGCGAGCGCGATCCCCTCGCCTTCCGGGCCCGCGTCGGGCTCGGGCAGCCGCATCTCGGCCGCCAGCTCGACGATGCGCTGCGGATCGAGCGTCAGCGACAGGCACAGGTACGGCTCGTCCGCCGACGCACGCGTCACGCGCGAGAGGATCGGCAAGTCGATCGACGTAATCAGGCAATTGTGGGTGTCGTATTCGTAAGCCTGGCCGGCCACGATCACGCGCTTCGCGCCCTGCGCGGCGATGACCAGCGCGGCGCGCGATACGCCGCAGCCGAGATCGACCGGCCGCGTGTGCCGATGCAGCATCAGGCCCGGCACGGCCGTCGAATGCGAGCCGTCCGCCGGCGCGAAACGGCCGATCAGCGACGCCAGTTCGCGTCGCCCGGATTCGCGCGACGCCACGATATCGGTCATGTCCATGACGCATCCTCGAATAATTTCCCGTGTCGCGCGAGCATAGCGAAACGGCCTGCGGCGTGCCGGGGATTTGCAGGATTGTTCAATAAATTTGCAGGATTGGGTAGACGCAAAAACCGGCTGCTCGCGCACACTCCCGGCTAACCTGTCCGTAAGGCGGGTTTTCCCCACGGAGACACACAACATGCCTACCTCGTTTGTCCTGAACGGCAAGAACGTCACGCTCGACGCCGATCCGTCGATGCCCGTCCTCTGGGCGATTCGCGAACACGCGGGACTGACCGGCACGAAGTTCGGCTGCGGCATGGCGCAGTGCGGCGCGTGCACGATCCATCTCGAAGGCCAGGCCGTGCGCTCGTGCGTGCTGCCGCTCGCCGCCATCGCGGGCAAGCACGTCACGACGATCGAAGGCGTGCAAAGCAAGCCCGCGAAGGCCGTGCAGGCCGCATGGGTCAAGCTGCAGGTGCCGCAATGCGGCTACTGCCAGTCCGGCCAGATCATGTCAGCCACCGCGTTGCTCGAACAGAACCCGAAGCCGACCGACGCGGACATCGACGCCGCGATGAACGGCAACCTCTGCCGCTGTGCGACCTACGCCCGCATCCGGGCCGCGATCCACGATGCGGCCGCGACGCTGGGAGCCTGACCATGACGATCGAACTCGACCACACCGATGCGGTGCGCCCGTCGCGCCGCACGTTCCTGAAAGCCGCGGGCGCCGCTGCCGCCGTCAGCCTGACCATCGGCTTCGACTGGGCCGGCCTCGGCCGCCGCGCGCTCGCCGCGACCGCACCGGCCGGCGATTTCGCGCCGAACGCATTCCTGCGCATCACGCCCGACGGCGCCGTCACGGTGATCGCGAAGCACGTCGAAATGGGCCAGGGTGCATATACGGGCATCGCGACGATCGTCGCCGAGGAGCTCGATGCCGACTGGTCGAGCGTGCGCGTCGAAAGCGCGCCGGCCGATGCGAAGCGCTACGCGAACCTCGCGTTCGGCACGATGCAGGGCACGGGCGGCAGCTCGGCCATGGCGAACTCGTGGCAGCAACTGCGCGAAGCGGGCGGCAAGGCGCGCGCGATGCTCGTGTCGGCCGCGGCGGCCCGCTGGAAGGTGCCGGCCGCCGAGTTGACCACCGCCAACGGCGTCGTCACGCACGCGAAGAGCGGCAAGACGGCCGCGTATGGCACGCTCGTCGCCGATGCGTCGAAGCTGCCGGTGCCGGACAAGGTCACGCTGAAGCAGCCGGCCGATTTCAAGCTGATCGGGCACAGGATTCCGCGCGTCGACGCATCGTCGAAATCGAACGGCACCGCGCATTTCACGCTCGACACGACGTTCCCCGGCATGCGCGTCGCGCTGCTGCAGCGGCCGCCGCGCTTCGGCGCGACGGTGAAATCGTTCGACGCGACGGCCGCGAAGGCCGTGCCGGGCGTCGTCTCGGTCGTGCAGGTGCCGGGCGGCGTCGCGGTCGTCGCGACGGGCTTCTGGGCCGCGAAACAGGGCCGCGACGCGCTGAAGATCGACTGGGACGAAACGAAGGCGGAGAAGCGCAGCTCGGATGCGCTGATGCGCGAATACCGGCAACTCGCCGAGAAGCCGGGCGCGTCCGCGCGCAAGGACGGCGATGCCGATGCGGCGATCGCCGGCGCGGCGCGCAAGATCAGCGCGACGTACGAATTCCCGTATCTCGCGCATGCGCCGATGGAGCCGCTCGACGCGGTCGTCAAGCTGACGCCGAACAGCTGCGAGATCTGGGCCGGCGACCAGTTCCAGACCGTCGACCAAGGCAACGCGGCCAGGACGGCCGGACTGAAGCCGGAGCAGGTGCGGATCCATACGCTGTATGCGGGCGGCAGCTTCGGCCGGCGCGCGAACGCATGGTCGGATTACGTGGTCGAGGCCGTGTCGATCGCGAAGGCGCTCGGCGCAGACGGCAAGCCGGTCAAGCTGCAGTGGACCCGCGAGGACGACATCCAGGGCGGCTTCTACCGGCCGATGTACTTCCACAAGCTCGACGCGGGCCTGACCGCGGACGGCCGGCTGGTGGGCTGGCGTCATCGGATCGTCGGCCAGTCGATCCTCGCCGGCACGCCGTTCGAGGCATTCATGGTCAAGAACGGAATCGACGCGACGTCGGTCGAGGGCGCGGCGAACCTGCCGTACGCGGTGCCGAACGTGTCGGTCGAACTCACCACCACCCAGGTCGGTCTGCCGGTGCTGTGGTGGCGCGTGGTCGGCAGCTCTCACACGGCCTATGCGGTCGAGGCGTTCATCGACGAAGCCGCGCATGCGGCCGGCAAGGACCCGTACGCGTTCCGCCGCGACCTGCTCGCGAAGGAGCCGCGCATGCGCGCGGTGCTGGAGCTGGCCGCGCAAAAGGCCGGCTGGGATCCGGCCAAGCCGCTGCCGAAGGGCCGCGGGCGCGGGATCGCGGTGGCCGAGGCGTTCAAGAGCTATGTCGCGCAGGTGGCCGAGGTGTCGGTCGATGCGGACGGCAAGGTGAAGGTCGAGCGCGTGGTGTGCGCGGTCGACTGCGGGATCGCGATCAATCCCGACATCGTCGCCGCACAGATGGAGGGCGGCATCGGTTTCGGGCTCGGCGCGGCGATGCACAGCGCGATCACGCTGAAGGACGGCCAGGTCGAGCAACGCAACTTCGACGGCTATCACGTGCTGCGGATGGCCGAGATGCCGAAGGTCGAGGTGCATATCGTGCCGTCGGCCGAGGCGCCGACCGGGGTCGGCGAGCCGGGCGTCGCGCCGATCGGGCCGGCCGTGGCGAACGCGATCTTCGCGGCGACGGGCAAGCGGCATTACGTGCTGCCGTTCGATTCGGCGGAGAACGCGAAGGCGTGATGTGTCGGGACGCCGGCTGCGGCGCGAGGTATGCGCCGTGGCCGGTGTTTTTCGGCCGCCGATGCAGGGTTCGACGTAGGGTTCGTTATCCACCCTCAATCTCATCCGGCCTCCCCCCAAGGCCGGACCTCCTCCCACGTTACGTCAGACGTAACGCCCGTAACGTCGCCACCCGATGCTACGTAACAATCCTTCACTATTACCGTGCCCGTTTCATCGGCCGCCCGGTGTTCCCGGTTAAAAATTCTTTTAAATTCAACGCTTCCCCGCCGTCCACGCCATTGCCGCCTGCCCGCACCGCCTCACAGCCCTCCCCCTGGCCCGGAAGTTGCAGCACAGCACCCCGCAAACACTCCTTTACGGACATGCGAGGGCCACCATGGATTGCAAATACCTGTACATCGACAACATAAAAATCAACTTCGTCCGCCGCACGATCGAAATCGACAACAAGGTCGTTGACGTGACCCCGCGCGAATTCGACGTCGTCGAATTCCTGCTCGACAACATGAACAAGGTCGTGCCGCGGCAGGCAATCCAGGAAGCCGTGTGGGGCCGCGAGCTCGGCGTGTCGTCGCGCACGCTCGACACCCATATCTCGCGGATCCGTTCGAAGCTGCAGCTCGAACACGACAAGAACCTGCGCATCATCCCGATCTACGCGGTCGGTTATCGCCTCGTGCTGTTCGGTGCGGCGATGACGCACGTCGAGCGCCACGACGCGGCGCCGATCGTGCGCGCGGCGCCGCAGCCGGCGATGGCCGCCGACTACGCGTAACGCTGCACCCGCGCGCCGCCCGTTCGCGGCGCGCCGGCAACGCCTCCCCACCGCGCTGCGCGGATTCGCAGCCCTTCGCGGCCGGTCAGCCGGATGCGGCCTGCCCGCCGTCCGGCCCCGTCAGCCAGTCACGCCCCGACCGCCGCCTCCGCGCGGCGGTTGCCTTTGACCGCCAGCCGTCGCGCCGCCCGCTTCATCGCACGCCGCCGCCCGCTTCATCGCACGCCGCCGCACGCCGTCGCACTTCGTCGCGCTTCGTAGCGCCCCGCTCCCGTCGTCTGCGCACGACGGTCGCGACTACGGATTCCGGCGCGGCACGCGGCCATCGCCGTCCCTACAATCGACGCAGCAGCCGCGCGCCCCTCGGCGCCGCCGGCACCAGAACAACCCGTCGAACCGACGCCGAATCCGCCCCGATCCCGCCGTGCCTGCGCTGTTCCTGACGAATGCCGACGCCGGCGACGCCGCGAACCGGGCCATGCCCGCCGCTTCCCCGCCGCCCGCCGCCGCGCCGGCCGCGGTCGCGCTCGACGCGTCGCCCTACCTGCCGCGCCTGTCCGCCGCCGCCGCGCGCGGGCTGTCGCATGCGTACTGCGCGACGGGCGCCGTCCCGGTCACGCTCGGCGAGCACGCGTACGAGGTACGCTGGCGCGTCGACGCCGAGCCGGCCGCCGATGCGCACGCGTACCGCTTCGTCGTCGGCCCGGCCACCGGCACGCTGTGGATCGACCCGATCGCGGAAACCGAATGGCTCGGCGATGCGGCCGACCCGGCGGTCCCGGCCGTGATCCGCGCGGCGCTGCTCGCCGATCTCGCCGCGCCGCTCGCGGCCGTGCTGCAGGCGGCGACGCGGCAGCGCGTGGAATTGCTGCCGCCGCCCGACGGCGCGCCGGCCTGGCGCGCCTCGCCGGCCGCGCTGCGGTTCGAGCTGCGGCGCGCCGACGCCGCGTGGCGCTGCCACGGCGCGCTGCTGTTCGACGCGCCGGATGCGCTGGCCGTGTTCTTCGCGGCCGCGCCGGCCGCGCTCGCCGACGCGCGCGCGGCCTACGCGAGCCTGCCCGTGCCGCTCGTGTTCGAGATCGGCCGCACCGAGCTGACGACGGCCGAACTGGCCGACGTCGTCGGCGGCGACATCATCGCGATCGAGCGCTGGCAGGCGCACGAGCAGAACCTGCTGTGCGTCGCGCGGCTGCCCGCCGCGCCGGCGTGGGAGATCACCGGACGGCCGTCGGGCAACCGGCTGACCGTCGAACGAATCAGGGAGATGCCTTTGGAACCGACCCGCACCGACTCCGCGCCGCCGACGACGCACGACGCGCCGCCCGCCGACGCCCCGCGCTCGCTCGACGGCCTCGCGGTCGACCTGCGCTTCGAGCTGCCGCCCACGTCGATGCCGCTCGGCGAACTGAGCGCGCTGCAGCCGGGCGCCGTGATCGAGCTGCAGCAGGGCATCAACCAGAGCGTGATCCATCTCGTCGCGAACGGGATGCTGATCGGCACCGGTCATCTGATCGCGGTCGGCCAGAAGCTCGGCGTACGCGTCGTCACGCTGACGCAACCCGCGCCGCGCGAGCGCTGAACGATGGGCAACCTGCCGAATCCGGTCGCGCTGATCGCGGTGATCGCCGCGCTCGGCATCGCGCCGTTCGCGGCGCTGATGGTGACGAGCTACACGAAGCTGGTGGTCGTGCTCGGCCTGCTGCGCTCCGCGCTCGGGATCCAGCAGGTGCCGCCGAACCTGGTGCTGAACGGCATCGCGCTGATCCTGTCGCTGTTCATCATGGCGCCCGTCGGGATGTCGATCCGCGACGCGCTGCAGGCGCGCCATTTCGATGCATCGGGACAGTTGTCGACCTCGGACATCGGCGCGCTCGCCGATGCCGCGCTGCCGCCGATCAAGGATTTCCTCGTCTCGCATACGCGCCAGCGCGATCGCGAATTCTTCGTGCGCACCGCGACGTCGGTCTGGCCGAAGAACCGCGCGGACGGCATCAAGGACGACGACCTGCTCGTGCTGGTGCCGAGCTTCACGCTCGCCGAGCTGACGAAGGCATTCCAGATCGGCTTCGTGATCTACATCGTGTTCATCGTCGTCGATCTGCTGGTCGCGAACATCCTGCTGGCGCTCGGGATGCAGATGATCTCGCCGACGACGATCTCCGTGCCGTTCAAGCTGCTCCTGTTCGTCGCCCTCGACGGCTGGTCGCTGCTCGTGCACGGGCTCGTGCTGTCGTATCGGGTCGCCGGAGCCGGATGATGCGCGCACGCGCCCTGCGAACCGCCGCCGCGTGCGTGTGCGCACTGATCGCGCTCGCGTGCGGGCCGCACGGCGTCGCGCAGGCAGCCGGCGCCGCCGCCGGTTTCGCGCAACTGGCGCGCGCGTGCGCGCCGAACGTCGACCCCGATACGCTCGCCGCGCTCGTGCGCACCGAGTCGGGCTTCAATCCGTATGCGATCGGCGTGGTCGGCGGGCATCTGGCGCGCCAGCCCGCCTCGCTCGACGAGGCGCGCGCGACCGCGCGCGAACTGTCGTCGCGCGGCTTCAGCTACAGCGTCGGTCTCGCGCAGGTGAACGAACGCAATTTCGCGAAATACGGGCTCGATGAAGCGACGATGTTCGAGCCGTGCCGCAACCTGCGGGCCGGCGGCGCGATCCTGACCGAATGCTTCGCGCGCTCGTCGGGCACCGGCCGCGCGACGCAGGCCGCGTTGCGCGCGGCGCTGTCGTGCTATTACAGCGGCAACTTCACGACCGGCTTCTCGAGCGGCTACGTGAGCCGCGTCGTCGCGAGCGCGCATCGCAACGCGCACGAAGGCGGCATCGAGCCGATCCCGGTCGTGCGCGACGTGCCGCCGCCGGCGCGGCAGCGACGCATGGACGCGGCCGCGACCACGCCGCCCGATCGCGCGCGCAGGCTGCCGTTGCCGGCCGCCTCCGCCGACGCACCGTCGTGCCATGCGCGCCCGGTCGTGATGATGTGCCGCGGCTTGCCGGCGAGCCAGGCGAAGCGGCTGTGCGTGCGGTGTCTCGATCAGTGATCGCATGATCGCGGGCGGCGCCGGGCACGCGCGCCCGCGCCGCTTTCAGGGGTCCGAACGACGTCGCGCGGCCTGGCTTCCGCCCGCCGCGCGCATCTCGTAGCCCGCGCGACGCCGGGGCGCCGGCCGCTTCCCGCCGCTACGAAACAGCGGCGTTCCCGTCGCCGGGTGGGTCCGTACACTCGAACGATCACGTCGCGGCGTGCAGGACGCCGCGCGTGCCGCGCATCGCGCGGCTCAACGGAGACGAGCATGCTGTTGATCGACGGACTGGGACTGGGTGTCAACTGGCAGCGCTTCCTGTCGGAAACGCTGAATCCGGTCGTTGCACCGCCGCCCCCGCCCCCGCCGCCGCCGAAGAAGGACGACCCGGCCGCCGGGCCCGCGAACCCGACCGCCGCTCCGCCGATTCCCGTCACCGCGTCGCTGGCCACCGATCCGTCGAAGCCGACCAATGCCGAGATCCAGTCCGCGACGTCGCTGATCCAGAGCATGGCCGCGCAATATACGGCGCCGCCGCCCGAGATCACGGTCGAGAACGACAAGACGCGCGCGGTGCAGAAAGCGATCCAGGACGCGCAGACGAAGTACGACAACGCGTCGCAGACGCTGCAAGGCGCGCAGAACGTGCTGCATCTGGTCAACCGCGATCCCGAGTCGACGGCCGACGACCGCAAGACCGCCCAGGCCGACTACGCGAAGGCGCGCACGACGGCCGACACCGCGCAGCGCGAGCTGAACGTGACGACCGACGCCGGCTACATGATCCTGTACGGCGAACAGGCGAACGCCGACATGCCGGCCGGGATGAAGATCGACGATTCCGGCAAGGTGACCGACCCCGGCGACGCGCAGCACGCGGCCGACCAGCAGTTCAAGGCGCTGCTGGACGCCTTCCCCGATCATGCGAACGATCCGAACTGGGTGCCGCAACCGGGCGACTGCAAGAACCCGCTGCAGATCCGGCTCTACGACAATTGGCAGACCGCGAGCGCGAAGGCGGCCGTCGGTGCGTCGAAATACTTCGCGGACGTCGCGAATTCCAATCTCGCGTATACGCAGTTCCAGTCGTACCTCGCCGATCCGGACTACAAGGCCGCGCTCGATGCGGGCGTCGGGCGGCTGAACGACGCGCTGCAGCCGCTGGAGCTGAAGGTCACGATGCCCGATGCGCCCGCTTCGCAGGATGCCGCGCAGCAGGCCGTCACGTCCGCCGCGAAGGATGCGAACTATGCGAACGCCGCGTACGGCGCGGCCAATGACAGCCTGGCGCTCACGAACGCGCAGCAGCGCTACGATTCGGCCAGCGGCAAGGAAGGACCGACGGTGGTCGTCCCGAACGAAGTGTCGGACGCGAAGACCGCGCTCGCCCGCGCGCAGACGGCGGCGAACACGAGCGGCGGCTATCTGCAGATGCTGTCCGCGCAGCGGCAGGTCGACACGCTGCAGGCCGACTATACGAAGAAGCAGGACGCATCCAGCGCGTGGCACAAGGCCAATCCGCACGCGATGATCAAGGATCCGCAGGTCGATCTGGACCTCGGCGATGCGTATGCGAAGCTCGATCAGGCGAAGCAGCAGGCGAGCATCGCGCACGACGGATTCGTCGTCGCGTACGGCGCGACGCTCGCGCAGCAGTACGACGATCAGGCCTCGCGGATCAAGGCGCAGGTGAACGCGCAATCGATCTTCACGAAACCGGGGCTTCAGCCGCCGCTGCTGACGCCGTCGCTGTCGACCGCGAACGGCCTGCCGAGCCTGCCCGCATCGTCGTTGTCGACGGCGACGTCGGCCGCTCCCACCGGCACGCCGACGCTGCCGAGCGCGTCGCCGCTGGCCTCGCCGACGTTGCCCGGGTCCAATGGCGCATCGTCGCTGCCCGCGTCGCCGCTGCTCGACAGCCCGTTCCTGCTGCCGCAGTCGTCGGGGCCGTCCGCCGCTCAGGCCGGCCCGACGATGCTCGACGTGAAACGCATGCAGACCGTCGCGGGCGCGATCCGCGCGGCCGACAGCCGGATGTCGGATTCGGTCAACGAGCGCGCGACCCAGCTCGCGCTGTCGCAGGCGCGCATCAAGCAGACGCAGGCGAAGAGTACGCTCGAGTCGGTGCAGAAGAAGTACGACGACTGGGCCGCCGCGAATCCGCCGCCGATGCGCTTTCGCACCGTCGCGGGCGACGACCTGATCCCGGCGCCGTCGGCGCCGCGTCCGAACCTGTATCAGGACGAGCTCGACAAGGCGAAGGCAGCCGTCACGCAGGCCGACAACGCGGTGCAGCGCCTGCAACTGCTGAGCGAGACGTCGCACCAGCAGGTGCTGATGGACAGGTTCGACGCCGGCCTCGACGAACGGCTGCGCTATGCGGCGCCCGGTTCGGACGCCGAGAACGACTACAAGAAGGCGCTGCACGATTTCTACGAAGCGCATCGCGGCGAGTTGTCGAACTCGCTGCTCGACGCGGCCAGCGCGAGCACGAACAACGGCGGCACGATCGCGTTCGGCAAGCTGACCGACAACGAGCAGCGCAACCTGATCGGCGTCGCGCTCGGCATGCAGCCGGACGTCCAGAACGGCGCGGCATCGGGCGATGGTTCGGATCCCGTATCGCCGACGAAGGACGACGTCGCGCGCTACACCGACAAGGACAAGCTGAAGACGATCAACAGCGTGCGCGACAAGCTGCTGTCGATCGGCGGGGGCGCGACGACGCAGGTCAGCGTGTTGCCGATGGTCTACGCCGCCAAGGATGCCGGCATGACCACCAGCGCGCTGTTCAAGGTCAGCGGCAAGGACGGCACGCAGTACGTCGACGAGACGGCGAGCAACTACGACGACATCAACGATTACATCGACAACAACGAGCTGTCGACGGACGGCACGGTCGACATCGCGACCGGCCACAACGCGGACGGCACGCTGCAGCTCGTGTCGAAGGCCGCGCATCACGAAAGCGGCTTCGACAGTTTCCTGAACACGCTGACGAGCACGGGCCTGAACATCGGCATGATGGTCGGCGGGATGGCGCTCGAAGGTCTCGGCACGCTGCTCGACGGCACCGGCATCGGCGCGATCGTCGGCGTGCCGCTGAACATCCTCGGTGCGGGGATGATGTACACGGCGATCGGCGCGACGATGACGAGCGCCGGCCTCGATCTGGCCAATCGCGCCGACCACGGGCGCAGTCTCAATCCGTTTACCGACCCGGGCGCGCGGGCCGACTTCATCAACCTCGTGCCGATGGGCGTGGCGGGCGCCGCGAAGCTGGCCGGCAGCAAGCTGTTCACGCGCGCGGTCACGGCGCTCACGCGCACGCCGAAGGTCGCGTCGGTGCTCGCCACCGGCGCGCGGACCACCGCGGTCGTGACGGGCGTGGGCGGCGCGGTCGAGGCGTTCGGCGAAGCGGGCTACGACTATTTCGTCACCGGCGACAAGAAGGCCGCCGGCGAGCAGCTCAAGTCCGGGATCACCAACGTCGCGTTGATGGCCGCAGGCGGCCTCAAGGAACGCGCGGTGACGTCGGTGCGCGCGCGCACCGGCCGGCCGGTGCCGATCCGCGGGACAGACGGCAAGACCGTCACCGTCGACAGCCGGACGATCGGCCGGATTCTCAACAGCGGCGACGCGTCGTCGCTCGCGGCCGGCCGCACGCGCGTGACGCTCGACGGCGAAGCCGTCAAGGTGTCGCCGGACGGCACGCTGCGCGTGGGCGACAAGGTGCTGACCTACGACAACACGCCGATTCGCGTGCTCGACCGCGCATCCGGGAAGCGCCTGCCGCCGGGCAAATCAGTGGTGCTCGGCGAGGACGGCACGCTGTCCGTCGTCTCGGTGTCGCCGAAGGCATGGACCAATGGCACGCGCGTCGACGACGTGACCGGCACCGGCGAGCGCATGTCGTTCGGCCCCGAGGGCGAGATGAGCGTGACGCCGAAGATCGTCGCGAAGACGCCGCTCGACGTGCTGCAACACGTGCTCGACCAGGCCGGCGACGCCTATCGGCAGACGGTCGCCGGCGCGCAGGCGCCGCGTCGCCTCGCGCAGACGGCGGCCGAAGGCGAAGCCGCGAGCGTGTCCGCCGACGCGCGCAGGACGCGCCGCACCAGCGAGGAACACGCCCGCGTGCAGCAGCAGCGCGACGAAACCGATGCCGAACGCAGCACGACCGCGAGCACCAACCGGCGTAGCGCCGACACGCAATCGATGCGCTGGCGGCCCGTCGCGGCCGACGAGCCGGCCGGCCCGGGCACGCGCGCGAAGCCGGACGGCGCGCCGCCGCGCGTCAACGCGAAGGTCGTCGACCTGACGGACGACGCGCCCGTCACGCGCGCGGCGACGTCCGATCCGGCCGGCATCGCCGTGCCGCGCGGGCCGAGCGCCGAGCCGATGGAAGTCGGCGATCGCACGGTCTACGTGGTGCGCAGCGGCGCGACACCCGACGCGCCGGGCGCGCGGCCGTCGTCGCCGCGCCCGCAGGATCTCGAGGAACCGGTGATCGTCGTCGCCGGCGAACACGACGCGGCGCTCGCGCCCGAGCTCGCGAACCGCTGGCAGAAGCCCGTCTATGCGGCCGCGCCCGACGCGTTCGGTGCGGACGGCCAGCTGCGCGCAGGCGCGCGCGTGCTGCGCTTCGATCCGGCGCCGGAGGCGGTCGCGGCCCATGAAGCCGGCCTGCCGGCCGGCATCGCGCCCGACGAAGCGCCGCCGGCTGCGCCCCGCACGCCTGCCGACGACACGGTGATCGTGCTGGCCGGCAAGCGCGGCCCGAACGAACCGGCGATGCCGCGCACGGCTGCGCCGCCCGAGCCGGTCAACGCGCTCGATGGCGTGTTCAGCGCGCCGAACCGCGTGCTCGTGCTCGTCAAGCCGGAACGCCCCGGCGCACCCGAGCGGACGGCGGAACGCGAAACCGCCGCGGCCGACCGCGGCACACGCGCGCCCGACGACGCAAACGGCCAGGCCGCCCGTGCGCCGACGGGCGGCGAACGTCGCACCGCGGCGAACGACGACATCGGCCTCGCCGCCGCCCACCCGGAAACGACCGAGACCGCCCCGCCCGACCCCGGCGCCTCGAAGCCGGGCTGGATCACGCGGATGCAGATGCGCTTCGGCGGCGCGGCGCTGCCCGAAGCCGCGCAGGCGCTCGCGATGCAGTCGGGCACGCTCGCCACGCAACTGCGCATGCTGCAGGACGCCGGCTGGCGCGTGACGCTCGGCAAGCGCGGCGGCGGCAGCCGCATCGACCCGCGCAAGCGCCGCGTGACGATCGACGGCGCGCTCCAGCATCCGGGCAGCATCACGTATACGCTCGCGCACGAAGCGCGCCACGCGGTCGAGGCGATGGCCGGCGTGCTGAACCTCGACTACGGCAACCGCAGCCGCTTCACGCGCAAGGCGCTCGAAGCCGAGGCGCGCGCGCAGATCAACGCGTTCGAGGCGCGCTACGAAATCGAGCTCGCGGGCGGCGGCGACATTGCCGCGCACGTGCGCCTGCCGGACGCGATCGAGCGCGAAGGCGCCGCATGGCGCGCACCGTCGCACGACTATGCGGGCACGGTCGGACGCCTCGTCGACGCATTCGCCGATGCGCCCGTGTCGGGCCGCGACGGCGAGACCTACCGCGATTTCTACGACGACGTATGGTCGCGCCAGAAGCGCCGCGGCGGCATCCCGCGCCGGATGCCCGCGCCGCAGACGCACGAGACCGGCGGCGCGCCGCACGGCGTGCGCAGCTTCGACGAACGCGTGGCATGGAGCCGCGCGCATGCCGAATATGCGTCGCCGTTCGGCGACGGGCCCGTGCCCTCGGCGGCCGACCTGCAGGCGGCGCGCAGCCGCCACTTCACGATGCTGCAGGACGAAGGCGTGCTGATGCTGCACGCCGACACGTTGCCGAACGGCACGCTGCTCGCGGGCGGGCGGCCGGCCGGCGTGCATGAATACGCGCTCGACCAGGCGCCGTCGTTCCTGGTCAAGGATGGCTATTCGATCGTGCTGTCCGCGAAGCACGGCGGCGAGGCGGCTGCCGCCGGGCTCGCGAATCTGTGGCAGCGGCCGGTGTATGCGCCGCCCCCGCACGCGGTCGGCGAACGCGCGGCGCTGCTCGACACCGGCGTGTTCCGCCGCTACGACCCGGCGCCCGCGGCACCGCACGATCTCGGGGAACTGGCGGCCGACGCCGAAGGCGTGCACCTCGAAAGCGATCCGGCGGTGCGGATCGACGCCGAGCGCCACGTCGGCGAGCTGCTCGGCTCGGGCGCCGAAAAAACCGTGTTCGCGCTCGGCCACGATGCCGCGCTCGCGGTGTACGACAACGGCCCGCATACGTCGGAAGCCCGTCAGATCGAGGCCGCGATCGACGAGAGCATCGCACTCGACGATCTCGCCTCGTACGGGCTGAAGACCGTGACGATGGACGGTCCGTTCTCCGCACTGAACCGCGTCGCCGTGCTGTACCGGCCGCTCGGCGTGTTCCACAGCTTCGGCTTCGAGACGGGTGCGCTGCCGCGCGTGGTGTCGCGCGCGGCGCTCGAGCACATCCGGCAGATTCGCGAAGTCGTCGAACGCACGGGCATCGGCTTCGACCTGCAAGGCCTCTTCACGCGCGGCGGCGATTTCCTGCTGAGCGACCCCGGTGCGATCGGCATGGGCGCGGGCGAGCATTTCACCACGCTGCAGCGGCTCGCGGTGATCGAGCGCGCGCTGACGCAAGGCCTCGAGCGCGGCAACGTCGAACTCGCGCATCCGCGGCTCGCCGAAACGCCGCCGCCCGATGCGTTCGTGCAGAAGCCGTCGGTCATCACGCGCGTGCGGATGCGCTTCGGCGGCGCCCCGCTGCCGAAGGAAGCGTACCGGCTGATCGACGCATCGAGCCTGCTGTCGCAACAGCTTCGGCTCGGCGCCGACGCAGGCTGGAAAGTCGTGCGCGGCAAGCCCGGCGGCGGCAGCAAGATCGACACGCGACGGCGGCGCGTCACGATCGACGGTGGTCTGCAGTCGACCGGATCGATGGTCTACGTGCTCGCGCACGAAGCCCGTCATGCGCTCGAGGCCGCGACCGGCACGCTCGGGCTCGACTACGGCTCGACGCAGCGCTACGTGCGCAGTGCGCTGCTCGCCGAGGCGCGCGCGCAGGTCAATGCCTTCGCGGTGCGCGACGAGATCCGCGCGAACCTCGGCATCGACATCGGCCGCCACGTCGCGCTGCCCGACGCGATCGCCAACGAATACGGCCGCGCGCGGGCCGGCGATGCCGCCTCGCTCGCGCGCCTCGCCGACGCGTTCGAGCACAGCCCGACGTCGCTCGACGGCGGCATCACCTACGGCGAGCTGTATCGGCGCCACGCACAGGCCGCGCAGCGCACCGGCGTCACGATGCCGGCGCCGCGCGAGACGGCCGCGACGCTCGCCGAAGAAACGGCATGGTCGCGCGCCCGTCCGGTAAAGGCATCGCCGTTCGACGGCAAGCCGGTCGCCGGCGTCGACGCGCTGACGCTGGACCGCTCGGGCCCGCTGTCCTACGACCGCGACGGCCGCATCGTGATCGTGCACGGCGTCACCGATGCGCAAGGCCGTCTCGTCGATCCGGACGGACGGCCGTACACGCCGGTCGAGGTCACGCTCGCGCACCGCTCGGTGCTCGGCCTGCCCGGCTCGTCGGTGATTCTGTCGGCACGCAACGGCCGCGACGCCGCCGCCTGGCTCGCGAACGTCTGGCAGCGCCCCGTCTACGCACCGCCGACGATCGCGGTCGGGCTCGGCGCCGAGGCGCGGCTCAGCCATACCAACGCGTGGCTGCGCTACGATCCGGCGCCCCACCAGCGCCCGGACCTGGGCGCGCTCGACGTCGACGGCAACGGCGTCCACGTGAGCGGCGACCCGGCCGCACGCGTGACGGTCGAGCGCTTCACCGGCGCGGCAACCGGCGCCGGCATCGAGAAGACCGTGTTCGAACTGGGCCGCCGCAATGCGATCGGCCTCTACGAGGGCACGGACAATCGCGCGATTCTCGGCCACATCGAATCGATCCGGCTCGAACAGGAAGGCCTCGCGGCGCTGCGCGCGCACGGGCTGCGCACGCTCACGGTCGGCGGCCCGTTCGCGGCATTCGATCGCGTGGCCGTGATGTACGCGCCGTTCGCATCGCTGAGCAGCCACGACGTGATGGCCGGCATGCTGCCGTCGCGCGTCACCCGCGACGCCTTCGCGCAGCTCGACCGCGCGCGCGACATCACCGCGCGGCACCGTCTGTACTACGACTTCGAAGGCGTGTTCGACGCGCGCGGCGACTTCTACCTGAGCGACCCGTCGACGGTCATGACCGATGCGCCGAAGCTGAACGTGGAAGGCATCGTCCGCGAGATCGGCACGCTGCGCGTGATGCTCGAGGACGGCATCGCGCGCGGCGCGATCGAGCTCGCGCATCCCGGCATCACCGAGCACTTGCCGCCCGACGCGTTCGTGCAGAAGCCGTCCGTCATCACGCGCATCCGGATGCGGTTCGGCGGCGCGCCGCTACCCAAGGCCGCCCATGCGCTGGTCGACCGCTCGAGCCTGTTGCGCCAGCAGGTCGCGCTGGCCGGCGAGGCCGGCTGGAAAATCGTGGTGGGCCGGCCCGGGCGCGGCAGCCGGATCGATACCGCGAAGCAGCGGATCGTGCTCGACGGGCAGTTCCACGGCGCCGGCACGCTCGTCTACACGCTCGCGCACGAAGCGCAGCACGCGGTCGAGACGATCACGCGCCGCCTCGCGCTCGACCGCTCGTCGCCGGAGGCGCTGACCGACAGCGCGTTGATGGCCGAAGCGCGTGCGCAGGCGAACGCGTTCGCGGTGCGCCGCGAAATCCTCGACGATGGCGGCATCGACATCGCCAGGGACGCCCGCCTGCCCGATGCGATCGCACGCGAAGCCGACCACGTGATGCCCGGCGACGAAGCCGGGCTGCGCCGGCTCGCGGCCGCCTTCGGCGACGTCGCGCCGTCCGTGCCGGGCCACGCGACCTATCGCGCGTACTACGCGAGCCAGGCCGACGCGATGCACGCACTCGGCGTGCCGCGCGAGATGCCGGCGCCCGCGCCGCAGCCGGCGTCGAATGCGCCAGTGCCCGCGGCGACGGCGGACGCCGCGCGCCGCCAGCATGCGCTCGATCACCTCGCCTCGCACGGCAAGCGCGACCTGATCCGCATCGACGGTTCGCAACTCGCGTCGCTCGAGCAGATGAAGGACGCGTTCGGCAAGAATGCGCACGTGCTGATCGCCGAGCATGAAGCGCGGCCGGACGCGTCGATCGACGCACGCCATGCGCAACCGAAGTTCGTTGCCAGCATGCGCACCGACGAGAACGGTACGTTCGTCGACAAGACGTCCGCCGATCCGGCCGTGCCGATCCCGGACGCGGTCTATCGCGCGCTGAAGGACAACGGCGGCGCGGAACGGGTGAATGTCGATTTCTACGTGTCGCCCGTGTCGCTCGCGGAATTGCGCGAGTACGGCGGCGCCGCGCGGATCACCGCGCGCAGCGACGGCCGCACCTGGGAAGCCGAACAGGCGGCCGCGACGCCCGACGCGGACGTCGTCACGACGCTGAACTCGCTTGCCGACGCGCCGCGCTTTCGCCGGCCGAAGCAGGCGGCGAAAGCGGCCGGCGACGGCGCGACGCTTTACGCGATCGACAAGGAAACCGGCAAGGTGCTCGGCTACGCGACGCGCAACGCCGCGCACGACTGGACTTATCACGAGTCGACCTCGCTCGGCGACGCGACGATCGCGCCGCGCGATCTCGGCGCCGCGTTCCGCCGACGCGCGCGCAACCTGTCCGGCGGCCGTCGCGGCGTGCGCTTCGTCGTGACGGACGTCACGCACGACACGGTCGAGCGCTACGGCGGCTTCGCGCCGGCGGAAATGCGCAAGGCGCTCGGCGACGAGAAGCCGCCGATGCAGAAACTCGGCACGCGCGTGCAGCGCGGCCTCGCGAAAGCCGACCCCGGCGTGCGCCGCAAGATCGCCGAGATCGAAGGCACCGACAGTCCGTTCCTGCCGCCGAAGCTCGTCCCGGACAGCGAGCAGCTCGCGATCGACTTCAGCGGCGCGAACACGCTGCACCTGATGCGCGCGCTGGAGCTGAAGGCGCTGCGCGGCGATCACTACGTGTACGTGTATGAAACCGATCATCCGGTTGCCGAATCGCTGCATACGCGCCGCGGCATCATCGCGATTCACGACGGCAACGCGCTCTGGTACGACAACGCCGAACAATTGCGCGACCACCCGGACGCGGGCCGCCCGCTCGACGAGATGCCGCTCGGGCGCGGCCCGTTCGGCGCGAACCAGCACTTCCTGCTGTCGACACTCGCGCCCGAGGCGTTCGATCCGCGCGCGACCGCCACGCAGAAAGCCGCGCTCGCGCAACGACTCACGCAGCTGCTCGACGAGAAGTCGTATTTCGATGCGCTGCCGCAGAAGTTCGACCTCGCGACGCGCTGGATCCGCACGCAGATCGCCGGCCAGATCGACCGCGTGAAAGCCGCCCAGGCCGACCTCGCCGCGGCCCAGCAAGCCGCGCAGCCGGCGGGCGGCGGCCCCACGGGCCCCGCCGGCCGGGTGCGCAATGCGCTGCGCGGCAAGCGCGGCCGGCGCAACCGCCGCGCCGCGAATGCGGCAAACGCATCGAACGCGCCGGCCGCGCCGAAGCCGCCGAAAACGCCGGCGGCCAAGCCGCTGACGCTGCGGCCATACCAGCCGAGCCTGGGTTCGAGCACGGTCGCGGAATGGGTGATGCGTTACGGCGCCGCCAAGGTGGCCGACTGGTTCCCGACGATCGACCGCGTGAAGGCGGTCACCGCACGCAAGAACCAGCCCGATGCCGGCGGCCTCGCCCTGACCGACGAACCGCAGACGATCCTGGCCGACGCACCGATGCTGAAGGCGCTCGGCATCCCCATCGGTCTCGCGCGCGAGGTGTCGAGCATGCCGTCGCGCGGGCTGGTCGCCGATCCCGGCGGCGATCACAACCGCTTCGTGAAGTGGATGCAGGCGTACGCCACGCGCCACAGCGCGGCACGCATGATCGACAAGCGCGCGATCCAGGCGTTCGTGCGCGCGCCGGCCGAGATCCAGGACCGCGTCGCGCCGATGGCGCGTGCGTTCAACCTGCGCGACGATCCCGCGCTCGCGGTGCGCTACGTCGAGCAATATGGCGGCGCGATGCCGGTCGTGTCGATTCCGGTCGATCCGCACACGCTCGCGGCCGCGCGCGGCGGCAAGCACGATCCGGCGTTCATCCGGCGCGCCCGCCAGTTCGGGTCCCCGATCGGCGCGCGCTACAACGAGGCCGACGCGACGATCACGCGCGAGGCGCCGGACGGCACCACGCGCACGCTCGAGCTCGACGACATCGCGCATCTGCACAAATGGCTCACCGCGGCGTCGCGCCACGGCTTCCAGCTTCGTCTCGAAGCCGCGTCGGGCCGCCCGCTCGTCTCCGCGGACGACCGCCGCACGATCGCCGGCACCAACGACAGCTATGCCGAATACACGCGGCTGATGACGTCGTTCGAGACGTGGTCGCACGATCACGCCGGCGAACCCGCGCCGAACGTGATGCTGAGCTTTCACGGGTGGGACGCCGTGCTCGAGCCGGTACCGGGCGCCGGTCACGTCGAGCTGCTCGATGCGCTGCTCGACCGCAAGGCGATCGACTGGCTGCATGTCGGGCTGTCGTACGGCACGCACGGCGCCGACTTCATCGCGAACCAGGACCTGACGCGGGCGCTGGCGGAACGGATCGTCGACTATTACCAGACCGACCGCCACGGCAAGTTCGCGCGGCTGCACGGCGCCGATGCGCTCACGCGCGTCTTCGAACCGGTGAGCCCCGAGGCGTTCGCGAACCAGCAGCAGGTGCTGTTCGCGGAGATCGCGCGCATCGGCAAGTCGAAAGGACTGTCCGACGACGCGCTCGCGACGCTGCGCGGCGAACTGTACGAACGCAACACGACCGCGCTCGTCAACCAGGCGCGCAAGGCGACGATCGAGCATGCGATGACGCAGTGGGCGTCGGCCGATCATCCGCCCGCCACGCGCACCGAAAAACTCGCCCGCCGCTTCGGCGAACGCTGGCTCGCGGAAGCCGGCGGCCGCGCGCCGGCACGCGGCACCGTCGTGTCGACCGCCGATCCCGCCGGGCCGCTGCCCGACAGTCGCGCGTACTGGCAGTCGGTCGTCGAGCGCGAAGCGCTGAAGAACGATCCGTCGAAACCCATCAGCGTCGGCCGGCAGATCGCGGCGAACCCGAAACAGGCCAAGATGATCGAGGAACTGCAGGCGCTCGCGCAGATCAACGCGCTGCGCGTGCATCGGCCGTCGTTCCGCAAGGCGGAGCTGTGGAAGTCGATCGGTTTCAGCTCGCTCGTCACCGGTGCGGGCGCGCTCGTGATCGCCGATACGCTCGGCGCGACGCACGTGCTGCGGCAGGACATGCTGGGCAGCGCGACGTCGTCGTTCCTGCTGGGCTCGCGTCTTGGTCGCGTGTTCCAGGTCATGCACCAGGGTGCGGTGCGCAGCCTGCAGGCCGGCGATCCGAAGGCCGCGCAGGCGGTGCTCACGCGGCTCGAAGTGACGCTGTCGCGGCAGCTGCGGTCGGGCGCGCACGATTACGGCCAGAACCGCCGCGCGCAGCTCGAGCAGATCTCGAACGAAGCGCGGACGCTGGCCGCGCAGTATGTCGAGCTGAACCGTGTCGGGCTGATGAGTTTCGACGACGCGACCACCCACATCAAGGCGCTCGCCGCGGACGTGCTCGCGCAGATGCAGGGCACGGTCGGCGGCACGTCGCTGCAGCAGCTCCATACCGGCAACCCGCGTCACCTGTTCGGGATCGCGGGCCGCGCGGGCGCCGCGATCACGTCGACCGCGACGCTCGCGGTCGGCATCAGCGGCGTGGTGCACGCACATGGGGCGTTCGATCTCGCCTACGGCTCGGCCGCCATCGCGAGCGGTGCGTTCGGCGCCACGTATGCGGGCCTCGTCTACACGATCGGCGCGCACCGCGTGAATGCCGACAAGCGCAGCCGCATCGTGCGCTTCACCGATTCGGCGAGCGACTTCATGGCCGTCGCGTATGGCGGCCTCGGCACCGGCGTGCAGTGGAGCGGCGGCCATTACGACCTCGCGATCGCGACCGGCGTGTCCACCGCGCTGCTGCTCGGCGGGCGTCTGAACACGCATTTCCCGAACGCGACGCCGCTGATCAAGAAGATCCCGACGGCCGTCGTGCTGATTCCCGTCGGCGCGTTCGCGTACAAGCTGATCGAAGGTCTGTTGACGACGTTCTTCGGCTCGGGGTCCGGTTCGTCGAATCAGTCGAATTCGAATTCGTCGCAATCGAATCTCGCGCCCGGTGCGTCGCCGAGCGCGTCGGCAAGCCCTTCGGCGAGCGCCGCGCCAAGCGCTTCGGCGAGCGCATCGCCCAGTGCGTCGCCTGCCGCGCCGGCTTCTCCGTCGCCCAGCGCCACGCCGTCGACCGCGCAACCGTCCGCGTCGACGCAGCCCTACATCGTCGTCGCCGGCGATTCGCTGTGGGTCATCGCCGACCAGCATCGCCAGTCGCTGCTCGACGCCGCGCACGTGTCGCGCGCCGATCAGCAGGCGATGACGCGCGGCGAGCAGGATACGCGCGCGTTCAACGAGATCCTGCAGCTCAATCCGTCGGTGTCACGCGATCCGAACCGCCTGTCGGTCGGCACGCCGCTGATCGTGGGCTGATCCCGGCGCGCGGCGCGCGTGGCGCCGCGCACGCCGGTCGCGCACGGCACGCCGCATCATGCCGCCCGCTGATGTTCCAGCCACGCCTGGAACATCAGCACCGTCCACAGCTGGTGCTGCCAGTTCATCCGGCCCGTCTGGTGCTGGCGCCACAGCCGCTCCACCGCCGCCGCATCGAAGAAGCCTTCCTCGCGCAGGCGCGACGGCCGCAGCAGCGCGTCGGCCCAGTCGCGCAGCGCGCCGCGCAGCCAGTGGTCGACGGGCGCGCAGAAGCCCTGCTTCGGCCGGTCGATCAGCGCGGACGGCACGTACCGGTCGAGCAGCTGGCGCAGCAGCGCCTTCGACTGCCCTTCCGGCAAGCGCACCGACGCCGGCACGCGCCACGCGAATTCGACGACGTGATGATCGAGGAACGGCATGCGCGTTTCGAGGCTCACGGCCATCGCCGCGCGATCGACCTTCGCGAGGATGTCGGTCGGCAGGTACGTGAGCGTGTCGATCGCCATCGCCTGCTCGGCGAAGCTCAGGTGCGCGGGCCACGCGGACACCGTGTCGAGCGGCGTCGGCGGCTCCTGCCCCGCCAGCGCGATGCGCTCCGGGTGATGCACGGACGACATCAGCAGCCGGTACAGCCCGATGCGGCTCTCGGCGGTCATCACATGGCCGAGCTTGTGCAGGCGATCGCCGATGCGCGACGACGATTCGCGCGCTTCCACGCCGCCGCCGAACGCCCCCTGCGCGACGGCCGCGAGCTGGTCCGCGTGATCGGGCCGCAACGCATGCAGCGCGGCGGCGATCCGCGCGCGCACCGCGGCCGGCACGCGATGCAGCTTGCGCCACAGGCGCGGCGTCAGGAAATAGCGCGTATAGCCGCCGAACAGTTCGTCGCCGCCGTCGCCGGACAGGCTCACCTTCACGTGCCGGCGCGTCAGTTCGGAGACGAGAAAGGTCGGGATCTGCGACGCATCGGAAAACGGCTCGTCGTAGATCGACGGCAGCTTCGGCACGACGCCGAGCGCATGGTCGGCCGTCACGTAAAGCTCGGTATGGCGCGTGCCGAGATGGCGCGCGACCGCCTTCGCGTAACCGGCTTCGTCGTAGCCGGCCTCGTGAAAGCCGATCGTAAACGTGTCGACCGGCGACGCCGATTGCGCCTGCATCAGCGCGACGATCGCCGACGAATCGATGCCGCCCGACAGGAATGCGCCGAGCGGCACGTCGGCTTCCATCTGCCGCGCGACGGCCTGGCGCAGGATCGTGTCCAGCTGATCGACGGCTTCGCCGGCGCTGCCCTCGAACGGCTGCGCGCGGCCCGCCTCGATCGCCTGCTCCAGCGTCCAGTACGCCCGCACGCGTGGCGTGTCGCGCGCATGTTCGAACTGGATATACGTGCCGGGCGGCAGCTTGCGGATGCCGCGATAGATCGTGTAAGGCGCGGGCACGCTCGACTGGCGCAGGTACAGGCACAGCGCGTCGCGGTCGATCGTGCCGTCGAAGCCCGGATAGCCGCGCAGCGCCTTCAGCTCGGACGCGAACACGAGCGCGTCGCCGATCCGGCCGTAGTAGAGCGGCTTCTCGCCGATCCGGTCGCGCGCGAGCGTCAGCACCCGCGACGCGCGATTCCACAGCGCGAACGCGAACATGCCGGTCGCGCGGCGCAACGTGGCCTCGACGCCCCACGCGACGATCGCCGCGATCAAAACCTCGCTGTCGGAGTGGCCGCGCCACGCGGGTGCGCGCCCCGTGCGCTCGAGCTCCGCGCGCAGTTCGCGATGGTTATAGATTTCGCCGTTGAAGACGAGGACGTAGCGGCCGCACGCGGAAGCCATCGGCTGTCGGCCGTGCACCGACAGGTCGACGATCGCGAGCCGCCGGTGGCCGAGCGCGATGCCGGCATCCGGGTCGACCCAGATGCCCTGCCCGTCCGGCCCGCGATGCGCGAGGCTCGCCGTCATTCGCGCGAGCGTGCCGCGCGCTGTCTCCTCATCGAAGGCGACGCTATTCAGAAAGCCGTCGATTCCGCACATTGATTTGTCTGCCCCTGTTGACCTGTTCCGTCACGCACCGCGCACCTCGCGGCCCGCCGTCGGGCATGACGGTCGAGCCATATTACGAAGAAATAAATCAGCAATAATTCACCAGTGAATGCGGGCATCATCCGGAAAAAAATGGACGTCAAGTTGCGCGTGCAGATGGCCGCATGACGGGGCCATATCGAATCCGGCGGGCCGGCAAGGCAGGAAAAAGGGGGCGCATGCCGTCATGACGCCACCGCATCACGCCGCGTCACACGGCGCCGGTCGCCCATTTCAGCAACTGCGCGACCTCGCGGAAGTGCTGCGGCTGGATCGTGCCGTTCTCGGGCGTCGTCTCGTACAGCGCCTGCGCGAGCCCGACGTTCGCGAGCGTCGGGCGCAGCGCGTCGCGGGCCAGCCGCACGATCCGCTCGGCCGCGTCGCCCTCGCCGCGCGCGAGCACCCACGGCAGCGAGCCCATCCCGCCGTAATAGAGCGCGACCGCGACGCGCGGCGAATGGACGACCACCGACGCATAGCCGACCCGGTCGGGCAGCGACGCGAACTGCACTTCGCGCGCGAGCTGGCGGCGCTTCGCCTCGATGTGCGGATCGCCTTCGTCCTCCTTGTGCTCGCGCCGCACTTCGTCGATCGACATTTTCATCTTCTGGTTGAATTCGTGCCGCTGGTGCACGATGTCGATCAGCGCCATCACGATGTAGATCAGCGCGGCCCAGCCGAACAGCAGCATCAGCAGCTTCACGATCAGCGCAAGGATCGAGACCGGCCGCGTGAAGCCCGACTGTACGGACGGATCGAGCGACTCGACGATCAGCCAGCCGAGCGTCGCGACGAGCAGCGCCGTCTTCAGCAGCATCTTCGCGAGGTTGACGAGGTTGCGCAGCGACCACAGGTTCTTCATCCCCTCGGCCGGGTTGAGCCGCGACAGCTGCGGCACGAGGCGGCTCCACGCCATCACGCCGCCCACCTGCACGAAGCCCGCGAGCAGCCCCGCCAGCAGCCCGGCCGCGACGATCTGCGCGGACTGCGTCGCCCAGTCGCGCGCGGCGCCGTCGATCAGCACCGCGAGCCGCGCGGACGGATCGGCCGCGCCGACCGCGTCGAACACGAGCCGGAACAGCGCCTGCAATCGCCCGAACAGCGAACCGATGCCCACCGCGAGCGCCACGCACACGCCGACGAAGAACGCCGACGACACCGTTTCCGCGCTCTTCGGTACGTCGCCCTTCTCGCGCGCCTCGCGCAGGCGCTTCGCGGTCGGCTTCTGGTCTTTTTCGGCCATGTCGGCTCCGGCGCGCTCAGCCGCCGCCGTGCGCGGCGAACAGCGCGCGCAGCAGCGCCATCAGCCCGCTGTCGGGGCTCAGCAGCGAATGCAGCGACGCGTACACCACCGGCAGGAACAGGGCCATCATCAGCAGCGCGAGCGCGCTCTTCAGCGGCTGCGAGAACACGAAGATGTTGAGCTGCGGCACCGCGCGCCCGACCAGGCCGATGCCGAGTTCGACGAGCACCAGCACGATCGTCACCGGCGCGGCGAGCTTCACCATCCATTCGAAGATCGTGTCGGTCTGCCGCACGATGAAGGTTTGCAGCATCGACGAGAAATCGGGGCCGAGCGAGCCGATCGGCCACCATGCGTACGACTGCGCGAACAGTTGCACGAGCACCTGCAACCCGCCCGCCGTGACGAACAGCGCGATCGCGACGAAATTCAGGAATCCGGAAGTCGGGCCGCCCTCGTGCCCGCCCATCGGATCGAAGAACGCGGCGCTGCCGCTGCCGGTCTGGAAGTCGATCAGGTAGCCGACGCCCTGGATCGCGAACAGCACCGCGCTGAACGCGCCCGCGAGCAGCATGCCGACCACCGCCTCCTTCGCGACGAGCAGGCACCACATCAGGAACGGCAGCGCGGCCACCTGCGCGGCATCGATCGTCGGCGCGACGAACGCGGCGATCACGACCGCGATCCCGTTGCGCACGAGGCCCGTGATGATCTGCTCGTTGAACACCGGCACGACGAACATGATCGGCAGCAGGCGCGGCATCACGTAGAGCAGCGGCCGCAGCATGCCGGCGACGTCGTTGAAGCCCGCGGCCTGGTCTAGCATCGGCGCTCCGCGGCGGCGCTCGGGGCGGGATCGTCGGGCGAGGCGGACGGGTCGGTTTCAGCCGTGATGTCGGCACCGGTTTCCGCTTCGGTCATCGCCGCGTCGAACGCGGCCGCGGCCTCCGGCGGCGTGGACGCATGACCGGCCGCGTCGCCCGCGCCGGCCACCCAGGTGCCGCCCGTCGCGAAGCGCCGCACCGCGTAGCCGTCCGCGACTTCGTCGGCGTCGCGCTCGATCCGCGCGGCGCGCGCGTGCAGCGCCTTCTCGCCAGCCTTCTCCAGCTTGTCCTCGGCGGCCTTCGCCTTGCGTGCGGCGCGCTGCAGGTCGGCGAGCGTCGCCTCGTGGCCGCGATGCACGTGCGCGGCCTCGCTCACCGACGCGTTCGCGGTGCCGATATGCCGGTCGAACGTGCGCGTATCGGCCGCCGCGTCCTGCAATGCACGCGCTTCGCGCACGTCGTCGGCGAGCCGCGTCTGGATCGCCGCCTTCGCGGCGACCTGCTGCGCGAGCTGCGCCTGCGCGGCCGCCAGCGCGCGCCGGCTCTGCGCGGCGATGCCCTGCTGGCGCGCGGCCGCGACGCGCGCGATCTGGCTGCGCATCTCGCGCACGCGCTTCAGGCGGGCGAGCGTCGCGAGCACGAGACGATCGTCGGCTTCAGACATGATCGTTCGCCAGCTTCGTCAGTTTCGCGAGCAGCACGTCGAAACGCACGTCCTCGTCCGACGCCTGCGCGCAGAACGCGCCGATCGCATCGCGCGCACGCAGCGCGAGATCGCCGAGCCGGTCGCTGCCTTCGCGATACTCGCCGATCTGCACGAGCAGCTCGATTTCCTGGTACTTCGCGATCAGCTCGCGCACGCGCGCGGCCGCATGCTGATGCGCGCGGCTCGCGACGAGCGGCATCACGCGCGACAGGCTCGCGAGCACGTCGATAGCCGGATAGCGGTTCGCGAGCGCGATCTTGCGCGACAGCACGATATGGCCGTCGAGGATCGAGCGCACTTCCTCGGCGATCGGGTCCGATTCCTCGTCGCCTTCGACGAGCACCGTGTAGAGCGCGGTGATCGATCCGTGCGCGCCCTGCCCCGCGCGCTCGAGCAGGCGCGGCAGCACCGCGAACGTCGACGGCGGAAAGCTGCGCCGCGTCGGCGGCTCGCCGCTCGCCAAGCCGACCTCGCGCTGCGCGCGGGCGAAGCGCGTCAGCGAATCGACCAGCAGCAGCACGCGCTTGCCCGCATCGCGGAAGTGCTCCGCGATCGCGGTCGCGACCAGCGCGGATTTCACGCGCTCCATCGCGGGGCGGTCCGACGTCGACACGACGACGATCGAACGCGCGCGCACCTCCGGCGACAGGCTGTGCTCGATGAATTCGCGCACCTCGCGGCCGCGTTCGCCGACCAGTGCGATCACGTTCACGTCGGCCTGCGCGCCGCGCGCGATCATCCCGAGCAGCGTGCTCTTGCCGACGCCCGACGGCGCGAAGATGCCGACGCGCTGCCCGACGCCGAGCGTCATCAGGCCGTCGATCACGCGCACGCCGGTCGGAAACGGCGTGTCGATCATCTTGCGCGCGAGCGGGTTCGGCGGGTCCTGCTGCGTCGAGACCCACGCGGCGCCCGTCACCGGCCCGCGATCGTCGAGCGGCCGGCCGAGCCCGTCGAGCACGCGGCCGAACAGCCCTTCGCCCACCGGGAACACATGCTCGCGCCCGGACGGCACGACGGTCGTCTCCGGCGACAGCCCGGCCACGTCGCCAAGCGGCGTGAGCAGCGTCGTCTGTCGCGAGAAGCCGACCACCTCGGCAAGCAGCGTCGGCTGGTTCGGCGTGCGCAGCTCGCAGATCTCGCCGAGCCGCGCGCGGATGCCCGTCGCATTCAATATTTGCCCGACCGCGTGGTTGACGCGGCCCTGCACCGACACCGGCGAAAAGAACGCGAGCCCCGCGTCGAGTTCGCCGACGAGGCGGCCGCGATCGAACGGCGCACCGTCGTCGTCGCCGAACGATTGCGGATCGTCGAGCGGCGCGTTCATCGCGCGGCGCCCTTCAGTGCGTCGCGGCGGATCGCCTGGCGCAACGCGTCGATCTGCAGGTCGAGGCTCGCGTCGATGCGCCCGGACGGCGTCTCGACGGTGCACGCATGGCGTTCGAGCTGCGCGTCCTCGACGATGCGGATCTTCTGCCGGTTCGACTGCCCCGCGAACGCGCCGTCGAGCGCGTCGCGCATCTCGTCGGTGCGGCCGGGCGCGATGCGCACGATCAGGAACGCCTCGTCGCGCACGAGCGGCGCGATCCGCGCGAGCGCGGCCTCGTACAGCTTCTGCGTGCTCATCTCGCCGACGATCGCGCGCACGGCCTTCACGACGATGTCGGCCATCGCGTCCTTCATCGTCTCCATCGTGCGCGTGGCGGCGAGCGCCTGCGTGTATGCCTGCGCGGCCTGCTCGCGCTGCGCGCGGCGCATGCCTTCGTCGTAGCCGGCCGCCTGGCGCTTGTCGAATTCGCGCTGCGCGTCGGCGACGATGCGCGCGGCCTCTTCATGCGCGGTCGCGATCACCGCGGACGCGTCGAGCAGCGCCGCGTATTCGCGCTCCTTGAGCACCTTGCGCTCCGACAGCAGCTGCAGGTTGTCGCTCGTGATCAGAAAAGCCAGTCCCATGACGCAAGCCTCTCGGGAATCAGAAACAGGAACATCAGTTCGCCGAACTGGTCGCGCTGCGCGCGGTTCAGCCAGTACGGCGCCTCGTCGTCGATCGCGCGATTGAATTTCAGGCGCACGCGCCGCGCGACCGCGTCGCCGGCCACGCCGATGAAATCCGCGAGCAGCCGCCCGCCGCGCGCGCGAATCACGACCGGCAGCGCGGCGGGATCGGCGCGCCACGGTTCGAGCGTTTCCGCGAGCGCGCCGAATTCCGGCGCGCGTTCGAGCGCGAGTTCGAGCGCATCGCCGCCGAGCCGCGCCGCGACTTCCGCGCGGATGCGGCGCCCGGCCAGCGCGTCGCGCAGCCACGCGCGATGCAGCAGCAGCCCCGCATACGCGGCCAGTTGCTCGAGCGCCGCGCCCGGCAGCAGCGCGAGACGCGCGCACGGGTTCGCCACGTCGAAGTCGTGCCGGTCGGCCACGCCGTTCACGTCGAGCAGGTGCCGCGCGAGCAGCTTGCGGCCGGCCGCGCCGAACGCGTCCGGCGAACGGTAGCGCGCGGGCCAGTCGGCCGGCACGCGCGTCACGTGCAGATAGCGGTCGGGCCGCAGGTTGAAATCGCAGACGAGCGCATGGAACGCGGCAGCGCGCGCGGCCGGCGGCGGCGCAAGCGGGTGCAGCCACGGCAGCAGCGCCGCCTCGGACGCGGCGGCCGGCGACAGCGCGTGCGGATCGCTCATGCGCCGTCGCGCGCGCCGTCCGGCGTGCGCAGCCCGCCGCCTGCCTGCTGCGCGGCCGTACCGCCGGCGCTCGCGCCGCGCGGCGCGCCGACCAGGCCCGCGAGCCGCGCGCCGAACATCCCGCGTCGCGCGGCCGACAGCGCGATCACCGCGCAGGTCAGCAGGATCAGCGCGAACACGAGCCAGCCGAGCGGCGAGCGCAACCGCAGGATGTCGGACACCGCGCTGCCGATCCCGTCCACGCGCGCCGCGCGCGCGGCGGCCGGCTGCAGGAACAGCGACACGTTGTCGTACTGCAGCCCTTCGATGCTGTGCGCGACGAGATCCTTGACCATCGGCGCCATCGCGCGCAGGTCGACGCCCGGCCGGTAGCGGATGTACACCGCGGCCGACGACGGCTTGATCTTGTCCGCGAGCGGATCGTTTTCCGGAATCACGACCTGCACGCGCGCGACCACCACGCCCTCGATGTCCTGCAGCGTGCGCGACAGATCCTGCGACACGCCGTACAGGTAGCGCACGCGCTCCTCGGCCGGCGTCGACACGAGGCCCTGCTTCTGGAACAGCTCGCCGAGGCTCGCATAGCTCGGCTTCGGCAGCCCGTTCGCGTGCAGCACCGTGAGCGCCGCCTGCATGTCGCCGTCCGCGACGCTCACGAGCCATGCGTTGCGGTCCGACGTGTCGCGCGCGTCGTTGTCCTTCGACGCGCTGATGCCCGCGTCGCCGAGCACCGCGATCATCTGGTTCGCGTCGCGCTCCGACAGGCCCGAGTACAACTCCTTCTGGCACCCGGCCAACAGCACGAGCAGCCCCGCGAGCAGCGCGCGCGCCGCCCGGCTGCGCCACGCATGCGTGCGCGGCGTCGAATCGATCGTCGTCATCGTTTGTCCGCTTCAGTGCGCATGGGACCCTATGGTCCACACGCGCGCTTTCACTCCTGCGTCTTCAGCACCGTATGCGTGAAGCCGTTCGCCGCCTGCGCAACCGACAGGCTCAACTGGTATTCCGAAATCGTGGTGGTTGCCGTCCACTGGAAATCCATCGCCTTCACCATCGTCATCAGCGGGTCGCTGCGGCTGTCCGCCATCGACGTCAGCATCTCGTTGCGGTGCTTGTCGATGTTCGCGTACCGCGAATCGAGATCGTTGCCGTACGTGCGCAACCGCTCGACGAGCGACGACTGGTTCGCCTGCGCGGGCGTCATCTGCACGGCCGGCGCCGCATCCGCCGGCGCGCGCGCCATCGCGACGCCCGACGAAGACGGCGGAGCGGCCGCCGACGCGCCCGGCTGCATCAGCGCATCGAACTGGCGCACCTGCGCCGGATCGGACGCCGCGCCCGTTTGCTGCGCGGCACTCGCGAGCGCCGCCGCGCCCGGCGGCGCCGCGCCTACGCCTGTTACCGACATGATCGTGTCCTCCTTGACCGGCAAAGCCGGAAACGGGCCGGCCGGCACGCATCGACGCCCCACCGGGCGCCCGTCACGGGCGGCCCCGGCATGCGACGTCGCGCGGCTCGGCCGGCGACCGGCGTCACGCGCGGCCGGCGGAACTCAGGTGTTGCGCAACCTGGGCGTTCGCCGTCCCTTCCTGCGCGGTCACTGCGTTGCTGGTTTCGAACGTCGCAGTCGATTGCTGAACCTGGAAATTGATCTTGGTCAGTTCCAGCTGCGTCTTGGTCAGGTCGTCGGCCTGCTTCTGCACGTCGCCCGTATTCGTCACACCACCTGCTGCCGAGGTACCCATGCTTCGCTCCTTTACGTGAACCACACTCCACCTTCCGGCGGCGGCCCCATGCCCCGCCGGCGACGTGACGCGCCGCATGCGCGGCGTGTCGCGTAATGCGCGCATCGCGCGACGCGATGCGCAAATCCTGTCGCGACGCTAGTGCGTCGCGCCCTTCGATGCGCCGGCCGCCGCGACGGCCGGCGTCGCCGGCGCATCGGGCAGCAGCGTCGGCCCCGGCACCGGCTGCGCGACGCCCGCCGCCGCCCCGCTCGCGAGCGGCGCCACGGGCGGCGCCGGCGCCTGCTCGGGCGCATGCGCGGACGGGCCGCCGAGCGGCATCGTGATGCGTTGGCCGTTGCGCTCGAACACCACTTCGTCCGGGCCGATCGACACGACGGTCGCGCCCTCCTTCAGCCGTGCGCCTTCGAAATAGCGGCTGCCGTCGATCGTTTCGATGTAGCGCTGGTCGCCGTCGCCGGCGAACACGGTCGTGATCTCCGGAATGCCTGCCGTGCCGCCGAGCGTCGTCGCCGTGCGCGGCGCGGCCGCATCGGCGTCGCGCACGTGATCGACCACCTCGAGCGCCGGCCGGGCATCCTTCATGTAGTTGCGGATGCGCGGCTCGATCTGCGCACGCGCGGCCGTGCCCGTCAGCTCGATCCGGCCTCGCCCGAGATACGTGACCGTCAGTGCCGTATCGCTGAAATAGGTCTGCGCGGTCGCGACCAGATCGCTGACCACGTAGACGTTGCCGAGCGCCGCGTTGTCGACGCCCGCGACGATCTGCGCGACGCGTTCGCGCGCGGCCGGATCGCTCACGTAACCCGACACGATCACGCCGTCGTCGCGCGGCGCGACCGCCAGCTCCGGATACGCGTGCAGCAGCTGCTGCAGCCGGTGCGTGCGCGCGAGCACCGATTCGTGCTGCCACGGCAGGCGCCCCGACCATGCGACGAAGCCGTAGCCGAGCGCGCCGAGCAGCACGCCGACCCACAGCGCGACCAGCGCGATCACGAGCCGCCGGCTGCCCAGCCGCCGCAGCCCGCCCGTGAGCCAGCCGAGCCACGCGGCCTCGCGCGCGGTGTCCGGCGCATCGGTTTCGTCGGGCACCGCGACGCTCGCCTGCGCATGCCGCGCGATGCCGAGCCGGATCGAGCCGACCGTCACGACGTCGTTCGGCGTCAGCGAGCGGCGGCCGGCGCCGAGCGGCTCGTCGTTGAACAGCACCGGCGCGCCGGCGTCGCCGCCGTGGTTCTGCACGGTCACCGCGAGCGCGCCGACCTGCAGGCACACCTGTTTCGCGCCGATCTCGCGATCGGGCAGGATCACTTCGCAGTCGGCCGCCGTGCCGACCCAGTTCGCGCCGCGCGCGAGCGACATCGTGCGGCCGTACATCGGCCCGCTCAGGAAGCACAGATTCCACGGCGATGCGAGCGCGGCCGAGCCGGCCCCCGCGCTTCCCGCGCCGCCGGGCAATGCGCCGTCGCCGTGCGGATCAATGATGCTCGTCGACATGCGTGGCTACTCCTGCGGTCGTCGCCGCGGGCTGCGACGCCGCGCCCACGGGCGGCGGCGGCAACGCGGGCGGACCGAACTTCGTGCCGGGCAGCGGCTTCGGCGTCAGCGGCACCGCGACGTCGTTGTCCGGCGGACGATACATCGACAGCCCTTCGGGGTTCGCCGGACCGTCGACGCCCGGGTTCACGGGCGAGCCGTCCGGCGCATACATCGACGCGTTCGTCACGACGCGCGGCGTCAGCAGGTAGAACCGCTCCATGTGGTTGCCCGACTTGTCGGTGTACTTGAACAGGTTGCCGATCAGCGGAATGTCGGACAGCCAGGGCACGCCGCTCTTGTTCAGCCGCACCTCGTCGTCGTTGAAACCGGCGATCAGGAGGCTCTTGCCTTCGTCGATCATCGTCTTGGTGACGATGTTGCGCTGCTGGATCACCGGCACGTTCGACACGGCCTGCCCCGGCACGATGTTGCCGTCCTGGATGTCGATCGACATCATCACGCTCTGCGGGTTGCCGGACACGGCGGCCGCATTGCGGATCGCCTCGTCGACGATCATCGGCGTCACCTTGATGCTGGTGCCGGTGGTCACGCTGTACAGCGACGAATCCTGATAGCCCGGCACCTGCACGTAGAACTGCGTGAGGTTCTCGAGGATCGCCTCGGTGTTGTCGAGCGCGAGCACCTTCGGCTTCGATCGCAGTTGCGCCTGACCCTTTTGCGCGAGTGCGTTCACGCGCGTGAGCAGGTAGTTGCGCAGCGACCCGCCGATCGACGCGGTCAGCGCGATGCCGGTCGGCATGAACGCGCCCGTCTGCCCGGTTTCCGACGTGCCGATGCCGAACGTCAGCGGCGGATTGCCGGCGCCGTTGTACTGCGTGTTGCCGTTCAGCGCGTTCTGGCCGTTGCCGATCTGCACGTCGCCGTGCGTCGTGTGCAGGCGCCAGTCGATCCCGAGGCTGTCGAGCGAATCCTCGTTGATGTCGATGATCGTCACGTTGATCTCGACGATGCGCGGCCGCTCGTCGAGCTGGCCGATCAGCGACTGGTAGCGATACATGTTCTCCGGCAGGTCCCGCACGATCACCGCGTTGATCGCCGGATCGGCGACGATTTGCGGCAGCGTGTCGCCGCCGCCGTTGTTCGAGAACGGCGAGAACCCGCCGCCCATGGGGCCGTCCGCACCGCCATAGCCGCCCTGCCGCGGGCCGCCGGAGATGTCGGGGAAGTCGAGGCGCGGCACCGCGATCGTCAGCCCCGAGCCGAGCTTCACCTGGCGCGCGGCCTGCCCGAGCGGCGTGCTCGACGGCGCCGCGACCGTGTCGCCGGTCTTGCCGAACAGCCGGCGCAGGATCGTCGCGACGCCCGGCACCGTCACTTCCTTGCCCGAGCGGTTGATCGTGAAATCCGACGCCCAGCCGTATTTCAGCCGGAACGCGCGGATGTCCGCATGCGCGCCGTTCGCCGACGGATCGCCGACCGAGCCGATCGCCTGCCGCACGAGCTCGACGTAGCGGCGCGGGCCGGCCACGTACACGCTGTTCGCGCGATCGTTGATCACCAGCGTGTAGCGCTTGTCCGGAATCTGCATCGCCTGCAGCGCGCGGCCGATTTCGCCGGACGCGTTCGGCGGGATCGGGATCATCTGCGTTTGCGACTGGTCGGCCGGATCGACGTACAGGAACGAGCCGTCGTAGTACCACGTGAGCCCGTAGGTCGAGCAGATCGTGTCGAGCGTCTGCTGCGGCGTGCCGGAGAAGCGGCCGCTGATCACGCCGTCGACCTTCGGGTCGACCACCGCCGTCACGCCCTGCGACGACGCGAGCTCGCGGATGAAGTCGCCGATCTTCTTGCCGTTCGCGACGATCGTGAACGGCTTGTTGCGCCAGCGCAGGTCCGCGGCGCGCGCATGCTGCGCGGGCGCCATGCACAGCGACGCCGTGAGCAGCGCGGTCGCGCACACGGCAAGCGCGGCCCGTTGCAGGCTGCGCGGTTGAAACCGGATCGAGGCGACGCGTCGACGCATCAAAGGACTCCTGTGGAAGAAACGAACATGCGTTCCAGCGCCTGCTGCGCGAAGCGCAGCACTTCGCCGCCGAGCCAGCCCGACAGCAGCACGAGCGCGACCATCACGGCGATCAGCCGCACCGCGATGCCGATGTTGGCGTCCTGCACCTGCGTGACGGCCTGCAGGATCGCGACGACGAGACCGGTGACGGTCGCGATCAGCACGATCGGCAGCGACAGCAGCAGCACGAGCATCAGCGCCTGGCGCGTCAGGTCGAGGATCGTCGAGCTCGTCATTGCACGGCTCCCGGCGCGCGCACGTCGGCGCCCGCGCCGACCGTCCCGTCGTCCGGCGGGTTCTTCACCCAGCCGACCGTATGCAACTGCACGTCCTCCTCGACTTCCTGGTACGACAGCACCGCGAGTTCGGGCAGCACCGGCTGCAGGATCGTCTTCACGTAGCGGCGCGCGCCGAGCGCGACCATCACCGCGAGCCGCGCGGCGCCCGGCGCATTGCCGTGGCCGCCGGGGCCGGCCGCCTGCGCGGCCTGCACGATCGCGCGCACCTGCTCGCCGATGTCCTGCTTGACCGCGCTCGACAGCGCGAGGAAATTGCCCTGCTTCGTGCGCATCACCGCGCGCTCGATCCGCTCCTGCAGGTTCTGCTCGAACAGCACGACCCGCAGCTGGCGCGCCGTGCCCGCATGACGATCGGTGATCATCCGGCGCAGGTCGACGCGCACGAGTTCGACCAGCGCGATCACGTCGTCGGGCTCGTTCGGCGCCCACGTGATCAGGCTCTCGAAGATCACGCGCAAATTGCGGATCGGCACCTGTTCGGCGAGCAGCCGGCGCAGCACTTCGGTCACGCGCTGCAGCGGCACGAGCCGCGTCAGTTCGCCGACGAGCTCCGGGTGATCGCGGCGCACCAGATGCACGAGCGCCTGCGTCTCCTGGATGCCGAGCAATTCGTCGGCATGCTGGCGCACGATCTGCTCGACGTGCGCGGCCAGCGCGCTTTCGCTCGACAGCCACTTGCCGTCCGGCGCCGCGCCGTCCGGCTTGATCCACAGCGCGGTCGCGAACGGGCCGAACGCCTCGGCCGGCTGGCGCTCCGCGCGCTCGGGCAGCGGCGCGACGCCGTCCCACAGCAGCCAGCCCGGCTTCAGCGCGCCGTGCGCGGCGAGCACGTCCTGCAGGTAGATCCGGTACGTGCCGGCCGGCGCGCCCTCGTCGTCGTTCAGCGTGATGCGCGGAAACACCGTGCCGATGTCCGCGTCGACGCGCGCCTTCGCGCTCGACAGCGCCGCCTGCAGTTGCGCGAGGTTCAGGCCCGTGCGCAGGTCGTCGGACAGCGACACCGCGATCAGCGACGTGACGCCCGCCGCGTGCGACACCTTCGCGGGCTGGCCGTCGTCGGCCGCGCCGACGCGCCCCGCGACATGAATCAGGTTGAAGCTCGGCGCGGACGTCTTGCGCTTCAGTTGCGAGAACGCAAACGCGCCGAGGCCAAGCGCGATCAGCGCGAACGACCATTTCGGAAAACCGGGCACGACGAGAAAACCGGTCAGCACGAACGCCGCGATCAGCAGCGCGCGCGGATGCGCGCCCAGTTGCTCGCCGAGCTGTTCGCCGAGCTGGCGCTGCCGTGCATCGCGCGTCGCGACGCGCGTCGTCACGATGCCCGCCGCGATCGACACGAGCAGGGACGGAATCTGCGACGCCATCCCGTCGCCGACCGTCAGGATCGCGTAACGCTGCAGCGCCTCGCCGATGTCCATCCCGTGCATCAGCGTGCCGACCGCGATCCCCGCGACGATGTTGATGAACGCGATCACGAGGCCCGCGATCGCGTCGCCCTTCACGAACTTCATCGCGCCGTCCATCGCGCCGTGCATCTGCGATTCCTGCTCGAGCTTCTCGCGGCGCTCGCGCGCTTCGTCGGCGCTGATGATGCCCGCGCGCAGGTCGGCATCGATGCTCATCTGCTTGCCCGGCATCGCGTCGAGCGAGAAGCGCGCGCCGACTTCGGCCACCCGCTCCGACCCTTTCGCGATCACGATGAACTGCACGACCGCGATCACGAGGAACACCACGCCGCCCACCACCACGTTGTTGCCGACCACCAGCCGCCCGAACGCGTCGATCACGTGGCCGGCGTTCGCATGCAGCAGGATCAGCTTGCACGACGCGATGTTCAGCGCGAGCCGGAACAGCGTCGTAAACAGCAGCAACGCGGGGAACGACGAGAAGCTGACCGCCGACGGCACGTAGGTCGACACCGTCAGCAGCACGACGCTCGCCGCGAGATTCAGGGAGATCATCCCGTCGAGCGCGGTCTGCGGCAGCGGCAGGATGAACAGCGCGACGACCGCGACGATGAAGGTCGCGAGAAACAGGTCGGCGCGCGGCGACGCGCCCCCGAGGCGCCGTCCGGACACGCCGCGGCCGGCGGAAAACAACCGCTGCCAGTCGCGGGGGAGCGCCTTCGGTTCAGCCATCGTGCCGTTGTCCTGTCGTTATCGCCGGCTGGCACGGGCAACCCTTCCCCGTGCTGCGCGGACCGTTGAATGGGACGAGTGTAGCGACGGGAAACGGCGGAAAAAGAAGCGCGCCTCGTAGCGTGAAAGCGCGTTTTCGTCAGACGATCGAATCGGACTACGAAACCCGGCGGCAGGTTCGGGCACGCGCCGCCGGAACCGCTTCCATTGCGCGCAGGGGGCGCCGGCGCGTGTTCGGCACGCGTCAGGTCAGGACGGCAGCCGCCGCGCGGCGAGATACGCGAGCTGCGCGCGGTTCTGTACGTTGAACTGCTTTTCCAGCGAGCGGATATGGTGCCCGACCTTGTGCAGCGACGTACGCAGCGCGCTCGCGATCTCCTGGTCGGACAGCCCGTGCACGAGCCGGTCGAGCACCTGCTGCTGCTCGTCGCCGAGCGCGAAGCCGCGCATGCGCGCGACACGCGCCTCGAGGAACGGCAGCGCGACGCGGTGCACGGCAAGACTGACCGACAGCGCGCCGCCGATCACGCGATCGTCGATCCATTCGGTCCCGTGCGTTTCCGACGTCAGGTTCACCGCGACGCGCAGGTCGAGGCGCGGCGCCGACAGGCTGAAGATCACGCCGCTGTTCATTGCGTGCGCACGCAAGTGGCCGGCGAGCGCGAGCACCTTGCGGTCGCCGCTGCCCTGCGCAACCGCCTCGATCTCGTCGAGCCGCCACGCGACCGGGAAGCCGCTCTGCCGCACCTGCGCGAAGCGCGGGTCGCTTTCGTACAGCATCCCTTCGATGAACGGCTGCATGAACGTCGCCGGCGCGAGATCGCGCAGCAGATGCGCGCGCAGAATGCGGCGCCCGATCATTTCGTACGCGCCGTAGCCGAGCGTGCTGAAGCCGATTTGCCGCAATCGCGCATGGCATTGCGCGAAATCGAATGACGCAAGGTCGGTTTTACCTGGCGCTATTTGAATACCGGTAAAAACGTCACGCTCGATTGCGTGATATTCGTTCGAATAAGCGGCAGCGGCCGCTATATCGGCTTGTGAGAACCACTCGACGCGTGGTGCGCCGTCAGCATATGTCATGAGGAGCCCGCCCTTTCCCAATATGTGAAACTGCGCCCCGTCACGATCCGGTCTTTTCTTTATGATTTTCTGGTCGTCGTTATATGCGTTCGAAGATGAACCTTTCGCCGCCATTAGTATTACGGCATATTACCCACACACCGGCATTTTTGTACAATGCCCCCGCGTTTCGTCAGGGATGACGATCGGCGCAATCACAACGATGCTCGGTCGCACCGCCGCGAATGCCGTACACGATACGGCCGCCGCCAGGCGATGCGCGTCGATTCCGAGGGATGGCTCATGTCCGATATTGCATTGCATGAAGAAGCGGTCGCCCCAACCAGCTTGCCGCGCTCGTCGCGCGGATCGAACGCCGGCGCGGACGCGTTGCGCGAGCGCGCCGTGCAGGTCGTCTGGTGCGACGACGTGAAGCGCGGCGACGACGCGCAGCCGCACGCGCCGAAGCTCGGCGTCGCCGATACGCTCGCGCACGCGCAGAGCACGGCCGAGCGCAACCGGATCGTCACGAGCCTGCTGCATCTGACCGGGTTCTCGACGTTCGCGTATTTCGCACTCGAATTCGCGCGCGAGCGCGTCGAAAGTCTCTACCTGCACGAAGCGTTCACGCCGGCCACCTATCGCGGCGACTACGTGCGGCACAGCCACCACGACGTCGATCCGCGCACGCTGGGCGCACGCGTGTGCAACATGCCGATCGTGTGGGACCTGCAGCAGCTGCGCCGCGCGCACCGCGAGCGCGACGACGCGCCGTCGGTGAGCCCGGCCGCGCTCGACGGCTTCCTGCAGACGATGCAGGACGACGGGATGTGCAGCGGCATCATGTATTCGATGGCCGTGCCCGGCACGCGGCTCCACGCGTTCATGAGCTTCACCGCGCCGCGTCGCACGCGCGAATGGATCACGCCGGCAACGATCGAGCAGGCGCTGTCGATCGGGCTGTCGGTCCACAAGTTCGCGTCGCCGCAACTGATCTCGACGTCGCGCGAGCGTGCGGTCAACGGGCTCACGCCGTTCGAGCAGGAGTTGCTGCTCGGCATCGCCGAAGGCGCGTCCGACAAGGAGATCGGCCGGCGCCTCGACACCAGCGCGCACAACGTCGACTATCACCTGCGCAAGCTGCGCAAGCGCTTCGGCGTCGCGAACCGGATCCAGCTCACGTACCTGACGTCGAAGCTCGAGCTGATCTGACACGCGGCGGCGGCGCAACGCCGTTGCGCGTCATCGCCCGCGTAAAACGCACATGCCGGCCTCGCGGGCCGGCATGGACGGGTTGCGGCGCGGTGCCGGGTCCGGCGCCGCTTCCTGGCAGACGATCGCCGTTACTTCAGCAGCGTCATCTGCACGACCTTCACGATCACGAGGCCGACCGCGATCACCAGATAGCCGCGCAGCACCGCCATCCAGATCCGCGTCGCGAGCGTCATGTTCTGCGACTCGAGCGTGTCGAGCGGCGGCATGCGCCACGTGTCGCGCAGCGAGCGATCGACGGCCGGCTCGACGACGCGCTTGTTGCGGCGAATCAGCACCGTCGCGAGATAGCCGGCGATCGCGAGCACGGTGCCGCCCACCAGCACGTCGACGATCGCTTCGCCGCTGATGTCCGGATACATCACCGACGCGGTCAGGATGATCGACAGCAGCACCAGCACCCAGATCACCGCGCCCGTGAACACGTTGAGCTTCGTCGAGTTGACCCAGGGTCCAAGCACCTGGCGGTCGTTGCACAGCACGAGCAGGAACACCGTCGCGCTCGGCAGCAGCACGCCCGCCAGCGTCTGCACGGCCTCGGTCAGCAGCCCCAGCGGGCTGCCCGGGATCAGCACGAGCGTGGCCGCGGCCGCGACGATGCCGAAATACACGAGATAAAAGCCCTTCGCGTCGGTCACGCCACGGTGCAGCGAGTGGCGAATCTTGAACACGTCGCCGATCGCGTAGGCGGTCGACAGCGACACGGCCGCCGCGCCGATGATGCACGCGTCCAGCAGCGCGACCGCGAACAGCGTCGCGCTCGTGCGGCCCGCATACCGCTCCAGGCCGGCGATGACCCCGCCCGCGTCGGTGAAGTTGCCGGCTTCCGGATGGCCGCCGAACAACGCCGAGCTGAAGCCGATCATCGCGACCGCGCCAACCAGCACGAACGCGATGCCGATCCACAAGTCGGCCTTTTCATATTTCATGAAGCGCGGCGTGATGCGCTTGTCGATCACGTAGCTCTGCTGGAAAAACAATTGCCACGGCGCGACCGTCGTGCCGACGATACCGATCACGAGCAGCATCACGTCCGACAGCTTCGCGTGCGCGGGCCAGTTCGGCACGAAGAAATCGCGCGTCATCTGCGCGACCGGCGGGTGGATCGACACGAGCACCGGCACGAGCAGCAGGCTCAGCACGCACAGCCCGATCGCGAACCGCTCGAAGCGCCGGAAGTCGCCGGTACTGACGGCCGCCATCGTCAAGGCCGCGGCCACGCACACGCCGGCCACCTTCGGCAATCCGAAGAAATCCAGCACGAACGTGATGCCGATGAACTCGGTGACGATGGTCAGTGCGTTGAGCAGGAACAGGTCGATCACACTGAACGCGCCCCAGAACTTGCCGAAGCGTTCGAAGATCAGGCGCGCATGGCCGACGCCCGTGACCGCGCCGAGGCGCAGCACCATTTCCTGGTTCACGTACAGCACGGGCACGAGCAGCAGCAGCGTCCACAACAGCGTCGTGCCGTAGTTCTGGCCGGCCTGCGTATAGGTGCCGAACGCGCCGGCGTCGTTGTCGCCGACCATCACGATCAGGCCCGGGCCGATGATCGCGAGCAGCGTGCGCAGGCGCGCCCACCACGTGCCGCGCGCACCGGTGTCGTGGTGCGAGATCGTGCCGAGCGCACCGCGGATGTCGCCCAGATGGGCTTCGTCGAGTACGGCGTTGCGCTCGACCGCGATCGGTGGAGAGACGTTGGAGGGCGTGGACATGATGTATTCCGTACGGCTAAGGGTTATGCGATTCGATGAGCGTGTGACCTTGGAATGCGCACGGGACGGCCGCTCGAAGGCGGGCGCGCGTGCGCATGCCGAGGCGCGCTCGGCGTTTCTGTTCAGTGGATCAATGCTTTCAGCTGGTTCAGCAGGCGGGAGAACACCCGCGGACGGGCGTCGAGCGTCAGCATCGCGTCGTAGTGGGGGCGCGATTCCGTGACGTGCGGAAGGTTCGACAGCAGAAGGCCGAAGTTCATGGTCTGGCTCCGTGCGGCGACGGCATCGTGCCGGCCGCGTCGTGGGCGCGGGGCCAGTCCGGCGCCTGAACGACGTGTCAGGCTAGGCGGCCGGATTGTCCCCGCGACCCGGGTTCAAAAGGGTCTGCGTATGCAACGGGCATAAGGGACAACTGTCACTGTCGTTCATGGCGGCTCCTGTGCGGTGTTCCGGGGAACACGGTTGACCGCCGTCCGGCGGGCGGGCCGGCATTCGCGCGCCCGGAGAACGGATGCGCGAACGCGGCCGCCTGCCTGGCGGCGGTGAAACCGGGCAGCGCATGCGGGAACGCATCACGCTAACCGGCGCGAATCAGGGTGCACGTAGGGAGTTGCTGCGGCATACTGCTGCGCGCACCGTTTGCCCGGGAGACAAACGGCGGCTTCGATGAGGCGCGGACGTCGGTCGCTCAGGCGGAAATTTCGTTCGAAGATCGACTACTGCAGGCGTCCAAGGCGGCGGCCCCAAGAGTGAAGATGGCGGATTCTATGGACCGCCCGAAAGTGAAGTCAACCCCTTGAAACCCCATTTTTCGAAATAAATTCCCCGCCTGACGCGACTGAAAGATTTGCCCTTGAAATAACGTTCCGAAACCTTTCAGCGCCGTCATCGCGCCACCGCGCGCCGATGCGTGCGAGCAACGGCACGGCACCCTGCCGCGCATCCTTTTCACGATCGCCGGGCGCGCGCGAGAGAGCCCCGCCACGCGGCGACGCGCACGCGACACAGCGCATCTTTCGTGCGTTTTTTGCTTGCGCCGCAGCAAAAGTCGCGACTACAATCCGCCCCAATTCATCAAGGGAGTCCCTCCGTGGACACATGCTCCAGTTGCAGTTCGATGCCGGTCCAGGCCGGCCAAGCCATCGCGAGATAGCAGCCAGACGCATGTCTTTCGCCGCTAGCTCGCATTCGTCGGGTTAGCGCGCGTCCTCCCGGGCCGGCCATCGCCGGTTCGTCAGTCGCACGCTCCGTTATGTTCCATCCTCCGATCGCAGGGTCGCGTCACGCACCCGCGCTCGATCACGTCGTCCGGCGTTCGCCGGGCGGAACGGAGGCAGCGTCATGTTCTTTCAATCGTTCGCGGTCAGACTCAAGCGCGTCGTGCACGTCGCGTGCGACCGCTCTTTTTTCGGCCGCTCGCCGTTCGCGCGGGCATTCGGCCACTGGCGCGGCTGCGCGCTCGCCCACGTGCCGGCGCCGCCCCGTCTGCTCGACTGCGTGCTGATCGCCGCGACGGCCGCCGCGCTCGCGCTCGCCGCGCTGCTGTGCTCGGTCGCGCCACGCGTCGGCTTCGCGCAGGTGTGGCGCGTCGGCGGCTGGCTGCCGTAACCCCCTCTCCGTCCGTGCGGGCCGTCTCGCCATACGCCCCCGCACCCCGTTCCCATTTCTTCAGCGCAACTAATCAAACTGCCAACGGAGCCCAAATGAAGCATCCTCTCGCACCCGTCCCGCGCAAGCGTCGCGTCGATGCGCTCGCCGCGCTGCTGCTGTCGTTCGCCGCCGCACCCGCATTCGCGCAAGCGACGTCTCCCGCCGCAACCGAACCGGCGGCCGGCGCGCGCGATGCGGCCGCCCCCGCGCAACAACAGGCCGCCGATGCTGCCGCGCCTGCTCCCACCGGCTTGTGGGAGCGATCGAACCTGCTCGGCAACATCGGCGGCCTGCGCGACGTGCTCGACGCGCACGGCGTCACGCTGAGCCTGCAGGAAACCAGCGAGTACCTGTACAACACGTCCGGCGGCACGGGGCGCGGCGGCGCATACCAGGGGCTCACGCAGTTCGGTTTCGACGTCGACACCGGCAAGGCGATCGGCCTGCCGGGCGGCACGTTCAACGTGTCGGGGCTGCAGATCCACGGCACCAACCTCACGCAGCGCTACCTGCAGACGTTGCAGACCGCGACCGGCATCGAAGCCAATTCGACCACGCGCCTGTGGGAGCTCTGGTATCAGCAATCGCTGCTCGACGGCAAGGTCGACGTGAAAGTCGGCCAGCAGAGCGTCGACCAGGAATTCATGGTGAGCCAGAACGCGGCGACGTTCATGAACGCGACGTTCGGCTGGCCCGTGCTGCCGTCCACCGACCTGCCGTCCGGCGGTCCCGCGTATCCGCTGTCGTCGCTCGGCGTGCGGCTGCGCGCGAAGCCGGCCGACGCGTGGACCGCAATGGTCGGCGTGTTCGACGGCAACCCGGCCGGCCGCAGCGACGGCGACGCGCAGGTGCTGAACGCGCACGGCACCAACTTCAACCTGCGCAGCGGCGCATTCGTGATCGGCGAAGTGCAGTACGCGCTGAACGCGCCGCCCGCCGATCCGAAGGCGCCGCAACCGGCCGGCCTGCCCGGCACGTACAAACTCGGCGTCTGGTATCAGTCGCAGCACGCGAACGATCCGCGCTACGGCGCCGACGGATTGTCGCTCGCCGATCCGGCGAGCAACGGCACGCCCGCCACGCATCGCGGCAACTACGGCTTCTATGCGGTCGCGGACCAGATGGTGTGGCGGCCGTCGACCGGCAGCCCGCGCTCGGTCGGCGTGTTCGCGCGCGTGATGGGCTCGCCGGGCGACCGCAACATCGTCGATTTCGCGGCCAACGCCGGCGTGACGCTGAAGGCGCCGTTCGTCGGACGCGACAACGACGTCGCCGGCATCGCGATCGGCTACGCGAAGATCGGCTCGCATGCGCGCGGCCTCGACGGCGACACCGGCGCGTACACGACGCCCGGCTATCCGGTGCGCCGCGCGGAGACGGTCATCGAGGCGACGTACCAGTATCAGGTCGCGCCGTGGTGGCAAGTGCAGGCCGACCTGCAGCACTTCTTCCGTCCGGGCGGCGGCATCCCGAACCCGAACGCGGCCGGCGCGCGCATCGGCGACGAAACGGTGGTCGGCGTGCGCACGACGATCACGTTCTGATACCCGCCGCATCAAGACACGGGCCGGTCGGCCGCTTGCGCGACGGTCCGGCCCGTGTGGTTGCTTGCCGTGCGGGCATGCGGCCCGCGCCGCCGTGCGTTACTCGCCGTACAGCCCCAGCAGCTTCAGCGTGACGCCATTGGTCCAGCCGAAGCCGTCCTGCAACGGATATTCGCCGCCCCCGCCGCCGCCCGTGCCGGTGCCCTCGACCACGTACTTCTCGACGAGCTTGCCTTCGGCCGCGTACACCTGCTTCACGTCGGACAGGAAACGCGTGCCGATGTCCTTCGCGAGCGCCGCTTCGCCGTAACGGCGCAGCCCATCGATCGCGATCCACTGCAGCGGCGCCCAGCCGTTCGGCGCATCCCACTGCTGGCCCGTGTTCTCGGTCGTCGTCGCGAGGCCGCCCGGCTGCAGCAGCGTCTTGCGCACTTCGCGCGCGGTCGCCTTCGCGCGCTCCGGCCATGCGACGCCCGCGAACAGCGGATACAGCGCGGCCGCCGTCACGCCGTCGCGCGGCTTGCGCAACTGCCAGTCATAGTCGCCGTAATAGCCGCGACGGTTCCACAGGTAGTGATTGATCGCGGCCGCACGCCGCCCCGCGCGCGCTGAAAAATCGGCCACGCAGGCGATGTCGCGCGTGACCGCGCAGCCCTTCACGATCGTCGTCTCGAGATGGAACATCAGGCTGTTCAGGTCGACCGGCACGATCGACGTCGTGCGGATCGTCGCGAGCGTCTTGCCGTCGCCGAACCAGCGCGAGCTGTAGTCCCAGCCGCTTTCGGCGCCCGCGCGCAGGTCGCGGTACACCTCGTTCGCCGGACGGGACGGCACCGATTTCGCGGTCGTCACGTCCTCGAGATACGACTCGTCGCGCGGCGTGTCGCGCGCATCCCAGTAGCGGTTCAGCACGGCGCCGTCGGGCATCGCGACCACGTTGCGCGTCGCCTGCCCGCGCGGCGTCGTGGTTTCGCCCTGCATCCAGTACGCGTGCTCCTTGCGCAGCGCCGGCAGGTATTTCTGGTAGACCTTGTCGCCTTCGACCCGCGCGGCGAGCGTGACCATGTACGCGAAGAACGGCGGCTGCGAGCGGCTCGCGTAGTACGTGCGATTGCCGTTCGGGACGTGGCCGATCGTATCGATCAGGTATGCGAAGTTGTCGAGCATGTCGTCGACGAGATCCTCGCGCCCCGACACCTGCAGCCCGAGCATCGTGAAATAGGTGTCCCAGTAGTAGCCCTCGCGGAAGCGGCCGCCCGGCACGACGTACGGCTTCGGCAGCGGAATCAGCGAACTGTACGGGGGCGCCGTGGTGCTCGTGCGCGTGAGCTGCGGCCACAGCCAGTCGATATGCTGGCGCAGCGTCTGGTTGGGCGGCGGCGTCACGCCGCCTTCCGGGGGCGGCGTGAAGTGCTGGTCGACGAACGCCTTCAACGAGAAGCCCGGCTGCGATTTCTGTTGCTGATACAACTGCACGATCGTCGCGGGATCGGTATCGGGCGTGGCGTCGACGAAGGTCTTCTGGTCGGGATAGAGCTGCGCGGTTTGCACCGCGACGAACAGGTCGCCGTAGAGCTGGCTCGGCGGCGGCAGCAGCGTGCCGGATGCGGGCGCGGCTGCGGAGGTGGCCGGCAACGCGGCCTGGCTGGCCGCTTGCGCGGCGGCCTGGTGCGCATTGTCGGCCTGCGCGGCGCAGCCGGCGACGGCGAGATAGGCGATGGCCAGTGCGGCCGCCCAGCGCGGACGCGGCGCGGGCGGCGACTGACGCGACGGAAAGCGAGATGCAAGCGGTGCGGCACGACGTGACGTCATGGCGTGTCCCCTCCTTTCGAATGGTGAGTGGATCGGCACGAGGTCTCGTTCGCGCGCGCGTTCGTCTCGATGGCCTTCGATCGATACGCGTCATGTTGTGGTGCGAATGGGCCTGACTGTCGCACGAAACATGCGTGTCAAGCAAGTTTCGATTCGCGCGACTCGCGGAGATAGCCGCGTACCGCTCGCCACGCACGCGCTTCGAGCGCCTCCGCATCGGTCTCGCCGCGCGCACCCGCCGCATCGACGATGCCCTTCACGATCGCGAGCAGATCGTGCGCGACGACGTCGGGTGCAGCGACGCGTGGCGCATCGCGCAGCCCGAGCGCATGCAGCAAGGTCGCGTGGATGCGGTCCGCGACGCGCGCGGTGCGTGCGCCGAGCGGCAAGCGCGCCTCCTCGAAATCGATCAGCCGCGCGAGCACCGGCCGGCGCATCTGGTGCGCGACGGCCCCGCGCACCAGCGTGCGCAGCACGTCGTCGCAGGACGACAGCGCGGCGGCCCGGTCGACGTCGTCGAGCAGATGCGCGCTCTCGCGCTCGACGAGCGCGGCCGTCAGCGCATCGCGGTTCGGAAAGTATTGATAGAGCGAGCCGATGCTCACGCCGGCCAGCGCGGCCACCGCGTTCGTCGTGTAACCGTCGAAGCCGTCGCGCTCCAGAATGCGGGCGGCGGCCTCGACGATCGCGTCGACGGTGGCCACCGAGCGGCGTTGGCGCGGCGCCTTGCGCGGCGACAGCGGAATGCGCGACGACGATTCGGACATGACGATAAGGCGGCTTTCGAATGTGAGCAAGTGCTCATATTCTAGAAACGCACGGCCACGTCGTCAAAAGGAATCGACATGACCGGGCCAGCGTCGATCCCTCGTCGCGGATTCCGACTCGAACGCGCGGTCGACGTACCGTACGACACGCGGTTCGGCGATCACCGTGTCGGCCTCCTGCCTCGCATCGAAGACGCGTGCGCATCGCTACGACGATGCTGCGTTGTTCATCGCCCAGGAGAGGAGCGCACGCTCGCACGTGCGCGGTCGTCCTTTCCGCGCCACCCGCCGGAAAAGACGACTGTTGCAACATGCGGAACAACTGTTGTCGTACGTGACGCAACGGTCACATTGTGGGCATAATGGCGTCTTTACCGCGCGCCCTGCCCATGTCGCCCGTCTTTCTAGCACCGCTCATCGTTGCCTGTGCGTTGTTCATGGAAAGCGTCGACGCGAACATCATCGTCACCGCCCTGCCTGCGATGGCGAGGGACTTCGGGCACAACCCCGTCACACTGAACATCGCGATCACGGCCTACGTGGTCGGCCTCGGCGTGTTCATCCCGATCTGCGGCTGGCTCGCCGACCGCTTCAGCGCGCGTGCCGTGTTCCGCACCGCGATCGGCATCTTCGTCGTCGGCTCGCTGATGTGCGCGGCGTCCAACTCTCTGGGCGTGCTCACGTTCGCGCGCTTCATCCAGGGCGTCGGCGGCGCGATGATGGTCCCGGTCGGCCGCATCATCATCTTCCGCGCGGTGCCGCGCGCCGATCTCGTGCGCGCGATGAACTACCTCGCGATTCCCGCGCTGTTCGGGCCCACGGTCGGGCCGCTCGTCGGCGGCTTCATCACGACCTACCTGCACTGGCGGATGATCTTCTTCATCAACGTGCCGATCGGCATCTACGGGATCTACCTCGCCAGCAAGCACATCGCGAACACGCACGAGCCCGACCCGGGCCCGCTCGACTGGTTCGGCTTCCTGCTGTCGGCCAGCGGCGCCGCGATGCTGCTGATGGGTCTCACGCTGATCGACGGTGCGCTCACGTCACGCTCGAACGCCATCATCATGTGCGCGGCCGGCGCCGCGATGCTCGCGCTGTACGTGCCGTACGCGCGCCGCAAGGCGCGCCCGGTGCTCGACCTCAGTTTCCTGAAGATCCCGACGTACCACGCAAGCGTCGTCGGCGGCTCGCTGTTCCGCATCGGGCTCGGTGCGGTGCCGTTCCTGCTGCCGCTCGCGCTGCAGGAAGGGCTCGGCATGAGCGCGTTCCACTCGGGGCTCATCACGTGCGCGTCCGCGCTCGGCGGCGCGGTCAGCCGCTCGACCGCCACGCATACGCTGCGCCGCTTCGGTTTTCGCACGGTGCTGATCTACAACGCGGCATTCGCGGGCCTCGCGATCGCCGCGTACGGCGTGTTCCATCCCGGCATGGCGACCTGGGCGATCTGGCTGATCGTGCTCGTCGGCGGCATCTTCCCCGCGCTGCAGTTCACGAGCCTGAATTCGATGATCTACGCGGACATCTCGCCGCGCGACGCAGGCCGCGCGACGAGCCTCGGCAGCGTCGTGCAGCAGATGTCGCTCGGCCTCGGCGTGACGGTGGCCGGCCTCGTGCTGCACGTGTCGCACTGGCTCCAGGGTCACCAGACGATGATGTGGTCGGATTTCTGGCCCGCGTTCCTGGTGGTCGGGCTGTGCTCGTTCGCGTCGATTCCGATCACGCGGCGGCTGCCGCCCGGCGCCGGCGACGAAGTCGCGCGCGGCAAGCGGGCATAAGCGGCCGGCGCCGCGGCATGACCCGTCGCGCGGCAATGGATGAAAAACCGGAAAAGCAAAAAAATCAGCGGACATCCACACGGGGCCGGTGCACAGCCGCATGGATGTCCGCTCAGGGCTCCGGGTCTCCCGATGGGGGTCGGGAATCCCGGATTCGCTTCCTGCGTGCCATGGACATATGTGCGTCGGAAGCGGAATCATTGCGCGCATTGATCGTCGCGCCATGAACTGCACTATAGGGAAACTTGCAAAACGCATCTGTCAACCATTGTCAGACGCGTTGCAGCCGCACGTCACACGCGCGCGCCGCTTTCGCGCTAAAGTGGCTCCCGATCGCCACCCTCGACCGTCCCGCCGATGCTCACGCTCTCGCCCGCCGCCGCCCGCGCCCTCCATCTCGCCGCACAGGGCCTGCTCACCCCGCCGCGCCGCAAGGCGACCAAGTCCGACGTGCTCGACACGATCCGCCGGATGGCGCAGTTGCAGATCGACACCATCCACGTCGTCGCACGCAGCCCGTATCTCGTGCTGTTCAGCCGCCTCGGCGATTTCCCGCCGCACTGGCTCGACGAACATCTCGCCGAGGCGCGCCTGTTCGAATACTGGTCGCACGAAGCGTGTTTCCTGCCGATCGAGCAGTTCGGGCTGATGCGCTACAAGATGCTCGATCCGTCGGGGATGGGCTGGAAATATGCGGCCGAATGGCACGAGCAGAATCGTCCGGAGATCGAACGGCTGCTTGCGCGGATTCGCGAGCAAGGCCCGGTGCGGTCGGCCGATTTCGCGCGCGAGGATGGTGTGAAGGGCAACGGCTGGTGGGATCGCAAGCCCGAGAAACGTCACCTGGAAGTGCTGTTCACGACGGGTGACCTGATGGTGTCGGAGCGCCGCAATTTCCAGCGCGTGTACGACGTGCGCGAACGCGTGCTGCCCGACTGGGACGATACGCGCGACCTGCCGCCGCGCGATGCGGTGCTGCCTGCGCTGCTCGACTACACGTGCCGCGCGCTCGGCGTCGTGCGCGCGGACTGGGTGGCCGACTACTATCGGCTGCCGCGCCGTTCGTACCGCGCGGAACTGGAGCAGCTCGCCGAGGCCGGCGACCTGATTCCGGTGCAGATCGACGACTGGAAGGAACCGGCCTACGTGCATCGCTCGCTCGACGCGCTGCTGCCGGCGGCGGCTGCCGACACGCTGCGCTCGACGGTCACGACGCTGCTATCGCCGTTCGACCCGGTCGTGTGGGACCGGCGGCGCGCGTCGACGCTGTTCGGTTTCGACTACACGATCGAGTGCTATACGCCCGAGCACAAGCGGCGCTACGGCTATTTCTGCCTGCCCGTGCTGCATCGCGGCCGGCTGGTGGGCCGCGTCGATGCGAAAGCGCATCGCACGCTCGGCACGTTCGAGCTGAAGGCCGTGCATGTCGAGCCGGGCGTGCGGTTCGGCACCGGGCTCGCGGCCGACGTCGCGAAAGCCGTGAAGAAACTCGCGGCGTGGCACGGCACGCCGGAGGTCACGGTCGCCCACGCGCCGCCGGCCCTCGTGCAGGCATTCGCGCGAGCCTGAACACCGCGTGCCGCTGGCGCGCTAGAGCATGTGCATGCCGGCGTCGATATAGTGCGTGCCGCCCGTGATCGCCCGTGCGCCGTCGCTGGCGAGAAACGCGCAGAACGCGCCGACGTCGTCGATATCCAGCGTGTGATGCAGCGGGGCCCGGCGCGCGGTGTCGTCGAGCAGCCGGCCGAAGTCCGGCAGGCCCGACGCCGCGCGCGTCGGCAGCACGCCCGGCGAAATCGCGTTGACGCGAATGCCCGCGCCGCCGAGTTCGGCCGCCAGGTACCGCACGCTCGCTTCGAGCGCCGCCTTGACCGGCCCCATCACCCCGTAGTTCGCGACGACCTGCTCCGCGCCGAGATAGCTCATCGCCATCAGGCTCCCGCCGCGCGTCATCAGCGGCTCGGCGAGCCTCGCCATCCGGATGAACGAATGGCACGAGGTGTCCATCGCCAACGAGAAGCCTGCCGGCGAACTGTCGACCACGCGGCCCTGCAGATCGGCCTTCGGTGCAAACGCGACCGAATGCAGCACGAAGTCGATCTCGCCCCATTGCGCCGCGATCGCATCGAACACCGCCGCCATCTGGTCGGGCTGCCCGACGTCGAGCGGCATCCGGATCGGCGCGTCGAGTTGCGCGAACAGCGGCTCGACGTGCGGCAAGGTCTTGTCCGACTGCCAGGTCACCGCGAGCGTGGCGCCGGCCCGGCAAAACGCGCGCGCGCATCCCCACGCGATGCTCTGTTCGTTCGCGATGCCGACGACGAGCCCCCGCTTGTGTCGCAACGTCATGTCGCCCCCGTGTCGATCTAGCGCTGCGCCGCGATCCATCGCGCGATGTCGGGCCACACCGTCGTCAGCGTGCGCGTCCCCATGAACAGGCCGATATGGCCGCCCGGCACGAGCCGGCTCTCGATCCGCGACGCGGGCGTCCCGAGAAGATCGCGCGCCCCGAACACCTGCTCCGGCGTCGTGATGTCGTCGGCCTCGCCGGCGAGCAGATAGGTCGGGCACGCGACGTCCTTCAGGTCGAGCGTGCGCCCGAGCGCGACGAACGTGCCCTTCGCGAGCCGGTTCTCCTTGAAGATATGCACGATCGCCTGCAGGTACCAGCGCCCCGGCAGGTCGATCGGGCTTTCGTACCAGTTCGCGAACACCTCGCGCTTGCGCAGGTATTCGGGATCGTCGAGATGCTCGTACAGGTCGACGTGCTCGGCGAGATAGTGCTGGTCGGGATGCATGTTCTTCCAGCCGCGCAACATGAAGCGCCCGCGCATCAGCCCGCCGCCCATCGTGACGAGTTCCTCGTAGAACGACGTCGGATACGTGTGCACCATCCGCTTGATCGGGCCGTCGCCCGCGTCGGTGTCGATCGGCGAGCCGGCCAGCACGAGGCTCGCGACCTTGTGCGGGAAACGCGCCGCATACATCGCGGACATCCAGCCGCCCTGACACAGCCCGACGAGATTCACGCGGCCGCCGAGTTCGTCGACGCACACGTTCAGCTCGGCCAGATACTGGTCGATCTCGAGGTCCTTCATGTCCTCGGTGGCCGAGCGCCAGTCGGTCAGGTACAGACGCGTCACGCCGTGCTCGCGCAGCGTCTGCATCAGGCTCTGCCCCGGCTGGTAGTCGGCGATCATCGCGCTGTGCCCCGCGTACGGCGCATCGACGATCGTCGGCAACCCGTGCGCCGGCGCGGCCGAATAATCGCGAAACGTCATCGTCCGCAGCTCCAGCAACGGCCGGTTCGCCGATGCCAGCGCCGGATGCGCTTCGAAATGGAGCTTCTCCTCTTCCGCGAGGAAGCGGAGATTGCGCGCCGCGATCTCGGAGCCGGCCGCAAACATCGCCGTGGCGGCGGCCATCGGCCAGAAAATCGGCAGCGCGGGGGCGCTGACGGCAGGGGAAGGCGTGTCGCGTGCTGTCATCGGAAGTCTCACCGGGTCGGATACGGCGTGGAAGGAGTCGCGTCGTCCAGCACGCGGCGCGTGTGCCGCGCGATCATCAGGTTCTCGTCGGTCGGGATCACGCGCACCGTCACGCGCGACGCGTCGCTCGAAATCACCGGCAGGCCGGCGGCGTTCGCCGCGTCGTCGAGCACGATGCCGAGCCACGCCGCGCGACTGCAGATCCGTTCACGCACGGGCGGCGCGTGCTCGCCGATACCCGCCGTGAACACGAGCGTGTCGAGACCGCCGAGCACACCGGCCAGCGCGGCGAGTTCGCGGGCCGCGCGATAGGCGAACAGTTCGACCGCATGCGCGGCCGACGGTGCGTCGCTCGCGAGCAGCGTGCGCATGTCGCTCGACACGCCGGACACGCCGAGCAAGCCCGATTCGGCATAGATCAGATGCTCGACCTCGTCGAGCGACCGGCCTGCGTGACGCTGCAGGTACAGGATCACGCCCGGGTCCAGCGCGCCCGTACGCGTGCCCATCGGCAGCCCGTCGACGGCCGTGAACCCCATCGTCGTCGCGACGCTGCGGCCGTTCGCGAGCGCACACAGGCTCGCGCCGTTGCCGAGGTGCGCGACGACCGTCCGTTGCTGCGCCCACGACGGATCGAGGGCCGCGAGCGCGGTCGCGATGTACTCGTACGACAGCCCGTGAAACCCGTAGCGCACGATGCCCTGCCCGGTCAGCGCGCGCGGCAATGCGAACTCCCGTTCGAGCGCCGGCACCGTCGAATGAAACGCGGTATCGAAACACGCGACCTGCGGCAGGTTCGGCGCAACCGCGGCAACCGCGCGAATCGCGTCGACGTGATGCGGCTGGTGCAGCGGCGCGAGCGGCGAAAGCGACGCGATTGCATCGAGCACGCGCGCGTCGATCCGCACCGGCGCGGTGAAATACGGGCCGCCATGCACGACCCGGTGCCCGACGCCGTCGAACGCGGCCTCCCGCCCGACGTGAGCCGCGAACCACGCGTGCAGCGCCTCGATCGCGCCTTGATGCCCTGGTCGCGCGACGGGGCCATCGGCGAGCGTCGCACCGTGCGCGTCGGCCACGAACAGATGCGGTGCGCCATGCAGATTCTCGACCTGTCCGTGCAGGCCCGCATCGAGCGAACGATCGTCGCGCGTGTCGTAGACCGAGAACTTGAGGCTCGACGAGCCGGCGTTGAGCACCAGGACGGGATGTCGCATCGCGGCCTCGTCAGTGTGCGTCGGCCGCAACCGCCGGCGCGTCCACGGGCGCCGCCGTGGCGCGCGCCGCCGCCGCGACGAGCGCCGCGACCGCGCAACTCGCCAGGCGCGTGCGTTCGCTGTCGGCGCGACTCGTCAGGATCACCGGCACGCGCGCGCCGAGCACGATGCCGGCCGCATCGGCATTCGCGAGGAACGTCAACTCCTTCGCGAGCATGTTGCCGGACTCGAGGTCGGGCACGAGCAGGATGTCCGCGTCGCCCGCGACCGCGGAACCGAGATGCTTGAGCCGCGCGGCCTCCGGGCTGATCGCATTGTCGAACGCGAGCGGCCCGTCGAGCAGCGCGCCGGTGATCTGGCCGCGCTCGGCCATCTTGCACAGCGCGGCCGCGTCGAGCGTCGACGGCAACTTCGAGCTGACCGTCTCGACCGCCGACAGGATCGCTACCTTCGGCCGGGCGATGCCGAGCGCATGCGCGAGATCGATCGCGTTCTGCGCGATGTCGACCTTCTGTTCGAGCGTCGGACGGATATTGACGGCCGCGTCGGTGATGAACAGCGGCTTGGGGTAAGTCGGCACGTCCATGATGAACACGTGGCTCAGGCGCCGCCCGGTGCGCAGCCCCGTGTCGGCGCGCACCACCTCCGCCAGCAACTCGTCGGTGTGCAGGCTGCCCTTCATCAGCGCCTGCGCGTCGCCCGCGCGCACCAGCTCGACGGCGCGCGCCGCCGACGCATGACTGTGCGGCGCGTCCACGAGCCGATAGCCGGACAGGTCGACACCGAGCGTCGCGGCGAGCATCGTGATCCGCGCCACCGGGCCGACCAGCACGGGCACGATGATGCCGGCCCGCGCGGCGGCGGCCGCCGCGTGCAGCGATACCTCGTCGCAGGGATGCGCGACCGCGACCGTCACCGGGCGCAATGCGCGGCAACGCGCAATCAGCGCTTCGTATTTCTGATGCGTGCGCAACTCGGTCATCGGCTGCCCCTTCGCAAGGATCATGTGAACGGATTCTGGTGCGGGACCGGGTGAAGTCGTTTGATTTCCGTCAATTGTTTCAGGTGAAGTCCCGATAGCATGAATCCGCACGATGACATCCGGATGGCCGCGACGCCCCCCTGACATGCACATACGCGAAATCCGCTCGAAAATCGCCAGTACCTCGTCCACGCGCAAGATCACCAAGGCGATGGAAATGATGGCGCGCACCAAGATGGCGAGCGCGCAGCGACGCGCGCGCGAATTCCGCCCGTACGCGGCGCGCATCGGCGCGATGGCGGAACGCGTGCTGCGCGACCGTCCCGACCACGTATCGGCGCTGATGGCGCGACGCGATACCGTGCGCCGCGTCGGCCTGATCGTCGTCAGCACCGATCGCGGGCTGTGCGGCCCGCTCAATGCGCGGCTGCTCGTCGAATGCGTGGATGCGCTCGAACGCTGGGACCGGGCCGGCGTCGCGTGCGAACTGAGCGTGATCGGGGCGCGCGGCCTCGCGCCGCTGCTGCGCCACGGCGCGACCATCGCCGCACGTGCGAGCGGCCTGGCCGCCGAGCCGCACTTCGAGCAGTTGCTCGGTGCGCTGCTCGTGCCGCTGACCGCGTTCGTCAACGGCGAGCTCGACGAAGTACACGTCGCATACAACCGGCTGACGAGCCCGCTCGCGTACGAGCCGCGCATCGATGCGATGCTGCCGATCGTGGGGCTCGACACCGGCGCGCCGACCGACGGCGCGGCCGCGTCCGACTATCTGTACGAGCCCGCGCCCAAACCGGTCGTCGACACGTTGCTGCTGCGCTACGTCGAGGCGACGCTCTATCAGGCCGTCGTCGAGAACTACGCATGCGAGCAATGCGCGCGGATGTTCAGCATGCAGACCGCGACGGACAATGCCGACCGCGTGTTGCGCGAACTGCGGCACCTGTACCAGAAGACGCGACAGGCACAGATCACCACCGAGCTGTGCGAAATCGTCGCCGGCGCGGCGGCGGTCTGAAGGAGTACGCATGAAAACGTCGATGAGGCTCGACATCGTCAGCGTGGAAGCGGTGCTGTATGCCGGCGACGCGCATTTCGTCGTCGTTCCCGGGGAAAGCGGAGAACTGGGGATCTATCCGCACCACGCGCCGCTGCTCACGCGGATCCGGCCGGGCGTCGTGATGCTCGTCGATGCACCGACCGGCGAGCATCGCCGCCTGCTCGTCGCGGGCGGCGTGCTGGAGGTCAGCCGCGACGGCGTGACGCTGATCGCCGATCACGCGTTGCGCACGCCCGAACTCGACGACTTGCGCGCACGCGAAGCGCGGCATGCGGCCGACGACTGGCGCCGGCGCTACGCGCATGAAAACCGGCGTGCGTTCGATTTCGCGTCGGCCCGCGCGGAATTGATGGATGAAATCCGGCGCTTCTTTGCGATGGCGCTGCGGCAACAGGCGCCGCACGACAAGCCGGGCAGCGCCGGCTAGACACCGGCTCCGGTGCCGCCCGCTCAGTCGCGCAGCTTGCGAAAACGCGGGGTGCCGTCTTCGAGGTTGCCGTTGAACATCGCTTCCGGGCGCACCCACAGCCCGCGCGCATGCGGCCACAGATGCTCGTAGACGACCACCGATTCCTCGGTTTCGGAATGGCGGGCAACGCCGATGTAGCGGTACAGGCCACCCTTGTAGTGGCGGTGCGTCGCGAGCTGTTCGGCTTCCTGTTCGGTCATGGTGTGCTTCTCTTCGGCAAAAACGGAAAGCGCGTATTGTATGCGCTGCGCCGCGTCAGCGTTTCGTGTAGATGTCGGGCCGGCGGATCTCCATCAGCCGCTCGGGGTTCGCGGAAGGACCGAAACCGACCGGCCGGTAGAGTTCGTGCGCGTCGGTCGTGACGAGCATGATGCGGCGCAGCCGCTGCACCATCTCCTGCGCGAATATATGGTCGATCAGTGCGCGGCCGTAGCCGTTGCCGCGTTCGGCCGGCAGCACGAACACGTCGCACAGATACGCGAACGTCGCGTGATCGGTGACGAGCCGCGCAAACCCGACGAGCCGGTCGCCGACATACGCGCCGAAGCACAGCGAGCCCTCGATCGCCCGCTCGACCACGTCGCGCGGAATGCCCTGCGACCAGTACGCGTCGCGATGCAGGAAATCGAAGATCGTGTCGATGTCGAGCTCGCGCTTGTCGGTGGAAATTCTCAGCGTGGCGGGAGTGGCTGCGGGCACGTCTGTTCTCCGGTTCGAGGGGCGGCAAGCGGAGCATCGACGATACCGCGCCGTGGGATACGGGACAAGGGGCACTGGAATCCGCCGTGGACGAACAGCCGCACTGCCACCCTCGATTCGGCGACAATGGCATCCGCCGATAAACCCGAGACGCTGCTTCATGACCTACCGCCTCATCGCCTTCGACTTCGACGGCACGCTCGCCGATTCGCTCGACAGTTTTCTCGCCGCGCTGTCGGAAGCGTCGCGCCTGCACGGCTTTCACGACGCCACGCCCGAACTGCGCCCGGCGCTGCGCGGGATGTCGGCGCGCGACATCATTCGCGCGCTCGACGTGCCGATGTGGAAAGTGCCGCGCGTGACGATCGACATACGCCGCCTGATGCGGCCGCGCGTCGCGCACGTGCGGCTCTTTCCCGGCGTCGCCGAAACGTTCGACGCGCTCGCCGCGCGCGGCATCCGCGTCGCGATCGCCACGTCGAATACCGAGGAGATCGTGCGTGACCGGCTCGGCCCGCGCGCCGGCGCGCGCGTCGACCATTTCGCATGCGGCATTCCGCTGTTCGGCAAGGCGCGCCGCCTGCGTGCGCTCGTCCGCGAGGCCGGTGTGCGCGCCGACGAAGTGCTGTACGTCGGCGACGAAATCCGCGATGCCGACGCGGCGCGGCGTGCGCATATCGCATTTCAGGGCGTCGCGTGGGGCTACACGGCACCCGACGCATTGCAGGCACATTGCGCGACGCCGTTGCTGCCGCGCCTCGATGCGCTGCTCGATCGCGTGTAACGCTTTCACGCACGCCACGCTCACACACCGCCCCTCGCCCGACGCGCCGCCACGGCAACAGCCGCGACGGCATCACGTCGCTGAAGTGCCGATGACGCGCACGCGCATCTCATCCATTGCATGCGCCACGCGCACGCAAAAATTGCCACCGCCGCACGCGCATCAGGTACGCGCTACCGGCCTGCGCGCGTGCCCATCGATTCGTCTTACCAACCGTTACACAAGCCACAGCACGGTTGCACCTGCTACCCGACCGCTCTCCTAGAATCAGTCGGGCCGGAAAGCACTTCGAACGCCGCCGCGGCAGAGCGGCAGTCGAATCCGGCCCGGGCGCGCCCGGTCTCTCGCCCAGCGACGGATCGCACGATCCGTTTTTTTACCAGAGCCCCGATCGAAAGGAGGTCCCATGAACCGCTTTCCCCATATTTCGCGCCTTGCCTTGTCTGCCGCTGGCCTGCTTCTCGTCGCCGTGACGGCGACCGCGCAAACCGCGCAACCGGCACCCGGCGCATCGGCGGCGCCGGCCGCGACCACGACGCGCATCCACGAAGCCGACCAGACCTTCATCACCGACGGCACGAAGACCGTGTCGACCCAGCACGACGCCGCGCGCATCGCCGATTCGCGCACGTCGGACAGCCAGGTCAAGGCGTTCGCGCAACGCGTGTCGACCGACGATGCGAAGATCATCCAGGCAATGCGCGCGGCCAGCCCGCGCGGCGTCGACGTGCCGGCCAACGACCCGGACACGTCAGTGCTGAACAGCATCAAGAGCCTGCGCGGCGCCGAGTTCGACAAGGCGTATATCGAACAGGTCGCGCTCGCCGGCCAGCAGAAGGCGATCTCGGCGTTCCAGGCCGAAATCGCATCGGGCCGCGACACCAAGCTGAAGGAAGTCGCACGCCAGGCGCTGCCGATCCTGCAGGCGCACTACGCGGATGCACAGAAGCTCGCGCAGCGTCATCACCTCGCATCGGCGCAGTAATTCATCCTGTGCGGCGCCGCGCATCGCGCGCGGCGCACCGTTTCCCCCGCCGTCGCGCCGCCGCCTCCCCTGCCGGCGGCGCGACGCACGACTGAAGCATCAAGCGCCCCGCGTCATCCGTCACACGTTACGTCGCCAGCTTCGCGTCGAGTCGCGCCCGTACTTCCGGCCATTCGTCGTCGATGATGCTGAAGCGCACCGAGCGAGCCGCAGGATCGCCGCGCGCGATTTCTCGTTCAGCTCGTCCGTCGTGAACTGCACGCGCACGCATTGCAGCGTGTCGAACGCATAGGCCAGCAGCAATCGCTTCGCTTCGGTATTCGCGCGCGTACGCTGCGCCGATTCGCTCAGCCACGTATGGCCGATCTCGAGCTTGCGATTCTGGCGGTCGATCTTCCAGAAGCGCGTGCTGCCGATGGCGCGGCCCGACGCACGATCGACGATCGCGAACGGCATCACGGTGCCGGCCGCCCGCCCCTGCAACGCCGCGTCGATGTAGGCGTCGATCGTCTGCGCGCCCGGCACGACCGTGACCGTCAGGTTCCACAACTCGCCGTCGGCCGCGGCGTCCAGCAGCGCCTGCCGGTCGGATGCATCGAGCGGGCGCAGGACGACACGTGCGCCGGTGAGGGTCGGTTGTTCGAGGAAGGACGATGCGTCGGTCATGACGGGATTCCGGAAAATGGCGATGACGGCGATGGCGGCGAAACGCCCATCATACGGCGGTGCCGCTAGCCGAGGTAGGCGGCCAGCCGGCGGCGAATCGCCTTCGCTTCGGCGCGCAGCGCATCGGCGAATGCGTCGACGAGCAGGTTCTTCGGCCGGTGCTCGGGCACGATCACGCTGACCCGGTACGGAAACGACCGCGTCAGCGGCCGCACGTGCAGGTCGCGGCCGACGAAATCGAGTGCGGTGAGCGGGTTGACGATCGCGGCCCCCAGCCCCTGCCGCACGAACGCACACACCGACACGGCCGACGGCGTGTCCACCACCGAGCGCGGCGCGACGCCGAGCTGCGCGAACGCCTCGTCGATCAGGATGCGATACGGATCGTTCAGCGACAGGCTCACGAACGGGCGATCGGCGAGATCCAGCAGGTCGATCGCGTCCTGCGCGAGCAGCGGATGGCCATCGGGCAGCACGCACACTTCATCGACTTCGAGCAGCGGCGTGAGCACGGTGCCGGCCGGCGCGACGTCGCGCTCGGTCAGCCCGAGATCGTAACGCTGCGCGGTGAGCCATTCTTCGAGCACCGGCGACTCCTGCGTCGCGACCGACACGCTGACGCCCGCATGCGCGTCGTGAAAGCGCCGGCACGCCCCGGGCAGGATCGCGTGCGAGAACGCCGGCAACGCGATCACCGACAGTTGCCCGTCGCGAAACTCGCGCAGGCGCGCGGCCGTCGCCGCGACCCGTTCGAGCCCCACATACGCGAGCCGCACGTCGTCGAACAGCGTGAGCGCGGCCATCGTCGGGCGCAGCCGGCCGTGCGCGCGTTCGAACAACGCAAAGCCGACGACCTGCTCCATCCGCGCCAGCTCGCGGCTGATCGTCGGCTGCGACGTGTACAGCATCTCGGCCGCGCGGATCGTGCTGCCGGTGACCATCAGCGCACGGAAGACCTCGATATGACGGTGCGTCAGCATGATCTTATATATCAGAAATGAATCGAATGAAGATGAACAGGCATTTTACTGTATAGCCAATCAGGCGCATCATCCGGCTATCCGTTCACCCGATCCGATTCATCCGCCATGTCCCTCGATTCCCGCCAGCTCGCGACGCTCGCGCAGCAATACGGCACCCCGCTGTGGGTGTACGACGCCGACGTCATCCGCGACCGCATCGCCCAACTGCGCCAGTTCGACGTGATCCGCTACGCACAGAAGGCGAACTCGAACGTCCATATCCTGAAGCTGATGCGCGACGAAGGCGCATGCGTCGACGCCGTGTCGCTCGGCGAGATCGAGCGCAGCCTCGCGGCCGGGTTCAGCCCCGCAGGCGAGCCGGAAGGCGTCGTGTTCACGGCCGACCTGATCGACCGCCCGACGCTCGCGGCGGTGCTGAAGCACGGCGTGACCGTGAACGCAGGCTCGCTCGACATGCTCGCGCGCATCGGCGAGCACGCGCCCGGCCACCGCGTGTGGCTGCGCGTCAACCCCGGTTTCGGCCATGGCCACAGCAACAAGACCAACACCGGCGGCCCGCAGAGCAAGCACGGCATCTGGATCGACGACGTCCCGCGTGCGATCGAGATCGTGCGCCAGTACGGGCTGAAGCTGGTCGGGATCCATATGCACATCGGTTCGGGCGTCGACTACGGCCACCTGTCGCAGGTGTGCGATGCGATGGTCGATCTCGTCACGTCGCTCGGCCACGACATCGACGCGATCTCGGCCGGCGGCGGCCTGTCGATTCCGTATCGCGACGGCGAGCCGCGCGTCGACGTCGGACACTACTTCAGCCAGTGGGACGCCGCGCGCAAGCGGATCGAACGACATCTCGGCCATCCGGTGCGCATCGAGATCGAGCCGGGTCGCTTTCTGGTGGCCGAAGCCGGCACGCTCGTCACCGAGGTGCAGGCCGTCAACCGTCGGCCGAAGCACGATTTCGTGCTGATCGACGCGGGCTTCAACGACCTGATGCGCCCGTCGATGTACGGCAGCTATCACGCGGTGTCGGTGCACGCGCACGACGGCGCGCTGCCCGCCGGCCGGCCGCTCGTCGACCTCGCGATCGCCGGGCCGCTGTGCGAATCGGGCGACGTGTTCACGCAGGACGCAGGCGGCGTGGTCACGCACCGCAAACTCCCGCAGCCGCAGATCGGCGACCTGCTGTTCCTGCACGACGCCGGCGCGTATGGCGCGTCGATGTCCTCGAACTACAACAGCCGGCCGCTCGCGCCGGAAGTGCTGGTCGATCGCGGCGCGCCGCGGCTCATCCGTCGCCGGCAGACGATCGGCGAATTGCTCGCGCTCGAAACGTTCGAGTAACCCGCGTCCGGCGTGACGAACGCCAACGGCCAGGCTTGCCGCTGCCGGCAGCCTGGCCGTTTTGCTTGGCGTCTCGCCGTCGGGCTCACGATCGCGATCATGCGCATCGATCGCAACCGGCTTGCCGCCATCGCATCGGGTAACGTCGGCCCGATGCGCGGCACGCCGCGGCGTCTGCGTCACCCCGCGCGCTGCACGGGCGCCATCTTCGAGAAGTACTTCGCGCCCGCCACGCAGCCGACCACGATTACCGTCACGACGACCATCGACGGCGGCACCGTCTCGTGCAGCAGCCCGGCCGCGAGCAGGAAGCCGAAGAACGGCTGCAGCAGCTGCAACTGGCCGACGCCCGCGATCCCGCCGAGCGCCAGCCCGCGATACCAGAACACGAAGCCGATCAACATGCTGAACAGCGACACGTACGCGAGCCCCCCCAGCGCGGCGGCATCGACGCCGTCGAACGACGCGGGCCAGGTCAGCCACGTGAGCGGCAGCATCAGCGGCAGCGACAGCACGAGCGCCCACGAGATCACCTGCCAGCCGCCGAGCTGGCGCGACAGGCGCGCGCCTTCCGCATAACCGAGCCCGCACGCGACGATCGCGGCCAGCATCAGCGCATCGCCGATCACCGACGCCTGCCCGCCGTTGCGCAGCGCGAACGCGGCCACCGCGCCGCTGCCGACGATCGAGAATATCCAGAACGGCAGCCGCGGCCGCTCGCCGCCGCGCCACACGCCGAACAGCGCGGTCGCGAGCGGCAGCAGCCCGACGAACACGATCGCATGCGCGGACGTCACGTGCTTCAGCGCAAGCGCCGTCAGCAACGGGAAGCCGACCACGACGCCGAGCGCGACGATGGCCAGCGACACGGCCTCGGCGCGCGACGGCCGCTTCTGCTTCAGCACGACGAGCAGCAGCAGGCCGAGCGCGCCGGCGATCGTCGCGCGGGCGAACGTGAGAAACAACGGGTCGAGCCCTTGCACCGCGACCCGCGTCGCGGGCAGCGAGCCACTGAAGATGATGACGCCCAGCATGCCGCTGAGCCATCCGTCGGTCGTCTTTTGCACGGTCAACCCTGAATGGAGAATGGATGACCGATGATCCGCCGCCGGCGAAAACAGCGTAAGCTACAGCCCAATACAATTCAGACAAACTGTACTGGACAACCAACCGTACAGTTCATCGTTCGCCATGAGCCCTTCCGCCCCGATGCCCGCTCCGCCCGCGCCGTCGCGCACGCGCGTGGAAACCGTCATGGACACCCTGCGCGCACGGATCGCGAGCCGCGCGCTGATGCCCGGTGCGCGCGTGCCGTCGATCCGGATGATGGCCGACGGGCTCGGCGTGTCGAAATCGACGGTCGTCGATGCGTACGAGCGGCTCGCGAGCGAAGGCGTGCTCGTCGCCCGGCGCGGTTCGGGCTTCTACGTGTCGGGCCACGCGCCGCCGCTCGCGCTCGCCGAGCTGGGCCCGCGCCTCGATCGCGAACTCGATCCGCTATGGCTGTCGCGCCAGTCGCTCGAGGCGGCGCCGACGTCGGTGAAGCCCGGCTGCGGGTGGCTGCCGGCGTCGTGGCTGCCCGACGAAAGCCTGCGTCGCGCGCTGCGCGCCGTGTCGCGCGACGAAGCCGATGCGCTGACCGACTATGCGACGCCGCTCGGCCTGCCCGCGCTGCGCCAGCAGCTCGCATGGCGGCTCGCGCAGCATGGCGTTCACGCGGAACCCGCGCAGATCATGCTGACCGACGGCGGCACGCATGCGCTCGACCTCGTGTGCCGCCTGCTGCTGGAGCCCGGCGATACCGTCGTGCTCGACGATCCGTGCTACTTCAACTTCCAGGCGCTGCTGCGCGCGCACCGTGCACGAATCGTCAGCGTGCCGTTCACGCCGAACGGGCCCGATCTCGTGCGCTTCGAGCAAGTCCTCGCCGAGCATCGACCGCGCCTGTACATCACCAACGCCGCGCTGCACAACCCGACCGGCGCGACGCTCGCGCCGCCCGTCGCGCACCGGCTGCTGACGCTCGCGGCCGAGCACGGGCTGCTGATCGTCGAGGACGACATCTTCGCGGATTTCGAGAGCACGCCCGCGCCGCGGCTCGCGGCGTTCGACGGGCTGTCGCGCGTGGTGTCGATCGGCAGCTTCTCGAAGACGCTGTCGGCCGCGATCCGCTGCGGCTATGTCGCCGCGCGGCCGGAATGGATCGACGCGCTCGTCGACCTGAAGCTCGCGACGTCGTTCGGCAACGCGCAGATCGGCGCCAACGTCGTGCATCGGCTGCTGATCGATGGCACGTATCGTCGCCATCTCGACAGCCTGCGCGCGCGTCTCGCGGATGCGATGGGCGAAACGATCCGGCGCCTCGCGCGGGCCGGGCTCGGCATCTGGACGGAGCCGCGCGGCGGGCTGTTCGTGTGGGCGCAATTGCCGGACGGGCTCGACGCGGCGCGCGTCGCGCGTCATGCGCTCGACCACGACGTGGTGCTCGCACCCGGCGACGTGTTCAGTGCGTCGCGCAACGCGACGTCGTACCTGCGCTTCAACGTGTCGCGCTGCAAGGGGCCCGCCGTGTTCGATGCGCTCGCGCGGGCGATGGACGCGGCGCGGGTGGTGGAGCGCGGCGGCGCGCCGGCGGATGCCGGCGGCCGTTTGCTGGCCGGCAAGTGACGCGAACCGGCCGTCCCGCGACGGGTTACCCCGCTGCCCGCGTCACACCTCCCCCGCGTGCGCCCTCGCCCTGACCTCGGCGAACGACGTATCGACGAGCAGACGCCCGGTGTCGAACACCGTCTCGAGCGCCTCGTCCCATTCGCCTTCCAGCACACGATCGTCCCACGCAACCGGCAGCGTCACCGTCCGATACTCGCCGGTGCGCCAATTGCGCAGCAACGTCAACCGCCCCTGCTTCGAGCGCTTGCCCTGATCGGTGACCGGGTCCTTGCGGACGTCGTGCCACACGCCGCCGCGCCGGATGGCCGAACACTTCATCGCGAAGCGCTGCGTATCGCGATTCACCCGCTGCAACAGCGCACCGCCCATGCCGAACACCACGTTGCCGGCCGCATAGCCCGCATCGTCGAGCGCGACGAGGATCGCTTCGATCGACTGCTCGTCGACACCGTCGCCCTGGATCACGCGCACGTGGTTCAGCACGCGCCGCCCCTTGCCGTTCACGGTCGATCCGAACGATGCGTCGAGCGCCCGCACCGTTTGCAGCACGATCGTCACCGGGTCGCCGGAATCGGGACGCACGACCAGCGTCGCGCCCGAATCGATCACCGCCTGCCGAAGTTCGCCGCCCCACAGATCGAGCGCGGCGAACAGATCATAGGAGTCCGATACGACCGATACGATTGCGCCCGGCAAGCCGAAGCGGCTGATCATGTTGCGGTACGCATCGGCCTCGCCTTCGCGCCCCCACGACGTGATCGTGCTGTGCTCGGCCGCCGGCACCGAGTAGGCGGCCATCGGCTCGCGATAGAAGCGGTTCGCGGCCAGCACGCCGAGCACCGTGTCCGAGCCCATGAAGCTCACGAGGTGCGCGGCGCCGCCGATCGCGGCCGATTCCGCGCTCGACACGCCGCGCGCGCCGAAGTCGTGCAGCTTGAACGGCAGTTGCGCGAGATCGTCGTCGGTCCTGTCGAGGAAGCGGCGAATCGTTTGCCGCAGATGCCAGCTGCGCGTCGCCACCGTCACCGGATACCAGATGCGCAACAGCATCGTCTCGAGATACGACGCGAGCCAGAACACCTGCGGATCGTCGCATTCGACCGTCATCAGCACGTTGTGCACCGGCACGATCGAACCTTCCGGCACCGCGCGGATCTTCACCGGCAGATAGCCGTCGTAGTGCTCGACGATATGACGCCATCCGGCTTCGTTGAACGGCTCGCCGTGCACGGCGAAGAAATCGCGCGCGTCGTCGATCATCGCGTGCGTGACCGGCTTGCACAGATACTCCTTCAGCAGCATCTGCAGCCCGAAGAACAGCGTGCGGTCGTAACGGCCGCCGCGCGATTCGACGTACGAGAACATCGCCGATGCGTCCGGCGGATATTGCAGGAAGTGGGAAGCCTTGTACGAATCCGTGTTGAGAATCGGATTGGCGAGAACCGCGGCAAAGCCGCCGGGATCGTTTTGCATGGCTAGAGCTCCTCTAGGCCGTTGAAGTGCCGCCGCGTCTGTCGCGGCGGACCGAATGCGGGGAATCAGCGCGTCACAGCTTCCCCAGGAAGTGATATGCGATGTCGAAGTGATCCTCGAACATCACGTTGCGCATCTGCGCGAATTCGTTGAGCGGGACCCAGCGCGCCTTGTCGGCGTCGTCGCTGCCCTTCACGCGCGGCAGCTCGCCGGTCGGAAAGTTGAACAGGCACGCGTGCGTGATCGTGCGGCCGCGCAGCGAACGCGTCGGGTGATCGAACACCTGACGATCCTTGATCGAGCCGCGCAGCACGGGCTCCGGCAGCTTGAGGCCGGTTTCCTCGCGCAGTTCGCGAATGCACGCCGCATCGAGCCGCTCGTCCTGGTTCACGAAACCGCCCGGCAGCGCCCACAGGCCGCGGCCCGGTTCGCTGCGGCGGCGCACGAGCAGGATATGCCCCGAGTGCACGACCACCGCGTCGACCGTCACGAACGTGACGGGATACGGCGCGGCCGCCCAGGCCTTGCGATACGCGGCGATGAATTCGGCTTCCGACTTCAGTTGCGCGAATTCCGGCTGCGTGCGGAACCGCTCGAGCCAGCCGAACACGGGTTCCGGCACGGCCCACTGCACGAAGCTGTTGGTTCGTTCGGCGAAGTACTGGTCGCGGATCTCGGTCGCGGAAATGTCTTCCGTCGCGTCGACGTCGACGAGTTCCCATTGCGGGAACATCCGCAGGTAATACGACGTGGCGTCCTTCTCGTGGCCGATCAGCCCGACCTTGCGCTGCGCGACGTCGCCGAGCGCGCCGGCCACCGCATCCTGCACCCAGCGCACCCAGTCGCCGTCGTTGTAGGTCGAATCCTGCAGCGGCGCGATCGTCACGCGGTCGCGCTCGGACGCGTCGAGCAGCGAAGCCAGCATCTGGCGGCGCTCGTCGAACGAGAACGGATCCTTGATGGTGCGAGGCTTGTCGGTCGATCCGATCAGCACGCAGACGCGCTCGGCCCGGCTCAGTGCCGACTTCAGCACGTTCAGGTGACCACGATGCGGAGGCTGGAAACGACCAATGAAAACGAGCGCGTCGAAGCGCCGGTTCTGTTGCGTACTCATGAGGCTCCCTCAAGAGATTGAAACGCTCCGGGTCTGTCCCGAAGGGTTGGGATAAATCGTAGGGGAATTCCCGAAGTGCGTCAATCGATCCCATTCGAGCCCGCGCTCGACTTGACGAAGTCTGACGAAACACAGGTTATTGGCGCGGTACACTCGATTGCATCCCAATCCGAACCTTGGCGCCCGCCCTCATGAGGATCTCAGTCAGCCGGACCGTCGGCGTCGATCGCAGACGCCTGTTCACGTGGTCGCAGGATTACGGCCGGCGGCTCGTGTGGGACAGCTTCCTCACCGATGCCTATCTGCTCGACGGAACGACCGCCGATGTCGGCGTCGATGCGTTCTGCCGCAGCCAGTCGGGTGCGACGATGGTGTCGCGCTACATCTCGTACCGCCCGCCACAGGTCGCCGCCGTCGAAATGGTCGAAGGGCCGAAAGTGCTCGAACGCTTCAGCGGCAGCTGGAACTTCACCGAGCACACGCCGGGGTCGACCGAGGTGAAGTTCACGTACCACTTCCGTGCGCAGCCGTCCTGGCTGCGCTGGCTGCTCGAACCGCTGATCGGCGCGTTCTATCTCGTGCACACGCGCCGGCGTCTCGATTCGTTCAAGCGCTGGGCCGAGGCCGAAGCGCTGCCGCGCTGACCGGCGCCCCTCCGCGCGCCACCTGCTGCCGAACCTGCGCCTGCGCGCCGAGCGCCGTGGCGATCGCATCCACCGCGTCGGCCGCGCGCGCCGCGCCGCACATGAACGCGTCGACGGCCGCGAAACGATGCTCGGGCCACGTATGGATCGTGATGTGCGACTCCGCCAGCAGCACGACGCCCGTCACGCCATGCTCGCCGCCGAAATGATGGAAGTGCGCGCCGATCACGCGCGCGCCGGCCCGTTGCGCCGCGTCGGTGAGGATCGACTCGAGCCGCGCGGCGTCGCGCAGCAGCGCCGCGTCGATGCCGGCCAAGTCGGCCAGCACGTGCGAGCCGAGCACCGCGCAGGGCGGCGCGATCCCGTCGCGCGCGGTCATTTGTGCGACCCGTACGACGAGTAGCCGCTGCGCGCCGACGAACTGCCCCACCCGCCGCCGCCCGAACCGCCGCCGATCGACGCGCAACTGAACAGCGTGACGACAATCAGGCCGTAGATGCCGTAAAGGATGTACCGGATCACGCGTTGCCCCCGTCCGACGCAAAACGCGCCCACAGCCACTCCGGCAGCCACAGCACCAGCAGGCCGACCAGCACGTAGACGGAGCGTCCGGTGAACGAGAACAGCGAACCCAGGTTGAAGATCACGAGCAACGCGCTGAACATGAATGGCAGCGGCGCGAAACTGTGCGGCCCCTTGCTGCCGAACAGGCCCATCGATTCGGTGGCGCCCGCGGCAGCCGCGGTGGCCGTCGCAAGCGCCGGCGTGCCGAAACGCTCGGCGACCGCGCTGCCCGACAGCGGCCGCGCGCGCGACCAGACGATCTCCGCGTCACTGCGCTCGCGCGTCAGCTTGTCTTTCTGCCAGCCGTAGTCGATGATCGACGTGCGGTCGCCCGCCTGCACGCGCCAGTTGAATGCCCCGACCACGTAGACGACCTCCGATTCGTATTCCTCGCGCAAACGATAGGTCTTGCCGCCATCGGTCACGCTGGATTCGCTGCCGATCGTCGGCCAATGGTCGAGCACCTGCACGCGTTCCCAGCGCCCTTCGCTTTGCACGAGCCACAGGAAGCCGCGCTTCGGGTTCAGCAGCAGATATTCGTCCCATGTCTCGGCGTCGCCCGGCACGCGGCAGCGCATCATGCCGATCACCGTGTATTTCACGCCGTCGAACGTGCCGATCGCGCCGAGTTCGAGCGCGCCTTTCACCGATTCGAGCTTGCGCTGCGCCGCGAACACGATCTGCTGCTCGGCCGTGCACTGCACGCCTGCATGACAGCTGCCGCACACGACGTAGTCGGCCACGTTCGGCGCATAGGACAGCGGCGCACCGCAGCTCGGGCACGCGAACGGCACCATCTCCGCGCCGCGTTTCTCGCGCGTATCGTTTTCGGTATCGCGCAAGCCCGTGAACGCGAGCGCATCGAATTCCAGCGCCTCGCCCGAATAGACGGCCGGGATGCCGCCGTTCGACTCGGCGTCGGAATAGTCGTAGGTCGCGAATGCATTGCCGGTGCGCAGGTCGACGACGCGCGCCTCCCAGCCGGCATCGACGCGGAACGGCAGCTCGCCGTCGCCGCCCGTGCAGCGTGCGGTACGCACGTCGGACACCAGATACGCGCGGCCGCCGTGGTCGATCCGCATGCCGGGTTCGAGCGTGCCGAATGCGGGCCACGTTCGGCCTGCCGCATCGTCGGGCTCCCGCACCGTGATCGCGTACTGGCCCGACGCATCCGACAGCCAGCCGAACGCGCCGTCGTCGAACACGACGTACCATTCGCTCCACGCGCCGGCGTCGTAGGTCATCTGGATGCGGCCGAGCACCGTGAACACGCGGTTGCCGTAGCGCCCGGCCGTGCCGATCTGGACCGGCGATGCGTCGTCGAGCACCGTGGCCAGTTCGCCGATGCGCTCGACGTCGGCGCCGCGCTTGAGCAGCGTGCTGCGACAGAACGCGCAGACGGCCATCACGGCCGCGGCCGAGCGAAACTCGACCGGCGCGCCGCATTGGGGGCACGAGGTACGGAACATGCGCGCCGCTTACCGCGTGAGCTTCGCGAGGATCTCGGCCTTCGCGCGCGAATAGTCGTCTTCGGTCACGAGGCCCTTGTCGAGCAGCGCCTTCAATTGCTCGAGCCGCTGCACGTAATCGGCGCCCTCGGTCGCCGCCGCGGCTACCGGCGCCGCAACGGGCCCGGGCGGCGCGGCCTGCGCCGGTTGCGCGGCGCCCGCGATCTGGCCGGCCATCGCCTGCCCGATCGCCGCGCCGGCGGCCAGCCCCGCGCCGACCCCGGCGATGCCGCCCGGGTTTTGCGCGGCGAGCGGAATCGCCTGCGCGGTCTGGTATTGCGTGGCGCGCGCGAGATCGCCGGCCATCCCCGCCCCGATCCGCAGGTCGAGCGCCTTTTGCAGCTCGGCCGGCAGCGACACGCTCTCGACCGCGAACACGTCGAGCGCGAGCCCGTAGCGCGTGAATACCGGCACCAGTGCGTCGGCGACGCGCTGCGACAGCAGCGACTGGTTCGCGGCCATGTCGACGAACGCCACGTCGGCCGAGCCGAACGTCGTGCTCATCGCGGTGACGACCAGGTTGCGCAGTTGCTGCTCGAGATCGTCGACGGTATAGGCCGCGCGCGTGCCGCTGACCTCGCGATGGAACGCGGCCGCATCGACGATCCGGTACGAGTAGATGCCGAACGCGCGCAGTTGCACGAAGCCGAACTCGCGATCGCGGATCGTCACCGGCTGCGCGGTGCCCCAGCGGCGGCCCAGTTGCAGCCGCGTGCTGAAGAAGTAGACGTCCGACTTGAAAGGCGACTGAAAGAATTTGTCCCAGTTCTTCAGGTTCGTGAGCACCGGCAGCGTGCGCGTTTCCAGCGTATAGAGCCCCGGCTGGAATACGTCGGCAACCTTGCCCTCGTTGACGAAGATCGCGACCTGCGTTTCGCGCACGGTCAGCTTGCCGCCGTACTGGATTTCCTGGTCTTCCATCGGATAGCGCCAGGCCAGCACGCCGTCGGTGTCTTCCGTCCATTGCAGGACGTCGATGAACTGCTTGCGGATGAATGAACCCAGACTCATGTCGGTCTCCTCGAAACGCGTGGCGCGTCAGGTCAGGCAGGCGGCATTGATGATGCCGACGACGAGCGACGCGGTGCCCATCAGGCCGCCCATCGCGACGTTGCGATCCTCGATCGCGTGATTCATGCCGGGCATCACGCGCGTCAGCACCGCATAGGTGATCAGTTGCACGATCATCGCGCCGACGGCCCAGATCACGACTTCGCCGAGCGTGGAATTGTGCGCGATGCTGGACGCGAGCGTCAGGCAGAAACCGATCAGCGCGCCGCCGAACGACAGCGTCGCGGCCGCGTTGCCGTCGCGGATCAGCGCGAGTTCGTCGAACGGGGTGACCTTCAGGTACACTGCCGCGAACACAAGAAGCAGCACGAACGCCGACAGTAAATGAACCGCATAAAGATAGGCACTATTCATTCTTTTCCTCGGATTTTGTGCTCGGTTCGCCGCCCCGTCGCCGGTCGGCCCGCACGGGGCCGCCAGACGAAAATCCGCGCCAGTATATCCACATTGCCGAACACTGCACAACGGATGCGCGATGCTGCATAAGCGTGCGCTCGTCCTGTCGATTCTCGTGCTCGCGTCGTGCGGGCTCGGCTACGAACTGATCAGCAGCGCGCTGTCGAGCTACCTGCTCGGCGATTCGATCCTGCAGTTCTCGTCGGTGATCGGCTGCTACCTGTTCGCGATGGGGATCGGCTCGTGGCTCGCGAAGTTCGTCGAGGACGATGACGTGCTCGACCGCTTCGTCGACATCGAGCTGCTCGTCGGCCTGCTCGGCGGCGTATCGGCCGCGCTGCTGTTCGTCGTGTTCGCATGGCTCGCCGCACCGTTTCGCGCGGCGCTCTACGCACTGGTGCTCGCGCTCGGCCTGCTGATCGGGATGGAAATTCCGCTCGTGATGCGCGCGTTCCAGCAGCGCCGCCAGGCGTTCCGCCATACCGTCAGCGAGGTGCTGACCTTCGACTATCTCGGCTCGCTCGCCGTGTCGCTGATCTTCCCGCTCGTGCTCGCGCCACGTCTCGGCCTGCTGCGTACGAGCTTCCTGTTCGGTCTCCTGAACGCATTCGTCGCACTGTGGACGACCCACCTGTTCCGCGACGAAATCCGCAACGTGCGCGGCAAGCTGATGCGCGCGTCGCTCGTGATCGGGCTGCTGATTGCCGGGTTCGCGCTGTCGGAGCGCATCACGCACTGGGCCGAGCACGGCGTGTACGGCGACGAGACGATCTATTCGGAAACGACGCCGTACCAGCGCATCGTGCTCACGCAGTGGCACGACGACATGCGGCTGTACCTGAACGGCAACCTGCAATTCTCGTCGCGCGACGAGCACCGCTATCACGAAGCGCTGATCCACCCGGCCATCGAGGCGCTGCCGTGGGCGAAGCGCGTGCTCGTGCTGGGCGGCGGCGACGGCCTCGCGGTGCGCGAACTGCTCAAGCACCGCAATCTCGAACGGATCACGCTCGTCGATCTCGATCCCGCGATGACGAAGCTGTTCTCGACGTCCGCGCCGCTCGTCAAGCTGAACCAGGGCGCGCTCAAGGATCCGCGCGTGCAGGTGATCAACGACGACGCGGTGCGCTGGCTCGAATCGAATGCCGACGTGTACGACGCGATCGTCGTCGACTTCCCCGATCCGACCAACTTCGGGCTCGGCCGCCTGTATTCGGTGCCTGTATTCCGGCTGCTCGCACGGCACCTGTCGGAGAACGGCTACACGGTGATCCAGTCGACGTCGCCGTATTTCGCGCCGCATGCGTACTGGACCATCATCGCGACGCTGCGCGAAGCGGGGTTCAACACGTGGCCGTACCACTGCTACGTGCCGTCGTTCGGCGACTGGGGCTTCGTGATCGCCGGCAAGCGCCGCGATTTCACGGTGCCGACGCACTACTCGGTGCCGACGCGCTGGCTCGATCCGCAAACGGCCGCCGAGATGTTCCACTTTCCGGCCGACATGCCGGCGCTGCCGATGTCGCCGAACGAACTCAACGACCAGCCGCTCGTGCGCCGCTTCGACGACGACTGGAAGCACGTGCTGCGCTGATGGACCGTCGCACGTTCCTCGTCGCGTCGGCGGCCGCGTCGCTCGCCGCCTGCGGCCGCACCGGCTGGATCGAGACGACGCCGCGCGTCGACTACCCCGGCATGCGCGAAGGCCATGCGCTGCGCGACCATGCCATGCTGCCGCCGCCGTCCGGCACGATCGAGACGGATGTCGCGATTCTCGGCGCCGGCGCGGCCGGGCTGTCGTGCGCATGGCAGCTCGCGCGCGCCGGCCATACGCGCTTCACGGTGCTCGCCGGCCCCGAATTCGGCGGCAACGCGGCCGGCGGGCGCTTCGGCGCGCTCGGCTATCCGAAGGGCGCGCACTACCTGCCGCTGCCGTCGCGCGAATCCGTGCATCTGCGCGACATGCTCGCCGACCTCGGCGTGATCGAATCCGCGCCGTTCTCCGCGCGCCCCGTGTACGACGAGCGTGCCCTCGTCCACGCACCGGACGAACGGCTGTTCATCGGCGGGCAGTGGCAGGACGGCATCGTGCCGACCGCCGGCCTCGACGCCGACGCACTCGCGCAGCAGGCGCGCTTCTTCGCGTACACCGACGGGCTGCGCACCGCGCACGGTGCCGACGGCCGCAAGGTGTTCTGCATCCCGATCGCGGATTCGTCGCGCGACCCACGCTGGCGCGCACTCGACCGGCGCTCGTTTCGCCAGTGGCTGCGCGACGAGGGCTACACCGCGAAGGCGCTGCACTGGTATCTGGACTACTGCTGCCGCGACGACTACGGCGCCGGTTACGAGCACGTCTCCGCATGGGCCGGGCTGCACTATTTCTCGTCGCGCGGCGGCCATGCGGGCGACGCGGGCGACGGCGCGGTGCTGACCTGGCCCGACGGGCTGCATACGATGGTGACGAAGCTGAGCGATTCGATCGCCGCGCGCACCGGCTCGAACGCATGGTCGCGGGACGGCTTCGCGGTGCGCGCGACCGAACGCGCGGGCGGCGTCGACGTGCTGTGCGCCCGCGTCGGCCACGACGGCGCCCTGTCGACGTTCATGCTGAAGGCGCGCCGGGTCGTATGCGCGATGCCGCTGTTCGTCGCGGCGCGCGTGTTTCCGCAGCTTGCCGCGTACGGCTTCGAACCCGCGCGCGACCTGCCGCCGCGCGCGCCGTGGCTCGTGTCCAATTTCCTGCTCGACGGCATGCCCGCCGAGGAAGCCGGCGTGCCGCTCGCGTGGGACAACGTCGTCTACGACGGCGCGGGGCTCGGCTATGTCGTGTCGACGCACCAGTTGATCCGGATGTCGCCGCCGACGCGCTCCGTGTTCTCCGCCTATCAGGCATTGAGCACGCAAACGCCGGACGAGACGCGCCGCTGGCTCGCGCAGGCGAGGCCCGACGCGTTGCGCGAGCAGGCGGCAATCGACCTGCAGGCCGTATACGGACGCGAGCTCTGGAAGCATGCGACCGCACTCGAGATCACCGTGCGCGGCCATGCGATGGCCACGCCGGACGTCGGCTTCCTGAGCCGGCCGGGGCTGCTCGCATTGCGCGATGCCGACGGCCCCGTCGTGTTCGCGCATGCCGACCTGTCCGGGCTGTCGCTGTTCGAGGAAGCGTCGTACTGGGGCATGCTGGCGGCCCGGCGCGTGCTGGCCTGACAACCGCCGTTCGTCATTGCGGCGTCGCCGCCACCCGCTATAATCGCGCGACATTCCGACTGCATTGAGCAGGCCGACGGCGGCGCGCCGTTCGACGCGCCGACCGCCCTTCTCGACAACAACAATGACGAACCGAACCCTCCGACGCCTTCGCCCGCTCGTGCGCGCCGCCGCGCGCGTGCTCGCGTGCGCCCCGCTGCTCGGCGCACCGCCGGCGCTGCACGCGGCCGACGCCGCCGCAATCCGCGGCGCTCCCGGCGCTTCCGTTGCCGAGCCCGCGAGCGGGCGCTACATCGTCGTCGACACCGGCCATACGCCCGCGCATCCGGGCTCCACCGGCGCGAGCGGCCGCGTCGAATACCTGTACAACCTCGACCTGTCCGGCGCGGTCGCCGACGCACTCGCCGCGCACGGCGACCGCGTGCTGCGCACGTCGGCGGACGGCCGCGAGATCGCGCTCGATCGGCGTTCGACGCAGGCGCCCGACGCGAACCTGTTCGTATCGATCCATCACGACTCGATGCAGCAGCAGTTCATCGACGCGGGCCGCCAGCGCGAATTCCGCGGCTTCTCGGTGTTCGTGTCGGAACGCAATCCGCACTATGCGGAAAGCCTGCGTTGCGCGAAGGCGATCGCCGAGCGGCTGGTCGCGGCCGGCGAACGGCCGTCGCTGTATCACGCGCAACCGATCAAGGGCGAGAACCGCCCGCTGATCGACCCGCCACTCGGCATCCACCGCTTCGACGATCTCGTCGTGCTGCGCACCGCGCCGATTCCGGCCGTGCTCGTCGAAGCCGGCGTGATCGTCAATCCGGACGAGGAAGCGCGGCTCGCGCGGCGCGAGACGATCCGGCGCCTGTCCACCGCGATCGCGGGCGGCATCGACGCGTGTACGACACCCCGATAAACGACGGTATCGCCCGTCGGATTCACCGGTTTTCACCCAGTCAGGAGCCTCACCATGAAGAAGAAGAATCTGCTCGCATCCTGTGCGTTGCTCGCGCTTGCCGTTCCGTTCGCCGCGCACGCGGCCGGCTGCGGAAAGCCGCGCAGCGCGTTCGACCAGGTGTATTGCACGAGCACGCAGTTCTCGCAATCCGACCGCGATCTCAACGACGAATACGGCCGGCTGCGCAAGCAACTGAGCGGCGACCAGCAGGCGACGCTGAAGGCCGGTCAGCTCGCGTGGCTGAAACAACGCGACGCGCAGTGCAGCGAAACGCGCGGCAGCAGCTACCTCGTCGATATCCAATGCGCGAACGACATGACGCAATCGCGGCTGTCGTTCCTGCGCGAGCGTGAGCGCGAATGCTCGAGCACGGGGTGCGTGACGTCGAAGCTCGGCGAATAAAGTCGCCACGCGTGCCGTGCCGCGAAGCATGTCGCGGCACGGCACGCTGCTCGAAAGGAACAACGATGCGGCATGAGTTCTCTGAAGTCCTCAACGATCTGATCGACTACTTTCTCGTCGGCGATCTTCTGCTGCTGAAGCGCTACAAGAATGAACACGGGCTACCGGACGACGTCGCATCGGCGTTCACGACCGGCGACAGCGGCGACCACGCGGTGCGGGAAGGCATCGTCATTCCGCTGGCCGGCATCGAGAATCATCCGTATACGATCATCTTCACGCTGGACGGCGACACGCCCGAATTGCTGAAATCAGGCAGCCGCCTGCAGCATCGGCGCGGCGGATGCGTATTGCGCGTCGAGCATCGTGCGGTGATGCTCTACACCTGGCGCATTCTCGAACGTTTCACCGACGACACGGTGAATGCGCTGCTTGCGCGCTATCGCGAACCGGGCAGGCCCGTCGTTGAAATCGACAACGGCTGGTACGACGTCGAGATCCTCGGCGGGGAAATCGCACGCGACGGCTGGTTCGAACCCGCGTTCGAGTTCGTCTTCAAGAAAACCGATGCACCTGGCGACGCATCGCACGTGGACATCCACTACCGTTTCACCATCGACGGCAGTCCGGATCCGGCGGCGTGAACCCGGCGGACAACAGCGCGGCATACGGCAACCGGCCACACCGAGGGGCGCATGGCACCGAACACGACGACGATCGACATCCGCGCGGCCACCTCCGCCGATGCATCGGCCATCGCCGACATCCACGTCGCGTCGTGGCAGGCCACTTACGCGGACATCATGCCGGCCCCGTTCCTCGCCGGCCTGTCGGTCGAAAAACGGACGGCGGCCTGGCGCCAGGCACTCGACGCGGGACGGCCGCGCGTCGCGCTGGCGTTCACGAACCACGCACTGGCCGGCTGGATCGCATACGGTCCGACGCGCGACGCCGACAAGGATCGAGCCTGGGGCGAAATCGAAGCGATCTATCTGCATCCGTCGCATTGCGGGCAACGCATCGGCGCGTTGCTGGTCGACCACGCATGCCGATCGCTGCATGACGCGGGCCATGCGTGGGTATCGCTGTGGGTACTGGTCAAAAACCGTCGGGCACGGGCGTTCTACGAACGCGAAGGTTTCGTCGCCGAATGCGACGTCAAGACGTTCGAGATCGACGGTACGCCGATCGAGGAAGTGCGCTACTGGCGCGCACTTCCCTAGCCGGCTGCTTCGACGCGCGCAGCCATCACAGAAACCACCGATACTCCCGCGCGCCGATCTCGTTGCGAAAATCCAGCTCCTCCTGCCGCTTGTTCTCGCAATACACCATCACGAATTCGCTGCCGAGCCCTTCGCGCACGGCCGGATGATCCTGCATCGCGGCGACCGCCGACAGCATCTCCTTCGGGAAATCGATGCCGCTGCCGCGATCGTCGTTGAGCGGCGCGATCGGCTCGAGCCGCGCATCGAGCCCGTGCTCCATCCCGCTCAGGATCGCCGCCAGCACCAGGTACGGGTTCGCATCCGCGCTCGCGAGCCGGTGCTCGATCCGCAGGTTGCGCGCATCCGACTCCGGAATCCGGATGCAAGCGTCGCGATCCTCGAAGCCCCAGCTCGCGCGGCTCGCCGCGTTCACCATCGACCCGTAGCGGCGAAACGCATTGTGATTCGGCGCGAACACCGGCATGCAATGCGGCAGTAGCGCGAGGCAGCCGGCCACCGCGTGCCGCAACGGCCGCTGCCCGTCAGCGGCAAGCACGTTGCGCCCCGCGTCGTCATACAGGCTCACGTGCACGTGCATCCCGCTGCCCGGCGCATGCAGATACGGCTTGCCCATGAAGCTCGCGCGATAGCCATGCCGCAACGCGACGCCGCGCGTGCTGCGGCAGAACAGCGCCGACCAGTCGGCCGCGCGCAGCGCGTCGTCGGTATGCCCGAAGTTGATCTCGAACTGGCCGGGCCCGAGCTCGGCGGTGATCACCGTCGCATCGACGCCCTGTTCGCACGCGGCGTCGACCATCTCGTGCAGCACGTCGGAGAAGCGCGTCAGGCGCTCGATATGCATGTTCGGCTGATCGTCGCGGTCGTCGCTCAGGCGATCGCGCGGATACTGCGGCAACCCTTGCGCGAGCTGCGCGGCGAACAGGTAGAACTCGAGCTCGAATGCGACGACCGGCCGGATGCCGCGCGCCGCGAACCGCCGCAGCACGCGCGCGAGCACCTCGCGCGGCTCGAATTCGATCGGCGAATCGGTACCGTCGGAGCTGATCAGCATCTGCGCGAGCGGCTGCCGTTCCCAGCGCACGGGCTTCAGCGTGCCGGGGATCAGGCGGCGCGGCGCATCGGGATCGCCGTCGTTGAAACAGTAATCGCCGATCTTGTAGAGGCCGCCCTGCGTGCCGAGCAGCACGCAGTTCTGCGGCAGCTTCAGCAGCGAGCCCGACGCGACTTTCTCGAGCGCGTCGATCGGATAGCGCTTGCCGTAGAAATGCCCGGGCAGGTCGAGGCAGATCAGGTCGACATAACGGATCTCGGGGTGCGCCTGCCGGAATGCGCGGACTTCACTGACCAGCGCGGGAACGACGTCAGCCATGTCTCATCCTTTCCATGTCTTGTAGGGCGGTGCCGCCACGCGGCGAACCGGACTCATGCGGCGCACCGCGCAACGCATGCCGCATGTCGATCAGTACTGCAAACAGGCTGCGCGGAGCGACGGGCAGCGACGCCGACCGCTCGACTCAGGTGAACACCCAGATCACGCGCGTCGGCGCGTCGGTCAGGTTCGCATACCGGAAGCGCTTGTGCGCGGGAAGCTGAAATGCATCGTTCGGGCCGAGCGTGACGGGCGTGTCGTCGCCGTCGATCCAGATCGTCAGCGCTCCTTCGAGCACGAAGCCGCCCTGCTCGTCGCTGTCGTCGACCGGGCGATCGCCGCTGCTCGCGCCCGGCCCGAGATGGCTTTCGAGGATCGAGAAGCGCGAACGCATGTTCGGCGACACGAGAATGTCGGTAATGCCGGCCGCGTAATGCACGGTGCGGCGTTCGTCGGGCCGCGTGACCCACGGCACGCTGCGCGGCTTGCTCAGGCTGTAGAAATACGTGGTCGGCACGCCGAGCGCTTCGCCGATCGCGGTGAGATCCGCAACCGTCGGACGCGACAGCCCGCGCTCGACCTGCGACAGAAAGCCGACCGAGCGGCCGATCCGTTCGGCGAGATCGCTCAGCGTGACCTTGCGATGCTTGCGCAGGTCGCGGATCAGGATCGCCAGACTTTCTATCTCTTCCTGTTCGTTCATGAAGGATTCCGATGCAGTCAAACGGTATCGCGCAGGCGGTACCAGGCCTTGCCGAGCGCCTCCAGCGGCGCGGCCAGCCGGTCGCCGCCGGGAAAGCGCGGGTTGCGGATGCGCTGGTAGTGCTCGAGCAGGTGGGCGTCGCCGAGCACGGCGTCGGCCACCGCGCGCGCACCGGCGAGCGTCGGCAGCACGCCGTGCCCCGAAAAACCCTGCAACCAGAAGCGCTGCCCGTGGCGGCCGATGTCCGGCGTGCGACGCATGCTGATGTCGATGTGACCGCCCCACGCGTAGTCGAGCGGCACGCCGGCCAGTTGCGGAAACACGCGTTCGAGATGCGGGCGCGTCGCCGCCGCGATATCGGCCGGGATGCCGCCGAGATACGTGCAGCCGCCGCCGAACAGCAGCCGGTTGTCCGGACTCAGGCGGAAATAGTCGGGCACGAACTGGTTGTCGATCACGCAGCTGTTGCGCGGCAGCAGCGCATGCGCGACGTCGGGCGCGAGCGGCGCCGTTGCGACCTGGTACGTGCCGACCGGCAGCAGCCGGCGCGCGAGATCGCGATCGAGCCGGTCGACGTATGCATTGCAGGCGAGCACCAGCACGTCCGCCCGCACTTCGCCGCGCGCCGTGCGCGCGACGTGGCCGCCGGCCGTCTCGCGGCAGTCGAGCACGCGGCTCTGTTCGAAGATGCGGCCGCCCGCGCGCTCGATCGTCTGCGCGAGGCCGAGCGCGAGCTTCAGCGGGTTCAGGTGGCCGGCCTCCGGATCGTGGAGCGCGGCGAGATAGCGCGTGCCGCCGATCCATTCGGGCATCTCGTCATGCCCGATCACGCGCAGCCGGTCGTAGCCCCACCGCTCGGCGGCTTCGTCGCGGGCCTGCGCGAGCATCGCGACGCGCCGCGGCCGCACCGCCGCCCACAGGCTGCCGGGCCGGTAATCGATGTCGAAACCATGCCGCGCCGGCAGTTCGCGCACCTCGGCCGCTGCCCAGCGCATGCTGTCCCAGAGCAGGCGCGCGCCGTCGCGGCCGAGCGCATCCTCGAGCGGCTGCATGTCGCACGACCAGCCGAGCAGCGCTTGTCCGCCGTTTCGGCCCGATGCGGCCCAGGCGACGCGGCTCGCTTCGAGCATGACGACGCGCTTGCCCGCGAGCGCGAGTCGCAGTGCCGTATGCAGCCCGCTGAAGCCCGCGCCGACGACCAGCACGTCGGCGTCGACGCGTTCGTCCAGCGCCGGCCGATGCGGGATCGGCGCCGGGTAGGTGCCGGCGTAGTAGCTTGCGACGTGACGGTCGGACTGCACGAACATGCGGATTTCGTGAAAATTACGCCGATAAATTTCATGAAAAACTAGCACGACAATTTCACGGAGGCAAGGCCGGACATGATGGCGCCGATCGTCGGTGCGACGGGGTCGGGCCGTCCGAATCGACTGGCGGTTTATTTGTCGCACGCTCCACCGACGCGTGCTCGACGCCCGGCAGGTGTGACGGCAACGAAACGAGCATCGGGAATTCGACGCGAATACATTCCACGTCGTCCGAATGATATGGACTGCGAAGTCAATCGAATCGACCTGAACGACGAAGCGTCGGCAATCCCGCCGCGTGTCGCCTCACCACCGACGCGCGATCGTCTCCCGTCATCGAAGCGCCGCGATACCGCCGACGACGGCACGGCGTGACCGCCATCGTCCGGCAGCCCTCGCTCGTGCCGATGCGCGACGGACATCACGATCACCTCCGGCAATCTCGCTCCGCCTTCCATCGCCTCGCCGCTTGCGCCCGAATCATCCGCCGCCGCGCACCGCGTCGAAGTGCAATAACTGACAGTTTCTCGTCCGGAGGCTTTTCATTAGATTGGCGACACGATCCATGCAAAGTCTCGCGCCCCGACATGACTCTCACCGCCTGCGAAGCACAGCACATGACGACCGCCGCATACCGGGACATCGCCGAACGCCATGCGCGGTCCGCCCCTTGCGGCGCCTTCCATCGCGATGCGTGGGATGCCTTGTCCGACGCGGGACTGTGGCGCGTGCCGGTCCCGCGCGAACTCGGCGGCGCGGGCGGTACGTGGCACGACTTCGTCGATGCATTCGAAGCGGTCGCCGCGGCGCTGCGCTCCGTCGGCTTCGCGATGGCGCTCGCGAATCAGGCGACGCTGATTCGGGCGCTCGTCGCATACGGTTCCGACGCGCAGCGCACACGGCATCTGCCGTCGCTGCTGTCCGGCGCCATCGGCGCCACAGCGATCTCGGAGAAAGGTACCGGCACCGAAGTGCGCGCGCTCGAAACGTGTCTCGTTCGCGACGGCGACCACTACCGGCTCGACGGCCACAAGTACAACATCAGCCACGCGCCCGAAGCGCGCCTGATGATGATCGTCGCGACCCTGACCGGCGACGGCAAGCCGGCCACCGCGCTGGTGCTGATCGATCCCGAACGTGCGGGCGTGCAGCGCAGCGCCCCGCAGGCGACGTTCGGCGTCGCGGATCTTCCGATCGGCGATCTCGCACTGTCCGCCGTGCGCGTCGACGCCGACGAACTGCTCGGCACGCCCGGCGACGGGCTGCGCCTGCTGATGGACATCGCGTCGATGAATCGCGCGCTGTTCGGCCTGCTGTGCGCGAACGTCACCCAGCCGTTTCTCGCCGACGCGCTCGCGCACGCCGGCGCCCGCAAAACGCTCGGCGTCGCGCTGGACGCGCATCAACACGTACAGCGCCGGCTGGTCGACATCCAGGTCGGCATCGAACGCACCCGCTGGACGGCGCGCGCGGCGCTCGACCTGCTCGTCGCGCAGCGCCCCGAGGCGCTCGCGAACTGCTCGATCGCGAAGCTCGCGGGCGCGCGCGATCTCGCGCAGGCCGCGCTGCACCTGCTCGCGATTCACGGCAGCGACGGCTACCGGCGCGGCCCGCTCGCCACCTTCGTCGCCGACGCGCTCGCGATGGGCTCGGCCGGCGGCACCGAGGAAATGCATTACCGCAACATCTTCAGCCAGATGCAACGCCGCGCGGCCGCCACGGCGCGCGCGGCGTGACCGCCTACCCTTCCATCACCCGTTCAGGAGCTGCCCTTGACTATCCAGACTGGCCTGCGTGCCCGCGCCACCCACCGCGTCGACACGATTTCGCTCGCCGATCAATGGGGAGGCGAAGCGCACGCGCTCGCGAGCCCGATCATGATCATCTTCATCGAACAGACCTGCATGCAGGCGACCGACCATCTGCTGCCGGCCGGTCAGATGACGGTCGGCTACAACTTCGAGATCAAGCATCTCGCACCGACGCCGCCCGAATGGGAAGTGACGGTCGATGCGGAACTGATCGAGGTCGACGGTCGCATGATGACGTACCGGGTCGAGGTGCGCGACGCGGTGGGCGTCGTCGGCGAAGGCGTGCATACGCGCTGCGCCGTGAGCCGCGACGGCTTCCACCGCCGCCTGGCCGAGCGGCGCGACAGCGCGGCGCTCGCACGCTGACGAGCCGGAGCCCGACCATGATTCCGCTTCCGCTGCAGGGTCTCCGGCTGCCGGTGATTGCGTCTCCGATGCTGATCGCGAGCTATCCCGAGATGGTGCTCGCCCAGTGCAGGAGCGGGATCGTCGGCGCATTTCCGGCGCTCAACGCGCGGCTCAGCGCGCAGCTCGGCGACTGGATCGACACGATCGACGGCACGCTGCGCGCGTACCGGGACGCCCATCCCGATGCGCCGGTCGGCCCGTACGCGGTCAACCATATCTGCCATCCGTCGAATCCGCGCGTCGAACAGGACCTGCGCATCTGCATCGACCGGCGCGTGCCGCTGATGATCACGAGCCTGCGCGCCCCGTCGCGCGACGTCGTCGACGCGATCCACGCGTACGGCGGGATCGTGCTGCACGACGTCACGACGGTGCGACATGCGCAGAAGGCGCTGGAAGCCGGCGTCGACGGCCTCGTCCTCGTCGCGGCGGGCGCGGGCGGCCACGCCGGCACGCTGTCGCCGTTCGCGCTGGTCACGGAAGTGCGGCGCTTCTACGACGGCTTCATCGCGCTGTCCGGTGCGATCGCGACGGGCGACGCGATCGCCGCCGCGCGCGCGCTCGGCGCCGACTTCGCGTATATCGGAACGCGCTTCCTGGCGTCGCACGAAGCCAACGTGGTGCAGCGCTACAAGGACACGATCGTCGAAGCCAGCGCGGCCGACATCATCTACACCGACGCGTTCACCGGCGTCCACGGCAACTACCTGCGCCAGAGCATCGAGGCGGCCGGGCTCGACGCGCGGCGGCTCGCCCGGGTCGACGGCGCGCAACTCGATTTCTCGCCGGACGGCGGCGCGAAGCAGTGGCGCGACATCTGGGGGGCCGGCCAGGGCGTCGGCGCGATGGACGCGGTGCTCAGCGTCGCCGAAATCGTCGAACGGCTCGAGGCCGAATACGCGCGCGCCATCGCACGCATGCAGCCGGGCGCGGCGACACACCTCGCCACGCACCGCCCGGCCGTTTCCGCGACTTCACGGATCGACACGCCATGACGCCGACCGAACTTGCCGCCCCATCATCGATCGACGATGCGATCGCACGCCGCCGCGCGCAGATCGACGTGATCGACGACCAGCTTCTCGAGCTGATCGGCCAGCGCATCGCTCACGCAACCGAGATCGGTCATCTCAAGCGGCATGCGGGGCTCGCGGTGCGGCAGCCCGCCCGCGAAGCGTCGATCGTCGCCGAGCTGTGCACGCGCGCGCCGTGGGGGCTGCGCGACCGCGACCTGCGCGCCATCTGGCAGACGCTGTTCAGCGCGAGCCGTGACGCGCAATCGCTGCCGTCCGTCGCGTTCCTCGGCCCGTCGGGCACCTACACCGAAACCGCGATGCTGCGTCACTTCGGCGAATTCGCCCGCGGGCAGGCGCACGAGACGATCGACGCGGTATTCGACGCGCTCGCGCGTGGCGACGTGGAATGCGCGGTCGTGCCGATGGAGAATTCGTCCGAAGGCACCGTGACCCGCACGCTCGACCTGCTGATCGCGCAAGCGGCGCCCGTCACGGGCGAAATCGAACTGCCGGTCGCGCACTGCCTGCTGAGCGCCAGCGGCTCGCTCGCCGGCGTCGACAGCGTGGTCGGCCATCCGCAGGCGCTCGCGCAATGCCGCGCGTGGCTCGACGCGCATGCGCCCGGCCTGCGCCGCATCCCGGTGTCCAGCAACGCGGTGGCCGCACGCGAGGCCGCGCACCTGTACGACTGCGCGGCGATCGCCGGCGAACCCGCGGCCGCGCTTTATGGACTGCGAATCGTCGCCAGCGCGATCCAGGATCACCCGGACAATCGCACGCGCTTCGTGATCGTCGGCGGCCAGACGCCGGCGCCGACCGGCCACGACCGCACGAGCATCGTGCTGCGGCCGACCGATGCGCCCGACGCGCTCGCGCGCGTATTCGATGCTCTCGCCCACCACCGCGCACCGCTGCTGTGGGTCGACGTGCGCCCGGCGCGGGACGCCGGCCATGCGTATCGGTACTGCATCGACTTCGGCGGGCACCCGCTCGATCCGAACGTGCGCGCGGCGCTCGACGAGATTGCGTTCGCCGCTTCCGAGCTGCGCGTGCTCGGCGCCTATCCGCGTGCCGCGGGCGGTACCGACCGGCACACCGACGGCCCCGACGCATCATGACGACGGCGCCCGCTTCGTCCCGCGTCGCCACCCGGCTGCTCGCGATTCGCGACGGTCGCGACGATCGCCTGCTCGTGCTGTGCGGCATCGCCGCGGCGGACTGCCTGCCGCTCGCCGCCGGGCGATGGCTGCGCGCGCTGCGCGCCGAATACGACGACGAACTGGAGCTGCTGCCGTTCGTGCGCGGCACGCCCGACGCCGCCGGCATCGCATGCCTGCTGCGGCGCTGCGAGCGTCTCCGGCTTCCGGCGGTAGCGGTCGGCGACACCGCGGCGACCGCCTACGGCCGCTGGCGCGCAAGCCTGCCCGCGGCGCCGCTGACCTGGCGGGTGCTCGAAACGTCCGCTGCACGGGCCGCGACGCCGCTGCCCGGCGGCCTGCTGGCACGCTGGCCGATACGCCCGGCGGAGCCGGTCGACTGGCCGCGCTCGCGTCGCGTCATTGCAGATCTCGGCGCTGCGTCGCCGGCGCTTGGTGCGCGCATCGGCGCGCTCGCCGACGCCCTGTGCGACGGCACGCTCGTGGTCGCCGGCATTGCGCTGGACATGGCCGCCGGCGCGCCGCACACCTTCATCGCCGATGCGCTGGACCCGCTCGCGAACTACGTCCGGATGCAGCGCATCGCCGCCGTGACGCGCCGCGCGCCGTCGCTGCGCAGCCGCCTGTGAACACGCGCCCGCAGGCCGGCTCGACGCGCATCGCGCTCGTCGGCATGCCCGGCGCCGGCAAGACGACCATCGGCAACGCACTGGCCCGCGCACTCGCGTTGCCGTTCGTCGACGCCGACCGCGAACTCGAACGCCGCTTCGGCGCGCCCGTCGCCGTGCAATTCCATGCGGGCGACTTCCGCGCACGCGAAGCCGACGTGATCGACGCGCTGACGCGCGGGCCGGCGCTCGTGCTCGCGACCGGCGGCGGCGCCGTGCTGCGCGACGACACGCGCGCCCGGCTCGGCCAGCGCTGTTTCGTGATCCACCTCGCGACCGATCTCGACACCCTGTGGCACCGCACGCGCGGCGACGCGTCCCGGCCGCTGCTGAACGTCGCCGACCCGCGCGCGGCGCTCGCCGCGCTGCACGACGCGCGCGAATCGCTGTACCGCGCCTGCGCGCACTGCCGCATCGATACCTCGGGCCAGTCCGTCGCACAAACGCTCGCGGCAGCGCTCGACGCACTCGCCATCGCGTAACCCGCCCGCTTCTGCCTACCCCCTCCGCTGTTTTCAACGATGCCGGCCGATGCGGCCGACTGCCATTTCTACCAGTTGCCGATCGCCAAATAATATCTAAAGATATATTTTTAGATACAGATCGTTTGCCTTCACGCGACAGGAAACCGACCATGCCCCTATTCATCGATCGAGCGCGCGGCGCCTGCCGCCTGGTTCCCGCGCTCGCCGCGCTCGCGATCGCCGGCTGCGCGCCGTTCGGCCCGCAACGCCCGGCGGCCCGGATCACGCCCGTCGAGCAGCTCGATGCGGGCGCCGCGATCCGCGCCGCCGACGCCGGCTCGCCGACGGTCGCCGAACGCTGGTGGACCGCGTTCGGCGATGCGCAGCTGGATCGCCTCGTCGACGATGCGCTGGCCGGCGCACCGACGCTGCAGGCGCAGCGTGAACGGGTCGCGCAGGCGCTGGCCGAAGCCGACGTCGAAAACGCCGCGCTGCTGCCGCAGCTCGGCGCGACGGCGAGCGCGGTGCCGACGCGCCTGCCGGGCAGCTACCGGACGCCGCCGCCCGCGGCCGGGCACTGGCAGGTCGATGCGCAGGCGCTGCTCGGCGCGTCGTGGGATCTCGACATCGCCGGCCGGCAGCACGCGCTGGCGCGCGCCGCCGCGCTGCGTGCGGACCAGCAGCGCGCGCTCGAGCGCGCGGCCGCCGTGTCGCTGCAGGCGGCGATCGTCGAAACGTATCTGCAGCTCGCGCTCGAACAGCGACTGCTCGCGATCGCGCGCGATACGCTGCAGCAACACAGCTATCTGCTGCGCCTCACGTCGCAACGCGCGGACGCCGGCCTCGACATGCAGGTCGCCGTGCTCAGGGCGAGCGAACCGATTCCGCACGCGCAGGCCGACATCGACACGCATGCGGCCGCGTCGGCCCGGCTGCGCCACCGGCTCGCCGCGCTCGTCGGCCGGGGGCCCGGTTACGCCGATGCGCTGACGCCCGCCGCGCCGCCGGCCGCAGCGCTGCCGATGCCGGCCGTCCTGCCCGCGGCGCTGATCGGCCGCCGGCCCGACGTCCTGGCCGCGCGCTACCGGGTCGAAGCCGAAGCGGCGAACATCGACGCGGCGCGCGCCGCGTTCTATCCGGACGTCAACCTGCTGGCCTTCGCCGGCGTGCAGAGCTTCGGCTTCCGCGCGCTGTTCCACGGCAACAGCGGCACATTCGGCGCGGGCCCCGCGATCACGCTGCCGATCTTCGAGGGCGGGCGCCTGCGCGCCGGCCTGCGCGCGCAAACCGCCGCCTACAACGCCGCCGTCGCGACGTACGACGACACGGTCGTCAACGCGCTCGCGCAGGTCAGCGATACCCTCGTCCAGATCGACACCCTCGGCCGGCAGCGCGCGCTTCAGCGCGAGGCGCTGTCGCGCGCGCAACAGGCTTACACCATCGAAACGCAGCGCTACCGGAAAGGCATTTCCGGCTACCTCGACGTCCTGCTCGCCGAAGGCCGGCTGCTCGAGGACCGCGCATCGGTCGCCCGCGCGGACGCGTCGTTCGCGATCGAGCATGCCCGCCTGATCGCCGCGCTCGGCGGCGCCACTTCCACTGGAGTCACCCAATGAACCGTCCCGAATCCCCCGCCGCCGAGCCCGCGCTGCAGCGCGCGCGCCGGCGCTACTTCCGCTGGTTCTTCATCGCGCTCGCCGGCGCGGCCGGCCTCGCCGCCGTCGCGTGGGCCACCACGCGCGGCACCGAGACGACCGACGACGCGTACGTCTCCGGCGACGTCGTGCAGATCTCGCCGCAGATCGGCGGCACCGTCGACGCCGTGCGCGTGCAGAATGCCGACTGGGTCCGCCCCGGCGACCTGCTGTTCAGCGTCGACAAGACCGACGCCCGGCTCGCGCTGGACGAAGCGGTCGCGCAACTCGCGCATGCGGTGCGCCAATACCGCACCGCGCATGCGGACGCGGTGCGCGACGAAGCGCAGATCCGGGTGCGGCGCACCGAATGGGCGAAGGCGAACGACGACCTGCAGCGCCGGCTGAGCCTTGCGCAAGACGGCGGCGTGTCGCGCGAGGATCTGCGCCATGCGCGGGATGCGATGGACGGCGCGGCAGCCGCGCTGAACGCGCAGCAGGCTGCCTACGACGCGACCCTCGCGCGCACCGACGGCACGTCGATCGATACGAATCCGCTCGTGCGCGCGGCGGCCGCCCGGGTCCGCAGCGCGGCGCTCGCGCTGCGCCGCACCGAAATACACGCGCCGCTCGGCGGGCTCGTCACGCGCCGGGTCGTGCAGGTCGGCCAGCACGTGTCGCCCGGCACGCCGTCGATGGCGCTCGTGCCGCTCGATCACGTGTGGGTCGAGGCCAACTTCAAGGAGTCGCAACTGCGCGGCATGCGCGCCGGGCAGCCGGTCGAGCTGTTCTCGGACCTGTACGGCAGCGACGTGGTGTTCCACGGGCGCGTCGTCGGGCTCGAAGCCGGCACCGGCGCCGCATTCGCGGCCGTGCCCGCGCAGAACGCGACCGGCAACTGGATCAAGGTCGTCCAGCGCGTGCCGGTCCGGATCGCGCTCGATCCCGCCGAACTGCGCGCGCATCCGCTGCGTATCGGCCTGTCGATGACGGCATCGGTGCCGGTCGATCACGGCCCCGGCACCGCATCGGCATCGCCGCCCGCCCGTCCGCCCGAAGCGCGCCGGTCGATCGACGCCACGTCGATCTATCGCGACGACGACGAAGCGGGCGAGGCGCTCGTCACCGAGACGATTCGCGCGAACAGCGGCGCACGCCCGCTCGCACCGGGAGCCTGACGATGCGCTTCTTCACCCGGAACGCGGCGCCGAAACTGCCGCTGGAGCCGCTCGCCGGCATGCCGCTGGCGCTCGTCGCGATCGCGGTCAGCGTCGCGAATTTCATGCAGACGCTCGACCTGACGATCGCGAACGTCGCCGTCCCGACCATCGCTGGCGATCTCGGCGTCGCCCCGGACATGGGCACGTGGATGCTGACCTCGTTCGCGACGCCGCTCGCGATCACGCTGCCGCTCACCGGCTGGCTCACGCAGCGCTTCGGCCAGGTGCGGCTGTTCCGCGTGTCGGTGCTGCTGTTCGTGCTCACGTCGGTCCTGTGCGGGATGGCGCCGAACTTCGAGTCGCTGCTGCTGTTTCGCGCGCTCCAGGGCGCCGCGTCGGGCCCGATCACCGCGCTGTCGCAGGCGCTGCTGCTCGCGGTATTCCCGTCGGCGCGCCGCCACGTCGCACTGGCCGTGTGGCAGACCACGACGTTCGTCGCGCCGGTGCTCGGGCCGATCGCCGGCGGCTGGATCACCGACAACCTGAGCTGGCCGTACATCTTCTACGTGAACGTGCCGCCGGGCGTGCTCGTGCTGGGCGTGCTCGCGCGGCTGCTGAAGGGACGCGACAACGCGACGCGGCGGCTGCCGGTCGACGTCGTCGGGCTGCTGCTGCTCACCGCCGCGTTCGGTTCGTTCCAGTTGCTGCTCGATCGCGGCCAGAACCTCGACTGGTTCGCCTCCGACGAAATTCGCATGCTGGCGGTCGTGAGCATCGTGTCGTTCGTCGCGCTGATCCTCTGGGAGCTGACCGACAACCATCCGATCGTCGACCTGCGGCTGTTCGCGGACCGCGACTTCACGACGAGCACGCTCGCGATCACGGTCGGCTTCGGGCTCTACTTCGGCGCGCTGGTGCTCGTGCCGCTGTGGCTGCAGACCCAGCAGGGATACACGGCCACCTGGGCCGGCATCGCCACCGCGCCGCTCGGCGTCGCGGGGATCGTGATCGCGCCGCTGCTCGGCCGCTTCCAGGGCCGCACCGACCCGCGCCTGCTCGCGACCGTCGCGCTCGTCGGCTGGGGCGCCGCGTCGTTCTGGCGCATGCATTTCAACAGCGACGTGACCCTCGGCGACATCGCCGCCAATTCGTTGCTGATGGGCGCCGCCACCGCGTTCTTCATCACGCCGCTCGTGTCGCTGTCGCTTGCCGGGCTGCCCCGCGAGCGGCTGCCCGCGGCATCCGGGCTGCAGAACGCGCTGCGCCGGATCGGCACCAGCGTCGCGACCTCGGTCGCGCCGACCTACTTCGAGCGTCGTTCCCGCGTGCACAACACCTATCTCGTCGACCACATCACGCCGTACGATTTCGCGTCCGGCGACTGGTTCGCGCGGCTCGATCACGCGGGGCTGTCGCCGTCCGGCGCGCTCGCGTCGGTCTCGCATGCGATCGACGTCGAAGCGCACATGCTCGCGCTGAACGATTTCTCGTTCGGCTGCCTGCTGCTGTTCGGCGCGACGCTGCTGGCGGTCTGGTCGATCCGCTACCGTCATGCGTGACGTCGTGAACGGAAACCGCCGGAAGCCGTGTCGCCCGGCGGAGCGATCGACCGGGTAACCGGGTAACCGGGTAACCGGACGACAGGCGGCGGAAGTCTCCGCCGGATCGCATTGCCGTCATCGATGAATCGACGGCGCGGGCCGCATTCGACGGCGCCCCGAATGAAAAAAGGGTGCCGCGCCGATCGACACGGCGCGGCACCCCCTCGACTTCAACTTCGACTTCGCTTAACGCGGATCGCCGGCCGCCGGCACGTAGCCGTCGGCCAGGATGCCGATCGTCCGCGCGGCCGGCTCGCGCAGACGCTTGGCCGCCTGATAGCCCTCCGACCGATACCACTCGCGGGCGCGCTCCGCCGACTCGAATTCGAGCACGACGACGCGCTTCGGCGCCCAGTCTCCTTCCAGCGTCTCGACTTCGGCGCCGCGCACCAGGAAGCGCCCGCCGTACGCGGCCACCGTCGGCGCGCCGAGCCGGCGGTAGGCCTGGTACGCATCGACGTCGTGCACGTCGATATCGAACACAACGTACGCGCTCATGATCGCGCCTCCGCCGGCGCCGCCGCATCGGCCGGCGCGAGCTGCACGAACACGCGGCCGTTCTCGATCTTCACCGGATAGGTGTGCACGCACGTCGTCAGCGGCGCGCACAGCGCAATGCCGGTCCGCACGCTGAAGCGCCCCTGATGCAGCGGGCATTCGATCTCGTCGTCGAGCAGGAAGCCGTCGCTCAATCGCGCGTCGCCATGCGTGCACTGGTTCTCGGTCGCGAAGATCTCGTCGCCGACCGCATACAGCGCGATGTCGCGGCCGCCCACCCAGACGCCGAGTATTCCGTCGGCGCGCACCGCTTCCGGCGCGACCGCATCGATCCATTCCGTAGTCACTTTCGGCCCCTCGTTCAGATCGGATAAATCAGCGAGTTCGGAATCATCTCGCTGTCGTACACGCAAATGCGCGACTCGAAACGCAGCCCGTGCGGCGTACGCACGATCCGGTCCAGGTAGCGCCCGGTGTTGTACACGTCGCTCATCTGCTCGGTCTTCGTGCGCAGCACCGCGTAGTTCGTCTCCGCCTCGATCACCGCGTCGTCGAGATACGTGATGAACGGCAGTCCGATCACGTGGCGCTGGTAGTACGGATCGAAGAACAGCGTCTCCTTGATCCCGTAGACGCGATCCTTCAGCATGCCCTTGCTCTCGAAGTCCATCACCGCGAGGGGCAGGTTGCGCTCGTGGTTCTCGCGCGGCACCACCGTGTACCGGCATTGCTCGACGAAGAATTCCGGCCATGCGTCCCAGTCGCCGCCGTCGAGCACGGCCGCGTACCGCGCATTGAACTGGACGAGTGAATAGAAATCCTCGAAGTTCGCGCCGCCCGCGTGCGGCTCGGCGGACGGTCGGCCCGTTCGTGTCGTGATCGTGCTCATTCAGGCCTCCATCACTTGGCGCCAGTACTGGTACATGCCGCGCACCAGCGTTTCGCTGACCATGTGTTCGGTCTGCTCGTCGATCTGCCGGCCGCCGAGCTCGTTGTAAACGTTGCCGTGCTGAATCTGCTCGAAGCTCTGCTGCACGCATTCGATGACCTCGCCGTCGTCCGCCGACACGAAGCCGGCCGGCCCGAACAGATTGGCCTGACGCAGCCGGCGCCGCGTCATCTCCTCCGTGTCGGTCTCGAAACCGAAATGCGTCCACACGTAGTCGAACACGCCCGGGCCGATCGGCCGGATGCGACGCGTCGACAACGCATTGACCTGCTGCTGGATGATGACGCTCGGCATCAGCGTGAGCATCACGACGGTCGGATCGCCCCACCACGGTTCGTGCACGACATCGAGGAAGCGGTCGTCGTGCAGCGTCATGCGCTCCTTGAAGCTCGTCACGTTGTGGGTCACTTCACCGCCGCCGCCGCCGCTGCGGATCGACACCATCGCGCCATGCCGGTGATGCGCATCGGTCACGAGCCGGGCGGGATTGTCCGCGCGCCACAGGCCGAAGTTGACGAACCAGGTATGCAGCAACCCCGCGTGATACGGATCCTTGATGTTCTCGACCATCAGCTTCCAGTTGCTCGGCACGCGCTGCCGCGTGTAGCCGAGCACGGTCAGCTTCGGGCCGTGGAACAGGCGATCGTAGTAAGGCAGGATGCGCGGGCCGAGGAAGTCCTCGAACGATTCGACGTTCTCGTCGAACGACGCGAACACGGCGCCGCCGCGCGTCGACACGCGCAGGCGCCGCAGCGCATGCTTGCCGGGCTCGAAATCCGCCGGCATGCCGCCGTTGATCGTGCCGCCCTGACGCACGCCGCGCCGGAACGGCACACCGATCAGGTTGCCCTTCAGGTCGTAGTTCCACTGGTGATACGGGCAGTGGAAATCCTTCGCTTTCCCCGAGCGCTCGCGGCAGAACTGCATGCCGCGGTGCGCGCACGCGTTTTCGAAGACGACGATCTCGCCGTCCTCCGTGCGCGTCATCACGACGGATCGCTCGCCGACTTCCGTGCGCTGGAAATCGCCGGGGGACGGCACTTCGGCTTCGAGGCCGATGTAGCACCAGTGATTCGCATAGAACAGGCGCTCGAGTTCCCGCTGGTACAGCGCTTCACTCGTATACGCCTCGTATGGCGTGCGGCTGGCGCCGTCGCCTTTCCAGTCGAGCGCGCGGGCGATGTCGATGGGTGAGTTCAAGAGAGCTCCTTTCATTCAGTAAGAAACGGCCTGCATCGCGACGGCGGCGCCGTGCGCGATGAAGCCGGCTGGCGAACGCCGCCGCGCAACCGCCGCGGCAGCCAACTGCTCGACGAGTTCGGCCGTGTGATCCCAGCCGAGACATGCGTCGGTGATGCTTTGGCCGAATACCGGCGGCGTGCCCGGCACCAGGTCCTGCCGCCCCTCGACGAGGAACGACTCGATCATCACGCCCACGATCGCGCGCTCCCCGCGATGCAGTTGCGCGGCGACGTTGCCGCAGACGTCGATCTGCGCGCGGGTCTGCTTGCCGCTGTTGCCATGGCTGGCGTCGATCACGACATACGGGGGAAGATGGGCGTCGCGCAGCGCGGCGCAGGCGGCCGCGACGCTGGCGGCATCGTAGTTCGGCGTCTTGCCGCCGCGCAGGACGATATGCGTGTCGGGATTGCCGCGCGTGGTCGCGATTTCCACGCTGCCGGACACGGACGACCTCAGGTAGCTGTGCGACGCCCGCGATGCGCGGATCGCGTCGATCGCGACCTTCACGTTGCCGTCGGTGCCGTTCTTGAAGCCGACCGGCAGGTCGAGCCCCGATGCCGCCTGGCGATGGATCTGCGATTCGGTCGTGCGCGCGCCGATCGCGCCCCACGACACGAGGTCGTCGAGATACGGCGCGGTCATCGGATCGAGAAATTCGGTCGCGGCCGGCAAGCCCAGCGCATTGATGCCGAGCAGCACCTTGCGCGCGACGCGCAGGCCGTCCTCGATCCGGAAACTGCCGTCGAGATACGGGTCGTTCAGCAGCCCTTTCCAGCCGACCGTGGTGCGCGGCTTTTCGAAATAGACGCGCATCACGATCTCGAGCACGTCGGCGTACCGCTCGCGCAGCGGCGCGAGCCGGCGCGCGAACGCCAGCGCGGCGTCCGCATCATGGATCGAGCACGGGCCGACGATCAGCGCCAGCCGGTCGTCGTCGCCCGCGATGATGCGCGCCAATGCGCGCCGCGCATCGCCGATCGACCGTGCCAGGCCGGGATCGCAGGGCAACTCGGTGCGCAGCCGCTGCGCACTGATCACCGCCACGCCTTGCGTCAACGCTGCCTCAACGGATTTTTCCATTTAACGCTCCACTCTCGCTGATCGGATGCCGATTTACGGAGCCAATTAGAGCGCGGTCAAATCCCCGGTGATACTGTCATTTATCTCAGAAGCATTTCACATAGTGGATATCTGTGATTTCCGACAGTATTCCGATATGCGGTTCACGTCTAACTTAACTCCTGCCAAAAACGTTCTCACCAGCCGTTCTGCCAAGGAGCCTCGTAATGACAAGAAAATATTTTGAAACCCGAATCGACGTGAAGTATCGGGAAACGGACGCGATGGGCCATGTGAGCAGCCCCGTCTATTACGACTATCTGCAGCACGCGTACCTGACCTACATGCACGATCTGCTCGAGCTGCCCTATTCGGAAAAGCTGCCGCACATCATGGTCAAGACCTCGTGCGAATATCTGAAGCCCGCGCAGTACGGCGATACGATCACGGTCCGCAGCAGCGTCACGCGCTTCGGCTCGAAGAGCTTCGAACTGGAATACCTGATGGTGCGCGACGGGCAGGCGGGCACCGAGGATTCGGCCGACGATCCGGCCGTGGTCGCGCGGGCCGTTTCCACGCATGTGATGTTCGACTACGGCAGCAAGACCACGGTGCCGGTGCCGGAAGAGTTCAGAACGCGCGTGCTGTCGTTCCAGGGCGCGATCTGATGCCGCAACCGGGGGTCCGCGACGGACGCCCCGGTACCGTTCAAGCAAACACGATCAGGCCCATCAACACGGCTTTCACGACCGCATTGGTCTTGTTGGACGCGTTGAGCTTGACGATCGATCTCGAAATATGGAAGTTGATCGTCCGCTCGGTCAGGCCGAGAATGATGCCGATCTCATAGGCGGTCTTCCCTTCCGCCGCCCATCGCAACACCTCGCATTCGCGCATGCTCAGCGCGACATCCACGGGAGCCGCTATATTCGCCGCACACTGAATCATTCGTTTCTCCATCCAGAATAAGACGCCAATGTTTCAGATTCGTTATTTCCACCGTTCACCTCAATTCACATACCCCTCGGATTGGATATTTATTCTTTAAAGGCGTCACGAATATTCGGCGAATTCACATGCAACGATCGTCCCACGCATTATCTCCGGCGTTGTCACAATGGATTCGAGCATACCGAATCGATTTACGCTGCGGAAGATGCACGAGACGCAATGTATCAATGACGTTGACGCACGCCACCAGAGTTGCATGACGCGTCACATCGAAGCGACCGCATGACAAGCGGGTGCGATCGCCTCGGCCACGCGCGGCGCGCAGATACCGCGCACGCAATCGCGCAGCCAGCGATGCGCGGGGTCGCGATCGAAACGCGGGTGCCAGATCTGCGAGACGGTCAGGTCCGCGATCGGCAACGGCAGCGTGAAGCTGTACATGCCGACGCGGGACCGTTCGGTCTGCCGCTCCGGCACGCTCGCGACGAAGTCCGAACTGCGCGCGAGCGACAGCGCGGTCGGAAAGCTCGACACGACGGTGGTCACCGAGCGCGCGATGCCGAGCGAATCGAGCAGCGTATCGATCGGGCCGTTGAACTGCCCGCGGCGCGACACGCTCACTTGCGGAAACGATGCGAAGCGTTGCGGCGTGATTTCGCCGGTCGCCAGCGGATGATCGGCGCGGACCACGCCGATGAAGCGGTCGCGAAACAGCGCCTGCACGCGCAGCTCCGGGCCGGCCTGGCCGATCACGCCGACCTCGAGATCGATGTCGCCGTTGCGCAGCGCGTCGACATGCTTGTTGGGTTTCGGCGCGAAGCGCAGCCGCACGTCGGGCGCGGCGCGCGACGCGTGTTCGAGCAGCGCCGGCGCGAAGGTCTCGACGAATGCCTCGTTCGCGCGAATCGAGAACGTGCGCTTGAGCGTGCTCATGTCGACCCGTTCGCACGGACACATGACCGAATGCGCCTCCACGACGAGCGCATGCACCCTGTCGCGCAACTCGAGCGCGCGCGGAGTCGGGACGAGATCGCGCCCGGCCCGCACCAGCAACGGGTCGCCCGTCATCACCCGCAAGCGTGCGAGCGAGCGGCTGAGGGCGGACGGACTGAGGCCGAGCGCGTTGGCCGCGCCCACGACGCTGTTCTCGGACAGCAATGCGTCCAGAACGACGAGAAGATTGAGGTCGATGGAAGTCGCCATGTTGCGCTCTTGCTGTACTGTCGGGACCGGCCGGCCGATGGGCCGACGGCATCGTGCCTCGGGCGCATGTGCTCCGTGATTCGCGATAGACCGGAAATCGGCAGTCGCGCCGCCGAGCCCGACGCACGATCGTGCGTCCGCCGAAATGGCGGGCAGCGAATGGCGGGGAGTATTCGTGCCGCTGAGAAAATCCGCTACGGATTTATTGCACTTGTGAACGATTGTGCACCGCGCTGCAATAAATCGCAACCTGACGCGATGCGTATCGGGTTTAAATGAAACGATGCACGCGAATGAACAATAAAACAAAACCGTTTTCGACTGTGTCGATCCGCGCATCGCGCACGCCAGCCGGCCGGTGAAGCAAGGGTCCGCGGCGGCAAAGCCCGTGCGGGCGTCACCGGACGCCGCATGCCCGGCCGGCGCGGCTTCCGCGCGAAGCACCGCACATTCCCGCACATCGCGATCGAATATCAGAACATTTAGACGCTTCTATTGACTTTCACACCGATATTCCGCCTCGGTTCGCATGCGTTTCACGAAAACAAGGTCGGCGGGTCGATTCGCGCAGATTTTCCCGCGATCCGAGAAAATGCTCCGGATTGTCCGGCATGCCCCTTTTGCGACTCGATCGGCATTTCACCGGGGCGGGTGATGTTTTGATTATCCCGCCGCGTCGTTTCTTCCCGCGCCCGCGATCCTGCATTACCATCGTGCGTCCGCCGCGCCTGCCCGCATCCGGCAAGCACGCCCAACCCGTTCCCGTTCCCGCACCGATGCTCGCTCTCATCATCCTCGCCGGCCTCTGGGCCGGCCTGCAGAACGCCCTCGCGGGCGGCGGTTCGTTCATCACGCTGCCCGCGCTGATCGTGTCGGGCATGTCGCCGCTCGCGGCCAACATCACGTCGACGGTCGCACTGTTCCCCGGTCAGGTCACGACCGGCTGGGCGAGCCGGAACATGGTGAGCGGCGTGGGCAGGCTGCCGTTTCGCGCACTGTTCGCGATCAGCGTGGCCGGCGGTGCGCTCGGCGGCCTGCTGCTGCTGAAAACGCCGTCGTCGATCTTCTCGCACCTGGTGCCGTGGCTCGTGCTGTTCGCGACGGTCGTGTTCGCGTGGGGCAGTTTCTTTCGCAAACCGCGCGCAGGCGCACAACATCTCGGCCCCGTCGCGGCCGGGGTCTCGCAGTTCCTGATCGCGGTCTACGGCGGCTACTTCGGCGGCGGCATCGGGTTCCTGATGATGGCCGCGCTGACGATGGCCGGCCTGCCGCCGCGTCACGCGATGTCGACGAAGAATGCGCTCGCGGGCGTGATGAACGCATCGGCCGTCGTGCTGTTCGTGACGTCGCCCCAACTGCACTGGCGCGCGGCGATCGCGCTCGGCGCCGGCGCAATCGTCGGCGGCCTGCTCGGCGCGTGGGCGCTGCATCGCGTGAACGAACGCGTGCTGCGCATCGCGATCGTCTGCATCGGCGCGCTGCTGACCGTCGGGTTGTTCGTCAAGCCGATCTGATGCACGCGCGCCTTTGCCGCGGCAGCCGGTCCGGCCCGGCGCGCGCGTTCAGCCGAACGGCCGCACGCCGATCAGCGGGCCGTGCAGGAACCGCGCGAACACGGCCCACGCGACGAGCCCGGCCGCAACGGCCGCGACGTCGCCGGCCAGCGCGCCGGCCGGATAGCGGACGCCGTCGCGGCGATCCCGCGCACGCGACACGACAAAATCGACGATCGACCACACGAAGAACGCGCCGAACAGCACGACCGCGTGCACGGTGCCGTTCACGAGCAGGTGCGCAACCGCCCAGACCATCACGCCGGCCAGCATCGGATGCCCGACGAGCGTCTTGATCCGGTTGCGCGGCACGTACGATGCGGCGATCAGCACGAACGCGACCGCGGTCAGCATGCCCGTCAGGTGGCGCACGCCGACCGGCGACACCCACAGCAGCGTCGCGCCCGCGCGGGCGAGCCCGTACCCCCAGACGATCAGCACGAAGCCGACGATCGACGCGATCGCGTAACCGCCCTTCCAGCCCTTCTCGCCGATCCGCTCGATCATCGCGGACCGCCAGCCGTCGGCGACGATCCGGATCGAATGCACACCGAGGAAGATCGCTAAACCGAGAATCAGGACGAGCATCGGCTGTCTCCGTCTGGAATGATGAGTGGGGAAGCGTTCCACGCGGCGTCCGGCGCGCCGTTCGCGGGGCCGGCGGCGGGGCCGGCGTGGGTCGCGCGAGGCATGGGCGCAACCCGCGCCGATCATAAACGCCGGGGCCGCCGTTGTGAAGCATGCGGGACGTGCGGTGCGTCAAGCTCGATGCATTCGCGCACCGGATCGTGCGGGCACATTGGTCGCGCAGCGTGCTGGTCGGCCGCGACGGGCACGCCTGAAAAAGTAAGGAAGGCGAAAACCGCGACGCTGTCGCTTCTCGTGATCGGGAACTACGCCTGCTTGCGCTTCGTCGCGGGTTTCGGTGCCAGCGCGGTCGACGATTGCGATGCCGGTTTCGCTTTCTGCGCGGACGCGCGTTTCGATGCTGCGTTCGCCGCCGGCTTCGTTTTCCGTGCCGACGCGGATTTCGTTGCCGGTTTCGTCGCAGGCTTCGCTGCCGGTTTCGTTACCGATTTCGCTGCAGGCTTCGCTGCCGGTTTCGCTGCACGTTTCGACGCGGCCTTCGGCCCCACCCCGGACACCGTCTCCGACACCACCTTCGCCTTGCGCTTCGGCGGCCCGGCCAGCAGCGCGGCGCGATACGCGCTGCGGCACCAGTCGAACAGCGCGCCCGCATCCTCGAGCACGTCGGCCGGCGTCTCGTAATAGCCCTCGAGCGAGACGGTGCGCGTGGGCCGCGCGTACGAGAACGGCCCCATCCCCGCCGCGACGAACGCCGGCCGGTTCACGTCGTCCACACGCAGGAACAGCGACCCGCGCGACATGAAGCCGAACATCACGCCATCGAGCCGCAACGCCGCCCCGCTGAAGAACCGCGCAACGGCGACCGTACCGAGCGGCGCAAGCTGGTACGCGATTTCCTCGCCGTGCGCCTTCTCCGCCTGCCAGCTCATGCGGGCACCTCGCAGCGCTGCGTCCATGCATCGAGCGCGGCCGCGTCGATGCCGACGGCCGCCGCGCTCTCGCGAATCTGCCGCCACGTCGCGCGGTCGACCGGAATGCCGGTCGTGCCGCGTGCGGCGCGGCTCGCTTCTTCAGGTTCGCCGGGCATCTGCACCGGTGTATCGCCGGCCTGCGGCGACGCCTTCGCCCACGCGACGAACGCATCGGCTTCGCGTTCGGCATCGGCCGCGTCGAACGCTTTCGGATCGATCAGCACCGACAGCATCCCGTTGACGATCGCGCTCGTCTTCTGCAGCGTATCGCCGTACGTCGTATGCCCGCCCACGAGTGCGCCGCCGAAGATCTCGCACATCGCCGCGAGCGCATATCCCTTGTGCAGCCCGAACGGCAGCAGCGCGCCGAACGGCTGCTCGTGCATCACGGCCGGATCGTCGGTCGGCTCGCCGCGATGGTCGATCAGCGACCCGGCCGGCACGCGCTTGCGCTGGTTGTACGCGACCCGCGTCTTGCCGTACGCGATCGCGCTCGTCGCGAAATCGAGCAGCAGCGGCGGCTTGCCCGCACGCGGATACGCGGCGCAGAACGGGTTCGTGCCGAAACGTGGATCGGCGCCGTGCAGCGGCGCGACCAGCAGGTCGCCCGGCACGTTGACGAAATGGAACGACACGAGCCCCGAGCGCGCGCACTGCTCGGCCCAGTGCCCGATGCGGCCGAGGTGATGGACGTCGCGCAGCCCGATCGCGCAGATGCCCATGCGCCGCGCCCGCTCGATCCCTTCGACCATCGCCTCGAACGCGATCACCTGGCCGAAGCCGCGCCCGCCGTCGATCGTCAGCACCGCGCCGCCGTCGCGGACGATCGACGCGTGCGCGTTCAGCTGCAACTGCCCTTCCCGCCACGATGCGACGTAATTCGGGATCATCCCGATCCCGTGCGAATCGTGGCCCGCGAGATTCGCGCCGACCAGATGATCGGCGACGAGCGTCGCCTCGCGCGGATTGCTGCCGGCCCGCTCCCAGAGTGCCGCGACGAATGCATGCAGCGGTTCGGCGCGCATGCGCAGCGGTTCGGTGTCGGGCGTCGGCAGTGCGGTCATCGGCAACACTCCATCCAGTCGGTTCGGGTCGGGCAATCGGTACGTCGAATCGGTACGTCGAACGCTGCGACGCTCAGCGCGCGGTCGCGATCACGTCGGCCACCGCCGCCGTGAGCTTCTTCGCATACGGCACGTGCAGGAACTCGTTCGGGCCGTGTGCGTTCGACTTCGGCCCGAGCACGCCGCACACCATGAATTGCGCGGCGGGAAAGCCTTCCTGCAGCACGTTCATCAGCGGGATCGTGCCGCCGAGCCCCATGTACGCGCAGTCGGCGCCGAAGTGGCGGCGCGACGCGGCGTCGAGCGACGACGCGAGCCACGGCGCGAGATCCGGCGCGCTCCAGCCCGTCGCGGCGCCCGCGTCGGGCTTGAACGTGACTTTCGCGTTGTACGGCGGATCGAGTTCGAGCAGTTCCTTCAGCTGCTGCACGGCCTGCACGGCGTCGACGAGCGGCGGCAGCCGCAGCGACAGCTTGAACGCGGTGCGCGGACGCAGCACGTTGCCCGCATCGGCGAGCGCCGGCATGCCGGCCGCGCCCGTCACCGACAGCGACGGACGCCACGTCGAATTCAGCAGCGCCTCGCGCGGATCGGTCGTGGTCGGCAGCACGGGCTTGCCGTCCTGGCCGCACGCCCAGGGCAGCCCCTTCCACACCGTGTCGCCGAGAATCGCGGCGGCCGCTTCGGCTTCGCGCACGCGGCTCGACGGAATCTCGCAATGGAACACGCCCGGCAGCAGATTGCCGTTCTTCGCGTCTTCGAGGCGTTCGAACAACTGGCGCATCACGCGAAAGCTCGACGGCGCGATGCCGCCGTAGACGCCCGAGTGGATGCCTTCTTCGAGCACCTCGACCTGCAGGTCGCCGGACACGAGGCCGCGCAGCGACGTGGTGAGCCACATCTGGTCGTAGTTGCCGGCGCCCGAATCGAGGCACACGACGAGCGATACCTGGCCGAGCCGGTCGCGCAATGCGTCGACGTACGGCAGCAGGTCGTAGCTGCCCGACTCTTCGCAGGTCTCGATCAGGCCGACGCAACGCGGCCGCTCGACGCCCTGCTCGTCGAGCGCGCCGAGCGCCGCGAGGCTCGCGTAGATCGCATAGCCGTCGTCCGCGCCGCCGCGGCCGTACAGCTTGCCGTTCTCGAACTTCGGCGTCCACGGGCCGAGATCCGCGCGCCAGCCGTCGAATTCGGGCTGCTTGTCGAGGTGGCCGTACAGCAGGATCGTGTCGGTGCTGCCCGAACGCGTGGCCGGCGACTCGAAGAAGATCACCGGCGTGCGGCCCGGCAAACGCACGATTTCGAGCTTCAGGCCCTTCACGGGCTGCCGTTCGGCCCACTGCGCGGCATCGCCGACGACGCGTTCGAGATAACCGCGCTTCGCCCAGTCGGGGTCGAATGCGGGACTCTTCGCGGGAATCGCGATGTAGTCGGTCAGCGCATGGAGGATTTCATCGTTCCACTTGCGCTCGATGAAGGTGACGAGCTTGTCATGGTCGAGGACGGGGGTAGTGTCGACGGAAGTCATGGTGGGGTGCCTGGATCGGGCTGACGAAAATCCAGATCATACGCCGATGCTCCCCCGCCGGCGCCCCTCCCGACCGTTCAGCCAGCCTTCGGAAACGCGTCGCGCAGCCCGGCCGCGCAGGCGAGCGCGTCGCGCCACAGGCGCCGCGTCAGTTCGCCGGCATCTTCTTCGCGCGCGAGCGCCGCGGCCTCGCCCGACCACAGCAGCGAGAAATCGTCGCGGCCCTGCCGCTCGAACGCACCGCGCAGCGGATCGACCGCGGCCGTCGCGAGCGGAAACGCGGGCGCGAGCGCACTCATCGGCCCCTGTTCGCGCATGAAGCGCGTCAGCAGCCCGCGTGCGGGGCGGCCCGTGTACAGATTGGTGATGCGCGTACCGTCGTCGCGGGCGGCGCGCACGGCCGCTCGATGTTGCGCCGAGCGGCCGGCCTGCGGCGTCAGCAGGTAGCCGGTGCCGATCTGCACCGCGCTCGCGCCGAGCGCGAACGCGGCCGCGATGCCGCGCCCGTCGGCGATCGCACCGGCCGCGATCACCGGCGCGCGGACGGCATCGACGATCTGCGGCAGCAACGCGAACAGGCCCGGTTGCGCGTGGATATCGTCGGTCAGGAACATCCCGCGATGGCCGCCGGCCTCCGCCCCCTGCGCGACGATCGCGTCGACGCCGCGCGCATCGAGCCAGCGCGCCTCCTCGACGGTCGTCGCGGACGACACCACCTGTGCCCCCGTGCGACGCACGCGGTCGAGCAGCGCGTCGTCCGGCAGCCCGAAATGGAAGCTCACGACGGCCGGCCGCAGTTCCTCGACGACCGCGCACATCGCATCGTCGAACGGCGCGCGGCCGGGGCCGCCTTTCACGTCGGCCGGGTCGAGCCCGGCTTCCGCGTAGTAGCCGCCGAGCGCCGCGCGCCAGCGGGCGTCGACCTCGGCATCGGGCGCGGGCGGCGCATGGCAGAAGAAATTCACGTTGAACGGCGCGGCCGTGCGCGCGCGGATCGCCGCGATCTCGTCGCGCAACTGCTGCGGGCCGAGCGCCGCGCACGCGAGCGAACCGAGGCCGCCGGCTTCGCACACGGCAATCGCGAGCGGGCTCAGCGAGCCGACCATCGGGGCCTGGATCAACGGCAAACGGGAAGGCAGCATCGTCATCGGAATCCCTTTTTTGAATGAGTGGCCGCGCCACGTCGGGGGTGCTTTTCTTCGTCGCGCACGTGCGATCCGGCCCGGCGCCTGCTACGTGCCGCCGCGATCCATCCCGCGCCGGTACGCGGCCGGGCTCGTCGCCGCGACGCGCCGGAAATGCCGGCGCAGCGATTCCTCGGACCCGAATCCGGCACGCGCCGCGACCTGCGCAAGCGGCAACGCGGGGTGCGCTTCGAGCATGTCCTTCGCGACGTTCACGCGTTCGCGGATCAGCCATGCGAGCGGTGACATCCCGGTCGCATCCGCGAACTGACGCTGCAGCGTGCGCGTGCTCATCGCGGCCTGCGCGGCGAGCGACGCGAGCGTGTGCGGCTCGGCCGCATGCGCGCGCATCCAGTCGATCAGCTTCGCGAGCCGGTCGGTGCCGCCCGGCGCGACCGGACGCGGCACGAACTGCGCCTGCCCGCCGTCGCGATGCGGCGGCAGCACGAGGCGCTGCGCGACGCGATTCGCGATCGCACCGCCATGATCGCGGCGCACGAGATGCAGCAGCATGTCGAGCCCCGCCGCCGAGCCGGCCGACGTGACGATCTGTCCTTCGTCGACGTACAGCGCGTCGGGATTCACGCTCAGCGCCGGATAACGCGCCTGCAGGCGTTCCGCATACCGCCAGTGCGTCGTCACGGTGAGACCGTCGAGCACGCCGGCCGCCGCCAGCACGAACACGCCCGAACAGATCGAGCAGAGCCGCGCGCCGCGCCGGTGGGCCGCCCGCAGCTTCTTCAGCAACGGCTCGGGCGGCAGTTCGTCCGGATCGCGCCAGCCGGGAATCACGATGGTGTCCGCGCGATCGAGTGTCGCAAGCCGGTAAGGCGCGGCAACGGTAATGCCGCCCGCCGCGCGCACGGGCCCCGGTTCGCTCGCGCATACCGCGAAGCGATACCAGCCGACGCCGAGTTCGGGGCGCTCGAGCGCGAACAGTTCGACCACGCAGCCGAATTCGAACGTGCAGAGACGATCGTAGGCGAGCGCGACGACGAGATGATTGTGCATGGCGCAATGTTACCGGAACTTGTCGATCGCGCCACTGCCGCGAAACGGCCCGAACCGCGATACTGTCCTTCATTGCGGCGCGTTCCGTGCCCGCTCGACCAGGAGAGCCCGACCATGTCCTATGTCACCGACGTCCCCGCCGCCGACAGCCCCGCCGCGCTCGCGCACTTCGAGGCATCGCTGCGCTTCGAGACCGATTGCTGGGACGTGCACGACGCACTCGCGTCCGGCACGCCCGATTTCGTGCTGCTGGACGTGCGCGGCCCCGACCTGTTCGCCGCCGGCCACGTGCCCGGCGCGCGCAACCTGCCGCGCCGCAAGATCATCGAAAGCAAGCTCGCCGGTTACCCGGCCGATACGCTGTTCGTCGTCTACTGCGCGGGGCCGCACTGCAACGGCGCCGCGCGCGCGGCGATCCGGCTCGCGCGCCTCGGCCGGCCGGTCAAGCTGATGATCGGCGGTGTGACGGGCTGGCTCGACGAAGGTTTCGCGCTGAGCAAGGACGCGCAGCCAGCCGACGCCGAAGCCGCCTGATCGTCACCAAAAGCGCAACAATCAATTGCCTGCACACGAACGGAAAAAGCGCGACAATCAGCCTCATTGCAGTTCGGACGGAGCAGCACCATGCATGATGCAGTCCTGATTCAAGTGGCCGGTTCAGTCGCGGCGATCGCGCTCTATTTCCTGCCGGCCGTCATTGCCGACCGGCGCGGCCGGCACGACAAACTGACGATCGCGATGTTCAACGCGCTGTTCGCGTGGACGGGCATCGGGTGGCTGATGACGCTGTACTGGGCGTGCCAGCCGAACCCGCGCACCGACGTCGCGCAGACGATCCTCGCGAAGCGCCGCGGCGTCAGCATGCGGACCTTCTCGACCGGCCTCGTCGAACGCGTGCAGCGCCGCGTCGCCGCCCAGGAGCAATGGGCGGAAAAACAAGGCTGCCGTTAAGCCCCCTTTCCGCTTCACCGACTCGCGTCGAACTTCGGCATCCTGACATTGGTCGACGCGCGGTAATCCCACCTCAGTGCGCCGCGCGGCGGCCAGCCGCCCGCGCGCAATCGCGCCGCGAACGCCCCCGCCGTCACCGCCCGTGCGATCCGCTCGCCCGGACACCCGTGCGGCCCCGTGCCGAAGCCGAAATTCGGCCCGGCCGTGCGCCCCGGCATCAGCCGGTGCGGATCGCGGTGCACGGCCGCATCGCGGTTCGCCGCCGCGAGCACGACGAGGATCGCATCGCCGGCCTCGACGCTCACGCCTTCGATCGACGTGCGCGCCGCGACGAAGCGGCGCGTGTTCTGCACCGGCGCATCGAAACGCCCGACTTCGGCGACGAATGCGTCGAGCGCGGCCGCGTCCGGCACCGCGCCTGCTTCGCCGTTCCATGCCACGATTGCATTGCCGAGCCAGGCGGCCGTCGCCTCGCACGTCTGCGACAGCAACCCGACGAGATTCGCGACCAGCGCGCCGCTCGCGTGCCAGCCCGACACGCGGGCCGCCTGCTGCACGGCGGCGACCAGCGTGCCGTCGTGCGCGTGCGACTGCGCGACGCGTTCCGTCATCCGGTCGAGCAGGTGCCGCGCCGCGTCGCTCGCGCGCGCCAGCGCCGCGGCATCCGACAGCGGCGACAGCGCGGCGACGAACTCGACGACCCGCGCGGCGATGTCGTCGAGTTGCGTGTCGTCGAAGCCGAGCAGGTCGGCAACCGCGCACACCGGCACCGTCATGCACCACGCGTTCAGCGCATCGGCATCGCCCGGCGTCGGCAATCGCCGCGCGGCAAGCGCGTCGGCGCGAGCGCGCAGCGCGTCCGTGTCGATCGGAGCGAACGCCGTGCGCAACACCTGCTTCGGCAGCTCGTGTCGCGACGCGCCATCGTTCATGCGCACCAATTCGCCGAACAGCGCACCGGCCGTCGTGCCGCGCAGCGCGGGCGGCACCGGCGCGTCGAGCGGGCGCACGCGGCAGGCCGGATGGCCGAGCACGGCCGTCACGGCCGCCGCGCGGCTCGCGACCCACAGGCCGAGCGTGGCGTCGAACGCAAGCGGCGGCCCGTCGACGAGCGCGGCGTAATAGGGATAGGGATCGCGGTGCGTGACCGCGGCAATGGGATCGGTCGGGTTCATGCGTTCAGTATCGGCGCAGCGCGCCGCCGCATGTTTCGGTATGGCGTGAAATGTCGTCGCACGGCCGCCGCGCGTCGCGGCATCGCGGCGGCCGGCCGGCGTCAGGCCGCCGACCGGTAGCGGTGCGACTGCATGCGCAGCCGGACCCGCCCGGCCGAAATCGCGCGCGGCTCGGGCGCCACCGTGTCGTGATGAAACATTTCCTGCCGGAACTCGCCGTTTTCGTCGAACCACTGGCAGATCAGCCAGTCGCCGTCGTCGAACACGACCGGCCCGGCATAGGTGACGGTCATGCGCGGCCCGCCCGTTTTCAGCGTCACGACATCGCCCACGCGAAACCTGACGCGGTGATTTTCTCGGATCGTCATCGCTCTCTCAGCTTTTTATATATTGAATATATTGATATTCCCGGCAGCCCACTCGCCGGCCATTCGAACGTGACGCAGATTATCAATCAAAAAATCATCCGGCAACTCCCGTGGACTGAAACGTTCTGAACGGGAACCTGCAACAATGGGCGGCATCGTCGCGTATGAGGGCCCGTCGGGCCTCGGATCTGGCGTCGTTTGCGCGCCGGCGGCGGCTGATCGGGCGGAATGCGGAGAATAAACGACGATTTTCGCATCAGCATCGACGATTAATGCGGACGCGAAACCGATTGATTATTGTCAATCAATGCTTGATTGGAAACGATTCCGGATTTTATTGGGGCTCATTCGCCGGACAAAATCGGCGAATTATCCGGCGCCGCGAACCAGCGGTTGATATCGCGCCCCGGCACGGCTGCCCGGGCAAACGTGAACGTGCCGTCGCGCCTCATCTCCGTCGCCGCGCGCAGGAATGCGCCCAGCGCGGCCCGCGCCAGCGCGCCGCCGACGCTGACGCGCTTCACGCCGAGCGCGGCCAGCTCGTCGACGCTCAGCAACCCGCCCTGCAGACCCATGACGACATTGACGGGCGCGCCGACCGCCCGGGTCAACGCCGCGATCTCGTCGGCGTCGGTGATGCCGGGCGCATACAGCACGTCGGCGCCCGCGTCGCGATAGGCGACGAGCCGCGCGATCGTGTCGTCGAGGTCGCGGCGGCCGTGCAGGTAGTTTTCGCAACGCGCGGTCAGCGTGAACGGAAACGGCAACGCGCGCGCCGCGTCGACGGCCGCCGCGATGCGTTCGACCGACGCGTCGCGCGCATAGATCGGCGTATCGGCGCGGCCGGTCGCATCCTCGATCGAGCCGCCGACCGCGCCCGCCTCGGCCGCCAGCCGGATCGTTTCGGCCACCGTGTCGGGCGCGTCGCCGAAGCCGTTCTCGAGATCGGCGCTGACGGGCAAGCCGCCCGCGGCGACGAGATCGGCGATGTGATCGAGCATCGCGTCGCGGTCGATCGCGTTGTCGGGCCGCCCTTTCGAAAACGCGTAGCCGGCGCTCGTCGTGGCGAGCGCTTCGAAGCCGGCCATCGCGAGCAGGCGCGCGGTGCCGGCGTCCCACGGGTTCGGGATGATGAATGCGCCGGGGCGCGTATGGAGCGCGCGGAAAGCTTCGGCGTGGCGGGCTTGCTGGTCGGAACGGGTCATCGCGAACTCCGGGAAGGTGTTGACGGTGAGCTTACGCCGGTCGTGCACGCGACGTTTCAGCGTTTGCCGAAATGTCGTCGCGCAACGGGAAAACTCGCCCGTGCCGAATGCGGGCCCCCGCGCACGGTCGCCCGCGTCGCGTCACGTCGATGCGGGCTGCCCGTCGTCGACGCCGAGCAACACGTCGGTGACGGCCTCGGAGAACCGCATCGCGCGACCGTCGATCACCACGCCTTCCGGATTCGACGGATCGCGCACCGCTGGCGGCACGCCGTACGCGAGCAGCATGCGCGCGCATGCTTCCCAGTCGGGATCGCCGACGCCGGCCGGCTCGTTGACGGACGCCCACGACAACGTACCGAGCGCATCGCTGCCGAACCCGTGCAGGTCGCGCCAGCTCGCGCCGTGTGCAAGCAGGAACGCCAGCAGCTCGGCATCGCCGCGAAACACCGCGTGATTCAGCGCGCTCGCGTCCCAGTCGCCGCCGCGCGCGGCGATCGGCCAGCCCAGCTCGACCATCACCTTCACCGCATCGCGCGAGCCCCATGCGGCGGCATCCGGCAGCAGCCGCAGCCGGTCGCCGGACAGCGCGCCGGGGAGTTCGGGGTGTTCCGCCTGGATGCGCCGCGCGTCATCGGCATCGGCACGCGCGCAGGCCGCGATGAACGCGTCGTGCGCATCGAGCGCCTCGTCCGCGCCGGCCGCGCGCAACAACGCCGCGACGTCGGACAACCCGGTCTGCATAGCCAGCCGGTACGCGCCGACGCCCGCCGCGGTCCGCGCGCCGGGATCGGCGCCGGCCGCCAGCAGCGCCGCGACATGGCGTGCCGGGCAACGCACGGCGATCGCACGCAGCAACGGCGCCCCCCACAGCTTCGTCGGCCCTTCGCCGGCCGGTTCGTTCGGGTCGCCACCGTGCGCGAGCAGCAACTCGAGCGCGGCCGCGTCCGGCACGTCGAGGGCGCGCCGCAACGCATTCGTCCCGCCCACCCGTGCGCCATGCTCGAGCAGCAGACGCGTGCACGCCGGATTCTCCACCGAGTGATACAGCGATTCGCCGTCGTTCGGATCGGCGCCGGCTTCCAGCAGCATCGCGGTGAGCACCGGATCGCGATTGACGCCGGCGGCGCCATATAGCGTCGACAACGGTTTCGACTCGTCGGGCTCGGCAAGCGAGGCCGGCGGATACCGGTTGCCGATCCGCTGGTTCGGATCGGCGCCCGCATCGAGCAGATGACGCGCGCACGCACGCAGCCTAACCGCGAATTCGGGAAGCTGCGCGAGCCGCGAATGCGTGACGGCGACGAGCGGCGGCAACTTCAGCGCACCGTCGGCGCGCGCGATCCAGCCGGGGTCGGCGGCCAGCGCCGCCTTCACCGCGTCGAGATCGCCGGCCGCACATGCGACGGTCGGATCCGCCGACACGAGATCGGGATGATCGAGCAGCAATTGCGCGGCGACGCGCGGCCGGGCCGCGTCGAAGCCGCCGGTCACGTCGGCGCCGTAGGCGAGATCGAGCCAGCGCCGGATCAGCCGCGAGCGCGGTTGCCGCGTGAGTGCATGCGTTTCGACGAACACGCCGAGATCGGCCCACGAAGCAAAGCCGTACTCGCGTGCGATGCAGGACTGCGCGTCGTGCAGGCGCAGCCCGAGCGCGAGCGTTTCGTCATGCGTGCGATGTGCGGCGGCGGGTAGCGACTGGACGAAGCGCGCGACGGCATCGGCGTCGCCCTGCCGGTACAGGCGCAACAATGCCTTCGCCTGCTTTTTCAGATGTTCGGGATGGGCGTTCGGAGGCAGCTTTTTCATGCGGATCCTCGTGCATGGATGGCCGAAGGTCCGCAATACCGCCAGCACGAAGGATGGGGAAGACTGGATTGGCTACGACAGGTGGGTTGAACCCTTTCCGCGGACCCGGAAGCGACCTGCATCGCTGCCTGGTATCGTAGGCGACGGCCGCCGGCATCGTCAACCGTGCCGCGCCGCGCTGTTCAGCCCGCGAGTTTCTTCGTCAGGAAGATGCGCGTGTGCCCGACCGGATAATCGGGCAGCTCGCCGAAACGCACATAGCCGCGCTTCTCGTAGAACGGCCGCGCCTGGAAGTCGAACGTGTCGAGCCACGCGCTGTGGCAGCCGCGCGCGACGGCCTCTCGTTCGGCCAGATCCATGATGCGCGTGCCGGCGCCCTGGCCGCGCGCGGTCTCGGGCACCACGAGCAGGTCGACATGCAGCCAGCCAAACGCCGTGCCGCCCCACAGGCCGCCGACCACCGCGCCGGCCGCGTCGGTCGCGATCACGGCCAGCGGCCGGAAATCGGCCGGGCCGGCCTGGCTTTCGTTGAAGCGGACGAGCGGCGCGACGATCTGCTTGCGCACGTCCGCGTCGGCCGTGTCGGTCACTGCGTAGGTCAACGTCATCGGTTGCATCGGGTCGTCATTGAAAGTGGGCCCAACAAGCTGCATGGATCGCGCCCGTCAAACGACGTACGCGCCCTTCGCGTGCAGTTCCGCCTCGGTCCGCTCGAGCGCCGCGACCGCATCGCTGCCCTCGAGCGCCAGCAACTGCGCGACGAGCGCCTCGGCCATCGCATGCGCGGCCACCAGCGACGGAAAGAACGACGGGCTGTCGTGCGTGAAGATCAGTTGCGCGTCCGCGTGCAGCGCGATCGGCGACACCGCGCTGTCCGTGATCGCGACGATCTTGCTGCCCTGGGCTTTTGCCGCCTGCGCGACGCGCGTCGCCTCGGCCGAATACGGCGCGAAGCTGATGATCACCGTCACACTCTGCTTCGCGATCGCTCGCAGCTCCATTTCGAGCGAACCGGCGACGCCGTTGAGCAGCGACACGGTCGGACGGAACAGCCGGTAGCCATAGACGAAACCGAATGCGACCGGATAGCACGAGCGAAACCCCGCCACGTGCACGTGCGATGCCTTGCGGATCAGCTTCGCCGCATCCGCGAGCGCGTGCTCGTTCTGCGTGGCGGTCGCCGACAGGTTGTGCTGCTGCGCGGCGAGCAGATCGTGCGCGAGCGACGCCTTCGCGTCGGGCCGCACGAGCGAGCGCGCGCGTTGCGTGAGCGGCTCGGGACGCGTGCGCACGCGCGCGACGCACAGGTCGCGCAGTTCGTTCCAGCCGGGAAAACCGAATTGCTGCGCGAGCCGCACGAGCGATGCAGGCTGCACCTGCGCGCGCTGCGCGACCTTGCGCATCGACGACGTGGCGACTTCGTCGGGATGATCGAGCAGGAAGGCGGCGCCCGCCTGGAATTGCGGGCTCAGCTCGGAAAATTGCGCCCGGATCCGGGACGCGAGTTCGTCGAAATTGGCGGCCATCTTGGTGGGAACGGGAACCGGTCGTCCATGGTATCACCGGCCCCGCGCCCACCGGTCAGCGCAGCACTTCGACGTGATCGGCGTCGACCTTCACGCTGCCCGACCACTTGCGCTCGAATTCGCCGGTCAGCTTCACTTCGTTCCGGTCGCTGACAGGCTGGCCCGCCGCCCACAGCTTGTGGTCGATCTCGACGCGGATCGTGCCGGTGGCGTCGGCGAACTCGTAATCCTCGCCGCCGACGTGCTTGACGATGCGCCCCTGCAACTGCACGTGCTGGTCGTCCCGGCCGTTGGCGAGCAATTCCTTCACGGTCGTCGTGGTCAGCGCGGACGGCCCCGTGTATTGCGCGTAGACGGCGGCAGGCAGCGCGACGAGCGCAACCGCCAGGATGCTGGCCAGGTGTTTCATGATCTCGGTCCTCTTGTTGATGTGGCGCCGCGCTCCGTTGAACGCGACGGCGCCATATTACGGACCGTAAGATTAAACAAACCTGAAGGGCGTACCGACGTGACACGGTGCTGCATTGGACGAGTACGCAAGCGGGTCGCGCACCGCGCGCATTTAAGCTTCGCCTAAGACGCGTGCGCTTATCATGAGTACCCCGGGCGCCGCGGCGCCCCCGTTGGAGAGGCACGAAATCCATGCGCGTACTGCTCGTCGAGGACGATCCGCTGATCGGTAGCGGGCTCGAACAGGGCCTCAAACAGGAAGGCTTCGCGGTCGACTGGGTGAAGGACGGCGACGCCGCGTCGCTCGCGCTGCGTACGACCGGCTACGGGCTGCTGCTGCTCGATCTCGGGCTGCCGAACCGCGACGGTTTGTCGGTACTCGCCGCGCTGCGCCGCCGCGACGAAAACCTGCCCGCGATCATCATCACCGCGCGCGACGGCGTGCCCGACCGCATCGCGGGCCTCGACAGCGGCGCGGACGATTATCTCGTCAAGCCGTTCGAGCTCGACGAACTGCTCGCCCGCATCCGCGCAGTCACCCGCCGCCATGCGGGCCGCGCGCAGACGACGCTCGCGATCGGCCCGCTGCGGCTCGATCCCGTCAAGCACCTCGTCTGGCTCGACGACGACGAAGTGCCACTGTCGCCGAAGGAATTCGTGCTGCTGCACGAGCTGATGCGCGAACCGGGCGCGGTGATCTCGCGCGAACAGTTCGAGGAACGGCTGTACAGCTGGGGCGAGGAAATCGAGAGCAACGCGGTGCAGGTGCATATCCACAACCTGCGTAAAAAGCTCGGCCACGACATGATCCGCACGGTGCGCGGAGTCGGCTACCGGATCGGTGACGGCACGTGACGCGGATGCAACGCGCGGTCGCGCGCTGGCGCAACGCGTCGCTGCGGCGGCGCCTGCTGACGTGGCTGCTGCCGGCCGCTTGCGTGATCGGCCTGGTCGCGAGCGCCGGCACCTACTGGGGCGCGCTGCGCGAACTCGACGATCTGCTCGACGACCAGATGCGCAGCATGTCGAAACAGATCGTCGTCGGCCCGAACGGCGAGCTGTCGTTCAGCAACCACGCCAAGGGCAAGCACGGCTTCGAAGCGAGCGACCCCGATGCCGTGCTGCTGCAGGTGTGGCGCAACGGCACGCTGGTGTATTCGACCGACCGCGATTCGAAACTGCCGCCGCCCGCGCAGCAGGGCATCGGGAGCGTCGACGTCGGCGGCCAGCCGTGGCGCACCTACGTGACCGAGCGCGGCGGCACGACGATCCGGCTCGCGCAGGCGCGGCATGCGCGCTGGGAAGCGATCGCGGGCATCGCCGTCCACCTGCTGTGGCCCGTGTTCTCGATGCTGCCGCTGCTCGCGCTCGGCCTGTGGTTCGGCATCGGTGCGGGGCTGCGGCCATTACGGGCGATCGCGGCCGGCCTGAAACGCAGGAATGCGAACAATCTCGAGCCGGTCGACGTCGCATCGATGCCGAACGAGGTTCGCCCGCTCGCCGAAGCGATCAACGACCTGCTCGCACGCCTCGACCGCTCGTTCACGCTGCAGCGGCACTTCATCGCCGATGCCGCGCACGAGCTGCGCACGCCGATCATGGGGCTGTCGATCCAGTCGGAACTGCTGCGGCGTGCAGCGACCGCGGAGGAACGCGAGCATATCCTCGCGCAAATCCATGCGGGCACGACGCGCCTCGGCCACCTCGCCGAACAGTTGCTGACGCTCGCGCGCCTCGAACCCGATGCGCAAGCGGCCGTCGCCGCATCGGCGCCGGTCGATCTCGCCGCGCTGTGCCGGTCGGTGGTGTCGGACCGCGCGCGTGTCGCCGATGCGCACCGCATCGATCTCGGCGCGATCGTCGACGCACCCGTGATGGCCGCGGGCAATGTCGACACATTGCGCGTGCTGCTGAACAACCTCGTCGACAACGCGATCCGCTATGCGGGCGAAGGCGCGCGCGTCGACGTGTCGGCGCGCATCGACGGCGAGACGCCCGTGCTCGAGGTCGCCGACGACGGCCCCGGCATTCCGGAGGCCGAACGCACCGACGTGTGGGAGCGCTTCTATCGCGGCGAAGGCGCACAGGCGGTCACGTCGTCGGGCAGCGGGCTCGGGTTGTCGATCGTCAAGCGAATCGCCGAACAGCATCGCGCGACCGTCGCGCTCGGCACCACGCGCGGCGGGCGCGGGCTGACCGTCACGGTGCGCTTTCCACGGCCGGCCTGATGCGCGTGGCGGGCGGCTTTTGTCCACAGATTATGTTGGCAAGCTTGTGGACAAGCTTCCATTAACGGCATCAAGTCATTGATCGGAAAGGGTTTGTCGTGCGTGCGAGGCGAATGCGCCGGCGCGGCGCGAAGCTGTCGGCCTACCCGTCGTCCGCCGTCGTCAGTCCGCACCTGTTCCAGAAGGTCGGCGTGGCCGGTATCTGCACCGCTTGAGCCGGCGTGCGAATCGTGGCAACGCGTGGCATCGGCCGAATCGCGAACGCGGACTTCTCCACAGAAAATGTTGGCAAGCTTGTGGATATCCTGCGCACCGCGACGCTAAACCCTTGATCCGATGGACTTTGGCACGCGTGATGCAGATGCGGCGCGCGTCACGGCCATCGCGCACACCGCTTCGCCGCACTTCGCATCACGATGCCACGACGCCGCGCCGATGCGAGTCCGATGCACGCCATAACCACCGCACGCGGGCCTGACTTGCCAGGCGGCACTTACCCACAGATTGTGTTGGCAAGCATGTGGATAGCCTGCGCATACCGTGACCAAGCGCTTGATCCGAAAGACTTTGTTCGCGCTGCTTCGAAAGCGGCGCGCGGCCGCCCAATAGCCGGTTGCATGCCGTCTCGGCACGTGACGCGCCGCCTGCCACGCCGGCTGCCCTGCTTGTCCACAATTTTTGTTGGCAAGCGTGTGGATAGCCTGCGCATACCGCGACCAAGCGCTTGATCCGAAAGGCTTAGTCCGCGCTGCTTCGAACACGGCACGACGGCGCGTGTCACGCCGCACGACGCAGCGCGCAGGCTTGTCCACAATTTTTGTTGGCAAGCATGTGGATATCCTGAGCATGCGTGTTCCAAGTCGTTGATCGCACAACGTTTGAGCGCACAGGTCACGACTGCGGCACGGCGCGTCCGCGGAACTCGCCACGCGCGCCGTGCCACGCTGCTCAGCCGAACGTCTGCGCGACGATCCGTGCGACCGACGCGATCACGTCGTCCTTCGCCCGCGCATCGGCGCGAGCCTGCGTGTAGTACACGGCCAGCACGATCGGCGCGCGCGACGTCGGCCAGATGACGCCCACGTCGTTCGTCGTCCCGTAGTCGCCGGTGCCGGTCTTGTCGCCCACCGCCCACCCGGCCGGCACGCCCGCACGAATCCGCTTGTCGCCGACCTTGTTGCCGCGCAGCCATGCGACGAGCTGCGCACGCTGCGCGGCCGGCAATGCGTCGCCGAGCGTCAGCACGCGCAGGCTGGCGGCCATCGCGGCGGGCGTCGTCGTGTCGCGCGTGTCGCCCGGCAGCGCGGTATTCAGTTCGGTCTCCCATCGATCGAGCCGGAACGTGTCGTCGCCGATCGAGCGCGCGTAGGCGGTCACCGCCGACGGGCCGCCGATCAGCTTCATCAGCAGGTTCGCGGCCGAGTTGTCGCTGTACTGGATCGTGGCCTCGCACAGCGCGGCGACCGTCATGCCCGCGCCGACATGCTTCTCCGACACCGGCGAATAGTTGACGAGGTCGGCCTTCGTATACGTCACGCGCTGTTGCAGCAAGCCCGGCCGCTCGACGCTCTGCGCGAGCACCGTCGCGCTCAGCATCGCCTTGAACGTGCTGCAGAACGGGAAGCGCTCGCTCGCGCGATGCTCGATGACCCGGCCGCTCGCCGTGTCGATCGCGCACACGCCGAGACGGCCGCCCGCGTCGCGCTCGAGATCGGCAAGCGTCGCCGCGGCCGCCGCGGGCGCGATGGCATCCGCGGCAGCCGCCGCTGCCGCCGTGGCTTCGTCCGGCGCGGCGGCCGGCCGCGACGCGCACGCGGTGACGGTGAAAACGAGTGGCGCCGTCGCGGCGGCCAGCAACAGGGTTCGACGTTTCGATGAGTAGGTCATGTCGGTTGTCTCGTGGTGGAATGGCGGCGAAACGTGGTCGACGCGTTGAAAACGGCCAGCCGCCGAGACAGCACTATCGAGACTTTACGGTTGACTGACAAGCAACGATAATTGGGCGCTGACAAAAGAAATTCTTATGACTAAGCTCCGCCCTCATCTTCCGCTCAATGCGTTGCGCGCGTTCGAATCGTCGGCGCGCCACCTGAACTTCACGCGCGCCGGCCTCGAGCTGAGCGTGACCCAGGCCGCCGTCAGCCAGCAGGTGCGCTCGCTCGAGGAGCGACTCGGCTGTACGCTGTTTACGCGGCTGCCGCGCGGCCTGGGGCTGACCGACGAGGGTCGCGCGCTGCTGCCGGTGCTGAGCGACGCGTTCAGTCGCATCGAGACGGTGCTCAAGCAGTTCGACGGCGGACGTTTCCACGAGGTGCTGACGCTCGGCGTCGTCGGCACCTTTGCCCTAGGCTGGCTAATGCCGCGGCTGAAGCAGTTCGGCGACACGCACCCGTTCGTCGAGCTGCGGCTGCGGACCCACAACAACGTCGTCGATCTCGCCGCCGAGGGCCTCGACTTCGCGATCCGCTTCGGTGAAGGCAACTGGCCGGCGACGCGCAACGAGCGGCTGCTCGATGCGCCGCTCACCGCGCTGTGCGCGCCGGACATTGCGCGGCGCATCGCGCAGCCGGCCGATCTCGCGAACGAAACGCTGCTGCGCTCGTATCGCACCGACGAGTGGCTCGGCTGGTTCGACGCCGCGCGGCTCGAACCATGGGCCGTCAACGGGCCCGTGTTCGATTCGTCGCGGCTGATGGTCGAGGCCGCGATGCAGGGTGCGGGCGTTGCACTCGCGCCTGCCTGCATGTTCGCGCGCGAACTGCAGCTCGGCCAGCTCGCGCGGCCGCTCGACATCGACGTGCGCGCGGGCGGCTACTGGCTCACGTCGCTGAAGTCGAAACCGCTGACGCCCGCGATGACGCTCTTTCGCGACTGGATCGTCGCGGAAGCGGCCGGCGCGGCGGCGGCCGGGTAACGCGGCGTCGCTTGTCCACAGAAAGTGTTGGCAAGGATGTGGATATCCTGGGTACCCGCGGCCTAAGCCCTTGATCGCGCACGCATTCACGTGCAGATGCACGGAGCGGGCAGCCTTGGCGCGCGGGCTTCGCGCACGCGGCCCCTGCCGATCGGATCGTCAACCATTGCGACGCAATCGATTGCAAGTTGTCCACAGATTTTGTTGGCAAGCCTGTGGATATCCATCAGATCGGACGCATAACATCTTGATACACAAGGGGATTCGATCCACGGACCTTGACCGGTCAATGGTGTGGCACCGGAATGGTTGTCGAACCGCACGCCATGCACGCGCGGCGCGCCCGGCCCGGGGACGGGCGGTTCTCCACAGATTGTGTTGGCAAGCTTGTGGATATCCTGCGTATCGGGCACCTAACTGATTGAGCGCACGGGGTTTTGTGCCGCGTCCATCGAATCGGGCAGCGCGTGCGCCGCCCGTGCATCAGTGACGGTCGAGGCCGCCGCGCAATTCGCTCGCCTTGTCGCGCAACGCTTCGTAGCCGGAACGCGCATGCTCGGGCAGATCGGGATCGCCGATCAGCGCGCCGAGCGTTTCGATCAGGCTGAACAGGATGCCCTTCGCCGCGCCGACCGCAATGCTCTGCGATTCGATCGACTTGTGCAGGTGGTCGACCGCCGCTTCGAGATTCTCGAGCTTGTGCTCGCCGTCGTCGGGCCGGTTGTCGGTCGTCATCGTCTACCTCCGCCATCGTTCAAGGGTCATGTCACGATTCTATGCCGCTGCGCGCGAACGTGGCGCGACATCGCGCAACGTTCGCGCGGCACCGCGCTACAGCACCGCGACCACCTGCACGCGGCCCGGCTGCTCCGCCGCCGCGATGACCTGGCCGTCGACACGGCGGAACGTCAGCGACACGGTTTCGTCGCCGACGCGCAGCGCATCGATCCGCAGCCAGTCGACGCCTTCCGGCAATGCCGGGCGCTCGACGCGCACCTCGTGGCGCGACGCGTCGATGCTCACGCCGAGGCACGCCTGCAGCATCATGAACGGCGCGCCGGCCGCCCACGCCTGCGGCAGGCAGGCCACCGGATACGCGGTCGGCGGTTCGCCGCGCCGGCGCGGGAACCCGCAGAACAGCTCCGGCAGGCGCATCTCGAAGCTCACCGCCGCCTCGAACAGCGCACGCAGCAGATTCACCGCGGCCGTCTTGTCGCCGTAGCGCGCCAGGCCGCGCGCGATCAGCGCATTGTCGTGCGGCCACACCGAACCGTTGTGATAGGCCATCGGATTGAAGCGCGGCTGGCCGGCCGCCAGCGTGCGGATGCCCCAGCCCGTCTGGAACAGCGCCGAGCCGAGCACGCCCGCGACCGCCGCGCCGCGCTCGGCGTCGGGCAGCCCGAATGCCAGCAGGTGGCCCGCGTTCGACGCGGACACGCGGCACAGCTCGCCATGACCGTCGAGCGCGATCCCGTAGAAATCGCCTTCCGGCATCCAGAACAGCGCATCGACCTGGTCGCGCAGCGTCTTCGCGCGCAACGCGTAGCGCGTCGCGTCGGCCGCATGGCCGCGCCGGCGCGAGCACGCCGACATCGCGTCGAGCGCCGCGCACGCATAGGCCTGCACTTCGACGAGTGCGATCGGCCCGTCCGGGAAACGGCCATCCGCGTGGAACACCGAATCGTGGCTGTCCTTCCAGCCCTGGTTCGCGAGGCCGCGCTCCGACGTGCGCTGGTAATCGAGCAGCCCGTACGGGTTGCGGTCGCACTTGTCGATCACCCATTGCGCGGCGCGCTCGAGCGCGGGCCACAGCTCGTCGATCAGCGCATCGTCGCCGGTGCGTTCGGCATAGGCGCCCGCGAGCACGATGAACAGCGGAGTCGTATCGACGCCGCCGTAGTACAGCGCGAACGGCACCTCGCCCGTCGCGGCCATCTCGCTGCGGCGGAACTCGTGCATGATCTTGCCGGGCTCCGCATCGCGGAACGCGGAGGTCTCGCGCGCCTGATGCTCGGCGAGAAAACGCAGCACGCCGCGCGCGAGCGACGGCTGCAGCCACAGCATCTGCAGCGACGTGATGATCGCGTCGCGGCCGAACGGCGTCGAGAACCACGGAATGCCCGCATACGGGTACGGCCCCGTGTCGAGCTGCGTCGTGAGCAGCCCGAGATCCGCGAGCGAACGATCGAGCCAGGCGTCGAACAGCGGATTGCCGGTGTTCACGCGCGCCATCGACTCGCGTCGTGCGCGCATCTCGCGATGCACGCCGACGAGCGCGGTGCGCAGTGCGACGCGGCCGCATCCGGGCCCTTCGGCCTGCGCGGGCCCGAGCGTCGCATCGACGGTCAGGTAGATCGACACGCACGCCTGCGCGGCGATCGTCAGCGTGTAGTCGGCGCGATCGACCGACAGCGCGTCCGGCGCCGGCGAGAAATGCACGGTCACGTTGCGCTCGACGCTGTCGAGGCCGTCGTAGCGCAGCCGCACCGCGCCCGCGTCGACGCGCGGCGCGCCCACCGTGCCGCGCTTCGGCCGCTGCGTGCCGCGCACTTCGAACATGTCCTTGAAATCGGCCGCGAACGACAGCGACAGCGGCACCTCGGCTTCGCTCGCGCCGTAGTTCGTCAGCGTCAGCGCTTCGTACAGCACGTCGCCCGCGAGCACGCGCATGCGCTCGATATGGATCACGCCCTCGGGCGTCTCCTTGCCGCCGAGCGGCGGCAGCGGGCGGTTCGTCAGGTGCGCGGTGAACGACGCGTTGTCGGCGCTCGTCGCACCCGACAGCAGCGACGGCGCGCGGCCGCCGAACGTCAGGCGCCAGGTCGACAGCACGCGCATGTCGTCGACGAACAGGCCGTCGTCATGCCCGCCGATGTCGCCGAGCGCGTCGCTGACCACGAACGCGTCGCCGGATTTCAGCACGTACTGGTTGTTGCGCGCGAGAACCTGCGGATCGGCTTCGGGCGCGATGAAGGCGGGACCCGACGCGGGGGTCGCGGCAATCGGCGCGACTTGCGGCGCGACTTGCGGCGCCTGCGTCGTCGTGGCTTCGGCGTGGTTCGGCATCGATGCTCCTGTGTCGAGGCGCAACGCGCGGCGCGCGTCGCGTGTTTCGCACAGGATAGGCCAGAACGGCAAACGTGCGCAGCGACGAAACGGCCGCGGCGCGGGGCGACGTTGCTTCGTCGCTTCGCGCCGCGTACGGGCACATCAGTTGCCGGTCAGAATTTCCACAGGATGTTGCCGAGGATCGCGTTGTCGCGCACGCCGCTGCCGAATTGGCCGCTGTACGTGAGGCCGAGCGTCAGGCGCTTCGTGATGTTCGCGTCGATGCCGGCTTCGAGCACCGCGCTGTCGCGAGCAATCGGCACGCCCGACACCTGGAACGACGTGCCGCCGTTCGCGAACGTGAACGCCGACGACGGCCGCACGTTGCCGAACGCATGCCGCCAGCCGACCGTCCCGCGCGCGGTGAACGTGCCGCTCGCGATCGAGCCGAGCTGCGACGCCGCACGCAGGCCGAGCGTCGAGAAGCCGACGCGGGTCGTCTCGCCGCCGGCGCGCAGCGCGGCCGCGCCGCCGGTTTCCGTATAGCCGTCGGTATGCAGGTTCACATACGCGAGGCCCGCGAACGGTTCGATCGCAACCGGCCCGACCGGCACCGCGTAGCCGACTTCGCCGAACACCTGCGCCGAATGCGCGTTGTAGCCGGCCGAATCGTGATCGGAGAAGCCCGCGAAGCCCGGATAGCGGTCGCTGTTGATCCGATACCACGTGTACGACGCGCCGCCGCGCACGCCGAGTGCGCCATACTGCGCGCCGCCGTACAGCGACACGTAGTAGCTGTTCACCGCCGCCGACGAACTCTGGTCGTTGTCGAGCGAGCTGTGCGTGACGCCCGCGGCCAGACCCGCGCGCCACTTGTCGTTGAGCGCCATGTCGGCGCCGGCGATGAAGCCCGTCATGCTGCGGTTGATCGACGACGCGTTGCCGTCGCCCCCGAGCCGGCTGCGGCCGCCGAATGCCTGGCCCCAGACGACCGGCTGATAGGGCGTCCCGCCGTAGCACCCGGCGCGCGAACCGATTCGGCGTTCCGGCGGCAGCGTCGGATCCGCCACGCCGGCCGTGTTGTCGCCGCACAGCGCGGCGCCGCCCGACGACAGGGCCGCGAGCGGGCCCGATCCGGGTGCGAGGCCCTGACGAACGCGATCGGTTACCGCATCGCGCACGTAGCGGCTGTCGAGCAGCAGCATGCTCTTCAGGCTCGCCTGCAGCTCGCCGTCGAGCAGCCCGTATGCGCGGCGTGCGGTCGGCGCGTCGGTCGTCAGCACCGTGTCGTACAGCGGATTGCCGGTGCCGAGCGCGGCCACCGCGGTTGCGACCGAGCGCTGGTTCGGCGTCGTCGCGACGTCGGGCAGCGCCGTGCCGTTCTGAGCCAGTTGCAGATACACGTGACCCGGATCGTAGCTGAGGGTCGGCGTCAGGAACGCATAGTTCGCACTCACCTGGGCGAACGCGCCCTGCACGCCCGACGACGCACTGAGGATCGCGTACGTCGTGCCCGGCTGATAGGTGCTCTGGTTCGCGAGCACCTGCACGGTGCCGCCGTTCAGCGTCGCCGTGCCGCTCGCCGCGAGGCTGCCGCTTTGCTGCGGCGTGGCGGCGACCTGGAACGTCGAACCCGGCTGGAACGTGACGTTGCCGCCCACGTTCAGCGCCGCGCCCGGTTGCGTGGCGGCCGCCGTCGCGCCGCCCTGCACCACGAGGCCGCCGATCGTGCCGGTGCCCGTCACCGTCGCACCGTTCTGCACGGTGACGGTCGACTGGCCGAGCGAACCGTTGACGGCGAGCGTGCCCGCGCTGACCGTGGTCGGGCCGCTCAGCGTGCTCGTGCCGGTCAGCGTGAGTTGCCCGGTGCCGGCCTGGGTCAGCGAGCCGGTACCGGACAGTACGCTCGCGATCGTCACGTTGCCCGATTGATTGACGACCAGCGCACCGTTGTCGACGACGTCGCCGGCCACGCTGCCCGACGTGCCGCCGTTGCCGAGTTGCAGCGTGCCGCCGGCTGCGATCGTGGTGCCGCCCGTGTACGTGTTGCCGCCGGTCAGTACCTGCGTGCCGCTCGCCACCGTCACGCCGCCCGAGCCGCCGATCGTGCCGCCGAACGTGCTGCTGCCGCTGCCGTTCAGCGCCAGCGCGTTCGCACCGAGATTCACGTTCGTGCCGGCCGCACCCGAGAGCCCGCCGATCGTTTGCGCGCCGGTCGCACCGCTCACGTCGAACGTCGCGCCCATACCCGCGAGATTCACCGCGCCCGTCGACGCGAGGCTGCCGCCTGCGCCGAGTGCCAGCGTGCTGCCGCCGTTGATCGTCGTGCCGCCCGTGTACGTGTTCGCCCCGGTCAGCGTCTGCGTGCCGGTGCCGGCCAGCGTCACGCCGCCCGTGCCGCCGATCGTGCCGCCGAACGTGCTGCTGCCGCTGCCGTTCAGCGCCAGCGCGTTCGCGCCGAGATTCACGTTCGTGCCGGCCGTACCCGAGAGCCCGCCGATCGTTTGCGCGCCGGTCGCACCGCTCACGTCGAACGTCGCGCCCGTGCCCGCGAGATTCACCGTGCCGGTCGACGCCAGGCTGCCGCCCGCGCCGAGCGCCAGCGTGCTGCCGCCGCCGATCGTCGTGCCGCCCGTGTACGTGTTCGCGCCCGTCAGCGTTTGCGTGCCGGTGCCGGCGAACGTCACCCCGCCCGTCCCGCCGATCGCGCCGCCGAACGTACCGTTGCCGCTGCCGTTCAACGTCAGCGCATTCGCGCCGAGATTCACGTTCGTGCCGGCCGCGCCGGACAGCGTGCCGAGCGTCTGCGCGGCCGTCGCGCCGCTCACGTCGAACGTCGCGCCCGCGCCCGCGAGGTTCAGCGCGCTGCCGGACACGAGGCTGCCGCCCGCGCCGAGTGCGAGCGTGCTGCCGCCGTTGATCGTCGTGCCGCCGGTATACGTGTTCGCCCCCGTCAGCGTTTGCGTGCCCGTACCGGCGACGGTTACGCCGCCCGTCCCGCCGATCGTGCCGCCGAACGTACCGTTGGTGCCGCCATTCAGCGTCAGCGCATTCGTGCCGAGGTCGACGTTCGTGCCGGCCGCACCGGTCAGCGTGCCGATCGTCTGCGCGCCGGTCGCGCCGCTCAGATCGAGCGTCGCACCGGCGCTGGCGAGGTCCACCGCGCCGGTCGATGCGAGGCTGCCGCCCGCACCGAGTGCGAGCGTGCCGCCGCCGCTGATCGTGGTGCCGCCCGTGTACGTGTTCGCGCCTGTCAGCGTCTGCGTGCCGGTGCCGGCCAGCGTCAGGCCGCCGGTGCCGCCGATCGCGCCGCCGAACGTGCTGCTGCCGTTGCCGTTCAGCGTCAGCCCGTTGCCGCCGAGGTTCACGTTCGTGCCGGCCGCGCCGGTCAGCGTGCCGAGCGTCTGCGCGGCCGTCGCGCCGCTCAAGTCGAACGTCGCCCCCGCGCCCGCGAGGTCCAGCGTGCTGCCGGACGCCAGGCTGCCACCCGCGCCGAGCGCCAGCGTGCTGCCGGCGCCGATCGTCGTGCCGCCCGTATAGGTGTTCGCGCCGGACAGCGTCTGCGTGCCGGTACCCGACAACGTGAGACTGCCGGTGCCGCCGATCACCCCGCCGAACGTGCCGCTGGCCGTGCCGCCGAGCGTCAGGGCGTTGCCGCCCAGGTTGACGTTCGTTCCCGCGACGCCCGACAGCGCGCCGAGCGTTTGACCGCCTGTCGCGCCGCTCAGGTCCAGCGCCGCGCCCGCGCCGGCAAGGTTCATCGTGCCGGTCGACGCGAGGCTGCCGCCTGCGCCGAGCGCCAGCGTGCCCGCGTTGATCGTCGTGCCGCCCGTATAGGTGTTCGCGCCGGTCAGCGTCGTGGTCGCCGCGCCGTCCTTCACGAGGCTCCCCGTGCCCGAAATCGCGCCACCGAGCGTGAGACTGTTGCTGCCGCCCAGGGTGAGTGCGGCACCCGTGCCGAGATTGACCGCGTTGCCCACCGACAACGCGGCATTCGTATCGAGCGTCGCCGCGCCGCCGACGGTCAGCGCGCCGAAACCGAGTGCGCCGCCGTTGCCGAGCACGAGGCTGCCGCTATTCAGGTTCGTGCCGCCCGTGTAGATGTTTGTGCCGGTCAGCGTCTGCGTGCCGGTGCCCGCCAGCGTCAGACTGCCCGTGCCGCCGATCACCCCGCCGAACGTGCCGCTGGCCGTGCCGCCGAGCGTCAGCGCGTTGGCCCCCAGGTTGACGTTCGTTCCCGCGACGCCCGACAGCGCGCCGAGCGTTTGACCGCCTGTCGCGCCGCTCAGGTCCAGCGTCGCGCCTGCGCCGGCAAGGTTCATCGTGCCGGTCGACGCGAGGCTGCCGCCTGCGCCGAGCGAGAGCGTGCCGGCATTGATCGTCGTGCCACCGGTGTACGTGTTCGCACCCGTCAGCGTCGTGGTCGCCGCGCCGTCCTTCACGAGGCTGCCCGCGCCGGAAATCGCACCGCCCAGCGTGAGGCTGTTGCTGCCGCCCAAGGTGAGTGCGGCGCCCGTGCCGAGATTGACCGCATTGCCCACCGACAACGCGGCATTCGTATCGAGCGTCGCCGCGCCGCCGACGGTCAGCGCGCCGGAACCGAGCGCCCCGCCGTTGCCGAGCACGAGGCTGCCGCTATTCAGGTTCGTACCGCCCGTGTAGGTGCTCGCGCCGTTCAGCGTTTGCGTGCCGGTGCCCGCCAGCGTCAGACTGCCGGTGCCGTCGATCGTGCCGCTGAACGTGCCGCTGGCCGTCCCGCCCAGCGTCAGCGCGTTGGCGCCGAGGCTCACGCTCGTACCCGCCACGCCCGACAGCGCGCCGATCGCCTGCGCACTGCCCGTACTGATGTCGAGCGCCGCCCCTGCGTTGGCGAGATCCACCGTTCCCGTTGCCGCGAGGCTGCCGCCCGCGCCGAGCGCCAGCGTGCCCGCGTTGATCGTCGTGCCGCCCGTATACGTGTTCGCGCCCGTCAGCGTCGTGGTCGCCGCGCCGTCCTTCACGAGGCTCCCCGCGCCGGAAATCGCGCCCCCGAGCGTGAGACTGTTGCTGCCGCCCAGGGTGAGTGCGGCGCCCGTGCCGACGGTGATCGCATTGCCGACCGACAGGCTCGTGGTCGTATCGAGCGTCGCCGCGCCGCCGACGGTCAGCGCGCCGGTGCCCAGCGCCCCGCCGTTGCCGAGCACGAGGCTGCCCGCGTTCAGCACCGTGCCGCCCGCGTAGGTGTTCGCGCCGGACAGCGTGAGCGCCGCCGCGCCGTTCTTCACGAGACCGCCGCCACCCGCGACCACGCCACCCAGGCCAAGATCGGTGCTGCCGCCAAGGGTCAGCGTCGTGCCCGTCGCGATGTTGACGCCGTTCGCGAGCGACACGTTGGCAGTGGCATCGAGCGTCGACGAACCGTTGACATTCACCGCGCCGAGGCCGAGCGACGTATTGCTGCCGACGACGAGGTTGCCGCCGTTCAGGTTCGTGCCGCCCGTGTACGTGTTCGTGCCGGTCAGCGATTGCGTACCGGTACCCGACAGCGTCAAGCTGCCGGACCCGCCGATCGTGCCGGCATAGGTGGCATTGATGCTGCCGCCGAGCGTCAGCGAATTGGCGCCGAGGTCCACGTTCGTGCCGGCCGCGCCGGCCAGCGCGCCGATCGTCCGCCCGCCCGACGCGGCGCTCATGTCGAACGTTGCGCCCGCACCGGTCAGGTTGACCGTGCCGGTCGCCGACAGACTGCCGGCCCCGCTCAGCGCGAGCGTGCCGCTGTTGATGGTCGTGTCGCCCGTATACGTATTCACGCTGCTCAGCGTCGTGGTTGCCGCGCCGTTCTTCGTGAGGCCGCCGCTTCCGCTGATCGCGCCGGTCAGCCCGAGATCGTTGCTGCCGCCGATCGTCAGCGTCGAGCCGGTCGCGAGATTGACCGCGTTGCCGAGCGTCACGTTCGTGCTCGTGTCGAGCGACGCCGACGCGTTGACGTTCAGCGCGCCGGTGCCGAGCGCCGAATTGTTGCCGACCACCAGCCCGCCGGCATTCAGGTTCGTGGCGCCCGTGTAGCTGTTCGCGCCGGACAGCGTCAGCGTGCCGCCGTCGTTCTTCGTCAGCGCACCGCTGCCCGACACCGTGCCGGACAGCGTCAGCCCGGTCGCGCCCTGCACCGTCAGCCCGCCCGCACCAAGCGACACGTTGTTGGACACGTCGAGCCCCGCCGTGCCCGCCTGCAACGCGCCGCCGTTGCCCGTGACGGTACCGGTGCCGAGCGACGCGTTGTCGTTGATGATCGCCACGCCGCCCGTCAGCGTCGCGTCCTGCGCGGTGGACGCGCCGTTGATCGTCCAGTTGCCGCTCGTGACGTCGAGGTGATTGAAGTTGATGTAGTTGTTGACCGCGATCGTGCCGTTCGCCGCGACGCCCTGCTGCAGGTTGAGCGTATTGTTGCCGCCCGCGCCGCCGTCGACGACGCCGGTTGCCGCCACGCCGAGCGTGACCGGGCCGACCGTGATGTTGAACGCGCCGCCGGTGCCGCCGGCCGTATTGACCGACGAGCCCGTCACGGCATTGAACGTATTCGTGCTGTTCGCCCCCATCGACACGCCGCCGTTGATCGTGCCCGAGTTGGTGAACGTATTGCCCTGTCCCGGTGTGCCGCTCGAACCCAGCGACACGCGACCGGTGATCGTTCCGCTGTTCGTCATGTTGACCGTGCCGCCGCCGTACGCGGCGACCACCGGCGCATCGGCGCCGACGAGGGTCGCGCCGACCAGCGGGGAGGAGCCAATCGTACCCGTGTTCGTAATCGTCGACGTGCCGCCCGTGCCGTTTTGAACCGACAGCGCCATGCCCGTCACGCCGCTGACCGCGACGCCGGTCGAGCCCATCATCGTGCCGTTGTTGGTCACGGTCGTGGTGCTCGCCGCCGCGTTGCCGACCACCGCACCGCTCGACAGCACGCCGAGCCCCGAGCCGAGCGCCGACGGGTCGATCGTGCCGTTGTTGGTCAGCGTGACGTTACTGCCGGTCAACGACATCGCCGTGCCGCCGACACCCAGCAGCACGCCGACGGTCGCACCGGGATTGACCGTCGCGTTCAGGTTGTTGGCGCTGTTCGAATAACTGGGCGCCAGCGGATTCGCGACGCCGGAACAGGTCACCGTGGTGCCCGCCGTGCTGCAGGTCGCATAGGCGGGGACAATGCCCGCGCCCGACAGCGCCAGAAACACGCCGGTGGGCAACAGCAGTCGCGGAAACGGCTCACTCGTTTTTTTCGGACGGACAGGGTTCATGCTTTCCCTCTTTATTGATTTCGGCTTTGGTATTGGTATTGCGGCCGCAACGGACGGCACGCAGCAGAAAATCGCGGATAAAAGCGTCCTCCCCGGCAATCGCGATGCGCTGTCGGTTTATTCGTGATGAGTTTTTTTATCGGCCCGGGAATGCAGCTGCGGAACTAGTCGAATGACATGATGGCGGCCCCTGGTTTCTGCAGCGACTTTCTGGTTGATTTGATTACTGCCCGCTTTCGTCAGACTAGGCTATATCAAAGTCAAACCGTTTTCCAGTCGATATTTTCCCAACGGATCAACGGCCGACGATTATGTACTTTTTTTACTTTCTGACGGACACGCAGTAAAAACATCCGACACACTCTTCGCCGGCTTTCCTTGATTTTTCGCAAAGATAGCGGTTGTGCCGCATCGGTGGAAACACCGATATATCGCCCTGATTCAATACGCGCGGATTTTGCATCGCAATATTTTTACCGCGATGAATGACCCATGTAGATAATCAACGTCCGCTTAATAAATCGATCGGATCTGGATTATGGAACTGTCGGTGAAATTGTTTTGATTTTTCGCTCGCACGAATCTGTAACGCGAATCGTTATTATTTATTCATTGCCCGTGACATTCGCGCGGCCGGCGCGAGACGACGGGAAACCGGAGAAAACAAACGAAACCGCCCGCACCGGAAGCGCGCGCTTGCGGGCCGCCCCGTCACGAAAACAGGCGCATCAGATAAAGCATCGGCCGAAACGAAACCGGCCGCGCATCGGGATTCACCCACAGCCGCACCGCATACACCGCGTAGGCCGGCACCTCGCGCCAGCTCGAATAGAGATCGCGCCACTGGAAGCGGCGCGGATACGCGGCGGAGATGTTCGACCGCGCAATGCCGACGCGCTCGAACGCGAGGCGCGCCCGCGCGAGGTGGTAATACTGGCTGACGATCAGCACGCGCGACAGGCGATGCGCGCGCAGGTAGGCAAGCGTGTGCTGCGCGGTCGCGAGCGTGTTGTCGCCCTGGTCGTCGACGGCGATCCGGTCCGCCGGCACGCCGCGCGCCACGAGGTAGTCGCGCATGGCCGTCGCCTCGTTCAGCCCGGGGCCGTCGATCGCGCCGCTGACCAGAAACGCCGGGCACTGCCCCGCGCGGTAACAACGCACGCCGACATCGAGCCGGGCCGCGAGCACGGGCTTCGGCGCGCCGGTTTCGTCGAGCGCGTTGCCGAAGATCACGGCGACGTCCGCCGGGTCGCTCGGCATCCGCATGCCATGGACGACGATCGCGGCGGCCGCCGCTGCCCAGACGCACGCGACGACGGCCAGCACGCGGCCGGCCCGGGCCGCGAAGCCCCGTTTGGTTCGATGTTTCAAGGTATTGGGTCTCTCAGGTGTCGTCGGGCGCGTCGGCCGGCCCGGCCCCGAACGGGCGCGTCACGCTAGCACGGCGCGCCCGCGCCTGTCCATGCGATGGACCGATGCCCGCCGAGCGGGCCGGCCACCGGGAGATCGAAAGAATGTGAAGGCGTGCGCCGGGCCGCGGCCGGCAGCACCGGCCGGCTCAATCGGCCGGGCACATCGCGAGCCGCCCCATCGCCTCGCCGGCGCCGCGCACCGCGCAGGTGGCCGGCTCGTCGGCGATCCGCGCGACCAGCCCGGTCTCGTCGTACAGCAGGCGTTCGAGATCGGCGAGCAATGCGCCGCCGCCGGTGAGCACCACGCCGCGATTCGCGATGTCGGTCACGAGTTCGGCCGGCGCATTTTCCAGCACCGACTTCACCGCGCCGATCACCTGCTTGAGCGGTGCGGCCAGCGCGTCCGCGACGTCGTGATTGGACAGCTCGACCGAGCGCGGCAGGCCGTCGCCGATGCTGCGGCCGACGGCGCGGGTCGACGTGCGCGGCACCGCGCTGGTGGCCGAGCCGATCGTCTTCTTCACGTGCTCCGCCGTCTGCTCGCCGAGCAGCACGCCGTACAGGTTGCGGACGTGGTTGACGATCGCCGCGTCGAACTGGCTGCCGCCGACGCGAATCGCCTCCCGGTACACGATGCCGCCGAGCGCGACGACCGCGACTTCGGTCGTGCCGCCGCCGATGTCGATGACCATCGAGCCGACCGGCTCGGTCACCGGCAAACCCGCGCCGAGCGCGGCCGCCAGCGCTTCCTCGATCAGTTCGACCTCCGATACGCCGGCCGCGAACGCGGCCTCGCGGATCGCGCGGCGCTCGACGGCCGTCGCGTCGGACGGCACGCACAACGTGACCTCGACGCGGCGGCTGAAGCGCGAGCGGGTGCGCGACATGTCGATGAAGCTGCGGATCATCTGCTCGGCCGCATGCGCGTCCGCGATCACGCCGTGCCGCATCGGCCGCACGGCTTCGAGATGCCCCGGTTCGCGGCCGAGCAGCGCCTTCGCGAGCTCGCCGACGGCCTCGAGCGTCGGCCGCGCGTCGCTCGCGCCGCCCTTGCGGAAGCAGACGACCGACGGCTGGTTCAGCACCACGCCGCGTTCGTGCGTATAGATCCGCGTACTCGCCGTTCCCGGGTCGATCGCAACGGGTTGCGCAAACAACTTTCCGAACAGCGGTGTCGACATATCAAACCTTTGTGAGGGAACGGGCCGGGACAGCCGCGCCGCACATTTTGCCGCGCGTCCATGCCGCCCCATCACGAGCTTAGCGGCAAATCGTTCCGATACTTTAGGCAATTCCGATGATTTTTTCGCGGCGGAATTGCCGGATGGAGCGTTTCGGGCACGTCCGTCCACGCAACGGCCGCTCGCGTCGGGCCTGTAAAACACGGTAATCTCTCGGTCTTGCCTGCTCCCGGCAGGCCTCAGACGCACGATCACGCCAGGTATGTTCACCATGACAGCGACCGTTTCCTTCCGCCGGGCGCCGGTGCGCCCGCTCTGCACGACGCTCGTTGCCTTCTGGTGCTGCACGGTCTTCGCGCAACCGCTGCCGGCCGCCGAACCCGCCGCCGCCCAGACCGCTGCCGCCAATGCGCCGGCTGCCCCCGCACCCGCCGCACCCGCTGCGGCGGCGCACACCTGCACGGCCGACGGCGGCCCGGCCGGCCGACCGTCGATCGGCCTCGTGCTGTCCGGCGGCGGCGCGCGCGGCTACGCACATCTCGGTGTCCTGAAAGTACTGGAGGACAACCGGATTCCGATCGACTGCATCGCGGGCACCAGCATGGGCGCCGTGGTCGGCGGCCTGTACGCGAGCGGGATGGCGGCCGACGAGATGCAGAAGCGGCTGTCCGAGGTCAACCTGGCGGATATCGCGTTCGACGTGACGGACCGCGCGGACCTGCCGCAAACCAGCCGCGAAGACGAACGCCTGTACATCAACGGGCTGACGCTCGGCTTCGGCAAGAAAGGCGTCAAGGCGCCGGTCGGCCTCGTCCAGGGCAACCGGCTGCAGGCACTGCTCGCGAACTGGACGGCCGCCGTGCCGACCAACCAGCCGTTCGACCAGCTGCCGATCCCGTACCGCGCGGTCGCGACCGACCTGCAGACCGGCCAGATGGTCGTGCTCGACCACGGCTCGCTGCCGCTCGCGATTCGCGCGAGCATGGCGATGCCGGGCCTGTTCGCGCCGGCCGAGATCAACGGGCGCGCGCTCGTGGACGGCGGCCTCGTCAGCAACCTGCCCGTCGACACCGCGCGGCAGATGGGCGCGAACGTCGTGATCGCCGTCGACATCGGCTCGCAACTGCGCCCGCTCGACGCGCTCGCGTCGCCGGCCGACGTGATGCAGCAGATGGTCGGCATCCTGATCCGCCAGAACGTGACCGCCCAGCGCAAGCAGCTCGACGCGCAGGACGTGCTGCTCACGCCGGACCTCGGCGCGCTCGCGTTCACCGATTTCCAGAACGCGAAGCAGGCGATCGCCGCCGGCGAGATCGCCGCGACCGCGGCGCTGCCGAAGCTGCGGCGGTTCGCGCTCACGCCGGAACAGTACGCGGCCTACCGGTCCGCGCACGCGCAGCCGCTGCCGCCGCCGATCCGGATCACGCGCATCGACATCAAGACCAGCGGCGGCGTGCCGAAGCGCGTCGTCAGCAACGCGCTGCACGTGAAGCCCGGCGACATCTACGATCCGAAGACCGTCAGCCAGGATCTGCTCGGGCTCACGACGGGCGGCAACTTCGAGAGCGTCACGCAGCAGATCGTGAGCCGCGGCGACGACAACGTGCTCGAGATCGACGCGCGCGAGAAGTACTGGGGGCCCAACTTCCTGCTGTTCGGGCTCGGCATGTCGAGCAGTTCGACCGACGAAGGCGGCTTCCGCCTGCACGTCGGCTACCGGCGGCCGTGGCTCACGGAGTCCGGGCTGGAATTCCGCGCGGACACGACAATCGGCAGCGACCTGCAGTCGGCGCGCGTCGAATTGCGCCAGCCGCTGTCGACCGCGTACGGCGTGTACCTGTCGCCGTACGCGGAATACCAGCGTCGCTACGCGAACCTGTACGACGACTCCGGCGACGTGAAGATCACGCAGTACCTGATGCAGACGGCGCGCGCCGGGATCGACCTCGGCCTGCCGATCGCGCGGCTCGGCGATTTCCGCGTCGGCCTCGGTTACGTGACGGGGCACGGCTCGCCGACCTACAACCTGCCGTTCCCGGCCGACGACGGCAGCGGCCAGAGCCTGCTGTGGCCGAGCTTCACGTCGCAGGCGCTGATCGCGCGGGCGCGGCTCGTCATCGATCAGCTCGACGATCCGATGTTCCCGCGCAAGGGTTATTTCGGCGAACTGCGGGTCGAACGCTCGCTGGTGTCGCGCAACGGCGGCTCGGCGCAGGCATTCGCCGACGAGACCAGCAACGCGCCTTATACCGAGATCTACGGCAAGGCGATGATTGCGCAGCAGTTCGGCCGGCACAGCGTCAGTGCGACGATCGAAGGCGGCAAGAGCATCGGCGGCACCAACCTGATCAACGCGTTCAACTTCACGCTCGGCGGCTTCCAGCATCTGTCCGCCTATGCGGCCGACCAGTTGAACGGCAACGAGCTCGCGTACGGGCAGATCACGTACATGAACCAGTTGATGACGTTCAACGCGTCGCCGGTCAAGGCGCTGTCGGTGGGCGCCAGCGCGGAGGTCGGCAACGTGTGGTCGAGCGGCCAGAAGATCGGCGGCGGCGCGCTCAAGCAGAGCTACACGTTCTTCACGAGCCTGTCGACCGCGTTCGGGCCCGTCTATATCGGCGTGGCGCTCGCACCCAGCGGCCGACGCAACTTCTACCTGCAGCTCGGCCGCACCTACTGAGCATGCACGGATGCCGCGTCGGCGGCATCCGTGCCGAGCGTCGCGCGACGTCGCACTAGACCGGCCAGCTGATCTCGAACCGCGCGCCGCCAAGTTCGACCGGATCGACGACCGCGATCCGGCCGTTGTGCGCGTGGAGCACCTGCCGCGTGATCGAGAGGCCGAGCCCGTAGCCGCCGGTGCGACGGTCGAGACGCACGAACGCGTCGAAGATCCGTTCGCGCTCGCTTTCCGGCACGCCCGGGCCGTCGTCCTCGACGAAGATCCCGATGTTGCCGTGCACGAGCGCGATCCCGACGACGATCCGCGCGTTCGCGTACTTGCTCGCGTTGCGCAACAGGTTGCGCATCGCATACGACATCAGCCGACGGTCCATCTTCACGCGCAGATCCGATCCGATCGCGACGCGGGCCTCGATCGTACGGTCCGGATACAGCAGTTGCGCGTCGTTCACCTGGTGCTCGAACCACGCGACCGGCGCGGTCATCTCGAGGTTCGACTGCAGCGAGCTGTATTCGAGCCGCGCGTACGTGAGGCTCATGTCGATCAGCTCCTCGAGCTCGGTCACGTCCTGCGCGATGCTCTCGAGCGCGCCCTGGTATTCGGCCGCCGAACCCGGTTCGCGCAGCATTTCGAGCGCGAAGCGCACGCGCGCGAGCGGCGTGCGCAGTTCGTGCGAGATCCCGTTCGTCAGATCGCGCTGCGCGGCGATCAGCCGCTCCATGCGCATCGCGAGCGCATTCAGCGTGCGCGCGAGCGGGCCGATGATCACGCTGTGCGATTCGCGGGCGCGCGTGTTGAAGCGCCCGCCGGTGAAGTCGATCGCACGCTCGCGCACCATCACGAGATCCGACCAGACCGGCCGCATCCACCGGTACGCGGCGAGCGCGGGCGCGGTGAACACGAACGCGAGCACGATCCAGATGTCGCCCGGCAGCGAATCGAACGCATGCCACACGACCTGCGGCGACAATTCGACGCACAACGCGAGCGCGGGCACCAGCGCGGTGAGCAACACGAGGCCGATCAGATGCAGGTAGGTGCGCACGTACAGGCGCGACCAGCTCGGAATGCGGTCGGCGCGCGTGTCGGTCCACGCGCGGCGGAAATGCAGCCAGCGCCATTTGACGTAGCGCAGCGTCGGCAGCGGCGGTGCATCGGGGTGCGAACGGGTTCGTCGAATCATCGCGGCTCCCGGCCGGCGGGCGGAATGCCCGCGCGGAACGTGACGGCGTCGCGCGACGGCGGCGTCATTCCCACGCGTGCTTGCTGAATTGATAACCCTTGCTGCGGATCGTCTTGATCCGCTGCGGGTTGCTCGCGTCGTCGCGCAGCTTGCGGCGCAGCTTCGAGATGCGCCCGTCGATCGTGCGGTCGAGGCCGTCGAATTCGACGCCGCGCAGCTGCAGCATCAGATCATCGCGGCTGACGACTTCGCCCGCGTGGCACACGAGCGCCCACAGCAGGTCGAATTCGGCCGACGTCAGATCGGGCGTGCTGCCGTCGGGCAGCACGACGGTGCGGTCGGTGCGGTCGATCGAGAACTTGCCGAACGCGTAGCGCTCGGGCTGCGGCGCGGTGCTCTCGGCCGCGCGCGCGGGCGCGCGGCGCAGTTGCGCCTTGATCCGCGCGAGCAGGATGCGCGGCTCGACCGGCTTGTGCACGTAGTCGTCCGCGCCGAATTCGAGGCCGAGCAGCTCGTCGAACGGTTCGTCGCGCGCCGTCACCATGATGATCACGCCGTCGTACTGCTTGCGCGCCTCGCGGCAGATTTCGAAGCCGTCCTTGCCCGGCAGGTTCACGTCGAGGATGACGAGATCGGGACGAATGGACAGGATCGCCGGCACCGCGGCATCACCATGCAGCACGGTGTCGACTTCATAGTCGTTCTTGCGCAGGTAGCCGGCGATCAGCGTGGACAAGCGGGTGTCGTCTTCGACGAGCAGGATGCGAAAAGACATGGGCGGCGGTCGGATCATCGGGGAAGCCACGGGGGCGCCGGCGGGTGCCGGACGCCGGCCCTCGGCCGAAACGTACCGCATGATACTGCGCCAGCCGCTCGCCTGTTTGCCGGTCTTGAAAATAAGGGCGCGATTCGGGCCGCGCTTGACGAATCGGCGCCGGGACGGTTCCATACGGGCTCGCCGGAATCCGGCCGTGCCTCTACCCTGCCTGACGTGATGAATTACCAATCGATTCTTGAACGCATCCACACCGAACTCGCCCCCTGGATCGGCCAGGGCCGGGTCGCCGACTACATCCCCGAACTCGCGAAAGTGCCCGCCGACAAGTTCGGGATGGCCGTCGTAACGCTCGACGGAAACGTTTACACCGTCGGCGACGCGCACGAGCGCTTCTCGATCCAGAGCATCTCGAAGCTGTTCGCGTGCACGCTCGCGTTTCAACTGCTGGGCGACGCACTGTGGGAACGGGTGGGCCGCGAGCCGTCCGGCACCGCGTTCAATTCGCTGGTCCAGCTCGAAAGCGAGCGCGGCAAGCCGCGCAATCCGTTCATCAACGCCGGGGCGCTGGTCGTCACCGACGTGCTGTGCCGCCGCTTCGTGAAGGCCGAGACGGCGCTCGTCGAATTCGTGCGGCGGCTGATCGGCGCGAACGACATCAACTACGATTCGCGCGTCGCGACGTCGGAGCTGCAGCACGCGGAGCGCAACCGCGCGATGGCGCATTTCATGGCGAGCTTCGGCAACATGCAGATGCCGCCTGATACCGTGATCGACGCGTATTGTCGGCAGTGTGCGATCGAGATGAATTGCGTCGAGCTGGCCAGTGCCGCGCTGTTTCTCGCGAACGGCGGTGTCGCGCCGGCAACCGGCGAGCGGATCGTCGATTCGAGTTCCGCGAAGCGGCTGTCGGCGCTGATGCTGACCTGCGGCACCTATGATGCGGCCGGCGATTTCGTGTATCGGGTGGGGCTGCCGGCGAAGAGCGGCGTCGGCGGCGGGATCGTCGCGGTGCTGCCGGGGGAGATGGCCGTGTGCGTGTGGGCGCCGGGGCTGGATGCGAACGGGAACTCGTTGGCGGGCACGCTGGCGCTGGAGTGGTTGACGACTTATACGGGAAGGTCGATTTTTTGAAGGGGCGAAGTCGAGCGCGCGTCATTTGCCGCAACGGCGACAGGTAAATATCGGCGTACCCCCTGATGGCTCATACAAAAGATTAAAAGATGAAAATATTGCCGATCGCCGCACTAGGAATTTCATTGTTTTCTCAACTATCCGCAGCCTTTGCGGATAGTGACAACGGGAAAAGGATCTTCCTGGCGAGATGCGCCATGTGCCACGGAGCAGACGCCCGAGGAACGGGACCGTTGGCCAACAAAAGCCGCCCGCCCACGCCCGACCTTACGACACCCGCCTTCAAAAAACGGCTTAATGACTATCCGGGCGTCATCGTTTCATCCGTCATACTTCGTCCAAACGGAGATCTGATTCCAAAAACCTTGCGGGAAAATGGCGTAAAGCTGCCTCCACATCCATGGACGGTTAAAGATTTTCGCGATCTGAATCAATATATGACTGGATTGATTTTAAAGAAATAGCGCGCTGAACCCCCGGATATACCGGCCGAGCGATTTCATCCATTCGCCGTATCGACGGGTCGAATCCGCAGGCCGAGGCGCTCTCACGCGTACGCGTCAGTCCGGCATCCCGTCATGGTCTCCGAGCGGTCGGGTGGGCCAGTCGACCCATCGGTCCGCGCGGGTAAGTTCGTACGCTTCGTTGAGCGGGTAACGGATACGGTTGTCGTCGCGAGGACGTTCGCCGATCACCATCAACCTGACTTCATCGTTCGTATTGTTGATGAAGGTGTGACAAATTCCGGTGCCTGCCGGAAACGCGACGGAATCGCCCTCGGCAACCGGGTGAAGCACGCCGTCGATCCATACATCGGGCTTGCCTTCGAGCACGTACACAAACTCCTGCTCGGTACTTTCGGCGTGCGGATATGACGTCCGCCGTCCAGGCAGCAGCCTGACATGATGGATTCCGATACGCGTAATGCCGAGCGCGGCGGAAAGCGGCGCGTCGAGCGCCATTGGCTCGGTATCGCCGCGATAGGAGTGCGCATCCGGTTCTTCGAGTTCAGTCCAGTGCTTAATGAAATCTGGCCGGCTCATCGGGTTTTCTCCTTTAAGTTGAACGTCCATGATAGCGGCTTGCAGAAAGGACAAAACGCGTCCGCAGCGCGCAGCATTTTGGACGTCGGGCTGCAACCGACGCGAGCGACCGTTTCGCCGATCCATGTTGACGCTGGAGTCGTTGACGGCTTATACCGAGCGGTCGACTCCTGGAACGACACGCACGAAACATTCAGATGCGATTTGCCAACACCACGGAGAACGTCATTCATGAACGAGGAAAACGCACCGGATATCGAAATGGCAACCCACTCACCCGCCACTGATGACAACGCGCGCGCTCAAAGCACGATCGACCGGATTCCCCGCATCGCGCCATCCCAAACCGCGCTGCTCGTCATGCATTACCAGACCGACATCCTCGGCCTCTTCCCGTCGGTCGCGCCTGAACTGCTCGCCAATACGCGCCGGCTATGCGATGCCGCACGAGCGGCCGGCGTCGGCGTCTGGTTCGCGAATCTCCGGTTCAGCCCCGGTTATCCGGAAGTCAGCCCGCTGAACAAGAACGGCCAGGGCATCAAGCAGCTCGGCCTGTTCATCGACGATGCCCCGTGCCCCGAACTGGCCAGGCAGCCCGACGAACCGCTGATCCTGGCCCACCGCGCGAGCGTGTTCTTCGGCACCGATCTACAGGCGCGTCTCATCGCACAGGGCGTCGATACGCTGATCATGGTCGGCATCGCGTCGACCGGCGTGATGCTGTCGTCGATCGCGCATGCGAGCGACGCCGATTTCCGCCTCTACACGGTCAAGGATTGCTGCTACGACCCGGACCCGATCGTCCACGAGCATCTGTTCGCCACCGCGTTCGAATCGCGCACGACGGTCCTGTCGCTCGCGGATGCGCTGCGGCTGCTGGCGTAACGACGGACTCGTGGCACCGCCGTTCGAAACCGTCCTCCAGACGGCGGCTTACCGGGCTGCCGCCCCGATCCCCGCCAGAATGAGGTCGATGCCGGCCAGGAACTGCGCGCGCTCGTCGTGCGCGGCCAGTTGCGCCGCCACCTTATGCACGAACGGATACTGCGCCGATTCGAGCTGCGCCCACCGCTCGGCAACGGTCGCGACGATCTCCGTCGGCCCCGTCTCGCGCGGATGCAGCCGCGCGCCGGCCGCATACTGGCCGGCCAGCCCGAAGATGTAGTGCATCAGCGCCGACGCCGCGTTGAATTGCGCGGGCTCGGGCACGCCCAGCGCCTGAAGCTGACCGCCGATGCGCTCCAGAATCCGCAGCACCGCCTGCTGCCACGGCTCGCGGAACAACTGCGCACCTACCCACGGATGCGCGCTGAACGCGTCGAACAGGCGCAGCGCGATGCGCCGGAGCGCTTCGGCCGCATCACCGTCACGCTGCGTCGGCACGTCCGTCAGCGCAGCCGCGATCACTTGATCCGCGGCCGCTGCCAGCAAATCGTGCTTGTCGGCGACATGCCAGTAGATCGCGCCGCTTCCGGTCGCCAGGTGCGCGGCGAGCGCGCGAAACGTCAGCGCGCCCTCGCCTGCATGGTCGAGAATCGCGATCGCGGCCTCGACGATCCGCTCTTTCGACAGCGCGTCCGCACGCCGCTCGGTCCGTTTGCTGGTTTTCATGCGCGCTAGCTTGACACATCTGGAACATCGTTCCAACATCTCGCCGATGGAACAATGTTCCATTACTTTCCCGAAGAGTGCGCAATGCCGGCGCGTACCGCCCTTTCGACCACGCCGGGCCGCTTTGACCCAAAACCGAGCCATCGATGAATCTGTCCGTCACCCATGATGTCGTGATTGCCGGCGCTGGCCCTGTCGGCCTGTTTCTCGCGTGCGAGCTGCGCCTTGCCGGTGCAACCGTGCGGGTGGTCGAGCAAGCGGACGATCCGGAATCCCCGCTGAAGCATCTCCCGTTCGGCATGCGCGGCCTGTCCGCGCCGGCGATCGACGCGCTCTACCGCCGCGACCTGCTCGCCGGCATCGCGCTGCCGGCCCGCGCAACGGACACCGCGCACTGGATGCAGCAAGCGCGTCGTCCGGCCGGCCATTTCGCCGGCATCCCGTTCTTCCTCGACGACATCGATGCGTCGCAGTGGCCGTACCATCTGCCGGGCCCGGCCGGCACGCACCTGGCGACCGACATCGCGCGAATCGAAGCCGTGCTGACCGCCCGTGCGCACGCAACGGGCGTCGAGATTCGGCGCGGTCTGATCGTCGAGGGTTTCGACCAGTCGGACGATGGCGTCATGCTGCACGCAGGCGGCGAGACATTCCACGCACGCTGGCTCGTCGGCTGCGACGGCGGCCGCAGCGCGGTCCGCAAGGCCGGCGGCTTCGCGTTCGCCGGCACCGACGCCGAGTTCACCGGCTACTCGATCGAAGCCGAGCTCGCCGATCCGGGCGCGCTGCTGCCGGGCCGTCACACCACGTCGGCCGGCATGTACACGTACACGCCGCCCGGGACCGTCGCGCTCGTCGAGTTCGACGGCGGCGCGTTCCACCGGAGCGGGCCGATCACGCTCGAACATGCGCAGGCCGTGCTGCGCCGCGTGTCCGGCACCGACGTCACGTTGACCGCGCTGCGGCTCGCCACCACGTGGACCGATCGCGCGTACCAGGCATCGACGTACCGCGACGGCCGCGTGCTGCTCGCGGGCGATGCCGCGCACATCCACTCGCCGCTCGGCGGCCAGGGGCTCAATCTCGGGCTCGGCGATGCGATGAATCTCGGCTGGAAGCTGGCCGCGACGATTCGCGGCGACGCGCCGCCGGGCCTGCTCGACAGCTACACGGACGAACGACATCCAGTGGGCGCGCGCGTGCTCGACTGGTCGCGTGCGCAGGTCGCGCTGATGCGGCCCTCGCCGGGCTCGCGCGCGCTCGCGGTGATCATGCGCGATCTCGTCGACACGCGCGACGGCGCGACGTACTTCGCCGAACGTCTGTGGGGCGTGTCGCTCGCGTACGATTCCGGCAGCGGCCATCCACTCGTGGGCCGCGGCGTTCCGGACTTCGAACTGGTCGACGGCACGCGGCTCGGCGAACACGTCAGGCACGGCAAGGGCGTGCTGCTGGACTTCGATGCGAACCAGCCGCTTCGGGCCGTGGCAGGCCGCTGTCGCGACCGCATCGCCTATATCGCGAGCGACGCGAAAGACCGGCTCGGATTGCGTGCGGTACTCGTGCGCCCGGACGGTTTCGTCGCGTGGGCTTGCGGCGACGATGCGGACGTGGACGTCGACGCCGCCACGCAGGCGGTCACGCGATGGTTCGGCGCGCCTTGCGCGGCACATTGAGCGCAGCCGCCCAATGCAGGAAGCGGATGTGTGTCGCCGACCGCCAAACGCGCATGCGTGCCGGCCACGGCGCGCCCGACATCCTCGATGTGCCCACAGCCCACGACGTGCGCGATATCGCGCACGTCGGCCGCCCTCCTCACTTCGCGATAAACACCCCCGACGTCGGGCACGTACCCTGCGTATTGCCGTCCGTCACGAGCGACGCGGCGCTCGGAAACTGCGCGGTCGCATTCGTCTTCACCGCGATCCATGCTTCGGTGAAGTAGCTCACGCCGTTCGTCTTCGTGCATTTCAGCGAAACCGCGCTGCGCGTGTTGCTGCCGAACGCGCCTTCGAACGCCGACAGCAACTGGTTACGCGTGACCGTCTTGCCCGCGTTCGCCTGCAGGAACGCGTTGAACGACGTGTTGCCCAACCGGCTGATCATGCCCGACGCCTGGTTCCAGTAAGCATCGGGCGTCGCCGAATTCGAACAGGTGCCGTGCTTGAACCATTCGTGCTTGTCGAGACACGATGCGACGCCCGGCATGTACGTCGACAGCGTGTTGCGGGTCGCGCTGCTGATCGGGTACGCGTCCATGCTGCACCACTCGTGCGCGTTGTCGAGGTCGATGTCGTTCTGCGGCACGCCGCAGTAGAACGGCTGGTTCCCGTCGTAGCGGTTCGGCCACAGCCCGTGCAGCGACAGGCTCGTCGCCGCATACGAGCCGGCGAGGTTCGTGCATTCCGGTGTGTCGTGCGACGCGCAGAAGCCGGGCTCCCACGACGCGGCGAGCAACAGGTAGTCGTAGCTGGTCTGCGCGGCGGCGTGCAGTGAAACGGAAGCGACGGCGAGTGCGGCGGCGGCGCGGGCGAGCGTCTTGAGCATGGCGTGTTTCCTCGGAAAAGGCTTGCGGTCGCGGGATGCGCCGCAAGATTGTCGAATGTCTGCCCGCGATTGTTGCCGCCGCAACGTGGCACGAATGTGAAGGTGCACGAAAGAATGCGCGTTTCGCTCAGGTGCCGAGCTGCGTGCACGCCCGTGCCGACGCTTCGGGGCCTTCGAGCGAGAGAATCTGCCACACGCCGACGCTGACGCGCCGGCGCGCGGCCGTCGACGGATCGGCCAGCAACGCCTCAACACGCGGTGCGGCATCGGGCGCCTTCTGCTGCAGCGCAGCGTGGTGCCGCGCACGCGCCGCCGGTTCCGGCTCGTACACGTCGCACAGGCGCACCATGCCGGCGAGGCCGGCCAGCGTATCGTCCTTGTCGATCGCGGCCGGCTCGACGGGCACGAGCCCGTCGCGCTCCGCGGGCGGCAGCTTGTTGCGCGCGCCTTCGTCGATCGCCGTGGCGGAAGCCGGCGGCAGGCCGCCGATCGCCGCGACGATCCGGCTGCCGACGGCGATCATGTCGCCCTGGCACGCGATCTTCTCGGCGGCCGCGACGTTCGAGCAGAACGACACCGACATCCGGTACACGTCGTTGCTCATGCGCGGCACGTCGTCCGTGCCCGCCTGCGCGAGGCCGGTACTCGCCAGCGCCAGCGCCAGCACCAGCGTCAGCGCGGCGGGCGTCAGGATGCGGAACGCTCTCGTCTCGTTCATCGTTGTCGTCCGTGGGTTTTTATGGCGGGCAATCTCGCCGGGCCGCACGGTGGCGCCCCTTGTGATACCGGGCCCTCATCCGGCGCCACGCGTTCATTTCATCGATGCTGCCTCCGATCCGCCGGGCGACAGCGCCGCACTGTCCTGCTCGCGCCACGCGCGGCGCGACGCCATGATCGCGCTCACCGCCGAGCGCGCGACCTTCCACCACGCGAACGGACGCGGATCGGCGAGCATGCTGAGCGCGCGCGCATAGTCGAGCGTGAGCCCGGGCGTCCACGCCATCGTCACCGCGCGCTTGCGGATCTGCGCGGCCACCCACAGCTCGGGCGTGAGCAGCAGCCGCACGAATGCGCCCCACCCGGCCCGCTCGCCCTTCAACCGCCACACTGCGCCGTCGAGCGCGGCCTCGAGCGCATTCGACACGGTGCTCGAGCAGTTGCGGTGCGTGAGGTTGTACGTCGTGTTCTGCCGGTACGACGACCAGAACGCGTCGAGCTTGGCCGGATCGTAGTTGCGGATGCGCACGCGCACGGTCGACGGGCACCACGCCTTCGACTCGGTCGCATAGTCGGGCTGGAACAGGCCGGGCACGTCGTTCTCGCGCGTTGCGCGCAGGATGCGCGTGAACTCGTCCGGAGAACGATCGATTTCGACACCCGGATACAGGCTGATGTAGATGCCCTCCGGCGACTCCAGCGCCGCATGCCCGGTCGAGATCACGCCGTTGACGTCCACCGCCGCGATGTAGCGGTCGATCACCGGATAGCGCTGCGCTTCGGCCTTCGACGTGCCGGTCGGTGTCCATACGTGCACGGTGAGCGCGCGCTCGCCGTCGGCCGGCGGGCCGTCCCATTCGGATTGGGCGAACTGCGGCAGGCCCTGCGCATCGTCGAGATCCGGCGCGAGAGCCGGCGCGGGCGACGTCGCGAACGCCGGGTTGCGCGTCAGCCGCCGCACGCGCGCGGCGAGGCTCAGCATGTGCATGCCGCCGAACATCAGCAGCAGGCCGAGGCAGTACGGCACGGTGCCCGCGTAGTGCGTCGGGTACGGCTGAAAGAAGAAGATCGCCAGCAGGATCTCGACGACGCCCCACGAGAACGCGACGTGCCAGCGGCGATAGCGCACCATCCATGCGGACGTGCACTGCAGCAGCCCGTCGACGAGAAACAGCGTGCCGAAGATCATCGACAGCAGGAAGTGGCCGTGATGATGGCCGGCAAACACGAGCCCCGCGGCCGCCACGACCGCGATGCCCTTCACGTAGCGCAGGATGCGCTGCCCGCCGACACCGCTGCCGGCCACCGCGAGCGTCGCGAGCCCTTCGATCAGGAACAGCCACGCGAACAGCTCGATCGGGAAATGCAGTGCGCCGTCGAGCGCATCGACGAAAATGCCGATACCCGCGACGACCCACAGCCAGCCGAGCACGGTCAGCCCGCGCCAGCGGGTTCGCAGATATTCGATGCCCAGCAGCAGCAACACCAGTCGTACCATTGCGCCCTCGTATCTTTTTCGGGACACGCGCGGCCTCGCGTTCCCTGTCGTGTCGGCCGGCACGCGCCGCTCTGGCCGAATAATAAGATATGGCGGAGCCGGTTGAAAGCGTCGCGGAAACGTTTTCGATGGAGCGAGGACGGGCGCGGCTGCCCGCTGCCGCGGCAGGGTTCGGGTTCGACAACGTGCGGCGGATACGCGAGAATCCGGCTTCCGAGGGCGAAAGCCACCCAACCGAACCGCACAGACGGGACAACAAGAAATGAGCCTATCCATCACGCGCCGGCGCCTGCTGGCCGCCGGCGTCGCCGCAAGCAGCCTCGCACTGTCGGGCTGCTTCACGCCGAAGCTGTACAAGAACGACGCGTACAGCGAACACGTATCCGCATTCATGATGACCGAAGACGGCAAGAAACTGGTCGTCCTCGGCACGCGCTACCATTACATCTTCGATCTGCCGGCCCGATTACGGCCCGTCCTGCTGTCCGGCTACCGCAAGTCGGTACGCACGACATTCGCGGACTTTCATGCGAGCGGCGGCAGCGTCACCGGGCATTACCGGATCGTGCTGCCGAAAGACGCATCGGACGACGATCGACGGGCCGCTTCCGCCGACGGCTTCGTCAGCGAGCCGGCCGGCCTCGTGCTCGAAGGCGACATCGACGGCAAGCGCTACTCGACGGAAGGCTTCGTCGAGAAGGACAACGCGGCCGCGCAACCCTTCAACCGCCCGTACTCGGTCTACATCGTGGAATCGCCGTCCGTCGTCGGCATGGGTCTGCGGATTCTCGCGACGCCGATCACGGTGGCCGCCGACGGCGTACTCGTGCTGGGCGGCATCGTGCTCGTGCCGTTCGCGGCCATCGCGATCCAGGCAAGCGGCGGCATCCGGATCATGTAACGGTGCGGTAACCACGCGCCCGGCACGGCCGCAACAGGAGCATCGCCATGACCGCCTCACCGCTTCATTCGTCCTCGCTCGGCCCGCAACTGAAGCGCTGGCGCGCGCTGCACCGCGTGAAGCAAAGCCATGCGGCCGAACTGTTCGGCGTCGCGCAATCGACGATTTCGCGCTGGGAGGCCGGCCTCCAGCAAATGTCGCCCGACGAGCGCGCGACGGCCGAACGGCTGCTCGCCGCGCGCATCGATTCGGCGGGCGACCGCGCGCTCGCGCGGCTGATCGCCGGCAGCGCGGGCCGCATGCATCTCGTCTGCGACCTCACGCACCGCCTGCTTGCCGGCTCGCCGGCGCGCGCGGCCGAGTTCTCGCAGCCGCTTTCGATGCTGCTCGGCACGTCGCTGTGGCGCTACGCGACGCCGGAAATCGTCCGCATGGAAGCGGCGCTCGACCCGCTCGGCTGGCACGATCGCGCGGGGCCGCCGAGCGTCGAATTCGACACCGGCGCGAATGCGTCGCGCATCGTGCCGATTCGCGGCAGCCGGTGCCGATGGACGCGGATGACGCTATCGGACGGCTCGGCCGTGCGGCTCGTGGAAACGCTCGACGCCCGCTGACGCGCCGCGCATATTTCATGCGTGGACGACGCGCGGCCGGCCCGCGTACGCTTGACGGCTCATCGCAAGGACTCCGACCATGAATTCCGATACGATCCACGCGCGGCTCGATTTCCTGCGCGAAGCCGAACGCCTGAAGAACGTGCTGCGCAGCGGCTACACGTCGGCCGGACGCCCGGAAAGCACGGCCGAGCACAGCTGGCGACTATGCCTGATGGCGCTCGCGTTCGCCGACGCGTTGCGCGGCGTCGACACGCTGAAGTTGCTGAAGCTGTGCATCGTCCACGACCTCGGCGAGGCGCTGCACGGCGACATCCCCGCGATCGAGCAAGCCGCGCACCCCGACAAGAGTGCACACGAACGCGACGATCTGCTGACGCTGACCGCGTCGCTCGACCGCACGCTGCGCGACGAGATCGTCGCGCTGTGGGACGAATACGAGGCGGCCGCGTCGCCGGAGGCCCGTGCGGCGAAGGCGTTCGACAAGCTCGAAACGATCCTGCAGCACAACCAGGGCAGCAATCCGCCCGATTTCGACTATGCGTTCAACCTCGGCTACGGCCGGCGCTACACCGACGCCGCGCCGCTATTCAGCGCGATCCGCGAGATCGTCGACGCCGATACGCAGCGCAGGATCGATGCGGGCGGACACCGCGCGTAAGCGCGCGGCATCGGGCGACCTTCACGCTCGCGCACCGGGACGAATGGGCATCGACGCCGGAGCAGGTCGACACGCTGACCGCGCTCGATGAGGAACGCGACCGGCCGATGACGACGATCTTCGCCGCGCGGCGGTAACGCCGGGCGCCGCCTTTTCACAGATCGCAACAATTGCGCGGTCTGGCCGACCGCATGGGTACGGCATCCGCACAATTCAGCACAATTTCCACACGATGCGGCGCGAATTCGTCGCTTACCATGAGCGCCTGATTCGATTCGGCACGCCTGCGCGACGCGTACGCGGCTTCCGTCGCGGGCAACACGCCCGACATGCGACGTCGACCGGATCGTTCCGTTCGGCCGCACGCATCGCCGGCGCCGGCTTCATCCTCGCTGCATGCTCATGACCCAGAAGACCCATCGCCGCCGGCGCCTCGTGCTGGCTACCCTTGCCGTCGTCGCGATCGCCGCCGGCCTCACGCTGAAGGCCTGCGCGCCCGCCAAGCCTCCGCAATACCTGTCCGCGCCCGTCACGCGCGGCGATCTCGAGAACGCGGTGCTCGCGACCGGCGCGCTGCAGGCGTTCAGGCAGGTCGACGTCGGCGCGCAGGTGTCGGGGCAGTTGAAGACGCTGAAGGTCAAGCTCGGCGACAAGGTCACGAAAGGTCAATGGCTCGCCGAGATCGATCCCGTGATCTCCGAAAACGCGCTGCGCCAGGCGCGCGCCAGCGAAGAAAGCCTGCGCGCGCAGCAGCAATCGGCGGCGGCACAGCTGACGCAGGCCGAACTCGCGTTCCGCCGCCAGCAGGCGATGCTGCCCGACGACGCGACGTCGCGCGAATCGTTCGAGGCCGCGAAGGCGACGCTCGACGTGCAGCGCGCGACCCTCGCGTCGCTCGCCGCGCAGATCCGTTCGGCCCGCATCCAGATCGAGACCGCCCAGGCCAACCTCGGCTACACGCGCATCGTCGCGCCGATCGACGGGGAGGTCGTCGCGATCGTCACGCAGGAAGGCCAGACCGTGATCGCGCAGCAGCAGGCGCCGGTGATTCTGAAACTCGCGAATCTCGACACGATGACCGTGAAGGCGCAGGTGTCGGAGGCCGACGTGATTCGCGTGAGCGCCGGCCAGACCGCGTATTTCACGAGCCTCGGCGAACCGGACAAGCGGCACTACGGCAAGCTGCGCGCGATCGAACCGGCGCCGCAGAACTACGCCGACGTGCAAAGCCCGCTCGGCGGCGGCGCGAAGCCGAACGCCGCCGTGTTCTACAACGCGTTGTTCGACGTGCCGAATCCCGAGCACCGGCTGCGCATCGCGATGACCGCACAGGTCAACATCGTGCTCGGCGACGCGCGCAACGCGCTGATCATCCCGGCCGCCGCGCTCGGCGAAAAGCGCAAGGACGGCACCGTCGCGGTACGCGTGCTGCGCGCCGACGGCAGCACGGAAACGCGCCATGTCCGCATCGGCATCAACAACAACGTGCGCGTCGAAGTGCTGGCCGGCCTGAAGGACGGCGAGCGCGTGGTGATCGGCGAAGCATCGGCGGACGAACGCGCACCGCTGGCGGACGTGGTGTAACGATGCGCCAGCCCCTGCTCAAGCTCGCTGCCGTCACGCGGCGATTTCCGGCCGGCGACAAGGACGTCGTCGTCCTGAACAACATCAACCTGTCGATCGACGCGGGCGAGATCGTCGCGATCGTCGGCGCGTCGGGGTCCGGCAAGTCGACGTTGATGAACATCCTCGGCTGCCTCGATCATCCGAGCGAAGGCACGTACACGGTCGGCGGACGCGACACGCACATGCTCGACAGCGACGAGCTCGCGCAGTTGCGCCGCGAGCACTTCGGCTTCGTGTTCCAGCGCTATCACCTGCTGGCGCACGTCGACGCGGTCGCGAACCTCGAAATGCCGGCGATCTATGCGGGCACCCCGCGCGCCGAGCGGCACGCCCGCGCCCACGCGTTGCTCGCGCGCCTCGGGCTCGCGGATCGCGCGCATCACCGGCCCGGGCAACTGTCCGGCGGCCAGCAGCAGCGCGTGAGCATCGCACGCGCGCTGATGAACGGCGGCCAGGTGATCCTCGCCGATGAACCGACCGGCGCGCTCGACACGAAAAGCGGCCAGGACGTGATCCGCATCCTGCACGAGCTGAACGCGCTCGGCCATACGATCGTGATCGTCACGCACGACAAGGCCGTGGCGCGCCATGCACGGCGCATCATCGAGATCAGCGACGGTGAGATCGTCGCCGACCGGCCGAACCGCCAGTACGCGGAAGCGCTCGCGGAATCCGGCGTCGCCGCGGCCGCAAACGCCGTGACGCCCGAAACGGCAACCGACACGCCGTCCGCACCGGCTTCCGACGATGCCCCGTCGCCCGCCGGCGCCGACACCGATCCCGCCCCGCGCGCCCGATGCTTCGCAGCCGGCACCGGCCGCTTCACCGAAGCGTGCCGGATGGCGTGGATCGCGCTCGTATCGCACCGGCTGCGCACGCTGCTGACGATGCTCGGCATCGTCATCGGCATCACGTCGGTGGTATCGATCGTCGCGGTCGGCGAAGGCGCGAAGCGCTACATGCTCGAAGAGATCGGCAGCATCGGCACCAATACGATCAGCCTCTATCCGGGCACCGACTGGGGCGACAGCCGCGCGGACGCGATCCAGACGCTCGTGCCCGCCGACGTCGCCGCGCTCGCCGAGCAGCCGTACGTCGACAGCGCGACGCCCGAAACGTCGCGCACGCTGCTGCTGCGCTACCGCAACATCGACGTCCACGCGCTCGTGAGCGGCGTCGGCGACAGCTACTTCCACGCGCGCGGGATGCGTTTCGCGCTCGGCGTCCCGTTCGACGACGATGCGGTGCGCCGCCAGGCGCAGGTCGCGGTGATCGACCAGAACACGCGCCGCAAGCTGTTCGGCGCGACGCGCAATCCGGTCGGCGAAGCGATCCTGGTCGACAACGTGCCGTGCGTCGTGATCGGCGTGACGGCCGACAAGAAAAGCGCATTCGGCAGCGTGAAGAGCCTGAACGTATGGCTGCCGTACACGACCGCGAGCGGGCGCCTGTTCGGCCAGCGCCATCTCGACAGCATCACCGTGCGCGTGCGCGACGGGCAGCCGAGCGCCGCAGCCGAAAAAAGCCTCGAGAAGCTGATGATCCAGCGCCACGGCCGCAAGGACTTCTTCACGTACAACATGGACAGCGTGGTCAAGACCGTCGAGAAAACCGGCCAGTCGCTGACGCTGCTGCTGTCGCTGATCGCGGTGATCTCGCTCGTGGTTGGCGGGATCGGCGTGATGAACATCATGCTGGTGTCGGTCACCGAGCGCACGCGCGAGATCGGCATCCGGATGGCGGTCGGCGCGCGCCAGTCCGACATCCTGCAGCAGTTCCTCGTCGAGGCCGTGCTCGTGTGCCTGCTCGGCGGCACGATCGGCATCGCGCTGTCGTTCGGGCTCGGCGCGCTGTTCTCGATGTTCGTCGCGCAATGGAAGATGGTGTTCTCGGCCGGCGCGATCGTGACCGCGTTCGTGTGCTCGACGCTCACCGGTGTGATTTTCGGGTTCATGCCCGCGCGCAACGCGTCGCGGCTCGATCCGATCGATGCGCTCGCGCGCGACTGACGAAACATGGCCATCACGCATTCCTCCCCGCTTCACCGTCTCGGCGCATTCGCGTGCGCGGCCGCGCTGCTCGCCGGCTGTGCGGGCACGCGCCACGATCCGCTGCCGGCCGTCGCGATGCCGGCGAACTGGGCCGCGCCGGTCGCGGCCGACGCGCCGGCCGCCACGCGCGACTGGTGGCGCAGCTTCGGCGATCCGCAACTCGACGCGTTGATCGACGATGCGCTGCGCGCCAACAACGATCTCGCGATCGCGGCGATCCGCGTGTATCGCGCGCAGTTGCAGGCCGGGCTCGTCGATACGAACCTGACGCCCAACGTGACGCTCGGCGCGAACGGCGCCGTGTCGCATACGCTCGATACGCACCGGACGAGCCGCTCGAGCGGCGTCAACGGTTCGCTCAGCTACGAAATCGACCTGTGGGGCCGGCTGGCCGCGCTGCGCGATGCCGCGCACTGGGAAGCCGACGCGACGGCCGCCGATCTCGAGGCCGCGCGGCTGTCGCTGATCAGCACGACCGCGGCGCTGTACTGGCAGATCGGCTATCTGAACCGGCAGATCGCGCTCGGCGACGCGAACATCGCGTATGCGGAACGCACGCTCGCGCTGGTGCGGTCGCGCCACACGGCCGGCGCCGTGTCGGGGCTCGACCTCGCGCAGGCCGAACAGAGCCTCGCCGCGCAGCGTGCCGCGCAAACGCAGTTGATCCAGCAGCGCACCGAGAACCGCCACGCGCTCGCGATCCTGTTCGACCGGCCGCCGCAGCAGCGGGCGGCCGAACCGTCGGCGCTGCCCGATACCCCACCGCCCGACGTGGCGGCCGGCCTGCCGGCCAGCCTGCTCGGCCGGCGCCCCGACCTGCGCGCGGCGGAATTCCGGCTGCGCGAGTCGCTCGCGCAGGTCGACGCGACGCGCACGAGCTTCTATCCGACCTTCACGCTGACCGGCAGCGCCGGCACGACGAGCACGAGCCTCGAGCGCGTGCTGGCGAACCCGGTCGGCACGCTCGGGCTCGGCCTCGCGCTGCCGTTCATCCAGTGGAACACGATGCAGTTGCAGATCAGGGTGTCGAAGTCGCAGTACGAGGAAGCGGTGGTCGGCTTCCGCCAGCGGCTCCACACCGCGCTCGCCGAAGTCGAGAATGCGCTGTCGGCGCGCGTGCAGCTCGAACGCGAAGCCGAACAGCGCGCGCTGTCGCTCGCGCAGGCGCAGCGCGCCGAACGGCTGGCCGCCGCGCGCTTCGCGGCCGGCGCGACCGCCGTGCAGCCGTGGCTCGACCAGCAGCAGGTGCTGAGGAGCGCGCAAAGCGCCAACGAACTGACACGCCTGAACCGGCTCAACAATCAGATGACGCTGTACCGCGCGCTCGGCGGCGGGATCTCGTGAGCGGCCGTCACACGCCACGCGCCACGCGCCGCGCGACGGTCCGGCCGCGTCATTCGCACACGGCCGCCCCGCGCCGCGCCGGCGCGAACGCCACCGCGCTCGCGGCCGCGAGCACGGCCACGCCCGCCGCGCCGTACACCATCACCCAGCCGAAGCCGTGCACGAGCGCCGCGTGCAGTGCCGCGCCGCTCGGGTCGGCCTGCGCGAGCGCCGGCGCGATCGCCTGCAGCCCGTCGGTGCGGCCCGACGCGATTTCCTGCGCGAGCCGGCGCAGCGCCGCATCGCCGATCGCACCGGCCGGGCCGCCCTGCAGGCTCGCGACGATCCCCGCCACCAGCACGAAGCCCATCGCCGCGATGTTCAGCGCAAGCGAGATCATCCGCGCGCTCATGTCGATGCCCGACGCCATCCCGGCCCGCGCACTCGGCACCGCGCCCGTCGTCGTGTTGGTGACCGGCGTGTTGGTCAAACCGAGCCCGATGCCGGCGATCACGCAACCCGGCAGCATCGTCAGCCAGCTCGCCTGATCGGCCGCGCTGCCGAGACGCATCAGCACGAACCCGGCCGCGATCGTGAACAGGCCGCCCGGAATCACGACGCCCGGCCCGTAGCGCAGCGCGAGCCGTTCGCCGAACGGCGGCGCGATCAGCGTCGGCAGCGTGTACGCGAGCAACGCGAGGCCGGCCGTCACGCTGTCGTAGCCGAGCGCGACCTGGAACCAGATCGGCAGGTAGATCATGAACGGCCAGAAGCTGAAGTTCATCCCCATCGAGCCGAAGATCGCGCCGGTGAACGCGCGGATCCGGAACACCGAGAAGTCGAACATCGGCCGCGCGCTGGCGCGCTCCGCGATGAAGAAGCCGATCACCGCGAGCACGGTCGCGCCGAGCACGCCGAGGCCGGCCGCGCTCGTCAGCCCGAGCTCGGCGCCTTGAGTGATGTAGAACGCGAGGCCGAGCACCGCGAGCGACAGCGTGACGATGCCCGCGACGTCGAGCGTGCCCGCATGCGGATCGCGCGATTCCTGCACCGCGCCGCCGATCAGCACGAGCGCGACGGCCGCGAGCGGCGCATGGACGAGGAACACCCACGGCCAGCTCGCCAGCGCGACGATCGCGCCGCCGACGATCGGCCCGAACCCGAGCCCGATGCCGAACACGATCCCCCAGATCCCGAACGCGCGACCACGCTCGCGCCCCTCGCGGAACTGGTGCGACAGCACCGCGATCTGGCAGATCAGCATCGCGCCGCCGCTCGCGCCCTGCAGCAGCCGGCCCGCGACGAGCACCGGCACGTTCGGCGCGAGCCCGCACAGCAGCGACGTCGCGCCGAACAGCACGGTGCCGATCACGTACACGCGTTTGCGGCCGAACCGGTCCGCGAGCGTGCCGGCCGCCATCAGCACCGTCGTACACGCGATCGTGTACGCGTTCATGATCCACTGCATGCCGTTGAAATCGCCATGCAGCACGTGTTCGAGCGTCGGCAGGATCACCGGCACGCTCGAGATTTCGAGGCCGAACATCAGCGACGTGAGACAGACGGCCGCGAGCGCGACCGCATTCCTGCGGGAGTCGGATAGCGTCATGCGTATTGCGCAGCGGCCCGGCGACAGGCCGCGCGCCTCCAGGTCAGTAGGATTCGCCGCGTGCGGGCGGCAACGCACGCTGGACGGGAATCGGTACTATAGTGAGAATTTGCATCTCCATTGACGCACGCACTTCCATGCACTGGGGAATCTCCGGACCCAATCGACGCAACCCACGATGACCGACAGACTCGACGGCGTAACGACCTTCGTCCAGGTCGTGGAATCGGGCAGCTTCGCGCTGGCCGCGGAGCGGCTCGACATCACGCGCTCGGCGGTCGGCAAGGCGATCGCGCGGCTCGAGAAGCGGCTCGGCGCACGGCTGCTGCAGCGCACGACGCGCAGCCAGAGCCTGACCGACGACGGCCAGGCGTACTACGACCGCTGCGTGCGCGCACTGGCGGAGCTGGAAGCGGCGGAAGCCGATCTCGACTGCGGCCGCCACGAGGCGCGCGGCAAGCTGCGGCTGAGCGTGCCGCTCGCGTTCGGGCACCACTGCGTGACGCCGATCGTGCTCGACCTTGCGCGCACTTACCCGCACCTGCGGATCGACGTATCGATCACCGACCGCTTCGTCGATCTCGTCGAGGAAGGGATCGATCTCGCGGTGCGGATCGGCACGCTCGCGGACAGCACGAGCCTCGCGGTGCGGCGGCTCGGCACGCAATACGGCAGCCTCGGCGCGGCGCCGTCCTATCTCGCGCGCCACGGGATGCCGAAGACGCTCGACGACCTGAAGCACCACCGGACGATCGCGTATTCGCGTTCGGGCGTGGTGCAGCCGTGGTACCTGCGTGCGCCGGACGGCTCGACGGTCCACATCGACATGCCGCATCAACTGAGTTTCGACGACGTGCAGGCGATCGCCGCGGCCGGGGCGGCCGGGTTCGGGATCGCGTGGGTGCCGAGCTGGCTGCTCGACCAGTACGTGAAGCGCGGGGAGATGGTGGTCGTGCTCGATCGCTGCTTCGTCTGCGAAGGCGACATTCACGCGATCTGGCCGAAGACGCGCTACCTGCCGCGCAAGACGCGCTGCGTGATCGACGCACTCGCGCAGGCGATTCCGCCGATGATCGAACGCCCGGACGAAGCGCGCTGAGACGGGTCGAAGCCGACGCGCCGCGCGGCGCGTCGGGTCATCACGCAGAGATCACGCCGCGCCGAGATCGGCGAGCGGATGCGCGAACAGCTTCCACGGCGACGTCAGGAAATGCCGCACGCGTTCGGCGCGCAGCTCGACGAGCGACGCGGGCGCCCAGCGCGGCTTGCGATCCTTGTCGACGAGATGCGCGCGCACGCCTTCGCAGAAATCGCCTTCCTCGATCGCTCGCGCGACGATGCCGAGCTCCATCCGGAACGACTCCGCGAGCGTCATCTGTCGGCCGCGCAGCAGCGCCTCGCGCGTCACCGCGAGCATCGTCGGCGAATGGCTCGCGAGCGCATCGAGCGTCGCCTGCAGCCATTGGCGGTGCTCGCGCGCGAGTTCGTCGCGCGCCAGCTCCTGTGTGAGCGTCGCGACGATCCGCTCGACGGTCGAGCGCTTGTCGAAGTGGCGGACAATCCACGGCATCTGGCTGTCGAGCGCCGCATGCGGCACCACGTTGCACGGCGGCTCGAACACCTTGCGCAGCAATGGCAGCGCGTCGCCGTCCCACTTCACGCTTTCGATGCGCGTCTCGAACGTATCGAGCCACGCGGACGGCACGCACAGGTCCGCGAGCTTCGCGCTCAGCGCGTCCGCGCCCGACAGCATCGCGCCGGTCAGCCCCACGTACAGTTCGAGTTCGACCGGCATGCGCGACAGGAAATGCGTCGCGCCCACGTCGGGCACGAGGCCGATGCGCGTTTCCGGCATCGCGATCCTGCTGCGCTCGGTCGCGACGCGCAGCGCCGCGCCCTGCGCGAGGCCCATGCCGCCGCCCATCGTCACGCCGTCCATCAGCGCGACCACCGGCTTCGGGAACGTGTGGATCGCGTAGTCGAGCCGGTATTCGTCGACGAAGAACGGCAGCCACGTTTCGCGCTGCGCGACCATCCTGTACAACGCACGCACGTCGCCACCCGCACAGAAGCCCTTCTCGCCCGCGCCGCGCAGCACGACCGCGACGATCTGGTCGTCCTGGCGGCAGCGCTCGAACAGCGCCGTCAGTTCGCCGATCATCGCGTACGACAGCGCGTTGAGCGCGGCCGGCCGGTTCAGCGTGATCAGCGCCACGCGGTTCACCACGCGAAACAGCACCTCGGGCGCATGCTCCGCGAATGCATCGTGATTCGTCACCGGCGTGCTCATCGTTGCGGCTCCTCCCCATCGGTGCGCCACTGCGGCGCGCGCTTGCCCAGGAATGCCACCACGCCTTCGCGCGGATCGGCCGTGTCGAACAGGTCGACGAAGCGTTCGCGCTCGACGGCAAGCGCCGCGCCGCGCGGCACGCCGCGGCGCGCGAGGCCGATCAGCTCCTTGCTGTAGGCGACCGCGTGCGGGCTTTGCCGCACGACGTTGCGCGCCAGCGCGAGCGCCGCATCGCGCGCGGCGCCGCTTTCGACCACGTCCTCGACGAGGCCGATCCGCAGCGCGGTGGCCGCATCGACGCGCGCGCCGGTCAGGATGATCTTCTTCGCCCAGCCTTCGCCGACGAGCCAGGGCAGCGTCTGCGTGCCGAGCCCGCACGGCAGCAGGCCGACCGACGGCTCGGGCAGCGCCATCTGCGCATGCGTCTCGGCGATCCGCAGGTCGCATGCGAGCGCGCATTCGAGTCCGCCGCCCATCGCATAGCCGTTGATCGCCGCGATCGTCACCACGCGCGCGTCGTGCAGCGCCTCGAACGCCGCGCCGAAGCGCGACGCCATCGCGCGCGCAACCGCGCGATCGCCGTCGGCGAACGTGTTGAGATCGGCGCCCGCGCTGAAGAATTTCGGGCCGTCGCCGGTAATCACCAGCGCGCGCACGCGCGGGTTCGCATTCAGTTCGGCGACGGTTTGCTGCAATTGCCGCAGCCCGTCGGCGGTAAAGGCGTTCGCGGGCGGACGCTTGAGCGTCGCGCACGCGATCGCGCCGTCGTCGACGTAGTCGAGTTCGATCATGAGGCGTCCTTCTTCGTGGCCGGTTGATACAGGCGGATCACCGCCGAGAAATCGAGCTGGCCGTCGCCGCGGCTGCTCATCGTCTGGTACAGCTGCTGCGCGAGCGCGCCGAGATAGACGGGCTGGCGCGCGTGCTTCGCCGCATCGTTCGCGAGGCCGAGGTCCTTCAGCATCAGGTCGGTGCCGAAGCCGCCCGTGTAGCCGCGCGACGACGGCGCGGTCTCGATCACGCCCGGATACGGGTTGTAGGTATCCGAACTCCAGCAGCGTCCCGTCGACGTGTTGACGATGCCGGCCAGCACCTTCGGGTCGATGCCGAGCGCGACGCCGAGCGACATCGCCTCCGACACCGCCGCCATCGAGATGCCGAGCACGAGGTTGTTGCAGACCTTTGCGACCTGCCCCATCCCCGTCGCGCCGCAGTGCACGATGTTCTTGCCCATGCCGGCGAGCACCGGCTTCACGCGCTCGAAATCCGCGTCGCTGCCGCCGACCATGAAGGTCAAGGTGCCTGCCGCCGCGCCGCCGGTGCCGCCCGACACCGGCGCATCGACGAACGCGCCGCCGTGCTCGCGCACCAGCGCGCCGAACGCCTGCGCGCTCGCCGGGTCGATCGTGCTCGAATCGATCACGGTCGCGCCCGCGCCGAGACCGGCCAGCACGCCGTTCTCGCCGGCGAGCACCGAGCGCACGTGCGGCGCGGCCGGCAGCATCGTGATCACGAACGTCGCGCCCGATGCCGCATCGCGCGGCGACGCGGCCACCTGCGCGCCGGCGTCCTGCAACGCGCGCAACGCGTCGGCGCTCAGGTCGAACGCATGCACGTCATGGCCGGCTTTCAGCAGGTTCAGCGCCATCGGCGCGCCCATGTGGCCGAGGCCGATAAATCCGATTTTCATGTTGGGTTCCTCCGCCGCTCAATGCAGCCGGATCGTCGTGTTCACCGGGCCGGCCGTCGTATCGTCGTCGAACCAGCGCGCGGTGACCGTCTTGGTCTGCGTGTAGAACTGCACGACCTGCTTGCCGTACGGGCCGAGATCGCCGAGCTTCGAGCCGCGCGAACCGGTGAAGCTGAAGAACGGCACGGGCACCGGGATCGGGATGTTGATGCCGACCTGGCCGACGTCGATCTCGCTCTGGAACTTGCGTGCGGCCGCGCCGCTCTGCGTGAAGATGCCCACGCCGTTACCCATCGGGTTCGCATTGACGAGCGCGATCGCGTCGTCGAGCGTGTCGACTTCCATCACGACCAGCACCGGCCCGAAGATTTCATGCGTGTAGATCGACATGTCGGTTTTCACGCCGGAGAAGATCGTCGGGCCGATGAAGTTGCCTTCCTCGAAGCCCGCGACCTTCACGTCGCGGCCGTCGAGTTCGAGCTTCGCGCCTTCCTTGATGCCCATGTCGATCAGCGACAGGATCCGCGCCTTCGCCCCGCGCGACACGACCGGCCCGACGTCGGTGCCCGCTTCCGAGCCCGCGTTGACTTTCAGCGTCTTCGCCTTCGCGACGAGATCGGGCAGCCATTCGCGCGCGTTGCCGACGAGCACCGCGACGGAAGTCGCCATGCAGCGCTGGCCGGCCGCGCCGAAGCCCGCGCCGACGAGCGCGTTGATCGCCTGCTCGCGGTTCGCGTCGGGCAGCACGATCGCGTGGTTCTTCGCGCCCATCATCGACTGCACGCGCTTGCCGTGCTGGCTGCCGAGGTTGTACACGTGGGTGCCGACGGCCGTCGAGCCGACGAACGAGATCGCCTTCACGAGCGGATGCGTGCAGATCGCGTCGACGACTTCCTTGCCGCCGTGCACGACGTTCAGCACGCCTTTCGGTACGCCGGCCTCGAGCGCGAGCTCGACGAGTTCCATCGTCGACATCGGGTCCTGCTCGGACGGCTTCAGCACGAACGTGTTGCCGCAGACGATCGCCATCGGGAACATCCACAGCGGAATCATCGCGGGGAAATTGAACGGCGTGATGCCCGCGCACACGCCGATGGGCTGGCGCAGCGTGTAGGTATCGACGCCGCCCGCGACGTTCTCCGCGAATTCGCCGAGCTGCAGCGTGCCGATCGAGCACGCATGCTCGACCACTTCGAGGCCGCGGAAGATATCGCCTTCGGCATCGGGAATCGTCTTGCCCTGCTCGGCCGTCAGCGTCTTCGCGATGCGCTGCTGGTTCGCGCGCACCAGGTCCTGGAACTTCAGCATGATGCGCATGCGCGCGGAAATCGGCGTGTTCTTCCATGTCGCATACGCGGCGTGCGCGGCCCGCACGGCCGCGTCGACTTCCGCGACGGTCGCGAACGGCACGCGCGCGAGCACCTGCTGCGTCGCCGGGTTGACGATGTCGCGCCACTCGCTCGTGGCGGACTCGACGAAAGCGCCGTCGATCAGCAGCTTGACCGTCGGCACGTCTTGCCCCGTACGGGGCGTCGGATTCGCGTTCATCAGTGCACTCCTTGCAGTGAGCCGCGTGGCGTCAGGCAACGCGCGGCCGGTTCGGTTCAGTGTGGCTGCGGACGGCGCGCCGAAAAATGCGGCGCGCGCGGCCCGCGGCCGGTCATTTCAGTTCGGCGGCGAAATCTTCTTCCCAGTATTCGCCAGGCATGCGCGCGCTCGCATCGTCACCGCGCTCGATCTCGCGGCGGCGCAGTTCGACGCGGCGGATCTTCCCCGAGATCGTCTTCGGCAGCTCCGCGAATTGCAGCCGGCGAATGCGCTTGTACGGCGCGAGCTTCTCGCGCGAGAAACGGAAAATCTCCAGCGCGAGCGCGGGGCTTTCTTCATAGCCCTGGCGCAGCGTGATGAACGTCTTCGGCACCGACAGCCGCACCGGGTCCGGGCTCGGCACGACGGCCGCTTCCGCGATCGCCGGATGCTCGATCAGCACGCTCTCGAGTTCGAACGGGCTCAGCCGGTAGTCGGACGACTTGAACACGTCGTCCGCGCGGCCGATGTACACGTAATAGCCGTCGTCGCGACGCATCGCGATGTCCGACGTGCGGTAGTGGCCGTCGCGCATCGCGTGGGCCGTCGCGTCGGGATGGTTCGCATAGCCTTTCATCAGCCCGACCGGGCGCGTGACGTCGTCGCCGATCGGCAGCGCGACTTCGCCTTCGGTCACCGGTGCGCCGTCCGGGTCGAGCAGCGCGATCCGGTAGCCGGGCAGCGGCCGGCCCATCGAGCCCGCGACCACCGGCTGGCCCGGCGAGTTGCCGATCAGGCAGGTCGTCTCGGTCTGGCCGTAACCATCGCGAATCGAGATGTTCCATGCCTTCTTCACGCGCTCGATGATCTCGGGATTCAGCGGCTCGCCCGCGCCGACGATCTCGCGCAGCTTCACGTCGAACGACGCGAGCGGCTGCTGCACGAGCATGCGCCACACGGTCGGCGGCGCGCACAGCGTCGTCACCCGGTACTTGACGAGCGCATCGAGCACGATCTTCGGCTCGAAGCGCGCATAGTTGAACGCGAACACGCACGCCTGTGCATTCCACGGCGCGAAGAAGCAGCTCCACGCATGCTTCGCCCAGCCCGGGGAGCTGATGTTCCAGTGGATGTCGCCCGGCTGCAGGCCGACCCAGTACATCGTCGACAGATGACCGACCGGATAGGTGCGGTGCGTATGCTCGACGAGCTTCGGCTTCGACGTCGTGCCCGACGTGAAGTACAGCAGCATCGGATCGTTCGCGTGCGTGACGGCGTCCGGCTCGAACGCGGCGCTCGCCGCATAGCCGTCGTTCATCGCGAGCCAGCCCGCGCGCGGCGCGCCGGCGACGATCTTCTGCTTGAGGCCGAGCCCGGCCTGCTCGAACTTCGCGGTTTCGTGCTCGTCGACGATCGCATAGGTCGCGCCGCCGATCTGCACGCGGTCGCGCACGTCGTCGGGCGACAGTTGCGTGGTGGCGGGCAGCACGATCGCGCCGAGCTTCATCGCGGCCAGCATCGCGTCCCACAGCTCGACACGGTTCGGCAGCATCAGCAGAATGCGGTCGCCGCGTACGACGCCGATCGAACGCAGCCAGTTCGCGATCCGCGACGAACGCTCGGACATCTGCGCGAACGAGTACGGATCGCCGGTGCCGGTCGCCGCGTCGACGATCCACAGCGCCGGCTGGTCGTTGCCGCGCGCCATCGGGTCGAAGTAGTCGAGCGCCCAGTTGAACGCATCGAGCACCGGCCATTCGAAATCGCGGTACGCGGTGTCGTAGTCGGTGCGATGGCGCAGCAGAAAGTCGCGTGCGTCCAGGAATGCCTGTACCGTCATGTGTCGTCTCCGTCCAGTCTCCATGCCCAGCGGTCAACCGGCGCAGGTGCCGCAGCACCTGCGCCGTTCCGTGTTGCACGGCGCACGGTCACGTCGTTGCGTGCCGCGTTCGCCGCGCTGCCCTCGTGCCTGCGTCGTGTGCCTGCTCGTTCGATTGCGTGGTGTCGGATGGAGCGCGCCGCGACTCAAAGCTGCCGCGCGATCACCATCCGCTGCACTTCGCTGGTGCCTTCGTAAATCTGCGTGATGCGCGCGTCGCGATAGTGACGCTCGACTTCGTAGTCGACCAGGTAGCCGTAGCCGCCGTGGATCTGGATCGCATCCGAACACACGCGTTCGGCCATCTCGGACGCGAACAGCTTCGCCTGCGACGCTTCCGACAGGCACGGCAGCCCGGCCGTGCGCAGCTTCGCCGCGTGATGCACGAGCAGGCGCGCGGCGTTGATCTGCACGGCCATGTCGGCGAGCTTCTGCTGGATCGCCTGATGCTCGGCGATCGGCTTGCCGAACTGCACGCGCTCGCCCGCATAGCGGCGCGCCTTGTCGAATGCCGCGCGCGCGATGCCGAGCGCCTGCGCGGCGATGCCGATGCGCCCGCCTTCGAGGTTCGACAACGCGATCTTCAACCCTTCGCCGCGATTGCCGAGCAGGTTCTCTTCCGGAATCGCGCAGTTCTCGAGCGTGATCGGGCACGTATCCGACGCGCGGATGCCCATCTTCTTCTCCGGCTTGCCGACGATGAAGCCGGGCGTGTCGGTCGGCACCAGGAACGCGGAAATGCCGCGCTTGCCGGCTTCCGGGTCCGTCATGGCAAAAACGATCGCGACACCGGCGCGCTGGCCGTTGGTCACGAACTGCTTCGCGCCGTTCAGCACCCACTGGCCGTCGCGCAGTTCGGCCCGCGTGCGCAGGTTGTTCGCCTCGGAACCGGCATGCGGCTCGGTCAGGCAGAATGCGCCGATCACGCGGCCGGCCGCCATGTCGGCCAGCCAGCGATCCTTCTGCGCGGGCGTGCCGAAGCCGAGGATCGGCCCGCAGCCGACCGAGTTGTGCACGCTCATCATCGTCGCGCACGCGGCGTCGCCGGCCGCGACTTCCTCCATCGCGAGCGCATAGGCCACGTAGTCCGTATACGAGCCGCCCAGTTCCTGCGGCACGATCATCCCGAGCAGGCCGAGCTCGCCGAGCTGCGCGACGATCGCGTCGGGCAGGTGCGCGTCGTGGTCCCACTGCGCGGCGTTCGGCGCCAGCCTCTCGGTGGCGAAAGCGCGCGCGGCGTCGCGGATCATCCGCTGGTCTTCGGTGTAAAGCTCGTCCATGGTGCTGCAGTCTCCCGCGGCCGCCGGGCGCGACCGTCCTTGCGTTTCGATGCAACAAGTGTAGGCAAGCGCGCGCGACTGTTCGATGCTCGCGTCGCTCATTTACACTGAGCGTTTTTGCCACACCGGCGACACCGATGAAGCAGGAAGACAAGGGAACCGTCGCGATCAGCCTCGTCGCGTACAGCGTCGCGCTCGCCACGCGGCGCGGCGTCGCGGCCGAGCCGCTGCTCGCGCAGGCCGGCATCGCCCCGGCGCTGCTCGCGCAGCCGCGCGCACGTGTGTCCGCGCAGCAGTACGGCGCGTTGTGGAACGCAATCGCGCGCACGCTCGACGACGAGTTTTTCGGGCAGGACAGTCACCCGATGCGCAGCGGCAGCTTCATCGCGATGAGCCAGGCGGCGCTGTCCGCACGCGACGGGCTGCATGCGATGGCGCGCGCGGTGAACTTCATGCACTGCGTGCTCGACGACCTGCACGCGGAACTCGACGCGAATCCGCAGCGCGTGCGGCTGCGTTTCGTGCACCGCAACAACGGCGCGACGCCCGCGATGTTCACGTACGCGACCTATTTCATCATCGTCTACGGGCTCACCTGCTGGCTGATCGGCCGGCGCATTCCGCTGCTGCATGCGAGCTTCCGCTGCGACACGCCGCCCGCCGACCACGAATATCCGTCGATGTTCTGCGACGACATGCGTTTCAACGAGCCCGATTCGTATGTCGATTTCGATCCCGAATTCGCGACGCTGCCGGTCGTGCAGAACGCGAAGACGCTGAAGACGTTCCTGCGCAACGCGCCGGCCAGCTTCATCGTCAAGTACCGCAATCCGAACGCGCTCGCGCAGCGCGTGCGCGCGGTGCTGCGCGGGATGCCGCCGGCCGCGTGGCCGGGCGCGGGCGGGATGGCCGCGCGGCTGCACGTGGCCGAGGCCACGCTGCGCCGCAAGCTGCACCAGGAAGGCCACGCGTACCAGTCGATCAAGGACACGCTGCGGCGCGATCTCGCGTTCGAGGCGCTGGCCGACCCTGCCCGCACGATCGCCGACGTCGCGGCCGCGACCGGGTTCGCCGAGCCGAGCGCGTTCTACCGCGCGTTCCGCAAATGGAGCGGGCGCAGTCCGGCCGACTATCGCGACGAAGTGCTCGCGCGCGGCGGCGGCGCGAGCTGACGCCGGCCGGTGCGGCCGCACCTTCGCGCTTTCGGCTGAAACCGCCTAATCTTCAAGCATCGGGCCCACGCCCTTTTTCGCGAGCCGGACGGCACGCGGCCGTGCGCCGCCCGGACGTCCCGATGCGTTTTCATCGTCATGAGCCGCCGGCGCCTGCCGCGCCGGCCGGCCGCCCCCGTCACCCGCTGTCCGCGCGGGTCGCGCGCGCCGCGCTGTTCGCGGCGCTGCTCGTCGTATGCGCCGCCGTCGCCGCGCCGCCATCGGCCCATGATGCGCCTGCCGCGCATCCGGTCGTCGTGATTCCCGTCAACGGCGCGATCGGCCCGGCCAGCGCCGATTTCATCGTGCGTTCGCTCGACCGCGCGGCCCGCGAGCACGCGCCGCTCGCGATTCTCCAGCTCGACACGCCCGGCGGCCTCGATACGTCGATGCGGCAGATCATCAAGGCCATCCTCGGCTCGCCGGTGCCGGTCGCCGCGTTCGTCGCGCCGGGCGGCGCGCGGGCGGCGAGCGCGGGCACGTACATCGTCTATGCGAGCCACTTCGCGGCGATGGCGCCGGGCACCAATCTCGGCGCGGCGTCGCCCGTGCAGTTCGGCATCGGCGGCGCCGCGCCGCCGGGCGCGAACCCCGCTGCGCCGCGACCGACCGGTGCATCGGGTGCATCCGGCGTGTCGGACGCGCGGGCCACGCTGCCGACCGATACGCAATCGACCGAGATCCGCAAGGCGATGCAGGATGCGTCCGCGTACATCCGCGGCCTCGCGCAGTTGCGCGGGCGCAATGCCGAATGGGCCGAGCGCGCGGTGCGCGAAGCCGTGAGCCTGTCGGCGAACGAGGCGCGGGCGCAGCGCGTCGTCGACCTGATCGCGCAGGACCCGGCCGATCTCGCCCGCCAGCTCGACGGCCGCGCCGTGACGACGACCGCCGGCACGCTGCATCTGGCGACCCTGCACGCGCCGCTCGTCGTGCTCGCCCCCGACTGGCGCAGCCGCTTCCTGGCGATCATCGCCGATCCGAACGTCGCGCTGATCCTGCTGACGATCGGCATCTACGGCCTCTTCTTCGAATTCGCGAATCCCGGTTTCGTGCTGCCGGGCGTCGCCGGCACGATCTGCCTGCTGGTCGGGCTGTTCGCGATGCAGTTGCTGCCGGTCAGCTATGCGGGCCTCGGCCTCATATTGCTCGGGCTCGGCTGCCTCGTCGCCGAGGCGTTCCTGCCGACCTTCGGCGTGCTGGGGTTCGGCGGAATCGTCGCGTTCACGATCGGCGCGCTGATGCTGATCGACACCGACGTGCCCGGCTACGGGATTCCGTGGCCCGTGATCGCGAGCCTCGCGCTCGGCGGCGGGCTGCTCGTCGCGGGCGTGTCGAGCGTCGCGCTGCGCGCGCGTCGCCGCCCGGTCGTGACCGGCGCCGAGGCGATGCTCGGCAGCATCGGCGAAGTGCTCGACGACGGCCTGCAGCCGGACCAGCCGCAGGGCACGGCCGGCGCCGCGCCGTCGGCCGCCGGCTGGGCGCGCGTGCACGGCGAGCGCTGGCGCGTGGCGAGCAGCACGCCGCTGGCGGCCGGCTGCCGCGTGCGCGTGACCGGCCGCCACGGGCTGACGCTGACCGTCGCGCCGCTCTACGACGCGCCCGCCCCCGCCCATCCCCAGGGAGAACCTTCATGATCGGTTACACGTTCGGCTTCAGCAGCGTCCTGGTCGTCTTCGTCGTGGTGCTCGTCGCATCGTCGATCCGCATCTTTCGCGAGTACGAGCGCGGTGTCGTGTTCATGCTCGGCCGGTTCTGGAAGGTGAAGGGGCCGGGGCTCGTGCTGATCATCCCGATCGTCCAGCAGGTCGTGCGGATCGACCTGCGCACCGTCGTGTTCGACGTGCCGGCGCAGGACGTGATCACGCGCGACAACGTGTCGGTGAAGGTCAATGCGGTCGTGTATTTCCGCGTCGTCGATCCCGAAAAGGCCGTGATCCAGGTCGCGCGCTTCTTCGAGGCGACGAGCCAGCTCGCGCAGACGACGCTGCGCGCGGTGCTCGGCAAGCATGAACTCGACGCGCTGCTCGCCGAGCGCGAACAATTGAACGCGGACATCCAGAAGACGCTCGACGCGCAGACCGATGCGTGGGGGATCAAGGTGTCGACGGTCGAGATCAAGCACGTCGACCTGAACGAGACGATGATCCGCGCGATCGCGCGGCAGGCCGAAGCCGAACGCGAGCGACGCGCGAAGGTGATTCATGCGGAAGGCGAATTGCAGGCGTCGGAGAAGCTGCTGCAGGCCGCGCAGCGGCTCGCGCTGCAGCCGCAGGCGATGCAGTTGCGCTACCTGCAGACGCTGACGACGATCGCGGCGGACAAGAATTCGACGATCGTGTTTCCGCTGCCGATCGATCTGCTGGGCGCGTTGCTGGACCGGTTGGGGGCGAAGCGCGAGCCTTGAGACGCGCGCGGGCCGATACCGATAAGCGCGGGGGCGTGGGCTGCGCCGCCCCGCCCGCGTCAGGCCAGCAGCTTGCGCTCGGTCTTGCCGTACTTGATCGACTTCTCGTCCGGGATCATCAGCCCCGTGTGCTCGTCGCGGCCCTGCAGCAGGAAGCGCGCGTCCGGGTTGCCGATCTGTTCGGCCGCGAGCTTGCTGTCCGCGCCGATCTCGCCCTTCTTCATCCGGTTGACGATCACGCCGGCCGCGGTGTCCTTGAAATCGCGCAGCATCCACGCGTCGCCGTCGCTGTCGCCGAACACCAGCAGCGGGCCGTAGCCCTTCTTCGACGCGAGGACGGTGCGAATGCCCACCGTCTTGCCCGGTCCCCAGTTGAAATGCCAGCCGGCCGGATAGGTGCTCGTGTACTTGCCGTCCTGCATGTCGAGACGCAGGCCGATCACGTTCTCGGGCGGCACGCCGTAGCCATAGTTCGGATTGCCGGCGAATACGCGCACGACGTCGTCGAGCGACGCGGTGCTCACGTACACGTCGATGCCGTTTGCCCGCAGCGTATGCATCACCGCGCGGATTTCCTCGTGAATGCGGATGCCGTGGAAATGCGTATCGGCCACCACGCCGGCCTTGCCCGGCAGCGTCTTCGGGCTTTCGTAGCGGACCTTGCGCAGCGCGTCGCCGATCCCGTAGTTGTTCGACGCTTCCGCCATCGCCTGCAGCTCGGCGGTCGTCATGTTCTTGTAGAAGTAGATGATCCACTTGTAGCCGACTTCGAGCGGATGCGTGTCGCAGATCGCGTCGTACATGAAGTACAGCTTCGCGCGGAAATCCTTGAACTGGTCGGTCTCGCGGATCTCGTCGAGGCGCTTGTCGCCGCCGAAGCCCTGGTAGTTCGCATGGAGCCAGCGGTAGTCGGACTCGACGTCGGCGGCGAGGTCCTCCATCGTCACCGGCTTGCCGTCGACGGTCGTGTAGTCCTTCATGAACGCGCCCTTCGGCACGTCCTTCCACATCACGGCGACGAACTCGTCCGGCGTCAGCTTGTACTGCAGATGGTTGATCTGGTACATCAGCAGCGCTTCTTCACAGTCGTTCATGATGCACGTGTTGTCCCAGTCGAACACCGCATACGGGCGGCGCTTCGCGTCGTAGCGCGCACTCTTGACGCCATGCCGGTCGAGCACCGCCTGCAGGCGCGCGGCGTTGAATGGCGACCAGCGGCCCGGGTCCAGCGCGTCCGGCGCGGTGGCGCTCTTCGCGCCGGCCATGCCGGCCTTGAGCATCAATGGCGTTGCGGCGGTCGCCGCGGCAAGGGTGTTCATGAACCGGCGGCGTTGCATGGTCTCTCTCCGTGGAATGTCGAATCGGCTTCGGTCGCCCCGCGCGACGCGTGGCACACCGGCCTCGCGAAGCCGAAAAAGCTTCGAATCGGGGCGGATGATGTGACGAAATTATTTCGGCAATTTGACAGCGTCACGCCGCGACGCGACGGGGAATTGATCCGGCGCGACATTCCGGGCCTGCGCCGGGATCTCGCCTGGCGCTCCCGGCCGGCTCCCCCGCTCGGGACGCATGAGTACGCGCCGACCATCCAGTCCCAACTGCCGCAAACCTAGAGCTTCCCCTCCATTTCGGCACTTCATTAGGAGAAGTCCTCATCCCCGGGGGGTGGCGCAGGACACCGAACCGGCTATGATTATTACATCACACAATGGCACATTAAATGCTGACTGAATAATCCACCCGGGATCATCGGTGGATGCGTTCCGATCAGCGCCCCGCCTTGCACAGGACCCGCGTCGCGCCGAGACTCAAACGCGGGCCGACACATGGAGACGCCTCATGACCGCCCACCATCCGCTGCCGGAAGTCCATCTCGACGAGCTGCCGCAATTCCGCGCGGTTCAGCAGCTTGCCTACCGCTGCGTCGAGACCGTCGGCGCGATGCTCTATCCGGGCATCACGGAAAAGGAAGCCGCGCGCCTGCTGACCGAATGGCTGCAGGATCACGGCGTGCACGACTGGCTGCACAAGCCGTTCGCGTGGTTCGGCGACCGCACCGCGTTCGACGGGTTCTCGGGCCTCAAGCACATGGGCGGCTTCAACCTTGCGTTCTTCCCGAGCAACCGGCAGCTCGAAACCGACATGCCGGTGATCCTCGACGTCGCGCCGGTGCTCGACGGCATCGTCGCCGATGTCGGCTACGCGCACTGTCTCGGCCGCAACCCGATCCTCGAGCAGTTGCAGGACGACCTGCTGGACCATCGCGACCTGATCGTGCGGCTCGTGAAGGCGCGCCGGCCCATGGCGGAAGTCGCACAGGAAGTCGATGCGCTGTGCCGCCGCCAGGGCGTCGAGCCGCGCCACAAGGCCTATCCGTTCAAGGTGCTCGCGCATCGCGTCGCGAAGATCCACAAGCTGTCGAAGCCGCGCTTCGTCGCGCGCTTCGGGCTGAACGCGACGCGCAACCTGCTGCTCGATCAGGGCCGCGCGGCGAAGCAGCAAGGCTGGTCGCCGCTGTGGTCGATCGACCGCCGCTCCGAGCATGCACCCGTGCCGGGCCTGTGGGCCGTCGAGCCGCATCTCGGCTTCGCCGGCGTCGGCGCGAAATTCGAGGAACTGCTCGTGATCACCGACGACGACGCGTACTGGCTCGACGACGACCTGCCGCACGTGCGCCGCTGGCAGCACCGCCAGGCTGAACGCGCGCAGGCCGCGGCGAACGTTCCGGCCGCCGCCTGACGCGCCCGCACCTCCCCTCGACTCCCTGAACGACGGACTCACGATGCAGCCTCTTTCCGACGAAGCGCCGCTGGCCCTGTTCGAATCGGTTCACGGCGAAACGGCGGTCGCCTCGGGCGACCTGACGCTCGCGGTCAGGACCTGGGGCGACCCGGCCCGCTCGCCGGTCGTGCTCGTGCACGGCTATCCCGACGACAGCAGCGTCTGGCAGCACGTCGCGCCGCTGCTCGCGCGCCGGCACCACGTGATCGCGTACGACGTGCGCGGCGCAGGCCTGTCCGGCGTGCCGACGCGCACGGCCGACTACCATCTCGCGAAGCTGACCGACGATTTCGTCGCGGTGATCGACGCGCTCTGCCCGGGGCGCGCCGTGCACCTCGTCGCGCACGACTGGGGGTCGATCCAGGGCTGGGAATTCGTCACCGATCCGCGTCTCGCCGGCCGCATCGCGTCGTACACGTCGTGCTCGGGCCCGTGCCTCGACCACGTCGGCTTCTGGCTGCGCGAACGCGTGCTGCGCCCGACGCCCGCGTCGCTCGCCAAGCTCGGCGGCCAGCTCGTGCGCTCGTGGTACGTGTATCTGTTCCATCTGCCGTTTCTTCCCGAGCTCGGCTGGCGGCTGTGGCTCGGCCGCGCGTGGCCGGGCCTGCTGCGCCGGCTCGAGAAAACGCCTGCCGCGCCGCGCCCGACCCAGGCCGACGACGGCGCGCGCGGCGTACGCCTGTATCGCGCGAACTTCATCCGCTGCCTGTTCGCGCCGCGCGAACGCTACGCGCACGCACCGGTGCAGACGATCGTGCCGCTCGGCGACAAATACGTGAGCCCCGCGCTGTCCGAGAACCTGTCGCGCTGGGTGCCGCAGTACTACCGCCGCGAAGTCGCGGCCGGCCACTGGCTGCCGCTCGCCGATCCCGCGCGTTTCGCGGATCTCGCCGGGCAATTGATCGACGCGGTCGAATCCGGCAACGAACCGCCCGCGCTCGCGAACGCGCGCCGCCGCGCCACCAGCGGGCGCTTCGGCGGCAAGGTCGCGGTCGTCACCGGCGCGGGCAGCGGGATCGGCCGCTGCGCGGCGCTGGCCTTCGCCCGCGAAGGCGCGACGGTCGTCGCATGCGACATCGATCTCGCGAGCGCCGAACGCACCGCGCTGCTCATCGGGCTGACCGGCGCGCACGCGCATGCGAAACGCGTCGACGTCGGGTCGGCCGACGAGATGGAAGCGCTCGCGGCGTGGGTCGGCAGCGAACTCGGCGGCGCGGACGTCGTGATCAACAACGCGGGCATCGGCATGGCCGGCGGCATCCTCGACACGAGCACGCGGCACTGGGAGCGCATCCTGCACGTGAATCTGTGGGGCGTGATCCACGGCTCGCGGCTGTTTGCGCAGCAGATGGCCGCGCGCGGCACCGGCGGGCATATCGTCAATACCGCATCGGCCGCCGCGTTCGGGCCGTCGCGCGACCTGCCCGCGTATGCGACGACGAAGGCCGCGGTGCTGATGCTCAGCGAATGCATGCGCGCGGAGCTCGCGGATAAAGGCATCGGCGTGACGGCCGTATGCCCCGGTTTCGCGGAAACGGGAATCATGGCGTCGACGCACTATGCGGGCGCCGACGCGCAGGACGAAGCACGGCTGCGCAAGCGCGCGACCAGGCTGTACCAGTTGCGCGGCCTGAAACCCGAAACCGTCGCGCAGGCGATGGTCGACGGCGTGCTGCGCAACCGCCCCGTCGTCGCGGTCGGCGGCGAAGCGCACGCGCTGCGCTTCGTCGGCCGTTTCATGCCGTGGCTGGGCCGGATGATCGCGCGCATCAGCATGGCATCGCATTGACGGCACACGACGCCGCACAGGACAGGGAGACAACATGACCGATACCGCCGACTATCACAAGATCAAGGCCCGGCACGTGAAGTTCGACTTCAGCGACACGCCGGTCACCTGGGTGCCGAACGATCCGGGCAGCACGCACATCATCAACACGCTGAACCTGCTGTTCCCGGAAGGCGAGCTGTGGTTCTGCCGCGTGTACAACAAGGCGCTGCCGCTGATCGCCGATGCACGCCTGCACGACGAAGCCGAAGGCTTCCTGCGGCAGGAAGCCGTGCATTCACGCTCGCACGCCGGCGTGCTGAAGCACTACTACGACCGCCACGGCATCGACACGAAGCCGTTCACGCAGAAGCTCAACCGGCTGTTCACGCGCGTGCTGGGCGAGCAGCCGTTCGGGCTGAAGATCGGCCATACGCGCTTCTGGCTGCGGCAACAACTCGCGGTGATCGCGTCGCTCGAGCATTTCTTCGGCTATCTCGGCAACTGGGTGCTCAACGCGCACGGGCTCGACGAAGGCCGTGCGGACCCGACGATGGTCGACCTGCTGCGCTGGCACGGCGCCGAGGAAGTGGAGCACCGCACCGTCGCGTTCGACATCTACCGGCACCTGGGCGGCACCTATCCGGAGCGCTGCGTGCACATGGCATTCGTGATCCTGCTGCTGCTCTACTACATCACGACCGGCGCGAAGTTCATGTACCGGCGCGACCCGGACGCCGGCCGCTACCCGGGCTTCGTGCTCGCGTGGTGGCAGGGTTCGCGGCGCAGGCACCTGCCGTCGTTCTGGAAAGTGCTCGGCGCGGCGCTGCGCTATTTCAAGCCGGGCTATACGCCGCACCATGAAGGCTCGACCGAGCAGGCGCTCGCCTACCTCGCGCGCTCGCCGGCCGCGCAGGCAGCCGCGCACGGCGGCAACTGGGGCACGACGAAAGGCGCGTGACCGGGTCGCCGGCCGGTTCGGCGGGCGGCGCCCGCCGAAATGCGTACAATCGCGGCTTCAATTTCCCGGAGGTGCCGCGATGGCCATGAAGAAAACCGATCTCGAAAAGAACAAGGCGCTCAAGCTGACGCACGCGATGAAACAGTCGAGTTCCGCGCGTTTCGGCAAGGGCGCCGACGAAGCGGCCAAGCTGGATCGCCGCGCGCAGCGCAAGCTCGACCAGGAGCAGGGCCTCGTGCCGTTCGCGTGCAAGCTCAACGCCGAGCTCGTCGAACAGCTGAAGGCTCGCGCGGCCACGCACCCGGGAGGGATGACGGGCCTGCTGTCCGAACTGCTCGTGAACGGCCTCGCGCAACGCGACGCGTAACCGCCACGTCTGTCGACATTTCCGTTGACACGGTTGCGCGGCCACGACACACTCGTTCACATGCTCATGCTCAAGCCCATCGCCATCGCGCATAAAAACCGAGTGAACGCCCACCCGCGGCGATCACCGGAGGCGCTTGTGCGTTAGCATCGAAATTCAGTCACGCATGTCACAAGGCCTCGCCGGAAACGGATGAGGCCTTTTGTTTTGGTGCGCGTCATCCCGCCCGGCTCAACGGAACGGAGATGACGATGGACCAAGCAAGCCGGCGGGTTGCCTGCCCCGATCGGTGCCGCACCGATACGATCGCATTGCCGAGCGTCGAATTGCATTTCACGGTCGCGCCGCGCAAGACGCTGACGTGGCGCGCGCAGCACGACGCCGAGATCCGCGTACACGACACCACGCTGTGGATCACGCGACTCGGCAACGTCGACGATTACTGGCTGCGCGCCGGCGACGTGCTGCGCGTGCAGCGCGGCGAGCGCGTCTGGATCGGCAGCGGCGACGACCGGCCTGCCGAAGCATCGATCACGACCGTGTACGTCATGCAGCGCGATACGGGGCTGACGCGTGCGCTCGCGTGGATGCGCGGCCGGCTGAGCGGGCAATGGCGGCGTCGCGCATGATGCACGCATCGCTGCACACGCGATCCCGGATCCCTGTGCGCACCGACCTCGCGAAACGCCGCATGCGCGTGGCAACGCATCGCCCGCGCATATCCCGAAAATTGTCGTTGACAACACCGCACACCCGCAACAAAATCGTTCGCATGCCTACGTTCAAGCTCGTCGCCATCGCGATTCATTGCCCGGTGAACATTCGAAAGAATGGATCACGGGAGGCGCTTGTGCGTTAGCAACCGAGCAGTACCGCATGTCACACGAGGCCTCGCCGGAAACGGATGAGGCCTTTTTGTTCTGGTGCACGTCATCCGTCCGGCTCACTGAATGGAGAAGACGATGGACCAGGCAAGCCCGCTGTTTGACCGTCCCGATCGGCGCGTCGCCGGCACGATCGCGTTACCGACCGTCGTGATCCGCTTCGCGGTCGCGCCGCGCACGACGATGACCTGGCGCGCGCCGCAGGACGCGGAAATTCGCTCGCACGGCGCGGCGCTGTGGATCACCCGCCCGCCGGGCGTCGACGATTACTGGGTGCGGCCCGGCGACGTGCTGCGCATCGCGCGCGGCGAGCGCATCTGGCTCGGCACCGACGCCGACCAGCCGGCCGAAGCGACGATCACGACCGCGTACGTGCGGCGCGGCGAACGCATCAGGCGCATGCTCGCGCACGTGCAACGTTTGCTCGTCGGGAGAGGGAGAAGGAGCGGATGAGCGGCGCGCCGTTTCGCACGCGTCAAGCGCGCGACACGCGGAACGGCCGCGACGGGAAACGGACGCACCCGCGGCGCAACGCACCGCGGGTGCGCATCGAAGGACGCGGCACGCCGATGCGTGCCGCGAGCGATCGCGCGCCGTGCGCAGCGACGGGATGCAGCAGAGGCATCAGGTGCTGGCGGCGAGACGCGGGCCCGTGCTTCGTGGAGTGGCATCGAAGTCGGGGCGTTGCGCAGCCTGCGAGGTCACCCACGGATCGATGCCCTGCTTCTGCACCTCTTCGAGGAATGACACACGTGTGCGCCAGTAATCCGCTTGTAATTTCGCATCGATGACGCGCTGTTCGGCTGCGAACAGTTCCATGCGCGCCGTCACGAGCATCGACGCAGCGGTTTTTTCCGGCGTGGGGGCGTGTCGCATCGCCCAACGGCTGATCCAGTTCAACATGCTGACCTCCGTGATTACGGACGAACCCGCATCGGGCAATCGCAATCGGCCGCGCCTGACCGGCGGTGCCGAACTAGCCGTGCCTGCCCAAACGCGCAACGGCCTTGACCGCCATTCACCGCCTGGCCTGCACGGACTGCGACTCCCCCGCGTCGGCAATTACCGGCCGGCGTGTGCATGCGCGGTGTATCTATCCTAGAAAGACTTGCCGGTTTATGCGATGGGGTCTTGCAATCTTTTACACAGAAACCACAGTCGCCCTCGCATCGCGAAATGACAGTTGCGGACGGGACGGCTTCGGCGCAGGATAGCCCGATACCTGCGGCCGCCTGGACTGACGAATGGCCGCTGCACGCAGGTTCCGTATCGTGTATCCGCACCGGCGGCGCACGTGCGTTCGCCGGCACGCGCCGCCTGCACCGCGTTCGTGCAGCATCCGGGCGCACCGTTCCAGTCGCATGTCATCGCACACCGGCCGCACGCGACGCAGCCGGCTGGCCGTTGCGCACGCATCGGCCGCGTGGCGCACGCATGACCGGTCTCGCCGGCCTGCCGCGCGCCTCTACCGCGCATTTCCCGCGTTTCCCCATTTCTGCCGGACCGTGCCGCTCGAACCGGTAAAATGCGCGCCTTCGTCACGGGGCGGGTGCCCGACCGTTCGCGCGCAGGCAACCGATCGCGCCCTCCAACTATATCGTCCGAGCTATCCGCGCTATTACAATCCGCCGATAGCCGGACAATAGTGGCTGGTTACAGTTAGCCGGCCGCGCTGCCTTTACAACAATTCGGCACAACAATCAACACGACAATCCGACCGGAGAAACGCCTTCATGGAATTCATCAAGCGGTATTTCGGCTTCGCTGAAGCCGGCACCGACTTCCGCACCGAAATACTCGCGGGCGTCACCACGTTCCTGACGATGGCCTACATCATCTTCGTCAACCCCGCGATCCTCGGCGACGCCGGCATGCCGAAGGAATCCGTGTTCGTCGCGACCTGCCTCGTCGCGGCGCTGGCGTCGATCATCATGGGCCTGTACGCGAACTACCCGATCGCCTGCGCGCCCGGCATGGGCCTGAACGCGTATTTCGCGTACACGGTCGTCAAGGGGATGGGCTTCACATGGCAGGCGGCGCTCGGCGCGGTGTTCATCTCCGGCTGCCTGTTCCTGCTCGTCACGCTGTTCCGTGTGCGCGAGGCGATCGTCAACGGCATTCCGAAATCGCTGCGGATTTCCATTACCGCCGGCATCGGCCTGTTCCTCGGCATCATCTCGCTGAAGACGTCGGGCGTGATCGTCGGCAACCCGGCTACGCTCGTCACGCTCGGCGACCTGCACAAACACGAGACGATCCTCGCGATCGTCGGCTTCTTCACGATCGTCACGCTCGACCATCTGCGCGTGCGCGGCGCGATCCTGATCGGCATCATCGGCGTGACGATCCTGTCGTTCTTCTTCGCCGGCAACCAGTTCCACGGCGTGTTCTCGGCACCGCCGTCGATCGACGCGACGCTGTTCAAGCTCGACATCGGCGCCGCGCTGTCGACCGGCATCATCAACGTGATCCTCGTGTTCTTCCTCGTCGAACTGTTCGATGCGACGGGCACGCTGATGGGCGTCGCGAATCGCGCGGGCCTGCTCGTCGAAGGCAAGATGAACCGCCTGAACAAGGCACTGCTCGCCGACAGCACCGCGATCGTCGCGGGCTCGGTGCTCGGCACGTCGTCGACCACCGCGTACATCGAGAGCGCATCGGGCGTGCAGGCCGGCGGCCGCACCGGCGTGACGGCCATCACCGTCGCGGTGCTGTTCCTCGCGTGCCTGTTCATCGCGCCGCTCGCGGGCGTCGTGCCGGGCTACGCGACGGCGCCCGCGCTGCTGTACGTGTCGTGCCTGATGCTGCGCGAGATGGTCGAGGTGCCGTGGGACGATGCGACGGAAGCCGTGCCGGCCGCGTTGACCGCGCTGCTGATGCCGTTCACGTACTCGATCGCGAACGGCGTCGCATTCGGCTTCATCGCGTACGGCGGCCTCAAGCTGCTGACGGGCCAGGCTCGCACGGTCAAGCCGATCGTGTGGATCATCGCGGCCGTGTTCCTGTTCCGCTTCTTCTATCTCGGCAGCGAGTAAGCGCGGCGCGCGCACCGACGCGACGCACGATGCAAACGCCACCTTCGGGTGGCGTTCGTGTTTTCGCACGACGCTTTCGCGATCTTCACGAATCGACGCGCATGCCCCGGGGCCGACGCCCGGTCGATCCCGCACGGCCCGCATACGAAAATGCCGCCCGGCCCCACCGAACGGCATTGCGTGAAAGACAACGTCTTCGCGTGCGCCGCGCCCGGGCGCGCCACGAAACGAGCGTCGTGTCGTCAGCGCCAGTTCGCCTCGTAGAAACGCACGTAGCCGCTGCGCAGCGTCACGCATTGCGCGCGCGTTTCCGACAGCAGGCGTCGCGCAGCCGCCTCGATACGCTCGCGGTGCTGGTCGAATGCGCCGACCATGTCCTCGAAGCGCGGCGATGCCGCGCCGAAGTGGTCTTCCAGCGCCTCGGCGGTGATCTGGCACTGGACCCGCTCGCCATTGACCAGCGCCGTGAACCCCAGCATCAGGTCACGCCCCGAATACTCCGGCTTCTCGTTCGTGAAATGGATCTGCATGGGAGCCGCCTCGACCGGTAGAAAACGAATGACCGCGTCCGTCGTCCGCTACCGGCCGGACGAAATGTACGCGGGCTCGCCGGCGGAGGCCGCTACCGCGGAGTGTGGCGCGGTCGCTGCATGCCGGTTGAATTCCACTTTAGACGGTTTCGCGCGGGACACAAAAATTTCGGTGTGCGTGGTTCCGACGCGCATTTCGTCTGATCTGCGCGGCATCCGGCACCGTTTCGGAAAACGGCGTCAGTGCGGATCGGTCGGCCAGATGTTGAGCGCGATCGCGGCAGTCGTGACGCCCACCGCAATCGCGGCCGCCCCGTATCTCACCGCATCGGTCAGATCGAACAGCAATCCGTGGATCGCCACGGCAATGCCGCCCAGCATGATGAAGGTGGCGATGGCCGCCAGCACGACTCTCAGTTCCGTCCGAACCATGATGCCTCTCCCGAACGGATGCATGTCGCGTCGCATGCATGTTGCAGTGCGGAACACGGCGCGTGCGTGCTCCATTTCCATCATTGCAGGCGGGCGCTTAAAAGCAAGGGGATTTTGTCGGCAGTCGCGCATCGCACGTGGCGCTTGTATGATGATGCGTACCCGGACGAACGGCTGTCGCGCCGAATGGTGCGCCGCGAGCGGAGACACACTCCGCCGCCGCTTCCGATCCGGTCGGCCCCGGCGGCTCCGGGGAACAGGAGACACATCATGCCGCAACCCTTCGTGCTGCCCGCCACCGCGGGGCGTACCGACCTGCTCGCGCAGGCGCATGCGCGTTCGACCGCGGTCGGCCTGCGCGCGCACGAGCGCCCCGATTTCGCGCCGCTGTCGCGCGTCGCGCTGCGCGCACTGCTCGACACGAACCACACGCTGTTCTCGCACGCCCGCCCGGTGATGGAGGATCTCCACGCGCAGATCGCCGAGACGCAAAGCCTCGTGCTGCTGACCGACGCCGACGGCGTGATCCTGCACAGCATCGGCGACGCCGACTTCATCGAGAAAGCCAACCGCGTCGCGCTGTGCAACGGCGTGTCGTGGGCCGAAGGCACACGCGGCACCAACGCGATCGGCACCGCGCTCGCGTCGGGCCAGGCCGTGGTCGTGCACGGTTCCGAACACTTCCTGCGCGCGAACCACATCCTCACCTGCGCGTGCGCGCCGATCGTCGATCCGTTCGGCCGCACACTCGGCACGCTCGACGTGAGCGGCGACCCGCGCGGCTCCAGCCCGCATACGCTCGCGCTCGTGCGGATGTCCGCGCAGCTGATCGAGAACCACCTGTTCGCGAACCAGTGCGGCGAAGCGCTGCGGCTACGCTTTCACGCACACGAGGATTGCGTCGATTCGCTGTTCGCCGGGCTCGTCGCATTCGGCCCCGACGGCGGGCTGATCGCCGCGAACCGCAGCGCCCAATTCCAGCTCGGCGCGTCGTTCGACGCGCTGCAGCACCAGGCCAGCGACGCGTTGTTCGGCATGCGCTTCAGCCAGCTCGCGCAGCAGGCCGCGCGCACGCCGGGCGCCACGTTCCGCCTCACGCTGTCGACCGGCGTGCGCGTGCTCGCCCGCTGCGAATTCCCTGAAGCGCAGAAAACGACCGTCGCCGTCACCCCGCCGACGCCGGCCGCCCGCGTGCGGGCGCCGGACCCCGATGCGATCACGTTCGCGACGCTCGACACCGGCGACGCGCGCATGGCCGCCGTGCTCGAACGCGTCGCGAAGATTCGCGGGCGCGACCTGCCGCTGCTGATCCTCGGCCAGACCGGCACCGGCAAGGAATGGCTCGCCCGCGCGCTGCACCAGGCGTCGCCGCGCGCGGACGGCCCGTTCGTCGCGGTCAACTGCGCGGCGCTGCCCGATTCGCTGATCGAGGCCGAGCTGTTCGGCTACGAAGACGGCGCGTTCACCGGCGCGCGCAAGCGCGGCAGCCCGGGCAAGATCGCGCAGGCCGACGGCGGCACGCTGTTTCTCGACGAAATCGGCGACATGCCGCTCGCGCAGCAGGTTCGGCTGATGCGCGTGCTGCAGGAGCGCGCGGTGATGCCGCTCGGCGGCGCACGCGCGGTGCCGGTCGACGTGCGCGTGGTGTGCGCGACCCACCGCGACCTGCGCGCGATGATCGCGGACGGCACGTTCCGCGAGGATCTGTTCTACCGGATCAACGGCCTCGCGGTCACGCTGCCGGCGCTCGCCGCACGCACCGACCTGCCGGCGCTCGTCGAGCGGATCCTCGCGCGGCTCGCGCGCAGCGAGCCGATGCCGCGCCGCCTCGCGGCCGACGTGCTCGACGCGTTCGCGCGCCACCGCTGGCCCGGCAACCTGCGGCAGATGACCAACGTGCTGCGCACGGCCGGCATGCTCGCCGAAGACGAAGCCGAGATCACGCTCGCGCATTTGCCCGACGATTTCTGGCTCGACTGCGACGATGCGCCCACGACGTCGGGGGCTGCCATACCGGCCACATCGCTCCCATCGGCCGGCAAACGCGAAGGCACGACGCTGCACAGCCACCAGGCCGCGATGATCGATGCGGTGCTCGCGCGGCATGGCGGCAACGTATCGGCGGCCGCGCGCGAGCTCGGCCTCGCCCGCAACACCGTGTACCGGTATCTGCGGCGGCACTGACGCCCGTGGCTGGCGGCGGCTTCGGGTATGCTTGGCGCGTTGCCGCTGAACCGCCGCCCGCTTCACTCATGACCGATCCAGAACACCCGCCCGTCGTGCGCATCGAGCCGCTCGGCGCAAGCTTCGACGCACCCGATACGCTGACCGTGCTCGAAGCCGCCGCGTTCGCGCGCGTGTCGCTGCCGCGTTCGTGCCGCAACGGCACGTGCCGAAGCTGCCTTTGCCGGATCGTCAGCGGCAGCGTACGCTACACGATCGAATGGCCGGGGCTGAGCCGCGACGAAAAAGCCGACGGCTATACGCTGCCGTGCGTGGCCGTCGCGACGTCGGACCTCGTGCTCGACGTGCCCGACGCGGCCATGCTCGACTAGACATCGCGCGCGGCCGCGTGCGGTGCTCTGCAACGCTCGATCCTGCATGGAGAACATGATGGTCCAGCAAACCGATCGCATCGAAAAACAGACGCTGCTCGCCGCGTCGCCCGACCGCGTCTGGGCAGCCGTGAGCCAATCCGACGAATTCGGCGAGTGGTTCGGCGTGTCGTTCGACGGCCCGTTCGAGGCCGGCCAGCCGCTGTTCGGCCGCATCACGCCGACCCGCGTCGACGACGACGTCGCCAAGGCGCAGGAGCCCTATGCGGGCACCGTGTTCGAAATCGTCGTCGACCGTATCGAGCCCAAACAACTGTTCTCGTTTCGCTGGCATCCGTTCGCGATCGATCCGGCTTTCGATTACGCGTCGGAGCCGATGACGCTCGTCACGTTCACGCTCGCGGCGCAGGCCGGCGGCACGCTGCTCACGGTCACCGAAACGGGTTTCGACCAATTGATCGAAGCGCGTCGCGCGACGGCCCGCGACATGAACGACCAGGGCTGGGCCGCGCAGATGACGCTGATCGCGAAGTATCTGGCGCTGCACGCGTAGCGCGCCGCGATGCCGCACGTCGGTGCCGACCGGCGAACCGGCGTGCGTGGCATAATCGCCCGCATCGTCAGTCCACCCGCCGCCGCGCATCGCATGCTGAGTCGTCGCCTCCGGAAGATCGGCAGTCTGATCGGGATGCTCGCCATCCTGATGACGGCGCTTGCGCCGACGATCTCGCAGGCGCTGACCACGCAAGGGCGCGTCGACGCGCTGCTGGCCGGCTACTGTTCGGCCGCGCCGGCCGCCGGCGACCGCTCCGCCGATGCGTCGACGAAAAACCTGCAGGCCCATCTGCAGGCATGCGGCTACTGCAGCCTGCTTGCCCATACGCCCGCGCTGCCTGCCCCCGAACTGACGTTCGCGGCCCATGTGCACGCAATCGAGCATCGCGCGGCAACCCGCTTCGAAAGCCTGCGCCGCGCGCTGCCGCTCACGGCCGCGCAACCGCGCGCCCCGCCCTTCACGTCCTGATCGGTCGTCATTGCGCGTGATGCCGTCGTGCATCGCGTCGCCCGCGCATGCCGCCCGCGTGCGCGATCTGTCACGTTTCGAAGGACGATCATGTCTCACCCTGCTGCGCGCGGCGTCGTGCCGGGCGCGCGGTTGGCCGCTACCGGTTCGGATTGCCGTGCCTGCATTCGCCCGCATGCGAATGCCCGCCCTCGCACGTCCGCGCCGCGCGCCGCCGATATCGATGCCGCTCGCGCAGCCGTCCGCCGAATCCGTCTTTTTCCATCCGATTCGTCCCATCCAGCCATGAAAACCGCTACTTTCGTTCGCGGCGCACTCGCCGCACTCGGCTTCGTCGCCCTCCACGCCGCGCATGCGCATGCGCTCCCGAAAATGCAGGACCCGGCGCCCAACGCCACGCTGTCGAGCGCGCCGCACGCGGTCACGATCGATTTCGGCGAGGCGCTCGAGCCCGCGTTCAGCTCGATCGCCGTGACCGACAGCCAAGGGCAATCGGTCGTCGACGGGAAGACGGCCGTCGATGCCGGCAACCGGAAGCGGATGCACGTCGCGCTGGCGAGCCTGAAGCCCGGCGCCTATACCGTCGCGTGGATCGCGGTGGCCAGCGACGGCCATCGCACGCACGGCCGCTACGCATTCACGCTGAAGTAACCCATGTCACGCGCGCGATGCGCGTCGGCGCTCGATGCCGATCGCATTCGCATCGATGCCGCCGGCATCGCACCCGATAAGGAGAACAAATGATGAAACGCCCGATTCCGACCGCCCTGCTCATGGCGCTGGCGCTGCACGCGTCCGCCACCTTCGCCGCGCCTGCCATCCAGGCCGATGCGTGCTGGATCCGCACGATGCCGGCGACGGTACCGTCCTCCGGCTACTTCACGCTGAAGAACGGCGGCGACGCACCCGCGACGCTGACCGGCATCGACACGCCCGCCTACGGGATGGCGATGGTGCATGAAACGCAGACGAGCGGCAGCACCGCGAAGATGGTGCACGTCGACTCGGTCGTCGTGCCCGCGCACGGCACGCTGACGTTCAAGCCGAAGAGCTATCACGTGATGCTGGAGGAACCGCGCCAGGCCGTCGCGCCCGGCGCGAAGGTGCCGATGCGGCTGCATTTCGCGGACGGCTCGACCGTGTCCGTGACCTGCGACGCGAAGGCGCCGACCTACGCCGGCCAGTAACGCCGCCGACCTCACGACCGAAGGAGCCGCACATGAAAAACCGCCTGCCGCTGGCCGACCTGCTCGTCCGCTACCGTACCCCGCTGAATGTCGCGGTACTGATCGCCTGCGGGTCATGGGCCGCGTGGATGACGCGGCCTGCCGCCATCGATACGCCGCCGTCGATTCCCGCGTACTGCATGCGCGACGCGCGCTGACGCGCCGCGACCGCACGGTTCCGCCGGTGGCGGCCCGCGCCATTATTAGCGTGTCATCATCGCTTCATCCCGACCGCCGGAACCGTCTTTCGGAGCGCCGCATGTCCGTTCAGACCTGGATGCTGTTTGCCGCAGCCTATCTCGCCACGACGCTGTCGCCGGGCCCCAACGTGCTGCTCGTGATTCGCAACACGGTGCGCTACGGCGCGCACGGCACCGCCGCGACGATTGCCGGCAACCTCGTCGCGCAGGGCGTGGTCGTGCTGCTGGTCGCGCTCGGCGTCGGCGCGGTGCTGGCGGCGATGCCGCCGCTATTCGTCGCGATGAAGGTGATCGGCGCCGCGTACCTGATGGTTCTGGGGGTCCGGCAGTTGCGCGGCGACCGCAAGACCGCCGCATCGAGCGGCGCGGCGGAACTCGCCGTGCCCGATCGCCGGAAGCTGTTCCGCGAAGCGCTGTTCGTGTCGGGCAGCAATCCGAAAACGATGATCTTCCTGTCCGCGTTCATGCCGCAGTTCGTCGTGCACGATCGCCCGCTCGCGCTGCAGTTCGTCGCGATGTACGCGACGATCGCCTGCACGGTCGTGGTCGTTCACAGCGTGTATTCGGCCGGCGTGCGCCGCCTGCATCGCGGCGTCGGCATGAGCCGCGCGGTGCACGCGCTCAAGCGTGCGAGCGGGCTGCTGTTCGTCGGGCTCGGCATCAAGCTGCTGACCGCGCGGCAGGCGTAAGCCACCTCCCCGTCAGCGCATGCGCGCGGCCAGCGCGGCCGTGATCTCGTCGAACGACGGCCGCGCGTCGACGTCCTCGTTCATGCACGCCGCCGCCAGCGCATCGAGCGCGCCGGTGTGCGGTTCGCAGCGCTCGAGCAATTCGCCGAGCAGATAGCCGAACGCGCGCACTTCGAGCCGCTCGAACCTCGCGCCGCGCGTGCGCTCGTTCACGTCGTACAGCGACGCCGCGCCGAAATCGCCGAGCAACGCGCCGCCTGCGCCGTCGTGCAGGATGTTGTGTGCATACAGGTCGCCATGCATGATGCCGCGCGCATGCAGCTGGGTGGCGACCGACGCGATGCCGTGCGCGATCCGTAACGCGTGCGCCGGATCGAATTCCGCCTCGGCGGCATAGACGTCGCGCGTGCAGGACGCGAAGCTCGGCGGCCCGGCGAGGTTCGTCAGCGCGGGATCGACCTGCTCCATCACGAGGCCGTGCGTGTCGTCCGGATGGCCGCGCACCTTGCCGATCACCGGGATCAGGTGCGGGTGACGGCCGGCATGCAGGCTCGCGGCCATTTCGCAATCGGGCAAGCCGTCGCTCGTCACCGCGCCCTTGAACAGCTTGACCGCGACCGTCCGCGGCGGATGGCCGTCCGCCCGCCATTGCGCGCGATAAATGACGCCCGACGCGCCCTCGCCCAGTTTCCGTTCGCATGACAGCGCGGCCCAGTCGATCTCCGCGACGTCCGGCCCGGCGGACGCCGCGGCCTCCGGCGCCGCGCCGAACGGGTTGCCGGCAACGGCGAGCCACGCGAGACGCGGCAGGCGCAGCAGCCAGTCGGGCAACGCGTGCAGCCGGTTCGCCGACAGGCGCACCAGCTCCAGCGCGCGGCACGCGGCCATTTCCGCGGGCAGCGCCTGCAGCTGATTGCCGGCCAGCATGAGCTTCTGCAACCGCGCACAGTCGCCGATGTCGGCCGGCAGTTCGTCGATCGCGTTGTCGGTCAGGATCAGCCAGCGCAGCGCTCGCGGCAGCGCGCCGCGCGGCACGGTGCGGATCCGGTTCGCCTTGAAGCCGATCATGTCGAGTCGTTCGCACGCGCCGAGCACGTCGGGGAACGCCGTGAAGCGGTTGCCCGACGCGAACAGGATGCGCAGGCGATGCAGCCGCGGCAGGTCGTCCGGCAGCGCGGACAGCGCGTTGCCGGTCAGGTCGAGCACTTCGAGCGTGTCGGCCAGATCGAAAATCTCGCGCGGGAATTCGGTCAGTCCGCACGCGAGCTTCAGTTGCCGCGCGCCCGACAGTTGGCCGGCCTGCAGGTGTTCGAGGGTGTGGGTCACGGGGAGAAAACGGGTGGCGGTTGCGGTGATCGTCAGGTCGATCGGACGAATTCTACCGGGATCGATCGCGTGCCCCTACACGACCTTGTCATGCCCCCTTCACAAACGCGCGATGTGACGTTAGAATTGCGCCCCTTGCAGTGCCGACGTGGTGAAATTGGTAGACACGCTATCTTGAGGGGGTAGTGGCGAAAGCTGTGCGAGTTCGAGTCTCGCCGTCGGCACCAGATGCGTTTTCCGCGCATTCCAGCATGATCCGAAACCCGCGACAGCACATGGCTTCGCGGGTTTTTTGTTGTCTGCTATGCAAGCAGCAGAAAATTCCGCACCACCGCGGACGGCTCGTCGCAGCGCGACGCAATGGCCAGCCTCGCGCGAAACCGGTTGCCCGCGAACGGCCGGTACACGACCCCGGGAACCTGCACCTGCGTAATCGCCTTCGGCACGACCGACACGCCGAGCCCGGCCGCCACCAGCGTCACCGCGGACGCGATCTGCGGCGCCGGTTGACCCATGCGCGGCTCGAACCCGGCAGCCTTGCACGCGGCGACGATCTCGTCGAACAGCGCGGCGCCGGCCGCGCGCGGCACCTGCACGAACGACTCGTCCGCGAGTTCCGCCAGTTCGATGCGCCGACGCTGCGCCAGCCGGTGCGCGACGGGCAGCGCGACGAACATCGGCTCCTCGTCCCAATCGGATACCTGCAGCGTCGCGGCCACGCGGCGCTCGGGCCGCACGATCGCGACGTCGAGGCGCCCGGCCTCCAGCGCCTCCAGCAGCACGCCCGACGTCGCTTCCTGCAACGTCAGCTCCGCATCCGGAAACGCCTCGCGAAAGCGGCGAATCAGATCCGACACTTTCGGATTGAACGCCGCCGTCCCGGTGAAGCCGACCCGCAAATGGCCGGTTTCCCCGCGCGCGGCGCGTCTCGCCGCGCGTGCCGCGCGCTCGGCATCGTCGAGCACGCGTCGCGCTTCTTCCGCGAAGACTTCGCCCGCCAGCGTCAGCTCGGCGCCGCGCGCGGTCCGTTTGAACAGCTCCACGCCGAGCTCGTTCTCCAGCGCCTTGATCTGCTGGCTCAACGGCGGCTGGCCGATGCCGAGCGTTTCGGCGGCCTTCGTGAAATTCGACGCGGCCGCGACGGCCAGAAAGTAGCGGAGATGCCGGAGTTCCATGCGTGACGTGACCTCGCGGTGAGTCGGGGCTGGCCTGCCAGCCAGTGTTAAAACATATTGCTGCGGTTCATTTCATATATTGGACATATACATGACCGTGCGCAAGAATTCGTGTATTCCGTCGCACATCGAGTGCCTTCATGTCCTCCGCTTCGATTTCCCGATCCATGCCCGGTACGCAACCCTCCGCGCCCGATGCGCTGCCGGCCGGCGTGTCCCCGCGCTCGGCCGCGTACAAGCGCATCGCGTTCGCGCTGTTCCTCGCCGGCTTTGCCACTTTCTCGCTGCTGTATTGCGTGCAGCCGCTGCTTCCCGCGTTCGCCCGCGAATTCAACGTCGGTGCGGCGTCGAGTTCGCTGTCGCTATCGCTGTCGACCGGGATGCTCGCGGTGTCGATCCTGTGCGCCGGCGCGCTGTCCGAACGGGTCGGGCGGCGCGGGCTGATGTTCGCGTCGATGACGCTGGCCGCGCTGTTCAATCTGCTCGCCGCGCTGTCGCCGAACTGGCACCTGCTGCTCGTCTGTCGTGCGCTCGAAGGCTTCGCGCTTGGGGGCGTGCCGGCGGTGGCGATGGCCTATCTCGCGGAAGAAATCGCCGCCGACGGGCTCGGCTTCTCGATGGGGCTCTACGTCGGCGGAACCGCGTTCGGCGGCATGATCGGACGGATCGGGATGAGCGCGCTCGAGGAGCACTTTTCGTGGCGAACGGCGATGCTGTCGATCGGTGTCGTCGATCTGCTCGCGGCGCTCGCATTCGTGATGCTGCTGCCGGCGTCGCGACGCTTCGTGAAGCGCACCGACCTGACGCTGCGTCACCACCTGCGGCTGTGGCACGCGCAACTGCGTCACGCGCGCCTGCCGTTCGTGTTCGCGATCGGCTTCCTCGTGATGGGCGCGTTCGTGACGATCTACAACTACGCCGGGTTCCGGCTCATGGCGGCGCCGTTCAACCTGAGCCCGACCGCCTGCGGGCTGATCTTCGGCGCGTATCTGTTCGGGATGGTGTCGTCATCGAGCGCCGGCGCGCTCGCCGATCGTCTCGGGCGGGCGCCGGTCCTCGTCAGCGGCATCGTCGTGTTCGCGGCGGGCCTCGCGCTGACGCTGTCGCACTCGCTCGTCGCGATCGTCGTCGGCATCGTGCTCGTGACGATCGGCTTCTTCGTCGCGCACTCGGTCGCGAGCGGCTGGGTCGGCGCGCTCGCGGGCGCCGCGAAGGGGCATGCGGCTTCGCTGTATCTGCTCGCCTACTACGTCGGGTCGAGCGTGCTCGGCTCGGTCGGCGGCGCGTTCTGGCAGCGCGGCGCGTGGACGAGCGTCGCCGCGTATGTCGCGGTGCTGCTCGTCGTTGCATGGATGGCCGCGCGGCGGTTGAGCCGTGCGTGATGCGGCGCCCGCCGACGGCGCGTGCCGGCTGTTCGCGGGCTGCGGCATCGTCGCCGAATCCGAGCCGGTCAACGCATTTCAGGAAACCGAACTGAAGCTGTCGGGCATGCAGGCGACGATCCGCGTGCGCGATGCGGCCGCGCAGACGCGTGGCCGCACGCAGGTGTCGGCTTCGTCGATGGTCGACTGATCCGCGTCGACCGTCAAAGCAACGGCAGCGTTTGCCGGATATGGTCGGCGAATGCGGCCGTCAGGTGCGACGGCCGCTTCCGGTCGAACCGCAGCGTAATGCCCACGGCCGGCAACGGCGGCAAATGCGGATCGCCGTTGACTATCGCGACGTCGGCCGGCACGGCCGTCTGCGTCATCACCGCGAACGCCTGTCCCGAACGCACCAGCGCGATCAGCCCGGCGAGACTGCTGCTCGCATACGCGACGCGATAGTCGCGGCCGGCGCGTTTCAACGCGTCGCACGCTGCAACGTGATCGAGCGTATCGCGGTCGGACAGCGCAAGCGGCAGCGGATCGAAATGCGCGGGCTCGAGCCCCGGATAGCCGATCCAGACCAGTTGCTCGCGACGAATGATGTCGCCGGTCGCACCGTCGTCCGGCACGGAAATCATCGCCAGGTCGACCGCGCGCTTCTCCAGGTGTTCGACGAGCCGCGGCGTCGGCCCGCAGACGACTTCGACGATCGCCTGCGGATGCTGGCTCGAAAACTGCCGCAGCAGCGACGGCAGCCACACTTGCGCGTAATCGTCCGGACACCCGAACCGGATCGTCCCCGACAGCCCCGTGCCGCACAGATCGGCCATCGCCTCGTCGTGCAGCCGCAGGATGCGCTGCGCATGCACGAGCAGCCGCTCGCCCGGATGCGTGAGCACCACGCCACGGCCGGTGCGCTGGAACAGCGGCTGGTCGACGGCCTCCTCGAGCCGCTTCATCTGCTGGCTGAGCGCGGATTGCGTGCGGCCGACGCGCACGGCCGCGCGGCTCAGCGCGCGCACCTCGGCGATCACGACGAACGAGCGCAGCAGGTCGATTTCGAGCGAAAGCGCCAAGGTATTAGCCTCTTTTCTAGCTTGCATTAGAACTATTCGTTTCCATCAAACCAGACGCGCGCCTAGACTGCAAGCGATCCCTGCCCTTTTGCCCGGAGACGCCCATGTCCCTGAACGACGACGCAACCTTCTGGCGCCATGCCAGGCAGCATCTGGTCCGCTACGGCGGCACGTTCGAGCCGATGATCGTCGAGCGCGCGAAAGGCAGCTTCGTCTACGACGCCGACGGCCGCGCGATCCTCGATTTCACGTCGGGCCAGATGAGCGCGGTGCTCGGCCACAGCCATCCGGAGATCGTGTCCGTGATCGGCGAATACGCGGGCAAGCTCGATCACCTGTTCAGCGGGATGCTGTCGCGGCCGGTCGTCGATCTCGCGACGCGCCTCGCCGACATCACGCCCGCCGGGCTCGACCGCGCGCTGCTGCTCAGCACCGGCGCGGAATCGAACGAGGCGGCGATCCGGATGGCGAAGCTCGTCACCGGCAAGTACGAGATCGTCGGTTTCGCTCAGTCGTGGCACGGGATGACGGGCGCCGCCGCGTCGGCCACGTACAGCGCCGGCCGCAAGGGTGTCGGACCGGCGTCGGTCGGCTCGTTCGCGATTCCGGCGCCGTTCGCGTACCGGCCGCGCTTCGAGCGCAACGGCGCGTACGACCCGCTCGCCGAACTCGACTACGCGTTCGACCTGATCGACCGCCAGTCGAGCGGCAACCTCGCCGCGTTCATCGCGGAGCCGATTCTCAGTTCGGGCGGGATCATCGAGCTGCCGGAAGGCTATATGGCCGCGCTCAAGCGCAAGTGCGAGGCGCGCGGGATGCTGCTGATCCTCGACGAAGCGCAGACGGGCGTCGGCCGCACCGGCACGATGTTCGCGTGCCAGCGCGACGGCGTGACACCCGACATCCTGACGCTGTCGAAAACGCTCGGCGCGGGGCTGCCGCTCGCGGCGATGGTGACGTCCGCGGCCATCGAGGAACGCGCGCACGAGCTCGGCTACCTGTTCTACACGACGCACGTATCCGACCCGCTGCCGGCCGCCGTCGGCCTGCGCGTGCTCGACGTCGTGCAGCGCGACGGCCTCGTCGCGCGCGCGAACACGATGGGCGAGCGGCTGCGGCGCGGGCTGCTCGACCTGATGGAGCGCTTCGACTGCATCGGCGACGTGCGCGGGCGCGGACTGCTGCTCGGCGTCGAGATCGTCAAGGATCGCCGGACCAAGGAGCCGGCGGACGGGCTCGGCGCGAAGATCACGCGCGAATGCATGAAGCTCGGGCTCAGCATGAACATCGTGCAGTTGCCCGGCATGGGCGGCGTGTTCCGGATCGCGCCGCCGCTGACCGTCAGCGAAGACGAGATCGACCTCGGCCTGTCGCTGCTGGAGCAGGCGATCACGCGCGCGCTTTAACGTAACGCTGTTTTCGACCTCACGCGATCCGCCGCACCGGTTCAATCGATCGGTGCGACGGATGTCGTTTGGTTCAGCCCGCTTCCGCCGCCCACGCTAGCGCATCGGCGCCGGCCGGCATCCGCATCGGGCTCGACGGATCGGTCGCCGCGCGCCACACGGCTTCGGCGACGTCCTGCGCATGGGTAATCGGCCCTGACGCATCGAGCATCCGCGCGACGGCCTTGCCGACGAAGTCCGCATACGCTTCGTGCTCGAAGCCGTGCATGTTGCCCCGTGCGTTGTCCGCGAAACGCGTATCGGGCGCGCGGCCCGGCAGCACGAGATGCGCGCGCACGCCGAAGGGCTCGAGTTCGATCGCCATCGATTCGGTGAACGCGTTCACCGCCGCCTTGCTCGCCCGGTACGCACCGACCAGCGGCAGCGCCTTCAGCGTAACGCTCGACGTGACGTTCACGACCACGCCGGCGCCGCGCGCGCGAAACTGCGGCAGCACGGCCTGCGTCACCGCGATCGTCCCGATCGTGTTGGTGTCGAACAGCGCGCGCACCGTGTCGAGCGGCATGAGTTCGGCCGGCGCGGCCGCGCCGAAGCCCGCGTTGTTGACGAGCACGTCGATCGGGCCGGCGGCGTCGACGGCGGCGCGGATGCTGTCCGCGTTCGTCACGTCGAGCGGCAGCACGCGCAGGTGCTCCGACGGCGGCAGCACGTCGTCGCTCGGCGTACGCATCGTCGCGACGACCCGCCAGTCGCGCGCCAGAAAATAGCGGGCGATTTCAAGGCCGAAGCCGGAAGAACAGCCGGTAATCAGTACGGTCTTCATGCGAACTCCTGGGGTGTGTTGAGCATGTGCCCGTACGATAGAGGGCCGGCGCCGTATTCGCTACAATCTAAAATCCGCTTTTCTTTTGCGAGAGTCCGGCGATGATCGACCCGCTGACCGAAGTCGTGACGCTGCTGCAACCGGGCGCGCGGTACGCGAAGTACGTGCGCGGCGCGAGCCCGTGGGCGATCAACCGCACGGTCGCCGGCGAGCCGTTCTATTGCGTGGTCCTCGACGGCGGCTGCCGGATCGCGATCGACGGGCACGCGCCGATCGAGCTGCTGGCCGGCGATTTCATGCTGATTCCGGCCGCCTACGGCGTCGCGATGTCGAGCCTCCAACCGCCACCGCCGGGCGTCGACACCGCGCCGCCCGTCATGGTCGCCCCCGGCGAATACCGGATCGGCGATCCCGCGAACCCGGTCGACACGCGAATGATGGCCGGCAACTGCAGCTTCGGTTCGCCCGATGCATCGCTGCTGGTGTCGCTGCTGCCGCGCTTCGTGCACGTACGCGACGAGCCGCGGCTGACCACGCTCGTGCAACTGGTGGGCGACGAATCGCGCGCGCAGCGGCCTGCCCGCGAAATCGTGCTGGCGCGCCTGCTGGAAGTGCTGCTGATCGAGGCGATGCGCTTCACGACCGGCACGCACGCGTCGCCCGGCCTCGTGCGCGGGCTCGCCGACAGCCGACTCGCGGCGGCGCTGCGGCGCATGCACGAACGCCCCGCGCACCCGTGGACGATCGTCGAGCTCGCGAAGGAAGCCGCGCTGTCGCGCTCGACGTTCTTCGAGCGCTTCAGCCGCGCGGTCGGCGTCGCGCCGATGGAATACCTGCTCACGTGGCGCATGGCGCTCGCGAAGGATCTGCTCCGCCGCAACGAAGGCCGCATCGCCGAAATCGCGGCGCGCGTCGGCTACAGTTCGGCGAGCACCTTCAGCGTCGCGTTCGCGCGGCACGTCGGCCGGCCGCCCGCGCAATACGCGCGCGACGAACAGGCGACGGTGAGCGAAGCATGAACCGCGCTCGCCTGCCCCGTTCCGCCACCTGCAACCCCGTTCCGTCACGCAACGACGACGTACGAGGCGCCCGATGACGACAGACGCCAAGGCCGTCGGCGCGACCGACCACTGGCTCGTCGCGCGCCGCGACGCGGAAACCGGCATCGAAAGCCTGCACGCGCATTTCAACGGCCATGCGTACGATGCGCACGACCACGACGACATGCTCGTCGGCTTCACCGAACAGGGCGTGCAGCGCTTCCAGTGTCACCGCTCGCTGCATACGAGCGTGCCGGGCCGCGCGATCCTGATCGAGCCGGGCGCGATGCACGACGGCCACGCGCCCGAAGCCGGCGGCTTCACGTACGGGATGCTGTACCTGCCGCAAGCGTGGGTCGAGCGCGCCGCGCGCCGGCTCGACCTGCCGGGCCTCGGCAGCGTCGAAGCCACGTTCGGCCATACGCTCGTCGACGATCGCGGCCTCGTCGACGCGATCCGGAACGCATTCTTCGCGATCCACGACAACGAAGGCCGGCTCGCGCGCGACCAGACGCTCGATCGCCTGCTGATGCGGCTCGGCAGCCAGCTGGGCGGCCCGCCCGCGCTGGAAAGCGGCGTCGTGCCGCCCGCGATCGTACGCGTGCGCGATCTGCTGCACGAACACATGGACGGCAACATCGGCCTCGACGAACTCGCGAGCGTCGCCGGCATCGACCGGTTCCGGCTGACGCGGATGTTCCAGCGCGCGTTCGGCACGTCGCCGCACGCGTACCTCGTGCGCTTGCGGCTGCGCGCCGCACGAAAGCTGCTGGCGGCCGGCCGCACGCCCGCGCAGGCGGCCGCCGACGTCGGCTTCGCCGACCAGAGCCACCTCGGCCGCTGGTTCCGACGCGCGTACCGGATCACGCCGGCCGCGTACCGGCAACTCTGCACAAACGTTCCAGACTGATCACGCACGACGTCCGATCATGGGCGCTCCAACCAGGAGCAAGCATGTTCGATACCAAAGTAGCGCTGATCGTGCGCGACGATCTCGCCGCGTGGCAAAAACTCAACGTGGTCGCGTTTCTCGCGACGGGCGTCGCGGCCGGTGCGCCCGACGCACTCGGCGAGCCTTACGAGGATGCGGCCGGGCGCCGCTACGGCCGGATGCTCGGCCAGCCGATGCTGGTGTTCGCGGCCGACCTGAACGGATTGCAGGCCGCGCACCGGCAGGCGCTGTCGCGCGAGCTGACGATCGTGCCCTACGTGCGCGCAATGTTCTCGACCGGGCACGATGCGGCCAACCGCGAAGCGTTTCGCGCCGAGGATGCGGACAATCCCGATCTGGTCGGCCTGGCGTTGCACGGGCCGAAGAAGGCCGTCGACAAGGCGGTGAAGGGGCTGGCGTTGCATGCGTAAATGCGTCGTGCAACGCCGCCGTTTCGGCAATCAGCGGTGAACGAGCACGTTCACGAGCTTACCGAATGGATCGCGTACGAAAAAGCGCCGCACGCCCCACGGCTCGTCGGCCGGGCCGTATTCGACGGGGATGCGCGCTGCCTGAATGCGCGCGAGCGCTTCGTCGAGATCGTCGACCTCGATCGACAGGTCGGGCGTCGGCGTGCCCGACCCGCCCTGCGACGCGAAGCTGATCTGCACGTCCATCCGTTCGGCATTGCCGTAGGTCGCGATCCAGCCGTGATCCATCAGCAGATCGAGACCGAAGATGTGCTGATAGAAGCGCTTTGCGTCGTCGATGGAACGTGTGTCGATGTTGGCGACGATTCGTTTGACTTTCATCGCTTGTCTCCGCGAAGCAAGGATGTAGCCGATTTGACTACGATCGAAGCCGAATCGGCTACGGATTTTCCGCATAAACGGGCATGGCGCCTGCCGTACCGAACGAATACCGATGCATCCGGAAACGATGCAAAAAACCGCCGGCCCGTTGCAGGCCGGCGGCGTCCGTCGATCACCCGCCCAGATACGCCTGCTTGATCCGGTCGTTCGCCAGCAGGTTCGCGCCCGTGTCGGCCAGCACCACGCGCCCCGTTTCGAGCACGTAGCCGCGATCGGCCACGCCGAGCGCCTTGTTCGCGTTCTGTTCGACCAGAAACACCGTGACGCCTTCGTCGCGAATCGTCCGGATGATGTCGAATATCTGCGCGATCACGAGCGGCGCGAGACCGAGCGTCGGTTCGTCGAGCAGCAGCAAACGCGGCTTGCTCATCAGCGCACGGCCGATCGCGAGCATCTGCTGCTCGCCGCCCGACATCGTGCCGGCCCGCTGCGCCGCGCGCTCCTTCAACCGCGGAAACAGCTTGAACACGTGCTCGATGCCGTCGTCGATCTCGTGACGGCTCGCGAAGAAGCCGCCCATCTTCAGGTTCTCGAGCACTGTCAGGCTCGGGAACACGCGCCGCCCTTCCGGCGAAATCGCCATCCCCTGCCGCATGATCTGGTGCGTCGACATCGCGGTGATGTCGTTGCCCTCGAACAGCACGCGGCCCGACGACGCGCGCGGCGTGCCGCATACCGTCATCATCAGCGTCGTCTTGCCGGCGCCGTTGCTGCCGATCAGCGTGACGATCTCGCCCTTGTTTACCTCGATCGACACGCCCGCGAGCGCTTCGACCGCGCCATAGTGCGTATGGACCTGTTCCAGCTTCAGCATCACTCTTCCCCCAGATACGCCTTGATCACGCGCGGGTCGTTGCGGACCGCCTCCGGCGTGCCGATCACGATCGGCCGGCCGTGCTCCATCACGAGGATGCGGTCGGACACGCCCATCACGAGGCTCATGTCGTGTTCGATCAGCAGCACCGATACGCCGAATTCACGGCGCAGCTTGTCGATCAGGTGCTGCAGCTCGATCTTTTCCTGCGGGTTGAGGCCGGCCGCCGGCTCGTCGAGCATCAAGAGGCGCGGCTCGGTGATCATGCAGCGCGCGATCTCCAGACGCCGCTGGTGCCCGTACGACAGCGTGCCGGCCGGCCGGTTGGCGACCGACGTCAGTCCCATCCGGTCGAGCCACACGGCCGCGCGTTCGAGCGCTTCCTTCTCCGCGTGACGATACGCGGGCGTCGCGAACAGGCCGTGCAGCAGGCCGGCCTTCACCTTGCGATGCTGCGCGACCAGGAGGTTCTCGACGACGGTCAGCGACTTGAACAGGCGGATGTTCTGGAACGTCCGCACGAGGCCCTTCAATGCGATCTGGTGGCTCGGCAGGCCCGCGATCGCATGGCCGTCGAGCACGACGTCGCCGCCGGTCGGCTTGTAGAAGCCGCCGACGCAGTTGAACACCGTGGTCTTGCCCGCGCCGTTCGGCCCGATGATCGCGAACACCTCGTCGCGGCGCACGTCGAAATCGATCCCGTCCACCGCGAGCAACCCGCCGAAGCGCATCTGCAGCCCGGCGACCTTCAACAGTTCTGCATTCGCGCTCATTGCGGCAGCTCCACGTGGGGACGGCTCGCGGGCAGCAGGCCCTGCGGACGCCACATCATCATCAACACCATCACCAGACCGAAGATCAGCATCCGGTACTCGGCGAAGCCGCGCGCGACTTCCGGCAGCACGGTCAGCAGGATCGCCGCGAGAATCACGCCGAGCTGCGAGCCCATCCCGCCGAGCACGACGATCGCGAGGATCAGCGCCGATTCGATGAAGGTGAACGATTCGGGATTCACGAGGCCCTGACGCGCCGCGAAGAACGCGCCGCCGATCCCCGCGAACGCCGCGCCGAGCGTGAACGCCGACAGCTTGATGCGCGTCGGGTTCAGGCCCAGCGAACGGCACGCGATCTCGTCGTCGCGCAGTGCTTCCCACGCACGGCCCATCGGCATGCGGATCAGGCGGCTCGTCACGAACAGCGTGAAGCCCACCAGCACCAGCGCGATCAGGTACAGGAAGATCACCATGTGCTCGCCGCTGTATTCCAGCCCGATCAGTTCGTGAAAGGTCTTCGCGCCTTCGACGCTCGCCGAGCGCGCCATCTCGAAGCCGAACACCGTCGGTTTCGGAATGCTCGAGATGCCGTCCGGGCCGCCGGTGAGGCTCGTCAGGTTGTTCGCGAGCAGACGGATGATTTCGCCGAAGCCGAGCGTGACGATCGCGAGATAGTCGCCGCGCAGGCGCAGCACCGGGAAGCCGAGCAGGAAGCCGAACGTCGCCGCGGCGATCGCCGCGATCGGCAGGCATTCCCAGAACGACAGCCCGAAATACTGGTTCAGCATCGCGTACGTATAGCCGCCGACCGCATAGAAGCCGACATAGCCGAGGTCCAGCAGCCCCGCGAAACCGACCACGATGTTCAGCCCGAGGCCGAGGATCACGTAGATCAGCGCGAGCGTCGCGACGTCCACCGCGCCGCGCGAGCCGAAGAACGGCCACACGAGGCCGACGGCGAGCAGCACCCAGATGATCACGCGCTGCTGCTGCGCGCCCATCGCGGGCATCGCCGGCAGCTTCACCGCCGATTTCGCGCGCACGAGCCACGGCTTGAACAACTGGAACAGGAACACGGCCGCGACCGCGATCCATACCGGGCGCCAGTGCGGCGTCAGCACCACCTGATAGCCTTCGAGCTTCAACTGCAGCCCGAGCACCGGAATCGTGAGAAGCGCCGTCAGGATCGCGGCGGCCACCGCATTCTTCAGCGCCTGGCCGACCGACGCGTCGGCGGCCGGGCGGCGAACGGAAATGACTTGACTCATCTGCGTCTCCGTCAAACCTTTTCGATGTCCGACTTGCCGAGCAGGCCAGTCGGGCGGAAGAGCAGGATCAGCACGAGCAGGCCGAACGCGACCACGTCCTTGTACTCGGCCGGCATGTAGCCTGCGGCGAAGGTTTCGGCGAGGCCCAGCAGCACGCCGCCGAGCATCGCGCCCGGGATGCTGCCGATCCCGCCGAGCACTGCGGCGGTGAACGCCTTGATGCCCGCGACGAAGCCGATATACGGATTCAGCTTGCCGATCGTCAGCCCGATCAGCACGCCGCCGACGGCCGCCAGCATCGCGCCGAGCACGAACGTGAACGAGATCACGCGGTTCGTGTCGATGCCGAGCAGGTTCGCCATCTTCATGTCCTCGGCGCACGCGCGGCACGCACGACCCATCCGCGAATGCGAGATGAACAGCGTGAGCGCGATCATCAGCACCAGCGTCACGCAGACGATCAGCAGGCGCGCATAAGGAATCGTCACGTCGAAGTCGCCGCCCAGATGGATCTCGAACGCGCCGGAGATCAGCACGGGCACCGACACGTCGCGCGCGCCCTGGCCGATCTGCACGTAGTTCTGCAGGAAGATCGACATGCCGATCGCGGAGATCAGCGGCACGAGACGCGGGCCGCCGCGCAGCGGGCGATACGCGACGCGCTCGACCGCGAAGCCGTACAGGCCGGTGACGATCACCGACACGATCAGCGCGGCGCCGAGCACGAGCGGCAGCGGATAACCGGCGGAGATGCCGATCGCCGTGAGGGTCACGAGGCCCACGTACGCGCCGATCATGTAGATCTCGCCGTGGGCGAAGTTGATCATGCCGATGATGCCGTAGACCATCGAGTAGCCGATGGCGATCAACGCATAGATCGCACCCAGCGTCAGGCCGTTGACCAGCTGCTGGGCGAATTGGGGAAAGAAGTCAGTCATGTGCGGGAAGCTCCCGTTGGCGCTGGGTCGCGTGCCGTCGCCGGATCACGGCGATCGGCCGCGCGCAACGCACGGTGTCGTCTCGGGCCGCCCTTTGGCGCGCACGGGTCAGAGGCGCGACCAATACGCACCCGCCCCGTCCGGGTTTCGGACGGGGCGGGTGCGCGGGCGGATACTCCGTTGTTACTTGGCGGCGGTCTTCGTCGCGTCCTTGTGCCACGTGTAGACGACGAACTTGAACGCCTTCAGGTCGCCCTGTGCGTCATACGCGACCTTGCCGATCGGCGTGTCGAACGTCGTCTTGTGCATGTACGCGGCGACCTTCGTCGGGTCGGTCGTCTTCGCTCCCGCGATCGAGTCGGCGATGATCTTCACCGCTGCGTACGCCGGCATCTGGAACGGGCCGTTCGCGTCGCGCTTCTTGTCCGCGAACGCCTTCACGAGCGCCGCGTTGGCCGGGTCGGCCGAGAAGTCGGCCGGCAGCGTCACGAGCATGCCTTCCGAAGCCGGGCCGGCGATCGCCGTCACGTCCTTGTTGCCCACGCCTTCAGGCCCCATGAACGTCGCCTTCACGCCCTGCTCGCGCGCCTGGCGCATCAGCAGGCCCATTTCCGGGTGGTAGCCGCCGAAGTAGACGAAATCGACGCCTTGCGACTTCAGCTTCGTGATGATCGCCGAGTAGTCCGAATCGCCGGCGTTGACGCCTTCGAACAGCACGACCGGGATCTTCGCGGCTTCGAGGTCCTTCTTCACCGACGACGCGATGCCCTGGCCGTACGACTGCTTGTCGTGCAGGACCGCGACCTTCTTCGGCTTCACGTTGTTGATGATGTAGTGCGCGGCAGCCGGGCCTTGCTGGTCGTCGCGGCCGATCGTGCGGAAGATGAAGTGACGCTTCTTGCCTTCCGTCAGCTGCGGCGCGGTGGCCGACGGCGTGACCATCACGATGCCTTCGTTCTCGTAGATGTCGGACGCGGGAATCGTCGAACCCGAGCACACGTGGCCGATCACGTACTTGATCTTCTGGCTGACGATCTTGTTGGCGACGGCGACGGCCTGCTTCGGTTCGCACGCGTCGTCCATCAGCACGACTTCGAACTTGTTGCCGCCCGCACCGCCTGCCGCGTTGATCTGTTCGATCGCGGTCAGCGCGCCAGCCTTCACCATGTCGCCGTATTGGGCGACCGAGCCGCTCATCGGACCGGCGATGGCGATCTTCACGGTTTCCGCTTGCGCGGCGGCGGCGCCGGCGGCGAACAGCACGGCGGCGACGGAAATGGACGTAAGACGGGACAGCGTCATCTGGGAGCTCCTCGATGTTGTTTAGTCATACGGGCAAAGGCGGCATGACTTGCGCAATCGAACAGCACCCGGGGCGAGGACATGGGACACGCCCGAGACACATAGAAGACGGAACTCCAGCGGAATATTGCGTAGCGGGGCCCGGCTCTTGCAGTCCCCGAAGGGGACGTCTGGTTCGGAAAGACATCGTGATGCGTCTTGCATTGCGCAAGCGTTTCGCCTGCCCCGCTTGCCAAATCGCTCGTTCGGAGGGATGGTCCGACAGCTGTTGGCAAGGCAGCCGAAATTATATGGGCGTTTTTCAATCGTCTGTCAAAAATGCCTGTCGACTGAGGGAAAACACGTACGTTTTTGAGATGGGTGGGTGGCGATGGGGGCGCAACCTCAGCGAGACGGGAGCGTTTGCTTTGGGTGCAATCGGGTTGCTATTCGGTAGGAGGATTAGGGTGGGTTCCTTGCTGGACTTAGTGTTTGGCGATGGGCGGTTCTCGGCTTCGCATTTTTCGGGCTACCGAGGGGCTGCTTGGTGAAAATCAATCAACTGACGATTGTGCGAGCGCGCACCAGGACGGGGCGCTCGATGAGACGGAAAATCTTTCTGTTTGCCAACCAAGCTAGTGTGATTGAAAGGTTTTTGAGATTTCCATGAAATAATACGGGCTCGCTTCTGCAATCCAGCCAGCCTCCCCTGCAAGTCGCGCCCGCCGCGCCTCGCAGTCGCTTCAGGGCCGCTTCGACGCCCCCTCGTCGCCCAGCCGCCAGCCAGTGATCTGCCGTTTTGTTCAATGCACATCACCTGCTTCGGATCGCCCATGAATTGCCCTGTTCGCTTGTCTTCCGCCGCCGCCGCGATCGCTTGCGCGCTTTCTGTTTCTGCTTCCCATGCTTCAGGACGCGATGCGCTGACCGATCGGTCGGCCGGTGCCAATGTGTTTCGCTCGGAGCGGCATGCGGCTGCTCGGGATGATGGACGTGCGGCGCGTGTGGGCCGTCGACGGGTGCAGTTCGCTGCGCCCGACGAACGTAGCCCGTTCGATACGCCTGATACGCGGCCGGTGCGGGTGACAAGCGATGCGCTCGTGGAATCGCCGCCTTCTTTTAAACACGAACCCGATTTTGTCTCGGCCCCGAACCGCGTCGCGCTTGGTGCGGGCGGGAGCGATAGTTTTGGCCGCGCAGTGCCTGGATATGAGCAGCGCGAACAGAACTGGAATGAATACCTGCGCGCGAACGGCTCTCGACCGGCTGGAAGCGGCGGCTCGTATGCGCCACAGCGACCGTACGATGCGCCGCGTGGTCCGCACGGGGCGCCGAATCCGTTCGATCCATCGGTGCCGCAACCGGAGACGCGGACGTTCTACGACAACGGATCGGGGACGAAGTGCACGGCTACCGGTGGTGCGGGGACATCGCGGTCGTCCTGCGATATCGGTTGGTGATGCGGGGTTTTGGGTGGCTGCCGCTTACGGCTGCTCTGCCCCGTCCGGCGCGCTGCGCGACGTCGCGCAGCGCGGCCGCATCCCGCGGCGTTGCGCTTACAACTGCGTGATGATCAGCCTCCCCGGCTCAATATCGATCCGCGCCTTGCGGCCCGGAACAAAACACGCATCGTTGATCAGCCACATTCCACCAATCTTCATGTACGGATAAAACGTCTCCGGCCTCGGATCCATGGTCTTCGGGGTACCCCACATCTCCTGGATCGTGACGAAACGTTCCGTCTTCGGTGGTCGTGCTTTATGATTCGGCTTAGCCATGGGCAACTCCTTGAAAGTTGGCTGTGGTTAGCGGGTCGTGAGTGTTGGTAGCACTTGCGGCCCGCGCTCGTTTACCGCGGCGTTTTTATGGTTTGGATTCCTCCTTTGTTGGTGAGTCGATGGGAGCGATGCTTCGTAGAAGATCGGCGCGTCTGGCGCTTCCGTTCGCGTGCACTGCAGGCAACACGATCATCATCAGTTGGACATTGCTCATTAAACCATCATTGGCGCCCATTTGAGCGCACGTTAGCCATTGGGCATAGGTACGCGGCTTGGTCAGTTTTCTGGTTATTGCGCATGTTGACACCAACGGTAGGCAATTCGACGCCGGTCAGATTGCCTCGAAATACGATTGATCGGAACGTGACAATTTGAAACGATTCGACCGTGATTGTGCGTCGCGCATAGCCGCTGCTTGCGTGCGACAAGCCCGCCCCCCTCTATCGCGAGACCAACGGAGCCATTGCCGTCATCTTTAAGATGGCATGCGCATTAGGCATTCGCGCAGACGCTTAATCAACTCCGGGTTGCCAGCACAATCAATGGGGCGAAGATTGTCGAGTGCCGGAACATTCGAATTTATCCACTTCCCAGCAGAATTTGGGCCAGCGACCCAGTAAATTGTATAAGCAAGATCAAGTTGATCATTCAAATCTCTGGCAAGATCATGAACCTCTGGAAAACCCCTATATTTCGCAAATAGATCAGAGAAATTTCCCCAAACATCGTCACCAGAATAATACTGTTCGAGTCGGATCAACTTAGACTCCATCAAAAAATTAGATCAGCATCGCGCGGGATACATGCCAGCGGAACAAGAAAACCATCATCGCCATTATATTTCCCTGCTTGTAAGTAGCAAAAATACAATCGCATAGTTCACCGAGTTCGATCCGTTTTATCCACTATGCTGACGTCGATATTCTTACCAGCGGCAAGCTTACTTCGATCTCTCCGCTTTGAACTACACCACCAAGCCTACTTCTGAAAATCAAACGTCCCGACGAAGCGCATGCGGGAGGCAAGACGGGCACTTTCTGCGTCCTCGTACTCGAAGTTATAAAGTAGGATCAGACCATTATCATCAACACTGCGCATAGCTTCGAGCTCGGGAATCAGAACGTCCGCAAAACTATCGACCCAAGAAAATCCTACAAGATTCTTTTGGAGGCTTAGATCCGGTTGCAGCATGCCCGCCTCACGGAAGTCATCGTCAATCCAATCAATTCCGGTATCGTCTCGAAACTGATTGGAAGAGTACCGTTCTCGTCGTAGGCGTTCTCGATGTAGTCCGTAAGATCATCGTCGTCAGTGAACTTCCCGACCCAGACTGATACTTTATTAGCTTTTTCCATTCTTCCTTACTCCGTCGGCGGCCGAAGACCCACGGGAAGGTCGTCGACGCATCCCAGCGAAACACTTCCGACTGATTCGGCCTGCCTTGTCATACAGGCATGCAGCGTTGATGCATTACATACGATATCGCCTCGCCCCACTTAGCGACTTCCCTTTGGCGGCCCCCAATATTTGCCCCCCTGAGAGTTCGTCAACTTCTCCAAAAAATCCTCAAAAGAATCTGCCACTTGCGGCCAGTCACCTCTATGATCCAAAGGTAAAGCGACGTAAACAGCACCAACGGAATCCATCAGAAGCAAGTCGGAATCTCCATAAAAACGAGCGAACACAACATCACCATCCAGAAACTCTCGCCCCCTTATCTGTCTTTGCTTCGTCGTTTCTTCAATTGCATCTTGAGGTGGCAATATCTCAACGCCCCATTGCCCGCACTCATCATCCTTGAATAAATCTGCTCGCTCGGATATTTTCCAAAACTGCGTGAGCTCACACGCAGAATCCGGAACACCATCGATCGCCACATCACCAGCGATGCCATCAGAAAAGTCGGATCTCAATAAAAATGGACACTCCTGACCAAAATGAACAGCCCTTCTCGGAACAGACCAATCCGATTTTATTTTCTCAACAAGAATACTCAATTTATTCATAACCCGTCAAAATCTTTCCAGAATGCATTGAACAATTCCTGATGGCTTTTCCGCTGAACCGGCACCAAATTCCAGCCGTACCTCGCCGCGCAGTTTGCCGCGCATGGCGCCCCACCCGCGTCATACCCGAAGTGGCTCGTCAGCTTGCCCTGCGTCCGTAGCACCTCGCGATGCAGATCATCCCGTTCAATGTCCGCAACGGCGGCACCATCGAAACGAATCTGGTGCACATGTCCCGAGCCGTAATGCAGCCAATCGATCGTGCGCTCGCCGGAAATCGTCGTGCTGACACGATTTCCAAGCCCGTCGTAGGTGTGTGCGAGTCAGCTAGTCGGTGAGTATTCCTCGACGGCCACGCCAGACCGATACAATTTCATCGTTTCTTTTTGGTACACCACTCTTTGTATACAAGCGCAACCGCATCTGCTTTGTCATTGCATGCGTTTATTCCGTCTACCCACCAATCCATCCCTTCTTTCTCAATAATCGATTTCACCAATCGCGAGTTCCATGCCGTGCCTTTTTCGACGTATCCGGAAAGATACAAATTTATACGCCGAACAAGCTGTGGATTGGAAAATATCGTCATATCATCTAAATTCCTACGCACCCCTTGCTTTCCAACAAACTTCCCACCACCCTTGCAATAAATCCCCAACTCTTGATACGACGGGCCCTCAAATTCTATTTCAGAGAAATTCGACTGATCCGACGTATACAGAGGATCCGATGACAGTATGGGCCACTTCACGGAGCAAAAATTTTCCCAAAATAAAAAGACGCTATAGCCCGATTGAAAAGGCGAGACTTTTTTTCGAATTTTTCTGGCTTTGCACCCTCCAACACCGTATCGAAGTCAACATTAAAGTCATCAAAAACTTCAATCCACTTTGTCGCCCCCACAAAAATCACCCGAGAATACACAAACCCCCACTCACCGCTCATTTAACAGGGAATTGCAACAATATCACCTGCTTTTACTTTCAATAACGCCATATCACTTACCTCCACAGCCCGGGTGATCGCTCGACACCAAGTTGGCCGCCGCATCCCAGCGAAACACTTCCGACGGCAATCCCAACCCCACAGTGATGTTCGTCCAGACGTATAAGCACCATATGCGACCCATCCAGACACACCCGGGAGAGTTGCCGCCCAGCCCCGCAGATTAATCAAAATTCGGATATATCTCTCTGAAATCATCACCCCGATTAACTTGCGACCATACCCCTCGCGCCCATTTAATTCCACCCTCTTTTAAAATTGATTTTATTTTTCCCTCAAATTCTAAATTTGAGTTATTATCTGGATTGGCAAAAAAATCAATGACATGGCTGTCGTCACTCAAAAAATCCCCAAGTCGATCAACCCTATCAATAACCTCAATGGAAAAATCGCCCCCCTCCCACGCTGCAACATAGCGTCCCTTTTTATCACTCACCAAGAGACTTACACCAAACGCATTTTCGATTTTTTTTACCAAATCCTCAAAATCAATATTCTCAAGAAGAACCACGCTCAGGCACCGACCACGTTCATCACTCACTTTAAACACCCCCCAATTTTCACTTGCTTATCTCCCTTTCTTGCAAGATCGCTCAGCTCGTGGGTTTTGAAAATTCTAAACCCAAACGGATCCTCTCGCAGCCCAGGAAATGCCTTCCTCAAATCGCTATCAATAGATTTTTCTATATCGGAAAACCCAGGAATTTTAGACGCATCTCGACGTCTATTGGTAAATATCGAATTGTTTGCCAAATAATCAGATTGAATAAATCCATCAACATCAAAATCGTTTATATTTATTGGCCTAGAGATCGCAGGATCATGTGCTTTACTGATACCACTCGCAGCACTCCCTCTATAACCGACCGTCGCATTGGGATCGATAGCTTGTATTGCAGGCAAATGACTTTCAAATATTGAATTTATTTGCTGCTGAATTGCATCCAGCGAACTTAATCCAAGCGGGTCCGTCCAATTTATCGGATTCGGCGCGTACTGATACAAATTCATCCCACCGACCAGTCCGATGGGATCCTGGTTAATGAACCTCCCGATATCAGGATCGTAGTACCGAAACACGTTGTAGTGCAGCCCTGTCTCCCGATCCAGATATTCTCCTTGGAAGCGCAGGTTCTGCGGCCGCGGTACGTGAGTAGATATAGGAATCGCCTCTCGCACCTTCCCCCATTCCGGTGCCGACCGCTGTGGCGCCCGCGCGATCCACTCCTCCTGCACCGCATTGCCCCACACCTTATAGCGCGCCTGCCAAACCAGCTCGCCCCCAGCGTCAGTCAGCTCCTCCGGCAGCCCCGAAACATCGTTGTGGAAGTAATAAACCGCATCCCGTACATCCGCATCATTCGCCGCCGCCTTCCCCTGATCGATCCGAGCAAGCGGCACATAGCTATTCGACTCGTACAAGTACGTCAGCGCTTCCTCGCCCTGGCGATCGTGATACGTCTCCTGCACCAACCGCATGCCGTCCCACAGGAAATCCGTACTCGCATAACTGCCGTTGAGCTTCCGAATCCGCCGGCCGAACGCGTCGTACTCGAAATGCGTTGTCGCGATGCCGAGCCGGTCCTTCGTCACGACGGTCTTGAGCTGGTTCCAATCGTCGTATTCAAGAGCGAGCTCTTTAGCCGGCCCATGCCCACTCAGCTTGCGAACCAACCGCCCATACACGTCGTACTCGAAGCGCTTGTCCTCGAACACCTTGAGCCGGTTGTGCTCGACGTAGCCGCCCGGGTGATCGCTCGACACCAGGTTGGCCGCCGCATCCCAGCGAAACACTTCCGACGGTAGCCCCGGCCCTGCCGCCTGTTCGATGCGCCCCGTCGGGTCATACCGATAGCTCGTCGTGCCGTAGCGCTGATCGCGCTTCTGGATCACATCACCCGCCGCATCGTATTGCCACTGCTTCGCAAGCAACTCGCCGCCCGCCGTACCTCGCTGCGCAGTTTGCCGCGCACGGCGCCCCACCGCGTCATACCCGAAGTGACTCGTCAGCTTGCCTTGCGTCCGTAGCACCTCGCGATGCAGATCGTCCCGTTCGATGTCCGCAACCGCGGCACCATCGAAACGAATCTGGTGCACATGCCCTGAACCGTAATGCAGCCAATCGATCGTACGCTCACCGGAAATCGTCGTGCTGACCCGATTTCCAAGCTCGTCGTAGGTGTGTGCGAGCCAGCCAGTCGGCGTGTATTCCTCGACGACCTCTCCGCGCGCGTCGTATTTCAAGCTGACGCGATTCTTCAGCGACGGTCCGCGCGCGGCGAGCGTGTACAACTCGGCCGATGTAATTCGGCCTGCCTTGTCGTACAGGTACTCACAACGCTCATGCGCGGCTTGCTTCGCCGCCAACCGCCCGATCGCATCGCGCTCGTATCGCGTCTCGATCTGCCCATCCCGTACGATCGTGCCTTGACCGCACACGTCGTACTCGTACGTACGCTTGTGTCCATCAAGACCGATCTGTGCGGACACGAGATCGCGACGGTCATACTGAAAGCGATACGTCTCACGGTTCTCGTTGGTCAAGCTCGCCAACCGGAACGCTTCGTCATAACCGAACCGCACGACACGATCAGCCGCATCCGTGCGTGCGAGCAACAATCCACGCGCATTGAGTTCGTAACGCGTGCTGCGCTGATTCGCATCAATGACCTCGACGAGGCGCCCCGCCGCGTCATACCGAAACGTCTGACGCGCACCATCAGCCGTCCCGATCCCCGTGACCCGCCCCATCGCATCCGCTTCGTACACGGTGGCATGGCCGGCGGCATCCGTCACCCGCGCGAGCGCACCGCGTGCGTCATACGCAAACCGCGTGACCTTGCCGGAACAATCGGTATACGACGTCAACTGCGCCCGGCCATTCCATTCGAGGAACTTATAGCCGCCACGCGCATCGCGAATCGTGTGCACGAGCCCGCGCTCGTCCCGGTAATACTCGGTCGCGGAACCCACCGGATCGCGCGTCATCGTCAGGTTGCCGCGCGCGTCGTAACGATAAATCCATCGCGCGTTGGTCGGATCGATTTCCGCAACCGGCAGATCGTAGTGCCCGTTCCATTCGGTCCGCTCGACCTGGCCAAGCGCGTCGATCCGCTGCGTCTGCCGCCCGCGCTCGTCATATTCGAAGCGAGTGACATGGCCAGCCGGATCGGTCGTGCTGACCAGCTGCCGCATCGCATTCCATTCCAACTGCCATACGTTGCCCTCCGCATCCGTATGGCTCGTCGGCTGCCGATCCTCGTTCCACGTCCATTGCGTCACGCGCCCGATCTGGTCGGTGATCGTCACCGAACGCTGCGCAAGGTCCGCATCGAACGTGTACGCTTCGCCGTCGTCGGTCCAGTGGCGCACGACACGCGCGTCGCGGCCGACGCCGTTCCACGCGTAAAAGCACTGTAGTCCGCCGGGCAGCGTATGCCGTGTCATCAGGCCGTGTTCGTAGCCGAAATGCCGCCCGGTATGGCCACTGCGATCGGTGACCGATGCGAGTTCGCCGGCGCGCGTATAGCCGTAACGAACCAGAATCTCGGGCAATTCGCCATCGACGCCGCGTGACAGTTCAATCGATGCGACGCGTCGCGGATGCTCCGGATCGTAATGCAGCGTCAGCACCCGGCCGGCGCTATCGTGAAGCCGAACCGGCCGCACCCGTTCGCCGACACTCGCACGCTCGACCTCGATCCAATTACCGTTTCGGTCCTCGATCCGCCGAAGCTCCAGTGTTTCAGCATCCGACGCCGGTGCCCGGGCCGGGCCGAAATCGCGATACAAACCATCGACCGTTTCGACCACATAGTGCCCGCCGGCGGTACAAATCAGGTAAATGCCTTCAGGCACGCTGAAATGACTCTCACCCGGCGGCACCGCCGGAAACTCGATGTCGCGCCCCTGTTCGTCCCAGTACGTGATCGACGTGACGACGCCGTTCTCCCGCGCCAACCGCAACTCGACACTGATCGGCACGCTCCAGCCGACCCCAAACAGGCCGTCGGCGCGATCGTCGTGGCTGCTGTAAAAACGCCGCCAGACGATTGGCAGCGGGCCCGGCAACACGAAGTCGGTATCGTCGCTGCCGTCGAGAATCTTGCCGCCGGTGATCACGTTGACGGGATGGCCGGCCGACGGCTGCATCTTGCTGCCGAGCCATGTGCCGAATATGCCGGCCGCGAAGTTCATCGCGAGACACGGCAGCTTGCCCTTGACGAAAGCGCCCCAGCTTCCCTTGCCTCGACCACAGAGCGCGAGCGCGATACCGATCGCCGCGCCGAGTCCGGCGACCCACGGCCGCGCCGCACTGATGTCGCGCACGGTCTTCGTGCCGCCGCCGAAGAAAACGTCCGGCGAGCCCTTCGAGATCGTGCCGTCACAGGTGGTCTTGTCGTCGACCCGCGCCGCGGGCAGATCGTTGATGAACACCACGTCGGACCCTTGCGCGACGAATTGCGGGCCGGGATGATCGCTGCACAGGACCGGATCCATGTCCGCGCCGTCGGCCGCGCGCGCGGCCGGCTTCCCGTTGATGAACACATCGGGCGAGCCGTTCTGGATCGTGCCTTTCTCCTCGGGCGGGGAAATGGCATTGCCGAGCCCCTTCGCGGCCTCGTCGATCTTGTCGTTGAGGCCCGAGCCCTGCATGTAGGCGGCCACGCCGACGCCGATCGCGAGCACGATCGGCGTCGCCAGCCCGCCCGTGCCGATTTCGAGCGCACCCAATGCACCGAACACGAGTCCTTCCGCTATCGTGGTCAGCGCCCATCCGATCCCCAAGCCACCCAGCAGCGACCCGCCCATGCCGAGCAGGTCGCCCGCGAGCGTCGTGTGGGTAAAGGGATCGTCCTTACGAGCGGCCGGCTGACTCATGGGCGACCGGCATCCGAAACCAGCGTGGGCGCAACCGGGCGAGGCTGGAAGCTCTCCAGCATGCGCGCGGCCAGCGCACGTTGTTCGTCGTTGAGCGGCGCGGCATTGGTCAACGTCATCACGATGACCTGCCCGCCGGCATCGAGCCGAAACGCCGTCTGCATCTGATGAAACGTGCGGCCGTCCTGTTCATGCGTCGATTCCGTCTGCACGCCGGGGCATTCTGCCCGCCCGACCGTCACCGGGCGTCGCGACTGCACGTTCAGATTCTGCGCGGTGCGCGATGCCTGCGCCCATTCGCGCTCGACGAACGCGTCGATCGACTCCTGCTCGCGCAACCGGCCGCGGGACACGACGAGACTCAGCCCGCCCGGGCCGACGGGAAGAATCAGCATGTTGACGGTGCGATCAAGCGCCGCGTCCGGCAATTCGAAGGTGCCTTCATGGATTGCGTAGTGCATGGCTAGTTTCGTTCGAGTTATTTGTTGAGATCGATGCGCTTGCCGTTGACCATCACGCCGTCGTCGGTCATCAGGATCACGGAGCCGTTGTGCTCCAGGCGGATGCCTTCCGGCGCGAGCGAGATCGAGCTGTTCTGCACTTTCAGCAGGATGCCGCGCTCGGCCATGTAGACCTGCGTGCCGCCGCCTCCGTCCTTCGCCGGCGTCGTCACCTCGACGGTAGTCGCCGTGGTGCTGCGCTTCTCGGCGATCGTCTCGGTCAGGTTGCCCTGCGGAATCTGCTTTTCTTCGCTGCCCGTCGCCACGAGGACGATACGCATCGGCCCGAATACCTTGTGCGTCTCGTTGTTCTCGACGACGGTGTTCATGTCCTTCTGCGCATGCATGAAGAATTCCTGCATGCCGTTCGTGTCGGTCATGCGGATCTCGTTCGACCCCTGCCCCTTGTGCGTCTGACTCTTGATCCCCATCGTCTGCCCGGCCGCGCCGTGATACGGGTTGCCCTGCTCGCCGTTGAACACGCGCCCGACGATCACCGGGTTATCCGGATCGCCCTGATTGAACGCCACCAGCACTTCCTGCTTGATCCGCGGAATCGCGGCCGCGCCCCAGCCGTCGCCCGCCCACGGTTGCGACACACGCACCCACATCGAATCGGAGCCGTCCTTCTTGCCGCGCCGGTCCCACGGGAAATGCACCTTCACCGCGCTGCCGTTCGTATAGATTTCCTCGCCCTTCGGCCCAACGACGATCGCCGATTGCGTGCCGTGAATCACCGGCTTCGGCGTCGCGCGCGGCGCACGGTACGGAATCTTCTTCGGCAGCAGCGCGAAGCTGTTGCGGTACGGCAGCTTCGCGCTGTGCTGCGTGTAGTCGTTCACGGCCTCGTGACGCACATGCAGGATCACGTATTCCTGGTTGTTTTCAAGCACGGGATGATTCGCGACGGTCACGGCGCCGGCCGTGGTCATGCGCCACGCGTAGCCGCCGCCGGTATAGCGATGGGCTTGCGCCTCCTCGGCCTCCATCGCGAAACGCGCATAGCGGTTGCCGTCGTCGCCATGGTCGTACAGCGACTGGTGCTCGAACCGCTCGGTAGCATCGAGCCGCGCGTGCTTGAGGTTTTGCGGGCCGGCCTCCACGAGCATCAGCGGCGAAGACGGATTCTGGTGATTGAAGTCGCGGAACGTGACCTTGCCGACGCCGAAACGCCGGCCTTCGTGCAACTGGTCGATGCCGCTATCCTCGCTCGCCTCGGTCGCGGCGAACGGCACGGTGGCGAGCCCGTCGATCGGGCGGAACAGCAGGTTTGTATCGCCGATCACGAGAAAGTGCTTGTCCTTCTCGTAACGATGCGTCCACACGAGCCCCTCCTGCTCCATCAGCCGCGCGCAGAAGTTGTAGTAGCTCTCCTGGTACATCACGACGTACTCGAGCGGCTTCTGGCTCGTCCGGATGTCGAACGTGAAATCGGAAAAACCGTGTTCCTGGAAGATCTCGGTGAGGATGTCCTGCGCGGTCTTGTTCTGGAAGATCCGGCAGTCGGTCGAGCGCGTGAGGAACCAGAACCACGGCACGGCCGTCAGGTGGTATTGCGTGACGTTCCCGGGGTTGCCGGCCCGATCGAACGATGCCACGTAGCCGTCGAAGTAGCGATCGTTGTCGCCCGCGCCCGACGCCACGACGCGTTCGAGCGTCGACAGGCGCGCCTGCTGGTCGAAGCGGATCTTGACCTGCTGGCCGATCAGATCCTCGGGGCGCAGGTCGTGGCGATGCGACAGCAGGTCGAGGTGGATTTCCGGCAAGCGGTTCACGTGCTCGTCGACGACGGCCGCGCTGACCAGCAGCACATCCGGGCCGAGCGGCGTGTCGAGCGTGACGTAGCGGTTGAGCTGGGTCAGGCGCGCGGGGTTGGCGGCGCCGTTGATCGCTTCGGCGATGGCGCCGGGTGTCTTCTCCATCAGCGAGAAGCCGGTCTGCGCGAGTTGCAGTGCGCGCTGGACGGTGTCGACGTGCCCGGCCAGCCCCGCGAGCGGCCCGAGGCTGCCGGCCACGCTCGACGCCACCGGGCCGGCGAGGCCCCCGAGCGCGCTCAACGAGCCGAGCGCACTGCCGCCCAATCCACTGGGAATACCCCCGTTCGGAGCGAAACTCATTCTTGTTCCTTGCGTGTGATCTCAGGTTCCATCGGCCGGCTCGCCGGTCCGCGGCCCCGATAATGTAGGGTAAAACCCGGGCGCTTGAAAGACGTGCGCAAACGTTTTCGTTCGAGCCCTGAAAATCGAGAAACTAAACCAGCGGCTGGGTACCCGGACGCGGCGTCCCACGCCGAAGCAGCGCGCCGGTAGCGGCCGAAAGCAGCACGACCTGCACGAAGCTCGTGACCGGCACATGTGGTGCGAAAAACCGGTCCATCACGTGCGCGAACCCGCTGAGGCTGAACCCGGCGAAACGCTGCTCGTCGACAACCAGCCGCACTTCCAGCCCGTGCACGAACGCCGATGCCGGCTTGCCGGGCAGCCAGCACCGCACGCGCGCCGTCGATAGCGACACGAGCGCATCGAAACGCCGGCCGGCGTCGACGGAATCCTCCGCCCAGCGCGCGCAAAGCCGCCTGAGCTGGGTCAGCCCGCCCTTGTCCAGCCGTGTCGCCTGCGGCACGAGGAGCGACAGCAGATCCCATAGCTCGCCGTAGCGGAAAGCGGGAGGCTGGCTCCGCGTCGGCCGGTTCAGCAGCGAAATCGTTCCCACCGGGTCGCCGCTGGGCAACGCCAGCTCGCGCTCACGCATCCCGGACAGATCGCCCTGCGTGCAGGACAGCCGGATCTCCAGCTTGCGATGGCCGGGATCGGCAGGTCGTCCGTCCTGATCGACCAGTGCCAGTTCGACGCCGCGGAGCGACTCGGCAGTGTCGGCCGGGGCTGGTGGCGGAGTCGTCTCCGCCTCCTTGGTTCGGGAATCGACAGGCTCCTTCGGCGCCCGCCGTGCCTCGTCGCGCAACACCGTCCAGAACAATCCGGGACGCATGCCCGTGCCATGCTGCAGCGACCGGAACGGTGCCAGTGTCGACGCGCCCGAGTCGGAAACATGGCGAACGGTGTCGATCGACCAGATGGCCGTGCGCGACGCGCCGGCCTGCGCCAGCGCCTTCACCGCGTAATGGGCGCAACCGGCGCGCGTCTCGATCGGCTGGGCGTCGTCGGGAAACAGGTTGATGACCGGCGCACAAAACAGCCGGACGTGGTCGGCCGTTGCGGCGGCCAGACGTTGGGCGCGATGCGAATCCGGATGCACGCCCGCGATCGCCAGATGGAGCACGACGCGACGGCTGACGCCGGCGCTTCGCTTGATCGCCCGCATGTCCAGGTCGACGAAGTCGAAACGCTCCGGCACCGCGCAATACGCCATCAGCAGGTGGAATGGCCAGAGCGCATCGTCGGGCCGCACGTCGAGCAGCGCATCGGCTGGATCGAAGCCGACAGCCGTGAACGTCGCGTCCGGCAGACGCTTCCAGCGCGTTGCATCGCCTGCTTCGACGAAGCTCCGGCCGGCAAGAAGCAACGCGGCATCGGTGAGCGCCGCGACGATTTCCCGCGCGCCGGTGAAATGCACGCGCAATCTGTCCGGCACGATGGCGAACGTCTCATTCGGCGCGGTGAGTTCGAACGTGAAGGTCAGCAAACCGGTCGTTTCCGCGGGCAACGCGACGTCGCGCGGCGCGATCGCCGACGTCGTGTAACGCACCGCCGACACATTCAGCGGCGCGATCGCGACATCGTCCGCAATGCGAAATACTTCCTTGCCAATCGGCGCGATCAGCCGATCGCCGCGAGGAACGATGCGCGGCGCGGTCAGTTCGCTGCTGCCGTCGCCATGGAATTGCGCAATCGCGCATGATGGAAACGGGCGCAGAAAAGCGCTGTCGAGCGTATCGAGAAAACTGCCCGTGAACGCAGGCACGTCATCTTCGAGACGGATGTCGTGACACGCCGCCATCAACGCGAACGACTGCAACAGGCGTTCGACGTGCGGATCGTCCGAACGCTCGCCGGTGATCGCCAGCCGAGCGGCTATTTTGGGAAAGCGTTGAGCAAACGTCTGCATCGAACGGCGCAGCAGCGTCATCTCGCGTTCGAAGTGCGGCAACAGATCCTTGGGTTCGATGGCCATACTCGTTCCGTCCGTCGCTGCATGTGCGGATGACGATGCAGCGTTCAATAAAAGGCGGAACGATTTTATTTGGATGACCGATTGTTTCATTCACAACGAATCGAAAGCGCGTCATTCCGGCGATGACGGACGCAGTCGATGCCCCTCCCGAATGCCGCGAACATCAAGGCTCGCCGCATGCGAACGGTCGCTCGCAAATTTTCGCGCCAATGGTGGCGAACCGTTACAACAGGCGGCACAGCTCGCTTGTCAGCGCGTCCACCCACGCACAACGCGTCGCGTCACCTCGGCGAAACCACGATCGCCGCCCGCCGATTCTGCGCCCGCCCGCCTGGCGTCTTGTTATCCCCCACCGGATCGCGCTTCCCTTTCCCGACGATCGTGATCCGCTTCGCGTCGAGTCCCACGTCGACCAACTCGACAGCCACGACTTCAGCCCGCCGCCTCGACAATTCGACGTCGTACTTCTCCGTCCCCTCGTTATCCGAATACCCATACACGCGCACGCCGTTGATCCCCGCCGACTGCAACGTCCGTCCGATCCGTTCGACGATCCGCCGGACATCCGGCTTGAGGTTGTACCGGTCGAAATCGAACAGGATCGGCCCGGTCGAGCCGAACTCGAACCCCTGCCCGGTCTCCTGGAACCCGGCCGACTTCAGCGCCGTGACCTGCGTCTGCGTCAGCCCGCGATGAAGCGGCGGCGTCTTGCAGCCCCCCAGCAGCATGCACAGCAGCAGCGCGCTCCCGACGCACATCCGCCCCGTGCTCACAGGAAACGAGTGGTTCATTTCGCATCCCCTTCCATCGCGCCCGCTCCGCAAGCGCTTCTTTTAACCGCCGCCGCGGCCTCGTCCGCGGCGCGAGTCGATCGACATCACACCGGCCCTGCCACGCTCTCCGCCAGTTGCCACGACCCCGGCCGCGCGCGCTTGGCGCGGTACATCGCGATATCCGCCGCGCGCAGCAGGCCGCTCGCGTCCGACGCGTGATCGGGATACAGCGCAACGCCGGCACTCATCATGGTGGCCACCACGCGGCCGTCGGACAGCTCGATCGACGGCGCCATGCCGGACAAAATCTCGTCGGCGATCCGGCACACGCTGCCTGCTTCGGGCACCGTCGCCAGCATCACCGCGAATTCGTCGCCGCCCAGGCGCGCGACGAGATCGGTCTCGCGCACCCGCGTGCGCAGCCGCGACGCGATGCCGATCAGCACCGCGTCGCCGGCGTCGTGGCCGAGACCATCGTTGATCTCCTTGAAGTGGTCGCAGTCGAGATAGAGCACCGCGACCCGCTGCCCGGTCAACGTGGCATCGCACAGCGCAAGCGCGAGGCGCGATTCGAACTGCATGCGGTTGGGCAACCCGGTGAGCGCATCGTGTGTCGCCTTGTGCTCGAGCGACGCGTTCTCGTCGCGCAGCGTGTTCTGCCAGTCTTCGAATTCGTCGAGCAACGCGTTGAAGTCGTCGCCGAGCTGGTTCAGTTCGGCGATCGCCGTCGGCTCGACGCGCCGCGCGAACGCCCGCTCGCGCCGCACCGCGTGCGCGACGCCGGCCAGCGCGCGCAGCGGCGACACGATGTTGCGCAGCAGGCGCTTCGAGCTGACGTACGCGCCGAACACGCTGACGGCGAGGCAGCCGAGAATGCCGCCGACGCCGCCGAGCAGGAAGCCGAAGAACTGGTGCCCGCGCCCGCGCACGACGACGTGGCCGACGATGATGCCGTCATGCATCACAGGCGCGGTGACCGGCCCGGGCAGCGCCACATCGGCGACGGCGCGCTCGAGCCGGGCGACCCCGTTTCCGGCCGGCAACTGCCACGTCGCGAACAGTTGGCCCCTGCTGTCGGTGACGACCACCTGCGCGACGTCCTCGTCGCCGGCGATCATCCCGATCGCCTCGTTCGCCGCGACGCGATCGCCGAACACGAGCGCCGCCTCGACCGTATAACCGAGCGAGCGCGCCAGCAGATTCAGGTTGTTGCCGGCATACGCGCGCAACGCAATCACGGCGACGACGATCAACGACACGGCGGCCATCGTCACGGCGACGAACGCGAGGCGCAGATGCGCGCGGCGCAGCACGCTTTGCAGCGTCGGGCGCGGTGGGCGCGAAGCGGGAACGGGGAGCGCGGATCGTGTCATGGCGCCACCGGCCGTCGTGCGAGATTGAGGACGTTCGGATGCACGCGCACGCCGCTGCGCGCGACCGCATCGAGATTGATGTCGAAGGTGACGCGTTCGCCTTCGACCGTGATGCAGAACATCGCGCCCGCGGTGCAGGACATATCGTGTTCGGCAACGGTCAGCACCGGGCGGCCGGACAGCACGGCCCTGACCCGTGCGCGCTCGTCGTTGCCGAGGGCGCCGAGATACACGACGTCGCACGCCATGCCGAGCGCGGGGTCGTCGAAGCGGATGCGCTGCACGTCGAGCACGGTCGAGCCGGCCTGCAGCGTGTCGGTGAGGCCACCCGCGTAGTCGGGCCTGCCCGTCACGCACAGATGCAGGCGCACGGGCGTCGTCGGCCAGCGCGTGAAGCTGATGATGCCGAGCACCACCTGACGCACGGCGGAGTCGTGTGACGAAAAGGCGGGACCCGTGGGACCGGTCGGCGTGGTGGTGGCGGCAAATTGCACCGTATCGACCGGACGCTCGGCAACCCCGGGCGCGCCGGCGAGGACGGCCGGTATCGCGCTCAGAACGCAAACGATTGCGACAAACGCATGGCGGAACGTGGCGACTCGGCCCTGCTGGCCGGACGCCTTTCGCGCGGCGATTGCCGCCGCACACGCTGGCGTCGATGCGACTGCAAGACTCGCAGCCGCCGCGCACACACTCGCATCCATGATGGAAACATCTGCCGCAGTCGTTCCCGGCCCTGCCTCCTGCCTGCCATGCGCGTGCAGGCACCGTATCACGCGCACGATTCCTTCCATCTTAGGTAAAAATTCGGCTCCCCAAGCAGTGGGAATCACCCGCGAAAACGTCGGAAAGTATGCGGATTCGGTGCGGCTGCCCGATGAGACGGACGCACGCGTCGGCCGACATCGATTCGATCGCGACGTCGGCGAATCGATCGGCTGATTGACCGTCCGCGCACGGCAAACTTCATATGTACTCGCGTGCTGCGCGATCGCGACACGCGCGGCTCCGATCGTCAGCGGCGCCGCGTATGCATGTGCGTGTGCGTGTGCGGACAATTCGGTCGTCACGCGCCTCGGAATGCGCGTACCGGCGCAGCGTGCTGCCCACATCGTCACGGCCAGCGGCGATCGTCGCGCACGGGCCAGCCGCCACGTATCGACCGCGTGCCCCTCTTGGCCCCCCACGCCGGCGCGAGTATGCTTGCGGTTCGAACGATTCCCAACCCGGGCGCGCACCGTACCGCGGGCAAGCGCCCCGCCAACCGTCACTCACCATCGATGGATTTCGACGTCATCGTTCTCGGCGCCGGCATCGTCGGCGTTTCCGCCGCGCTGCACCTGCAGGATCGCGGCCGCAAGGTTGCCCTCGTCGATCGCGGCGCACCCGGCGAAGGCACGAGCTTCGGCAATGCCGGGCTGATCGAGCGCTCGTCGGTCGAACCGTACCCGTTCCCGCGCAGCCCGTTCACGCTGATGCGCTATGCGCTGAACCGCTCGACCGACCTCTACTGGCACAGCGCGTCGCTGCCCGCATTCGCGCCGTGGCTCGCACGGTTCTGGTGGGAATCGGCGCCGCTGCGTCACGCGGCGGCGTCGCGCGACATGCTGCCGCTGATCGAGCGCTGCATCGTCGAACACGATGCGCTGATCGCGCGCGCCGGCGCCGGCGAACTGGTCCGCGCGAGTGGCTGGCTCGAAGCGTTCCGCACGCCGGCCGCATTCGAACGCGGCGTCGCGGAGGCCGGCCTCACCGCGCGCCGCCACGGGCTCGGCATCACGCCGCTCGACGCGGCCGCGCTGCGCGCGCAGGAACCGAGCCTCGCCCCGGGCTTCTGCGGTGCGCTGCACTGGCTCGACCCGAAGAGCGTCGTCGATCCGGCCGCGCTCGTCAAAGCGTATGCACACCTGTTCGTGCAGGGCGGCGGCACGCTGCTGACCGGCGACGCCGCGAGCCTGGACGCGCTGTCGCCCGGCTGGCAGGTCCGGACCGACGACGGCCCGGCGGCCGCGCCGGCCGTCGTGGTCGCGCTCGGCCCGTGGTCCGACACGGTGTTCGGCAAGTTCGGCTACACGATCCCGCTGCGCGAGAAGCGCGGCTATCACATGCACTACGCGCCGTCCGCGCGCGGCGTGCCGTCGGCGCCGATCGTCGATCGCGAATACGGCTACGTGATCGCGCCGATGCGGCGCGGGCTGCGGCTGACGACCGGCGTCGAGATCGCGCGGCGCGGGCTGCCGCCAACGGGCGTGCAGCTCGAGCGCGCGGAACGCGTCGCACGGCCGGTGTTCGGGTTCGGCGAGCGGCTCGACCCGCATCCGTGGCTCGGCTTCCGCCCGTGCACGCCCGACATGCGCCCGGTGATCGGTCCCGCGCCCGCGCATCGCGGGCTGTGGTTCGCGTTCGGACACAACCATCACGGGCTGACGCTCGGCCCCGTCACCGGCCGCCTGCTGGCCGAGATGATGACCGGCGAAGCGCCGTTCACCGATCCGGCGCCGTATCGCGCTGATCGTTTCTGAGCGCGCGATACCGGCGCCGGCACGAAGGCCCGGCTGGCGCCGAAACCCGCCGTCAGCGAAAGCGAAGCTGATTTCGCCCGAGTTGCGAAACGGACGCGCAGCCCATCAGCCGCATGTCCCGTTCGATTTCCGTGCGCATCAGCTGCAGCGCACGCTCGACGCCGGGCTGCCCGGCGGCGGCGAGCGGAAACAGGTAATAGCGCCCCAGGCCGACCGCCTTCGCACCGAGCGCCAGCGCCTTGAGCACGTGCGAACCCCGTTGCACGCCGCCGTCCATCATCACGTCGATCCGGTCGCCCACCGCGTCGACCACCTCGGCAAGCTGGTCGAACGCGGCGCGCGAACCGTCGAGTTGCCGCCCGCCGTGATTCGACAGCACGATGCCGGTGCAACCGATGTCCACCGCCCGGCGCGCGTCGTCGACCGACATCACGCCTTTCAGGCAAAACTGCCCGTTCCACTCCCGCACCATCGCGGCGACGTCGTCCCATGACATCGACGGATCCAGCATGTCCGTGAAGTAGCGGCTGATCGACATCGCACCGCCGCCCATGTCGACATGCCGGTCGAGTTGCGGCAAACGGAACCGCTCGTGGGTCAGGTAGTTGATCGCCCAGGCCGGCTTCAACGCGAATTCGGTCATCCCCGCGAGCGTCAGCCGGAACGGAATCGAGAAGCCGGTTCGCTTGTCGCGCTCGCGATTGCCGCCGGTGATGCTGTCCACCGTCAGCATCATCACGTTCACGCCGGCCTGCCGCGAGCGGTTCATCATTTCGCGGTTGAGGCCGCGGTCCTTGTGGAAGTAGAACTGGTACACCTGCGGGCCCGGGCTGATCGCACGGGCTTCTTCGAGGCTCACGGTGCCGAGCGACGACACGCCGAACATCGTGTCGAATTTCGCGGCCGCGGCGGCGACGGCCCGCTCGCCGTCATGATGAAACAGGCGTTGCAGCGCGGTCGGCGAGCAGTAAACCGGCATGCCGAGCTTTTGCCCCATGACCGTCACCGACAGATCGACATCGCGCACGCCGCGCAGCACGTTCGGCACCAGATCGCAGCTTTCGAACGCGCTCGTGTTGCGTCGATACGTGGTTTCATCGTCGGCCGCCCCGTCGATGTAATTGAAGATCGGCCCCGGCAACCGTCGTCGCGCCAGCTCGCGGAAGTCGTGGAAATTGTGGCAATCGTTCACGCGCATTCGTCACACTCCATTCGGCGCGCGAGCGGCATGCCGGTGGGTCGGCGCGCGTCGCTCGCATCGCGGCGTTCGTTCGGTCCCGACGGCCGGTGTCCTCGCGCGGTACGGAGGGCGCGTCAGCAGCCGGGAAGCACCGCATCGCGTCCGCCGCTGGCGAACATGCAGAAAATCGACTCGCGCACTCAATCGAGCGCGCGGCCGAAAATGCGGATCACTTCGTCGAGATGCTCGGCCATCGCCCGGCGCGCGGCGTCGGGGTCGCGCGCGCGGATCGCATCGAGGATCGCGCGATGCTCGCGCTCCGACCGGTGCGGCATGTCGTTCGGCATGTACAGCGACTGCAGCCGCTGGAACATCGGGTCGTACTTGTGCGCGAGCAACTGCTTGATCATCAGCGCATACGCGGCGTTGTCGCTCGCTTCCGCGATGCGGATATGGAACAGCCGGTCGCCCGGGTGCGTGAGCGAGCCGCTGCGGTTGTCGTCCTGATTGCGCAGAAATGCTTCGTGAATCCCTTCGATCTGCGCATCCGAGCCATGCTTCGCGGCCAGCGACGCGGCTTCCGGCTCGATCAGCCGGCGCGCCTGCAGCAGCGCGAACGGCGGGATTTCGGTGTCGAGGTCGAGCGCGATGCCGAGCTCCGGATCGATCTCGACGATCGAGAACGGCGCGACCGTCGCGTTGGGCGCCGATGCAGGTTCGGGCGCGGCGGCCGTCTCGGGATGGCGCACCTTCACGCCGTCGCCCACGCGCACGCTGACGAGCCCGTTCACTTCGAGCGCGATCAGCGCCTCGCGCACCGACGTGCGCGACACGCCGAACCGTTCGGCGAGTTCGCGCTCGGGCGGCAGATAGCTGCCCGGCGGGAAATCGCCGGACTCGATCATCGCACTGAGCTTGTCGGCGATCTGCTGGTAGAGGCGGCGGTTCTGAATCGGCTGGATGGACATACGTTGACGCTGGTAATCGGTTTCGTTCCGGACGGCCCGAACATTGCCTGGGCCGTTCGCGCCTATTTTATATGCCGCGCTTCACATCGCCCGGCACCGCGTAGCAGCGCGCGGCCGTGCCGCCCCACAACGCGGCGCGTTCGGCCGCCGACAGCCGCGCTTCGGCCCAGCGTTCGACGAGCGACGCGACCTCGTCGTACGACGCCGCGAGCAGGCACACGGGCCAGTCCGACCCGAACATCAGCCGCTGCGGGCCGAACGCGTCGAGCGCCGCGTCGAGACACTGCTCGATATGCCGGATGTCCTGCGCGCGCAGGCCGCGCCGCCAGTCGGCTTCGGTCACGAGCCCCGACAGCTTGCACGCGACGTGCGGCAGCGCGCCGAGATCATGCAGCGACGCGCGCCAGCGCGCGAGCGCCGTGTCGTCGCGCGCGAACTCGGCGAGCGCAGGCTTGCCGGCATGGTCGAGCACGAGCCAGTGCGCATCGTGCCGCGCGCAGAACGCTTGCACGTCCGGCAACTGGCGCTCGAACACGAGCACGTCGTAGACATAGCCGTTCGCCTGCAGCCACGCGACGCCGCGATTGAAGCCGGGATCCGCGACGAACGCGCCGACGTCGGCTTCGTCCTGCACCTGATGACGGAAACCGCGCAGCTTCGGGCTGCGCCACTCGGCGACGCGGTCGGCCAGCGCCGGCGCACCGAGATCCTCCCAGCCGACCACGGCCGCGATGCGTGCGTCGTCGCGCGCCAGATCGAGCAGGAACGCCGTCTCGTCGCGCCCGGCGCGCGCCTGCACCGCAATCGACGCGCCGAGCGCCTGCGCATGCATCTGCGGCCACAGTGCGTCGGGCAGGTAGTCGCGCGCGAGCACGCCCATCCCGGGGCCGATCCACGGATAGTCGGCCGCGCGATAACGCCAGAAGTGCTGATGCGAATCGATACGCACTGCGCCCATGATGCCCTCGTGTCCGATCACCGCGGCGGCGACGGCCCGCCGCGCCGTCGCCCCTCCGCCACGTTCAGTCGTACAACACCGCCGCGATCTTCGGATCGTCGATATTGGTCTTGTCGTACCAGTAGAACCCGGTATCGATGACCTTCGGCAGCTTCTCGCCCTTGATCGCCTTCACGGCCGCCTCGACCGTCTTGTAGCCGATGCCGATCGGGTTCTGCGTGATCGCGCCGGCCATCAGCCCGCTGCGGATCGCGTCCTTCTGCTGCTTGCCGGAATCGTAGCCGACGATCACGACCTTGCGCTTCATCTCGCGCACGCCGTTGACCACGCCGATCGCCGACCCTTCGTTGGTGCCGAACAGCCCCTTGAGCTTCGGATACGCCTGCAGGATCGACTTCGTCACTTCGGTCGACTTCAACTGATCGCCTTCGCCGTACTGCACGGTCACGACCTGCACCTTCGGGTGCGCCGACTTCATCCGGTCGAGGAAGCCGTCGCGGCGGTCGATGCCGGTGCGGCTCGTCTGGTCGTGCGCGACCACCGCCACCTGCCCTTCGTCGCCGATCAGCGCGGCGAGCTTGTCGGCGGCGAGCGCGGCGGCCGCCTTGTTGTTGGTCGCGGCCGTCGTCACCGGAATGTCGCTGTCGACGCCCGAGTCGAACGCGATCACCGGGATCTTCTCGGCCTGCGCCTTCTTCAGCAGCGGCAGCGCGGCCTTGCTGTCGAGCGCTGCGAAGCCAAGCGCGGCCGGTTTCTTCGCGATCGCGGCCGACAGCATGTCGATCTGCTTGTCGACCATCGCCTCGGTTTCCGGCCCTTCGAACGTCACCTTCACCTTGTAGTCCTTCGCGGCCTGCGTCGCGCCCGATTTCACGGCCTGCCAGAACTGATGCTGGAAGCCTTTCGAGATCAGCGGGATGTAGGTTTCCTGCGCGTGCGCGCCGGCCGTGACGCCAACGGCGAACGTCAGCCCGACGATCGCGTTCAACACCTTGCTCCTGATCACTTCGCGTCTCCTTTTTTCGTATCGGATGAAATGCCGGCCGAAACCGGCGGTGAAGCGCATGCCTGCGTGTGTCAGCGGCGACGCCGGCGCAGGATGTCCACATAGACGGCGAGGATGATGATCACGCCCGTCACGACGGTCTGCCATTCCTGCGCGACCGACATGATGCGCAGGCCGTTGGTCAGCACGCTCATGATGAACGCGCCGATGATGGTGCCGACGATGCTGCCCGCGCCGCCCGACAGCGACGTGCCGCCGATCACGACGGCCGCGATCGCGTCGAGCTCGTAGCCTTGCCCGAGTGCCGGCTGCGCGGAGTTCAGCCGCGACGCGATCAGCAGCCCGGCGATCCCGCACACCGCGCCGCTGAACGTGTAGACCGCGATCTTCCACGCATCGACGTTCACGCCGGATAGCCTGAGCGCCTCCTCGTTGCTGCCGAGCGCGAACGTGTAGCGGCCGAAGATCGTCCGGTTCAGCACGATCGACGCGCCGATCGCGACGAGGAACAGGATCAGCACCGCGTTCGGAATCGGCAGCGCGGGAATCAGGTTGCCGATCAGCGAATCCTGCGCGATCGACGTGAAGCCCGGCGTGTCGTTGAAGTAGATCGGCCGCGTGCCCGAGATCACGAGCGACAGCCCCTTGAGCAGCATCATCATGCCGAGCGTCGCGATGAACGGCGGCACCTTCATCTTCGCGATCACGAAGCCCGACACGCAGCCGGACAGCGCACCGAAGCACAACGCGGCCAGGATGCCGAGCGGCAGCGGCATCCCCCATTTCGTCAGCACGACGCCGGCCATCACCGCGCAGAACGTCATCAGCGTGCCGACGGACAGATCGATGCCGGACGTGATGATCACGTACGTGCAGGCGACGGCCAGCACGCCGTTCACGGCGGTCGCCTGCAGGATCGACACGAGGTTGTCGACGTCGAGGAAGTTCGACGACGCGAAGCTGAAGAATGCGATCAGCAGCACGAGGCTCGCGAACGCGAGCAGCTTCTGCCGCGCGGCCGGGTTGAAGAAGCGCGATTTCAGGCGCGATGCGGCCGCCGGCGTGTCGCCGGTGGCCAGGGGCGGAACGGGATGCGTATCGTTGGACATGATCGTTAGGCGTCTGAATCGGGACAATCAGGACAACACGGTCGACTCGCGCTGCGTCGCGAGCTGCATGATCTTTTCCTGCGTGGCGTCGGCCGCGCGCAATTCCCCGGTCACGCGGCCTTCGCACATCACGAGAATCCGGTGGCTCATGCGCAGCACCTCGGGCAACTCCGACGAGATCATCACGATCGCCTTGCCGTCGGCGGCGAGCGCATCGAGCAGCTTGTAGATCTCGCTTTTCGCGCCGACGTCGATGCCGCGCGTCGGCTCGTCGAAAAACAGGATGTCGCAGTCGCGCAGCAGCCACTTCGCGATCACGATCTTCTGCTGGTTGCCGCCCGACAGCAGCCGCGCGGGCTGCGCGACCGACGGCGTGCGGATCGCGAGCTGACGCACGTACGACTGCGCGGCATCGCGCATCGCGCGCGCATCGAGGAACACGCCGCGGCGCACGAAGCGGCGCATGCTCGACAGCGCGATGTTGTTCTGCACGTCCATCCCGACCGCGAGCCCGAAATGCTTGCGATCCTCGGACAGATAGCCGATGCCATATTTCACCGCGTCGGCCGGCGTGCGGATCGTCACGGCCCGGCCGTGCACGCGGATCTCGCCTGCATCGACCGGGTCCGCGCCGAACACCGCGCGTGCGACCTCGGTGCGGCCCGCGCCCATCAGCCCGGCGAAGCCGAGGATCTCGCCGCGCCGCAGCGTGAAGCCGACGTCGCGGATCGCACGGCCACGCGACAGCCCGCGCACTTCGAGCGCAATCTCGTTCGTGGACGTATCGGGCGGTGTGCGGGTTTCCGCATCGAGCTGGCGGCCGACCATCATCGAGATGATCGTGTCCATCGACGTGTCCGCCATCGGCACGGTCGCGACGTACTTGCCGTCGCGCATCACGGTCACGCGATCGGCGATCTGGTGCAGCTCGTCCATCTTGTGCGAGATGTAGACGATGCCGACGCCGTGCGCGCGCAGGTCGCGGATGATGCGAAACAGCTCGGCGATCTCCGCGTTGTTCAGCGCGGCGGTCGGCTCGTCCATGATCAGCACGCGCGAGTCGAACGACAGCGCCTTCGCGATCTCGACCATCTGCTGCTTCGCGACCGTCAGCCGGCCCACGAGTGTGCGCGGGTCGAGATCGAGCCGCATCCGCTGGAAGATCGCGGCAGCGTCCCGATTCAGCCGGTCTTCGTCGACGAACACGCCGAAGCGGCCGCGCGGCTCGCGGCCGATGAAGATGTTCTGCGCGACGCTCAGGTGATTCATCAGGTTCAGCTCCTGATGGATGATGCCGATGCCGAGCGCCTGCGCGGCACGCGGGTCGGCGATCTCCACCGGGCGGCCGTCCATCCGGATCTCGCCCGCGTCGCGTGGATAGACGCCCGCGAGAATCTTCATCAGCGTCGACTTGCCGGCGCCGTTCTCGCCCATCAGCGCATGCACTTCGCCCGCACGCAGGTCGAAACGGCAATCGTCGAGCGCCTGCACGCCGGGAAAGCGCTTGCCGATGCCGGTCAGCGCGATCAGCGGCGGCGCGGTGTTCGGGTTCAGGTCGGGTTGCATCGCGCGCGGCCCTCAGCTGATCGCACGATCGAGATGCGTATAGCCGCCGTCGACGAACAGCCACTGGCCCGTCGTGTGCGATGCGCGATCCGACAGCAGGAACACCGCCGTATCGGCGATCTCGTCCGCCGTCGTGAAGCGCTGGCCGAGCGGCACCTTGCCGGCGATTTCCGCGACTTTCGCTTCCGGATCGTCGAAACCCGCGATCCAGTTCTGGTAGAGCGGCGTCATCACCTCCGCGGGAATCACCGCATTCACGCGCACGCCGTCGTGACGCAATGCGACCGCCCATTCGCGCGTCAGCGCGAGCTGCGCGCCCTTCGACGCGCAATAGCCGCTCGTGTTGCCCTGCCCGGTGACGGCCGTCTTCGACGAGATGTTGACGATCGCGCCGCGCGTCGCCTTCAGGTGCGGCACGCAGTAATGCGCGATCACGTAGTAATGGATCAGGTTGCGTTCGAGCGACGCGACGAACGCGTCGCGCCCGGCGTCGAGCCCGATGCTGTCGTTGATGCCCGCGTTGTTGACGAGGCCGTCGATGCGGCCGAAGCGCGCGACGGTCTGCGCGACCGCGTCGCGGCACTGCGCGTCGTCCTGCAGTTCGACGTTCATGCACGCGGCGCGCGGCTGCTTGTGCGCAAGTGCACGCCAGAACGCGTCGTCGGGCGCGTGGCGCGCGAACACTACGGGAATCGCGCCTTCGCCGGCCAGCCGCATCGAGATCGCGGCGCCGATGCCCGACGCGCCGCCGGTCACGATCACGACCCTGTCTTGCAGATTCAAATCCACTTCGCGTCTCCGTCGTTCATGTTGTCGCCGCGCACGATGCGCACGACGCGCATCGCGCGCCGTCGCGCATTGCCCTACTCACCCGCGGAACCGGTACTGCTCCAGCGATTCGGGCTTCATCTCGATCGAGAAACCGGGCGCCGTCGGCGGCATGTACGCCGCGCCGCGCACCACGCACGATTCGACGAAATGCTCGTGCAGGTGATCGACGTACTCGGTCACGCGCCCTTCCTTCGTGCCGGAAATGCACACGTAGTCGATCATCGACAGGTGCTGCACGTATTCGCACAGCCCGACGCCGCCCGCATGCGGGCACACCGGCAGCCCGTACTTCGCGGCCATCAGCATCACCGCGAGGATCTCGTTCACGCCGCCGAGCCGGCACGCGTCGATCTGCACGACGTCGATCGCGCCGCGCGCGATGAACTGCTTGAACAGCACGCGGTTCTGGCACATCTCGCCGGTCGCGACCTGCACCGGCGCGATCGCCTCGCGGATCTTGCGATGCCCTTCGACGTCGTCGGGGCTCGTCGGCTCCTCGATGAACCACGGCCGCGCGAACGCAAGCGCGCGCACCCAGTCGATCGCCTCGTCGACTTCCCACACCTGGTTCGCGTCGATCATCAGCTTGCGGTCGGGGCCGATCACCTCGCGCGCGATCGTCACGCGGCGGATGTCGTCGGCGAGGTTCGCGCCGACTTTCAGCTTCACGTAGTCGAAACCTTCGTCCACGGCCTCGCGGCACAGCCGGCGCAGCTTGTCGTCGCTGTAGCCGAGCCAGCCGGCCGACGTCGTGTAGCACGGGTAGCCGTCGCGCGCCAGCGCGGCGATCCGCGCGGCCTTGCCGGGCGCCTGCCGGCGCAGCAGGTCGAGCGCTTCGTCCGGGCTCAGGCAATCGGTCAGGTAGCGGAAGTCGATCGCCCGCACCAGTTCCTCCGGGCTCATGTCGGCGACGAGCCGCCACAGCGGCTTGCCGACCGCCTTCGCCCACAGGTCCCACACCGCATTGACGACGGCGCCCGTCGCCAGGTGGATCGCGCCCTTGTCGGGGCCGATCCAGCGCAACTGGCTGTCCGACGTGACGTGCCGCCAGAAGCGGCCCATGTCCTCGCGGATCCAGTCGAGGTCGAGGCCGACGACGAGGTGGCGCATCGCGTCGATCGCCGCGCAGCAGATTTCGTTGCCGCGCCCGATGGTGAACGTGAGCCCGTGACCGGCGAGCCCGTCGCGGTCGGTTTCGAGGATGACGTAGGCCGCCGAATAATCGGGGTCCGGATTCATCGCATCGGAACCGTCGAGCTGGCGCGAGGTCGGAAAGCGCACGTCGAGGACGCGCATCGATCGAATGATAGGCATGGCGAACCGTCCATTGAAGGGAATCAGGCCTGCACGGTGCGCTGGCGTTGCTCGCCGAGCCCGTCGATGCCGAGCGTGATCACCTGTCCGGCGCGCAGGTAGACGGGCGGCTTCTGCCCGAGTCCGACGCCCGGCGGCGTGCCGGTCGAGATCACGTCGCCCGGCTGCAGGCTCATGAAGCGGCTCAGGTAGCTGATCAGATGCGGCACGCGGAACACCATCGTCGCGGTCGTGCCGTTCTGGTAGCGGTGGCCGTCCACCTCGAGCCACAACCGCAGCGCGTGCGGATCGGGCACTTCGTCGGCCGTCACGAGCCACGGGCCGATCGGGCCGAACGTGTCGTTGCCCTTGCCCTTGTCCCACGTGCCGCCGCGTTCGAGCTGGTATTCGCGCTCCGACACGTCGTTCACCACGCAGTAGCCGGCGACGTGCGACAGCGCATCGGCTTCGTCGATATAGCGGCCGCCCTGGCCGATCACCACGCCGAGCTCGACTTCCCAGTCGGTCTTTTCCGAGCCGCGCGGGATTTCGACGTCGTCGTTCGGGCCCGAGATCGCGCTCGTCCACTTGCCGAACACGACGGGCTCCTTCGGCACCTCCATCCCTGATTCGGCCGCGTGATCGGAGTAGTTGAGCCCGATGCAGATGAACTTGCCGACGCGGCCGACGCACGCGCCGAGCCGCGGCGTGCCTCCGACGAGCGGCAGCGACGACGGCGGGATGTCGCGCAGTCGCGCGAGCGATGCAGGGGTCAGCGCGTCGCCAGCGATATCGTCGATCACGCCGGACAGGTCGCGAATCTGGCCTTGCGCATCGAGCAGGCCCGGCTTTTCATGGTGTTTGTCGCCAAATCTCAGCAGTTTCATAGCGTTGTCTGAATGGAAACGGAATGTGAATGGGGAGGCGCGATCAGGTCGACAGGGTCAGTTCGCCCAGCCGCCGTCGATCAGGTGAATCGTGCCGGTGGTAAACGACGCTTCGTCGGACGCGAGGTACAGCGCGAGCGCGGCCACTTCGTCCGCGCTGCCGATGCGGCCGATCGGCTGGCGCGCGACGAACGCCTGGCGCACCTCGTCGGCGGACACGTGGCGCGTGCGCGCCTGGTCGGCGATCCGCTGCTCCAGCGACGGCGACTCGATCGTGCCTGGGCAGATCGCGTTGCAGCGGATGCCGCGCTCGACGAAATCGGCGGCCACCGCCTTGGTCAGCCCGATCACGGCCGCCTTGGTGGTGCCGTACACGAAGCGGTTCGGCACGCCCTTCACGCTCGACGCCGCCGACGCCATGTTGACGATCGACGCGCCGCCGGCTTCGAGCATCGCGGGCAGCAGCGCGCGGATCAGCCGGTACATCGACGTGACGTTCAGGTTCAGCGAGAACGCCCATGCGTCTTCGTCGCAATCGAGGATCGAGCCGTGATGCACGTAGCCCGCGCAGTTGAACAGCACGTCGAACGCGCGTTCGGTCGCGGCGAGTGCGGCGATGTCGGTCGCGTCGGTGACGTCGAGCCGCCGCGTGGCCAGCCGGCCGCCCGCGCGCTCGGCGTCGGCTTCGAGCCGCGCCAGCGCGGCTTCGTTGATGTCGGTCGCCAGCACGTCAGCGCCTTCGCTCGCGAACCGCAGCGCGGTCGCGCGGCCGATGCCCTGCCCGGCCGCCGTCACCAGCGCGCGTTTGCCCTGCAATCTCATGAGCACCTCTCCCGAAAAGGCGGCCGACAGTCGGCCGATTGGCACAAAGGACTAAAGGTCCAACCAATCATAGAAACGGATCGCGCGTTTGTCACGAAATTGGGATTCAGTATTTACCCAGGGCTGGTCAATCCGGGCGGCGCACGAGAATTCGGCGCGCGAGCGGCGCTGAAGTGCTGCTTCGCGATCCGCTCAAAACCCAATACCGGTGGGCTTTTCAGCCGATTCTGGCGCAACGTCCGGCAAGGCGGCCGCGCCAAACTGACAAAAAAGTCATGTTCGCGTCAGGGTGCCAACGGGTGCCGCACGCCATCATGGTGTTGCCGGACCGCGCTTCCGGTACATCGCCTCCCCGCCCGCTCTGGATCCCTGCGGGCACCTCCGTCCCCCGGCGATGTATCCCGTGACTGGGCGAGCAGACACGGTGCGCGGGCCGATTTTCCGCCCCGGGCTTCCCGTCCGGGGCTTTTTGTCTTTGGTTTTCCAAGAAAATAAGCGTGGATTGTTTCTAAATCGGCAAAAGGTAATTCGAGCCGGACAGGATGTTTTTTCCGGTCACAGACGCTTACATTTAGCGCACCACTCATGGAAACCGCTACGGATTCGCCATCGGGTAGTGACATCCACTGCCACGGCCGAAACCGCACGAGCTTTAGGAAACGGCAAAATGAAGGCCTCCAAATCCCTGCCTGCGCTCGATCCCGCCGACGTCCACGTCGAAATCCTCGAACGTTCCGATACGCTGCTCGTCGTCCGCTGGGTCGAACCCGGCCGCTGTCACTACGGCGAGCAGCGCTGGCGCCGTCGCTTCGCGCAGCGCACCGGCACCTGCGCGCTGTCGCGCCAGGTCATTCACCGCGGCGACGAAGTGTTCCGCCCGGCCGAGCGCCCGGCCCCCGCGAACGCTGCCGCCATGATTTCCGCCGCCGAGGTGCTCGCGCTGGCGGGCAGCAGGTAACACGCGCCGGTCCTGCGCCGGGCTTGCGACGCCACGCCCTAAGCCACAAACCCTAGAAGCGCCGGTCTAATTCCCCCGCTTGTCTGCTCCGTCCGCCCGCACTATCGTTACACCGATCAATGTAACGATTAAGTGCCGCGGCCGACCGGCCGCGCCGATGGAGGCAGACATGCATGCATGGAGCGCGCGCCACGTCCCGGCGCAAGGCGGCAAGGTCGCGATCGTGACCGGCGCCAACAGCGGGCTCGGCTGGCATCTCGCGGAAACGCTGGCGGCGAAAGGCGCGACGGTCGTGATGGGCTGCCGCGACGCCGCACGCGGCACGCAGGCTGCCAACGCAATCCGCCGGCTTCATCCTCATGCACGCGTCGAAGTCGATCTGCTCGACCTCGCCGATCTCGCGTCGATCGCACGCTTCGCGGCCGACGTCGGCGAACGCCACGGCCGCGTCGACATCCTCTGCAACAACGCCGGCGTGATGTTCCTGCCGCTGCGGCACACGCGCGACGGCTTCGAGATGCAGTTCGGCACCAACCACCTCGGCCATTTCGCGTTGACCGGCCATCTGCTGCCGGCGCTGCGCGCCGCGCACCGGGCGCGCGTCGTCACGATGTCGAGCGGCTTCAACCGCGGCGGCCGGATTCGCGTGGACGACCTGCGTGCCGCGCAGCGCTACAACCGTTATCTCGCCTACTGCGACAGCAAGCTCGCGAACCTCGTGTTCGCGATCGAGTTGCAGCGCCGCTTCGCGCGCGCGGCGTTCGCCGGCATCAGCGTCGCCGCGCATCCCGGCTATGCGGCGACCAACCTGCAGTTCGCGGGCCCGGCGATGGACCAGTCGCCCGCCCGCGCCGCGCTGATGCGCGCCGCGAACCGTTATCTCGCGCAGCCGGCCGACCAGGGCGCGCTGCCCGCGATTCATGCGGCCACGTCGCCCGATCTGGCCGGCGGTGCGTACATCGGTCCGTCCGGCTGGTTGGAATCGCGCGGGCTGCCGGCGCCGGCGAGCGTGCCGCGCGCGGCGCGCAGCGTGGCGGCCGCGGCGCTGCTGTGGGAAGCGTCGGAAGCCGCGACGGGCGTGCGCTTCCTCAGCGCCGGCGCGCCCGCCGGACATGCGCCGGGCCGGCCGTTCGATACGGCGGCGGAAGTGCGCTGAGTCGTGCGCCGGCGATCGCAACATTCTTCACACTTATTGCGCAGCCCGAAAAGAAAGCCCGTTGAAAGACTGATGCGCCGCCGCACTGTTACCGGCCAGGAAACAATTTATCGTCAAAATCAGCGTTTACCCTGAACACGCCGGTGACTAAGATTTGATCAATCGCTCAAGACATGGTGTCGGGAGCGAACTCAATAAAACACCGGAGGTCACCATGAAATCGCTCGTTTCCGCAGTCGTTGCCGCTGCCGCCCTGTCCGCTTCGTTCGGCGCATTCGCTCAAAGCACCGTGACGCGCGCTCAAGTGCGCAACGAACTCGTCCAGCTCGAACAAGCCGGCTACAAGCCGGGCGTGTCGAGCCCGTACTACCCGAACGACATCCAGAGCGCCGAGGCGCGCGTTCATGGCGCGGACACCAGCGGCTACGGCGCGCAACCGGCCCCGCTCGTCCACTCGGGCGCGCCGGCAGCCGCTTCGTCGAACGCACGCGACTCGATCTTCTTCGGCCAGTAAGCCGATGCGCCCTCGGCGGGCGCCGCGCGTCGCGCGATGAAGTCACGCAGTCCGGACGAGCCCCCTTCGCGGGGCTCGTCTGTTTTGTGAAACGCATACCTCCGCCGCCCGGCAGCGGGTGGCTTCGCCCGGGCGCGTCGCGTCCGGGTGCTTTTTCCCGACGAGGGATGCGTGAATGCGCGGTGGGTGTCGATCAGCGCGCAGCGTCGGCCGGCGCCGCCCGCGACAACACGCGCCACCGCGACAGCAATTCGTCGCGATCGACGTAGCAGCCCTGCAAGTGCCGGCGGCCCGTCGACGGATCGAACTCGGTGCGCGCATGCAGCACGCGCCGGTTGTCGAAGGCCCACATGTCGCCGGCCCGCAGCCGGCGCTGCACGCGAAAGCGCGGCTCGCGCGCGAGCGCGAGGAATCGCCGGTACGCGCGATAGACCGCCGCGACCGAGCCGGCCGGCGCATCGAGCGGCCCGCGCAGGAAGTTCGCGACACGCACTTCCGTCACGTTGCCGCGCGCATCGCGCCCGATCACCGGCGCCGAACAGCGGTAGTCGCTGTTCGCGCTCTTGTTCCAGAACTCGAACGGCGTCGATGCGAGCTGCTCGAAATCGTCCGGATGTTCGCGCCGCAGCGCGTCCGCGAGCGCGAAGCCGTCGAGGAAGATGCTGTCGCCGCCCGTCGCGTCGTTCGCGAGGCAATGCAGGAACTGCACGCCCGGCTGCAATTCGCGCGTCGGCAGGTCGGTATGCGGCGGAAGATTCAGTGACGTATACGCATTGCTGTCCGGGCGCGGCTTCGATTCGACGTCGAACAGCACGCCGAAATTGCTTTCGCGGATCAGGCCGACGCGGCGCGCGACCTCGTCGACGCGGCCGCGCTCGGCCGGCACGCCTTCGACGAGCGTGAGCCCCGTGCGCTGCAACGCGCCGAGCCACGCGAGCAATGCGCGGTCGTCCTCCATCACGTCGCGCCACGCGAACACGCCGATCGCCGTCGCATCGTCGCCGGTCCATACGTGCCGCCCGTGCGCAGCCACGCGCTCCGCGCGCGACGCGTCATCGTATGCATGCGCACGCAACCAGCCAGGCGACCACGCGCTGCGGTGTCCGTCGTTCCATTCGACATGCAGCGCGCCGTCGGTTTCGACGTGCACGGTGAGCGCGGACAGATCCTCCCGCGCATCGGCGATCTCGAACACCTGTTCGCGTGTAATCGCATGCACGCACGCGGAACACGCGCAGTTGTCGCGCAGCCAGTCGAAATGGAACGGCGATCGTCGCGCGTCGCTCCACTCGACCTCCACCGCGCCATCGCCAATCGTCGCCGCCGCGATCGCCGCGTCGGCCGAAAACGTCCGCCAGTCCTCGATACGGTGTTGCGCTGCCGCCTGCATCGTTGCCTCCCGGAAAACGCCCGCTACGCGTGTGGAGCGAGCAAGAACCTGCCGACCGCCCGGTGCATGCGCGCCGCCTGCGGGCTCGTCCCGAGCGCGCGCCAGCAGCCGTGCACCAGCCCTTCTCCCATCCAGTAGCGCGCGACGCCGCCCGCCGCGCGAATCCGTTCGACGTACACGCGCGCATCGTCGCGCAGCGGATCGTGTTCCGCGCCGATCGCGAGCACCGGCGGCAAGCCGTCGAAACGCCCGGCTTCGAGCGGCACCGACGCGCGCAACAACGGGTTGCCGTGTCGCAGCACGTCGGACAAGTCACCATCCCAGTACAGCGCGCGATAGCGATGCACGTCGTCGAGCGTCAGCATCGGCGCGTGCGCTTCCGTTTCGCGCGCGGGCGACTGCGGTTCGAAACCGAGCATCGGATAAACGAGCGCGATGCCGTCCACGCTCCCTTCGCCCGCATCGCGCAGCGCGGTCGCCACCGCCGCCGCGAGCATCCCGCCCGCGCTGTCGCCCGCGAGCGTCAGCGGATGCCCGCACGGCCCGAACGGCCAGCGTGCATCGCGCGCGGCACGCGTGACTTCCACGCAATCTTCAAGCGCGGCCGGCGCACGGTGTTCGGGCGCCAGCCGATAGTCGACCGCGATCACATCGAGGCCCGTATCGGCCGCCAGTCGCGCGGTGATCAGCGCATGGCTGTCGAGCGAGCCGACGACGAACCCGCCGCCATGAAAAAACAGCACCGTGCCGCGCGACGTGCCGGGCGCGGACGTATAGCGCCGCAGCGCGATTGTGCGGCCGTCCCGCGCGCGCCACACGGCGTCCTGCTGCACGATGCCGGCCGGCAGCGCAGCCGGCGTCCATTCGGCCGCGAAGCGGTCGTACAGGCGGCGCTGCTCGTCGGGCGAACGCGCCGCCGCATCGGCCGGATACCACGCGTCGACGGACGCGACGAACGCCGCGATTTCCGGTTCGAGCATCGTGCGCACTCCGCGGTCGAAGATCGAAGGTAGAAGATCGTGAAACGAAGCGCGCCGCTAGCGGCGCGGCGGCAGCCCGATCACGCGGCCCGCATAAGCAGGCGCCGCGCAATCGCGCTGCAACGCATGCAGTTCAGCCACCCGCGCGGCCACGTCGTCGTCGAACGGCGCCGATTTCGCACCGTCGCGCGTATCGACGTGCAGCAACATCTGCTCGCTCGCCGATACCGCGTCGTCATGCCCGTCGGCGAACAGTTCGAGATACAGGTGCAGCCGCTTCGCGTCGTGCGCGAGCACGCGCGCATCGACGCGCACCGGCGTGCCTTCCTTGATCTCGTGCAGGTAGTTCACGTGCGCTTCGAGCGTGTAGACCGAGCGCCCCCGTTCGCGACGCGCGGCGTCGTCGAGGCCGATGCGATCCAGCAACGCATCGGTCGCGAAGCTGAAGATCAGCAGGTAGAACGCATCGCGCAGGTGGCCGTTGTAGTCGACCCATTCGGGCCGCACCACGTCGCGGTAAATCGTCAGCGGGGTATCGCCCGTCATCGCCTGTCCTTTATTCGTCGAATCGCATCCCGTGCCGCGCCTTCACCGCGGCGATCGATTTCAGCACCTCGGTGATGCACTCGTCGCGATAGCGTTCGAGCGCCTTGATGCTGCGCGTGCCCTGCTGTTCGGTCGTGCCTTCGACGACGCGGTCGATCAGTGCGTCGGTGAGCGTCGGCGCGACCAGCTTCGTCCACGGCAGTTCGAGCGCAGGGCCGAATTGCTGCATGAAGTGTCGCATGCCCGCGTCGCCGCCGGCCAGCGTGTAGGTCAGGAACGTGCCCATGAACGACCAGCGGATCCCCGCGCCGAAGCGGATCGCATCGTCGATCTCGCCGGTCGTCGCGACGCCTTCGTTGACGAGATGCAGTGCCTCGCGCCACAACGCTTCGAGCAGACGGTCCGCGATGAAGCCCGGCACTTCCTTGCGCACGTGCAGCGGCCGCATGCCGAGCTTGCGATAGACCTCCATCGCGCCTTCGACCGCTTCCGGCGACGTGCGCGCGCCGCCGAGCACCTCGACGAGCGGCAGCAGGTAGACGGGGTTGAACGGGTGGCCCACCACGCAGCGCTCCGGATGCGTGGCCCGCGCGTAGAAATCGGTCGGCAGCAGGCCCGACGTCGACGACGCGATGATCGCGTCGGGCTTCGCCGCGCGGCTGATCTGCTCGTGCAGTTCGAGCTTCAGCGCCTCGCGCTCGGGCGCGCTTTCCTGGATGAAATCGGCGTCGGCGACGCATGCCTCGATCGTCGACACGAACCGCAGCCGCGCGGGATCGGCGCCCGGCGCGAGGCCGACGCGTTCGAGCGCGGGCCACGCGTTCGCGACGTTCGCGCGCAGCCGCGCTTCGGCGCCCGGCGCCGGGTCCCACACGACCACGTCGAGACCGTGCGCGAGCGCGCGGGCAATCCATCCGCTGCCGATCACGCCGGTGCCGATCGCGGCAAACGTGTTGATGTCGGTCTTCACAGCCATGTCAACGCATCCTTCGAATCAGGGGAAATCGGTGGGCGGCCGCGCGTGCGCGCAGGCCACCCTGTCATGTCAGTCAGTCGGTGAAAAAATTCACGCGAATTCGGCGAGCGCGCGACGTTCGAGCGGACGTTCGCCGCGCGCCGGCAGGCCGAGCTTGCGGCGGCCTTCGGCCGGCGTCAGCACGCGGCCGCCGAGGCGTTCGACGATCTGGCGGGCACGCTCGACGAGCGTGCCGTTGGTCGCATGCACGCCGCGGTCGAGCCAGATGTTGTCCTCGAGGCCGACGCGCACGTGGCCGCCGAGCAGCATCGCCTGCGCGACCATCGGCATCTGCATGCGGCCGATCCCGAAGCCGGCCCAGTGCGCGCCCGGCGGCAGGTTGTCGACCATCGCCTTCATCGTGCCGGTATCGGCCGGCGCGCCCCACGGAATGCCAAGGCACAGCTGGAACAGCGGCGGATCGTCGAGCAGCCCTTCCTTGAGCAACTGCTTCGCGAACCACAGATGGCCCGTATCGAAGATCTCCAGTTCCGGCTTCACGCCGAGTTCCTGGATCCGTTTCGCGCCGGCACGCAACTGCGCGGGCGTCGACACGTAGATGTAGTCGCCGTCGCCGAAATTCAGCGTGCCGCAGTCGAGCGTGCAGATCTCGGGCAGCAGTTCCTCGACGTGCGCGAGACGCGTGAGGCCGCCGACGAGATCCGTGCCCTTGCCGAAGCGCATCGGGTCCTCGCCGGGGCCGATCTCGAGATCGCCGCCCATGCCGGCCGTCAGGTTGATGATCACGTCGACGTCGGCCGAGCGGATCCGGTCGACCACTTCGCGATACAGGTTCGGGTCGCGGCTGCCGCGCCCGGTCTGCGGATCGCGCACGTGGCAGTGGGCGACCGTCGCGCCGGCCTTCGCGGCTTCGATCGCGGCGGCCGCGATCTCCTTCGGCGTGACCGGAATCGCCGGATGCTTGCCGACCGTATCGCCCGCGCCGGTCACGGCACAGGTGATGATGACTTCGTGATTCATGCTGGATGCCTCGCTTGATTCGGGTTGTGTCGCATTGCTGATAGCGTATGGGCGCGGCCGTTACAGGCCGAGATACGCCTTCACGGCAGGCAGGCCGTCCTTGCCGTCGAACGTCTTGACGCCCGCGAGCCATGGATCGAGCACCTGCGGGTTCTTCTTCAGGTACGCCTTCGCGGCATCGGCCGGCTTGGTCTTGTTCATCACCGTCTGCATCAGCTGGTTCTCGAGCTGCGTCGAGAAGCGCAGGTTCGTCACGAGCTTGCCCGCGTTCGGGCAGCGCGCGATGAAGTCGGGCGCGGTCAGCGTGTACACGCGCGCTTCGCCGTAGTTCGGGCCGAACGCCGCGTCGCCGCCGGACAGGTAGTTCATGCTGAGCTGGATGTTCATCGGATGCGGCTCCCAGCCGAGGAACACGACCCACTTCTTCTCGCGTGCCGCGCGCTCGACCGTCACCAGCATCCCGGCCTCGCTCGATTCGACGAGCTTGAAGCCGCCGAGCCCGTACTGGTTCGTGTCGATCATCTTCTGGATCGTCGCGTTCGCGCTGCTGCCCGGCTCGATCCCGTAGATCTTGCCGTCGAGTTCCGCGCGGTGTTTCGCGATGTCGTCGAAGGTCTTCAGGCCGGCCTGGTATGCGTAGCTCGGCACCGCGAGTGTCGCCTTCGCACCGGACAGGTTCGGCGGTTCGACGACGTTGATCGACTTGCTGTCGAGGAACGGTTGCAGCTGCTTCTGCTGCACCGGCCACCAGTAGCCGAGCGACACGTCGAGCTGCTTGCTCTTGAGACCGGCGAACGAGATCGGCACCGACGCGATCGTCGTGGTCGGCTTGTAGCCGAGCGCCTCGAACACGGTCGACGCGAGCGCCGTGGTCGACGTGATGTCGGTCCAGCCGATATCCGCGAAACGCACGGTGCGGCAGGTCGCGGCCTCCGTCTCGGCCAGCGCGGCTTGCGTGAACGCGCCGGTCGCCAGCACGGCCGCGGCAAGCGCGGCGATCTTCGTCGACTTCATGGTTCGGTTCCTCCCGGTTGGTCTCGCGGCAGCCGGTGCGCGGAGTGTGCGCCGGCCTGCATCGTGGGAGTAAAAGTAACGAGCCATATTCGCCGCGAGAAGACCGGCGGCGACCTGTTCTTGCCTGTTTGCGACTATGAGTGGAAACCACTAGATTTCGTCTGAGGCTTGATGGACGGGGGTCTAGGGTTTTTCTTGGGAGCGGCGGGATTGCCCGGATGCGGCGCACACCTTTCGATTCCGCCATGGCTTTGCTGACGGATTTCCGACAGGTCGCCGGATCCGGTTGACCGGCCCTATGCTGGCAGTCGCCGGGCGATCGCGCGCGGCCCGCCTGTTGCCGTGCCGCCTCGTGTCCGGCCGTTGCGCGTCGCTGTAACGGACGCGCACGGACACGGCCGGCCGTCGCGATGTCCGTCTCCGGTCTTTCCGCCAAGGAACACCATGATGCTTGCCGCTTTCTTCGTCGTCGCCCTTGTCGCCCTTATCGTGCCCATGCAGCGCGGCGTGATGCGCGGCGCGGATGCGAAACTTCGCGCGCAATTCGATGCGGAAGGCCCGCGCGGCGACGCGTCGCGCCGGTTGATGCACGATGCGGGGTACCGCGTCTGAGTATCGACGTCGGGCGCAGGCCAGCCGAACTCGCGGGCCGGTACGGTGGCGATGCGGCGCGTTTAGCCCGCCGTCACCACTCGAACGAACGCCTGCGCGAGCACCGTCGGTTCGACCGGCAACACCAGCGCGCACACCGATCTCGCATCCTCGTCCGAAATCGGCACGAACACGACGCCGTCGATCCCGATGCTCGCCATCCGCGCCGGCACGATCGCCACGCCCCGGCCGGCCGCGACGAGATTCAACATCGACGTCTTCGGCGACACGATCCGCGCGGCCGCCGGCACGAAGCCGCGCTTCAGGCACAGATCGATCACGACGCGCGCGAGGCCGCCCCGCTCCCGATACACGGCCGATACGAACGGCTCGCGCCGCAACCGCGCGATCGCGACGCGCTTGCGGCCCGCGAGCGGATGATCGGCCGGCACCGCCGCGCACAGGCGTTCGGCCGCCAGTTCGACGAAACGCACGCGTGCATCGCGCCGCAGCACCGGCAACCGGACGATCCCGACATCGGCCTGACCGTTCGCGATGTCCGTCACCTGATCCTCGGACGATGCGCGGTCGAGATCGATGCGCGCGCCCGGACAATCGCGCATGAAGCGGTCGAGATCCGGCATCAGGCTGCCGACGGGCACGGTACTGGAATGCAGCAGCCGCAGCACGCCGGCCTCCCCGCGCGACAACTGCGCACCTTCGTCGGCGGCCGCCGTCAGCGTGGCCGGGATCGACGCCACGCGTTCGCGGTAGAGCGCGCCGGCCGGCGTGAGCCGCACGCCTCTCGGCTCGCGGTCGAACAGCACGAACCCGAGTTCGTCCTCGAGCTGGCCGATCTGCCGGCTGAGCGCCGACTGCGCGACGTGGAGCGCACCCGCGGCCGGCGTGAAGCCGCCGAGGTCCGCCACGGTCAGGAAATACTGGATTTGTCGGAGTGATGGCATACCGAAACGAGATGGATGAGCGCCGGATTCGATATTTGCGTTATACCGGCGCGTTCCGCAGAATGAAAGCCTTCCGTGCCCGCATCACCGTTGCGGCCACGCTTTCGGAGCGTTCATCTTCGTGACTACCGTCCTGTCTTATTTGCTGGTCGTGGCGGCCGGCATCAGCGTTGCGTTGCAGCAGGTGCTCAACGCGAACCTGCGCGCGCAGATCGGTTCGCCATGGTGGGCCGGGTCGGTCAGCTACGTCGTCGGCCTCGCCGCGATGCTGGCGGTCGCGCTGCTGTCGCCTCACCCGCGCGTGAGCGGCACGTTGTCCGGTGCGGGGTCGTGGTTCAGCTGGACGGGCGGATTCTTCGGCGCGGTATTCGTCGGCGTCGCGATCCTGATGGTGCCGCGATTGGGCGCGGCGACGACGCTCGCGCTGATCGTCGTCGGGCAGATGACCGGCGCGCTCGTGTTCGACCACTTCGGGGTGCTCGGCATCCCGCAGCATTCGGCGAGCGCGATCCGCATTGCCGGCGCGGCGTGCCTCATCGTCGGGGTCGTGCTGATCCGCGCGTGACGGCGGCGCGCGCGTGCGGGGCCGGCGTATCGGCAATGCACGCACGCGCCGCGACGCTCACGCGTAGTTCATCATCACCGACTTGCTCTCCGTGTACTGGTCGATCACCGCGCGGCCGAGTTCGCGGCCGAAGCCCGATTGCTTCATCCCGCCGAACGGCAATGCGTTGTCGAGCAGCGAATGGCAGTTGACCCACACGGTGCCCGCGGCAATACGCGGGATCAGCTTGTGGATCGCCGCAAGATCGTTCGACCAGATGCTCGCGCCGAGGCCGTACGGCGTATCGTTCGCGAGCCGCACGGCCGTATCGACGTCGTCGAACGGCATCGCGACGAGCACCGGCCCGAAGATTTCCTCGCGCACCACGCGCATCGCCTGCGTCGTATCGACCAGCACCGTCGGTTCGACGAAGAAGCCGGGGCCATCGAGCGCGCGGCCGCCCGCCGCCGCACGCGCGCCCTCGCCGAACCCCGAGTCGATATAACCGCACACGCGCTCGAGCTGCTTCGCCGACACGAGCGGGCCGATCTGCGTCGCCGGGTCCATCCCGGGGCCGATCTTCAGGCTCGCGGCAAGCTTCGCGACGCGCTCGATCACGCCGTCGAACACCTTCGAGTGGATGTACGCGCGCGAACCGGCCGTGCACACCTGCCCCTGGTTGAAGAAAATCGCGTTCGCGACGCCCTGCGCGGCCTTGTCGAGATCGACGTCGGGCAGCACGATCACCGGCGACTTGCCGCCGAGTTCCAGCGACATCCGCGTCATGTTGTCGAGCGCCGCGTGGCCGATCGTCTTGCCCGTCTGCGTCGACCCGGTGAACGCGATCTTGTCGATGCGCGAATCGCGCGACAACGCCGCGCCGGCCGTGTGACCGTAGCCGGTGACGATATTGACGACGCCGTCCGGGAACCCGGCCGCCTGGATCAGCTCGCCCAGCCGCAATGCGCTCAGCGGCGTGTCTTCGGCAGGCTTCAGCACGACGGTGCAACCGGTCGCGAGCGCCGGCGCGATTTTCCACGCGGCCATGAGCAGCGGAAAATTCCACGGAATGATCGCGCCGACCACGCCGACGGGTTCCTTGCGCGTATACGCGAAAATTTCGCTGCCCGGCAGGTACGGCATGCCGGCGTCGATCACGCTGCCTTCGATCTTCGTCGCCCAGCCGGCCATGTAGCGGAAACACTGCGCGGCCATCGCGACGTCGAGCCCCTGCGCGACCGTCACCGGCTTGCCGTTGTCGAGCGATTCGATCTCGGCAAGCTCGCGCGCGTTGGCTTCGATCAGGTCGGCGAGCACGAGCATCAGGCGCTCGCGATCGGTGGTCTTCGCGTTGCGCCACGGACCCGCATCGAATGCATGGCGCGCGGCGGCAACCGCCTGCTGCACGTCGCGCTCGTCCGCTTCGGGCACGCGCGCGATCACGGCGCCGTCGGCCGGGTTCACGACATCGAGTTGGCGGCCCGACGCGGCGTCGCTCCACTCGGCGCCGATCAGCATCTTCTTCGGCTTCGCGAGAAACGCACGCGTTGCGTCGAGCAGCGCAAAGATTTCGTTCGTCTCCATGTTCATGTTTCCTTGATTCGTTGAGTGAGTCGGTCAGTAGCGCTCCGTGACGCTGTCGATCCCGCGCGCCTGCAACGCGCGGACGAGACCGGCGCGCACGGTCGCGACGTCGGACAGCGCGGGGCGGCGGTGCGCGGCGACTTCGGCGGCCGTATACGGCTTGAAGTCGCGCGGCAACGCATCGCGGTTCATCGTCGTGAGCACCCAGTTCAGCACGTCAGCCAGCTCCCGATCCGACAGCGCCGAGTTCGACGCGCCGGGCACGCGCATCACGTACTCGCGTCCGGCGGGCAGATGCGTGAAATAGCCGAGCGAATTCGCGAGCGGTGGCACCTTGCCGGGAATGCCGCCGCCCGTCGCCGTATGGCAGCCCATGCAGTTGAGCACCCAGTGCTGCCGAGCGAGCGCGGTGTCGGCCGCGCCGTCGGCCTGTGCTGGCGTGGACGCGACGGACGCGCAGACCGCAGCGCCCGACAGCAGCAGCCAGCACGACACGCGATGCGCCACGCCGTCGAACCGCGACGGCGGCGCGCACCGCGTGCCCTGCAAGGACGCGCGGATGCCGTTCACAGGCCGAGCCCCTTGATCACCACCGCGCGCTGCGCATGCACGGCCGTGCCGTCCATCTGCTTCGCGCGCGCCGCCCGGATATCGGCCGCGGTGAACGGCTTCGCGTCGCCGTGCTGCGCGTTGAGGTCGAACACGACGTAGTTGAGCACGTGCGCGATGTCGTCGTCGCTCGCGATCGCGAACGACGGCATCTTGAAGTTGTAGCGCTTGTCGTGCACCTGGATCTCGCCGAACATCCCGTGCAGCAGCGTCGCGATCAGTTGCGCCCGCCCGGCTTCCACCGTCGCGTACTTGCCCGGATACTCGGTCAGCGGCGGCGCAAGGCCGTCCTGCCCTTTTCCGCCCGCCTGGTGACACACCGCGCACTGTGCATCGAACAGGCTTTTTCCGGCCGGGTAATGCACGGTTTCCTGTGCGCGGGCCGCGCCGGGCAACGCGCAGGCCGCAACGGCCGCCATGCATGCAACGATGATCTTTCCTGCCTGCTTCACTTTCATTGCTTGGCCGCTCCGAGCAGAACCGAAACCGAACAGTGGTAATTCGAATTACCGTTCGCCATGCACCAGTTGATGTCGTTGTTCAGCGACAGCTTGTACAGCGGCTTCTCGCGTTCGTTGCGATTGCAGAAGCACTTGCCGCACGAAGTCTTGCCGCAGCAGTCGTTGTACGACACGATGTAGTCCGAACCGTCGTGCGGATTGCGGCAGGTGCCGATCCACGTGATCGGCGACGGCGTCGTTCCCGGCGGGCAACTGCTCGACGTGCCGCCGCAGCAGCTGCAGAGCCAGCCGTCGATCGCGCAGTATTTCCAGTAGTCGCAGCTCGTCGGGTCGTCGCTCGCGCTCGCCGCGGCGGCGCCGGATGCGGCCGACGCCCCCGATGCCGCATCGGCCGCATACGCGGTGCGATCGACGGGCAGCAGCGGCAGCAGCGCCGACCCCACCAGCACCTTGCCGAGCTTCGCCATCGCGCTGCGCCGCGAACTGTGCTGCGCGACGCCGCGCGCCGACCGCTCGAACCATGAATCAAACACGCCCATGTCGTCGTTCTCCAATGACGTTGAAAAAGGTCCGGCCGGTCATGCGTGCCGCGCGTGCGCGTCGTGGGCGCCGTGGCCGTGATCGCCGTGCACGAACTGCTGCAGCGACGCGACGCCGCGCTCCTTCGCCTCGAACAGGCTCTCGAGATGCTCGCGCGTGTTGACGAGCCCCTTCGCGCGCACGGCGCCCGTTTCGTCGAGCAGCACCGCATACGGCAGCTTGCCGATCTGGTACGCGAGGCCGAGCTCCTGCGACAGCACGTAAGGGAAGCGCCCAAGGTCGTGCTTCTGCGCGAAGCGCGCATGTTCGACGGCATCGCCGTCGCTCGCGAGCACGATGTTCACCGGCGTCGCCTCGCTGGCCTGCAGCGACGGCAGCAGCGGCAACAGCTTCTTGCAGACCGGGCACGTCGGCGACAGGAAGAACAGCAGCGTGGCCTTGCCCGCTGCATCGATGCCGCCGACCTTCACCTGCGAGCCGCGAATGTCGGTCAGTTCGAACGTCGGCGCGATCGCGCCGACCGCCGGCCCCTTGTCGATCATCAGCGCGCCAGCCGGCATGATGCGTTCGTACAGGATGCCGATCTGGCGCACCAGCGCGAGAGAGATCGCGCCGAGCGCGAGGACGGCCACCCACAACAGGGCGGTGGAAACGGTAAGAGCGGTTTGCATCATGAATTCCTCAGATGAGAAAGGCGCGGGACGTTGGCGAGCAGCACGTCGACGGTGAGCAACGCGCAGACGATCAGCAGCACGGAGAAGGACAGCGTCAGGTAGTCGAACCACACGACGGCGCGCGTACCCGGTTCGACGAATGCGGTCGCAGCGAGCACGACGAGCAGCAGCACACGGCCGACGTGCAGCCAGCCGATGCCGTGCGGCGCGTCCGCACGGGCGGCGGTGAAGCCGGAACAGCCGCAGTCGATGTCGGTGTGGCCGCGCAGCAGGTTGATCGCGAGGCCGGCCGCGAACGCCAGGAGCAGCGCGATCAGCCCCGTCGCGCCGGCCGTGCGCGTGTCCGGAAACAGCAGCGCCACGGCGGCGACGAATTCCGCGAGCGGAATCGCGAACGCGACGGGCGCGGTCAACGCATCGGGCAGCAGCCGATAGCCGGCGAGCGCCTGGCGGAACGCGGCGGGACGGCGCATCTTCGCGAAGGCGCCGAGCAGCACGACGGCGGCCGCGCCAGCCTGCGCGCTGGTGGCGAGTACGGGATCGACGGTCATCGCGGCCTCACGGGTTGACGAGCAGCGACGACGTATTGCCGATCTGCTTCTCGACGTGCCGCAGCGTGCCGGTGCGCGCATCCATCACGACGAGGTCGGAGGTCGCCGTCAGCCCGTAGAACAGCGGCTTGTCGTCTTCGCTGACCTGAATCGACACGAGCGGCTCGATCTTCTGTTGCGCGAGATCCCAGCGCGCGACGCGCTGCTTCGTCTTCAGGTCGTAGACCCACACCTGCGTGCCCGGGTCCTTGTGCGAACCGTCGGCGCCCTTGTGCATCAGCACGTAGTAACGGTGCTGCTTCGCGTGCACGGCCGTCTGCTGCAGGCCGCCCGGACGCCAGCCTTCGGCGCGCTCGGCGTCCGTCAGCAGCGGCCACGCCTTGCCGAACGCCGGCTTGTCGCCGCTGAAATCGGCGCTGCGCACGTTGCCGCCGTACGTGGTGAACAGATAGCCGCCGTTGTACCGCGATGCGTTCACGAACGCCGGATCCTTGTCGACGTCGATGAACGCGTCCGACATCGTGCGCTTCGTTTCCTTGCCGTTCGCATCGAGCGTGACGGTCAAGGCCTTACCGCTTTCGCACAGCGCGGTGAAACGGTCGTTGCCCGACGGGTACGCGAGCACGCACGCGGCCATGTCGATCTCCGACAGCACCTGCTTCGAGACGGCGTCGATCACCGTCACCGATGCGGCCGGCGTGATGTTCGCGACGTACAGCCGCTTGCCGTCGGCACTGAACGCGGTGTTGTACGGCGACGGCACGTGCTGGCCGTGCTTCGCCGGAATCACGATCTCGCCCGCGTGATCGAGCGTCGTGTTGTCGATCATCTCGACGACGTCGGTGCGCGTGCCGTGCGAGCCGCGCGAGAAATAGGTCGTCGCGACGAAGCTCGTCTTGCGGTCGGGCGAGATCGCAAAGCCGGGGGCGAAGCCGCCGTCGATCTGGCCGAGCAGCTTGTTCGCATCCGCGTCGTACACGTAGATGCGCCCGTCGGTCATCGACGGCATCGAGATGTCGACGATATAGACCTCGTGCGGATGCCACGGCGGCATCTTCTGCACGACCAGCTCTTCGGGTTTTTCCGTCGCGCTCGCGCTGCCGGCCCATGCCGCCGCCAACGCCAGCGTCGCCGCGAGCGCCGCGGTTCGTCGCCTTGTCCTCATGCCGCCTCCAGTGGGGATTCACGTTATGTGGGGCGACTGTAGTTCGACAATAAATCCCGTCAGCACCCGGACCGGCAACGCGTACGTGCCGATTCGGGATATTGGAAATGCATGTGAAAGCCTCGTCGCGCCGCCCCTTCCGACCCTCTGAAACCCGCGCCCGGAATAGCGCTGCCCCGTATTGCGCCGACTTCCCGGTCGGTTTAATCTTGCGCGGTCCGAACGATCGCCGGAGGCGCCGTGCTCGTGTTACATCAGAGGTTCGACGACGCAGACCGGCATGCGGAGGCGCTGCGCGGCTGGAATCAGCGTTACGACCAGATCGGGTCCGGCTCGTATCGCAGCGCGGTCAAACACGCGGTGTTCGACGGCGCGCAGCTGTTCCAGGAAGCGGCGAACGTGCGCATCATCCAGCGCGGATGTTTGCCGCACGGCCATACGGTGTTCGGCATGCCGCTCACCGGCTCGGGCACCTTCGCGTTCGGCGATGCGCGCCTCGAGCGCGGCACGATCGTGATGGCGCGCGGCGGCACACCGTTCGAACTCCATTCGCCCGACGACATGTCGCTGATCGGCGTGGTCGTCGAGCCCGAATTGATGCAGCAGATCGAAGATGCGGCCGACGTGCGGCTGGACGCCCGCGCGCTGCGGCGCGGCGTCGTCGAGGTGCCGGTCGCCGCGCGCGACCGCGCGAGCATGCAACTCGCGACGCTGCTCGAACGCGTGCTGTCGGCGCCCGATGCCTTCGACGCGCCACCCGCGCAGCACGCGCTGCGCGCCGACGTCGGCAACGTGCTGGTCGATCTCCTCACGTACCGGATGCCCGAGCCGTCGAACCGGCTCACGCATGCCTGCCACGCCGACATCGTGCGCCGCGTGCACGACTACGTGATCGAGCACCCGGAAGCGCCCGTCGACATCCTGAGCCTGTGCACGCAACTACGCGTGAGCCGCCGCACGATGCAGAACAGCTTTCAGTCGGTCGTGCAGACGAGCCCGCTCAACTACACGCGCTCGCTGCGCCTCGCGCAGGTGCGACGCCTGCTGCTCGACACGCGGCAATCCGACCTGCCGATCAGCGAAGCGGCCGCGCGCTGGGGCTTCATGCATCTCGGGCATTTCGCGAACGCGTACAAGGCGCAATTCGGCGAATTGCCGTCGACGACGGCGCGCCGGACGGTGCATCGTGCAAAAACGCGCTGAGCGCCGGAAAAACCCGCGATAATCCCGGCTTGAACGTTCGGCGCGCGTGCCGCGCCCGCCTCCACCCCACGCCCCGATGCCCGAGGATTTTCACTTCCTGCTGCTGCCCGGCTTCTCCGCGCTCGGCTTCATGTCCGCGGTCGAGCCGCTGCGCGTCGCGAACCGCTTTCGCACCGAGCTGTATCGCTGGCACGTGATCAGCGCGGACGGCGCGCCCGTGGCCGCGAGCAACGGCATTCCGGTCGCCGCCGAAGCCGCGTGCGCGGACGTCCCGCAGGTCGATACGGTGTTCGTCGTCGCCGGCTTCGATCCGCTCGTGTGCTACACGCGCACGCTCGGCGACTGGCTGCGCCGCCAGCACCGGCACGGCGCCACGCTCGGCGGCATCGACACGGGCAGCTTCGTGCTCGCGGAAGCCGGGCTGTTCGACGCATCGCAATCGCTCACGCTGCACTGGGAAGCGCTGGCCGCGTTCCGCGAGCGCTATCCCGGCCTGAACGCGACACAGGAACTGTTCGAGATCGACGACCGGCGCATCACGTGCGCGGGTGGCACCGCGTCGATCGACATGATGCTCGACCTGATCGGCCGCCGGCACGGCGCCGATCTCGCGGCCGCGATTTCCGAGCAGTTCGTCGTCAGCCGCATCCGGCAGCGCTCGGACAGCCAGCGGCTCGAGATCGCCGCGCGCTACGGCGTGCACAACCGCAAGCTGATCCAGGTGATCGGCACGATGCAGCGGCACATGGAGAACCCGCTCGGCTCCGACGCGCTCGCGCAGGAGGTGTCGATCACGCGGCGCCAGCTCGAACGGCTGTTCAGCGCGACGCTGAACGACACGCCGACGCGCTTCTACCTGAACCTGCGCCTCGATCGCGCGCGCGAACTGCTGCAGCAGACCGACATGAGCATCACGTCGGTGTGCGTCGCATGCGGCTTCGAATCGCCGTCCCATTTCTCGCGCACCTATCGCGCCCGATTCGGGATGAGCCCGCGCAGCGACCGGCGCGCGACGCGCTGATCGTCCCGGTTTTTGATCACAATCGGGCGCGGTATTGCGCGTTCCGGCAGCGTTTCCTTCCGTTCGCTGAACAATGTCGACGACTGGTCGACGAACCGAAGCGGTCGTCGAAAATAATCTGGAATGTCGTTGAAAATATTCTGTAACATACCAAAAAAAGTTAGATAGGCAGCCTAACGACACGCATGCCGCATCTCGCGCGCGTCGCGCCACGCAGGCTGCCTGCCGATATCACGATCGATCCGAGGGGTATGACATGACGATGCTCGATTCGCCGTCGCCGCACCTGCCTGCCGTTCGCTTCTCCTCCGCCTCGCCTGCCCGCTTCTTTTCGACCTGACAGTTAGGTTTCCTTAGTCAGTCGAGCCCCCCAGCACCGCTTCGCCGCACCGGTTCCATCGAACCGGCGCGCGGGCCGTGTCGTGCCTGCTCGCCACGAGCGCGCGGGCGTGTCCAACCGTTGAGATGAGGATCACGTATGCAGACATCACGCAAAGCATTGCCGCTCGCCCTGGGTCTCGTGCTCGGTTTCGGCATCGTCGGCGGCACCCAGGCCGATACGAAAGTGTCGAATCCGCAGGCCGCGAGCCTGCGCGAAAGCCTGACGCGCGGCGTCGCGCCGCCGGCCGCGAAGGCCGACACGGCCGCCGGGCAATTCCGTGCGGACGGCGTCGCCGTCACGCTGTACAACCCGGCCTATCGCGCCAAAAAGGCCGCCGCGACGCCCGCCGCGACCGCGCGCGACTTCGTCGCGTCGCAAGCGGCGCAGCTCGGGCTCGACGCGGCCGCGCTCGCGAGCCTCGTCGTCACGTCGGAGCGCAACGACGCCGACTTCACCGTCGTGCGCCTGCAGCAGCAGGCCGCCGGGCTGCCCGTGTACGGCAGCGACATCGCGGTGACCGTCGCGAAGGACGGCCGCATCCTGTACGTCGCGAGCAACACGATCAACGGCGTGGTCGCGACGACGCGCAAGTCGCAGGCCGTCGACCAGCAGCAGGCGCTCGAACGCGCTCGTGCGTATCTCGGCGTGAGCGGCTTCACGCATCTCGACGCGCAGCTCGTCGCATTCGTCGACAAGGCCGGCACGCACACCGCGTGGAAGGTGCGCGGCCGCCCGCAGGACGGCCCGAAAGGCGACTGGGAACTGCTGATCGACTCGGGCAGCGGCGAAGTGCTGCGCGCGGAGGACAAGGCGTTCTACGCGACCGACGGCACCGGCTTCGTGTTCCGCCCCGATCCGCTGTCGCCGTCGAAAAGCAGCTACGGCAGCACCGGCTACAAGGACAGCAACGACGCCGATTCGACACAGCTCACGGCGGCGCGCGTACGCGTGACGCTGAAGGATCTCGCGCAGTCGGGCACGCGCTACACGCTGACGGGCCCGTACGCGGCGTGCATCGACTTCGATGCGCCGCTCGACAAGGCCTGCCCGTCGCAGTCCACGCCCGCGTTCGAATTCACGCGCGGCAACCTGTATTTCGAGGCCGTGAACGTGTACTACCACATCGACACGTTCCTGCGGTACGTGAACCAGACGCTCGGCATCAAGGCGTTGCCGTACCAGTACACGGGCGGCGTGCAGTACGACCCGCACGGCGAATCGGGCGACGACAACTCGTCGTATTCGTCGAGCAGCGGCCGGCTGACGTTCGGGCAGGGCGGCGTCGACGACGCGGAAGACGCGGACGTCGTGATCCACGAGCTCGGCCACGGCATCCACGACTGGGTCACCAACGGCGGCCTGTCGCAACAGGAAGGCTTGTCGGAAGGCACCGGCGACTATCTCGCCGCCGCGTACAGCCGCGACTTCAACCAGTGGAGCCCGTCGGATGCGCAGTATCACTGGGTCTACAACTGGGACGGTCACAACGAGTTCTGGGGCGGCCGCGTGACCAACTGGAACGTCGGCCGCACCTATGCGCAGGCGCGCGGCGCGGAGATCCACACGGCCGGCCAGTACTGGGCGTCGTGCAACCTCGTCGCGCGCGATGCGATCGGCGCGCAGGCGATGGACAAGGCGTTCCTGAAAGGGCTGTCGATGACCAACAGCTCGACCAACCAGAAGGCTGCCGCGCAGGCCGTGCTGACGGCCGCATCCGCGCTCGGCTACAGCAGCGCGCAGCTCACCGCGATCGGCAACGCGTACAACAAGAGCTGCACGTACGGCGTGACCGTTCCGCAGAAGTCGTAATCCCGCAGCAGGCGGGAGCGCATCGCACGACCTGCGGCGCGCTCCCTTCATCGACATCGCCATCCTCACGAGATCGAACATGCCTACTCTGAAACCGACCCGTCTGAGCGCCGCGCTGGGCGGCATGCTGCTGACCGCCGCCGCGCACGCGACACCCGTCTGGATCACGCTCGGCGACACCGCGTTCCGCCAGCTTCAACGCATCGATGCGACCGCAACCGCGCAGTACAGCACGAGCGTCGATGCCGGCAAGGCGGCCGACGGCGCCGCGCGCCGCGAAACCGTTCACGTCGTCGAGATCGACGATGCGCGGCTCGGCGAGCTGGCCCGCGCCGTTCATCGCATGCGCGGCCACGGGCCCGGCTACGTCGTGCACGATTCGTTCGACGACGCGCGACAGGCGCTGCAACCGTTGCCGGCGACGCTCGCAAAACAGGCCGCCGCCTCCGCGTACACGGTATCGAACGTGTCGCAGATCGGCACGTGGGTCCAGCAACTGCAAGCCAGCAACATCGTCGGCACGATCACGTCGCTGTCCGGCTTCACGAACCGCTACTACACGACGTCGCACGGCGTCGCCGCGTCCGACTGGCTCGCACTGCAGTGGAAGCAGCTGGCAGGCTCACGCACCGACATCACCGTCGAACAGTTCTCGCACACGGGCTTTCCGCAGAAATCGGTGATCCTGACGATTCGCGGCAGCGATCCGGCCGCGGGCACGGTCGTGCTCGGCGGCCACCTCGATTCGACCGTCGGCCGCACGACGGAAAACACGCGCTCGCCCGGCGCCGACGACGATGCGTCGGGCATCGCCAGCCTGACCGAGGCGCTGCGCGTGCTGCTCGCGAACAACTACCGGCCGAAACGGACCATCAAGTTCGTCGGGTATGCGGCCGAGGAAGCCGGCCTGCTCGGCTCGAAGGCGATCGCGAAGCAGTTCCGCACGCAGAATGCGAACGTGGTCGGCGTGCTGCAGCTCGACATGACGAACTACAAGGGCGATCCGAAGGATATCTACCTGATCACCGACTACACGAACGCGGCGCAGAACACCTATGTGAAGAATCTGGCGTCGACCTATCTGCCTGAGCTCGCGATCGGCACGTCGCAGTGCGGCTATGCGTGCTCGGATCACGCGTCGTGGAATGCGCAGGGGTATCCGGCATCGTTCCCGTTCGAGGCCGACCAGAACGACAGCCCGTACATCCACACGGTGAACGACACGCTGGAGAACTCGGATCGACAGGCGAACCATGCGCTGAAGTTCGGCAAGCTGGCACTGGCCTATGCGGTCGATCTCGGCGGCATTGCCGGCGCGACGGTCAAGCGCTGAGCGTGCTTCGTCGAGCGGCTTTCGCGTTCGGCAACGAGACGGGCGTCCACTCGCGTGGGTGCGCCCGTTCGAATGCCTTTCGTCCGTCCGGCTAGAATCGTCGTTCGACCACTCGCCACACGCTTGCCCACCATGACCGAACCCATCCGCTCCATCGACGATCTGTCGCCCGCCCGCGTCACGACCGCCTTCGACCTGCCCGGCCATACGACCGTTCGCTCACTCGGCGTCGCGCAGGGCATCGTCGTACGGTCGCGCTCGATCGTCGGCTCGTTCGGCGCGTCGCTGCAGACGATCTTCGGCGGCAACATCACGCTCTATACGTCGCTGTGCGAGAAGGCGCGCGAGCAGGCGTTCGACAAGATGCTCGCCGACGCGCGCACGCTCGGCGCGAACGCGATCGTCGCGATGCGCTACGACTCCACCGAGATCGGCGCCGGCGTGACCGAAGTCATCTGCTACGGCACGGCCGTGCGCGTGACACAGGATGCATGACGTGTGACGCGCGTCACCCGTCGCGTTCGAGCGACTTCATGTTCGTGAGCTGCGGAAACAGCCGCATCCATGCGAGCGCGACGGCGATCGTCGCCGCGCCGCCGACGACGATCGCGGCCGGCGCGCCCCACCACGCGGCCGTCACGCCCGATTCGAATTCGCCGAGCTGGTTCGACGTGCCGATGAACAGCGAGTTGACCGCGCTCACGCGACCGAGCATGTCGTCGGGCGTGCGCAGTTGCACGAGCGACAGGCGCACGACGACGCTGATCACGTCCGACGCGCCGAGCACAGCCAGCGCCACGAGCGACAACGCGAAATGCCGCGACAACCCGAACACGATCGTCGCGATGCCGAACGCGATCACGCCGCCGAACATCGCGCGGCCCGGCCGCCCCTTCAACGGGAAACGCGTGAGCCACAGCGTGCCCGCGAGTGCGCCGACCGCCGGCGCCGCGCGCAACGCGCCGAGGCCCCATGGGCCGACCTGCAGGATGTCGCGCGCGTAGATCGGCAGCAGCGCGGTCGCGCCACCGAACAGCACCGCGAACAGGTCGAGCGACAGCGCGCCGAGAATCGCCGGTTCGCGCCGGATGAACGCGATGCCCGAAAACACCGAGCGCAGCGTCACCGGCTCGCGAGCGGGCGGTGCGCTGCGCAGCGGGATCGTGCCGCTCAGCATCGCCGCGATCGCGAATGCCGCGACGCTCGTGCCGAACGCGACGGGCGCGCCGACACCATAGAGCAACCCGCCGAACGCGGGCCCGAGGATCTGCGCGGCCTGGTTCGCGGACGTCGATAGTGCGGTCGCACGCGGCAGGTCGGTGCGCGGTACGACGGCCGGCAACAACGACGACACCGACGGCGACTCGAACGCGCGCGCCGTGCCGACGACCGCCGCGAGCGCATACACGGCCGGCGCGGCCAGCCACCCTTGGGCCGCGCCGAGCAGGAACACGCCGGCGGCCAGTGCCTCGACGCTCTGGCAGATCGTCGCGATGCGCCGGCGGTCGTAGCGGTCGGCCACCTGCCCGACGACGAGCGTCAGCGCGAACATCGGCACGAACTGCGCGAGGCCGACGAGACCGAGCGCGAACGCGCTGTGCGTGAGCGCGTACACATACCAGCCGATCGCGACCGACAGGATCTGGAAAGCCAGCGACGACATCACGCGCGTGCCCCAGAAACGCTGGAACGGCGCGTGGCGGAACAGGTTGGCGGGTAACGGGGATAAAGGACTGGAATCGGGCACGGGGGTGGTCATCGGAATCTCGGCGGCTGGCGCTGCGCACCGCGACCGTTCGGGAAACGACGACACACGCGAGTGCGTGCGCGCGGCAACGGTGCGGACGCGGCCAAACCGCGATGATATGCCAACCGCGGAAAACCGGTCGGCCGCCGGCCACGCGCCCCGTCGAGCCGGCGCATCGCACAAAAAAAAGCGCGAACCGCGGTTCGCGCCAAAGAGAGACCTCGCTGAAGACGTCACTACATCGACTGCACCTGCTCGCTCAGAACGAATGCCGCATCCCGATCCGAACGTCGGCCTGCGTCTGCGTCGTCGAAGGCGTGAAGCTGTAGCCGATCACCGCATCGACGCCCTGCGACGCGCGCAGGTAATCGCCGGAGATGTAGATGTCGGTGCGCTTCGACAGCAGGTAGTGCAGGCCCGCCGTGCCCTGGTTCCAGTGGTGGCCTTCGAAGCGCGTGTGCTGGTAGCCCGCGATGAAGCTCAGCGCCGGCGTGAACTGGTACAGGCCGCCGCCTTCGTACACCTGCATGTGCGACGACTGGCCGAAGCCCTTGATCGTCGTGTACGAGTAGTTGGCGTCGAGCGTCAGCTTGCCGATCGTGTAGCTCGTGCCGATGCCGAACGTGCCCTGGCTGTCGACACCCATCGGCGTGTTCGCGAACAGGTCGGTACGCGCGCCGGTCGCCGGATCGACGGTAACGGTCTGCTGGCCGAGGAACGTGTGCGTGCCGATCATCGCGTACGGGTCGAACGCGTAGATGCCGTTCGGGTTGTTCAGGCGCGTGTAGGCGGCGCCGATCGAGAAATCGCCCTTCGTGAAGCTCGCGCCCGCGCTCCATGCACTGTTGCGATGGAAGTTGCCCGCGACGTTGCCGAACGAGTACATCGCGCCGAACTTGAAGCCGCTCATGTCGTTCGACAGGAACTTCACCGAGTTCGGCAGGCGGTCACCGTTGAAGCGGTCGAAGTCGCCCTGGTGGATCGCATAACCGCTGCCCCACGCCGAGATGTTGTAGATCGATACGAGTTCGTTCGTGATGTCGAGCTGGTTACCGAACGACAGCGTGCCCCAGTCGTTCTGCAGGCCGACATACGCCTGCCGGCCGAATTCGGCGCCGCCGAAGCCGAGTTGCCCGTTGCCGAGACGGAAACCGCTCTCGAGCACGAACACGGCCTTCAGGCCGCCGCCGAGGTCTTCCGTGCCCTTGAGGCCGAAGCGGTTTCCGTAGGCGACGCCGTCGTCGAACTTGACCACGTGCGAGCCGCCCGTGTTGTTCACGTAGGTGATACCGGCGTCGAGAATCCCGTACAGCGTCACGCTGCTCTGCGCATGGCCGATGGCGGGAATACAGGCCGCGCATGCAAGCGCGGCAGCTACGGCAACTTTCGTGTGCTTCATTGTCGACCACCCTCCCTGAACCGTTCGATGGATAGAATCTCGTCCCGGCGCGTGCCGCGGTGCGCCGGTGGATTCGAATTCAGACCGCCCCGCTGGCTCCGGTATTTCGTTTTCCGCAATAACGCAGCCATTGGCGAAAAATACAAACCCATATTTCCGGTCACCCGTCTGAAGGCGACACTAAATGGTCACGATGCGACGGGTCGGGAAAACACCGAGACGGGCGGCACGGCAAAGACCGGCCGCCCGGCGGGAGGCAATCAGCGACCGTCGAGGGCCGCGCGCACGGCCGGCAGGCCCGGTGCGCCGGTGGCCGTCGTCACGCCGTCGAGCCAGCCGGCGACCAGCGCGGGCTCGGCCTTCAGCGCACGCTGCGCCGCGAGCGCGGGCGACGTCTTGTGGTCGAGCATGTCGGCGATCATCCGGTTCTCGACGTCGACGGAGAACGTCATCTGCCGGAACAGCCGCGCGAGATTCGTGCACTGGCCGGCGAACCCGGCACGCGTGACCGTGTTGACCGTCGCACCGCCGTAGTTCGGGCCGAAGTACGCATCGCCGCCCGACAGATACGTCAGATGAAACTTCGTGTTCATCAGATGCGGCTCCCACGCGAGAAACACGATCCAGCGCTTGTCGCGCACCGCGCGCTCGACCTGCGTGAGCATGCCCGTCTCGCTCGATTCGACGAGCGACCAGTTCGCGGACCCGAGCGCGTGGTCGGACAGCATCCGCTTGATGTTCTGGTTCGCGGGCGCGCCGGGCTCGATCCCGTAGATCTTGCCGCCGAAGCGGTCCGCATAGCGCGCGAGATCGGCGAACGTGTGCACGCCGGCCGCGGCCACGTAGTCGGGCACCGCGAGCGTGAACTTCGCACCGCTCAGGTTCGCGTGCAGCACGTCGATCGACTTCTCGTCGACGAACGGCTTCACGAGCGGCGCCTGCGCGGGCATCCAGTTGCCGAGGAACACGTCGACCTGCCCTTTCTTCAAGCCCTGATACGTGATCGGCACCGACAGGTTCGCGACGTCCTGCCGGTAGCCGAGCGCCTTCAGCACGACGCCCGCCATCGCGTTCGTCGCGTCGATGTCGGTCCAGCCCGGCGCCGCCATCTTCACGTCGCCGCAGGTCTGCGGATCGGCGGCGGACGCTGGCTGCGTCGCCACCACGCACGCGGCGGCGGCGAGCGCCGCGCCGATTCTTCGGATTGCTGCATTGCGTTGCCGTTTCATGGGTCGCTTCCTCCGTCGTTCTTCAATGACCGCGATGCGGGACGTTCAGCGCCCGACGCGCGGAAAACGCGCCATCGCCTCGAGCGTATCGAGTTCGATGTGATTGCGCATGTAGCGCTGGCTCGCGTCGGTGAACGGCTGCCAGTCCCACGCGTGGATGCGGCCCTGCGTCGTCGCCGCGTAATGGAAGCGCCGGCGCCGCTGGCTCGCGCGCACCTGCCGGTCGAGTTCGGGCAGGTTCCAGCGCTGCGCGGCCTCCGCGCGGAATGCGGCGAGCACGTCGGCGGCTTCCGGCTGCCCGGCCAGGTTCGCCAGCTCGCGCGGGTCGTCCGACAGGTGGTAGAGCTGGTCGGGATCGGCCGGGCAATGCACGTATTTCCAGTCGCCGCGCCGAATCATCACGATCGGCGCGAGCGCGCCTTCCGCGAGGTATTCGCCGAGCGCGACGTCGTGCGCGGGCGTGCCGTGCAGATGCGGCACGAGGCTCGCGCCATCGACCGCGTCGGGCCAGCCGCCGGCGGGCGCCGCGCCGGCCAGATCGACGAGCGTCGGCAGCAGGTCGACGTGCGACACGGGCCCGCGCACGCGCGCGGCGCCGAAGCGGCCCGGCGCATGGACGATCAGCGGTACGCGGCAGCCGCCTTCGAAAAACGTCATCTTGTACCAGAGCCCGCGCTCGCCGAGCATGTCGCCGTGGTCGGACGTGACGATCACGATCGTATCGTCGGCGAACCCGCATTGCTCGAGCGCGGCCAGCACGCTGCCGAACTGCGTGTCGACGTACGACGTCGCGCCGTAATACGCGCGGCGTGCGGCGCGGATCTGCGCGTCGGTCGGCGGCGTACGGTCGTTTTCGCAGACGAAGCGCAGCCGCTGCGAATGCGGATCGCTTTCGGCCGCATCGAGCCGCACGGCCGGGAGGTCGATGTCTTCGTCGCCGTACAGATCCCAGTATTCGCGCGTGATCGCATACGGGTCGTGCGGATGGGTCAGCGACACGACCATGCAGAACGGCCGCGCATCGTGGCCGGCCGCGCGTTCGCGCGCGACGTCGTACAGCTTCTGCTTCGCGGCGAACGTCACTTCGTCGTCGAAGTCGAGCTGGTTCGTGCGCACGCACGGGCCCGCATCGAGCACGGAGCTCATGTTGTGATACCAGCTCGGCCGCTCCATCGGGCTGTCCCAGTCGGGCACCCAGCCGAAATCGGCCGGATAGATGTCGGTCGTGAGGCGCTCCTCGAAGCCGTGCAACTGATCGGGCCCGCAGAAATGCATCTTGCCGGACAGCATCGTCCGGTAGCCGGCCGCGCGCAGGTAATGCGCGAACGTCAGCGTTTGCGCCGGCAATTCGGCGGCGTTATCGTAGGCGCCGATGCCCGACGGCAGCTTGCCGGTCAGCAGCGAGAAGCGCGACGGCGCGCATAGCGGGCTCGCGCAGTACGCGGCGTCGAACACCACGCCTTCGGCGGCGAGCCGGTCGAGCGTCGGCGTGCGGGCGACGCGGTTGCCGTACGCGGGCAGCGCGAACGGCGTGAGCTGGTCGGCCATCAGGATCAGGATGTTGGGTGTCGGGTTCGTCATCGGCGATCGTGGGGAAAGCGGTGTTCGAATGGAACGGCTCGTCGCTCGGGCAGCGAGCCGTCCGGCATGACGGAGGCGATCCGCAGAAACCGCCGCGCGCAGGGGCCGCGCTGGCTAGAATCGCGGAAAGCGTGGCGCGCTCGCGCATGAAGCGCATCTGCCGCACCGTCCGCTGCACTATCGCCCGCCCGAATTCGCGCGGGTAGGCGTCCGGCCCTTATGGGGCCATTAGAGGGACTTATGTCGAAATCCGAACCGTTACCGTCGATGCAGGCGCTGCGCGCGTTCGAATCGGCCGCCCGGCTCGCGAGCTTCACGGCCGCCGCGCGCGAGCTCGGCTCGACGCAGCCGGCCGTGAGCCAGCAGGTGTTCCAGCTCGAAGCCGAACTCGGCGTGCCACTGTTCGAACGCAGCCCGCGCGGCGTCACGCTGACGGCCGACGGCCAGTGCCTGTACGAAGCCGTGCGGCTGAGCCTCGACACGCTGCGCGGCGCGACCGCGACGCTGCGCGCGCGCCGCGAGCACGGCGCGCTCACGATCGTCACCGATTTCGGTTTCGCAACCTACTGGCTGATGCCGCGCCTCGGCGGGCTGAAACACGTGATGCCGGACGTCGACGTGCGCGTCGTCACGTCACAGGATTACGACGCGCAGCGCGACCACGGTGACATCGCGATCCTGTTCGGCGACGGCCACTGGCCGTCGTGCACGGCCGCGCGGCTGTTTCCGGAATCCGTCACGCCCGTCTGCTCGCCCGCGTTTCGCGACGCGCACCCGGACGTCGCGCGGGCCGACCACCTGCTCGCGCTGCCGCTCCTGCACGTGCAGCCGACCCGCCCCGAGCGCTGGCTGTCGTGGTCAGGCTGGTTCGACGCACACGGGCTCGAACCGCCGGCCGCCGCCCGCGGCGTGACCTTCAACAGCTATGCGCTCGTGATTCATGCGGCGCTGCTCGGCGAAGGCGTCGCGCTCGGTTGGGCGCCGCTCGTCGACGAACTCGTCGCGTCCGGCCAGCTCGTGAAGCTGGTCGACGCGCCCGTCGTCACGTCGCGCGGCTACTTCCTGGTGCGCCCGCCGCAGCGGCCCGAGCCGGACGCGACCCACGTGTTCCGGCGCTGGCTGCTGGACGCGTGCGCGGCGGCCTGACGCGGCGCGCCCGCCCCGTTCCCCTTCCCCGCTCCCGGCCCCGCTGGCGCGCCGATACCAGCCACACGGCGCGTTGGTTCTATCCGCCCCGGAATCGTCCTGATTTACTTGAGCCTCCCGCTACCCGCGCGGCGCGGCGCTGTCGTGCGCCGTCGCGCGGCCATGCGCCCCCATGCCATCCGAGGAGTCTCATGACCGCCGAGCACCGCCCCGATCAATTCGTCCTGACACTGTCGTGCCCGAGCGCGGCCGGTCAGGTCGCCGCCGTCGTCGGCTTTCTCGATCGCCATCGCTGCTACGTCGATGCGCTGAACGTGTTCGACGACGATCTCAGCAACCGCTTCTTCGTGCGCTGCGTCTTTCATCCGACGGATGAGACGCTGCAGATCGACGCGCTGCGCCAGGAATTCGGGCCGATCGCGGCCGGACTTGGCGGCCACGACGGCGACATCCAATGGGCGATCCACGACGTCAACGCGCGGCCGAAGGTGCTGATCATGGTGTCGAAGCTCGAGCACTGCCTCGCGGATCTGCTGTTCCGCTGGCGGATGGGCGAGCTGAAGATGGACATCGTCGGCATCGTGTCGAACCACCCCGACTTCGAGCCGCTCGCCGCACAGCACGGGCTGCCCTTCCGCCACTTCCCGATCACGGCCGACACCAAGGCGCAGCAGGAAGCGCAATGGCTCGACTTCTTCGAATCGAGCGGCGCCGAGCTCGTGATCCTCGCGCGCTACATGCAGGTGCTGTCGCAGGAGACGAGCGCGAAGCTCGCGAACCGCGCGATCAACATCCATCACTCGTTCCTGCCCGGCTTCAAGGGTGCGAAGCCGTATCACCAGGCCCATGCGCGCGGCGTGAAGCTGATCGGCGCGACCGCACACTTCGTCACCGACGATCTCGACGAAGGCCCGATCATCGAGCAGGTCGTCGAGCGCGTCGATCATGCGCTGCGGCCGGAGCAACTGCTCGCGGTGGGGCGCGACGTCGAAAGCCTCACGCTCGCGCGTGCGGTGAAGGCGTTCATCGAGCGACGGGTGTTCTTGAACGGGGATCGGACGGTGGTGTTCCCGTAACCCGATCATCGCAGCCGCGCTCGAACGCGGTGTAAACGAACAAGGCCCAACCGGCACGCAACCGGTTGGGCCTTGTTTGTCGTCGTGCTGCGCCGGCGCTTCGCGCGATGGCCCCGTGTGCGGTTTCCGAAGCCATCGCGTGCCGTGACACGCGCGCATTACCGCGTCACTTCATCCACGCGAAGTAGTACGACAACCCGATCGTCAACGCCGCACCGATCAGCGCCGCATACGGCATCAGGCTCAGCCACAGCGCGCGCTTCGGCACTTCCAGCTCCATGTCGCGCTGCATCTGCGCCGGGAAACGGCCGCGATCCTGCCAGTAGTGGCGATAGAGGAACACCGGCACGATCAGCAGCATCGCGATCAGCCCGTTGCGCAGCGTGCCTTCGCCTTGCAGGTTCGCGCCCGCGCCGACGTAGACGAGGTTCGCGTACCCGCAGATCGCGCCGCCGACGAGCAGCCAGGTCGGGCAGCGGAACGGCCGATCCCAGTTGCCGCGATCCATCCGGTGGATCCAGCCCGACTGAAGATTCAGGAATACGAACAGCATGTAACAGACGTTCGAAATCGACAGCACCGTCATGTAGTCCGACATCATCAGCAACACGAGGTTGAAACCGAGGTCGGTCCACATCGCGCGCGTGGGCGAGCCGTGCTCGTTCACGTGCGACAGGTACTTCGGCAGCCATCCGTCGACCGACGCCTGGTACAGCGTGCGCGACGAGCCCATCATCGACGTCATCACGATCAGCAGGATCGACAGCATCAGCATCACGACGACCGCATTCGCGACCCACGCGCCGCCGCCGACGATCTTCGCCATCGCGGCCGCGACGCCGGTGCCGTCGCCGATCGCCGGATCGAGCATCGCCTGCGTGCCGAGCGCGCCCTGGAACGCGAGCGGGACGAGCGTCATCACGACGAGACACAGCGCCCCCGACCAGAAGATCGCCTTGGCCGTATCGCGCCGCGGATCGCGAAATTCACGCGTGTAGCAGACGGCCGTCTCGAAACCGTACGACGCCCAGCCGGCCATGAACATCGCGCCGAGCGCCATCGTCACGCCTTGCCCGTTCCACGAGCCGAAGGTCGCGGCCGTGAGGTTGCCCTGCGCGTCGTGACCGAGCGGCAGCAGCGGAAGCAGGTTCGACATCGGCACGTCGCCGGTGACGAACGGCACGATGCCGACGATCAAGAGCGGCGTGAGCGACGCAATGCCGAGAATGCGCTGCGTACGTGCGGCCTTCGACGCGCCGCTGTGCTGAAGCTTGAACGTGATGAGAAGCAGAATCGTCGCGATGATGAACGTCGCGTTGATTCGCAGGGATAGACCCGGCTTGATGAACCCGAGATCCGCCACCTTGAGCTGCCAGTGCAGCACCGCCGCATTGGCGGGAAAGAGACTCGTGAGCGCATAGCTCGCCGCGAGGCCGCAGCCGAGCGCAAGCATCGGCGACCACGCGAGCCAGTTGCACCACACGGAAACCGGGGCAATCAGCTTGCTGTAACGGACCCAGCCAATCGCGCCATACACCGACGCGCCGCCCGATTTATGGGGAAATAGCCCGGATATTTCCGCATAAGTCGCGCTTTGAATCAGCCCCATCGTGATCGCGGCGATCCAGATCGCCCACGCGGGCTGGCCGATCGTCGCGCATACGCCGCCGATCGTGAACAGCACACCTGCCGGCACGCCGCTCGTCACCCAAAAAGCGTCTTTCCAGGTCAGGCCACGATGCAGCGTGTGGCCCGTCGAATCATGTGAGATGGTTGCCTCGACATCACTGGTGCGATTCGCACGCAGTCCTGCTTGACTCATCCAATTCCTCCTCTCGATCAACGTAAGCGCTTCAGCGTTTACGCTGCTCCGATGCAAAGCAGATGATTCCGCACAAGGGCGCTAGTGTAGCAACTTACGCGCTTTTTTGCAGAATCCGCAAAAGAATTCCGGGATATGGCCGCATTGCATCCTGATTATTTCGGATTCCTGCATGCCATTCCCGGCGTATTTTTATGACGATTCGTACGACGTATGTCGAGGTGCTTACTGCGCGCCTTCCGTCCACGAATTCACGCGGTCGGCATGCGCTGCAATCCACGCATCCGCGGCCGCTTCCGGCTTCGAACCGTTCTGGATCGCCAGCATCACGCTGTCGATTTCACCCGGCTTCCACTGGAATTTCTTCAGGAACGCGACGACCGGCTTCGCCTTGGTTTCGAGGCCCGGATTCACGACGCTGTCGACGTGCTCGGCACCGCCAAACACCTTCTTCGGATCCTCGAGGAAGCGCAGCTTCCACTTCGCGAACATCCAGTGCGGCGCCCAGCCGGTCACGATCACCGGCTTGTTCGCGCCGACCGAACGCGACAACTCGGCCGTCATCGCGCTGCCCGAGCTCGGCATCAGCGTGTAGCTCAGCCCGTAGTTCTTGATCGCTTCGTCGGTCTTGCGCATCACGCCCGCACCGGCATCGATGCCGACGATGCGGCCGCCGAAGCTGCTCTTCTCGGCGTTCAGATCCTCGATGCTCTTCGCCTTCACGTAATCCGGGACGATCAGGCCGATCTTCGCGTCGGGAAAGTTCGCGCCGACGTCGACGACCTTGCTCTTGTATTCGCTCCAGTACGAGCCGTGCGTGACCGGCAGCCATGCGGACAGCGTCGCATCGAGATCGCCGCGCGCGACGCCCTGCCACATGATCCCGGCAGCGACCGGCACGAGCTTCACCTCGTAGCCGAGCTTCTTCTCGATCACGCGGGCCGCGACGTTCGACGTCGCGACGCTGTCGTCCCAGCCTTCGACGTAGCCGATTTTCAGCGTCGGCTTCGTATCGGCGAGCGCCGATGCGCTCAATGCCACCATCGCCGACAGGGTGCCGGTCCAAAACAGTTTTCCGAACAATTTCATGGTCGATCTCCTTGGTCTGCGCACCGTGCGCGTTGTCTCTCTAGGTTCTTCAACCACAAATCCGCGGTATCGTTGTTTTCCGACAGATGCTTGTCCGGACGCGACGCGCCCGGACCGCCGACGGCGCATCTCGACTACTTGTCGATCACGAGATCCGACAGCGGCTTGCTGCAGCACAGCAGCACCATTCCCTGATCGATCTCGCGCTGGCGAATACCGCCGTTGTGCTTCATCTCGACCTGCCCCGACACGAGCTTCACCTTGCAGGTGCCGCACATGCCCTGCGTGCACGATGCGGGCAGCCGCACGCCCGACTGGCGCGCCGCGTCGAGCACGTGCTGCTCCGAGCCGCACGCGATCTCGCGGTTGCTCTTCGCGAAGCTGACCGTGTACTGCTTCGTCGCGGCGTCGCCGCCTTCCGCCGGCGGCACGAGTTCGGCGAGCACTTCGTCACTCGCGGTCTGCGCGAGCGTTTCGAACGAGAAGCTTTCCTCGTGATACTGCTTGCGATCGAAACCGGCTTCGTCGAGCAGGTCGCGCACGGCCTTCATGTACGGCGCGGGGCCGCACGTGAAGATCTCGCGCTCCATGAAATCCGGCGCGATCAGCTTCAGCAGCGGCAGCGTCAGGAAGCCCGTGACGCCCGGCCAGTTGGTCCGTGCGCCGACACGCTCGACGACGAACGACGTGCGGAAATTCGTGTGGTTCGACGCGATCAGGTCGAGCTCGCGCGCGAAGATGATGTCGTCCGGCGTGCGCGCGCTGTGCACGAACAGGATGTCGCGATCTTCGGCGAGATCATGGTGCGCGCGGCTCATCGACATCAGCGGCGTGATGCCCGAGCCGGCCGACAGGAACAGGTACTTGCGCGCCGGATGCCGCGCGCACGTGAATTCGCCGGCGGGGCCGAGCACGCGCACCGATGCGCCCGGCTGCAGATTGTCGTGCAGCCAGTTCGACACCTTGCCGCCCGGCACGCGCTTCACCGTGATCGAAATCGTGTGCGGCCGCGCCGGCGACGACGAAATCGTGTAGCAGCGGTTGATCGTCTCGCCGTCGATGTCGAGCTCGAGCGTGATGAACTGCCCGGGCTCGAACGAGAACGTGCGGCCCTGCGGTGAACGGAAGAAGAAGCTCTTCACGTCGTGCGTTTCCTGCCGCACGTGGCAGCACACCAGCGTTTCCTCGACGTCGCTCGTCCAGCGCTCGGGCAGCGCGTTCCAGAAGGCCGGGTGTGTCACCCGGCTGTCCGCCGGTTCGAAATTGGCCGCATCTCGCATCATTTCTAACTCCGCTTGCTGTTCCGCTGACGACTACGCGCCGGTTTGTTCGGCGAGCCGGCCGATGTACCAGGCCGAGAATTTTTCGACGAGGCCTTCCGTGTACGGCGAATACGGGCCCGGCTCGTACGCGCTGCTGGTCGCGCCGCGCTGCGAGAATTCGACGAGCGCGCGATCCTGGTCGTTGGTCGCGTTCCACACGGCCGTCAGGTTCTTCACGTCGTAGTCGATGCCTTCCTTCGCGTCCTTGTGCACGAGCCACTTCGTGCGCACGAGCGTCTTGCCGGCCGACAGCGGGATCACCGAGAACGTCACGATGTGATCGCTCATGAAGTGGTGCCACGAGTTCGGCTGGGTCCAGAACGACAGCCCGCCGAGGTCGGCCTTGTCGAAGCCGCCGAGCAGCTTCTTCGACGCGATCTTCGCGTCGAGCGTCTGCGATTCGCCGTGACGGTCGAGCGGCAGGCGCTGCGTGCGGAAACCCGTCACGTCGAGCAGCTTTTCGATTTCGGCGGACGGCAGGCCCATCTCGGCCCACTCCTTGCCGCGCCGCACGCACGTTTCAGCGAATGCGTCCATGCCTTCGGCGTTCGCGTCGGAGCGCTGGTAGCCGAAGCCGTATTCGTACAGCGAGATCGTCAGCTCCGGATGGTTCGCGACGCAGTGATAGCACTCGCGGTTGTTCTCCATCGTGAGCTTCCAGTTGCCTTCCTCGATGATGTCGATCTGCGCGGCGATCTTCGTGCTCGGCAGATCGTGCGGCAGCAGGTACGGCTCCATCTCCGCGCGCATCTGCGCGAAATCGACCGGCGGCTCGTCGGCAAGGCAAATGAAGATCAGGCCCGCGAGGTTCTCGACGTGCACCGACTTCAGGCTGTGCTTGCAACGGTCGAACTTCTCGCCCATGTGCTCGGCGAACATCAGCTGGCCCGTCAGGTTGTACGTCCAGCTGTGGTACGGGCACACGATGTTGCCGACCGAGCCCTTGTCTTCGTTGCACAGGCGCGCACCGCGGTGACGGCACACGTTGTGGAACGCGCGAATCGCCATGTCGTCGTCGCGCACGATCAGGATCGAATCGCTGCCGAGTTCCACGGTCACGTAATCGCCCGGCTCGGGAATGTCCGGTTCGACCGCCACCTGGATCCAGTGCTGGCGGAAAATCGCCTCCATGTCGAGCGCGAAGATGTCCTCGCTCGTGTAGAACGGCGCTTCGAGGCTGTAGCCTGCCTTGCGGCGTTCGATCAATGCACGAATGTCTGCCGATACTTTCATCGTTTGCTCCGGATTCCTTGCATCCCTGGGTTTCTTGCCGACAGGCATCAAAATCAGTAGTCGATGAGCTGATGCTCGCGCAAATACGCGAGGATCACTTGTGCTTTTTCGACCGAACTCCCTTCATTTACGACGTTGCCGCCACGGCTTTCGGTCGTCGTCGCGGACAGCATCCGGGCATGCCCGGAGCGCTTCTCGGCGGCGACCAGTTTTACGGGTTTACGCTCGACCGGGCCGACCGTCCACGCGGCCGCATCGGCATCCGCGCCGGGCGCCGCGAGCGCCGGCCGGATCGCGCCGGCGCGCAGCCGCGCATACGCATAGCGCGGCTCGACACCGGCGAGCGGGTGGACGGCGACGACGGCCGGCAGCGCCGCGTCGACACGCCGCCGCAGCCCTTTCGGCAAAAATTGCCGGACCGCCGCGCGGCCGTCTTCGACCGTCACGTCGACGGCCGAGCCGACGAGCGGATAGCCGAGCGCCGCGGCGACGCGGTACGGCAGCATCCCGGTGTCGTACGCGCCCTCGGCGCGCGTGCCGGTCAGCACGAGGTCGTAGCCTTCGACACGCGCGGCGAGCGCGTGCACGGCATCGTCGCCGTCGCGGCAGGCCAGCACTTCGACCTCCCGTGCGCCGAGCGCGAGATATTCGGCAAGCGCCGCATTAGCGGGGTCGCCCGCGTGGATCACGTCGAGCGTCGCGCGATGCTTCTCGGCGAGCTGCCGGCCGGTTTCGAGCGCGGCCGCATCGTTGCGGCTGTAGCGCGCGACACCGCTGACCGGATGCCGGCCGACGGACACAAGCACCGCGATGCGTTGCAAGGGGCGGGGGGCGTTCATGCGGCGACTCCTTCGGGTTCGCGGGTGCCGACCGCGGCCGGCGATTCGCCGCGCGCGGCCCGCGCGGCCTGGACCTGTTCGATCAGCGCGGCGATCGTCGCCTGCGCGTCGCCGACCACCGTCAGGTTCGCGCGCTTCGCGATCGGCGCGCTGCCGTCGAGGTTCACCGCGATCACGTGGCGGCAGTCCTTGATCCCCTGCAAATGCTGCACCGCGCCCGAGATGCCGAACGCGATGTACACGCTCGCCTCGACCGTCTTGCCGGTCGCGCCGACCTGCTTGTCGCGCGTGAAGTGGCCGTTGTCGACCGCGACGCGGCTCGCGCCGATCGCCGCGCCGAACACCTCGGCCAGCCGCTCGAACGCGCCGATGTCGGACACGCCGTTGCCGGCCGACACGATGAAATCGGCTTCCTCGAGCGCGACCTGGGCCGCGTCGATTTCGTCGACACCGAGATCGCGGTACGGCTGCGCGGCGTCATGCGCCGGGCGGATGAAATCGGCCGCCACGCGCTCGCCGGCGCCGACGAACGGCAGCTTCGCTTCCACCGCGTTCTGCGCGAGCAGGATCACGTCGGGCAGCGCGCGGGTCGCGAACGCCCGCCCGGCCTGCGCATACGTACCCACATGCTTCGCGTCGATTTCGACGACGTGAGTCGCGACGCTCGCGCCGGCGGCCGCCGCGTAACGCCGGCCGAGATCGCCGTCGCCCGTCGCGTTGTCGGGCACGAACACGTGTTTCGGCGCCAGTGCGGCAACACACGCCTGCAAGGCTTGCAGTTCGCTTTCGGGATCGAACGCACGGCGATCGAAGCCGGTCAGCTCGAGCAGCTTGTCGACGCCGAGTTCGGCCACGTCGTCCTTCAATTCGCCGAACGCGAGCAGCGCGACTTCCGTCTGCGCATCGGCGAGCACGGCGGCGGCGGCAATCGCCTGACGCGAATGGTCGTCGAGCGCGCCGCGCTCGCCATGGGCGACCACCAGCATCACGTGCTTCGGGTCCTGCAGCACGCGGCGCGGCTTCGCGGCCGCGGCGCCATGACCGTGCGCGGACCATTGCGCGGCGTTCGCATCGGCGCTGCCTTCCTCGCCGAGCGTGATGCGCTTCAGGCCGGCGGCCGTGATGATGAACGGCCGGCGCGGATCGATTCGTTTGATCGTATTCATCGATTCACTCCAGCGAGGCGGCGACGAGTTCGGCGACGTCGAGCACGTCGGGGCGCGGGCCCACGACGCCTTCGAGCATGGCCGTGCAGTTCGGGCACGCAACCGCGACCACGTCCGCGCCGATCGTACGCGCATCGGCGATGCGGATGTCCGGGATGCGCTGCTTGCCGGGGATGTCGGTCAGCGGCGCACCGCCGCCGCCACCGCAGCAGCGGCCGCGCATGCCGTTGCGCTCCATCTCGACGACCTGGATGCCGATCGTCTTCAACAGCTTGCGCGGCGCTTCCGTCTCACCGTTGTAGCGGCCGAGGTAGCACGGATCGTGATAGGTCGTGCGCTTCTCCTGCAGCGCCTCGACCGCCTTCGGCGCGATCTTGCCGCTGTCGGCCAGTTCGGCCAGATAGGTCGTGTGATGCTTGACCGTCACGCGCAGCCCGAGCGCGCGGTATTCGTTGCGCAGGCTGTGCATCACGTGCGGGTCGGCCGTCACGATCTGCTTGTACGACAGCGTGCCAAGCGTGCCGATCAGGCGCTTCGCCATCTGCTGGAACGTCGCTTCGTCGCCGAGCCGGCGCGCGACGTCGCCCGTGTCGGTTTCCGTCGGGCCGAGCACCGCGTAGTCGACGCCCGCCTTGTTCAGCACCTTCACGAACGCGCGCAGCGTGCGCTGGTAGCGCATGTCGAATGCGCCTTCGCCCGCGACGAACAGCACGTCGACCGGCTTGCCCGGCTGCGCGACCGGCGCGCTCAGGTCCACCGACCAGTCATAGCGCGCGGCCGTGTCGTAGCCGCCCATCGTGCCGGTCTCGCGCAGGTTCGCGAGCACCTCCTGGCCCTTGCCCGGCACCGTGCCGTGCACGAGCGTGCGGTTGCGGCGCATGTCGACGATCGCATCGACGTGTTCGATCAGCATCGGGCATTCCTGCACGCACGCGCGGCAGGTCGTGCACGACCACAGCGTCTGTTCCTCGATCAGGCCCGACACGATCGGGCCGTTCGGCTCGCCGCGATGCTGGCCGACCGGAATGCCCGGCGACGGACTGCCCGCGTACGCCGCATCGGTGCCGCCGGCCATCCCGACGACGAGATCCTGGATCAGCTTCTTCGGATTCAGCGGCTGGCCCGACGCGAACGCGGGGCACGCGGCTTCGCACTTGCCGCACTGCACGCACGCGTCGAAGCTCAGCAGCTGGTTCCAGCGGAATTCGACCGGCTTCGCGACGCCGTACTCCTGATGCTCGATGTCCGGCAGCTTCAGCGCGGTCGGCGGCGTGGCCGTGCCGTTGCCGGTGAACGATTCGCGCGTGGCCGCGAAACGCTCCTGGCGCGGGTGGAACGCGAGGTGCAGCAGGCCGGCGATCGCATGCTTCATCGGGCCGCCCTTCGCGGCGCCGACCGTCATCGTGAACGCACCGACGCCGATCAGCAGCGCGCAGAGCACCGCGAACGCACCCGACATCGCGCCGGTCGGCACCAGCATGAACAGCACGAGGCCGAGCGCGAACGAACCGAGCAGCCAGGGCAGCGTATTCCACGGGCCGCGCGACAGGCGCGCCGGCACGTCCTTCGCCGCGCGCCGGCGCCACACGAACACCGCGCCGACCAGCATCGCGAGCGCCGCGAGGAAGATCAGCTTATCGAGCCACGGCGAGTAGATCGCGAGGCCGTAGTTGACGAACACCAGCGCGAGCGCGCCGATCGCACCGCCGGCGGTCGCGACGTGGGTCTTCGCGATGTACGGATCGCGGGCGACCACGTGGTGCAGGTCGACGAAATAACGCTTCGGAATCGCGAACAGGTTCGCGACGCCGAACGAGCCGGGCGCCGTGGCCCGACCCAGGCGCCAGTAGGACGAGCGCTTCGCGACCGCGAACGCAAGCCCCGCCACCGACAGCCACAACAGGGCGGTAATGAGGAAGGACGGGTTCATCTTTTAGAAATCCTTCACGAGACGCAGCGAGTCGTAGATCGCACCGTGGACGTTGTGCATCGAGATGCAGTCGCCGACACGGAACAGCAGGAAGCGGCCGTTGCCGAGTTCTTCCGACAGGCACGGCTGCGGCTCGGCCGCGAACAGCGTGTGCGGATCGATCTGGCCGCGGTTCACCGATTCCGGCTTGAGCTTCCAGTACAGTTCGTCGTTCGGCGACGAGCCGTTCTCGATCACCACCTGGTCGACCGCGCGCTCTTCCAGTTCTTCCGTGTACTCGTTGCGCAGCACGGCGATCATCTTGCCGTTCTCTTCATAGACGCGATCGAGCATCGTGTTCGGCGTCGGAATCACGCCGAACGCGTACAGGCGCCGATAGAAGATCGGGAACGTCGTGCCGCCGCAGTCGTCGGCGACCTTCACGTCCGGCGTGACGACCTCGACCTTCGAGCCGCGGCTCGCCATGAAGTCGGCCACGCCGGCGCCCGCATGCGTGCTCACGCCATCGAACAGCAGCACGTTCTGCTTCGGCTCGACCTTGCCGGTCAGGATGTCCCACGAGCTGACGGCGAGGCCTTCGGCGACGCCCCACGCCGGCACCTGCCACGTGAAGCTCGAACCGCCGGTGGCAAGCACGACGATGTCCGGCTTCTCGGCCATGATCATCTTCTCGTCGGCGGCCACGCCGAGACGCCGGTCGACGCCCAGGCGCTTCGTTTCCATGTCGAACCAGCGGATGATCCCCGACATCTGCTCGCGCTGCGGCGCCTTCGCGGCGATCATCACCTGGCCGCCGACTTCCGCGTTCTTCTCGAACAGCACGACGTCGTGGCCGCGCAGCTTCGCGACGCGAGCGGCCTCGAGCCCTGCCGGGCCGGCGCCGACCACCACGACCTTGCGCTTCGGGCCGCGCGATTTCTCGATGATGTGCGGCATCGTCGCTTCGCGCGACGTCGCCGCGTTCTGGATGCACAGCACGTCGAGGCCGTTGTACTGGCGGTCGATGCAGTAGTTCGCACCGACGCACTGCTTGATTTCGTCCTCGCGGCCGTCGCGGATCTTGATCACCATGTGCGGATCGGCGATCTGCGCGCGCGTCATGCCGACCAGGTCGATCATCCCGTTCGCGAGCAGGCGCTCGGCCTGGCCCGCATCGCGGATGCTCTGCGCGTGCATCACCGGAATCTTCACGACCGACTTGATGCCGGCCGCGAGGTGCACGAACGGCTCCGGCGGCAACGCCATCGGCGGCATGCAGTTCGCGATCGTGTTGTGCGTATCGCCACCCGAGCCGACCACGCTCAGATAGTCGATCAGGCCCGTCTCCGACATCGCCTGCGCGATTTCCTTCAGCGCTTCGTGATCGAGGCCGTCCTCGTGGAATTCGTCGCCGCACATGCGCAGGCCGACGCAGAAGTCCTTGCCGACCGCCTCGCGCACGGCCGTCAGCACTTCGATGCCGAAGCGCAGGCGGTTTTCGAGGCTGCCGCCCCATTCGTCGGTGCGATGGTTCGAACGCTTGCTCCAGAACTGGTCGATCAGGTGCTGGTGGGCGGCGGAGATTTCGATGCCGTCCATGCCGGCCGCCTTCACGCGCTTCGCGGCCGCCGCGAAATCGCCGATGATGCGGCGGATTTCCTCGATCTCGATGATCTTCGCATTGCCGCGGTGCACCGGTTCGCGCACGCCCGACGGCGACATCAGGTGCGGCCAGTGCTCGCCGTGGAACGACGAGCGGCGGCCCATGTGCGTCGCCTGGATCATGATCTTCGCGCCGTGCTTGTGCATCGTGTCGGCCAGGCGCGTGAGCGGATCGATGATCTTGTCGGTCGACAGGTTCACCGATTTCCACCAGCCTTGCGGGCTGTCGATCGATACCGGGCTCGACCCGCCGCAGATGGCCAGGCCGACGCCACCCTTCGCCTTTTCTTCGTAGTAGCGGATATAGCGGTCGCCCGGCAGGCCGCCCGGCTCGGCATACACCTCCGCGTGCGCGGTGCTGACGATCCGGTTGCGCAGCGTCAGCTGGTTCAGCTGCATGGGTTTGAACAGGTGGGGATAACGCATCGCTGGCGACCTCTGGCGTTCGAATGTCTCGTGTTGCGGGTGTTGTTCTGCTTCAGTGAATCAGTGCGTCAGTGCGCGATCGGCGACACTTCGAAGATGCAGTGGTCGTGATGCTCGGCCGCACATTGCACTTCCTTCGAGTACGCGCGCGGCGCGCCCTTGCCTTCCGGCGTCGTGTCGTTGACCCAGTCCATCGCGCCCGCGAACCAGCCCGCGAACATGTAGCAGAGCTTGCCTTCCTTGCCCGGCTGCTGGAGCACGAACGACGAGTGGCGCAGTTCGATCTTCGCGCGGGCGCTCGCCGGGTCGGCCTCGATGATCGAGAACAGGCCCCAGCCGCGCTGCGACAGGCGCTTCAGGTAGTGCTCGAACACGGCCATGCCGGTCAGGCCGTGCAGCTTGGCCTCCTTGTCGCACCAGTGGTAGGCGGACTTGTAGCCGGCCTTGTACAGGATCTCGGCATACGCATCGACGCCGAGCGCTTCCTCGACGGCGACGTGGTTGTTCGTGAAGAAGTGGCGCGGCACGTACAGCATCGGCAGCGCGTCGGTGGTCCAGACGCCGGTATCGGGATCGACGTTGATCGGCAGTTGCGGTTGCATCGTGGTGACTCCGTGAGGAAAGTGGCCGCGCGGCTCATTGCGCAGGCGCGACATCGTCCGCGTGCCCGCGCATCAAGCGCCGGCACGTCCCGATTTTTTTATGTTGAAACGACGGTAGCGGTTCGGCTCGGCGGGCGCTTATGCGCCCCACACGTCCTTGAACACGCGCACCCAGTTCTCGCCCATGATCTTGCGGATCCGCGACTCCTTCCAGCCGTGGCGTTCCATCGCCGCGGTCAGGTTCGGGAATTCGCCGATCGTGCGGATGCCGTCCGGGTTGATCACCTTGCCGAAGTTCGTCAGCTGGCGATAGCGGCCCTTGTCGTGCGTCAGCATGTCGAAGAACTCCTTCGCGAAATCCTGCGTGAAGTCCGTGCCGATGCCGACCGCGTCTTCGCCGATCAGGTTCACGACGTAGTCGATCGCCTCGATGTAGTCGTCGATGTTCGCCTCGATGCCGCGCTTCAGGAACGGCGCGAACATCGTCACGCCGACGAAGCCGCCCGCATCGGCGATCTCCTTCAGCTGCGCGTCGCTCTTGTTGCGCGGATGTTCCTTCAGGCCCGACGGCAGGCAGTGCGAATAGCACACCGGCTTCTTCGAGAACGCGATCGCTTCGGACGACGTGTTGCCGCCCACATGCGACAGGTCGACCATGATGCCGACGCGGTTCATCTCGGTGATCACTTCGCGGCCGAAGTCCGACAGCCCGCCGTCGCGTTCGTAGCAGCCGGTGCCGACCAGGTTCTGCGTGTTGTAGCAAAGCTGCACGACGCGCACGCCCATGTCGGCGAACGCTTCGATGTAGCCGAGGTTGTCCTCGAACGCATGCGCGTTCTGGAAGCCGAGGATGATCCCGGTCTTGCCTTCCTTCTTCGCGCGGAAGATGTCGTCCGTCGTGCGCACGAGCGTCAGCAGCTCGCCGTTGTCGCGGATCTTCTTCTTCATCACGCCGATGTTGTCGACGGTCTTGGTGAAGTTCTCCCACACCGACACCGTGCAGTTCGCGGCCGTGATGCCACCCTTGCGCATGTCCTCGAACACCGGCTTCTCGAACTTGGAGATGTTCAGTCCGTCGATGATGATGCTGTCCTGATGCAGCGTGCTCATATCTGCTCTCGCTCGTGTGACTGTTCTTGTGGGGTCGATCAGTAGATCGGGAAGCGCTCGCAGAGCGCGAAGATCTCGCGGCGCACGCGCTGTTCGGTTGCGGCGTCGCCTTCCGGGTTCGCGCGCAGCGCGTCGAACACTTCGAGGATCAGGCGGCCGATCTCGCGGAACTCCGCGACGCCGAAGCCGCGCGTCGTGCCGGCCGGCGTGCCGAGGCGAATGCCCGACGTGACGGTCGGCTTCTCGGTGTCGAACGGAATGCCGTTCTTGTTGCAGGTGATGCCCGCGCGCTCCAGCGCCTGCTCGACCGGCGCGCCTTTCAGGCCCTTCGGGCGCAGGTCGACCAGCAGCAGGTGGTTGTCGGTGCCGCCCGTGACGAGATCGACGCCGCCGGCCTTCAGCACTTCGCCGAGCGCCTGCGCGTTCGCGAGCACGCTGTCGATGTAGGTCTTGAAGTCCGCATGCAGCACTTCGCCGAACGCGACGGCCTTGCCGGCGATCACGTGCATCAGCGGGCCGCCCTGCAGGCCGGGGAACACGGCCGAGTTGATCTTCTTCGCGATGTCCTCGTCGTTGGTCAGCACGAAGCCGCCGCGCGGGCCGCGCAGCGTCTTGTGCGTGGTCGACGTGACGACGTGCGCGTGCTCGACCGGGTTCGCGTGGCGGCCCGCGGCGATCACGCCGGCGATGTGCGCCATGTCGACCATCAGCTTCGCGCCGACGCTGTCGGCGATCGCGCGAAAGCGTGCGAAGTCGAGCGCGCGCGGGTACGCCGAGAAGCCGGCAATGATGAGGTTCGGCTTGTGCTCGTGCGCGAGCGCCTCGACCTGGTCGTAATCGATGCGCAGCGTGTCGCGGTTCACGCCGTACTGGACCGCGTTGAACCACTTGCCGGACAGCGCCGGCTTCGCGCCGTGCGTCAGGTGGCCGCCCGCGTCGAGCGACATGCCGAGCACCGTGTCGCCCGGCTTGGCGAGCGCGAGCATCACCGAGCCGTTCGCCTGCGCGCCCGAGTGCGGCTGCACGTTCGCATAGCCGGCGTTGAAGATCTGCTTCACGCGTTCGATCGCGAGCGCCTCGACTTCATCGGCGAATTCGCAGCCGCCGTAGTAGCGCTTGCCGGGATAGCCTTCCGCGTACTTGTTGGTCAGTACCGAGCCCTGCGCCTCGAGCACGGCGCGCGACACGATGTTTTCCGACGCGATCAGCTCGACTTGCGACTGCTGACGCTCGAGTTCCTTCAGGATGGCGCTGCGCACCGGCGCGTCGCGCTCGGCAAGGGTCTGCGAGAAGAAAGGCTGGGTGTTCGACATAGTGCGTCCGTGACGAAGAATAAAGGGCTGCAACCGAAGCTCAAGGCCCGCCGTGACTGGGTTTCCCGCTCGTCCAGTGCAAGGCTGCCGACGGCTCTATTCTTGTCGTTCGGATTTTCGGCGGATTGATGAATTTAGACGCGTTCTTTGCCTTTTCCGCCATGCGCGTCCGTTTTGTACAAGTGACCGATCGTGCTTTTCGGGACGGGCGCCCGAAACGATGTCGATGGTTCACCTATGGACACGCACACCGGCAGTGCGTTTGCCGCACGTTCGAGTGCGGCTTGTCCCGGATACGGTGCAGTGCAGCAACGGCCCGATGCCCAGACAACGTATGGAGCTAGGGTTTAGCCGTATGGCACGCTTGTTGCACTCGCTCACACAATACCGCAGCCCGATTCGTGCCTCGGGCCAAAAGCTATTAGAGATTCAAGGAACGCTCCCCATGTCGCCCGACCGCACAGCGTCGCTGTCCCACTTCGCGTTCATGCCTTTACCGAACTTCACGATGATCGCGTTCACCAATGCGATCGAGGTGCTTCGGATGGCGAACTACCTGAGCGGCCAGCCGCTCTACCGCTGGTCGGTGATCAGCCCGGACGGCGGTCCGGTCACGGCGAGCAACGGCCTCACGGTCGACACGGGGCCGGCCGAATGCGTGGGGCAACCCGACATCGTATTCGTGTGCGGCGGCGTCGACGTGCAGCGCGCGACCACGCCCGCCCATCTGTCGACCCTGCGCCGCTTCGCGCGCCTGGGGATGCCGCTCGGCAGCCTGTGCACGGGCACCTATGCACTCGCGAAGTCGGGGCTGCTCGCGGGCTACGCGTGCGCGATCCACTGGGAGAACATGTCGGCGCTGAAGGAAGAGTTTCCGGACACGCGCTTCCTGAAGGAACTGTTCGTGATCGACCGCGACCGCATCACCTGCACGGGTGGCGTCGCGCCGCTCGACATGATGCTGAACCTGATCGCCGCGCGCGTCGGCACCGCGCGCGTCACGCAGATCGCCGAGCAGTTCATCGTCGAACACGTGCGCGACACGAGCGCGCAGCAACGCATGCCGCTCGTCGCGCGCCTCGGCTCGGCGAACAAGTCGCTCTTCGAAGTGATCTCGCTGATGGAGAACAACATCGAGGAACCACTGTCGCGCGAGGAACTCGCGCGGCTCGCGAACATGTCGCAACGGCAATTGCAGCGTCTCTTCCGCGAGCATCTCGGGATGACGCCGACGCACTACTACCTGACGTTGCGGCTGCGCCGTGCGCGCGAGCTGTTACTGCAGACCGACATGTCGATCATGCACATCACGATGGCGTGCGGCTTCCAGTCGGCGTGCCACTTCAGCAAGAGCTATCGCGACGCGTTCGGCGTCGCGCCGACGCGCGAACGCCGCAAGCAGGTCGCGCCGCTCGCGCAGGGGGCGGCGAGTGCTGCGCCGGCATTTCCGGCGCATGTGCTGCATGCGTGAGGCGGGTGGCGCATGAAGCAAAAAAAGCGACCTTGAAGGTCGCTTTTTCCTTTGCGCTTACGATCCCCACACCTGCATTTCATCGAGCGAATACCCCCACTGCGTCGCCCGCTTCGTGCCGAGCATCCGTACGTAACGGCCGTGCCCGCTCAGGTTCGGCAGCGTGACGTGACCATACGACACGCCGTTGCTCGTCGAATAGATCGTCGTCCAGTTCGCGTTGTCGTTCGACGTCTGGATCTGGTAGACGAGCGCGCCTGCATCCCAGTACAGATCGATGCTGCTGATGGTCTTCGTCGCACCGAGATCGACGGAGATCCATTGCGGATCGACGCCCGCGCCCTCGGGCGAATCCCAGCGCGTGCTCGTCGTGTTGCCGTCGAACGCCTTGTCCGGCGTGAGCGACGCGTTGTAGCTCGCAGACGCCGCGGCCGGCCGCCCCTGCGACAGCAGCGTACGTGCCGCGGCCGCGCCGCCGTAGTAGTTCGCGCCGAGCTTCGCCTTCGTCGCATCGGCATTCACGCCGAACTGCGACAGGCTCCAGCGCTGGCCGGTCGTCACGTCGCCCACGTAGAGCTGATAGCCGCCCGCCGTCGTCGACGAGAAGAACAGGTAGTTCGTACCGTTGACGGGCGCCGGGTCCGAGTTGTTGCTCATGCAGTCGTTGAGCGCCAGCGCGCTCGGTGTCGAGGCCGGGTCGGCCGTCTTCGCATAGATCTGGTCGGCGCCGCCGCTATCCTTCCAGCGCGCGTAGTACACCATGCCGTCCGCGCGCACGGCCGGGTAGTACGTCTGCAGCCCGGCCGGCCGGTCGAACACGGCGGTCGCGCCGGTCGCGATCGTGCGCTTCATCAGCCCCATGTTCGAGCCGGCGCCGGTTGCGTAGTACACGGCGCTCGCGTCCGGCGCGAGGAACGGCATCGAATATTCGGCGCCGGCCGGCGCGTTCGTCAGGCTCACGACCGACGTGAACACCGGGCCCGCGCTCGTGTACGACAGCGTCGCCTGCTTGACGTCGCCGTTCTGCTTGAACACGAGCGTCTTGCCGTCCGTGCTGAACTTCGGGTCTTCGTTGCGCGTGGCGCCCGTGCTGTTCGTCATGTTGACGGGCGGCGTGCCGGCACCGAGCTGCAGCATGAACACGTTCCATGCGCCGTTGCGGATGCCCATGAACGCGAGCCACTTGCCGTCGGGGCTGAACACGCCGTTCATCGGATCGGTGATGCCCCACGCGCTCTTGCTGAGTTGCGTCAGCGTACGGGCCGAAAAATCGTAGAGGAACAGCTGGCTCGTGCCGTCGCCGTACTTGACGTAGCTGTGATAGACGAGCTTGCCGGTCAGTGCAGCGGGGAACGTTGCGTTCGGCTGGGCGGCGGGATTGTTGACGCAGGCTGCGGCGGCCACGCCGCTGAACATATTGAGGGCGATGCCGGCCACGAGGCCCGCGACGAGGGTCTTCAATGTCACGCTGGATACTTCCGGGTAAGGTGCGGACGCCGCAGAAAAGGACTCGCGCGACACGCGCGGGCGTCTCGGATTCGCGGTCGGGCAGCGTGAATTCCGTATCGGTCGGACAGCGGGAACAAAGCTTGCGGGAGGATGCCCGTTTGTCAGACGAAAGAACAGGATCAGAGCGCCGATAAAACATACGGATCAGCGGTTTTGGGGCCGCGCTTGCACGTGCCGGCTGCCGTACTACTCTTTGTCATCGAGGTCCGACGGCCGGGAGAACGCGCATGAAGCGCTATGCGGTACTGGCACAGACCATCGCCGACGCCATCCGGCGCGGCGACCTGACGCCCGGCGCGCGCATCCCCACCGTGCGTGCGGCATGCCGCGCGTATCGCGTGAGCCCGTCCACGGTGTTTCGCGCGTACTACGCGCTCGAAAGCGAGGGCCTGATCGTCGCGCGGGCCCGCTCCGGCTATTTCGTTGCGAACGTTGCGGACAAGCACGTGCGGTTCAACCGAGATCCGCCGCGCAAGCCCGGCGCCGCGCAGAACGACGTCGCGGAAGCCGGCGACGACGATGCGCTGTTCCGCCTGCTCGACTCGCTCAAATGCGACGACATCGTGCCCCTCGGCTCGGCATTCGCGAGCTATTCGCTGTTTCCGATGAGCAGCCTGTGGCGTCACGTGGCCTCGGCCGCGCGCCACATGGACCGCACGAAACTGCTGGAAGGCTTGCCGCCCGGCAACGAAGCGCTGCGCCGTCAGATCGCGCTGCGCTACCTGAACGCGGGCGCGTCGCTACCGCTGGAGGAAATCGTCATCACGACGGGCGCGACCGAAGCGCTGACGCTCAGCCTGCAGGCACTGACGCGCCCGGGCGACATCGTCGCGATCGAACGGCCGGCATTCCACGCGGTGCTGCAGGCCGTGCAGTGCCTGCATCTGAAGGCGGTCGAGATTCCGGTCGATCCGCGCACGGGCCTCGACCTCGACGCGCTCGCGGAGGCGCTCGACACGCATCCGGTGCGCGCGTGCTGGTTCATGACGTCGTTCCACAACCCGACCGGCGCGACGCTGACCGACGAGCGCAAGCGCGTGCTGATCGACCTGCTCGCGTCCCGCGGCGTACCGCTGATCGAGGACGACGTGTATGGCGAATTGCAGTTCGGCACGGCGCCCACGCGCCCCGCGAAACTGTATGACGACCGCGGGCTCGTCCTGCATTGCGGATCGTTCTCGAAATGCCTCGCGCCCGGATTCCGGATCGGCTGGGTCGCGGCTGGCCGCTTCGTCCGGCAGATCCGACAGGCCAGAGGCGCGAGTGCGCCGGCCGCCGACGTACCCGCGCAGATGGCGATTTCGAGCTACCTGCGCGACGGCGCATACGATCGCTTCCTGCGCAAGCTGCGCCGCAATCTCGCCGCGCACCAGGCGCAGATGCTCTCCGCCGTGCGCGCGTATTTTCCGACGGATACCGAAGTGTTCGCGCCGCGCGGCGGGTATTTCCTGTGGATCGAACTGCCGCCGCACATGGATGCGATGCACCTGTTCGGCGAAGCGATGGAAAACGGCGTGAGCATCGCGCCGGGGCCGATCTTTTCCGCGACCGGCGGCTTCCGCCGCTATTTGCGACTCAATTACGGGCGACCGTGGACACCGGCGGTCGAGCGCGCGCTGGAGACGCTCGGCACGCTCGCGGCCCGACAGCGGCATGGCGGCTAGTACGAAACGTGCGGAACGCAACGCGAGACATGCGCCTTGCGTTTCGCGCGCGAACGACCAAGAATGAAGCGGCAGGCAGACGTGGACGAACGGGTTCCTCCCGTCCGATGTTATGGAGAATCCCATGAGCACCGCATGCGAACGACCGCCGATCTCTAGCCCGACGATCGCGCCCACCGGTCGCCGACATGCGCGTCCTGCCTAGCCGGAGCGTCCGCCCGCGGGACGCCTGGCGCGCCGTGCTGAATGCGCGCGCCGAATCGCGGCACGCGACGTGCTGCCGCTGCCGCGAATGCGGGTTCGTGGCGTTCCGGGCGCTCGAGCACTGCCCCGTCTGCGGTCGATGGAACTGGCCGTTCGAACCGATCCGCCACACGCCGGCCGACGCGCACGCCTCTCATGCGCCGCGATCGTTTCACACGTGGTCGTCACGCATCGCCCGCGCGTGGCGCAACGCGGCCTTCCAGCGGCCGCGCGCGTCGAGCGCACCGATCCTGAGCATCCTCACGCTCGTGCTGCTGGTCGGCGGCTACGTGATGGTCGACCAGACCTGCAAGGCCGATCCCGTTTGTCGCGGATCCGGTGCGCCAGCCGCCGTCGCGACCGAAGCCATGCTGCCCGCGTCGAACGATCCGTTGCTGCCGGTCGTGCCGGCGCCCGTCTATCCGTTTCATTCGCCTGATGAAACACAAGTGGCGGCCAGTCCGCCACAAGGCGCCCCACTCGCCGGCAAGCCCGCTCGCAAGGTGGCGGTTGCACAAGCCGCGCCATCGTTGCGCGCGCCTGACCGGACGCGCGCCGGCGCGGTCCGCGTCGCCGACTGGAAAGGCAACCGCGATACCGCCCATCGCCCCACGCGCACGATCCGCCGCGTCAGCCAGCACGCCGGGCGCACACGTCGCGCCCCGGCCAGCAACGCCGAACTCGCGAAACTCTATCGCGGCCACTGAGCGCGACTCGGGCTCGGCGGTCGCCGCGTTGCACTGCCTTCGCCTTCGCTCCCGCCACGAAAAAAGCGGGCGGCCCGTTTCCGGAACCGCCCGCTTCGTGTGGTGCGTGTCGAACGCTAGCGCATCACGCGGCCAGCAACCCGTGCGGGTCGATGACGAATTTGCGCGGCGCGCCGCCGTCGAACTTCTTGTAGCCTTCCGGCGCCTGGTCGAGCGAGATCACTTCGACGTTGACGATCTTCGCGATCGGCAGCCGGTCGAACAGGATCGCCTGCATCAGGTTGCGGTTGTACTTCAGCACCGGCGTCTGGCCCGTGAAGAACGAATGCGACTTCGCCCAGCCGAGGCCGAAGCGGATGCTCAGGCTGCCGTGCTGCGCCGCCTTGTCCTTCGCGCCCGGATCGTCCGTCACGTACAGGCCCGGGATGCCGATCGCGCCGGCCGGACGCGTGATTTCCATCAGCGAGTTCAGCACCGTCGCGGGCGCTTCCTCCGAATGGCCCGACGAGCCGTGGCCGTGCGCCTCGAAGCCGACGCAGTCGACCGCGCAGTCGATCTCGGGCACGCCGAGGATCTGCTCGATCTGCTCGCCGAGCGACGCGTCCTTCGACAGGTCGACCGTCTCGAAGCCCATCGCCCGCGCATGCGCGAGGCGTTCCGCGTTCATGTCGCCGACGATCGTCACGGCCGCGCCGAGCAGGCGCGCCGATGCGGCCGCGGCCATCCCCACCGGGCCCGCGCCCGCGATGTAGACGGTCGAGCCGGGCTTCACGCCCGCGCTCACCGCACCGTGATAACCGGTCGGCAGAATGTCGGACAGGCAGGTCAGGTCGCGGATCTTCGCCATCGCCTGGTCGCGATCCGGGAATTTCAGCAGGTTGAAATCGGCATACGGCACGAGCACGTATTCGGCCTGGCCGCCGATCCAGCCGCCCATGTCGACGTAGCCGTACGCGCCGCCCGCACGCGACGGGTTCACGTTCAGGCACACGCCCGTATGCGTGTCCTTGCACATCGCGCAGCGGCCGCACGCGACGTTGAACGGCACCGACACGAGATCGCCGATCTTCAGCGTCTCGACGTCGCGGCCCACTTCGACCACTTCGCCGGTGATCTCGTGACCGAGCACGAGGCCGACCGGCGCGGTCGTGCGGCCGCGCACCATGTGCTGGTCGGAGCCGCAGATGTTCGTGCTGACCACTTTCAGGATCACGCCGTGGCCGATCGCGCGGCCGCTCGGGTCGACCATCTTCGGATAATCGATTTTCTGGACTTCGACCTGGCCCGGCCCAAGATAGACGACACCTCGATTGCTGCTCATCGTATTGTCTCCATGTCTCGTTGGATGGCGCCGCGGCGCGCCGGCGCCATGCGGCGCACGCGCAACGTGCTGTTCGAGAGTAGTCCGGGAGGCAGGGGCGCCGATGTCTCAAACGCGACATGCGTTTGATCGACGCCGACATCGATGGCGGAAAGACGAAAGTCGGGCGGAAATCTACCGGGCGAGAGACGCACCGGGGTCGGACCGGCCGTGGCTGCCGGCCACGCCATGACCGGCAGCCGCTACCCGCCCTGATTCTCGCGGATGATCGCGGCGGCGGCCGCTTCCGCGTCGCTCGCGACGCCGTCGTGCACGCGCGTGCTGACGGCCGGCGTCGGCGGCTCGCTGTCGAGCGCGTGACCGTTGCGGTCGTGCGTGTCGACCGTCGCGCGCATCGACAGCCCGATGCGCAGCGGATGCGCGGCGAGATCGCGCGGATCGAGCGCGATCACGACCGGCACGCGCTGCACGACCTTGATCCAGTTGCCCGCCGCGTTCTGCGACGGCAGCATCGAGAACGCGCTGCCCGTGCCCGCCGAGAAGCCCTGCACGCGGCCGCGATAGGCGATGCGCGAGCCGTAGAGATCCGACACGACCTCGACCGGCTGCCCGACGCGCATGTGGCGGATCTGCCCTTCCTTGAAATTCGCCTCGACCCACAGACGATCGAGCTGCACGATCGACATCAGCGGCACGCCGGGCCCGACCTGCTGGCCGACCTGCACCGAGCGCTGCCCGATCGTGCCGTCGACGGGCGCGACGATCGTCGTGCGTTTCAGGTTCCGGTACGCGAGCTTGAACTGCGCGGCCGCCTGGACGACAGCCGGGCTTTCGTCGACGGGCAGCTTGCTGCCGAGCGCGCGCGCCGCGTCGAGCTGTGCCTGCGCGGCCGCGAGGCTCGCCTGCGCGCCGGCCACCGCCGCACGCGCCCGCGCCAGCTCTTCCGGCGCGACGATCTCGACCGATGCGCCGGAACGCGCGGCGAGCGCACGCTGCGCGAGCGACAGGTCGGCGCGCCGCGCATTCACGGCCTCGACGTACATCGTGTTCGAGATCCTCGCGTTCGCGACCTGGCGCACGGCCTGTGCGAGCTGCGCCTTCGCCTGCGCGAACGCGACGGACGCCTCGGTGTCGTCGAGCCGCACGAGCGTCTGTCCGGCGCGCACGGCCTGCGTGTCGGCGACCACCACGTCGGTCACGGCGCCCGGGATCTGCGCGGCCACCTGCACGATGCTGCCGGCGACGTACGCGTCGTCGGTGTCTTCGTAGTAGCGCTCGCTCAACAGCCAGTATGCGATCCATGCGAGCGCGGCCAGCAGCACGATCGCGAAGAACACGGTGAAGCGCTTGCGGCGCGTCGCGCGGCGCGCGTCGAGTGCCGGATCGTTCAGCGCGGCCGGCGGCGCGGCGGAATGAAGGTTGTCGTGGTGCATCAGTCGCTTTGCGTAACGATCAGACGATCGTGCTGGAAGACGGGAATCGCGGGCATCGGCGACAAGCCCCGCGTCGGGTTCGCCGAGGCCGTGCGTGCGAGAACGGGTGTACCGCGCGGCGTTGCGTCTGGTTGGGTCGTATCGACGGTCGACGGGCGTGCCGTGTCGGCGCGTCGTGCGGATTCGGGCGCGGAAGCACTACGCGTCGGGGCGCCGTACGGTGACACTGCGCTGCTCCCCGCGTGTCGATCATTCGACGGACTCGCCACCTCCGACCGGTTCGCGACCAGAGCCGTTTCCGCATCGCGCCTCGCAGCCCCACTACGCACCCGCTGCACTGCCGGCGTCTGCGCCTGCGCGACCGTTGCGCCCGCATCGAACCCGCCGCCCAGCGCGCCGATCAACGCAACGCGCAGCGTCCGCTGCTTGCCGAGCAGCGCGATCATCTGCGCGCGCTCGTCGATCAGCGTGAGATCCGCGACATCGACGTCCTTCTGCATCAGCACGCCGCGCCGATGCCTATCCGCCGCGATCTGCACGATCTTCTGCGCGGCCGCGACCGCGTCCTGCTGCTGCGCGACGAGCGTCCGCGACGTCTGCAGCGACGTGACGAGCCGCGCGACCTGCCCGAGCGCGTCGTCGACGGTCTTGTTGTACAGCCCGATCGCGACGTCGGCCTGCGCGACGTCCGCGCCGAGCTTCGCCTTCAGCCGGCCGCGATCGAAGATCGGCAGCGAGATCGCGGGGCCGACGGAGCCCGCGAGCGAATCGCGCGAGAACAGCGACGCGGGCGTCAGCGCGAACACGCCGCCGAGCGCGACGAGATTCACGTCCGGATAGAACTGCGCGCGCGTCGAGTCGGCATTCGCGAACGCGGCCTCGACCCGCAGCCGCGCGGCGACGATGTCGGGCCGGCGGCCGAGCAGGTCGGCCGGCAGCCGCGCGGGCACCGCGCCGCCCGCGAACGCGCCGACGCGCGGCCGCTGCAGCGCGAGCCCGCGCTCCGGGCCGCGGCCCGACAGCACGCCGAGTTGCAGTTGCGCGAGCTTGATCTGCTCGTCGTTCAACGCGATCTGTTCGAGCAGGCGGCTGCGCTTGATCGATGCGTCGCTCGCGTCGTACGCATTGTCGAGGCCGCGCGCGGTGCGCTCGCGCAGCACCGCCGTCACGCGCTGGCTGATCTTCAGCTTCTGCTGCAACAGATCGCGCACCGCGTACGCCTGGTCGAGCTGGCAATACACGGTGACGATCGCGACGGCGAGCGTGAGCCGCACCTGTTCGGCCTCGACACCGGCCGCGTCGCGCAACGACATCAGGCTCTTCGTCGCCGCGCGGTTCTTGCCCCACAGGTCGAGCTGGTAGTTCAGCCCGACGAAGATCGACGACGGCGACACGTTCGGATCGCCGAAAATCTGCACCGGCACGCGATAGCCACCGGCCGTCACGTCGGCGATGTCGCCGGGCTTCGGCATCCGTGCGCGGCTGATCGTCGCGCCGGCCGTGCCCGTCAGCCCGGTCAGCGAATCGAACTGCTGAAGCTGCGCCTGCGCGATCCGCAGCCGCGCCTGTGCGACCTGAAGATCGGGGTTGTTCTGCGACGCCTCGGCCACCAGGTCGTCGAGCTGCGGATCCTGCAACTGCTTCACCCAGTCAGGCGCCGGCCACGCGCCGTTCGCGCCGGGGCCGGCGGTATGCACGAGCGCATCGTCGGCCGGCGCGCGCAGCGACAGCGACGGCAAAAAGCCCGACGGCACGCATCCGCCCAAGGCGAGCAACGCCGCCACGGCCGCGATCATCGCGCCGCCCCTTACGCCGCGCGGCGTACCCGCCGCTTGCTTCATCCGCCGCATCGTCACCCCTGCCGAACGCGCTGCGCCCGCGCGGCCAGACGCGGCCGCGTGCGCTCGAGCGGGCCGAGCCGGCCGAACAGGCCGTCCGCGACGCCGAACAGGATGCCGGCCAGCTTCGCGCGCTTGTCGCGCTCGACGAGCGCGATCTGCACGACCTGCCACACGGTCAGCAGGTTCGGCACGAGCGCCACCGGAAAACGCAGCCCGTACTGCATCCCGAGCTGCACCGCGTTGCGCGCGCTGTAGTAGCGCCGCTGCCACGAGTGATTCATCGACGTCATTTCAAAAGGGCCGATCGCGCGCCGCTGCTTCGCGCCGATCCGATGCGTCAGCACCAGCGACGGCACGACATAGAGCGGCACGTTGCGCGACAGCGCGCGGAAGCTGTACTCGGTATCGACATGATCGATGAACAGCGTTTCGTCGAAGCGGCCGAGCACGTCGAACGCGTCGCGCGACACGACGCAGCCCGACGAAATCAGGAACGCGCAGCGCTGCATCGGCGTGCCCGGCTCGATGTGCAGACGGCGCACGCCGATGCCGTTCGTCGCGAGTTCGGGCAGGAAGCTGCGCGCGTTCTCGTCGAAGATGCGGGGGCCGGCCAGGAACGCGCGCCCCGCCAGTCCCGCGCAGACATCGCGCATCGTCGGGAAATACGCGGCCGGCACCGACGAATCCTGGTCGAACAGCGCGACCGCATCGATGCGGTCGCGAAACAGCGCCGCGAGTCCCGCGTTGTACGCGCCCGCGATGCCGCCGCGATTGCCGTGATGCAGCAGCGCGATGCCTTCGCGCGTGCACAGTTCGCGAGCCCGCGCATCGGGCTGCGGCGTGTTGTCGACAACGAGCAGCGCGTCGCACGCGTGCCGCCATGCGCGCAGCGCGTCGAGCTGCGCGTCGCTCGGGTGATACAGGATCACGAGTGCGCCGAGTGTCGTCATGGTCTGCTCCTCAATGCCCGAACGAAGCCGCGGCGCCACGCTTGGGCCGCGTCAGCCACATCATCGCGGCGAGCGCGAGACACGTCATGCTCGCCATCCAGAACATGTCGTTGGTCGCCATCATGTAGGCCTGCTGCATCACGACGTGATGCAGCGTCGTCAGCTCGCGCACGCCGTCCACGCCCATCGTGTTCAGCGTATGCACGAAGCGTTGCGTGTTCGCCGATGCATGCGTGACCGATTGCGACACGACGTCGTAGTGATAGGTCGCGCGGTTGTCCCACAGCGTCACGCTCATCGCGGTGCCGAACGCGGCCGACAGCGTGCGCAGGAAATTCGACAGGCTCGACGCGGCGGCGAGCCGGTCGTCCGGAATGCGCGACAGCGTCGCGGCCGTCAGCGGAATGAAGAAGCACGGCAGCCCGATCCCCTGGATCAGCCCCGGCGCGGCGATCTGCGCGAACGTCATCTTCAGCGTGAAATGCGCGTCCCATGCGAGCACGGCCGCGAACACGAGGAAGCCGAACGTCGCGAGCACGCGCGCGTCGAAACGGTGCGCATGCAGCCCGACGAGGATCGAGAACACGAGCGCGAGCACGCCGAGCGATGCGGTCGCGAGCCCCGCATGAAACGCGTTGTAGCCCATCACGGCCTGCATCCACAGCGGGAACACCACGCCGACCACGGAGAAGCTCATCATCCCGAGCGAGATGATCAGCACGCAGAACGAGAACGTGCGGTCGCGAAACAGGCTCAAATCGACCACCGGATGCGCTTCGCCCGCTTCCCAGATCAGCAGCGACACGATCGCGAGCGCCGCGACCACCGCGAGCGTGACAATCAGCGGAGAATCGAACCAGCCGCGGTCGTGGCCGAGATCGAGCATCGCCTGAAGCGAGCCGACGCCGATCACGAGCAGCACGATGCCCGGCACGTCGATCGGGCCGGCCGCGCCGCGCTGCGCGTCGGGGCGCAGCATCGCGGTGCACACCGCGAACGAGAGCAACCCGATCGGCAAATTGATCAGGAAGATCCACGGCCACGAGAAGTTGTCGACGATCCAGCCGCCCACCACCGGCCCGAAGATCGGCGCGAGCAGCACCGTCATCGCCCACAGCGCGAGCGCGACCGTACGTTTGTCGGGCGGGAACGTGCGCAGCAGGATCGTCTGCGACAGCGGCACCATCGGCCCCGAACACAGCCCCTGCAGCGCGCGGCAGATCACGAGCACGTGCAGGTCGCGCGCGAGCCCGCACAGCAGCGACGTCAGCGTAAACAGCAGTACCGCGCCGACGAACAGCCGCAGCTCGCCGACGCGGCGGGCGAGCCAGCCGGTGAGTGGCACCGCGATCGCGGCCGCGACCGAATACGAGCTGATCACCCACGTACCCTGGCTGTTCGACACGCCGAGGCTGCCGGAGATCGCCGGCACCGCGACGTTCGTCACGGTCGAGTCGAGCACTTCGATGAAGGTCGCGAGCGACAGCGCGAACGTCAGCAGCGCGAGCCGGATGCCGCGCACCGGTTGCGCGGCGGGTGTCGGCGCCGGCGCGTCGAACGCGGACGGCGCGACGGGCCCGTCGTGCAGCGGCGACGCGGTGCTCATGCGCCGGCCACCGCGACATCGGCCCGCGCGGCCGTCCGTCCGCGCGTGGGCACGAAGCGTTCGATGAAATCGGCGGCCGCGCCGCAGCCGTCCGGCGCGGCCGCGAGCAGCGCACGCGTACGCGCCGCATGCACCGCGAACGCGGGTTCGTCGAGCACGCGCGCGAGTGCCGCGCCGAGCCGCGCGCCGTCGAGCGGACCGTCGACCCGCACGCCGCAGCCGTTCGCGACGACGCGTTGCGCGTTATCGAACTGATCATGCGCGAACGGCGTGACGACCTGCACGATCCCGGCTTCGCACGCGAGCGCGGCCGTGCCGATCCCGCCGTGATGCACGAGCGCGCGGCAACGCGGCAGCAGCGTGCGCATCGGCACGAAACGGCGCACGAGCAACCGGCCGCCGTCCTGCGCCGCGTCGTGAGGCGTCAACAGGATCCCGCGCGCGCCGGTCGCGCGCAGCGCGTCCGCCACCGCGCGCGCATACGCCGCGTGATCGACGAGCGTCGAACCGGCCGTAAACACGACCGGGGGCTCGCCGGCCGCGAGAAACGCATCGAGTGCCCCGTCATCGTCGGGTGTCGCGATATCGTTGAACAACGGAAAACCGCTTTGCAGATGGTTCGACGGCCAGTCCGGCTGCGGCGGCGCGAACCAGCGCGGAAACAGACACAGGACGCCGTCGGTCGAATGCAGCCAGCGGCCGAGCACGCGCCGCGCGGGCGCGAGCCCGAGTTCGCGGCGTACCGCGTCGAGCGCCGGGCCGCACACGCGGTCGAGCACCTGGCGCTCGATCAGCGTCATCAGCGCCGACTTCACCGGCAACGGCCAGCGCGCGGGAATCGTCAGGCGCGGGTGAGTCGGCGGCGCATGCGCGGACAGCAGCGTCGACGGCGATACCTGAACCGACACGTACGGCGTGCCGTGCAATTCCTGCATGAAGCGTGCGGAGAACGCCCACAGCGTGCCGACCAACACCGTGTCGGCATCGGTCAGCGCGCGCAGCGCGTCGTAATGCGGGCGCAGCGTCGGCGCGATCACCCGCCACAGCGTGCGGAACGACGTGCGCGGATCCCACAGCGCGGGGTTCGCCATCGCCGCGTCGTATTCCGCCGCGGTGCCGACCGGCACGAACGCGAACCCGCAGCGGCGCACGGCCGCCTCGAACGGCGCATGCGTGCAGAACACCACGTCGTGGCCGCGCGCGGCGAGCGTGCGTGCGACGCCGAGCAACGGATGCACGTCGCCCGCCGAACCGATCGCGGTCACGATCATCTTCGCCATCGCGCGCCTCGCGGGTGTCAGTAGAAGCCGGGAATCAGCGCCGCGACCTCGCGGCGGTATTGCGCATACGCCGGCCCGAAATATCCGGTCAGCCAGCTCTCCTCGACACGCACCTTGTACGCGAGCGACGCGAACACGAGCAGCACGCCGATCGCGCCCCGCCATTCGTCGCCGATCAGCGCGGCGCCGACCAACGCGATCAGGCAGCCGGTGTAGATCGGGTGACGCACGAACGCATACGGCCCCGTGCGCACGAGTTCGTGGTCTTCCTTCAGCGTGACCGATACGCTCCAGTTCGTGCCGAGATGCAGCCGCGCCCATACCGAGAACAGCAGTCCGGCCACCAGCACCGCGAGCCCGCACTGCGCCTGCAGCCCGAAGCGCTGCCAGTCGGGCGCGAGCGCTTGCCACGACGGATCGGGCAGGAGGATCAGCGCGCCGCCGACGATCAGCGGAATCGACTGCAGCGTGCGCGAGCGCGACGCCTCCTTGCGCACGGTCGTCTTGACGCCCTGCGACGTGGCGATCCAGTAAGCGAGCCACGCGGCCCACGGAACGACGATGGCGATGGTCTGAACGATATTCACGGCTGGCCTGCCTCGTTGGGATGGGAATTCGGATGCGCGGGACGCGCCCGCTGCACGACGGAGCACGTCACGACGACAGCGCGTGCATCGGCGCGGGCACGCACGCGTGCGCGGTAGCGCGTGCGATGCCGGCCGCGGCGGGCGCTTCGCCGCAGAAGAAATCGAGCAACGCGGTACGGGTGGATTCGCGCTGAGCCCGGCCTTCGATGTCGAGGAAATGGCCTGCGTCCGGCACGGTCGCGAACCGTGCGCGCGCCACGTGCGCGCCGAGCTGCCGCACGTCGGCCGGCGTCGTGTATTCGTCGCGCTCGCCGTTCAGGAACAGCAGCTCGCAGCCGATGTTCGAGAACTCGCTGAAGTAGCGCTCGGGCTGCAGCGACAGGATCTGGTCGACGTGGAATGCGACCTGGTCCTGCTCGTCGCGCGGCAGGCGCGTGAGATAGCGGTAGTTGTATAGCTTCATGATGCGCGGCAGATAGCGGCCGACCGTGTCGTTCAGCAGCTGCGCGGCCTTCAGGTTCTCGCCGGCCGCGATGTGGTCGCGGGCGCGTGTCACGTAGTCGATCATCGCGTCGTTCAGGAACGGCGAGAACGAACAGATCGCCGCGCGCCGCACGCTCGGGCAGCCGCGCGCGAGCGCGAACAGCGACGCGACGCCGCCCCACGACACCGACACGAGGAACGCCGGCGCAAAGCGCTCGACCAGATACTGGAGGATCGCGGCTTCGTCGTCCTTGGTCAGGATCGAGCAGTCGGGATTGTGCTGGCGCGACTGCCCCGCATACGGCAGGTCGAAGCAGATCGTGTTGATCCGCTCGCCGAGATACTGGACGGTCTGGCCGAACGACGCGGTCGTCGCGAGCGCGCCGTTGACGAGCATCGCCGTGTCGAAGGCCGGATCGAACACGTTCCGTTCGACGTAAACCTTCAGACCATTCGGCAGCGGAACCACGTGTTTTTCGGTCGGCATCGTCGTTCTCCGGTGAATGCGGCGTCTCGACGTCGCGGCATGCTGCAGCTGCGCAATGGCTGGCGTCGGCCCTGTGCGCGGTCGATGGACGCGCCGATTGCCGACGCACCGCGGCAATTGCCGGCGGCGCCATTCATTCCTCGTGGTGCGGCGCCATACTAATACGGTCGATATTACTTACTCAAGCCATTCCAAAAATCCCTCTACTCGGTCCGGAAATCCGGCAGATTCAAATTTATTTATCGATTTCTATGGTATGCGGAATCTCGAAAAAGACGATGGCAATCGTTTGCGAGCAATCCGCATCATCGCCAAGAAATCATTACTTATCATTTATTATCAATGATTTACGTAGTTTAAATCGACGAATTTAAACGGTTTATACAAAACCACCCACCTTCACCATCCGACTTTATGATTTCACATCATGAATGATTTTTCACATTTCGACATTCTTTCCATTTGTAATAAAATCAAGCGTCGAAATGGTCCTCCGCATTGCATCATGTTTTCACGAACCGTTTTAAACAGATTCAAACTTTATTAATCTTCTTTCAACTCGTTTTTCCGCACCTGCACATGGCTCCGACGGCGGCGATCCTTCCCGTTTGGAACGCAGCCCCGCCGTTCGGCCCCGATTTTTGTTGATTGAACGATCAATAAAAAACCGCTAAGCTCTCGACTTCCATCACGGCCCGTCCGGGCGAAGGGAGTCGCGATGCCGAAAGTCGGAATGCGGGAGATACGCCGCGCGCAGTTGATCGATGCCACGCTGCGCTCGATCGACGAAGCGGGCCTGCCCGGCACGACGCTCGCATCGGTCGCGCAACGCGCGAACATCTCGACGGGCATCGTCAGCCATTACTTCGGCGACAAGGACGGCCTGCTCGAAGCGACGATGCGGCACGTGCTGCGCGACCTGTGGTCGGCCACCACGCGCCGCCGCGTCGCCGCACGAAAAGACCCGCGTTCGCGGCTGCGCGCGGTCGTCGCGGCGAACTTCGACGTCACGCAAGTCAGCGCGCCGGTGATGAAGACCTGGCTCGCGTTCTGGTCGCAGAGCATGCACGACCCGATGCTCAAGCGCCTGCAGCACGTGAACACGCGGCGCCTGCATTCGAACCTGTGCGCCGAATTCGCGAAAGCGTTGCCGCCCGCGAAGGCGCGCGAAGCCGCCAGCGGCCTCGCCGCGCTGATCGACGGCCTGTGGCTGCGCGGCGCACTCGCCGGCGGCCCGATCGACACCCGGGCCGCTTTGAAGCTCGCCCACGATTACATCGACCTGCTGCTCGCGTCCGACTGACGCGCGACGCAGTCGCCCTCAAGGAGATTCTCATGTCCGTATACGGTTTGCAGCGCCTCTACATCGGCGGCGGTTACGTCGACGCCACCAGCGGCAAGACTTTCGACACCTTCGATCCCGCCACCGGCGAACTGCTCGCGCAGGTGCAGCAGGCGAGCGCGGCCGACGTCGACCGCGCGGTCGCGTCCGCGCAGGAAGGCCAGCGCGAATGGGCCGCGATGACCGCGATGCAGCGCTCGCGCATCCTGCGCCGCGCGGTCGACCTGCTGCGCGAGCGCAACGACGAACTCGCGGCGATCGAAACGCGCGACACCGGCAAGCCGATCGGCGAGACGCTCGCGGTCGACATCGTCACCGGCGCGGACGTGATCGAGTACTACGCGGGCCTCGCGACCGCGATCGAAGGGCTGCAGGTGCCGCTGCGCGCCGAGTCGTTCGTGTATACGCGCCGCGAGCCGCTCGGCGTGTGCGCGGGCATCGGCGCATGGAACTACCCGATCCAGATCGCGTGCTGGAAGACGGCGCCCGCGCTCGCGGCCGGCAACGCGATGGTGTTCAAGCCGAGCGAAGTCACGCCGCTCACCGCGCTCAAGCTCGCCGAAATCTATACGGAAGCCGGCGTACCGGCCGGCGTGTTCAACGTCGTGCAGGGCGACGGCTCGGTCGGCGCGCTGCTCACCGGCCATCCGGACATCGCGAAGGTGTCGTTCACCGGCGGCGTCGAAACCGGCAAGAAGGTGATGTCGCTCGCCGGCGCGTCGTCGCTGAAGGAAGTGACGATGGAACTCGGCGGCAAGTCGCCGCTGATCGTGTTCGACGATGCGGACCTCGACCGCGCGGCCGACATCGCGGTCACCGCCAACTTCTTCAGCTCGGGCCAGGTCTGCACGAACGGCACGCGCGTGTTCGTGCACCGCTCGATCAAGGACGCGTTCACGCAGAAGGTGCTCGAACGCGTGAAGCGCATCCGCGTCGGCAAGCCGACCGATGCCGACACCAACTTCGGCCCGCTGGTGTCGGCCGCGCAGCTCGACAAGGTGCTCGGTTTCATCGAAAGCGGCAAGGCCGAGGGCGCGAAGCTGCTCGCGGGCGGCACGCGCCTGACCGACGGCCACTTCGCCAACGGCCAGTACGTCGCACCGACCGTGTTCGGCGATTGCCGCGACGACATGAAGATCGTGCGCGAGGAAATCTTCGGGCCGGTGATGAGCATCCTCGATTTCGAATCGGAGGACGAAGTGATCGCCCGTGCGAACGACACGCACTACGGGCTCGCGGCCGGCGTCGTGACCGAGAACCTGTCGCGCGCGCACCGCACGATCCATCGCCTCGAAGCCGGCATCTGCTGGATCAACACGTGGGGCGAATCGCCAGCCGAAATGCCGGTTGGCGGATACAAGCAATCCGGTGTCGGACGCGAGAACGGCATCACGACGCTCGAGCACTACACTCGAATCAAGTCGGTGCAGGTCGAACTCGGCCGCTACAACCCGGTGTTTTAAGACTAGGAGATCCGTCATGACGACACGCGAATACGACTACATCATCTGCGGCGCGGGTTCCGCGGGCAACGTGCTCGCAACGCGCCTGACGGAAGATCCGGACGTCACGGTGCTGCTGCTCGAAGCGGGCGGCCCCGACTACCGCTTCGACTTCCGCACGCAGATGCCGGCCGCCCTCGCGTACCCGTTGCAGGGCCGCCGCTACAACTGGGCGTACGAGACCGATCCCGAGCCGCACATGGACAACCGCCGGATGGAGTGCGGGCGCGGCAAGGGGCTCGGCGGCTCGTCGCTGATCAACGGGATGTGCTACATCCGCGGCAACGCGCTCGACTACGACAACTGGTCGACGCACAAGGGCCTCGAGAACTGGACGTATCTCGACTGTCTGCCGTACTTCAAGAAAGCCGAGACGCGCGACGTCGGCCCGAACGACTATCACGGCGGCAGCGGCCCCGTGTCGGTCACGACCAGCAAACCGGGCGCGAACCCGCTGTTCGAGGCGATGGTCGATGCGGGCGTGCAGGCCGGCTATCCGCGCACCGACGACCTGAACGGCTATCAGCAGGAAGGCTTCGGCCCGATGGATCGCACCGTCACGCCGAAGGGCCGCCGTGCGAGCACCGCGCGCGGCTATCTGGACCAAGCGAAGGCTCGACCGAATCTCGAGATCGTCACGCATGCGCTCGCCGATCGCATCCTGTTCGACGGCAAGCGCGCGGCGGGCGTCACGTACCTGCGCGGCAGCGAGCGCGCGACCGCGCATGCGCGCCGCGAAGTGCTCGTGTGCAGCGGCGCGATCGCGTCGCCGCAACTGCTGCAGCGCTCGGGCGTCGGCCCCGGCGCATGGCTGAAGGCGCTCGACATTCCGGTCGTGCTCGACCTGCCCGGCGTCGGCCAGAACCTGCAGGACCACCTGGAGATGTACATCCAGTACGAGTGCAAGGAGCCGGTGTCGCTGTACCCGGCACTCAAGTGGTGGAACCAGCCGAAGATCGGCCTCGAATGGATGCTGAACGGCACGGGCCTCGGCGCGAGCAACCACTTCGAGGCGGGCGGCTTCATCCGCACGCGCGACGACGATCTGTGGCCGAACATCCAGTATCACTTCCTGCCGGTGGCGATCAACTACAACGGCTCGAACGCGATCGAGATGCACGGCTTCCAGGCGCACGTCGGCTCGATGCGCTCGCCGAGCCGCGGCCGCGTGAAGCTGCGCTCGCGCGACCCGAACGACCATCCGAGCATCCTGTTCAACTACATGGCCGAAGCGCTCGACTGGCGCGAGTTCCGCGATGCGATCCGCGCGACGCGCGAGATCATGCGGCAGCCGGCGCTCGATCGCTATCGCGGCCGCGAGCTGAATCCGGGCGCCGATTGCAAGAGCGACAAGGAACTCGACGCGTTCGTGCGCGCCCGCGCGGAAACCGCATTCCATCCGTCGTGCTCGTGCAAGATGGGTTACGACGACATGGCGGTGGTCGATGAAGAAGGCCGCGTGCACGGGCTCGACGGGCTGCGTGTCGTCGATGCGTCGATCATGCCGATCATCACGACCGGCAACCTGAACGCGCCGACGATCATGATCGCCGAGAAGATCGCCGACAAGATCCGCGGCCGCACGCCGCTCGCGCGTGTCGACGTGCCGTACTTCGTCGCGAACGGCGCACCGGCGCGCAACGTCGCGAAGGCCGTGCGGCAACCCGAGACGGTCTGATCGATCCGGCGCCCGCACGGGGCGCCGCGATACCCCCTGCGGCTCGCGGCCTTCTCGCCGCGAGCCGCGTTTCATTGGGGCGGCTCGTTTGCGCTGCGTGGCCGGGCGGCCGACACGCCCCCCGCCCACCTCCGCTTGCCGCGCACGATCGGGTTCCAGCGCGACGTCAGGCTCATCGCGTCGCGCAGGCGCTCGAACGCGGCATCCTCCGTCGGCCCGAAACGGCTGACCGCCGGCCACGCGAGCACGTGGCCGAACCACGTCTGCCATGTGTCGCCATGAAACCCGCGGCCGATTCCCCGCACCGTGTCCGGCGCGGCGATCGCGATGCCCGCCAACAGGTAGTAGGCCCAGAAGCTGCCCGCACCGACGAGCCGGTCGAGCCGGCACACGGCGAGCGCGGCAAGCAACCCGTCCGTCGATGCGAGATCGGCGCGATGCGTGCGGATCGCGCGTGCGACGAGATTGTGCTGACCGCCGTACGCCTGAACGGAAACGCCGTGGCCGACGGCCAATTCAGCGGAGAACATCGCGAGCGCGGTCATCTCGTCGATACGCGCGGCGTCGTCGCGCGGGCCGCAGGCGCGCAGCACGATCGCGTCGATCACGGCGCCGGGACGGGCCGGCGTTTCCGTGCTCGTTGCCGCGACCGCGGTCAGCCTTTCTCTCAGGTTCTTCGCGGGCGGCGTCTCACGCGGCCCGTCAGGTTCGTTCGCGGTGCATGCGCCCGCATCATCGCCGCTGCGTTCGACGCCACCGGCAATCCGTTCGAGCGCGGCCCAGCCGACATCGGGATCGTCGAATGCGCACGCATCGATCACGCCGTGCGCGGTGTCGAATACGGCGCGCGAGCCCGGGCAGCAACGTTCGGCTTCCGCGAGCTGCTGCGCGGAAGGCACGTGCGAGCATGCGCCGAGCGGGTCGGCCGGATCGCACGCGCAGCCGCCGCCGTCCGTTGCGATCCACGGGACCAGCCGGTAAAGCACGGCCGATACTTCGCGGGACAGGCTCGCGCCAGCCCCCACATGTGTCGCGTGCGACGCGACGACAGCCGGGTCGCCGGCGCCAGCCGCCGCGTCGAGATGCTCGATCAGGTACTGCAGCCACGCGGCCGTGCGCAGCCGGTCGGGCGTCGCGCCGCGGGCGTCGCCATACTCTGCTGGATCGGTAAGCATGGGTCGTCCGGGATGGTTCGGGCTAATTGATCCGGTTATGTTTCAGTCGAATCGGGCGGCGCAGGATGAACGGCGCCGCCCTGCCATGCCGCCCGTACCGGATCGCGACACGGGGGGCCAACCGGCCGCCGCGCCGATACGCGCGACGGCTCGAACTCATCGAAGCCGCGAAAACCCGCCGCGCTTGCCGCACGGCCGTCGCGCGGCGGGTTCCGCTCCGATCGCGCAGCGCTTACTGCACGTGGAACTTCGGCGACGTCAGAACCGTGCCGCCCACCGTGCAGTCCGGCGTCAGCGTCGCGTTGTTGAACGTCAGCGACGAGTTCGCATCGCTCCACGCCGTCACGACCTTGCTCGGCCCGCACGCGCCGAGCAGCGTGACGTTCACCTTCACGTTGTTGATCGACAGCTGCGTCGTGCTGTCGGCCTGCCCCGTCCACGGCGACGTGCTGCTCGCGCTGCCGCTGATCAGCGAGCACGTCGCGCCGCCCGTGAACGTCGTCGACGTGATGTTGACGATGCCGGTCGACGTAATGGTGCCGTTGAAGGTCGCGGTACAGCCCGCCGTGATCGACCCCTTGCTCAGGTTCGTGAGGCCCGATGCGGAGAACGGCTCGCCGTTCGGGTTCATCGGCTGACCGTCCGCGCGCGAAACGGTGACCGCGAAAGCAGGCGCGGCCGAAACCGCGGTGAAAGCCACTGCAGCAACAAGCGATACGATTTTGCGAATGCTCATTTGAACTGCCCCCTCTCTTCACAAATGGCGGCACGCCGCCAGGAACGCGACCTTCCGGCCGGAACGATCCCGCCAGCCGGTCGCAGGAAGCCGCCGGCACGCGTCATGCGCGCCGGTCGGCTCAGAACTTGTAGGAAATCCCGACGAACGTGATCAACGGGTCGGCCTTCAGCCGCGTGCGCGTGGTCGCGAGCGTCGAGCCGTCGGCCGCCTTGATTACCAGCGACGAGTAGGTCTTCAGCGGCATGTACGTCAGCGTCGCCGTAAGCCCCCAGTGCTTGTCGATCGCGTAGCTCGCGCCGACGTTGTAGACCGGCGTGAACGACGACGACGCCTTGCCCTCGACCGACGTCGCCCCCGGCTTGCCGGCGCCGGCGGCGAGCACGCTGCCGAGGTTCTCGTTGATGTCCTTCGCGAAGTTGCCGTTCAGTTCGATGTTGCTGAACCAGCTGTAGGCCACGCCGATCCCGACGAACGGGCGGAACTTCGCCGTCGGCGAATTGAAGTAGTACTGCAGAATGACCGTCGGGCTCCACTGCCGCGCGTTCTTCACTGCCGGCTGGTTCGCCGACTTGTCCATGTCGACGTTGCCGAGCGCGCCGGCCGGGCCGGGCGGCTTGATCACGCCGTGCCCGGTCAGCGTGAATTCCGGCGGCACGCCGAGCACCGACGTCACCGCGATGTGATCGGTGAAGAAGTGCGTGAGCGTGAGGCCGACCGTATCGGCGTTGTTGACCGTCAGGCTCGTGCCCGGCGACGTGAACGAACCGGGCAGGCGCAGCGGCCCGTTGATCGGCATGCTTGCGAGATTCGTCGTCAGCCCGTTGGTCGAATCCTGCGGCATGATGTGCAGCCAGCCCAGCGTCGCGACGTTGTCGCCCGCCTGCTGGGCCGATGCGAGCGTCGACACGCCTGCGACGACACCCGCGACAATCAGCTTCTTCATGAAGTCTCCCCCTCATTCTGTCGGGGCGCCGCGCATTCGCGCGCGGCGCCGCCGTGTCTCCATCCACACGCGGTCACTGCACGAACGCACCGACCGTGAAGTACGGGTTGCTCGTATCGGCCATGTCGAGGAACCCGAACACGCCGCCGGTGAACACGAACTTGCCGGTCGCCGGCCCCGACGCCGCGTCCGCATGCACGGTCGTCACGACACCCGGCACCTTTTGCGTGTAGTCGAGGTTCAGCGCGCGCGTGAGCGCGGCCTGCGACGCGTTGAACGGATCGAGCAGCGTGGCCTGCGCGCCGACGAGCGCGGTTGCGCGGTAGTTGAACGCGCTGTCGACGCCCGTGTACTCGCCGTTCTGCGAGCCCTGCGCGATCGCCATCTGCGGGCTCAGGAACGAGATGCCCGATTCGTCGTCCGCGCTCGGCGGCCCTTGCGTGAGGTCCGCGTTGGCGGCGCCGGTACGGATGAAGATCGGCACGAGCTGGTTGCGCAGCTTGCCGACGATCAGGATTCCCTTGCCGGCCTTCGCTGGATCGAGCGCGGCGAGCGTCGGTGGAATCTGCGGCTGGTAGTTGAGCGACTGAAATGCCGGCGCGTCGGGACGCAGCGTGAACGGCTGGTTCACGGTCGCGCTCGACGCGAGCGGCTGCCCGCCGTTCTTCTTGCCGAAGTTGTCGGTTTCCGTATAGCTGCCGTCCGCATTGATCGTCACCTTCTGGTCGAGCGCCACCGGCTGGAAGTTCTGCGACGGCACCTGGTGATAGCCGAGCTGGTTGTACGTGCCGGCGATCTTCGTCAGGTCGGTTTCGAGCGACGAGAAGCTGATGAACGGGTAGTACGGGAACGTCGTCTTCGGGATCTTGCCGACACCGATCACGCCGTCGAACTGGATCGTCGCACCGGGGATCGCGCCGCCGAGCACGCCTTCGCCGAGGAACAGCCGCGCGGGCCGGCTCGGGTCGAGGCTCGCGTTCTGCATCCGGAACGTGCACTGGTTCAGCTTCACCGTCGGCAGCCCCGTCTCGTCGGCCAGCGTGCCGTCGACCACGTTCGCGGGCGCGGTGTCGCGGGTCGGCTGCACGGTGCCCGCGGTGGTCGGCACCGGCGACGCGAGGTAGGTCATCCGGTACGTCATCTTCGTCGTGTCGAGCTGCACCTTCACGAGCTCGCCCGATCCGGAACCGCCAATGAATACCGTGTTGTAGTCGATCGTCTGCGGGCACAGCCGGACCACCGGCGCGGGCGGCGGATCGCCGTCGCCGCCGCATGCGGCCAGCACGGGTGCGAGCGATGCCGCGGCCATCCAATGCTTCAAATTCATAGGAATCCTCTTGAAATTCGGTTCACCGGCGGCAGCGCATGCGCCGCCGGCGTTACGTGTTCAATGCCGGGTTACTGGACGAACGCGCCGACCGTGAAGAACGGATTGACCTGGCTGTTGTTGACGACCATCGCGTAGACGTTGCCGGCCGTCACGATCCACCCCGTATCGCCCTTCTTGAAGATCGCCACGTTGCCGGCCGCGCCCTTCGCGTTGAAGTCGCTGTTGGCCGTGACCTTGACCTTGCCGGGCGATACCTGCGTGTAGTCGAGCCCGAACTGCGCGGTCGGCGACGACGTTTGCGGATCGATGAACGCCGCGGTATTGCCCTGGAACAGCGTCGACGTGTAGTTCGCCGCGATGGTCGACACGGCGGTGCCATCGCTGCAGTTGCCGGCAGACGGCGTGAAGTAATTGAAAGCCGTGTTGAACGTGCCGGGCAGGTCCGGATGCGGAACGAACGGATTGAAGCTCGGCCCCTGGCCTGCCGCGCTGCTCGACGGCCCGTTGTTGGTCACCACGCCGCACGCGGATGCACTCGTCGCACCGATGAACCCGCCCTTCAGCACGTTGGGCGCGACGGCTTTGGCGGGCGCGAGCATCGAGATGCCGACCTCCGCATCGGCCACCGAGCCCAGCGGATTGCCCGGCGCCGCATACGCATACCCGACGCGGATCACGACCGGCACCAGCGCGCCGTTCAGCTTGCCGACGATCATCACGCCGTGCGCCTGGCTTGGCACGAGGATCACGAGCGGCTGTCCCTGGCCTGCCGACGGATAGGCCTGCCCGGATGGCGCATTGCTGACGAATACGTTGTCGGGCGTACCGTCCGCATTCTTGCGCAACGTCCACGGCGAACCGGTCGTCTGACACGAATAGTCGCTGCCTGGCGTGATCGTGCACGAGCCGTCCGCATTGAGCGTCTGGTTCCAGTTCACGACGTCCGGCTGCCAGCCCTGCGGCGTGGTGGTCTGATAGGTGGTGCCGGTCGGCGACAGATGAATGCCGACTTCGTTGTACACGCCGGCCACCTTCGTGAAGTCCGTTTCGGTGTCGGTAAAGCCGATGAACGGATAGAAGTCGAACGTGCGCGACGGCACCGAGCCGAGGAAGAAGCCGGGCGCGAGTTCGATGCCCTGGAACGCGATCGTCGCGCCCGGAATTCCGCCGCCGACCACGCCGTTGCCGACGAACAGCATCGGCGGATCGGCGCGATTGATCGTCACCGAATAGGCGCCGTCGCTCGTCGCGCCGCTGTCGAGCACGAACGCACAACGATTCTGCTCGGCCGTCGGGAGATTGGTCGGATGATGGAACGCGCCGCTGATCGTCAGGCCCGCGCGCGTGTCGTTGATCTGCCCTGCCGAGGTCGGCACCGACGAGTCGATGAACTGCATCTGGTAAGTCAGCTTCGTCGTGTCGAACTTGACCTTCACGTATTCGCCGCTGCCGGCGCCGCCCGTATACGTCGTCGTGTAATCGAGCGCGTCCGGGCACAGCTTCGTCACGACCGGCGGCGTCGTTTCGGCGCCGCTCGGCCCACATGCGCTGCCCGAGCACTGCGGCACGGTGATCGGCCCCGGATCGTCGCCGCCGCCGCAACCGGCGACGAACGGCAGCATCAGCACCGCGCACGACAGGATCGCCTTCCGCCATTCAGGAATGCAAATCATCAACCCCTCCTTTTCAGGTACGACAAGTCTCGTCCGGCCGGGCTGCATGGCCTGCCGGTTGGTATCGCGCCGCCGCACGAATGCGCGGCGCATGACGCTGCGCGCGGGACCGCCGCGATGCCGGTCGGGCACATGCGGCACACGCGGCGGCGGACAAACGCGCTCCCGCGGCACCGTCATGCGGCACGGCGCCGTCGGAGCGATCGAAACGGAAAGTGGCAAGCCGCTACGGCTCGCCGCTACGGCTTGCCGCTACACGGCGAGGTGACGGCGCAGGGATGCGACCTGCGTCGCGCCTGCATTCAGCGAAAAATCGGGAAGCGGCAGTCCCGCCGGCCCGGCGGATAGGCGTCTCATGATGTTGGTCTCCATACGTACGCTTGATTCGTTTTCGTGATGCGTCGTGTGTCGAGACTATGATCGGACCATTCCCGCAAGTAAATGGATGCAGAGTTCCAAACGACGGGCACCGCGCGATCCTAGCGTTTATACGGTATTTAACAGATTTTCAAACGGCCTTCATTTTATTTGCTCAGACAAATAAACGCCGCGTGAAACAGGCGTTTGAACGGTCCCGCGAATCCGCGCCGAGCCAAGCCGGCCGGCCTTCAGCGGCCAGCATGCATGCTGCGGCGCAACCTCACACGTCGATGATCGCGAGCGTGCCGTGGCTGCCGGGCAGCACCGCGTGGCGCGTGCCGGCGCGCGCGAGATACATCTGCCCGGCGCCGACCACGACCGTTTCCGCTTCGACCTCGAGCATCAGCGTGCCGTCGAGCACCAGCAACCCCTCGTTGTAATCGTGCACTTCCGCTTCGTAAGGCTGGGCATCCATGCGCAGCACCTTGATCCGGGCCGGACCGACTTCGCCGACGATCGTGGATTGCCATGCGCAGGCCTGCGCCTGCGCCACGGATTTCAAATCGATCAAAGACATGCGCGCCGCTCCGTATCGCCGGGAAAGGAACGCATTATCGCGAGCGCCACGCGTGGCGTCCCGGTACGGCGCGAGGGCCGGCGGGCGGCACAGTCGGCCAGCCTGCCGGGCGGCCACGCGAGCGCGGGCCGAGTGACGGAAAACAACCGGAATTGTTCGCGTCACTCAAATAAAGCACCGAATCATTGAGCAATATCGCCGCAATTCACGCAAATTCGGCACCGGTACGCGCCAGCCTTTCCATCAGAATGCATTTCGATCTGCCGATTGCTAATATGGCGGTCCCGCGATCCCGCACCACCCTACCGTTCGACATGACGCCCGTTCGCCATGCCGTCCCCGGTCCCGGCCGCTGCGCAGCGGCGGCGGCGCCGGGCACGCGCGGCGCCGGCCGTCGCGCCGGCCGGCCGTGCCATCCGTGAGCATGCAACCGATCCTTTCCGTCTCCGACCTTTCCAAGACTTACGCGTCCGGCTTCCAGGCGCTGAAGCACGTGACCCTCGACATCCGCCCCGGCGAGATCTTCGCGCTGCTCGGGCCGAACGGCGCCGGCAAGACGACGCTGATCGGCTCGATCTGCGGCATCGTCACGCCGACCGAAGGCCGCGTGACGGTCGGCGGCCACGACATCCGCGACCAATACCGCGCGGCCCGCGAAATGATCGGCCTCGTGCCGCAGGAGCTGACCACCGACGCATTCGAAACCGTCTGGGCCACCGTATCGTTCAGCCGCGGCCTGTTCGGCAAGGCGCCCGACCCCGCGTACATCGAGAAGACGCTGAAGGCGCTGTCGCTGTGGGACAAGCGCGACAACAAGCTGATGACGCTGTCGGGCGGCATGAAGCGCCGCGTGATGATCGCGAAGGCGCTGTCGCACGAGCCGCGCATCCTGTTCCTCGACGAACCGACGGCCGGCGTCGACGTCGAGCTGCGCCGCGACATGTGGAAGCTCGTCGATTCGCTGCGCGAAAGCGGCGTGACGATCCTGCTGACCACGCACTACATCGAGGAAGCGGAGGAAATGGCCGACCGGATCGGCATCATCCTCGGCGGCGAGCTCGTGCTCGTCGAGGAAAAACGCGAACTGATGCGCAAGCTCGGCAAGAAACAGCTCACCGTGCAGCTCGAGCAGCCGCTCGCCGACGTGCCGCCCGCGCTCGCGCCGTTCGGGCTCGAACGCGCGGAAGACGGCGCCGCGCTCGTCTATACGTACGACTCGCAGCGCGACGACGCGAGCATCGCGAAGCTGATCAACGCGCTCGGCTCGGCCGGCATCGGCTTTCGCGACCTGCACACGACGCAGAGCTCGCTCGAGGACATTTTCGTCAGCCTGATCGACAACCGCCGCAACGGCGTGCAAGGAACCTGACACATGAATTGGCATGGAATCCGCGCGATCTACCGCGCAGAAATGGCCCGCACGCGCCGCACGCTGATGCAGAGCATCATCGCGCCGGTCATCTCGACGTCGCTGTATTTCGTCGTGTTCGGCTCCGCGATCGGCTCGCGCATCAGCGACGTGAACGGCATCGGCTACGGGTCGTTCATCGTGCCGGGCCTCGTGATGCTGTCGCTGCTGTCGCAGAGCATCTCGAACGCGTCGTTCGGCATCTATTTCCCGCGCTTCACCGGCACGATCTACGAGATCCTGTCGGCGCCCGTGTCGTACTGGGAGATCGTGATCGCGTACGTCGGCGCGGCCGCGTCGAAGTCGATTCTGCTCGGCGTGATCATCCTCGCCACGGCCGGCCTGTTCGTGCCGCTGCACATCCTGCATCCGTTCTGGATGGTGCTGTTCCTGGTGCTGACGGCCGTCACGTTCAGCCTGTTCGGCTTCGTGATCGGCATCTGGGCCGACAGCTTCGAGAAGCTGCAGCTCGTGCCGCTGTTGATCATCACGCCGCTCACGTTCCTCGGCGGCAGCTTCTACTCGGTCGACATGCTGCCGCCCGCGTGGCGCGTGGTCACGCTGTTCAACCCGATCGTCTACCTGATCAGCGGCTTCCGCTGGTCGTTCTACGGGATCGCCGACGTGCACGTGTGGATCAGCCTCGCCGCGACCGCGCTGTTCCTCGTGATCCTGCTCGCGATCGTCGCGTGGATGTTCCGCACCGGATACAAGCTGAGGAATTGACGCCGGCGGGCATCACGCGCGCCGCCTGACGATGACGCATTTGGGCAAGCAGGCGGCGCTTTTCCTCTGATGCGGCAGTTTGTGGTCGCGTCTACTGAATACGAAGCATCGGGGCCGTCGAGCATGCGCTGCGCGGCCCCTTTTTCATTTCAGAGGACGCCATGCCCGCCGCCACCGCTCCCGCCTCCGCCGCCGCCCGGCTCGAACGCCTGCCGTTCTCCGGCTATCACAAGCGGATCTTCTTCATCATCGCGATCGCGTTCTTCTTCGACTCGGTCGATCTCGGCACGATGACGTTCGTGCTCGGCTCGATCCGCAAGGAGTTCGGGCTGTCGACGGCCGCCGCCGGCCTCGTCGCGAGCGCGAGCTTCTTCGGGATGGTGCTCGGCGCGGCCGTGGCCGGCCTGCTCGCCGACCGCTTCGGCCGCCGGCCCGTGTTCCAGTGGAGCATGGTGCTGTGGGGCGCCGCGTCGTACCTGTGCTCGACCGCGCAGAACGTCGACGCGCTGATCGTCTACCGCGTGCTGCTCGGCATCGGGATGGGGATGGAGTTTCCGGTCGCGCAGACGCTGCTGTCCGAATTCGTGCCGACCGAGAAACGCGGCCGCCTGATCGCGCTGATGGACGGCTTCTGGCCGCTCGGCTTCATCACGGCCGGCATCGTCGCGTATTTCGTGCTGCCGCAGTTCGGCTGGCGCACCGTGTTCGCGCTGCTCGCGATTCCGGCCGTGTTCGTGCTGGTCGTGCGCCGCATCGTGCCGGAATCGCCGCGCTGGCTCGAACATGCGGGCCGGCACGCGCAAGCCGACGCGGTGATGCATACGATCGAGGCGAAGGTGATGCGCTCGGCCGGCGTCACGACGCTGCCGCCGCCGTCGCGGCTTGCCGAACCGGCCGCCGCGCGCGGCCGCGGCGCGCTGCGCGAGATCTGGAGCGGCGCGTACCGCCGCCGCACGGTGATGGTGTGGCTGCTGTGGTTCTTCGCGCTGCTCGGCTTCTACGGCCTCACGTCGTGGCTCGGCGCGCTGCTGCAGCAGGCCGGCTTCGAAGTCACGAAATCAGTGTTTTACACGGTGCTGATCTCGCTCGGCGGCGTGCCGGGCTTCCTGTGCGCCGCATGGCTCGTCGAACGTTGGGGACGCAAGCCGACCTGCATCGCGTCGCTGATCGGCGGCGGCGCGATGGCGTACGCGTACGGCCAGAGCGCGCTGTACGGCGGCAGCACGACGCTGCTGATCGTCACGGGCCTCGCGATGCAGTTCTTCCTGTTCGGGATGTGGGCGGCGCTGTACACGTACACGCCCGAGCTGTACGGCACCGGCGCACGCGCGACGGGTTCGGGCTTCGCGTCTGCAATCGGTCGGATCGGCTCGCTGATCGGGCCTTACGTGGTCGGCGTGGTCTTGCCGGTATTCGGTCAGGGTGGCGTGTTCACGCTCGGCGCGCTGTCGTTCGTCGCGGCGGCCATCGCCGTGTGGACGCTCGGGATCGAGACGAAGGGGCTCGCGCTGGAGCAACTGGCGGCAGGCGACGAAGCGGGCCGCAACGGCCGGTATCCGGCGGCGGCGGCGGACGAGGCGTCCTGATCGCCGGGAGGGGTTTTCAAGCCGTTTCGGGCCGGATCCAGGCGCTCGATCTCGCCCTCATCCTGCCGATGCACAGCCCGGCGATCGCGCATGACATTCCCTGCGTGCTCGCCGGCGGATCGCCCGGTGCGAAGCCGCCGCCGAGTAAGCTGCGGCGGCGCTCATCCGGCACGGGTACAGCGGCGCCCGTCAGGCGTCGGCGACCACGAACTCTTCAGCCGCCTTGCGCTGGACCGCTGCCATCACGGCCAGTTCGCGCTTGCTGCGCGTGTCGCCGGACACGACGCCCGTCGCGTGCTTCGCCTTCGCGCCCAGCGGGAAAAAAACGAACGACGCGCCGGCCGGGGCCGCCGGCTCCGCGCGCAGGCGTTTGTTCAGGATTTTCAGGTACTTCTTCTTCGAGACTTCCTTAGCAGCCATGGCGCCCTCCGCGTGCACGTGATGCGGATCAGCATACCAGTTTTGCCGATGCGCTCCGTGACAGCGGCCGCGCGGCGCACCGACTCGATCGCGCGTGAAAATTTCTCGCCCGCGATGTCGATTCGCGTCGCCGTCGCGCGTCGTGTTGTCGTAACCGATCGTTTTGCCGTCGCACCGTCGGCAAACGCCCTGTTCCCTTTCAAGGAGAGACGACAATGCGCGTCATGGTCATCGTCAAGGCCACCGCCGATTCCGAATCCGGCCGGCTGCCCGACACCGACATGCTGGCCGCGATGGGCCAGTTCAACGAGGAACTCGTGAAAGCGGGCGTCCTGCTCGCCGCCGACGGGTTGCACCCGAGCAGCCGCGGCAAGCGCGTGCACTTTTCCGGCAAGAACCGCACGGTCGTCGACGGCCCGTTCGCCGAAACGAAGGAGCTCGTCGCCGGCTACTGGCTGTGGCAGGTCAAATCGATGGAGGAAGCCGTCGAGTGGGTGAGGCGCTGCCCGAACCCGATGCCCGGCGACTCCGACATCGAGATCCGCCCGCTGTACGAACTCGACGAATTCGGCGACGCGTTTACGCCCGAGCTTCAGGCGCAGGAAGCGCGCATCCTCGCGGAAATCGACGCGCGGCAGACGCGCTGAGCGGGGCAACCGGGCGGCGCGGGCGGGGCCCGCGGAGTGCCCGAACGAGCCGGTTGACGAGGCCCCGCTTAGTAACGTATCGTTTTGATACGTTACAAGACAGGGTTTCGACATGCATTCCCGTTTCGACCGTTTCCGCTTGACCCCGCTCGGCGCCCAACTCGAAGCGCTGATCGAACAGCCCGAACGCTATCTAGAGTTCGCGGCGCTGTCGCGCGTCGGTGTCGCCGCGATCGGCGCGATCCAGGACGAGATCGCGCGCAAATTCCCCGAAATCGAAGCCGACACGACGGCCCGCCAGTTCTGCGGCGCGATGGTCGCGGAAGTCATGCGCCGCCACGGCCATGAAGTCGCGCAGCCGCGCGGGCGGCTCGGCGGTGCGCTGTTCAGCTATGGCGCGGTGTTCAGCGCATCCCCGCACCGGCTGCCGTTCGCCGACGTCGTCGCCGCGCTGGCGCGCATGCCCGCGAGGCTCGCCGCTTACGCCGCGCACGTACCGGCCGCGCTGGCCACGCGCCGCCCGGCCGGCACCGGCTTCTCGCTCGTCGAACATGCGTGCCACCTGCGCGATCTCGATGCGGTGTTCGCCGCGCGTATCGACGCCGTGCGCACGGCCGAGCTTCCCGTGATCGAATCCGTCGACGGCACCGCGCTCGCCGCGCAACGCGACTATCTCGCCCAGCCGCTCGATCTCGCCGTCGCGGCATTCGGCAGCGGGCGCGCCGCGCTGTGCGCCACCGCGGCCGCGCTGGAGCCGGCCCAACTCGCGCGCTGCGGGCTGCGCGACGGCATCCGCCGCATGTCGCTCGACGAACTCGTGCGCGAACTGCTCGATCACGATCGCACGCACGTGCTCGAACTCGACGAACTGCTCGCCGAACTCGAATTGCCGCCCCTGCCTTCAGCGGCGGCCGCATGATCCCGCCCTCGCCCGTCGTCTTCATTCACGGTTTCATCGGCACGTTCGACGTGCGCGGATGGAACGGCCCGCATCTGCGCCCGATCTGCTCGACTACGGCGCACATCGCGCCACGCCGCCCGACACGATCGCCGGTTGCGCGCACCTGATCGCGGCCGAGCGGCCCGATGCGTTGCGCGTCGCCGTCGCGCGCATCGGATGCAAGCCGTCCGGCTGACAACCCGTAGGGTTTGTCGAAATATGGTTGAAAGGCGCGATTGCTAAAGTCGTCGAAACAGGGTTTTCCCGGCCCCCCGCCCCGGACTGGATCGACACATGCAAGGATCGATGAACCTGGCACGTACTTTCTGGCTGCTACTGCTGCTCGCCGTCACGAGCCCTGCATTCGCCTTTCATGCGCGGGTCGTCGCGATTCCGAGCGCCGCGATGAGCGAAACGCTGAAGGCCACCATCGTGCTGCCCGACGATTACGCGCGCGACAACCGCGGCGAGCGCTACCCCGTCGTCTATCTGCTGCACGGCTCGGGCGGCGACCATACCGACTGGACGTCGAACACGCACATCGCCGCGCTGGCCGACCGCTATCGCGTGATCCTCGTGATGCCCGACGGCGGACATGAAAGCTGGTACATCGACAGCCCGTTCGATTCGGGCAGCCGCTACGAGACCTTCGTCGGCGATGAAGTCGTGTCCTATGTCGACCTGCATTTCCGCACGATCGCCACCCAGCATGCGCGCGCGATCACCGGCCTCAGCATGGGTGGCTTCGGCGCACTGCGCATCGCGCTCGACCGGCCCGACACGTTCGGCGCGGTCGGCAGCATCAGCGGCGCGGTCGATCCGCGCTGCTGCACGGGCGAGCCGGGGATCGCCCACGTGTTCGGCGATCCCGATCGCCATCCGTCGTTCTGGAACCGCAACGTGATCGTCGAAAGCGCGCGGGCGTTCGTGCGCGCCCATCTCGACCTGACGATCGATTGCGGCCGCGACGATGCATTCGTCGACTCGAACCGCACGCTGCACGAACGGCTCGTCGCGCTCGGCGTGCCGCACGACTATGCGGAGCGGCCGGGCGGCCATACCTGGGATTACTGGGCGAATGCGATCCGCTACCAGATGCGGTTCTTCGCGACGTCGTTCCAGCATCGCGGCTACGCGTACCGTGCCGCGCCGCCGGCAGCGGGCACGACGCGCGCGGGCTGATGCGCAGCTGACGCTCAACGCGCCGATCCGGTTGAGGGCCGCACGGCCTCGCGTCGACAATCGAAACGGAATGATGAACCGGCCGGGCAGCGCGCCTGGCCGAAAGACGAATGCGCGTCACCCGACGTGCGAAAAAGAGAAACGACGAAGCCGTCAGTTGCCGTGCGCGGCGTCCGCGCCGACGACGCGATCGAAGAATTCCTGTGCACGCGCCAGCTCGTCGAGCGCGCGATCGAGACGCGACATCGCGCGTGCGTATTCGGCCGACGAGCCGTCGTCGTCGCTTTCGCCGCGCACCGCGCGAAACGCCTGATCGACGTTGCGCGTGGCTTCGACGAAGCGTTGTGCGGCCCGTGCTTCCGGCGAACAGATGTGGGTCTGGGTCGACATCGACACTCCTCCGTCAGGATTGCAGTGTGAAGCACGCCGACGCTCAGTGTGCGTGGTACGCATGTCGGCGGCGTGAATCCCGCCCCGTCGCACGTCGACGCATTGGCCGCCGCACCGCGCGCTTCGTGCCGATTGTCGCTCCGCGCTCGACGATCCGCTACGGCGAGATTGCAACAAATTCTTGCGCGAATGGCGCCGCGCCCGGCGTCACGCGCGCCCGATGCGCGGATGCGCCAGCCCGGCAAACGCGGCCGCCTCGCCCGGCGACAGGTCGAACAGATCGCCGGTGAGATCGCGCGGATGCTCGGCCGCCGGCCGGTTGCGCAGGCGCGCGACATGCGTGGGCGCCACGTACGCAGCCGCCGTTTCGATCGGCGGCACGTCGAACAGGTCGCGCGTGACGCCGCGCACGGCGTCCGTCGGCGAACGGCCGCGCAAGCGCGCGACCAGCTCGACGAAGCGATCGAAATCGCCCGCGCGCGTGGCCTTGTTCACTTCCGCGAGATCGCGCACCTTCAGCACGCACGGCTGCGCGAGCCGCACGAAATACGGCGCCTCGAGCTCGACCGACAGCGCGAGCGGATAGCTCTTGCCCGTCTGCTCCTTCGCACGCCCGATGCAGTCGACCACGGCCGCGCCCTGCGCGGCGCCCAGCGGCCTGCCCGTGCTCACGCTGCGAAGATGGTCGGGAAACACGCGCAACTGCGTGCCGACCGTCAGCGCGGTGGACGACGCGCACACGAGCGCGTAGTGCTGCTCGCGACGCCGGCCCGACGGCAACGTCGAGCGGCTGGCGATGAACGTGTGCGGCGGCAACGGCCGCACCTGACCGCTTGCGTCGACCCACGCATTCCACAACAGCGCGTCCTTGCGCTCGCCCGCGCGCGGACGCGACGCGACCGGCGAAAACAACGCGAGCAGCGAACCCGTGCGATGCGCGGCGACTTGCGCGCTGCTGCCGAGCGGCTGGTTGATGCCCCACAGAAAACGCCCGCCCCCGAGCCTGCGCTCCCATTCCTTGCGGAGCACGACGGTCGGCAGTTCCTCGCCGGACTCGGCGCCGATCTTGGTCCAGCAGAACGTGGGAGGGAGGTGTTTCAGTGTCATCAACTTTCTCGGGATACAGCCTCGCTGCTGACAGCAAGCCCATTCAACAGCCGTAACTGTATAGGTATAATGCATCGCATGGAAGCCCCGGACCAAGATTTTCCCGTTCAAGACCTGTTGCGCCGCTTGATGGCAGACACACGCTCGTCTAGCGAAATTGCGCGACTTTCCGGGGTCAGCCAGCCAACCGTATCGCGCCTGCGGCTGTCGAACGGGCACCGGCTGCGCCGCAGCGCGCCATTCAACAAGCTATGCAGTTTCTATGGTGTCGATACCGAGCCGTCGCGCCGCCGGTACAACGATCTGCTGCGCGACGCGATCGTCGACGCGTGGGACGGGTCGGACGAGCACGGGCGCGCGCTGCTGGTCGTGATTCAGGGGCTGAAGGGTTTGCAGGCGAAGGCGGACGACGGGTGATGTCGCCAACGTGCCCGGTCATTCATCGAGATTGAACGTGATCGGCACGCGCGCCCGCATCGGCGACGGCGCGCCGTTTTCTGCATGCGCCGCGCAGCGGCCCGCCAGCGCCGCATCGCGTGCCGCGACATCGCGGCGCGGATAGTCGCTGCCGGTCACGACATGCGCGGCGACCATCCGGCCTGCCGCATCGGTTTCCAGTTCGACGAGCGCGGTGCCGGGCTCGCCCCTGCCGTCGTCCTGGCGGCGCCCCGTCAGCCGTCGCACGCCGCGCCGCATTGCGCGAGCGAATTCTCCTTGCTGCGGAAAACCAGCGGCTGTTCGTCGCTCGGCGCGCGACGTCGCGCGAACTGCACGGCCTGTTCGACCTGCCCGTGATGGGCGGATTTTGCGCACACCGGATCGGCCTCCTTCGGATCGCCGGCCAGCAGGTAGGCCTGACACCGGCAACCGCCATGATCCGCATGCCGCTCGTCGCACGTGCGACACGGCTCGCGCATCCAGTCGTCGCCGCGAAACGCGTTGAACGCATCGCTGTCGTACCAGATTTCGCGCAGCGACCGGTCGCGCACGTTCGGCAGCGCGAGCCCCGGCAGCGACCGCGCGGCATGGCACGGCAGCGCGGTGCCGTCCGGCGCGACGCCGAGGAACACCGAGCCCCAGCCGTTCATGCACGCCTTCGGGCGGCGCTCGAAATAGTCGGGCACGACAAACAGAATCTTGCAGCGCTCGCCGACCAGCTTGCGATAGCGGTTGACCGTTTCCTCGGCCTCGCGCACCTGTTCGACCGTCGGCATCAGTTGGTCGCGATTGAGCATCGCCCAACCGTAGTACTGCGTATTCGCGAGTTCCAGGTAATCGGCGCCGAGATCGAGCGCCATCTCGATGATCTGCCCCACGTGCGGCAGGTTGTAGCGATGCAGCACGCAGTTGAGCACCATCGGGTAGCCGTGCGCCTTGATCAGCCGCGCGACGTCGCGCTTCAGTTCGAACGTGCGCGTGCTGGTCAGGAAATCGTTCAGCTCGCGCGTCGAATCCTGCAGCGACAACTGGATGTGGTCGAGCCCGGCGGCCTTGAGCCGCTCGATGCGCGCGACGTTCAGCCCGATGCCCGACGTGATCAGGTTCGTGTAGAAGCCGAGCCCGCGCGCATGCGCGACGAGCGTCTCGAGGTCGCCGCGCTGCAGCGGCTCGCCGCCCGAGAAGCCGATTTGCGCGGCGCCGAGCGCGCGTGCCTCGCTGATGACCGTGCGCCACGCGTCGGTGTCGAGCTCCGCGCCGTGCGTCGCGAAGTCGACCGGGTTGTAGCAGAACGCGCAGTGCAGCGGGCAGCGGTACGTGAGTTCCGCGAGCAGCCACAGCGGCGCGGACGGACGGGGCGTGTCGGGTGTCATGTCAGTCCAGCCAGCCGCGCAGTCGCGCATGATCGAGGAAACGGTAGACGTCGGTCGCGAGATCCGATTGCATGAACAGGCGCTCGAGCTCGCCGATGATGTCGTCCAGTTCGCGCGTGCCGTCGCAGCGCGCGAGTATCTCGCCCGCGCTCGGGTTCAGCTTGACCATGCCCTCCGGATAGAGGAGCACGTACGCATCCTGGGCCGCCTCCCATTGCAGGCGGTACATGCCCCTGAGGCAGGGGCGCAGCGGCACGCCGCTGGCGGCTTCGATCGCGTTCATAACGGGTAGGCCTTTTCGACGGCATCGAGCATCGACCACAGGATGTCGAGCTTGAATTGCAGAATGCCGAGCGCGCGCTGCTGCGCGTCCGGTGTCGTGAAATGTTGCAGCGTGACCGCGAGCCCGTGTTCGACGTCGCGCTGCGCGAGCGGCACGCGGCTGCGGAAGTAATGCAGCCCGGCCGGCTCGATCCACGGGTAATGCGACGGCCAGCCCGCGAGCCGGTCGAGATGGATCTGCGGTGCGAACATCTCGGTCAGCGACGAGCACACCGCTTCCTGCCACGGCGCGCGCCGCGCGAAGTTCACGTACGCATCCACCGCGAAACGCACGCCGGGCAGCACGTGTTCGAGCGACCACAGCTCGTCGCGCGTCAGACCGCACGCCTCGCCGAGCCGCACCCATGCCTCGATGCCGCCTTCGTTGTCGCCCTGCCCGTCGTGATCGATCAGCCGCTGGATCCAGCGGCGCCGCGTCTCGCGGTCGGGGCAGTTCGACAGGATCGCCGCATCCTTGAGCGGGATGCAGATCTGGTAGTAGAAGCGGTTCGCGACCCAGCCGCGGATCTGCGTGGGCGAACAGGCGCCGCTGTTGAGCCGCCGGTTGAACGGATGATGGATGTGATAGCGCGATTCGAGCGCACGCAGGCGCGCCTCGAATTCGGTCGCGGTCCAGGGCGTCGCATGCAACGCCGTAGCGGGGATCGGTGCGTTCATCGTCAGACCTGGAATTGCATGCCGTCGTGTGCGACGTCGATGCCGTGCGCGCGCAGGTGCGCGTGCTCGACGGAATGCGGATCGAGAATCGGGTTCGTGTTGTTGATGTGCGTGAGCACCTTGCGCGTTCGCGCGGGCAGCGTGTCGAGCCAGTCGATCATGCCGGGCCGCCCGGGTTCCGCGCACTGCGCGAGATGCCCCATGTCGGCCGCGTGCTTGCCCGACAGGCCGAGATCGATCATCTCGGTTCCGGTCCAGAACGTGCCGTCCACCAGCACGAGATCGGCGCCGTCCATGGCCGCACGTACCTCGTCGGTGACCGACGCGAGCCCCGGCGCATAGAACGCGCGCCGCCCGCTCGCGACGTCTTCGATCGACAGCGCGATGTTGTCGCCGGGCGCGGCCGACGCGCGCCGCGGCGAATAAGGCGGCGGCTTGCTGTCGACGGCGAGCGCGGTGAAACGGATCCCGCTCGCCGCCGGCACCGCGAACGGCTCGCCGGGCACGATCGTGTGGGCGGCCACGCCGCAGTAATGGCCGAGCAGCGGCACGAGCGGCAAGCCGGTCGACAGGTCGTCGAGCACCGGCGCGCTCGCGTAAAGCGGCAGCGGCGTCGAGCGCTCGCGGAGCATCAGCAGGCCCGTCACGTGATCGATTTGCGCGTCGCACAGCACGACGGCGGCGATGCCGCTGTCGCGAATCGCGCGCGCCGGTTGCAGGTCCGGATCCGCGCGCAACTGGGAAAGGATGTCGGGCGACGCGTTGACGAGAACCCAGTCGACGCCGTCGTCGCTGACCGCGATCGACGACTGCGTGCGCGGCAGTACATGGCCGCTTCCGCTGCGCGCACGGCGGCAGTTCGCGCAATTGCAGTTCCATTGCGGCAGCCCGCCGCCGGCTCCCGAGCCGAGTATCTTGATCTTCATGGCGTCAGCTCCCGAGGCCGCCCGTGCCGATCACGGCGAAACGGGCGGCACGCACGGCGATCAGCGGTTGGCGATATACATCGTGATTTCGAAGCCGAAGCGCAGGTCGGTGTAAGACGGTGTCGTCCACTGCATGGTGTGTCTCCTGTCGAGTTGATGATGGATGCGTTGCTGGGTGAGTCGAACAACCGCGGCAATCGAGCGGTCGATTCATCTTCAGCAAGGAGCGTGCCGAAGCCGCATTTCGGCGGCCCGGCGGCGGTAGACGGCCCTCATCCGGGCATCGGGGCACCATCCTTACGAATCGCCGACACAATTCGCGCGAATGCGTTCCGCCACCCCGGCGGAACGATGTCCGCGGGTGGTCACAGGTGTTGAATCGTTGAACACGGGTGTTGCAACTTGACACACCGGCTGTGACAGGTCGCGCACAGCGCGACGAGCGCGTCAGCTTTCGTCGGACGGCTGGCGCCCCGCATCGGCGGCCGGCATCTTCCGGTAGATCGTGTTGCGCGAGACGCCGAGCGCGCGCGCGGCGGCGGACACGTTGCCGCCGTGACGGGCCAGCGCGGCGGCGATCGCGGACGCGGCGACGTCCTGCAGGCGCGCATCGACCGAAGGCAACGCGTCCGCGGCGCCCGACCCGGCCCCGGCGCTCGCCGCGGCGGGCGAATCGGGCGTGGCCGGCACGGCGTGCCCGGTCTGCGCGACACCGCCGCACCGCAGGTCGTCGAAGAAGTCGTCGGGCAAGTGCTCGCGCCGGATTTCGCCATCGTCGTCGACCATGGCCGCCGCCGTGCGCAGCAGGTTGCCGAGCTGGCGGAAGTTACCCGGCCACGTGCAGCGCACGAACAACTCCATGACGTCCGGCGCGACGGACAGCGACGGCCCGCCCGGCCCCGCAAACGCCTCGCGTTGCAGCATCTTCTGCACGACGACCGCGAGATCCGTGCGGTCGCGCAACGGCGGCAGGCGCACCACGAGGCCGTTCAGCCGGTAGTAGAGATCCTCGCGGAAACGGTTCTGCGCGATCATCTCGCGCAAGTCGCGGTGCGTCGCGCAGATGATCGCGATGTCCACGGCAATCGTCTTCGTCGATCCGAGCGGATTCACGAGACGCTCCTGCAGCACGCGCAGCAGCCGCACCTGCAGCGGATACGGCATGTCGCCGATCTCGTCGAGGAACAGCGTGCCGCCGTTCGCCTGCAGCAGCTTGCCGATCGCCCCCTTGCGACGCGCGCCGGTGAACGCGCCCTCCTCGTAGCCGAACAGCTCGGACTCGATCAGCGTCTCCGGAATCGACGCGCAGTTGACCGCGACGAACGGCGCGTCGCGCCGCGGCGAGTCGTTGTGGATCGCCTGCGCGAGCAGTTCCTTGCCGGTGCCGGTCTCGCCGGTGATCAGGATCGGGATGTCCTTGCCGATCACCTTGCGCACCTTCGCGATCACGCACGCGACCTGCGCATCGCCGGTGTCGAGATAGTTGAGCCGCGACAGGCCGGCCGCCGGCGCGGGCACCGCGTTCGCGCGCGCGGCCGACGCGCCCGCGTCGTGGACGTCCGTCGGCCGGCTGCCTTCGGCGAGCGTCGCGCGGCGGAAGTGCACGCGCGCGCAGACCACCGCGCCGTTGCCGAGATTGAGCATCAGGTGCCGGTCGGTGCTCGCACGCATGCGGTCGATCAGCTGCGCACTGGTGATGTCGAACAGCGACGACAGCGTGTGCGCGCGCAGCGCCGAGAGCGGCATGCCGAGCTGGAACTGCGCGCTGCGATTGGCCGACAGGAAGCGTCCGTCGGCGGTGAACGCGACGATCCCCTCCATCAGCGTGCCGAGGAACTCGGGACGGCCATGAAACGACACCTGCAGCGTTTCCTGAAAGGTCGTCGTAAACAGATGATTCTCGATCATCTGCACCGACATCTTCGCGAGCGCCATCGTGTGCTGGTGATAGCTGCGGTGGTCGCCCGTCACGTCGAGCACGCCGATCGCGTCGCCGTACGGATCGAGGATCGGCACGCTCGAACAGGTGAGGAAGCGGTTCGCGGCCAGGAAGTGCTGGTCGCCGTGGACGACCATCGGGCACAGCTCGGCCAGCGCCGTGCCGATCGCGTTGGTGCCCTGCCGGCTCTCCGCCCAGTTCGCGCCCGGGCGCAGCGCGACCTTCTCCGCGCGGCGCAGGAAATCGTCGTCGCCGATCGAATGCAGGATCAGCCCTTCCGCATCGGTCAGCACGATCATGCTCTGCGTGTTGACGATCTGCTCGTGCAGCGTCTCCATCACCGGCATCGCGTGCACGCACAGCACCCGGCTCTGCTCGCGCTTGAGCACCAGCGCCGCGTTCGACAGCACGTCGTAGTCGGGCCGTGCCGATACCTGCAGGCCGAACGTCTCCGAACGCTCGTGGGCCTTCTGGATCGACGGCGCGGGCCAGCCAGCGGGATGCGCGGCCCGTGACCCGGCCGCCTGCTCTACGTCATCGCGCATTGTCTCCTCCGGGGGATCCTTCCGGTCAACTGCCGGACTCTTTGCCGTCATTGCAAGCAAGCATCGGGCCACGCTTGCGCCACGCAATAAATTGAAAGGATGATGTAATGAATCATCCGGACGCGGCCGGGCGTGTCGCGTCGCGCGACGGCCAGGCCTTCGTGATACCGCGAATTCCCGGCGCATGACTACCCGTGCGAATCCGGATCCTCGCGGCTGGCGCGTTTCTGGTTTTATCGCAGAACCCATGCGGCCGCTGCCCGGCCGCATGGCGGTTGCCTCCCGATTCCCCGGCCCCCTATCGACATGACACGTCGCCCGAATCGATCCACGCCGTCGCACGCAATGCCGGCCTTGCCCGACGCATCGGCGTCACCGGTCACGCCCGTTCGCGGACGTCTGCACCGGGACGCGCAATCGATCGCGTTCGCCGTGGCCGGCGCCACGCAAGGCCATCCGGTCGTCGTGCTGCACGGCGGGCCCGGCAGCGGCAGCCAGGCCGGCATCCTGCGGCTGTTCGACCTGGCCCGCGTGCGCGTCGTGCTCGTCGACCAGCGCGGCGCGGGCGCGTCGACACCGCGCGGCGGCACGCGTCACAACACCACCGCGCGACTGATCGCGGATCTCGAAGCCGTGCGCGCGCAGCTCGGCATTGCACGCTGGGGCGTCGTCGGCGGATCGTGGGGCGCCGCGCTCGCGCTCGCGTATGCGGGCACGTATCCGGAACGGGTGACAGGCGTCGTGCTGCGCGGCCTGTTCCTGACGTCGCCACGCGAAGTTCGCGGGCTGTTCATGACGTCCCGCACGCGTGCGCCGCGCGAATGGCGGCGCCTGCATGCAGCGGCAGGCGGCCGGGCGGATCGCCTGCTGTCGCGCTGCGCGGCGGGGCTGCGCCACGGCGCGAACACAGCCCGGCAGCGCGCGGTCGCGCTCGCGTGGCACGCTTACGAAAACGCGATCCTCGGGTCGGCACGCACACGCCGCTCGCCCGTGCGCGCGGTCCGGTCCGAGAAGACCATCGGCCGGCTGATCGACAAATACCGGATCCAGGCGCACTACCTGCAACACGATTGCTGGCTCGGCGAGCGCCGCGTGCTCGCGCTCGCGCGACGGGCCGCACAGGCCGGCGTGCCGCTGTTCGCCGCGCACGGGATGGACGATCCCGTTTGTCCGGTCGGCAACGTCGAGCGCCTCGCGCGCGCCGTGCCCGAAGCGAACGTCGAGCGCGTGAAGGCCGGGCATCTGGCAAGCGACCCGGCATTGGCGCGCAGCGTCGCCCGCGCCGTGCATGCGATGTTCGCGACGGTGCCGTTCACGTGACGGCCCGGAGCCCGGTCGTGTCACGACGGGACCGCCCACGCGGCCGCATCATGCTCAATCCCACGCATAGCGCATACCGGCCCACGCGCCGCGCGGCGCGCCCGGCCCGACGAACTGCTCATTCACCGGATTCGCGCCGTCGAACGTATGGTTCGGCCCGTTGAAGAAATTCTGGCCGAGTGCGCCGAAGCTCGCGTAGCGCTTGTCGAACACGTTCGTCACGCTCGCGAACACCTCGAACCGCTTCGTGACCTGGTAACGCATGTCGAGATCGACCAGCACGTAGCCCGCGATCCGGCCGTTCACGTCCCCGTTGTTCTCGTCGCCGCGCGCGTACACGCCGCTGCGCCATGCGACGTTCGCGCCGATGTCCCACGCGGGCGTCGCCGCGTAGTCGAGCCGCAGCTTCACCGTATGCGCGGGAATGCCGGGGATGCGGTCGCCCGCCCTGACCGTCACGTTGCCGTTCGCATCGGCCGTCGAATTCGCGGGGCTGTGTTCGATCCACGACGATCGGTAGGTCGCATCGACATGGCTGTACGACAGCCCGACACCGAGCGGGCCGAACCGCGTGCGGCCGGCGAGCTCGATCCCTTGCCGCCGCGTATCGCCGACGTTGCGGAAGTAGCCCTGCGCGCTGGCCGGGCTGCTGATGAACTGGATGTCGTCGGTCAGCGTCGTGCGGTAGGCCGCGGCGCTCCAGGTCGTCGCCGCGCCGATGCGGCCGCGCACGCCGGCTTCGAACGTCTTCGAGATGACCGGCTTGAGCGCCGGGTCGGCGATGAAGTCGTTCGGCAGCGAACACGGCGCGGCCGGATCCGCGCACGCGAGTTCGATCGCGGTCGGCGAACGCATGCCTTCGTTGTAGGCCGCATATGCGGTGAAGCCCGCGACCGGGTTCCAGTTGAGCCCGACCGCCGGATTGAAGCGCGAGAACACATGGGTGCCGTCGAGCAGCGGTTGCACGCCGCTCTCGTCGCCGATCTGCGCTTTCGACCAGTCGTAGCGGCCCGACAGCGTCACCGTCCAGTCCGGCGTCAGCGACAGCGCGTCGCTCAAGTACACGCCCACATTCGCGTTGCGCGTCTTCGCGCTGGTCTGCCGGACGAAATCGCCGATGCCGATCGCCGCACGCGCATCGGTGAAAGACGCGTCCTGCGATGATGCAACGTAGCTCGAGTTCGCGACGTCGGCCGAGACACCCGCGACCAGCCGGTTCGCCATCCCGCCAAGCTTGCCGAGCAGCGTGAGCTGCATGCTGCCGCCGTAGCTGTCGGTGACGATCGTCGATTGCGCGTTGCTGCCCTGCACCATGTCGACCGTGCCGTCGTCGTTCACCGATCCGTAATCCGTATTGTTGTTGCTGCTCGTGTTGGCGTTGCGCAGGTGCCGGTAGTACGCATTGCCGCTCAATTCGACGTTTTCACCGAAAAAGCGGTCGCCCGACAGCGTCAGGTAGCCGGCGCTGTTGCGGTTCCGGTCCGGGTACGTATACGCCTGCTTCCGGTTGTCGAGGAACGAGCGCGGGATCGTCTGGGTGCCGGACAGCGTGTTGTCCGCGCCGCCTGCGGCGATCGACAGCGTCGTATCCGCATCGGTGTAACGCAGCTTGCCGAACGCCTGTCGCACGCGGCTCGCGTTATGGTCGGCCCAGCCGCCGTCGTTCGCGACGTTCGCGGTCGCGTAGTAGTCGAGGTTCGGGCCGATCGTGCCGCCCTGCTCGATGCTCGCGGTCTTGCGGCCCCACGCACCGCCCGACACCTCCGCCTCGCCGCCCGGGCTCGACCTGCCGTTCTTCGTCGTGATCGCGAGCGCACCGCCGAGCGTGTTGAGCCCGTACACCGGGTTGGAGCCCGGAATCACCTGCACGCGGTCGATCGCCTGCGTGGGCAGGATGTCCCAGTTGACGACGTCGCCGAACGGCTCGTTCACGCGCACGCCGTCGACGAACACCGACAGCCCCTGCGGCGTGCCGAGCAGCGGCGACGCGGTGAAGCCGCGATAGTTGACGTCCGTCTGGTACGGGTTGCCCTGCGCATCCGAGATCGTCACGCTCTGCAGGTTCGCGGCGAAGAAATCGGCGAGCGTCGCGCGGTGCTGCACGTCGAGTTCCGCCGCACGCACCGTCTGCACGTTCGCCGGCACCTTCGACAGCGGCGTGCCGATCCCGAGCAGCGGCGTCGTGCCGACGACGACCACCGCGGGCAGCACGATGGCCGGCTCGGGCGGCGCGATCGCGCCGCCGTCGGCCTGCTGCTGCGCGCGCACGCTGCCGGGCGGCAGGCCGAACAGCGCCAGCACGCCGACGGTCGTACCGATGCATCGCGCACGCCGACCGCGCCGCGTCGCGCCGTCGCGCGCGGCTGCCTTTGGTCTCCTGATCATTCCGTTGTCTCCGCATTTATATTCCGCCGGCCCGTGCGATGCACCGCGGCGCCGCGTTGTCGCGAAGCCCACGTGCGAGAACCGTGCCAGCACCGCGAGCGCAAGCGGTGCGCGCTGCGCCGCACCTCGCTTTGTGAAAGGCATGCGTGCAACCGGCGGCCCGCTGTTCAGCAGACTGCGCCACCTGTCATGTTTGGCAACACTTCGCGCGCGACGGTGTACCTGAATGCAACACCTGCGCTGACGCCATGGCGCGCGTCGTCGATCGCCCCATCGCACGCGATGCGCCGGCGTGCCGCGCCACACCGCCTTCCTGCCGCGATGGCATGCGATTTGCGTAACGGGCAGTGCACTCGGCCCGGAAACCCCACCGTGCCGGCGCGACGAATCGTTCGCGACGGTGCGACCACAATGACCCAGGAGACAACCATGAAGAAACTCTCGGCTTCAGCGAGCCGGCTGGCGACGATCGGCATCGCGGTGGCAGCCGCCGTCGCGCTGAACCCCGGCCTCGTCGAAGCGGCCGCGGACTACCCGGCCGTGACCTACCAGCGCCTGACCGATGCACACGGTGATCCGGGCTGGCTGACCTACTACCGCACCTACGACGGCCGCTCGCATTCGCCGCTCAAGCAGATCGACACGTCGAACGCGAAGGATCTCAAGCAGGTGTGGGCGTACAAGTTCCCCGCCGACCTGAAGCAGGGCTTCGAGGCCACGCCGATCGTCAACGGCAACTACCTGTTCGTGACGACGCCGAAGGACAACGTCTACGCATTCGATGCGAAGACCGGCAAGCAGCTGTGGAAATACGAGCCGAAGCTCGGCGCGGCCTCGTTCAAGACCGCGTGCTGCGACGTCGTCAACCGCGGCGTCGCGCTGTACGGCAAGAACGTCTACATCGCGATGCTGAACGGCGAAATCGCGGCGCTCGACGCGCAGACCGGCAATCTCGTGTGGAAGAAGCAGATGTTCGAGCCGGGCCTCGGCTACGCGTTCTCGCTTGCGCCGCTCGCGATCGACGGTGCGATCGTCGTCGGCACGTCCGGCGGCGAATACGGGATTCGCGGCTACATCGCCGCGCTGAATCCGGAGGACGGCTCGCAGGTCTGGAAACGCTACACGATCCCCGCCGCCGGCGAAAAGGGCGCGGAAACCTGGCCCGACGGCATGCAGAGCCACGGCGGCGGCGCCGCGTGGCTCACCGGCACGTACGACGCCGCGTCGCGCACGCTGTACTGGGGCGTCGGCAACCCCGGCCCGTGGCTCGCTGCGCTGCGCCCCGGCGACAACCTGTATTCCGACTCGCTGCTCGCACTCGATGCGAAGAGCGGCAACCTGAAGTGGCACTACCAGTACACGAACAACGACACGTGGGACTACGACGGCGTGAACGCGGCCGTCCTCGCGGACATCAAGTACAAGGGCAAGGACTACGACGCGATCATCCACGCGGACCGCAACGGCTTCTTCCACGCGATCGACCGCACGACCGGCAAGCTGATCTACGCGACGCCGTTCGTGAAGGCATTGTCGGTCACCGGCTACACGGAAGACGGCAAGCCGATCCAGGACGCATCGAAGTTCCCGAAGGCCGGCACGACGATCGAGACGTGCCCGAGCTTCCTCGGCGGCAAGAACTGGTGGTCGATCTCGTACGACCAGGAACGCAACATCGCGGTCGTGCCCGCGCTGCATGCGTGCATGAGCCTGACCGGCAAGTCGGTCAGCTACATGGAAGGGTTGCCGTATCTCGGCGAAGGCTTCGAGATCAAGCCCGAACCGGGCAGCGAAGGCTACGGCGAACTGACGGCCATCGACGTGAACACCGGCAAGAAGCTGTGGAGCCACTGGTCGAAGAAGCCGTGGAACGGCGGCGTCGCGACCACCGCGAGCGGCCTCGCGTTCAGCGGCTCGCTCGACGGCCACCTGTATGCGTTCGATACGGCGACCGGCAAGGTGCTGTGGGAAAGCCCGCAACTGGCGAGCGGCATCATCTCGCAGCCGTCGGTGTACGAGGTCGACGGCAAGGAGTATGTCGCCGTGCTCGCCGGCTACGGCGGCGCGAACCCGATCTGGGGCGGCCCGATGGCGGACATCGCGAAGGACGTTCCGCGCGGCGGCACGCTTTACGTGTTCGCGCTGAACTGACCCGGCGCCACGCCCGAGTCGCGCCCGCATGCGCCCGATGCGGGCGCGACGCCCCACCCGCTTCAACCGGACACAGACCATGAATACTCGCCTCACTTTCGTTACCGTCGCCAGTCTGCTCGCCGTGGGCGTGGCGCTGACACCGGCAGCCGCGTCGGCCGGCGTGCGCGTCTGCACGCTGCCCGGCAGCCCGACCACCGCGCTCGACCGCTCCGTTGCCCGCGAAGTATTCCGCGCCGCGGGCATCGTCGCGACCTTCAACACACGCGGCGTCGACGACAACGGCGACGACGACGGCATCTCCGCCAGCGAGCTGACGAAATCGCTCGAACGCGACTGCGACGTGATCGCCGGCTTCCCGCGTTCGGCGATCGCCGATGCGTCGGGATCGAAAATGACGTTCTCGCAGGGCTATCTGCGCTCCGGCTACGTCAGCGTGTCGCTGCCCGATGCGCAAGCGCCGTCCGGCGCCAAGGAAACGATCGCGGCCACGTACGGGAGCCCGTCGCAACTGATCGCCGCGCAGCAGGCAAACGCGCGCTTCGACCTCGAGAACACGAGCGAGAAAACGATCGGCGCGCTCGCCGCGGGCCGCGCGCAGCGCGCGATCGTCTGGTATCCGAGCGTCGTCGCGTACGAGCGTGCCCATCCGAAACAGCGGTTCAAGGTTGCGGCGACATCGTCGCCGTACTCGGACTGGCAACTGTCGTTCGCATTCGGGCCGGGCAAGGACGCGCTGCAAAAGCGCATCGACGCCACGCTGTCGCAGATGAGCGGCAACGGCCGTCTCGCATCGCTCACGCGCGGCTGGACGCTTCCCGCCGACATCGCGCAAGCCGCCGCCACGCACGCGCCCGGCCGGTTTCTCGACGGCGCGGTCGCGTCCGCGCAGCGGCCGGCAAGGAGCGGCTTCATCAAGGTTTCGACGAGCGAAGGCAGCGGCGTCCCGTCGTTCGACCAGGCGCAGGTGCAACACGGCAAGAAGCTCTACGGCGATGCGTGCGCGAAATGCCACGGCGACCAGCTCGAGGGCAATACCGCGCCCGCGCTGAGCGGGGAATCGTTCGCGCCCGAGGGCAAGTCGCACATCACGGTCGGCGGCATCTTCCTGTACATGTCGAGCAACATGCCGGCCGATCGCCCCGGCAAGATGACCGCACAGGAATACGAGGACCTGATGGCGTTCCTGCTTTACTCGAACGGCTACGACGCGTCGCAGAGCAAGCTGACCGCCGATATCGCCAACGCGTCGAAGGCGCCGCTCATCGCCGGGCCGCGCAAGTAACTTTCCCGCCCGCTTTCGTTTCGGTCGACCGCCGCGCCGGGCAGCATGCCCGGCGCGCGGGCCCGGCTTTTTCCTTTCCTTTCATTTCGTTCAGGACGACACCATGATCTCCCGCCATCGCAGAACCTTCATCGTGCAGGCCGCCGGCCTGTGCGCCACGCTCGCGGCCGGCACACGCGCATTCGCGGCCGCCCCGCCCGTCGACGAAAACGACGCGACAGCGAAGACGCTCGGCTACCGCGCCAAGGCGACCACCGTCGACGCGGGCAAGTTTCCGAAATATCAGGCCGGCCAGACGTGTTCGAACTGCCGTTTCTACAAGGCTGCCGCCGGCGAATCGGTCGGTACGTGCCCGATGTTCGCGGGCAAGACGGTTGCCGCCGAAGGTTGGTGCAACGTCTATGCCAAGCTCGCTTGATGCCGGGGCCGCCCGCGAGCGCGACGACGCGTCGCGTCGCGGCGCGGATGCCGAACGCGCGGTAAATCTGCATGCGCTGATCGCGCTGGGCATCGACCGCGGATACGTGACGCCCGGCGAAATCGCCGACGCGTTGCCCGACGAGACGGTCGAACGCGCGGACGTCGACGCAGCCGCGTCGATGCTGCGCGAGTTCGGCATCGACGTACGCGAGCATGCCGGCGAGCACGCTGCATGGACGCTCGAACGTCATTTTGCGCGGGTGTCGGAAGTCGCGTCGTCGCTCGCCGACGCATCGACGCCGCTCGCGGCCGACGACCTGCTCGCGGGCCGGACCAACGATCCGGTCCGGCTCTACCTGCGGGAAATGAGCGCGACGCCGCTGCTCGAACGCGACGAAGAGATCGCGCTCGCGCTTCATCTGGAAAGCGGACGCGCCGCATGCGTCGACGCATTGAGCCGCGATCCGGCGGCACTCGCCGCCGTCGCGGCGATCGCGGACGACATCCGTGCCGGCAAGGTGGCGGCGTCGGCTTACGTGACGGGGCTTACCGGGGATGTCGAATCGCCTGCAAACATGCTGACGATGTTGCCCGACGATCCGGCCATGGTGTCGCCGATGTCGGACGATGCGGCCGGCCCTTCGGTCGACAGCCCCGCGTGGCACGATACGGTCGTCGAAGCGCTCGAGCGCGCCGGTGCGCTGGCGCCGGCCATGCAGCATGCATTGCACACGGACGGTTTCGCGTCGGCCGCTTGCCGGGCGCTGCTGCGCGAAGCTGCCGCGTTGACCGGCGCCATCCGCTTCACGTCGCGCGCGATCGAACGCATCGGGCAAGCGAACCGCGAGCGCGCGGCCCGGGCGCGCACATTCGAAAAGCGGCTCGTCGACACGCTGGCCGCCTCGGGCATCCGTACGCCATCCGCACGCCACGACCTCTTCACGCCGTGCGACGACGTGTACGCATGGCTGCACGCACGCAGCGCCGCGCACCCCGACTGCGCCACCGCCCTCGCCCGCCATGCGCCGGCGCTGATCGACGCACGCAGCGCGCTCGCGCGCGTCGCCGCTCAGTCGCCGTTGCCGCTCGACATCGCGATCGCGCTCGACGCGCGCTTCTCGCGTATCGAGCGGACGATGCAACCCGCGAGAACGAAGCTGTTCCAGAGCAACCTGCGGCTCGTCGTGTCGGTCGCCAAACGCTATACCGATCGCGGCCTGCCGTTCTCCGATCTGATCCAGGAAGGCAATATCGGCCTGATGAAGGCCGTCGATCGCTACGATCACCGGCGCGGCTTCAAATTCTCGACCTATGCGACCTGGTGGATCCGGCAGGCGATCACCCATGCGCTCGCCGATCTGGGGCGCACGATACGCGTGCCCGCGCATACGGTCGATGCGCTCAACAAGCTGTCGCGGCTCGCGCGCGTCCATCGGCAACGAACCGGCGACGTCGCCGACGCGCGCGCGCTTTCCGCGCAGATGCGGTTGCCGGTCGACAAAGTGCGCGAGCTGATGGGCATCGTGCGCGAACCGATCTCGGCCGACCTGCCGGTTTCGCCCGATCACGACCTCACGCTGTGCGACGTCACGATCGACCCCGACGCGCCGACGCCTGAAGAAGCCGCGAGCGCCGGCCAGTTGCGCACGGCGGTCACTGCACTGATCGATTGCCTCCCCGCTCGCGAAGCGTGGATTCTTCGCCTGCGCTACGGGATCGACGTCGACAACGAGTATTCGCTGCGCGAGATCGGCCGGCAACTGAATCTGTCGGCCGAACGCGTTCGTCAGCTCGAGGTGGCGGCGCTCGAACGCATCCGGCAATTCAGGCACGCACCGGCACTGCGCTCGCTGCTTGCCTGACGCGGCGGTGCCGGACGAGCGCCAGCCGGATCGCACACCCGACTGCTCAGGACTGCAACACGCCTGCTGCATTTGTGAACGCCTCGCCGCATCGCGATACCGTCCGCAAACCCGACGGCCTGGCTGAATCGGGCATCACGCGCCCGGCTGTCGCGGGTTTTGCCGCAGCCGCGCACCGGTCGCACAACTGGCATGCATGTTGCGTTTTCCCGAGCACCGTCTGGAATCACACGAACGCAGGGAGACACGCTTGTCCAAGATCGAATCGGTTCTTCACGAAACCCGTCAGTTCGCGCCGCCCGCGGCGCTCGAGAAGACGGCGACCATTTCCGGCATGCCGGCCTATCGCGCGCTCGTCGCCGAGGCCGATCAGGATTACGAAGGCTTCTGGGCGCGTCTCGCGCGCGAGGGCCTCACGTGGCACAAGCCGTTCACCAAGGTGCTGGACGAGAGCAACGCGCCGTTCTACAAGTGGTTCGACGACGGCGAGCTGAACGCGTCGTACAACTGCCTCGACCGCCACGTCGAAGCCGGCAACGGCGAGCGCGTCGCGGTGATCTTCGAGGCCGACGACGGCACCGTCACCCGCGTCACCTATGCGGATCTCCTCGCACGCGTGTCGCGCTTCGCCAATGCGCTGAAGAAACGCGGCATCGGCAAGGGCGACCGCGTCGTCATCTATATTCCGATGTCGATCGAAGGCATCGTCGCGATGCAGGCCTGCGCGCGTATCGGCGCGACGCACTCGGTCGTGTTCGGCGGTTTCTCCGCGAAATCGCTGAACGAGCGGCTCGTCGACGTCGGCGCGGTCGCGCTGATCACCGCCGACGAGCAGGCGCGCGGCGGCAAGACGCTGCCGCTCAAGAGCATCGCCGACGAGGCGATCGCGATGGGCGGCTGCGACGCGCTCAAGAGCGTGATCGTCTATCGCCGCACCGGCGGCAAGATCGACTGGCATGCGGAGCGCGACCTGTGGATGCACGAGCTGACCGACGGCGAGTCCGACACGTGCGAGCCGACCTGGGTCGGCGCCGAGCATCCGCTGTTCATCCTGTATACGTCGGGCTCGACCGGCAAGCCCAAGGGCGTGCAGCACAGCACCGGCGGCTACCTGCTGTGGGCCGCGCAGACGATGAAGTGGACCTTCGACTGGAAACCCGACGACGTGTTCTGGTGCACGGCCGACATCGGCTGGGTCACGGGCCACACGTACATCACGTACGGGCCGCTCGCGTGCGGCGGCACGCAGGTCGTGTTCGAGGGCGTGCCGACTTATCCGGACGCCGGCCGCTTCTGGAAGATGATCGCCGACCACAAGGTCACCGTGTTCTACACCGCGCCGACCGCGATCCGTTCGCTGATCAAGGCGGCCGAAGCCGACGAGACGGTCCACCCGAAGCGCTATGACCTGTCGAGCCTGCGCATCATCGGCACGGTCGGCGAGCCGATCAATCCGGAAGCGTGGATGTGGTACCACAAACACGTCGGCCACGAGCGCTGCCCGATCGTCGACACGTGGTGGCAGACCGAAACCGGCGGCCACATGATCACGCCGCTGCCGGGCGCGACGCCGACCGTGCCGGGCTCGTGCACGCTGCCGCTGCCGGGCATCACGGCCGCGGTGGTCGACGAGACGGGCCAGGACGTGCCGAACGGGCAAGGCGGGATTCTCGTGGTCAAGCGTCCGTGGCCCGCGATGATCCGCACGATCTGGGGCGACCCGGAGCGCTTCAAGAAGAGTTATTACCCGGAAGAACTCGGCGGCACGCTGTATCTGGCCGGCGACGGCACGGTACGCGACAAGGAGACCGGCTACTTCACGATCATGGGCCGGATCGACGACGTGCTGAACGTGTCGGGCCACCGGCTGGGCACGATGGAGATCGAGTCGGCGCTGGTGTCGCACGAGCTCGTGGCCGAGGCGGCGGTGGTCGGCCGTCCGGACGACACGACGGGCGAGGCGGTCGTGGCGTTCGTCGTGCTCAAGCGTTCGCGCCCGGAAGGCGACGAAGCGGCGGCGCTCGCGAAGACGCTGCGCGACTGGGTCGGCAAGCAGATCGGGCCGATCGCGAAGCCGAAGGACATCCGCTTCGGCGACAACCTGCCGAAGACGCGCTCGGGCAAGATCATGCGGCGCCTGCTGCGATCGCTCGCGAAGGGCGAGGCGATTACGCAGGATACGTCCACGCTCGAGAATCCGGCCATCCTGGAGCAGCTGAACCGCTCGATGTGACACCGCCCGCCACGGCGGGCCTATCGCTTCACCGCGGCGCCGAAGCACGACCGCTTGCCCGTTTACCACGCCGGGCTCGCGGCCGCGTTCGCGCCGGCGACAAGCATCGCCGTGCGTTCCCCGACGGCACGGCATGCAGGCGGCTCGCATCGCTTCCGCCATTGCATTTTTAATTAGTCGTACGTATTACAACATTCACAAAACGGAGACAGACGATGAAAAAAATGACACAAACGATTTGCGCGGCGTTGCTCGGCACGGCAGCGAGCACGAGCAGCTTCGCGCAGAGCAGCGTCACGCTGTACGGCGACCTCGACGCCGCATTGCTCTATACGAGCCGGTCGCTCGATTCGGCAACCGGCGGCAACGCCGGGCGCCAGTTCGCGCTGACCGATACGGGCATGACGCCGACCAACTTCGGCATCACGGGCACCGAGGAACTCGGCGGCGGGCTGCACGCACGATTCAAGCTGGAAAGCGGCTTCAACATCACGGACGGCGCGTTCGGCCATTCGAACGGCAACTTCTTCGGCCGCCAGGCGTGGGTCGGGATCGACGGCGCATTCGGCGAAACGAAGGTCGGTCTGCAGTTCTCGCCGTTCGTGCTCGCGATACTCGGATCGGATCCGCGCAACGTTTCGCACTTCGGCGCCGCGCTGGTGCCATATGTCGACAACGTGCTCGTCACGGGCCTCTTCAACCCGAACGCGATTTCGTATACGAGCCCGACGATCGCCGGGCTGACGGCCAGCGCGATGTTCGGCTTCGGCGGAAAGGCCGGCGACTTCCAGGCGGGACGCCAGTATTCCGGCAGCGTCACCTATACGAACGGCGGCTTCATGCTCAACGCGGCGCTCTACGACGGCAACGGCGGCACGTCGCCGACGCCGGTGCCGAGCACGGTCGCGTTCGTCGGCCGCACGATCGGCGCCGCCTATACGTTCGGGCCGGTGACCGGCAAGGCATCGTTCACGAGCTACAAGGTCGCCGGCTCGTTCAGCAACAACGTGTATAGCGCCGGCCTCGACTATCGCGTCACGCCGGCCCTCGACCTGAACACCGGCGCGTGGTACACGACCGACCGCAACGATTCGCACAATCATTCGCTGCTCGCCGCGATCGGCGCCGACTACAGCCTGTCGAAACGAACGGGCCTGTATGCGCAGGTCGGCGTGGTCAACAACCACGGCGCGATGAATACGGGCCTCGGCATCACGGGCGGCGCATTGTACGGATTGCCGGGCACGACGGTCGGCGTCAACGCCGGCATCCATCACGTGTTCTGACACGGCGCCCGAGCACGGGCGGCCGCCTCGCGCCGCCAGTCCGACCACGGATTCCTCACGCGAACGTCGTGCAAACGCGCCCCGCCCGGCGCCGGCCCCGCCATCCGGCGCGCCGATCTCGATGTTTACCCGACCTCAAGTCCGCGGCCGTGCGGCCGTCAAGTCAGGAACGCATGCGCGACATCCACCGGGAACCCGGCGCGCGTGCCCTCAAGGAGACCCACCAACGTGAACCTCTTCGGAATCGGCCGCGGCCGCCGTTCGTCGCGCGCGCTCGTCGGCGACATCGCCGAGCAGGCCGGCAGGCTCGGCATCGAGATCTGCGACGTGTCGGGCCACGTCGAGGAAGTCGCGGCCCGCGTCGCCCGGCAGGCGGAGGTCTGCCACACGCTGCGCGAATCGGCCGCCCTCACGCTGCGCGGCAACCACCGGATCGCCGAGGCCGCGCAGCAGGTGCGGGACGTCAGCGCCAATGCGTCGAATGCGGTCCGGCAGTCGCAGCAGACGATCGAGGCGTCGCTCGCCGACATTCACGGGCTCGTCGAGGGCGTCACCACGATCAGCGATCAGATGGGCGCGCTGCGCGACGCGCTCGATCATGTGCGAGCCGTGTCCGAGGAAATCTCCGTCATCGCGCGCCAGACCCACCTGCTCGCGCTGAACGCCGCGATCGAGGCCGCGCGCGCCGGCGAGTCGGGCCGCAGCTTCGCGGTCGTCGCGGCCGAGGTCAAGAACCTGTCCGCGAAGACCGGGCAGGCGACGGCCCAGATCGAGACGACGCTCGCGCGGCTCGCCGAGCAGACCGAACACCTGCTCGCGGACGGCACCGACAACGCCGCCCGCGCGCATCGCGTGCGCGAGGGCACGCGCACGATCGGCGAGGTCGTGCACGCGACCGGGCACGCGATCACCGAGCTCGCGGGTGAAGCCGAACAGATCGCATCGCTGACGGACGAGATCGAGGCGCAGTGCCACCGTCTCGACGAACAGGTGGGCGAGATGGCGTCCGGCGTCGAGAACTCGGCCGACAACTTCTCGCAGGCCAAAGACCGCCTCGGCAATCTGCTCTCCGTCTCCGAGACGCTGATCGAGCTCACCGCCGCGACCGGCATCGAATCGCCGGACACGCGCCTGATCGACACCGCGCGGAGCACGGCCGCCACGATCAGCAAACTCTTCGAGGAAGCGGTCGCCCGCGGCGACATCGCACTCGACGCGCTCTTCGACGCGCACTACGAACCGATTCCGGGCACCGACCCGCCACAGTTCATGACGCGCTTCACGGCGTTCACCGACCGCGTGCTGCCGGCGATCCAGGAGCCGGTGCTCGACGTCGACGCACGCGTCGTCTATTGCGCGAGCTTCGACCGGCAGTGCTACCTGCCGACCCACAACCGCAAGTTCTCGCTGCCTCAGCGCGCGGACGCCGCGTGGAACGCGGCGAATTGCCGGAATCGCCGAATCTACACGGACCGCACGGCGCGCATGTCCGTGGCGCATGACAAGCCGTTCCTGTTGCAAACCTATCGGCGCGACATGGGCAACGGCCAGTTCGTGCTGATGAAGGACGTGTCCGCGCCGATCGTCGTCGGCGGACGGCCATGGGGTGTCCTGCGGATCGGCTACACCGTTTGAACCGGCGCGAGCGGGCCGCGCGCCTTACTGCTCCAGCCCCACGCCCAGCGGCCGCTGGTCGCTGCGCCCGTGATCGTCGACCACCCGCACCGTATAGCTGCCGGCCGTGCGCGGCTGCCAGAACAGCGCGTCGCCCGGTGCGCTGCGGCCGACATACGCGTCGTTGACGAACCAGTACAGCGCATGCGCGCTCGCATCGGCGGTCGCGTTGAACGCGATGCGCGTTTCGTCGGTACTTTTCACGCGCATCGCATACGTACTGCCGCGCAGCGGCGACGTGATGCGCGGCGGATCGCCTTCGAGCTGCCCGGCATCGCGACAATCCGCATTCTGCGGCGGCCGCCGGCGCGGAATGCCGGCCTGCGCGAACACCTGCTGCAAGTCCGACGGCCAGAATTCGAAGACCTCCGTATGCGTGCGCTTGCCGTCGTACGGCGGGCAGGCGGCCTTCCCCGTCGCATCGTCGATCACGACGGGCCGGTGCACGGTGCTCACGCGAATCGGCGACGTGCCGGGGATGAACCACGTCCAGCCTTGCTGCGGACACCACTCGTTCGGCAGGTCGCCGCTCGCGAGGCAGACGCGCACGCGCTTCAGTTTCGCCGGCACCGCGCGCGGCGGCTCGACGAGCGTGCGCTCGGCATTCAGCGCATCGACGACCTGAAAGAACAGCGGCGCCGCCGCATCGACACCGACGAACGCGGTATTGGTCGAATTGTCGAAATTGCCGATCCACACGACCAGCACGTACGGGCCGAACACGCCGGCCGTCCACGCATCGCGAAACGACCATGACGTGCCGGTCTTCCAGTACACGGGCACGCTCGACGGCTGCGCGCCGCTCGTTTCGTCGGGGCGCAGGTGCTGGCGCAGCATGTCCATCGTCATGTAGCTCGCTTCGGCGCTCAGCAGGCGCCGGCCGGGCAGCGCGGGCTCGTCCGCGCGCAGCCGCAGCGGCCGGAACTCGCCGCGGTTCGCGAGCATCGCATACAGCGCCGCGAGATCCTGCATCGTCACCTCGCCGCCGCCGAGCACGAGCGCGAGCCCGTAGTGCTGCGCGCTTGCGAGCCGGCGCACGCCGGCGTCCCGCAGGAACCGGTACAGGTCGGGCGACTTGAGCTGCGACGCGACCCACACGGCCGGCACGTTGCGGCTGCGGTTCAGCGCGTCGGTCGCCGTGATCGGCCCGAGGAAATGGCCGTCGAAGTTCTCCGGCGCATACGGGCCGAACGAAGTCGGCACGTCGCGCAGTACGGTCTGCGGATGCAGCACGCCCTGGTCGAAGCCCAGTGCATAGATGAACGGCTTGAGCGTCGAGCCCGGCGAGCGCCGCGCGAGCGTGCCGTTCACCTGCCCGTCGATCGTCCGGTCGAAGAAGTTCGCGGAGCCGACCAGCGCCTTCACGCCCATGTCGCGCGTATCGACGAGTATGGCCGCCGCGTTGCGCACGCCGCGCGTATCGTTGCGCGCGACGTAGCGTGAAATCTGCCGTTCGAGCGTGCGTTGCAGGTCGAGATCGACGGTCGTCGCAAGACGCGCGCCACCATCGCTGTCGCGGTTGCCATCGTCCGCCGCGCCGCGCGACATCGTGCGCCACGCGCTGCGCGCGGCCAGCGCCTGATCGACCGCATGCGGCGCGTCGAACGGCAGCGCGGACAGCGGCCGCATCGCGAGCGGCAACGCGAACAACGGCTTGAGCGACGCATCGCCCGGGTGCTTCGTCAGCCAGCGCGCATATAGCCGATTGCGCGACGCGGCCAGCGCGCGGTTGATCTCGTCCTGCCCGCCGCGCACGCGCCGCGCCGGGTCTTGCGGAATCACCGCGAGCGCGAGCGCCTCGGGCAGCGTCAGCGCATCGGGCATCCGGTCGAAATAGACGACGCTCGCGGTGCCCGCGCCTTCGACGTTGCGGCCGTACGGCGCGTCGTTCAGATACGCTTCGAGAATCTGCCGCTTCGAATAGAACAGTTCGAGCTGCACCGCGCGGGCGACCTGCTCGAGCTTGCCGGCCGGCGTGCGCGTGTTCAGCTTCCACAGCGAACGCGCAAGCTGCATCGTCAGCGTCGAGCCGCCTTGCGGATTGCCGCCGCGCACATAGGTGATCCACGCGCCGCGCAAGAGCCCGTACGGATTGAAACCCGGATGCCACCGGAACCAGCGGTCCTCGTGCAGCTTCACGGCTTCGACGAGCTGCGGCGACATCCGGTCGAGCGGCACCCACAGCCGGTAGCGATCGTCCTTCGCGAGCGTCAGGCGCAGCAGCCGGCCGTGAGCGTCCGTCACCGCGACCGACGACGGTTTCCAGTCGCGCAGCGGCGGATGCGGCCACAGCCTGCACGCGGCCAGCACGCCGAACACGAGCAGCGTGCCGACCAGCCAGTTCTGCCAGCGATGCAGCCAGCGGCCGGCGCCGTGCAGCGCGCGCCGGAGCACGGATGCGTCAGCCATGCCCGCTCGCGCCTGACGACGGCCGTGGCCCGCGGCACCGGTACGACGGCCCCGTCATCGCACGCGCTCCACCGTCAGCGCCGTGCCGCCCGGCGCCTGCGCCTGCACGCGGCGGTCGTACATCGATTCGCCGTAAGCGGGCGGCGCGACGAAGCGGCCCGCGTTGCTCGCCTTGATCCGGTAGACGAACTCGCGCACGTCGGTCGTCGCGGTGCCGTAGATCACCACGCGATCCTCGCGGATATCGGCGAACTGCGGCTGCCACGTCGAGCCTTTCACGCCGATCGGAGAATGCCACGGTGCGTCGGCCGCCGGCGCCGATGCACTGCCGTCTCCGTTGCCGTCGCCGTCCTGCGTGTCGATCACCGGCGGCGGCGCGATCACGGGATCGAAGCCGCCCGGCAGCAGGTCGACGATCGCGACGTTGCCGACGTTCGCCGAACCGGTCGCGCGAATTTTCAGGTGTACGTCGATCTCCTGGCCGAGCGCGATCCTGGCGAGCGGCTTGCCGTCGGTATCCGTGTAGTCGCGCACGATCTCCAGCCCGTTCCTGATCGCCTTCGTCGACGTGCCGCGGTCGTAGCCCGACTGGCTCGCGACCCACCATGCCGGCAGCGCGCTGCCGTTCACGAACTCGACGCGCGACGCGCCGGCCGCCCACGTGCCCGAGCGCACGAGGTTCGCCTGGATCGACGACACGTCCTTCGGCGCGGCGCCCGCGCGCATCTCGTTGATCGCGAGCCGGTCGAGCTGGCCCGCGTTCGATGCCGCATACGCGTCGAGCGCGAGAATCGTCATCGCCGACGACAGCGTGTTGTAGCGATTGTCGACGAGTGGCGCGGCGAGGTTGTCCATCGCGCGCGGCGACAGCTTGCGCACGCGCTCCGGGAAGTGCTTCGCGAGCAGGTACAGCACGCTCGCGTCGCGCGTCAGCGGATCGATGTAATAGCCGGTCGCATCACCGCCGTCGGACGCGCGCTTGCGTTCGAGCAACGCCTGCGGCCCGGCGATCAGCGCGGCGGCCTCCTTGTCCTGCTTCAGCAACTGATACGACGCAGCGAGCCACGCGGCCGCGAGATCGCTGTTCCAGTCGTTCGGATAGGCCGCCTGCAGCCGCTTCTGCACGGCCGCGAGGCTGTTGGTCGTCACGTTGCCCTGGCGCGTCAGCAGGTACACCGCGTACGCGCGCTGCCGCAGCAGATCGAGCGAGCCGAGCGAATCGTTCGCGGCGAGCCGCTGCAAGTACTGATTGCCCGCGTCGAGCATATCCTTCGGCACCGCGACGCCGCGCTCGCGCGCGTCGAGCAGCACGTGCATCGCATACGCGGACACGAACGGATCGGCATCGGGTGTCGCGCTCCACAGGCCGAAACCGCCCTGCGCGTTCTGCCGGGTGCGCAGCACGCCGAGGAACTGCGCAATCGCGCTCGCGTTCGCCGCATCGACGCCGGCCTCGGGCGCATGCATCGCGCTCGTCAGCGCGCGCGCCGACAGCCATTTCGCCGCGAACACGCGCGGCACGGCCGCGCTCACCATCTGCTCGCTGCAGTAGTGATCGAAGTTGACGAGAAACGACGACAACCCTTCGGTCAGCACCAGCGGCGCCGTGGAAATACTCGCGTCGCGCGACGCATACGCGTCGTACATCGACCGCAGGTTCGGCACGTCCGTCTTCTTGCCCGGGTCGAGCCGCGCGATGTCGAGCTGCGTGCGGAACGCGGCGGCCGGCCGCACCGACACGTCGACACGCTGCTGCGCGCCCTTCGCGCCGTAGCGCGCGCCGAACGACAGCGCGCCCGAGCCGAGCGTATCGGTCGCCTTCACGCGGAACAGCGCGACGCCTTCGTGCTGCGGCGCGAGCGCGACGTTCTGCGTCGCCGGCCCGATCACCTGCAACTGCGGGCCCGTCTTCAGCGTGACCGCCACCGGCACCGGCTGGTTGCCGACGCCCGTCAGGTTGTTCGCGACGCCGACGCTGACGTCGGCCTCGTCGCCCGGCGCGAGCGTCGTCGGCACGTTCGGCGACAGCACGAAATCGCCGCGCACCGTCGTCGCGCTTTCGAACGTGCCGACGAGGTCCGGCGACACCGACACGGCCATCACGCGCAGCTTCCCGTTGAAGTAGTCGGGCACCGTGTAGCTCAGGCGTGTGTCGCCGTTCACGTCGACGATCCCCGACCAGTAGACGACCGGCTTGTCGCGCTTGCGCTTGAACGGGTTCAACTGGCGGCCGACCGCGTCGTCGGCGTCGCCGCCCGGCGCGGCCATCGCCATCAGCTTCTCGAAGTCCGGCAGGATCAGGTCGAGGATCTGCGACGTGCCGACTTCGAGCATCCGCTTGCGGAAGAAGAACTTCAGCGGATCGCCGAGCTTGTAGCGCGCGACCTGCAGGATGCCCTCGTCGACCGCGAACACCACGACCTTCGCGGGCTTCGCCGAATGCACGGTGAAGTTGACGGTATCGCCCGGCTTCACGAGCGCCGGCGCATCGACGCTCACCGCGTTGCGGCGCGCATCGAGGTTCACCGAGAACGGCACGACGCCGTAGCTCAGCGGGCTCATGAAGATCTCGTCCGACGACGGATCGCGGATGTATTGGACGTTGATGTAGCCGTTGCCTTCGAAGCCGGCCGGCACCGTGATGTGCTGGATCGAGCTCGTCGTGTCCGCATGGAACCACGCATGTGCATACACCTTGTCGCGCTCGATCGTGATCAGGCCGCTGCCCGCGTAAGGCGCGCGGATCGCGATTTCCACCTGCTCGCCCGGCTTGAAGTCGTGCTTCGCGAGGCTCACCTGGAGCTCCGCGTTGCGGTCGAGCGAACGCGTGACGTTCGCGGCGCCCGTGACCGAATACTCGATCCGGTTCACCGCGGCGCCATCGGCGCGGCGGATCACGAGCGCATAGCTGCCCGGCTTGTCGGTGCGCAGCGCGTAGTCGAGCCCGGCTGCCGGAATCGACAGCGGCTTCTCGTCGACCGGCACTTCCTTCAGCCGCGAATCGTATTTGTAGGCGCCGGAATCCTGCTTCGTCAGCACCGACACGTAACGCTGCTCGACGAGCTGCGCGCGCAGGTCCTTCACGTCGATCGCCCTCGCGCCCGGATCGATCGCGACGAGCCGCACCGTGCGCGGGCTGCCGCGCTTCACGTAGCCGAGATCGTCGACCGACTTGTAGCCGACGAGCCAGTCGTTGTTCGATACGAGCGTCTGCGCGTTCGCGGCGACGTTGCGGCCGCCTTCCGCTTCATATGCCTTCGCCTGGAAGTAGAGCTGGTAGGTCGCGTCCGCGTACTTGTCGAGATCGAGATCGAATTCGGCATGACCCTTGTCGTCGGTCGTGCCGTCCTGCAGCGCGGTCGTGTAGCCCTCCTTCGCGCGGCGTGCGTCGAAGAAGTGATACCCCTGCCAGCTGCGGAACGACGGCCACACGGGGCGCAGCGTCAGCGTCGCCGCGACGCGGCGTTTCTCGGCCGGCGTGCCGAACAGGTTCTGCGCATCGACGATGCCCTTCAGGCCCTTCGGCTTCACCCACCCTTCGACGACCTGCTGCGACAGCTTCGCGTCGACCTTCATCCGGTCGGGCAGGAATTCCTTCACCTGCACCGTCGTGCTGCCGATCGGCTCGGCGCCCGGCTGACCGTCCTTGACGATATACAGGTTGACCGTCCACGTACCGGTCGGCGCCGTTTCGGCGGTCGTGTAGCCGAGCTCGGTGAAGCCCGTCGCGTCGACGGTCACCGGCTTGCGCTCGACGGTCATCCCGCGCGGATCGACGATCTCCGCCTGCAGCGGCACGCCGGCCGGGCTGCGCGCCCAGTTGGCCGCGCGCACGATCAGGCCGATGTGGAATGGATCGCCGGGCCGGTACAGCCCGCGATCCGAGAACAGGTACGCGGACAGTTGCCCCTGGCCCGTCGCGTTGCGTTCGCCGTCGACGTCGAAGCGCGAGAAGTCGAGCTGACGGTCGCGGCCGGCCACCGGCAGGAACGACAGGTCGGTGTCCTTCTTCACGACGTACAGCTGCGGATGCTTCTCGCGGTCGAGCCCCTTGAACGCGGGGAAATGCACGACGCCGTCGGCGCCGGTCGTCTGCGTGAACAGCGCCTGCCCGTTCACCGCGAGCACCGACACGGTTGCGCCCGCAACCGGCTTGCCGGACCGGATCGACTGGACGAACACGTCCTGGCTGCCGTCCAGCGCCTTCTTGACCAGCATCCCGAGATCGGTCACGACGATCAGGCGCGTATCGCCGAGTGCGTTGTCGCCGTCGTCGCCGTTGCCGCTGCTGTCGCCCGAATCGGCGTTGTCGGACTGATCGTGGCCGCCCTCATCGGACGCCGCGTCGCCGTCCGTCGCGTCGTCGGCCTTCTTCTTCTCGGCCGCCGGATCGTACTTCGACAGGTGCAGCAGGAACACGCCGCGCTTGCCGTCCTTCAGATACTGGCCGAGGTCGACGCCTTCGTAATGGGCGCGGCCGGGGTCGCCGGCGGGGAACGCGCGGGTCTGCACGAAGCGCTCGACGATGTGATCCTCGCTGAACGAATACGACAGCTCGGGCCGCGCGTACGTGCCGTTGTTGAAGCTCACGAGATGCTGGATCTGGTCGGGCAGCACGCGGCCGATCTCGACCTTCATGCCCGGCAGGTTGCGCGACACGACCGACAGCCGCTTGCTGCCGCTCATCGACAGCAGCGAGCCGTCGGCCATGAAGCGCAGCAGCTTCGGATAGTCGGGCACCGTGAACGCGGTCGTCGCCGCCTCGGCGAGCAGGTAACCGCCCGCCGATTTCAGGTTGCCCTCGATTCGCACGACGATGCGATCGCCCGGCGTCGCGTGATACTTGAAGCTTTGCAGCGTCGCATAGTCGTTCTCGGTGGGCACCGCTTCGAGCGGCAGCGGCTTCGACTGCTTCAACACCGCGTCGCTGATGTCGACCAGGTTCCATTCGTACGGCGGATCGTCGTCCGACTGATCGACGCCCGGCTTGCGCTTCGGCAGCACCCACGCCTTCGCGCGCGCGGCCAGCTCGGCGCTGCGCACACCGTCGGACGCTTCGGCGACGAGCACCTGCTCCGGCTCGTAGCGCTCGTTGTCGACCAGGGTCGGCGCGATATTGCCGATCGACAGGCTGTACAGCCCCGGCACGTCGACCGACGCGTGCAGTACGTCCGCCGTGCCGTTGCCGCCGCGCGCGCTCTTCACGCCCTTGTCGACGTCGAGCCGCACCGCCAGCGGATCGCGCGGAATCTCGAGCGGCTGCGAGTAGACCCACGCGCTCGTCTTCATCTTGTCGTAGTTGACCGTATAGCGCAGCGGCGACACGGTCTTGCCGTCGCGGCCGACCAGCACCAGGCCGATGCGCTTCTCGAACTCGGCCGGATCGACCGGGTAGTTGAACCGCAACTGCAGCAGCGCCTGCTTCTCCGCCGGATTGTCGGGGTTCTGGTAGAACTGGTTGTCGCCGACCGTCGCGGCGAACGCCGGCACGTCGAACGCGAAACGGTCGTCGCGCATCGTCACCTGCGGCGCGAACACGCGATGCACGGCGAAGCGCACCTCGACGTGCGCGCCGACCGGCCAGTCGGCCGCCGGCGTGAAGCGCAGCGTCTTGTCGTCGGCCCACTCCCACGCGCCCTTCAGCGCGGGCGTCATCTCGATGCCGTCGCCGGCCGGCTTGCCGACCTGTTCGATCGGCGCGGCCGATTGCGAGAACGCCACTTCCAGCGGATGCACGGTGATCTTCGGCTTGTCGGTGTCGTCGACCTCGTAGGTCGTGATCGCCGGCGCCTTCACGGTGAAGCCGACGGTTTCGGGCTCGGGCGGCTTCGGGCGATGCTTGAACCAGTAGCCGCCGTAACCGAGCGCGGCCGCGAGCAGCACGACGCCGCCGGCATGCCACGGGCGGCGGCGCACGGCCGCGGCGGTGACGCCCATCCATGCGGGCGCCGTCCACGACACGTCGCCGACCAGCGGCCGCAGCGCGCAGCCGAGCAGCCACCACACGAAGCCCGCTGCCCGGATCGGCAGGAGCAGCAAGAAACGCAGCAAATCCATTTTGTTATTTCCTTGTCAAGGACATGCTGCCCAAGCGGCAACCTTCCCCGAATCGTTATGGGTCTGTGACGGCGCGGCCCGGTTGCGCCGTGATGATTTGGTATGTTCGACCGGATGCTGGGCGCCATTATCGATCAGACCCGAAACGATGGAAATATCGGCGTGCCGCCGCGCAACGCCGACCGATGACCGGCCGGTCGGGCGGATTTCCGCGGGTGCGGGTCCGCCTCCCGAGCGCTGCACACGGCGGCGCGGCGTTCGCTAGAATGCGCGGCTCGGCAGGATCGAATCGAAATGAAAGGAAACCGCTTGAAACTCCCGTTCGAATGGCAGATCGGGCTGCGCTACGCGCGCGGCGGCCGGCGCTCGGCCGGCGACGGCTTCGTGTCGTTCATCGCCGGCGCCGCGATGGCCGGCATCGCGCTCGGCGTGGCCGCGCTGATCGTCGTGCTGTCGGTGATGAACGGCTTTCGCACCGAGGTGCGCGACCGGATGCTGTCGGTGCTCGCGCACGTGGAAATCTTCGCGCCGTCCGGCGCGATGTCCGACTGGCGGCTAACCGCGCACGAATCGTTACAGAATGCTGCCGTGCGTGCCGTCGCGCCCTATGTCGACGCGCAGGCGCTGCTGACGAACGCGGGCAACGTGACGGGCGTCGCGCTGCGCGGCATCGACCCCGTGCTCGAGCCGCGCGTGTCCGAGATCGCGCGCAAGCTGAAGACCGGGCGCCTCGACGCGCTCGTGCCGGGCGAGATGGGCATCGTGCTCGGCGCCGCGCTCGCCGACGCGCTGCACGTGAAGATCGGCGACCGCATCACGTTCTTCGCGCCCGGCAACACCGCGCGCCTGGGCGACGCGCTGCCGCGGTTCCGCCAGTTCAACGTGGTCGGCACGTTCGAGTCGGGCCACTACCAGTACGACAGCGCGCTCGCGTACATCCACATCCGCGACGCGCAGCAACTGTTCAACGTGAGCGCGCCGACCGGCCTGCGGCTGCGCGTCGACGACCTGCAGCGCGCGCCGGAGATCGCGCTGGCGCTGTCGCGCACGCTGTCGGGCAGCCTGTATATCCGCGACTGGACGGGGCAGAATCGCACGTGGTTCGAAGCCGAGCGGCTGCAGAAGCGGATGCTGTCGCTGATCCTGATGCTGATCGTCGCGGTCGCCGCGTTCAACCTCGTGTCGTCGCTCGTGATGACGGTCACGCAGAAGCAGGGCGACATCGCGATCCTGCGCACGCTCGGCGCACCGCCCCGCTCGATCATGAAGATCTTCGCGATCCAGGGGATGACGATCGGCCTCGCCGGCACGCTGGCGGGCGTCGCGCTCGGCTGCGCGATCGCGGTGAGCATCCCGGTCGTGCTGCCGGCGGTCGAGCAGTGGCTCGGGATCCGCTTCCTGACGCCGTCCGTGTACTTCCTCAGCGCGCTGCCGTCGAAGCTGTCGGCGCTCGACGTGATCGAGATCGCATCGGCCGCGTTCCTGATGTCGTGCGTCGCGACGCTGTACCCGAGCTGGCGCGCCGCGCGGGTGCGGCCGGCCGAGGCGCTGCGCGACGAGTAGGCGCGAGCGGCGCGGCGTTACGCGATCTCGTGAAAGCCGACGCTGTTGCCGCCGTCCGGCGCGTAGCCGGCGAGCACGTCGAAGCCGACGTTGACGAGTTCCATGCGCATGCCGTAGGACTTGTTGCCGGATGAATCGACGAAAATCGCCGCGCCCGACGACAGCTGGCGCGCGGTGTTCAGCAGCGCGAGCGTGCCGCGCGCCGTGCCGGCCGACGGCTCGATCGTCAGCGTCGTGCCGTCCTGCGTGGTGAAGTGGCCGCCCGGCGGCACGGACGGCGGGTTGTCCGCGACCGACCGGTTGAGCAGGCTCATGAAGTGAAAACGCGCATCGGCGCCCTGGCTCGCCGCCGCGCGATCGGTGTCCGTGAACGTGTCGCCGCGCACGGCCGCGCCTTGCGCGGCGAGATCGACGGCCTGCTCGTGAAAGGCGCGCGTCGCAAGCACGAGGCCGGCGTTCGAATTCAGCGTCGACTCGATCCATGCGCGATCGCTGTCCGTGAGCGTCTTCGACACGACCTGGATCCGGCCGTCGTCGGTCGTGAAGTCGAACTGCGCATCGGCCAGATCCGGGCGGTTGGTCACGATGTCCTGCAGGCTCGTCGCGAGCGCATCGGTCACGCCGCGCAGCTTCATCGTCAAGTCACCCACCATCGACAACTGTTTCGTCATCGCCGCCTGCAGCGCGTCCGGATCGATTGCGCGGATGCCGATCGGCTTGTCTTGCGGGGCGCCGGACGCCGTCGTGTCCGTCGTCCGGCGCCCGTCGAGCGCCGCCTGCGCCATTTGCGCGAGCGTAAGGCCGCCCGCCGCCGTAACCGGTATCGTCATTGCCCTCGTTCTCTCTCGTTTTGAGCCTGTTTTTCCCTGTTTACGGACGGATTGCCGGGAAGTTAAGCGCACATGCGCACCCATATCGAAACTTTGTTTGATTCAAGCTAAAAAAGTTTGACACGGACATTTCACTGCGATAACTTTTGCGCAAGCTTCCGGAAAGCAATCCGGCCAGCGTGCCGACTCGCGTCGCGCTTTCCTGCCGTTGCAGCACCGTCGTTCGCAACATTCCCGCCTCATCGCATCGTGCCGTTCCGTTTCATCCGAAACCTGAAGGAAGTCCGGGCATGCCCGCATTTGATTCGCACTCCTGCATTCACGGCGAACCGCCGCACTGACGATTTCCGTTCGGGGCGACGCGCTCGCCCCGACGCCGGCCGGATGCGCGCCGCCTGACGCGCATCGGCACAGGGCGAGGCGTTCGTACGTGTCGTCCGCCGTTTTTGATGGTGCAGTTCCGCTTCATCCGACGCAGCACCCGGCCAGGCCGCAGGGGGCGTATCGCGAGCCGGCCGGTTCCAGACAATCACAAGAGACGAGGTCGATTCAATGAACATTCATCGAACCGGAGTGCGGCGCGCATGGCTGCCCGCGCTCGTGGCGGCCGCGACGCTCGCCGCGTGCGGCGGCGACGACGGCGGCAGCGTGGCGGGCGCGTCAGCGCTCGCACAGGGCCAACAGGAGGGGGCCGCCGCCGCGGCCGATCAGTCCAGTACGCAATCGCTCGCGTCGCGCTTTTCGCCGTCCGGCGTGCCTTACGCGAATCCGGCGAGCGGCGGGCGCTACAAGCCGGTGATCAGCAACGGTCAGGTGCAGCCGTCGCTGTCCGGCGGCACGATCGAAGAGAACGCGTGGGTCGACACGCCGGTCGATTCCGACGGCGACGGCACGCGCGACCGCATCCACGTGCGCATCGTGCGGCCGTCCGAGACCGCGAACGGCGCGCGCACGCCCGTCATCGTGCTCGCGAGCCCGTATTACGCGGGGCTCGCCGACAGCCCCAACCACGACGTCGACGTCGAACTCGACGGCACGCCGCATCCGGCCGCGACCGCCGGCGCCCCGGCATCGGCATCCACGCGCATCCTCGCCGCCGCACCGCAAACTCGGATGCTGCAGCAGGTCGAGGCGGCCGCCGCCGGCCGCTCGTGGATCGAGAGCTACTTCGTGCCGCGCGGCTTCACGATCGTCTATGCGGATTCGCTCGGCACCGCCGGCTCGGACGGCTGCCCGACGATCCTGACGCGCGACGAATCGGTCGCGATGGCGTCGGTGATCCGCTGGCTCGGCCGCGACGCGACCGCGAAGGACGCGAACGGCAAGACGGTCGTCGCGAACTGGTCGACCGGCCACGTCGGCATGTACGGCGTGTCGTACGACGGCACACTGCCGAAGATGGTCGCGAGCCTGCGCACGCGCGGGCTCGACGCGATCGTGCCGATCGCGGGGCTGTCGAACATGTACGGCTACTACCGCTCGGGCGGCCTCGTGCGCGCGCCGGAAGGCTATCAGGGCGAGGATGTCGACGTGTACATCAAGGCGCTGCTGACGAACGCGCATCCGGAGCGTTGCACGCACCTGATCGACGAAGCGCTGCAGCAGGAAGACCGCAAGACCGGCGACTATTCGCCGTTCTGGGCCGCGCGCGACATTCCGACCGCGTTCGCGGTCGCGCCGGCGCTCGTCGCGCAAGGGCTCACCGACGATAACGTGCGCGTCGACCAGTCGACGTCGTGGTATCTGGCGATGCGACGCCAGGGCGTGCCGACCCAGCTGTGGCTGCATCGTCTGAAGCATACCGATCCGACCCGCGTGCCGGCGATGGCCGACGCATGGACGGCGGAGGTGAACCGGTGGTTCACGCGCTACCTGATCGGCTATGACAACGGCGTCGAGCAGGATCCGCGCGCGGTGATCGCGCAGGCGGACGGCACGCTGCTGAAGGAAGCCGACTGGGCCGCGCGCCACGCGACGCCGGTCACGTACTTCGCGGGCGGCGACGGCGCGAGCACCGGCACGCTGCTGCGGCTGCCGAGCGGCGGCCCGCTCGCGCGCTTCACCGACGATGCGCGCATTCCCGCGCTCACGCTGGCGAACACGCCGACCGGCGAAAACCGCAGCCGCTTCGAGACCGCTCCGCTGACGGCCGCGGCACGCCTGTCCGGCACCGCGACGGCGCGCGTCCGGCTGACCTTCACCGGCGTCGCGAACGTGACGGCCTTGCTGGTCGACCGCGCGCCGGACGGCACGGCGACGATCGTCACGCGCGCATGGACCGACCCGCGCAACCGGCTGTCCGAGTGGGTGTCGCAACCGGTGCTGCCCGGCATGCCGTACGACCTGAAGCTGACGTTCATGCCGCGCGACTACAAGCTGGAAGCCGGCCATCGGCTGGGGCTCGTCGTCCTCTCCAGCGACTATGAGGCGACGCTGCGGCCAACGCCGGGCACCGGGCTGACGCTCGATCCGGCCGGCACGTCGGTGACGGTGCCGCTGGCGTCGCCGTCGACAGGCGTGTAACCGTGCGCCGGCTGCCGGCGTAACGGCGCCGCGCCCCCCGCCTGCATGCCCGTGGATGCGGGCGGGGATCGCTAGATGAAGGAAGTGCCAGGTCGATCGCCGCGAAATCGTTCCGAGCGGCGAACACGACCGGTTCGGATCGATCTCGATGCCGACAAGCCGGCGAACCGGCCGGATTTCGACCGGGAGTCCTGCAAACAGGCGGACTGCTTCGATGGCGCCGCCCGGCGCTCACACCGGCGTCAACACCGGCTGCCCCGCAAAGTGCCGCGCCGCGTTGTCGAGAAACTGCCGCACCGAACGATCGAGCGCCTCGGGCGACCAGCCGCCCATGTGCGGCGTCAGCACGACGCTGTCGAGATCGGTCAGCGCGCGCGGCGGTTCCGGTTCGCCTTCGTACACGTCGAGCCCCGCGCCCGCGATGCGCCGTTCGCGCAGCGCGTCTGCCAAAGCAGCGGTATCGACAACACTGCCGCGCGACACGTTGACGAGAAACCCGCCGGGGCCGAGTGCGTCGAGCACGGTGCGATCGATCAGATGCCGCGTGCCCGCGCCGCCTGGCGTCGCGACGATCAGGAAATCGGCCCACTGCGCGAGCGCGTCGATCCGATCGAAATAGCGGTACGGCACGGGCTTCTCCGACCGGTTGTGATAACCGGTCTCGATGTCGAAGCCGGCCGCGCGACGCGCGCACTTCTCGCCGATCTTGCCGAGCCCGACGATGCCGAGCTTCTTGCCCGACACGTTCGGCGGCATCGACAGCCCGTCGCGCCACACGCCCGCGCGGGTCTTCGCATCGAGCTGCACGACGTTGCGCACCGTCGCGAGCAGCAGCGCGAACGCGTGATCGGCGACGCAATCGTCGTTGGTGCCGGCGCCCGTGACCACGGCAATGCCGCGCGCCTTCGCGTGCGCGACGTCGATGTGCTCGTAGCCGGCGCCGAGCGCGCTGACGAACGTCAGCTGCGGCAGCCGGTCGATCTCGGCGGCGGTCAGCCCCGTGCTGCCGTTGGTCAGCACCGCCCGAATCGTGCTGCCGTGTTCGGCGATCGCGCGTTCGCGTGCGTCGGGAGTCGGGGCATAACGCACGTCGAACGACGCGGCGATCTCGCGATGCGCGTCGCCGCGCAATGCGATGAGGACCAGCAGCTCGGGCTTCATGTCAGCAAATGTCCGCAGGCGGGAGTGAATTCCAGTGTAACAAGCGCGTACGACGGTTGCGGGTTATCCCCACACCGGCTGTGGACACGCCGCCGCACGCGGTTTGCCAAAGCCCGCTCAGTCAAGTAACTTTCGGCGTACGCCCCCGTCCTGGAGATTGGCCCCGATGAAGCTCGCCCTGCCCGCCCGGATCCTGGGCCTCGCGTTCGCCGCCGCGATCGTCGCGCCCGGCGCGCACGCCGACACGCCCGTCGTGGTGTCGTCGAAGATCGACACCGAAGGCAACCTGCTCGGCAACCTCATTTCGCAGGTGCTGAAAGCCCACGGCATTCCCGTCACCGAGAAGATCGCGCTCGGCACGACGCCGATCGTGCGCAAGGCGCTCACGAGCGGCGAGATCGACCTCTACCCCGAATACACGGGCAACGCCGCGTTCTTCTTCAACAAGGCCGACGATCCTGTGTGGAAGAACGCGAGCCAGGGCTACGACACCGCGAAGAAGCTCGACTACGCGGCGAACCATCTCGTGTGGCTCGCACCGGCGCCCGCGAACAACACCTGGGGCGTCGCGCTGCTCGCGCCCGTCGCGCAGTCGCAGCACCTGAAGACCTTCTCCGACTTCGGCAAGTGGGTCGCCGGCGGCGGCAAGGTGAAGCTCGCGGCGTCGGCCGAATTCGTGAACAGCGCGTCCGCGCTGCCGTCGTTCGAAAAAGCGTACGGCTTCAAGCTGAAGCCCGAGCAGCTCGTGGTGCTCTCCGGCGGCGACACGGCCGCGACGATCAAGGCCGCCGCGAACCAGACCGACGGCGTGAACGCCGCGATGGTCTACGGCACCGACGGCGGCATCGCATCGAGCGGCCTCGCGGTGCTCGACGACGACAAGCACGTGCAGCCCGTCTACGCGCCGGCGCCGGTGATCCGCGAAGCCGCGCTGAAAGCGCATCCGCAGATCGCCGACTTGCTGAAGCCCGTGTTCGCGAGCCTCGACCTGAAGACGCTGCAATCGCTGAACGCCCGCATCCAGCTCAACGGCGAGCCAGCGGCCGGCGTCGCGAAAAGCTACCTGAAAGCGAAGGGTTTCGTGAAATGACGGCGCGCGCGGCGGCGTCCGCGCGGCGCGTCACGCTCGACAAGGTCGGCATCCTGATCGGCATGCTGACGCTCGTCGCGGTGTTCGGGCTGTCGTTCGCGGTGCTGCGGCCGAACCGGATCGCGGCCGGCACCGGACTGTCGGTGTTCGCCGCGCTGCCGCCGGTACAGGGCGCCGTGCTCGCCGCGCTATGGACCGTCGGCGCGCTGTGGGCGATGACGGCGAGCCGTCCCGCGTGGCGGCTCGCGGCCGGCTGCGCGGGGCTCGCGACACTCGCGTATGCGGTCGGCGCGGCCGCGACGCACGTCGTCGCACCCGACGACATGCTGGCCCGCGTGTCGCCCGACGCCGGCGTCTGGCTGCTGCTGTTCGCGTGGGCCGTGCTGATCGCCGACGCGCTCGCGCGCCTCGCGTTCGGCCCGTGGCGGCGCCTCGCCGCGCTCGCCGTCGCGATAGCAGCGGTTTCCGTGCCGCTCGCGAGCGGCTGGTGGGACGGCCTCTCGGTGATGCGCGAATACGCGGTGCGCAGCGACGATTTCTGGCGCGAGGCGATCCGTCACGTGTCGCTCGCGGGCGGCTCGGTCGCCGCCGCGCTCGTCGCGGGCGTGCCGCTCGGCATCGCCTGCGCGCGCATCGCGACGGTGCGCACCGTCGCGATGCCCGTCCTCAATATCGTGCAGACGATCCCCAGCATCGCGATGTACGGGCTGATGATGGCGCCGCTCGGCCTGCTCGCCGCGCACGTGCCGCTCGCGGCCGCGCTCGGCATCCGCGGCATCGGCGTCGCGCCGGCCGTGCTCGCGCTGTTCCTCTACTCGCTGCTGCCGATTGCATCGAGCGTCGTGGTCGGGCTCGAACAGGTGCCGCCGCACGTGACCGAAGCCGCGCGCGCGATGGGCATGACGCGCGCGCAGCGGCTGCTGCGGGTCGATCTCGTGCTCGCGCTGCCGGTGATCCTGAGCGGCGTGCGCATCGTGCTCGTGCAGAACATCGGGCTGACCGCGGTGGCCGCGCTGATCGGCGGCGGCGGGTTCGGCACCTTCATCTTCCAGGGGATCGGGCAATCGGCCGCCGATCTCGTGCTGCTCGGCGCGATCCCGACGATCGCGCTCGCACTGGCGGCCGCGGTCGTGTTCGAAGCCGCGACGTCGCTCGCGAAAGGGCGTGCAGGATGATCGAGATCGAACGAGTCGGCAAACGCTTCGGCGACGTGGTCGCCGTCGACGACGTATCGCTGACGATGCAGCGCGGCACGATCACCGCGCTCGTCGGCGCCTCGGGCAGCGGCAAGTCGACGCTCTTGCGCATGATCAACCGGCTGATCGCGCCGACCAGCGGCACGATTCGCATCGACGGCGTCGATACGGCGAGCGTCGCGCCCGAGCAACTTCGCCGCGGCATCGGGTATGCGATCCAGGGGCACGGGCTGTTTCCGCACTGGAGCGTCGCGCGCAACATCGCGACGGTGCCGCGCCTGCTCGGCTGGCCGGCCGAGCGCATCGACGCGCGCGTGAACGAACTGCTCGACCTGTTCCATCTCGCGCCGGCCGAATTCGCAGGCAAGCTCCCGCACGAACTGTCGGGCGGCCAGCAGCAGCGCGTCGGCGTGGCGCGCGCCCTTGCGGCCGAGCCCGCGATGCTGCTGATGGACGAACCGTTCGGCGCGCTCGATCCGATCATCCGCAACAAGGCGCAGGACGACCTGTTCGCGCTGCAGCGCCGCCTCGGCATCACGGTCGTGATCGTCACGCACGATATCGAGGAAGCGCTGAAGCTCGGCGACACGATCGCGGTGATGGACGGCGGCCGGCTGCTGCAGGTCGCGTCGCCGGCCGAGATTCTCGGCAAGCCGGCGGCGGGTGTCGTCGAACAGCTCGTCGCGGGCGTCGACCGGCCGCTGCGCCTGCTCGCGCTCACGCCGATCGACGCCGTGGCCGAACCCGGCCATGCCGACGGCGAACCGATCGCGGCGACGCGCACGCTGCGCGATGCGGTGTCCGAATTGTTGTGGCGCGGTGTCGATGCGCTGCCCGTCGACGATACGGCCAACGGCAACCAGCACGCACACGGCCCCCGCCGCATCACGCTCGACGCGATCCGCTCGCACGCGAGGCAGCCCGCATGACGACGCGCGGCAACGTGCGACCCAAGCGGTCTTCGCTTCTCGCGTACGTCGCCCGCTCGGCGGCGCTCGCGCTGCTGCTCGTGCTGCTGTTGCGCCCCGTCTGGCTGCAGGGCGTGTTCGCGCCGTTCGCGGACAGCGGCGCGCCGGTGATCTACGATCGCGCGAGCCTGCTCGATCTCACGCTTGCGCATCTCGGCACGGTCGCGCTGTCGAGCCTGATCGGCACGGTCGTCGCGGTCGCGGCCGGCATCGCGGTCACGCGGCCGTTCGGCGCGGATTTCCTGCCGGTCGCGCGCAGCGTGGTCGACATCGGCCAGACCTTCCCGCCGGTCGCCGTGCTCGCGCTGGCCGTGCCGGCCGTTGGCTTCGGCTTGAAGCCCGTGCTGATCGCGCTCGTGCTATACGGACTCCTGCCGGTTTTCGAAAGCACGATCGCAGGGATCGAGGACGTGCCGCGCGACGTCGTCGACGCCGCGCGCGGGATGGGGATGGGCGGCTGGCAGCAGCTGGTATCCGTCGAGCTGCCGCTCGCGTTTCCGGTAATCGTCAACGGCATCCGCCTCGCGGTCGTGATCAATCTCGGCACCGCGACGATCGGCTCGACGGTCGCCGCGCGCGGGCTCGGCGACGTGATCATCGCGGGCCTGCAGACATCGAACACCGCGTTCGTGCTGCAAGGCGGCGTGATCGTCGGCTTGCTCGCGGTGCTCGTCAGCGATGCGATCGGCGCGATCGCGCGGGTGGCGAGCGCGCGGCGCGCGTAGAAGCCGTTGCGACATTTTTCGAAGGAGACACCATGGCTGCCCTGGACACCGGCCCGTTTTTTCATGGCACGAAAGCGGATTTGCGGATCGGCGACTTGCTGACGGCAGGCTTCAGATCGAATTATCGGGATGACGTCGTGATGAATCACATTTACTTCACGGCCCTGCCCAAAGGCGCCGGCCTGGCTGCGGAGATGGCCAAGGGCGATGGCCGGCCGCGCGTCTACATCGTCGAGCCCACCGGCGAGTTCGAAAACGACCCGAACGTCACGGACAAGAAATTCCCGGGCAATCCGACGCGATCGTATCGAAGCACATCGCCTTTGAAGATCGTCGGCGAACTCGATAGCTGGGAACCGTACGATCCGGCGTTCATCCAGCAGCTCAGAATCCGCATCGAAACCGGCATCGGCGAGATCATCAACTAGCGGTCGTCCGGACTCCGATGCGTGTCCGCGCAACGATCGGCGCGTCGATCGTTGCGGACGTCACAAGCCTACACATCGCTTTCATTCGAGCTGGCGCTCGACCGTCTTCCGCGATTGGCCGATATACTATGCGCCTCCCATTTCCCCGCACTCGACCATGCGACGACGGTTCTTCTGGCTGATCGTGCTTTCGCTCGGCATTGCGCAACAGGCCGCGGCGCAGCAGACGCCCGCATTGCCTGCCTCCGCGCCCGACGTACTGGCATCGGCGCCGACTGTCGCGTCCGCGCCGCTCGCGAACGCCAACGATCAGCCTAACGAAGCAAACCGCCGCATCACGTCCTACCTGACGAAGAAATTCGGCGTCGCAAGAGAAAAGGCCGCGAAGCTCGCCGATATCGTGAGCGTCACTGCCACGAAATATTCGCTGCCGCCGGCACTCGTTTACGCGATTATTTCGATCGAATCGCGCTTCCAGGAAAAGGCGCGCGGCCAGCATGGCGCGACCGGGTTGATGCAGGTCGTGCCGTCCGCGCACCGCGGCATGCTGCGCGACGTGAAGGACCTGACCGAGCCGAATGCGAACGTCGAGGTCGGCTCGCGGATCCTGTCCGGCTATGTGAAGGCGGCCGGCGGCAACGTGCAGGCCGGGCTGAAAAGCTATAGCGGCGGATCCAGCGCATATGCGGCAAAAGTGATGCAGCGGGTCGATTCGTTCCGGTTCGTGCTCGAACCCGATGACGACGCGAAAAGCGCGAATACCGCGAACGATGCGAACAACGCGAAGGCGCACATGGTGCCGGTCAGCGATCCGTCAGCGGCGCCGGCCGCGAACCGCAACGCGAAGTAAGCAATGGGCACCCGCGTTCGCACGGCTCCGGCCCGACGCTGCGCGGCCCGGCTGTTCGCCATGGTCGCGCTGTCGGCCGGCCCTGTATCGGCTTTCGCTGTCGTCGACTGCGAACAGGCAGGGCCGACGATGGAAGCCGTGCGACGCTGCGTGCTCGATCAACAGCAGCAGCAAGTCGACAGCGCGTACCGGTCGCTGGCGCGCAAGCTGCGCCAACGCAATCCCGACGCTGCCGCCCGACTCGCGAAATCGCAGACGAGTTGGGCCGGCTTTGCCGGCGATACTTGTGACTACGTGAAGACCGCCAATCCGCAGCAGACGATTCCGAGTGACGCCTGGCTCAACTGTTGGGTGGATTTCAGTCAGGCACGCGTGCGCATCCTGAAGAAGTGGGAAGCGCAACTGACGCGGCCGAACTGACCGCCGGCCGTGCCATATCGCCAATTATTCCGATGTTTCAGGAATAAAACACACCGAAGGCCAGCGTTGACCCACTATTCTCATATTTCAGGAACTGTAAACGAGTGCGGCGGCGCATTCGCGCCACCGCCCCATGGAGTCGCCGGATCACCTCCCTCGTGCCCTGATCCGGCCCCCTCCAATCACAACTGCCCCGCCGCCCCTGTCCACCGCAGGTAGTCCCCGCGCGTCCAGTCGAGCGACACACCCACGCGCTTCGTCCCCGGCCGGATCTTCGGCTTGTACACCGACAGCGTCAGCGACTCCAGCGCCGGCCATTCGCGAAACGACAGCACCGCGATATCCGCAACGAGCGTCTCCAGCAACCGCGTATGCGGCTTGTGCGACAGAAACGACGCGACGCGCGCGCAGTACCCGTCGTAGTCTATCCACTCGCCCTGCTCGCTCGGCTCGCAGCGATACCCGAGCCGCGCATCGATCACGATCGGCTGCGGCGCTTCATGCTCGTGCGCATGAATGCCGATCCGCGCGGGCACCTTCAGTTCGTCGACGAACACGCTCCAGCCGCGCCCGCGCAGGCGCGGCGCGTCGATCGCCACGAACGGTTCGTCGAACGGCTTCATGATGCGAGCGGCGCCGCGGCGTCGAGCATGATACGCACGAAATAGTCGGCGAAGCTGCGGCGCAGGACGATCTCGAACGTGTCGTCGCCGGTCGGGATCAGCGTGATCGGCGACTTGAAGTAGTGCGATTGCGCACACTGGCCCGGCTTGAACACGCGCGGATGCAGATCGAGCGGGCAGCCACGCGCGATCACGTCGCGCACGCGTTCGCCGGTGATCTCGACGACCGTGTAGCCGCTGCCGACGTCGACGGCCGCCGCGTACAAGCCCTGCACGGCCTCCGCCAGCTTCGCTTCGAGCACGCCGGCCTGAACCGGCCCGTTCGACCGCACGAGCCATTCGTCGGGGCCGAGCCACAGCACGTCGTACTCGGCGCCGCGCGCCACCGTGTTCGGCTCCGCGGGCGGCCGGCAGCCGACCACGCGCTCGAACGCGGCGACGAATGCGGGATCGCTCAACTCGCCGCGCACGTTGACGAGATCGAGGAACGGCCGCTCGCGCAGCGTGAACTTCTTCGAAGCGCGCGCCTGGTGCGGCTTCAGCACGTCGGCCGCGCCGACGAACGGCGATTCAAGCGTCACGCCGCCCGCGCCCGCCACCTGCGTCTGGTTTCTCGTTTCATTCCACATGCTGACGCACCCCTTCGGTATCGTAGAAAACCGGGCTCGAGATCTTCGCGGTGATGCGCTTGCCGTTGGCCAGCGGAATCACGACGCTCTCGCCCATCTTGTTCAGGCCGCCCTTCACCACCGCGAGCGCGATGGAGCGCTTCAGGATCGGGCTGTAGTAGCTCGACGTCACGTGGCCGATCATCGGCGTCGGATCCGTTGCCGACACCTGCGTGTCCTTCGCGATGATCTGCGCGCCTTCCGGCAGCACGAACTGTTCGTCTTCGGTCAGCAGGCCGACGAACTGCTTGCGACCTTCCTTCGCGGTATCCGAGCGCGACAGCGAGCGTTTGCCGAGGAAGTCCTTCGACTTCGCGACGACCCCGCCCATCCCGAGGTCGAACGGCGTGATCGATCCGTCGGTATCCTGACCGACGATGATGTAGCCCTTCTCCGCGCGCAGCACGTGCATCGTTTCAGTGCCGTACGGCGTGATGTCGAACTCGGCGCCGGCCGCCATCAGCGCTTCCCACACCGCGCGGCCCGCATTCGCCGGCACGTTCACTTCGTAGGCCAGCTCGCCCGAGAAGCTGATCCGCATCACGCGCGCCTTCGCGCCGGCGACGGTGCCGTTGCGGTAGCTCATGAACGGGAACGCGTCGTTGCCGAAGTCGATGTCCTGGCACACCTTCTGCACGACCTTGCGGCTCTTCGGGCCGACCACCGCGAACGTCGCCCAGTGATCGGTGACGGACGCGAGCCGCACCTTCATGTCGGGCCATTCGGTCTGCAGCCAGCGCTCGAGCCACGTCAGCACGCGCGCCGCGCCGCCGGTGGTGGTCGTCATCATGAAATGCTGGTCGGCGAGGCGCACGGTCACGCCGTCGTCGAACACCATCCCGTTTTCGTCGAGCATCAGCCCGTAGCGGCACTTGCCCACTTCGAGCTTGTTCCACGGGTTCGTGTACATCCAGTTCAGCAGCTTCACCGCGTCCGGACCCTGGATGTCGATCTTGCCGAGCGTCGACGCGTCGAGGATGCCGACGCTGTTGCGCACCGCGAGGCATTCGCGCTTCACGGCCGCATGGAGATCCTCGCCGTTCTTCGGGAAATACCACGGCCGCTTCCAGTTGCCGACGTCCTCGAACATCGCGCCGTGCTCGACGTGCCATTCGTGCACGGCCGTCTTGCGGATCGGGTCGAGGAAATCGCCCGTCTCGCGGCCCGCGAACGTGCCGAACGACACCGGCGTGTAGTTCGGGCGGAACGTCGTGGTGCCCGTTTCCGGGATCGTCTTGCCGAGCGCGCCCGCGAGGATCGCCATCCCGTTGATGTTGCCGAGCTTGCCCTGGTCGGTGCCGAAGCCCATCGCCGTATAGCGCTTCACGTGCTCGACCGATTCGAAGCCTTCGCGCGCCGCGAGCAGGATGTCGGCCGCCGCGACGTCGTTCTGGAAATCGACGAACTGCTTCGGTCCGCGCGCGGCGGCCTCGCGGCTGCCGACGAGCCACAACGGCTGCAATGCGCCTTCGACGGTTTCGGCAACCTGCGGTGAGGCCGGGCGCTGCGCGGCCGTGAAGCCCGCCGCCTTCGCCGCTTCCACGCCTGCATCGACCGCGAGGCGCAGCGCACGGGCGAGCCCGAATTCGCCGGCCGCCGCACCGATGCTCGCTTCCGCCTGCACGGGCTTGCCCGGCAGGAAACACGCCTTCTCGTCGTTCCAGCACGCCTTGCCGCCCGACTGCGCGAACAGGTGCAGCACCGGGCTGAAGCCGCCCGACATCGCGACGAGGTCGCACGGCAGCGTCTGCAGCTTGCCGCCGGTCTGGCCGTTCGAGTAGGACGCGACGTCGACCGACGATACGCGCCACTTGCCCGAAGCAGCCGTGACGACCGCACCGCTCATCACCGTCACGCCCTGCCGCTTGGCCGCCGCCGGCAGCGCGCCGTTCGACGACGCTCGCGAATCGACGACCGTCACCTTCGCGCCGCACGCCTTCAGATCGAGCGCGGTCTGGTACGCACGATCGTTGTTCGTGAACACGACCACGTTGCGGCCCGGCAGCACGCCGAAGCGATGCACGTAGGTCGACACCGCGCCCGCCAGCATCACGCCCGGCAGGTCGTTGTTGCCGAACACGATGGGCCGCTCGTGCGCGCCGGTCGCGAGGATCACGCGCTTCGCGCGGACCTTCCACAGCAGCTCGCGCGTGCCCTTGCGCATCGACACCGGCAGGTGATCGGTCAGGCGCTGCGTGACCGTCACGAGGTTGTGGTCCTGATAGCCGAACGCGGTGCTGCGCGACAGGATCGTCACGTCGGGCAGCTTGCGCAGCTCGGCCTCGATCTTCTCGACCCACTGCAGCGCGGGCTTCGCGTCGATCTCCGCGCGGCACGACAGCAGGCTGCCGCCGAGTTCGCGCTGGTCGTCGACGAGGATCACGCGCGCGCCGGCCGTGGCGGCCGCATGCGCGGCGGCGAGGCCCGACGGGCCACCGCCGACCACGAGCACGTCGCAGTGCGCGTAGCACTTGTCGTAGCGATCGGCGTCGAGCACCTCGGGCGCCTTGCCGAGGCCGGCCGCTTCGCGGATCTTCTCTTCGTACTTGGGCCACATGTTGCGCGGCCACATGAACGTCTTGTAGTAGAACCCGGCCGGCATGAAGCGCGAGAACTTCTGGTTGATCGCGTACTTGTCGTTCTCGAGCGTCGGCTCGGCGTTCACGCTCGTCGCGACGAGCCCCTGGTACAGCTCGATCTCGGTCGCGCGCGCATTCGGCACGGTGTACGGGCCGGTTTCGAGCTGCACGACGGCATTCGGCTCCGCGACGTCCGCCGTCACGATCCCGCGCGGACGGTGGTACTTGAAGCTGCGCGCGACGAAGTGCACGCCGTTCGCGAGCAGCGCGGACGCGAGCGTGTCGCCCTGGAAGCCCTGGTACGTGCGGCCGTTGAACGTGAACGTCAACGGAATCGCGCGATTGATTCGGCCACCGGTGCCGAGGCGGTCTTTCTGGCTCATTTGCTCGTGCCCTCTTCGTGTGCGTTGCCGGCAGCGGCGCCGCTGGCGGCAGCCCCACCGAACTTTTCGTAGCCCTTGATATCGTAGGTGACCGTGTCGCGCGTCACCTTGAACCAGCGGCGGCAGCCCTGAGTGTGCAGCCATTGCTCCTTGTGGAGCCCGCGCTTGTTCTCGCGCATGAACACGTATTCGCCCCATTCGCGGTCGGTCATCGTCTCGTTCGCCACCGGACGCACGATGTCGGCTTCGCCGCCGCACGTAAACTCGGATTCGGCGCGCGGCCCGCACCACGGACATTCGATCAGCAACATGTTTCCTTCTCCTCAGTGCGGTTAGTGCGCGACGGCGGCAGCGCCGTGCTCGTCGATCAGGTGGCCCGTGTAGAAGCGGTCGAGCGCGAACGGCGCGTTCAGCGGATGCGGTTCGTCGCGGGCGATCGTGTGCGCGAACACCCAGCCCGAGCCCGGCGTCGCCTTGAAGCCGCCGGTGCCCCAGCCGCAGTTGAAATACAGGCCCTTCACGTCGGTCTTGGTGATGATCGGGCACGCGTCCGGCGACACGTCGACGATGCCGCCCCACTGGCGGTTCATCCGCACGCGCGAGAACACCGGGAACATCTCGATGATCGCCTGCAGCGTGCTTTCGATGATGTGGAAGCTGCCGCGCTGGCCGAAGCCCGTGTACTGGTCGATACCGGCGCCGATCACGAGGTCGCCCTTGTCGGACTGACTGATGTACGCGTGCACCGCGTTCGACATGATCACCGAGTTCACGACCGGCTTGATCGGCTCGGACACCAGCGCCTGCAGCGGGTGGCTTTCGATCGGCAGGCGGATGCCGGCCATGTCGGCGAGCGTCGTCGTATTGCCGGCCGCGACCACCGCGACCTTCTTCGCCTTGATGAAACCCTTCACCGTGTCGACGCCGACCACCGCGCCGCCTTCGCGGCGAATGCCCGTCACCTGGCAGTTCTGGATGATGTCGACGCCGGCGCGGTCCGCGCCGCGCGCGAAGCCCCAGGCCACCGCGTCGTGGCGTGCGACGCCCGCACGGCGCTGGATCGATGCGCCGAGCACCGGGTAGCGGCTGTTCAGGTTGATCGTCGGCTCGATTTCCTTGATCTGCGCGGGCGTCAGGAATTCGGCGTCCACGCCGTTCAGCCGGTTCGCGTTCACGCGGCGTTCGGTGTCGCGCACGTCCTGCAGCGTGTGCGCGAGGTTCATCACGCCGCGCTGGCTGAACATCACGTTGTAGTTGAGATCCTGCGACAGCCCTTCCCACAGCTTCATCGCTTTTTCATACAGCGCGGCCGATTCGTCCCACAGATAGTTCGAGCGCACGATCGTCGTGTTGCGCGCGGTGTTGCCGCCGCCGATCCAGCCCTTCTCGAGGATCGCGACGTTCGTGATCCCGTGCTCCTTCGCGAGGTAGTACGCGGTCGCGAGGCCGTGGCCGCCGCCGCCGACGATCACGACGTCGTATTCCTTCTTCGGTTCCGGGCTCTTCCACTGCTTTTCCCAGTTCTCGTGATACGAGAGGCCGTTGCGGAACAGGCTGAATATCGAGTAGCGGCTCATGTTAGTGATCCTTCGTTAGCATTCGATGACGTTCACGGCGAGGCCGCCGCGCGACGTTTCCTTGTATTTCGTCTTCATGTCGGCACCCGTCTCGCGCATCGTCTTGATGACCGAATCGAGCGACACGTAGTGCTGGCCGTTACCCTTGAGCGCCATGCGCGACGCGTTCAGCGCCTTGATCGCGCCCATCGCGTTGCGCTCGATGCACGGGATCTGCACGAGCCCGCCGACCGGGTCGCAAGTCATCCCGAGGTTGTGCTCCATGCCGATCTCGGCCGCGTTCTCGACCTGATCCGGCGTGCCGCCCATCACCGCGGCGAGCGCGGCCGCGGCCATCGAGCACGCGACGCCCACTTCGCCCTGGCAACCGACTTCCGCGCCGGAGATCGATGCGGTTTCCTTGTAGATGATCCCGATCGCGGCGGCCGTCAGCAGGAATTCGACGATGCCGGCTTCGTTCGAGCCCGGCACGAATTTCACGTAGTAGTGCAGCACCGCGGGGATCACGCCGGCCGCGCCGTTGGTCGGCGCGGTGACGACGCGGCCGCCGGCCGCGTTCTCTTCGTTGACGGCCATCGCATACAGGTTGACCCAGTCGAGCATCGACAGCGGGTCGCGCAGCGACTCTTCGGAACGCGAACGCAGGCGGCCGTTCAGCTCGGCCGCGCGGCGCTTCACGCGCATCGGCCCCGGCAGGTCGCCCTCGACCTTGCAGCCGCGCTCGACGCAGGCGGCCATCGTGCGCCAGATCGCGAGCAGCCCGGCGCGCACTTCGTCGGCGGGGCGCAGCGCGCATTCGTTGCGCAGCATCAGTTCGGCGATCGACAACCCGTGTTCGCGGCACTGGCGCATCAGGTCGTCGCCGGTGCGAAACGGGTACGGCACCTCGACCGCCGCCCGCACGCCGTTCACGCGATCGCCGTCGCGGTTCACGACGAAGCCGCCGCCGACCGAGTAATACTCTTTCTCGACCAGCAGCTGGCCGTGCTCGTCGAATGCCTGGAAGCGCATCCCGTTCGGGTGCACGATGCTCGTGCCGCTCATCAGCTTGCGATAAAAGCCGATGTGCTCCTTTTCGTCGAAGCGCACCGTCTGCTTGCCGAGCAGCGACAGCGACTTCTCCGCGCGGATCGCGGCGAGCCGCGGTTCGATCAGGTCCGGATCGATCGTGTCCGGCAGGTGGCCCTCGAGGCCGAGCAGCACGGCCTTGTCGGTGCCGTGGCCCTTGCCGGTCGCGCCGAGCGAGCCGTACAGCTCGACCCGCACGCGGCGCACGAAGCCGAGCAGGTTCGCGTCCTCGACGTGCGACGCGAAGCGGCACGCGGCGATCATCGGGCCGACCGTATGCGAACTGGACGGGCCGATGCCGATCTTGAACAGGTCGAACGCGCTGACGTTCATCTGGCTTCCTTTGGTTGCATGCGTGAAATGTCGTTGGGCACCAGTACATCAAAGCGTAAAATCGGCCGATAGAACAAAAACGGCATCGGCGTGGGATACCACCGCCAAGCGCCGTGCCGGCCGGCCCGAAAGTGCGTTTTGGCGATGGTTCGCGACGAAAAACCACAAGTCCGGCCGCGGCCGATCGGCGACGCTGACTGCATCCGCGCCGCCTCCGGCAGCCGCAACCCGCAAACAGTGTGAAACGAGTGAGACCGCCTGCCCGGCGTGACGAGATTGGCCGCGATGACCCCCGACGTACCCGCTTCCCCCCTCGCAGAACCCGCGCCGCGGCGCATCCGCTTCGGCATCGTGCTGCTGCCGAACTTCACGCTGACGGCCTTCTCCGGCTTCGTCGACATGCTGCGGCTGTCGGCCGACGACGGCGACTACAGCAAGCCCGTGCGCTGCGCGTGGAGCGTGATCGGCGAGACGCTCGCGCCGGTGCGCGCGAGCTGCGGGATCCAGATCACGCCGTGGGAGACGTTCGACGCGGCCGAGCCGTTCGACTATGTGGTGGTGGTGGGCGGGCTGCTGCATTCGGGGCCGCAGGCCGGCCCTGAAACGCTCGATTTCATCCGCCGCGCGGCGACGGGCGGCGCGACGGTCGTCGGCATCTGCACCGGCGTGTTCACGCTGATGCGCGCCGGCGTGCTCGACGGCTACCGCACCTGCGTGAGCTGGTTCCATTACTGGGATTTCATCGAGCGCTTTCCGTCCGCCGATCCCGACCTGCTGATCGCCGACCGGCTGTTCGTGATCGACCGGCGCCGGATTACGTGCTCGGGTGGCCGTGCGTCGATCGACGTCGCCGCCGCGATCCTGCTGCGCCATTTCGATCACGCGACCGTGCAGAAGGCGCTGCGCATCCTGCTCGTCGGCGAGATGCAGAAAGGCAATGCGCCGCAGCCGCATCCGCCGGGGCTCGAGCCGGCGACGCACCCGAAGGTCAAGCGCGCGATTCTTCTGATGGAACAGCATGTGGGGCGTGCGCTGCCGCTCGAGGAACTCGCGTGCAAGCTCGACCTGTCGACGCGGCAGCTCGAACGGCTGTTCAAGGCCGAGACCGGCAGGAGCCCGCAGGCATTCGCGAAGCAGGTGCGGCTGCGTACGGCCGCGTGGCTGCTGACGAGTTCGGACCGCACGGTCGCCGATATCGCGTCGAGCTGCGGATTCGCCGATGCGTCGCACCTCGGGCGCGAATTCCGCAAGCAGTTCGGCGTGCCGCCGGCGACGTATCGCGAGCGCGGCGGCGACGTGGCCGAAGTGGCCGCGATGCACGATCCGTCGGCCGACGCCGTCGAGGACATCGCCGACTGACGGGCCCGGGCGGCCCACCCTCCCCTGACCGACTGCAGAACGACACCGTTCGCGTCGGTTTCGATTCTTTTGGAACCGGTTCCAATCAATTTAGCCGACGTTGCACTCCTTGAACGAGGGTTATCCCGGATGCTGATGCTCGCTTAAATTTGTATGATGACCACATCACCTTACAAACATGAGCATCATGTTCGAGAAAATTCCCGCCCGTGCGATGAGCGACCACGTCGCGCAGCAACTGCTCAAGCAGATCGAAGTGGGCAGCTTCTCGGCCACCGGCAAGCTGCCGACCGAAGCCGTGCTCGCGCAGGAATTCGGCGTGAGCCGTACCGTGATCCGCGAGGCGATTTCGCGGCTGAAGAACGAAGGCGTGGTCGAGCCGCGCCAGGGCAGCGGCGTATTCGTGAACCAGCACGGCGCGATCCGTCCGCTGCGGATCGACTACGCGGAAGCCGTCGAGGCGAGCTCGCTGCCGCATCTGCTCGCGGTGCGCCGCGCGATCGAGGCGGAAGTCGCGGCCGAAGCCGCGCTGCACCACACCGCCGACGACATGGCCGACATCGACGACGCGCTGCGCAAGATCGACCAAGCGGTGGCCGAAGGGCGTGACGGCGTCGCGGAGGACGTCGCGTTCCACCGCACGATCGCGGCCGTCACCGGCAACCCGTATTTCCTGAAGACGCTGCAGTTCCTGAACCAGTACCTCGAAGCCGGCGTGAAGGTCACGCGCAGCAACGAAGCGACGCGCGAGGATTTCTCGCGGCAGGTGCGCGAAGAGCACGCGGCGATCGCCGACGCGATCCGCGCACGCGACCCGATGGCCGCGCGCAACGCGGCGCGCACGCACATGTACAACGCCGCCCGCCGTCTTGCGGAAGCCGGCATCTGCTGAAGCCGGCGGCGCCCGCCGCCGTTGTCCCGAACCCTCTTTCGAATCGATCAAGGTTGACCATGTCACGAAATGTTGGAGTCATCGGCCTCGGCGCGATGGGCCTCGGCGTCGCACGCTCGCTGCTGCGCGCCGGCCTGCGCGTCCACGCATGCGACGTGCGCGACACCGTGCTGCAGGCGTTCGCCGCCGAAGGCGGCATCGCGTGCGCGACGCCGGCCGAACTCGGCGCGCAGTGCGACGTCGTCGTCACGCTCGTCGTCAATGCCGCGCAAACCGAAACGGTGCTGTTCGGCGAACACGGTGCGGTCGCGGCGATGAAGCCGGGCGGCGTCGTGATCGCGAGCGCGACCGTCGCGCCCGAATTCGCGGTCGCGCTCGGCGCACGCGTCGAAGCGGCCGGCCTGCAAATGCTCGACGCGCCCGTGTCGGGCGGCGCCGCGCGCGCGGCTTCCGGCGAGATGACGATGATGACGTCGGGCCCGGCAGCCGCCTATGCAGGCTGCGAGGACGTGCTCGCCGCGATCGCCGGCAAGGTGTACCGTCTCGGCGATGCGCACGGCATCGGCTCGAAAGTGAAGATCATCAACCAGTTGCTGGCCGGCGTGCATGTCGCGGCCGCCGCCGAAGCGATGGCGCTCGGGTTGCGCGAAGGCGTCGATGCCGACGCGCTGTACGACGTGATCACGCACAGCGCGGGCAATTCGTGGATGTTCGAGAACCGCGTGCCGCACATCCTGAACGGCGACTACACGCCGCTGTCGGCCGTCGACATCTTCGTGAAGGATCTCGGCCTCGTGCTCGATACCGCGCGCCGCAGCAAATTCCCGCTGCCGCTCTCCGCCACCGCGCACCAGATGTTCATGAGCGCGTCGAGCGCCGGCCACGGCGGCGAGGACGATTCCGCCGTGATCAAGACTTTCCCCGGCATCACGCTGCCGCCCGCCCGCTGATTCGAACGACGTGCCTGCCATGACCGCTTCCGCTTCCCGTCCCCTGCTCGGCTGCATCGCCGACGATTTCACCGGCGCGACCGATCTCGCGAACATGCTCGTCAAGAGCGGCATGCGCACCGTGCAGACGATCGGCGTGCCCGCCGACGGCGCGGCCGACACGATCGTCGACGCCGACGCGATCGTCGTCGCGCTGAAGTCGCGCACGATCCCCGCCGCCGACGCCGTCGCGCAATCGCTCGCCGCCTACGAATGGTTGCGCGCACAAGGGTGCCGCCAGTTCTTCTTCAAGTATTGCTCGACGTTCGACTCGACCGACGCGGGCAACATCGGGCCGGTGGCCGACGCACTGCTCGACGCGGCCGGCGGCGGCTTCACGATCGCGTGCCCGGCGTTCCCCGAGAACGGCCGCACGATCTACCGCGGCCACTTGTTCGTCGGCGACGTGCTGCTGAACGAATCGGGGATGGAGCATCACCCGCTCACACCGATGAAGGACGCGAACCTCGTGCGCGTGCTGCAACGGCAGACGAGGTCCCCGGTGGGCCTGATTCGCTACGACACGATCGCGCTCGGCGCGGCCGCCGTGCGCGCGCGGATCGACCAGCTGCGCGCGGAGGGCGCGCGCCTCGCGATCGCCGACGCGCTGTCGGACCGCGACCTCTACGTCCTCGGCGAAGCGTGCGCGGGCCTGCCGCTCGTCACCGGCGGATCGGGCATCGCGCTCGGCCTGCCGGCGAATTTCCGCCGCGCGGAGCAGTTGCCCGAGCGCGACAACGCGGCGTCGCTGCCGTGCATCGAAGGCGTGTCGGCCGTGCTCGCCGGCAGTGCATCGAAGGCCACCAACGCACAGGTCGCCGCGTGGCGCGCGACGCGGCCGAGCTTCCGCATCGATCCGCTCGCAGCCTCGCGCGGCGAGCCCGTCGTCGAGCAGGCGCTCGCCTTTGCGCGCTCGCACCTGCCGCAGCCCGTGCTGATCTACGCGACCGCGACGCCCGACGAAGTGAAGGCCGTGCAGCAGGCGCTCGGCGTCGACGCGGCCGGCCATCTCGTCGAAAGCACGCTCGCGGCGATCGCCCGCGGGCTGCGCGAACTCGGCGTGCGCAAGTTCGTCGTGGCCGGCGGCGAGACGTCCGGCGCGGTCGTGCAGGCGCTCGACGTGAAGTCGCTGCAGATCGGCGCGCAGATCGATCCGGGCGTGCCGGCCACGGCCACGATCGATATACAGCCGCTCGGCCTCGCGCTGAAATCCGGCAACTTCGGCACCACGGACTTTTTCGACAAGGCGCTGCGCGCGCTGGACGGAGCCGCACGATGAGCGACGAAGCAAAACTGCGCGAAGAGATCTGCGTGGTCGGCGCGAGCCTGTATGCGCGCGGCCATGCGGTCGGCAGCGCCGGCAACATCAGCGCCCGCCTGAACGACGGCTGGCTGATCACGCCGACCGACGCCTGCCTCGGCCGGCTCGATCCGAACGACATCGCGAAGGTCGGCGCCGACGGCCAGCCCGTATCGGGCGGCAAGCCGTCGAAGACGCTCGCGCTGCATCGCGGTATCTACGCGCGCAACGCAGAGGCGCATGGCGTCGTCCACACGCATTCGACGCATCTCGTCGCATTGACGCTCGCGGGCGTGTGGCGCGACACCGACGTGCTGCCGCCGATCACGCCGTACTACGTGATGAAGGTCGGCCACATTCCGCTGATCCGTTACCGCCGCCCCGGCGACCCGGCCGTCGCGGCCGAAGTGGCGGCGCTGGCCGACCGGGTGCGCGGCGTGCTGCTCGATCGCCTCGGTCCCGTGATGTGGGGACCGTCGGTCTCGCACGCGTCGTATGCGCTCGAGGAGTTCGAGGAAACCGCGCGGCTGTGGCTGATGACCCAGCCGAAGCCCGAACCGCTGTCCGACGCCGCGCTGGACGAACTGCGCCAGAGCTTCGGCGCGCGCTGGTAACGCGTCGCAACCTGATCATGCAGTAGTACGTACCGATTTTCATGCCCGCCGTGTGCGCGGGCCTTTCCGTCAGCACACACGACCGTCGGCGTACGCGCCGCCGGCACATAACATCATTGGAGACGACGATGACTGCTCTCGACGCGGCCGCAAGCCGCTCGCCCGCCGCGGCCGCCCAATCGGGCGAACTCGACCGCACCTACAGGAAAGTGTTCTGGCGCATCGTGCCGTTCCTGATGCTCTGCTACGTGGTCGCGTATCTCGACCGCGTGAACGTCGGATTCGCCAAGCTGCAGATGTCGCAGGATCTCGCGTTCAGCGAAACCGTATTCGGCCTCGGCGCGGGGATTTTCTTTCTTGGCTACTTTCTGTTCGAACTGCCAAGCAACCTTCTGATGCACCGCATCGGCGCGCGCATCTGGATCGCGCGAATCATGATCACGTGGGGTCTGCTGTCCGCGCTGTTCGCGTTCGTGCAGACGCCGACGCAATTCTACGTGCTGCGCTTCCTGCTCGGGCTCGCGGAAGCCGGCTTCTATCCGGGCGTGATCCTGTACCTCACGTACTGGTTCCCGTCGCATCGCCGCGCAAAGATCATCGCGGTGTTCATGTCCGCGATTCCGGTGTCGGGCATCTTCGGCAACCCGCTGTCGGGCTGGATCATGGAGCGCTTCCACGGCGGCTCGGGCTTCCACGGCTGGCAATGGATGTTCATGATCGAAGCCGTGCCGGCCGTGCTCGTCGGCATCGCGACGATCCTGTATCTCGACAACAACATCCGCGGCGCGAAGTGGCTCGACGAGCGCGAGAAGCAGTTGCTCGAGGACGAAATCGCCGCGCAACCGCAGGAACAGCAGCAGCACGGCCATTCGCTGAAGGCCGTGTTCTCGGACCCGCGCATGTGGTGGATGTCGCTGATCTACTTCGCGTTCGTCACCGGCCAGTACGGGCTCACGTTCTGGATGCCGACGCTCGTCAAATCGACCGGCATCACCGACACGCTGCAGATCGGCCTGCTGTCCGCGATTCCGTTCGTCGTCGCGATCGTCGTGATGAACCTGTTCGGCCACAGTGCGGACAAGCGCCGCGAACGTCGCTGGCACCTGATCGTGCCGGCGCTGATGGGCGCGGTCGGGTTTGCGGTCGCCGCGTCGTACTCGCACAATACGGCGGTGTCGATCGTGTTCCTGTCGCTCGCGGCAGGCGGCGTGCTGACCTGCGCCCCGCTGTTCTGGTCGCTGCCGACCGCGTTCCTCGCGGGCTCCGCCGCCGCGGCCGGGATCGCGATCATCAACTCGGTCGGCAACCTCGCCGGTTTCGCGAGCCCGTACGTGATCGGTTACCTGAAGGACGCCACGCACAGCACCGCGTCCGGCATGTACGTGCTCGCCGCGATGCTGGTGATTGGCGCGATCGCCGTGTGGCTCACGCCGCCCAAGCTCGTGAACCGCTGATCCGCCGCTGGCCGATTCATCATTCGACGCGGGGCGCACGGCGCTCCGCCCCATTCATACACAGGACCCGCTGCCATGCCACGCTTCGCCGCCAACCTCTCGATGATGTACACCGAGCATGCGTTTCTCGACCGCTTCGCCGCTGCCGCCCGCGACGGCTTCAAGGCCGTCGAGTACCTGTTCCCGTACGACTTCGCCGCCGAGGACATTCGCGCGCGCCTCGACGCGCACGGCCTCGAACAGGCGCTGTTCAACGCGCCGCCGGGCGACTGGGCCGCGGGCGAGCGCGGCATCGCATCGCTGCCGGGCCGCGAGGACGAATTCCGGCGCGGCATCGACCAGGCGCTCGACTATGCACGCGTGCTCGGCAACAAGAAACTGCACGCGATGGCCGGCATGGTGCCGCCGGGCGCCGACCGCGCACGCCATCGCGACACGTATCTGGCGAACCTGCGTCATGCGGCGCAGGCCGCCGCCGCGCACGGCGTCACGATCCTGATCGAGCCGATCAACCAGCGCGACATGCCCGGCTATTTCCTGAGCCGCCAGGACGACGCGCAGGCGATCCGCGCGGAAGTCGGCGCGCCGAACCTGAAGGTGCAGTTCGACTGCTACCACTGCCAGATCGTCGAAGGCGATCTCGCGATGAAACTCAAGCGCGATTTCGCGGGCATCGGCCATATCCAGATCGCGGGCGTGCCCGAACGCCACGAGCCGGACGTCGGCGAACTCAACTACCCGTATCTGTTCGCGCTGATCGACGCGCTCGGCTACGACGGCTGGATCGGCTGCGAATATCGGCCGAAGGCCGGCACGTCGGAAGGCCTGGGCTGGATCAGGCCGTACCTGTAATTCAAGCATTCCTCAAAGGGCAACGAACATGAAAGTACTGATTACCGGCGGCGCCGGCTTTCTCGGCCAGCGTCTCGCGCGCAAGCTGCTCGAGCGCGGCGAACTCACCGGCCCCGACGGTCGCATCGAGAAGATCGACGAGCTCGTGCTGCTCGACGTCGTCCAGGGCAGCGATTTCGGCGACGCGCGCGTGACGTCGATCGTCGGCGACATCGCCGATCGCGCGGTGCTCGAAAGCGTGATCGACACGCGCACGGGTGCGATCTTCCATCTCGCGGCGATCGTCAGCGGGCAGGCCGAAGCCGATTTCGATCTCGGGATGCGGATCAACCTCGACGCGTCGCGCACGCTGCTCGAGGTATGCCGCGCACGCGGCCACCAGCCGCGCGTCGTGTTCACGAGTTCCGTCGCGGTGTATGGCGGCACGCTGCCCGACGTCGTGCAGGACGACACCGCGCTGAACCCGCAATCGTCGTACGGCGCCGAGAAGGCGATCGCCGAACTGCTGCTGTGCGACTACGCGCGGCGCGGCTTCGTCGACGGCCGCGTGCTGCGGCTGCCGACCATCAGCGTGCGGCCCGGCCGGCCGAACGCGGCCGCGTCGTCGTTCGCGAGCGGCATCATCCGCGAGCCGCTGAACGGCGAGGAAAGCGTGTGCCCGGTGCCCGGCTCGACGCGGCTGTGGCTGCTGTCGCCGCGCGGCGCGATCGATGCGCTCGTCGCCGGGTGCGAGATCGACAGCGCGAAGCTCGGCAACAAGCGCGTGATCAACCTGCCGGGGCTGTCGGTGTCGGTCGACGAGATGATCGCGGCGCTGCGCGAAGTCGCGGGCGACGAGGTCGTGAAGCTGATCCGTCATGCGCCCGACGAACGCGTCGAGAAGATCGTCGGCAGCTGGCCGGGCCGTTGGGATACGTCGCGCGCGGAAGCGCTCGGGCTGAAAGGCGACGCGTCGTTCGCGGACGTGATCCGCAGCCATATCGCGGACGAGCGGCGCTGATCGGCGCCGGGTCGGGCCGCATCGACGCGGCCCGACCGATTCCCCGACGCGCAACGACGCACGTTGCATCCCGCCCGCCTGCATGAAGAGCGTATCGGCGCCGCGTCGACACCGCACGCCCCCCTCTCCGCGATTCGTCTGCGCGCGTGCCTCGTTCTGCCGCGACGCCGACGGTCTAGTACGACACGGGTACATGTCGGCGCCTAGTTGGCGACCTGCGCCGGCATGCCGGGCCCGGCCGCCGGCGCGGCCGACGCCGCCAGGCGCGCGCGGTCCTGCTCCGCGAGCTTCGCTTCCGCAGCCTGGATATCGGCCGGATACTCGCCGTCATCGCCCTTCGCCGGATCGTACCCGGCCGCTTCGACGCGCATCAGTTCGTCGCGAACCTGCGCACGCGTCAGCGGCGCGACCGATTGCGCGAATGCCGACTGACCGACGATCGCCCCGATCATCGTCAGTAGTGCGATATAAGTTTTCATCGTGAACTCCTTGAATGTGACGTATCAATCAACCATGGGACAGGCGTGACCTGCGGATGCAGGCGGGTGGATCAGCTTCCGAAATAGATCGTGCAGAAGCTCGCGGGGCCGACGCATGCGGCGGCGCTTCGACGCGGCGACATCGCCGCCGGCTTGCCCGCTTCGGACGACATGGCCGGATCGCCGCCGACTGCCGTGCTCGCTTGCCGCTGCGGCATCTGATCGGCCTGGTGCCGGAACAGCGGGCTCACGTCTGGATACGACGTATCGGTCACGAAACGCAGCCCGTTGTTTTCCGCATCGACGAGTTCCTGCCGGACCTGTTCGTGCGTGAGCGCCTGTGCCGACGCTTGCGTCGCGACACCTGCGAGAGAAATCGCCGCCACCGTGGCGGCCACCAGCCAGTGCGTGTTCATGTTCCACTCCTTCATCAGTCAACGAAACGATGTGCTACACCCGTATGACGACGGAGAGGCGCGGTTTATTCCCGGTCGTTCCATTCGCCGCGGCCGTTTTTTATCGAACTGTCATTCATTCGTCAGCCGGCGTAACCTGACGTAACGCAGTGCCCGTCGCGCTTCGGGCAGACTGACCACCACTTCGTCCGGACCGCCCATCGATCGATCATGTCCGCCGCTTACGACCATGCAGCCGCCCTGCTGCGAAGGCTGTACGACCGCCATATCGACAGCGGCGCGGTGCTCGACGCGGCCGCATTCCCGGATGCCGAGCGTTTCGTGCGCGCGTGGCCCGAGATCCGCGCGGAGGCGCTCGACGTCGCACGCGACATGCCGCGCATCCCGCGCTTTCACGAAATCATGCGCGAGCAGTACGACATCTCGGCCAACGACGCCCGCGACTGGCGGATGTTCATCATGCAGGCGTACGGTCAGCCGTTTGCGCGCAACCTGTCGCGCTGCCCGACCGTCGCGGCGCTCGTCGCGGCGTCGCCGGACGTGCTGTCCGCGTCGCTGTCGTTCCTCGCGCCCGGCAAGCACATCCCGCCGCATCGCGGGCCGTTTCGCGGCATCCTGCGCGGGTATCTCGTGCTGTCGATGCCGACGCGCGCGGACGGCACGCCGGCCGCCGTGCTGAAGGTCGACGGGCGCGAATACCGGCTCGACGAAGGGCGCTTCCTGCTGTGGGACGACACGTTCACGCACGAGGTGTGGAATGCCAGCGACGCGGTTCGGATCGTGCTGCTGCTCGATATCCGCCGGCGCGGGATGCCGCGCTGGCTCACGTGGCTGTCGAATGCGGTGATCGGCGTCGTGCGGCTCGGGATCCGGATCAGGGGGCGGTCGATTCCGGTTTAGCGGCCGCGCGGCGCACGGCGGCTCCGTTCCGCCTTTCGGCGCCTGCCGGATCGCCTAAACTACAAGCCGTCCCTTCGTGCGGCTCCTGCCAGCTACCGCCATGGCGCACCTCTTCTTCGCCGCGTCGATCCAGCGGCACGTCGAAACGCCCGAGCGCGACCTCGACGCGCACACGGTCGGCGAAGCATTCGACACCATTTTCAGCGAGCAGCCGCGGCTGCGCGGCTACATCGTCGACGATCAGGGCGCGCTGCGAAAGCACTTGTCGGTGTTCATCGACGGCCAGCCGATCCGCGACCGCCAACACCTGTCCGATGCGCTCGCGGCCACCAGCCGCGTGTATGTCGTGCAGGCGCTGACCGGCGGATAAAGGGACCGATGCACCGGCGCAATCCCCATACCAAGCGCCGTCGCGCCAGGCGGGCCATCCGGAGACATCGCCCATGAACGATCGACTGCTCGTCGCCACCCGCAAGGGCCTGTTCGTCCTGCAACCCGACGGTCATGGCGGCTGGACGCTCGGCGAACCGCATTTCATCGGTGAGCCCGTCAGCATGGCGCTCGCCGACCCGCGCGACGGCACGCTGTATGCGGCGCTCGATCTGGGCCATTTCGGCGTGAAGCTGCATCGCCTGCACGCAGGCGCCACCGGCTGGGAGGAATGCGCAGTCCCGGTTTATCCGCCGCAGCCCGCCGATGCGTCACCCGCCCGTGCCGAACCGCACGCCGGCAGCGGCGAAACCGACGACGCGCCTGCCGCTGCCGGGACGCCGCAGCCGCCGTGGACGCTTCAGCAAATCTGGTCGCTCGAAGCCGGCGGCGCGGACGAGCCCGGCGCCCTGTGGGCCGGCACGATTCCCGGCGGCCTGTTCCGCTCGGACGACCACGGCGATTCGTGGGTACTGAACCGCCCGCTGTGGGATCGCCCCGAACGCGCCGAATGGGGCGGCGGCGGGTACGACGCGCCAGGCATCCATTCGGTGATGATCGATCCGCGCGACAGCCGGCACGTCACCGTCGGCGTCTCGTGCGGCGGCGTGTGGCAGACCGCGGACGGCGGCGCGACGTGGCGCGTCACGGCGGAAGGCATGGAAGCCGACTACATGCCGCCCGAACGACGCGGCGAGCCGAACATGCAGGACCCGCACCGCGTCGTGCAGTGCGCGGCCAACCCTGACGTCTTGTGGACGCAGCATCACTGCGCGATCTTCCGCTCAACCGACCGCGGCGAACACTGGCGGCGGATCGAAGCGCAGCCGTCGAGCTTCGGTTTCGCGGTGGCCGTGCATCCGCACGATCCCGATACCGCGTGGTTCGTGCCGGCCGTGAAGGACGCGTGCCGGATTCCGGTGAACGGCCGGCTCGTCGTCACGCGTACGCGCGACGGCGGCCGCAGTTTCGAGAGCCTGTCGAACGGGTTGCCGGCCGCGCCCGCGTACGACCTCGTGTACCGGCACGGACTCGCGGTGGACGATTCCGGCACGCGCCTCGCGATGGCGTCGACGACCGGCGGGTTATGGACGTCCGCCGATGGCGGCGACCATTGGCGACAGGTATCGGCGCACCTGCCGCCGGTGTATTGCGTCAGGTTCGGATAGCGACGCGTGCATCGTCAGGCGCCATCCGCGCCACCGCGTCGCGCGTCCGTGCGATTTCCGCTTCGAGCCAGTCGAGAAACCGTCTGACCTGCGGCTCGCGCTCGCGCCCCGGCCGGCACAGCGCGACGAAGCGCGCACCGGCGACGCGCACCGCGGGCTCGATCGGCGTCAACGCACCGCGCTCGACATGCTCGGCGGCCAGCACGGAGCTGAGCAGCGCGATGCCCTGCCCGTGCAGCACGGCCTGCAACGCGTAGTGCTCGTCGTCGTAATGGCGAAACACCGCGCGTTCGAGCCATGCTTCCCGGCCCGCCGCATGACACCACGACGCCCAGTCGACCGACACCGGCAGCGGCGTATCCCACACGGTTTCGATCAGGTCGAGCGGCGCGTCGGTACGATGCGCGTCGAACCCGGCGGCCGCATACGCGCCGAAATACTCGTCGATCAACGCAATCTCGTGCAGCGCGGGAAACGTGCGCGACGTCGCGCGAATCGCGAGATCGATCCGTGCATCGCGTTCGAGATCGACGAGCGCGTTCCCCGTTTCGACCTTGATGTGCAGGTACGGATCGACGCGGCGAAACGCACCGAGACGCGGAATCAGCCACATCGCCGCAAACGCGGGCGTGGTGGTCAGCACGAGCGGGCGCGCCTCGGCCGCGTCCGGCCGCAGCGCATCCAGCCCGCGGCTCAACGCCAGCAACGCATCGTGACTCGCGCGAAACAGTTGCTCGCCTTCTTCCGTCAGCCGCACGCCGCCCGCGCCACGCTCGAACAGCAGCACGCCGACGCGGCTTTCGAGCGACTTGATCTGATGCGACACGGCGGCCGGCGTCACGGACAGTTCTTCCGCGGCGGCCTTGAACGTGCCGAGCCGCGCCGACGATTCGAATACACGCAATGCGGTCAGGGGAATTTTCGAGAACACGGAGCCTCGCGGGCGGGATGCGGCCGGGTTGAATTCGATTCAATCGGGTTGAGATTAGGTGAATTGAAGCGGGCGCGCAACGCGACTAGCCTTGCGGGACGTTGCGGCATGGTGCCGCGACGGTCACTCTCGAGTCGGAGGAACCGTGCAAGGCCTACCGCGCAGGATCACGCAGGCGGTGCTCTACGAAGCGATCGCCATTTCCTGCATCTCGCCCGCGATCGCGGCAATCTTCAAGCAGGACCTCGTCTACTCGGGTGCGCTGTCGGCGACGATGTCGGCGATCGCGATGCTGTGGAACATGGTCTTCAACGCGCTGTTCGAGCGCTGGGAAGCGTCGCGCCGACAGCCGACGCGCACGCTCGGGCGGCGGATTCTGCACGCGACCGGATTCGAGGGCGGGCTGATCTTCATCCTCGTGCCGGTCGTGTCGTGGTGGCTCGACATCTCGTGGTTCGACGCGTTCGTCGTCGATATCGCGCTGTTCGCGTTCTTCTTCTGTTACGCGTTCGTGTTCCAGTGGGCGTTCGATCGCGTGTTCGACGTGCCGGCGGCGACGAAGGGGTCGTGAGCCGGGCGCCTATGCGCCCGCGGCGATTTTCGGCAACTGCCAGCCGAATCGAACCGCCGCCATCCGCAGCGCAAAGCACGCGACGCCGCCGAGCCCGGCCGCGACGACCGGCGGGCAACCGAGCCGCCGGCACACCACGACGACGACCGCGCCGAGCAGCGCCGCACTCGCATAGATGTCCGTGACCAGCACGACAGGTATCCGCGCGAGCAGCAGATCGCGCACGACGCCGCCCCCGCAACCGGTCACGGCGCCCATCAGCGTTGCAATGAACGGGGGGACGCGGAATTCGAGCGCCTTCACCGCACCCGCGACCGCGAACAACGCGAGGCCGGCCGCATCGAGCGTGATCAGCAGCGACGGCGAAAACGACGCGACCCGCGCATGAAACACGAATGCGAACAGCCCGGCGGCGAACGCGAGCGCCGGATAACGCCAGTCGCTCACGGCGCTCGGCGGGCGAGCGCCGATCAGCAGGTCGCGAATCACGCCGCCGCCGAGCGCGACGACGAGCGACAGCACCATCACCCCGAACAGGTCGAGACCGGCGCCGATCGCCGCATTGGCGCCCTCGATCGCAAACACCGCCGTGCCCGCGAGATCGGCGGCGAGCACGACTTGCTCGATGCGCTTCATGCGAATGAATGGTCGAAGCGCTGCATCGTCCGGTTCCAGCGTGTGTCGGCCGACGCGGTCGCGTGATTCGGCCGCATGCGGCCTGCGTGTTGCCGTCCGGATGCATCAAGCGTGTTGCGGGTCATTGCCGTCTCCTCGATGGGGGATCGAGCAGTCTAGCGCATCGTCCGCGGGCCGTCGGCGCGAGCGCGAAGCGCGCAGCAAAAAACCGGCACAAGCAGGTCACTCCGCTTACGCCGGCTCAACATTCACGTTCAGGCTTCGGGCCGCAGCCGCAAAGCCCGACACGTCATGCTCAATGCGCGCCGAGATACGCCTTCACCGCCGGCAGGCCCGGCTTGCCGTCGATCGTCGTCACGCCCGCGAGCCACTTGTCGAGCGCGTCCGGGTTCGCCTTCAGCCACGCGGCGGCGGCCTTGTTCGGGTCCTGCTTGTTCATGATCGGCACCATCACGTGGTTCTCGATCGCCGTCGTGAACTGCAGGTTCGACACGAACTTCGCGACGTTCGGGCAGCGCTGCGCGTAGTCGGGCGGCGTCGCCGTCAGCACCTTCGCTTCGCCGTAGTTCGGGCCGAACACGTCATCGCCGCCGGTCAGGTAGTCGATCTTCATCTGCACGTTCATCGGATGCGGCTCCCAGCCGAGGAACACGATCCACTGCTTGTCGCGGATCGCGCGATTCACCTCGACGAGCATCCCGGCCTCGCTCGACTCGACCAGCTTGAACTTGCCGAGGCCGAACTGGTTGCCGTCGATCATCTTCTTGATCAGCGCGTTGCCGTCGTTACCGGGCTCGATCCCGTAGATCTTGCCGTTGAGCTTGTCCGCATATTTCTGGATGTCCGCGAACGACTTCAGGCCGCCCTGGTACACGTAGTCGGGCACCGCGAGCGTGTATTTCGCGCCGGTCAGGTTCGGCGTCGCGAGCACCTTGATCGTGCCGGCCTTCGTGAACGGCTGGATGATCGGGTCCATCGTCGGCGACCAGTAGCCGAGGAACACATCGATCTGCTTGCTCTTGATCCCCGCGAACGTGATCGGCACCGACGCGATCGTCTTCGTCGGGTTATAGCCGAGTCCCTGCAGCATCGTCGACGCGAGGCCCGTGGTCGCCGCGATGTCGGACCAGCCGACATCCGCGAAGCGCACGTTCTTGCACACGGGCGGATCGGCCGCATAAACGGCCGACATCGGCGCGGCCATCCCGATCCCGAACACCGCTGCGATCAATAGGCGCTTCATCTTGCTTCTCCTCAAAGTGATGTCGTTTGCTTGAATCCGGGATCGTTTATTGAAGCCGCGCGCCGCGATCCCGGCGACGTCGCGGACCGAATGAGGCCCCGTTCAGCGCCCCGGCAGCCGGCGCTCGTAGCTCGGCGCGTGGCCGAACTGCGCGCGGTATGCCTTGCTGAAATGGCACGGCGAATGAAAGCCGCAGACCGTCGTCACGCGCGCGATCGATGCGTCGGTCGTGCGCAGCAGGTCGCGTGCGCGTTTCAGGCGCAGCGTCAGGTAATAGTGGGTCGGCGATACGTTCAGGTACACCTTGAACATGCGCTGCAGATGCCGCTGCGATAGCCGCACGAGCCGCGCGAGTTCCTCGAGCGACAGCGGCTCCTCGATGTTCGCCTCCATCAGCCGCACGACCTCGATCAGCTCCGCGCGCGAAAAGCCGACGCGCGCGTCGACCGGAATCGGCTGCGTATCGGTCGAACTGCGGATGCGCTCCAGGATGAACTGCTCGGAGACCTGCGCAGCCAGTTGCTGGCCGAACCGCATGCCGACGAGGTTCAGCATCAGGTCGAGCGGCGCGGTGCCGCCCGTGCAGGTCAGCCGGTCGCGATCGACGACGAACAGCTCGTCGGCGAAGCCCACTTGCGGAAATTCGGAATGCAGCGCGGACAGGTTCTCCCAGTGCACGGTGCAGCGATAGCCGTCGAGCAGCCCGCTCGACATCAGTGCGTACGCGCCCGTGCAGATGCCGCCGAGCGGCAGCCCGCGTTCGGCGAGCGCCGCGAGCGTATCGCGCGCGCGCTCGTCGACCACGTCGCGGATGCGGATGCCGCCGCATACGATCATCACGTCGGGCAGGCTCTCGTAGTCGAGCGCCTGCGTGGGCCGCACCGCGATGCCGTTGCTGGCATGCGCGGGCGCGCCGTCGAGCGAGTAGATCGACCACTTGTAGTGATCCGCCCGCCCGACGTAGTTCGCCATCCGAAGCACTTCGACCGCGCTCGAGAACGCGATCATCGAGAAGTTCGGCAGCGTGAGGAAGCCGAAATGGGCGAGGGACGAAACCGGTGAAACGCAGGCGGCGGGCGCGACAGCGACGGCGGACGTCACATCGGTCTCCTGGCGAGGAGGTTGCAGGGGGCCAACTCCGCGGCCGAAGCCGCGGAAGTCGTTATCCATATACAGGGTGAGCGGCCGGGTCCGGCCGCCTGGGCTCAGGCCTGCGCGGGCGCGGCCTTCACGCGGAACAGCTGCTTGAGGCCCGAGAACAGCGGCGCCTTCGCGGTGCCCGGCGCGCGGCCGAAGCTCTCGGTGATGCGGTCGAGAATGATCGCCAGCAGCACGACCGACAGACCGCTTTCGAAGCCGAGACCGATGTCGAGGCGCTGGATACTCGCGAGCACGTCGTTGCCGAGGCCGCCCGCGCCGACCATCGACGCGATGATCACCATCGACAGCGCCATCATGATCGTCTGGTTCACGCCCTGCATGATCGACGGCAGCGCGTTCGGGAACTGCACCTTGTACAGCAGTTGCCACGGCGTGCAGCCGAACGCCTGGCCGGCTTCGACGATCTCGCGGTTCACGTGGCGGATGCCGAGGCTCGTGAGACGCACGGCGGGCGGCATCGCGAAGATCACCGTCGACAGGATCCCCGGCACGCGGCCGAGACCGAACAGCATCGCGGCCGGAATCAGGTAAACGAACGCCGGCATCGTCTGCATCAGGTCGAGGATCGGGCGCACGATCGCGGCGACCCACTTGCTCTTCGCCGCCCAGATGCCGAGCGGGATGCCGAGCACGAGGCTGATGATCGTCGACGACAGCGTGAGGCCGAGCGTGATGACCGTCTGGTCCCAGAAGCCGGTCGCGAAGATCAGCAGCAGCGATGCGGTGGTGAACAGCGCGAAGCGCCAGCCCACCCGCCACAGCCCGACGCCGATGAAGATCGCCATCATCAGCCACATCGGGATCGCCTGCAGGCCATGCTCGACGAATGCCGCGAGCCCCTCGATCGCTTGACCGATCGCGTCGAACGTCTTTGCGTCGTGGTCGAGCAGGTAGTGAACGGACTGGTCGACCCAGGTACCGAGCGGAATCATTTCAGACATGGGAACCTCGCGAACGCGTGATGGCCTTCAGGATGAGCGCGCGATCGACCGAGCCGCAGTAGCAGCCGTCGTCGTCGACGACGGGCAGTGCATTCGGGCTCGCGACCACGCGCGCGACGACATGTTCGAGCGACGCATCGCGCCGGATGCTTTCGATCGGCCGCACGGACGGCGTGTCCTGACCGAGCGCCTCGCGCGTGACGAAGCCGCGAATCTTGCGTGCGGCATCGAGCACGAACGCGTATTCGGCGCTGCCGTTCAGCGAAGCCGCGACGTTCGCGGCATCGCACTTCGACATGGTCGGCACGGCGCCCGTCTGCATCAGGTCGCCCGCCGTCAGATAGCGGCTGGTGTCGATGCCGTCGAAGAACGCGCGCACGTAATCGTCGGCCGGGTTCGCGATGATGTCCTGCGGCGTACCGACCTGCACGAGGCGGCCGCCTTCCATGATCGCGATGCGGTTGCCGATGCGCAGCGCTTCCTCGAGATCGTGCGACACGAACATGATCGTGCGGCGCTGCTCCTTCTGCAGTTGCAGCAGCACGTCCTGCATTTCGCGGCGCTTGAGCGGATCGAGTGCGGAAAACGCCTCGTCCATGATCATCAGCGACGGGTTCACGGCCAGCGCGCGAGCGAGGCCGACGCGCTGCTGCATGCCGCCCGACAGCTCGGACGGCAGCTTGTGCGAGAACGGCGCGAGGCCGACCTGCTCGAGCACTTCCATCGCACGGCGCTCGCGCTCCTTCTTGCCCATGCCCGCGACTTCGAGCCCGAACGCGGCATTCGACACGACGGTGCGATGCGGCATCAGCGCGAACGACTGGAACACCATGCTCATGTCCTTGCGGCGCAGCGCGGTCAGCGCCGAGCGGCGCGCCGACGCGACGTCGAGCCCGTCGATCAGCACCTTGCCGGCGCTCGGATCGACCAGCCGGTTCACGAGGCGGATCAGCGTGGACTTGCCGGAGCCGGACAGGCCCATCAGCACGAAAATTTCGCCTTCCTGCACATCGAAGGAGACGTTGTGCACGCCGACGACCTGGCCGGTGCGCTTGAGCACATCGTCCTTCGTCGCGCCGGCGGCGAGCATGTCGAGCGCCTGCTGGGGATTGCTTCCAAACACCTTGCACAGACCTTCGACCACAACCTTGGGGGCATCCATCGAAACCTTCTCCTCGTGTAGCGGGGACTCGCGCTTGTCATAGCGTGCCTACATAGTTGCCAGAAAAAACCCCGGCCTGCCGACGAATTACGACAAACGCTTGCGCAAATACGACACACCCGCCAGCCCCGCCCGGCGGGCCGCGCCGTCGATTGCGGCGGCGCAATACGCGCACACCCAGCAACGACGGGCATCCCCCGCCGGACTTGTGCGCAGCAGCGCGGCGAACGGCACATGAGGTTTTGCGCCAGGCCGTATCGGGCACGCGTCGCTTTGCGACAAGTTGACGTCCGTTCCGGCGTCGATCTATTCAGACGAAAGCGGCCGCCGCGTCGTCGGTAAAAAGCATGACCGTGCAAAAAGCCGGATGGCGACACCCGAGGGCGCACGCCTCGATACCGCGCCAAACCCGGAAATCGGCGAACGATCGCTGTGATACATTCCCGCAAACACGCCGACCGCGACGTTGCCGCGGGCCTTGCGCACGAGGGCCGGCCGCATGGCGCGCGCATGCCGGTTCGCCTGCCGGCCGTGCCGAAACCGCCTCGATCCGGTGCGATCCGCGATCGAAGGACGATAACGATAGTGAGAGGGAGCAAGGCGTTGAACTGGGCATTCGCCGTAATCGGCTTCATCGTGGGCGGCATCGCCGCGTTGATCGGGGATTTCTCTGCCGCGAGCGGCTCGCTGCTCGGGGCCGCCGTCGGGTTCTGGGTCGGGCACACGCTGCGGCAACGCAAGCCGCGCAATCCGCGCGCCGCACCCGATGCATTCGCGATCGCCGCGACGCCGCCACCCACGCCGTTACCGCTCGCCGATCGCGTCGCGCGCCTCGAAGCAACCGTCGACACGCTCACGCGCGAACTCGACGCGCTGCGCGCTCAACTGGCGGGCGCGAAGGCCGGCGCGGCGACCTCCGGCGGCATCGCACCCACGGCTTCGGCCGACGCCGCCTCCGCGCCACTGCCGGTGCACTTCCCGACACCGCCCGCGCAACAACCTGTCGCCGCACGTGCCTCCACACCGGCATCCATCTCGACGACGACGCCCGCGACACCACCCGCACCGCCCACCGCAGCACGCACCTCGGCTGCGCCGGCTCACGCCACAGTCACGGCACCCGCCACCCCGATCCGCCCTGCGCCGCTCCAACCGCCCCAACCGCCTGCGCCGCGCGAACCGGGCCTCGCCGAACGCGCATTCGGCGCCGCGCGCGACTGGCTGCTCGGCGGCAACACGGTCGTGCGTGTCGGGATCATCGTGCTGTTCTTCGGCGTCGCGTTCCTGCTCAAGTACGCGGCCGACAACGCGATGCTGCCGATCGAATTCCGCCTCGCGGGCACGGCGCTCGCCGCGGCCGCGCTGCTCGCGATCGGCTGGCGCGTGCGGCCGCGCCGCGCCGCATACGGCCTCGTGCTGCAAGGCGGCGGCGTCGGCATCCTGTACCTGACGATCTTCGCCGCGACCAAGCTTTACGCACTACTGCCCATCGGCGCCGCGTTCCCGCTGATGGTCGCGGTGTGCGCGCTGAGCGCGTTCCTCGCGGTGCGGCAGAACGCGCTGCCGCTCGCGTTCATGGGCAGCGCGGGCGGCTTTCTCGCACCGATCCTGCTGTCGACCGGCCAGGGTAATCACGTCGCGCTGTTCAGCTACTACGCACTGCTGAACGCGGGCATCTTCGCGATCGCGTGGTTCAAGGCCTGGCGCCCGCTGAACCTGCTCGGCTTCGTGTTCACGTTCACGATCGGCTCCGCGTGGGGCGTGACGGCCTATCGCCCCGCGCTGTTCGCAAGCACCGAGCCGTTCCTGATCCTGTTCTTCCTGATGTACGTCGGCATCGCGCTGCTGTATGCGGTGAAGCGCGAACTCGCGCTGCGACACTACGTGGACGGCACGCTCGTGTTCGGCACGCCGATCGTCGCGACCGCGCTGCAGGCGTCCCTCGTGAAAGGCATGCCGTTCGCGCTCGCGTGGAGCGCGGTCGCGCTGTCGGCGTTCTACGTCGCGGTCGCCGCATGGCTCGCGCGGCGCCGCGATCGCCTCGGGCTGCTGTTCGAATCGATGCTCGCGCTCGCCGTCATCTTCGCGACGCTCGCGGTGCCGCTCGCGTTCTCGGGGCCGACGACCAGCGCCGCGTGGGCCATCGAAGGCGCGGCCGTCGTGTGGCTCGGCGTGCGCCAGAAACGCCTGCTCGCGTTCGGCTTCGGGCTGCTGATGCAGGTCGCCGCGGCCGGCGCGTTCTTCACGAGCTTGCTGAGTCCGGCCGACGCGACCGCGCTGCCGGTGCTCAACAGCCCGACTATCGCAATGCTGCTGATCGCGCTCGCCGGCCTGTTCACCGGCTGGTGGCTGCACGGGCGCGGCGAAGCCCGCGCATGGCACGGGTGGATGCCCGAGATCGGCGTCGCGGCCGCCGCGTGGGGGCTGCTGTGGTGGGTCAGCGGCGGGCTGCACGAAATCCTCGTCCACGCGAGCCGTCACGTCGATCTGCATGCCGATCGCTTCGTCGTCGATACGACCGCACTGTTCGCCGCCGGTACCGCCTGGCTCGCGCACGTGGCGCGCCGCCGGCTCGCCTGGCCGCTCGCCGAATGGCCCGCGCTCGCGCTCACGCCAGTGCTGGCGCTGCTCGCGCTGCGCGCGTTCGATGCGCACGAAGCACCGCTGTCGGGCATGGGCGCGTTCGCGTGGCCGGTGGCCATCGGCGCGGGGCTTGCGCTGCTGTGGCGCCAGTCGCGCGGCACGACCGGCGCCGCTGCCGCGAACGGCGCGCCGCCCTCCGTTGCAACGCGCATCCTCGCGCCGCTGCATACGCTGACGTTCTGGACCGTGTGCGGTCTGCTGTCGCTCGAAGGTTTCTGGCGCCTGCGCGCGTTCGTCCCGGAAGGCGCATGGAGCTGGAGCGCATGGGCGTACGGCTTCGGCGCGCTGCTCCTGCTCGTGTCCGGCCCCGGCTCCCGCCTGCGCTGGCCCGTCGCGGCGTTCCCGCGCGCATACCAGGTGTGGGGTGCGGCGCCGCTCGCCGCACTGCTGTGGCTGTGGAGCATCGCCAGCACGGTCAGCGACGGCGACGCAGCGCCGCTCTTCTGGCTGCCGCTGCTCAATCCGCTCGACATCGCGCAAGGTCTCGTGTTCGTCGCGTTCGCCGCGTGGCTGCGCCGCCTCAGAACGCTCGGCATCGCGTGGCATCCGCGCGCCGTCGACTATGTAGCGATCGCGACCGTGTTCCTGTGGTTCAACGCGCTGATGCTGCGCACGCTGCATCACCGCCTCCACCTCGGCTACGACATCGACATCGTGCTGTCGTCGTTCGGCATCCAGCAGGTGTTCATGGTCGGCTGGAGCCTGTTCGCGTTCGCCGGGATGTGGCTCACGCGCCGCGACGGCATCGCGCGCCTCTGCGCATTCGCGTCGCTGCCGCTGATTGTCGTGATGTGGGCGTGGACCTTCTACGCGAACTTCACGCAGGACGGCGGAAGCTGGGCGCGCGTGCCGCTGTTCAACCCCCTCGATGTCGTGCTCGCGGTCGTCTATGCGCTCGCCGCGTCGTGGTTCGTGCGCGCGCGCAAACTCGGCTGGACCTTCGGCACACATCGCGTCGAGCTGCTGGGTGCGGCCGGTGCAACCGGGTTCCTGTGGCTGAACGCGATCCTGCTACGCACGTTGCATCACTGGGCCGGCGTGCCGTACGAATTCGGCGCGATGGCCGAATCGACGCTCGTGCAGGCATCGGTGTCCGTGTACTGGACAGTCTGTGCGCTCGCGATCACGATCTGGGCCACGCGCCGCGGGCTGCGGCCGCTGTGGTTCGTCGGCGCCGCGCTGCTCGCGCTGACGGTCGTCAAGCTCTTCCTGTTCGACCTGTCGCACGTCACCGGCATCGAGCGCATCGTGTCGTTCATCGGCATCGGCGTGCTGCTGCTGTTGATCGGCTATTTCTCGCCGCTGCCGCCGAAGGCCGCCGCGCGACAGGACGGCCAGCCATGAAACGACTCGCCGCCCTGCTCGGGCTGAGCCTGCTCGCGTCGTTCGCGACGGCCGACGGCGTACCCAACGCCGGGCGCGTCACGCAGCGCTTCGCGCTCGACCTCGACGGCAGCGCCGCGTATTACCAGCTCACCGTCCCGCAGCCCGTGTATGCGGCGAGCCGGCGCGACGATCTCGGCGACGTGCGCATCTTCAACGGCGCGGGCGAGCCGGTGCCGTATTCGCTCGACGCGCCGGCCGCGCCCGCCGTGCCGCCGTCGCGCGCGCCGGTGCACTGGTTCCCGCTGCCGCCCGCGCGCGCCGAGAACGGTAGCGCGCCGCTCGGCGTGACGGTCGGCCCGGACGGCGCGCTGCGCGCGGCCGTCGCGCCGCCTTCGCCCACCCGGCATGGCGCGGACCTCGTCGACCTGTCGCATACCGACGGCAGCATCGATGCGCTGGTCGTGCATGTGGGCGACGACAGCTACCAGGGCCGCGTGTCCGTCGAAGCCAGCGACGACCTGCGCAACTGGCGACCGCTCGGCAGCACGCAGTTGCTGAAAGTCGGCCGCGGCAACGACCTGCTGGTGCAGGAACGCATCGCGCTCGACGGTGCGACGCCGCGCTACCTGCGGCTGGACTGGCTCGACGGCGCGCCGGCAATCGCGTCGGTCGACGTCGAGACGCATCCGCGCGACGCACGCGGCGCCGACACGGCGTCCGTGCCGCGCCAGTGGCGCGACGCCGTGCGGATACGCGCGGGCGCTGCGCCGGGCGAGTATCTGTTCGACACCGACGGCGCGTATCCGGTCGACCGCGTGCGCATCGACCTGCCGCAGCCGAACACCGTCGCGCGCGCGACGCTGCAAAGCCGCGCCGATGCGCAGGCGCCGTGGCGCGACGTCTCGGCCGCGGTGCTGTTCCGCCTGCAGGGCAAGGGCGGCGAGCAGCGCAATCCGCCGCTCGAGTTCGCGGCGAATACGGATCGCGCGTGGCGGATCGTCGTCGACATGCGCAACGGCGGCCTCGGCGGCGGCCGGCCGGCGGTCGCTATCGGCTGGCATCCGGCCGCGCTGACCTTCGTCGCGCGCGGCACGCCGCCGTTTACGCTCGGCGTGGGCGATGCATCGCTCGTGTCGTCGGCCGTGAGCCGCGACGCGCTGCTGGTCGGCATGGCGCCCGAAGTACGGCCCGCCCGCGTCGGCGCGGCGCTGCCCGTATCGGCGGTCGCGACGGCGGCGGCCGCCGATGCGGATGCCGGACGTCGCTACGTGCTGTGGGGCGCGCTGATTGTTGCGGTCGGCGTGCTCGGCACGATCGCGTGGCGCCTCGCGAAAGGCGGCGGCGACACGCGCAGCCGCGACGAGTGACGTCCGCACGCATTTGCGTGCCGCTTGACGCGCCGGCCCGCTCCTTGGGCATCGCCACGCGCGATCGCACCGATTCGTCGAGTGGTCCGCCTTTACGTGAAGGCCACGCGACGCGTCAGCGGCGCGAATCGGAACCCGCCCGCCGCCATCGGGCCACGAAGCGGCCGTGCTGACGCGGCCGCCACGGCGACGACCGGCAACTGGCCGCACCGGCCGCGCGGCGCGCCGCGAAACCTCCGCCGCGATGCAGGCCCGACTCGCGCCGGCCGATCGCGACGATGCGCGGCGCCCACGCATGCATGACCCGCCGCACGGCCGCCACGCGCGCCGCCAGCCGCGACGCCGGCGACACGCGCCGCGCGGCGCGTGCAACGGGCCGCTTGCACAGGATCGCGCTGTCGTAGCGCTTGCCGGCAAAGCGCATCACGTCGACCACCTCGAAGCCCTGCGCGCCGTAGAACGCCAGCAGGTGCGAAGCCGGATGCGGCGTGTCCAGCGCGAGCAGCGCATAGCCGCGCAACGCAGCCCACTGCTCGGCGAACGACAGCAGCAACGCGCCGATCCCGCGGCTTTGACACGCCGGGTCCACCGCCACCTGGCGCACGCTCGCGACGCCCTCGCGCCGGTACAGCGAGCAGGCCGACGAAGGATCGGTCGCATACAGCGTGGCCGTGCCGACGACACGCCCGCCGCACACGGCGACATAACACTCGCCGGCTTCCGCGCGGCGGCGCGTGACGTCTTCGTCCTGATCGACGCACGTGCAGTTGAGCCCCATCGCACCGAGCCGCGCGAACGCACGATGCAGCATCGGCGTGAGTTGCGCATAGCTGTCGATTGCCGGATCGAAACGCCGGACGATCACCCGATCGGCGCACGCGAAAGGCGGCGCGGCAGGGGTGCGTTCGGCGATCGCGTTCCAGGGTATCGACATGGCCATGCTCCGTGGTGAAGATGCCCGAAGTCTAGGAGCGCGCCGGTCGCCATCGCAAGAAAAAATGTCGTAAAAATGCCGCGGTAACGTGGCTGACGGGAAGTGCCGGGTACGGTGCGTTTCGATGCCGTGCGCACGTCGCGGCGAACGCCTCGAAGCACCGATCGTTGCACGCGCAAGCAACGCATCAAGCGGATGAGATCGAGGCCCGGCGCGCACGCCGTTGACACGTACTGCCCCGCGCTCCAGACTCGCTGCTCCGTCACAGCATCGCGAGCGCCCATGGTCACCTGCTTCCTCCGCTACGTCGTCGATCCGTACAAACTCGTCGAATTCGAAACCTACGGGAAGATGTGGATTCCGCTCGTCGAGCAGTTCGGCGGCACGCATCACGGCTACTTCCTGCCATCCGAAGGCGCGAGCAACATCGCGCTCGCGATGTTCTCGTTCCCCAGCCTCGCCGACTACGAGCGCTACCGCGAACGCTCGAAGGACGATCCGGCCTGCCAGGCCGCATTCCGCTACGCGGAGGACACGCGGTGCATCGTCAGCTACGAGCGCAGCTTCTTCCGGCCGGTGTTCGAGTAACGGGCGCGTCGCCGCGCATCGCGCCCCGTTTTCCGGCCGAGGACGAAAAAAAGCCCCGCCAGCATCCGCGCGGCGGGGCCAACCCATGTCAGTAGAGACATCATGGAGGAGACGAGCCCATCTTATCGAGCCCGGCGCACCGTCCCAACCAAGCATTTCTGCTATCGATCTGCGCGGCCGCGCACACGGTTGCCTCGCCGCGCGGCATATCGATAGAACGAAAAGTCGTTTTCAGAGTGGCGACGGGGTCGTTACCATCTGGTTTTAAGCCTGTGCTTAGCCGGGCAAGCCACTCCAGGAGCGCCCCTTGACTGCATTCGATCAACACCGCCGCCCGTTCGTCGTCGGCATTGGCGGAACCACCCGGGCCGCGTCGTCCACCGAACGCGCGCTGTCGTTCGCACTGCGCGGTGCGCAAGCCGCCGGCGCGCGCACGCGCCTGTTCGACGGCCCGTTCCTGCATACGCTGCCGCACTACGCACCCGAGCACAAAACGCTGACCGACGCGCAGCGCGAGCTGATCGACGCCGTGCGCGAGGCCGACGCGATCATCATCGCGACGCCCGGCTATCACGGCGGCGTGTCCGGCCTCGTGAAGAACGCGCTCGACACGCTCGAGGAACTGCGCGCGGACGACCGCCCGTATCTCGACGGCCGCGCGGTCGGCCTGATCGTCACCGCGTACGGCTGGCAGGCGGCCGGCACCGTGCTGACGTCGCTGCGCTCGATCGTCCATGCGCTGCGCGGGTGGCCGACGCCGTTCGGCGCAACCGTCAACACGCTGGAAACGCGCTTCGAAAGCGCCGATAGCTGCTCGGATCCGAAGGTCGTCGCGCAACTCGAGACGGTCGGCGCGCAAGCCGCCGAATTCGCGCTCGCGTTCGCGTCGCATCGTGCGGCCTCGCATGCGGCATCGGTCGATGCGCTCGCGCCCGTGCTGAAGGTCGCCAACCAGTAACCTCCGCATTCCGCCGCGCCCCTTCGGTCGACACGATTCGACGCAGGTGCGCGGCGCGTCTTCCGACGCGCGGCGATGTGCCGGGCGCGCCCGTCTCGCCTCTCGAACACATCGTTCGCGCGTACCGCCCCGATAACGATTCAGCCCGCCGCATGATTTGCATTGGCCGAAAGATTGGTTCACGCGGCCGGCAGGTTTTCGTACGCTGAAAGTCCGAACTTTTTACGCGCACGCCATGAACCGTACGATCCGCTACAAGGGCTATGAAGTCGCTCCCGCTGCCGCCCGGTTGCCGAACGGGCTGTTCGCCGCCAACCTGACGATCGAACGCGCGAGCGGCGGGCCGTCGCCGCGCTCCGTGTCGTTCGACGCGATCGATTTCTTCTTCGAGGAAGAGCACGCCCTCGCGTACGCCTCGCGCTGGGGCCGCCTCTGGGTCGACACGAACGCGTGACCGCGCGGGGCCGGCGTGCACATGGCCACTCGAAAATACGCGATGACGGAAGCTGTGCAAGAATCTTTCGATCCGTAATCGCATAACAATAGCCATGACCGACACGCTGCAGGACGAGCATGCCGCGGCAGATCACGCGATGCGCAACTGGACCTTCGAGAGGCAAGGCACGGTCCGGATCGGTTCCGATGCGCACAAGCAGATGTTCTGTCGGATGCTGCTCGACACACACAATCCGTACAAGCCGGCGGTAATCGACTGGCCGGCGCTCCAGCCGGCCGAACTCAGACGGCTCACGTCGCTGCCGATCTGGGACATCGCGGTGCAAACCGAAGGCCGCGCGTCGATTCGCGTCGCGACCTACGCCGCGACGGTCGACGATCCGCTGCTGCGCCGCGCGCTCGAGATGGACGGCGGCGAGGAAGCCCGCCACAAGGTCGTGCTGTCGAAGCTCGTCGAGGCGTACGGCATCCGGCTCGCGCCCGAGCCGGCCTACCCGGCGCCGACCGATCCCGAATGGTCGTGGATGATGACGGGCTTCAGCGAATGCATCGACAGCTTCTTCGCATTCGGCCTGTTCCGCTCCGCGCAGCGCTCCGGTTATTTCCCGCCCGAGCTCGTCGAGACCTTCGAGCCCGTGATCCAGGAAGAAGGCCGCCACATCCTGTTCTTCGTGAACTGGTACGCATGGTACTGGCGCACGATGCCGTGGTGGCGCCGGCCGTGGTTTTTCGCACGTGTCGCGGCCGTGTGGGTGCAACTGATCCGTGATCGCATGAACATCGCGCGCGGCATCGATGCCGACGGCGCCGCCCGTGACGCGAATTTTCCGGCGACCGGCACGGCCGATATCGGCGATGCGCTGAACCCGCGCGAACTGATCGAGCTGTGTCTCGTGGAGAACGACCGGCGGATGGCCGGTTACGACAAGCGCCTGCTGCGTCCGATGTTCGTGCCGCGGATGGCGCGGCTTGCGCTGCGGTTTCTGAAGAAGTGAAGTCAGGCGCTTGCCGCGGGTGATGCGGCAAGCGTCCGAATGGGCCCACGCCCGCTCGGGTGTGGCGCGCCCGATACATTCGACCCCTCCCTCTTTTTCCTCGACACGTCGGGCGCCAGCGGCATGGCGGGCACATCGCCGCCCTCCGGATCTGACATTTCAGCCACCGCCGCTCCCCTCGACGCTCGGTCTCTGACGGCCTGTCGACACCCCGCGAAACGCCCGCCGCGCGCGCGCCCGCTCGAGTTCCGGCATGCGCGCCGATTCCGCGCTGATACCGATGTCAATGCGATCGTCAATAGGACAAAACCGATAAATTGACGCGAATCGTTTCCTCTGTCGCCTCTGTAGCACTTTTTTACAACTTCCACGGTCCGGGCAGGCCGCAACGCCCGCCGCTCGGGCCCCTGCGCCGCGCGAGATGCGCAAATCAGCACAAACCAATACGCTCGACATCCGACCAATCCAATTATCAGATAACCAGCCAATACCAAGAACAATTCGATTCAAACAAAAATATTAACAAGTTAATAAAATATCAAAAGCATTATTCGCAAACCCACCTTTCAACATTACAAACATGAAAGACTTCGACTGCGCGCAAACGTTTGCGGCCTCATTCATCTTACTTTTATGCCTCTGAGTTGTGTTATCCACCGCACACAACCATCGTAACCATTTGATTTTTATAGAAAATCACCCTCATTGCCGGAGTAGTCCGTGGGCTGCCCGACACAATCTCACATCCTTGACATTCGCTTTTCTCCAGCACATCAAAACGCAGCGTATTAACCATTCTTTAACTTTAAAACCACTTCATTTATCACTGTTTATCAATCTCCAAAATCGACCTCCAATAAACTCCGCCCATCAATTTTGAGATTCGCGCGAGCGCACGGAGCAATCCTCTAACAAAAGAGACCGGTGTGTGGCGTGCACATTTGGAGGTAGGTAGGACATGAACCGCACATACCGCTCGATCTGGAACGAGGCACTTGGCGCCTGGGTCGCTGCATCGGAAATCGATTCGGCACGGGGCAAGCCGAACAAGTCGGCCGTCGTGGTCGCCGCCGTCGCGGCGCTGGCGATCAGCCTGCCCGGACTGGCCGAAGCCAATACGCTCAACACACAGCAAACCTGCTTCACCGGAAGCAACGGCGCGGTCGGCCGCGTCAACCCGGGTGGTACGCAAAACCAGGCCGGCGACGGCTCCGGCACGTATTCGGTCGTAGCCGGATGTAACTCCAACGGCAACGGCTGGACTGGTGTCACGGTATACGGCTCGTTCGCGCAGGCGACCGGCAACGGTGCCGTCGCCACCGGCATGCAATCGTCGGCCGGCCTCTGGGGCGTCGCGGCCGGCCTCGAAACCACCGCCAGCGGTGCCGGCGCGACCGCACTCGGCTTCGGCTCGACGGCGAACGCGCTGAACTCCGTCGCGATCGGCGGCGCAGGCGGCAACGGAACGACGCCGCTGTCGCAGGCAAACTCGACCATCGCTTCGGGCGCGGGCGCAGTCGCCATCGGCAGCAACGCAACGAAGGGCGCGCAGTCCGCCGCGTCGGACGGCATCGCGATCGGCGGGCAGTCGTCCGTCGCGTCGGCCGCCACGTCGGGTATTGCAGTCGGCCGCGGCGCGACCGTCAACGGTGCATACGGCATCGCGCAAGGCGACGGCGCGGTTGCGGGGGTCGCGGGGAACACCTCGATAACGAATAACGTCGCAGTCGGGGCTGCAGCATCTTCGACAGGTGGCAATGCAATTGCACTGGGTGGTGGCGCCAAGGCATCCGGGGCCAACAGCATGGCAACTGGCTTCAACGCAAGCGCCACCGGGCCCACGAGTTACGCGGCCGGCTTTGCTGCGGTTGCGTCGAACACGGATGCAACGGCTATCGGCAATCAAGCCACTGCAAGTGGTGCACAGGATACCGCCATCGGTGTGACGGCCGTTGCGTCGGGCGGGAACGGGATCGCGCTCGGCAACAAAGCGGCCGCAACGGCCGCGAATGCAACCGCCGTCGGTGCGACCGCTACCGCGTCGGCCGGACAAGCCTCGGCATTTGGCCTCGGCGCGAATGCAAGCGGCACGAACGCAACGGCGCTGGGTATCGGAACCGTCGCGTCGAATTTCGCTACGCTGGCTGCCGGCAATCAGTCGACCGCCGCGGGTTCCGCCGCTGTGGCACTGGGAAATACTTCAACGGCGGGGGCGAATTCGTCGGTTGCAATCGGCGATACCTCGAGCGTGTCGTCGACGGCCGGTTTGGGTTCAACGGCGATTGGTTACCGTTCGACTGTCAAGTCCGGGGTCGGCGCCGTTGCGATCGGCAGTCAACAGACCGCGAGCGGTAACGGCGCGGTGGCGATCGGCGATCCGAACATTGCGAACGGCACGGGTGCCGTGACGCTGGGTGCAAACAACGTCGCCGCAGGCAACGCGGCGGGAACGACGGCCGCGAACGGCGCCGTGGCAATCGGCAACAGCAACAGTGCGATCGGCCAGGGCTCGGTTGCACTGGGCAATAGCAGTACGACTACGGCGGCCGGCGGCATCGCGATTGGCGATACCGCAGTATCCGGCGCGACGAATGCACTGGCATTCGGGGCTGGCGCCAATGCGAACGTGACGGGCTCGGTTGCGCTCGGCCCAGGTGCGACCACGACCGCTGCCGCCGGTACAGCGACGGGCGGCACCGGTGCTGTCAGCAGCACGACGATCGGAAGTCAGACATTCGGTACCTATGCCGGCGCGAATTCGGCCGCTGGCGTTGTGAGTGTGGGCGCCGCCGGTTCCGAGCGCCGCATCCAGAATGTGGCGGCCGGCTTGATCGGTGCAAGCAGCACGGACGCGATCAACGGCAGCCAGCTTTACGCGGTGGCCAGCACCACGACGTCGAGCATCGTCAGCTTGTCGACTTCCACGTCGACGGGTCTGTCGTCGGCGAATAGCTCGATCGCCTCGCTGTCGACGTCGACTTCGACCGGCATCAGCTCGCTGTCCACCGGCCTCAGCTCGGCTAACAGCTCGGTGACGTCGCTTTCGTCGTCCACGTCGACGGGCCTGTCGTCGGCGAATAGCTCGATCACATCCCTGTCGACGTCGACTTCGACCGGCATCAACTCGCTGTCCACCGGCCTCAGCTCGACCAACAGCTCGGTGACGTCGCTTTCGTCCTCCACGTCGACCGGCCTGTCGTCGGCGAATAGCTCGATCACGTCCCTGTCGACGTCGACTTCGACTGGCATCAACTCGCTGTCCACCGGCCTCAGCTCGACCAACAGCTCGGTCACCTCGCTTTCGTCTTCCACGTCGACGGGCCTGTCGTCGGCCAACAGCTCGATCACGTCCCTGTCGACGTCGACTTCGACCGGCATCAATTCGCTGTCCACCGGCCTTAGCTCGGCTAACAGCTCGGTGACGTCGCTTTCGTCTTCCACGTCGACGGGCCTGTCGTCGGCCAACAGCTCGATCACGTCCCTGTCGACCTCCACCTCGACCGGCATCAATTCGCTGTCCACCGGTCTCAGCTCGGCAAACAGCTCGGTCACCTCGCTTTCGTCTTCCACGTCGACGGGCCTGTCGTCGGCTAACAGCTCGATCACGTCGCTGTCGACGTCGACGTCGACCGGCATCAACTCGCTGTCCACCGGCCTCAGCTCGACCAACAGCTCGGTCACCTCGCTTTCGTCCTCCACGTCGACGGGCCTGTCGTCGGCCAACAGCTCGATCACCTCGCTGTCCACCTCGACTTCGACCGGCATCAACTCGCTGTCCACCGGCCTTAGCTCGGTCTCGACGAAGACAGACAACCTGGGTAACAGCACCGCGTCAGCACTGGGCGGTGGTTCGACGTACGACCCGACGACGGGCAAGGTCTCGGCTCCGGCGTACACCACGTACAACGCGAACGGCACGACATCGACGGCCAACAGCGTGGGCTCGGCGATCAACAACATCAACAGCCAGGGCATCAAGTACTTCCACGCGAACTCGACCGGCGCCGACAGCACCGCGACGGGCACCGACGCCGTCGCCATCGGCACCGGCGCCGTCGCCGGCACGAACAACTCCGTCGCGCTCGGCGCGAACTCGGCGACCGCCGCGGCCACCCCGACGAGCAGCGCGACCGTCAACGGCGTGACGTTCGGCGGATTCGCCGGCGCCACGCCGGTCGGCACCGTCAGCGTCGGCGACCTCAACAAGGAACGGCAGATCACCAACGTCGCCGCCGGCCAAGTAACCGAGACCAGTACCGACGCCATCAACGGCAGCCAGCTTTACTCCGTCGCCCAACAAGTCGGTACCGCGACCAGCGCCATTTCGTCGCTGTCGACGTCGACTTCGACGGGTCTGTCGTCCGCGAATAGCTCGATCACCTCGCTGTCGACTTCGACTTCGACGGGTATCAATTCGCTGTCGACCGGCCTCAGCTCGACCAATAGCTCGGTGACGTCGCTGTCGACCTCCACGTCGACCGGCTTGTCGTCGGCGAATAGCTCGATTGCGTCCCTGTCCACGTCGACCTCGACCGGCATCAACTCGCTGTCCACGGGCCTCAGCTCGACCGATAGCTCGGTGACATCGCTGTCGACCTCCACGTCGACCGGCTTGTCGTCGGCGAATAGCTCGATCACGTCCCTGTCCACGTCGACTTCGACCGGCATCAACTCGCTGTCCACCGGTCTCAGCTCGACCAATAGCTCGGTGACGTCGCTGTCAACCTCCACCTCGACCGGCTTGTCGTCGGCGAATAGCTCGATCGCGTCGCTGTCCACTTCGACCTCGACCGGCCTCTCGTCGGCTAACAGCTCCATCACGTCGCTCTCGACCTCGGCGTCGACGGGCCTCTCGTCCGCCAACAGCTCGATCACGTCCCTGTCGACTTCGACATCGACCGGTATCAATTCGCTGTCGACCGGCCTCAGCTCGACCAACAGCTCGGTGACGTCGCTGTCGACTTCCACGTCGACCGGCTTGTCGTCGGCGAACAGCTCGATCACCTCGCTCTCGACCTCGACCTCGACGGGTATCGGCTCGCTGTCTACCGGCCTGAGCAGCACGAACAGCTCGGTGTCGTCGCTGTCCACGTCCACCTCGACCGGCATCAACTCGCTGTCCACGGGCCTCAGCTCGACCGATAGCTCGGTGACGTCGCTGTCGACCTCTACGTCGACCGGCTTGTCGACGGCCAACAGCTCGATCACCTCACTGTCGACGTCGACCTCGACGGGTATTAATTCGCTGTCGACAGGCCTCAGCTCGACCAATAGCTCGGTAACGTCGCTGTCGACCTCTACGTCGACCGGCTTGTCGTCGGCCAATAGCTCGATCACGTCGTTGTCCACGTCGACCTCGACCGGCATCAACTCGCTGTCGACAGGCCTTAGCTCGACCGATAGCTCGGTGACGTCGCTGTCGACTTCCACGTCCACCGGTCTCTCGTCGGCTAACAGCTCCATCACGTCGCTCTCGACTTCGACCTCGACGGGTATCAATTCGCTGTCGACGGGCCTCAGCTCGACCAATAGCTCGGTAACGTCGCTGTCGACCTCTACGTCGACCGGCTTGTCGTCGGCCAATAGCTCGATCACCTCGCTGTCGACCTCGACCTCGACCGGCATCAACTCGCTGTCGACAGGCCTTAGCTCGACCGATAGCTCGTTGACGTCGCTGTCGACTTCCACGTCCACCGGTCTCTCGTCGGCTAACAGCTCGATCTCGTCGCTTTCGACTTCGACCTCGACTGGCCTTTCGTCGGCCAACAGCTCGATCACGTCCCTGTCCACGTCGACCTCGACGGGCCTCTCGTCGGCCAATAGCTCGATCACGTCCCTGTCGACCTCGACTTCGACCGGCATCAACTCGCTGTCCACCGGCCTGAGCAGCACGGACAGCACGATCGTGTCGCTGTCCACGTCGACGTCGACCGGCATCGGCTCGCTGTCCACCGGCCTGAGCAGCACGAACAGCTCGGTGGCATCGCTGTCCACGTCGACCTCCACCGCGATCAACGCCGCGAAGACGCACTACTACAGCGTCAACGACAACGGCGTGCAGCAAGCCAACTACGACAATACGGGTGCAACGGGCACCAACGCCCTCGCCGCCGGCGTGAACGCCAGCGCGGCAGGCGCGAGCAGCGTCGCAGTCGGCGACGGTTCGAACGCGCAGACGGCAGGCGCGGTCGCGATCGGCCAGAGCGCATCGGCAACGGGCGGCAAGGCCGTATCGATCGGCTCCGGCAACACGGCGTCCGGCGATGGCGCGGTCGCGATCGGCGATCCGAACGTGGCAACGGGCACCGGCGCCGTGGCGATGGGTGCGAACAACACGGCGACCGGCGACGGCACGGTGTCCCTCGGCAACCAGAACACGGCAACCGGCGCCAGCGCGCTCGCCCTCGGCAGCTCGAACCAGGCCACCGCGGACAACACGATCGCACTGGGCAGCCAGGCCACGGCCAGCGCCGCCGGCGCACAGGCCTACGGTTCGGCCGCCAAGGCCACGGCCGCCGACGCGCTCGCCTTCGGCACGAACGCGCAAGCGAACGTCGCGAACTCGATCGCACTCGGCGCGAACTCGGTCACGGCGGCAGCCGTCGGCACCCCGAGCGCCACGATCGGCGGCGTCACCTACCCGTTCGCGGGCAGCTCGCCGGTCGGCGTGGTGAGCGTCGGCGCACCGGGCCAGGAACGCCAGATCACGAACGTCGCCGCGGGCCGGATCTCGGCCACGAGCACGGACGCGATCAACGGCAGCCAGCTGAACGCGACGAACAACGCGCTCAACACGCTGTCGACGTCCACCGCGTCGAACGTCGCGTCGCTGTCGACCGGCATCAATTCGCTGTCGACCGGCCTGAGCACGACGAACAGCAACGTGGCCTCGCTGTCCACGTCGACCTCGACCGCGATCAACTCGCTGTCGACGGGCCTCAGTTCGACGAACAGCAACCTCACGTCGCTGTCCACGTCGACCTCGACCGGCCTCGGCTCGCTGTCGACCGGCCTGAGTTCGACCAACAGCACGGTGGCCTCGCTGTCGACTGGCGTGACGAACATCAACAACCAGTTGAATCAGTTGTCGACGACGCTCAACAACAACACCACGCGTGCGGCGAACAACAACGGCGTGGCGGCCGACATGAACGGCACCGGCAACGATCACCCGACCGTCACCGCCGGCTCGAACTCGGCGGCGATCGGCGCGAATTCGACGGACGGCGGCCGTTCGAACGTGGTGTCGGTCGGCAGCGACACGCAGCAGCGCCAGATCACGAACGTCGCGCCGGGTACGCAAGGCACCGACGCGGTGAACGTGAACCAGTTGACGCAGGTGCAGACGACGCTGTCGACGGCACTGTCGGGCCAGCAGGCACAGATCAACTCGCTGGGTTCGCAACTGCAGCAAACCGACCAGATGGCGAAGCAGGGTATCGCGGCCGTCGGCGCGATGGCGTCGATCCCGCAACTCGACCGCGACGCCAACTTCGGGATGGGCGTGGGCACGTCGACCTTCCTCGGTCAGAAGGCGATGGCGGTCAGCATGCAGGCGCGTATCACGGAGAACCTGAAGGCGTCGGTCAACGGCGGCTTCAGCGGCGGTCAGAAGGTGATCGGCGCCGGCATGCTGTATCAGTGGAAGTAACGCGTCGCACCGCCCGCGCGTCCGGCTTGCCAGCCGGACGCCCGCGGCGCCGACGGCAGGACGAGCCCGCCGCGCGGCGGGCCTCGGTCAACCCAAGTTTTAAGGACGTCACCGTGAACAAACTCGCTTTTGCGCTCGCGCTTTCCGCAACGGTCCTCGCCGCGTGCTCGACCGCATCCGGCCCGACCTTCAGCGCCTCCGAACTGCAGCCGCGCGACGGCGTGCGCACCTTCCAGGTGGACTGCCACGGCCTGCTGTCGGGCCCGCAGACCTGCATGAAGGCCGCCCGCAAGATCTGCGGCGACGAGCCCGTGCGCGCCGTCGACTCGGCCCGCGCGCTGCGCGACAAATCCGATCCGGCCACGCTGGTCTTCCAGTGCGGCGCCGCGCCGGCCGAGGCGGCCTCGAGCGCCACACCCGCACCCGCTGCCGCGGTCGTCGAACGCGTGAACCTGTCGGGCGACGCGCTGTTCGCGACCGATCGCGCGACGCTCGCGCCGACCGCGCGCGAATCGCTGGACCGGCTGCTGAGCGAGCGCGCCGAGCGCACGTACTCGCTGGTGACGGTCACCGGCTTCACCGACTCGGTGGGCAGCGACGACTACAACCTCGCGCTGTCGAAGCGCCGCGCCGAATCGGTCGCCGCCTATCTGAAGGCGCATGGGCTGAAGACCGATTCGATGACGGTCTCGGGCCGCGGCAAGGCCGATCCGGTCGCCTCGAACGCGACGCCGGAAGGCCGCGCCAGCAACCGTCGCGTCGAAATCCGGCTGCAGCACTGACGCGCCTGCGGCCGCCCATGCGGTCGCGCGATCCGGCAGGCCGCAGCGCCGCGCCGGAATTCCGCCGGACCGCCGGGCGCCGCAACGCCTGCGCCCGTTCCCGTTGAGCGCCGGCTATGTCAAAGTTCGTCACGCGCCGCCAAAACCGGCGGTTTCCATGCCACAATCGCCGCAAACAGTCGCCAGGGCAGCCTGCCCGACGCGCGCCGTGCCACGCGTGCCCGACGACACGCCGGAATCCGGCTGCCGCCTTCGCGAATCTCGTCGCCCGATTCGCGCACCGCGGCGCACCGGCGCGAATCCAACCATGACGATCCACGGCGCGCCGCTGCCGGCCAGACGCTCGACGCGATGCCGGACGCACGACGCCGCAGAGGAAACAACCGGTGACAGACATCAATGAAGCCGCCGCGGGCGGCACCCGCAAGCAACGGCCGGCGGTCGGCATCTCGCTGTTTGCGCGCGACGGCCAGGCGATCTGGGAAAACGGCATTCACCAGAACATCGCATTCCTCGCGATGATGCTCAAACGCTCGGATCGCGTCGGCCCCGTCTATTTCCTGAACGGTGGCGACGCCAACGCACTGCCGGCCGGCCTCGAACTCGACGGCCTCGACATCCCGCTCGTGAAACCCGCCGACGTCACGCACGAACTCGACGTCGTGATCGAAATGGGCGCGCAGTTGCCGGTCGAATGGCTCCGGCACATGAAGGCGCTCGGCAAGAAGACCGCCGCGTTCTTCTGCGGGCACGTGTATGCGGGGCTGGGCGAAACGCCGATCTTCGGGAAACCGTCGGGGCATGTGTTCAACGGCGCGCCGTTCGACGAAGTGTGGCTGCTGCCGCAATACGACAAGACCGCCGCGCCGATGCTGCGGACGATCCTGCGCGCGCCCGTCCACCTGATGCCGCACATCTGGTCGCCGTACTTCCTCGAGCGCCGCGTGGCCGCGCTCGCCGACGAAGGCGCGACGTTCGGCTATCGGCCCGGCCAGCGGCCATGGAAGCTCGCGATGCTCGAGCCGAACATCTCGGTCGCGAAGTCCTGTCACTACCCGATGCTCGCGTGCGACGAGCTCTACCGCGCGCGGCCTGATGCGGTGCAACACATGTTCGTCGTCAACTCGATGCACATGAAGGAGCATCCGACCTTCGTGCACTTCGCGAACAGCCTCGATCTCGTGCGCCAGCACAAGGCGACGTTCGAGCCGCGCATCGACCTGCCAAGCTTCATGGCGCGCCACGCGGATGCGGTCGTGTCGCACCACTGGGAAAACGGCCAGAACTATCTGTATTACGACGTGCTGTACGGCGGCTATCCGCTGATCCACAACTCGACGCTGATCGGCGACGCCGGCTATTACTACCCGGACTTCGACGCCGCCGCCGGCGGCCGCGCGCTGCTCGAGGCGTGGCTGCATCACGACGAACGCGTCGACGACTATCGTGCGAAGGCCGACCGGCTGCTGCACTCGGTCTCGATCGACAACCCCGCGAACCTCGACGCGTTCGTCTCGCGTCTGGTCGCCTGAACCGGAGCATACGCATGTCGGACTCCAATGCCCGTCAAGCGCCCGGCGAGGGCAAGCGTCTCGTCGTCGGCGTGTCGCTGTTCGTGCGCGGCGCCGGCCAGTCGCTGTGGGAAAACGGCATTTTCCAGAACTGCCTGCTGCTGATCCTGCTGCTGCGCCAGTCGCCGCTCGTCTCAGATGCCGTGATGGTGAACGGCGGCGAACAAGTTGCCGATCCACAGATGATGCTCGGCGAGTGGAACGTGCCGCTGCTGTCGATGGACGAAGCGCTCGAGCGCTGCGACGTGCTGATCGAAATGAGCGCGCAGTTCGGCGCGGACTATCTGCGCGCGTTCCGCGAGCGCGGCGGCAAGGTCGTCACGATGCGGGTCGGCAACGACTATGTGATCGACATCGAACGCGCGATGTTCGACAAGCCGTCGGGCTTCCTGTTCTCGGGCGCGCCGTACGACGCGGTGTGGACGATCCCCGAGTTCGAGCGCTCGTGCCTGCACTACTACCAGACGGGCCTGCGCGCGCCGGTCACGATCGTTCCGCACATCTGGCATCCGATGCTGTTCGACAAGGCGCGCGCGACGCTCGGCGCCGGTTTGTCGTTCGGCTATCAACCGGGCAAGCCGCGCTGGCGCGTGACGATGTTCGAGCCGAACATCTGCATGGTGAAGACGAGCATCATTCCGATGCTGGTCACCGAGGAAGCCTACCGCGCGAATCCGGCATTCCTCGAATTCGTGCGCGTGTGCAACACGATCCACCTGAAGGATCACGCGACGTTCATCCACTTCGCGAAGAGCCTCGACATCGTGAACCACGGCATCACGACGTTCGAAAGCCGCTATGCGGTGTACGAGTTCATGGCCGCGTACGGCGATGCGGTGGTGTCGCACACGTGGGAGAACGCGCAGAACTACCTGTATTACGAGCTGCTGTACGGTGACTATCCGCTGATCCACAACTCGCCGTTCCTCGGCAAGGCCGGGTATTTCTATCCGGATTTCGACTGTCAGGCCGGCGGCCGCGCGCTGCTGCAGGCGTTCGCCGAGCACGACGCGAACCTCGACGCGTATCGCGAGCAGTCGAAGCACGTGCTCGATTCGGTCAGCATCTACAACCCCGACAACGTCGCGGCCTATACGGACGCGATCGCCACGCTCTATCGCGACGCATGACAGATCCTCGCCCCACGGAGCCGAGCCGATGAAACTCAATGTCGCGATAACGATCAACGTGCAGCGCGACGCGACGCAGTCGATCTGGTACAACGGCGCAAACCAGCACTGCGTGTACCTGTACATGCTGCTGAAGCAATCGCCGTTGATCGGTGAAGTCTGGCTCGCGCACGACGACGGCATCACCGGGTATCCGCAGGCGCTGATGATGGACGCGTTCGGCGACGCGCTGCGGCCGCTGTCGGCCGTCGTTCGCCAGACCGACCTGCTGATCGAGATGAACGCGTTCGTCGATCCGTCGCACACGGACGTCGTGCGCCAGCGCGGCGGCAAGTGCGTGTCGTATCGCTTCGGCAACGACTACGTGATCGCGGTCGAGACGATCAACTTCGAGAAGAACGACTGGCGGCCGAACCCGCACCGCGTGCAGTTCGACGAGATCTGGACCAATCCGCAGCACATGCACACGTGCGCCGCGTATTTCCAGGCCGTGTACCGCGCGCCGGTGATCGAGCTGCCGCATATCTGGTCGCCGTATTTCATCGAGCGCAGCCTCGACGCGGACCCTGAACTGAAGGCGCGCTTCGGCTATCGCAACCACGGCCCGGCCAAGCGCATCGCGTTCTTCGAGCCGAACCTGAACGTCGTGAAGAGCGCGATCGTGCCGATGCTCGCCGCGAATGCGTGCTACGTCGAGCATCCGGAGCTCGTCGAGCACGTGTACATGACCAACACGTTCGACAAGAAGGAAAACGTCGCCTTCAAGCATCTCGCGCTCGGGCTCGAGATGGTGCGCGACGGCAAGGCCACCGCCGACGTGCGCGCGCCGTTCGTCGCGTGGGCCGCGCATCACACCGACATCGTCGTGTCGCACCACTGGGAAAACGGCCTGAACTACCTGCTGTACGACGCGCTGTACGGCAACTACCCGCTCGTGCACAACTCGCCGTTCCTGCGCGACGTCGGCTACTACTATCCGGACTTCGAGATCTTCGATGCGGCGCGCGCGATCGCGACCGCCGCGCAGACGCACGACGCACGGCTCGACGACTACGCGGCGGCCGCCCGCCACTGCCTGCACCAGGTCGACACGCTCGCCGAGCACAACGTCCGCGCCTATTCCACGCAGATCCAGCACCTGTTTGCCGGCCGCCCGCTCGGCTGATTGCCCGCGCACGCGCCGGTTGCGTTACGCCAGTACCCGGTCGCCGCTTTGTGCGGCGAACGCACGGCCATGCCGCCGCCCGATGCGCGCGAGCATCGCGAAACAACGGGCTGCCGGCCGGCCTGCGTCGGCCGATTGCCGGACGAGGCTGTCGGATACGCCGCGCGCGATCGCCGACTCGTCGCCGCACGCGCCGGCGATGACGCCCGCATAATAGTGCCGGGCCGCCAGCTCGCGGCCACCCGCATCGAGCAGGCTCATCCGCCGAATGCGGCGCGCGACGCGTGTCAGGCCGTCCAGACAGGGCGCGACGTCGATCGGCGCATCGGTCGATTCGGCGCCCAGTTGCCCCAGTATGTCGGCCAATTCGGCGATCGCGACCAGGTCGCGCACATCGGTTGCCTGCGTGCCCGTTCCGCCTCCGGCTTTCGTCCCCGCCATGCCCACGCTCCTTTTGCGACTCGTCCCGCCCCCGACGCGCACCCCGCGCGCCGCCCTGCCCGTTCCCGCGGTCACGCGGCGGCCGGCGATCGCCATGAAAAGCGAATGCCCTGCGCCCACGTGACGCCGGCATCCACGATCATCTGCCGGTCAGTCTCGCTTTCCACGCCTTCGACGACGACGTGCCGCGCACCTTCATGCGCAAACGCGATCAGCCGCCGGAACTGGTAGCGCCCGATCGCGTTGTGCTTGATCATCGACAGGATCGAGCGGTCGAGCTTCACGATGTCGGGATTGCCGACCACCAGATTGTTCAATGCACTGAAACCGACACCGAAATCGTCGATCGCGATCCGGCATCCGGCCTGCCGGAAGCGGTACACGAACGACCGGCCCGCGACGGGGTTCAACGGCCCCGTCTCCGTGATCTCGACGACCAGCCGCGCCGCCACCGACGGCTCGCGCTCGAGCCGCCTGAAAATCGCGAGCCACGCGTCGTCCACGACCGCACTTGCCGCCGCGACGTTGCAACCGTACACGGCGCCCGGATCGGCGCGCAGCGCATCGATCGTGCGGCCGACCACCAGCCGGTCGAACCAGCGCATCAGCCCGAGCGATTCGAGGCGCGGCAGGAAGGCGAGCGGCGGCAGCGCATCGCGCTCGCCCCACCGCAACCGCGCCAGGCGCTCCTCGTACAGCACGCCGCCAGACAGGTCGGCGCGGCACACGGGCTCGTGCGCGAATCCGAGCCGGCTTTCGACGAAACTGCGTACCGACGCAAGGTCGGGGTGATCGTCGCGCGCGCCGAACACGAGATCGATTTCGTCGCGATTCGCTTTCCGATTCGCCTCCTGGCGAGCTTCGACCGCATTCATCCGGCGCTCCGGCAAATGGCGAGCCGCCGATCGCGGCTCGACCTCAACACCCAGGCGGAACGCACCAACCTCGACGCGCTCCGCCGCCTACCCGGCCCATCCTGTATGTCGATTTTTTCCGGGGAGCGTACTGGTCGCTTCGGCGCCGTCAAATTCGATATTTTTACGATATTCGATTACTTGGAATACACCACGCGCGCACACTGCCGACAGTGCGACAGGTTACACAACGCAAATTACGCGAACCTCAAATCCGAATCACTTACTTTTTTTCATTCAGACGGCTTTATCCGAATCGTCTTTTCCCGAATTTGCCTGTTGCGAGAAACACGAAACCGTCAATTGATCAGATAAATACCATGCAATGAAGTAGCGCCCGCGCTCGATATGTCGGGGCGACATGCCGCTCTCCTTGCATGCGGTCTCCCGTGTCACGCGTGCCGCCGCGCGCCATTCGATCATTGCAGCACGCAATTTTCACGTTTCAAACGATATTATTAAATGCCTAACAGGAATATCCACTGCCTAACCGATAATACCAACTTCAATTATATGAAGATTATAGATCGAAACATATTTAACAATCTTTCCAACTTGTTAACCTATAAACTTGTTTTTGACGGACTTCCCTCGGAGCCGTCAATTTCGTGCCTTCAAAACCGACGAACCCATCGGGTTCGTCGGTTTCTTTTTTAACGGCATCATTTCGTCAGACATGAGGGCGGGACAAACCCGGCGGCGCAAGACGGGCGGGGCGCAACGAACGTGCGCCGCGGAAAACCGGCCTCAGGCGGCCGGCGCGCCGATCAGGTTCGCGAGCAGCGCGTCGTACTCGGCGACGAGCGCCGGATTCGCCGACGTGTAACGGCGAAGGATCTCGCGCTGGCGCCGCGCATACGCTTGCCAATCGTCGTCGTGCGTATGGAGCGCGCGCAGCAGCGCATCGGCGCCCTGCTGCACGTCGTTGTCCGGATAGTAGTAGCCCAGATCGGGCGCGAGACTCGCGTTGTGCACGAGCGGATAACCCTGCCAGCACACGTCGAAATAGAAATAGTTCAGCGGGTTCGACCATTGGTGCGACACGACGATATCGGTCAGGTCGGCCAGGAACAGCGGCGTATCGAAGCGCCCGACGAAGCTCGCCTTGCCGGCGCGCACGATATCCAGATAGTTCATCAGCATCACGAACTCTGGGCTGTCGTGTGCGAGGCGATCGGCGTTCGTCACGTGCGTGAAGCAGATCGCGTCGGGGTCGCGGCGATACGCTTCGTCGATGATCAGCATCGGATACACGCAGAACTTCACGACGTTGTGGTTCGGCTCCATCACCGTGAGCCGCTTGCCGGGCTCGCTGCGCGGCCGGTATTCGCCGTGCTCGGGCAGCGACTGCGCGCGCTCGGTCAGGAACATCGGATCCCACACGAACGGCACGACGCGCCCCGGACAGCGGCGCAGCGACTGCAGGAACGGCAGCGACGACGGCGCGATCTGCGGAATCGCCCACACCTCGTCGTAGCCGCGGTTGATGAACAGCGACTCCCACAACCGGCGGCCGAACAGCATCGACTCCATCGCGTTGATGTACTCGACCCCGCAGCAATAGCTGACGAGCTTCGCGCCGCGCGCTTTCAGGTAGGCCGTCTGCTCGCCATCGATCTGCCCGCCGAGTTCGATCACCACGTCGAGCGCATCCTTCATGTCGGCGAACGCGCGCGTGTCGTACACGCCGCGATCCCACGGCAGGGCGTCGGTCAGCGGCACGTCGGTCGTGTTGACCAGCGTCACACGGTAACCGTGCGGCGACGCCATCAACAGCTTCGCGAGGAACAGCGCGTTCTGCTTGATGCCGTTGATCCACAGGCTTTCGTCGGGGGCACGCAATCCGATCGTGATACCGATGCGCAGGCCGGTCAGGACAGGGGACGTCATCGTCGGCGGGATGGAAAGTTGAACGGGGATGGCATGGCGCATTCTAGCGGAGCGCCGGCCGCACACTGTCAGGGATGGTCAGCGGCCGGTCCGGCCGTGCCCATCCGCCCGACCGTTATGCGATGCTCGCGCCGCCCGGCAGCCGGTTTTTCTCGCGGCATTCGAGCGGGCAGCTGGCGACCTCACCGCACCGCGATCATCGAATGGAACACGACGCCGCGCAAGTCCTCCAGGTCCTCCACGACGAACCGGCGCGGCGCTCGCGGGAAAGCGCTTCCGGGCGGGGCGCCGCGCTGAAGCGCACCGTGCGAATCGCCGACGCGGCCGCCGCACCGTCATCGATCGGTAAACGCGACGCGCCGGCCGGATGCGACCGGCCGGCGCGTCGTCGCATCGGTTGCCGTCGTCAGATCGCCGCGATCGTCGGCGTGACGGCCGCCGGGTCGGTGATGCTCGGCTTGCCGGTTTCGACGTGACCCGCGATGCGGCGCGTCCAGCCGGCATTGCCCGCCACGGCGAACTGCAGGTCGTACCAGTGGCTGCTGCACGACAGGTCCCAATGCGCTTCGACGCGCTGCCCCGCCGGGACCGTCAGCGTGCGCGCCACACCGCCGTACGCGACATCGGTCGCCGTGACCGTGAGCGGGCCGGTGCCGGCATTGGCGATCGTCACGTAAACGTCGCCGTTCGCGGTGTCGTAGCACGGCATGATTTCAGGCTTGGCAGCGCCATCCGCGGCGGCCGAACCCGCGAAGCGCCGGAAATAGCCGTTGGGCCCCCACACGCTCACCAGGTAGTTGCCGTTCGCATCGAGCGCCCACGTATCGGTCAACTGCTTGCCCGCTTCGACCGTATAGCGGCGCGGCATCGCGATGGGGTCGCCCGTATAGACCCAGAAGTGCGCGCCCTGCGTGCCGGTATTCGCGAACGTCACCGCATAGCCTTGCGCCTGCAGCTGGCCGGTCACGTGCAATTCGTACGGTAGCGCGCGGGCCGGCCGCGTGCCGGGTTCCTGCGCGGTCACGATCTGCTGCGCGGTGCTGGCCGGCGCGGTCTGCGACGACGCGCGCGAGCATTGCAGATCCGCCTGCGCGACATACGCCTGCGTGCTCGGCAGGGTCGGCAGCGTCGCATCCGACTTCGAGAAGTCGAGCGCCGACGTCAGGTCGCCGCAGATCGCGCGGCGCCACGGCGAGATGTTGGTCTCCATCACGCCGAAGCGCTTCTCGATGAATTGCAGCACCGACGTGTGATCGAACACCTGCGAGCACACGAAGCCGCCCTTCGACCACGGCGACACGACGAACATCGGCACGCGCGGGCCAAGGCCGTACGGCAGGTTGTCGGCCGTATAGGTGCCGGCTTGCGTCGCGGTCACGACGTTGTGCCGCTCGAGCGATACGTCCACGGTGCTCATGCCCGAGCCGGGCAGCGTCGGCGCCGACGGCGGCACGACATGGTCGAAGAAGCCGTCGTTTTCGTCGTACATGATCAGCAGGACCGTCTTGCTCCACACGTCCGGATTGGACGTCAGCGCATCGAGGATCGTCGACAGGTAGTACGCACCGTACAGCGGCGTGAACTTCGGATGCTCCGAATACGCGGCCGGCGGCAGCAGCCACGACACCTGCGGCAGCGCATTCGCCTGCACGTCCGCTTTGAGCTGCGTGATCGGGCGCGTGCTCATCCCGCGCGTCTGCAGCGACGAACCGGCCGGCGCGTTCACGAAGTTGTTGAAGCACGCGAGCATGTTCGTGCCGTAGTTGCCGGTGAAGTTGTCGAACCCGGTGCCCTGCTGATAGATCTGCCACGAGATGCCGGCTTTTTCGAGCCGCTCCGGGTAGGTCGTCCAGTTGAAGGGCGGCAACTGGACCTTGTCGAACTGGTTGTCGATGTAGTCGGTGTTGTCGAGCAGCGGGCCGCCTCCCGTGCCGAGCGGATCGACCATGCCCGTCATCAGGTACATGCGGTTCGGGTGCGTGTTGCCCGGGATCGAGCAGAAGTAGTTGTCGCACACCGTGAACGCATCCGCGAGCGCGTAATGGAACGGGATGTCGTCGCGAACGTGATAGCCCATCGTCATGTTCGACTTCTGCACGGCCCACTGGTCCGCGCGGCCGTTGTCGATCGCGCCGTGCGTCGTCGCCCACGTATGCGGCAGGCCGCCGATACATTGCGCGTTGACGCCCGGGTTGGTCGTGTCGTAGCGGAACGGTGCGATCACGCTCGACTTGTCTTCCTGGCGCGGCTGGAACCACACCGGCTTGCCGTTCGGCAGCGTGACCGGGAAGCGGTCGTTGTAGCCGCGCACGCCACTCAGGTGTCCGAGGTAGTGGTCGAACGAACGGTTCTCCTGCATGAACACGACGATGTGCTGCACATCCTGGATCGTGCCCGTCACGGTGTTCGGCTCGATCGCCAGCGCCTTGCGGATCGATTCCGGCAGCAGTGCGGTGGCGGCGGTCGCGCCGGCGAGGCCGGCCGAGAACTTCAGAAAATCGCGTCGAGAATGGATGGCCATGCTGGTTGCGCTTGATGGGATTTCTGGTGGAAACGGCCGGTATCAGGAAGCGGGCGACGAAGCAGGCGCGGTGAAGCCCGGCGGGCAGCGCATCTGCGCGGTGGCGACCACGGCGCCGCCGCACGCGGCCTTCTGCTGCGCGACGGGCGCGGCGGGTGCGGTCAGGTCGTCGTTGCAGGCGCCGAGCAGCGCGGTCAGCGCGGTCAGCGCGATCAGGCCGACGACCGCGAAAGGCCGTAGGGCCGACGTTCGCATAACGGTTCTCCGTGAGGATGATGACGTGACACGGACGCGAAACCGCGCCGGCCATATCGACGCCGAGATGCTATGTTCGACGTGTTACACGATGGTGTCGCGCGACAGCGGCCGACGCGCATGCAGATCCCCGCGTTGGTGCGGAAATGGCAGGTGCGCCATCGACTGGCCCTTTTTCGAGCGGTTACATCGTCCACCGCCCGGTTTCAATCGCCGCCTCCATCATTCTGATGGTGAGCGGACGCTCCAGTATTTTGTCCCTGGCGTCGGCGCTGAATGGCGACCTGAATACCGTCATCAAGAATCGACCCATTCCCAGTTTCCGGGAAGGGTAATAATAATCAATGTCGAAATCGGAAATATCGACACCAAACGTTTCCGAAAATCTCCGCATCAATCTCGACATGGCCCTGTCGGAAATTTCAAGATCGATGCAGAGATCCGTGTCCTCGGTAAGCTCCAGCTCGCCCCATAGTGGCGAATCGGCCTCTTCCCGCACCATCTCTATCAGACGACCGTCCATTAAAAGCGATCCTCTTGCTTGACCAAGCCATTGTACGTGACTGTCGAGCGATACATGATGACCGATATATCGATAGCGGTAATGACCCAACCCACCACCGGTACGGCCCGCCCGACAAAGGCGCCGAGCTCCCGGGTAAATTTGATCTTGAGCAGCAGGAGACTCCTGAATGACGTTACCGTTGGCAGAATTTTGTACTTGAGTTCATAGGGCAACACCTTTCTCGATACCCTGGATGCGATTGAGGTTCCCTTGACCGCTCCGCCGAATTTCCCCCTGGTCGGCACAAACCTTTGACCCAACAAAATCATTGCGATTCCGACAGCATCATCGATACCCAACTCCTCACAGGCCACATCGATAACAATCAGGCAGAAAAGTTCTGGCGGGGTAAGGTCAATGTGAATTCCATACTTATATTTGTTCGCCATCTCAGTCTTTCTCTCGGCTACATTGCGCAGGACACCGGGCCGCACATCCCGGCGGGTACGCTAACGCAGCCATGTCGCGCATGGACAGGAACGCGCAGCCGTTTCTCCAAACGAGTCTGATTTTCCGGACACCCGCGGAAGCAGCCCCGATCGCGTGCAGCCTTTCTCCACAAGAGGAAGCAGTCAGTTCGTTTTGGCGAAGTAGTCCGGACCGGACCGGTTTCGATCTTTGAACAACTGTTGCAACGGGCAAACCGGTGCAAGGCAGCGCGACAGCGCATGTCGAGCGGCTGTTACCGGCGAGAATCCCGGGATTATTCAAAAATCTCGAAGATGCGGCACGCAAATTATTTGTTTTTGTCTGCGCGCGACAAGATCGACGATCACAACACAAGAATGCAATGTCGTCCTGATGCAGGCACATCAGGTATTCGCAGCCGGATGGCGTCGGGGACGCCCGGATAATACGGGGCACAATGGCCAGTGCGTGAGAGCCGGCAACGGCCCTCACGCGTATGCGACGCTCAGCCTTCCGCCATCATCAGCAACTGCGCACCGTCCGCGACCTGATCGCCGACGCCGTACAGCACTTCCGCGACGACGCCCGCGCTCGGCGCGCCGATCGTGTGCTCCATCTTCATCGCTTCCATCACGATCAACGGCGTGCCGGCTTCGACCTTCTGCCCCGGCTCGACCAGCACCGCGATCACCTTGCCTGGCATCGGTGCGGTCAGGCGGCCGCCGCCCTGCTCCGCGTCCCCCGCATGCGCGAGCAGGTTGCGCCATTCGAACGTCTCGGCCGCGCCCTGCGTGAACACGTGGAACGTGTCGCCGTCCGCATACACGCGGCCGCTGCTGCGCACGCCGCCCAGCGTCACGTCGAAATCGAGCGGCGTGGCGCCGCGCGTCCACGCGAACGGTTGTGCGGCGGCGTCGCCGATCGCGACGCGCGTGCCGGCGCCGTCGTCCTCGTACGCAACCGTCACGTCCGCTTCGCGATCGGTCGCACGCCATTCGAGCGTGCGGCGATAGCCGCCGTTCAGCCGCCAGTCCGGCAGCGAACACCACGGCGACGCGCCGTGCTGCGCGGCGCCGCCACGCTCGCGTGCCAGGAGCGCGGCACATGCGAGTGCGAGCATCGCACGCGGCGGCTGTTGCGGCGCGAACAGCGCATCGTGGTTGCGCTCGATCAGGCCCGTGTCGAGATCGGCGATCGCGAACGGCGCGCATGCGACGATCCGCTGCAAGAACGCGGCGTTGGTATGCAGGCCGACCACTTCGCACGCGCGCAGCGCACGCAGCATCAGGCCCAATGCTTCCGCGCGATCCGCGCCGTGCACGATCAGCTTGGCGATCATCGGATCGTAGAACGGCGTGATCGCATCGCCCTCGCGCACGCCACTGTCGACGCGCACCGCCGCCCCGATGTCGAATTCGACGCCTGCCGGCAACCGCAGATGCTTCAGCGTACCCGTCGACGGCAGGAAGCCGCGTGCGGGGTTCTCCGCGTACAGGCGCGCCTCGAGCGCATGGCCCCGCACGCGCAGTTCTTCCTGCTTCAACGGCAACGGCTCGCCGGACGCGACGCGCAATTGCCATTCGACGAGATCGAGCCCCGTGACCATCTCGGTCACCGGATGCTCGACTTGCAGGCGCGTGTTCATCTCCATGAAGTAGAACGCTTCGCCCGTCATGATGAATTCGACGGTGCCCGCACCGACGTAGCCCACCGCGCGCGCGGCCGCGACGGCCGCTTCGCCCATCGCCTGGCGCACGTCCGCATGCAAACCGGGCGCCGGCGCTTCCTCGAGCACCTTCTGGTGACGACGCTGCACCGAGCAGTCGCGATCGAACAGGTAGACGGTATTGCCGTGCGTGTCGCCGAACACCTGCACTTCGACGTGACGCGGGCGCGTCAGGTATTTCTCGATCAGCACGCGATCGTTGCCGAAGCTGCTGGCCGCTTCGCGCTGGCACGACGCGAGCGCCGCCGGGAAATCGTCGGAGCGCTCGACCACGCGCATCCCCTTGCCGCCGCCGCCCGCGCTCGCCTTCAGCAGCACCGGGTAGCCGATCCGGTCGGCTTCGCGATGCAGATTGCTCGCATCCTGGTCGTCGCCGTGATAGCCCGGCACGAGCGGCACGGCGGCCGCGTGCATCAGCGCCTTCGCGGCAGCCTTCGAGCCCATCGCCGCGATCGCATCGACCGGCGGCCCGATGAACACGATGCCGGCTTCTTCGCACGCGTGCGCGAAATCTTCGTTCTCCGACAGAAAGCCGTAGCCGGGGTGAATTGCCTGCGCGCCGGTCGCGCGCGCGGCTTCGATGATGCGCTCGACGCGCAGGTAACTGTCTGCCGCGGCCGAGCCGCCGATATGCACGGCCTCGTCGCACGCGGCCACGTGTTTCGCGTTCGCATCCGCGTCGGAATAGACGGCGACGCTCGCGATCCCGAGACGTTTGCACGTCGCGGCGACGCGGCACGCGATTTCGCCGCGGTTGGCGATCAGAATCTTGTCGAACATGGCTTCGATGTCGTCCGGAAGGTTAAGGTCACGCGATCATTCGCGCCACGATGGCGTGCGCTTTTCGAGGAAGGACGCGATCCCTTCGCGCGCTTCCGCGCCGGCGCGGGTTCTCGCGATCCAGTCGGCGGTCTGCTCGATCAGCGTCGCGTCGAGCGCGCGCCCGGCCACGTCCGCAACGAGCCGCTTGCACGCCCTCACCGCATCGGGGCCGTTCGCGACGAGCGTCGCGGCCAGCTTCGCGACCGTTTCGTCGAGCGCGTCGGCCGGCACCGCATCGTGAATGAAGCCGAGCGATGCGGCGCGCGCGCTGTCGAACACTTCGGCCGTCGTGAAATAGCGCCGCGCCGCGCGCTCGCCCATCGCACGGATGACGTACGGCGCGATCGTCGCGGGAATCAGCCCGAGCCGCGCTTCCGACAGGCAGAACTTCACGCCGTCCGCGGCGATCGCAATGTCGGCCGCCGCGACGAGGCCCACGCCGCCCGCATACGCATCGCCATGCACGCGCGCGATCACCGGCTTGCCGCAGCGATGGATCGCTTCGAGCATCCGCGCGAGCTTGCGCGCATCGGCGCGGTTCTCGTCGTCCGAATAACCGGCCATCCTCTTCATCCAGTTCAGGTCCGCGCCCGCGCAGAACGCGGCACCTTCCGCGGCGAGCACGATCGCGCGCACGCCTTCGTGCGCATCGAGCCATTCGAACGCGGTGGTCAGCTCGGCGATCGTCGTCTCGTTGAATGCGTTGCGCACGTCGGGACGCGCGAGCGTGACGGTCGCCACGCGGCCGGCTTCGCTTACCTTGATCGTTTCGTATCGCATCGGTCGGTCCTCCCGGGCGTTACATGCGGAACACGCCGAAGCGCGTGTCGTCGATCGGTGCGTTCATCGACGCGGCGAGGCCGAGCCCGAGCACGTCGCGCGTCTGCGCGGGATCGATCACGCCGTCGTCCCACAGCCGCGCGCTCGCGTAATACGGATGGCCCTGGCGCTCGTACTGGTCGCGGATCGGCTGCTTGAACGCATCCTCTTCCTCGGGCGACCACGAACCGCCCTTCGCCTCGATGCCGTCGCGACGCACGGTCGCGAGCACCGACGCAGCCTGTTCGCCGCCCATCACCGAGATTCGTGCATTCGGCCACATCCACAGGAAACGCGGGCCGAACGCGCGGCCGCACATCCCGTAGTTGCCGGCGCCGAACGAGCCGCCGATGATCACCGTGAACTTCGGCACCTTCGCGTTCGACACGGCCGTCACCATCTTCGCGCCATGCCGCGCGATGCCTTCGTTCTCGTACTTGCGACCGACCATGAAACCCGTGATGTTCTGCAGGAACACGAGCGGGATCTTGCGCTGGCAGCACAGCTCGATGAAATGCGCGCCCTTCACGGCCGATTCGGAGAACAGGATGCCGTTGTTCGCGACGATCCCCACCGGATGGCCCCAGATGTGCGCGAAGCCCGTGACGAGCGTCGTGCCGAAGCGCGCCTTGAATTCGTCGAATTCGGAATCGTCGACGATGCGTGCGATCACCTCGCGCACGTCGAACGGCTTGCGCGTGTCGACCGGAATCACGCCGTACAGGCTCTTCGCGTCGTAGCGCGGCGGCTTCGGCTCGCGCAGCGCGATCGGCGGCGCGATCTTCGGCGCGAGGTGACCGACGATGTTGCGTGCGATCGACAGCGCATGCGCGTCGTTCTGCGCGAGATGGTCGGCCACGCCCGACAGGCGCGTATGCACGTCACCGCCGCCGAGATCCTCGGCGCTCACTTCCTCGCCGGTCGCGGCCTTCACGAGCGGCGGGCCGCCGAGGAAAATCGTGCCCTGGTCCTTCACGATGATCGACTCGTCGCTCATCGCCGGCACGTATGCGCCGCCCGCCGTGCACGAACCCATCACGACGGCGATCTGCGCGATCCCCGCGGCCGACATCGTCGCCTGGTTGAAGAAGATGCGGCCGAAGTGATCGCGATCGGGGAACACGTCGTCCTGGTTCGGCAGGTTCGCGCCGCCCGAATCGACGAGGTACACGCATGGCAGCCGGTTTTCGGCGGCGATTTCCTGCGCACGCACGTGCTTCTTCACGGTGATCGGGTAGTAGGTGCCGCCCTTGACCGTCGCGTCGTTGCACACGATCACGCATTCGCGACCGGCAATGCGGCCGATCCCGGTGATGACGCCCGCGCCCGGCGCGTCGTCGTTGTACATGCCGTTCGCGGCGAGCTGCGAGAACTCGAGGAACGGCGCGCCCGGATCGAGCAGTTGCGCGATGCGGTCGCGCGGCAGCAGCTTGCCGCGCGACAGGTGCTTGTCTCGCGCGGCTTGCCCGCCGCCTTGCGCGAGCCGTTCGATCTTCGCGCGCAGGTCGGCAACGACCGCCTCGAGCGCCGCGGCATTCGCGCGGAAGTCTTCCGAACGCGGGTTCAGTTTCGATTCGATGATCGGCATCGACGGGGCTCCGTTCGCGTGACGTGGGGCGTTACATCGTTTCCGCGAACAGCTCGCGGCCGATCAGCATCCGGCGGATCTCGCTCGTGCCGGCGCCGATCTCGTACAGCTTCGCATCGCGCCACAGGCGGCCGACCGGGTATTCGTTGATGTAGCCGTTGCCGCCGAGAATCTGGATCGCCTCGCCGGCCATCCACGTCGCCTTCTCGGCCGTATAGAGGATCACCCCCGCGCAGTCCTTGCGTACCTGGCGAATGTGGTCGCTGCCCGCCGAGTCCAGATGGCGGCCGACTGCGTACAGGTACGCGCGGCACGCCTGGAACGTGGTGTACATGTCGGCGACCTTGCCCTGGATCAGCTGGAATTCGCCGATCGACTGGCCGAACTGCTTGCGGTCGTGGATGTACGGCACCACCGCGTCGAGACACGCGGCCATGATGCCCGTCGGGCCGCCCGACAACACCGCGCGCTCGTAGTCGAGGCCGCTCATCAGCACCTTCGCGCCGCCGTTCAACTGGCCGAGGATGTTCTCTTCCGGCACCTCGACGTCCTGGAACACGAGCTCACCCGTGTGCGAACCGCGCATGCCGAGCTTGTCCAGCTTCTGCGCGACCGAGAAGCCCTTCATCCCCTTCTCGACGATGAATGCGGTGATGCCGCGCGAATGGGCCTCGACGTCCGTCTTCGCGTAGACGACGAGCGTGTCGCAGTCGGGGCCGTTGGTGATCCACATCTTCGTGCCGTTGAGCACGTAGCGATCGCCGCGCTTGTCCGCGCGCAGCTTCATGCTGACGACGTCGGAGCCGGCATTCGGCTCGCTCATCGCGAGCGCGCCGATGTGTTCGCCGGACACGAGCTTCGGCAGGTATTTCCGTTTTTGCGCTTCGGTGCCGTTGCGGTGGATCTGGTTCACGCACAGGTTCGAGTGCGCGCCGTACGACAGGCCGATCGACGCCGACGCGCGCGAGATCTCCTCCATCGCGACCATGTGCGCGGTGTAGCCCATGTTCGCGCCGCCGTATTCCTCGGAGACGGTCATGCCGAGCACGCCGAGATCGCCGAACTTCTTCCACAGATCCATCGGGAACTGGTCGGTGCGGTCGACCTCCGCCGCGCGCGGCGTGATTTCCTTCGCCGCAAACGTCGCGACGGCGTCGCGCAGCATCTCGATGTCTTCACCGAGCATGAATTGCACGCCGGGCAGGTTGATCATGTCTCCTCCGTCTCCAGAAAGTGTGCCGCACTCACCGATTTCTGAGTTTCGCTCAAATCGAATGAATACGGGTATTCATTGACCAATACAGCAGAAATTTTGCACAGTTTCGCGCCTCGCCGGGTTCTGCGTCAATAGTTTTCTGAGTGATACTCAGATATGATGCGAGCATGACAGCCGCTCCCGCCGACACCATGACCGCCCCCGCCAAAGCCGACCGCGCCGACACGCCGCGCGCACCCGCCGGACGCAAATCCCAGCAGCGCGTGCAGGACATCCTGCGCGCCGGTCGTGAAGTGTTCGCCGAAAAAGGTTACGAGCATGCGACGGCAGCGGAGATCGCGCAGCGCGTGGGCGTGTCGGAGGCGACGGTGTTCAGCTATTTCCGCGGCAAGCGCGAGCTGTGCGCGCGTGTGATCGCCGACTGGTACGACGAAATCATCGCCGCGTTCGAACACGGGATGCCGCGGGACGCGTCGGTGCAGCAGCAGTTCGCGTTCATCGTGCGCACCCACCTGCGGCTGATGCTCGTGAACGGCACGGGGCTGTGCGCGCTGGTGCTGTCCGAGGGGCGCGCGAAGCAGCATGCGTTGAGCGACGAACTCACTGCGCTGCAGCGCCGCTACACGGCGCCGTTGATGGACGTGCTCGCGCGCGGCCAGGCGGCCGGGCAGGTGCGTGCGGATCTGCCGCTGAGCCTGCTGCGCTCGATGGTGTTCGGGCCGATGGAGCACGTGCTGTGGGATGCGATCCTCGGGCACCGCAAGCTCGATACGGAAACGACGGCCACGCAGTTGATCGACATGCTGTGGGCCGCCATGCAGCCGCCCGCGCCGGAGCAGGCAGCGCTGGTGCGCTTCAGGAACGAAGTGGCGGAAGCGGTGCGGCGGCTGGAAGGGGAAGCGTCACGCGCGTGACGCGGATGGGCGGCGCGGCGGACGCCCCCGCCGCGGCTTCCGCGCTGGCGCTCACGCTGCGGCGCCGCTACGAATCCTCGCTCACCCGCAGCGGCGCGCGGCTTTGCTCGTTGTTCAAATGGACGAACTTGCGCAACAGGCGCATCAGCTCCTGCGAATCGTCCTCGCCCATGCCGTCGAACAGCCCGGCACGCAGTTCCTTCACCGACGGCATCAGGTGGGTGAGCAGCTCGACACCCGCCGGCGTCAACAACAGACGCCGCTGACGCCGCGGCAGCACTTCGCGGACGATCAATCCTTTCGCTTCGAGCCGAACCGCGAGATCGGCCGTGGTCGACGTGTCGAGCGCGACCCGCTGCGCGAGCGTCACCTGGTCGAGCCCCGGATTCTCGTAGAGCATCCGCAGCACCGCATACTGCACGGGCGTCACGTCCCGGCCAAGCTTCTCGTAGAACATCGCGACCGCGATCTGGTGTGCGCGCCGGATCAGGTGCCCGGGTTCGTCGTACAGGTCGATCGGGAAAACCGGCAGGTCGGCGGGATTCGTTTTTTCCATGGATGAGTCGATGACATAGGCGGCGCGCACGGTTGCGCGCGCCGTCGGCATGGCGCTGCTCGCGCCATTTCCCGGGAAAACCAGTATACCGCTCGCCTTGTCCCGCCCCATATCAATGAGTACACTGAATCTCATTCAGTACACGTAATGATGATCGGGCCGCATCCCCGGCGGCACCGCCCCGAAGGAGACAAGAACATGTTTCTCAAGAACGCGTGGTACGTGGCATGCACGCCCGACGAAATCGACGGCAAGCCGCTGGGCCGCAAGATCTGCAACGAATCGATGGTGTTTTACCGCGCGGCGGACGGCCGGGTCGCCGCGCTCGAGGATTTCTGCCCGCACCGCGGCGCGCCGCTGTCGCTCGGCTTCGTGCGCGACGGGGTGCTCGTGTGCGGCTATCACGGGCTCGAAATGGGCTGCAACGGCAAGACGGCCGGCATGCCGGGCCAGCGCGTCGGCGGTTTCCCGCCGATTCGCAGCTTCCCGGCGGTCGAGCGGTACGGCTTCGTGTGGGTCTGGCCGGGCGACGCGTCCGAAGCCGATCCCGCCAAGCTGCCCGCGCTGGCGTGGGCCGAGGATCCGGCCTGGGCGTATGGCGGCGGCCTGTATCACATCCGCTGCGACTACCGGCTGATGATCGACAACCTGATGGACCTCACGCACGAGACCTACGTGCATGCGTCGAGCATCGGCCAGAAGGAAATCGACGAAGCGCCGCCGAAGACGGCGAGCCATGGCGACGAGGTCGTCACGAGCCGCTTCATGGAGAACGTGATGCCGCCGCCGTTCTGGCGGATGGCGCTGCGCGGCAACGGGCTCGCCGACGACGTGCCGGTCGACCGCTGGCAGATCTGCCGCTTCACGCCGCCGAGCCACGTGATGATCGACGTAGGCGTCGCGCACGCGGGCCACGGCGGCTACGACGCGCCGGCGAACAAGAAGGCGTCGTCGATCGTGGTCGACTTCATCACACCGGAGACCGACACGTCGATCTGGTATTTCTGGGGGATGGCGCGCCACTTCCGGCCCGACGACGACGCGCTGACCGCCGAGATCCGCGAAGGCCAGGGCAAGATCTTCGCGGAGGATCTCGAGATGCTCGAACGTCAGCAGCGCAATCTCGAGCAGTGGCCCGAGCGCACGCTCCTGAAGCTCAACATCGACGCCGGCGGCGTGCTGTCGCGCAAGCTGATCGACCGGCTGCTCGCCGCCGAAAACGCGGCGAGCCCGCAGCGGCCCGTGATGCCGGTCGCGCAGGTCAAGGCAGCGTCATGAGCGGCGCGACATTGACGGTCCGCGTGGCCCGCAAGTGGCAGGAAGCGCGCGACATCTGCGGCTTCGAATTCGTCAGCGACGATGGCTCGCCGTTGCCGCACTTCGACGCCGGCGCGCATATCGACGTGCATCTGCCGGGCGGGCTCGTGCGCCAGTACTCGCTGTGCAACCATCCGCAGCAACGCGATCGCTATCAGATCGCGGTGCTGCGCGAGGCCGACGGCCGCGGCGGGTCGCGCGCGATTCACGACGAAGTCCGGCAAGGCGATACCGTGCGGATCGGCCTGCCGCGCAATCAATTCCCGCTCGCGCCCGACGCGCCGCACCATCTGTTGCTCGCCGGCGGGATCGGCGTCACACCGGTTCTGAGCATGGCGGAACGGCTGTTCTCGGCCGGCATCCCGTTCGACATGCATTACTGCGCGCGCTCGGCCGACCGCATGGCCTTCGTCGAACGGATCAATGCGGCCGGGTTTCGCGATCGCGTCCGCTTCCACGTCGACGACGGCGATCCCGCGCAACGCTTCGATCTGGCCGCCGTGCTCGCGGCCGCGCCCGAAGGCACGCATCTGTACGTATGCGGCCCGCGCGGCTTCATGGACGCGGTGCTGAATGCCGCGCGCGAGCGCGACTGGGCCGACGCACGGCTGCACTACGAGTTCTTCGGCGGCGCGGCGGCATCGTCCGGCGCGGATCGTGCATTCCAGGTCAGGATCGCGAGCAGCGGCAAGGTGATCGACGTGCCGGCCGACTGCACGGTGATCGCGGCGCTGGCGGCGAACGGCGTCGACGTGCTGACGTCGTGCGAGCAAGGCGTGTGCGGCACTTGCCTGACCCGCGTGCTCGAAGGCGAGCCCGATCATCGCGATGCGTATCTGACCGACGATGAAAAAGCGGCCGGCGACCAGTTCATGCCGTGCTGCTCGCGATCGCGAACCGACCTGCTGGTCCTCGATCTGTAGATCGGTAGACGGACCGCCCGACACGCGGCGGCCAGCCGCCGTCATGGCGACGATCGATGGTGCTGCAACCCGAACCCGCCTGACCATCGCACGCCGCCCCCGTCCATCGCTCAGCTCAATCGGCGAGCCGGCAATGCGACAGCTTCAACCCCGGCAGCACCGGCGCATCGACATAGCCTTCGTTCACGCAACTGAACCGGAACGCCGCCGACGTGACGAACGGCTTGATCTCGCCGCCGGGGAATTTCGGCTTCAGCGCCTCCTGGTCGGCCACGTCGAAATGCGTGTCGAACTGCTCGCCGTCGGCCGTCAGCGCGCCGAAGTACGTGCCGCCCGGGTCGCTGCCCATCCGGATCACGGCGCCGACGAACGCGACGCGCTTGCCGTCGTACTTCGTCTTCGCAGCGGCCATGTCCTGCGTATAGGCCTCGATCATCGCGCCGTAGTGCGCGTCGATCGCGGGTTCGGCGTTCGAAGCCGCACGCGCGGCCTGGTGTACGCCCGCCAGCAGCGCGCAGGCCGCAAGCGCGGCCGCCGCGAACGGCGCGGAAATCTTCTTCATGGGTGGTCTCTCCCGTCTAGCGTGGTGGTTGAAATGATCGAAGCCCGGCGCGATGCCGGTTGAATTCGCTTGCGTCGCTTTAATCGTTCGAACGGCGGTAAACGGCTGCGATCACTTCGTCGCCCACGCGGTCGTGCGCGGCGCATGGCGTCGCGCCGAGCGCGACGTGACAGGAAGATGACATGGTGCGGCCCCCGGCTCTCTCGTTGAATTTCACTGCGTCTGATTTTGGCCGCTACGGTAGCAGACGGCCGACAGGGCGGCAACCGACGGCCGCGCATTGCCCGGTCGCCCCATTACAATTGCAAATGGTTCTCATTACATATATCATGCGCGTCCTGTACGCAACGCAATGTCGCGGCCCACGCCACGATCCTTCGCCTTCCTCTTCCCGCATCGATTCATGCCATCCCGTCGAACGCCCTGCCGTGTCCGGACCCCGCGTCCGTGGCGCACGCGCCTGCCTGCCCTGCTCACCCTGTGTGCCGCGACCGGTGCGCATGCGGCCGGCGCCGAACCCGTTGCCCCCGCATCGGCTCCGGCGACCGCCGCCGAACACGAACTCCCGGCGATCAGCGTCAATGCATCGGCCACCGTCGATCCGACGATCGGCTATCAGCCGCGCACGACGAGCATCGCGGGCGGCGACGACCGGCCGCTGAAGGAGATCCCGCAATCGGTCGCGGTGGTCAGCAGCAGCGTGATGCAGGACCAGCAGGCGCGCTCGCTCGACGACGTGCTCGGCAACGTCAGCGGCGTCACGCAGACGAACACGCTCGGCGGCACGCGCGACGCGTTCATCAAGCGCGGCTTCGGGTCGAACAACGACGGCTCGGTGCTGGTCGACGGCGTACGCACGCCGGTGCTGCACAGCTATCTCGCGACGATCGATCGCGTCGAAGTGCTGAAGGGCCCGGCCTCGCTGCTGTACGGGATGCAGGACCCGGGCGGCGTGATCAATCTCGTCACGCGCAAGCCGGAAGATACGTTCGGCGGCTCGATCTCCGCGTCGCGCACGAACCACGGCGGCAGCACCGCCCAGTTCGATCTCACGGGGCCGCTCGGCAAGCCCGGGCAGGTCGCGGGCGGCACGCTCGCATTCCGGCTGACCGGCGAATACGACACGAGTCGCTACTGGCGCAGCTTCGGCCGCGAACGCAATGCGCTGATCGCGCCCGCACTGTCGTGGCACGACGCGAACACGTCGATCGACGTCAGCTACCAGTACGTCGACTACACGACGCCGTTCGACCGCGGCACCGTGCTCGTCAACGGCCAGCTCGACGATGCGCTGCGCTATCGCCGCTACGAGGAGGCGTGGTCGCAAAGCAGCGGCATCCAGGAAACGCTGCGTACGCGTATCGAGCACCGCTTCTCCGATGCGTGGCGCGTGCGCGCGACCTACGGCTGGGGCCGCGACCGCTACGACCAATACCTCACCCGCGCCACCGCGTTCAACAGCAGGACCGGCGCGCTCACGCGCTCGTCCGATGCGAACCTCGGGCGCAACGATTCGGACCAGATCGCGACGCTCGGCCTGCTCGGCAACGTGACGCTCGCAGGCATGCAACACGCGATCTACGTCGGCGGCGAATACGAGCGGCAGCGCAGCTTCCGCGGCGACACGATCCGCGGCAAGGCGACGACGGGCTTCAATCTCTACGATCCCGTGTACGGCCTGCTCGCGCCGGGCGGCGTGCCGAATCCGAAGCAGAGCGATTCGCGCTCGGTCGTGCATGCGTATTCGACGATCGTGCAGGACTCGGTGAAGATCACCGATCGCCTCACCGCGGTAGGCGGGCTGCGCTGGGAAAACTGGCAGCAGGAATCGGGGATGGGCCGGCCGTTCGCGTTCGCCGACCGCTCGCGCGGCAGCGTCTGGCTGCCGCAGTTCGGGCTCGCGTATGCGTTGACGCCGGCGCTGACCGCCTACGCGAACGTGAGCCGCTCGTTCAAGCCGAACGTCGCGTCGAACGTCGCGGCGCCGCTCGCGCCGGAATACGGCCGCGTGCTCGAGGCCGGGCTGAAGTTCAGCCTGAAGCCCGCGATCACGGGCACGCTCGCCGTCTACCAGATCGACAAGCGCAACGTCGCGGTCACGGTCGGCGACATCACGTCGACGATCGGCACCGCGCGCTCGCGCGGGGTCGAGCTGGACGTCGCCGGGCAGATCACGCGCCACCTGAGCGTGATCGGCAGCTATGCGTATACGAACGCGAACGATCGCGACAGCAACACGCCGCTCGTCAACGTCGCGCGCCACACGGGCAGCTTGTTCGCGGTATATGACACGGCCATCGCGCATCTGCCCGGGCGCTGGCGCTTCGGCGGCGGCGCCCGGCTCGTCGGCGCGCGGCCCGGCGACACCGCGAACAGCTTCTCGCTGCCCGGCTACGTGACCGTCGACGCGTTCGCGGCGTACGAAACGACGATCGGCAAGTTCCCGACCCGCTTCCAGCTCAACGTGAAGAACCTGCTCGACAAGACCTACTATCCGTCGAGCAACAGCAACCTGATCGTCGCGGTCGGCGAGCCGCGGCTCGTCACGCTAACGACGACGGTATCGTTCTGACGCCCCGGCGCGCTCACGGACGCCAGCGATACACGACGATGCTCGAGCCGTTGTAGTTGTCCTTCGTGATCACGTATTCGCCGGTCGAGCGCAGGTACGCCTGCACGCCGTACATCGAGTCGACGTCGTTGCCGACGTCCATCGCCGACGCGTTCGAGTTCGTCAGCGTCGTGACGAGCGCGCCGGTGTTCAGGTCGAATACGTCGATGTTCGGCACGGTATGCACATAGCCGACGAACAGGTAGTGGCCGGCCGCCGCGATCGATTTCGGGTTCGCGCTCGTCAGGTTGATCACCGGGTTCGGGGTGCTCGTGTTGCCGTTCTTCCAGCCGCGATAGACCTCGATGTGCCCGTTCATCGCGGTCCAGTCCCAGTTGCCCGCGAGGCCCTGCGCGAGGATCATCGTGTCGCTGTCGGCCTGGTAGAGGATGCGCGTCACGGGCGCCACGCTGCTCGGCACGGCCGTCGTCACCGGCTTGCCCCATGACGGCTTGCCGGTCGCGTCGAAGCCCGTCATCGGGTAGCGCGTGATCACGTTGGAGCCGTTCAGTCCGGCCCACACGTCGCCGTTGCCGTCGATGTCGAAGCCGGCCGTCACCTGCAGCGTCGTGTTGAACGGCTTGCCGGGCAGCGAGCCGGCCGGAATCGCGATATAACCGGTCGCCGGCGTGAAGTAATAGAAGTTGAAGTTGCCCGGGTTCTGGCCCGACGCGACGAGGATCCGGTTGCCGCCGACCGTCACGAGCTGGCCGAAGTGCTGGCCGCGCTGATAGTCGTTCATGTCGAGGCGCGGGTCCTTCGGATAGGTGAACGGGTCGACCGTGTTCGCGACGAACGTGCCGCCCGCGGTGCCCGTATACACGTTGTTGCCGCTGAAAAACAACGCGCCGTCGGTCGCGGGATCGGGTGCGGCGATCCCCTCGAAGTTCAGCGCCTGCAGCTTCCATTGCAGCGTGCCGACCGGGCTGTACGCATGCAGATCGGTGCTGCCGTTGCGGCCGAGATCCCAGCCGCCGCCCCACGCGTTGTTCAGTACGTACAGGTTGCCCGCCGCATCCTTGCCGAGCGCCGCGACGCGCGTGAAACGCTTGTCGCCGACCTGCCCCTTGATGCCCGTCGTCGTGTCGAGATAGCCGCCCTGCACGCCGAACGTACCGACCTGCACCGGCATTCCGGGCAGCCCGCCGTACACCTTGATGTTCATGTCGGGCCCTTCGTCGCCCACCATCAACCGGCCCATCGACGCATCGAAGTACAGCGACGCCGGCCGCGCGCCGGCCGCCATCTGGAGCGTGTTCATCGCCGCACCGGTCGCACTGAACTGCGCGACGACGCCCGCGCTCTTGCGCGCGACCCACAGGTTGCCGGCCGCATCGAGCGCCAGCGCGCCGGGGCCCGTGACGCCGATGTCGCGCTGCCACACGCCGTCGGTCGTATAGACGCGCACGCGGTTGCCGTAGAAGTCGCTCACGTACAGCAGGTTGCCGCCCGTCGCGAGGCCGGTGATCACGTCCGCATACTGGATGCCCGTCCACGTGCTGACCGGAATGCGCAGGTCGCGCTGGTTCGTACTGCGGTTGTAGCGGCCCACCGAGCCGCTGCCGAACGTGCGGTTGTAGCCGAGCGCGACGAACAGCGACGTCGAATTGCCGGTGATCGCGCCGCCCTGGAATTCGTCGTGGATGCCGATCGTGCCGAGCGGCTGGCCGTTCTGGTAGATCGCGACGCCGCCCGCGTTCTCGTCCCAGCGCGACGCCGTGTAGATCACGCCTTCGGGCGCGACCCACATCGAGCGCGCGCCGTTGCCGACGTGCGAGGCCAGCGTGCCGTACGTGTTCGCGAGCCAGTCGGTCGAGTATTGCGCCTGCGCATGGCTTGCCGCGGCCAGCATCGCCATGCACATTCCCAGCAACGCTGCGCGGATTTGTTTCATTGACATGAATAATGCTCCCAGACGAACAATGGTCGACACTGTAAATCGCGGCGCATGAAATATTGGTGATTCCGACAAATGCGTATTCGCCGTTCCATCGAATTATTCACTCCACGCCCTTTGCCGTCCGGCGCTTTTTCGTCAACGATCGCAAAATCTTCGAAACCGTGCCACGACGGCCTGCCAGCCGCGCGGTTTCGGCGCATTCCCCGGCATTTTCTTCCGGACCGCCAATGCAAATACGTCATTTTTTCTGACATGCCGTATCGCCTTTTCATCCCGGAATTCTTTTCGATTATTACAAATCGAAATTAAAATGAAAGAGAAAAATTATTGTGCGGCGCGATCGGCTTTTCGCGATTTCGGACACGGAAGGGAAAGCGGCAGGGAAAGGAGGAATGTGGCGGGAAAAGCCGCGCGCCGGCCGGACCGGCACGCGGCGGCGATCGTTCAGCGCGGCGGGTTGAGCGTCGGGCCGTCCCAGCCGTCGACGTATTTCGTCGGCGTATCGACGACGTCGATCACGCGTTGCCCGGAGAACAGGTGCATCGTCGGTTGCTGGCGAGCATGCCGACAACGACGCCCGCCGTAGCCACGGGCGCCGTTGCACGCGCAACGATCGCCGCGTCAGAACTTCTGGCGCAGCCCGAGGCTCACGATCGCCTGCGAGCGCGAGTCGGACGAATGGCCGTTCGCCTTGTCCGACGCCGACGCAGTTGCCGCCACCGGCCGGCCGAGCGCGTCGAGCGTCGTGCCGGACGCATGCTGGTACGCGCCGAGCAGATACACGCTGGTGCGCTTCGACAGGTCGTACACCGCGCCGAGCGTGACGTTGTGATACTGCGCGCGGTTGTCGATGCCGTCGACGTCGCTGCCGCGCGTGTAGCTGTAGCCGGCGAACAGCTGCGTCTGCGGCTGCACGTTCCAGCGCGTGAACACGCCCGCGACGTTGAACGTCGCATGCCCGGAGAACAGCGACTGGCCGCCGCCGCGGTACTGCACGTTGCTGTAGTTCACGCCGACGACGGCCGGGCCGAAGTCGTACGTCGCACCGGTCGCGATCACCTGCTGCGACTGCGCGCTCGCATAGCCTTCGTTGATCGACGAATTGAACAGGCCGTCGTCGGTGCTCTGCCACTTGCCCGCCGTCGGATCGGTCGCGCCGGTCTTGCTGTTGTCCGAGCGCTCGTAGCCGACGCCCACGCGCAGCGGCCCGGCCGCGTATGCGGCGCCGACGCTCCATGTGTTGCGCTGCTTCATGCTGCCCGGCTGGCCGCCGAAGCCGTACAGCGCGCCGAACGTGAAGCCCGAGTAGTTCGCGCTCGTGTACTTGATCGCGCTGTCGACGCGCGCGGTCTGGTCGAGATCGTCGATGTCGCCCGGATGCGCGCCGAAGCCGCCGATGAACGAAGACGGGCCGACCGGGCTCACGAAATCGTCGAGCGACGTGTACTGGCGGCCGAGCGTGATCGTGCCGTAGCGGTCGCTGCCGACGCCGACGAACGCCTGCCGGCCGAACTGGCGGCCGCCCTGGCCCGACGTGCCGTTGGTGATGTCGAAGCCGTTCTCGAGGACGAACAGCGCGCGCATCCCGCCGCCGAGATCCTCGGAACCCTTGATGCCCCAGCGGCTGCCGGACAGGTTGCCGGTCGTGAGCCCGACACTCGAATGCCCGGTGTACGCGCCCGCCGACCCGACCCGTTCGTTGCTGCGATAGGTCACGCCCGCATCGACGATGCCGTACAGCGTGACGGAGCTTTGCGCGGCGGCGATACCCGCGAGCGAGAGCAGCAGCGGCGCTGCGATCAGTTGCTTGTTCATGGTTTGGTGTCTCCGGGCGCTGAACCCGTTGTTCTGGCTGTTGCGAGTGGCACGCGCGGGCGCCGACATCCGCCGGCGGTCCGAGCCCGGCGACGTCCGCGCGCGACGACGCGGCGGGCACGCCCGCTGCGGCCGGTATGGTAGTTGGAACCGGTTCCGTTCCAAAGCGGAATAATGGCAACAGTTTCTTGTCAAAATTGAGATAGTCGGCGAGCGGCCGGAAGCGCGACTGCCGCGCCTGTACAGCGCGGGGCGACGCGGACGATAATCGGCTGCGCGCCGTCCACCGGGAGCTTCTTCATGCACGAAACGACCTTGCTGATCTTCGCCGCCGTCGCGTTCGTCGGCATCGCGACACCCGGCCCGACCGTGCTGCTCGCGCTGACCAACGGCTCGCGCTACGGCGTGCGCCGCGCGGCCTACGGTTTCGCGGGCGCGATGCTGTCCGACTTCGTGCTGATCGTCGCGGTCGCGCTCGGCCTCGGCGCGCTGCTGCTGGCGTCGGCGTTCTGGTTCTCGGTCGTGAAGTGGCTCGGCGCCGCGTATCTCGGCTATGTCGGCATCCGGCTGCTGACGTCGAAAGGGTCGCTCGACGTCGCGGCCGCCCAGGGCGGCACAGCCACGGCCTCCGGGCGCAACGCGTCGATCTTCGCGAAGAGCTTCCTGACCGCGGTGACGAACCCGAAGGGCTATCTGTTCTTCTCCGCGTTCCTGCCGCAGTTCCTCGATCCGCTGGCGCCGCTCGCGCCGCAGTACGTCGCGCTCGCGGTCACGTTCGCGCTGCTCGACGGCATCGTGATGTTCGGCTACGCGCTGCTCGGCGCACGCGCGGTGCGGCTGCTGAAGCGCTCGGGCGCGCTGTGGCTCGAACGCACGTGCGGCGCGATGCTGCTCGCGCTCGCCGGTTCGCTCGCGCTGTACCGGCGCCATGCCACGTAGGCGCTCGGTTCGATGAGAATCGCCGCACCGCCCGACGCCGGATTCCCCGGCCTGTCGCTCAGGCAACTCGAACGCGCGGACCTCGACGCGTGGTACGCGTACCTGTCGAATCCCGACGTCTTGCGCCACACGAGCTGGAACCTGCGCTCGCCCGACGACCTGCTGCCGCTGTTCGACAACGTCGAATCGGCCGATCCCGATTCGATCCGGCGCCTCGCGATCGTCGACACCGCATCGGGTGCGCTCGCCGGGACGATCGGACTGCATACGGTGTCCACCGTAAACCGCTCGGCGGAGCTCGCGTACGACTTCGCGCCGTCGCACTGGGGGCGCGGCATCGCGAGCGCGGTGTGCGAAGCCGTGACCGCGTGGGCGTTCGCCGAAGGCGGCTTCAACCGCATGCAGGCCGTCGTGCTGACCAGCAACGCGGGCTCCGCGCGCGTGCTGCAGAAGTGCGGCTACCGCTACGAAGGGCTGCTGCGCGCATACAAGATGGTGCGCGGCACACCGGGCGATTTCGCGATGTACGCGCGGCTCGCGACCGACTGACACGCCACGCCGCCGCGCATCGCGCGCCAATGCCGTGACGCAATTGGACGCGCCGCGCCGAATTGGCGACAATCGCCGTTCCCCTCATCGACGCTCCGCCATGAAAATCGCCGCGCTGTCCGACATTCACGGCAACCTCGCCGCGCTCGACGCGGTGCTCGACGACGTCCGCCGCCGCGGCGCCGACGTGATCGTCAACCTCGGCGACATCCTGTCGGGCGCGCTCCATCCGGCCGAGACGGCCGATCGCCTGATCGCGCTCGACCTGCCGACCATCAAGGGCAATCACGAACGGCAACTGCTGACGCTCGAGCGCGACGCGATGGGGTTGTCGGATCGCTGGGCGCATGACACGCTGCGCGCCGACCACCGCACGTGGATCGCCGCGCTGCCCGAACGCCTGATGCTCGACGACGACGTGCTGATGGTGCACGGCACGCCGGCCAGCGACCTCGTCTATTTCCTCGAAACGGTCACGCCCGACGGCTGCCGCGCGGCCACGCCCGATGAAGTCGCGCAACGCGCGGGCGACACGGCGGCCTCGCTGATCCTGTGCGGCCACACGCACGTGCCGCGCACCGCGAAGCTCGACGACGGCCGGCTGATCGTCAATCCGGGCAGTGTCGGGCTGCAGGCGTACGCGGACGATCTGCCGCATCCGCACCGGATCGAGACGGGCTCGCCGCATGCGCGCTACGCGATGGTGTCGCGCACGGCGGCCGGCTGGAACGTCGACTTCCATGCGGTCGAATACGACTGGCACACGGCCGCCGCCATCGCGGCGTCGCGGGGACGCGACGACTGGACCGTCGCGCTGCGCACCGGCCGCTGCTGACGCGCGCGTACCGCCCGCCCCTCCCGCTTCGCTTCGATTACAGGAACACGAAACGTCATGCCCGTTCCGTCTCAACTGCTCTTCCTGCCCGGCGCATCAGGCAGTACCGCGTTCTGGCAGCCGCTGGCCGGCATGCTCGCGCATCCGGCCGAGCGGCGGATCATCACGTATCCGGGTTTCGGCGACACGCCGCACGACCCGGCCGTCGACGATTTCGACAGTCTCGTGCGTCATGTGCTCGCAAGCGTCGATCGGCCGACCGCCGTGATCGCGCAATCGATGGGCGGCGTGATCGCGATGCGCGCGGCGCTCGACAAGCCGGATCTCGTCACGCATCTCGTGCTGACGGTCACGTCCGGCGGCCTTGACATGGCCAGGCTGGGCGCGCAGGACTGGCGCGCCGGTTTCGCTGAAGCGAACCCGCAGTTGCCCGACTGGTTCATCACGTTTCGCGCGGACCTGTCGCAGGACATCGGCCGTATCGCGCAGCCGACGCTGCTGCTGTGGGGCGACGACGATCCGATCAGCCCTGTCGCGGCCGGCCGGCGCCTGCTCGAACGGCTGCCCGATGCGCAGCTGCATGTCGTGCCGGGCGGCCGGCACGATCTCGCGGCCGTGCACGCGGAAGCGCTCGCGCCGCTCGTCGACGCACATCTGCAACGCGTGTGACGCCGCATACCTTGCACGGTTCGGCACGCGTCCGACACCGCGACGCTCGCGCGCCGCGTCGCATCACCCGGCGTTCCTCAGCGTCAGCCGCGCTTCGAGCCCGCCGCCGTCCGCCCGGTTGTTCAGCGTAAGCGTGCCGCCCATCGCAAGCGCGAGTTGCCGCGCGATCGCGAGGCCGAGCCCCGTGCCGCCCGTGTCGCGATTGCGCGATGTCTCCACGCGCCGGAACGGCTCGAACACCGCGTCGAGCTGATCGTCCGGAATGCCGGGCCCGCGGTCGAGCACCGCGATCACCGCGCCGCCGTCCGGCGCCGCCCGCACGTCGATCTCGGCCGCGCCCGCGAACTTCAGCGCGTTGTCGACCAGGTTGCCGACGATGCGGCGCAGCGCCTTCGGCCGCGTGACGAGCGCGAGCGGCGCATCGCTGTGCAGCGCGACGTCCTGCCCCGCATCCGTGTAGTCGTACACGATGCTGTCGAGCAGCGCATCGAGATCGATGCGGCGCGCGGCTTCCTCGGTGCCGTGCAGCGTGCGTGCATACGCGACGCCCTCCTTCACCAGATGCTCCATCTCCAGCAGATCCTGGCGCAGCTTCGCGCCCTGCGCGTCGTCGTCCATCACGTCGACGCGCAGCCGCATCCGCGTGATCGGGGTCTGCAGATCGTGCGAGATCGACGCGAGGATCTGCATGCGCTCGGCCATGTACTGCGCGATGCGGTCCTGCATCGCGTTGAATGCCCGCGCGGCCCGCGCGACTTCCGACGGCCCGTCTTCGTTCAACCGCTCGCCCTTCAGGTCGGGGCCGAGCGCGTCGGCGGCCTGCGCGAGCTGCTTGAGCGGCCGCGTCGCGAGCCGCACCGCGAGCCAGCAGCACGCGGCCAGCACCGCGAGCTGCACCACGAGCACGGCCGGCAGCCAGCCCGACAGCGGCACCGTCGGCATCGGGTGGATGTCGATCGTCAGCGGCGAGCCGTCGGTCAGCCGCAAATGCACCTGCAGATGTTCGCTGTCGCCGGGGATCGAATTCGCGGTCAACGGGTAGTCGCCGCCGATGCCGTCCGAGATCGAGCGCTCGACGCGCGCCGACAGCCGCGCTTCCGGCGGCGTGCCGGTCTGGCCGGGCCCGAGGATGAATGCATAGCTGCGCCGCGCGAGGCGCGGCAGCCACGCGGCCCGCTCGGCCGGCGGCAGATGGTCGAGCAGCGCGACCGAACTGGCGACCTCGCGCTCGATGTAGCCCATCATCAGGTTCGTGGTCGCCTGGTCGCGCTCGGTCACGGTGAGCCAGAACGACAGCGTCTGCGCGAGCGCGAGGCCCACGCACAGGATCAGCGCGAGCCGCGCGAACAGCGAACGCGGCCAATGCCACGGCGTGCGCGCGCTCATGGCGTACCGTCGACGGCGGTGACGGTCGACGAGAACACGTAGCCCTCGTTGCGCAGCGTCTTGATGTAGCGCGGTTCGCGCGCGCCGTCGCGCAGGCGCTGGCGCAACCGGCTCACGAGCAGGTCGATCGAGCGGTCGAACGGATCGGACTGCCGCCCTTGCGTGAGATTCAGCAACTGGTCGCGCGTCAGCACGCGCTGCGGGTTGTCGAGGAACACGCGCAGCAGCCGGTATTCGGCGCCGCTCAGCGCGACCAGCGTCCCTTCGGCGTCGAGCAGGTGGCGCCCGGTCGTGTCGAGCTGCCATTCGCCGAACGCGAGCAGCGCGGCCGTTTCCGTCACCTGCATGCCGGGCGGCAGCATGCGCGCGCGACGCAGCACCGAGCGGATCCGCGCGAGCAGCTCGCGTACCGCGAACGGCTTGGCCAGGTAGTCGTCGGCGCCCATCTCGAGGCCGATGATGCGGTCGGTTTCCTCGCCGCGGGCGGTCAGCATCAGCACCGGCACCGTGCGGAACTTGCCGGCGCGCAGGTCGCGGCACAGCGTCAGGCCGTCCTCGCCGGGCAGCATCAGGTCGAGCACGATCAGGTCGGGCGCGCCGTCGTCCAGCACGTTGCGCATCTCTCGGCCGTTTGCGGCGAGCGACACGCGCATGCCGTTCTTCTCAAGGTAGTCCGCGATCAGTTCGCGGATCGCGCGATCGTCGTCGACGATCAGCACGTGGTCGATCTTGTCCATGAGTCGTGGTCGGTATCGGTATCGGGGTTCGGGCGGGCGATGTCCGCTTTTATACCGCACGGCGGGCACGCGTTTGTATCCCAATGTATCGCGCGACCGCGACGACACACAACATTGCACACGCGCGACCGGCCGGACACATCGCAGATACGTCGGCGCCGCCTAATGGGGCCTGTCGAAACACGTCGGGCCGCCGCCCTCGCGCCGCGGCCGCCAAAGATCAGGAGAACGCCATGCTGCCCCGACTCAAGACCGCCGCCCTCGTCCTCGCCCTCGCCGCCACGGCCGGGCTTGCCGCGTTCGCCGGCACCCGCGACGACGCGGGCATCCAGGCGTCGCCGGCCGGCATGACGGCGCCCGGTTTCACCGGCATCGACCGCTGGCACAACAGCCCGCCGCTGACGCTCGACCAGTTGCGCGGCAAGGTCGTGCTCGTCGATTTCTGGACGTACTCGTGCATCAACTGCATTCATACGATTCCGTACGTGAACGACTGGTATCGGAAATATCGCGACCAGGGGCTCGTCGTGGTCGGCGTGCATACGCCGGAGTATCCGTTCGAACGCGACGCGAAGAACGTCGCCGATGCGATCAAGCGCTTCGACATCCGCTATCCGGTCGCGCAGGACAACCGCTACGACACGTGGCGCGCGTACGGCAACCAGTACTGGCCCGCGCTGTACCTGATCGATGCGAACGGCAAGATCGTCTATACGCGGTATGGCGAGGGCGGGTACGACAAGACGGAGGCGGCGATTCGGGGGGCGCTCGCGCAGGCGGGCGAAGGGGCGAAGGGTTCGACGCGCACGCAGTGACCCGAGCGGCGAGCGGGCGCGATACTCGCCGCGCCCGCTCGCGTCGCGCGCTCATTCGCGCTTCGCGTCGGCCTCCGCGAGCATCGCCTCGCCGATCGCAAGATTGCCGGCCGCGACCAGCGCTTCGCCCGCGCCGCGGATATCAGCCTCGGCCTTGTTCTGCCCGAGCTTGCGCTTGCCGACGAACCGCGTGATCTTGATCTGCAGCCCGACGATCGATTGCAGCATCGTATCGATATAGTCCGGCGGCGCATCGCCCATCTTCCACGGCACCGGCTGCGACGCTTCGTGCGTGCGCGTCAGCCGTGCGACCACGCCGCGCACGAACTTCGCGTCGTCGCGCACCGTGATGCGGCCGTGCGCATGCACGACCCGGTAGTTCCACGTCGGCACCTGCCGGTGCGCGACGTGCTTGCTCGGATACCCGTTCGGCGAAATATATGCGTCGCCGGCGCGGAAGATCACGAGCACCTCGTCGCCGTCCGCGACGTCGTGCCAGACCGGATTCGCGCGCGCGACGTGCGCATGCAGTTCGCCGAGCCCGCCGTCGTCGGGCATCAGCTCGAACGGGAGGTGGTTCGCGTCGAGCCCGCTCTTGCCGTGCGTGATCAGGCTGCCGAACGGGTGCTGCACGATCAGCTCGCGCAGTACGTCGGGGTTCGGTTCGTTGAAATCGGCGGGGACGTACATGTCGGCTCCACGATCGTGCGGGGTGGGAAATGGCGCGGGTGCTGGCCCGTCATGCGCCGATTGTGAGCCCGAACTGGTTTATTCTGTAGAGCCGGTTTGAAACAATTTCAGCGGACCAGAATCATGGCAAGAACGGCCCGGATCGTCGAAATCCCGTCGCTCGGCGCGCTCGACCGCGCGGCCGGCGACCTGAGCCGCCAACTCGCGCAGGCGCTGCGCGACGCGGTGCGCCGCGGCGACGTCCGGCCCGGCGACGCGCTGCCGTCCACGCGGCTGCTGGCCGCGTCGCTGCAGGTGGCGCGCGGCACCGTCGTCGACGCATATGCGCAGCTCATCGCCGAAGGCTTTCTCGAATCGCGCGGCGGCGCGGGCACGCGGGTGGCGAACGCGCTCGCGGAACCGCCGCCCGTCGAAGCCCCCGCTCCCGCTGCCAGCCGTCGGCACGCGGCACGCGACGGCCTGCCCGAGCCGGCCGCCACCTTCGCGCGGATCGCCCGCGAATTCAGTCCGCTGCCGGCCATGCCGTTCGCGATCTCGGTGCCGGTCGGCCTCACCGCGCCCGACGACATCTGGCGCCGGCTCGGCAATCGCCTGCGCGCCCGCGGCGCCGGCGCACCGTCCGGCTATGCCGACCCGCAAGGCGCGCTGCCGCTGCGCGACGCGATCGCCGATTACGTGCGCCGGTCGCGCTCGGTGCGCTGCGACGCCGGCCAGGTCGTGATCACGAGCGGCACGCAGCAAGGGCTGCATCTCGCGAGCCAGGTGCTGCTCGGCGAAAACGACCGCGCATGGGTCGAGAATCCGGCCTATCGCGGCATCACCGCCCTGCTCGAAAGCACCGGGCGACGCGATGCGATGGTGCGCGTGCCGGTCGACGCCGACGGCCTCGACGTCGACGCCGGCATCCGCGTCGCACCCGATGCGCGCGCCGCATTCGTCACGCCGTCGCACCAGTACCCGCTCGGCATGCCGCTAAGCATGGCGCGGCGCAATGCGCTGCTGGCGTGGGCGCGCGCGCACCGCGCCTGGGTCGTCGAAGACGACTACGACAGCGAGTTGCGCTACGAAGGCTATCCGTTCCCGTCGCTGCAAGGCCTCGCGCCCGACCGCGTGATCTATCTCGGCACCTTCAGCAAGATCCTGTTTCCGTCGCTGCGGCTCGGCTACGTGATCGCCCCCGACGATCTCGTGCCCGCGTTCTGCGGCGCGCGCGTGCTGATGGACCGCCATGCGCCGACCGCCGATCAGCACGTGCTCGCCGCGTTCATCGCGGAGGGTCACCTCGATCGCCACATCCGCCGCGTGCGCGGCGTCTATGCTGAGCAGCGCGCGCTGCTGATCGACACGCTCGGCGCGCGCCTGCCGCGCGAACGCGCGTGGGTGCAGCCCGGCGACCAGGGGATGCACGTCGTGCTGTGGCTCGCGCAAGGCATCGACGATCTCGACGTGGTCGCGCGCGCCGCCCGGGCCGGTGTCGCGGTGCGCGCGGTGTCGCCGATGTTCGCGCCCGGCACCGCGCGCCCCGGGCTCGTGCTCGGCTTCGGCGGGTTCGGCCGCGCGCAGATGGAAGCGGCCGCGCAGCGGCTCGCGGACGTCGTTTCGTCGGCGGAATCGCGGCCCCGCGCGCGGTAAAAGGTTGGCGGCGGGCAACAAACGTAATCGTCTGTAAATCCTGCAAGCAAACGGCCGTTTCGGCCGTCGGCGCGCGGGTTCCGTTTGCTAGGATCGCGCGTCTTCCATCCGCGCCCCTGCCGCCTTGAACCGCTTCGTGCCGTTTCTCCGAGACGCGTGGCTCCGTTGCCGCGCCCGTGTCGCGCCGCTCGCCGCCGCGTGCCGCACGCGCGTCCGCGCGCTGGGCGCCGGCGCGCTGCATCGCCTGCGCCATCCGACTCGACGCGGCGTCGCGCTGACGCTCGCCGCGATCCCGGTGCTGGGCCTGCTGGCCCTGCTCGCGTTCGTTCCGTTCACGCCGAGTATCGGCGACATCCGCAAGGCGCGCATCGACCGCCCCGCGCGCGTGCTGTCGGCCGACGGCCAGCTGATCGCCGAATTCCGGCCCGTGAACCGTGAATGGGTGCCGCTCAAGCAGATCTCGCCGCACATGGTCGATGCGCTGATCGCAACCGAGGATCACCGCTTCTACGCGCATCACGGCATCGACTGGCGTCGCACGCTCGCGGCCGGGCTGCGTACGTTCTCGGGCGACCGCCAGGGCGGCTCGACGATCACGCAGCAGCTCGCGCGCAATCTGTATCCCGACGAAGTCGGCCGCGCGCCGACGCTCACGCGCAAACTGAAGGAGCTGATCACCGCGTTCAAGATCGAAGCGGTGTACAGCAAGGACGAAATCCTCGAAACCTACCTGAATACCGTGCCGTTCCTGTACAACGCGTACGGCGTCGAAATGGCCGCGCGCACCTACTTCGGCAAGTCGGCGGACCAGCTCGACATCACGGAAAGCGCGACGCTCGTCGGAATGCTGAAGGGCAACAGCTACTACAACCCGGTGCTGAACCCGGAACGCGCGGCCCAGCGGCGCAACATCGTGCTCGGCCGGATGGCGCAGATGGGCATGCTGTCGCCGCAGCAGCTCGCGAAACTGCAGCGCCGGCCGCTGCGCGTCGACTTCGAACCGCAGACGGCGCAGCCGGGCCTCGCGCCGCATTTCGCGGTGCAACTGCGCAAGTGGCTGATCGCATGGGCCGACCGCAACAACTACGATCTGTACTCGGACGGCCTCGTCGTGCGCACGACGCTCGACGCGCGTCTGCAGGACATGGCCACGCAGGCGCTGACGCGGCAGACCGAACGACTGCAGGCGGTCGCCGACAGCGCATGGCGCGGGCCGTCCGGTTGCGGGCTGCGCAACGACCTGTTCCTCGGCTTCGTTCGGCAGACGCCCGAGTATCGCCAGGCGCGCGATACGGGGCTCGCCGATGGGGCAGCGCTGAAGCAGCTCGGCGCGAATCGCGAATTCATGCGTGCACTGTGCGAGCGCAAGACGCAGGTGCAGGCCGGCTTCGTCGCGATCGATCCGCGCAACGGTGCGATTCGCGCGTGGGTCGGCAGCCCCGATTTCGGCAGCGAGCCGTTCGATCACGTGGTGCAGGCGCGGCGCCAGCCGGGTTCGACGTTCAAGCCGTTCGTCTATGGCGCCGCGTTCGCGGACGGGATGCGGCCGGGCGATACGTTCGTCGACCGCCCCGTCGCGATCCCGATCGACGGTCGCGCCGTGTGGCGGCCGACCGATGCGGAACCGCCGACCGGCGAGCCGATGACGCTACGCGACGCGCTCGCGCTGTCGCGCAACCGCATCACCGCACAGGTCATGCAGCACGAAGGCGCCGCAAAGGTCGCGCAGCTTGCACGCGCGATGGGCGTGCGTGACAGCCCGCTCGATGCGGTGCCGTCGCTCGCGCTCGGCACGAGCCCCGTCACGCTGAAGGAGATGGTGTCCGCGTACGGCACGATCGCGAACCGCGGCGTGTACGTCGCGCCGCAGATGATCACGCGCATCGAGGATCGCGACGGCAAGGTGCTCGCCGCGTTCGGCAGCGCGCCGCCGGAACGCGCGTTGCCCGCGCCTGCCGCGCAGACGCTCGTCGACGCCATGCGTGGCGTCGTCGATTACGGGACCGGCGCGGACATCCGCTCGCGCTACGGGATCCGGATCGACGTCGCGGGCAAGACCGGCACGACGCAGGACAACACGGACGGCTGGTTCATCCTGATGCATCCGCAACTGGTGGCCGGCGCATGGGTCGGCTTCGACGACGGCAGCGTGACGCTGCGCAGCGACTACTGGGGCGCGGGCGCGCACAGCGCGCTGCCGATCGTCGGGTCGTTCTACGATGCGGCGCTGCGTGCGCAGGCGATCGACCCGCACGTGCAGTTCTCGCCCGATTTCCGGCCGCGCAGCGCGCCGGCGTCGAGGCGGCGCGCGCCGCAGCATTCAGGCCTGTTCGACTGGCTGAGGTTGTTTCGCTGATCGGGGTGGCTGCGTACCGGGCTACCGAGGCGTCGTCGTCACGTGCCCGTCCGCGTACAGCCACACGGGCACGCCGTCGTCGCGCAATGCGGCGACCGGTTCGTCCGTGCTCCAGCGCCGCGCGATCTCGACACGGCGAACGAACCACGGCATCAACGTCGCATGCCGTGCATCGTCGTCGCGATCGTCGTCGAACAGCGCATCGTCGCCGATTCGCGTGTAACGCGCCGGATGCAGCACGGTGCCGTCCGCGCGCAATGCCGTCGCGCGCACGTCGTGGCCGTCGTCGTCCTGCACGCTGGCGAGCCAGCCATGGTCGGCGCCCCAGAACAGGCCGGCCACATCGTCGTAGCGCCCCTGGGCGATCGTCGCGCCCGTCTCGAGATCGCAAATCGCCAGTTGCACCGGCTCGCCCGGTAGGACGCCGATCGCGTAACGCGTGAACAGCTCGCCCGGCACCATCTCGTCGTCGGGCAGCCACGACAGCGCGCCCATGTTGACGAAGTCGAACGGCGTGAGCACGCGGCCCTGCCCGTCGACGATCGCGCAACGGCCGTCTTCGCGCCGCACGATATGGCGGATCGCGCCGAGTTCGTCGAGCATCTCCGCTCGTTCGCCGTCGGTCAGTGGAGCGACTTCCGCGTAATGCGGTTCGACGATCATCCGACCTTTCTCATCGACGAGACCGACGCGACCGTCGCGCCGTGCGACGAACGCGCCGCACTCGGACGACCATTCGAGCGCCGCCCACTCGGGCTCCGCGCGCCATTTTCCGTCGCGCCCGATCAGCCCCCACTGCTCGCCTTCGGCGACCGCCGCGACGGCGCCGTTCACGAATTCGTGCGCATCGTCGAAGCGCGGCGCAATCGCCCACGCGCCATGCGTATCGACGAAGCCCCAGCGGCCGTCCATGCTCGCGGACGCAATCCCGCCCGTGAATTCGCCGAAGTTGTCGAGCAACGGTTCGAGCGCCCACACGCCATCCGTGCGCAGGAGCCCGAACCGCTCGCCCACGCGTACGCAGGCGACGTCGCCGTTGAAATCCCACACCGCGTCGAACGCCGGTTCGCGCACGATCCTGACACCGTCGCCTTCATCGTCGCCATCGGCAAGCAGCAGGCCGACCTTGCCGTCGCGCGCGGCCCACAACAGCCGGTCGTCACGCGCGCCACTGGCCCACAGGTTCGTCCACTCGGGCGGCACGATCACGTCCCACGCGTCGTCGGTTTCGCGCCGCACGCCCCAGAGGCCGTTGCGTCCGCGAAAGCTGAACGTGCCGTGACCGAGCCAGTTGCCGTGCAGCTCGCCGGCGTCGAACATCTCGGCGAACGTCACGCGGCGCGGCGGATTCTGACGGACGAAATAGTGATGCGACACCCCGCCGAACCCGAAGCCCCACGCCCAGTCGCGCCAGTCGGCCGGCGTGTCGATCTCGAGTACCTCGCGCACGCCGCGCACGTCTCGGAAGTCCATGCAGTTCGCGACGCGCCACCACAGGCGCGTACAGGCATCGCGCTCCTCGTCGATGTAGTCGTTCGGATCGCCGTCGTCGAGCCATGACAGTTCGTCGAGGTTCGCGGATAACCGCGGCGCGCCATGCGCATCGCCGAGCGCGTCGATCGATTCGCCGAGATGACGCACGAGCGCATCGAACTGACGCGCGAGTGCGGGATCGTCGCCGTGCAGCGGATGCGCGACGACGAACGATGCGAGCCGGCTCAGGCGCGCATGCGCGGCCCGCGCGTCGCTGGCGAGATTCGGCGTGCCTGCGTCGCCGAACACACGCTGGTCAGTAATCGCGCCGCCCGCGCCGCCGTCGGCGAGCAGCACGCGCCACAGAAGCGGGAAGTGATTGTTGGATTCCGCGAACCCGATCGTTCGCGCGTCGTCTCCGTCACCTGACTGGAGATACAGCCATGCTCGATTGCCCATCGGAAGGGGTCGCCTCGTTGTTGTGTCGTCGTGTGCAGCAACATGCCGGCCCGCTCGCCGTCAGCGCGCGGCGCCCGCCTTCACGGCGCCGTCGGCGAATCGCCGCTGCGCGCGACCCGATACAGCTCGATGCCGTCGACCTGGAAGCCTTGTGTCATCAGCAGCAGAACGCCGGTGGTTGAATGCTTCGTCGTGAAGTTGCTGCCCGTGATCGACGTGACCTGATACGGGGTCCCGATCCGCATCCTGATCAGCTGGCCGCCCGGCACCTCGAGCACGCATGCGTCCGCAGGCAGCTTCTCCGGCCCGTCCATATCGCGTTCCGCCACGTGCGTCGGTGCGGTTTCGGCGCTCCACTGGCCAGCTTCGCGGCCGCGCAGCACGATGTCGCCCCCCACCTTCTCGACCCGCATGGTCGCGGGCTTGCCGGCGGCCGGCGCGTAATCGCCGAGCAGCCCATCGCAGGCACCGCCGGCTCGCGCGGACAGCGAGACGAACAACATCAGACAGAAGACAGGGATACGCACGTGGAGCCTCTCGGATTCGAATTATTGTCGGAATGCCGGCGCGGGCGCGCGCGGCGGCAGCGACACGCTCGAGCGCTGCCGGACGCCAATATAGCGAATGCGATCGAGGTATGCCAACCCGACACGCACAGCGTGGTGCGGACAGACGACAGGACGCGTGCGCGGCATCCTGTTCCCGCCGTGCACGGCCCGAGGCCGTCTGGACGAAGTGCCGACCGGGCGCGCTCAGCCCGCCGCGAGCGTATCGGCCAGCGCATCGAACTCCGGCGCCCACGTCGCACGCCACACCGCCTTCGTCGCATCGTCGACCCATGCGCCGTCGATCCCGTTCAGCATGAATTGCTTCAACTCGGCCACGGTGAAGCCAAAATGGCTGAGCATCAGTTCCCACGCCTCGCTCGGATTGACCTTGTGCAGCGCCGGATCGTCGGTGTTCGGATGGATCTTCAACCCGAGCCCCGGCATCTTGCGCATCGGATGCAGTTCGGCCCATTGCTCCGGCGGCAGCGTGCGCAGGTAGTACGAATTCGTCGGCACGACGGTAAACACGATGCCGCGCTCCGCATAGCGTGCACACAGCTCAAGGTTGTCGACGATCGTATAGCCGTGATCGACACGATCGACCTGCAGCAGGTCGACGGCCGTCTCGACGTTGCGCCACGGCATCCCGAACTCGCCGGCATGCGCGGTCGTGCGAAAGCCGGCCGCGCGCGCGTTGCGATATGCCTTCCAGAACAGTTCCGGCGGCCGGTCGTTCTCGCGATAGTCGATGCCGATCCCTGCGACTTCGTCCGCGCGATTGGCCGTCATCCACTCGACGATCGCCACGGCTTCATCAGGATCCTGCTCACGGTCGATGCTCGGAATCAGGCGCGCGCCGATCCCGAAGTCGCGCGCGGCATCGCGGATCCCGGTCACGATCGCGGCCTGCGCATCCGCATACGCGATGCCCGACACGCGTACCGTTCCCGTCGGATTCCAGAAGAATTCCGCGTGCCGCACGTTGTGGGCGGCTGCGTCTTCCAGATACTCATACGCGATGCGCCGCAAATCGTCGGGGCGTGTGAGCAAATACTTGTCGAGCGCGCGCAGCACGTGCAGCACGCCGACCGGTTTCTCGCCGCGTGCGTAGAACGCGTCGATCTCCGCACGCTCGATCGGCGCGCCGCTGCGTTCGGCCAGTGCGACGAACGTGTCATGCCGCACCGCGCCGAGCAGGTGGCAATGCAGTTCGATTTTCGGCAGCGCGCGGAAGAAGGCCCGATGGGCCGGCGTGATGTCGATACCCGTGCGCGCGGCCGGGACGTTGCCTGGTGTTCCCTTCATGTCAGTCTCTTTTCGGTAGTGCCATTGCGTCGCGAAGCCGTCTCTCAGTGCGGCTTCACGACGGTCCAGAAGTAATAGCCGAGCGGAATCGCGAGCACGACGAGCCCCCACGATACGTCGCGCCAGCGGCCGGCCAGCAGCTTGACGAGCACGTAGCACAACAGGCCGCCGGCAATGCCGGTGCCGAAGCTGTTCGACATCAGCGTGAGCAGCACCATCGACATCACGGGCAGCGCGTCGGTGAAGTCGTCGAAATGCGTATGGCGGATCGTCGCGAACATCGACAGCCCGATCAGGATCAGCGCCGGCGCCGTCGCTTCCTTCGGGATCGCGAGCGCGACCGGCACGAACAGCAGCATCGCGGCGAACAGCACGGCCGCCGCCACCGACGACAGCCCGCTGCGGCCTCCGGCCTCGACGCCGGCCGCCGATTCGATCAGCGCGGTCAGCGCGGGAATGCCGAACACGGGCCCGAGCGTCGCGGCGAGCGAGTCGACGAGAAACGGCCGGTTGATGTTCGGCAGGTTGCCGTGCTCGTCGAGCAAATTCGCCTTCGCGCCGACCGCGAGCGCGGTGCCGAGCGTCGAGAAGAACTCCGCCGCGAAGAATGCGAACAGGTACGGTGCGGCGGCCAGGCTCAACGCGCTGCCGATGTCGAGCTTGAACGCGATCGGCGCGATGCCGTGCGGCAGCGACACGAACGACGCGGGCAGGTGCGTGACGCCGAGCGGCACGCCGGCCGCGGCGGCGACGAGAATCGCGATCAGGATCGCGCCGGGCACCTTGCGCGCCTGCAGCACGATCGCGACCGCGAGGCCGATCAGCGCGACGAGCGCGCCCGGCCGCGAAAAGTCGCCGAGCGCGAACGCGTTGGTCTTCGCGTTCGCGACGACCATCCCCGCATTGCGCAGCCCGAGCATCGTGACGAACAGTCCGATCGACGCGCCGAGCCCGAGCTTGATCTGCACCGGAATCAGCCGCACCACGACACCGCGCGCGCCGACGATCGTCAGCAGGAAGAACAGCACGCCCGACACGCACGCGATGCCGAGGCCCGTCTGCCAGCCGACGTGCTCGGTCGTCGCGAGCGTCACGCCGATGATCACCGAGCCGCCGATACCGGGGCCGACGAGGAACGGCAGATTCGCGTAGAGCCCCATCAGCGTGGTGAACAGCACGAACACGACGATCGTCGCGGTCGTGGCCGCGCCGCGGTCCATGCCGCCCGTCGCGAGCAGCGACGGGATCACGACGAGCAGGTACGCGGCCGCGAGAAACGACGTGACGCCCGCGATCGTCTCGGTGCGCACGCTCGTGCCGCGCGCGGCGAGCGCGAAGCGCCGCTCGAGCCAGTTGGCCGGCGCGCGCGCCGGCATCGTGTCAGTCGCTGACATGGTGGTTCTCCTGTGATTCCGAATATTGTCCTGTGTCGGGGCGTGCAGCGCGGTCTTATACTGCCGCGTACCGCATCCCGACCGTCATTGCCCGATGTCCGACCGCTCGTCGCTACTCCCCGCGCTCACGCTGCGGCAGGTCCAGCACTTCGTCGTCCTCGCACACGCACGCAGCTTCACGCAAGCCGCGCAAGCGCTGTCGCTCACGCAGCCCGCGCTCACTGCGTCGATCCGCCAGATCGAGTTCCTGCTCGGCGGCCGCCTGTTCGCACGCACCGCACACCGGCTCACGCTGACCACCGCGGGCGAAGCCGTGCTGCCGCTCGCCGAGCGTCTGCTCAACCAGGCGCGCGGCACCTTCGACGACATGACGCGGCTCATCGGCGAACGCATCCAGACCGTGCGCATCGCGTTCATCCCGTCGGTCGCGGGCCGCCTGCTGCCCGCGCTCAACGCACTGCGCGGCACGCATCCGACGCTGCGCTTCACGCTCACCGATTTGCCGAACAGCGCGCTCGTCGAAGCGGTGCGCGACGGCGTCGCGGATCTCGGCATCGGCGTGCGCGAGCCCGACGGCGACGACGGCACGCTGCGCTACCGGCAACTGTTCGAGGACGAGATCGTGATCGTCGTGCGGCACGACGATCCGCTCGCCCGCGCGAAGAGCGTCACGTGGGCGAAGCTCGTCGATCGCGACCTCGCGGTGTTCGTGCGCGGCAGCGTCAGCGAATCGCTGCATCGCACCGGCGGCGCCGGGAAGCTGCGCCTGAACGTCACGTACCGGATGGAATACACGGAGCCGCTCTACGCGCTCGCGCGCAACGGCCTCGCGACCGCCGTGCTCCCGAGCCTCTACACGATGCATCTGCACGATCCCGAACTCGTCGCGCTGCGCGTCGACAAGCCGCGCGTCACGCGTGCGATCTCGCTGATCTCGCTCGCCGCCGACGATCGCGGCCCGCACGTGCGGGCGTGCCGCGAGTGGATCGAGAAGCACATCTGATTCCGTTCGCCGCGCGCGGCCGCCCGCACTCAGGGAAGATTCGCGATGCGTGCGACGAGCGTCGCGTAGAAGCGGTCCGCGTCGACCTCGTTGATCCACGTTGCATTCGCCGTACGGCCGCTGCGCCCGTTCCAGTCGACGATCGTCTCGCCGAGCGTCCACTGCCCGGTCGTCTCGATCACGACATTCACCTTGCGGCCGCCGAACAGCGTCGGATCGACGAGATAGCCGACGGCCGTCGGGTCGTACATCGGCGCGTCTTCAACGCCGCGCCGCTTCTTGTTGTATGCAAGCTCGGCCTCCATGATGTCGGCGACGATCGCGCCGCAGCGGTTGCCGAGCGCACGGAACGGCGCGGCGCGCGCCGGCGTGATCGGCGCCTTCACCGCGACGTCGCGCGGCAGCACGACGATCGGCACGCCGCTGCCGAACACCACGTCGGCCGCCTGCGGATCGACGTAGATGTTGAACTCGGCGGCCGGCGTGATGTTGCCGCGCTCGAAGAACGCGCCGCCCATCAGCACGATGTCGCGCAGCGCGCCGCGGATCTGCGGCGCTTCGACCAGCGCGGTGGCGAGGTTCGTCAGCGGGCCGAGCGCGCACAACGTCACGCTGTTCGGCGCCGCGCGGCTCAGCGTATCGACGAGGTACGACACCGCGTGGCCGGCGGCGAGCGGCGCGCGCGGCGCGTGCAGTTCGACGCCTTCGAGCCCGGTCTTGCCGTGCACGTTCGCGGCCGTCACCAGATCGCGCACGAGCGGACGCGGGCAGCCCGCGTACACCGGCAGCGCGTTCGTGCGGCCGGCCCAGTCGCGGATGATCCGCGCATTGCGTTCGGTCAGGTCGAGCGGCACGTTGCCGGCCACGGCCGTCAGCGCGCGCACGTCGAGGCGGTCCTGCGCGCCGAGCGCGAACAGGATCGCGATGGCGTCGTCCTGCCCAGGGTCGGTGTCGATGATCACCGTGCGGCGCGCGGCGTCGGCGCCGGCCGCGAATGCGCCCGTTTCGGGCAGCAGCGCGGTGCCGGCCAGCGCGGCGGACAGTTTCAGGAAGGTGCGGCGGGAGGCGATCGAATGAGTCATGGTCGGGCGCTCAGAACACGTGCCGGACGCCGAGCGTCGCCATCATCTGGCGCGTGCCGGTCGAACGCGCATACGCGAAGATCTGCGCATGGTCCGCGTCGCCAGCCGCCTGCTGTACGATCACCGTCAGCGCGACGTCGGTGCGTTTGGACAGGAAGTAATCGGCCTGCAGGTTCACCTGATGCCATTTCGGACGCTTGTCGATCACGTCGTACTTGCCGTTCGTGAACGCATACGCGGCGCCGAGAAAGAGTTGCGGCGTCATCGTGTAGACGACGTTCACGCCCAGGTTCTGCAGGTGCAGGTGCGAATTGTCGAGGTAATCGTAGCGCACGTCGGTGAACATCGCCGCGAACTGCGCGCGGCCGATCGTGTAGAAGCCGCCCGTGCCCGCGATCCGCTGCCGGCTTGCGTATGCGGCCGGCGACATCGCGCTCTTGCTGAAGATCAGCAGCGGCGACGCATAGTCGTTCGCGATCGCGCCATCCTGGTTCGTCGCGCTGTACGGATGGTTGTACTGCGCATAGACCACGCTCCAGCGCAGCGGGCCGCGCTCATAACCGAGCCCGAAGCTGTACGCGCTGTTGTTCGCGAAACCGGTCGCATTGCTGAAGCCATACAGCGCGGTGAACTTCAGCCCGGAGTAGACGGGGCTCACGTACTTCACCGAGTTCTGCACGCGGATGTCGTTGTAGCCGTTGTCGTTGTCGCCGATGTTCACGCCATTGCTCGCGATGATCACGGGCCCGATGTAGTCGTGGATCGCATCGTACTGGCGACCGAACGTCAGCGAACCGTAGGTACGATCGGCGAGCCCGACGTACGCCATGCGCCCGAACTCGCGGCCGTTCTGTGCGGCCGTGCCCGTCATCACGTTGAAGCCGTTCTCGAGCTGGAAGACCGCGGACAGCCCCTGCCCGAGATCCTCCTTGCCCTTCAACCCCCAGCGCGGGTTCTGGTTCGTGCCGGACAACGCCTGCCACGCGTTCTTGCCGCCCTGGTTCGTCGCGAACCCGACGCCGGCCGAGATGAGACCGTACAGCGTGATGCTGCTTTGCGCACCGGCATGGGTCGCGAAAGCGCCGAGCATCGCGAGCGGGGCGAGCTTGTAGAGAGTTTTCATGCGGGTCGTGTTGTCGGTGGTGGTCCAGGCGCGGCAGGGGTTCCGCGAAACTGGACTCGACTATACGAACCCGGATCGGATAATAAAAGTTTGCTTTCCTTATATGTCAATAAATCGGATTTATTCTCATCCGCGCGCAATCCGCTCTCGGCGAACCGACGCTCAGTCCGCCGTGTCGCCGCCCTTCGGCAGCTTCGACCACGCGCCGCGCCCCGGCATCGGCGACCAGGCCGGGCGGGTCTTGCGGGCGCTGTCGATCACGACCAGGTAGCGGCCCGCGATCGGCGTGACGTCGCGATCGCGACGCAGCACCCACAGCGACTTGCCGGTCTCGACGCGTGCCTGATAGTCGTCGTCGAGCACCCCGTGCTGGTCGAGGAACGTGTTCAGCGACGCGGGAATCCGCACGCAGCCCTTCGAATGCCGGATGCCGAGCAGCGCTTCGAGCCGGTCGGGGTCGGTCGCATGCATCTGGAAGCGCATCGGCGACACGCCGCCCTTGCCCCAGCCGCGCTCGCCATCCACCCAGCCGAAGTCGTAGATGCGCATGTCGCGGCGGCCGTAGCCGCGAATGCCGTTCTCGTTCGTCGTGCCTTCCGCGCGGAAATCCATCGTGTCGGGCGAGTGATGAAACACGCCGAGCGGCGTCAGGAAATGGTCGTACTGGCCCGGCAGCCCGGTGCCGACCGGCGACGCGCCGATCATCAGCCACGCATTGGCCGGCGTCGCCCGGAAATAGATGAACAGCGCCTGCACGTTCGGCGCGCGATCGACCATCGCGACGTATTCGCCGGCGAGATCGCCGAGATCCGCATCGGCGAGCGCTTTCTGAAGGCGGTCGCCGTACGCGCGCTGTTCGTTCGCGGGTACGTTCAGGCGTCGCGTGACTTCCTGCGTGAAGCGCTTGCGCATGTCGAGCGCACGGGTCGTCGCGTTTTGCGCCTCCTCGGCCGACAGCGGCGGATGCCGGCGCGGCGGGGTGGGCGGAGGCGGCTCGGCCTCGCTGGCGGGCGCGCCGGATGCGGCCGATGCAGGCGCGGCGGCCGACGCGGCGGAAGCCGAGGAAGCGGGCGACGCCCCCGATGCCGCATTCGCGGGTTCCGCGTGATTCATGTGATTCGCGTGTGACGCGGCGGATGCCGGCGCTGCGGCCGATGCACCCGACACCGCATGCGCAGACGAAGACGGCTGCGTGCGGGACGCTGCCGAAGCAGGCGACGCAGCGGACGAAGATGACGCAGCAGACGATGCAGCGTCGGACGCGGCAAAGGCAGGCTGCTCGGCGAGAACGGAAATCGATATCGCGACAGCGAGCCACACGTATGCGGCAACTGCACGGTTGAGGCAACGCGGCTTCGCAAAGCGCCGCGCCAGAGGGACAAGAATCATACGTTCGAAGCCATCGGCCGATCCGGCCGCCGCATGCTGCTGGTGCGAGCGGCGCATCTTCCGCGCAAGCCATCGACACGTCCGGCGCATCGTGCACGCCCGGCGCCGACGCCTCTTCGCGGCGGAGCCGTTCGCTGATGCAACGCGGGTGCTCCGATGGCGGCTAATGAGTCGTCAGGCCCTTCATTCTACTCGTCGATGCGCGAATCGGCAGCGCCCGGACGCGCGCTTTTACGTGTAATTGCGCTTCGTCACGCTTTGTTTCAACTCGTTGCCGCCGGGATTTTCTTTGCGTGGCAGGTTGGCGTGCTGGACGTTGTCGGCGCGCGTCCGAAAGTTTGCGTGCTTCACCCGGATTCGATAGCGTTTGCGTGTTGATTCGCACCGCAAATCATTTTGACGATGCGGCGCACCGGGACGCAACCGTGTCGCACGCATCCCGCACGAATCGTGCGACATGCGTGCGCACCTGCCGACTACTTCGAGATGGCTTCGAGTGCGATGCCCTTCGTGCGCGGCCCCATCCCCCCGATCGCGGCCATCACGACCACCATCGCGCCCGCGATGAACGCGAACACGCCGAACGTGCCGAAACCGCGCAGCACGGCCGCGATCACGAACGACGAGAAGATCGCCGAGAAGCGGCTCCACGAATAGACGAAGCCGACGGCCCGCGCGCGAATCGACGTCGGGAACAGCTCGGCCTGGTATGCATGGAAGCTGTACGACATGATGTTGCTCGCGAGCGTGAGGCCAATGCCGAGCACGATCAGGAACGCGCCCACCGTCGTCTGGCTGAACAGCAGCCCGCAGACGACGATCGCCGCCGCCATCGCGATGATCACCGACTTGCGCTCGAAGCGGTCGGCGATCACGAGGCCGATCAGCGGGCCAATCGGCGCCGCGAGCGCGATCACGCTCGAATACATCAGGCTCGACGTGATCGTGATCCCCTGCTTGATCAGCAGCGTCGGCACCCAGTTCGCAAAGCCGTAGAAGCCGACCGTCTGGAACACGTTGAAGATCGTCATCATGATCGTGCGGCTGCGATACGGCGGTACCCACATGTCGCGGAAGCTGCCGCGCGGCGGCACGGGTTCGGCCGGCGCGGGCGGCGGCAGCGGCCGCCCGTATTCGGCTTCGACCTTCGCCTCGAGCGCACGCATGATGCGGTCGGCTTCGTCGACCCGCCCCTGCTGCGCGAGCCAGCGCGGGCTTTCAGGCAGTTCACGGCGTATCCACCACACGAACAGCGCGCCATGCGCGCCGATCAGCACGACCCAGCGCCAGCCGTCGAGGCCGAACGGCGCGTGCGGCACGAGCAGGTAAGCGAGGAACGCAACCACTGGCACCGCGACGAACCCCACCGCCTGTTCGCACGCGAACGCGCGGCCGCGGATCTGCTTCGGCACGAGTTCGGAGATGTACGTGCCGATCGTCACCATCTCGACGCCGAGGCCGAGACCGACGACGAAGCGCCAGAAGTTCAGTCCGGTGGCGGTGTCCTGGAACGCCATCACGACGTTGGCGGCCGTGTACCACAGCAGCGACCACGTGAAGATCGCGCGGCGGCCGAAGCGGTCGGCGAGGAAGCCGCACGCGATCGTGCCGATGAAGAGCCCGGAGAACAGCGCGGCGATGAAGCTCGCGACGCCCGTGGTGCCGAACAGGCCGTGCGTCGTCGCGGACAGGATGCCGCTTTTCACGAGGCCCGGTGCGACGTAGCCGCTGTAGAGCAGGTCGTAGAGCTCGAAGAAGAAGCCGAGGCTCAGCAACACGACGAGCTTCCAGACGCTGCGCGTCGGCGGCAGGCGGTCGAGACGGGCCGAGATGGAGCCGGGGTCGATGGAGGGGAATTGGGCAGGTGCCTGGGAAAGGCTGTCCGTTGAGGCCATCTTGGGCGCGTCTCCTGATCGTGTCGTGTCGTGTTGTGCGTCGTTCTCGGGCGGATCACCGAACCGCCGCCGGGCGAATCGCTGCATTGTACCGGCACGCCCGTCCGGCGCACGGGCAAGCCGGCAGGACGGCGGCGCCGGGCGCCGAAACCGTTCGACGCCCCGTTTTCCGCCGGGACATTGTGTAAATTGCGTAACCGTCTGTCCGCTTCGGAAAGCGCGCCGGCGGGCCGTTCCCGGGCCTTCCGCTCTCGCGCGCCGGCCGCGCAGGCCGGCAACAACGGGTCTACCGCGCTGTTTCGCACAGGCGCGCACCGTCCGAATCGCCGCGACCGAGGATACGCAATCGGTACAACCACGCGTTCCGCACCCCGGTAACATGCTACCGGGCCAACTACCGGCTTCCGGCTGCCTTTCGGCAACCGGCATTGTCGGCAAATCGTAAGCATTCCATGTCCATACAACGACTATCCACGTATGCCCGCCGGATCGCGCTGATCGCGCTGCTGCAGTTCGCGGCGATCGCGACCGCGTCGGCGTTTCCGGCGGCCGCTTCCGCGCCCGTCGCGAGCGGCGTCGGCGCGACCGTGCCCGCCATCTCGCTGCCCGACGCCATCGCGCAGCTCAAGCAGATGCAGGCCGAGCTGGACCGCATCAAGCAGCAGACCTCGACCGCGTCCAACAGCAAGGAGCTGGACGGGCTCGACGACTCGGCGCAAGAGCTGAGCACCGATGTCGCGAAATTGCAGAGCGATCTCACACTGCAACGCACGCAGGTTCAGGCGCAACTCGACGTGCTCGGCCCGCCGCCGGCCGAGGGCGCCGCGCCGGAAACGCCGGCCGTCGCAAAGCAGCGGGCCGCGCTGGACGCACGCAAGACGCAGATCGATGCGGCGCTGAAGCAGGCCGCCGACCAGAAGACGAGCCTCACGAACCTGACCGAGCAATTCGCGAAGCTGCACCGCAGCCTGCTCAAGAACCAGCTCGCGTTCCGTTCGGGCAGCATCTTCAGCGCGCAGTTCTGGCTGCCGCTGTTCCACCTGTCGCCGGACGACCGTCAGCGGCTCGACGATTTCAACGGCGAACTGTTCGACATGCTGCGCTCGTCGTGGGTGCCCGGACAACGGGTGCTCACCACGCTGCTGCTGATCGCCGCGTTCGCCGCATGGCTCGGCGGCCGCCGGCTCATCGAGCGCGGGCTCGCCTGGATCGCGCTGAACCGCCTGCCGCCCACCCGCTTGCGCCGCAGTGCGCTGGCGCTGTCGACCGCGTTGTCGACCTTCCTGGCGACGGCCGTCGCGATTCAGATCCTTTACCTCGCCGTCGCGCGCCACTACGAGCTCACGCCGTCGCTGACCGATCTGTGGGACCAGTTCGCGAAGCTCGCCGCGACCTGCGCATTGATCGCGGGGCTCGGCCGCGCACTGCTCTGCACGAAGCATCCGTCGTGGCGCCTGCCCGCGCTGGCCGATCCCGTCGCGCTCGCGATGAAGCCGTTCCCCGCCGTCCTGGCCGGGCTGCTGCTGGTGTCGGGCACGCTCGAATCGATCAACCGGATCGTCGATACCAGCCTGTCGGTCACGCTGTTCGGGCGCGGCATCGTATCGCTCGTCGTCGCACTGACGGTCGGCGCGTCGCTGTTGCGCGCGAACCGCGCGCGCAGCGCCCTCGCGGCGGCAGGCGAGGCGCCCGAGCAACGCTCGACGCTCGCGGGCCTGATCCATGCCGGCGTCACGCTCGCGATCGTCGCGTCGTTGATCGCACTCCTGATCGGTTACATCACGGTCGCGCGCTTCATCACGTACGAGCTCGTGTGGTTCGAGATCGTGCTGTGCGCGACCTACATCCTGATCCAGCTGACGCGCGACGCGAGCGAAAGCCTGTTCTCGTCGAGCCTGTCGACGGGCCAGCAGATCAAGCACCTGTTCGCGCTCGAAGATCGCCACCTCGACCAGGCGCGTACGGTGCTGTCCGGCTTCGGCACGAGCCTGCTGATGCTGATCGCGGCGATCGCGCTGTTGACGGGCGGCTTCGGCACGACGCCGGGCGACCTGCTCGACAGCGCGGTCGCGATGATCGGCAGCCAGCGGCTGCAGAGCCTGAACATCATGCCCGACCGGATCATGAACGCCGTGATCGGCTTCGCGATCGGCTTCTACCTGCTGCGCTCGCTGCGCCGCTGGCTCGACGGCGAGTTCATGCCCGCGCTCGGCATGGATACGGGCATGCGCGTGTCGCTGATCACGTTGTTCACCAACGTCGGCTACGTGCTGCTCGTGCTGATGACGCTCGGGCTGCTCGGCGTCCGGTGGAGCAATCTCGCGTGGATCGTCAGCGCGTTGTCGGTGGGTATCGGTTTCGGCCTGCAGGAAATCGTGAAGAACTTCGTGTCGGGGCTGATCCTGTTGACCGAGCGCCCGGTGAAGGTGGGCGACATGGTCAGCATCGCGGGCGTCGAAGGCGACATCCGTCGCATCAACGTGCGCGCGACCGAGATCCAGCTCAGCGACCGCTCGACCGTGATCGTGCCGAATTCGCAGCTGATCTCGCAGAACGTGCGCAACGTGACGATGGGCAACAGCACGCAGGGCGTCGCGACGCTGGTGCTGACGTTCCCGCTGAACACCGATCCCGAGCAGGTGCGCGACCTGCTGCTCGATGCGTATCGCGAGCACCCGGCGATTCTCGACAAACCGGCGCCGTCGGTGACGTTCAGCCAGCTCGCGCCGGACGGGATCACGCTGAGCGTGACGGGTTACGTGTCGAGCCCGCGGATCGCGAGTTCGACGAAGAGCGACCTGCTGTTCGAGATCCTCAAGCAGTTGCGCGCGGCGGGGATCACGCTGTCGAGCCCGCAGATGCTGGTCGTGCAGAACATGCCGACGAACGATGGTTCCACGCGGCCCGAATCGTAAGCGAGCCATTGCGCGGCGACGCTCACGATCGATCGGCGCGCCGCACGCATCGCAATAAACGACAAGGGCCGGTTACCGCTTCCGCGGCAACCGGCCCTTTCATTCGACTGTCGAAGCGCCCTGGCCGGGCGCCTGCATCACACGTCGAACTTCACCCCCTGCGCCAGCGGCAACTGCCGGCTGTAGTTGATCGTATTCGTCGCACGGCGCATATACGCCTTCCACGCATCCGAACCCGACTCACGCCCGCCGCCCGTTTCCTTCTCGCCGCCGAACGCGCCGCCGATTTCCGCGCCGCTCGTGCCGATGTTCACGTTGACGATCCCGCAATCGCTGCCGGCCGCCGACATGAACTGCTCGGCCTCGCGCATGTCGTTCGTGAAGATCGCCGACGACAGGCCCTGCGGCACCGCGTTGTGCACGTCGATCGCGTCTTCGAAGTTGTCGTAGACCATCACGTACAGGATCGGCGCGAACGTCTCGCGCTCGACCACCGCCGATTGCTTCGGCATCCGGACGATGGCCGGACGCACGTAGTACGCATCCGCGTGACCGACGTCGACGCGCTCGCCGCCCTTCACTTCGCCGCCCTGCTCGCGTGCATCGGCCAGCGCCTTCTGCATCGCGTCGAACGACGCACGATCGACCAGCGGGCCGACCAGCGTGCCTTCCTCGAGCGGGTTGCCGACCTTCACCGACGCGTAAGCCTTCTCGATGCGCGGCAGCAGTTGCTCGACGAGGCTGCGATGGACGATCAGGCGGCGCAGCGTGGTGCAGCGCTGGCCGGCCGTGCCGACCGCCGCGAACGTGACCGCGCGCACGACGAGGTCGAGATCCGCGCTCGGCGCGACGATCATCCCGTTGTTGCCGCCGAGTTCGAGAATGCCGCGTGCCAGGCGCTGGCTCAACACCTTCGCGACTTCCTGGCCCATCCGCACGCTGCCCGTCGCGCTGACGACCGGCACCTTCTTCGACGCCGTCAGCACCTCGCCGACATCGCGCATGCCGAGCACCAGCTGGCTCAGCTCCGCCGGCGCGACGCCCGGATGCGTCTTCTCGAACTCGCGGAGCGCCTTCTGGAGCAGCACGTGGCATGCGATCGCGGTGAGCGGCGTCTTCTCGGACGGCTTCCACACGACCGAATCGCCGCACACGAACGCGAGCGCCGCATTCCACGCCCACACCGCGACCGGGAAGTTGAACGCCGAAATCACGCCGCACACGCCGATCGGGTGCCACGTTTCCATCATCCGGTGGCCCGGGCGCTCCGATGCGATCGTGAGGCCATAAAGCTGGCGCGACAGGCCGACCGCGAAATCGCAGATGTCGATCATTTCCTGCACTTCGCCGAGCCCTTCCGACGTGATCTTGCCGGCCTCGAGCGTGACGAGGCGGCCGAGCTCGGCCTTGTGCTCGCGCAGCACGTTGCCGAACACGCGCACGAGTTCGCCGCGCACCGGCGCCGGCACCGTGCGCCACTTGAGGAATGCGTCGTGCGCGGCGTCGATCTTGCGCTCGGCGTCGGCGGGCGAGTCGACGGCCAGCGTCGCGAGCGTCGCGCCGTCGAGCGGCGAACGCGCGGTCAGCGCATTGCCTTTCCACTGGGCGAGATCGATGTCGAGCGCGGCAAGAATGTCGTTGAATTGCATCACTTCCTCTTCAGGGACAGATTGATCGGTGCGGCGGCAGCGCCGCCCGCGTGATTCGATTGGAGCGCGTTCGAGCGCCTCGTGCAAGCGGATGCGCCGTGCGGCGGGCCCGGTGCGCCATCCGGCGCATCGCGCTGCGCCGCCGCCGCCGGCAGGCCCGGCCGGACGGCGCGCCCCAGCCTCGCGAGGCACGATCCATGAAACACATTGTCGATGGCCACAAGTCCGGCCGCTATTGATATTAACTCACGACTTCATTCCAAAAACGCAAGAAGTCCGCCGCGCGGACGGGCCGGTTCCCGCGCCGATATTGGACGCTTCCAAAGCCGACGGACGGGTACGCGGACACGTCCCGATCCGACACAAGTTGATGACGATCCCGCATCACCCTGTGCGGAAATATCGTTTGCCGCCCGCGCATTCGACCCCACACAATCGGTGCGACGTCGAGGTGCAACGCACCCGGCGCGCCGCCGGCCGCCACGACCGCCGCCGGACGACCGACGAAGGCGACACGCACCACGGCCCGGCTCAGCGGGCCCGCGTCGCACCGCATCACCGCTGCCCGGCCCGCGGCCGGCAGCGCGTCGTGCTTCGTCACCGAAAAACAATCCCGGAGACAGCGCCCAGCGCCCGCCATGCATTCAGACGCCCGCCCCGATTCGTCCCGCCCGTCCGGCCCGCCGCCCGCGAAGCCGTCCCTCCACCGCGCGCTCCAGGCCCGCCATCTACGGATGATCGCGATCGGCGGCTCGATCGGCACGGGCCTGTTCGTCGCATCCGGCGCGTCGATCTCGCAGGCCGGGCCCGGCGGTGCGATGCTCGCGTACATGCTGATCGGCCTGATGGTCTATTTCCTGATGACGAGCCTCGGCGAGATGGCCGCGTTCATGCCGGTGTCCGGCTCGTTCGCGACCTACGGCGCGAAGTTCGTCGACGAAGGCTTCGGCTTCGCGCTCGGCTGGAACTACTGGTACAGCTGGGCCGTGACGCTGGCGGTGGAGCTCGTCGCCGCGCAGCTCGTGATGCACTACTGGTTCCCCCACGTGCCGGGCGTCTGGTGGAGCGCGCTGTTCCTCACGCTGATCTTCGCGCTCAACGCGCTGTCGGTGCGCGGCTTCGGGGAAGCCGAATACTGGTTCGCGCTGATCAAGGTGCTGACGGTGCTCGCATTCGTCGGCGTCGGCCTGCTGATGATCTTCGGGATCATGCAGGGCGGCCCGAGCGCCGGCTGGGGCAATTTCACGATCGGCGACGCGCCGTTCGTCGGCGGCTGGGCGACGATGCTCGGCGTCGCGATGATCGCGGGCTTCTCGTTCCAGGGCACCGAGATGATCGGCGTCGCGGCCGGCGAATCGGAAAACCCGCGCACGACGATTCCCCGCGCGGTAAGCCAGATCTTCTGGCGCATCCTGCTGTTCTACGTGTTCGCGATCTTCGTGATCGGCGTGCTGATTCCGTACACCGATCCGAGCCTGCTGAAGAGCGACGTAACCGACATCGGCGTGAGCCCGTTCACGCTCGTGTTCCGCCACGCGGGCCTCGCGTTCGCGGCCGGCGTGATGAACGCGGTGATCCTGACGGCCGTGCTGTCGGCCGGCAACTCGGGCATGTATGCGTCGACGCGGATGCTCTACAACCTCGCGGTCGAAGGCCGCGCGCCGAAGCTGTTCGCGAAGCTGTCGCCCGGCGGCGTGCCGCGCAACGCGCTGTATGCGACCACCCCGATCGGCGCGCTGTGTTTCCTCACGTCGCTGTACGGCGACAAGACCGTCTACCTGTGGCTGCTGAACACGTCGGGCATGGCCGGCTTCATCACGTGGCTCGGCATCGCGGTCAGCCACTACCGGTTCCGCAAGGGTTTCCTGAAGCAGGGCTACCGGCTCGACCAGTTGCCGTACCGGTCGAAGTGGTTCCCGTTCGGCCCGCTGTTCGCGTTCGCGCTGTGCGCGGCCGTCGCGCTCGGCCAGGACTACCAGGCGTTCCTCGCCGACAAGATCGACTGGACCGGCGTCGCCGCGACCTACATCGGCCTGCCGTTCTTCCTCGCGATCTGGCTCGGCTACGCGCTCGCGCGCAAATGCCGGCTGGTGCGCTACGAGGACATGGACATCGCGCCGTGGATCGAACGCAACGCGACGCATGAAGCTGCCGAAAAGGCCGACGCCGGCTATCCGGCCTATGTCGTCCGTCCGGCCAACCCGACGCCGGGCGCCTGACGCCCTGTAACGCACCGGCCGCCCTTCGCGGCGGCCGGCGCACCGAAAACCCCATTCGACGCGGCGCGCGCGTTCAGGCAAGATCGACGCGCGCCGTCCGCTTTTCCGCCGTCACGAGTCACCGAACACGCATGCAGAACTTCTACGAAGCCACCGTTACCCGCCAGCCCTACCCGCAACTGACCGACACGATCGATACGCAGGTCTGCATCGTCGGCGGCGGCCTCGCCGGGCTGTGCACGGCGCTCGGTCTCGTCGAGCGCGGCGTGCACGACGTCGTCGTGCTCGACAGCGAACGGGTCGGCTTCGGCGCGTCGGGCCGCAACGGCGGCTTCGTGTTCGGCGGCTACAGCCTCGACAACGCCGACCTGCTGCGCACGCTCGGCCGCGACGAAGGGCGCCGGCTGTACCGGCTCACCGTCGACGCGGTCGACCTGATCCGCGCGCGCATCGCCCGCTACGGGATCGACTGCGACATCGTCGACCAGGGCGTGATGCTCGCGAACTGGTTCGACGATCCGTCGCGGCTCGACAGCGTGCGCACGCTGATGAAGAACGAGCTCGGCGTCGACTGGGAACCCGTGCCGACCGGCGCGCTGCGCGAGCGGCTGAAGACGCGGCGCTATTACGGCGGCCTGTTCGAGCCGAACGCATTCCATTTCCATCCGCTCAAGTACGTGCTCGGCGTCGCGGCGGCGGCATCACGCGGCGGCGCACGCGTGTACGAACGCTCGGCCGCGCTCGGCATCGCGCGCGACGGCGCCGGCTACGTCGTGCGCACGGCACAGGGCGCGGTGCGCGCGAAGGACGTCGTGTTTGCCGGCGGCGGCTACGCGCGCGGCGTGTCGCCGCGCATCGAGCGCGCGGTGCTGCCGATCGCGACCTACGTGATCGCGACCGAACCGCTCGGCACGCGCCTGCCCGACGCGATCGATGCGCCGTACGCGATCTACGACACGCGTTTCGCGTTCGACTACTACCGTCCGCTGAAGGACACGCGGATCCTGTGGGGCGGCCGGATCTCGGTGCTCGACCGCGGTCCCGGCGCGATCGAGCGCCTGCTGCGGCGCGACCTGCTGCGCGTGTATCCGCAACTGGAGGGCGTGAAGGTCGACTACGCGTGGGGTGGACTGATGAGCTACGCGCGGCACAAGATGCCGCAAATCGGCCGCGACGCGGACGGCGTGTGGCACGCGATCGCATTCGGCGGCCACGGGATGGCGCCGACCACGGTGGCCGGCGAGGCGCTCGCCGCCGCGCTGGCCGAGGGCCGGCCGGTGCCGGACGGCTTCGCCGCGTTCGGGCTCACACGCACGTTCGGGCTGGCCGGCCTCGCCGCCGCGCAGCTCACGTATACGGCGTACCAGGCCCGCGACGCGCTCGCGTCCTGCCGCCGCTGAGCGCCCGCCGCGGCCGTGCCGATTAGAGCGGAAGGTCGGCCGGGCGGGCATTTTCCACATGCTAGAATGCCTTTTCCAAGCCGCCGCGAACCACAACAAAGTCACATGAAAGCAGGAAGCAAGGCCGCCACGTCCGACCCCCGCGCGCTTGCGTCCGATGCGCGGCGTAAATACGATCCCGAGCAAACCAAGCGCAACATCCTCGATGTCGCCACGCAGGAATTCTCCGCGATGGGTCTCGCCGGTGCGCGCGTCGACGCGATCGCCGAGCGCACGAACACGACGAAGCGGATGCTCTATTACTACTTCGAAAGCAAGGAGGGCCTGTACGAGGCCGTGCTGGAGAAGGTGTACGGCGACATCCGCGCGCTCGAGCAGGAACTGCACGTCGGCGACATGGAGCCGCGCGAAGGCATGCGCCGTCTCGTCGAATTCACGTTCGACTATCACGACAAGCATCGCGATTTCGTTCGCCTCGTGTCGATCGAAAACATCCACGGCGCGAAATATCTCGAACAGCTGAAATCGTTCAAGAACCGCAACGTCAGCATCATCAAGACGCTCGAGGAACTGGTCGAGCGCGGCGCGGCCAGCGGCGCGTTCCGCAAGGACATCGACGCATTCGACCTGCATCTGCTGATCAGCTCGTTCTGCTTCCACCGCGTGTCGAACCGCTACACGTTCGGCGCCGCATTCGGCCGCGACCCGTCGGCGCCGCGCCTGCGCGCGCGACATCGCGACACGATCGCCGACGCGGTGCTCCGCTACGTCGCCGCGTAAGCGGCGGTAGTCGCCGGCCGGGGCACGCGGCATCCGCGCCCCCGCGCACTTCATTCAGCACGTCAGCGCATCAGTCCGTCGGTGCGGTCGACGCCAGCGCGATCCGCGCCTTCTCTTCCGGGCTGCCCGCCACGTAATACTTCTTCGCCCAGCTCGAATCGGGCGCAAGCGCGAGCCGCCCATGCGTACCCGTGCCGTGCTGCTGCTTCGCATGGATCGCCAGCGCGCGGGCGCGGTAGTGCTCGTACAGCCGCAGGAATTCCGCGAGATAGATCGCCGCGATCCGCTTGTCGCGGATCTCGAGCAGGTTCTCGTCGTTGTACTGCTCGGAATTGCGGCTCATGTTCGCCGAGCCCGTATAGACGACCGGATTCGCGCCTTCCGCGTCGATCACGATGAACTTGTGATGGATCACGACGGGCGGAAAAGCCGGCGCCGGTTCGCCCGGGAAAAGCCGCAACTCCGGCTCGAAACCCTGCGGCACCGTGGCCGGCGAGAAATACGACGCGTCGATCACGTCGTGGTTGTCGCGGCCGCGGTGGTACAGCTCGAGGTTCGCGAGCGTCGCCGCATCGAGCGTCCGGCCGTCCTGCCGAGCCGTGTCGGCCTTCGTCGCGCTGCCCACGTTGATCCGGTTCACGAGGCCGAACATCATCAGCCCGCGGTCGCCGGCCGCGAAGCACGCATCGCGCAGCCCCGCGTCGGTCGGCATGAAGAGGCAAAACGACACCGAATGCTTCGCGGCGGCGATCGCGGCGACGATCGTATCGATCTCGGTACGCTGCCCCGCCGGCTCCGGCGAGTACGCAACGCGCACCTGCGCGCTGCCGATCGTGATCGGCGCCGACCAGCCGGCCGACAGCCGCGCGGTCTCCGCAATCGACGGATTCGCGGCCAGCGCATGCGCGCGATCGTTGTACAGCGCGGCGAGCGCGGACGAGTCGAATGCATGCAGCACGTTGGCCTGCTCGGTCAACCCCTCGGTCGTGAAGTTCGCGGAACCGGTCAGCACGCGCGCGGGCGCCGGGCTCGACGGCGTATCGGTCACGATGAACTTGTCGTGCATGATGTGCGTCCGGTCGCGCGGCGCGAGCGTCGCGAGGCCCTGCAGCGCCTCGACGGCCGGCTGGTTCGGCGACGGCAGCGGCGGCCCGCCCTTGCGCGCCGTGGTGTGCGCATCGTAGACGATCGCGAGCGACGCTGCGCCGTGCTTGCGGCCGAACGCGTCGAACGCGGGCAGCGCCCACAGCGTGTCGGTCAGGTGATAGACGGCCGACACCGCGCGTGACGCAGGATCGAGCATCTGAGCGAACACCTGTTCCATGTCGTTCGCGAGCCACGTGCGCAGCTTCAGCGCCTGGGCGGCGCTCGGCGCCGCGTTCGGCGCGAGGCCGAGCGCCGCGACCTGCTTCGCGAACGCCTGCGAGCTGACCACCGCGCGGTTGAACCACGTACCGATGCCGTCCTCGACGTGCGCGGGCAGCACGACGTCGCACACGCCGGCCTGCGCGTCGAGCACCTGCAGGTTCGCCGGCGTGCCGACGACCGGATAGACGTCGTAGCGGAACGACGCGCCGCGGTCCTGCGGATCGATGCGCGCGTCCCACCACATGAATTTCTGGATCGGCGCCTGGTCGGTCGGCGCATCGCCCTGCGTGTCGGCGGCCGGGCCGTCGAACGTCAGGCGGTTGGGCAGCCAGCTGTCCGGCGCACGCGTCTTGCCGTCGGCCGACCAGAAGCCCGGCGTGCGCCGGATCGCGAAGCCGAGGAAATCCGACCGCGACGCCGCATCGGGCCAGTCGAAAGCCAGCAGGACCAGGGTGGGGGAAAGATAGCTGCGCACGCTGACGGTCATTCGTTGCTCCCTGGCCTCGCGGCCGGTCGAGATGAATGCGTCAGTCTTGATGGCGGTTCTTCCCGCGCGATGACCGTTCGATGAACCTTGTATGTCCGACGCGCGTCAGTCGCACACGAGCAGCTCGATCCCGCGCGCCGTCAGCGCGCGGCGCACGGCCTTGTCGGGTGCGCGCTCGGTCACCAGATAGCGGGCGGCGGCCGTGCCGTTGATCCGCACCGGCGTCACGCGGCCGAATTTCGAATGATCGGCGACGATGATCGCCGTGCCCGCCGCCGCGATCATCCTGCTGCGCACTTCGGCGGCGAGCCGCGAGTAGTCGGTGCACTCGCCGTCGGGTGTGATGCCGCCAGCGCCGACGAATGCGAAATCGACGTGGTATTGCGCGAGCTGGTGGATCGTGTCGAGCCCGAACGTCGCGTCCTCGTCATCGGACAGCTCGCCGCCGAGCAGCGTCACGCGGTTGCCGTTGCGCCGCGCGAGCACGAACGCGGTGCGCCAGTCGTTCGTGTAGATCGACAGCCGGTGCCGGTCGGCGAGTGCCAGCGCGACCGCGTGCGGCGTGCTGCCCGAATCGATCAGCACCGATGCGTCGTCGGGCACGAATTCCGCCGCGCGCCGCCCGATCGTGCGCTTCGCGTCGGCGTTCGCGGCTTCGCGCTCGGACAGGCTCGGCTCGCGGCGATCCGTGGCCAGCGCGCCGCCATGCGTCATCACGAGCAGGCCGCGCGCGGCCAGCGCGTTCAGGTCGCGTCGCACGGTTTCGCGCGACACGTCGAGCGAACGGACGAGTTCCGCGACCGACAGCGCGCCCGAGCGTCCGAGCTCCGACAGGATGTATTGATGACGTTGTTCCGCCAGCATCGCGTGTGCGCCCGAGGCGACTGGTAATGGGTAAGCCGGCCATTGTATTACGGACGTTTGACGACCATTTGACTGGGCCGGGAATCACGGCCGGGCGGCGGCCGCGCGCGTTGCCCGAAAGCGAAATTCTGTATTGCCCGGCGCGCGCGAATCCGCGTGGCGCCGGTTGCTACACTTGGCGCTTCGCCGAACGACCGACCGACAAAGGGGCTTGCGCCATGTATCGCAAAGGCAGTGTGATCGAAATCCAGTTTCCGCCGGAACGCCTCAACGACGCGGCAGGCGATCCGTACTGGATCGACCTGACGCTCGACGAAGCGCGCCGGCTCTACGAGCAGCTCGCCGCGCGCTTCGCGACCGACGCGCGCGCCAACCAGCCGCTCGACACGTTCTCGATCGACTGAGCGTCGCTGCTGCGCGCCCATCCGCGCAGCGCCGTGCGGTGCGGTGCCACGGACAATCGTCCCCGCCGCCCCGCGCACCGGCGCGCGATGACCGCCGGCCCGCTCACGCGCCGCGCGGCATGAGTGCAGGATTCGACAAGACGCCGACGCCGCTTCGGTCGATACTGGCCGACTTTCCGGTTCTGTCCGGCCGCGTCGCGGCCCGTCACGCATGCTCAACTCGATCGTCGCCGCCGTTTTCGTCGCGCTCTGGTCCACCGGCTTCATCGTTGCGCGGGCAATCAAGCCCTACGCCGATCCGAACCTGTTCCTGCTCGCGCGCTTCGCGGGCACGGCCGCGCTGTTCGGCGTGGTGGCGCTCGCCGCGCGCGCACCGTGGCCGGCCCGCCGCGAATGGCCGCGCCACCTGATCGCCGGCGCGCTGCTGCAAGGCGTCTATCTCGGCGCGAGCTACTGGGCCGTCGCGCAAGGGCTGAATGCGGGCGTGATGGCGCTGCTCGGCGCGCTGCAGCCGCTTGCCACCGCCGTGCTCGCGGTTCCGCTGTTCAACGAACGCCTGCCCGCGCGCGGCTGGCTCGGGATGGCGCTCGGGCTGGCCGGCGTCGCGCTCGTGCTCGCGCCGAAAGTCACCGGCGGCGTCGCGCCGCCGCCGGGTGCCGCGCCTGCGTGGCTCGTCGTCACCGTGTCGGTCCTGGCGGTCGGGGCGATCACCGCCGGCTCGCTGTACCAGAAAGGCAAGCTCGCGCAGAGCGACCTGCGCACGGCGGTCGCCGTGCAGAACTTCGGCGCGGCGATCGTCGCGGCCGTCTTCGTCGTGCTGCTCCATGAGACCCGCTGGATCGACGCGCCGGCGCTGTGGGTGTCGCTCGTGTGGGGCGTCGTGTTCCTGTCCGGCGGCGCGGTCACGATGCTGATGTGGATGCTGCGGCGCGGCAATGCGGCGCGCGCGACGTCGCTGCTGTTTCTCGCGCCGCCGCTGGCCGCGCTGCAGGGTTACGCGCTGTTCGGCGAAACGCTCGCGACGATCCAGCTCGCCGGCTTCGCGCTCGCGCTGGTGGGCGTCGTGCTCGCGCGGCGCTGACGGGGCGAAGACCCATGCGGGATCGAGCGGCCACGCCCGGCCACGCCCGTCATCGGGCCTCCATCCCGACTCGTCGAAGCCGCGCGCACGGCTGCCCTTCGCGCGGCACTCCCGCACCCGTCCGGCGCACCGCGCACCACGGCGATGCGCGCGTCTCGCCGATGCAACGCGAAACCGCCGGATCGCCGGCCCGGCGCGGCGGCGCGCCGCGATTGCGCTTATGATGAGCGCCTTGCATTTCGTCCCGGAACTTCCCGTCATGACATCCGCCGATTACGCCAGCCGCCAACGCGCGATCATTGCCGAACTGAACGTCGCCCCGCACTTCGACGCCGAGGCCGAAATCGACCGCCGCGTCGATTTCCTCGCGCAATACCTTCGTTCGACTGGCCTGCGGACCTACGTGCTCGGCATCAGCGGCGGCGTCGACTCGTCGACGGCCGGCCGGCTGGCACAGCTCGCGGTCGAACAGCTGCGCGCCGGTGGCTACGACGCACGCTTCATCGCGATGCGCTTGCCGAACGGCGTGCAGAACGACGAAGAGGATGCACAGCGCGCGCTCGCGTTCGTGCGCGCGGACGAGGTATTGACGGTCGACGTGAAGCCGGCCGCCGATGCGATGCTCCGTTCGCTGGTCGCGTCCGGCCACGCATTCGACACTCCCGCGCAGCAGGATTTCGTGCACGGCAACATCAAGGCGCGCGAGCGCATGATCGCGCAGTACGCGGTGGCCGGCGCGCGGCGCGGCATCGTGATCGGCACCGATCACGCGGCCGAATCGCTGATGGGCTTCTTCACGAAGTTCGGCGACGGCGGCGCGGACATCCTGCCGCTCGCGGGCCTGAGCAAGCGTCGCGTGCGCGGTGTCGCACGCGCGCTCGGCGGCGAGGAACTGATCGTGATGAAGGTGCCGACCGCCGACCTCGAGGAGCTGCGCCCGCTGCGCCCCGACGAGCACGCGTATGGCGTGACCTACGACGAGATCGACGATTTCCTCGAAGGCAAGCCGGTCGCCGATCGCGTCTACGAAACGGTGCTGCGCTTCTACGACGGCTCGCGCCACAAGCGCGCACTGCCGTACACGATGTTCGACTGGCCGGCTGCATAAGCCGGCCGCCCCGCTACCGGCATATCGCCGCGCGCTCCGTCAGGGCTGCGCGCGGCACATCGGCGCCGGGCAACGCTATGCGTTCCCGCCCGTCTTCTTCGCCTGCAGCGCACGAATCCTCAGCCGCGCGCCCGTATCGCTGACCGTCGCGTCGTACATCGTCGCGAGATCGCGCTTGAGCGCCGTACGCGAGCCGCCGTCGAGATACACCATGTGCCCCGACGGATAGAACCGCGCGGACAGGTTCTGCCGCACCTTCTGGTCCTCCAGCGGCATCTGCTGCAGATCGATCACGGTCTGGTAGAACGGCGTGACGAAGTCGTAGAGGCCGTTCGCCGACAGCACCTTCAGGTCGACGTTCAGCGCCATCACCGCGGCGAGGTCGCCGGCCGTGTAGAGGATCACGTTCCCCTGCGCATCGATGCCCTGCTGCGCGCCGGTCGGGTCGATGTGGCTGAAATCCCAGTTCTTGAAGGCCTGGTCGTTCAGGTCCGTGAACGCCGAGTTCGACGTGAACTTCAACTGCTCGTTCAGGTAGCTGTTCCACATCGCCGTATAGACGCCCGTCACGGCCGTCATCGTCGGATCGTTGCCGCCCGAATTCGGGTCGATCTTGCCGGCGATGCCCGACGAGATCCCGGTCACGCGGCCGTCGTACGAACCGAGCGCGAGCCCCTGCGCATGCAGCAGCGTCGTCAGGAACAGCGAATTGCCGCGCGTGTCGTAGCCGGCGATGTCGAGCCCCCACGATTGCAGCGTCGCCGTATCGATGCCCGTGTATGCCGACAGCTTCTGCACGGTGGCCGGGTTTGCATGCGGCACCGCGCGCAGCGCGCTCAGGTAGTCGGTGCGCGCGAACTGCGCGACTTCCTCGACGAACGCGCCGAGATCGCTCGGCGCCGGCTTGATGCCGAGCTTCTTGTGATACCACGCGTCGGCCGCGGCGGTCGGCAGCGCGCCCACCGGGTTGCCGGCCTGCCGGTAATCGAGGATCGACGATTGCAGCGTGACGCCGTTCAGGTCGACGCCGTCCTCGTGCAGCTTGTATGCGAGCACGCAGCTGCGCGCGGTGCCGTACGATTCGCCGAACAGGTATTTCGGCGAATTCCACCGGTTGTTCTTCGTCAGGTAGCGCTTGATGAACTGCTTCAGCGAATCCGCATCCTGGTCGACGCCCCAGAAGTCGCGGTTCTTGTTCGGCGCGACGGCCGCCGAATAGCCGGTGCCGACCGGGTTGATGAACACCAGGTCGCTGTGGTCGATCATGCTGTCCGGGTTGTCTTCGATCTGGTACGGCGCGGGCGGCGTGAAACCCGGCATCGACGTCTTGATGCGCTTCGGCGCGAACGAGCCGAGCAGCACGAACACCGACGACGAACCGGGCCCGCCGTTATAGAAGAACGTCACGGGTCGCGTTTCCTCCTTCGCGCCGTCGGCCGTGAACGCGACGTAGAAGATCTTCGCGGCTGGCTGCGAACTGCTCGGATCGACCGTCACGAGGTGGCCGACCGTCGCCGTGTACGCGATGCGCTTGCCGTCGATCAGGATCGTGTGATGCGTGATCGCGGCCGCCTCGGTCGTGTCCGTCACCGAGTCGTCGGGGCCGTTGCCGTACGCGACCGGATCGAAGAACGGCTGGTCGCGGCCGTGGCTCAGCGCGACCGGATTGATGGTCGGCGGCACGCCATGCGAATTGTGATCGCCGTGATGCAGCGGATACACGCCGCCGGAAGATGCGGAATCGATGCCCATCGTGCTGCTCCTGGAGGTGAAAAAAGACGCGGGCAGACCACCCGCGTCGAACGGAAAGGCGCGCGCCGGCGCGTCAGCTCGACGGCTTGCGCGCGAGGATCGTGGCGAGTTGCGCACCGTTCGGGCTGCCGAGGCCGGTGCACGCGTCCCAGCCGGACGCGGCCGCATATGTGCCGTTCGATCCTTTCGTGATGTCGCGCAGCGCGCCCGGATGCTTGTACAGCACCGGATTGATCCAGCCGGCCGACGCGCCGGCCGCCGCATTGATCCGCGCGATCAGCGCGGCCCACAGCGGTGCGACCGCGCTGGTGCCGCCCATCACGGCCGGCGTGCCGGCGACCGACACTTCGTAACCCGTCTGCGGCGACGCGTCGCCGGCCACGTCCGGCACGCCACGCTTGGCGAGCGGCGTGGTGGTGCCGTCGGCGCGTGCGACCTTCAACCCCTGCTGCCATGCCGGCAGGTCGAACAGCGAACTGACGCCGCCGCCGCCCGCCCCGCCGCCGGCCGCCTCGTCGTTCCACGTGACCTCGCTGCGGATGCCCTGCCCGGGCAGCGCGTCGAGTTGCGTGCCGCCGCAGCCGAGCACGTACGGGCTCGACGCGGGGAAATCGACGTGATCGGCGCCATCCTGCAGCCCGTCGCCCGAGCCGCTGTCGCCCGACGCCGCGCAGACGGTAATGCCCTGCGCGGCAGCCGCCTGCAGCACGCGGTTGAACGCGTGCGCCGACTGCGCCTGCCAGATCGCTTCCGGGCCGCCCCAGCTGATCGAGATCACGGAAGGCCGGTTGGTCTTGTCGGTGACGGCCGCGTTGACGGCCTGGATGAAGCCCGCGTCGCTGTTCGGCGCGAAGTAGATCGCGATCTTCGCGGCCGGTGCGATCGCGCCGGCGATCTCGATGTCGAGCGCGACTTCGCCGTCCGGGCCGTTCGGCTCGCCGGTCGGCGCATTGCGGCCGGTGCCGACGTTCACGTCGACGAGCGTCGGCGGCGTCGTGATCCCGAGCCCGCGGAAATACTGCTGGATGTCGGCCGCGCGATAGCCGCCGCCGAGTTCGACGATCGCGATGCATTGCCCTGCGCCGTCGCCGGGCGGAAAGTCGTACAGCGACGCCAGCTGGATCGGCGTGAACGTGACGGCCGCCGCGCCGCGCGCCGGCTTGAACGGCGGACGGAAGCGGAAGTGCGGCCGCGCCTGCGGCCGGCTGTCGAGGCCGAGCACGGCCGTCACCGCATCGCCGAGCTCGTCGGGCAGCGCGATCGGGCCCGAACGGCCGCGATACTGGCCGATCGACCGATGCTCGAAACGCTCGAGCTTCACGCTGAACGCGGCTTCGAACTGCGCGATCGTGCCGGACAGCACGACGACGCTTTCGACCGGGTCGACGCGATCGACCGTCAGTTGATGACGGTGTGCGAAGTCCTCGGTCTTGCGGATGTCGTCGGGATTGGCGGAGAAACGCTGCGCGAACGTGTCGCGCGACAGCGGTTTCGCGCCGGCGTCGCCGGTGGCGAGCTGGTGGACCAATGCATCGAGTTGCCCTTCTTCCTGCCGCCGCAACATGATCGTGACGTGGATGCGTTCTGCCGGATCGCACCGGCCGAGACACTTGGACTCGGCGACGATACGGGGTTCACGGTCGGCTTGAAGATGCCTTGCCATGTTCAGACCCTCCTTGGTACCGCGTTGCACGGAACAGCCAGGAAATCGGACATAGCCCGCGGAAGACGGTTCCGTTCGGTCAGTCGACTCGCGACGGCGCGTTTGCGACGGCGCGTTTGCGATCGCGAAGCTAGAGGAAGTTTAGAACAGTCAGACGATTTGCGCGCACGCCCTTCTGCGGCAACGCGCACGCGCGAAGGCCGGCATCGCGCGCGGCCTGTGTCGATTCACGCATGGCGTGCCCGCGCGGCCTACCTACCCGCGCGGCGGCCATGCAGCGGCGCTCAATCTCAGTCCATCGACAACCGCAGTGCGAAACCGATCAACGCAGCGGAAAAGGTCCAGCGTTGCACCGTCTGCGCGAGCGGATGCGCGCGCATCCACGCCGCGATGCGCGACGCGCCGAACACACACGCGAGGTCGAAGCACACGCCGGTCGCCACCAGCAGCGCGCCGAGCTCGAACATCTGCCAGACGACCGGCCCGGCCTCGGGCCGCACGAACTGCGGCAGCAGCACCGAGCAGAACAGCAGCGCCTTCGGGTTCAGCAGGTTGGTCAGCAGCCCCTTCACGAACGATTGCCGCAACGCTCCCGCCGCCGCGTCGCCGTCGCCGAGCGCGAACACCGGCGAGCGGAACACCTGGATCGCGACATACGCGAGATAGACCGCGCCGCCGTAGCGGATCACCTCGTACAGCCACGGCGCGCTGCGGATCAGCGCCGCGACGCCGCACGCCGACAGCGTCACGTGCGCGGTGCGCGCGAGCGACAGGCCGGCCGCCGCCGCCATTCCCGGGCGCACGCCGCGGCCGATGCTGGTCTGCAGCACGAGCGCCATGTCGGGCCCGGGCACCGCGTAAATGGCCGCGAGCGCGGCGAGATAAATCAACAGCAAATGCGTGGAAATCATGGTCTGCCCCGTCCTTCAATGACGATATGTTGCCGCTGAAGGCAGAGGGATTATTGGCCAACTTTGGCTCAGGAATGGCGATTCATAGGGGAATCCGCCACAATCACGGAATCACGACAAGGATTCCGCCAATATGACCGACCTCGACAAAACCGACCGCGCGATCCTCACCGCGGTGCAACGCGACGGCCGCCTGCCGATCGCGCGGCTCGCCGAATCCGTCGGCCTGTCCGAGACGCCTTGCGCGCGGCGCCTGAAACGTCTCGAAAACGACGGCTACATCGAGCGCTATCGCGCGCAGCTGTCGCGCCAGGCGCTCGGCTTCGGCGTGGTCGCGTTCGTGCTCGTGCGGTTCGCGACGCACGACCGCAAGGTCGCCGACAGGTTCGAACGGGAAGTGCTCGGCATCGAGCGAATCCTTGCGTGCCACAACGTCGCGGGCACGGCCGACTACCTGCTGCAGGTGGTCGCGCGCGATCTCGACGACTACGGCACGTTCCTGCGGGATTCGCTGCGGATGCTGCCGGGCGTCACGTCGATCGAATCGGCGCTGTCGCTGCGCGAGGTGAAGCACGACGCCGGGTTGCCGGTGCCCTGATGCACGCCGGGCCGGCAAGCCGCCCGCGCGCAACGCTCGTTCACGGTGTCGGCCGCGCAGGCGTCACACCACGTCGGGCGCCTGATGCGCGCGTTCGAGATCCTCGAGAAACGCTTCGACGACCGGATCGCCACGCCCGTCGCGCGCCACGACCATGTGGAACGTGACCTCGTAGCGCAGTCGATCGGGATTGAGCGGCGCGAGCAGCCCCTGCGCGACATACGGCGCCGCGAAGTGCTGCGGCAGGTAGCCGAGGTGATGGCCGGACAGGATCAGCAGCGCGACGGCCTCCATGTTGTCCGCGGTCGCGGTCACGCGATCGGGCGTCGTCGACATCTGCGCCTCCGGCAACGGATACGAGCGCCAGGCCCACTCGAAGCCGGCGACGTCGGCCGGTGTCAGCGTGCCGGCGCGATCGAACAGCGGATGGCCGCGGCCGCAGTACGCGACCTGCCGCTCGATGAACAGCGGCGTGTAGTGCAGCGTCGGCACGCGATGCCAGAAATAGCCGACCGCGATCTGGATCTCGTTGCTCAGCAGCTTTTCCTCGAGATCGCCGGGCGCGCGCACCGAGATCGAGAAGCGCACGGCCTCGTCGCGCGTGCGGAACGCGGCGATCGCTTCGGCGATCCGCGCGTTCTGGCTGACCGGCGTATGACCGATCAGGCCGATGTTCAACGTGCCGACCAGTTGGCGATCCATGTGCCGCGCGGCCATCCCGAATTCGTCGAGCGCCGCGAGCAGCTTGCGGCTCATCGCATGGAACCGCTCGCCCTTCGGCGTGAGCCGGAAGCCGCTGCGGCCGCGCTCGCAGAGCCGGTAGCCGAGCCGCGTCTCGAGCGACGACAACTGCGCGCTGATCGTCGACTGGCCGACGTTCAGCATCGCCTGCGCGGCCGACACGCCGCCCGCGTCCGTGACCGCGAGAAACACGCGGATCAACCGCAGATCGAGGGTCGACAGGTTCCCCAGCACGTTCATCCCCTTCCATACATCGATGAAGATCGATGTTTACGTCGATATCTTCGCATTCTTCTTTCCCGGCGGAGCGCGTAAAACTGTGCGCCAGGCCGCGTCGCATGATACGGCAACCCCACACCGGAAGAGACGACCCCATGAACGACCCCATCCATTTCCAGCCGCTCGGCGGCAATGAAATGCCGCGCTCCGGCGGCATCGCGACGATGATGCGCCTGCCGCACGTGTCGAGCGCCGAAGGCCTTGACGCGTGTTTCGTCGGCGTGCCGTTCGATCTCGGCACGTCCAACCGCACCGGCGCGCGCTTCGGCCCGCGCCAGATCCGCACCGAATCCGTGCTGCTGCGCCCGTACAACATGGCCACGCGCGCGGCACCCTTCGATTCGCTGCAGATCGCCGACATCGGCGACGTCGCGATCAACCCGTACAACCTGCACGATTCGATCGCCCGCATCGAGGCCGCGTACGACGCGATTCTCGAGCACGACTGCAAGCCGATCACGCTCGGCGGCGACCATACGATCGCGCTGCCGATCCTGCGCGCGATCCACCGCAAGCACGGCAAGGTTGCATTGATCCACGTCGATGCACACGCCGACGTGAACGACACGATGATGGGCGAAAAGATCGCGCACGGCACGCCGTTCCGCCGCGCCGTCGAGGAAGGCCTGCTGCACGGCGACAAGGTCACGCAGATCGGCCTGCGCGGCACCGGCTACGCGGCCGAGGATTTCGACTGGTGCCGCGAGCAGGGCTTCCGCGTGGTCCAGGCCGAGGAATGCTGGAACAAGTCGCTCGCGCCGCTGATGGAAGAAGTGCGCGCACGCATCGGCGACACGCCCGTCTACATCACGTTCGACATCGACGGCATCGACCCGGCCTACGCACCGGGCACCGGCACGCCGGAAATCGCGGGCCTCACGGTGCCGCAGGCGCTCGAGATCATCCGCGGCGCGAAGGGGCTGAACATCGTCGGCTGCGATCTCGTCGAAGTCGCGCCGCCGTACGACCCGTTCGGCACCACGGCGCTGCTCGGCGCGAACCTCGCGTACGAGCTGCTGTGCGTGCTGCCGGGCGTCGCTTACCGCGACTGACGACCGATCCCGCCACACGACCCATTCCAAATCAGAGGATTCCAGAGGAGCACATAACAGATGGGGACTTCCGTCAAGCAACCGAAGCGGGCGGCGCTCGCTTCGTTCGTCGGCACGACGATCGAGTGGTACGACTTCTATAGTTATGCGACCGCCGCCGCCATCGTGTTCGGGCCGCTGTTCTTTCCCGGCGAAAATCGCTTCATCAGCCTGCTCGCGTCGTTCGGCTCGTTCGCGGTGGGCTTCTTCGCGCGGCCGCTCGGCGGCGTGATGTTCGGCTATCTCGGCGACCGCTTCGGCCGCAAGCGGTCGCTGCTCGCGACGCTGATGCTGATGGCCGTGTCGACGGTCGCGATCGGTCTGCTGCCCACGCATGCGCAAGCCGGCGTGATCGCACCGATCCTGCTCGTGCTGATGCGCGTGCTGCAAGGCATCGCGGTCGGCGGCGAATGGGGCGGCGCGGTGCTGCTGGCCGGCGAGCATGCGCCCGAAGGCAAGCGCACGTTCTTCGCGTCGTTCGCGCAGCTGGGCAGCGCGAGCGGCCTGATCCTGTCGATGCTCGCGTTCGGCGCGATCAGCACGCTGTCGAAGGACGACATGATGAGCTGGGGCTGGCGCGTGCCGTTCCTCGCGAGCTCGGTGCTGCTGATCGTCGGCTTCGTGATCCGCGCGAGCGTGTCGGAATCGCCCGAGTTCGAGGAAGTCAGGAAGAGCGGCAACATCGCGCAAAAGCCGCTGCGCGAAGCGCTCAAGGTCTGGCCGCTGCTGCTGCTCGCGATCGGCGCAAACGTGTACGGGATCGCCGGCGTGTATTTCAGCAACATCTTCATGATCAGCTACGCGACCCAGTTCCTGTCGCTCGACCGGTCGATGGTGCTGCATTGCATGACCATCGTCGCGGTGCTGCAGTTCGTCGTGCAGCTCGCGGCCGCGTTCCTCGCGCAGCGCTTCGGCACCACGCGCGTGCTGCTGATCACCGGCGCATGGGCGATGATCGTCCCGTTCGTGATGTTGCCGCTCGTGCACCTGGGCACGCCGGTGTCGATCACGGTCGGCGTCGGCCTCGCGACGCTCGCTGAATCGGGCTACTACTCGGTCGTCGCGGGCTTCGTCAGCGGCATCTTCGTCGCACGAATCCGCTATACGGCGATCTCGATCGCGTACCAGGTGTGCGGCGCGCTCGCCGGTGGTCTCACGCCGCTCGTCGCGACCATCATCGCGCAGAACACCGCGCCGCAATGGTGGCCGCTCGCGCTCCAGTACACGAGCGCCGCCATGCTGTCGTCGCTGTGCGTGTGGCTGATCTCGCGCCGCGTCGGCATCGACGATGCGGGCGCGCCCGGCAAGGCGGACGACGCGCTGCCGCGCGGCACGCGCACCGCGTAGCGCCTGTCGCAAAGGCATGCATGACGCAAAACGACCCGCTTCCGCGGGTCGTTTTTTTCCATCCGATCGACGATCGACGATCGTCGATCGCGACGGCACCGCACGGCGTTCGCTGCGTGGTTACCGCACCTCGCTGCGCAGCGTCTTCGCGGCGGCGACCATGTTCGTCAGTGCCGGAATCACTTCCGCCCACTGACGCGTCTTCAGCCCACAGTCCGGGTTCACCCACAGACGTTCCGCCGGAATCCGCTCGGCCGCCTTCTTCATCAGCCCGACGATATGATCCTGCGTCGGGATGTTCGGCGAGTGGATGTCGTACACGCCCGGGCCGATTTCGTTCGGATACTTGAAGGTGTCGAACGCATCGAGCAGCTCCATGTCGGAGCGCGACGTCTCGATCGTGATCACGTCCGCGTCCATGTCGGCGATCGACGCGATGATGTCGTTGAACTCCGAATAGCACATGTGCGTGTGGATCTGCGTATCGTCCTGCACGCCGTTCGCGGTGATGCGGAACGACTCGACCGCCCACTTCAGGTAGTCGCTCCATTGCGCGCGGCGCAGCGGCAGCCCTTCGCGCAGCGCCGCTTCGTCGATCTGGATCACGCGCACGCCGGCCTTCTCGAGATCGAGCACTTCGTCGCGGATCGCCAGCGCAAGCTGGTAGCACGATACCGAGCGCGGCTGGTCGTCGCGCACGAACGACCAGTTCAGGATCGTCACGGGGCCGGTCAGCATGCCCTTCATCGGCTTGTCCGTCAGCGACTGCGCATAGGCGATCCATTCGACCGTCATCGCCTTCGGGCGGCTGATGTCGCCGAACAGGATCGGCGGCTTCACGCAGCGCGAACCGTACGACTGCACCCAGCCGAACTGGCTGAATGCATAGCCGTCGAGCTGCTCGCCGAAGTATTCGACCATGTCGTTGCGCTCGGCTTCGCCGTGCACGAGCACGTCGAGTTCGAGCGATTCCTGTTCGCGCACGCTGCGTTCGATCTCGGCCTGCATCGCCGCGCGATAGCCGGCTTCGTCCAGCGCGCCGGCCTTGAACCGGCTGCGCGCCTGGCGGATTTCGGCGGTTTGCGGGAACGAGCCGATCGTCGTCGTCGGGAACGCCGGCAGGTTCAGGCGCGCCGACTGCTTCGATGCACGCTGCGTATACGGGCTCGCGCGGTTGCCGAGCTGCGCGTCGATGCGCGCGAGCGCGGCCTTCACCGCCGGGTTGTTCACGCGCGGCGAGCGGCGGCGCGAATCGATCGCGGCGGCATTCGCGGCGAGCGCGTCGGCCACCTTGTCCCGGCCTTCGTTCAGCGCGGTCGCGAGCACCTTCAGCTCGTCGAGCTTCTGCAGCGCGAACGCGAGCCACGAGCGGATTTCCGCGTCGAGCGTCTCCTCGCTCGCGAGATCGACCGGCACGTGCAGCAGCGAGCATGACGGCGCGAGCCACAGCCGGTCGCCCAGTTGCTTCGCAAGCGGCTCGAGCCAGTCGAGCGCGGCGTTCAGGTCGGTCTTCCAGACGTTGCGGCCGTTGATCACGCCGACCGACAGCACGCGCTCCGGCGGCAGCTCGCGCACCAGCGCGTCGATTTCGTCGCGTGCGTTGATCGCGTCGATATGCAGGCCGTCGACCGGCAGCGACGCCGCGAGCGCCAGGTTGTCCTGAAGCTGGCCGAAGTACGTGGCGAGCAGCAGCTTGATGCGGCGCGTTTCCAGCGCCTCATACGCGGTGCGGAATGCATCGCGCCATTCGGCGTCGAGCTCGGTCACGAGGATCGGCTCGTCGATCTGTACCCATTCGACGCCCTGCGCGGTCAGCGTGTCGAGCAGCGCGCCGTACACCGGCAGCAGCTTCGGCAGCAGCGCGAGGCGATCGAAATCGTCCTTCGCCTTGCCGAGCCACAGGTACGTGACGGGGCCGAGCATCACCGGCTTTGCGCGCACGCCCTGTGCGTTCGCTTCGGCGAGTTGCTGGAGCAGACGCGCCGGATCGAGCGAGAAGTTCGTGTCCGCATGGAACTCCGGCACGATGTAGTGGTAGTTCGTGTCGAACCACTTCGTCATTTCACCGGCCGCCACCCCGCCGCAGCATGCCGCATGCTCTTCCGTCGACTGCGCCGAACGGCCGCGCGCGACGCGGAAAGCGTTGTCGAGCGCATCGCCGTGAAAATCCTGCACGCGCTTCGGCAGGTTGCCAAGCGTGAAGCTCATGTCGAGCACCTGGTCGTAGAACGCGAAGTCGCCGATCGGCGCGAGATCGAGATCGCGCTGGTCGTGCCAATGACGCCGGCGCAACTCGGCGCCAAGCGCCTTCAGTTCGTCGCGCGACGATTCGCCCTTCCAGTAGCGTTCGAGACCGAACTTGAGTTCGCGCTTCGCGCCGATGCGCGGAAAACCGAGGTTGTGTGTCGTGACCATGAAGCTGCCGTCCAGAGAAAAAATGAAGATCCGGCAGCCATCATAGGGATTTCAAACCATGAAATAAAATGGCATTATTTCATTCATCCATTAACATTTTTCATGTATCGATGGGATGCACGCGATCCATGCTCGAACGATTCCATCTCGTCGTCATTCGTGAAGTCGAGCGCCAGGGCTCGCTGACCGCGGCGGCCAACGCGCTGCACCTCACGCAATCGGCACTCAGCCATACCGTCAGGAAAATCGAACAGCAGCTCGGCACACCGATCTGGGACCGGGAAGGCCGCGGCCTGCGGCTCACGCAGGGCGGCCAGTATCTGCTGAAGCTGGCGAACCGCCTGCTGCCGCAGTTCGAGCTCGCCGAGGAACGGATGAAGCAGTACGCGAAGGGCGAGCGCGGCACGCTGCGCATCGGGATGGAGTGCCACCCGTGCTACCAGTGGCTGCTGAAGGTCGTGTCGCCGTACCTGTCGCGCTGGCCCGACGTCGACGTGGACGTGAAGCAGCGCTTCCAGTTCGGCGGCATCGGCGCGCTGTTCGGTTACGACATCGACGTGCTCGTGACGCCCGATCCGCTGAACAAGCCGGGGCTGCGCTTCGATCCGGTGTTCGACTACGAACAGGTGCTGGTGGTCGCGGATTCGCACCGGTTCGCGAACGTCGACTACGTGACGCCCGAGCAACTGACCGACGAGATCCTGATCACGTACCCGGTCGAAACCGACCGGCTCGACATCTACAACCAGTTCCTGACGCCGGCCGGCATCGTGCCGCGGCGGCACAAGTCGATCGAGACGACCGACATCATGTTGCAGATGGTCGCGAGCGGGCGCGGCGTAGCTGCGCTGCCGCGGTGGCTTGCCGACGAGTATGCGGACCGGATGCCCGTCGTGCCGGTCAAGCTCGGCAAGAACGGCATCGCGAAGCAGATCTTCCTCGGCATCCGCGAGGCGGACGCAGCAATCGACTATCTGGCCGCGTTCGTCGCGCTGGCGCGCGAGTCGACCTGGAGCGCGCCGCGCATGCTGCGCTAGGCGCGCCCGGTTGCCCTGCGCGTCAGGCGGCGCGCATGCCGGCGCGTTCGCCGCGCTCGACCCACGCGCCGAACAGCAGGCCGATCGTCGTCCACATGATCACCTGCATGCCGATGGCCGCCACGCGGAACTTCCACAGCAAGGCCGCCGGGAAATCGGTGGGCAGCTCGCTGACCGACGGCAGCCCGATCTGCACGGCCGCGATGATCGCAACGAACACGAGCCCGGCGACGATCGATGCGTTCCACTGGCCGAGCTTCGCCAGCAGATGGCGGCGCACGCTGACCGAGAACACCATCGTCGCGACCGAGATCGCGATCATCAGGAAGAACAGCCCCGTGCGATAGCCAATCGTGTCGGGGTCGCCGACCGACGGCGGATTGGCCGGGTACTTGAGGTTCGGCACGATCACGAGCGCGACGAACGCCGCCAGCGCGAGCCACGCGGCCAGCGGCCGTGCCGGCAGGCGGCTGCCGCGTCCGTACGCATACGCGAAGACCAGCGAGAACAGCCCGCCGAATGCCGCGCCGTAGGTCACGACGGCCGTCAGCAGCCCGAGGCCGGCCTGCGTATGGCGGCTGACCAGCTCGGGTTCCGGCGCCTCGCCTTGAGCGGCGGCGGTTTTTTCTTCGAGGGAGATTGCCTGATCGACTTGCGGTTCGCCGACGATCCTGGCGAAACCGAACGTGAGGAGGCCCGCGGCGATGCCTGCGAGCATCCCGCGCATGAGCAGCTTTCCGACCATCGTAGGCTCCGCGTCAGTGGCAGGGAAAGCCGAGCAGATGGCGGCCGTCGTGGACGAATTCGTGGACGACCATGCCCGGCACGAGCGACGTCGCGCCCTGTTCCGCACCGACGAAATACAGCGCGAGCAGCAGGATCAGGCCGACGAACACGGCCCACGGCAACAGCTCACGGACGGGGATGGGTGCCGGCACGACCGCCGGCTTCAGCACTGCTTCGCTCATGGATGCACCTCAGGGGAATCGCGCCCCGACAAATGATGGATGGGTACGAAGGCAGGTCTGGCTTCCGGGATCGTCGATTCCCCGGTTACAGTGGCGCGACCGCGCCGGAATTGCACCGGCTTCCGCGCTTCGTATCGGGCGAATTGTACGCGCGAACGTTCGCGTATTGAAGCGATGACACACGAGTCGGCGCGGCCCGTTCCGGATCATCCGACAACCGACATGACCATGCCTGCCTCGCTCTGCCTGATCGCACACGCATCGACCCGCGCGATGCGCACCGGCACGTTTCCCGACGACGACCTGCTCGACGCGCACGGGCTCGCCGAAGCCGCTGCGCTGCGCGGCCGGTGGGCGGGTGCTGCCGGCTCGCTCGTGCTGTGCAGCCCGGCACGCTGCGCAACGCAGACCGCCGAAGCGCTCGGGCTGCACGCCGACATCGACGATGCGCTACGCGACATCGACTACGGCGACTGGCGCGGCAAACGGCTGCACGATCTCGCGCGCGACCTGCCCGACGAACTTGCTGCGTGGATCGGCACGCCGTCCGCGTCGCCGCATCGCGGCGAATCGTTCGACGCCGCCGCGCATCGGGTCGGCACGTGGTTGAGCATGCTGCCGACCGATCGCGATGTCGTCGCGATCACGCATGCGCCGATCGTCCGCGCGGCCATCGCGCACGTGCGGCGGACGAGCCTCGAGGCGGCCGCGCGTGTCGACGTCGCGCCGCTGTCGTGCACGACATTCGTCGCATCGTCGGCCGGCTGGACGTTGGCCGAGACGGGCAATGACCCGCGCGACGCCGGCGCGTAGGTCACTGTGCTGTTCACTATGTGAGCGCACGATGCGCGCCGACGCGTCGCATGCCACCGCTCGCCTTACACCTCTGTAAGACACACCGTTCGTCGTCCCGACTGTCATCAAACTGACTGCTAGCCGCAGCTAGGATCGGACGCGGTTCCCTCACGAGATGCCGTCATGAATCAACCTGCTTCATCCGCCCCGAACGATCCGGGTTCCGTCGCACGCACCCGGCAGATCGGCTATGCCGCGTTCCTGCTGGTGCTCGTGCTCGGCGCCGTCTATATCGCCACGCACCTGGTCGACGATCTGGCGCCGGTCCGCGAAGGGACGCTGTTCCCGTACCTGCTGCTCGGCGCCGCGCTGCTGATCGCGCTCGGCTTCGAATTCGTCAACGGCTTCCACGACACCGCGAATGCAGTCGCGACCGTGATCTATACGCACTCGCTGACGCCGAACGTCGCGGTGATCTGGTCGGGCATGTGGAACTTCCTCGGCGTGATGGTCTCGAGCGGCGCCGTCGCGTTCGGCATCCTGCAATTGCTGCCGGTCGAGCTGATCCTGCAGGTCGGCAGCGGCTCGGGCTTCGCGATGGTGTTCGCGCTGCTGATCGCCGCGATCGTCTGGAACCTCGCGACCTGGTATTTCGGGTTGCCGTCGTCGAGCTCGCATACGCTGATCGGGTCGATCATCGGCGTCGGGCTGATGAACCAGCTGCTGCACGGGCCGTCCGGCACGAGCGGCGTCGACTGGGGCCAGGCGCTCGGCGTCGGCAAGTCGCTGCTGTTCTCGCCGATCGTCGGCTTCCTGTGTGCGTCGCTGCTGTTGCTCGTGCTGAAGGCCGCCGTGCGGATTCCTGAGCTGTACAAGGAGCCGCCGAAGGATCAGCCGCCGCCGTTCTGGATTCGCTGCCTGCTGATCCTCACCTGCACCGGCGTGTCGTTCGCACACGGGTCGAACGACGGGCAGAAAGGGATGGGCCTCATCATGCTGATCCTGATCGGCACGGTGCCCACCGCGTATGCGCTGAACAAGGCCGTCACGCCCGCCGAATCGCAGACCTTCGTGGCGGTCGCGAACCAGGCGGCTGCGACGTTCGGGAAGTATACGAACGGCGTCGCGCCGTCCGCGAACCCGCGCGCCGATGTCGAACACTACGTGCAGCATCGCGAACTGACGCCCGCCGTGCTGCCGGCCGTCGCGCAGTTGTCCACGTCGCTCGCAACCGCCGTGGGTGCGTCGGGCTCGATGGCGGCCGTGCCGCAGCGCGATGTCGACAACGTCCGCAACACGATGTATCTGGTGTCCGAAGCCATTCGTCTGATGGAGAAGTCGGGCCAGCCCGCGTTCGCCGCTGACGACAAGCTCGCGATCGACAACTATCGCAAGCAGCTCGACCACGCGACGAAGTTCATTCCGACGTGGGTGAAGGTCGCCGTCGCGATCGCGCTGGGCCTTGGCACGATGGTCGGCTGGAAGCGGATCGTCGTGACCGTCGGCGAAAAAATCGGCAAGCAGCATTTGACGTACGGACAGGGCGCATCGGCCGAACTGGTCGCGATGCTGACGATCGGCGCCGCCGACATGTACGGGCTGCCCGTGTCGACGACTCACGTGCTGTCGTCGGGTGTCGCAGGCACGATGGCGGCGAACGGCTCCGGGCTGCAATGGAGTACGGTGCGCAGCCTCGTCCTCGCATGGGTGCTGACGCTGCCGGCGTCGATCGCGCTGGCGGCAGGGCTTTACTGGTTGTTCCGGTCGCTGGCCTGATCGTGTATGCGGCGGGTGGCGGGCGATAGCCGGCTACCCGCCGCGGCAGGTTGGATCTGGCGCTTCTCTGCTTCTCCGCCGCTCTGCCTCTCTGCTCCGGCCCGTCGCCACATTCAGTGTGTCGACGCCGCGCCTTCGACGTTTCCCCGTTTCCTGGCCGGAATTGAAGCGCAAGATCTGGAACGTACCGGCGCCCGGACGCCGCTAGACTGGGTTCATCAGCTTTCATCGTGGATTCGACCGTGCGCGATCGCACGGCGCCACACTGCCGATGCCCTGAGGTACGCCCGTGAACATTCTCGATCTGCAACCTGCCGTCGAACCGGTGAACATCGCGCAACGCGTCGACTCCCTCGACTGGCCGGGCGTCGCTGCCGAACTCGATCGCTACGGATGCGCGCGCGTGCCGGGCCTGATGTCGGCAAGCGAGTGCGATGCGCTTGCGTCGCTCTATCCGCGCGACGCGCTCTATCGTTCACGAGTCGTGATGGCGCGGCACGGCTTTGGTCGCGGCGAGTACAAGTATTTCGCGTATCCGCTGCCTGCGATCATCGCCGAGCTGCGCACGACGATCTACCCGCATCTCGCGCCGATCGCGAATCGCTGGAATCAGGCGCTCGGGATCGATGTCCGTTATCCAAAAGACCATCCGATGTTCCTCCGTCGCTGCCACGCGGCGGGACAGACGCGACCGACGCCGCTGATCCTGCAATACGGCGCCGATGACTACAACTGCCTCCACCAAGACCTGTATGGCGAGCACGTGTTTCCGCTGCAGGTCGCAATTCTGCTATCGGCGCCGGGCCGCGATTTCAGTGGCGGGGAGTTCGTGTTGACGGAGCAGCGACCCCGCATGCAGTCGCGTGCGGAAGTGGTGCCGCTGACGCAAGGCGACGCAGTGATCTTCGCGGTACACGGCCGGCCCGTGCAGGGAACGCGTGGCGTCTATCGCGTCAACCTGCGCCACGGCGTGAGCCGGATCCGAAGCGGCCATCGCCACACGGTCGGCATCATCTTCCATGACGCGCAGTAGCGGGAGCCGGGACAGCTGCGCTGCTGCCGCGCCGCTTATCGCGCCTCGCATTCAGCTCGTCCCGGGCATCGCAGGTCATCGTTAGGAAAGCGTTCCGGACGAGCATTGTGGGCCAGAACGCCGCTCCCCCGCGGCGATTGAGAACCGATTGCGCAGACCGTCAAGGGATCGCGGTCGCAATGAATCAGCGCTGCCGGTGAGCACGGCAAAACATGCGCACTCACCTGTCGCCCCACCAATATGATTTGCGGTCCGGCCTATCCTCGCGCCACGCTGGCCCGCAGTCGGTCGCCGGCATCGAGAGCCAGCCGCGCGTAGCCCGGCAACGTCAGCAGCGCGAGCACGCCGGCCGCGACGAACGCCCAGCGGAAATCGTCGAGCACGTAATGCATGCCGGCCGCATCGCCGCGCACCCATGCCGCGAGCCGCAGCGACAATGCACCGAACGCGATCCCCATCCCGATCGTCATCTGCTGCGCGGCGCTCCACAGCGTGCTGGCCGCGCTCGTCTGTTGAGCCGGGATATCCGCATAAGCCAGCGTCGCGAGCGTGGTGAACTGCATCGACCGCGTGAGCCCGTAGACGAATACGACGAACAACGTGATCGCCAGCGGCGTCGACGCGGTCAGCCAGCCGCATGCGATCGTGAAGACGCCGACGATCGTCACGTCAACGAGCGCAACGCGCCGAAAACCATAACGGTCGAGGATCCACGACGTGCCCGCCTTCATCCCGAGATTGCCGAGCGCGCTCGCGAGCAGCAGCAGCCCTGACTGGAACGGCGACAGCCCGAAACCGATCTGGAACAGCAGCGGCAGCAGATACGGGACGGCGTTGATCGCCATCCGCGTGATCGAGCCGGTGACTACCGTCACCGAAAACGTCGGCACGTTCAGCGTCGTGAAATCGAGCAGCGGATGCGCGCAGCGTCGCGCATGCAACCATGCGGCGATGCCGAACAACACGCTTGCGCCCAACAGGACAGCCGCGCGCATGAAGTCGACATCCTGCTGGCCGGCCGCTTCGGTGCCGATCAGCAGGCAGGTCAAGGCGCCGCCGGCCAGCACGAAGCCGACCCAGTCGAGCGGCCGTTGCTCGTCGGCCCGCGTATTCCGGACAATCAGCCAGGTACAAACCAGCGCGGCCACGCCGAACGGGACGTTCAACAGGAAGATCCATCGCCACGATGCATAGGTCGTGATGAAGCCGCCGATCGGCGGCCCGACGACGGGCGCGACGATGCCCGGCCACGTGATCGTCGCGATCGCACGCATCAGCTTCGCCTTCTCGGTACTGCGCACGACGATCATCCGCCCGACCGGCACCATCATCGCCCCGCCGACACCCTGCAGCAGCCGGGTAGCCGTGAACGAGATCACGCCTTCGGAGAGCCCGCACAGCACCGACGCGCCGGTAAAGACGACGATCGCACTCGCGAAGACGGTGCGCGAACCATAGCGATCCGCGATCCAGCCGCTGATAGGAATAAACACCGCCAGCGCCAGCATATAGGCCGTCATCCCGAGGCTCAGCGCATTCGGCCCGACGTCGAACGAGCGCGCCATTTGGGGCAGCGCGGTCGCGATCACTGTCGTGTCGAGATACTCCATGAAGAACGTCGCGGCGACGAGATACGGCAAGAAGTCGGTCGTCCGACCACCTTGGGCGGGGCTGTCAGTCATGAACGATGCGGGAGACGGAATGCAAAAAGCGCCGATCGCCGGTGGATGCGGGCAAGCACCCGGGAATCGGGACGAACGATGATATTACCCCGAAGGGCTTGCTCCCCGCTCTGCCGTGCCTGTTGCGCGAATGAACTTTATGCGCATAGATTTTTGTGATGATTTCGCGCTGCATTCGCCGAGTGACGCATATGACACGGTGCTCGAGAACGCGCAGGTGCGGAGATTTCTCGCCAAAAAGCCGTATTTATCGATCATTGTCGATCAATATCGCTCATCACCGATCATCACAACATCGTCATGCGAAGTATGGCATTGGCCGGAATCGGTCTGAAGATGGACGGCTCTGGTTGGCGGGAGGAGCGAGAGATCCAGACGACGCAATCGCGGAGGGGCTCAAGAACGGCAGAGCGCTGAATGAGGAGATCGGCGCTGCGATGGATTGCGTAAGCGGAAAGCGGAGTAGCCTCGGAACGCTTCGCCACATGCTTTTTTTGGACGCCGAAATGCAAAAACCCCCGCCTTTCGGGCGGGGGTTCTTGGCTAAGGGAGCCTGACGATTACCTACTTTCACACGGGAATCCGCACTATCATCGGCGTAGAGTCGTTTCACGGTCCTGTTCGGGATGGGAAGGGGTGGGACCGACTCGCTATGGTCATCAGGCAAAGGGGGTTGTCACGTTGCTTCGCAACGCGACCAATCTTGGAAGAAGCAGTAATTAGGTTGTGTGTATCACACACGAGAATCCAACCGTCCGACGCGCTCTGTAGCGCGAAACAGACTTGTTATAGGATCAAGCCTTACGGGCAATTAGTATCAGTTAGCTGAACGCATTACTGCGCTTACACACCTGACCTATCAACGTCCTGGTCTCGAACGACCCTTCAAGGGGATCTAGTCCCC